>NZ_JAOVZU010000001.1:0-363080 GCF_025717005.1 Actinotalea endophytica
GCCCGCGGCTCAGGCGCGCGCAGCGCGGGCGGCCCACCACGCGGCGGCCGCACGCCAGCCGAGCAGGAACAGCCCGAGGAACGTTGTGGCGACCACGATGAACGACAGCGGCGGGGTGTCCCGCGTGAGCGCACGCAGCAGCATGCCCACCACCACGGTGTCGACCAGCACCACCGACCCCGCGGTGAACGAGCGACCGGGAATCTGCCGGCCTCCCGCGCGGCGCACCAGCAGCAGCCCGACCCACCCGATCCCGGCGCCGAGCAGGAACGGCCACGCCGTGCTCAGCGTCCCGAGCACTGCGGAGCCCTCGTCGTGCGAGCGTCGCCCGAGCAGGACGAACACGAGGACCGACGCGACATCGACGCCGAACGCGGCGGGGTCGGACGGGCCGGCGGCGACCCGGTGTGACGAGGAAGCGGTCGGCTCGGCGCTCATGCCCGCCATCGTGCCGGGTACGGTCGGGCCATGCACGGCGACGACGCCCTTCCGTGGAGCACCGGGACCTGGACCACACCGCCGGCAGCGGTGCGCGAGGACGGCCCGGACCTGCTGGTCACCTGCGTCGAGGGCAGCGACGCGTGGCGGCACACGGCGTACGGGTTCGTGCACGACGACGCGCACGCCCTGCTCGCGCCGCTCCCGGTGGACCGGGCGGTCGAGGTCTCGTTCGACGTCGACTACGACGAGCAGTTCGACCAGGCGGGCCTCATGCTCCGCGCCGACTCCGAGACCTGGGTGAAGACCGGGGTCGAGGTCGCCGACGGCGCGCCGATGCTCGGCGGTGTGGTGACGCTCGGCCGCTCGGACTGGTCGACCGCGCCGGTGCCCGAGTGGCGCGGCCGAACCGCGACCGTGCGCCTGTCCCGCGGCCCGGACGCGGTCACGGTGCGCGCCCGGGTCGACGACGAGCCGTGGCGGCTGGTGCGGGTCGCACCGTTCGGCGACGGCGAAGCAGCGGCGGGTCCGTTCTGCTGCGCGCCGACCCGGGCCGGCCTGACCGTGCGGTTCCGGTCCTGGCGCGTCGGGCCGGCCGACGCCTCGCTGCACTGATCCGTCGGCGCGGGCCGACACCGGGAGGAGCACCGATGGCCTATCTCGCGATCTCCGGTCCGAGCGACGCGACGCCGGCCGACGCCGCCGACGCCGAGCACGTGGCACGGTGGGCGGCCGAGCACGGTCACGTGGTGGTGTGCGGGGGCCTGGGTGGCGTGATGTCCGCGGCGGCGGCGGGTGCGGCGGCCGGCGGCGGGACGAGCGTCGGGCTGCTGCCCGGCCCGACCCGCGACGGCGCTGCACCTGAGCTCACCGTCACCATCCCGACCGGCCTCGGCGAGATGCGGAACGCCCTGCTCGTCCGCGCCGCCGACGTCGTGGTCTGCATCGGTGGGTCGTGGGGCACACTGTCCGAGCTCGCGCTCGCCGTGCGCACGGGCGTCCCGGTGGTCGCGCTGCGCACCTGGGTCCCGGCCCGGGCGCCCGGGCGACTGCTCGAGGTGGGCTCGGCGGCCGAGGTGTGCGAGGCGCTCGCGAGCCACCTGCACCGCTGAGGTACCCGGCCGCGGGCGGGGGGCGCGGTTACGGCTACGGGCGCGGTCGCGGGCGCGGGGCGCGGGGCGCGGGCAGGGGCGCCGCGTGGTCGCGGTGTCGGGCGTCGCGCGGTCGCGGTCGCGGTGTCAGGCGTCGCACGGTCGCGGTCAGCGTCGGTCGGCGCGAGCCAGGCGCACCTTGTCGGGGTCGTCGCGCCAGACCCGGTAGGAGTAGACGGACACCACGACGAGCACCACGAGCATCCCGCCCAGGATCGTGACGAGTGCGACGGTCCCGCCGATCACAGCGGCGATCAGGGTCAGCACGCCGAGGGCGACGAACAGTCGTCCGCCGAGGCGGTGGGTCGCCTCCCAGGACCGTGTACTGCTCAGCGTCCACGGGGTCCGGATGCCGGCGAACCAGTTCGGCTCGATCCGGCCCATCACGCCGCCGAGCACCATGAACAGCACGCCGACCGAGCCGACGATCAGCTGCGCGGCGGGCAGCGTCTCCTCCCGGCCGATCGCGAGCTGGGTCACCAGGCCCACGAACGCGAGGTAGACCAGGATCGAGACCCGCAGCAGCATCCAGGTGCCGGCGAACGCCTCGTAGTTCCGCCGCGCGGGATCGATCCGCGGGATGACGAGCAGCAGCAGGTAGATCCCCAGCGCGATGAGGGGCACCAGCAGCAACCCCTCGAACCGCCCGCCGTACCGGTCGACCTCACCCGCGGCGTTCCAGTGCACCGGGATCTGCTCGGGCACGGAGCTCCAGAGCAGCGCCGCGGACCCGAACATCGCGACGAGCAGGGCGATCTGAACGCCTTCCCAGAGCTTGCGGTGCCGCAACGTCTCGATCCCCTCCTCCGCCCTTTCGATCGTAGTTCGCGTCAGGGGTTGCATCGCGACACGTTCGCGATATATCGTGAGCGTGTCGACAGAAACTCTGTCGCGAGATTCCGAGAGGAGGGCGCTCATGAGGCACCCGAACATGGATCCCCGAGGGCGGACCTTCCGTCCCGACTTCCCGACCGAGGACCCGGCTGACCTGCGCGGACCGCGCGGCGGCCACGGGAACGGTCGTGGGCACCGCGGTGGACGCGGTTACGGCCCCGGCTTCGGCGAGGGCGATCGCGCTGAGCGTGGTGGCCGCGGTGGCAAGGGCCCCCGTGGCGGCCACGGCCCGGACGGCGAGCACGGTTTCGGTCCCGATGGGCCGGGCTTCGGCCGGCGCGGCCGGCGCGGCTGGGGCGGTCCCCGTCCCCGCGGCGACGTCCGCGCCGCGATCCTGCTGCTGCTCGACGAGCAGCCGCGGCACGGCTACGAGCTGATCGGTGAGATCACCGAACGTTCCGGCGGCGTGTGGACCCCGAGCCCGGGCTCGATCTACCCGACGCTGCAGGCGCTCGAGGACGAGGGACTGCTCACCCTGGAGAAGGTCGAGGGGCGGCGCACCGCGTCGCTGACCGAGGCCGGTTCCGCGTGGGTGGCCGAGCACCGCGAGGAGCTGGGCGACCCGTTCGACATCGGCGGACCGCCCGCCGCCGCGATGACGCTCCACGAGGAGCTCCGCGCGTTGGGTGACGCTGCACGACAGGTGACCCGGGTCGGGTCGTCGGCGCAGCTGTCGAAGGCCGCCGCGGCCGTGACCGCAGCCCGCAAGGAGCTGTACCGGCTGCTCGCGGAGGACGACTCCGCCGAGGGCTGAGCCGGGGCTGATCACGCCGAGGGCCGTCCGTCGATGCGACGGGCGGCCCTCGGCGTGTCGTCGAGATCACCCGCTTGGCGCGTCAACCAGGCGCCGCGGCGCGCCGATAACCCGTTCAGAGCAACCATCCGAGGGGAGGCGCCGCGATGTGGAAGAGCCTGCGTCAGCAGCGCGACGAGCTCGAGGTCGCCGCGGGTTGGCTCGTGATCGATCCGCCGGGCCGTTTCCCCGGGCCGGTCGAGCACGTTCTGGTCGGTCAGGGTGGTGTGCTGGCGGTGGCTCGTTGGAGCGGTGACGTCGCGGTGACGGAGGGCGTGCTGTTCCAGAACGGTCGCCGCCGCGAGCTGCAGTCGGCCGATCTGGTCCGTGAGGCGGACGCGCTCGCCGGACTGCTGCACAAGCGGCACCGCCCGTGGGTCGCACCGGTCGTCGTCGCACGTGGCGACGCCGGCCCGGTGAAGGTGCGGCCGGGACTGATCCTGGTCGGCGCGGACGCTCTGGCGTGGACTCTCGAGGACCTGCCGATCCACTTCGGCCCGGACGACATGGCGGACGTGGTCGGGCGCGTGGCGCAGGCGCGCGCCCGACGTGCCGAGGAGCTTCCCACCCAGGCCACGCTGTCGGCCCAGCTGCTCGCCGACCGTGCGGGCCGCGGACGCACGCACGTCTGAGGCGTCAGCCGGCCGCGGCTAGCCGAACGACGACAGGATCGTCGAGAAGAACGAGCCGAAGAACCCCGCCCCGGTGACCAGCATGAACCCCGCGATCAGCAGGGCCACGACGGACGGCAACACGTTGAGGCCCTGACGGTTCGCCCGCTTGATCGACGAGATCGCCATGATCACCGCGATCGGGCTGAGGAAGAACGCCATGAAGATCGTCGGGATGACCAGCGGGTCGAACTTGAGACCTGCCGGCCCTTGGCCCGGGGGTGGGGCCGGTGGCCGAGGCCGCGCGGACCCGTACCCGCCCGGGGTCGGGGGTCGGGGACCGGGGGGCAGCGGCGTGCGCGGCCCGGAGCTCGGCACGGGGCGCGGGCCCGGAGGCAGCGCGGTGCGCGGGCCGGAGGCAGCGGGCATCGGCGGACCGGGCGGCAGTGCCGTGCGCGGACCTACCCGCTGCGGGCTCCGTTGTGCATAGGAACCGGGCGGCATGGGATAGGAGCGGCCGGCCGCGGGGACGTTCGATCGTGACCGACGGCTGCGCCGCGAGCCGGACCCGTAGGGCTGCGGCTGGTAGCTCTCGCCGGGCCGCGGCGGCGCCGTCGCAGCGGGGGCGGCCATGCGCGGGGCCGAGGACGCAGCCTGGGCGGGCGCGCTCTGCATGGCGGTGGCGATCGCGGCTGCCATGGTTCCCGATCCGCTGCCGGTGGTGCCCGGACCCGGCTCGTAGTCGGTGAGGCTGGAGACCCGGCCGATCGGCGCCATGCTCACCCTGGTCGACATGAGCGAGCCTGTGCCGGACTCGCGCGAGTCGAGCCAGGCCATCCCGAAGGGCGCCCACGACGGCGTGTAGGGGACGGTCTCCGGGTCCACCTCAGCTCCTCGGGTCGGCGGGGGCCGCTGCAGTGGTGCGACCGCCGAGCACAGCCTAGAAGGCGCGTGGGGGTTGCGGGGGTGACCTGGCCTGCCACCAGTGCGCTCCCCGGCCCCACGACCGTCCTCAGCCCGCGCTTCCGCCGGAGGTGCCGGAGGCTCCCGCGCTCGGGGTGCCGCCGACCTGCATGTCGAGCAGCTCCCAGCCACCCGCCGTCGGTGCGACCGTGAGCTCGCACCAGCCCCGGACGCCTTTGCTCCTGTCCACGCTGTCACCGGACGGGTCGACGCGAACCGCGCGGCCTGTCGTGAAGGCGAACTGCACCGTGTACGCGGGCACATCCTCGTAGTGGACGAGAACGTCGCCGTCCGAGACGGTCATGGCTCCGCCGTCGATCCGATCGCCCCCGTGGTACACACCCTCGATCACGTTGCTGAAGGCGGCGCAGAAGGAGCACGTCGCAGCGGTGGACCCGTCCCAGGCCGCGAGGTCGCCCGTGCCGGTGGCGTAGGTGTAGAGCTCCGTGAAGTAGCGCGCGGCTGCGACTGCGCCGGCGTCGTCGTCCTGCGCCATCTCCGGCGACACCGTCGGCTGTGTTCGGTCGGAGCCGGACGGCGGCTGCCCGGAAGGGCTCGGTGACGCCTCGGCCGTCGTGACCGCTGCCTTGGACGAGTCCGCGTGCTCGGTCGGTTCGGATCCCGAGCCGCATCCGGCGACAGCGACGACCACCACAACCACGGCCAGCGCCGCGCCGGCGCGGCCGAGCCGCGCTCTTCCCCCCTGTGTCATGCCGGCGAACGTAGCGGGGCTCGGAGGCGGCACCCGGGTCGGGCCGCGACGCCTGTGGACGACGGCGCCGGAGCTCGGGTTGCGCGCGCGAGGGTGTCGCCCGGTGCGGGCTTCCGGATATTCGCCTCCGGCCTCGCGGGCTTCGGGCGATGCGCCCCACCTGCGCGTCCGCGACCCCTGCGATAGGAAGGAACGCGTCGAGAGGAGCTTCCCCGTGTGCGGGTTCGTGTGCTTGTGGAACGTCGGCGACGAGATGTTGGCGGACAGGATGATCCGGCAGATCGCGCACCGGGGACCGGACGCGCTTGCGGTCGCGACCCTGCCGGGCGCGCCGGTGGTGATGGCGCACTGCCGGCTGTCGATCATCGGTCCGGAGGACGGTGCGCAGCCGATCTACCGCACCGACGACCTGCTGGTCGCGAACGGCGAGATCTACAACCACGAGGATCTGCGGGCGATCCTGGGCGAGTCGGCCTTCGAGACGGCGAGCGACTCCGAGACGATCCTGCACCTGTTCCGGTCCGGTCGGACGCGCTGGATCACGCAGCTCGACGGGATGTTCGCGTTCGTGCTCGCGACGCGCGGACGGATCGTGGCCGCGCGCGACCCGCTGGGCATCAAGCCGCTGTACCTGGCCCGGATCGGCGACGGCATGGCGTTCGCGTCCGAGCTGAAGGCGTTCGACGGCATCCCTGTCGACTCGGTCGAGGCCATCCCGCCGGGCAGCCTCTACGACTCCCGCGACGGGCTGCGCCAGTGGTACCGCACGCCGCACGGGGCGGCCGAGGTCGAGCCCGGACTGGATGTCGACGGGATCGCGCGGGAGCTGCGTCTCGTGCTCGAGGAGGCGGTCGCGACCTGGATGGTGGCCGACGTCGAGGTCGGTTCGTTCCTGTCCGGTGGTCTGGACAGCTCGATCATCGCTGCGATCGCCCAGCGGGTGCGGCTCGCGAACGGACGCGGACCGCTGAGGACCTTCGCGGTCGGCGTCGAGGGTTCACCGGATCTCGCCGCCGCGCGTGCGGTGGCCGAGCACATCGGTTCCGACCACCGGGAGCTTGCGTTCACCTCGCACGACGTCGCGGAGGTCTTGGACCACGTCGTCTACCACCTCGAGTCCGCGGACGTGGACCTGGTGCGCAGCGCGGTGCCGACGCTCTTCGCCACCCGCCTCGCACGTGCGCAGGTCAAGGCGGTCCTGACCGGCGAGGGTGCCGACGAGCTGTTCGCGGGCTACGCCTACCACCACGACTACGTCGACAACCCCCGCGCACTCGCGGACGAGCTCACCCGGTCGCTCGGCACGATGCACCACATCAACCTGCAGCGCGTGGACCGGATCACCATGTCGCTCGGCCTCGAGGCCCGGACACCCTTCCTGGACCGCGAGCTGATCGACTTCGCGCAGTCGGTGCCGGCCGCGCTCAAGCTTCGCCGCACGGACCCGACTGCCGCCGAGTCGACGGGCGAGACCACCGAGAAGTGGATCCTCCGCAAGGCGGTGGCCGACCTGCTCCCCGAGGACCTGGTGTGGCGCAAGAAGGCCCAGTTCGACGAGGGGTCGGGTGCCGTCGACGCGTTGCAGGACGCGCTCCGGGAGCGGCTCGGCCTCGACCTCCCCGTGTCGCGCGAGCAGGAGGCTGCGTTGTACGAGCGCCTGCTCCGCGGCCGGTACGACGACCCTGAGCGAATCCTCGCGAACGCCGGCACGTGGGCCGCCGAACGCATCCCGGTCTGAGCCGGGCGCGCACCGCTTTACACACCTTTCACTCCCGCGCACCTCGCCTGAAGCGAGCCGCTGCGACCGTCGTACGGACGGGACGGACGCGCGGACGGCGGAGGCGTGGCGATGGTTGCACCGGAGGTGGTCGTGTGGGCGGCGGACGGGAAGCCGCTGCCGTTCCTCAGCTACGGCGCGCGAGTTGCCGCGTTGCTGCGCCGAGCGGGCGGCCACGTCCGGGTCGTTCCGTACCGCCGACGCGCGCTGACGCCGACTGAGCTGGCAGCACCGGTGCATGTCCTGTCGGGCGGGGAGACCTCGTCGTTCGCGACCGATGAGGTCACCTTGCGTGCCCTCACCGACCTGAGAACGGTGCTGGAGCGCGCTTGGCGCGGCGAGGCGACGGTGCTCGGCATATGTCTCGGCTCGCAGCTGATCGCCCGCGCGATCGATCCGACGCTGCCGATCTCGTACCCGGACGGCGGGATGGAGGCCGGACTGTGCACCGTCGAGCAGACCGACGGCTTCGGAGCGCTGCGCGTCGCCGAGCTCCACTACGAGCAGATCGACCCGTCGTTCGCGACGGTGCCGGGTGTGACGGTCACGCACACGAACGCCCACTCGCCCGTGCAGGGGTTTCGATGGGGTGACTCGGTGTTCGGCTACCAGTTCCACCCCGAGTGGGACGTCGCCGATGCAGCTCAGGTCCTCCGGCGGCACATCGGGCTCGTCGCCGAGCGCTGCGCGGACCCCGCGGCGGCGTTCGCCAGCGTGGACCCCGACGTCACGGTGCTCGGCGGCCCCGCCTGGTCGCCCTGGACGGCCGAGGAGCTGCTGGCCGAACCGGCGCTCGCCCAGCTCGGGCTGCGTCCCGCGGCAGCCTGACACTGCGCCGCCGGGCCCTCCGGCACGCGACGTGCTTGTCCGGGCTACGCTTCGCCCGCCGCGTCAGGGCGCCCGCCTGTTCTTCGGGCCCCGCGTCGTCGGGTACGCCGGGGTGGCGGTGTGTCTGTCGGAGTCGCGCATCACCTGACGCGTGACGGGTGCGGCCGCAGGCCTCGAACCCCGCATCGTCGGGTACGCCGAGGTGGCGGTGTGTTCCTCGGAGTCCCGCATCACCTGACGCGGGACGGGTGCGGCCGTAGGCCTCGAACCCCGCATCGTCGGGTATGCCGAGGTGGCGGTGTGTTCCTCGGAGTCCCGCATCACCCGACGCGGGACCGCGATGCCGGGTTCCGCGAGACCCCGCATCACCCTGCGCGGGCCGGGTCAGCCCTCGGGTCCGGAGACCAGATACGCCGGGGCCTCGACCACCTCGAACGCCACCGGCTCACTGGTCGTGGTCGCCGTACCCACCACCGGCAACCACGGCCCACCACCACCGACCTGGAACTCCCCCGCCCACGTCGTGGTCAACCGCACCTCATACGCCCCCGAACGCTCATACGCCCGCGCCACCGTCTGATCCGGATACGGCCCACCCGGATCCGACGTCACCAACACCCCACCACCATCACCGAAGTCCCACGCGAACCCCACCGGCGTGGCCCGCACCACCACCGCCACCCCCAACACCGTCGTCGCCACCACCTGCGGCACCGGATCGGTCCACACGATCACATCCATGTGCACCAGACCCCGCCCATCACCGGGCTGCACCCGCGGCACCGACGCCACCAACGGCAACCGCCGAAAGTCCTCCGCCGTGACCACCACCGCCACCCCCGGATCCCCCACACACCCCCCGTCATCCACCCGCACCCACGGCCCCACGAAGCCCCCCGACACCGGATCCACCTCACGACGAAACAACGGGTTCAGAGCCGGGGAACCGTCCTCACACACCCGACCCAGGACGAGATCAGCCGCATCAGCGACACACATCGCATCCGACACCGCCCGACCACTGCTTGCGCCGCATACGACAAGGGGGCGGCGGACGTACACATACCGGTTCGGCGCTGGGGCGCCGCCGGCGTCAGACTTGGTCTGGCGCTGCGCCCAGAAGTCGATGGCATCGTCACGTGCCGCCCCGGTCACCGCCAGTGGGTCCACGCCGGGCTCCGGCGCGGCCTCGAAGGGAGCAAGGCCCGCAGGGCCGAAGGCTGCGAGCGAAGCAGCGAAGGCTGCGATGGCTCTCATGACTCGGCCGGCGCGTCGAGTTGCTCGCCAGCGAGAAGCACCCAGCCCCGTGCCGATGGACCGACGTTGAGAAGGAGCCACGACGATTCGCCATCGAAGTCGGCGATCTCCGCACCCGACGGGTCGACGCGGACTGACGAAGCCGTGGCATAGGCGAACTGGACGCCGTAGATGTCTAGCTGCGCGTCATGGCCGAGCACCTCGGGTGCGGTCAGCTCAACTGATCCCCCGACCAGCCGGTCTCCGGAGCCATATAGATCGCCAACAGCATCGTGGAAGTTCTGGCAGAAGCCGCAGGTCTGACCACTGAACGAGTCCCACAGCTCAAGGTCACCGGTCTGCTTCGCGTACGAGTACACGTCCATGAAGTACTCGGCCGCGGCGACGGCACCGACCTCATCGGTCCGTTCCATCTCCGCTGGCTTCTCCGGAGCAACCAGGGACGTCTCGGTCGGTGAAGGCTCCGGCGTCGTCGTCGGCGTCACCGTCCGAGTCGGAGCCGGGGACGACACGCTCGGCGTCGCCCCAGGATCCGGATCCGACGAGCACCCGCCCACTGCCAGAACCGTCATCACCACGAACGCGGCCACCACCGCACCGGCGCGGCCATGCACCACGCCGCCGTCCCCCTGCGCCATGCGGGTGAACGTAGCAGCGCACCGCCACCAAGATCAGGGCTTCAGCGAACCTGTGGACACTCCAACCCACCCCATCTCGCGCTCGACCCGCCGACCACCACTGCCCAGCCCAACGAAGGGGCGTCGGCCCTGCGACTCGCATCACACGATGCACAACTCCGACAACAACACCCCGCCCCCGGCGGTTCGGACGATGCGCGTCCCCGCGGCTCCGACGATGCGCGTCCCCGCGGTTCCGACGATGCGCGTCCCGGCGATGACAGCCGCGTTCGCACCGCGGCGCCGCCGGGGCGTCGCGCCCCGCCAGCGAGGAGCGGCGTCGCCCGCGCACCACGACCTCACGCGACATCACGCCGACGTGAGTCGGGCTCCGCTCAGCCCGCCCCAGCGCCGAGCAACGGGCATGAGGTGCCGTCCATGGCCTCCGGGGTGCAGTAGGTGATCTCCGCCGGAGGCGCACTCGCCGCACCGGGAGTGGCCTCCTCCGAGCTCACCCCCAGGTCCCCAGCGCGGTCGGTTCCACGCCCGCGTCGAACCAGCGGAGCACCGCGTCGCGCGCTCCGGTGACATCCAGCTCAGAGGTGTCCACCTCGACGTCGTACCGGCCATGGGCATGCACGTACGGCAGCTGCGCCAGCGCCTGCCCGAGAGTCCGGCTCTGCCGCTCGCGCTCGCGCTGCACCAGCGGGTCGGCCGGGCACAGCACCCCGACCAGCACCGCTCTCGTGCCGCGCAGCACCTCCGTGAGGTCGGACGCCCACTCCGGTTCGAGCAGCACGTGGTCCACCACGACGTCGAAGCCCGCCGCGGCGAGCGCCGCCGCGGACCGGTGCATCCCGCGGACCAGCCGGTGACCCACCGGACCCGGCACGACTCTCGCGATCTCGCCGTCGTGCCACTCGTAGCCGAAGACCTCCGGCCACGCCGCTCCGAGGTAGCGGCGCGGCAGCATCGCCAGGTGGCGGTCGAGCCCAGCGTCGATCAACGGACCCGGCCACCGGTCCTGCAGCGCGGTCAGCAGCGACGACTTCCCCGCGCTCGACGTGCCGTTGAGGACGATCACGGTCCCGCCGACCCGCGGCACCCTGCCCTCCGGCGCGACGAGGTCCCGGTGCGGCACCACGATGTACCCCCGCTCCACGTCCCCGAACACGTCCATCCGGTCGCGGTCGTGGGCCCAGAGCCACGCCAGGTACGCACAGACGATCGCGTCGACCTCGTCCTCGATCGCCCGAAGGTCGACCTTGCGGGTCGCGGTGTGCACCGTCCGCCGGATCTCCGCCCACCGCACCGACTCCGCAAGACGGAGGGTCGGACCGGCGACCCTCTCGAGGTGCCCGAGCAGCTGGACCCACGCCGTCCGCAGGGTCTCGAGGTCGCGCCCAGGCTTCTGCTTGTACGGCAGCACCCGGCCGAGCCCGAACAGGGCAACCATCGCCGGGTGCGGGTACACCTCGATCGCCACGGCCCTACCACCGAGCGGCCGGACCGCCGGGTCGATCTCCCAGCCGAACCTGCGGGCCAGCTCGGTGCCTCGCGGCGGGTCGAACCAGGTCCGGCCCCGGTTCGCCGGGTGGGCCCCCGCGTCGTAGCGCGCGAAGACCCGGCCGAGCTCGGCCTCGCAGTCCCGACGCCCCGTGTCGTTCGGCACGACCAGTGGTGCGTCGAGCGCCACCACCACATCTTGACCCGCGCCCGCGAGCCACGGGTCGAGCACCATCGCGAGCTGGTCGTCGGTCCGCACGGTCTCGGACGCGACCAGGCGGCCGGTCCCGTCGCACACCGCCACGCCCGTCCGGTTGCGCGGGCCCCACGCGAGGTCGATGCCGACGAAGGCGCTCACCCGCCCTGTCTAGCCGATCCGCGGCCACCACGCCGCAGCAGACCGACCACATCCACAGCCGACCCGGCCCGTCCGCGACCCGTGTCGGCGGCAGCCGCGACGATGTCGCACGTGACCACCGCTGACCTGACCTCGATCCGCTGAGTCTCCCGATGCCGTCTACTGTGCTCGACGTGTCCGCCACCCCTCTCGACGTGCTGCGCACCGTCTTCGGCTACGAGGAGTTCCGGGGCGACCAGGCCGCGATCATCGACGCCGTGGTCGGCGGCGAGGACGCCCTCGTGCTCATGCCCACCGGTGGTGGGAAGTCGCTCTGCTACCAGATCCCGGCACTCGTCCGGTCGGGCACCGGCGTCGTGATCTCGCCGCTCATCGCGCTGATGCAGGACCAGGTCGATGCCCTGTCCGCGCTCGGCGTTCGCGCCGGATTCCTCAACTCGACGCAGGGGTTCGAGCAGCGCCGGGAGACCGAACGTGCGCTGCTCGCCGGTGAGCTCGACCTGCTCTACCTCGCGCCCGAGCGGCTGCGAGTGCCCGAGACCCTCGCGCTGCTGCAGCAGGCCGAGGTCGCGCTGTTCGCGATCGACGAGGCGCACTGCGTGTCCCAGTGGGGCCACGACTTCCGGCCGGACTACCTCATGCTCCATGTGCTCGGCGAGCAGTGGCCGGACGTGCCGCGCATCGCGCTCACCGCGACCGCGACCCGCGCGACCGCCACCGAGATCACCGAACGCCTGGGCCTGCACGACGCCCGCTCCTTCGTCGCGAGCTTCGACCGACCGAACATCACCTACCGCGTCGACCCGAAGGACAACCCGCGCAACCAGCTGCTACGCCTGATCCGCGCCGAGCACGCGGGTGACGCGGGCATCGTCTACTGCCTGTCCCGCGCGAGCGTCGAGCAGACCGCGGAGTTCCTGGTGGACAACGGGATCGAGGCCCTGCCCTACCACGCCGGCCTCGACAACCGGACCCGTGCGGCGAACCAGTCCCGCTTCCTGCGTGAGGACGGCCTGGTCATGGTCGCGACCATCGCGTTCGGGATGGGCATCGACAAGCCTGACGTGCGATTCGTCGCGCACCTCGACCTGCCGAAGTCCGTCGAGGGCTACTACCAGGAGACCGGGCGCGCGGGACGCGACGGCCTGCCGTCGACGGCGTGGCTCGCCTACGGCCTGGCCGACGTGGTGCAGCAGCGGCGGCTGATCGACTCCTCCGAGGGCGACGCGGCGCACCGGCGGCGGCTGTCGGCGCACCTCGACGCGATGCTCGCGCTGTGCGAGACCGTGGACTGCCGGCGTGTGCAGATGCTCCGCTACTTCGGCGAGGAGTCGACGCCGTGCGGCAACTGCGACACCTGCCTCGCTCCGCCGGATGCGTGGGACGGCACGGTCGCAGCGCAGAAGCTGCTCTCGGCAGTGGTCCGGCTCGACCAGCGCGGGCAGCGCTACGGGGCCGGCCACGTGATCGACATCCTGGTCGGCAAGACGACGGCCCGGGTCACCCAGCTCGGGCACGAGTCATTGACCGTCTTCGGCGTCGGGGAGGAGCTCGACGAGCGTGCATGGCGGGGCGTCGTACGCCAGCTCCTCGCACAAGGACTGCTGGGCGTCGACGCGAGCGGCTACCAGACCCTGCACCTGGTCGAGGCGAGCCGCGCGGTCCTCGCCGGCGAGCGCCAGGTCATGCTGCGCCGCGAGCCCGAACGCAAGGCGGGTCGAAGCCGCACCAAGACTTCCGGCAGTGCCGCCGCGGCCGCCGCGGACCTCTCGCCCGAGGACCTCACGCTCTTCGAGCGACTACGGGAGTGGCGCGCCGCGGTCGCGAAGGAGCAGGGCGTCCCCGCCTACGTGGTCTTCCACGACGCGACGTTGCGCGCCATGGCCACCGAGCGGCCCACGTCGCTGGACGATCTCGCCGGGGTCAGCGGGGTCGGCGCGGCCAAGCTCGAGCGCTACGGGGACGGCGTGCTCGAGCTGCTCGCGCCCGAGTGACCGTCGACCGGTCGGCACGGGCGCGCGCCCGCCCATCGGGTCGGCACGGCCGGCGCGCGCTCGCCCGTCCGGTCGGCACGGCCGGCGCGCGCTCCTGCGCTCACCGCACCCGACGCGCGTCCAGCCGCACGCTCAGGGCGGTGCTCACCGCGAGCGCGACCGTCCCGCCGATCAGCGACACGGCAGCCACCAGCGCAGCGGACGGCGCACCGGGGAACGTCCCGGTCGGGTCCTGCCCCGTCGCGATCGACACCACGCCGACTCCGAACGCGAGCGCGAACAGCGGCACGAACGAGGCCGCCCGCGCCTTCGTGTAGCCGAACGCCCAGTAGAAGGGGAACTGCAGCGCCGCCATGAGCGCGAAGATCGCGAACGAGATGGTCACCACCATCACGGCGTCCTCGGCGGTGAGCGGCCGGTGCATCAGGGTCGCGAGCGCCGCCGTGGCCACGCCGCCGTAGGCCAGCGCGGCCGCGAACAGGCCGAGCGAGAACACCAGCCGCCCGACCACCACCGCCCGGCGGGCGACCGGCAGCATCCCGTAGAGGGTGTCCAGGTCGTTCTTGTCCGCCACGGCGAACGGGTAGGCCGCGAGGAAGGTCGCGAACACCACCGCCATCACGAGCGCCGACGCGGGCTCCCCCCAGATCGCGGCCAGCAGCGGCGCGAGGATCACCATGAGCAGCACCTGCGCGTTGCGGTACGGGGCGACGCTGCGCACGTCGAGTCGGGCCAGACGGAGCACGGCACTGCTGGTCATCGGTGGTCCCCCATCTTCACGACGATCTCGTCGAGCGTCGGCCGGTCGACGACCAGGTCGCCGCTCAGCCGGTCGACCTGGCCCGCCGCGACCAGCGCCTCGGCGCCGGTCTCGTTGCGGCGCAGGCCGAGGAAGTCGACGTCGGGGTCGACCAGGTCCTCCGGGCCGCCGCGAACCAGCCGATACGCGTCCAGGAGCTCGTCCTTCGGCGCGCTGTCCACGACTCGCCCCGCGTCGATGACCGTCACGTAGTCGGCGATCCGCTCGAGGTCGCTCGTGATGTGCGTCGAGAACAGCACGCTGTGACCGTCGTCGGTGAGGAAGTCCCCGAGGATCGACACGAGCTCGTCCCGGGCCGCCGGGTCCAGGCCGCTGGTCGGCTCGTCGAGCACGAGGAGGCGCGCGTGGTGCGAGAGCGCGAGGGTGATGCCGAGCTTCATGGCCTGGCCGCGGGAGAGCTCCTTGACCTTGTGCCGCGGGTCGAGCTCGAACTCCTCGAGCAGCGCGCGGTACCGAGCCCCGTCCCAACGCGAGTAGAAGGGTGCGAGCGCACGCTCGACCTCCGTCAGGCGCCAGTCCTCGACGAGCGTCGAGTGGTCGAGGACCACGCCGATGTCCTCCCGCAGCGCCGGGTCCGCGGGCAGCGGTTGACCGAGCACCTCGATCTCACCGGCGTCCGGCGTGAGCATGCCGAGCAGGCAACGGATCGTGGTGGTCTTGCCGGCGCCGTTGCGGCCGACGAAGCCCATCACGAACCCGGTGGGCAGCTCGAAGCTCACGTCGCGGAGATGGAAGGTTCCGCGGGTCGCGTCGAGGTGACGCACCGCGATGGCGAGGTCGTTCACTGGTCCTGTCCTTCTGTGCGGTGCCCGGTCGGGCGGTCCGTGGTGGCGGCGCCGGCATCCTCGGGCTCGTCCGTCGCGATCAGGGTGTCGAGGATCTCGACGACGCCGTCCCGGTCCAGCCCGGCCAAGCGCGCCGCGTCGAGGGCAGCGGTCAGGCCGTCCTCGACCTGGCGCAAGAGCTGCTCGCGGACGAGCTCGGAGTCCACACCGAGCACGAACGCGCCCTTGCCGGCCACGTTGGTGATGAAGCCTTCCTGGGCGAGGTCGGCGTAGGCGCGGGTGGTGGTGATGACGCTGATCCGCAGGTCGCGGGCGAGACCGCGGACCGACGGCAGGGCGTCGCCCTCGGCGAGCTCCCCGGCGAGGATCGCGGCCTTCACCTGCTCCTTGATCTGCTCGTAGAGCGGCACGCCCGAGGTGTTCGAGAGCACGACCCGCACGGCCAAGCTCCTCTCGTCGGTGTCGGTCTACTGTATATACGCACTATAGACAGTAAGAGTGCCGGAGTGCCACCTGCCCTTGGCGGGAGTCGGTGGCACGGCCGAGCAGGGCGCAGCCGAGCGGCGGTGTGGCCGGCCACCGGCTCCGCGCGCCCGCGTCGGCACCCGGCCGTAGCCTCGCGCCATGGCTCCGCTCCGGCTGTCCCGGGACGACGCACGTCGGGTCGCGGTCCGGGCCCAGCTGCTCACCGCGCACCGCCCGCCGAACCTGCTCACCACGGTGCGTGGCCTCGGCCTGCTCGTCCTCGACCCGATCTCCGCGATCGCGCCGAGCGCCGACCTGGTGGTGTGGAGCCGGCGCGGCTCGGCCTTCGAGCCCCGCGAGCTGGCCGACGCCGTGGACGCCCAGGAGCTCGTGGAGTTCCAGGGGACGTTGCGTCCTGCCGAGGACGTCGTGCTCCTGAAGCCCGAGATGGCCGCGTGGCGCGGCGAAGGTGCGCCGCTCAAGCCCTGGCAGCAGGCCGCGCTCGACTGGGTCGAGGACAACCGCGGCTTCCGGCTGGACATCCTCGAGCTGCTCCGGTCCGACGGTCCGCTCCCGTCGCGCGAGCTGCCGGACACGTGCGTGCGTCCGTGGCGCAGCAGCGGCTGGAACAACAACAAGAACGTCACGCAGATGCTCGGCCAGCTGGTCCGCCGCGGCGAGGTCGCCGTCGCCGGGCGGGAGGGGCGCGAACGGCTCTGGGACCTGGCCGAACGGGTCTACCCCGACGTGCCCGACCTCCCCGCAGGCGAGGCGCAACGCCTGCGGGACGCGCGACGGCTCGGCACCCTCGGCATCGCGCGCCCCAAGGCCGCCGAGCAGCAGGACGAGCCGATCGACGTCGCCGACGCGGGCATCGAAGCGGTGGTCGACGGCGTGCGGGGCCGATGGCGGGTGGACCCCGAGGTGCTCGACGCGGTCGGGCCGACGTCGGGCGGCTCGCGTGCCGCCCTGCTCTCCCCGTTCGACCTGCTGGTCTACGACCGCAAGCGCATGGCCGAGCTCTTCGAGTTCGACTACACGCTCGAGATGTACAAGCCCGCCGCGCAGCGCCGCTGGGGCTACTACGCGCTGCCGGTGCTCGTGGGCGACGAGTTGGTCGGCAAGCTCGACGCGAAGGCCGACCTCGCGGCTGGCGTGCTGCGTGTGCACGCACTGCACGAGGACCGTTCGCTCGCGCCGGACGAGCGCGCGGCGGTCGAGGTCGAGGTCGCCGACCTCGCACGGTGGCTCCAGCTCGACCTCGCCCGGGACGAGTGACCGCACCGCCCGCGCCCGTACGGTGGGCGCATGACGCGCACGGTCACCGTGGTGCTCGCCGACGGCGACGGGACGCCGCTCGGCTCCCTGCCGCCGTTCGACGTCGCGATGCCGTACTGGATCGAGATGTCGGACGTGGTCGGTGAGGTGGCCCGACGCCACGGGCTGACGGTCGACGTGCTGCGCCTCATCGAGCACGAGCGCCCGAGCCCGCCGGGCGGTGCGGTGACATACCTCGCGCAGGTGCGCGAACCGGTGGTCGACCCGTCGGCCCCGGCCCCCGGCACCTCCGCGCACCGCGCACCTCTGCCTGAGCTCGCACCACCGACCGCGGCACAGCTCGCCGCGGCCGCGACCACGCATCCCCTGCGCGCGCCCTACGCGGAACCCGGCGGCCCGGCCGCGAGCCTCGCGTGGGCCCGCGAGGCGCTCGGGGCGCCTCGGCTCGACGCCGTGCAGCAGCGCACCTGGAACGTCGCCGCGCACTGGCGGCTCACCGACCGAGGCCAGGTGACATGGCTCAAGCAGGTGCCGCCGTACCAGGAGACCGAGCTCGCCGTGCTGCGGTGGTTCGGCGAGCACGCACCGCACCTCGGACCCCGGACGCTGGCCACCGGCGAGCACGGCCGGCAGCTGCTCGGGTTCGTCGATGGCGTGCACCACTACGACGGCGGCCTCGCCGAGCTGCAGACGGTCGCTGCCGCGCAGCACGGGCTGCACCTGATCAGCGCCGAGGCAGCCGACGACCTGCTCGCGCTCGGCGTCCCCGATCACCGCGGCGCCCGGATGGTCGACTGGATCCGGGGCCACCTCGAGCAGCACGTGGGCGACCACCCGGCCGGCGAGCTGCTCGAGCGCCTGCCCGGGACGTTCGACGAGATCGACGCGTGCGGGCTGCCCGCGGCGCTCTCGCACGGCGACAACAACCCCGGCAACGCGCTGCTCGACGGCGAGCGCGTGGTGTTCCTCGACTGGGGCGAGGGCTTCCTCGGCCACCCCGCGTTCGACGTGCTCGGCCTGATCAGCGGCGCGCCCGAGGCTGACCGCGCCGCGGTCCTCGAGGCCTGGGCCGCACGATGGCGCCGCGACGTGCCCGGGTGCGACCCGGAGCGCGCTGTCGCGCTCGTCCGGCAGGTCGCCCAGCTCCAGGCCGCCGCGGTCTACGCCTGGCTGCTCGCCAACATCGAACCGTCCGAGCACGTGTACCACTGGGCCGACGTCCCCGACCGGCTCGACCGGGCGGCGGCGGTGGCGGGGGTCGGCTAGCGGCGTCTGCGCGACCGACCGTGAAGCCGCACCCGGACCCACTGCACCAGCATGACCAGGACCGCGACCTGCCAGACGGCCGCGATCAGGAACCATGCGAACTGCCAGGTCCCGGTCGACCAGGGGAACCCGTTCGACAACGCGATGACGAAGACCAGGACCTGGCTGGCGAGGAACCGCAGCTGCCGCCACGATCCCCGCGGGTCCGGATCGGGAACACTCGCGTCCGGCGCCGCGACCGTGCCGTGCTCGGCACCGCTATCCGACACCGGCAACCACCCCGACGACCGCCACGCCCTGCGCCCCCAAGATCAGATCTACGCCGGGAGTCTCCTCCGATCGCCGATCACGGACAAGCGCCGTGCCCGATCACCGCCGTGCCCGATCACCGCCGTGCCCGATCACCGCCGCGTCGCGCTCCGCCCGACGGGCCCCGTGCCGTCGACGTCCGCCTCCTCGCCGTGCGGGGTGATCGCGCCCTTGCCGTGCGGGAAGGGCAGCGTCAGGGCGATCATCACCACCGCGATCGTGAGGACGCTCATGATGAGCGCGCGGACGCTGATGCTGAACTCCCCCATCTGGATCGTCCCAGCGAGGTCTGTCGTGATCACGTGGACCAGGTGCATGGGCCGCTCCGCTCTGCCGCGCTGGGTGGGGTGAGTCCAGGAAACGCGGCGAACCTTGGACCCGCGTGAGGTGCGCCTGGGAAGTGGCTGGGGAGCGGCCGGGTGGCTGGGCGTCCGCGCTCGGGTCGACGTCGACCGTCTCCGGCGTCGGCCCCCACGGATAGGGTCGCGCCAGCGACGCACCGGAGGATCTGATGGACGATGTCGACCGCTCCGCCGTAGCGGACCGAGCGGCCGGCTGCCTGATGGGCATGGCGTGCGGCGACGCGCTCGGCGCCCCCTACGAGTTCGCACCTCCGCTCGGCCCCGATGCGCCGGTCGGCATGGTCGGCGGCGGGAGCTTCGGCTGGGCGCCGGGAGAGTGGACCGACGACACCTCGATGGTGGTGGTGCTGCTCGAGGCCGCCGAGCACGCGAAGGTCGACGGTGTCCCCCTGACCGAGCGCCTGGACGACGTCGCGAACGGCTGGGCCGTGTGGGCCGCGAACGCTCCCGACGTCGGCGCCCAGACCGGCCAGGTGCTCCGCGACGGCGCCACCGGCGGCTCGGTCACCGCCAGGTCGATCAGCGCGGCGGCCACCGCCCTGCACCTGCGCACAGGTCGCACCGCCGGCAACGGGTCGCTGATGCGCACCGCCCCCGTGGCCCTCGCCTACCTCGACGACGAGCCGGCCATGGCCGATGCTGCCCGCACCGTCAGCGAGCTGACCCACGTCGACATCGACGCGGGCGACGCCTGCGTGCTGTGGTGTGCGGCGATCCGGCACGCGGTGCTGCACGGGGAGCTCGACCTCCGCCGGGGCCTGACGCTGCTCCCGGAGCAGCGCCGCTGGATCTGGGCGGAGCGGCTCGACGTCGCCGAGGGTTCGTCTCCGGCCGACTTCAGGCACAACGGCTGGGTGGTCGAGGCTCTCCAGGCCGCCTGGGCCGCCATCACGTCAACGGCGGAGGCCACGCCGGGTGGCGAGCACGGACACCTCCGGCGAACGCTCGAAGCCGCAGCGCGTGGCGGCTACGACACGGACACCGTGGCAGCGATCGCGGGGGCGCTCGTCGGCGCCCGATACGGTCGCGGCGCGATCCCCGACGAGTGGCTCGCGGTGGTCCACGGGTGGCCAGGGACGACCGTGATCGAGCTCGGGGCGCGCGGGGCCCTGCTCGCGCTCTGACGGCGGCGCCGTCCGGCGAGGTCCGGAGCCCGGGCCGCAGGCATTGATCGACCGCCGCCACATCCGCCAGACTCGAGTCAGGCCGCGCGCCCGCCCGCGCACGGCGTCTCGGGCCGAGCACCGGAGAGGACATGACGAGCGCACAGCCGCACTCGCGTCAGCCGTCCAGCTCACCCGCGCCCGCGGTCACGCCACGCCGCCGCATCCCGACGCATCCCCGTCCCGTGATCGCCCACCACGTCGAGGACGTCGTCCTCTCGATCGCCGGCCACACGGTGAAGGGTCGCTTCACACCGTCGAACCTCGAGCTCCGGGTCCTGACCCGCCCGTGGGCCGGCGCCGTCTTCCGCACGCCGGCCGCCGCGGCCGACGCGGTCGCCGCCTACTTCGGCGCAGGTCGTGGAACGCTCGGCACGCCGCGGTGGCACGTCGCCGCGACCGGACTCGTGCTGCGCGCACCCACCTCGGCGCACCGGGACGCCGGCCTGCGGCAGCCCGCCTGACCGCGCCGGGTCACGCGAGCCGACCGGCCTCCCTGGCGAGCGCCTCGACCGCCCCCAGTGCGTCGTCGAGCGCCTGGCGCTGGCCGTCGGACAGCACCTCGAGCAGCTCGGCGACGATCTCCGAGCGTTCCGTGCGCACACGCGCGACGGCGCGGCGGCCCTCGTCGGTGATCTCGACGAGGATCGACCGCGCGTCCTCGGGACTCGGCTCGCGGATCACGAGCCCCCGCTCCTCGAGGAGCGCGACGATCCTGGTCATCACCGGCGGCGTGACCCGCTCGGACCGAGCGAGGTCGCTGGGACGTAGCGTCCCCCAGCGCTCCAGCGTCGCGAGCGCCGAGAAGTGACCGAGCGAGAGGTCGCCGTGCATCGGCCGCAGCCGCCGGTTCACCTGTCCGAGCGCGGCGGCGAGGCGGTAGGCGAGGTCGTCCACGGTCTCCGGCGCATCGGTCATCGGCTCATCCCTCCACGGGCACCGTATCGGGCTCCCGCGCGGGCGCCGCGCCCGACGCGTCGCACGCGGCCGCGACCTGTGCCGCGGCGGCGAACTCGCCGTCCGCGACGACGTCACCGACCGCGGCCGTCTCACCGTTCGCGCTCGATCCCTCGTCGTGCACGAACTTCCGCCCGCGGGAGAACGACGCGACCGCACCGATCAGCGAGAGCAGCGCAGCGACCGCGAACACGACGACGAGCCCGTCGTGGAACGGCCCGGAGATCAGCTGCGGGAAGAACTCCTTGCCGGTGAGCGCGGCCGCGTCGGACGGGTCGAGCGTGTCGAGCACCCCGGTCGGGCCGAGCAGCGTCTGGATCGGGTTGTAGCCGAGGAACGCCGCGAACATCGAGCCGACCGGTGGGAGGCTCGCGATCTGCCCCGCGATCGCGTCGCTCACACCGTGCGAGGTGAGCCCGGCGGTGAGCGCCTGGGGCAGCGACCGCGCGAGGCCCACGATCATCAGCGAGAAGAACACGCCGATCGACAGCGCCGACCCGGCGTTCTGCACGGTCCCGGCGACCCCGGACGCTGCGCCCCGGTCGCCGGCGGGCACCGCGTTCATGATCGCCGAGCGGTTGGGCGCCCCGAACATGCCGGACCCGATCCCGCTGAGCCCGGACAGGATCGCGAACTGCCAGTAGTCGAAGTTCACCGGCAGCAGCACCAGCCCGACGAAGGTCGCCGCCACGAGCAGCAGCCCTGCGGTCGCGAACCCGCGAGCGCCGAACCGGTCGGACAGCATCCCGGACACCGGCCCGGCGAGCAGGAAGCCGACGGTGATCGGCAGCATGTAGATGCCGGCCCACAGCGGCGTCGACTCGTAGGAGTAGCCGTGCAGCGGCAGCCAGATGCCCTGCAGCCAGATGATCAGCATGAACTGCAGCCCGCCGCGCCCGATCGCGGCGAGCAGTCCCGCGAGGTTGCCCATCGAGAACGCGCGGATCCGGAACAGGCGCATGTCGAGCATGGGCTGCGGCACCCGCAGCTCGATCGCGACGAACAGGGTCAGCATCGCCAGGCCGCCGAGGATCCCGGTCAGCACCCACGGGTTCGTCCACCCGGTCGCCGCCGACCCGTACGGCTGGATGCCGTAGGTGAACCCGAGCAGCACGGAGGTCAGGCCTACCGCGAACGTCACGTTGCCGGCCCAGTCGAGCCGCACCGCGGCGCGCGGGCGCTGCACCTCGTGCAGCGACCGGTAGGACCAGATCGTCCCGAGAACGCCGATCGGCACGCTGACGATGAACACCGCACGCCAGTCGATCACCGCGAGCACCCCGCCGATCAGCAGCCCGAGGAAGCTGCCCGCGATCGCCGCGACCTGGTTGATCCCGAGCGCCATGCCGCGCCGGTGCGCCGGGAACGCGTCGGTGAGGATCGCGGTCGAGTTCGCGAACAGCATCGCGCCGCCGACGCCCTGGACGAGTCGCCAGCCGATCAGCCACATCGCGCCGGCCTCGCCCTGCCAGGGCACCAGCGCCAGCGCGATCGAGCCGACGGTGAACACGACGAAGCCGAGGTTGTAGATCTTCACGCGCCCGAACAGGTCGCCGAGCCGCCCGAAGCTCGTCACGAGCACCGCGGTGACGAGCATGTAGCCCATCAGCATCCACAGCAGGTAGCTGACGTTGCCCGCCCCGAGCGGGTCGAGCCCGATGCCGGAGAAGATCGCCGGCAGCGAGATCAGCACGATCGACGAGTTGATCGTGGCCATCAGCATGCCGAGCGTCGTGTTGCTGAGCGCCACCCACCGGTAGCGCGGGTGGTCGGAGGTGATGCTGGGCGTCCTGGTGCTCATCCGGTGCTCCGTGGGAACTGTCGGCCGCGGTCCGGAGTTCGGCGCTGAAGCACAGGCGCCGGCCGAGAAAGTTGCTAAGTAGCAACTACTTTACGCACGGACTCGCGGCGTGACAAAGCGCAGGGGTCGGCGCGGCCCTAGATTGCGGCACGTGAGCGTCGCGAGCCATGCGCAGGTGGGCTTCCGGTCCGAGCGCGGGCCGGTGCTCATCGCGCTCATGACGACCACCGGGCTCATCGCGATCGACTCGACGATCCTGGCGACCGCGGTGCCGACGATCGTCGCCGACCTCGGCGGCTTCACGAGCTTCCCCTGGCTGTTCTCGATCTACCTGCTCACCCAGGCCGTCACGGTCCCGATCTACTCCAAGCTCGCCGACACCATCGGCCGCAAGCCGATCATCCTGCTCGGGGTCGGGCTGTTCGTGACCGGGTCCGTGCTGTGCGGGTTCGCACCCACGATGACCTGGCTGATCGTCTTCCGCGCGGTCCAGGGGCTCGGCGCCGGCGCCGTCCAGCCGATGTCCATGACCATCGTCGGCGACATCTACACGGTCGCGGAGCGCGCCCGGGTCCAGGGGTACATCGCGAGCGTGTGGGGCGTCTCCGCGGTGATCGGCCCCACGCTCGGCGGCGTGTTCTCCCAGTACCTGACCTGGCAGTGGATCTTCTTCGTCAACCTGCCGGTGGGGCTCGTCGCGACCTGGCTGCTGATCGGCCGGTTCCACGAGCAGGTCGAGCACCGCTCGCACCGGATCGACTGGCTCGGCGGTGCGCTGCTCACCGCCGCGCTGAGCCTGCTGATCCTCGCGACGCTCGAGGGCGGCCAGTCCTGGGCGTGGGACTCCTGGCAGAGCATCGGCGGGTACGGGCTCGGGGCCGCGCTGCTCGCCGCGTTCGCCCTGGTCGAGCGGCGTGCCGACGAACCGGTGCTGCCGGTCTGGGTGCTGTCCCGCCGGCTGCTCGCGACCACCGGCGCCATCGCGCTCGGCGTCGGGGCCGTGCTGATGGGTGTGACGACCTACGTGCCGACCTTCCTCGAGGCGACGCTCGCGGTGACGCCGCTCGTGTCCGGGCTGACCCTGGCGACGCTCACCATCGGCTGGCCGATCGCCGCGTCCCAGGTGGGGCGGGTGTACCTGCGGATCGGGTTCCGGCGCACGGTGCTGATCGGGTCGGCGACGATCGTGGTGGCGTCGATCTCGCTCGCGCTGCTCTCCCGCACGCCGTCGGTCCTGTGGACCGGGGTCGCGTGCTTCACGCTCGGCGCCGGGCTCGGCTTCGTGGCGGCGCCGTCGCTGGTGGCCGCACAGGCCAGCGTCGAGTGGGGCGAGCGCGGCGTGGTCACCGGAGCCAACATGTTCGCCCGGTCGGTCGGCAGCTCCGTGGGCGTGGCGGTGCTCGGGGCGCTGGTCAACGGGATCATGCGCGGCACCGCGGCCGAGGCGGACCCCGCGCTGTTCGGGCAGGCGGCGACGGCGGCGTTCTGGGCAGTCGCCGGGGTCGCGGTGCTGATCGCGGCGTGGGCCGCGGCGATGCCGAAGGACGGGCGCGTCGGGGGGTAGGCGCAGTGCCCGCGCAGTTGTCCACAGATTCACCTCGGAGCCCTTGACGGGAGGCGATCTCTCGTACACTTGTTCGAAGGGGGTGATGGGGTGAGCGGGTCGTCAGCGGAGCTCGTCGAGCGGATCGCGCATCTGCGCGCGGAGATCACCGAGCTCGTCGCCGCCGACCTGTCCGGCGTGGACGGCTCGTCCGGCCCGGCGCTCCACGCCGAGCTGCACCGCGCGACCGGCCAGCTCCAGGCCTTCGCCGCGCGCGTGCTCGCACGGGTCGAATCCGATGGCCGTTGGTCGGCCGGTGGCGCGCGAACCTTCGGCGAGTGGGAGGCCCGCAAGCGCACGGCGTCAGCAGGCGCCGTCCGGCGGCAGGTCGAGCTCGGCCACACGCTCGACGTCCTGCCGCGGACCTCGGCGGCGGTCATGTCCGGTGAGCTGTCGCTCGAGCACGCTCAGGTGCTGGCCCGCCGCGCGGCATCGTCCCCGGCGCGACAGGCGGCTCTCACCTCACCGGACCCGGATCGCAACGAGGGCTTCCTGCTGACCCAGGCGGCGACCATGTCGGTCGACGGGTTCCGCCGCGAGGTCGACCGCTGGGCCACCCGGGTCGACGCCGCCGCCGCCGACGCCGAGCACGACGCCGCGTGCGCCAAGGAGTACCTGACCCTCGCGCGCCAGCACGACGGCATGGCACTCAAGGGCTTCCTGACCGCCGAGCACGGCGAGGCCCTCGCGATCGCGCTGCGGGCCGTCGCAGGCGTGCCGTCCCAGGGCGACACCCGCTCCCGCGAAGAGCGCCAGGCCGCTGCGTTGACCGACGCCGCACGCCTCGTCCTCGACAGAGGTCTGGCCGGCGGCGGCCAGCAGGTCCGGCCCCAGCTCCTCGTGCACGTCCCGTTCGAGACGTTGCAGCGCCTCGAGGCCGACAGGGCCACGACCGACGTCGGGGCGGTGGCGGGTTCGTTCGACGGCGCAGGGGCGGTGACGGGTTCGTTCGACCACGCACGGGCGGTGTCAGGTTCGTTCGACCACGCACGGGCGGCGTCAGGTTCGTTCGACGGCGCAGGGGCTGTCGCCGGCGCGCCGGGCGACACCGGATCCGTGGCCCATCCGTTCGACGACGCCGAACCGGCCGAGCTGTCCGACGGCCGCGCGATCTCGCCGGTCCTGCTCGCGCGCCTGGCCTGCGACTCGGCGATCACGCGGGTCGTGTTCGGCCCGGACTCCGCCGTGCTCGACGTCGGTCGCGCCAAGCGCACCTACAGCGGCCAGCAGCGCCTCGCGGTCATCGCCCGCGACCACTCGTGCCGATACCCGGGGTGCGGCGCGCCGCCGAGCCTCGGCGAGGTGCACCACGTGCTGTCCTGGCTCCACCTCGGCGAGACGTCGGTCGCGAACGGGATCCTGCTGTGCTGGTACCACCACGACCTCGTCCACCGCCGCGGCATCCGGATCGCCCGCGTCGGGTCGGCCTGGGAGTTCCGCCGCCACGACGGCACCGCGATCAGCATCGACGTCGAGGCGGCGGCTCGCTCCGAGCGGGAGACGGTCCTGCCGACCAGCGCGGACGATCCACCCCGCACGGCTGCGGTCACTCGCGCGGCGAGTGCTGACGGACTCCCCAGCGCGAACTCAGGGCCGCGAGCCGCCGCACGCGGTCCCGGTCCGAGACCCGCACCATGGGGCGGACCACGCCCACAGAAGAGACCGTCGACTCGGGCGTCGGGATTGCCGCGATCACTGACGTCAGGTGTTGCGGCGTGGCGATACTGAAGGCATGGCGCGCAACGTGCTCGGTGGTGAGCTCGAGCTGTGCGGGGTGGACCCCCTCACCGGCTTCTACCGTGACGGCAGCTGCCAGACCGGACCCGAGGACATCGGCAGCCACACAGTGTGCGCCGTGGTGACCGCCGAGTTCCTCGCCCATCAGCGATCGATCGGGAACGACCTCGTCACCCCGGCACCCCAGTACCGCTTCCCGGGACTGGTCCCGGGAGATCGCTGGTGCGTCACGGCCCGCAACTGGCTCCGTGCTCACGCCGACGGCGCGGCGGCACCCGTGGTGCTCGCCGCAACCCACGAGCGGACCCTCGAGGTGGTCCCCATCGAGGTGCTGCAGCTCTACGCCGTCGACGTCCCCGAGGACCCGAGCAGTCTCGTCTGACGCACCGTTCACTCGGTCGGCGCTCGCCACCTGGGCCCAATTGGCTTCGGCGGGCAGGTCACACAGGGGAGAATCTCCGGTGAACCGGGAGTGACCCGGTCAGGGGGAGACCATGCCGAACCAGCCGCCGATGCCCAATCCGTCGTACCCAGCGCCGGCGTCATACCCGGCGCCGTACGCACCCGTGGTGCTCGTCCCGCAGCAGAGCGGCGGCATGCGCGTGCTTCGCCTGCTGCTCGCGGCGGTGCTCGCCCTCGCGTGGGTGTCGGACACCCTCCGCGAGCAGGCGCTCGCCAGCGGCGGATGGCACGTCGGGTGGGCGGGCCTCGCCGGACTCGTCACGCTCGTGCTGCTGATCACCGGGCCACAGCCGCGGTGGGCCACGAAGTGGGCGTGGTTCTGGCTGCTCGGCGTCGGGCCGATGACCGTGGTGTTCCTGCTGGTCGAGCCGGTGCCCGTCTGGCAGGAGAGCCCGGCGTACACGCGCCCCTGGCGTCTCACCGGAGGCTGGGCGTTCCTGCTCGCCCTGTTCTCGGGGCTCATCTTCAGCGCGATCTCGGCCATGGTCGTCACGCCGTGGCTGGACTTCATGCGCTTCGGCTACCTGGGCATCGCGATCCCCTGAGCCGACGCGCCCGCGTCACCCGCATCGCCCGCGTCGGGCCGCCCTCTCGCGTCCCCGTTCGCCGCCCCTACCGCCCTCGCTCGGCGGCCGGCCGCCGCCCTCACCTGGGTCGCGCGGCCCGTACTCCGAGCGCTGCCGTCGCGAGGCCGACCGTGCCGAACACGAGCTCCGTGGTGCTGACCTCGCGCAGCCAGGCCGCCTCGGCGCACAGCCACCCGACCATCGCGACACCCGCCACGACGGCTGTCAGGCCCGAGCGCTCGTCGCGGCGCCAGGTCCGCGCGGCCAGCGCCGAGTAGGGCGCCCCGACTGCCGCGGTCAGCAGCACCCCGCCGAGCACCGGGGACTGCAACGGCAGACGGTCGTGCAGGCCGACCAGGTAGGGATCCGCGCCGGTGGCCAACCCGATCGCGCCGCCGATCGCCGATGCTGCGACCAGACCCGCGCCCACTGCCGCCACCCGATGCCACATGGCGTACATCCTGGCGTCCACCGCGTCGGCGCAGGAGCCGTTCCGCGCGCGATCACGCCGACGGCCCACGGCACCACCGGGCGAGTGTCGCCACGCGACCACGGCAGGCCGGCTCACCTCGGCGCCGGAGCCCACGACCCCGCGCCAGGCGCCGAGACCACCGGCACTCCAGTGCGCCGACACATCACGGCACCGAGCCCACCGGCCAAGACACGCGGGCCCACCGGCCACCACCGGCCAACGCACCCGAGCCCACCAGCCACCACCGGCCAACGCACCCGAGCCCACCAGCCACCACCGGCCAACGCACCCGAGCCCACCAGCCACCACCGGCCAACGCACCCGAGCCCACCCGCCACCACCGGCCAACGCACCCGAGCCCACCCGCCAACGCACCCGAGTGGGCGACGGAGAGTCCTCCGCCGCCCACTCGCTCAGCGCTCGGCGCTCAGTGCCTCGAGGTCTCCACCGAGAACAACGTGGTGGTGCCGGAGACCTCGTTCGCCACGGCCAGCATCGGACGCCGGCTCGGTGACGCGCCCGCGGGCAGGAACGTCACACCCTCGGGGCCCAGGTCACCGGCGGCGGCGAGCGCACCGCCGTCCTCGACCGAGACCGAGAAGTCGCGGTTGTTGACGTAGGTGACGAAGCTCGCGTGCCGCGGGTCGGTCACGTCGTAGACGATCACGCCGCCGACTCTCTCGAACCCGACGAAGGCGTACGTGCGGCCACCGACCTTGCCGACCGAGACGCCCTCGGGCTCGGGGCCCTTGTCGTCCGAACGGTTCTCGAAGCCCGACTCGGTGTGGTTGGAGTTGAAGAAGTCCGGGATCGCCGCTGCGGTCACCTCTTCGAACTCCGAACCGGAGTCGTAGACGAGCTCGCCGTCGGTGGTCCAGATCGAGAAGCTCCGCGCACCGAACGTGTAGAGGTTCTCGTAGCACGTGCCGTCCGCCGACAGGCCGGACGCGGTCGTGACGTTCAGCCTGCCGAGGTCCGCGTTCCCGGTCAGGCCGGCCAGCGGCGAGTCCGCGCAGATCGGCGCGAGGCCGTCGTCGCCGAGGTCCTTGACCCGTGCCCCCTCGACGTAGTCGCCCCACTCGCGGGCGTCGCCCTCGTTCGCCGTGACCAGGTAGGTCCGGCCACGCACCGTGTAGGTCGCGATCGAGTCGGGCATGTACAGGCCGCGCAGGCCGTCGAACGTGCGCAGGTCGACCACACCGTCCTTGTCGGAGGGGTCGAGCGGCGTGGTGCCCCAGTCCTTGTAGCCGAGGGGCATGATCCGGGTCACCTTCGCACGCGCGAGGTCCACCACGGCGATCGCGTTGTTCTCCTGCAAGGTCACGTACGCCGTCGAGCCGGAGATCGCGACATACTCCGGCTCGAGGTTGGCCGACACGGGGAACTCCGTGTTCACCTCGGGTCCGAACACCCGCACCCCGTCCGGCAGCGCGTCCTCGAACGCGTGGAAGTCCGCCGTGCGCACCATCGACTGCCGCACGTGCAGGTGCCGCACCGACGCCGGGAGGCGGACCACCGACACGCTGCCTTCCGGGTCCACGGCGTAGTCGTCGCTCGGCTCCGCCTCGTTCGCGACGACCGCGACGCGACCGTTGTCGGAGAGCGCCACCATGTCCGGCAGCGCACCGACCCGCAGCGCACCGAGCACGCGGAGCCGCGACGCGTCGAACAGCACCAGCCAGCCCGGATCGGTCTTGACGCTCGACTCCACAGCGATCACGCCGAGACCGTCCGTGCGGACCGCGACCGAGTTCGCGACCGCCCCCGCCGGGATGCTCGAGCCGTCCGCCGCCTCGACCCCCGCGGTGTCGATCTCGCCGACCTTGGACATGGCCGACGCGTCGATCACCTCGATCCGACCGAGCTGGGCGTTGACGGTGAACAGCCGGTTCGTGCGCGCGTGGTACGCGACGATCTCCTGCGCGGACTCGTCGAAGATCCCGGTCTCGTACGACGCGGTGGGAGTGACGGCCAGCCGCGCACCGGGCGCGGAGTACGTGATCGGGTCAGGCACCGGGTCGGCCGCGGACGCGACACCGGCACCCCCCACGCACAGAGCAACACTGCCGAGGCCGACACCGGCCCGGCGAAGAACGGATCGCATCAGGGCTCTCCTCGAGGAGGGGGAGGGACGCTGCGAACGTAGGGCGGCCAGGTGTCGGCCGATCTTGCTGCCCGGTGTCGGGATGCCGAACGACTGCCGAACAGTCGGCGACCCGACGGCTGCCGGTGCCGACTCGTCAGCGACCCAGCGGGCTCCAGCGCGAGCCCCAACGGCGCGTGACCCGCGCGACCTCGACCTCGACGAGCTCCTCGGTGCGATCGACGACGGCGCGCGCGACTCCCGCGGCGCTCGCGTCGTCGCCCGCCTCGAACCGCACCGTCACGCGCGGGGCGCCGCGGACGATCCCGATGTCTGCCGCCTCGACCGCAGTGTGCTCGCGCGCCGCAGCGGACGCCGCAGGCAGCACGTCGGCAGGGTCGGCGCCGGCGTGCATCAGCCCGAGCGCCATCACGACACGGTAGGACGGCACCCCGGAACGGTAGCCCGAGCATGCGACTGACCGGCCGCGGGCTTGGCGTCCGGACCCGTGGCGCGCCAGGCTTGAGCCATGCAGCCCGGCGCCACCTCCTTGCCGACACCGTTCACCGCGGAGCAGATCAAGCACGCCTGCCCCGCCGGGCGCACCCTGCGGATGCTCGTCGAGCAGGCGGGCGAGCCGCCGCAACGACAGGTCAACCGCTTCGACGAGGTCGACGAGGGCGGCTGCGTCATCGAGAGCTGGGCCGAGCGACCCGACGGCAGCCGCACACCTGCTGAGCGCACCGACGCGACCTGGGTCGAGCTCCAGATGCACGGCTCGTTCCCCGCCGACCGCACCGAGCACGAGCGGGTGCTGCTCACCACGCCGCTCGGCGAGCTGCTGTGCGACCGGTACACGGTCACCGGAGAGAAGGTCATGACCTACTGGTTCGACGTGGGCCGCCCCGGCATGCCGGTCCTCTACGAGCACCGCACGGGCGACGACCCCGAGCTGACCGTCACGGTCCTCTCCGACGAGGTGGTGTCGTGACCCGCGCCTGGTACGCCTGCACCGCGACCGGTTCGCCCGACGCGTTCGCGCTCGCCATCCTCGAGACGATCCGGCCGTACGCACTGATCGCCGAGGCACGGATCGACGACGACTTCGCCGGCGCCCCCGCCGACGCGGTCCAGGCGTTCGAGGAGCTGGTCGAACCGCGCACCACGTGGCAGCGGACGGTCGCGCAGCTGCGCCGCGGTCACCCCGTCGCACGCGTGCACGTCACCGACGACGACGACTGGGCCCGGTTGCTCGCGTGCGCGGCCTGGGTGCACACCGTCGAGGCGATCGAGAGCGGTCAGGCGAGCGTCGCCCGGATGACCGATCGCGGGCACCTCGCGGTGGTGCACCTGCCGGAGGAGGGTGTGTTCGAGCTCCAGGCCGCCCTGCGCGGCGTCGGAACGCTGCGCGAGCTCAAGGACAACGCCGGGTGGTGGAGCCTGAAGCGCTAGATCAGCTCGCGGGCCTGGGCGGACCAGGTCGGCAGGCTCGGCGCGAGCCGCACGTTCGCGGCGGAGAGTGCAGCGCGGAGGGTGTCCTCGTCCGCCTCCGCGAGCGCAGCGAAGGTCGTCAGACCCGCGGCCACGAGCGCCGCGCCGATCTTGGGTCCGATGCCCTCGATGCGGGTGAGGTCATCGGCCGACGCAGGCTCGGCGGGGGCCGGGGAAGCGGACGACGCAGGCTCGGTCGGAGCCGGGCCGGGCGAAGGCGAAGGCTCGGGCGCGGGCTCTGCGTCGGCGGTGGGCTCGGGCGCGGGCTCCGGGGACGGCACCGGCTCCCAGGGCTCGTGACCGACCTCCGTCCACGCGTCGTCGTCCCGCAGGACGCGCCACGCCCACGCGGCACCCCCTCCGATCAGGACGAGGAGCAGGATGAACCAGCCGCGGCGATGACGTGCCATGCACCAATCCAACCATCCGACTGCAGGACACGTGCTGGAGCGACGCCGCGCACGCACTACCGTTCGCGCCATGCCACCCACCGCGCACGGCACCCGACTCGCGAGCGGCCTGACGTTCGCGCTGGTGTCGTCCGTCTCGTTCGGCACCTCCGGCACACTCGCACGCGGCCTACTCGACACCGGCTGGTCACCCGGTGCGGCAACGCTCGTTCGAGTTCTCGTCGCGGCGCTCATCGTGGCGCCGGCAGGGTTGATCGCGCTGCGCGGTCAGTGGCGGCTGCTGCGCGCGAACCTCGGCGTCGTGCTGCTGTACGGAGTCCTTGCCGTGGCGGGCGCTCAGTTCTGCTACTTCGCGGCCGTGCAGTACATGCAGGTGGGCCCCGCGCTGCTGATCGAGTACACCGCACCGGCCGCGGTCGTGCTGTGGATGTGGTTCCGGCACCGGCAGCGACCGACCGGTCTGACGATCGGCGGGGCGGCGCTCGCCGGGGTGGGCCTGCTCCTCGTCCTGAACCTCGGAGCGGTGTCCCCGGCCGGTGTCGCATGGGCCCTGGGCGCGATGGTCGGCGCCGCGACGTACTTCGTGCTGTCCGCGGACACGGCTCTGCCACCGCTGACGCTCGCCGGCGGCGGTCTGCTGGTCGGCGCCGCGACGCTGGGCACGCTCGGGGCCATCGGGCTGTTGCCGATGACGGCCAGCACCGCCGACGCGGTCTACAACGACCGAACCGTGGCGTTCTGGGTGCCGGTGCTCGCGCTGGGCGTGGTCTCGGCGGCCGTCGCGTACACCACCGGCATCGCCGCGGCTCGGCGCCTCGGCTCGAGGCTGGCGAGCTTCGTCGCCCTCACCGAGGTGCTCGCGGCGATCCTGGCGGCCTGGCTCGTGCTCGGTGAGGTGCCCCGTCCGATCCAGCTGCTCGGCGGCATCCTCGTGGTCGCCGGCGTCGTGGTGGTGCGGCTCGGGGAGGCGCGACCGGTCGAGGTCGTCGGCGCCGTCCCGGAGCTTGCGCCGTAACGGCGGAGTCCGCTGGTCGGGGTCCGGCCGCACCGGGGCGGCGAAACCGGCTGGTCGGGTTCGGCCGCACCGGGGCCGCGAAACCGGCTGGTCGGGGTCCGGGCGCACCAGGGCCGCGAAACCGGCTGGTCGGGGTCCGGGCGCACCAGGCCCGCAGTTTCGGCAGATCAGAGCTCCGGCGCACCGGAGTCGCAGCCTCGGCGGGTCTCGTCGGGGCGCACAGGTGTCGGCGGGGTGTGCTGAACTGACGCCACGAGGAGGCGAGATGGAGTTCGGCAGCGTCGTGGAGGCAACCGGCGGCAGCACCACCGGCATCCCGGTCCCGGATCAGGTCGTGCGCGAGCTCGGCAAGCGGGCCGCCGTCGTCGTCGCGGTCGGCGGCCACGAGTTCCGCACCACATTCGGCACGCGAGGCGGTCGCGCCCTCATCCCGCTGAGCGCCGCGCACCGGACAGCAGCCGGCGTTGCGGCGGGTGACGAAGTCCTGGTCCACCTCACGGCCGACACCGCGCCCCGAACCGTCGAGGTACCCGAGGACCTCGCGGCTGCGATCGCAGCCTCGCCGACCGCGAGCGACGCGTGGCAGCGGCTCGCACCCTCGCACCGCAAGGAGCACGTGCGTGCCGTCGAGGCGGCGAAGAAGCCGGAGACCCGGAGCCGGCGGATCGCCGCAGCGATCACGAAGCTGGAGTCATCACCCTGAGACGCGTCGTCGCGAGCGGTGTCGGCCCCCTGCTGCTCGAGGCCGACGGCCCCCGCGTGCGCCGGATCACGTTCCTCGGGCCCGAGCAGGCCGAGGCCGCGCGCACCGCGGCCGCGTCCGCACCCGAGGAGTCGCCGCTCGAAGAAGCGCTGCTGGACGAGACCGCGCGGCAGCTCGCCGAGTACTTCGCGGGCGAACGCGAGGAGTTCGCGCTGCCCCTCGCGCCACGCGGCAGCGAGTTCCAGCGCTCGGTCTGGCGCGCTCTCGCCGACGTGCCGTACGGCACCACGATCACCTACGGAGAGCTCGCCGCGCGTGTCGGCGCGTCCGCCCGGGCGGTCGGGGTCGCACTCGGCCAGAACCCGATCGTGATCGTGCTGCCGTGTCACCGGGTGATCGGCGCTGACGGCGGGCTCACCGGATTCGGCGGCGGGGTGGAACGCAAGGAGACCCTGCTCGCGCTCGAGGGGTCGGCACTGCTCTGAGGATCGCCGGCGGTGGGCGTCGATCGCCGCCCGGGCGCAGCACGATGCGGCCCCGGCGTCGCGCCGGAGCCTGTCGAGCGTCAGGCGCCCGCCCCCGCTCATCGCCAAGACTGGCAGCCGAACGTCACGCGGGCGGGGCGGGACGGTAACGAGCGGGTGACCTGCGACGCAGCACGTTTCGTCGTCGTGAAATCCTTCGCCGTAACCTGCCCAGGCGCCCGAACGCGACGTACGCTCGCCTAGCCCGCCACCCGCTCCCGACGACGGGAGCCTCGTGAGCATCATCACCTCGACGCACGACTGGATCGCAGGCGACACGGCCTGGATCGCAGACGGCATCGCCGAGACCTGGGACCTCGACCACGTGACGGTCTCGGTGCTGGACGACACGGTCGACGCGATCGTCGTCGTCGACGTCGACGGGCTGCCCTATGCGATCACGCGGGTGCTGCGTCCCGGCCGGATCAGCGTCACGGCGATCGAGTCCGAGGTTGCCTGGATGACGGCGCTCGGTGCCGACGACGTGGTGCGCGTGCCGCGGGTGCTGACCACGCGCACCGGCACGGCGGTCGGGGTGCTCGACGGGCCGCGCAACACCCGCTGGTCCGCGGTGAGCATCCGCTACGAGCCGCTGATCGCCGCGCCGCCGGCGCCCGGGTCGGGGCGAGCCACGCTCGCCGCACTCGGCGGGCTGGCCGGAGCGCTGCACGAGCACGCGCGCCGGTGGCAGCCACCGGCCTGGTTCCGCCGGCCGTCGCTCGAGGTGCTCGACCTGGCGGGCCCGACGTCCGGGATCGACTGGGAGGCCCTGCCGCTGTCGTCGTCCGCCCAGAACCTGCTCGGCACCGCACAGGAGGAGGCGCTCGACCGCGTCTCGTGGGCCGCGGAGCCGAGCGGCCTCGTGCACGGTGACCTGCGCGACGCTGTCGTGATCGGCGAGGAGCCGCTGCTGCGCAGCTTCGACTGCCGCTGGACCTGGTGGGAGCAGGACCTCGCGGGCTCGATGTCCGGCCTCGAGGACAAGATCAGCGCACCGTCGCTCGCGAAGGCGTGGCTCGAGGCGTACGAAGGAGAGCTCGACCTCCGGCTCGCGGGGGCGCTGGTGATGCTGCGCCGCCTGGCCCTGCTGTCGCACGATCCCGCGCTCGCCGAGGGGACGCTCGACGTCGCGACTCGTTACCTGGGGTCACCGACCTGGCTCTTCGACTGAGTGCCGCGGTCGAGCGAGGCCGGGGCTCAAGCGGGTCACGCGCTGGGCACAGTCTCCGCGCGCTCAAGTCCCGCGCTCGACCAAGCCCCGCGCTCGAGCGAGCCGGGCCCGCCTCGACCCGGCCCGGCAACCGAGAACCGGGCGCCAGACCCCGCAGGCGATGGCGCCGGATCCCGCGGGCATGGGTGCCAGACCCCGAACGCGAGATCGCCAGACCCCGAACGCGAAGGCGCCAGACCCCGAACGCGAAGGCGCCAGACCCCGAACGCGAAGGCGCCAGACCCCGAACGCGAAGGCGCCAGACCCCGAACGCGAAGGCGTCGGATCCCGAACGCGAAGGCGTCGGATCCCGAACGCGAAGGCGCTAGAGCCCGAAGGCGAGGAAGAGCGCACCGAGCACGGTGCCGATCGCGCCGCCGACGAGTGCCGTGATGGGGCGCCCCTTGCCGTGACCTTCCTGGTTGGCGAGGCGGAGCGACCAGATGCCGAGCACGACGGCAACTGGGCCTAGCGCCCAGATCGCGATCGCGGCGACGCCGATCCACGCCCCGTACACCGCCTGCCACGGGCTCGGTGGGAACTCCGGCATGAGGTCGTCGCGAGCCTTGACCGGGCGCGGCGCCGTGGGAGCCTCCGCCCAGGGTGCGGGATCGCGCGGAGATGCAGTGGCCGGATCGCGCGGGGAGACTGCCGCAGGAGTGCGCGGAGACGACGGCGCCGAGCCGCGCGGAGACAAGACCGCCAAGCCGCGCGAAGACCCCGCCGCGGGGTCACGCCCGGACGCGAGCTCCGAGGTCGACATGCGACCAGGGCGCTCCACCTCCGGGCCGCCTTCCTGGACGGGTCGCTGCGGGAGGGGCCGGCGCTGCTGGAGCTCGGATCCGAACCCGTCCGATGTGTCACCCGCGGAGTCGCCGCCCAGGGTGTCGTCCATCGGGGCGTGGGGGCGTGGCACGTCGATCGGCTCGCAGGCGAGCTCGGCGGCGCTCAGCTCCGGAAGGTCGACGGCCCACGGCGCGACCGGAAGGGCGGCGATCCGCTCCTCGAGCGGGCGGAGGTCCTCGCCGATCGGCGGCAGCGCGGGCAGCACCGGCGCGTCCATGAGTACGGCGGGCGCGCCGAACTCCCCGTCGAACCCTGAACCCGGTGTGCTCACCGACGTCGTCGAGCCGGTCATCGGACGCGCCACCGAGGCCGATCCCGTGGATGCGGCCAGGTCCCCGAACGCGAGGAGCTCGGCCGATGCCGCCGGTTCGGCCGACTGCTGCGGCACCCACGGCTCGGAGTCCAGCTCCACCTGGGGAGCCCACTCCTCGGAGTCGAGCTCCATCTGCGGCGCCCACACCTCGGAGTCGAGCTCCACCCGCGGAGCCCACGCCTCGGACTCCAGCTCCACCTGCGGCGCCCACACCTCCGACTCCAGCTCCACCTGCGCAGCCCACGCCTCCGGGTCCAGCTCCACCTGCGGAGCCCACGCCTCGGACTCCAGCTCCACCTGCGGAGCGGGCTGCGGCGGTGCGGCGGGCTGGTGCGGTACCTCCGGCTCGGTCTCGAGGCCGCTGAGTGCTCGCTCGGTCGCCCGCAGGTCGCGGCGGCTCAACGGACGCTCGGCGTCGCGCAGCTCGCGGCGCGTCGGCAGGGCGTCGGCGGTCATCAGGTCTCCTTCGGCGGAACGCCATCTCGGACTCCCTGCCTTATCGGCACGAGCCCCGCGGGACCTGACACCTCGATGAGGTGAACTTGATCGCCACGTCGGCGCCGCGTGGAAGAGTCGGCGCGTGCGTCGCTGGGTCCCGGTTCTGGTGCTGCTCGCGATCGCCGCCGTGCTCCTCCTGTGGCCGCGATCCGGGGCGACCTACGCGGTGCCGGCCGCCGAGCTCGACGCCGCCCGTTCCGGGCTGGCCGCTCTGCCGGTCGTGGACCGCGGGCCGTACGAGGAGTACGACCGGAGCGAGTTCGGCGACGGGTGGGCCGAGGGTGCGGACGGCTGCACCACCCGCGACGAGGTGCTGCGACGTGACCTCACCGGCGTGACCCTGGACGGCTGCCGGGTCATGTCCGGCACGCTCCTCGACCCGTACGGCGGCGACCCGGTTCAGTTCGACCGCTCGCGTCCTGCGGAGGTGCAGATCGACCACGTCGTGGCCCTCGCGGACGCGTGGCGCTCCGGTGCAAGCTCGTGGAGCGACGCGCAACGAGTGGAGTTCGCGAACGACCCGCTCAACCTGCTCGCGGTGGACGGCGATCTGAACCAGGAGAAGGGCTCGGGCAACGCTGCGACATGGTTGCCACCGGACGAGTCCTACCGCTGCCCGTACGCCATCCGGCAGATCGCGGTGAAGCAGCGCTACGGCCTGTGGGTCACGCACGCCGAACGTGATGCGCTGGCCCGCCAGCTGCGTGGCTGCGTGGTTATCGCTGAGTCGGCACCCGATGGGTGACCCGCGCGACGAGCTCGCGGACCTGGACCGGCGTCATGAGCACGCGTGAGATCTCCGCGGTCTCCCATGCGTCCTCGGAGAGGTCGCCGTCCGCCTCTTCGACCATGAAACCCGCGGGCATGCCGGGCTGCCGCACCAGCGGGGTCAGCCGGTACGTCACGGGGTAGCCACGCAGCGGGTGCGTGCCATGCAGCACCGCCGAGGTGGTGCTCACCGTCCTGGTCATGCCAGTCCATCGGCACGCGCGGGCTCGGCATGACCAGGGGCGCGGGTGATATCGCGGGGTAGCCGCTCCCTGTCCGAGCGGCCACGCAGGTGTCCCGGCACCCGAGCACCTCCCCGGTCGGGCTCCACGGTCGGGCTCCACAGTCGGGCTCCACAGTCGGGCTCCTCGGTCGGCCTCCTCGGCCGGGCTCCCCGGTCGGGCTCCACGGTCGGGCTCCACGGTCGGGCTCCACAGTCGGGCTCCTCGGCCGTGGCCCGTGCGGTCGGGTCACCCGCAGCGGCGACGTCGCGGGTGCGTCAGGCCTGTGCGAACGCCGCGAGCGCGAGCTGCACCGAGCGGTCGAAGAGCATCTCGCGCTCCTCGGCGGGCAGCGACGCGTCGCGGAAGAGCAGGTCGGAGATCGTGCAGATTGAGAGCGCCTCGCCGCCCTCGCGGTCCGCGCACGCGTAGAGCGCCGCCGCTTCCATCTCCACCGCGAGCGTCCCGTGCGCAACCAGCAGGTCGTTGATCTCGGCTCGGTCGGCGTAGAAGGTGTCGCTGCTCAGCACGGGGCCGACGTAGACGCTGCCCGTCTTGGCGCGGCGACGGCGCCCCGTCGGCGCGGGAGCCCCGTACCCACCCGCGGAAGCAGCCGCGGCCAGCAGCCGGAAGCTCGGGGCGTGGCTGTAGTGGATGCCCGGGATCCGCGAGGCAGTCATCGCCGAGTCGGTGTGTGCGGCACTGGCGATGACCACGTCGCCGACGTCGAGGTGCCGAGCCATGCCGCCCGCGGTGCCGATCCGGATGATCCGCTTGACGCCGAAGAACCGGAACAGCTCGGTCGCGTAGATCGCGATCGACGGCTGGCCCATCCCGGACGCGAGCACCGAGACCGGCGCACCGTCGTACGTGCCGGTGTAGCCGAAGATCCCGCGGACCTCTGTGACGAGCTGCGCGTCCTGAAGCACCGTCTCCGCGATCCGCTTCGCACGCCGCGGGTCACCGGGCATCAGGACGTCAGGTGCGAAATCTCCGGCTTCGGCGCCGATGTGCGGAGTGGCCATGAGTGCGACCCTAACCGCCCCGGCGGGGCGTGGCTGCCGCGCGGCTCGGGCGAGACGTCCACCTGGGCCGGACGAGACCCTCGACTGGGCCGGACGAGACCCTCGACTGAGCCGGACGAGACCCTCGACTGAGCCCGACGAGACCCTCGACTGGGCCGAGCGCGGCCGGCGCCGGGCCGGCCGAGCCTCTCGTGGGCGCCGGCCGAACCTCTCGTGGGCGCCGAACGAGGCAACCCCACGAGCACGGCGGTAGGGCACGAACACGCGGCGCTTCGCAGGGCTGGCCCGACGGCCCGACACTCGACGCCTCGCAGGGCTGGCCCGACGGCCCGACACTCGACGCCTCGCAGGGCCGGCCCGACGGCCGGACACTCGACGCCTCGCAGGGCCGGCCCGACGGCCCGCCAGACAACGCGCCGCAGGCTCGGCCCGACGCTCACTGCTCGAGCACGAGGTCCGTCCCCGAGACCGAGACCTCCAGTGCGTCGGCGCCCACGGTGACCTCGTCGAGGTGCATCCCGGTGGGGAGCTCGACGGCGACGCTGAGATTCTCGAAGACCGCGCCGAGACCGAGAGGCAGGTCCTCGGGCGCGACCCCGACCCCCGCGAGCTGAAGCTCGGTGACTTCGAGGTCGATCGCGTCGCCGTTCACGTGCGGCACCATCGACGCGGCCAGAGGAGCCGAGGTCAGGGTTGCGACGAGCTCTCCGTTCTCGACGGTGTACGTGAGCGTGCCGCCCGAGGTCGCGTCGAGCGCCCCGGGAGTGACGGTTGCCGTCATGGCGAGCGTCCCGACCGTGCCTCCCTCCGTGCCTACCCCGGTCAGGACCGCGTGCACGTCGTCGAGCTCGAGACCGCCGGCCATCATGGACGTCGCGGTCACGTCGACGGTGGAGAACTGCTTGGCGAGCAGCTGGGTGAAGAACGGCGTGCCTTCGATGGAGACGTCGACCCCGTGGAGTCCGCTCAGCCGATCCCGCAGGCCCTGTGCGACGACCGACTCGGCGTGGGCCCGCAGCAGCACGTCGCCGGCAACCACTGCCGCACCGAGCACCACGAGGATGAGGAGGCTCCACCCGATGCGCCGCACCCGATCGACCCTACCTGCTGCCCCCTTTCGCGTTCCTCCTGCGGTGCCTAGCCTGGAGATGTCTCGAAGGGGAGCGCTGTGCGGAGCAAGGACACCGCCGAACCGGGCCGCCGCCACTGGTGGGCCAGGCGTTCCGCGCGCCCGGACCCGTTCGAGGCACTGGCCATCCAGGTCCGGCTCGCGGCGGTGACCGCCCAGCTGCACACGATCGACACCGACGAGCGGATGTTCGCGCGTGGTCGGCGCAGGATCGCCTACCAGGCCGCCTACGACGCCTTGCTGGCGGACGCCTGCCGACTGGCGGGAGTCAGCGTGCCGGACGGCGAGGTCTCCGAGGACGAGCGCCTCCGCGAGGAGCTCGAGCTCACCGCCCGCGGCTGGAGCTGGTGAGGCTCCCCGGCACGCTCAGCAGCGCACCGTGAGCGTCGAGGCGCCGTCCGGGCGGCGGCGCACCTCGATCCGTTCGGCGATCGCCTGCTTCAGCGTCTCGACGTGGGAGACGACGCCGACCGTACGCCCACCCTCACGCAGTCGGCCGAGCTCGGCGAGCACCACGTCGAGCGTCTCGGCGTCGAGCGAGCCGAACCCCTCGTCGATGAGCAGCGTGCCGAGCTCGATCCCGCCGGCCTCGGCGGTCACGACGTCGGCGAGCCCGAGCGCGAGGCACAGCGACACGTAGAACGTCTCGCCGCCGGACAGCGTGCGGGGATCGCGGGCGACCCCCGTGCGGTGGTCGAGCACGCTGAGCGCCAGGCCGATCCGCCGCGTGCGGACGGCCTCCTTCTCGGTGCTGCGGAGCAGCTCGTAGCGACCGTCTGAGATCCCGCCCAGTCGCGCGTTCGCGGCAGCGACGAGGTCAGCGAACCGCTGGCCGAGCACGTAGGTCGCGAGCGTCAGTGCGCCCTCGCCGCCGCTCGCCGCTGCGACGTTCGCCATCCGCGTCACGGGCTCGGCCGCGGCGCGCGCGGCGTCGAGCTCGTGCCACGCCGCCTCGACGCCCTCGCGGGCCCGTGCCGCGGCCTGAGCCCGGCGCTCCAGCACGGCGGCCTCGCCCCCGGCGGTGCGCGCCGTCGCATCGGCCTCGGCGGCGGCCTGCTCGGCGCCCGCGAGGTCGACCTCGCCGTCCGGGAGCTCGGGCAGCTCGGCGAGCGCACCGGTGACCTGGGCGACCCGCGTCGTGTGGGCCTCGATCGCGGAGCGAAGTGCCGCGACCTCGGCGCGCGGCAGGCGGACCCGCAGCACCTCGTCGAGCGCGAGGCCCGCCGCATCGAGCACACGGTCCCGCTCGCGCTCCTCGCGAGCCAGCACCGTCTCGGCCTCGACGAGGGCGTCCAACGCCTCGGCCCAGGTCCTCGCCTGCGCACCTCGGCGTCGGTGCTCCTCGTCCCGGGCGCGCACGCTCGGAGCCCCGTCCGCAGCGGCCAGGACCTCGGCCTCGTCCGACTCGAGCGCGGCCAGCTCGGCCTGGGCGCGGGTCTCGTCCACGACGAGTACCTGCTCGCGGGCGGTCAGCTCGGCCCGGTCCGCCTCCCACTGCCGCTCATGGGCGGCGAGCCGGCTAGCGAGCTCGGCTTCCCGCACGACCGCAGCCTCCGCGGCCGCGACCGCGTCCTGCGCTGCGCCCACGGCGTCCTCGTCGGCTGTGACGTCGCCGAGTGCCGCGCGGCGCTCGCGCAGTCGCTCGACCTCGCTCACCGCAGACCTCAGGGCGCCCTCGGCCCCTGCCCGGGCGGCCTCCAGCCCGTCGATGTCGGGTGGCTCGGCCGCACCCGGCGCCGGCGCCGGATGCTCGAGCGAGCCGCACACCACGCACGGGGCTCCGGGCTCGAGCGTGGCGGCGAGCTCCCCTGCGATCCCCGCGATCCGGGCGCGGTGCGCCTCGGCGAGCGCCGCGGCCGCCGCGTGAGCCGCACCCGCAGCCTCGCGAGCCGTCACCTCGGCATCGGCCAGCCGCACGTCGAGCGCCGCGGCCTCGTGCGCTGCCGCCACGGCGGCCTCCGCCTCGCGCGCGGCGACCCTGGCCGCCGGGAGCCCTCCTGCTGCGGAGCGCGCGATGCCGAGCTCGACGGTCAGCTCGGCACGCAGCTCCGGCACCTCGGCGAGCGCCGCTCGCCCCTGCTCGACGGCCAGCCGCGCGGTGGCCAACGCCTCGCGCCGGGATGCGAGGTCCTCCCGGCGGTCCGTCAGCCCGGCCTCGAGGTGCAGCGCACGGGCGAGCGCACCCCGAGCTGTCGCGGTGCGTTCGATCTCGTCGGCAAGGGCCTTGAGCGCGATCTCGGCGTCGGCCGCCCCGACGACGGCACGAAGGTCGTCCGACGCCCCTGAGCGCGCGACCTCGAGCGCCGCCGCGGCTTCGGACCGGGCGCGCGACGCGAGGCTCGCGGCCTCGACCGCGGGCCAGCACTGCTCGGCTGCCGTCGCGGCCGCCAGCCGCCGGCACCGGGACGCGTGCTCGTCGGCGGCTGCGTCGAGCTCGGTGGACTCGGCCCGGAGCGCGGCGCGACGTTCGAGCAGCACGACGAGCGCAGCACGGCGGTCCCGTTCGACCCGCGCCACGACCGCGGCCTCTGCGGCGCTGAGCGCGACCTCGGATGCGCGCCGGGCGTCGGCCTCGAGCCGGCGGGTGAGGTCCGCGAGCGCCCGCGCGTCCACCTGCTCCGGTTCGGGCAGCTCGGCCGCGCCCAGGAACCGGGCGACCTCACGCGCCGCCGCCTGCTCGGCCTCGGCCACACCCCGCGAGGCCTCGGCGCGCATCCGCTCGAGCCGTTGCTGCACACGCTCGTACACCTCGGTGCCGAACAGGCGCTGCAGCAGGCCCCGGCGGTGCTCGGGGTCCGACCGGAGGAACGCCGCGAACTCCCCCTGCGGCAGCACGACGGTCTGGACGAACTGCGTGCGGTCCAGCCCGACGATCTGCTGCAGCTCGAGCCCGGCCTCGTCGAGCCTGGTGGTGAGGAGCTCTCCCGGTGCGTCGGGCGAGCTCAGCCGCCACAGCTTGATCGTCGCCTGCTGCGTCGTGGTCCCGGTGCCGCGCTGCTTGGCCCGCTGGTACGCCGGCGTGCGTCGGACCCGGTAGGTCCCGGCACCGGTCGCGAACTCGAGCTCGACGTAGGTCTCGGCGTCCGCTGCGGCGTGGTTGGACCGCAACCTGTCCTCGGACGCGCCCGGCGAGGCGACCTTGCCGTACAGCGCGAACACGATCGCGTCGATCAGCGTGCTCTTGCCAGCACCGGTCGGCCCCTCGAGCAGGAAGAGCCCCGAGGCACCGAGCTCGGCGAGGTCGACGTCGTGCTCGCCCGGGAACGGGCCGAGCGCACCGAGGCGGAGTCGTAGCAGCTGCATCACGCACGCTCCAGCGCACGCTCGTGCTCGTACGCGGCGCGCAGCACGGCGGCCTCCGCCGGCGTCGGCGCGGCACCGGTGACGTGCTCGACGAACTCCGCGACCACCTCGAGCGGGTCGCGGGTCGCCGTCACCACCGGGCTCGGCGCACCGGGAGCCGTGGCCGGGCGGTGCTCGACGGCCAGCACGTGCGGGAACGCCGTCCGGACCCGGGCGTACAGGTCGACCGGCCGGGTGGCGTCGGTCGCGACCAGCCGCACCCAGTCCTCGCGGTGCTCCACGAGCCCGAGCAGCACGTCGAGCTCACCGACCAGCTCGGTCAGCCGCCGCGGCACCGGGGCCGGCACGAGGTCCACGCCCGGGGCGCCGGTCGCGCCGAGCTCGACCACCGCGGTCGCCTTGGTGTGGTGCCGCTCGGAGAACGAGTACGCCAGCGGCGACCCGCAGTACTGCAGCACCGTCCCGGTACCGGCGATCCGCTGCGCGCCGTGCAGGTGGCCGAGCGCGACGTAGTCCACCCCGCGGAAGACGCCCGCGGGCACCGAGTCGACGCCACCGACCCTGATGTCGCGCTCGGAGTCCGACGGCTCGCCGCCGACGACGAACGCGTGCGCCATGACCACCGAGCGCACTCCCGGGCGCTGCGCGAGGTCGGCGCGCACCCGGTCCATCGCCGCGCCCACCGCGGCCTCGTGCGAGCGCGGCAGGTCCGGGTCGAGCACCTCGCGCGCGAGGTCCGGGTCGAGGTAGGGCAGCGGGTGCACCGCGACCTCGACCCCGTCCTCCTGCAGCAGCACGGGCGTCCCGACGTCGGCGACCCGCGCCCGCAGGTGGACCTCGGACCGCATCAGGGCGGCGCCGAACCCGAGCCGCACCGCGGAGTCGTGGTTGCCCGGCGTGAGCACGACGGTCGCGGTCTCGCTCAGCCGGCGCAGGACGTCGGCCAGCAGCTCGACGGCCTCGACCGGGGGGATCGCGCGGTCGTACACGTCGCCCGCGACCAGCACCGCGCGCGCACCGCTGTCCCGCACCAGCTCGACGAGGTGGTCGAGGTACGCGGCCTGGTGCTCGAGCATCGGCACGCCGTGCAGGGTGCGGCCCAGGTGCCAGTCACTGGTGTGCACGAGCCGCATGCCAAGCACGCTATCCGGACCCGCCGACACGCCGGTCGAGGCCCGCCGCCACCCGGACAGATCACTCGACCGGCCCACCAATGCGGGCATCCGAGGGGGTCCAGGTGGCAGGATCAGGGGGCCGAGGAGGATGAATGACTCTCAACACCCCGTTCCATGACCTGGACGAGTACGTCGCGCTGCCGCGGATGTCCGGCCTGGTGCTCTCGCCCGACGGTTCGCGACTGATCACCACGGTCTCGACGCTGAACCAGGACCGCACCACGGCGCACAGCGCGCTGTGGGAGGTCTTCCCGACCAGGTCCAAGCCTGCGCGGCGGCTGACCCGCAGCGCGCAGGGCGAGACCGGGGCGGCGTTCACGCCCGACGGCGACCTGCTGTTCACCTCCAAGCGCCCGGACGCCGACGCCAAGGACTCCGACAAGCCGCTCGACGTGCCCGCGCTGTGGGTGCTGCCGGCCGGTGGCGGCGAGGCCCGGGTGGTCGCGACCCGTCCCGGCGGCGTGTCCGGCGTGCGCACCGCCCGCTTCTCGGCCGCCGTGCTGTTCAGCACCGACATGCTCCCCTCGGCGCACGACGCCGCCGACGACGAGCGGCTGCGCACCCAGCGCAAGGACCTCAAGGTCTCCGCGGTGCTGCACACCGGCTACCCGGTCCGGTACTGGGACCACGACCTCGGCCCGGACGAGCCGCACCTGCTCGGCTGGCACTTCCGGCACGACGACGAGCCCGCGCGCGCGGTCGAGATCGCCTCCCGCAGCGTCGAGCACCTCGAGGTCTCCGACCTCACCCCGCACCCCGGCGGCGCCCTGCGCGAGGCCGACTACGACTTCTCGCCCGACGGCAGCTTCGTCGTCACGACCTGGCAGGTCCCCGGCTCGCGCGGCGAGCTGCGCGGCACGCTGGTCAGCGTCGACCTGGACTCGCGCGAGCGCGCCGTGCTGGTCGACGACCCCGAGGCCGACCTGTTCAAGCCGGTCATCGCGCCGGACGGCAGCGCGATCGCGTACCTGCGCGAGACCCTGTCCACGCCGCACCAGGCACCGCAGGTCCAGCTCTGGGTCCTGCCGCTCGGGCCGAACGGCGTGGTCGGTGGCGAGCCGCTGCGGCTGCTGGCTTCCTGGGACCGTTGGGTCACGGGCGTGCAGTGGCTGCCCGACGCCTCCGGCCTGGTCGTCACCGCGGACCAGGACGGACGCGGACCGGTGTTCCTGGTGGACCCCGAGGCCGACGTCGCGCACCAGCTCACCGACGACGACTACACCTACTCCGACCTGCAGGTCTCGCCCGACGCGACCGTGGTCTACGCGCTGCGCACGTCCTACCTCGCGCCGCCGCACCCGGTGCGGATCGCGCTGCAGGGCGAGGCGCCCGGCACGGTCACCGTGCTGCGCGCCCCGGTCCCGCCGCCCACGCTGCCCGGCCGGCTCGAGGAGGTCCGGACGGTGGCCGACGACGGCACGCCGGTGCGCGCCTGGCTCGCGCTGCCCGACGAGGCGTCCGCGGACGAGCCCGCTCCGCTGCTGCTGTGGATCCACGGCGGCCCGCTCGGCTCGTGGAACGCGTGGTCGTGGCGCTGGAACCCCTGGCTGATGGTGGCCCAGGGCTACGGCGTGCTGCTGCCCGACCCGGCGCTGTCCACCGGCTACGGGCAGGACTTCATCCAGCGCGGCTGGGGTGCCTGGGGCAAGGCGCCGTTCACGGACCTGATGGCCGTGACCGACGCGGCCGAGGCCCGCGAGGACATCGACGCGGACCGCACGGCGGCGATGGGCGGCAGCTTCGGCGGCTACATGGCCAACTGGGTGGCCGGCCACACCGACCGCTTCCGGGCGATCGTCACGCACGCGAGCCTGTGGGCGCTGGACCAGTTCGGACCGACCACCGACGCCGCCTGGTACTGGCGCCGCGAGATGAGCCCCGAGATGGCGCTGGAGAACTCGCCGCACCGGTTCGTCGGTGAGATCGGCACGCCGATGCTCGTGGTGCACGGCGACAAGGACTACCGGGTGCCGATCGGCGAGGGCCTGCGGCTCTGGTACGAGCTGCTGTCGGAGTCGAGGCTCGCCGCGGACGAGCAGGGCCGGTCGCCGCACCGGTTCCTGTACTTCCCGGACGAGAACCACTGGGTGCTCTCACCGCAGCACGCCAAGATCTGGTACCAGGTCGTGAGCGGCTTCCTCGCCGAGCACGTCCTGGGCGAGGAGCACACCCGGCCGGAGAGCCTGGGCTGAGGTCTCATCAGGGTCGCCTCCGGGCAGACCCTGATGTACAGCGGTCACCCGCCCCACCCAGAATGGGCGGGTGCCCGCCGACCCGGTCGATCACGCCGCGACCCCGAACCCGCCGACCCGCCGGTCGTTCGGCGCGGCGATCACCACCCGGCACCTGACCAAGCAGTTCGGCCCCGTCACCGCGCTGCAGGACCTGTCCGTCGAGATGCCCACGGGCGTCGTCGGGCTGGTCGGTGCGAACGGCGCCGGCAAGTCCACGCTGATCAAGATCCTGCTCGGCCTGCTCCCCCCGACCGGGGGTGACGCCCAGATCCTCGGCCGGGACGCGCGGACCGACGGCCTCGCGATCCGCCAGGTCGTGGGCTACATGCCCGAGTCCGACTGCCTGCCGCCGGACGTGTCGGCCACCGAGCTGGTGGTGCACCTGGCCCGGATGTCCGGGCTGCCGAGCGCCGCCGCCCGCGAGCGCGCCGCGGACACCCTGCGCCACGTCGGGCTGTACGAGGAGCGGTACCGCCCCATCGGCGGCTACTCGACCGGCATGAAGCAGCGGGTCAAGCTGGCGCAGGCCCTGGTGCACGACCCGCAGTTGGTCCTGCTCGACGAGCCGACCAACGGCCTGGACCCGGCCGGGCGCGACGAGATGCTCGACCTCATCCGCCGGGTCCACGTGGACTTCGGCATCTCGGTGCTGGTCACCTCGCACCTGCTGGGCGAGCTGGAACGGATCGCCGACCACGTCGTCGTCATCGAGGCCGGCGTGCTGCAGCGGTCGACCTCCACGGCCGAGGCGACGGCGCTGTCCGGCGTGCTGCTCGTCGAGGTCACCGACCGCGCCGACGAGGTGGTCGCGCGGCTGCGCGCCCTGGGCGCCGCGGTCGAGACCGACGGCGGCCCGACGTTCTCCGTCGCTGCCGACGCGCGCGTGCTCGACGCGGTGACGGCCGCGACCGCCGAGCTCGGCGTCGGGCTGGTGCGCATGCAGCGGCGCCGGCACCACCTCACCGAGCTGTTCGGGGGGACGCGATGAGCGACGTCATCCACGACATCGGCTTCCGGCGCTACGAGGGCGAGCGGTTCGGCCGCGGCTGGATCGTGCGGTCGCTGCTGGTGGACACGATCCGCGGCATCTTCGGCCTGGGTCGCCCGGCGCGCAGCAAGGTGATGCCGTGGTTGCTGGTCGCGATCCTGGCGCTGCCGCCGATCGTCATCGGTCTCGTCGTGCTGATCACCGGTGCGGACCGGCCGCCGATCTCCTACACGCAGTACCTGTACCAGCTGAACCTGCCGATCTCGCTGTTCCTGGCCGGCTCCGCGCCGTACGCCGTCTCGCGCGACCTGCGGCACGGCGTGATGTCGCTGTACCTGTCCCGGCCGCTGATGCGCTCGGACTACCTCGCCGCCCGGTACGCCGGCCTGGCCATCTCGATGTTCGCGATCATGGCGGTGCCGCAGACGCTGCTGATGATCGCGGCGCTGCTGGCCGAGCTGCCGGTGGACGAGCAGCTGGTGGGCTGGGCCGGGGGTCTGCTGATGTCGGCGCTGCTCGCGGTGCTGCTCTCGGCCTTCGGTCTCGCGGTCGCGACGCTCACGCCCCGACGCGGCGTGGGGGTCGCGGCGATCATCACGATCCTGCTGGTGGTGCAGGGCTTCAGCTTCGCGCTGTCGGGCCTTGCGTCCGAGGAGGACCTGTCCGACCTGGCGGTCGTGGCCGGTGCGCTCGACCCCTACCGGCTCATCGACGGGCTGTCGTCGTGGGTGCTCGGCGTGGACGCCGCGATCGGCGAGTTCGCGCCGACGGCCGCCTGGCAGGCCGGTGTCCTCGCCCTGGCCTGGCTGCTGGGCGTGCTCGGCTTCGGCGGGCTTCTGCTGCGCCGCTACCGGAACTCGGTGCCGCTGTGACCACCATCGTCCTGGACTCCGTCTCCCGCTGGTACGGCAACGTCGTCGCGGTCAACGACGTGTCGATCACCGTCGGCCCCGGCATCACCGGGCTGCTCGGGCCGAACGGCGCCGGCAAGTCGACGCTCATCTCGATGATGGGCGGCTTCCTCGCTCCGTCGACGGGCACGGTGACGCTCGACGGCGGGCCGGTGTGGCGCAACCCCGAGATCTACCGGACCATCGGGCTCGTCCCGGAGCCCGAGGCGATGTACGACATGGTCACCGCCCGGCAGTTCCTGCTCGCGAACGCCCGCCTGCACGGCCTGGCCGACGCGGGGGCGGCGGCGCAGCGGGCGCTCGAGGTGGTCGACATGGTCGAGCCGAGCGACCGGCCGATCTCCACCTACTCCAAGGGCATGAAGCAGCGGATCAAGATGGCGACGGCGCTGGTCCACGACCCGTCGGTGCTGCTGCTCGACGAGCCCTTCAACGGCATGGACCCCCGCCAGCGGCTGCACCTGATGGACCTGCTCACGCGCCTGGCCGCCGATGGCCGCACGGTGCTGTTCAGCAGCCACATCCTCGAGGAGGTCGAGCAGATCGCCGGGACCATCGAGGTCCTCGTCGCCGGCCGGCACGCCGCGTCGGGCGACTACCGCCGGATCCGACGGCTGATGACCGAGCGGCCGCACCAGTACACGATCGCGTCGACCGACGACCGGCGCCTGGCCGGCGCCCTGATCGCGGCGGGTGCTGCCGACGGTGTCACGGTGGGCGCCGGGGTGCTGGCCGTGCAGACCTCGGACTGGGGGCGGTTCGTGCACGCGCTGCCCCGCGTCGCCCGTGAGCAGGGCGTGCGACTGCTCGAGGTGTCGCCCGCCGACGAGTCCCTCGAGAGCGTCTTCGCGTACCTGGTGGCCCGATGAACGTCGTCGTGGGACTCACCGCGCGCGGCCTGCTGGGCCGCCGCCGCTCGCTGCTGCTCGTGATCCTGCCGGTGCTGCTGCTCGTGCTCGCCGGGCTGACCCGCTGGGCCTCGGCGGGCTCGGTCACCGACTCGGCGAACCTGACCGGCGGCTTCGCGATGGGCACGCTGCTCCCGCTGATGTGCCTGCTGATCGGCACCGGCGTGATCGGCCCGGAGATCGACGACGGCTCGATCGTGTACCTGCTGGCCAAGCCGCTGCCGCGGCGCACGATCCTGTTCGCCAAGCTCGGCGTGGGCCTCGCGGCGATGCTGGTGTTCGCCGTGCTGCCGGTCACGGCCTCGGCGGCCATCGCCGGGGACGAGGGCCTACAGCTCACCGCCGCCTACGGCCTCGCGGCGCTGCTCGCCGGGATCGCGTACACCACGCTGTTCGTGGCGCTGTCGGTGCTGACCCGCAACGCGGTGATCATCGGCCTGCTGTACGCCCTGCTGTGGGAGACGCTGCTCGGCGGGTTCGTGCCGGGCATCCGGGACGTCTCCGTGCGGCAGTGGGCACTGGCCCCGGCCGAGGCCCTGCTCGGCGACAACGCGAGAGCGTGGGGTGTCGAGTCGGCGGTCACGGTGCCGGTGGGGTTGTCGCTGCTCGCGGTGCTGGTGGTCGGGGCGACGTGGGTGGCGATCCGTCGGCTCCAGACCCTCCGCCTGGCCGCCGCCGACTGACGGTTGCGGCGGCGACGGGCGGGGGCGCCCTGGCGCCGGTCACCCGCCAACGGCACGCCCAGTTCTCCCGCGTGCGCGCTCGGCGGCCCCGGCGCATGCGCGGTCATGCCGAGTTCCGGTCGTGTGGAGACCTGACGAAGCAGTACCGCCCGCGGTACCATGGGGCGGTGCCGTCGGTAGCCAAGATCGTCGCTGCCATGCGTGCCAACCCACGCAGCATCCGTTACGACGACCTGGCCAAGGTCTGCGAGCACTACTTCGGCCCGCCGAGAACCACGGGAGGGTCGCACGCCGTGTTCAAGACTCCCTGGCCCGGCGACCCACGCGTCAACATCCAGAACGACCACGGGCAGGCCAAGGCCTACCAGGTCAGGCAGGTCCTGGCCGCGATCGACAAGAAGGAGGCCCAGGCATGAGCTCCACCGGCCGTATCGACATCACCTGGTACACCTACCGGGTCACCTGGTCCGCCGAAGACGCCGAGTACGTCGCCACCTGCCTGGAGCTGCCCTCGCTGTCCTGGCTGGCCGGCACCCAGGACGAGGCGCTGCGCGGGATGCGAGACCTGGTCACCGAGACCGTCGCCAACCTGGACGCCAACGGCGAACCCGTGCCCGAACCACTCTCCTCGCGCACCTACTCGGGCAAGTTCAACCTCCGGGTCGGCGAGCAGCTGCACCGCAAGCTCGCCACCGAGGCCGCCGAGGAGCATCTGAGCCTGAACCAGTACGTCGTACGCCGCCTGACCAACGCCTCCTGATCCGGGTTCCGGGCGGCCAGTCCGCTGGTCGATCGGGGCGCTCAAGGCGATCTCCGCGACGCGGAGTTGTCGCCGGCCTCACCAGTCCACCGTGCTAGTTCGACTGGTTCCCGCACGGCATCGGCCTCGTCGCCGAACTCGGACCGTCTCGAGCGGCTCAGGAGGCACGGCAAGATCCGGGAAGATCGTGGCCAGTGCTGTCGGAGCCTGGGGAGGAACGGTGTCCGGACTGCAGTTCGTCGGCGCCCTTCTCGCGCTCGTCTCGGTCCCGTTCAGTTGCGCTCTGGCTTGGCGCGGCACCGAGAGCTTCCACCTGGGCGCCCCGGACTACTGGCGGCGCGGCGCCAAGTGGGGGCCCGTTGCCGGTGCGATCGGCGCCTTCTCGGCTGTGCTTGCCGTCTTCGGGGTCGTCTCGGTCGCGGCCCACTGGCCCGAGGGATCGTCCCTGAACGCGCCCGTCGCCTGGTCGGCGGCCAGCGAGATCGTCTTCGCGATGGGGTACCTCGCGGCATTGCGCCTCGTGAGGGCGCGCCCTCGCCGCCTGTTCCTCGGGCGCCTGGTCGTCTACGAGGCTGGCCCACCCAGTCGCCGCCATATCGCGCCCGCCACCTGGGCTCTCGTCGCAGGGACACTCCTGCTGACAGCCTCGCTCTTCCTATGGTGAAGGCATGATCGTGCCTGAGCCGCACACCCAGATCATCGGGCTGCACTGAGCGCGTACCCTCCGGGTGCCGCACGGTCATGCCGCTGATGGCATGGCGGCGGGCGGATGCCCGGGCCTCGTGGCTGGTGCACGGGTACGGCGGGCGCGCAGCGGGTTGCCGGCGGTTGGTGTGGTCACCACTCCCGGATGCTGTCGAGGCCCGCGAGGAGGTGCTCACGTGCGCCGGGAAGGGGCGTGCCGCTGATCGCCTCGGCCTGGTCGACGATCGCTTCGAGGGCCCTGAAGAGGTCCTCACGCTCCTCGGTCTCGATGAACGGGCTCCGGCTCCCGTCCAGGCGGTTGAACGCCTCCCCGTACTCCCTGCCGAGCGCGGTCAGACGGGCGGTGTCCACCGCGCCCTCGGCGTCGTCGAGGGCGTCGAGGACGGCACGTCGGGTCGCCTTGTACTGGGCGACGGCCTTGCGGAAGCGCACTGCGCTGATGTGACCGCGGCCGTCCCAGTCACGCAACGGGTTGTCGCGGTTCTCGGCGACCCACTCCGGCTTGCGGGCGCCGGTCACATCGACTCGGGTGCCGTGGGGGATCTCCGGGGTCCACACCTTCCTCATAGCCGCGGCGTACTCGGCGGGGATGCTGTGCAGTGCGAGCATCTCCAGGCCCGGGGCCGACTCGGGCACAAGCAGGTCGGACGCGACCATCCCGAACAGCTTGCTCACGAGCAGCGACCTGAGCCCGGTCAGACCGTTGAGGCTCGAAGCGTTGACCAACGTCCCCAGGTCCCCGGACAAGGACAGCCGCGTCACGTTGGGAAGGACCGTGACCAGGCCGCCACAGTCCAAGGAGTCGATCTCCGTGATCGAGACCTTCCACACGTCGGGGAAGACAGCCCCCGTGGCGACGAGGCTCGCGACCTCAGCGCCGGTGAAGGACCGCTCTCCCCGGTGGGTCGACGTGCGCTCACCACGGTCCCAGGAGCGCTGCAGGGCGAGCTGATCGCCCAGGTGCCAACCCGCTGCGTACGTGTCCGACTTGCGCTCCACCAAGGCCGGCACGTTGCCGATCACCGTGCACCCGCGCGGCAACAGCCAGTCGTAGTTGCGGTGGGAGGGCCTGCCTGTCCACGCGTGATGGGTCAGGACAAGTGGCGCCGGGTCCCCGAGATCCCCGACGGAGCTCGGCTCGGGGCCCGACCAGGCCAAGTCGAGCACACCAGCCGTGCCCCAGCTCGGATCGAGGTCGGTCACCTGGGCTGCCGTCCACTCGCCCAACGCATCGGAGAACGCCGTGACGACGTCACCCGGAGCCATGGGTCTGGGCGGCGCGGAAACCCGTCGACTCATGAACGGATCGTAGGTGGCAGGCACACCCGGACGCCCCACTCGCAGCCCAGGCGACCGACCGGCCCGCACGACAGTCATCCGCTCATGCCGCTGATGGCACGGCGGCATCTCATCGGCTCATGCCGCTGGTCGTGCATTGCGTCGGTTGTGGATCCGCGCGAGCGAGGAACGGAAGCGTTCGGGCGATCGGGCGTCGAGGCGGCGCATCTCTCGCGGTGTCAGGCCGAGGCCCCTCGCGGCGATCCCGTTCTGCTCTCGAACGCGTCGAAGGAAGACCGCGCACCCGGGGACCGTCACCGCCAACACGATCGCCACGCGGGCGCTCGGATGGAGCGAGCCCATCGTGGGGACGAGGGCCAAGGCGACGCACACCAGCACAAGCATCAGAACGACCCCGACAAGTTGGCGCCTCGCCGCGGCGACCATCTCGTCGAGCTGGGCACCAGCGAAGTGCTCGGACCACGCGCGCCGGTTGTTGTCGTCGATCTCGCGTCGAAGCCGCTGCACGCCCCGCCCTTCAGCCGCACCGCCTCACCGACGACCTGCCCCACCAGCCGCCGTCACCGGGTGGCCGCTCGACCATGATTCCATCGCGATGCTCGTGGGCCACGTGACCCGCCGCGTCGAGAACCGGGCGGCGCAGTTCGTCCGCTCGTGCCGCTCGTCGCGCGCGTTCGACCTGCCTGCCGTTGACCGGGTCGGCCCGGATGGCGGTCATGGTCGATGCTCGGCTGCGCTCAGCCGCACCCTCAACGCGAGCTGAACTCCAGCGGGACCTCACCGGCCAGCCCGAGCACCTGGAGCATGTCGAGCAGCAGGTCGGGCGGGTCGCGCAGCACCACGGCGCGCCCGTCCTCCTCGCCGGCCTGGAGCATCTGGAGGATGAACGCCAGGCCGGAGGAGTCCAGAAACTCCACCCGGCCGGCGTCCATCACCACCGGCCCCGACCTGGCCAGCGCGTAGGCCATCGCGACGCCGGCCCTGGAGCGCAGGGACTCGTCGACCGAGCCCCACATGCGCACCAGGGTGCCGTCCCCAACGGCCACCGCCTCGAGCCCGTCCTGCTCGAGGTCCTGCAGCGTCGCGTCACCCACACCTGGCAGACGAGTGGGCGGCGCGGCAGGTTCCCGAGATCGTCAGGTGTGCTGCGTCTCCACGTGGCGGGTCCGCGCGATCATCACCGGGCACGGTGCGTGCAGCACCACGGTGTGGCTCACCGACCCGAGCAGCAGCCGGGTCAGACCGTGCCGGCCGCGGCTGCCCACGACGAGCAGCCGGGCGTGCTCGGCCTCGTCGAGCAGCGCGGTCCCGGGCTGCTCGCGCACGAGCCGCTCGTGCACCACGAGGTCCGGGTACTGCTCGGCCAGGCCGGCGACCGACTCGGCGAGCACCAGACGCTCCTCCTCCTTGATCGACTCGGCGAGGCCCTCCGGGTAGACGTCGACGGACGCGTACAGCGACGGCTCCATCCACGCCCGCACCACGTGCAGCGCCTGACCGGTCCGGTCCGCCTCGGCCGCGGCGAGCGCGACCGCCTCGATGCTGTCGGCCGAGCCGTCCACGCCCACCACGACGCCCGCGGCGTCGAGGGCGACGCCCCCGGGGACCACGACCGTGGGCACCGGAGCGGCGGCGGCGATCTGGTAGGCCAACGAACCGGAGAACACCCGCTCGGTGGTGGTCATCCGGTGCGTGCCGAGCACGAGCAGCTCGGCCCCGCGCGCGACGTCGACCAGCACCTCCGCGGGTCGGCGGCGGTCGATCAGGGGCTCCACGGTGACCAGCGGCACCAGGTCGCGCGCCTGCGCGACGGCGCGATCCATCAGGGCGTTCGCGCCCTGCATCGTCCAGTCGTCCGCGAGCATGTCGACGCCGGCCATCGGGAAGCCGGTCGCGTGCACCAGCTGCAGCGTCGCACCCCGCTGCTCGGCCGCGATCGCGGCCCACCCGAGTGCAGCATCGCCGTGCGGGAGGTCCTCGACACCGACCACGACGCGTTTCATGTCCACCTCCCGGCGGGCGCCGCGCCGCGGCGGATCCGCTCCGGCGGTCCCGCTCACGTCCAGCGTCCCGCTGTCCTGCCGTGCGGTCCAGGGCCCGACGTCCTCGGACCCGGCGCGACAGCCGGCCCGCGACCGGCGCGACGGCCAACCACCCGGCAGCGGGCAGCGGGACACCTGTACGCCGTCGGGCAGGTGGCACACAGCCAGGTGTGCCAGGCTCGATCCCATGCGGATCGGCATCACGGGTGCGACGGGGCACATCGGCGGCATGGTGGCCGCGGAGCTCGCCGAGGAGGGCTTCTCGCAGCGGCTGCTCGTGCGCGACGCCCACCAGGCGCCGGTGCTCGACTGCAGCGAGATCCGGCAGGTCGCCTACGGCGGCGACGCCACCGACGCCCTGCGCGGCGTCCGTGCGCTGCTGATGGTCTCCGCCCATGAGAGCCCCGACCGGGTCGCCGAGCACCGCGCGTTCATCGAGGACGCCGCCGAGGCAGGCGTCGAGCACGTCGTCTACACCTCGTTCGAGGGCGCCGGCTCCGACGCCACCTTCACGCTGGCCCGTGACCACGGCGCGACCGAGGAGATCCTCAAGGCATCCGGGATGAGCTGGACCTTCCTGCGGGACAACCTGTACCTCGACCTCGTGCCGTACTTCGCGAACGACCAGGGGGTGCTCCGCGGCCCGGCCGGCTCGGGTCGGTTCGCCGGGGTCGCCCGCGCCGACGTCGCCGCGGTCGCGGCGACGGTGCTGCGCGACCCGGCTCGGCACGCCGGTCGGACGTACCGGTTGACCGGGCCCGAGGCCCTCACGCTCGACGACGTCACCCGGGTGTGGACCGAGGTGACCGGGCGTGTGCTGAGCTACGAACCCGAGTCGGTCGCCGACGCGTACGCCTGGCGGCGGGCGACCGGAGCCGAGGAGTGGCAGGTCGAGGCCTGGGTGTCGACCTACCTCGCGATCGCCTCGGGCGAGATGGCCGAGGTCACGGGCGACGTCGAGCGGCTACTGGGCCGGCCCCCGCGGTCGCTCGCCGACGTTCTCAGGGCGCAGACCGCGAGCTGACCTGCGTCACCCCTCGACGTCCCGGAACTCGATGAGCTCGCCGCGGGACGCGAAGTCCTGGCAGACCGCGAGCAGCGCGGCCCGGTCGTCGGTCTCGAGCAGGTAGAACCCGACCACCTGCTCGACGGACCCGGTGAACGGGCCGGTCGTGACGATCGCTCCGCCGGAGCCGTCCGGCCGCATCGAGACCGCCCGGTCCGACGGCGTCAGTGGCCCCGCGGTGATCAGACGGTGCCCGCCGGCAGCCAGGTCCTGGTGGAACTGCTCGTGGGAACGCATGCCCTTCTCGTGCTCCGAGGCGGGCAGCTCGGCCCACTCGGCCTCGGGCGCGGGTAGCAGGAGCAGATGACGGCTCATGAAGGTCCCCTCTCGGCTCAGGGCCGCGCCGGGTGGGCGGCCCCGCAGGTGTCTCGCCCGAGCATCTCGCCGGACGCCGCCGCGCACATCTCCAGCGGGCGGCTCCGACACGGCGTCCCGCGGCGCTGCGCCGTCATCGGACCTGGTGTCCCCCGCCCGCCCCGGCGGAATCGACGCGACCCCCGGCGACGCATCGGGGACAATGGCCGGTCGTGAGCGAGGCCCGGCGGGACGGAGGCGACGCGAAGGCGCCGTCGGACGGCTCGGCCGCACCCAAGCGCCGCGGCCGTCGCGGACGCGGACGCTCGGGCGACCCGTCGCGGCGCGACCGCCGCCCACCCGCCGACCGGCCCCGTCGCCCCAACGCCGAGGACCGGGCCGCTCGCGAGCGCCGCGCCGAGGCCCGCCGGGCGGTGGCCGTCCCGCCGATCACCTACCCCGAGTCGCTGCCGGTCAGCGCTCGCCGCGCGGAGATCGCCGAGGCGATCCGCGACCACCAGGTGGTGATCGTCGCGGGCGAGACCGGTTCGGGGAAGACCACCCAGCTGCCGAAGATCCTGCTCGAGCTCGGCCGCGGCCGGGACGGGCAGATCGGGCACACCCAGCCGCGGCGGATCGCGGCCCGCAGCGTCGCCGAGCGGATCAGCGAGGAGGTCACCGGCGGCCGCGACGGGCTCGGCACCCTGGTCGGCTACCAGGTGCGGTTCACCGATCTGTCGTCCGAGCAGACGCTGGTCAAGGTGATGACCGACGGCATCCTGCTCGCCCAGATCCAGCGCGACCCGATGCTGCTCGGCTACGACACGATCGTCATCGACGAGGCCCACGAGCGCAGCCTCAACATCGACTTCCTGCTCGGCTACCTGCGCCGCCTGCTCGAGCGCAGGCCGGACCTCAAGCTGGTCATCACGTCCGCGACGATCGACTCCGAGCGGTTCGCGCGGCACTTCGGGACGCCGCCGAGCGCCGAGCACCCGGACGGCGTGCCGGCGCCGGTGGTCCAGGTCAGCGGCCGCACCTACCCGGTCGAGGTCCGCTACCGCCCGCTCACGCCGGACCCCGAGCCGGACGAGGAGCACCCCGAGGACTCACTGCCCGCCGCGCGGACCACCAGGACGCCCCGGGGCGAGGACGCCCGCGACCTGATGACCGGGATCTGCGAGGCGGTCGACGAGCTCGCCGGCGAGGGGCCCGGCGACATCCTGGTGTTCCTGTCCGGCGAGCGGGAGATCCGCGACGCCGAGGATGCCCTGCGCTCGCACCTCGGCGCCGACCGCACGCGCGACCACCGCCACCCGGGCTACACCGAGCTGCTGCCGCTGTACTCCCGGCTGTCCGCGGCCGAGCAGCACCGCGTGTTCGAGTCACACCCGGGACGCCGCGTGGTCCTCGCGACCAACGTCGCGGAGACGTCGCTCACCGTGCCCGGCGTGCGGTACGTCGTCGACCCGGGCACGGCGCGGATCTCGCGCTGGTCGAAGGCCACCAAGGTCCAGCGGCTGCCGATCGAACCGGTCAGCCAGGCCAGCGCCGCGCAACGGTCCGGGCGCTGCGGCCGGGTCGCGGACGGGGTCGCGATCCGGCTGTACTCCGAGCAGGACCTCGCCTCACGCCCCGAGTTCACCGAGCCGGAGATCCTGCGCACGTCGCTCGCGAGCGTGATCCTGCAGATGATCAGCATCGGCGTGGTCGGCTCGCCGGAGGAGATCGCGTCCTTCCCGTTCGTCGAGCCGCCGGACACCCGCGCGGTGCGCGACGGCGTGCAGCTGCTGGTCGAGCTCGGCGCCCTCGAGCAGCGGGCCGAGCGGCTGCGGCTGACCGAGGTGGGGCGGGCGCTCGCCCTGCTGCCGATCGACCCCCGGCTGGCCCGGATGATCGTCGAGGCGGGCAAGCGCGACGTCGCACGCGAGGTGATGATCATCGCCGCTGCCCTGTCGATCCAGGACCCGCGCGAGCGCCCCGCGGAGGAGCGCGAGCAAGCCGACGCGATGCACTCCCGATTCGCCGACCCCGGCTCGGACCTGCTCGCGTACCTCAACCTGTGGCACCACGTGCGCGACCAGCAGCGCGAGCTGTCCGGCAGCGCGTTCCGCCGGATGTGCCGGGCCGAGCACCTGAGCTTCCTGCGCCTGCGCGAGTGGCAGGACGTCGTCACCCAGCTCCGCGAGCTCGCCAAGCCGCTCGGCATCACGGTCCGGCCCCCGCGCCGCGAGGCACCGGTCACCGAGGCCGAGGAGCAGGGCGGCCCGGTGCGTGGGAGCCTGCGCCGCGACTGGGACGGCGAGGCGATCCACCGCAGCGTGCTCGCCGGGCTGCTCTCCCAGATCGGGCAGCAGGAGGCCACCGAGGTGCGGGCCGGCGGGAGCGGGCGGGACCGCGGCGCGGACCGCCGAGGCAAGCCGCGACCGCGCAACGAGTACGTAGGCGCACGCGGCGCGCGGTTCGCGATCTTCCCCGGGTCGGCGCTGTCGAAGAAGCCCCCGGCCTGGGTGATGGCCGCCGAGCTGGTCGAGACGAGCCGGCTGTGGGCGCGCGACGTGGCCCGGATCGAGCCGGAGTGGGCCGAGGAGCTCGCACCGCACCTGGTCAAGCGGTCGTTCTCGGAACCGACCTGGTCCGCGAAGCAGGGCGCCGCCACCGCGCTCGAGCGGGTCACGTTGTACGGCGTCCCGATCGTGGTGGGCCGCCGGGTGCTGTACGCCAAGGTCGACCCCGAGCACGCCCGCGAGCTCTTCCTGCGGCACGCGCTGGTCGAGGGCGACTGGACGACGCACCACCGCTTCTTCCACACCAACCGTGCGCTGCTCGCGCAGGCCGAGGAGCTCGAGAACCGGGCGCGGCGGCGCGACCTGGTGGTCGACGACGACGCGCTGTTCGCGTTCTACGACGAGCGGGTCCCGGCCGACGTGGTCTCCGCGCGGCACTTCGACCAGTGGTGGAACAAGACCCGGCGTGCGCAGCCCGACCTGCTCACGTTCGACCCCGCGATGCTGGTCGGCGAGGACGCCGACGCGGCCAGGGACCCCGCGCTGTACCCCGAGCGCTGGCCGCAGGGCGACCTCGACCTCGCAGTGCACTACGCCTACGACCCCGGCACCGAGCACGACGGCGTGAGCGTCGAGATCCCGCTGCAGGTGCTCGAGCGCGTGGTCCCGGACGGCTTCGACCGCCTGGTGCCCGGCATGCAGGCCGAGCTCGCGGTCGCCACGATCCGAGCGCTGCCCAAGCCGGTGCGCGTCCAGCTCGTCCCCGCGCCGGACGTGGCCGCCGCGGTGGTCGGCTGGCTCGCCGGCCAGCCGACCTGGGCGGACACCGTGCGGGCGGGGGACGCCGCTCCCTCCTGGCACGAGACCTTCGCCCAGGCGGTGCGCGCGCTGCGCGGCGTGGAGATCCCGGACGACGCGTTCGACGACTCGCGGCTGCCCGCGCACCTGCGGATCACGTTCCGGGTGGTCGAGGAGCGGCGCGGCGGCATGGTCGTGGTCGACGAGGGGCACGACCTCGTCGCCCTCCAGCGGCGCCTCGCGTCCCAGGCCGAGAGCGCCGTCCGCTCCGCGATGCGCGACGCGATCCGGCGGGCGGTCGCCGAGCGTGACGCGACGGCCGGTGCCGGGACAGCAGAGCACGGCGCTGCGGCGGGCCGCACGGCGCCGGCCGACGCGGACGCCGGCTCGCGGGCCTCGAGCACGGGCGGGCCGGGCTCGGGCCATGCCGGGTCGGGTCCGGCGGACGGCGGTCCGACCGGCGCGCGTCCGCCAGGCCGCCCCGGTCCCACGGCTCGGCCCGGACCGGGCCGGCAGCCCGGCCACGACCTCGAGCGGACCGGCCTCACCACCTGGCCCACGCTGCCGACTCCCGACGACGAGATCCCCGAGCAGGTGAGCGCCGAGGTGGGCGGCGTGCGGGTCGAGGGATTCCCGGCCCTGGTCGCCGATCCGACTCCCGAGCGCCCGACGACCGCCGACCTGCGGGTCCTGGCCCGGCCCGACCCGGCACGGCACGCGGTCGCGGTCCGCGAGCTCCTGCTCGGCGAGCTGGCGCTCTCCACCGGGCGCGTCACGAGCCGCTGGTCGTCGGCGCAGTCGCTCGCCCTCGCGGCGTCGCCGTACCCGAGCACCGCAGCGCTCGTGCTGGACCTGCAGCGCAGCGCGCTCGACGCGTTGCTCGACGGGCACGGCGGCGCCCAGGTCCGCGACCGCGTCCGCTACGAGGCCCTGCGCGGCGAGCTGCGCGACGAGCTCGAGGACCGCACGCACCGGGTCGCGACCGACCTGGCCGCCGTGCTCACCGCGGCCCGTGAGCTGGACGCCGACCTGCGCGCCGCCGGCTCGCTCGCGCTGCTGTCCACCGTCCACGAGCTGCGGGGCTGGTCGACGCACCTGGTCCGGGACCGGGTCGCGTCCGGCGCCGGGGCCGAACGCCTCCCGCACCTGGTGCGCTACCTGCGGGCCGCGCAGCACCGGTTGGCCAAGGCGGCGGAGAACGTGGGCCGGGACGAGTCGCTGGCCTGGCAGGTCGCCGAGCTCGCCGAGGAGCTCGACGACGCCGTCGCCGCCGCGCGAGCCCGCACCCCCGATCCGGCCCGGGACGCGGCACTCGAGGACGTGCGCTGGATGCTCGAGGAGCTGCGCGTCTCGCTCTTCGCCCAGCAGCTCGGCACACCCCAGCCGGTGTCGGTCAAGCGGGTGCGCACCGCGCTGGCGGCCGCCGCGCGCTGAGCAGGCAGGCGTCCGCCTGGCCGGCACGCCGTCCGCCCGGTCGGCGGGCGCACGCCGGGTCGCCGCGCGATCAGCAGCGGAACGCGGGCGCCCACTCCAGGATCCGGAGCACCTCGACGTCGTCCCGCGCGTAGTACGGGTCGTCCGCGAGCATCGCGTCGACCGCGTCACGATCCCCGTCGACCACGATGAACGCACCGTCGCCGGACGCGAGCGGGCCGGAGATCAGCACGACGCCCGCCTCGTGCAGCAGCCGCTGCTTCTCACGGTGCGCAGGGCGGGCCGCGATCCGCTCGGGGGTGTCGTGCAGGGCGAGCTCGATGAGGTGCATGGGGCTCAGGCTAGGCCGCCGACCGGGACGCCGGGCCCCGCCGGCGGCCGTGCGGAGCGACTAGGCTCGTCCCGGAGCGCCGGGAAGCCTGGTCGGCACCTCATTCCCCATGCCGGAGGGAGCGGACCGTGCAGCTGTCCGATCTCGCATGCTCGTTGCCGGTGGTCACCCGGCACACCTCAGGTCTCGAAGCCGCCCGACGGATCGCCGGAGACCGGTTGACCGCCCTCGTCGTCGCCGACGACACGGGTCGGCCCAGGTCCGTGATCCCGGCCGTCGACGTTCTCGGCCTGCTCATCCCGCTCTACCTGCGCGAGGACGTCCGCCTGGCCGCGGTGCTCGACGACGCCGCCGCGGACGAGCTCTGGTCCGCCGCCGGCCAGCGGACGGTCGGCGAGCTGCTCGAGGACGACGACGTCAACGTCTTCGACATCCTCGTGGTCGAGCCGGACGCGACCCTCGTCGAGGTCGCCACCCTGATGGCCGCCGCACACACCTCGATCGCGCTGATCGACGACCCGGACCACGAGGAGCCGCGCTTCATCATCCTGCCCACCGTGCTCGACGCGGCGCTCACCGCACGCCGGCTGCGGGGTGCTTCCGAGGCATGACGTTCCAGGTCGTCGCAGGCCTCGTCGTCTTCATCGGGGCCTACGCGCTGATCGCCAGCGAGAAGCTGCCGCGCGCCCAGGTCGCCCTCGCGGGCGGCGCCGCCATGGTGCTGCTCGGCGCCACGGACGAGGCCGGGATCTTCTTCTCCGAGCACAGTGGCGTCGACTGGAACGTCATCTTCCTGCTGCTCGGCATGATGATGATCGTCGGGATCCTCCGGCAGTCCGGCGCGTTCGAGTTCCTCGCGATCTGGGCCGCGAAGAAGGCCCGCGGGCGCCCGTTCGTCGTCATGACGATGCTCATCATCATCACCGCGGTGCTGTCCGCGATGCTCGACAACGTCACGACGGTGCTGCTGATCGCGCCGGTGACGCTGCTGATCGCCGACCGGCTCGCGGTCTCGCCGATCCCGTTCCTGATCACCCAGGTGATGGCGAGCAACATCGGTGGCGCGGCGACGCTCATCGGCGACCCGCCGAACATCATCGTCGCCAGTCGCGCGGGCCTGACGTTCGTGGACTTCCTGGTCAACATGGCGCCGCTGGTGGTCGTGCTGCTCGTGGTGTTCATCGGCCTGGCCTGGCTGCTGTTCCGCAAGCAGCTCACGTACGACCCCGAGCGGGTCGCCAAGGTCATGGCGCTGAACGAGCGCGAGGCGATCAAGAGCCCGCGGCTGCTGGCCATGTCGGTCGGCGTGATCGCGCTCGTGCTCGCCGGGTTCGCGCTGCAGGGCGTGACGCACCTCGAGCCGGCCGTCGTGGCGCTGATGGGCGCCGGGCTGCTCGCGCTGCTCACCGGGCTCGAGGCCCGCGTGGTGGTGGCAGATGTCGAGTGGGAGACCCTGCTGTTCTTCGCGGGCCTGTTCGTCATGGTCGGCGGCCTGGTCAACCTCGGGGTGATCGACCGGATCGGCGAGGCCGCGACGGCTGCCGTCGGCGACAACTACGCGGGCGCCGCGGTCGGCCTGCTGGTCGGCTCGGCGGTGATCTCGGGCGTGATCGACAACATCCCGTACGTCGCGACCATGGCACCCCTGGTCGCGGGCCTGGTGGCGGCCGGCGGCGTGGCGGCCGAGCCGCTGTGGTGGGCGCTGACCATCGGTGCCGACCTCGGCGGGAACGCGACGGCGGTCGGTGCGAGCGCGAACGTCGTGGTGCTCGGCATCGCGCGGCGCTACGGGGCGCCGATCTCGTTCTGGGAGTTCACCAAGTACGGCCTGCTGGTCACCGCGGTGACCGTCGCGCTCAGCGTGCCCTACGTGCTCCTGCGCTACTTCTGACCGCCGGACGCAGGCCCGCGGTCACCGACCGCCCCTCGTCTTCCGGCGGGACGACCCGAGCGTCGGGCGCGGGTCCGGCCGACACCGTCAGCCGCAGGTCCACGCGATGGTCCCGGCAACCTGACCTTCGGGCGCGGCGACCGCTGCGGAACCGCCCGCCTCGGTCACCTGCACGGGGGCGGTGAGCGGCACGGGCAGGGTCTGCTCCGGCGAGGTCAGGGTCACCACGATCGCGCCCTGGTAGTCGCCCGGCCCGCGGTAGCCCGCCACGGTCACCGTCGCTCCGAGCGCGTAGCCCTCCCCGACGCTCGCCGACGCCACCTCCGCCTGGTAGCGCACCGCACCCGTGGAGCAGGCGACGTCGGTCGACACCGAGGCGTCGAGGGTGACCGGAGCGGTCAGGTGCACCGTGAGCTCGCCGTCGCCGCTCGGTGCGCTCGGGCTGAACGTCGCGGACCCGGTGGGGGTCGCCGTCGGGGACCGTGTCGCCGTGGGGCTGACGGTGGGACTGGCGATCGGGCTGACCGTCGGGTCCGCGGTCCGCGCCCCGGGCGGTGCCGTGGCCGTCCGGTCGCCGGCCTGGTCGATCGCCGTGCGCGCCGAGCCCGGAGCGTCGCCGGTGAGCTGCCCGCACCCGGCGAGGGCCGCGACGAGCACGAGCAGCGCGGCCCGACCCGACCAGGTCGACGCGCGCAGGATCACGCGAGCCAGTGTGGCGCCCGCGCCGTGCCGGTAGGTGACGGCCCGGTTGCCGTCGTGTTCAGGTCCGGTTCGCACGCACCCGCACCACGGCGTCGGACCCGCTTGCTACGGTCCCCGGCGTGAGGTGCTTCGGCGACGGCGACCCGCTCTACGAAACCTACCACGACACCGAGTGGGGCAACCCGGTGCGTGGCGACAGCGCGCTTTTCGAGCGGCTGTCGCTCGAGGCGTTCCAGTCCGGCCTGGCCTGGATCACGATCCTGCGCAAGCGCGAGGCCTTCCGGGCCGCGTTCGCCGGCTTCGACCCGCAGGCCGTCGCCGACTACGACGAGCACGACGTCGCTCGCCTGCTGAGCGATCCAGGGATCGTCCGCAACCGGGCGAAGATCGAGGCCGTGGTCGCCAACGCGGGTGCGCTCGTCGAGCTCCAGGCGGGCGGCGGCTCGCTCACCGAGCTGATCTGGGCGCACGCGCCGGCCCGGCGGGTCCGGTCACCCCGCCCGGCGACCTTCGCCGACGTACCGTCCTCCACCCCGGAGTCCGCCGCGCTCGCCAAGGCGCTCAAGACCGCCTGCTTCCGGTTCGTCGGGCCGACCACGGCGTACGCCACGATGCAGGCGTGCGGGCTGGTGGACGACCACCTCGCCGGGTGCCCGTCGGCTCGCTAGTGCTGCGGGTCGGCACACGCGCCACGGGCGAAGCGCGAGGGCGCGGTCAGTCGCCGAGCGCCTCGCAGGAGAGCCCGGACGGGTCCACCTCGACGATCGCAGTGCGCGCGGCGTTCGCGCCCCACGCAGCCGACGCGAGGACGGTCGAACCACTGATCCCCGCCGGGGCGATCGCCACGTCCTCGGCGCCCACGCACGACTCGACCAGGACCTCCGCCCCCAGGTCGACCACCTGGGCGTCCACCCCGACCCAGACCGCCGTGCCGTCGGCCGCCCGTCCGGTGAGCTGCAGCAGCACCAGCAACGCCGACGACGACGCGACCGGCGCTCCGCTCGCGTCTCCGGGTTGGAGACCGGACATCGAGTAGGGGCACGGCTCGCTCGCCGTCGGGGCGAAGCACGCCCCGAACACCTGCGCGAGGCCGGCCAGCGGCACACCGTCGACCACCATCCGGCCGCCGTCGGCAGGCGACTCGACGACCACCTCGGCCCCGACGACGGTGGCCGGGTCGGGGAAGGCTCCGGCAGTGTCGTCGGCAGGCGACTCGCCCGGCTCACCGGCGTCGCCGGAGTCGGTGGGCTCGGCCGGCTCGTGCTCGGCGGCCTCCTCGGCCGCGTCGTCCTCGGCGAGGTCGATCGTCGCGGGCGTCGTGTCCGTCGGGCCGGTCAGGTCCGAGCCCGACGTCCCCGTGCAGCCCGCCAGGGCCAGTGCCAGCACCGCGACGCCCGCACCTATCCGCATGGACCTCTCCCTCGTCGCTCCCGACGCTAGCCCTCGGGCCGTGGCTCGGTCAGGCGTTCCGACGCGCGGCTCAGCGCAGGCCCGCGGGGTGCTCCGCCCGGGCCAGCAACGCCCCGATCAGGGCGACGTCCCCGTCCAGCCAGGCCACGCCGTGCCAGTCGGGATGCTCGAGCCAGCGAAGCTCGTCGTGCGTCTCCAGCGGCCGTGGCTCGCCCTCGACGAGCTCGGCGGCCCACACCCGCATCACGTGGCGCTCGGTGATCGGCCACGAACCGCCTGCGGGACCCGGGAGCTCGACCCCGAGCGCGACCCGCACGCCGAGCTCCTCGCGCACCTCGCGGTGCAGCGCCTCGACCGGGGTCTCGCCGGGCTCGACCTTGCCACCCGGCAGCTCCCAGCGGCCCGCGACGGCGGCCGGTCGCGTGCGCCGCGCGGCGAGCAGGCGGCGCGGGCGGGAGAGGTCGTCGACCAACGCAGCCGCGACGACGAGGATCGGGACCATGCCCCCATCCTGGCAGCGAGGCGGCAACGGGTCGGGACAGAGCCGGCGGCGAGCCGGTGGACTCCGCGGCCGGCCGGTGGACCGGGCGGCGGGCCCGGCCGGTGGACCCGGCGGCGGGCCCGGGCGGGGTCGGACCCGGCGGGCACAGCTCGGCCCTCGTGCCGGTCGTCCCCACCGCCGCACCACCTGGAGGCACGGTACGGGCGAGCACGGGAGCGGCAGGCGCGGACGGTGAACGTCGCACCCCGCCGCACGGGTGCCGTGCGGGGAGACCGGCGCGAGGGCCGGCGGGTGTCGGCAGAGCCGACGGTGGGTCCCGGAGGACCGTTGTCCGGAGCGGGGGTTACCCCGCGCGGCGCATGCCGCGAGCGAGGCGCTCCGGGGTCGAGGTCAGCGAAGGCCGTACTGACGCGCGCGGGCGACCGCGTCCGCGCGGGTCGAGACGCCGAGCTTCCGGTACACGCTGCGCACCTGCGACTTGACCGTGTTCCGGCTGACCCACAGCCGGCTCGCGATCTCTTCGAGCGTGGTGTCCTCGTCGAGGTTCGACAGGATCACGCGCTCACGGCGGGTGAGGGTGCGCTGTGCCGGGACCATTCGCATGTCGATCGTCTCGACGGCCATGGCTGCCTCCAGGGGTAACGCGGTGCCGGGGGACACCGCATCGGCGGGTACACCTGGAGAGAGCGAGGAGGCCGCGGGACATGACGCGGTTTTCACCCGCGATTTCGCCATTCGGACCCTTGCGTCGTGCAGGGCTCCATGAGCGGCTCGGCGAGGCGAGGCGTTGCCGCAGGTCACAGGCCCGATCTGGGATCCCGGGTGAAGATGCCGACTCACCCGAAAGGCCTAGTCGGTCCCGTCACCCGTTCGGACCAGTCAGCCCCCGACGAGCGTGGCGTACTCCTCCGCGCTGAGCATCGGGCCGCTCGAGGTCACCGAGACCTTGATCAGCCAGCCGGCGCCGTACGGGTCCGCGTTGACCATCGCCGGGTCGTCGACCGCGGCACCGTTCACCTCGACCACGGTGCCGTCGACCGGCGAGAACAGCTCGGACACCGACTTGGTCGACTCGATCTCGCCGCACACCGCGCCGGCGGTGACGGCGTCGCCCACCTCGGGCAGCTCGAGGTAGACCACGTCGCCCAGCGCGTCGGCCGCGTGCGCGGTGATACCGACCGTGACCGGGTCGCCGGAGGCGACCCACTCGTGCTCGGCCGTGTACTGCAGGTCGGTGGGGATCTCGCTCATGAAGGCGCTCCTTGTCGCGGGCTGGGCGGCGCCGTCAGGCGCTGGGACGACGGTAGAAGGGAAGCGGTACGACGTGCACCGGTTCGAGCCGGCCACGCACGTCGACCGCGAGCTCGGTGCCCTCGGCCGAGGCCTCGGGGGTGACGTAGGCCATCGCGATCGGAACCCCGAGGGTGGGCGACGGTGCACCGGAGGTGACGTGGCCGACGTGAGTCCCACTGCGGGTCGTCACGTCGTAGCCCTGCCGGGCGGCGCGCCGGGAGTCCCCGACCAGGCCCACGAGGACCCGCGCGGGCGCCGAGTGCGCGCGCGCGTACAGCGCGGTCCGGCCGACGAACTCCAGCGGGGCGCCGTCGGCGTCGGTCTTGTCGAGCTTGACCACCCGGCCCAGGCCCGCGGCGTACGGCGTGACGGTGAGGTCGAGCTCGTGCCCGTACAGCGGCATCCCGGCCTCGAGCCGCAGGCTGTCGCGCGCTGCGAGCCCGGCCGGGACGAGCCCGAACGCCTCGCCGGCCGCCAGCAGTGCGCGCCACAGCGGGACGCCGGTGGCCGCGGCGTCGACGAACAGCTCGAATCCGTCCTCGCCGGTGTAGCCGGTCCGGGCGATCAGCACCGGCAGAGGTTCCCCGTCGACCTCGAACGTCGCCTCGAGCGCTGCGTAGTAGCGCAGGTCGGGCAGGCCGTCGACCACCAGGCCGGGCGTCGCCTGGAGGATCTCCAGCGCACGCGGTCCCTGGACCGCGACCAGTGCGGTGGTGTCCGTGCGGTCCTCGACCGACACGCCGAGGTCGCCGACCCGCTCGGTCAGCGCGGCGAGCACCGGGTCGTGGTTGGCCGCGTTGGCCACCACGAGGTACTGCTCGTCGCCGAGGCGGTACACGATCAGGTCGTCCAGCACGGCACCGGACTCGACGCAGATCATCGTGTAGCGCGCGCGGCCCACGGCCATGCCGGCGAACGAGCCGACCAGCGCCCGGTCCAGGAACGCGCCCGCGTCCGGGCCGAGCACCCAGATCTCCGCCATGTGGGACAGGTCGAACAGCCCGGCGGCCGAGCGCACCGCGGTGTGCTCGGCGAGGTCCGAGCCGTAGCGCAGCGGCATCGACCACCCGGCGAACGGCACCAGCGTCGCGCCCAGGGCGACGTGCTCGTCGTGCAGCGGGCTGGGCCGGGTGGCCGCAGCGGCGTCCTCGCTCATGCGTACTCCTCGATCGGCGGGCAGGTGCACACCAGGTTCCGGTCACCGGCAGCCTGGTCGATCCGGCGCACCGGTGGCCAGTACTTCCCGGACCGGAGTCCCGGGACGCCGAACGCTGCGGTCTCGCGGCTGTACGGCTTGTCCCAGCCGTCGGCCACGACGCTCGCAGCCGTGTGCGGGGCGCCGCGCAGCGGGGAGTCGGCGACCGGCCACTCACCGGCCTCGACCCGCGCGATCTCGCCGCGGATCGCGACCATCGCGTCGACGAACCGGTCGAGCTCGCCCAGGTCCTCGCTCTCGGTGGGCTCGACCATGAGCGTCCCGGCGACCGGGAACGCCAAGGTCGGCGCGTGGAAGCCGTAGTCCATCAACCGCTTCGCGACGTCCTCGGCCGTGACCCCGGAGCTCTTGGTGATCTCCCGCAGGTCGAGGATGCACTCGTGCGCCACCCGGCCGCCCGGGCCGGTGTAGAGCACCGGGAAGTGCTCGTCCAACCGCGTCGCGAGGTAGTTGGCGGACAGGATCGCGACCTCGCTCGCCCGGCGCAGGCCCGCGCCACCCATCAGCAGCACGTAGGCGTAGGAGATCGGCAGGACGCCGGCACTCCCGTACCGGGCGGCCGCGACCGGGCCGACACCGGGGGCATCGTCGCGCAGCTCGGCGGGCGTCCGACTCCCGGCCGTCGGGCCGGCCGGCGCCAGGTCGTCGCTGCCGCCAGGGGTCGGGTCGCCCGGCAGGAAGGGCACCAGGTGGCTCGCGACCGCGACCGGGCCCACGCCGGGACCACCGCCGCCGTGCGGGATGGCGAACGTCTTGTGCAGGTTGAGGTGCGAGACGTCACCGCCGAACTCGCCGGGCCGGGCGAGCCCGACCAGCGCGTTGAGGTTCGCCCCGTCGATGTACACCTGCCCGCCGGCGGCGTGCACCGCGTCGCACACGTCGCGCACGCCGGCCTCGAAGACGCCGTGCGTCGACGGGTAGGTGATCATGATCGCCGCGACCCGCCCCGCGTGCGCGGTGAGCTTCGCATCCAGGTCGGCCGCGTCGATGGTGCCGTCCGGCGCGGTCGCCACGACCACCACCCGCATGCCGGCGAGCACTGCCGACGCAGCGTTGGTGCCGTGCGCCGACGCCGGGATCAGGCACACGTCGCGCTGCTCCTCGCCACGCGAGCGGTGGTACGCCCGGATGGCGAGCAACCCGGCGAGCTCGCCCTGCGAGCCGGCGTTGGGCTGCAGGCTCACCGCGGCGTACCCGGTGAGGTCCGCGAGCGTCGACTCGAGGCCCGCGATGAGCTCTCGGTAGCCCTCGGCCTGGTCGGCCGGCGCGTACGGGTGCAGGTTCGCGAACTCGGGCCAGGAGATGGTCTCCAGCTCGACCGCGGCGTTGAGCTTCATGGTGCACGAGCCCAGCGGGATCATCGTGCGGTCCAGCGCGAGGTCCTTGTCGGCGAGCACGCGCAGGTAGCGCATCAGTGCCGTCTCGGACCGGTAGCGGTGGAACGTCGGGTGCGTGAGGTACGGGCTCGTGCGGCTCAGGTGGGCGGGGATCCGGGTGCGGCCCGATCCGTGCGGCGGCTCGGGCGGATCGGTCACGCCCACCGCACCCGAGAACCCGGTCCGGGCAGGCTCTCGGAGCGGGGGCTCGCCGCGACCCGTGCCGACGGACACCGCTGCGAGAGCGCGGTCCACGTCGTCGACCGTGGTGGTCTCGTCGACGGTGAGGCCGACGTGGTCCGCGTCGACCCGGCGCAGGTTGAGGCCGCGCTCGAGCGCGGCGGCGAGCACCGCGTCCGCCGCGCCGGGCACGCGCACCACGACCGTGTCGAAGAACGCGTCGTGCAGGACCTCGACGCCGACCGCCACCAGCCCGTCGCGCAGCAGCACCGCCGCGGCGTGCACCTGCTCGGCGATCCGGCGCAGGCCGTCGGGTCCGTGGTACACCGCGTACATCGCGGCGACGACCGCGAGCAGCGCCTGCGCCGTGCAGATGTTGCTCGTGGCCTTCTCCCGCCGGATGTGCTGCTCGCGGGTCTGCAGGCTCAGCCGGTAGGCGGGCGCGCCGTCGGCGTCCAGGCTCACCCCGACGAGCCGGCCCGGCAGCTGGCGCTCCAGGCCGGAACGCACCGCCATGAACGCGGCGTGCGGCCCGCCGTAGAACATCGGCACGCCGAACCGCTGGGCGGAGCCCACCGCGATGTCCGCACCGAGCTCGCCGGGCGGGGTGACCACGGCGAGCGAGAGCAGGTCGGCGGCCACCGTCACCAGCGCGCCGGCGGCGTGCGCGGCCTCGACCAGCGGCGCGACGTCCTGCAGCAGCCCGTCGACGCCCGGCTGCTGCACCACGACGCCCACGAGCTCGACGCCGTCGAGCGTCGGCAACCCGTCGGTGAGGTCCGCGACCACCAGCGTCAGCCCGATCGCCGCGGCGCGGCCGCGCAGCACCGCGAGGGACTGCGGCAGCAGCCGCGCGTCCACCACGACGACCCCGCCGTCCCGGCCCTTGACGGCCCGGCGCATGAGCAGCACCGCCTCGGTCACCGCGGTCGCCTCGTCGAGCAGGCTCGCGCCGGCCACCGGCAGTCCGGTCAGGTCCTCGACCATGGTCTGGAACACCAGCATCGCCTCGAGCCGGCCCTGGCTGATCTCGGGCTGGTAGGGCGTGTACGCCGTGTACCAGGCCGGGTTCTCCAGGACGTTGCGCCGGATCGCCGCCGGGGTGTGGGTGCCGTGGTAGCCGAGGCCGATCATCGAGGTGACGACCCGGTTGCGGTCGGCCAGCGCCCGCAGGTGCGCGGCGACCTCGGGCTCGCTCATCGCGCGCGCCGGACCCGTGGCGGTCTGCGTGCGGATCGTGGCCGGCACCGCCTGGTCGACGAGCGCGGTCAACGACCCGGCCCCGACCACGTCGAGCATCCGGTCGAGGTCGGCGGGTCGGGGTCCGACGTGACGGTCGACGAAGCCGTCGCCGGACGATCCGACGGGGTTCGGCGAGCTGGTGGTGGGGCTCACGGGCGGCTCCCGGGTCCGGTCCGGCGCGCGCCGGAGTGCTGGGGCCTCCCCGCTCTGTCCTCCGGGGCACGGGCCCCGACCTGAGAGTTTGGCGAGCCGGACGGACCGGTTCGCGTGCACCGTCGGTGGGCCATCGCTGGCCGCTTTCCAGAGTTGCCTCGCCGTGGCGGTACGGGGGCCTGAGAGATTCCCGGGGAGGGTTGCTCCTTCGGCGCCTCGCGGAGCGAGGACTCTCCCGTCACGGTTCGTGCGGCGTGTTGGGTTGTCGCCGGCGCGGTGCGCCGACGAACCGAGGATAGTGCCGGTGGGGCGGCGTCACGAGGCGGTGTCCGCGGGCCGGTCACGCGCCTCGCGCAACATCTGGGTGATCTCCTCACCCCGCACCGGCCTCGCGAACAGGAAGCCCTGGGCGAGGTCGCAGCCCGCGACCCGCACGGCGTTGCGATCGTCCGTGGTCTCGACGCCCTCCGCGACCACGGTCAGACCCAGGCCGTGCGCGAGCAGCACGGTCGAGTGCACGATCCGGGTCGCCCGCGAGTCGCCGGCCATGCCGTGCACGAACGACCGGTCGATCTTGATCTCGTCGAGCGGGAGCTCGCGCAGGTACGTCAGCGAGCTGTAGCCGGTGCCGTAGTCGTCGATCGACACCCGGGCGCCGAGCGCCCGCGCGGCGAGCAGCGACGCACGGCCGGCGTCGCGGTCCTGCAGCAGCGACTCCTCGGTCACCTCGAGGTACAGCAGCCGGCCGGGCAGGTCGTGGCGCCCCAGGGCGTCGCGCACCTGGTCGCCGAAGTCGGCGCCCACCAGCGCCTCGGCCGGGACGTTCACCGCGACGGCGAGCTCGTGCCCGGCCTCCCGCCACGCGGCAGCCTGCGCCACGGCGAGATCGAGCACCTGCACGGTGAGCTGCCCCAGGTCGCCGGTCCGGGACAGCATGGGCAGGAACAGGCCGGGCATCATCAGCTCGCCGTCGTCGAGCCGCAGCCGCGCGAGCGCCTCGACGCCGACCAGCGAACCGGTGCGCAGCTCGACCTTCGGCTGGTAGTGCAGCACCAGCCCACCCGAGGTGAGCGCGGTCTGCACCCGGTCCTGCAGGCCCAGCTCGGCGACCGTGTGGGTGTCGAGGTCCTCGTCGTAGACCTTGAGCGCGTCACCCGAGGCCTTCGCCTGGTACATCGCGACGTCGGCGCGGCGCAGGAGCTCGTCCGGCTCCGTGCCGTGCTCGGGCAGGTGGACCAGGCCCCCGGCGGCCGAGGCGCGCACCACGACGTCGCCGAGGTCGTAGACCCCGGCGAGGGCCTCGAGCAGACGGCCCGCAGCACGTTCGCCGTCGGCCACGCTCGAGCGTCGCAGCAGCAGCGCGAACTCGTCCCCACCGATCCGCGCCACGACGTCCCGACCGCGGTCACCGCTGCGCGTCTCGCTGGCGAGCCGCCGCGCCACCAGCATCAGCAGCAGGTCGCCGGCGTGGTGGCCGAGGGTGTCGTTGACCTCCTTGAACCGGTTGAGGTCGAGCAGCACGACGCTGGCCGTGTCGCCCGAGCCCAGACATCGACGGATGGCCTCGTAGAAGCCTCGGCGGTTGACCAGTCCGGTGAGCTCGTCGGTGTGCGCCAGCCGGTGGCTGCCGGCGAGCGCCTCGGCCTCGATGAAGGCGAGCCCCATCCGGCCGAGCGCCAGGACCACGGCGGCGGCGGCGATCCACCGCGGCGCCGTGGGCGCGTCGTGGTCGAGGAGCACCACGAGCGCGAGCGCGGCACCGGCCAGCGGCACGAGCAGCACCGACACTCGCGACACCGTGCGCCGCTCGACCGGGACCGGCGTCCCGATGCTGGAGGCGTAGAGCGCGTACGCGACGATCCAGCCGGCGCTGAGGATCGTGCCCGACGGGATGACGCCGGTGTCGGCGACCTCGGTCAGGAAGAACGCGTTGGTCAGGACGAGCAGCGATGCACCCCCGAGGCGGCGCCACAGACCGGCCGGGACGCTGCCCCTGCGCATCGCGATCACCGCGACGATCAGCAGCAGGTGCGCGATGTTCGCGCCGACGTAGACCGCGTTGACGCCGACGTCGTCGGGGTTCGCCGCCCCGCTCTGCACGGCAGGGACCACGAAGGCGGCGACCGCCGCGGTGATCCCGGCCGAGCCGATCAGGATGTCGAAGACGAACGCCCGCCGGGCCGCCGGGGAGCGCCCGACGTGCCAGGCGAGCGACGCGAACGTGAGCGGGAAGCGCGCGATCCACAGCACGTCGGCGGCGCTGGGGTACGGCGGGTCCGGCATCGGCGCGAGCACGATCGCCCAGTAGAGCCACGCCGCGACGGCCAGCAGCAGACCGAGGGCGAAGAGCAGGTCGCCGGGGTTCGGCCACGCACGCAGCGCACGGACCGCACCGAGCAGCGCGAGGACGGTGAGCGCAGCGGCGAGGAGCAGGGCGTCGGTGGTCCCCGACGCGCCCGACGTGACCACGGCGTGCGCCGCGTAGGCGAGCCCGGCCGCGACCGAGAGCACGACGAGCACCCGGTGCACGAGTCGCAGGCCCGCCGAGTCGCTCACCACTCCTCCGTCACGTCCGGGCCCGAGCAGCGGGGGGCCGCCAGGCGGGGTCGATCACGTGCCGTCCCGATGCGAGGGTCAGCTCTCGTCGGTGTTGTCGGCGCGTGTCGGGCTCGACTTGATGCGCCGGACGGCGCACTTGCGGATGATTCCCGGCCCTCCTCCCGGCCGCCGACGCGGACGGCGGCGTCCGGGCGCCAGTCTTCCGTGCGCCGATCACGAGCGGAAGGGTCCCCCCCGCGCACCGGGTCCGCTGGTCAGCGGCCCAGCAGCGCGCGCACGTGGGCGACGATCCCGTCCGCGGCGGCCTCGATCTCGGCGAGGGTCTGCTCGAAGGCCTCCTGGGGGCCGTACCACGGGTCGTCGACGTCGAGCAGGTGCTCCGGGCCGCCCAGCGGCGCGGCCGGGTCGAACGAGCGGAGCATCCGGATGTCGGTCCCGTCGGTCGCGATCCGCCGCAGGGCGCCGGCGTGCCGGCTGGTCATCGCGAGCACCAGGTCTCGCCGGGCGAGCTCGTCGGCCTGCACCCGGCGGGCACGGTGGCCCGGCACCTGGTAGCCGTGCGCCGCGAGGGTCCGCCGAGCCCTGGGATCGATCGGGTTCCCGCTCTCCTCGTCGCTGACCCCGGTGGAGTCCACGGCCACCAGCTCGCCCAGCCCGGCCGCCTCGAAGCGGTCGCGCAGCACGACCTCGGCCATCGGGGAGCGGCAGATGTTGCCGGTGCACACGGTCATCACTCGGATCGTCACGGAGGCATTCTCCCGGCTGTGCCCGGCCGTCGCGCGCCACGCCGGGTCGCCCCGGGCATGGAACAGCCCGTGGGCTGCCGGAGTGACCGGCGTGCCGTGCTGGACGAGGCACGGCCCCCACGGGCTGCGGTGACTGCCTGGATCTCGCTGTCGCTCAGCGGGATCGGAGCAGGTCCGTCCGAAGCTACGGGCGACTAGCGGACAGTCACCTCACGCGTCCTGGAAGACTTCACTTCTGGACCACCTCCTTTCCCGTGTGCGGCGACGGTACGTCGCGCCGGGGACCCGAGGGAAGGGGTTTTTGCGCGATCGGCGGGGACGGCTCAGCGCCGGCGACTCACCTCACGCGCCGCCTGCTCACCCCGGGCGAGCCCGATCAGGACCCACACCAGGGCCCACACCGCACCGGCGACGAGCACGCCCGCGAGGAGTGCCGCGTCCCGGATCTGGACCGCCAGCAGGCCGGCTGCCACCGTCCCGATCGCCCCGATCCAGGTGGCCCCGAGGGCGGCACGGTGCGCCTCTCGCCACTGCCGCGGACCGGCGAGAGTCTCCTTGGTTCGCATCCCGGCCCAGCTGTTCGGCCCGAGGCGCCCGGCCGCCGCCTGCTGGACGACGACCGCCACCACGACCGCACCGGCGCCCAGGACGACCCCGACGAGGAGCGCCGCCAGGCGCAACGCGTCGGCCTCGCTCACGGGATCCTCCTCGACGGCCCGTTCGACAGATGTCCAGAAGGCTACGACGCACACGGCCGTCGGCGCAGGGGTCCGGTCACGTAGGGTCGTGCGGACGGAGGCACCATGGCACGCTCGACGAGGACCGGCGCGATCGCGCTCGCCTTGGTGACCGCACTCGCCGGCTGCACGGCACCTGCGCCGTCCGCGTCCGGGACCCCGACGGTCTCGAGCCCGCCGCCGAGCCCCGACCCGCTGGTCGCCGAGCTGCGTGCGCCGTCGGAACCGACCACGATCCTCGGCACGACGGGTGACGCCGCGGACGTCGCGGTGGCCGCGAGCCGCGCGCTGTACGTCAGCAGCCCGGTGGTGGTCCTCGCGCCGACCGGCGACACCGACGCCCAGGTGGGTGCCGCGTCGGCCGCGGTCGCGCTCGGTGCGCCGCTGCTCCTCGTGCCGCCGGCGGAGCCGGCAGCCGACGACGCCGCGGGGGCGGACCCCGGAGCATCGACCGCGCCCGCGTCGCCGAGCAGCGGGTCGACGGCTTCTGGGTCGACGGCTTCCGGGTCGACGGCTTCCGGGTCGACGGCTTCCGGGTCGACGGCTTCCGAGGGTGGCACCGGGTCCGCCGGTGCGACCCGCTCGGCCGACCCGACCACGACGCCGAGCACCACAGCGGCACCCGAGCCGGAGTGGCGGACCGAGGTGCGCCGGCTGGGTGCCGAGGTGGTGCTCGCGGTCGATCTGGACACCGCCGCGACCGGGGGCCTCGCGACCACGACCCGGACCGCGGAGTCCCTGCCGGACGCCCTCGGCCTCGTGGTCCACGAGTACCCCGAGGACGGCGTGCTCGACGCGGTGCGCACGCTGGACCGCGACGACCCCGTCGGCCTGCGGCCGGCCGCACCGACGTCCACGGCCGACCCGCCGAGCCCGGACGACGCCACCGGCTCGACCTCGTCGGCCGAGGCCCCCGAGTCGTCCGACACCTCCGGGTCCGCCGACCCCAGCGGATCCGCCGACCCGAGCGGATCGACGAGCACCGCGGGGTCGGCGAGCAGCGCCGCGACCTCGTCCCCCGCGGCGTCGCCGAGCCCGTCCGAGGCGCTGGACCTGCCACCGCTCGAGCTCCCCGACCCCGTCGTCGACACGGTGCTCCTGGTCGACGGCGACCCGTCGACCCTCGCAGCGGTGGCGACGGCGCGCTCGGCCGGCGTGGCGGTCGCGGTCACCGGAGCCGACCCCCGCGCCACTGCGGCCGACGTCGAGGCGGTGTCCGCGATCACCGGACCGGACACCGCGGTGCTCGCGGCCGGCCCGGCCTTCGGCACCTACGGCTCCGCCCGCGGGCTCGACTGGCGCGTTCGCACCGCGGCGACCGGCGTCCAGCTGCCCGGCGGCGGACAGGTCGTCTTCCCGGGACGGCGGATCGTCGCCCTGTACGGCTCGCCCGGCATCCCCGCGCTCGGCCTGCTCGGCGAGCAGGACCTGCCCGGTGCGGTGGACCGCGCGCAGGCACTCGCCGACACCTACGGCGACCTCAGCCCGGACACCTTCGTCCCCGGCTTCGAGATCATCGCGACGATCGCCGCGGCCGACGCCGGACCGGACGGCAACTACTCCGACGAGCGCACGGTGGCCGATCTGCTCCCGTGGGTCGAGCAGGCCGAGGCCGACGGCGTGTACGTGATCCTCGACCTGCAACCGGGCCGCACGGACTTCCTGACCCAGGCCAAGGCGTACGAGGAGCTCCTGCGCCATCCCGGCGTGGGTCTCGCGCTCGACCCGGAGTGGCGGCTCGAGCCCGACCAGGTGCACCTGCGCCAGATCGGATCGGTGCACGTCTCGGAGATCAACGCGGTCGCCGACTGGCTGGCGGCGCTGACCCGGGACAACCGGCTCCCGCAGAAGGTCTTCGTGCTCCACCAGTTCGCCGGCCGGATGATCCAGGACCGTCAGGCCCTCGAGACCCACCCCGAGCTCGCCACGGTGATCCACGTGGACGGTCAGGGCACCCAACCCGGCAAGGCGGGCACCTGGGCGACGCTGCGCCGCGACGCGCCGGCGGGTGTGTGGTGGGGCTGGAAGAACTTCCTCGACGAGGACCTGCCGATGCTCACCGAGGAGCAGACGCTGCAGGTCGAGCCCGTCCCGGAGCTCATCACCTACCAGTAGCCGCCGGACCCGGACGGCGGGCGCGGTCCTCGGACCGCGCGACGAACCAGGTCAGGCCGCGGGCTGCGTCGGGACGCACCCGGCGGTGGCGAGCTGGCCGGCCATGGCGGCCCAACGGGCCAGCACGGTGGGCGGGACGACGAAGTCGTCGAGGGAACCGGTGACGTTCTCGAACGAGGGCTGGTACCTCGTGAAACCCTGCTCCGGCATGGCGTTCCTCCGTTCGGTAGCCCGGCTGACCTCTGGGGTCCCGTGGCTTTGCGTCCCCGCCTCGCGACGGGTTTGCCTTTCTCGCTGACCACCTCAGGCTAGCCGCGCGGCCCACGGCACACCGGTCCGAGGCATCGGACCACCCGAACGGCGCACGTTCTTCACCCGCACGTGTCTCCCGCGTTCACCCGGGCGGCGCAACGCGGTTCGACCCGCCCTACCCCTCACATCCCGCTGCGGCCGGACGATCGGTTGGCTGCCACCGAGAGGAGACGAGTGGACGCCGTCACCGCGATCCAGCAGCGCATCGTGCAGATCCAGTCCCGGATCGCCGAGCTCGATCCGTCGCGCGCCGGCACGCTCACGGCGGCGGCCTCCGCGACGTCGACGTCCTCGCCGTCCGCGTCCGCCCTCGCCTTCGGCCAGGTGCTCGGCTCGGTGCAGGCGGCCGACGCGACCGCGGACGTCGGGTACGGCGCCGCCCTCGTGAACGCCGACAACGTGCCCTACGAGCTGGTCGGCTACGGCAACGGCAAGATCCCGTCGTCGGCGCTGTCCACGATCTCCGGGACGTCGCACGAGCTGTGGGCGCCGGCCGCCCGCTCGTTCGAGGCGATGCGCGACGCCGCCGCCCGCGACGGCGTGACCATCGGGATCACGGACTCGTACCGCAGCTACGACGCCCAGGTCGACGTGGCAGCCCGGAAGGGGCTGTACAGCCAGGGTGGCCTCGCGGCCGTGCCGGGCACGAGCAACCACGGCTGGGGCATGGCCCTCGACCTGAAGCTCGACGACAGCGCGCAGGCGTGGATCCGCGAGCACGGCGGCGAGTACGGGTTCGTCGAGGCCGTGCCGCGCGAGCCCTGGCACTGGGAGTACCACCCCTCCAACTGACCTTGCGCCGCCCCCGGGCGCGCCGCGAGGATCAGGTCCCATGTCACCCGAGTTCTGGCTGACCACGCTCGTCGTGGTGGCGATCCCGGGCACGGGGGCGATCTACACGCTGTCCACCGGGCTGTCCCGCGGCGCGCGCGCCGCCGTCGTGGCGGCGTTCGGATGCACGCTCGGCATCGTGCCGCACATGGTCGCCGCCATCACCGGGCTCGCGGCCCTGCTGCACGCCAGCGGCGTCGCGTTCAGCGTGGTGAAGTACCTCGGGGTCGCCTACCTCCTGTGGCTGGCGTGGCAGACCTGGCGGGACACCGGAACGCTCGAGGTCCGCACCGAGCAGCAGCCCCGGGCGCCCTGGCGGGTGATCGCGAACGGGGTCGCGATCAACCTGCTCAACCCGAAGCTCACGATCTTCTTCTTCGCGTTCCTGCCGCAGTTCGTCCCGACCGGCACCGACGGTGCGGTGCTGCGGATGCTCGCGCTGTCGGGGGTCTTCATGGCCGTCACGTTCGTGGTGTTCGGCCTGTACGGGCTGTTCGCCGGCGCGGTACGCACCCACGTGGTCTCGCGGCCCGCGGTCGTTCGCCGGGCCAGGCGGACGTTCGCCGTCGGCTTCGCGGCCATGGCCGGCCGGCTGGCGTTCGCCGAGCGCTGAGGCGCACCGCCGGGCCCGCCCGGAGCTGAACCCGCCAGGGCCGATCCGTCAGAGCGCGAGGACCGAGACCCGCCCCTTGCCGTAGCCGCTCACGTCCAGCTCCATGTCCAGGCGCCGCACGAACGCCAGCACCCACTTCTGCACGTCCGCGGGCAAGGTCTCCTCGGGCTTGTACGACTCGAAGAGCTTCACGTGCGGCGCGCCCTCGTGGTTGAACAGCGACGCCGCGACGTTGAGCACCTCGAAGATGTTCTCCAGGAGGTTCTCCGACAGCGCCTGGTTCGCCACGGCCTTCTCGGCCTGGGGCAGCGGGAGGAGCGCGATCGCCGCACCGGCGTACGCCGCGAGGGCCAGGTCGATGATCAGGATCGCGCGCAGGGACCCCTTGTCGTCGGTGAAGACGCCGACGACCGCACCCGGGGCCTCGGCCGGGTTGACGGCGCCGGTCCCGAGTGTGGCCTCGACCTCGCGACCGAGCAGCCCCTCGAGGAGCTCGCGGACGTCGACGGCGGAGGGGAGGGGGGAAGCGGTCATGGTGGGGGTGCTCATCAGAACCTCACGCGAGGAACGGGTCGATCGTGTCGCGGAACGTGTCCGCGGTGAACGGCTTGGCGATCAGGAACAGCGCGCCGGCCTCGTCCGCCTGGTCGCGCATCTCGGGCGAGCCCTCGGACGTGACGAAGCCGAGCGGGATGTCCATGCCGCTCGCCCGCATGGCGCGCAGCATCTCGATCCCGGTCATCTCCGGCATGTTCCAGTCGGACAGCACGAGGTCGGGGTCCAGGTCCTTGGCGAGCTGCAGGGACTCGGCGCCGTCGGACGCCTCGGTGATGTCCCAGTCGTAGCCGGCCTGGCGCAGGGTACGGATGACGATCTGCCGCATCACACGGCTGTCGTCGGCAACTACCACCCTCATCGGGCACCTCCCGGGCGGGTCAGGCGCGCCACCGCGCGCATCATCGTGATCCAGATCGTCGTCACGGCAGGCTCCACAGCGAGATCGCCAACGGCCGCCCGCGCCAGATGAACTGCGCGTCGTGCAGCAGCTCGGCCTGGTCGGTCGGCGGCAGCGGGGACACCTGCGGCAGGGTCAGCGGGCCCGGGTCGGGCACCAGCGACTTGATGTTGCCGCCGACGACGTTCGCGATCTCGCCGAACGCGTCGACGAAGTCGGCGTCCGACACCGGCTCGTCGTCGTCCATCGCGAGCAGCGCGCGGGTCAGCAGCATCGCCGTCTCGTGCTCGGTCGCGAGCAGCACCCGGCCCGGGTGGTCGCCGTGCACGTCGACCCAGGCGTAGGTCGCGTCGGCGGGGACCTCGAACGGCTCGAAGGCCGGGATCAGCCCACCGGGCTCGCCGTCGATCATCGCGCTGAAGACCTCGTCCGCGATCGCGAAAACGGTCTCGGCGAAGACCCCCATGTCGATTGACGCGCTCATACCGTCTCCTCGTATCCGACCAGCCCGAGCAGCTGGAGCTTGTCCTTGATCGCGTCCGGCGTGAACGGCTTGATGAGGTACTCGTGCGCACCCGCGGCGAGGGCCTTGACGATCTGGCCGTGCTCGCTCTCGGTGGTCACCATCATCAGCGTCACGTCCCGGAACGCGGGGTTGGCCCGTGCCGCGACCACGAACTCGTAGCCCGTCATCACCGGCATGTTCCAGTCGATGCACGCGAGGTCGACCTCCGTGCCGGACTCGAGGACGTCGAGCGCCTGGCGCCCGTCCTCGGCCTCCACCGTGTCGAACTCGAGCGCCTTCAGCGCTGCTACGACGATCCTGCGCATGGTGCGCGAGTCGTCGATCACCAGTGCTCTCATGCTGCCCTCCCGGCCGCGAGCCGATACACGGATCCCTTGCCGTGACTGACCCGTTCCCACCTGTCGTCGATGCCGATCGTGGTCTCCGCCGCGCCGAGGAAGAGATAGCCCCCGGGGCGGAGCACCTGGCGGATCCTGTTCAGGACGTCCCGCTTGGTCGCCAGGTCGAAGTAGATGAGCACGTTCCGCAGGAACACCACGTCGAACGGTCCACCGCTCGGCGGGGCGTCCAGCAGGTTGTGCTTGGTGAAGGTCGCCGCCGAGCGCAGGGCGGGGGCGACCTCCCAGTCGGCGCCCGAGCGCTGGAAGTACTTGACCAGCAGCGGCGCCGGCAACCCGCGGTTGATCTCGAGCTGGTTGTACCGGCCGGTCCGGGCGCGGTCGACCATCTGCTGGTTGAGGTCGGTGCCGAGCACCTGCAGCCGGCGCGCGGTCACGAGGTCCTCGAGCACCATCAGGATCGAGTACGGCTCCTGCCCGCTGGAGCACGCCGCCGACCAGATCCGCAGCCCCGACCCCATCGGCCGGTCGGCCAGGAGCTCGGGGACCAGGTGGTCCTTGAGCGTGGTGAACGGCTGCGAGTCACGGAACCACGAGGTCTCGTTGGTGGTCAGCGCCTCGACCACGGCCTCGATCACCGACGGCGCACCCGCCTGGCGGACGCCGCGCACGTAGGCGTCGACGTCCGTGACGCCGGCGGCCCGCGCCAGCGGGAGGAGCCGACTCTCGACCAGGTACTCCTTGCCGGCCTCCAGCTGGATCGCGCTGCGCTTGCGCACCAGGTCGGAGACCCAGGAGAAGGTGTCGATCGCGAGCGTCATCGACGGCCTCCTGCGGGGATCGGATCGGCGGTGGTCACGGCGCGCTGCACGGCACCGGCAACCTCCGCGATGGGCAGCACGGCGTGGGCCAGACCCGCGCCGGTCACGGCGCCCGGCATGCCCCAGACCACGCTGGTGGCCTCGTCCTGCGCGAACACCGTGCCGCCGGCGTCCACGACGGCCTTGGACCCGAGCTTCCCGTCGGAGCCCATGCCGGTCAGGACGACCGCCAGCAGGTCGCCGCCGTAGACCGCGACCGCGCTGCGGAAGAGCACGTCGACGGCCGGGCGGCAGAAGTTCACCGGCGGCTCGTGCTGCAGGTGGGTGCGACCACCGGCGGCCGACCGCCGCACCTCGAGGTGCTGGTCCCCCGGCGCCACGTAGATCGTGCCGGCCTCGAGCTCCTGCCCGTCGCTCGCCTCGACGACCTTGTTGGGACCGAGCCGGTCCAGCCGTGCCGCGAGCTGCGTGGTGAAGACCGGTGGCATGTGCTGGACGACCAGGACCGGCACCGGCAGCGGCCCGCTGAAGGCGGCGATCACGTTGGACAGCGCCTCGGGGCCACCGGTCGACGAGCCGATCACGACGGCCCGCGGACGACGGCCGTTCGCCTCGCGCTTGCGCACGACGACGGGCCGCGGCCCGGGTGCCTGGGCAGGCGCCGACGCCGGCGCACCGGGCGTCCGAGGGCGGGCCGGCACCGGCCGCGACCGCATGACGAACGCCTTGATCCGCGGGATCAGGTCGTTGGCGACCCGGGCCATGGACTCCTGGACGCTGCCCACGTTCGCAGGCTTCGTCACGTAGTCCGTGGCGCCGGCCGCGAGCGCGTCGAGCGTCGCGACCGCGCCGCGCTCGGTGAGCGTCGAGAACATGATGATCGGCATCTTGTGGCCGGCCTGGCGCAAGGCCCGGACCGCCTCGATCCCGGTCATCACCGGCATCTCGATGTCCATCGTCACGACGTCCGGCGCGAGCTGCTCCACCTTGCCGAGCGCGATCTGGCCGTTCGCCGCGACCCCGACCACCTCGATGTCCCGGTCCGAGGACAGGGCATCGGTGACCAGGCGGCGGATGACGACGGAGTCGTCCACCACCAGCACCTTGATGCGACTCACGGGAGCCTCCTCGTCGCGCGGGCGTACCGCGTTCGGTTCGTGTCGGATCGACCCGGTCTGGGGGGGATCGGCCCGGTATGGATCAGATCGGCCTGGACGGCCGGCTTGTGAGCGGTCGTGGACCGCCGGTAGGTACGTCCTGCGCCGGGTCAGACCCGGAACGCCGAGATGCGTGCCTGCAGATCGGCGGACATCGAGGCGAGGCTCTGGGTCGCAGCCTGAAGGTCGACGAGCACCTGGCTCGCCTCCGAGGCCGCGCTGGCCACACCGGTGATGTTGCTCGCGATCTCGCCCGTTCCGGAGGCCGCGTCGGCGACGCCACGGGACATCTCGTTGGTGGTCGCGGTCTGCTCCTCCACCGCCGAGGCGATGGTCAGCTGGTAGTTGTTGACCTGGGCGATGATCGTGCTGATCCGCTCGATCGCGGCGACCGCCTCGGTGGTGTCGCCCTGGATCGCCTCGACCCGCTTGGCGATGTCCTCGGTGGCCTTGGCGGTCTCCTGGGCGAGCTCCTTGACCTCGCCGGCGACCACCGCGAAGCCCTTGCCGGCCTCGCCGGCGCGGGCGGCCTCGATCGTCGCGTTCAGCGCGAGCAGGTTGGTCTGCTCGGCGATCTGCGTGATCACCTTGACCACGTTGCCGATCTCGACCGAGCTGGCACCGAGTCGGGCGACCGACGCGGTGGTCTCCTCCGCGACACCGGTGGCCTGCGCGGCGACCTTCGCGGCCTCGTTCGCGTTCTGCGCGATCTCCCGGATGGATGCGCCCATCTCCTCCGCGCCGGCCGCGACCGCGGCCACGTTGCGGGACACCTCGCCGGCCGCCGACGCGACCACGCCGGCCTGCGCCGAGGTCTGCTCGGAGCCCGCAGCGACGTCGGTCTGCGCGAGCGACATCTGCTCGGAGGTCCCGGCGATCACGACGCTCACCTCGGAGACCTTGGACAGCGTCTCGCGCAGCGCACGCTGGGCGGTGCGCAGCGCCTCGGCCATCCGGCCGAGCTCGTTGCGTCCCTCGAACGCCGGCTCGACCGTGAGGTCGCCGGATGCCATCGACTCGAGCGACGCCTGCATCTGGCCCATGCCCCGGCGCAGCGCGGCGACCAGCAGCAGGCCGATCGCGGTGATCACCGCGAGCATGGCCACCAGGCCGGTCACGAGCACCCACAGCGCGGTCGTCCCGGCGCTGTCCGCCTCGGCGGCGAGGCCGTTCGAGATGTCGATGACGTGCTGCTCGGACGCGTCCAGGGCGTCCACGTACTCACCCTTGACCGGGTCCGCCTGGGCCGCCATGGCCTCCTCGAAGCCCACGCGGTCGTCGGCCAGCGCGAGCGGCACGAGCACGTCGTCGCGGACCTGGGTCCAGTGCGTCCACGCTGCGGTGAACGTGTCCCACTCCTCCGGGCGGAGGTCGCCGACGGCGGCCGCCTCGACCTGGGCGATCTGGCCCGCGATCTCGGCGTCGTTCTCGACCTGAGACTCGAGCCACGACTGCTTGGACTCGTCGGTCGGGGCACCCGCGATCTGCGCGATGATCATGCGTGCCTTGAGCTGGTTCTGGTGCACCAGCTGCATCGGCATGAACAGGTCCGCCTGCGTGGACGCGAGCTCATGGGCTTCGCGGGTGATGGACTGCACCGCCCACGCCATGGTGCCGCCGACCGCGGCGGCGGCCAGGGCGACGACGGCGAGCAGGGTGAGGATCTGGGTACGCACGCTCAGGTCGTGCAGGGGGTTCACGCGACGGCGGGTGCCGGACATCGGGGGCTCCTGGGGGTTTGGCAGGGGGAGGTGTGATCAGGCGGCTTGGGCGATCGCGCGCTCGACGTCGAGCGCGAGCAGCAGACCGGTGGGCAGCTTGTAGGCGCCGACGATGAACTCGCGCAGCGTGGGGTCGAGGGTGTCCGGCGGGGTCTCGAACTGGGACTCGTCGACGTCGACGACGTCGCCCACCTCGTCGACCAGCAGGGAGACCGGCTCCCCGTCGACCTGGACGACGACCATCATCGGCTCGTCGTCCTCGGTCAGGGTGGTCAGGCCCAGCCGGTGGCGCAGGTCGACGCTCAGCACGACCTCGCCGCGCAGGTTCACCAGACCGGCGACCCCGGCGGGGGCCAGCGGGACCGGCGTGCGCGTCTGGAATCGCAGCGACTCCTGCACCAGGAGCACGTCGACGCCGTAGTGGGCGCCGCCGAGCATGAAGGTCGCCAGCTGTCGGCTCATCTCACACCTCCACGAGGTCGAGCACGGCGGCCGCCTCGTCGTCGAAGAACATGGGGTCGGCCGCGGCCACCGCGGCCCGGACGTCGAGCAGCTCGGTCACGCGGTCCTTGAGGACGGTCGAGCCGACCAGGCCGAGGTCGCCGAGCTCGCTGTGCGCCGCGGCGGCGTCGTCGACGATGTCGACGATCTCGTCGACCACGATCGCGACCGCGCGCTCGCCGCGGCTGTAGACCACGACCACGATCTCGTCGCGGACGTCGGCCATCGAGCCGAGCACCCGGTCGAGCCGGACCACCGGGGTGATCGAGCCGCGGTACTGCATGACCTCACGGCTGCCGACGTGCTCGAGCACGGTGAGCGGCAGTCGCTCGAGCCGCGTGACCGCGGACAGCGGGATCGCCACCCGGCGCCCGTCGCCGATCCCGGCGACCAGAACCTGCTCGACCTCGGACTTCGCCGCGGCCTCCTCGGCCGCCGAGCGGCGTGCCTGCTCGACGCTCTCCGAGGTGAGGCTGCGGCGCGCCAGACCCTGGATGTCCAGGATCAGCGCGACCTGGCCGTCGCCCATGAGGGTCGCGCCGGCGTACAGGCCGATGGACTTCAGCCTGGCCGACAGCGGCTTGACCACGATCTCCTCGGTGTTCAGGACGCGGTCGACCAGCAGCCCGAAGCGAACGGTGTCGGTCTGCAGCACCGCGATCGTGGCGCGCGCGGCGTCCCGCTCGGGGCGACCGAACACCTCACGCAGGTCCACCAGCGGGAGCAGGTCGCCGCGCAGCCGGTACACCGGTGCGGAGCGCACGTACTCCACGCCCCCGTGGTCGGCGGTGACGTCCAGCGCCACCAGCTCGAGCAGGCTGACCTGCGGGATCGCGTAGGTCTGGCGGTCGCACTCGACGGTGACCGCCGGCATGATCGCCAGGGTCAGCGGGATCCGCAGCCGCCAGGTGGTGCCGATGCCGACGTTGGACTCGACGTCCACCGCGCCACCGATCGCCTCGATCTTGGTGCGCACGACGTCCATGCCCACGCCCCGGCCGGACACGTTGGTCACGGCCTTCGCGGTCGAGAACCCGGGCAGGAACAGCAGCTGGAGCAGGTCGGCCGGCGCCATGACCTCGACCTGGGCGGGGGTCCGAAGACCCTTCTCGACGGCCTTCGCCGCGACGACCTCGGGGTCGATGCCGCTGCCGTCGTCGGTCACCTCGACGACCACCTGGCCACCGGCGTGGTAGGCACGCAACGACAGCAGGCCCTGGGCGGGCTTGCCGGCGGCGGTCCGGTCGGCCGGCGCCTCGATCCCGTGGTCGACGGCGTTGCGGATCAGGTGGGTCAGCGGGTCCTTGATGGCCTCGAGCAGGCTGCGGTCGAGCTCGGTGTCGCCACCGACCATCTCCAGGCGCACCTGGCGCCCGCACGCGGCGGCGAGGTCGCGGACCATCCGCGGCACCTTCGACCAGACGTGCTCGATGGGCTGCATGCGCGTCTTCATGACGCCCTCCTGCAGCTCCGAGGCGATCAGGCTGAGGCGCTGCGAGGCGCGCGCGAGGTCGACGTCTCCCTCGTTCGCCAGCCGCGCGATCGCGTTGCGGGCCAGGACGAGCTCGCTGACCTGACGCATCAGCGCGTCGAGCAGGTCGACGTCCACCCGGATCGAGGTGTCCGCGGCGCTGCGCACCGTGGTCTCGGCGCTCTCGCTCGGGGGCGTGGTGGGCTCGCTCGGCTCGTGCGGGTGCGGGACCTCGGCGGCACGGGTCGCCGCGGGCGACTCGGCAGGGCGTTCAGGCACGACGGGCTCCTCGGGCGACGGGGGGACGGGCTGGTCGGCGAGCACGGCGACGGACGCCGACCCGACCGGCTCGGGCGGCTCGCTCGCAGCGGTGCGAGCGGCGGCGCGCTTCGGGGTGATCTTGCGGCCGCGGGGGGCGGCGGTCTTCTTCGCGGCGGCCTCGGCGACCGGCTTCGCGACGGCCTCTGCGGGAACCTCGGCCGCCTCGGCCGCCGGCTCCTCCACGGGCTGGTCCGCCTGGTCCTCCGCGACGGCCTGCTCGGGCTCGGCGGCAGGCTCCTCCACCGGCTCCGGCGCGGTGGCCGGCTCGGCGGCCGCGGCGACCTCGCCGGCGAGCACCGCCTCGAGGTGCGCGACGACGGGGGTGACGTCGGCATCCCCTTCGGTGCCGCTGCGCTCGATCTGCCGGAGCAGGTCACGCACGGTGTCGACCATGCGCAGCAGCACGTCGGTGGTGGGCTGGTCCATCGAGCGCCGGCCGTCGCGCAGCTCGACGAGCAGGTTCTCGCCGACGTGCGTGAGGCTCTCGAGCTTCGAGAAGGCGAGGAAGCCGCTCGTGCCCTTGATCGTGTGGATGGTCCGGAACACGCTGCTCAGCAGCTCGCGCGAGCCGGGCGCGCTCTCCAGCGCGACCAGGTCCGAGTCGAGCTGGTCGAGGTTCTCGTGGCTCTCCACCAGGAACTCGTGGACGATCTCGTCCAGGTCCTCCACGTCCGCCTCCCAGGGACAAGCCGGTGACAGCGTGTCTGTCACTCGGTTGCTCTGATCGGTCGGGGGTCGTGCTATGTGAGGGGTCGTCCCAGCGCGTCAGCCGGGTGATTCCGGGTCGACAGGGCGGATCTGCGGGATTTTCACCCGCGGCGCGAGCGGAGCGACTCCTCCCGTGGCGCCTGCGCCGGCCTGGACCTTCGGGCTCAGCCCTCGGTGGTGGGCGGGCGCAGCGCGCGCAGCGACTCGACGGTCGCTTCGTCGTCGCCCGACGCGGCGGCCTCCTCGTTGGCCTTCTTCACCGCTTCGAGGACCTCGGCCCGGTTCACCCGGACCGACTTGGGCGCGTCGATGCCGATCCGGACGCCGTCGCTGCGCACGTCGATCACGGTGATGACGATGTCGTCACCGATGATCAGGCGCTCGCCCACGCGACGCGACAGAACCAGCATGCACGCGAGACTATCCGCTCAGGTCGCCGCAGTCGCCGCAGGTCCGCGGATCAGTCCCAGCGCGCGTCGTCGGCCAGGCGCTCGCTGAGCAGCGCCGCCCACACCACCGGCGACACGGGGAGGCCGTCCAGCCAGCCGACCGGGACCCCGAGGTTCAGCACCGTGCCGGGCGACTGGGCCACCATGGTGCTGTTCGCGGCGACGGCGTCGAAGGGCCGGCGAGCGCCGACCGCACGTAGCCAGCGCCGCAGCTCCACGCCGCGCAGGCGGGCGTCGAGCGCGGCCCAGGCCTCGTCCGGGTCCAGGGCGTGCAGCAGCAGGGCTGCCGCGGCGGTGGCCCCGACCCCGAGCGCGACGATCGTGGGGGCGTCCTCGGTCACCCGGGACCTGACCCGCCCGGCCGCGGCCGTGGTCAGCACGCGCCGCCCGTGCCCGGGCAGGGCGTCGACGTCGCCGGCCAGCACGACGTCGTGCCCGTCGAGCCCGGCCCGGTGGGCCATCGCGACCGCGGTGCGCACGGCGAGGTCGGCCGGTCCGGCCACGACCACCAGCCGGCCGGGGGCGACCTGCGCGTCCGCGGGCCGGTCGAAGCCGCGCACCACGCGGGACAACGGGACGTCCTGGTCCTCGAACCCGGCGAGCAGCCGGATCGGCACACCGAGCTCGAGCAGGGCGGCGACGCTCGCACCGTCCGGTCCGGCCGGACGGACCGGCGAGCCGGGCTCCGGCTCGGCCGCCACGGGTTCGGCCGGGACCACCGGGGGCGTGGCCGGTGCCGGCGCGACCGCGGGCTCGGCAGGGACCACCTCCGCAGCTGCGAACGGATCACCGTCGGCCGGGGCCACCGGGGCAGGCTCGCCGGACGCGGTGAAGGACCGCGGGGTCGCCGGGAACCAGGCCGGCGCGGTCGCGGGCACGTCCGGCTCGGCACCGTCGGACGCCGCAGCGGTCGACCCTGCCTCCGCCGCCACAGCGCTGGGTCCGCCCGCGGTGATCTGCTGGACCGACGCGAGCACCTGCGCGAACGAGTCGCCGTCCGTCGAGACCTGCGGCGTGCGGTCGAGCTCGTCCGCGGCCGCGAGCAGCGCCTCGATGCCGACCGGCTCGGACAGCTGCCCGCCCGGCCGTGGCCCCTCGCCCTCGGGCGCCGGCCGGGTGCGCGCGGGGCGTGGCCCGGGCCGGTCCGGCAGCTCGACGGTGAGCTCGTAGTGCTCGCGGGCGAAGAACCCCGCGATCCCGCCGGTGCGCACGCGCTCGGCGCGCACGATCTTCGCGTCCGGACCCATCTCGTCGCGGACGCGCAGCATCAAGGCACGCAGATCCTGCCCGTCAAGCAGCAATCGCGTGGGCATCGGTCACTACACCTACCGTCTCGATCTGCAGCCCCGCACCCGTCACCTCGCTGTAGGACAGCACAGGGAGGGCGGGAAGCGACAGGACCACGGTACGGCGCAGCGGGGCCCGCAGAGTGGGAGCACACACCAGCACGACCTGGTGTCCCCCGGCCTCGGCCTCGGCGACCCTGCGGCGCAGCGACGTCAGCAGGCCGTCCATCCGGGTCGGCTCGAGGAGCAGCTGGGCACCGCCCTCGGCCGGTCGGATCGCCTCGACCAGGGCGTGCTCGAGCGCCGGGTCGAGGGTGAGGACCCGCAGGACGCCGTTGTTCGCGTACGGCACCGCCAGGGCGGGGCCGAGCCCGCCGCGCGCCGCCTCGACCAGGCCCTCGGGGTCCGTGGAGGTCTTGGCCCGCAGGGTCAGCGCCTCGAAGATCCGGCCGAGGTCGCGGACCGCGACCCGCTCGGCGAGCAGCCCCTGCAGCACGCGCTGCACCTCGCCCAGCGACAGCAGGCCGGGCACGAGCTCGTCGACGACGGCGGGGTTGACCGCCTTGACGCCCTCGACGAGCACCCGGACGTCCTCGCGGGACAGCAGGCGTGGGGCGTTCGCGTCGATGATCGCGCCGAGGTGCGTGATGAGCACCGAGACCCGGTCCACCACGGTCGCCCCGAGCAGCTCGGCGGAGTGCCGCAGCTCGGCCGGGATCCACTTGCCGGCCAGGCCGAACACCGGCTCGACCACGGCCGCACCGCTGAGCCCGCCGAGGTCGTCACCGAGGGCGAGCAGGCGACCCGCGGGTGCCTCGCCGCGACCGACCTCGACCCCGGAGATCTTCACCACGTAGGTCGAGCGGGGCAGGTCCACCGAGTCGCGGGTGCGCACCGGGGGCACCACGATGCCGAGCTCGAGGGCGATCTTGCGGCGCAGGCCGCGGACCCGGGCGAGCAGGTCGGCGTCGCCACCGCTGCCGACCAGGTCCACCAGGTCCGGCGCGAGCAGGATCTCCAGCGCCGGGACCCGCATCTGCTCGATCAGGGCCTCCGGGGTGTCGGCGTTCGCGGGCGCCGCGACCTCGGTGCCCTGCGCGGTCTGCGCCGCGGCCTCGTCGCGCGCCTGGGACGCCTTGATCCGCTGCGCGACCACCAGCAGCAGGGTGCCGACCAGCATGAACGGGAGCTTCGGCATACCCGGCACGAGCGCGAGGCCGATCGCCGCGCTGCCCGCGATGAGCAGCGCCGTGCGCGACTGGGTGAGCTGGGTGCTCGCCGCGGTGCCCATGTCCGCCTCGGCGGTGGCCCGCGTGACGATCAGACCGGTGCTGACCGACATCAGCAGCGCCGGGATCTGCGAGACCAGGCCGTCGCCGACGGTGAGCAGGCTGAAGCGGTTGATCGCGTCGCCGGCCGACATGCCCATCTGCAGCATGCCCACCGCGAACCCGCCGAGCAGGTTGATGACCGTGATGATGATGCCGGCGATCGCGTCGCCCTTGACGAACTTCGAACCACCGTCCATCGCACCGTAGAAGTCGGCCTCCGCGGCGACCTCGCGGCGGCGACGGCGCGCCTCGTCCTCGTCGATCAGGCCCGAGTTCAGGTCCGCGTCGATCGCCATCTGCTTGCCGGGCATCGCGTCGAGGGTGAACCGCGCGCCGACCTCGGCGACGCGTCCGGCACCGTTGGTGATCACGGCGAACTGGATGACCACCAGGATCAGGAAGATCACCAGGCCGATCACCAGGGACCCGCCGACCACGTAGTGCCCGAAGGCGTCGATCACGTTGCCCGCGTAGCCGTCCCGCAGCACCAGCCGGGTCGAGGCGACGTTGAGGCCGAGCCGGAACAGGGTGAGCACGAGCAGCAGCGACGGGAAGACCGAGAAGTCCAGCGGCTTCTTCACGTACATGCTGGTGAGCAGCACGACGAGGGACAGCGCGATGTTCGTCACGATGAGCACGTCGAGCACCGCCGCGGGCAGCGGCACGACGAGCAGCAGGACGACGCCGACCACACCGGCCGGGACGGCCAGCTGGGTGAGGTTGGTCTTCATCGGGTCTCCTCGGTCGGGGCGTTCGCGTCCGGGTGGGTCGGGCCGGTCGGGTGGGCGGCGGGCGGCTCGGGTCTCATGCGGCCACCTCCTCGATCCGGGTCGGTCCGTGCGGCGACTTGTGCACGCCGGTCGCGGCGCCGCGGCGGCGCAGCGCCATCACGAAGGCGAGGATCTTGGCGACCGCGACGTACAGGTGCGCCGGGATCTCCTGACCGAGCTCGCACGCCTTGTGCAGCGCGCGGGCCAACGGCACGTCCTCGACCATCGGTACGCGCTTGTCCGCGGCGACCTTGCGGATCCGGGCCGCGACGTGCCCGGCGCCCTTGGCCACGACGCGCGGCGCACCCTTGCCGGGCTCGTAGCGCAGCGCGACCGCGACGTGCGTCGGGTTGACCAGGACGACGTCCGCGTCGGCGACCTCGGCGATCATCCGGTTGCGGCTCATCGCGAGCTGGCGGGACCGGATCTGGCCCTTGACCAGCGGGTCGCCCTCGGACTGCTTGTGCTCGTCGCGGATCTCCTTCTTGGTCATCCGCGTCTTCTTGCGGTTGCGGCGCACCACCACGACGACGTCGAAGGCCGCGAGCGCGAGGCCCGCGATCACGGCGGTGCGGACCAGGCCGGAGACCCCTTGCCCGGCCGTGGCGAGGACCGCGGACAGCGAGTGCGAGCCGGAGCCGAGCATCATCGGCACCATGCCCTGGACCACGGTCCACAGCACCACGCCGATCGCGGCGGTCTTCAGCGCGGCCTTCGCGCCCTGCCACAGCGACTGCATGCCGAAGACCCGCTTGACGCCCTTGGCGATGTTGAACTGCTCGAGGCGCGGCTTGAGCCGCTTGGCGGACACGTGGATCCCGCCCTGCAGCGCGCTGCCGGCGATCGCGGCCAGCACCACGGCGCCGAGCAGCGGCGCGAGGGTGCGCAGCACCGAGCCGAGACCGTCCTCCAGGGCGGACACCGCGAGTGCCGGGTCGGGGTTCGCGATGACGGCGCGCACCGCGGAGAGCTGCTCGGCGCCGGCGCGCGAGCCGGCCGCGGCCACCATCGGCAGCATGAAGGCACCGACGCCCACGCCGAGCCAGGCCGAGAGGTCCTGCGACTTCTGCAGCGCCCCGTCGCGCCGCAGCTCCTTCATCCGCTTCGGTGTGGCCTTCTCGGTGCGCTCGCCGCTGTCGCTCATCGGGCCACCCCCAGCATCGCGGTGACGCTCTCGTCGGTGAGCGCCGCGACCACGCTCGGCAGGGCGAGATAGGCGGTCACCCCGAGCACGAGGGTGAGCAGGATCTTCAGCGGGAAGCCGAGCGCGAACGCGTTCAGGGCGGGTGCGACCCGGGTCAGCAGGCCCAGGCCGACGTCGGCGAGGAACAGCACGGCGATCAGCGGTCCGGCGATCTGCAGCGCGGCCACGAACATCTGCGACAGGCCGGTGGTCAGGGTGTGCGCGAGCGCCGCGAGGTCGAGATCGGCGCCGAGCGGCAGGGCGTCGAACGACCGGGCGAGGCCGCCGATCACCACCTGGTACGCGTCGGAGGCGAACAGCAGCACGATCGCGGTGAGCTGGTACAGCCGGCTCCACTGCGCACCATTCGTCATCGACATCGGGTCGAACGCGGACGCGAGCTGGAAGCCGCCGAACATGTCGATCGCCGCGCCGGCGGACTGCACGGCGGCGAACACCAGGTAGACCACGAAGCCCAGCGCCAGCCCGACCAGCACCTGGAGCAGCAGGTCCCCGAGGAACGTCGCCGTGCCCGACGCGATGGACTGCCCGACGCCGAGCCCGGCCTCCGCGCTGGCCTTCGCGGCACGCGGCGCGACCGCGAGCCCGAGCCCGCCCGCGAGCATCGCCTTGACCGTGCCCGGGATCGCCCGGTTGGCGAACGGCGGCGCGATGATCAGGAAGGCCGCGATGCGCACACCGGTGAGCATCACGACCTCGATCGTGGCGAGCGGGAACACGAGCTGCACCGGTCAGCCCCCCAGCAGCGTGGGGATCCGGCCGAACAGCTCGGTCGTGAAGGACACCGTCTCGCTGATCATCCAGTGCCCGGCGACCAGCAGCGCGACGGCGACCGCGATCGCCTTCGGCACGAACGAGAGCGTGACCTCCTGCACCTGCGTGATCGACTGCAGCAGCGAGACCGCGAAGCCGACCACGAGGGCCGTGATGAGGATCGGGGCGCCCAGCTTGCCCGCGAGCAGCAGGGCCTGCAGGCCGATGTCGAGAACCGCGTTGGTGTCCATCAGCCGAAGCTCCCGAGCAGCGCGGTGACGATCAGGCCCCACCCGTCCACCAGCACGAAGAGCAGCAGCTTGAACGGCAGGGACACCATCACCGGCGGCAGCATCATCATGCCCATGCTCATCAGCGACGCCGACACCACCAGGTCGATGACCAGGAACGGTACGAAGATCACGAAGCCGATGAGGAAGGCCGAGCGCAGCTCGGACAGCATGAACGCCGGCACCAGGGTGGACATCTCCACGGTCTCCGGCGACTCCGGGTTCGGCCGGTCCGCGGCCCGCGTCATCAGGGCGATGTCCGACTCGCGGGTCTGGCCGAGCATGAACTCGCGCAGCGGGCCCTCGCCGACGTCGACGGCCTCGGTGAAGGTCATCTCGCCGTGCAGGTACGGCTGCACGGCGGTCTCGTTGATGTCGCTGACCACCGGGGCCATCACGAACAGGGAGAGGAACAGCGCCAGGCCCGCGATCACCTGGTTGGGCGGCACGCCCTGCAGCCCGAGCGCGTTCCGGGTCAGCGCGAGGACCACGAAGATCTTGGTGAACCCGGTCATCATCAGCAGGAGCGACGGCGCGACCGAGAGCAGCGTGATGGTCAGCAGCACGATGACCGGGCTGCTCGGCGTCCCGTCGACACCGTTGATGTCGAGCGTCACGGTCGGGCCCGGGTCGGTCGGCGAGGCCGGGTCGGTCGGGGCCGTGGGGTCGCCCGGCGAGGCCGCGGTGGGGACCTGCGCGACGACGCCCGCGGTCGCGACCTCGGCGGGCTCGGCAGCGTAGGCGACCGACGTCCCGAGGACGGCGAAGGCGAGGCCGAGCAGCGCGACGAGACCAGCCACCACGAGCAGGCGGTGGCCGCCACGACGCACGGCGTCAGGACGCTCGGACGGAGCGACCGGCTGGGCAGTCAACGACGAATGGTCCGTTCCTGCACCGCAACCACCGCCTGGCGCCACGTGGCGACGTCCAGGATCGATCCCTCGAGGGGGCTGCGGGGCGTGGGGACCGCGGGCGTCCGTGCCGCGGGGGTCGACGGGGGGGTGGGGGTCGAGCGAACAGTCGTGGGGCGGGCCGCTGTGGAGCGGACCGGGGTGGGGCGGGTCGCCGCGGCGCGGGCCGGGGCGGCGACGGCCACGTCCGCGAGGGCGTCCGTGTCGAGGCCGACCAGGTCGGCGAGCTCGGCCGGGTCGATCTCGGTGCGGTCGGCCGTGGGCTCCGGGTCCGGGGCGGCGAGCTCGGTGAGCAGGGACACGCCCTGCTCGGTCACCCCGAGCAGCAGGCGACGACCCTCGACCTCGACCACGGCGACGCCTGAGCGGCGCCCGAGGCTCTGCCGGCCGACCACCGTCACGCTGGCCTGACGCGTGCGCGCGCGAGAGCCGGCCGTGCGGCGGGCGATCCACCACAGCAGGCCGAGCACCACGGCGAGCGACAGCAGGACCCGCAGGCCCAGCACGACGGAGGAGGTGTCCATGGACGTCAGGCGGTCTCGGCGACGATCTCGGTGATCCGGATGCCGTAGTCCTCGTCGATCACGACGACCTCGCCGCGTGCGACCAGGCGCCCGTTGACCACCACGTCGGCCGGTGCGCCGGCGGCGCGGTCCAGCTCGAGGATCGTGCCCGGGACCAGGTCGAGCACCTGCCGGACCGGGAGCTTGGTGCGCCCGATCTCCGCGGTGAGCGTCATCTCGACGTCGTGCAGCAGGCGGAGCCCGTAGTCCGCGCCGCGCACGATGGTCGGCGCGGGGGCCTCCTCGTCGTCGCCCTGCCGCTGCTTCGGCACCTCGGGCACCTGCGGACGGATCCGCAGGCCGAACCACGCGACGGCCGTGCCGAGCGTGTCGACCAGGGCGAACGTGCGCACGTCCTCGGTGAGCAGCACGTCGGCCACCGGTGCCTCGACCGCGTCGTCCAGCACGCCCGTGCCGAGCGTCCGCCCTGCGGCCTCGAGCGCCGGGCGCACCGCGTCGGCGAGGGTCAGGCCCGCGGCCCCGGCGATCGCCTGCGCGACGGCCTCCCCGGCCACCGCGACGAGGTCCGCGCTCGTGGCCCCGACGAAGCCGACCCGGACCGACGCGGCGTCGGGCGCCGGCATGCCTGCGCCGGCGGCGTCCACCAGCTCCAGCGGCACCGGCGACGGCAACGTGGTCGCAAAGGCGAGCGCCGCAGCGCGGGCGGTCTCCACGTCGGTGGTCGTTGCGGACATCGATGCTCCTCGGACTCGTGCTCGTTCAGGCGGTGGTGACGACGAGGCAGGCCAGACGCTTGCCGTTGCTGCCGATGGCGGCCTTCGCCAGGACCACGTCGTCGACGACGACGTCGAGTGGCTGGTCGGACCGGTGACGCAGGCCGATGACGTCCCCGACGGCGAGCTCGCCGATCTCGTTCGGCGTGACCGTCAGCGGGGCGAACCGCACCGAGACCGGCACCGGCACCTCGCGGACCTGGGCGGACAGGGCGCGCACGGCGACGGCGTGCGCCCGCACGTCCTCGGCGGTGCGGCTGTCGGTGCCGTCGCTGTCCCGCAGCGCGGACAGCACGGACTCGGCGGGAAGCATGAGGGTCGCCTTCTCGGCGTGCCCACCGATCTCGATGTTGAAGCTCGCGACGAGCACCGCGTCCGACGCGGGTGCGGCCTGGACGAACTGCGGCGCGTACTGCACCGACTTGATCGACAGCTCGAGCGGCGCGACGGACGTGAACGCGTAGGACAGCTCGTGCAGCGCGTGCCGCAGCAGGTCACGCAGCAGCTGCCACTCGATCTCGGTCAGCTCGCGGTCGGGCAGGCCGAGCGGCTGGCCCGGACCGCCGAGCAGGTAGTCGACCAGCACCATCGCGGCGTCGACCGGCATCTGCAGCACGGCGGTGGCCCGCACGGGCTCCACCGAGCACAGCACCATGAGGCTGGTCGGGGGCAACGGGCGGACGTACTCGTCGTAGGTGCGCAGCTCGAGCCGTTCGAGGGCGACCTGCGCGACCTCGCGGGTCCGGGACGTGAGCAGCGTGCCCCACTGCCGCGAGAAGGTCTCCAGCGCCACCTCGAGGACCCGGGCGTGCTCGCGCGCGAGCGTCATCGGGCGCCGGAAGTCGTAGAGCTCCGGGTCGGCCGAGCGCTGACGGCGCGTCGCGGCTGGGGCGGGTGTCACGGGCTGCCCATCGGCCGGGCGCTCAGGGGCATGAGAGATCGGCGGGAGCAGATGTGCGCGGGGCGCGCTTTCACCCGTCGGGTTCACCCGGGACGGCCTGGCGGCCGCCCGGTGCTCGGACCCGGGCGTCGTGCCCGGTGGCGGGCCCGGGCCTCCTGCCCGGGACTTCGGACCGGACCGGCGTCCGATCGGGGCCGGTCCGTGGTGCTACTGCAGCGTCACGGCAGTGTCACTGCGTGACGAAGTCGGTGAAGTAGACGTCCATCACCTCGCCCTCGTAGGCCTCCTCGAGCTCGGAGAGCAGCTCGGCCTTGAGGTCGGCGCGGCTCGTGAGGTCGTTGACCTCGTCGACCGGCCTCTGCGAGAACAGGTCGATCGCGAGGTCCAGCGCCCGGGCGGTGTCGGGGTCCTCCGTGACGTCCGAGGTGAGCTGCAGCGCGAAGCCCAGGCGCAGGTAGTGACCGCCGGCGAGGTTGATGCTCACCGAGTCGACCACGAGCACGGCACCCGGCTTCGGGGCCGGCGTCTCCGCCGCGGCCGTCGCTCCGTCGGCGGTCGCCGCGTCGGACGGCGCGAGGAAGAAGTAGTACCCCCCGGCCGCCACCGCGAGGCCGAGCACCGCACCGAGCAGGAGCAGCTTCTTCTTGCTCCGCTTCTTCGGGGCGACCTCCTCCGCGGCCTCCGCGCCCACGGCCGCGCCCTTGGCGCCGATCTTCCTCTTGTCGGACACGACCCTCTCCTCGACGGCCATCAGGGTCACCCTCTCTCTGCAGCGATCTCGGGCAGGTATGCGCGGATGTCGTCGGACACCGTGGTCAGCACGACCAGGTCGACCCGCCGGTTGGCGCCCAGCGGGTCCCCGCCGTCGTCGGCGAGCGGGCGCTGGTCACCGAAGGACACCGCCTCGATCCGGCTGCCGGGGATCCCGTCGGCCTCGACGAGGCGCCGGGTCACCTTGACCGCGCGGTCGGCGGCGAGCTCCCAGTTCGTGGCGTAGTTGCTGCCGGGCGGCAGCGTGTTGGCGTTGCCCTCGACCGAGATCGGGTCGCTGATCCCGGCGAGCACCGAGCCCGCCCCGTCGACCACGGCGAGGGCGGTCGGGGTCATCACGGCGCTGGACGGCGCGAAGAACGCCTCGTCGGCGACCATCCCGATGATCAGGCCACGTTCGGAGATCCGGAACGTGACCGCGTCCTGGAGGTCCTTGGCCGCGAGCGCCGCGGCGACCGCGTCGGCGATCGCGGCGAGCCGGTCGTACTCGGTCACCGCGAGGTCGTAGTTCTTCTGCTCGTCGCTCAGGTGCGTGTCCGGGGTCGGCGGGTCCTGGATCTGGGCGTCGACCACGCTCGCGGTGAAGTCCGGCGAGATCTCGTAGGTGTCCAGCCCGGAGAGCACGCCCGCGCCGCCGGCCATCATCGACGGCGCCTGCTGGCCGAACCCGATCGCCAGGGACTTGCGCAGCTGCTCGAACTTGATGGTGTCGATCTGGCTCATCGCGAACAGCACGATGAACAGACCCACGAGCACGGTCATCATGTCCGCGTAGGAGACAGCCCACCGTTCGTGGTTCTCGGGCTCCTCGTGCTCCTCGTGCTTGCGTCGGCTGCGCCCGTGGCTCCCGTGGCCGTGGCCGGCACTCATGCCGCTTCCTTGACCGTGCCGGGTGGCATGAGGCTGCGCAGGCGCTGGCCGACCAGCCGCGGGTTGGCGCCGGCCTGGATCGCCAGCAGGCCCTCCACGGCCATCTCCATGTGCGCGACCTCGAGCTCGGAGACCCGGGTGATGCGCTGCGAGATCGGCAGCCAGATGAGGTTGGCGGTGAGCAGGCCCCACAGGGTCGCGACGAACGCGGAGCCGATCAGGGCGCCGAGCTCCTCGGGGTTGGACAGGTTCTCCAGCACGTGCACGAGGGACACGACCGTGCCGATGATGCCGATGGTCGGCGCGTAGCCGCCCATGTTGGAGAAGAACTTGGCGCTGACCTTGTCCGCGCCCTTCCGGGACTGGATCTTGGCCTCGAGCATGTCGCGCAGGTCGTCCGGGTCGGTGCCGTCGATCGCGGCCTGCAGGCCGTCGCGGAGGAACTCGTCGTCGACGTCCCTGGCGGCCTCCTCGAGCGCGAGCAGGCCCTCGCGCCGGGCCTTGTCCGCGAGCTTGACGATCTGGTCCACGGTCGCGTCACCGTCCGGGAACTTGTACATCAGCCAGGTCGGCAGGCTCTTCAGCGTCCGCACGACGTCCTTGATCGTCCCGGAGGCGAGGCCGGCGCCGATCGTGCCGCCGATCACCAGGATCATCGGCGGGATGAGGATCACCGACATCGGGGTCGAGCCCTCGAGGAAGATCGAGAGGATGACGAACCCGAACGCGATCGCGATGCCTGCAAAGGTTGCCGGGTCCATCACTCACCGTCCCGCACGGACGTGAGGCGGTTCGGCAGGGGGCGCAGCTCGGTGACCGCCGCGACCTCGCGGGCGTCGTCCTCGTGGGTCAGCGCCATGGTCGTCGCGACCACTCGTGCCCGGTACTCCACGACGAGCTCGGTGACCTCGTCGAGCGACTCGGCGACGATGTACTTCGTCCCGTCGATGAGCGTGAGGATCGTGTCCGGGGTGCTCTCGATGCGCTGGAGCAGGTCCGGGTTGACCGCAAAACGCGGCCCGTTGAGTCGTGTGACGACGATCATCGTTTGTCCATCCCTGGTCTGCATCCGGGCCCGTCCATGAGCCCTTCGTGCCTGAAGATCGGCCGTACTGCGGGACGTGTGAGGGGTTGTGCCCGGAACGTCCCCCGCTCGGCGGTCAGGTGGTGGTGCGGCGATCGGGGGTGAGCCGCGGTCCAGGCGTGGGCGCGGTCAGGGCGTGGGGTGTGCCGCGTCGTAGGCCCGGAACCCGGGCTGGGCGCGCAGCAGCGCCGCCAGTGCCACGATGATCAGCAACCCGCCGAGCAGCGGCGGGAACCAGAGGGCGACGAGGGTGGCGAGCACCCCGCTCCACACGTCGCCCAGGCGCGGGCCGCCGGTGACCACCACCATGAAGATGCCCTGGAGCCGGCCGCGCATGGCATCGGGCACCGCGGACTGGAGCACCGCCTGGCGGAAGATCACCGACACGTTGTCCGCCGCCCCGGCCGCGGCGAGCAGCACGGCGGCCGCCCCGATCGCGGGCAGGTTGGCTCCCGCGGGTGAGGTCACCGAGCCGGACGTCACCGAGCCGCGGACCACCGCCGTCACGGCGAGCACCACGCCGAACCCGGCGATCGCCGCACCGTAGGCCTGCACCGCCCTGGCGATCGCGACCCCCTGGTGGCGCAGTCCGGTGAGCCGTCCGGACAGCAGGCCGGACAGCGTCGCTCCGACCGCGCCGGCCGCGGTGAGCACACCGACGGTCACGGCTCCGCCGCCCAGGACGAGGGCACCGGCCGCCGGGAACAGCACCCGTGGCTGGCCCAGCACCATCGCGGCGATGTCCGCGGCGAACGAGGCACGCACGTTGGGCGCACCGCCCAGGAAGCGCACCCCGTCGAGCACCGACCGCAGCCCCACCCGGGTGACCTCGCCCTCGGGCCGCACCGGCGGCAGGGACACGATGCCGAGGAAGGCCCCGACGAAGAGCACGACGTCGACGGTGTACGCCGCGGGGAACCCGGCCACCGCCACCACGACCCCGGCGAGCGCCGGCCCCACCGAGACCGCGAGCCCGAAGACCAGGCCCTCGAGCGCGGCGGCGGCCGGCAGCAGCCGCATCGGCAGCAACCGGGGCACCACCGCGTTGCGGGTCGCGCCGATCACCGTCGCCGCGGTCGCGTTGAGGGCGGTGAGCGCGTACAGCGTCCCGACGTTCTCCCGTCCGGTCCACGCGAGTGCGGCGATCGTGGCCGTCGAGCCCCAGGCGACCAGCGCGGCCCCGAGGAGCAGGCGGCGTCGGTCCACCGCGTCGGCCAGCATCCCGCCGTACAGGCCGGCCAGCACGGTCGGCACCAGCGCGGAGACCCCGACCAGGGAGACCGCGAACGTGGAGCCGGTCAGGTCGTAGACGTTGAGGCCGACCGCCACCACGGTCATCTGGGCGCCGACCGCCGAGATCGCGTTGCCGGCCCACATCCGGGCGAACGCCCGTGAGTGGCGCAGCGGCGCGAGGTCGACCAGGTGGGTGCGGCGCGCGGGAGCCGGCTCACCTGCCGAACCGGGCGCGGTCGCGGGTACGGGGTCCGGCTCGACTGCGGGCTCGGGCTCCGGCTCCGGCTCGGGCTCGGGCTCCGCCGTGCTCTCGTCGCCCGTCAACGCCCACCTCTCCCGCGCATCGGCCTGCCGTGCCGAAGACTAGACCTGCGCCCCGGCGCGCGCGCCGCCACTCTTCGGGGCCGCGCGCCGGGGACGCGAGGGTCAGCGCTTGAGGTTCACGAGCTCCTGGAGCAGCTCGTCGGAGGTCGTGATCACCCGCGAGTTCGCCTGGAAGCCGCGCTGGGCGATGATCAGGCTGGTGAACTCGGCCGAGAGGTCGACGTTGGACATCTCGAGCGCGCCGCCCTGCAGCGTGCCGCGGCCGTTGGTCCCCGCCTGGCCGACCTGCGCGGCGCCCGAGTTCACGGTGGTGCGGTACGTCGAGGCGCCGGCCTTCTCCAGACCGCCCGGGTTGGTGAACCCGGCCAGCGCGATCTGCCCCACGGCCTGCTTGAGGCCGTTGGAGAACGAGCCGAGCAGGGTGCCGTCGGCGTTGATCGTGAAGGACTGCAGCGTGCCCGCCGCCCGACCGTCCTGGCTGGAGGCCTCGACCGACGTGATGCCGGCGTAGCCGGTGAGCGCCGAGAGGTCCACCGCGACACCGCCCACCGTGAGCGAGCCGCCGCTGGCCAGCGTGCCGTCGGCGTTGAACGTCATGGCGCCGGTCGCGGTCGCGGTCCCGAGCAGGCCGGCCACGTCCCAGCCGGTCGCGGTGCGGGTGAAGCCGAGCTGCAGCGAGACCGTGTTGCCCGCGGCGTCGTAGGTGTCCATCGTGCGGTTGAGCACCGTGCCGACGGCGGCGTCGTCGGGCAGGTTGCCCTCGAACGTCGCGGACGTGGTGGCGGCCGCACCCATCAGCGTCGCGATCGGCAGGCGCAGGTCGCTCAGCGGCTGGTTCTGGTCCACCACGCCGGCCGCGTCGGCGGCCCAGCCCTGCACCAGGCTGCCCTCCGGCGTGACGAGCTGGCCCATCGCGTCGAAGCTGAACGCCCCGGCGCGGGTGTAGAGGTTCTCGGTGCCGTTGCGGACCACGAAGAAGCCGTCGCCGGAGATCATGATGTCGGTCGACCGGTTGGTCAGCTGGGCCGCGCCCTGCTGGAAGTTCGTCGTGATGCCGGCGGTGCGCACGCCAAGGCCGATCTGGGCCGGGTTGGTGCCGCCCACGCCGGCCTGCGGCGCGCCGGCCGCGGAGACCATCTGGGACAGCGTGTCCTGGAACTGGGTCTGCGAGGACTTGAAGCCCGTCGTGTTGACGTTGGCGATGTTGTTGCCGGTGACGTCGAGCATCGTCTGGTGGGCGCGCAGGCCGCTGATGCCGGCGAACAGGGAGCGGAGCATGGCAGTTCCTTTCTGGGTCCGGGCGTCAGGCGGCCGGGGTGGTCTGGGTGGGCGTGGCGACGGCGGAGACCGCGTCGAGGTTCACGGTGACGCCGTCGACCGTGACGGTCGGGGTGGAGGCGGCGAACGAGACGCCCGTGGCGATGCCGGTGTGCGTGACGCCGTCGCCGTCGACCACCGACACCTGCTGGCCGACCAGCCCTGAGGCCGCGATCCGCATCTGCAGCGCGAAGGCCTCCTGGCTGACCTCGGTCAGCGAGGTGAGCTGTTCCATCGAGGCCAGCTGGGTGGACTGCGCCATCATCTCGTTGGTGTCCATCGGGGACGACGGGTCCTGGTTGCGCAGCTGGGCGACCAGCAGGTTGAGGAACACCTCCTGGTTCATCGTCTGGTTCGGCGCCGAGCTGCTCGTACCCGTGGTGTAGAGGCTGGTGGCTGCGGTGGCCGTGACGTTGTCGATCATCGTGACTCCTCAGATCTCGAGGTCCAGGCCGCCGGACCGGGTGACGGTCACGGGGGCGATGCGTTCGGCGGCACCGGCGGGCGCGGTGGTCGTCCGACGGGGGCTCGGCGTCGCCGCCGGCTCGCGGTCCTGCCCGCCGAAGCCCTGGCCGGAGAAGTCCGCCAGGTCCAGGTCGGCGGTGAGCCCGGTCGCGGCGAGGTCGCGGCGCAGGTCGGGCAGCGCGGCGCGCAGCGCGTCGCGCGCCTGGTCGGTCGCCCCGGCCAGCTCGATCCGCACCCCGTCGGTCGCGATGTGCGCGACCACGCGGACCGGCCCGATGCTCTCCGGCTCGACCCGCATCGTGAGCACGTGCTGGCCGAGCGGCGCCGTGCGGAGGGCTCCGAGCCGCACGGAGAGCTGATCGGCGAGCGGCGGCACCTCGACGGGGTGGGCGACGGGCGCCGAGGACGCCGATGCAGCCGCCGGCGCCGCCGGGGCGACGGCGTGCTGCGGGACGACCGGAGGCAGAGCGGCCGGCGGCGTGGCGCTCACGGCTGGTGCCGGAGCCGCCCCCGCGGCGGTGGACGCCGCGGGCTGGGTCGGCATCGTGCCGTCGGGGCCTGCGCCGTCGGGGGCGGTGCCGTCGGTCGTCGCTCCGTCCGTCGCCGCCGCGAGCACGTCGCCGGCCGTCGCCTGCGTCGTCGCGGTCCCGGTCGCAGCGGCGGCGGCCTGGGCGCCGGGGACCGCGGGCGCGGCAGCGCCGGGAACGGCACCCCGGGCAGCGGTCGCGCCGCCGAGCGGCTCGGTGGTCGTCTGCACCGTGCCGTCGACCGGCCCGTGCTGGGTCGGCACGGCAGCGACGGCCGTAGCGGGGTCGCCTGCCGCGGCTGCGAGCGCCGCGAGAACGTCGGCGGGGGCTCCGGCCGCGGGCGACCCCGACGAGGTCGCGTCGACGGCCTGCTCATCGGTTCCGTCCGTGCTCGCGTCGTCCGGGGACGACCCGTTCGTCGTGCCGGTCAGCAGCTGGGCGGCCGACCGCAGCAGGTCCGCGACGGAGACCGCCGTGCCGAGGAGCCCGGTCGCGGCGTTCGTCGTCTGCACGGTGGTCGCGGCCGCGTCGGTGCCGCCTGCCGGGGTCGAGCCTGCACCGTCCCTGGTGGCCGGTCCGGTGCCGCTGCCCGGCTCGACCGGGCCACGGTCCGCCGAGCCGTCCGCCCGGGACCCGCGGTGGTCCGCACCGTGGGTCGATGCGCCGCGCGCCGCGGTTGCGTCCGCACGGTCCGTCGCGGCCTTGTCCCGCGCCGTCGCCTCACGCCGATCCTGGGCGGCGCGCCGGTCCGCGGCGGCCGAGCTGTCCGCACGCCGGTCGGCCGCACGATCGACAGCACGGTCCACGGCACGGTCGCGCGGCTCGGCCGCGGTCGCCTTCGCCATGGCCGCGTCGAACGCGCCCGGGTCCGCGGCCGGCTCGGGGCCGGACTGTGCGGGACCCGCCACCAGGGTCGGGGTCGACCCACAGGTCGCGATCATCGTTCCTCCTCCGTGCCGGCTGCGGTGCCGCGGCGGGACGCCGCCTCGTCGAGCACCAGCTGCTCGGCCTTCTCCTCCTCGGCGCGCACGGTCACGGCGTGCCGATCGGCGAGCTTGTCGACCATGGCGAGCCGGGTGCGCGCCGCGGTCCAGTCCGCGGTCGCGAGCTCGCTGCGTCGGGTCGCGACGTCCACGACCGCCGACGCCTCGTTGACCAGGCCGTGCAGCGAGGCCCGGGACACGACGAGGGTGCGCCACACGGCGTCGTCGACGCGGGACGGGAACTGCACCCCGGACATCAGCGACACGAGCTCGGCGCGCTCGTCCTCGGCTTCGCGGACCTCGACGTTGGCTGCTGCGAGGCTCGCCGCGGCACGCTCCTCCTCGAGCTGGCGCAGGCGGAGCAGAGCGCCCAGCCGGAACGGACGGCTCATGACTGGCCTCCCATCTCCGCGACCAGGCGGCCGAGCCGGGCCCACGAGTCGGCCAGGTCGGCCCGCTCGTCCATGCCCTGCCGCAGGAAGGCGTCGATCGCGTCGCTGTGCGTGACCGCGGCGTCGACCATCGGGTTGGAGCCGGCCACGTAGGCGCCCACGTCGATCAGGTCCTGCGCGCGGCGGCGCGCCGCGAGCACCTGCCGCAGGCGGGTCGCGGCCTCGCGCTGTGCGGCCGAGGTCACGCGTGAGGCGACCCGGGAGACCGACCCGAGCACGTCGACGGACGGGAAGTGCCCCGCGGTCGCGAGCTCGCGGGTGAGCACCACGTGACCGTCCAGGATCGACCTGGCGGCGTCGGCGATCGGCTCGTTGTGGTCGTCGCCGTCGACCAGCACGGTGTAGACCCCGGTGACGGAGCCGCGCTCGGCGGTCCCGGCTCGCTCGAGCAGCTGAGCCAGCAGCGAGAACGTCGACGGCGGATACCCGCGGGTCGCGGGCGGCTCGCCGACCGACAGGCCGATCTCGCGCTGCGCCATGGCCACGCGGGTCAGCGAGTCCATCATCAGCACGACGTCCCGGCCCTGGTCGCGGAACTCCTCGGCGATCCGGGTGGCGACGAACGCGGCGCGCAGGCGGACCAGCGGCGGCTCGTCGGACGTGGCAACCACGACGACCGAGCGCGCCAGACCCTCGGGGCCGAGGTCGTCCTCGAGGAACTCGCGCACCTCACGGCCGCGCTCTCCGACCAGGGCGATGACCGAGACCTCGGCGTCGGTACCCCGGGCGATCATGGACAGCAGGCTCGACTTGCCGACCCCGGACCCCGCGAACAGGCCGATGCGCTGGCCGCGGCCGACCGTCGTCATGGTGTCGAGCGAACGGACGCCGAGGCTCAGGACGGTGTCGACCCGGGTCCGGCCGAGCGCCGACGGGGCCCGGCCGGTCACCGGGCGCCGCTGCACACCGGCAAGCGGGCCGCGACCGTCGGCCGGCCGGCCCAGCCCGTCGAGCACGCGACCGAGCAGGGCGTCGCCGACCGGAGCGGTCAGGGCCCGGCCGGTGCCGCGCACCGCCATGCCCGTGCGCAACCCGGTCAGCGCGCCGAGCGGCATGCAGCGCAGCAGGGTCCCGCGGGTCGACGAGGTCGCCGCGACCACCTCGACCGGCACCCGCTCGTCGCCGACCTCGAGGAGGTCGCCGACCGCACCGGGCAGGCCCATGACGTCGACGGAGAGCCCGACCACGGCGTCCACGCGCCCGACCGCCTCCGGCGCGGCCTGGGCCACGGCGCGGCGCAGCAGCGTCTCGTCGATCCCGGCGCCGGAGCCGAGCGACCCGAGGGACCCGAACGCGCCGGGCGTCACCGGCCCGGTGCCCGCGAGGTCGAGCGTCGTCGGGCTCATGCGTCCTCCCCGAGCAGCGCACGCCGGGCACGGTCCATCGCCGTCGCCAGCTGGGCGTCGAGGTAGCCCGCAGGGTGCTCGCTGATCGCGTCGCCGGGCTGCAGGCGTGGGTCGGCGACCAGCGCGACCCCCTGCGGCGCGACACCGGCGGCGGACAGCAGCGCGTGGTCGGCCGGCGCGAGGCGCACGGTGTGCACGCCGAGCTCGGCCGGGGCGGACAGGGCGCGCGTGAGGGCAGCGCGCGCACCCGTCTCCGCGTCGGAGAGCTCGGCGCCCAGGACGGCGCGGGCCAGCTCGAGCGCGGCGGTGGTCAGCACCGCGCGGACCTCCGCCACGGCAGGTGCGGTGCGGGCGTCCGCAGCCGCGGCGGCCCGCTCCAGTCGCTGCACCGCAGCGGCGAGCGCAGCGTCCCGGCGGGCCTCGCCGGCCTGGTGCTGTGCCGCGAGCGCAGCGCGCTGCTGCGCGGCCTGCTCGGCGGCGGCCCGCGCACCGGCGGCCCACCCCTCGGCGTAGCCCGCCGCGCGGTCCTCCTCGCGGGAGATCCGCGGCGCGAGCTGGGCGAGCCGGAAGGGGGTGGCCTCGGTGGTCTCAGGCGACATACTCGTCCTCGCCCTCGCGCCGGATCACGATCTGGCCGGTCTCCTCGAGCTGCCGGATCGCCTGGACGACGGCCGCGCGGGCCTCCTCGACGACGGACATCCGGACCGGGCCGAGCAGGTCCATCTCCTCGACCAGGTTGTCCCTGGCCCGCTCGGACAGGTTGGACAGGATCTTGTCGCGGACCTCGTCGGACGCTCCCTTGAGCGCAGTGGCCAGCGAGGACATCTCGACGCCGCGGAGCACGAGCTGGATGGCCCGGTCCTCGAGCAGGGTGACGTCGGAGAACACGAACATCCGGCTGCGGACCTCGTCCGCGAGGTCCTTGTCGCGCTGCTCGAGGCCCTCGAGGATCGCCTTCTCGGTGGTCGGGTCGGCGCGGTTGATGATCTCGACGAGGGGCTGCACGCCACCGACGGCAGCGGTCTCGGTGGGGGTGAGCACCGCGGAGGCCTTGCGCTGCAGGTTCTCGGCGACCACGGCGACCACGTCCGGCGAGGCCCGGTCCATCAGCGCGATCCGGTGCGCGACCTCGGCCTGCACGTCGGGCGGCAGGCCGGTCATGATCTGCGACGCCTGGTCGGGGCGCAGGTGCGCCATGACCAGCGCGATGGTCTGCGGGTGCTCGCCGCTGAGCAGGCCGACGATCTGGCGCGCGTCGGCGTGCATCATGAACTCGAACGGCTGGCCCTGGAGCGACGTGGCGAGGCGCTCGAGCATGCCCGCGGCGCGCTCCCGGCCCATCGAGGCCTCGAGCAGCTGCTGGGCGAAGCCGAGGCCGCCGCGGCCCACGAGCCCGCGCGGGCCCATCGACACGTTGTAGAACTCGTCGATGACGTCACCGGCCGTCTTCGCGTCGATCCGCTCGAGCCGTGCGATCTCGGCGGTGAGCTCCTCGATCTCGCTCTCCTCCATGAGCGACATGACGCGTGCGGCCTGGTCCTTGCCGAGCTGGATGAGCAGCAGGGCGGCCTTCTGCGAGCCGGTCATCAACGCGGACATCAGGCCCTCCCGGCGGTGAGCCAGCCGCGCAGCACCTCGGCCACCTCGGCGGGCTGCTCGGCGGCCATCGCGAGGACCTCGTCACGGTGCGACTCCGGCACCGGCACCGGGGCGGGCAGGGCGCGGGCCTGCTCGGCCGCCTCGAGCGCCTCGGCCTTGGCGGCCTCGAGCAGCTCGAGCGAGCCGAGGTCAATCGTCTCGCGGTCGTCCTTGCGGCCGCGGCGGATGCCGAGCACCACGAGCATGATCACCGAGATCAGCACGACGATGCCGATCGCACCGGTCTTGATCAGCGACGTGGTCTGCTCGGCCTTGGCCTGCTCCTCGGCGGCGGCGATCGCCTCCTGGGCCTGCGTGGCGACCGTGGTGTCGAACGGCATCTGGCTGACCGACACCACGTCGCCGCGGGTGACGTCCGCGCCGGCGGCCGCCGCGATCGAGCTCTCGAGCTGGGTGAGGTCCACGCCGTCCAGCGCGTCCGAGACGATCACCGAGACGGACTGGCGACGCACCGTGCCGGGCGCCGTGGTCAGTTCCTCGGTGACCTTGTTGATCGGGTTGTTCACCGTCGCGGTCTCCTTGTGGTACGTGCCCGTGCCGTCACCGGTCCCGGTGTCGGTCACGGTCCCGTCCACGCCGAGCACGCCGCCGACCGTCTGGCCGGAACCGGTGTAGTCCTCGACGGAGGTCGCGGAGTTGATCGGCGGCAGCGTCGGGTCGGAGGCCGAGTACGTCTCGGTGGTCCGTGCGGTCTGGTCGAAGTCGAGCTCGGCGGTCACGCTGACCACGGCGTTGCCCGGGCCGAGCACGGTGTCGAGCATCGCCTGGACGTTGCTGGTGACCCGGCCCTCGTAGTCGGCGACCTGGCTGCCCGCGAGGGCCGAGGTCGCGTCCCCACCCACGGCGGACAGCACGTGCCCCGCGGCGTCGATCACCGCGACGTCGCTCGGCTGCATACCCTCGATGCCGGCGGAGACCAGGTGCACGATCGACTGCACCTGGTCGGCGCTCAGCGTCGAACCCGGCGCGGTCTGCACGAACACCGACGCGGTCGGGTCGGCGGTCTGCGAGACGAACACGCTGTCCTCGGGCAGCGCGAGGTGCACGGTCGCGGTCTGCACGGCGTCGAGCGAGGCGATGGTCTTGGCGAGCTCGCCCTCGAGCGCACGCTGGTACGTGACCTGCTGCTGGAACTCCGAGGACGTCATGCCCATGCTGTCGAGCAGCGAGTAGCCGCCGCCGTCGGACGAGGTCGGCAGGCCGGACGCGGCCACCTGGAGGCGCAGCTGGTAGACCTGGCTCGCGGGCACCAGGATCGTCGAGCCGCCGTCGGCCAGCTCGTAGCTGACCCCCTGCGAGTCGAGCTCGTCGACGATCGCGGACGCGTCGGTCGCGGAGAGGTTCGCGAACAGCGGGGTCATGCTCGGCTTGGTGAGCCACGCCGACAGCGCGACGGCCCCTAGCACGAGCATCGCGACCCCGATCACGGCGAGGGTGCGCTGGGCCAGCGAGAACTGACCGACGGTCTTCTGCGCGCGGCCGAGCAGGCCGCTGAGCGGGGCCGGCATCAGGCCTGCATCCGCATGATCTCGGTGAACGCCTCGACGGCCTTGTTGCGCAGCGCGGCGGTGAGCTCCATCGCCACCGACGCCTCGCTCGCGGCGATCGTGTAGTCGTGGATGTCGTTGAGGTCACCGGTGACGGCCTGCACGGCCAGCGCGTCGGCGTTGGACTGCAGGGCCTGGACCTGGTCGATCTGGCCGGCGAGCGTGGTGCCGAAGACGCCGCTCGACGAGCCGGCGCCGGTGGTCGACGACGTGCCGGTGGTCGCGCTCGACCCGGTCAGCGCGGACAGGGACTGGACGCCGGTCGAGGCGCCGAGCGCCCCGATCGCCTGGATGCTCATCACGCACGTCCGATCTGCAGGGCGGTCTCGTAGGAGGCCCGGGCGCGCTCGGCGACCGAGGCGTTCGCCTGGTACGCGCGCTGGGCCATGATCAGGTAGGTCATCTGGCTCGACATGTCGATGTCGGGGTAGCGGACGTAGCCCTCACCGTCCGCCAACGGGTTGTCCGGCTCGTACACCAGCCGGCCCTCGGCGGAGCCGAGCGCGATGCCGTCCACCGTGGCGCCGGCGGGCTCGCCGTAGTCCACCGACGACGCGTGCACGAAGCGGGCCCGGAAGGCCTCCTCGTCGGTCGACCGCACGGTGTTGAGGTTCGCCAGGTTGTCCGAGATGGCGTCGAGCCAGGTCCGGTAGACGGACATGCCCGAGCCGGCGATGCCGATCGCGTCGAAGGTGCCCATCAGGCGCTCCGCATCGCGGTGCGCAGCAGCGAGAACTGCTGGCTCACGGCCTGGGAGGCCAGCTGGTAGCGCAGCTGGGTCTGGATGTTCAGCAGCGTCTCGGACTCGAGGTTGACGTTGTTGCCGTCCTCGCGGGGTGCCGCGAGCGAGCGGGACGTGCTGAGCTCACCGGCTCCGGTGCCGTCGGCGACCGCGGCCGCGAGCGACTCCTCGAAGGACACCCGACCGGCCAGGAACCCCGGGGTCTGGATGTTCGCGACGTTGTCCGCGATGACGCGCTGGCGCAGGGCGAGGCCGTCCAGGGCGGTGTTCAACGCCACGTACGAGACAGAGTCGAACACGGCCGCCACCTCTCGGGTGTGCACTGGGCGGCCGTTCCATGGCCTCCTGGGCGAGCGAATCCGTGCTCGCCGGGACCATCGGCTCAGGGCCTGGTGCGATGAGAGGTTGTCCGGGCTAGACCGCGGTCTTCACCCGTCCGGGGGAGGCGACCCGGGCCGAACCGGGCACGCCTGCTCAGGCGGGCACGTCGAGATAGACCGGGGTCGACTCCCCGCGCTGTCGCATGGACCGCACGGCCGTCAGCTGGCTGCGGCTCAGCGCGGCGGCCTCGGCGAGCCGCCGGGAGACCTCGAGCTGTCGACCCAGCAGCGCACGGGCGCGGGTCGCGAGCTCGGCCGGCAGCGCGCCGAGGCCCACCGGCGGGACCCAGCGCTGTGGCGGGTTCGCCGCGATCCGGTCGAGCGTGAGCGCCTGCTCGGCGCGTGCGACGTCGAGCTCGAGCGCGTCGAGCGCTGCCTCCCAGGCCACCCGGAAGGCGAGCTCCGAGGTCGGCGCGGGCATGTCAGGCGACCCCGAGCTCGCCGAGCCCCGCCGAGGCACCGAACGCCGCGGCACCGAAGCCGGCAGCCACCGGCGTCGCGGCGGCCGGTGCGAGAGCCGTGGGCGTGCTGAGCTGCGCAGCCGCCTGGTGCCACGTGTCGCGCAGCGGCTCGACCAGCCGGCGGCAGGCGGCGGTGCGCTCCGCGTCACGGGCGACGTTCGCGCCGACCAGCTCGCGCAGCAGGAAGGTGTAGACGCTCATCAGGCCGTGCGCGCCGTCCCAGGCGTTGGTGTCGAGGGTCGAGATGAGCTCGCTCACGATGTCCTGCGCGTGGGTCAGGTGCGGGCTCGCGTCGGCGAACCGGCTCTCCCGCTGCGCGTTCTCGGCACGCTCGAGGTCGAGCACCAGCCGGTCGTACAGCATGGTGAGGAGCTTGGCCGGGCTGGCCGTCGCGACGGTGTCATCCATGTACCGTGCGCGAACCGCTGCGTAGTTCATCGTGTCCCCTCCATGGTTCACGAGTTGTTGGACGAGGTCGACGTCAGAGCATCGAGCTGCGACGCCAGCCAGTCGGACTGCGACTGGAGGTTGCTCAACGTGACCTCCATCGCGGTGAAGGTCTTCTCGAGCGTCGCCTGGCGCAGCGCGAGCCGGTCGTCCCAGTCGGAGATCCGGTCGGTGAGGTCGGTGACGATGTTCTGCTGCGACTGGATCTCGAGGGTGATCGACCCGTACACCGAGTCGGAGGCCCGGTCGCCGACGGTCTGCACCGCGGAGGCGATCGCGGTGAGCATGTCCTGGACGCCGGACGGGTTCGCGGCGAGCGCCGTGGCGAACTTCTCGGCGTCGAAGCTGAAGTCGCCGTCCTTGGTGAGCTCGATGCCGATGCTCGCCGGCGACGTGCCGGAGACGTCGGTCGACGCCGCGGCCATCAGAGCCTGCTGGATCTCGCGGATCGAGGAGTTGCCGGAGAACAGCCCACCCTTGGTGTAGGTGCTGCCGTCGCTGCCGGTCGTCGTGCTCGACTTCGTCCGGTCGCTGATCTCGCTGAGCACCGTGTTCAGGCCGCTGACGAGGTTCTTCGCCAGGGTGCCGATCGACGAGGTGTCGCGCGCCACGGTGATCGTGACCGGGTCGGTCTCCTCGGCGGACACCGTGAGGTCGACGCCGCGCACCAGGTCCTCGAACGTGTTGCTCGCCTGGGTGACGACCTGCTCGGCCGCCGTCCCGGCGAACAGCGTGATCGTCGCGTCGCTCGCGGCCTGGATCTCGGTCGAGGTGAGGTCGGTCCACACGCCGCCGGAGTCCTGGGTCTGCACGGTGAAGGCGTTCTCGAGGCCGGTGTCCGCACCGGTGAGCTGCAGGCGGCTGGTGCCGTTCGCCGTGACGCTGGTGGCCTTGAGGCCGGTGCTCGCGCTGTTGAACGCCTCGACGATGTCGGCCAGCGCGGTGGAGTCCGCGGTGACCTCGATGACCTCACCCGAGGACCGGGTGATCCGGAAGGTCGGCGGGTAGGTGTAGAAGCTCGTGGGCACGTCCAGCAGCGAGGCCTGCGGCTTGGCGACCGCGTCGACGGTGAAGCTGAGCGACGAGGCGACCGCGGTGTCGTCGGTGCTGACCGAGACCGACGTGGCGCTCGAGGTCGCCTTGACGGCCTTCCACGAGTCGGCGTCGGCCGCGGTCTCGGCGGTCGTGGTGAGCGAGGCGAGCTTGGTGTTGAACGACTGGAGGGCCGAGACCAGGGAGCTGGCGTTGGTCTTCTTGGTCTGCAGCAGCGTCTGCGGTGCAGCCTCGAGCTTCATCAGCTGGCTGATCACGGACGCCGTGTCCATGCCGCTGATGATCCCCGAGATGTTGGTGGTGCCGGCCACGGGGAGCTCCCTTCGGACGATCGGTGCCGGTGTTCCAGCGCGACCGGCGGCGGACGGGGTCTCCGTCCACCGCCGGTCGGGGTGCTAGGCCCTGCGGTGGCTCACTGGAGCAGCTGCAGGACGCTCTGCGGCAGCGACTTGGCCTGGGCCAGCATGGCGGTGCCGGCCTGGGACAGGATCGAGGACCGCGTGTAGTTGACCATCTCCGCAGCCATGTCGGTGTCGCGGATGCGGCTCTCGGACGCGGTCAGGTTCTCGGCCGCGACGTTGAGGTTGTTGATGGTGTGGTCGAACCGGTTCTGGATCGCACCGAGCGAGGACCGCTGCGAGGACACCGAGGTGATCGCGGCGTCGATCGCGTTGATGGCCGACTCGGCACCGGACGGAACGGCCGGCGTCGTGGTGGAGGTACCGGCGGTCGCCGTACCGGCGATGCTCGACGTGATGTCGGCAGCAGCGGCCGAGGTGGTCGAGGTGAAGGTGATCGCGGTACCCGCGGACCACGTCGCCGTGGCGCCGGCGCCCGCGTTCGACAGGGCGGTGTTGATGTCGGCCTGGCCGGTGACCGCGCTCAGGTCCACGTTCACGCCGTTGACCGTGACGGTGCCGAGGCCCTGCAGAGCAGTGGCGTCGGCGTAGGTGCCCGTGGTCGCGTAGGTCGCGTACGTGTTGATCGTGGTCGAGGCCGGGGTGCCGGCCGTGGTCACGTCCAGGGTGTCGACGGCCAGGGCGCTCGCGCTCATGTCGCCGATGGTGACCGAGATCTTGTCGTCGGCCGAGGTGTTGGCGCCGACCTGGAACGACGACGCGTAGGTGCCGTCGAGCAGCTTGGTGCCGTTGAACTGGGTCGTGCTGGAGATGCGGTCCAGCTCGGAGGTCAGCTCGTCCATCTCGGACTGGATCGAGGTCTTGGCGTCGGCGGACAGGCCACCGTCGTTCGCCGCCTGCACGGACAGGGTGCGCATGCGCTGAAGGATCGAGTGCGTCTCGGTGAGCGCACCTTCAGCGGTCTGGACGACGCTGATGCCGTCCTGGGCGTTGCGCACGGCCTGGTTGGTGCCGGAGATCTGCGAGCGCAGACCCTCGGAGATCGACAGGCCGGCCGCGTCGTCCGCAGCGCGGTTGATCCGCAGACCCGAGGACAGCTTCTCGAGGGAGCTGTTCAGGGAGGACTGCGTGTTGGACAGGTTGCGGTACGCGTTGAGCGCCGCGATGTTGGTGTTGACCGAGAGACCCATGATGGAACTCCTCCTTGATGCGGGTCGATGACTGCCGCCCCTCCATGGGCGAGCACCCGGACCATCGGACCGGTGCCAGGCGTTGTGAGGGATTCGGGGTGGAGCGTTCGGGTGAACCGCCCCTGACGACCGACGCCCGCCCGGTCGGCCGGGCGGGCATCAGGTCCAGGTGTGAACGCTGGAGGTCGGTTCGGGGGCGGGTCAGCCGACCGCGGAGTGCAGCTGCGGTGCGGCGTAGGTCTCGTGCTCGGCGCCACGCTGGGTCGGCACGAACGTGACAGTGCTGGCCTGCGAGCTCGTCGCGGCGCGTGCGGCGACCTCGGCGAAGTACGCCTTGCGGCGACGCTCGGCGACGCCGTCCGGGCGGGCGGCGGCCGGCACGAGCTCGGGGTCGAGGCTCGCGTTGATCCCGTCCTTGAGCAGACCCAGCGCCTCGGTGCGCAGCTGGCTGATCCGCGACTGGGTCACGCCCAGCTCGTCGGCAAGGTCGGCGACCGGGCGGTCGTGGAAGAACAGCTCGGTGACGACGTACTGCAGCCGCTCGGGCAGGGAGTTGATCCCGGCCCGCAGGTACTGCAGCTTCTCGTCGGCGAGCAGGCTCTCCTCGGGGCTCATCGCGGTGGACACGACGGTCTCGGCGATCGAGCCGTCGAAGCCGTCCATGCTCAGCACGCGGGTCTCGGCGTCGGTCTTCGCGGCGTCGATCTCCTCGACCGGCATGCCCATGGCCTCGGCGAGCTCCTCGCGGCTCGGCGCCCGGCCGAGCGTCGCGGTGAGCTGGTCGCTGACCTCGGTGAGCTGGCGGGCCCGGCGGCGGGCGCCGCGTGAGGCCCAGTCCATCCCGCGCAGCTCGTCGATCAGCGCACCCTTGATGCGCAGGGCGGCGTAGCGCGCGAAAGGTACACCGGTGGACTCGTCGTAGGCCCGGGCCGCACGCACGAGGGCAAGGTGCCCGGCGGACACGAGGTCCGCTCGCGAGACGTACGCCGGGACGCGGCCGAGCATGGCATTGACGTGGTAGCCGACGAGCGCAATGTGCTCGACGACCAGCGCGTTGGTGGGGTTCTCCGTTGCGTTCACGGATGCTGATTCGGGGTCGCCGGAAGCCCACTTGAGAGCGCTGCCCGGCGTGTCGCGGCGGCTGCTCCGAACGGGGGACGACGACACCGTTGCCGACCCGTCCGTGCTTGGGACGACATGCCCGATTTCGAATCCGGACAGATCCCCCGAGGTCCGACTTGTCCGCTGTGAGGAGTGTCACAGGAGCCTCGGCTCATCACGTGGACGCCCTCGGCTGAAACGATCGCAACCGCCGCGCGCGAAACTCCCCGCCCGAAACGGTCACAACACCCGCAACCCGGCCGATGGTGGGGTCGCACAGGCATGGCCCGACAGCGGAGCCGTGCCGCACGGCCTGGTCGAAGGGTGGTCAGATGGGCCTGAACGAGCTCTCCGGGGTGTTGTGGCGCGAGCGCCAGCTCCTCGAGCTGCTGCTGTTCAAGCTGGAGGAGGAGCAGCTGATCCTCACGAGCGGTCGCACGCAGTGGCTCGGCCACGCGACCCGTGAGGTCGAGTCCGTGCTGGACCAGATCCGCACCGCGGAGCTGGGCCGCGCCATGGAGGCCGACGAGGCCGCCCGCGAGGTCGGCGTCCCGGCCGGCAGCGGCCTGCGCGCCATCGCGAACGCCGCCCGCGCACCGTGGGACGACCTGCTGGCCGAGCACCACGCCGCGTTCGTGTCCCTCACCGACCAGATCAACTCGCTCGCCCAGGGCAACCGCGAGCTGCTGTCCGCCTCCCACCGGGCGACCCGGGAGACCCTGCTCAGCCTGCAGGAGACGGTCGACACCTATGACCCGAAGGGCGTACCGAGCCAGCAGTCGAGCGCCGCTCAGCTGATCGACCGGGCGCTGTGAGTCGGCCGTGAGCACCTTCTCCGGACTCAGCACTGCCCTGTCGTCCCTGATCGCCCAGCGCCAGGCGCTGGACGTCACGGGGCAGAACATCGCGAACGCGAACACCGTCGGCTACACCCGGCAGCGCGCCAACCTGGACGCGGTCAGCCCGGCGAGCGTGCCGAGCCTGTACTCGGCCGGCCTGATGGCCGGCGGCGGCGTGCGCACCACCGACATCACGCGGATGGGTGACATCTTCCTCGACACCCGGTTGCGCTCCGAGACCTCGGCGGCCTCGTACCAGCTGACCCGCGCCGACGCCCTGTCCCGGCTGCAGAGCACGGTCACCGAGCCGTCCGACTCCGGGTTCGCGTCCGCGCTGCAGACCTACTGGGCGGACTGGCAGGACGTCGCCAACGCCCCGGACGACATCGCCGCCCGGATGGTCGTGGTGGGCGACGCCGAGGCCCTGGTCAGCCAGATCCACGACGGCTACCGGAACGTCGAGACGCAGTGGAGCCAGACCCGCGCCACGGTCGACGCCCTGGTCACCGACGTCAACACGCTCGCCGCGTCGGTGGCGGACCTGAACGGCCAGATCCGGGCGATGCAGGTGTCCGGCGACAACGCGAACGAGCTGATCGACAAGCGCAGCACGCTGATCACCCAGCTCTCCGGCCTGGTCGGCGCGACCGCGTCGCAGCGGACCGACGGCACGATGGACGTGATGATCGCGGGGAACCCCCTGGTCTCCGGCGATCGTGCGCACACCGTGCAGGTGGACGGCTCGCACACGATGGCCGGCGGCCTCGGCGAACCACCCGCGGCGCTGGACCAGGTGCGGCTCAGCTGGACCGAGAACGGCACGGCGCTGGTCCCCGAGGGCGGCCAGATCGCCGCCCACCTCGGCGACCTCGCGCCGGGCGGCACGCTCAGCAGCGCCGTGACCATGTGGAACGACCTCGCGACGAGCCTGGCGACCACGGTCAACGCGGTGCACTCCGCGGGCCAGACCCTGCAGGACCCGCCGACCACCGGCGTGGACTTCTTCGCCGTCGACACCGGCGTCCCCGCGGCGCTCGGCCTCTCGGTGGCGATCTCCGACCCGAAGGACGTGGCCGCCGCGAGCGCCGCGAACGGTCCGCTCGACGGGTCGTGGGCGGACCGGATCGCCCAGCTCGCCACCGCGGACGGCGGACCGGACCAGGTGTGGCGCGACTTCGTCGTCGACCTGGGTGTGCGCACCCGTGCCGCGGAGCAGCGCTCCGACGTCCTGGAGGCCTCGCGCTCCAACGCCGAGACCCTTCAACTCTCGGCGACCTCCGTCGATCTCGATGAGGAGTCGGTGAACATGCTCGCCTACCAGCGCGCCTACGAGGGCGCTGCCCGGGTGATCACCGTGATGGACGAGATGCTCGACGTGCTGATCAACCGCACCGGCACGGTGGGGAGGTAACCCATGATCGGACGAGTCACCCAGCAGACGCTCCAGCGCTCGACGCTGGCGAAGCTGCAGGTCAACCTGCAGAAGATGTCCGACCTGCAGGCCCAGATGTCCGGCGGCAAGGTCATCACCAAGCCCTCGGACGACCCGGCGGGCACCGCGCAGGCCATGGTCCTGCGGGCCGAGAGCCGCGCCGTGCAGCAGTACCAGCGCAACGCGACCGACGGCATCGGCTGGCTCACCTCGGTGGACACCGCGCTGCAGTCGTCGGTGACCTCGCTGCGCCGGGCCCGCGACCTGACCGTCCAGGCCGGCGACGGCGCGCTCAGCACGACCGACCGCGAGGCTCTCGCGGTCGAGATCGAGGCGACCCGGGACACCCTCTTGGCGCAGGCGAACACGCAGTACGTGGGCCGGTCGGTCTTCGCCGGCACGTCGAACGCCGACGTCGCGTTCACCGACGCCGCCTCCGCGACGCCGTACGCCTGGAGCGGGACCGCGGGCTCCTCAGTCGAGCGCCGCATCGCCGCCGACACGACGGTGCGGGCCGACGCCGACGGCTCCTCGGTCTTCGGCGAGGGTGCGACCTCGGTCTTCGCCCTCCTCGACACCATCGCCGCCGACCTTCGCTCCGGTGCCGACGTGACCACCCGGATCGACGAGATCGACACCCGGATGGACAGCATGCTCGGCGAGCTCGCCGGCGTCGGCGCCCGCTACAAGCAGCTGCAGGGCACGCAGGAGTCCAGTGCCGTCACCCTGCAGGAGCTCACCACCCGACTGTCCGGGGTCGAGGACATCGACCTGGCCCAGACCATCGTGGAGCTGCAGATGCAGGAAGTCGCCTACCAGGGCGCACTCGGGGCCACGTCCCGGATGCTCCAGCCGACGCTGATGGACTTCCTGCGATGACCGCCACCACCACCGACCGGAGGACCGGCATGACCGCGAGCCGCACCGAGACCGACGCGCCGACGATCGACTTCGTCGAGGCGCCGCTCGGGCTCATGGGCCTGCGCCACTACCGGCTGCACCCGCTGGACGAGACCGGCTTCCTGTTCTCGATGCGTAGCCTCGAGGCCGACGGCCTGCGGCTCTTCGTGGTCTCGCCGCACCCGTACTTCCCGGACTACCTCCCGGACCTCGACCCCGAGTCCGTCACCGACCTCCGGCTCGGCGACGTGGACCCGGTCCTGCTCGTCGTGGTCCACCCGGGCGACGACCAGCACCCGCCGACCGCGAACCTGCTCGCCCCGATCGTGGTGAACCCTGCGACCGGCGCCGCGATCCAGGTGGTCCTGGACACCGACCGGTGGCCCCTGCGCGCGCCGTTCACCGTCGCGGACTGACACCCGGCCCCCGCACACCTCACCCGTCCGCCCACTCACGACCAGCAGGACCCGGCCGATCGTCAGGTGTCCCGAAGGAGGTGTCCCGATGATCAGCAGCCCGGCCCAGGCCGTCTCGGGGGACCTCGCTGCCGGGGCCGGGTCGACCACCTCGGGGATCGTGCCGAACCAGTCCGGACCCGCTGACCGCCACGCGACGCCCGCGGGACCCATGCCCTCGCTGCGCGGGCTCGGCGTGGACACCCAGTCCCTCGGCGCACGCACCGCACCCGTCCGCACCCGGGTGCTGCGCTGCTCGGCCGTCGTGCTCCGCGCGGCCCTCGTGCTGCTCGACCGCGACCCGAAGGGCGTGCCGAGCCTGAGCGAGGTGATCGAGAGCGACCCGGTGCTGGCCCTGCGCGTGCTGCACCTCGCGAACATGACCACCGGCTTCCGGGAGTGGGTGGACACCGTCCCGCAGGCCGTGCAGATGCTCGGCACCGCGGCCCTGCGCTCCCTGTTCGCCGACCTCCAGGCGGACGCGACGGACGGCGCGGTCCCCGGGCTCGAGCGGATCCTCACCCGCGCGCTCACCTGCGGTGAGCTCAGCCACGACCGCCGGGGCTTCACCACCGGCCTGCTGTCCGGCCTGGCCGAGTCGCTCGGCGTCCCTGCCGCGACCGTGCTCGACGTCGCCGGCGTGTCCCGTGAGATGAGCGACGCCGTGCGCTACGGCACCGGTCCGTACGGCGCGGTGCTCGCCGCGTTGCTCGCCTACGAGCGCAAGGACTCCCTCGGCGTGGCCCGCAGCGGCTTCGTCGCGGTCGACGTGTATGACGCCTATCTCCGTGGCGAGGCCGACGCCAGAGCCATCGCCCACGCCATCGGATCAAGTTGAGAGGACCCCGGTGACCACCTCATCCGTTCCGGCTCCCCCCCGGACCACGACCCGCGCCACGGTGCACCGCGAGCCGGTCGTTGCTGTCGACGACCGTGTGCTCGGCTACACGGTGACCGTGACCCTCGACGACCCCGACCTCGCCGACGCACGGGCCCGCGCCGAGGTGCTGCACGAGCAGTACCTGACGCTCGACCTGCCCGCCCTGGTGGCCGACCGGGACGTCTTCCTGCCGGCCACGAGCGCCATGCTCGACGGGTTCGTGCCGACCCCTCCGGGTGGCAGCCGACTCGTGCTGGACCTCCCCTTCGGGTTCGAGCGGCGCGAGGACGCCGAGCGCCGCGCCACGGCGCTGCGCAGCCTCGGCGTCCAGCTCGACCTCATGGGGTTCTCCGCGACGCCGAGCCAGATGCGGCTGCTGCCCCTCGTGCAGTACGTCACGGTCGACCCCGTGATCCTCGAGCAGGAGCTCAACGAGGTGGTCCGGACCGCGCACGCCGCGGGCGTGCAGGTGCTCGCCTCGGGCGTCACCGACGTCGCCGTCCAGGCCCGCTGCCTGGTCGCCGGGTGCGACGGGCTGCGGGGTTCGGCGAGCGATCGGGCCAAGGCGCAGGCCGAGGCACAGCCGAAGGTGCTCCGGCCCGGTCAGCTGCAGTGCCTCGCGGCCCTGCACCTGCTGCACCAGGCCGACGTCGACCTGAGCGAGGTCGCCCAGGTGATCGACACGGACCCGATCCTCACGTTGCGGGTGCTGCACCTGGTCAACTCGGGCGCGTTCGCGTTGCGCAACCAGATCGACACGGTGCACCGCGCGGTGATCCTGCTCGGGGTGCGCGAGGTCACCGGGCTGGTCGCCGCGCTCGCGATCGACTCCCGCGCCGGCGCGATGGACAGCCTGTGGCAGATCCTCGCCCGCGCGCTGTCCTGCGAGGCCCTGTCCGGCGACCCTGCCGCGTACACCGTCGGCATGCTGTCGGCGCTGGTCGAGGAGCTGGGCGTGCCGGCGGACGTGGTGCTGGAGAAGGTCGGCGTCTCGGCCGTCGTGGCCGACGCGGTGCGCGACCAGACCGGTGAGCTGGGTCCGGTGCTCGCCGCGGTCGTCGCGCACGAGGACGGCGACCTCGGCGCGGTGGTCCAGGCCGGCTACCGCCCGTGCGACGTCTCGGACACCTACCTGCGCTGCCTCTCCGACGCCCTCCAGACCGCCAAGGCCGTCGAGGGCTGAGCCTCCGACCAGCCCCCGCGAGTTCGCTGGTGGTCGCCGAGTTCGCTGACCGCGACCAGCGAACTCGCGCCTGCCCAGCGAACTCGGCGGCCGGTCAGGCGCCGGTGGGGCCCTGGACGAGGACGCGGTGGCCCCAGGCGGGCAGCTCGACGGTGTCGCCCTGCGTGAGGGCGACCTCGGTGCCGGTGGCGAGGTCACGCCACGTCCCCTCGCACGGGCCCTGCGTCAGGGTGACCGTCACGGGCTCGGGCGAGAGGTTCACGGCCGCGAGCACGGCGTCGGTGTGCGCGCGCCGGACGAACGCCAGGACGTCGCGCGGGGCGTCGGTGCGCACCTCGACCATCCGGCCGCCGAACCGCCCGTTCCACAGCGCCTGGTTGGCCCGCTTGAGCGCGATCAGCCGCCGGTACAGCGCCCCCATCGGGTGCGTGCGCCACTGGATGGGGTCGCGGTCGAAGAAGTCCAGCCGCCGCTCGTTGCCGGCCTCCTGACCGTTGTAGACCAGCGGCATGCCGTCGCTGACCACGCTGAGCACCACGGCGGCTTCGACGGCGTCGCCGAACTGCTCGAACTCGGTACCCTCCCAGGCGTTCTTGTCGTGGTTGGACACGAAGAGCATGCGCATCGCGTCGTCCGGGTAGGCCTTCTCGTTCCAGGCGTAGTAGATCCGCAGCGCGTCCACCGTCGCCCGGCCCGAGGCGATGTCGTGCATCGTCGAGTTCCAGGTCCACGCGTACGTCATGTCGAACGCGCGGTCGTGCAGCTCGCGCGACTCCCACTCGGCCAGCATGAACACGGGCTTGATCCGCTCGAGCTCGGCCCGGACCAGCTCCCAGAAGTCGGTCGGCACGAACCCCGCCACGTCGCAGCGGAAGCCGTCCACGTCCGCCTCGCGCACCCAGTAGGCCATCGCGTCGAGCATGTAGGTGCGCACCCCGGGCCGGTGGAAGTCCAGGTCGACCACGTCGTCCCAGTCCCACCACGGGGTGGGCATCAGGTCGCCCTTCCAGTCCCGCGCGTACCACTCGGGGTGGTGCTCCACGAGCTCGTTGTCCCAGGCCGTGTGGTTCGCGACCCAGTCGAGGATCACGTGCAGTCCCCGGGCGTGGGCGGCGTCGACGAACGCGCGCAGGTCGGTCAGCGTGCCGAACTCGGGGTTGACCGAGTAGTAGTCGCGCACCGCGTAGGGGCTGCCGAGCGCACCCTTGCGGTTCTTCGCCCCGATCTCGTGGATCGGCATGAGCCACAGGATCGTCACGCCGAGGTCGGCGAGCCGGGACAGCTCGCGGGCGGCCGCCTCGAACGTGCCCTCGACGGTGAACTGGCGCGTGTTGATCTGGTAGATCACGGCGTCCCGGCTCCACACCGGGTGGGTGAGGTGCACGTCGTGACGACGTGGTGCGACGGTCATGCCGGTCCTTCGGTCGGTCTGGGCGGTCGGTCGGTCCGGTCGACGGCTCCGGTCGGCACCGCCGGCACCTCAGCCCTTGACCGAGCCCGAGGTCAGGCCGCCGACGATGTAGCGCTGCAGGAACTGGAACAGCACGATGATCGGGACCGACGCGATCACGGCACCGGCCGCGAACAGACCCCACGGGGCGTTCCGCTCGTCGGCCGCCCAGTTGTAGAGGCCGACGGCGAGCGTGAAGTTCTCGGGCGTCTGCAGGACGACGCGGGCGATCACGAACTCGCCGTAGGTCGCGATGAACGAGAGCAGGCCGACCACCGCGAGGATCGGCGCGACCAGCCGCAGGATGATCGTCACGAAGATCTGGGCGTGGGTCGCCCCGTCGATCTTGGCGGCCTCGTCGAGCTCGCGCGGGATCGTGTTGAAGAACCCGTACATGAGGAACGCGTTCGTCCCGAGCGCGGCACCGAGGTACACCGCGATCAGGGCGAGCCGGCTGTTCAGCCCGAGCACCGGGAACACGTCCCCGATGCTCAGCAGCAGCAGGAAGATCGCGACGAACGCGAGCGTCTGCGGGAACATCTGGACCAGCAGCAGGCCGGTGAGGGTCGCCCGGCGCCCGGTGAACCGGAAGCGCGAGAAGGCGTACGCGGCGGACGCGCACATCAGCACGGTCCCCACCGCGGTGACGCTCGCGACGATCAGCGAGTTGACCGCCCAGGTCGAGAAGTCCGTCGAGCCGAGGTCGGAGTAGTTCGTGAAGTCGATGGTCTTGAACAGCTGGTTCGACCCGGTCAGGCTGCCGCCGGGGTTCAGCGACGCGGACAGGATGTAGAGCAGCGGCAGGAGGCAGTACGCGATCGCGACGACGCCGATGACGTGCCGCCACCCGACCTCTCGCCACCAGCGGCTGCGCGGGGGCTTGTGCTCGAGCGTGGTCTGCTGCCCGCGGACGGTCGCGACATCGGATGCCATGTCAGATCTCCTCGAGCGAGCGGGTGCGGCGGAAGCCGGCCCATGAGATGACGCCGACGAAGATGAAGATCACGATCGCCATGGCCGACGCCAGGCCGTAGTCGCGGGCGCCGCCCTCGAAGGCGGTCGCGTAGACCATCGTGATCAGGATGTCGGTGGCGCCGATCGGCACGGTGGCGTCGGGGAAGTTCGGCCCGCCGCCGGTGAGCATGTAGATCAGCGCGAAGTTGTTGAAGTTGAACGCGAAGCTCGCGATCAGCAGCGGTGCCGTGGCGACCAGCACCAGCGGAAGGGTGATCGAGCGGAAGATCCGTGCCGGGCTGGCGCCGTCCATCCGGGCGGACTCCATGACGTCGCCGGGCAGGCCCTGCAGGGCGCCGGTGGCCACCAGGAACATGTACGGGAACCCGAGCCAGAGGTTCACGCCGATCACCGAGAGCTTGGCCAGCCACGGGTCGGACAGCCACGGGATGTTCGCGCCACCCAGCAGGGCCTCGTTGATGAAGCCGAACTTCTGGTTCAGCATGCCGCGCCAGACGAGCGCGGCGAGGAACCCGGGGAAGGCGTAGGGCAGGATCAGCAGGGACCGATAGGCGCGGCGCCCCTTGATCCGCTCGTCGTTGAACACCACGGCGAGGAACAGCCCGAGCGCGAACGTGGTCCCCACGGACAGGATCGCGAACGCGAACGTCCAGGCGAGCACCTGGAAGAAGTACGCCGACAGGTCGCTCCCGGTGACCATCGCGACGTAGTTGTCGAAGCCGACGGCGACCCGCCAGCCCGGGGTCAGCTGGGCCCCGTCGTCGCTCACGAAGACGCCCTGGTCGTTGGGCCGGTACACGGCGCCGGTGTCGGTGTTGGTCATCGTGTCGGCGTCGGCGTCGTACGTGTAGATGCTGCGCGACGCGAAGGCGCTCGTGCCGTTCTGGGTCCGGACGGCGCCCTGGTTCGGGTCGTCACTGACCGGTACCCGAAGCTCGAGGACATCGGCCTGACGCTCGATGACCTGGGCGTAGCTCAGCACGTCCCAGCCGGGGACCTCGGTGATGCGGCCGTCCTGGACGACAGCATCCGGGGCCGCCTCGAGCGGCTGGTCGGCCGTACCGACCCAGACCTGGCCGTCCTCCTCGATGACCGCGAAGCCGAGCTCGTCGCCCTTCTGCACGACGGCCATCGGCAGCGTGGGCGACCCTTCGACGCGTCGGTCGTTCTGCAGCAGGATCGCGCTGATCGCGTCCGACTTGGTGGAGTTGTGGCCGTCGCCGTAGTTCGTGAACGAGACGTACCCCGTGTAGAGCATCACGAACAACTGGTAGACCAGCAGGAACGCGAGGCCCGGCACGAGGTACTTGGCGGGGATCGCCTTGCGGGAGAAGTAGACCCAGTTCACGACCACGAGGCCGATCGCGAGGGTCGTGATGATGCCCCAGTGCCCGACGGCGTACGCCGCGAGCAGACCGTAGACGCCCAACGCATCCACCAGCGCGACCAGGACGAGCTTGATCACGAATCCCAGTCCGAGCCCGGACGAGCCGAACCGACGCCGTTCGCGCGGTGCGGGGCTCGGGGTCGGGGTGTCGACGTCGGTACGAGTCACTGTCCACTCCCTAGCGATCAACGTTGAGCACGTCGGGACGGCTAGCGACGCCCCGAAGGGGGTGCGGCTACCTCACCTACGGTAGCCGCACCCCGGACGGGTGTGTGGTCAGCCGCCGATCGCGGACTGGATGTTGGTGATCATCGTGGCCCAGCGCTCGTCCGCCGGAGCCTTGCCGCTGATGATGTCGGCCTCAGCAGCGCCCCACCACTCCCACACGGCGGACATCTCGGGGATCGCCGGCATCGGCGCACCGGAGGCACCGGCCTCGTTGAAGCCGAGCAGGATCGGGTCGCTGAGACCCTCGGCGGCGGCGGTCATCGCCGGGACGCGGCCCTGCAGCTCGTAGAACTGGGTCTGGACCTCGGGCGTGGCGATGAAGTTCACCAGGAAGTCGTTCACCAGCAGCGGGTTCTCGGTGTTGATGCTGGGGAAGAACCCCTGGACGCCCACGAACGGCTGGGCCGGCTGGCCACCCGCGCTCGGGATCGGCAGCACCGAGATGTCCATGTTCGCGGCGGTGAAGTCCGACACGTACCACGGACCGGTGATGATGTACGCGGCCTCACCGTTGAGGAAGGCCTCCTTGGCGACGTCGGCCGAGATGTTGGTGTCGAGGATGCCGGCCGCGCCCTGCGCGGCGAGGAACTCGGCGAACGCGGTGCCCTCGGGGCCGCCCATCGCGAGCTCGTTGGTGTAGGAGCCGTTCTCGGTCGCGAAGACCGGGGCACCGAACGAGGTCTGCAGCGGGTACAGGTGGTACGGGTCACCGTTGGTCGGGTCCTGCTGGATGACGATCGGGTACTTCGCTCCGGTCGCCTGCGCGGCGGTCACCATCGCGTCCCAGGTGTCGGGCGTGTCCTGGATGATCGCGTTGTTGCGGATCAGGGCGATGTTCTCGATCGCGTAGGGCACGCCGTAGACCTGGCCGTCGTACGTCATGGCCTTGACGGCGGCGTCGGAGAACTCCCCGGCCTTGTCGCCGAGGTCGACGGTGCCGACCACGCCGTTGGTCACCCAGCCACCGAGGCCGTCGTGCGCGGACACGATGATGTCCGGGCCCTCGCCGGTCGGCACAGAGGTGATGAAGTCGTTGCCGATGTCGGTCGACGCCTTCTGGATCACGTCGACCTGGACGCCGCTCTGCTCGGTGTAGGCCTCGGCGATCGTCTTGACGTCGTCGACACGGGTCTCGTCGGCCCAGATCGTCAGGGTGCCTTCGAGGGCCGGCGACGAGGACTCGTCGGTGGTCGTGGTGTCACTCGCGGACGGCTCCTCGGAGGTGCCCCCCGAGCATGCGGTCAGCAGCAGGCCGACGCCGGCGGCGACGGCGAGACCGCGAGGGATCCTGCGCATGTGTATTCCTCCATCATCGGTGGTTCGCGCCGTCCCGCGCTCACACGACGAGGAGCAACTGGCGGCAGCGGCAGTGCCACGAAAGTAGCAAGAGACTTGCAGATCCTGCAAGAACTTTCATTGTCACGATTCGGCCACTACGATCCACTGCCGTGAGGCTTCGGCTTGTGGACATCGCTGCCCGCGCAGGCGTCAGCGAGGCGACTGTGTCGCGCGTGCTCAACGACAAGGCGGTCGCCGAGGCGACCCGTGACAGGGTCCTCACCGCGATCGACCAGCTCGGCTACGAGCGCCCGGCCCGGTTGCGCCGCAAGACCACGGGCCTGGTCGGCCTCGTGGTCCCGGAGCTGACCAACCCGGTCTTCCCGCTGTTCGCCCAGACCATCGAGACCGCGCTCGCGAAGCACGGGTACACGCCGGTGCTGTGCACCCAGACCCCGGGTGGCCTGCACGAGGACGAGTACGTCGCGATGCTGCTCGAGCAGGGCACCGCCGGGATCATCTTCGTCTCCGGCATCCACGCGATCTCCGAGGCCGACATCGCCCGCTACGAGCGGCTGACCGCGAACGGGGTCGCGATCGTCCTGATCAACGGGCACCAGCCGAAGGTCGACGCACCGAGCCTGTCCCAGGACGACCGGATGGCCGTGCAGCTCGGCCTGGGCCACCTGCGCCAGCTCGGCCACACCAGGATCGGACTCGCGGTCGGCCCGTCCCGCTATACGCCCGCGAGCCGGCGGATCGCAGCCTTCGAGCAGACGATCGCCGCGCACAAGGAGATCGTCGGCGTCAGCGAGCACACCCAGTACAGCGTCGAGGGCGGCACCGCCGCGGCGCACGCGCTGCTCGACGAGGGCGTGACCGGGATCCTGTGCGGCTCGGACGTGATGGCGCTCGGCGCCATCCGCGCCGCACGCCAGCGCGGGCTGCGCGTCCCCGAGGACGTGTCGGTCATCGGCTCGGACGACGGGATGCTCGCGCAGTTCGCCGACCCGCCGCTGACCACGGTTCGTCAGGACGTGGCCGGCATGTCCGCGGCCGCGGTGCGGTTCCTGCTCGAGGAGATCGCCAAGACCCCGTCGCCCCGGCGCGAGCAGCTCTTCGCACCCGAGCTCGTGGTGCGGCGCTCGACGGCGCCGGCGGCGTCGCTGCGGGCCGCGGTGTCCCAGCTGCGCGCCGAGGTCTGAGCGCGGGATCGACACCTGACGTTCACAGCGTCGCCGTCCATCTGACGCATCCGGCTGCGACAATTCATCCCATGACTACGACCACGACCCGCCACGTGGCCCTCGTCGCGCACGACAACATGAAGGTCGAGCTGCTGCGCTGGGCCGAGCACAACCGCACCACGTTGTCCGCCCACCACCTGTACGCGACGGGCACCACCGGCACGATGCTCACCTACGAGCTCGGCCTGCCTGTGCACCGCTTCCTGTCCGGGCCGATCGGTGGCGACCAGCAGATCGGCGCGAAGATCGCCGAAGGGGTCATCGACCTGCTGATCTTCTTCTGGGACCCGCTCGAGGCCCAGCCGCACGACCCGGACGTCAAGGCCCTGCTGCGCCTGTCGACGGTGTGGAACGTACCGACCGCGACCAACCTCGCGACCGCCGACTTCCTGATCTCCTCGCCGCTGCTCTCCGACTACCAGCGTCGCGTGCCGGACCTCGGTCCTAGGGGTTGGGACGGCACCCAGCCGACGGTCGCTGCCAACGGGTGAATCTCGCCCCGGACGGGTCGTAATCCTCTTGTCCGGGCCGTCCACATCGCGAGACGCTTGGGGTGTACCGGCCACCGCACACCCCGTGGAGACCGGCTGACCGCGCCACCACCCCGGCGCCCGAAGGAGAGCACCAGCATGAGTGCGCGTCGCCACATCGCTCGCCGTTCCCACCGTCGTCCGACCCGAAACGCGACCACGGCAGCGCAGCGCAGGCGCCAGGCTCCCCTCCGGGCGGACTGGTCGACCGCGGTGCTGCAGGCGACCCGGGGCTCGTTGCCCTGGTGAGCCGTCCGGCCGGGGTCCGGTCGGGTCGGTAGGTCGGCCGAGGGTCCAGCCGTCAGGTCAGCCGTCGGCCAGCGCCCGCAGCGCGTCACCCGCGAGTCGCTGCGTCGTCCACTCGTCCATGCCGACCGCTCCCACCGAGCGGTAGAACGCGATGGCCGGCGAGTTCCAGTCGAGCACCGCCCACTCGAACCGGGCGTAGCCGCGCGCCACGCACACCCGGGCGAGCTCGGTCAGCAGCGCGCGACCGTAGCCGCTGCCGCGCTCCTCCTCGAGCACCACGAGGTCCTCGAGGTACAGGCCGTGCCGCCCGGTCCAGGTCGAGTAGTTGACGAACCACACGGCGATCGCCACCACCTGCCCACGCTTGACCACGACGTGCGCGTGGACCCGCGGGTCGGGTCCGAACAGGGCCTCGACGAGGTCGGCCTCGGTGGTCCGCACCGCGTCCGGCTCCCGCTCGTAGCGGGCGAGCGCGTGGATGCACGCGAGGATCCCGGGTACGTCGCCCGGCTCGGCGAGCCGCAGCTCGGCGCCGTCGGCGAGGGCGGTCGGCAGGTCGCTCATCGCGGTGACGATAGTGCCCGGCACCCGGGGCGCGGCGCCGTGGACCAGGCTGCGGACCGGGCCCGCCCCGAGGAGGGTGACCAGGGGCGGGACGGCCCGCCGGGCCGGGCTAGCATCGCGCGGTGAGCCGTCTCCTCGACCTTCTCTGGCCGGCTCGGCTGGGACGGTCGTTCCGGTGGCTGGTCGCCTCCTCGTGGGTGTCCAACCTCGGCGACGGCATCGCGCTCGCGGCCGGTCCGCTGCTGGTCGCCTCGCTGACCGACTCGGCGTTCCTGGTCGCGCTGGCGGCGACCCTGCAGTGGTTGCCGCCGATGCTGTTCGGCCTCTTCGCGGGGGCGATCACCGACCGGGTGGACCGGCGCCTGCTCGTGGTCGTCGTGGACGGTGCCCGGGTGCTCGCGCTCGTGGCGCTCGCCGCGACGATCCTCTCCGGCCACGTCAGCATCGCCCTCGTCCTCGGCGTCCTGTTCGTGCTGGGCACCGCGGAGGTCTTCGCCGACAACGCCTCGGCGACGCTGCTCCCCATGCTCGTCGCCCGGCGCGACCTCGCCGTGGGCAACCAGCGGATCCAGACCGGCCTGCTCACGCTCAACCAGCTCGCCGGTCCGCCGCTGGGCGCGGCGCTGTTCGCCGTCGGCTGGGCGCTCCCGTTCGGCACCCAGGCGGCGCTCACCGCGCTTGCGGTGGGTCTGGTCGCGAAGGTCGTGCTGCCGCCCCACGGTCGCGACCCGGCCACGCAGCGGCACATCGGCCGGGAGATCGCCGAGGGCTTCCGCTGGACCGTGCGGCACGCCGCGGTGCGCACCCTCGTCCTGACGATCTTCACGTTCAACATCACCTTCGGCGCCGCGTGGTCGGTGCTCGTGCTCTACGCGACCGAGCACCTCGGGCTGGGCGAGGTCGGGTTCGGCCTGATCACCACGGTGAGCGCGCTGGGCGGCCTGCTCGGGACCGCGTCCTACGGCTGGCTGACCCGGCACCTCGCGCTCGGCGACATCATGCGGATCGGCCTGATCATCGAGACCCTGACGCACCTCGGCCTCGCGCTGACCCGGAGCCCCTGGGTCGCGATGCCGATCTTCTTCGTGTTCGGCGCGCACGCGTTCGTGTGGGGCACCACGTCGACCACGGTGCGGCAGCGGGCCGTGCCCACCCGGCTGCAGGGGCGGGTCGGGTCCGTGTACATGGTCGGTGTCACCGGCGGGCTCGTGGTCGGGTCACTGGTCGGCGGAGCCCTCGCGCAACGGTGGGGCGTGACCGCGCCGTTCTGGTTCGCGTTCGCCGGGTCCGCGGTCTTCGTGGTGCTCATCTGGCGCGAGCTGCGGCACATCGCGCACGACGACGAGTCGGACAGCGAGCCGGACACCGATCCGCACACCGACCCGGACGGCACGGACGCCGCCCGATCCTGACGGCCGGGCGCGAGGCGGCGGTCCCCGGGGTTCGTGCTCCCGATGCGCTCCGACCTGCGGGCCCTAGGCTCAGGACATGGCCGACCCTCCCGTTCGCGCCGAGGTGTACGTCGACGGCGCGCGGCGTCCCACACAGCTCGGTCCGGCCGACGCGGTACGTCAGGCGCGCGAGCAGGACGGGTTCGCCTGGATCGACCTGGAGAACCCGGACGGGGACGCGGTCAACGCCGTCGCGCGCGAGCTCGACCTCCCGGACCTCGCCGTCGAGGACGCCGTCACCGCGCACCAGCGGCCCAAGCTCGACGTGTACGGCGACCTCGTCTTCGCGGTGCTCCGCCCGGTGTGCTACGTCGACCCGGCAGAGGCGGTCGAGATCGCGGAGATCGCGCTGTTCCTCGGGCCGCACTTCGTGGTCACCGTGCAGCACGGGCCCAGCGACGTGTTGAGCCGGGTCCGTGCCGAGCTCGACGGGAGCGCACCCGACCTGCTCGGGTTCGGTCCCTCGGCGGTGCTCTACCGCGCGTCGGACCTCGCGGTGGACGACTACGAGGACGTCGTCGCCGAGCTGGACATCGACGTCGACCAGATCGAGGACGAGGTGTTCGGCCCGGACGAGGACGACCACTCGCAGCGGATCTACCGCCTCAAGGAGGAGGTCGCCTGGTTCCGCCGCGCGGTGACCGGGCTCGCCCGGCCGCTCGAGCTGCTCGCCGCCGGTCGCGTGCCGCACGTGTCCCCGGCGACGGGCGAGTACTTCCGTGACGTCCACGACCACGTGATCCGCGCCTCGGAGTCGATCGAGGTGATCGACCGCCAGCTGACCGACGTGCTCGAGGCCAACACGGCGCGCGTCTCGATGGTGCAGAACCGGATCGCCCTGCAGCAGAACGCAGACATGCGGAAGATCTCGGCGTGGGCCGCGATGGCGCTGCTGCCGACCCTGATCGCCGGCATCTACGGCATGAACCTCAACATCTGGCCGAACGCGCAGCACCCGTGGGGCTTCGCGACGGTGCTCGCGATCATGGCCGGAGCGTGCCTGACCCTGTACGGCGCGTTCCGTCGCAACGGCTGGATGTGACGACTCCCGCTCAGGCCCGGAACCGTCCGACCAGCTCCGGCGGCGTCGTCGCGGCGTGCGCGTCGCCGTGGGAGGCGTCCTAGGACTCGGCGCGCTGCTTCACCCCGCGCAGCATGTCGCGCGACATGAGGAAGTCGGCCGGCACGAGCGCGAGGGCCGCCGCAGCCGTCAACCACCACGGTGAGGTCACCCAGCGTGACCGGAAGTGGAACCTGGTGCCGCCGGCCGGGAGCGGGGTCAGCACGAACACCCACGACCAGTCCGCGGAGGCGTGCTCGCGCCAGCTCAGCGGCAGGTGCGTCGTGGAGTGGAGCACGAGGGCACGCTCGGGCTCCAGGCCTTCGACGATCAGGCCGCACTCGGTGTGCGGCGGACCGTCCGGGATGAAGGTGCCGAGCGAGATGTCCTGGAGCTCGGGGACGATCCGGTCGGCGCTCGGCCCGTTCGCGGGGAACAGCAGCCGGTCGACCCAGCGCGCGGTGTACCAGCCGGCGCGGCCCCAACCCATCTGGACCAGCCACGGCCAGATCTCGCCCGGCTCCGCCGCGATCGTGATCGCGTGATCCGTCACCGCGCTGGGCCGGGGCACGATCTCGTCCCCGGGCAGGGCGGCAGCCCGCTCCGCCGGCGTCGACCCGTACGTGCGCCCCAGGTGGTTCGCCACCGCGAGCAGCACACCACCGGCCACGGTGGCCGCCGGCAACCCTCGTGCACGACTCATCGTCCCTCCCGGTCTCGTCGCACGGATCGTCCCGCCCGGCCCCGCCCGACGGCATGAGTCGTTGGGCCCCCCGTCGCACGTGCCCGCGCAATCCTCTTGAACCCTCGCTCGCGCACCCGCTACACCTGCCCTCGTGCGGGCGTTCACTGCCGAGCCGGGCTACACCGACGACTTCTTCCTGGTGCGGGAGTTCCTCGTCCGCATCAACGCCGACCGGGTGCGAACCCCCGGGTTCCTCTGGGCGCGCTGGGAGTGGGCGTTCACGCTGCCGTTCCTCGACACCTCGGCACTGGACCGGATCGGCATCTGGCAGCGCGACGGCCTGGTGGTCGGTCTCGTCACCTTCGAGGAAGGCCCGGGCGACGCCTGGCTGGTGGTCGACCCCGGTCACCGCGACCTGCTGCCTGCGATGGTCGACCACGCCGTGCGGAGCCTCGCGGTCGACGGACGGGTCCGCGTGATGGTCCCGGACGACGACCCCGGGCTGGCCGAGATCGTCGCGTCCCGAGGCCTCGTGCGCACCGCGGGTGGCGAACCGAACGCCGTCCTGGAGCTCGACGCGGACCTCGAGTACTCGCTGCCGGACGGGCTCGGCGTGCAGAGTCTCGCGGAGGACTGGGACCTGCGGGCGTTCCACCGCCTGCTGCACCGCGGCTTCGACCACCCCGGCGAGCCGGACTGGGCGCCGTCCGAGCTGGCCTGGCGGCAGGCCTCCACGTCGTCGCCCGGTCAGCGGCCGGACCTCCAGGTGATCACCCGCACGGTGGACGGGGCGTACACCGCGTTCTGCGGCGCGTGGCTCCGGCCCGGGGCCGACTACGCCCTGATCGAGCCGGTCTGCACCGACCCGGCCTGGCGCCGCCGGGGCTGCGGACGGGCCGCGGTCCTCGAGGCGGCGCGCCGGTGCCGCGACCTCGGCGCCCGGCACGCGTACGTCGGCTCAGGTCAGGAGTTCTACCGTCGTCTCGGCTTCACCCCCGCGCTCGGTGGGACCTGGTGGAGCACCGAGACGACCCTCGCGGACGAGTGAGGCGACGATGGCTGCACAGCGGGACGACGCGCGCGATCCCCGGATCGTCGCCCTCGAGGCTCGCATGCGTGCGCTCGGCGAGGGCTGGGCGGTCGAGCACGCACACCGCCTGACCCGGCTGGTCGACCGCATCGGGGTCGGCGTCGACCACGACCACGAGGTCCTCACGCTCGCGATCTGGACCCACGACTGGGGCGCGTTCCGGGCGTTCGGAGCCGCCGGGCCGGACCACCCGCGCCGGTCCGTCGAGGTCGTCGGTGCGGAGCTGCTCGACGGCTGGGCCCTCCACCCGTCGCGGTCGGCGGTACTCCTCGAGGCGATCGCGCGGCACGACTACCGCGATCCCGACCCGGTCGCCACGCCCGAGGCCCTGCTGCTCCGCGAGGCCGACATGCTCGATCTCATCGGCGCGGTCGGCGTGGCCCGCGAGTTCGCGTGGGGCCCGGCCGACGACCTGGCCGGGATCGTCCGGCGGTGCCGGCACCGGCTGGACACCATCCCCGGACGCCTGACCCTGCCCCCTGCCCGGCGTCTCGGACGGCTGCGGGCGCAGCGCGGCGCCCAGGTGCTGGCCTGGATCGAGACCGAGCTCTCCGGCGACGAGCAGGTGTGAGCCCCGACCGGTCCGATCAAGATCCGTCTGACAATCCCCTCACCGCTGGAGCTCCGGAGCCGATCATGATCGCGGCGCACAAGCGCCCGGTCTCGGTGGGGGGTGCTCGGGTATGTCGGGGTTGCGGGTTCGGCTCGTGGTGAGCCACATGTGCTGCGCGACGTTCTTGATCTGTGCGGCGATCGTGGCGGCCGAGCGTGTCGTCGCGGTGATCGCCGGGATCGGCGCAGTGGTCGCAGCGCTCTCGGCATGGACGCTCGTGCGTCAGGTGGCCGCTCCGACGCGTGAGCTCGGCCGGCTGCTCGACGCGGGCGCGGCAGGCGACCTCTCCCAGCGGGGATCGAGCACGCGCCGTGACGAGCTCGGGGACCTGGTCCGGCGGTACGACGCGATGGCCGACGTGCTCGGGCACCGGATCGCCGAGACGACCGTCGAGGCGGGCGGCATCGGCGCCGCGGCCGAGGAGCTCACGGTCTGCACGGGAGAGATCCGGGAGGGAGCGATGCGGACCGCCGAGCACTCCGGCGTGGTCGCTGCCGCCGCCGAGCAGGTCTCGGGGAACCTGCGGACGGTCGCGGCTGCCACCGAGCAGATGGGAGCCTCGATCCGGGAGATCGCGCAGAGCACCGGGACCGCAGCGCGGTTCGCGTCGACCGCGGTCGGGACCGTCCGGACGACGAGCTCGACCGTCGAGCGCCTCGGCTCGTCGTCGGTCGAGATCGGCGACGTGGTCAAGGTCATCACCTCGATCGCGGAGCAGACGAACCTGCTCGCGCTGAACGCGACGATCGAGGCCGCCCGGGCCGGCGAGGCCGGCAAGGGGTTCGCCGTGGTCGCCGGCGAGGTCAAGGACCTGGCCCGGGAGACCGCGGCCGCGACCGACGACATCGGCCGGCGGATCGAGGCCCTCCAGGCGGACTCCGGCGCCGCCACGGCGGCCATCGCCGAGATCTCCGCCATGATCGAGGAGATCAACGCGACCCAGGCGACGATCGCCTCGGCCATCGAGGAGCAGACCGCGGCGACCAGCGAGATGTCCCGGAACATCAGCGAGGCCGCGCAGGGCGCGGACAACATCGCCGAGAGCGTCACCGCCATCGCGTCCGGTGCCACGGCCGCCAGCGAGGGCGTCTCGCAGGCCTTCGGCCTGAGCGACGAGCTCAGCAAGATGTCCGGCGCCCTCGCGCAGTCCACCGCCGCTTTCACGCTGTCCGCGGACGCCGCTGCCGCCACGGAGACCGTGCACGGCCAGATCACCAAGGCGATCGGTGCACACGGTGCCTGGAAGCACAAGCTCGCCGAGGCGGTCGCGCGTCGGAGCCATGACATGGACGTCGCCACGGTCGCCAAGTCCGACGCGTGCGCCTTCGGCCGGTGGCTGCGCGACGTGCGCCCGACCGAGGCCGACAGCGCCACGCACCAGCGGGCCGCGAGCCTGCACGCACAGTTCCACCGGGAGGCAGCCGGGGTGCTGACGATGATCACGAAGGGCGAGATCGACCGGGCACGGACCACCGTCGAGCCCGGCGGGACGTTCGCCGAGTCGTCCCGGGTGCTCACCCGGACGATGATCGAGTGGCGCCGAGCGACCGCCGGGACCACCACCGCGCGGTGCTGATCGCGCGATCCGACCCCCGAACGACGACGAGCCGGGAACCTCTCGGTTCCCGGCTCGGGTTCGCCCCGGAGCTCCCAGGGATCTGTGCGCGAGGGGGGACTTGAACCCCCACGCCCTTGCGGGCACTGGCACCTGAAGCCAGCGCGTCTGCCATTTCGCCACTCGCGCGCGAGCCAGAAGGCTAGCACGCAACGGACGCCCCCTTCGACGCGCCCGACGGCGCACCCGCCCGAGGGACGGGCATACCCCCGCACGGCGGATACGATCGTCGTCGTCAGTGGCGGTGACCCGCCAGCTCGCCGTACCCCCGCGGCGGCAGGACGTGGCGGGACCCGACCTCGCGGAGGGAGGTGACATGGGCATCCTCGACAAGTTCGAGAAGGGCGTCGAGCGCGCGGTGAACTCCGCGTTCGCCAAGGTGTCGCGCGGCGACCTCAAGCCCGTGGAGATCGCCAGCGCCCTGCGCCGGGAGGTGGACGACCGGGCTGCCGTGGTCGGCCGGGACCGCACGGTGGTGCCCAACGAGTTCACCGTCGAGCTGTCCACCCCCGACCTCGCCAAGGTCGACGCCTGGGGTTCCGACGCCCTCGCCGACGAGCTCGCCGCGAACGTCACCGAGCACGCGACCCAGCAGCGATACGCGTTCGTCGGTCCGGTGACCGTCACGTTCCTGGAGAACGACGAGCTCGAGGTCGGCCGGTTCCAGGTGCGCAGCGCGACCGTCCGCGGCGCAGTCGCGCCCGCGACCTCGGTCGCCGCGAGCGCACGGCACCCGATGGTCGACATCGACGGCCAGCGCTACCTGCTCACCGGGCCGGTCACCGTGATCGGCCGCGGCAGCGACGCCGACATCATCGTCGACGACCCCGGCGTCTCCCGGCGGCACCTCGAGATCCGGGTGACGACGGACGGCGTGATCGCCTCGGACCTCGGCTCCACCAACGGCCTGTACGTCGAGGGTCACCAGGTCCCGGCGGCGACCCTCGTCGACGGGAACACGCTCACGATCGGGCGCACCCAGATCCTGTTCTGGAGCGGCTCCGAGGACGAGGACGACTGAGGCCTCGCATGAGCGAGCTGACGATCACCCTGCTGCGCCTGGGCTACCTGGTGCTGCTCTGGGCGTTCGTCTTCGCCGCGATCGGCGTGCTGCGGGCCGACATCTACGGCACCCGCGTGGTGCAGCGCCGGCTGCGCAGCACCACCAAGGAGGAACCGCAGTACGGCCGGCGCGCCACCGACACCCCGGCGACACCCGTCCCCGTCCCCGTGCCGGTCCCCGGCCAGCCGGCCGTCCCGCGACGCCTCGTGGTGACCAGCGGGCCGCTGCGTGGCACCACCGTGCCGCTCGGCTCGGCGGCGATCCTGATCGGACGGGCACCGTCGTGCACGCTGGTCCTCGACGACGACTACTCCTCGCAGCGCCACGCGCGTCTGTACTCCGAGGCCGGCCAGTGGTACCTCGAGGACCTCGGTTCGACGAACGGCACCTTCATCGGCCGGGACCGGGTGACCGAGCCCACCCCGGTGGGTCCGGGCACGCAGCTGCGCGTGGGGCAGTCGACGCTCGAGCTGCAGCGGTGACGCCGTGACGATCGCCTTGCGCTATGCCGCGCGCTCCGACGTGGGACTCGTGCGCTCGAACAACCAGGACTCCGCCTACGCCGGGCCGCGCCTGCTGGTGGTCGCGGACGGGATGGGCGGTCACGCCGGCGGGGACATCGCGTCGTCGGTCGCCGTCGCCCACCTGGCCCCGCTCGACGACGAGGCCCACGGCCCGGACGATGCGCTCGACGAGCTCAACCGCGCCTTCGGCGACGCGCACGCCGAGCTGCTCGCCCGCGCGCGGGAGAACCCCGAGCTGTCCGGGCTCGGCACCACGGTCACCGCGCTGCTGCGGGCCGGCAACAAGCTCGCGATGGCGCACATCGGCGACTCCCGCGCGTACCTGCTGCGCGACGGCGAGCTCACCCAGGTGACCAGCGACCACTCGTTCGTGCAGCACCTGGTGAACACGGGGAAGATCACCCAGGAGGAGGCCGAGCGTCACCCGCAGCGGTCCGTGCTGCTGCGCGTGCTCGGCGACTTCGACATGGAGATCCTCCCGGACGTCTCGGTCCGGGAGGCCCGCCCCGGCGATCGCTGGCTGCTGTGCTCCGACGGGCTGTCCGGCGTGGTCAGCCGCGACACGATGACCGAGACGCTGCTCGTCGAGCGGGACGTCGACCGCTGCGCGGACCAGCTCGTGCAGCTCGCGCTGCGCGGCGGCGCGCCGGACAACGTGACCGTCGTGGTCGGCGACGTGCTCGACGTCGACGACCTGCCGGACGGAGCGGCGCCGCCGACCGGCTCACAGGTGGTCGGCTCGGCCGCCTCCGACCGGCACCGCCCGACGCTCGGCGGTACCGGCGCAGCTGCGAGGGCCGCCCAGCACGCCGCCTCGGTCGGCACCCCGGTCGAGCCGCTCGACGAGGACGAGCCTGCGCCGTCGCGCAGGCTGCGCCGTCTGGTCTGGTCGCTCGTCGCGCTCCTGGTGGTCGCCGGCGTCGCCGTGGCGGGCTGGGCAGGCTGGCAGTGGACGCAGCAGCAGTACTACGTCGGCACCGCGGACGGGTACGTCGCGATCTTCCAGGGCATCGACCAGACCGTCGGACCGTGGTCCCTGTCGCACGTCGTGGAGACCAGCGACCTCGCCGTCGACGAGCTGCCGCAGTTCGTCCGCGAGCGCCTCGACCAGACCGTGCCGTTCACCAACCTCGACGACGCGCAGTCCTGGGTCGAGGACCGTGAGGCAGAGGCCGGGCTGACCGGGGCCGAGTCATGAGCGGGCCCAGCTGATGGCCACCGTCGCACCGCAGCGCACCCGGCCCGGCCGCGGCACCGAGCTCGCCCTGCTGGTCCCCGCGCTCGCCGTCGGGATCGGCGCCTACGCGCTCGTCGGGCTGGGCACAGCCGGTGAGCTGCCGCCCGGCCTGCTCGGCTTCGCGGCCGGTCTGACCGCCCTCGCGGTCGGCGTGCACCTCGTGCTGCGCTGGCGCGCGCCGTTCGCCGACCCGGTGCTGCTGCCGACCGCGGTGGCGATCAACGGCCTCGGCCTCGCGATGATCCGCCGGATCGACGTGGCCTACGCCGCCCGGGACCGGGTGACCGACTTCGCCGGCCGCCAGATGGGCTGGACCGCGCTGGGCATGGTGCTGGCCGTCGCGGTGATCGTGCTGCTGCGCGATCACCGGACGCTGCGCCGCTACACGTACACCGCCATGGTGATCGGTCTCGTCCTGCTCGTGCTGCCGCTCGTGCCCGGGCTCGGCACCGAGATCAACGGTGCACGGATCTGGATCCAGGTGTTCGGCGGCTCGTTCCAGCCGGCCGAGCTCGCGAAGATCGTCCTCGCGATCTTCTTCGCCGGCTACCTGGTGACCAACCGCGACACCCTGGCGCTGGCCGGGCCGAAGGTGCTCGGCCTGCAGCTGCCACGGCTGCGTGACCTCGGGCCGATCCTGCTCGCCTGGGCGGTCGCGCTCCTCGTCCTGGTCGGCGAGCGCGACCTGGGGACCTCGCTGCTGTTCTTCGGCCTGTTCGTCGCGATGCTCTACCTCGCCACCGAGCGGCTCAGCTGGGTCGTCATCGGCCTGGTGCTGTTCGCCGGTGGCGCGGCCCTCGCGGCGAGCACGTTCGGCCACGTCGCCGCGCGGTTCGAGGCGTGGCTGCACGCGTTCGACAACGACGTGTTCAACGCCTCGCCCGGCGGATCCGGCCAGCTCGTGCGCGGGCTGTTCGGCCTGGCCAGCGGCGGGCTGTTCGGGACCGGCCTGGGACAGGGCCGGCCGGACCTGGTGCCGTTCGCCGAGTCCGACTTCATCGTCGCGTCGGTGGGCGAGGAGCTCGGCCTGACCGGGCTGCTCGCGATCCTGGTCTGCTACCTGATCCTCACCGAGCGTGGCCTGCGCACCGCGATCGGCGTCCGCGACGGGTTCGGCAAGCTGCTCGCCGGGGGCCTCGCGTTCACGATCGCCTTCCAGTCCTTCGTCGTGGTCGGCGGCGTCACCCGGCTGATCCCGCTCACCGGGCTCACGATGCCGTTCCTCGCCTACGGCGGCTCGTCGCTGATCTCGAACTGGATCGTCGTCGCGCTGCTGCTGCGGATCTCCGACCACGCCCGGCGGCCGGCCGACCTCGCACCGCCGTCGAACCAGGGCTCCTCCGCCGACGACCAGCTCACCGAACGGATCACCGTGCGCGCACCCGACGCCCCTGGGGGTGCGCGATGAACAACCCGCTCCGTCGCCTCGCCGCGATGACGATCGTGATGTTCGTCGTGCTCATGGGTGGGGCGACCTGGGTGCAGTACGTCAAGGCGCCGGAGCTCAACAACGACTCCCGCAACGTACGGACCCTCTACCGGGAGTACGACAACGACCGCGGCCCGATCGTGATCGGCGGGGAACCGGTCGCGAGCTCGAGCCCGGTGGACGACTCGTTCGGCTACCTGCGTTCCTACTCCGCCGGTGCGCTCTACGCGCCGGCCACCGGCTACTACTCGGTGATCTACGGTCGCAGCGGCATCGAGGAGGCGATGAACACCGAGCTCAACGGCTCCGCGGACTCGCTCTTCTACACCCGGATCCAGGACCTCATCACCGGTCGCCAGCCGCAGGGTGCCGCGGTCGAGCTCACCATCGACCCCGCGGTCCAGCAGGCTGCCTGGGACGCGCTCGGCGACCAGCGCGGCGCCGTCGTCGCGGTCGACCCCACCACGGGCGCGATCCTCGCCATGGTGTCCAAGCCCTCCTACGACCCGAACGTGCTGGCCTCGCACGACACCGCTGCGGTGCAGGACGCCTGGGCATCCCTGCTCGCCGACCCCGACGACCCGTTGGTCAACCGGGCGATCGCCGGTCCCACCTACCCGCCGGGCTCGACGTTCAAGCTGGTCACCGCGGCCGCCGCGCTCGAGTCCGGCCTCACGCCGGAGACCCCCGTGGCCGCCCCCGACGAGCTCGACCTGCCGCAGAGCTCGGCGGTCCTGACCAACTACGGCGGGAGCTCGTGCAGCTCGACCGGCGCCATGACCTTGCAGGACGCGCTGCGGATCTCCTGCAACACCGCGTTCGGCCAGATCGGGCTGAACCTGGGGTCCGACGCGCTGCGCGAGCAGGCCGACGCGTTCGGCTTCGACGAGTCGATCAGCGTCCCGCTGGCGGTCACGCCGAGCCGCTTCCCGGCCGACGGTGAGATCGACGAGCCGCAGACCGCACTCGCCGCGATCGGCCAGTACGACGTGCGGGCCACACCGCTCGAGATCGCGATGATCTCCGCGACCATCGCGAACGGCGGCGAACGGATGACCCCGTACCTGGTCAAGTCCGTGCGCAGCGCCAACCTCACGGTGGTGGACAGCACCGAGCCGCAGGTCGCGGGCCGGGCGGTCTCGGCGACCACGGCCGCGAACCTGACCGAGATGATGCTCGCGGTCGTCGAGAACGGCACCGGCACCGCGGCGCAGATCCCCGGCGTCGCCGTCGCGGGCAAGACCGGCACCGCCCAGACCACCGACGACGCGGCACCGCACGCGTGGTTCACCGGGTTCGCCCCGGCGGACGACCCCAAGGTCGCCGTGGCCGTGGTGGTCGAGAACGGCGGCGACCTCGGCAACGAGGCGACCGGCGGGCACGTGGCCGCGCCGATCGCCCGGGCCGTGATCGAGGCGGCGTTGGGATCCGGGTCATGAAACCCGACATCGACGTCGCCCTGGGCGCGCGCTACCGGCTCACCTCCCGCCTCGCGGTGGGTGGCATGGGCGAGGTCTGGGTCGCGCACGACCTGTCGCTGGCCCGCGACGTCGCCGTGAAGGTGCTGCGCGAGGAGTTCGCCGGCGACGCGGGCTTCCTCGAGCGGTTCCGGGCCGAGGCGCGCAACGCCGCCCAGCTCTCGCACCAGAACATCGCGCAGCTCTACGACTACGGCGAGCAGGACGGCTCGGCTTTCCTGGTCATGGAGCTCGTGGTCGGCGAGCCGATGGCGGACCTGCTGGACCGGGAGCCCGTGCTGCCGCACCGCCGGCTGCTGCCGATCCTCGCCCAGACCGCACGGGCGCTGCACGCCGCGCACCAGGCCGGCGTGGTGCACCGGGACGTGAAGCCGGGCAACATCCTGCTCTCGCGCACCGGCCGGGTGAAGATCACCGACTTCGGCATCTCGACCGCGACCAACCAGGTGCCGATGACCGCGTCCGGCATGGTCATGGGCACCGCGCAGTACCTCTCGCCCGAGCAGGCGATCGGCGGGGCCGCGACCCCGGCATCGGACATCTACTCGCTCGGGATCGTCGCGTACGAGGCGCTCGTCGGGCACCGACCGTTCACCGGCCCGACCCAGGTGGACATCGCGATCGCGCACGTCAACCAGCCGGTCCCGCCGCTGCCCGCCTCGGTGGACCCCGAGCTGGCCGCGCTCGTCATGCGCATGCTCGCCAAGCAGCCGGAACGTCGGCCGGGCTCGGCGGCGTCGCTGGCCCGCACGCTCGACTCGATGATCGCGAACACCCCTCCGGACGGCGTGCCGCTGGTCACCGGCCGGCACGCGACGCTCGGCAGGCTGCGCCCCGAGCCGAGCGCCGACAGCCTGCTCACCGACCGGATGCTCGAGGAGGGTCTGCTCGCCGCGCCGTCGACGATGCCCCCGGTCGTCCCGGTCGGCGGCAGCCCGGCGACGGAGGCCCCCGCGGCGGGGCCGGCAGCCGAGCCCGCCGTGGTCCCCGGCCGTTCGCTCGACGACGCCGTGGCACCCGTGCCGAACGAGCCGCCCCCGCGGTTCACCCCGACCCAGCCCGCTCGGCACCGGACCCCGTCGAGCCCACCGCCGATCACGACGGGGCGCTGGTGGCGTGCCCTCGGGCGCTCGCTGTCGGCCAAGATCCCCGGCCCGGTCCTGCTCGTGGCTTTCGTGCTCCTCTTCGTTCTGCTCGGGGCCGTGGTCGCGGATAGGATCTGGGGGTCGTCCGGGGGGGCACCCGACCCGGCCCATGACCGGATCGTGATCGTGGCCTCACCCGATCCGGCCGCGGCGGATGGGATGATCGACGGCAGCACAGCTGCACCTGGACAATTGACGACAGCAAGGGACCTCTAGTGGCGGACGACGCACCTCGGATCCTCGGCGGCCGGTACGAGGTGGGCGAGCTCATCGGACGCGGCGGGATGGCCGAGGTCCACATCGGCCACGACACCCGCCTCGGCCGCACCGTGGCGATCAAGATCCTGCGCTCGGACCTGGCGCGCGACCCGTCCTTCCAGGCGCGGTTCCGGCGCGAGGCCCAGGCCGCGGCCTCGCTCAACCACCCGGCCGTGGTCGCGGTGTACGACACCGGTGAGGACGTCTCCACCGAGCCCGGCGGCGCGATCGCGCACGTGCCGTTCATCGTCATGGAGTACGTCGAGGGTCACACCGTGCGGGACATCCTGCGCGACGGCTCGGCCGTGCCGATCGAGGAGGCCGTGGAGATCACGGCCGGCGTGCTCTCCGCGCTGGAGTACTCCCACCGGGCCGGCATCGTTCACCGGGACATCAAGCCGGCCAACGTGATGCTCACCCCGACCGGCGCGGTGAAGGTCATGGACTTCGGCATCGCCCGGGCCATGGCGGACTCCGCCGGCACGATGACCCAGACCCAGGCGGTCATCGGGACCGCGCAGTACCTGTCCCCGGAGCAGGCGCGCGGCGAGGCCGTGGACTCCCGCTCGGACCTGTACTCCACGGGCTGCCTGCTGTTCGAGCTGCTGACCGGCCGGCCGCCGTTCATCGGTGACTCGCCCGTCGCCGTGGCGTACCAGCACGCCCGCGAGGAGCCCCAGCCACCGAGCAGCTACGCGACCGACGTGCCGGAGACCTTGGACCGGATCACGCTCAAGGCGCTCGCCAAGGACCGCGACCGTCGCTACCGCTCGGCCGCCGAGTTCCGGCACGACCTCGAGGCGGTGCTGCACGGCGGCGCGATCAGCGCGCCCGCGATCGGTGCTCTTGCGGCAGGAGCCGCGGTTGCCGGCGTGGCCGCGGCCGGCGCCGAGACCCAGGTGATGGGCCCGGCCACCGCCGCGACCCAGGCCATGCCCCCGGCCGCGGCCTGGGGACCCACGGGGGCCGCGGCCGCGACCCGGACCGGTGCGGTGCCGGCCGCACCGCCGGAGGACGAGCCGCCGCGACGCACCTGGCTGCTCTGGTTGCTGATCGCGATCGCGGTGCTCACGATCGGCGGGATCATCTGGGCGTTGCTCGCCAACCGCCCGCCGGCCATCGAACAGGTCGAGATCCCGTCCGTCGAGGGGATGACCCAGCAGGAGGCCGTGGACGCCATCGAGGCGCTCGACCTCGTCGCGACCCCGGTCCCACAGGCCAGCGCCGAGGTGGAGTCGGGCAACGCCATCGACACCGACCCGCCGGCCGGCGAGATGGTCGACCCCGGCACCGAGGTGACGATCCACGTGTCCAGCGGCGCCGAGCCGGTCACCATCGAGGACCTGTCGAGCTACACGCGCGACCAGGCCGAGTCGTGGCTGCGGGACAACGGGTTCACCACGATCTCGTTCGAGACGGAGAACAGCCCGGACGTGCCCGCGGACCGGGTCATCAAGACGGACCCCGCGGCCGGTGAGAGCGTCGACCCGACGACCACGGAGGTCGTCGTGTACCTCTCCACCGGCAAGGTCGAGGTGCCGGACTTCCGGGACCAGCAGACCCCGGTGGAGGACGCTCAGTCCACGCTCGAGGACCTGGGCCTGATCGTCGACGTCGAGCAGCGTGAGGACCCCGATGCGACGGCCGGCACCGTGATCGACCAGAGCGCGGTCGGGCTCGTGGACCAGCACTCCCGCGTCACGCTCACCGAGGCGATCCCGCCGACGGTCGAGACCACCACCGTCCCGAGCAACCTCGTCGGGATGACCTGCACCGAGGCGTTCTCCGCGCTCGGCGGCGTGAACCTCAACGGCACCTGCCAGCTGTCCGACGGCACGCAGGCGGCGGGGAGCTACACGGTCGTGTCGACCAACCCGGCCCCCGGCACGGAGGTCGACGTCGGCACCACCGTGCAGATGGTGGCCGAGGAGCCCACTCCCGCGCCGAGCGACACCGCGACCGCCGGAAGCGGCGGCTGAGTCAGGGCGACGAGGGCGGCCCGGCCGTCACGCGCGGGCCGTCTCGCGGACCAGGGGGTGCATCCCGGCGGACCGCTCGACGGCGCCCTCGAGCCCGCACTCCTCGAGCCAGTTGGCGAGCAGTCGGTGCCCGCCCTCGGTGAGCACCGACTCGGGGTGGAACTGCACCCCGAACAGCGGCAGGTCCCGGTGCTGCAGACCCATGATGATGCCGTCTGACGCCTCGCCCGCAGGCACGGTGCGGGCGGTGACGACGAGGTCGTCGGGCACCGTGCCGTCGACCACCGCGAGCGAGTGGTACCGCGTGGCGGTGAAGCCGTCGTCGAGGCCGGCCAGGACGCCCTCGCCGTGGTGGGCGATCCGGCTCGTCTTGCCGTGCATGAGCTCGGGAGCGTGGCTCACGGTCGCACCGAAGACCTCGGCCAGCGCCTGGTGCCCGAGGCACACCCCGAGCATCGGCAGCGCCCGGTCGGCGCACTGCTGGATGACGTCCATCGACTGCCCGGCGGCGCGCGGCGTACCGGGGCCGGGGGACACCAGCACGCCGTCGACGTCGCCCCACTCGGACGGGTCCGGCACCGCGTCGTTGCGCACCACGACCGTCTCCGCACCCAGCTGCTGGAGGTAGCCGACGATCGTGTAGACGAACGAGTCGTAGTTGTCGACCACGAGGATCCGGGTCATCTCACTCCACAGTGACGTCGTTGAAGGGCATGATCGGGGCGACCGCAGGGAACACCCACGCGAAGCAGACCGCGACGACAGCCGCCGCGAGTGCCACGAGCACGACGATCTTGAGCCACGTCGGACCGGGCAGGACCCGCCACAACATGCCGTACACCGTCACCACCGCTGTGTCGTCCGAGTCCATCATGCGGCACCGTCCGCACGTTCGGCCCACCGTCTCACGTCGACCCGAGTGCAGGCTCGAGCTCGACGGGCGTGCCCTCAGCGGCCGGGAGCCAGTAGTCGAGGCGCGCGTGCACGACGTAGCGTTCCCGTGCGCTGTACATCGGATGGCACGTCGTCATGGTCATCTGGGCCTCGGTGGGTGACACGCCCGGCTCTCCGGGCACCGGCGCGATCACCTCGACATCGACCGGGCGGACCACCTCGGTCGATGTCACCCGGTATACGAACCAGAGGTCCTCGGTGCGAACCACGAGCGGGTCGCCCACCTGGATCTCCTCGATCCGGTTGAACGGCTTGCCGTGGGTGACCCGGTGGCCGGCCACCGAGAAGTTGCCGACCTGGCCCGGCATCGCCGTACCGTCGTAGTGCCCGACGCCGAGCACGTCGAGGACATCGGTGGATGTGCCCTGGCTGATCGGCAGGACGGCGGACCCCCACCGCGGTACGACCATCGTGGCGAAGGTCGTACCGCTCGCCGGCTCGTCGAGCACGGGTGCCGGCTCGCGGTGCGGGGTGGCCGTCGCCGTCGGTTCGTCGCCGGCCGGTGGGAGCGGCCGCGGATCCCAGTCGAGCGAGGCGATCGCCTGCGCCTGGGTCCGCTCGCCGAGCACGTCGGTCCACCACAGCTGCCACACCACGAACAGTCCGAGCAGCACACCGAGAGTGATCACCAGCTCTCCGACCACGCCGACCACTGCCGCCACGCGCGGCCGGCCGGCCCGGGCTACCGGAGCCCGGTCGGTCACTGAGCGTCGCCGGTGTCGGGCGCGACCGACGCGTAGCGCAGCTCCGCCGAGCCGTCGTAGGCCGGCAGGTCGATCCCGGCCACCTCGGTGACCGAGTACCCGAGACCGACCGCGTCGACGTACTCGAGGTACCGCTGCACCGACGGCGAGTCGTCCAGGGCGGCGAGCATCGTGTCCACGTCGCCGATCGCCCGCACCACGTAGGGCGGGGAGTAGAGCCTGCCCTGGAGCCACAGCACGTTCCCGACGCACCGGAACGCCGAGGTGGACACCACGCGCTGGTCCTGCAGGCCCATGGCCTCGGCACCGCCGGCCCAGAGCGCGTTGATCACGGCCTGGACGTCCTGCTGATGGACCACGACGTCGTCGTTCGTCGCCCACTCGGGCCGAGTGGCACCGGGCGGCGCGTCCCACAGCCGTACCTCGAGCCCCGGTCCGGTCACGGCGACCCAGCCGGCCGCGAGCGCGACCTGGTCCGAGACCGCGGGGTCGGCCTGCTCGTCGGGGGTCTGCTCGTCGGTGAGCTGGTCGACGTCTGCGCGCAGCTCACTGACCTCGGTGGCCGCGAGCTCGGCCCGGTCCAGCTCGGCCTGGACCACACCACGCAGGTCCGCCGGCTCGCGCTCGGAGCCGGCCGAGATCCGGGCGTTGGCGGAGAACAGGAAGCCGGCGACCGCGAGCACCACGATCACGCCCACCACGCCGCGCGTGCGGGTCGCCCGGTGCTGGTGCGACATGGGCCTCCTTGGACCGTGCGGACGGACCTGACGTCCACGCCTACTACGCTAATGGACGTTCGAGTGGTACCTGACGTACCGCGGTAGTCCCAGGAGGAGTGCAGTGCCCGAGTCGAGGTCGCGCAAGAAGAAGACCTACACACCTCCGACCACCGCCGGCGCCTCGGCTCCGAAGGGCAACCCGGCGTGGCTCGTGCCCGTGATGGTCGGCCTCATGGTCGCCGGCCTGGCCTGGCTCGTGGTCACCTACATCTCCGGCGCCGAGTGGCCGATTCCCGGGATCGGCAACGGGAACCTCGCGGTCGGCTTCGCGCTGGTCATCGCCGGTTTCGCGCTGACGACCCGCTGGCGCTGACCAGCACACCATCTCTCTCGATCGACGAGCGGCCCCGGTCCGGTGCCGCTCGTCGGTCGCGCCCCGATGCGGCGAGATGTCCCCAACGGTGGACACATCTGTGGATAACTACAGCCATGTAATTCCACAGGTGTGAGCAAGGCTGTGGACGAGCGGTACCCAGGATCGGACCGGCCCGACCGGCCGGCTCAGACGGACGCGAGCTTGACGGCCAGCAGCAGCGTCAGTGTCAGCACGAGGAGCACCGGCGCCACGATCGCCGCAGCGCGCCGCATCCCGCGCGGCACGTAGGCGTACGCCAGGCCCATCAGCAGTCCGGTGACGAACCCGCCGAGGTGCGCCTGCCAGGCGACGTTCGGCAGGACGAACCCGAGGACCGCGTTGATCACGAGCACGACGACGATCCCTCGTGCGCTCCGCCCCATGCGGCGCAGGACCACGAAGATCACACCGAACAGGCCGAACACCGCGCCGGAGGCGCCCACCATCGGGGTGAACCACGAGGAGGTCGCCGGGTTCGCCATGAGGACGGCGACGACGCCACCGCCGTAGGCGCTCACCAGGTAGGCGGTGAGCAGGCGGGCTCGGCCGAGCGCGGGTTCGAGGGCGGCGCCGAGGATCCACAGCGCGTACATGTTGAACCCGATGTGCGGGATGCTCGCGTGCAGGAACGCCGAGGTGAGCAGCGTGTACAGGTTGCCCGGCACGTACGCGGGCACCAGGTCGAAGGCACCGGTGAAGCTACGCCCCAGGACGAGCTGGAGCGCGAACGCCGCCACGTTGATCGCGATGAGCGTGTAGGTCACCACGGGAGCGCCACCCCGAACCGGCGCTCCGAACGCGGTGCGTGCGGTGCGCGTCGTCCTGGCAGCCTCCTGGACGCAGTCCACGCAGTGCACACCGACCGCAGCGGGACGCTGGCACTCCGGGCACACCGGACGCCCGCACCGCTGGCACCGCACGTACGAGACCCGATCGGGGTGCCGCGGGCAGACCGGCACCGGGGCCGGGGAGAGGTCCGGCCCCGTCGGCTGCGTCATCGACTCGGCTCCAGCGTCACTCCTCGATCTCGACGGACTGCAGCACGACGTCGGTGAGCGGACGGTCCTGCGGGCCGGTCGGGGTCGTGGCGATCGCATCCACGATGGCCCGCGACTCGGCGTCCGCGACCTTGCCGAAGATCGTGTGCTTGCCGTTCAGCCACGGGGTGGCCGCCACGGAGATGAAGAACTGCGAGCCGTTGGTGCCGCCGACCTTCCCGGTGATCGGGTCGCGTCGCAGGCCGGCGTTGGCCATGGCGAGCAGGTAGGGCTCGGAGAACTGCAGCTCGGGGTGGATCTCGTCGTCGAAGTTGTAGCCCGGGCCGCCGGTCCCGCGGCCCAGCGGGTCGCCGCCCTGGATCATGAACCCGTCGATGACACGGTGGAAGATCACGTCGGAGTAGAGCGGGTCGTTCCGGGTCGCCCCGGTTGCCGGGTCGGTCCACTCCTGGGCGCCGGTCGACAGACCGACGAAGTTGCGCACCGTCTTCGGCGCGTGGTTCTCGAAGAGCTCGATCCGGATGTCACCGGCGGACGTGTGCATGATCGCGAACATGGCCTAATCCTCGCACGCACCACGCGCATGGCCGTCCCGAGGGTGGCAGCATGGACCGTGAGCCCGGTCGTTCGCCGGCCGAGTGGATGCCTGCTGACAGGAGAGCCGACATGTTCGATCGCTTCCGCCGTTCCGCCGCCACGCTGGACACCGAGGCGCTGAAGAACCAGATGGCCGAGGTCGGCGCGGCGCTCTCGGACGCATCGGTGCATGGTGCCAAGGCCGCCGCCGAGCTGGCCCACCAGGCGTCGAGCGTCGCGAAGGAGGCGACGCATCGCGCTGCGCCGCACGCCAAGGACGCCACCGTCAAGGCCAAGGACGCCGCCGCGCAGGCGGCCGAGTGGGCCACCCCACGCGCCAAGGACGCCGCGAGCCAGGCCGTGGAGTGGGCGACCCCCCGCGTCGAAGCGGCCGTCGAGTGGGCCACGCCGCGCGCCAAGGACGCCACCGAGAAGGCCAAGGTCGCGGCCGACCAGGCCAAGGAGTGGGCCGGCCCGCACGTCGAGGCCGCCGTGGAGTGGGCCACCCCACGGATCGAGAAGGTCGTGCACGACGCCGTGGAGAAGTCCGCCCCCACGGTCGAGAAGGCCGCCGGCACCGCGATGCCGTACGTCGACGTCGCCTTCGACAAGCTCGTGGACGAGGTGCTGCCCAAGGTCGGCGAGATCGTCGAGACCGCCGCAGCCGCCGCGGTCGAGCAGGCCGACAAGGCGCACGAGATCGCGATGGCGAAGCTCGCCGAGATCGCGCACGTCGAGCCGCCGGCGCCGCCGAAGTCCCACCGCTTCGCGAAGGTGTTCTGGACCCTGACCGGCATCGCCGTGGTCATCGCCGCGATCGCCGCCTGGCGCCGCACCACGCCGACCACCGACCCGTGGGCCGAGCAGCCCTGGGAGCCCGCCGAGCCGGCCGACCGGATCAAGCAGCGCACGGAGGACCTCGCCACCGACGTCCGCCACGATCTCGAGGACGCTGCCGAGGCGGTCGGTGAAGCCGCCGGCGAGACCGTGGCGCTGACCCGTTCCGCCACCGAGAAGGCCAAGGAGGCCGCCCGCGAGGCGAGCGAGCGAGCCAAGGGAGCGACCGAGAAGGCGACCGAGAAGGCCAAGGAGGCTGCGGCGAAGGCCAAGGAAGCCACCGAGAAGGTGGCGGACAAGGCCCAGGCCAAGGCCAAGGACGCCGCCGACCACGGTGAGAACGCGGCCGACAAGGCCTGAGACACCGACGAAGGCCCCGGCACCTCTGAGGGTGCCGGGGCCTTCGTCGTTCACGTCAGCTGCCCGGATCGCGGCAGACGCGGGCCGCGTGTCGGGATCGGGTGGAGCCAAGGGGACTCGAACCCCTAACCCCCTGCTTGCAAAGCAGGTGCGCTACCAATTGCGCCATGGCCCCTGGGGACAGCGTGAGCGGTCCCGCTCGCGGTCCTGGTCAGTCGACGCCGTCCGTGACCTCGGCCCACAGGTCTCGCTCGTCGTGGTCCTCGGCGTAGGTACGCCAGGCGAGGTAGAGAGCGGCGAGCGCGAGCGTGGCGAAGATCAGCTTCTTCACGGGGGCGTCCTCCAGGGACGAGGGAGTGGGCCTAAGAGGACTTGAACCTCTGACCTCTTCCTTATCAGGGAAGCGCTCTAACCGTCTGAGCTATAGGCCCGTGCGCCGGATGAGACTACCCCAGCCGACGGGATGCTCCCAACTCCGTTGCGCCAGGGCGTCACGTCAGGAGCTGCGACCTTGCGGGTGATCAGTCGTCCGTCATGGTGACGTGCAGCCCACCGACCAGCGACGCCACGATGTTGTACAGGAACGCCATGATCGTGCTGAGCGCGGTGAGCAGGATCACGTCGACCACCGCGATCATCGTCGCGAGCGAGACCACCCGGTCGAACGAGGCGTAGTCCAGGACCAGCGTGTAGTCGGACTGACCGGACAGGGTCTTGATCATGTCGTTGACGCGGACGAACACCTCCATCTCGTTGAGGGTGTTCCACACGACGACGGCGGCGATGACCATCATGATGCCGATCGCCACGGACAGCAGGAACGACAGCTTCATGACCGACCACGGGTCGACCCGTGAGATCGACAGGCGCACCCGGCGCGGTCCGCCGTCGTCTCCGGCCGGCGGCGTCGGGGGCTCCGACTTGTCCGAGGTCGGCCGGGCGACCGCGTCCTTGGCCGATCCGGCGACCTTCTTGAGACGGTCGCCGAACGAGGTGCCGGAGGACGGGGCCTCAGCGACGGGCGCGACCGGCGCACCGGCGGCCGGCTTGACCGGCGCACTGGTCTGCGTGGGCGCTGAGACCCGGCCGACCGACCCCGACGGGCGTTCCGGCGCGGGGCCGGTGGGACGCTTCGGGGCGATCGACGGTGGCTTCTCGGTGCTCATGCCTCGTCCTCCGTCGTGGGCTCCAGGGCCTCCACGGTACCGGCATCGGCAAGTTCGCCCTCATCGGACGCCTGCGCATCGCCGTTCTCCACTGCATCCTCACCGAGGCTCCGCTCGATGTTCCGAGCGACGCCGAGGATCCGGTCGCCGGCATCCGGCTTGGCCAGGATGACACCGGTCGCGTCGCGGCCGTGCACCGGGATCTCCTCCACCGCCGACCGGACCACCTTGCCGCGCTCCATCACGACGAGGACCTCGTCCGTCGCACCCACCATGAGCGCGCCGACCAGGGACCCGCGGTCGTCGGGCAGGCGTGCGGCGCGCACCCCGAGACCGCCGCGGTTCGTGCGGCGGTAGTCGAGGTTGCCGTCCGGGTTGACCCGGTGCATGTCGGACCGCTTGGCCGTGCCGCCGTCGGTGACCGTGACCAGGAACGACTCGGGCCGCACCACGTCCATGGCCAGCAGCTCGTCGTCCTCCCGGAACCGCATGCCGGTCACGCCGGACGTCGCCCGACCCATCGGGCGCAGCTGGTCGGCCGAGGCGAGGAAGCGCACGGCCTGACCCTTCCGGGAGACCAGCAGGAGCTCGGAGTCCTCGTCGGTCAGCACCGCGGAGACCAGCTCGTCCGGCGTGCCGTCCTCGTCCTCGCGCAGGTTGATCGCGATCAGGCCGCCACTGCGGTTCGAGTCGTACTCGGAGAGCTTGGTCTTCTTGACCAGGCCGCGCCGGGTCGCGAGGACCAGGTACTCCGCCTGGTCGTAGTCGCGAAGGTCGATCACCGTGGCGATCTCCTCGCCGGGCTGGAAGGCGAGCAGGTTCGCGACGTGCTGGCCCTTGGAGTCGCGGCCACCCTCGGGCAGCTCGTACCCCTTCGCGCGGTACACACGGCCGAAGTTCGTGAAGAACAGCAGCCAGTGGTGGGTCGTCGTGACGCCGAAGTGCTGCACCACGTCGTCGGCGCGCAGCTGGGCCCCGCGAACGCCCTTGCCGCCGCGCTTCTGCACCCGGTACTGGTCGGACCGGGTGCGCTTGGCGTACCCGCCACGGGTGATCGTGACCACGACCTCCTCCTCGGCGATGAGGTCCTCGATGGATACCTCACCGTCGAACGGCAGGATCTCGGTGCGGCGGTCGTCGCCGTACTTGTCGACGATCTCGGCGAGCTCGGTGCCGACGATCTCGCGCTGGCGCGCGGGGCTGGCCAGGATCGCCTGGTAGTCCGCGATCTTGGCCATCAGGCCGTCGTACTCGTCGGTGATCTTCTGGCGCTCCAGTGCCGCGAGCCGGCGCAGCTGGAGGTTGAGGATCGCGGTGGCCTGGAGCTCGTCGACCTCGAGCAGCTCCATCAGGCCGGTCCGGGCCTCCTCGACGTCCGGCGAGCGCCGGATCAGCGCGATGACCTCGTCGAGCGCCTCGAGAGCCTTCAGGTAGCCGCGCAGGATGTGGGCCTGCTCCTCGGCCCGGCGCAGCCGGTAGCTCGTCCGCCGCACGATGACGTCGATCTGGTGGGCGGTCCAGTGCCGGACGAACGCGTCCAGGCTCAGGGTCCGCGGCACACCGTCGACGAGCGCGAGCATGTTGGCACCGAACGTGTCCTGCAGCTGGGTGTGCTTGTACAGGTTGTTCAGCACGACCTTCGCGACCGCGTCGCGCTTGAGCACGATGACCAGGCGCTGACCGGTCCGGCCCGAGGTCTCGTCGCGGATGTCCGCGATGCCCGGGACCCGGCCGTCCTTGACCAGGTCCGCGATCTTCGCGGCCAGGTTGTCCGGGTTCACCTGGTACGGGAGCTCGGTGACCACCAGGCACTGGCGGTTCTGGATCTCCTCGACCGTGACGACCGCGCGCATCGTGATCGACCCGCGGCCGGTGCGGTACGCCTCCTCGATCCCGCGCCGCCCGAGGATCGTCGCCGCGGTCGGGAAGTCCGGCCCGTGGATCCGCTGGATGAGGGCCTCGAGCAGCTCCTCCCTCGACGCCTCGGGGTGGTCGAGGTGCCACTGCACACCGGCGGCCACCTCACGCAGGTTGTGCGGCGGGATGTTCGTGGCCATGCCGACCGCGATGCCGGCGCTCCCGTTGACCAGGAGGTTCGGGAACCGCGCGGGCAGCACCGTGGGCTCCTGCGTGCGGCCGTCGTAGTTGTCCCGGAAGTCGACGGTCTCCTCGTCGATGTCCCGGACCATCTCCATGGCCAGCGGCGCCATCTTGCACTCGGTGTACCGCGGCGCGGCGGCCGGGTCGTTGCCGGGCGAGCCGAAGTTGCCCTGCCCCGACACCAGCGGGTACCGCATCGACCAGTCCTGCACGAGGCGGACCAGGGCGTCGTAGATCGCCGTGTCACCGTGCGGGTGGTACTTGCCCATCACGTCGCCGACCACGCGGCTGCACTTCGAGAACTGCCGGTCCGGCCGGTAGCCGCCGTCGTACATCGCATACAGCACGCGCTGGTGCACAGGCTTCAGGCCGTCGCGCACGTCCGGCAGCGCGCGGCCGACGATGACGCTCATCGCGTAGTCCAGGTAGGACCGCTGCATCTCGAGCTGCAGGTCCACCGAGGTCACACGCTCGGTGAGCACCTCGCTGATCTCCTCCGGCTGGGTGCCGTCGGGGGTGTCCGTCACAGGGTTCCTCGTCTCTCGGTCTCGTCAGGTCTCGGTGACGTGGTCGCGGCGAGCGCCGCGGCGCACGCTCAGATGTCCAAGAACCTCACGTCCTTCGCGTTGCGCTGGATGAACGAGCGCCGGGACTCGACGTCCTCGCCCATGAGGACGGCGAAGGTCTCGTCGGCCGCCGCGGCGTCGTCGAGGGTGACCTGGATGAGCGTGCGCTGCTCCGGGTCCATGGTGGTGTCCCACAGCTCGGAGTAGTCCATCTCGCCGAGACCCTTGTAGCGCTGGATCCCGTTCTCCTTGGGGATCCGCTTGCCCTCCGCCTGGCCGGCAGTGAGGAACGCGTCGCGCTCGCGGTCGGAGTAGACGTAGTCGTGCGCCGAGTTGGACCACTTGATCCGGTACAGCGGGGGCTGGGCGAGATACACGTGGCCGTGCGTGATGAGGTCTGGCATGTACCGGAAAAGCAGCGTCAGCAGCAGCGTCGCGATGTGCTGACCGTCGACGTCGGCGTCGGCCATCAGGATGATCTTGTGGTACCGCAGCTTGACGAGGTCGAAGTCCTCGCCGATCCCGGTGCCGAACGCCGTGATCAGCGCCTGGACCTCGGCATTCGACAGCGCCTTGTCCAGACGCGCCCGCTCGACGTTCAGGATCTTGCCGCGGATCGGCAGGATCGCCTGGGTCCGCGGGTTGCGGCCGCGGACCGCCGAGCCACCCGCCGAGTCGCCCTCGACGATGAAGATCTCGCACTCCTCCGGCTGGTTGGACTGGCAGTCCTTGAGCTTGCCCGGCATGCCGCCGGACTCGAGCAGGCCCTTGCGCCGGGTCGCCTCACGCGCCTTGCGGGCGGCCATCCGGGCGGCCGCCGCCTGGATGGACTTGCGGATGACGTCCTTCGCCTCGCTCGGGTGCGAGTCGAGCCAGTCACCGAGCTGGTCACCGACGACCTTCTGCACGAACGTCTTGGCCTCGGTGTTGCCCAGCTTGGTCTTCGTCTGGCCCTCGAACTGCGGCTCGCCGAGCTTCACGCTGATCACGGCGGTCAGGCCCTCGCGGATGTCGTCGCCGGTGAGGTTGTCGTCCTTGTCCTTGAGGATGCCCTTGTCCCGCGCGTACCGGTTGACCAGCGAGGTCAGTGCGGCACGGAAGCCCTCCTCGTGCGTGCCGCCCTCCGTCGTGGAGATCGTGTTGGCGAACGTGTGCACGGACTCGGAGTAGGCCGAGGTCCACTGCATCGCGATCTCGACCGAGATGCGCCGCTCGGTGTCCTCCGCCTCGAAGTCGATCACTGCGGGGTGGACGACGTCGGCCTTCTTGGCCTGGTTGAGGTGGGTGACGTAGTCGACCAGGCCGCCGTCGTAGCGGTAGGTGACCGTCCGGGTGGCCGTCTCGGTGGCGTCCGAGGCGACCTCGTCCTCGGTCACGACGTGCTCGGGGCGCTCGTCGACCAGGATGATCGTCAGGCCCTTGTTCAGGAACGCGTACTGCTGGAACCTCGCGCGCAGCGTCTCGAAGTCGAACTCGACGGTCTCGAAGACGTCGTCGTTCGGCCAGAACGTCACCGTGGTGCCGGTGTGGTCCGTCGTCTCACCCTGCGCGAGCGCCGCCTGCGGGACTCCGTCGCGGTAGTCCTGCCGCCAGACACGGCCGCGGAGGTGGACCTCGACCTCGAGGCGGTGGGACAGCGCGTTGACGACCGAGACGCCGACGCCGTGCAGGCCGCCGGAGACCGCGTACCCGCCGCCACCGAACTTGCCGCCGGCGTGCAGGACGGTCAGCACGACCTCGACGGCCGGCCGGCCCTCGGACTCCACGATGTCGACCGGGATGCCGCGGCCGTTGTCGACCACCTGGACGCCACCGTCCGCGCGCAGCGTCACGACGATCGTGTCGCAGAAGCCGGCCAGGGCCTCGTCGACCGCGTTGTCCACGACCTCGTACACCAGGTGGTGCAGGCCGCGGGGCCCGGTGGAGCCGATGTACATGCCCGGCCGCTTGCGCACCGCCTCGAGTCCTTCGAGGACCGTGATGGCGGAGGCGTCGTAGCTCGAGGCGTCGGCGATGCTGGCGGACTTCTTCGGGGTCTCGACCACGGTCGAAGGAGCTCCTCACGACGGGCGGCCGAGGCGAGATCGCCTGCGGCCGCATGACCCGGACGTCGAAGCAGTGCGGCGCGCCGTTCGCGGAAGTTGCCCCCTGGAGCGCGGCCGACCTGTCTCATGAGACGTTCGGACGTACTCCCGGAGTCTACCCTCTGATGGCTCTGACAGCCGCCTCAGCGCGCCTTGTGGACGATTCCAGGCCTTTCCAGATGACCGGAGGTGGGCCGACGCGCCTGAGCGCGTCTGAAGGCGGTTCTCGGCGATCCAGCCCGGACCGTGCCACCGGCGTGCCGGCCCTACCGTGGGCGGGCCGCCGGTGCGGTCACCCGTAGGTGTCGCGCGGGCCCTGACCACGCACGCTGCGTCGGCCCTTCGTCCAGCGCGGCGCGGCCGGGCCCAGCACACGGACCTCCTGCACCACGTCCGGGCCGAGCTCGGTCGCAAGCCGGGTCATCAGCTCGGGGACCAGCAGCCCGAGGTTCGTGGCCCACGCGGTCGAGTCCGCCCGGACCGCGAGCACACCGTCGGTGAAGGCCTCCGGCTCGCAGTGGTCGGCGACCTGGTCCCCGACGACCTCCCGCCAACGGCCGATGACCCCGCCGACCGACAGGTCGGTGCTCCACCCGCGCTCGGCGGCGAGCCGGGTGAGGCTCTCACCCACCGGAACGGGGTCGCGCCCGTCCCGCGCCGGACCCGAGCGCTCCTCGGCCCGTGAACCCCGCGCGACACCCGGACTGCCCGGGTGCAGACCGCGCCGGCGAGCAGCGGCCTTCGCCCGGTTGAGCGCAGCCCGTCCCACGTCGCTGGCCGAGAGGCCGAGCTGCTCGGCCACCGGCGGCGTGATGCCGCCCTCGACGCGCGGATCGTCGGGACGCTCCTCGGCGGGGCGAGCACCGTCGTGCTCGCGCTCAGCGCTCACCGATCGTCCCGTCCACGACGTCCAGTCTGACGCCCTCGAGCTGCTCGGGGACATCCGCCGGGACCGCCGCGGTGACGATCACCTGCTCGGCACCAGCCACGAGCTCCGCGAGCCGACCACGCCGTCGGGTGTCGAGCTCGGCGAACACGTCGTCGAGGATCAGCACGGGTTCGCTGCCCTCGTCCCACCCGGCCAGCGCCAGTGACGTCGCCTCGGGCGAACCATGGGTGAGCAGTGACCACGACGCCAGCCTCAGTGCGAGGGCGAACGACCACGACTCGCCATGGCTCGCGTACCCCTTCGCCGGCAGCCCACCGAGGGTGAGCACCAGGTCGTCGCGGTGCGGGCCGACCAGGGTGACGCCCCGATCGATCTCCTTGTCGCGCACGCGTGCCATGGCCTCGCGGAGCTGGTCGGACAGCTCGGCGACCGAGCTGCCGAGGTGCGGCAACCCACCGGCCAGGTCGCCGGCGGCCTCCTCGCCGTCCTTCGCACCCTCGACGAGGGTCGATCGGTAGCCGAGGATCGCGTCCCCAGGGGCGTCGCTGACCTGGGCATACGCCGCCTGCACGTGCGGGGCGAGGGCCTCGACCAGCGCGACACGCATGACCAGGACCTCGGCACCGAGGTCGGCGAGCCTCGCGTCCCACACGTCGAGCGTGCGCAGGTCGGGCTGGGTCCGCGCCCGCCGCGCCGTCGCCGCGGACTTGAGCAGAGCGCCCCGTTGACGCAGCACGCGGTCGTGATCGGCAAGGACCCCGGCCATCCGCGGGGCCACCTGCACCGCGAGCTCGTCGAGGAACCGCCGACGGGTGTCCGGGTCGCCCTTCACCAGCGCCAGGTCCTCCGGTGCGAAGAGCACCGTCCGAAGGATGCCGAGCACGTCCCGCGGACGTCGCACGGGCGAGCGGTTGACCTGCGCGCGGTTCGCCTTGCCCGGGTTGAGCTCGAGCTCGACCAGGGTGCTCCGGTCGTCCCGCGCGGCACGCAGCCGGACGATCGCCCGTGGAGCACCCGCGCGCACGAGCGCGGTGTCGCTCGCCACCCGGTGGCTGGACAAGGTCGCGACGTAGCCGATCGCCTCGACCAGGTTCGTCTTGCCCTGCCCGTTGGGGCCGACGAGCGCCGTGACCCCGGGACCGAGCTCCAGGTCGGCCTGCGGCCAGGATCGGAAGTCGGTGACCGAGAGGGCGGTGACGTGCACGCGCGAACGACTCAGGCGTCGGACGCGGGCTGTACCGCGTGCCCGCCGAACTGGTGACGCAGGGCGGCGACCGCCTTCATCGCGGGCGACTCGCCCTGGCGCGAGGTGAAGCGCGCGAACAACGCCGCAGAGATCACCGGCACCGGGACGGCGTGGTCGATCGCCTCGTCGACGGTCCAGCGTCCCTCGCCGGAGTCCGCGACCACGTCGTCGATCGACGCGAGCGCGGGGTCGGCCTCGAGCGCGGCGACCAGGAGCTCGAGCAGCCACGACCGGATCACCGTGCCGTGGGTCCAGGCCTTGAGGGTCCCCGGTACATCCGTGACGAGATCGGCGGCCGTGAGGAGCTCGTAGCCCTCGGCGTAGGCCTGCATCACGCCGTACTCGATGCCGTTGTGGATCATCTTCGCGTAGTGACCGGCGCCCACCGGGCCCGCGTGGACGAACCCGCTCGCCCGGTCACCGGGAGGACGCAGCGCGTCGAACACCGGCATCGCACGCTCGATGTCCGCGGCGTCGCCGCCGGCCATCATCCCGTAGCCGTTCTCGAGGCCCCACACACCACCCGACACACCCACGTCGACGTAGTGGATCCCCTTCGCCGCAAGGGTTGCGGCGTGCTCGGCGTCGTCCCGGTAGTACGAGTTGCCGCCGTCGATCACGAGATCGCCCTCGGACATCAGGTCGGCGAGCGCAGCGACGGTCGACCGGGTCGGGGCGCCGCTCGGCACCATGACCCAGACCACTCGCTCGCCCGCCGGGAGTGCCTCGACCAACGCCGTGAGGTCCGACACGTCGCTGACGTCCGGGTTCCGGTCGTAGCCGATGACCTCCAGCCCCTGCTCACGCATCCGGGTGCGCATGTTCGCACCCATCTTCCCCAGACCGATCAGACCGACGTGCACCGTCGGACTCCCCTCAGCTCGCGAAACGGATCGGCACCAGGAGGTACCGATAGCTGCGGTCGTCGTCCGCGTCGAGCGAGGCCTGACCGGTGAACTCCACCGGCTTGTTCGGGTGGGTGAAGGCGAGCCGGACGAACGGGGTGCTCAGTGCACCGAGTCCGTCGAGCAGGTACTGAGGGTTGAAGGCCACCGTGATGTCTTCACCGGTCAGGGACGCCTCGAGCGCTTCCGACGCCTGTGCATCGTCTCCCTGTCCGGCGTCGAGCACCACCTGACCCTCGCTGAAGGCGAGCCGGATCGGAGTGTTGCGCTCGGCGACGAGGGCCACGCGCCGAGCGGCCTCGATCAGCCCCGCGGTCTCGACGACGGCGTGGATCGGGGTCTCGTCCGGGAAGAGTCGCCGCACCGGCGGGTAGTCCCCGTCCACGAGCAACGACGTGGCGTGCCGGCCACCGGCCTCGAAACCGATGATGTCCACACCGGCACCGGTCGACAGGCCCACCGTGACGTGCTCCGAGCTGCCGAGCGACCGTGCGGCGTCGGACAGCGTGCGAGCCCGGACCAGCGCGACGGACTCCATGCCGGGCGACGCCGGCGTCCAGGTCAACGTGCGCATCGCCAGGCGGTACCGGTCGGTCGCGAGCAGCGTGATCGTCTCGCCCTCGATCTCCATCCGGACGCCGGTCAGCGTGGGCAGTGTGTCGTCCTTGCTCGCGGCCACGGTCACCTGGCTGACCGCCTCGGTGAAGTCGTCGCCACGGACGATCCCGACCTCGGTGGGCATGGTCGGCAGTGCCGGGTAGTCCTCCACGGGCATGGTCAGCAGGGTGAACCGGCTCGCACCACAGGTGACCACGACGCGGGTGCCCTCGAGAGCGACGTCGACCGGCTTGGCCGGCATGGCCCGCGCGATCTCGGCGAGCAGTCGTCCCGACACCAGCACGGTGCCGCCCTCGGACACGTCGGCCGCGATCTCGGACCGCGCGGAGACCTCGTAGTCGAAGCTCGCGAGCTGGACGACACCCTGCGGGTCGGCGTCGATGCGAACGCCGGCCAGGACGGGTACCGGGGGTCGGGTGGGCAGCGATCGTGCGGTCCACGTGACGGCTTCGGCGAGCACATCGCGATCGACCCGGAACCTCATGTCATCCTCCGGCTGTCGGTTGTGCGCGGCAGGCTGACGGGCAGGGGTGCTCGCAACGCACAGAAGGTCTGCATGAACATTACGCGAGCCTCAGGACAGGCAGGCGGAGGCTGGCGGGTGGAAGCACACGCATCGGATCGGGCAATGAGGGTGCTCGGGATCCCCGAATGACAAGGATTCGTCGTCATCATCGGTCTTGTGAGTTCTGTGGACGAGGACCGGTCACGCAGGTCAGCGTGCGCGGCGCGGTGTGGATGCAGGTGTCGAGGAGTCGGGGGGCGGTTCGCCGGTCCGGTGGATCGTCGACTTCCTGTCGTTCGGTGTTCACGTCCCGTCCACGGTTCGTACCGCTGAGGTGCACAGCGCGCCCGGCGTTGTCCACGGTGATCCACAGAAATGTGCACAGGTGGGGATGGTGGGATGACAGGTCGATCGTCCTGACCTGCGACGACGGCACCGAACCGGTCGAGGCCGGGGAGCGAGGGGGTCGCGTGACCGAACGAGCCGGCTGCTCGAAGGTCAGTCCCGGGCCTGCTGCTTGATGCGCGCCGTGAGCTCGGTGACCTGGTTGTAGATCGACCGGCGCTCGGCCATCAGCTCGCGGATCTTGCGGTTCGCGTGCATCACGGTCGTGTGGTCGCGTCCACCGAACTGCTGCCCGATCTTCGGCAGGCTCATGTCGGTGAGCTCACGGCAGAGGTACATGGCGATCTGACGCGCGGTGACGAGCACCCGGGAGCGGGACTGCCCGCAGAGGTCGTCGATCGTCAGACCGAAGTAGCTGGCGGTCTGCGCGATGATCGCGGCCGCGGTGATCTCGGTGCCCTCGTCGGTGATGAGGTCCTTGAGCACGATCTCGGCCAGCGCCAGGTCGACCTGCTGACGGTTGAGGCTGGCGAAGGCGGTCACGCGGATCAGGGCGCCCTCGAGCTCGCGGATGTTGGTCGAGATCTTCGAGGCGATGTAGCTGAGCACGTCGTCCGGCGCGTGCAGGTTGGAGTTCGCGGCCTTCTTGCGCAGGATCGCGATCCGGGTCTCGAGGTCCGGCGGCTGGATGTCGGTGATCAGCCCCCACTCGAAGCGGGAGCGCATCCGGTCCTCGAACCCGTTCAGCTGCTTCGGCGCGACGTCGGACGTGATGACGACCTGCTTGTTCGCGTTGTGCAGCGTGTTGAACGTGTGGAAGAACTCCTCCATCGTCTGTTCCTTGCCCTGCAGGAACTGGATGTCGTCGACGAGCAGGACGTCCACCTCGCGGTAGCGGCGCTGGAACGCGCCGGCCTTGCCCTCACCGATCGAGTTGATGAAGTCGTTCGTGAACTCCTCGGAGTTGACGTAGCGCACCCGGACACCCGGGAACAGCGAGATCGCATAGTGCCCGATGGCGTGCAGCAGGTGCGTCTTGCCCAGACCCGAGTCCCCGTAGATGAACAGTGGGTTGTAGGCCTTCGCCGGCGCCTCGGCCACCGCGACGGCGGCTGCGTGCGCGAACCGGTTGGACGCCCCGATGACGAACGTGTCGAACACGTACTTCTCGTGCAGGCGGGATGGCGTCTCCGGTGCCTTGCCGGGTCCGTCGGAGGTTCGGCCGGTGGAGCGCTCCCCGTACGTGCGGGTGTCCGCCGGTGCTGCGGGCGTCGCGGGAGCCGGCGGGCGCGGTGGCTCGGCGATCGCGGCGCTCGACTCGGCCGGCCGCGCGGGCGGGGCGTCGTCGAGGGCCGGGTCGATCGTCACGGCGAAACGTGCGTCGGTCCCGAGCGCGGTCGCGAGGGCGCCGGTCAGCTCGGTGCGGACCCGCGTCTCGAGGTAGTCCTTCGTGAACGCGTTGCCGACGGCGAGGAGCAGCGTCCCGTCGAGCAGACCGAGCGGCTGTGCGAGCCGGACGAAGGCGATCTGCTGGTTCGTGGTCGCGGGATGGTCCGCGAGGAGGTCGACGGTGCGGTCCCAGAGGTCGGTGACCGGTTCATCGGGTGATGGCACCGAGGGCTCCTCGTCGTCCTGCTACTTGCTGTCCCGGGTCAGTCACTCGGGCACGTCCTGACCCGGCGAGTGTGGCAGGGTGACACGTCATCCACACAGTTGTCCACAGTCTGTGGGGGGTGATCAGGGCGTCGCAGTCCGGCACCAGCGGTACGGACCGTCGTGGGCCGTTCCCGTGGAGTCTCGCTGCCACACCCCGATTCCCAGCGTGTCGCGCCGGCCCCCGGATCGGGATGTGTGGATCATAGAGGGTTCGGCGCGGTCTCGGGGACCGGCGCCCGACGGGTGGCGCTTCGTTTGACCCTGGCTCACGACGCGCGTACCGTGACACAGCCGTTCGTGGCGGCTCCTGTTGCTGTGCCTACGCACCGGGGAGTCCCACGACATCCTGAGACTTCCGCCGCATCGGCGGTGACCTGAACGACTTGGAGCTAGCTGTGTCGAAGCGCACCTTCCAGCCGAACAACCGGCGTCGGTCCAAGACCCACGGCTTCCGCCTGCGCATGCGCACGCGGGCCGGCCGGGCCATCCTTGCCGCTCGCCGCCGCAAGGGCCGCGCGGAGCTGTCTGCCTGAGTGCTCCCGCCCGCGGTGCGGATGCGCTCGTCCGCTGACTTCGCGCAGACGATCCGCCGCGGTGCCCGGGCCGGACGTACGACACTGGTGGTGCACGGCCGGGTCTCCGAGCGGCCCGGGGTGCGGGTCGGGTTCGTGGTCTCGAAGGCCGTCGGCGGAGCCGTCGTCCGCAACGTGGTGCGACGGAGGTTGCGAGGACTGGTGATGGAGCAGCTCGACACGGTGCCGTCGGGGACCGACGTCGTCGTGCGCGCTCTGCCCGCCGCAGCCACCGCGGACTACGCGACGCTCGGTGCCGACCTGCGGTCCGCACTCTCCCAGTCCTTGCGCCGGGCAGGTGCCTCGTGAGCTCGCGCGTGCTCACGGTGCTGCGCCGCCTGCCGCGCCTGGCACTGATGGGCCTCGTGCGGTTCTACCAGCTGGTGATCTCCCCCTGGACGCCGCCGACCTGCCGGTTCTACCCGAGCTGCTCGAGCTACGCCGTGACGGCGTTGGAGCGTCACGGCGCTCTGCGTGGGTCCTGGCTCGCCGTGCGGCGGCTCGGCCGTTGCCACCCCTGGGCGGCGGGCGGCGTCGACGACGTCCCGCCGGTCGGCTACTGGCGTCACGACGACGCGCCCACCCCCATGCCTGATGCCCACCCCGGGCACGTCCACGCCCACCCCGGGCAGCACTGAGAGCAGGAGCTCGACTTCATGGACTGGTTCGACACGATCCTCTACCCGATCAAGGTCGTGGTCGCGTACATCATGTACGGGTTCCACTGGCTGTCGACCCAGCTCGGGCTCGATCCGGCGTCGGGCGCAGCGTGGGCGCTGTCGATCGTCGGCCTGGTGGTCATCATCCGGATCGCGCTGATCCCGCTGTTCGTCCGGCAGATCAAGGCTCAGCGCGGTCTGCAGCTGATCTCCCCCGAGCTCCAGGCGATCCAGAAGAAGTACAAGGGCAAGAGCGACCCGGCCTCACGTGAGGCGATGAGCCGGGAGACGATGGAGCTGTACCGGAAGCACGGTACGAACCCGTTCTCGTCCTGCTTGCCGATCCTGGCGCAGTCACCGATCTTCTTCGCGCTGTTCCGGGTGCTCTACCGGCTGCCGGACGTCGCGGCCGGCAACTATCCCTCGGCCGGCGCCGGCGGTTCGATCGGCCCGATCACTCCTGAGGTCGCGGCGCAGGCGACGAGCGCGACGATCTTCGGCGCACCGATCTCGTCGTCGTTCATGAACCCGGTCGGTGACCCGACGGCGACCAGGATCGTCACAGTGGTGCTGATCATCGCCATGTCGGTCACCACGTTCACGACGCAGCGCCAGCTGACGCAGAAGAACATGCCTGCCTCGGCGATGCAGGGCCCGATGGCGCAGCAGCAGAAGATGCTGCTGTACCTGCTGCCCTTGATCTTTGCGATCTCCGGCGTCAACTTCCCGATCGGTGTGCTGATCTACTGGACCACGACGAACCTGTGGACGATGGGCCAGCAGTTCTACGTGATCCGGCGCAACCCGACGCCGGGTTCCGAGGCCGAGCGAGCGCTCAAGGAGCGCCGAGCGCGCAAGGCGGCGGAGAAGGGCATCGTTCTCGAGGAGGATCGCCCGGCGATCGAAGAGGCTCCGCGCGGGCAGCGGCAGCAGCCGAAGCGCAAGGACCGGCAGAAGGGCCCACGGCCGCAAGCATCCGGGCAGGGTGGGCAGACGCCGTCCGACGACGAATCATCCCATGTATCGGGCTCGGCGGACGGGCAGAAGCCTGCCGGGCCGAAGGGCAACCAGGCTCGTAGGCCGAAGGCGGGCGGGGCGACGGCGGCCGGGGCGACGGGCGCTGCGCGCTCAACCTCGGGGTCGAAGCGGCCCGCGCAGGGCTCGGGTGCCGGGCAGTCAGCTGCCAAGACGGGCAGCAAGGCGGGGTCGGGCACGGCCAAGGCGGCCGAGGCAGGTTCGGGTCAGTCGGGTGCGGCGAAGCCGGCAACGGCCTCGGGCAGTGGCTCGACCCAGGCGCGCAAGCCTCGGGCGAAGCGCCCAGCGCAGGGCGCGGCGGCCTCGGGTGACGCCGGTACGGCTGCGAAGCGTGCCCCGCGCAAGCCGGCTGCGTCGCAGCAGAAGCCCGTCGACGAGACCACCACGCCGGACGAGACCGGCACCGACGCGTGAGCGTCGACGATCACTCTGGAGACCTGATGAGCGACGAGACGACCGAGAGCTCGATGACGCGAAAGCTCGAGGAGGAGGGCGAGATCGCCGCCGACTACCTCGAGGAGCTGCTGGACATCGCTGATGTCGACGGCGACATCGACATCGATGTGGACCACGGTCGCGCCTCCGTGGCGATCGTGGCCGAGGGCTCGGAGGAGCGCGCGCTCCGCCGGCTGGTGGGTGCTGAGGGTGAGGTGCTGGATGCTCTCCAGGAGCTCACCCGGCTGGCCGTGCAGACGAAGACCGGCGAACGGTCGCGTCTGATGCTCGACATCGCGGGCTATCGCGCGAGCCGGCGGGCCGAGCTCGCCGAGGTCGCGCGGACGGCGATCGCATCGGTCCGCTCGAACGGGCAGCCGGTCGCCCTCGACCCGATGAACCCGTTCGAGCGGAAGGTCGTGCACGACGTCGTGGCGGAGGCCGGCCTGGTGAGTGACAGCGAGGGTGTGGAGCCCACGCGCTACGTGGTGGTCCGCCCGTCCTGACGGGTAGCGCGATGGCGGACGCGGACGACGCCTCGGCAGACGGGATCGACCCGCTCGCGGATGACCCACGCGTGCAGGAGGCGCTGGGCGACGCCTATCCGCTCCTGCGGCGGTTCGCTGAGCTGCTTGCGGACGAAGGAGTGCGTCGTGGGCTGATCGGCCCTCGTGAGGTGCCTCGGCTCTGGGAGCGGCACCTGCTGAACTGTGCGGCGGCCGCGTCGCTGGTGCCGCCGGGTCGGCTCGTCGACGTGGGCTCCGGAGCCGGACTCCCAGGTGTCGTACTGGCAGCGCTGAGGCCGGACGTCGAGGTCGTTCTGCTCGAGCCGATGGAGCGGCGGACTCGTTGGCTCACGGAGGTTGTCGACGACCTGGGTCTCGGGGTGGAGGTGCTCCGGGGACGTGCCGAGGAGCAGCAGGGGCGGCTCTATGCGGATGCGGTGACAGCCCGCGCTGTGGCACCACTGGAGCGACTGGCCGGCTGGACACTCCCCTTGCTGAGGCGCGGCGGCGAGCTGCTGGCTCTCAAGGGTGAGCGTGCCTCCGACGAGCTCGCCGAGGCGCGAGGGGCGATCGCTCGGCTGGGTGGCGGTCCCGGCGATGTCGTGACGGCACGGCTCGTCCCCGGGGTGGCGGAGACCTGGGTCGTGCGGATCGAACGCGTCGCGGAGGCGGTGCCCGAGCTTCCGGCGCCGGGGAAGCGGACGCCATCGTCTCGGACGACCAGGTCCGGGCAGCAGGGCGGCGAGACTCCTCGTCACGGCGGTCGCCGTGGACCGGGTGGCGGCCGGTCGGCCCGCGGCGGGCGTGCGGGTGGCCGACGTTCCACGTGAAACAGAGCCGGTGGGGTGTGGCGACCACGTCGACGCTCTGCCTGTTTCACGTGAAACGTGGATGAGCCCGGGCGGCTCCCCCGTGTCGTTCCCCGGGGCGGTCGGAGGTGCGATCCCATGCCTGTGCGGTGGAGCGCTGCGGGACGGCGTGGTGACCCCGCGATGGGAGCCCCGGCATCCGGCATCCGGCATCCGGCATCCGGCATCCGGCATCCGGCATCCGGCATCCTGGGACCTGGCACCCGGCACCTGACTCGGAGCTCCGGGCGTCCGCCCGCGCCGTCCGGCACTCGCGGTGTGGTTGACGAGCCGGGGTGGTGATCCGGAGTGGCTCCGCGATGTTCCACGTGAAACCGCCAAGGGCGTCGTCGCCAGGTGCGGCGAGGTTGAGGGCCTTGCTGTCCGGCTACCATCCCGGCGACCGTCATGAGGCCGGACTCGGAGTGACACGGACCGCGGAGGGTTCCCCTCGCTGACGGTATCGGGGTGCGCAGGGGGCGGGATGAGCCACCGGGGCTGGCAGCTCTGCTCGGCCCAACTCTCGGTGACGTCGGGAGTTTTGGCTCGCGGATCCGGTGATCGCGTCCTCCGTCCACCAGTGGCGAGAACCCGTGGCGTGACACCGAGGCACGCGCGGTGCGCCTTGTGGTGCCGCCGATCGGCGCGCTCACACGCGCCACTGCGTGGAATCAGCCCGGCGAACGTGGCACCAGCCGTGGTCAGCGGGTCTCGGGCCTGGGGTGTCGAAGAGTGGACCCCGGCCGCCGTGGTGTCCGCACCGGCAAGCACAGCACGGCCCTGTCAGCGCCGAGCGGCGCAGTGCGGCAAGTGTTGCCAGGAGGAGGGCGACGCCCGTCAGGTTCGACACTCGTGAACTTCTCCCGCGACACGTTCCCCGTGTGTGCCCTCCCGAGGATTGCGGGATCCGTCGCGGCTCGCGGACGTCGAGCCGTACACCGACGTGACGGGCCTGGTCCACAGAGGCGTTGGGCGGCGTATCGGGGGTGGCGGGTACCCGTGCGGAGGCGCGGCCAACGCGAGAGCGGTGCAGGGCCGCGACTCGGGGGTGCAGGGTCTGGAGTCGCGGGTGGAGCGCCGCGAGCCGGGGGCGCAGGTTCGCGGCCCGGGAGTGCAGGGCGCGGGCCGGGAGTGCAGGGCGCGGGACAGGAGAAGAGAGGCGGTTCAGCGCGCGGGAGCCGAGGTGCACTGCCGCGACCTCCGGGGCGTGAGGCCGCGCGCCGGGGATGCAGGTGCGCGGATCCGAGGGTGCCGGGCGCGGGGGTGGAGGTCTGGCCACGCGTGCGAGCCACTAGCCACGCGACCCTCGGACCGGGTCGCGCGCCGGCGGACGCTCGGATCGCGCGGGTCTGGCATGTGGCTCACGTCACTGGATCTCGGCGCCTCGTGGGCGAGTAGGAGGTAAGGCGGCAGCAGGATCGCGGGGTCGGCCGGGGGCCGGCCAGGGATGCGGCCGCGGATCGGCGTCCCATGGCTGGCGTCCGCTCCTGACGGCCTGCCCCTCAGGCCAAAGCCGGCACGCAGTCGTGTATCCGGAGCACACGATGAGCTCCGCCCGGACGGTGGCCGAATGACGCTCCCGCGAACCTCGGTCGACCAGCCGCGGTTGGTTCCACGTGAAACAGACCACCCGGAGTGGGCATTGAAGCGCGCCGGTCCTGCAACATCACCAGGGTTACCCCCAGCAGTTTCCACAGGTTGTCGAGTGCACCCGCGGGGCCGACAGACCTCCGATTCCCGCACAAAAGGGACAGTCGGCGGAGCCGGCAGGTCGCGGGCGGTCAGTCAGTCATCCACAGGGAGGCCCGTCCGTGACCGACCCGAGACAACGAACCGAGCGGACGTCCGAGAGCGCCACCCTCGCGCGCACCTGGCAGGATAGGGCGGACGTCAGAGGAGGTGTCGTGGTCGATCAGACCGACGATGTTCCACGTGGAACATGGGGCCCAGGCGACGACGCACGCCGTGAGGCGCTGATGGACAGCATCCCGGACGTCGACGAGAGCACGCCGCTCGCCGCAGAGCTCGCCGCCGACACTCGCCGCCGTATCGAGCTCGCCGGTCGGAGGTTCCCGCGACCCGAACGCACGCGGGTCATCACCATCGCCAACCAGAAGGGTGGCGTGGGCAAGACGAGCACCGCGGTGAACCTCGCAGCCGCACTCGCGCAGGGCGGTCTCCGGGTGCTCGTGATCGACAACGACCCGCAAGGGAACGCCTCCACGGCGCTCGGCATCGAGCATCACAGCGGGACCCCGTCCGTGTACGAGGTCCTCGTCGAGGACGAGGACCTCGCCAGTGTCGTGCAGGCGGCTCCCCGTGTGCCGCGGCTGTGGTGCGCACCCGCCACGATCGACCTGTCGGGCGCCGAGATCGAGCTCGTCTCACTCGTCGCCCGGGAGAACCGACTGCGCAATGCCGTCGACGCGTACCTCGCGCACCACCGCGCCACGGAGCAGGACGGGCTCGACTACGTCATCATCGACTGCCCGCCGAGCCTCGGCCTGCTGACCGTGAACGCCTTCGTCGCTGCCCGCGAGGTGCTCATCCCGATCCAGTGCGAGTACTACGCATTGGAGGGCCTGAGCCAGCTGCTGCGCAACGTGCAGCTCATCAAGAGCCACCTGAACCCGGCGCTGCACGTCTCGACGATCCTGCTCACCATGTACGACGCGCGCACCAACCTCGCGCACCAGGTGGCCGAAGAGGTCCGCGAGCACTTCGCCGACCAGACCTTGCGGACCACGATCCCGCGGTCGGTCCGCATCAGCGAGGCTCCGAGCTATGCGCAGACCGTGATGACGTACGACCCGGGGTCGAGCGGTGCGCTGTCCTACCTCGCAGCGGCCCGCGAGATCGCTGAGCGTGGCGTGGGACATCCCGACGTGCACAACTCCGGGGCCGGACCGGCCACGGGCGAGGAGGACTGATGGCCGAGAAGCGTCGAGGGCTCGGACGTGGCCTGGGTGCTCTCATCCCGAGCGCTCCGAGCGGAGAGCGTCCCGTCGACGTGTTCTTCCCCGGCGTCCCGCAGGGCCTCGCTGACGAGCCGGGGACGAGCGAGTCGGTGACTGTGGGCGAGGGCGCCGGCGGCTCCGACGGAGCACCGCAGACCACGACGGCTGTGGGCGGCGGTGCGCCGGGAGAGCTGGAGCTTCTCCCGGTCCCGGGTGCGCACTTCGCGGAGATCCCGCTCTCCGCGGTGACGCCGAACCCGCGCCAGCCGCGCTCGGTGTTCGACGAAGATGCGCTCGACGAGCTCTCGCGCTCGATCCGCGAGATCGGTGTGCTCCAGCCGATCGTGGTGCGCCAGACGTCCGGCGGGGACACGCCGCAGTTCGAGCTCATCATGGGCGAGCGCCGCTGGCGCGCGAGCCAAGCAGCGGGCCTGGACACCATCCCTGCGATCGTGCGCGAGACCGAGGACGAGCACCTGCTCCGGGACGCGCTGCTGGAGAACCTGCACCGGAGCCAGCTCAACCCGCTCGAGGAGGCGGCCGCCTATCAGCAGCTCCTCGACGACTTCTCGTGCACGCACGAAGAGCTCGCGGACCGGATCCACCGCTCCCGGCCGCAGATCTCGAACACGCTTCGTCTGCTCAAGCTCCCACCGTTGGTGCAGCGCCGGGTCGCCGCCGGTGTGCTCTCAGCCGGTCACGCTCGTGCCCTGCTCGGCCTGCCGGACGCGGCTGCGATGGAGCGCCTGGCCCAGCGGATCGTGGCAGAAGGACTGTCGGTGCGGGCCACGGAGGAGATCGTCGCGCTCGGTGGCGACGAGGACGCACCGAAGCCCGCGGCGCGGCGGCCTCGTGCCGGAGGACGCAACGCCGCCCTGGACGACCTCGCCACACGGCTGTCGGACCGCTGGGACACGCGCGTCAAGGTCGCACTCGGACGCACCAAGGGGCGTCTGACGATCGAGTTCGCCTCGGTGCAGGACCTCAACCGGATCCTCGACATGGTCTCGCCCGACGACCGCGGCCTCTTCGACGAGTAGCGCCGAGGTCGCGTGTCGGCCAGGGGGCGACACAGCGTGACCCCGGCGCAGAACCAGGTCTGGAACTGGTAGCAAGCCTGACGGCGTCGTGTCGCCGGTCAGCTGACCTCTGGTCCCGGGGTGTCGACCGCGTCCTCCGGGTGCTTGCCCTCGACGCCGAAGAGCTTCACCAGCTCGGCCTCCTCGCTGACCACCGTGCCGAGCCGGCGAACACCCTCGCGGATCCGCTCGGGGGTCGGGTAGCAGTAGGAGAGCCGCATGTACTCCGAACCCTGACCGTCGGCGTAGAAGGCCGTGCCCGCCACGTAGGCGACGAGGGCGTGGACAGCACGCGGCAGCATGGCCCGGGCATCGAGGCCGTAGGGCAGCTTCACCCAGGTGTAGAAGCCGCCTTCCGGCACGGTCCAGGTCGCCTCCGGCATGAACTCCTCGAGAGCGTTCAACGTCGCGTCGCGCCGCTCGCGGTAGACCTCACGGAATGCCTTGATCTGGCCCTGCCAGTCGTGCTTGGCGAGGTACATCGAGATCGCCATCTGGGACGCGTTCGAGGGGCAGAGGATGGCCGACTCGCTCGCGAGCACGAGCTTCTCCCGGATGCCGGGAGGCGCGACGGCCCAGCCCACCCGGTAGCCCGGCGCGAACGTCTTGGAGAACGAACCCAGGTAGATGACGCCCTCGTCGTCCATCGAGCGCATCGCGGGCAGGGGCTCTCCGTCGAACCCGAGCAGGCCGTACGGGTTGTCCTCGACCACCAGCACGCCGTGCCGGCGGGCGATCTCGAGGATCAGCGGGCGTCGCTCGAGTGAGAGCGTGACGCCCGCCGGGTTGTGGAAGTTCGGGACCGTGTAGAGCAGCTTCACGCGGCGTCCGGCCGAACGGAGCAGGGTCAGGGTCTCCTCGAGGGCCTCGGGGATCAACCCGTGATCGTCGATGGCCGAGTGGTACACGTCGGCCTGGTACGAGCGGAAGACGCCCAGAGCACCGACATACGAGGGCGCCTCCGCGACGACGACGTCGCCGGCGTCGACAAACATCCTAGTCACAAGATCGAGCCCTTGTTGCGAGCCGGTCGTCACCACGACGTCGTCGGGGTGGGCCGTGATGCCCTCGAGCCGCATGATGTCCAGGATCTGCTCGCGGAGCGTCTCGTCGCCCTGACCCGATCCGTACTGCAGCGCCCGGGTTCCGTGCCGCAGCACGAGCTCGTGCGCGGTCTCGGCGAGCGCCTGGAGCGGGAGGCCCTCGAGGTACGGCATGCCGCCGGCGAGCGAGACCACCTCGGGGCGGTTCGCCACGGCGAACAGCGCTCGGATCTCCGAGGCGCGCATGCCGTGCGTGCGCTGGGCGTAGGAGTCGATCCAGGGGTCCATCGGCCGCACACCAGGGGCGGCGGCGCTGCGGGTGGCAGGCGTCACCTGCCCTGTCTGGGATGTGCGGTCAGGAACCATGTGGCGCAGTGTCTCACGGGACGCGCCGTCGGACCGAAGGCCACCGACGACACAGTGGCCCGGTCTGGCGACACGTTGCCCCCCGCGCCGACGACACGGTGGCCCCGCGCCCATGACCCGGTGGCCCCGCGCCCATGACCCGGTGCCCCGCGCTGACGCTCAGCGACCTGACGAGGGCCGGCGGGTGCAGCAGGGCAGGTACGACGAAGCCGGACCGACTCTGCGTCGGCCCGGCTTCGTGGAGGTGTCAGGAGGGTGACCGCTCAGCTGAGGACGGCCTCGATCTCCGCGGTCAGGGCCGGCTTCGGGCGGGCGCCGATCACCTGCTTGACCAGCTCACCACCCTTGTAGATGTTCAGGGTCGGGATGGCGGTGATCCCGTACGAGGCAGTGACCTGCGGGTTCTCGTCCGAGTTCAGCTTCGCGATCTTGATGCGGCCGGCGTAGGTCTCGGACAGCTCCTCGAGGATGGGCGCCACGGCACGGCACGGGCCGCACCACGGTGCCCAGAAGTCCACCAGGACGGGGACGTCGGCGTCGAGGACCTCCGACTTGAAGGTCGCATCGGTGACGGGGAACGTGCTCACAGGGTCTCCTCGATCTTCTGGGGAAGGGTCTGGGGCGCGGGCGCCTCGGCGGCGCCGAGCTGCTCGGCGAGCCAGTGCTGTGCGTCCAGCGCGGCGGCGCAGCCGGAACCGGCTGCCGTGATGGCCTGACGGTAGGTGTGGTCGACGAGGTCGCCGCAGGCGAACACGCCCTCGACGTTCGTGGCGGTACCGCGGCGCCCCGCGCCGCCGGCCAGGACGTAGCCGGCGTCGTCCAGGTCGACCTGGCCGACCAGGAGCTCGTTGCGCGGGATGTGGCCGATCGCGACGAACACGCCCGTCACGTCGAGGTCGCGCTCGTCACCGGTCACGGTGTCGCGCAGGCGGACCCCGGCGACCTTGTCCTGGCCGTGGATGCCGACGATCGTGCTGTTCCAGGCGAACTCGATCTTCGGGTCGGACAGTGCCCGGTCCGCCATGATCTTCGAGGCCCGGAGCTCGTCGCGGCGATGCACCAGCGTCACCTTGTTCGCGAACCGGGTGAGGAAGGTCGCCTCCTCGATGGCCGAGTCGCCGCCGCCGACCACGACGATGTCCTGGCCGCGGAAGAAGAACCCGTCACACGTCGCGCACCACGAGACACCGTGGCCGGAGAGACGCTTCTCGTCGTCCAGGCCGAGCTCGCGGTACGCGGAGCCGGTCGCGAGGATCACGGCGCGCGCCGTGTAGGTGGTACCTCCGCCGGTGACCACGGTCTTGACCGGCCCGACGAGGTCGACCTCGACCGCGTCGTCGTACACCACCTCGGCGCCGAACCGCTCGGCCTGCTTCTGCATGGTCTCCATGAGCTCGGGGCCCATGACGCCCTCGACGAACCCGGGGAAGTTCTCGACCTCCGTGGTGTTCATCAGGGCGCCGCCCGCGGTGACCGCGCCGGCCAGCACGACGGGCGCCAGGCCCGCCCGCGCCGCGTAGATGGCTGCGGTGTACCCCGCCGGCCCCGATCCGATGATGACGACGTCGCGTGCGTCCACCGTTCCTGCTTCCTGCTCGAGATGGGCTGTCTGCAAGGCCCCAACAGATCCTAGGGCGGTTCTGTTCCACGGCCGGTCTTCGCAGCGCCCGACCGCCCGGATGGCGGGCTCAGCCGACCTGGACCTCGTTCAGCTCCACGCGGTTGCGGCCGTCGGCGGACTGCGGCAGAGCGGTGAACCAGAGCACGATCGACTGCGTCTGGACCGGCTCGTCGAACGTGAACGTCGTGGTGCCGGAGAGCGGGCCGGATGCCAGGACCTCGCCCTCGGTCGGCTTGTCCGCCGTGGTGGCCCGGATCTCGACGTTCCCACCCGACTCGGACGTCACGATGACCACCTTCGTCACCGTCGACTCCTGCTGGAGCTGGACGGCGAAGCCGATCCCGGCCTTCATGCCGTAGGTCGGCGACACGTAGGTCCGCGAGACCCACATGGTGTCCGGGTTCCCGTCGATGGCCTGGTCGACGAGCTCAGGGTGCTCGTTGTTGTCGCCGTTCGGCGGCGGGTCGACCTGCTGGGCGGAGGCGATCACGGGCGGGACCGTCGTCGGTGCGCTCGTGGCGGTGTCGGTGGGCTCGCTCGGGGAGTCGCTCGGCTCGGCAGAGGCCGACCCGGTCTCGGACGGCTGCAGCGGGGTCGCGAGACCTGCGGTGCCGTCCTCGCTGCCGAACAGGTCCGTCAGTCCCGGTGCGGGGCTCGTGAGGGCGTTCCACGCCCAGAACACGCCGAACAGCAGGGCGGCGACCACGAGCACGATCACCACCGGTGTCGCGTTGAACCTCTTGCGGACCAGGAGGTCCGCGGTGTGGCCGACGATCTCGTCGAAGCCGTGCTGCTCGGTCTCGTGGGCTGTGCCGGGGGCACCGGGCACCGGCGGCGGCGAGCCCGCTGTGCCGCCCCGGCCGCCGGCAGACGGTGCGGGCGTGTCGTCCGAGGTGCGCGAGGACTGGCGAACGGGGACCGACTCGTCGACCGGCGCTGGGAGCCACGACGCCGTGGAGGGAGGCTCCGGCGCGGCGGACGGGGCCGGGACGGTGACCGCGCCCGCGGCCGAGGCAGCCGCGGCGACCCGCGGGTCGGGCCGCCGGACCGCGGGCGGGATGGCCGGCGGCGGTGTGCCGGGCCGGTGCGGGACGGCCGGCTCCTTGCCGTACGCGGTCGAGCGGACCGGGGTGATGGCTTCGGCGTCCGCGACCTCGGGGACCTGCGCGGCCGCGGCCGCGACCTCCGCCTCGTCCAGCTCGACGGTGCCCTCGGCGGGGCTGCTGACGTCGGGCGAGGCGGCCTCGTCGGACGTGTCGTCGGGGGCCTCCGCGACGGGCGTGCCCTCGTCCTCCGTGGCGTCCTGGTCGGTTGGGCTGCTCTCGTCCGCGGTGGCGTCGTCGTCCGCGGGAATCTCGACGCCCGAGTCCTCGGCCGTCGGCTCCTCGGCCGTGGGCTCCTCGGACATGGTGTCATCGGACGTGGTGTCATCGGCGCGGGCCAGGTCAGTCGTGGGCTCCGCGTTGGCCGCGGGCGAGGCCTCGTCGACCTCGCTGCGGCCCTCCGCCTCGCCCGCAGCGGCCAGAGCCGCGGTGGCCGCAACGCCCGCAGCCGCTGCCGCCGCGCCCCCGGGTTCGTGCACGGGCGGGTTCACCGCGCCGCGGACCGGTTCGACGGTCGTGATCCGGCCCCACGGCTCGAGCTCACGAACCAGCTCTGCCGGGCTGTGCGGACCGTCGTCGTGCGGGCCCAGAGTCACCGCGCACAGCGTGTCGAGGTCGTTCGGCACGCCCGGGACGAACTCGGCGGGCGGCACGGGCCGGCCGGAGAGCAGCGGGGCCGGCTGGACGCCGTGGGTCGTCACGCCGGTGGGCGACGGCCAGCGGCCGGTCAGGGCGAGGTAGAGGAGCGAGACCAGGCCGACCGTGTCGGCGCGCGTCGTCGACCGGGCGTCGCCCAGGCCGTGCTCGCTCAGCTCACCGTCGAGGGCGAGCCCCGAGACGACGACCCCGCCGGACGGGGTGATGTGGACCGCCGACGGGCGCAGCGCGAGGTGGTGGACGCCGCGGCGCCGGGCGATCTCCAGGGCCACCGCGGCCTCGCCGATGACGGCGCGCGCCTGGTCGGGCGGGAGGGCCCCGTGTGCCGTGAGCTCGCCCAGGTCGCGGCCCGGGATCCGCTCGGTCACCACGTAGGCCAGACCTTCGTGGTCACCCACGTCGAGCACGCGCAGCAGGCGCGGGTCGGACACCAGGGCGGCTCGACGTGCAGCGTCCTTGGCCTGGGTGACGCGGCCCTCGTGCAGGAGCAGCGCGCGGACCGGGCGATCGAGGATCTGGTCCCGCGCGGTCCAGGCCTCCGCGCCGGGCAGGTCGCACGGCGCGGGGTGGTCCAGGCGGTATCGACCGGACAGCAGCGTGCCCTGGCCGATGCTGACGTCCACCGCCACCCCCATGCTGTCGTCCCGGCCCGCGGTCAGGGCACCCATGCTACGGCGCAGCCGGGAGACGACTGGCGCTGCGATCTGGGCGAGCTCGCCGACGCCGAGCAGGTGGAGCACGAACGCGTACACCGCGGTCATCACGACACCGACCAGCAGGCACACCACGACCGAGGTCATGAACCCCGCGCGGGACAGGTCGCCGAACTGCTGGCTGAGCGGCCAGCCGAGCACGACCGCGGCGACCATGCCGGCGAGCGATGCCAGCGCGACGCGCGCCGACCCTCGGTTGACCATCTCGCCGACCCGGCGCCGGACCGCGAACCCGCCCCATACCGCCCCGAGGACGTAGGAGGTCGCGATCGCCGCTCCGGCGCCGATCGTCCAGGCGGACCGCGGCAGCGTGTACCGGCCCGCCACGGTGACGAGGACGACCACGGCCGCCATCACGACCTGGATCCGGAAGAGGCCGCGCGCGTCCTCGTAGGCGTAGTGCACCCGCTGTGCGAGCGACCAGATGCCCAGCGCCGGGAGGCCAGCCACCAGCGCCACGATGATCGGCGCGAGGGACGCCGACTCCTCGGGTGTGTTGCCGGGGGCGACCAGCCGAGCGATCGGCAGGGCCAACACCGCCACGACGGCAGCCGCGAGGATCGTGAACACCGTGATGAGCCTCGCGCCCGTGTCGACGTCCCGCCGTACCCCCGACGTGTCCCCGGCTGCCGCGTGCCCTGACATCCGGGTGAAGAGCGCGGTGAGCAACGACACGGTGACCAGCGAGTGCGGCAGCATGAAGACCAGGAACGCGTAGCCGTACGCGTTGTTGCCGGCGATCGTCAGGTCGCCCGGGATCGGCGCGCTGTTGGTCACCCTGGTCACCACCAGCACGCCGAGCTGGCCCGCGAGCAGGGCGGCGAAGGTCCACCCGGCCACGCGGCCCGCGGTGGACAGCCCGGCGCCCCGCCAGTCGCGCCGCGGACGGAACCGGAAACCGATCCGGTGCAGCGGCCAGATCAGCACCAGGGCCTGCGTGACGATGCCGAGCGTCGCCGATCCGGCGATGAGCAGGACCGGTCCGATGGTCCATGCGGCGGGGTCCTCGAGCGAGCCGCTGGCCAGGTCGCGGCCGAACAGCACGATGAACGCGCTGAACCCCAGGATCGACACCACGTTGTTCACGACCGGTGCCCACATGTAGGGGCCGAAGCTGCCCCTGGCGTTGAGCACCTGCCCGAGCAGCGTGTAGAGCCCGTAGAAGAAGACCTGGGGGATGCACCACCAGGCGAACACTGTCGCCAGGTGCACCGCTGCGGGGTCGTTCGAGCCGCCGACGACCCGGATGATGAGCGGCGTCAGGGCCGTGGCGAGCAACGTGATGGCCCCGAGGATCGCGATCGAGACCGTCAGCAGCCGGTCGGCGTACTCCTGCCCGCGCCCGCTGCGGTAGGCGCGGACGATCTGTGGCACCAGCACGGCGTTCACGACGCCGCCGGCGACCAGCATGTAGATGATGTTCGGCAGGGTGTTCGCGAGGTTGAACTGGTTCGCGACGATCGTGTTGAGGCCGATCGCGGCGGCGAGGACGGCGTTGCGGACCAGTCCGAGCACGCGTGACACGGCTGTCCCGGTCGCCATCACCGTGGTCGAACGGCCCAACCCCGACCCCGTGCTCACGTCCCTGCCCCCTCGGCCCCCTCTGCGCCGCCTGTGGTCGCGGCCGTCGCGGCCCGTGCGGCACGACCTCGGCCCCGGCCGCGGCGGATGGTGCGCACCAACCCGGTCACGAGGCCGAGCGCCAGGACACCGAAGATGATTGCTGTACCGATGCTCTCCCACTCGGCGCGGACGCGCACCGTCAGGGTCGTGGAGTCGTTGACCAGCACGCCGTCCGGGGTGAGCAGCTGGACCGTGACGGCGACGTTGCCGCTCTGCACGCCGTGCACGGGGATCTGCACGGTCATGGTGGACTCGGCCGGCACCAGGACCTCGACGGTCTCACGAGCCACCAGCCGTGCGTCCGAGGGTTGCAGCCGCACGCCGAGGGTCACGTCCTGGTCCAGCGCGTTGGCGACCTGGAGCGGCAGCTCGCCCGAGCTGGACAGCAGGTTCACGTCGGACGTCTCCGGCACGGTCACGGCGTCCCGCAGCTCGGCCGTCCGCGTCATGGACGCGTTCACCAGCGTCGTGCGCCCGGCCGGGTCTTCGCGCCAGGCGAGGGCAGCGGGTGCGAGCCGCTCGGCGTCCAGGTCGCCCAGCAGCTCCTCGGGGTGGCTCGCCATGGTGGAGAGCGCCTCGCGCTCGTTGACCGCGTCGTCGACGGCTCCCAGCGTGACGGCCGAGACCTCCGCGTCGGACGAGATCGTCGCGGGCAAGGTGCCGCGCTCGATGTCGCTCGCTGCGGAGGCGAGTCCGTTCAGGTCGGCGATCGCGACGAACGGTGCCTCCTCGAGCGCGCTGAGCTCGGCGCGGACGACCTCGACGTCCGGATCCCAGTCGCGCGGCACGCTGAGCAGCATGTGCCGGGGGTCGGCGGGCCGCTCTCGGGTGATCACCGCCAGCTCGGCGAGCAGGTCGGCCGCCGCGGTCGCACCGGTCGGGGCTGCGTCGTTGCCGGCCGTCCCGGTACCGAGCACCGTGCCCGTGGTCAACGCCGAGGAGAGTCGGGCGTCCGGGACCAGGACCACGGCGTCACCGGCGGCCGTCGCGACGGTGGTCTGCCCCGACGGCGTGTAGGTCAGCACCGAGGGCGCAGGGAGCTCGCCCGGGCCGACCACCAGGGGGCGGCCCTCGCCGGCCGCCCACGCCGCCACCGTGAGGTCGGGCAGAGACTCGGCCGGCAGCACGAGCTCGGTGGTCGGCTCCAGGCCGAGCTCGGACACGCGGCTCGCCGAGCGCTGCTCGGCGAGGGTGAGCAGGCTCTCGGCGCCGTCGTGCACGAGGGCGGTGACGTCGGCGTCGCCCCACGGCAGCGTCACCACACCCTGGTCCGCCGACGCGGTGGCCAGCGACCGGGCCCAGGACGCGGGCCCGGGGCCCGTCGACGACTCGGCGTCGGAGTCGAGGGCCGTGCTCAGCAACCAGGGGTCGACCGCCCAGGTCACGGCCGGCGAGTCCGTCGCGGCGAGCAGGTCACCGAGACGCCCGCCGGGCGAGGTGAGCCTGGAGACCTGCCGAGCGGCGTCCTCGCCCGGCGCGGGCCCGGTGACGGGGACGATCACGCTCACCGAGGTGTGCTGGTCGTTCTGCACGGGGTACCAGACGATGAAGGTTCGGGCCACGCCCTGACGGAGCCGGGTGGCGTCCGCGACGTCCACGAGCTCGAGACCGAGTCCCCGGGCGCCCCACGACCAGCTGTTCGACGGAAGGGCGATGCTCGACGCCGGCACGGTCAGGGTCACGGTGCGGGACTGCCCGGCGGCCAGCGGCTGGTCGAGGTCCTGGGTGAGCACCGTGGCACCGAGGGACTCGTACGGCCCGGCGTCGCGCCACAGGTCGAGCGAGCTGCGGCTGACGAACCCGGACCGGTTCAGGTGCACCAGGACCCTCGGCTGGGCGAGGTCGGTGCTTCCGGCGTTGGTGAGCTTCACCGTGATCGTCAGGTCGGTGCGGGGCGTCAGCACGGTGGGCGAGAGGTCGGTGATCGAGACCTGCACGGTGGGCGACGTCTCCGTGCGGAGCACGTTCGGGATCCCGCTCGACGCGGCGTTCGACGCGACCGCGCCCGTGACCCCGTCAGGGATGCCGACGGCGCCCGCTGCGACCGCGGACGCCGGCAGGAGCAGGGCGGCGAGCACGGCGGTGACGGCACCCAGCCGCGCGCGGGATCGAGGCCGGCTCACGTCTCGTCGGCGAGTGCAGCCCGCGCCGCGTCGGCGAGCCGACGCTCGTTCGGGTAGGACAGGCGGGCGTGCAGGTCCTCGAGCGCGACCCAGGCCACGTCCTCGGCCTCGCCGTCGGGGTCCCCGGCCACGGTGAGCTCGCCGCCCACCGCCTCGAGCAGGAAGTGGTGGACCACCTTGTGCACCCGGCGGTCCTCGCCGGTGAACCAGTAGTCGATCGAGCCGAGCGCCTTCCGGACGATTCCGGTGATGCCGGTCTCCTCGGCGATCTCCCGGACCGCAGCCTCGGCGGGGGTCTCGGTGCCCTCGAGATGCCCCTTGGGCAGGCACCACTCGAGGCGTCCGGCACGGTTGCGGCGCGCGATCACGGCGGCGCGCAGCTCGGCATCGACCACCAGGCCGCCGGCCGACGTCTCCTCGACCACGGGGAGTCGGGAGGCCCGGACCACGGTGCGCCGTTCGATGCGCAGCCGGTGCCCGCCGGGCGGCGGGGGGACCCGGTCGCCGGGAACGGCTGCGTGTGACATGTCGCCACTGTAACGATCCCGGTCGTGCCGGACCGCGTCGCCCGGCCGGGGTTCTGGCACGCTGGTGTGCCGTGCCAGCCACTACGCCCTCACCCGAGCTCCTCGCGCTGCAGCGACGCGCCGCAGCCGTGCTCGCCTCGCTGCCCGCCGAGGCGCTCGAGCTGGGAGCCGCGTTCCGGGCCGCGGGCCACGAGCTGGCCCTGGTCGGTGGCCCGGTCCGGGACGCGTTCCTGGGTCGCGCCTCGAGCGATCTCGACTTCACCACGTCGGCGACGCCGGACGAGACCCAGGAGCTGCTCGCCGCCTGGGGTGACGCGCACTGGGACATCGGCAAGGAGTTCGGGACCATCGGCGCCCGGCGGTTCGCCGGCAAGGGCCGCGACGACGTCGTGGTCGAGGTGACCACCTACCGCACCGACGAGTACGACCCGGCGTCACGCAAGCCGCTCGTCGCGTTCGGCGACACCCTCGAGGGCGACCTGTCCCGCCGGGACTTCACCGTCAACGCGCTCGCGGTACGGCTGCCGTCACTGGAGTTCGTCGACCCGTTCGACGGCCTGAGCGACCTCGCCGCGCGGGTGCTGCGCACGCCGATCGCACCGGAGCGCTCGTTCGACGACGACCCGCTGCGGATGATGCGCGCGGCCCGGTTCGTGTCCCAGCTCGGGGCCCGGCTGCACCCGGACGTCGCCGAGGCGATCAGCGCCATGGCCCAGCGGATCGAGATCGTCTCGGCCGAGCGGGTGCGCGACGAGCTGGTCAAGCTGCTGCTCACCGACAACCCGCGGCCGGGCCTGGAGGTCCTGGTCGACTCCGGGCTGGCCGACCACGTGCTGCCGGAGCTCACGGCGCTGCAGCTCGAGATCGACGAGCACCACCGCCACAAGGACGTCTACCAGCACTCGCTCACCGTCCTCGCGCAGGCGATCGCGCTGGAGACCGGGACGCAGGCCGAGCCCACCGGGCCGGTGCCCGGGCCGGACCTCCAGCTGCGGCTCGCTGCGCTGCTGCACGACATCGGCAAGCCGGCCACGCGGCGTTTCGAGCCCGGTGGCGGGGTGAGCTTCCACCACCACGAGGTGGTCGGGGCGAAGCTCGTCGCGAAGCGGCTCAAGGCGCTGCGGTTCGACAAGGAGACGGTGCAGGCGGTGGCCAAGCTCACCGAGCTGCACCTGAGGTTCCACGGGTACGGCGAGCAGGCCTGGACCGACTCGGCGGTCCGCCGCTACGTCACGGACGCCGGGCCGCTGCTCGAGCGCCTGCACCGGCTGACCCGCTCGGACTGCACGACGCGGAACAAGCGCAAGGCCGACCGGCTGTCGTTCGCCTACGACGACCTGGAGCACCGGATCGGCGTGCTGCGCGAGAAGGAGGAGCTCGCCGCGGTCCGCCCGGACCTGGACGGGCAGCAGATCATGGCGATCCTGGGGATCGGACCGGGCCCGGTGATCGGTGAGGCCTACCGCTTCCTGCTCGACCTGCGGATGGAGCACGGGCCGCAGGACCCGGCCGAGGCCGAGCGCGCACTGCGCGAGTGGTGGGCGGCCCGGGAGGGCTGAGGAACCGTCGGCCGCGACCCGCTCCGTGCCGGGCGGGCCGTGCCCTGCTTCGTGCCCCGCTCCGTGCCGAAGGTCGTGCTCAGGGCTGCGGGTCGGCGGGGCGCCGGACCACGAGCAGGCACACGTCGTCGTGCAGGTCCGGGCCGAGCAAGGTTCCGACCAGCAGGTCGCGCGCCTCGGCGGCGGACGCCGTCACCGGGACCCGCGCGAGGGTCTCGCGGAGCGCCTCGAGGCCCTCCCGCAGACCGCGGTCACGGCGCTCGACCAGCCCGTCGGAGTAGGCGACGAGGGTCGCGCCCGGCGGCAGCTCCGCGGTCGCCACAGGGGTGACGTCGTCGATGGCCGGCACCCCGACCGGGGTGCGCAGTGCGCCGTCCAGCGCTCGAACCGATCCGTCGGGCATCAGCACCATGGGTGGCGGGTGACCCGCGCGGGAGTACTCGAGGCGGCCGTCCCGCAGTCGCAGGTAGGTGCACGTCGCGATGTCGGCCATGCCGAGGCCGCGCACCAGCTCGTCCAGGTGCTCCACGACGTGGTTCGCGGGTGCGCCGCTCCACGCGTAGGAGCGCAGCACCGAGCGGAGCTGCCCCATCGCGGCGGCCGCGCCGAGGTCGTGCCCCACGACGTCGCCCACGGCGAGCCCGATCGCGCCGTCCGGCAGCGTCATGACGTCGAACCAGTCGCCACCGACCTCGGCGGGGCGCTGGGCGGGCAGGTAGGTCGCGGCGACGTCGAGGCCCTCGACCTCGGGCACCTCGGGCAGCATCCGTCGTTGCAGGGTCAGCGCGGCGGCCCGCTCCCGCTCGTAGAGGCGCACGTTGTCCAGGCCGAGCCCGGCCCGGTGGGCGACGTGCTCGGTGGTGACGACGTGCCTGCGCGGGAAGGTTCCCTCGGCGAGCACGAGCACGATCACGCCGATCACGCGGTTGCGGGCCCGCAGGGGCACGACGAGCGCGGTGCCGACCCCGAGTCGCCGGAGCAGGGCGAGCTGCTCGGGTGTGGTGCGCTCGGGCAGGCCGGCCGCGTCGATCCGGAACGGCTCGGGCCACGCGTCGCTCTCCCCGGTGAGCGCGGCCCGGACCGACGGTGACCTGGTCAGCCAGGACAGGTCGAGCGCCTGGAGGGCGGCGGCGTCCGGGAGGTCTCGGGAGTCGGCGACCGCGACGTGCAGCCGGTCGACCCGGCCACGGTCGTCGACCGTGGCGACGTAGCCCCAGTCCGAGAACTCGCGGACCAGGATCTCCGCGAGAGTGCGGACCGCGGCGTCGTACTCGAGGTTGCGGGCCAGCCCCTCGGTCACCCGCGCGAGGAGCTGCAGGCGCGCGCGGTCGTCGGTCGCGGCCTCGAGCTCGGCCTCCCGGCGGCGCTGCGCCTCGATCCGGTCGGTCACGTCGGCCTGGATCCCGACGTGGTGGGTGACCCTGCCGTCGTCGTCGAGGACCGGCGAGATCACCAGCTGGTTCCAGAACGGGGTGCCGTCGGCGCGGTAGTTGATCAGCGTCTCGGCGACGGTGCGTCCTTCCCGGAGGCCCGCTCGGATCCGGTCGACCGCGGCGGGGTCGGTCTCCGGCCCCTGGAGGAACCGGCAGTTGCGGCCGAGCACCGCGCTCGCCGAGTAGCCGGTGACCTTCTCGAACGCCGGGTTGACCCAGACGAGCGGGTCGTCGGGCAGCGTCGGGTCGGAGATCGTGAACGAGAGGTCGCTGGCCGTCGCGGCCCTCGCGTGCAGGTCCGCGCCGAGGGCGGCCGCGAGGTCGGCGGGCACGGGCCCGCCAGGGGCCTCGTCCCGCTCGGTCTCGGTCACGCCGCGAGCCTAGGTGGCCGGGACCGGTCGAGACGAGACCGTGCGGTAGACCAGCGCGGTGACCAGGTAGAGGACGGCGAGGCCGAGGAACGTCGCCGGCGACTCCCCGGTGTCCGGCAGCGCCACCGCGCCGAGGGCCGCCGCCCCCACGAACGCGGCGTTGTAGAGCATGTCGTACAGCGCGAAGGCCCGGCCGCGGAACTCGTCGTCGGTGTCCCGCTGGACGATCGTGTCCACCGCGATCTTGGCGCCCTGTGCGGTGAGGCCCAGCAGCCCTGCGCTCGCGAGCACGGTGACGCGGCTGACACCGGCGAGCAGGACGAGCTGGCCGATCGCGCCGGTGGCGAGGCACACCACGATCCAGGTCCGCGGCAGCATCCGCTGCGTGGCGAACGGGGTGAGGACCACGGCGAGCGCGAAGCCGGCACCCGAGACGGCGAGCACCGTCGCGAACATGGTGAGGCCGGCGTCGGTGTCCGCCGGGTCCGAGAGCACGTTCCGGGACAGCAGGATGCTCGCGATGAGCATCGCGCCGTAGATGAAGCGGTGCACCGCCATGACGCCCAGAGCGGCGGCCGGGGTGCGCCGGGCGACCAGGTGGCGCACACCCTCCGCGAGGCCGTGGACCAGGTGGCTCAGCTCGCGCCGCAGCTCGGCGGCGTCCGCGCGGTGCGTGGGACCGAGCTCGTCCGGGCCGAGCCGCAGCGCCAGCGCCGACGCGGCGGCGAACAGCAGTGCCGCGCCGATCAGCACGACCGCGTCGTGCGCGGGTCCGGCCGGCGTGAGCAGACCGGCGACGAAGCCCGCGCCAGCCCCCACCCCGGCGGCCACCGCGCCGAACGTCGGGCTGATCGTGTTGGCGATCAGCAGCTCGTCCGGCGGGACCACCCGGGGCAGGCCGGCTGACAGCGCGGAGAGCAGGAAGCGGTTCACGCCGAGGGTCACGAGGCTGAGCACGTAGACGGCCGGTCCCACGCCGACCGTGACCATCAGCGTCGCGAGGACCAGGGTTAGCACGACCCGGATCGCGTTGCCGACCATCAGCACCTGGCGCCGGCGCCAGCGGTCGAGAAGCACGCCGGCCCACGGCCCGACCAGCGTGAACGGCAGCAGCAGCACGGCGAACGCGGCCGCGACGTCGGCGGCCGTCGCGAGGCGTTCGGGGTTGAAGAAGAACAGTGTCGCGAGGCCGACCTGGAACGCACCGTCACCGGTCTGCGACACCAGGCGCACCGTGAACAGCTTGCGGAAGCCCGCGTGCACCGCGACGCCCCGCAGGTCGGACCACACGCTCACGCGACCACGTCCACCGGGCCCGACCGTCCTGTCACGCTCCGCAGGGTATCCGCGCGTCGGCCTGAGCCCTGCACCGCTGCCCGAACCCACCCCCGGCCGAGGCGCGGCGGTCCACGATGGAGGGGTGGGTGCGCTGCCCGGGGCGGCAGAGCCGTGGAGCATGTCCGCCACCGAGGTCGCGGCGGAGGCCGCGACGGACCCGGCGGTCGGTCTCACCGCCACGACGGCGGCCGACCGCCTGGCTCACGACGGCCCGAACGAGGTCGAGCCGGAGCCGCCGGTGCCGACCTGGCGGCGCTTCCTCGCCGCGCTCGCCGACCCGCTCGTGGTGCTGCTGCTGGTCGCCGTGGTGGTCGCGGTCGCCGTCTGGCTCGTCGAGGGCGCGCACGGCCTGCCGATCGACGCGCTCGTCATCGCGGCGATCGTGGTCGCCAACGCCGTCCTCGGCCTGGTGCAGGAACGGCGTGCCGAGGGTGCGGTCGAGGCGCTCGCGACGCTGTCCGCCGCGCGGGCGACCGTCCTGCGCGACGGCGAGCCCGCGGAGATCCCGGCCCGCGAGGTCGTGGTCGGGGACGTGCTGCTGCTGGCCGAGGGTGATCGGGTCGCGGCGGACGGCAGGCTGGTGACGGCCACGGCGCTCGCGGTCGACGAGGCCTCGCTCACGGGTGAGTCGACCCCGGTGGACAAGGACCCGGCCGCGGTGCCCGCCGACACGGTGCTCGCCGAACGGGCCTGCCTGGTGCTCGGCGGCAGCCCGGTGCTGCGAGGCACCGGGCGCGCCGTGGTCACGGCGACCGGTGCGGACACCGAGACCGGCCGCATCGCCGAGCTGCTCGAGCACACCGCGGCGGACCCGACGCCGCTGCAGCGCGAGATGGGCCGGGTCGGCCGGAGCCTGGGGTTCGCGGTCGCGGTGATCGCGGTCGTCGTGGTGATCGCGGTTGCGCTGACGTCGCCGCTCCGCACACCGTCCGACGCGGTCGCGGTGCTGCTGCTCGGCGTCTCGCTCGCCGTCGCCGCGGTGCCCGAGGGGCTTCCGGCCGTGCTGTCCGTGGTGCTCGCGATCGGCGTGCAGCGGATGGCCCGCAGGCACGCGATCGTCACCCGGCTGTCGTCGGTGGAGACCCTCGGGTCGGCGTCGGTGGTCTGCACCGACAAGACCGGCACGCTCACCTCGGCGGCGATGACGGTGCGGCGGGTGGTGACCGCGTCGGGTGCGGTCGAGGTCGACGGCGACGGCTTCGACCCGGCCGGTGCGGTGCGCGACGGCGGCGCCCCGCTCGACCCGGCGTCCGCGCTGGGCCGGGAGGTCGCGCTCACGCTCGGCGGCGGTGCACTCGCATCGGACGGGTCCGTGCGGCGGGAGGACGGTCGGTGGACCGCGGTCGGCGACCCGACCGAGGCGGCACTCGTGGTCGCGGCGCGGAAGGCGGCCGGCGCCGACGGTCCCGCCGCGTGGCTGCGGCAGGCCGAGGCGCCGTTCACCTCGACCCGCAAGCGGATGAGCGTGCTCGCGCTCGACCCGGCCACCGGGCGTCGGGTCCTGGTGGTCAAGGGTGCGCCGGACGTGCTCCTGGAGCGCTGCACCGCGGTGACGGTGGGCAGCGGGTCCGCTCGGCTCGCCGAACACCTCGACCGGGTCCGGGACGAGCTGGCAGCGATGGCCGACGACGCGCTGCGCACGCTCGCGGTCGCGATCCGGGTGGTCGACGCACCGAACCGGACCGCGCTGGACCAGACGGCAGACGGCCCGGAGCCGCCGACCGGATCGAGCCCGCCGCCGCCCGCCGCGCTCGATCCCGACACGGTGGCCGCGCTCGAGGAGGACCTCACCCTTGTCGGCATCGTCGGGATGATGGACCCTCCGCGCCCGCAGGCAGCAGCGGCGGTCGCCGAGGCGCACCGCGCCGGGATCCGGGTCGCGATGATCACCGGCGACCACCCCCGCACCGCTCGCCGGGTGGCCGACGACGTCGGGATCGGCGGCTCCGGTGTGCTCACCGGCGCGGACCTGGACCGCCTCGACGACGCCGACCTGCCGGGCGCCCTGGACGCCGCCCGGGTGGTCGCCCGGGTCAGCCCCGAGCACAAGCTGCGGATCGTCGAGGCGCTGCAGGCCCGGCACGACGTGGTCGCGATGACCGGTGACGGCGTGAACGACGCCCCTGCGCTGCGCGCCGCGGACATCGGGGTCGCGATGGGGATCACCGGCACCGAGGTGAGCCGCCGCGCGGCGGACATGGTGCTCGCCGACGACGACGTCGCGACGATCGTCGCTGCGGTCTCCGAGGGCCGGGTGATCGTCACGAACATCCGGGCGTTCCTGCGCTACCTGCTCTCGTCGAACATCGGCGAGGTGCTCACCGTGCTGGTCGGAGTCCTCGCGGCGGGGCTGCTCGGCCTGACCGGGCACGGCGAGAACGTGGTCGTGCCGCTCCTGGCGACCCAGATCCTGTGGGTGAACCTGCTCACCGACAGTGCCCCGGCCCTCGCGCTCGGCGTGGACCGGCCCGTCGAGGACCTGATGGGCCGGCCGCCGCGTCGACCCGACCAGCGGATCATCGACGCCGCCATGTGGCGCGGGGTGCTGCTGGTCGGCGCGGTGATGGCCGGGGTGACGCTCGCGGCCCTCGACCTGTACCTGCCCGGCGGGCTGGTCGAGGCGCCCGGAGCCGGGGACCTCGCCACGGCGCGCACCGCGGCGTTCACGGTGCTCGTGCTCGCGCAGCTGGTCAACGCGCTCGCGGCCCGCTCGGAGTCGGTCACTGCGTTGCACGGGCTGACCACCAACGGGTGGTTGTGGGGCGCGATCGCGCTGTCCGCAGCGCTGCAGGTCGCGGTGGTGCACGTGCCGGTGCTCCAGCGCGCGTTCGGCACCGCCCCGCTGACGGCCGGTCAGTGGCTGGTGTGCGTCGCGCTCGCGAGCGTCGTGCTGGTCGCCACCGAGCTGCGCAAGGGCATGCTCGCCGCCGGAAGCCTGGCCAAGAGACGAGCGCCGACGGCATGATCGTTGCGGGGGTCGAACGACCTCCGCGATCCCAGGAGCACGCGATGACCCAGAGTCCCGCACCTGTCGAGAAGCCGCAGCCGATGGCCGGCGAGCCCTACCTCCTCGAAGCGGACGAGGTGATCGCCCAGCTCGCGTCGGACGCCGACCAGGGCCTGACGTCGGCGGAGGCCGCGGCCCGGCTCGCCTCCTACGGCCCGAACACCATCGCCGCGGAGCCGCCGCCGTCGGTCTGGATGGTCGTGCTCGGCCAGCTCCGCGACCCGATGCAGCTCATGCTCGCCGCGGTCGCGATCGTCAGCTTCCTCATCGCACAGACCTCGACCGGTGTGCTCGTGGCGCTGCTCGTGGTGCTGAACGTCATCCTCGGGACCCGCCAGGAGCTCGCGGCGCGGGCCAGCGTCGACGCGCTCGCGACCATGCAGGTGCCGCAGACCAGGGTCCGGCGGGACGGCACGGTGCTCCAGATCCCCGCGGTCGACGTGGTCCCGGGTGACGTGGTGCTGGTCGAGGCGGGCGACCTGGTGCCGGCGGACGGCCGGCTGGTCCGGGCGGCGTCGCTGGAGACCCAGGAGGCGGCCCTGACCGGGGAGAGCGCCCCGATCGCGAAGGACCCGGCCGTCCTCGCCGGTGAGGTGACCCTCGGCGACCGCGCCAACATGCTGTTCCAGAACACCTCGGTGACCCGCGGCACCGGCACGATCGCCGTGACCGCGACCGGGATGGGCACCCAGATGGGCGAGATCGCCTCGATGCTCTCCTCGGTGACCCGCACCAAGTCGCCGTTGCAGCGCGAGCTGGACTCGCTGACCCGGCTGCTCGGCACGATCGCGTGGGGCGCGGTCGCCGTGATCGTGGTGCTCGGGCTGATGCGGGGCATGGACGGCGCCGACGTCCTGCTGCTCGGCATCGCGATGGCGATCTCCGCGATCCCGACCGGTCTGCCGACGTTCGTCACCGGGATGCTCTCCTACGGCGCCCGGCAGCTCGCCGACGCGAAGGCCGTGGTGAAGAACCTCACCGACGTCGAGACGCTCGGCGCGACCAGTGCGATCAACACCGACAAGACCGGCACGCTGACCATGAACGAGATGATGGTCTCGACGCTGTTCGCGGCCGATCACTGGTACACGGTCGACGGCGAGGGCTACAAGATGACCGGCGCGATCCGGTCGGTCGCGGGCGTCGAGGTGCCGGACCTCACGCGTCTCGCGCTGGGCCTCGTGCTCGCGTCGGACGCGACGGTCGACCGCGACCTCACCGTGGTGGGCGACCCGACCGAGGCCGCACTCGTGGTCCTCGCGGGCAAGCTCGGGGTCGACGCCGAGGAGACCCGCCGCGCCTACCCGCGCCTGGCCGAGGTCCCGTTCGACTCCGAGTACAAGTTCATGGCCACCTTCCACGAGGCCGAGGTCGACGGCACCACCCGGACCATCGAGCTCGTCAAGGGTGCGCCGGACGTGGTGCTCGCGCGGTGCGCGCAGACCGGCGGCCCGCTGCGGGGGTCCGAGGGGTTGTCGCCCGAGTCCCGGGCCGCGATCGAGGAGGCCAACGCCCGGATGGGCGAGAAGGGCCTGCGGGTGCTGGCCTTCGCGGCGCGCGTGCTCGACGACGCCGACCTGACCACCATGCGCTCCGACCCGATGGCACTGACCCAGGACCTGTCCTTCGTGGCGATGGTGGGCATCATCGACCCGCTTCGCCCCGAGGCGAAGGGCGCCGTGCGCACGGCGCTCCGGGCCGGCATCGACGTCCGGATGATCACCGGGGACCATGCGGTCACCGCGAAGGCGATCGGCGAGGACCTGGGCCTCGGGCCGGGCGCGATCTCCGGCGCCGAGCTCCAGGGGATGTCCGACGCGCGCCTCGAGCAGCGCCTGCCCGACCTGCACGTGTTCGGTCGGGTCACCCCGGAGGACAAGCTGCGCCTCGCGCAGGTGATGCAGCGCAGCGGCCTGGTGGTCGCGATGACCGGCGACGCGGTCAACGACGCGGCGGCGCTCAAGCAGGCCGACATCGGCGTCGCGATGGGCAGCGGTAGCGAGGTGTCCAAGCAGGCCGCGCGGATGATCCTGACCGACGACAACTTCGGCACGCTCGTGCACGCGGTCGAGCTCGGCCGGTCGATCTACGACAAGATCGTCGCCTACATCCGCTACCAGATGAGCCAGCTGCTCTCGCTCGTCCTGCTGTTCCTCACGGCGAGCATCTTCGCGATCAACGACGGCGTCGCGATGACGCCGATCATGGTGCTGTTCCTGAACTTCTTCGTCTCGGTGTTCCCGGTGATCGCGATCATGACGGCCGCGGGTGACCCGGACGTGATGCGGCGGCCACCGCGTGACGCGTCGGTCCCGCTCGCGAACCCCGGTGCGGTGGCGCGCTGGGTGCTGTACGGCGGGGTGCTCTTCCTCGCGGGCCTGGTGCCGTTGGTCTGGGGCCCGGACGAGCCGAGCCCGGACCACGCGAGCGCGTCGATGACCATGACCTTCGTGGTCATCGGTCTCGGCACGGTGCTCAGCGGTCTGGTGATGCGCCGTGAGCCGGGCAGCGGCCTGGTGCCGCCGATCATGCAGGCGGCGAAGGTCCTGGCGATCCCGGCCGTGCTGATCGTGCTGTCCACCGAGCTCGGCTTCCTGCAGCGCTGGCTCACGACCCAGTCGCTGACCGGCTCGGAGTGGCTGGCCTGCCTGGGGCTGACGCTGGTCGTGGGTGCGGTCGTGGAGATCGACAAGTGGGTCCGGCGCCGTCGCATCCCGGCGACGCGGGCCGAGGAGGTCGAGGTGGCGGTCAGCCCCGCGCGCGGGCGGACCCACGAGGCGTAGTGCGGGCTCGGCCGACCCGGGTCCGCCGGATCGGCCGGAGCCCCGGCGACGTCAGGCCGCGGCCTGCTCCGCGAACAGCGGGCGCAGCGCGGCGATGACGTCCAGCCGGTCGACGTCCTTCATGGTCGCGACCAGCGCGATGCAGGCGTGCGCGAGCGTCATGGCACCGAAGGCGACCGGTGAGACGCGGTCGTCGTGCTCGCTGACGAGGTCGTTGAGCCGGGCCAGTGCGAGCGGCACCGCCTGCACGGACGCTGCCTGATCGTCCGGGTCGAGCGCGACGAGGGCGTCCAGGAGCACGTTCGCGACTGCCTGCTGCTCGGTCATCCTTCGACGATAGGGGGCGATCCGGGCATGTCGGACACCTCGGCGCCCGGTTCACGCGATCGGGCGACGACGGCCCAGGCGTTCGCCGTCCGCGCCCGCCCGGCTCCGGAGCGAGGCCCGCGCGGGTAGGCGCGAGGCCCGACGGCCTCGGCGGCTACGCGCTCTGGCACTCACGGTCTGACAGAACGACGAGGGCCGGGTCCGCAGGGGAACCCGGCCCTCGTCGCTCGTCACGCGTGTTGCGCGGACCTCACTCGCCGGCGATGAACGCCTCGAGCGCGGCGCGCCCGGCGCGGTCCTCCATCTGGACCGGCGGGGACTTCATGAAGTACGCCGCGGCCGGGACGACCGGGCCGCCGATGCCGCGGTCCTTGGCGATCTTCGCCGCGCGCAGCGCGTCGATGATGACGCCGGCCGAGTTCGGCGAGTCCCACACCTCGAGCTTGTACTCCAGGTTCAGCGGCACGTCGCCGAACGCGCGACCCTCCATGCGGACGTAGGCCCACTTGCGGTCGTCCAGCCACGGGATCCAGTCCGACGGGCCGACGTGCACGTTGCGCTCGCCCATGTCGTGGTCGATGTTCGACGTCACCGACTGCGTCTTCGAGATCTTCTTGGACACCAGGCGCTCGCGCTCGAGCATGTTCTTGAAGTCCATGTTGCCGCCGAAGTTCAGCTGGTACGTGCGGTCCAGCACGACCCCGCGGTCCTCGAACAGCCGGGCCAGCGTGCGGTGCGTGATGGTCGAGCCGACCTGGGACTTGATGTCGTCGCCGACGATCGGCACCCCGGCGTCCTCGAACTTCTTCGCCCACACCGGGTCCGACGCGATGAACACCGGGAGCGCGTTGACGAAGGCAACGCCGGCGTCGATGGCGCACTGTGCGTAGAACTTCGCGGCCGCCTCCGAGCCCACCGGCAGGTACTGCACCAGGACGTCGACCTTCTTGTCCTTGAGCACCTGGACGATGTCGACCGGGTCGGCGTCGGACTCCTCGATGGTCTCCGAGTAGTACTTACCGAGACCGTCGTGGGTGTGGCCGCGCTGCACGGTGACGCCGGTCGGGGCGACGTCGGCGATCTTGATCGTGTTGTTCTCCGAGGCGTTGATCGCCTCGGACAGGTCGAAGCCGACCTTCTTGGCGTCCACGTCGAACGCTGCGACGAACTCGATGTCCCGCACGTGGTACGGGCCGAACTGCACGTGCATGAGGCCGGGCACGGTGCTGTCGGGATCGGCGTCCTTGTAGTACTGCACGCCCTGGATCAGGGACGACGCGCAGTTGCCGACTCCAACGACGGCAACGCGGATGGGGCTCATGGTTCCTCGCTTCCTCCGGCGGGCTCGGTGCCGCCGGGTCGGGACGACGTCCTGCGACGTCGCCGGTCTGCGCGACCTGCGTCGCGCTCGCGATCGATCAACCCGTCGAGCCATGCCACCTCGCGCTCGACCTGCTCCAGGCCGTGACGCTGCAGCTCGAGGGTGTACTCGTCGACGCGCTCGCGGGTGCGAGCGGCCGAGGTCCGCAGCTGGTCGAGTCGCTCGGCGAGCCGGGTGCGCCGGCCCTCGAGGATCCGCAGCCGCGTCTCGACGTCGGTCTGCGCGAAGAGCGCGAACCGCACGTCGAAGTTCTCGTCGTCCCAGGCCGCGGGCCCGGACGTGGTCAATGCCTCCGCCAGACGCTCCTTGCCGTCGGCGGTCAGCTCGTACACGTTCCGGGCGCGCTTGCCGGCCAGGGCGTGCGGCGGGGGCGCGTCCGAGCCGAGGCTGACGATCAGGCCGCCGTCGGACAGTGTGCGCAGCGCCGGGTAGAGCGACCCGTAGGACAGGGCGCGGAACGAGCCGAGCATGAGGTTGAGCCGCTTGCGCAGCTCGTAGCCGTGCATCGGGGTGTCGTGCAGGAGTCCGAGGATGGCGAGCTCGAGCACGCCGGCACGGCTGCGGACCATCGACCCTCCTCCCGTGGCGCCTCGTCGCGCGACCTCGTCGCGGATATATCGACTCGATACAAAACCGAACATACGCAACGTATGTCAGGTTGGTGCACCCGGGCAAGTCCGTCGCGCCAAGGCGCTAACGTGCACACGGCCTCCACATCAGGACCTGATCACCCGACCGGTACGCGCTCCGGCGGCTGCGTACCCTTGTCGCGCCGGAAGCAGGGCAGATCTGTGGGCCCGTTCCGATCCGGCCCCGAATCGAGAGGCGCCCGTGTCGACACCCCCGACCTGGTCACCCACCGGCAGCGGTCAACCCCCGCGTCGCCGATCCGTGATGCCGGACCGTGCCGGCTCGTCCCCGTCGAGCGGCACCTCCAGCCGCTCGGCCGCCGGATCGGCGCCGACCCGGCGCAGCGCCGGCGGCGCGTCCGACAAGGCGGGCGCCAAGGGTGGCAAGGGCGGCAAGAACGGCCGCAAGCGCCTGATCGACTACCCGCGGGCCGGCAAGCGCGGCGTGCGTCGCTGGCTCCCGTCGTGGCGCCTGGTGCTCGGCGCCTTCGCCACGTTCCTGGTCCTCGGCATCGGTGCCTTCGTGGCGCTCTACATCCTGACGCCGGTCCCGAGCGTGGCCGACTTCGCCGAGGCCCAGACCACCACGGTCTACTACGCCGACGGCCAGACCCCGATGGGCACCTTCGGGGTGCAGAACCGGGTGATCGTGCCGGCCGACGAGATCCCGCAGGTCATGAAGGACGCCGTCGTCGCCGGTGAGGACCGGTCGTTCTACCGCAACCCGGGGATCAACCCGATCGGCATCGCCCGTGCGCTCTACACGAACCTGCGCTACGGCGAGCACCAGGGCGGCTCGACCATCACGCAGCAGTACGCCGAGCGGTACTACTTCAACACCACGGTCGACACCTACACGGGCAAGCTCAAGGAGGCGATCCTGGCGATCAAGCTGGATCGCCAGCAGGACAAGGACGAGATCCTGTCCAACTACCTCAACACGATCTACTTCGGCCGGGACTCCTACGGCATCGAGACCGCCGCACAGTCGTACTTCGGCGTCGGCGTCGCCGACCTCACGCTGTCCCAGGCCGCGCTGCTCGCCGGCGTGATCCCCTCGCCGAACAACTTCGACCCGCGGGTCTCCTCGGAGCAGGCCGAGCGACGCTGGAACTACGTGCTCGACGGCATGGTCGAGACCGGCACGATCACCCAGGAGGAGCGGGACGCGCAGGTCTTCCCCGAGACCATCGAGTACTCCCGGTCGGACATCTACGCCGGTCCCCAGGGCTACCTGCTCTCGATGGTGCGTGACGAGATCACCTCGAAGGCCGGCATCACCGACGACCAGCTCGACCAGCGCGGGTACACCGTCGTCACGACGATCGACCCGGCGCTGCAGCAGAAGATCCAGGACTCGATCGCGACCGTGCCGGAGGACCACGCGGACAACCTGCGGATCGGGGCGGTCACGCTCGACCCGACCGACGGCGCGATCCTCGCGCTGTACGGCGGCCCGGACTACCTGACCCAGGCCCGCAACGCCGTGACCCAGGACCGCGCCCAGGCCGGCTCCACGTTCAAGCCGTTCGCCCTGACCGCCTACCTCGAGAACGGTGGCTCGCTGCAGTCGCGCTACGACGGGAACAACGGCTACCCGCTGCCGGGCTTCCCGAACGACAAGGTGAGCAACTACGGCGGCGCGAACTACGGCACCATCACCGTGGCGACCGCCACCGCGAAGTCGGTCAACACCGTCTACGCGCAGATGAACGACGAGGTCGGCCCCGACAAGACGATGGATGCGGCGGTCCGGGCCGGCGTCCCGGAGAGCACCACCGGCCTGAACGCCGAGCTGTCCAACGTGCTCGGCGCCGCGTCTCCGCACCCGCTGGACATGGCCGTCGCCTACAACACCTTCAACGCGCAGGGCATGCGCTCGGACCCGTTCATCGTGCGCAGCGTGAGCTACCTCGACGGCCAGGTCGCCTACGAGGGCGCCACGACGCCGAAGCGCGAGTTCGCCGAGGACGTCATGGCCGACGTGGTCACCGCGCTGCAGGGCCCGCCGAACGCGGGCGGGACCGCGACCCAGACGGGGAAGATCGGCTGGCCGGTCGCCGGCAAGACCGGCACCTCGACCGACAACAAGTCGGCGTGGTTCGTCGGCTTCACCCGCCAGCTGACCACCGCGGTCGCGATGTACCAGGTCGGTCCGAACGGCGAGGAGGAGTCGATCACACCGTTCGGCGGGTACCGAGCGATCACGGGTGGTTCCGCACCGGCCGACCTCTGGGCGGCCTACATGAGCACGGCGATGGAGGGTCGCGAGGTCCTCGACTTCCCGCCCGCCGCGAACGTCGGGACGCCGAACACGCCGCCGCAGGTCGCGGTGCCCGACCTCACCGGGATGACCGAGGCCGATGCGCAGACCGCGCTCGGCCGGGTGGGCCTGACGCCGGCATTCACCCAGGTCAACGACCCGACGGTGCCGGTCGGCCAGGTGGTCTCGAGCGACCCGCCGGCCGGGACCGAGGTGGACCAGGGCTCGACCGTGACGGTGGCGATCTCGCAGGGTCCGGGAACGGTCGAGGTGCCGGACGTCGTCGGTGACACCAAGGCCGATGCGACCGCCGCCCTCAAGGCCGCGGGCTTCGCGGTGACCGTGGTCGAGGACTCGGACGACACCGTCCCGGCCGGCTCGGTGATCTCGACGGACCCCGCCGGCGGGACGCAGGCCGAGGCAGGCGCCACGGTGACGATCACGGTCTCCACGGGTCCGGCGGTCGAGCCGAGCCCGAGCCCGACGGACACCGTGTCGCCCACCCCGACGCCGAGCCCGACCGCGACCGACGCGGCGCCCGGCAACTCGGGCAACGCCGGCGGAGGGGGCAGCGGAGGCTGAGTCCGCCCGGTCCGTGACGACGGTGCTCGTCCACGCCGCGGACCAGGTACGATGGTGCGCCGTTGCCCGGCCGCCTCGTGGCGCCGATCGCCACAGCAGGCCCGGGTCGACTGACGCACAACCCTCCTGTCACGGATGGACCGTGACCGCTGAGACCACAGGAGGTGGGTATCCGTATGCGTCGTTACGAGATGATGGTGATCCTCGACCCGGACATCGAGGAGCGCACCGTCGCCCCGTCCCTCGACAAGTACCTGACGGTCGTGAAGACCGCCGGTGGCAGTGTCGACAACGTGGACATCTGGGGCCGTCGCCGTCTCGCCTATGAGATCGCGAAGAAGTCCGAGGGCATCTACGCGGTGATCGACTTCACCGCCGAGCCGGCCGTGACCCAGGAGCTGGACCGTCAGCTCAACCTCAACGAGTCCGTGCTGCGGACCAAGGTCATCCGGCCCGACGCCCGCTGACCAACCCGACGCGAACCGAGGAGCACGCATGGCTGGTGACACCGTCATCACGGTGATCGGAAACCTGACCGCGGACCCGGAGCTGCGCTTCACGCCGTCCGGTGCGGCGGTCGCGAACTTCACCGTCGCGTCGACGCCGCGTTCGTTCGACCGTCAGTCCAACGAGTGGAAGGACGGCGACACGCTGTTCCTGCGCTGCTCGATCTGGCGCGAGGCGGCCGAGAACGTCGCGGAGTCCCTGACCAAGGGCACGCGGGTGATCGTCCAGGGCCGGCTCGTCCAGCGGTCCTACGAGACCCGTGAGGGTGAGAAGCGCACCGTGGTCGAGCTGCAGGTCGACGAGGTCGGCCCCTCGCTGCGCTACGCCTCGGCCAAGGTGACCCGCGCCCAGCGCTCCGGCGGTGGCGGTGGGTTCTCCGGCGGTGGCGGCGGTGGCGGCGGCGGCTACGACGCCGACCCGTGGGCCACGTCCGCACCCTCGTCGGGTGGTTCGTCGCAGCAGTACGACGAGCCCCCGTTCTGACCCTCATCTCATCCCATCCCGGGCCTCCGAGGTCCGGGCTCCGAACTTAAGGAGCACCACGATGGCGAAGCCCGTCGTCCGCAAGCCCAAGAAGAAGCAGAACCCGCTCAAGGTCGCCAAGATCGAGCAGGTCGACTACAAGGACACCGCCCTGCTGCGGAAGTTCATCTCCGACCGCGGGAAGATCCGTGCGCGGCGCGTGACCGGCGTGTCCGTCCAGGAGCAGCGTGCGATCGCGCGGGCCGTGAAGAACGCCCGCGAGATGGCGCTGCTGCCGTACTCGAGCTCGGCTCGCTGAGAGGAGAGAGTCTGATGGCGAAGCTCATCCTCACCCACGAGGTCACCGGCCTCGGCACCCCTGGCGACGTCGTCGAGGTCAAGGACGGCTACGCGCGCAACTACCTGCTGCCGCGCGGCCTGGCCACGACGTGGAGCAAGGGCGCCGAGAAGCAGATCGCCGGCATCCGCAAGGCCCGCAAGGCCCGTGAGATCGCGACCCTGGAGGACGCCGCCGCCGTGCGGACGCAGCTCCAGACGCAGGTCTTCACGATCGCCGCGAAGGCCGGTGCGAGCGGCCGGCTGTTCGGCGCGGTGACCACGTCCGACATCGCCGAGGCGGTCACCGCCGGCGGTGGCCCGGCGATCGACAAGCGCAAGGTCGAGATCGGTCAGCCGATCAAGGCGATCGGCGACTACCAGGTGCAGGTCCGCCTGCACGCCGACGTGTCGGCGCAGATCGACGTGCGGGTGGTCCCGGAGGCCTGAGCCTCTCCCACCGCGCGGCGACGGCCCGGTGCCCTTCGGGGTGCCGGGCCGTGCTGCGTCCGGCACCGGTGGCCCGCGCGTGCCGTGCACGCCGCGCGGGGACCTCGCCGGTCACTCCCCCAGGATCTGGCTCCGCTCGATCACCCGGCGTACGAAGCCGGCGAGCGGCAGTGCGAGCACGCGCTCGGCACTCACCCACGCCGCGCAGTCGGTGCTGCCGCCGACCTCTGCGGCGAGCTCGCCGCCGACCACGTCGCACCGGAACACCAGCCGGACGTGGTGCACCTGAGTGCCGTCGCGGGAGGTCGACACCTCGGTGTGCACCTCGGGCTCACCGTGGACCCGGACCTGGATGCCGGTCTCCTCGAGCGTCTCGCGCACCGCGGCGGCGTCCGGCTGCTCCCCGAAGTCGATCCCACCCCCGGGTAGCCACCAGGTCCGAGGCTGGTCCGATGCCGCGGATGCGCGGGCGAGCAGGATCGCCCCGTCGCGACGGGCCAGGGCGTAGGCCGCCACCCGGGTGCGGCGCTCCGGGTCGTGGTACGGCTCCTGGCCGTTGCTTCGCGGGTCCCGTCCGGCCACCTCGTCGTGTGCCCCCATGGCGCCGAGGGTACGTCCGCGAGCGAGGTCGTGCCGGGCAAACGGCAAGGGCGCCGCGGGGCGCCGTCAGACGCCGGTGCGCATCCAGGCGGTGCCGCGTGCGCGCAGACCGGTCGTCGCGGCGCGGGCCGCCATGAACAGCCCACCGAAGGCCAGCCACGCCCACACCAGCCCGGTGGGGCCCGGCGGTGCCCATGTGCGCACGGCGAGCGCTGCCGGTGCGTACACGGCGAGCGTGAGCATGCCCACCCAGGCGAGGTAGCGCCCGTCGCCCGCGCCGATCAGCACACCGTCGAGCACGAACACCCACCCGCTCATCGGGAGCATCAGCGCGACCAGCCAGAGCGTCCAGGCGATCGCCTGGTGCACCGCCGGGTCGTCGGTGAACAGCCGTGCGAGCGGCCACGCGGCGACCGCGACCAGGGCGCCGAGCACGGCTCCCCCGGCCACGCCCCAGGTCACCGTGCGCCGGAGCACCCCCCGGACGGCACCGACGTCGGCGGCGCCGAGCCGCTGGCCGACCAGCGCCTGCGCAGCGATCGCGAGCGCGTCCAGGGCGAAGGCGGTGAAGCCCCAGATCGACGCCACCGCCTGGTGGCCCGCGAGCGCGACGGTGCCCAGCCCGGCGGCGACCCAGGTGGCGAGCAGGATCGCGGCGCGCAGCGAGACCGTGCGGACCAGGAGCGGTGCGCCGGCGACCACGGCTCCGCCGAGCCCGGTCGCACCGGGACGCAGCGGGACGCCCTCCGGCCGGGCCGCACGGACCACCACGGCGCCGAGCACGAGGGCCATGAGCAGCTGGGTGACGGCGGTGCCGAGGCCGGAGCCGGCGACCCCCATCCCGAGTCCGAGCACGAGGGTGACCGAGAGGATCGCGTTGAGCGCGGCGCCCGCCCCGGCGACCCACAGCGGGGTGCGGGTGTCGAGCAGGCCCCGCAGGACGCCGGTCGCCGCGAGGACGAGGAGCATCCCGGGCAGGCCGGGGGCCGACCAGCGCAGGTACGTCACGGCGGGCGCGACCACGTCCGCGGGTGCTCCGAGCGCCGACGCGAGCGCCGGTGCGGCGAGCCACAGGCCGACCGCGAGCACCGCGCCGAGCAGCAGCCCGAGCCACATGCCGTCGACGCCCTGTCGCAGCGCGTCGCGCCGGTGGCCGGCGCCGATGCCCCGGGCGACCTGCGCCGTGGTCGCGTACGCGAGGAAGACGCACAGCCCGACGACCGTGGTCAGGACGGTGGACGCCAGCCCGAGCCCGGCCAGCGGGGTCGTGCCGAGCGTGCCGACCACGGCCGAGTCGACGAGCACGAACAAGGGTTCCGCGACCAGCGCGCCGAAGGCGGGCACGGCCAGAGCGAGCACCTGGCGGTCCAAGGAGCGGACACCAGCTGGGACGTTTTGTCCATTTGGCGAACTTCTGGCCATGGTATTCGAGTCCGATTCCTGTCCACAGCGTCGGGCGGGCGAAGGGCGTGCTCAGCGCATTCTCCCGAGGATCGGCGCTCGAAGTTTCCACAGCCTTGTCCCCGGCTGTGCACAAGCGGCGCGAGCGTGGGTCCACACCCACCCCCCGCGCGTCCACAAGCTTCCTCGGGACGACCCGTTTGGGGTCGGAGCCGCGGCGCTCCTAGTCTCGCTCGCGGACCGAATCGGGTGCGTGTGGGTGGCCGGCGGTAGAACGAGAGCACAGGACCCGAGGGCGTCAGGGGGAAGGGGACAGGTGAGCATCGAGGAGCTCGAGCGCGGCCTCCGTGGACCGGAGTTCGAGCGCACACCTCCGCAGGACCTCACCGCCGAGCAGAGCGTGCTCGGCGGCATGATGCTCTCGAAGGACGCCATCGCCGACGTCGTCGAGCACCTCAAGGGCCAGGACTTCTACAAGCCCGCCCACGAGCTGGTCTACGACGCGATCCTCGACCTGTACGGCCGCGGCGAGCCGGCCGACGCGATCACCGTCTCCGCGGAGCTGACCAAGCGTGGCGAGCTCGGCCGGGTCGGCGGGGCGCCGTACCTGCACACGCTGATCTCGATGGTGCCCACGGCGGCGAACGCGGGCTACTACGCGCGGATCGTGCGCGAGCGGGCCGTGCTGCGCCGCCTGGTCGAGGCCGGCACCCGGATCGTGCAGCTCGGGTACGCGACCGACGGCGGTGACGTCGACGAGCTGGTGAACACCGCGCAGGCCGAGGTGTACGCGGTCACCGAGCAGCGCACCAGCGAGGACTACCTGCCGCTCGCGGACATCCTCAACGGCACGATGGAGGAGATCGAGGCCGCCGGGCACCGCGGTGAGGGCATGGTCGGTGTGCCGACCGGCTTCATCGAGCTGGACCGGCTGACCAACGGCCTGCACCCGGGCCAGATGGTCGTCCTCGCGGCGCGTCCGGCCATCGGCAAGGCGCTCGCGCTGGACACCCCGCTCCCGACCCCTCGCGGGTGGACGACCATGGGCGAGGTCCAGGTCGGCGAGACGCTGATCGCCGCCGATGGAACGCCGACCCGTGTGGTGGCCGCGACAGAGGTCATGGTCGACCGGCCCTGCTACGAGGTCACCTTCGACGACGGGGCGGTGATCCTCGCCGACGCCCAGCACGAGTGGTTCACCGACACCCGCGCGTCACGACGGGCGCGGCAGGAGGCGGGGCCGAACGGTGAGCCCCGCGTGCGTGGCGCGATCCGGACCACCGAGGAGATCGCCGCGACGCTGCGCTGCTCGTCGGCTGACGGCCGGCTCAACCACTCCGTTCCGACGGCCCACGCCCTGGACCTGCCTGAGTCCGCCCTGCTGGTCGAGCCCTACGCCCTCGGCGTCTGGCTCGGTGACGGCCACAGCGCCTCCGCGCGGTTCACGTCCGCGGACCCGGAGATCGCGATGCGAATCGAGAGCCGTGGTCTGCGATCGGTTTGCACGCGGGCGAGCGATGGCCGGACGTACTCCATCCAGCTCCCGGCGGAGATCGAGCCCGAACCGCGCACGTGCGTGGTCTGCGGGGCGGCGTTCACCAATCCGCGACGCCAGGTGCGCACGTGCGGGCGTTCGTGCGGCGGTCGGGCCCGGGGCGTCGGCGAGGCGGTTGCGGCCCTGTGCCCGGACTGCGGAGGGCCGAGCTCCGGACTGCGCCGGTGCCAGGACTGCCACGCGCGCTACGGCACCGTTGCTGGGCGTCTGCGGACGCTTGGCGTGCTCGGCGCGAAGCACATCCCGACGGAGTACCTGCGGGCCTCGGAGGCGCAGCGTCGGGATCTGCTCGCCGGCCTGCTCGACACCGACGGCACCGTCAACCCGACGGGCAGCGTCCAGATCACCCTGACCGAGGTGCGGCTGGCCGAGGACGTCCGCGAGCTCGTGCACTCGCTCGGGTACCGGACCGGCTGGTCGACTCGCCAGGTTCAGGGCCGCGACGAGGCGCACAGCACGGCGTTCACGGTCACGTTCACCACGGATGACGAGGTCTTCGCGCTGGAGCGCAAGAAGCTCGCGCACAAGGAGCGCCGACGCCCGTCCACGCCGCGGTTGCGTTCGCGCTTCATCACATCGGTGCGTCGCGTTGCGTCGGTGCCGGTGCGTTGCGTCGAGATCGACCACCCGGCCCACCTGTACCTTGCCGGCCGGACGATGGTGCCCACCCACAACTCGACGCTCGGCATCGACATCGCACGTGCGGCGTCGATCAAGCACGGCATGACGTCGGTGATCTTCTCGCTCGAGATGAGCCGGAACGAGATCACCATGCGCATGCTCGCGGCCGAGGGGCGGGTGCCGCTGCAGAACATGCGCAAGGGCCAGATGCGCGACGAGGACTGGCAGAAGCTCGCCTCGACGATGGGCAAGATCTCCTCCGCGCCGCTGTTCATCGACGACTCGCCGAACATGTCGCTGATGGAGATCCGGGCCAAGTGCCGCAGGCTCAAGCAGCGGCACGACCTCAAGCTCGTCGTGATCGACTACCTGCAGCTGATGAGCTCGGGCAAGCGGGTCGAGTCCCGCCAGCAGGAGGTCAGCGAGTTCTCCCGCGCGCTCAAGCTGCTCGCCAAGGAGCTCGAGGTCCCGGTCATCGCGATCTCGCAGCTCAACCGTGGCGCGGAGCAGCGCACCGACAAGAAGCCGCAGCTGTCGGACCTGCGCGAGTCCGGCGCGATCGAGCAGGACGCCGACGTCGTGATCCTGCTGCACCGTGAGGACGCCTACGAGCGGGAGTCCCCCCGCGCAGGCGAGGCCGATCTCATCGTCGCCAAGCACCGCAACGGCCCGACGGACACGATCGTGGTGGCCTTCCAGGGTCAGTACGCACGGTTCGTCGACATGGCGCCTGCGATGTAGGTGCAGACGGGGATGACCCCGCGGCGATGCGGCCGAGGAGTCAGTCGAACCGGATCCGCCACGCCCGGGTCACGTACGGCAGCTGCCACGGCGGAGGCCCGGCGAACGCTGGCTCCACGGTGAGCAGGTCGTCGACCTGCGCCAGGATCTCCGCCCGGATCTCGCCGGGCGCGGAGATGACGTAGCTGCGCGACGCGACGAGGTCCAGCAGACCCTGGCGGTCGAAGGGCATCGTCCAGCGGTGCTCGAAGGCCTCGGCCGGACCGAGCTCCGACGCGATCGTCTCGTCGTGGGCGTAACGCTCGGCGACGGAGCCGTGGATGATCTCGGTGAGGCGACCGACCCAGGCCACGGACTCGTCGCGGACGTTCCACACCAGGCCCAGGTACCCGCCGTCCCGGAGCACCCGCTTGACCTCGGGGACGGCACGCGCCGTGTCGACCCAGTGCCAGGCCTGGGCGACCAGCACGGCGTCCACGCTGGCGTCCGGCAGTGGGATCGCCTCGGCAGCACCCTGGCGCGCATCGACCCCGGGAACGGCCGTGCGGAGCCCGTCGAGCATCACGCCCGACGGGTCGACCGCGAGCACCTGGTCGACGCGACCGACGAGTGCCCGGGTGAGCTTGCCGGTGCCCGCACCCAGGTCGAGGACGGTGCGTGGCCCGGGCTCGAGGAGCCAGTCCACGACGGCGTCGGGGTACCCCGGTCGGCCCCGTTCGTACGCGTCGGCCGCGCGGCCGAACGACATGGCGTGGCCCGCACGGACCGAGGGGTCGTTCCCGGCGCTCATCGGACCGTCCCGGACGAGGCGCTGCGCCGCATCGGAACGTGCGGGATGCCGTCCTCGAGGAACCCAGGTCCGTCCACGACGAACCCGAAGCGCGCGTACCAGTCGGCCAGGTGTGCCTGGGCGTCGAGCACGACGTCCGCGGTCGGCGAGAGCTCGGCGCACCGCTCGACGGCGCGGGCCATCAGGGTCGACGCGACGCCGAGCGATCGCGCCGCCGGATCGGTGACCACCCGACCGATCCGCATCGCGCCGTCGGGGTCGCGCAGGACGCGCAGCGTCGCGAGCACGCGGGTCGGATCATCGTCGTCGGCCACCCAGTGCAGCTCGGTGCCGGGCTCGAGGTCACGGCCGTCGAGATCCTCGTAGGCGCACTCCTGCTCGACCACGAACACCTGTACCCGGAGCCTCAGCACGCGGTACAGCAGCTCGGGGTCGGCGTCGCGGAGCCGGGTGTGGTGGAAGGTCGGCGGCACGGCCGCACCGTACCGCTCGCGGGCGCCCCGCACGTGGGCCGAGGCACCCTCCCGAGGGACGTACGCTGCCTGGGTGGCCACCTTCTCCTCCGTCCAGCGTCAGCATGTCCTCGCCGCGATCGCGGAGTACGACGACCGGGGTGGTGAGCAGTTCCTCGAGGTGTACGGCTTCGAACCGGTCGCCGGGTACGCGCTGGTCAGCGAAGGCCGCGGGTACGACCCGCGGGCGCTCCTGGCCGTCGCGCACAGGTACGCGACCGGCCGTCTCGCGACCGTGGACGAGTTCCACGGCGGGATGCAGGACGCCGTCGTCATCCTGCGCAAGCGCGGCTTCGAGGTGACCGAGCCGGCGAGCGCCCGCCGGGTCGAGCCGGTCCGGGCCGCCCGCCCCGCCCGCGCCCGCACCGCGAGCCCGGCTGCCCCTCGCTCCGCGCGGGCCCGCACCGCCACGGCGGACCAGCCCCCGCGGATCTGCCCGACCTGCTTCACCGCGCTCCCCGCCACGGGCATCTGCGACACCTGCGGCTGACTCGCCCCGCCTGTGAGCTCCCTGTCAATGCGGGAGTCCGCCTTCGCACTCCCTCCGGCCCGCCGATCCGGTCCCTGACGGCGGCAGCAGGTCGCCCGGTTGAGGGGACGGACATGGAGATCAGCGGGATCGCGTCGGTCGGTCAGGTGTGGGCGGGCTCGGGCGTGACGAGCATCGGGCGGACCGGCACCAGTACGTCGACCGCTGCGATCCAGCCTCCGCCTCCTCCGCGGGACGGTTCTGGCGTCCCGCCGCACCTCGAGGCCGCGGCCGATGCGCTCGGGCTCTCGACCGACGAGGTGGTCGAGGCGCTGCAGGACGGTGCGAGCCTCGCGGACCTCGCGCAGGAGCAGGGCGTGTCCCGCGACGATCTCGTGGCCGCCTTGGTCGCAGCCGCCCCGCAGGACATGCAGGGCCTCGGCAACCTCACCGAGCTGACCGAGTCCCTGGTCGACCAGGCGGGGCTCGGGCGGCCGGTCGGGCCGCCGCCCGAGGGCTCCAGCGGGGTGTTCGGCGCCGGCATGACCGCGGCGCAGCAGGACACCTTGAGCTCGATCGCGGACCTGCTCGGGACCGGGACCGACGCCGTCCTGAGTGCGCTGCAGAACGGGTCGGGGCTCAGCGACCTGTTCGACCGCGCGGGCGTGACCACCGGCGACCTCGCCGGGTGGGTCGAGCAGAGCCTTCTCCTCGACACCGATGCGTGAGGCGCCTCGGGGGCAGTGGCCCGCGGCGGGCTAGCTGCCGCTGTCGTCGATCGCGATCTGTGCGATGAACGCGTCCCACTCGGCGTAGTCGAAGGACTCGGTCGGCGTGTAGTAGCTCAGCGCGAGGTAGTGCCCGTCGTCGAACACGCGGCCCGCCGTGATCCCGTCGTGGGTGTCGCTCGTCCACTCGAAGACCACGAGCTCGACCGCTCGGTCGCCGGACGTCTGCGGCAGGGTCGTGGTGGTCGCGTCGGCAGCGATCTCGTCGGCCGAGAGCCCGATGACGTCACCGACAACCTGGTAGGAGCCGTCGAGATCGGACAGCCCGGCGTAGGCCGGGTCGACGCCCTGGAAGGTGGTGAAGTACGCCTCGCCGTCGGCGCGGGTGAACTCGTTGACGCCCTGGTCGTCGAACGTGGTCAGGTCCCAGCCGGACACCGATCCGGGGATCGACCAGAAGGCGTCGCCCGAGCCACCCACGGTGTACGCCTCGTCGAGGCCGATGACCTCGGCCGCGTCCGACGTCGGTGAGCCGGACTCGGTCGGTGACGCGTCGGCCGACGACTCGGTCGGGCTCGGTTCCGCGGGGGTGGGCTCGACGCTGACCGTCGGGATGGGGGCAGCGGCCTCGTCCCGGGCGGCGTTGATCAGCGGGAGGAGCACCGCGAGGGTCGCGACGCTCACCAGGACCATGAGCAGGTTGGCGGCGAGGGCGGCGAACCCGATCACACGCGAGGCGTCGGCCTTGCCGGAGCGGACCAGGGACCAGATCGCGAGCGGGATCCCGACGATCCACAGCATGAAGGCGGCCAGGGCGATGCTGACGACGCCGAGCGTCATGCCCGGGTTGGACCTCGGCGCCGGGCCGCCCGGCGCGGGCACGCCGCCGGGGCCGGGCACCCCGCCCTGGGCGGGCAGGTAGCCGGTTTGGGTGTACGGCGACTGCTCCCCGGGCTGCTGGTAGGGCGGCGGGTAGCCGGGCGGGCCGGCCTGCGGTGGGTAGCCGGGCGCCTCCGCCGGCTGCGCGGCGTACGGCGACTGGCCGTAGGGCTGCGGGTAGCCGGGCGCGGGAACCGGCGGCGGGGGCGTGCCCGGTGTCGTCCAGGGCTGTGGGGCCTCGCTGTCGCCGGTCTGAGGCTCGCGCTCGTCCGCCATGGTTCCCCTCGCGCTCGGTCGCGCCGGGTTCGGCGCCGCGTCCGCCGACCGTACCGCTCAACCCGGCGGGCGATCTGGCACCCCCAGGGTGATGTTGCGGTGTGATCGCCACGCCGGCCACGGTGGTGCGATCGGGGCCTGCCCCGCATGCTGGGCGCGTGGACGTCACCGGCGAGATCTGGCACTGGCGCGGCCCGGCGCCGTTCCACTTCGTCACGGTCCCGGAGCCGCAGGCCGCGGAGATCGCGGCGATCGCACGGGACGTCACCTACGGCTGGGGGATGATCCCGGTCGAGCTCAGGGTCGGGCGCACCCGCTGGACCACGTCCCTGTGGCCGAGGGAGGGCGGGTATGTCGTGCCGATCAAGGATGCGGTGCGGGCCGCCGAGCACCTGGAGCTCGGCGACACGGTGACCGTGCACCTCGAGGTGGCCCCCCGCGGTGGGCGCCGCTGACGTTCCTGCAGGCCGCGCCGCACTCGCCGCATGCGCCGCCCGCACCGCGCACGCACGCACGCACCGCTCACGCTCCACGCCCACCGATCCGGGCGCCGAGACCTCGTGGGGGTGAGGTCTCGGACACCCGATCGGCTCGGACCGAACCGGCGCTCCGCCCCCTGCGCGGCGCGTCGGGACGCGGTCCCGCGCACGTCGTCGTGCGCCAGGTCGTGCTGAGTCGACGGGCGGTGGGCCCCGCTGGTCAGCGGAAGTTGTACTCCGTGACCAGCGACTCCCGGTCGTCCGCGACGTCGTGGAAGTACTCGTGGTGGGAGAACCCGAGGTACGAGCCGCCGATGTTGACCGCGTTCGGGAAGCCGAGCTGGTTCAGCGCGCGCACCACGTTGTAGGAGCGTTGGCCGATCCGGCAGTGGCAGTAGACCGGTCGATCCTTCGGGATCTCGTCGAGGCGGTCGCGGAACTGGCTCATCGGGATGTTGACCGCGCCCTTGATGTGGCCGCGCTCCCACTCGACCGGCTCGCGCACGTCGATGACGAACGCGTCCTCCTCGACGATCAGCCGCCGCAGGTCGCCCACGGTGACCTGGTGGACCTCCTGGTTGAGCACGTTCAGGGCGACCAGCGCCGCGTTGTTCACCACGTCCTTGGCGGTGGAGTACAGCGGCGAGTAGCACAGCTCGAGGTCACGCATGTCCTCGAGCGTCCCGCCCATCATGATCAGCGTGGCGATGACGTCGATCCGCTTCTCCACGTTGCCGACGCCGACGGCCTGGGCGCCGAGGATCCGGCCGGTCGGCACCTCGAACAGCAGCTTCAGGTGCATCGGCTTGGAGTCCGGCATCAGGTTCACCTTGTCCTGGCCGATCACGTAGGCCTTGTCGTAGGACATGTGCTCCTGGATGCACTCGGCCTCGTTGAGGCCGGTGGACGCCGCGGTGAGCGAGAACACCCGGACGACGCTGGAGCCGATCACCCCGGTCTGGCGCTGCGAGACGCCGTAGATGTGGTCGGCCGCGGCCCGCGCCTGGCGCTGGGCGGGGCCGGCCATCGCCAGCCGGCTGGGCTTGTGGGTCAGCTGGTTGAAGACCTCGATCGCGTCGCCCACCGCGTAGATGGCCGAGTCGCTGGTCCGGTAGTGCCGGTCGACCCAGATCGCGCCGGTGTCGCCGATCTTCAGCCCGACCTGCTGCGCGAGCGTGGTCTCGGGGCGGACCCCGATCGCCAGGATCACGGCCTGGGCCGGGACGGTGGTGCCGGAGGCGACGGTCACGCCGGCTTCACCGATCTTGGTGAGTGCGTCGTTGAGCACGAGGCGCACGCCCTGGTCGAGCAGCTCGTGGTGCAGCAGCTGGACGATGTCCTCGTCCAGGCGGGTCAGGACCTGGTCGCGCATCTCGACCACGGTGACGTTCTTGCCCGCGTGCTTGAGGTTCTCGGCCATCTCGAGGCCGATGTAGCCGCCGCCCACCACCACGACGTCGGTGACGTGCGGCTGGTCGACGTGGCGCTTGATGTGGTCGATGTCCGTGACGTCGCGCACGGTGAACACGTGCTCGGCGGTGGCCCCCGGGATGTCGGGGCGGATCGGCACGGCGCCCGGCGAGAGCACCAGGACGTCGTACTCCTCCTCGAACGTCTCGTCGGAGTCGAGGTTGTGCACGGTGACCGTGCGGGCGGCTCGGTCGATGTCCACGACCTCGTGGCGCACCCGGGCGTCGATCGCGTGCCGCTTGCGCAGCAGCTCGGGGGTCATCAGGACGAGCTGTTCGGCCCGCGGGATCATCCCGGAGAGGTGGAACGGCAGTGCGCAGTTGGAGAACGAGACGTGCCGGCCGCGCTCGAACACGACGATCTCGGCCTGCTCGTCGAGCCGGCGCACGCGCGCCGCGACGGACATCCCGCCGGCCACGCCGCCGACCACCACGACCTTCTTGGACACCTCTGACACCTCGTTCCCTCGATGGTGCAGCGACGGCGAACCGACGAGAGATCGGTCACAGGCGCTGTTTGTGACGGTAGGAGGCCGGGCAACGCGGATCAGTGGGCGAAGGTCCCTGGGACCTCGAACAGGACCCCGACGACGACGGGGCCAACGTCCCGGACAAGCGGGCCGTCGGGCCGCTGAGCAGCCCTGATCGGGTGAACGCGTGGCGCGGAAGGGTGATCCGCGGCTACTCTGAGCCCGCGCTGCTGCGACGACGTTGGGCCAGCGCTGGTGGTGTGTGCGTTCACACATCCGGGTGTGTCGTTTCCCACACCCCACACATGCAACTTCTTTCAAGCCTCGCAAGCATTTGCGCAGGGGGCTACCGTTGCGCCGTGACCGAGATGATCGTGCCTACCCCCACGCCGGATCTCACGGTGGATGCCTTCACCCGTGCGTTCCTCCGCGAGCTGAACTTCGGCCAGGGCGTCGAGCTCGCCGCCTCGTCGGTGAACGACCAGTACCTCGCCCTCGCCCGGACCGTGCGGCAGTACCTCATGTCCCGCTGGCTGGAGACCTCCCACCGTCAGCGCGAGGCCCAGGCGAAGTCCGTGGCCTACCTCTCGGCGGAGTTCCTGCTCGGCCGGCAGCTCGACAACGCGCTGCTGTGCACCGGGCTCGAGGAGATCGCCGAGGAGGCGCTGCGCGGCCTCGACATCGACCTCGGCGAGCTGCGCGACGACGAGATCGAGCCGGGCCTCGGCAACGGCGGCCTCGGCCGCCTCGCCGCGTGCTTCATCGACTCGCTCGCGACCATGTCGGTGCCCTCCGTGGGCTACGGCATCCGCTACGAGTACGGCATCTTCCGCCAGACCTTCGTCGACGGGCACCAGGTCGAGAAGCCGGACACCTGGCTCGAGCTCGGCTCGCCGTGGGAGTTCCCGCACCCCGAGGCCGCCGTGACGGTGGGCTTCGGCGGCCAGGTCGAGCCCGTCACCGGCGCCGACGGCGAGGTCCGCGGCGAGTGGACGCCCGCCTGGAGCGTCCTGGCGGTGCCGTACAACTACATGGTTCCCGGGTACCACAACGGCCGGGTCAACACGCTGCGCCTGTGGAGCGCCCGTGCGACCCGCGCGTTCGACCTGCAGATCTTCAACTCCGGGCACTACGCCGACGCGGTGCGGGCCCAGACCTTCGCGGAGAACATCTCCAAGGTCCTGTACCCCGAGGACTCCACCCCGCAGGGCAAGGAGCTGCGCCTGCAGCAGCAGTACTTCTTCGTCGCGGCGTCGATCCGGAACTTCATCGACCAGGTGCTGCGGGCCGACTTCGACCTGCACCGCCTGCCCGAGCGGGTCATCTTCCAGCTCAACGACACCCACCCGGTGATCGCGGTCCCCGAGCTGATGCGCATCCTGGTGGACGAGAAGGGCTTCGGCTGGGACGAGGCCTGGGACGTCACCCGGCAGTGCTTCGCCTACACCTGTCACACGCTGCTGCCGGAGGCGCTCGAGGTCTGGCCGGTCGAGCTGCTGGGCCGGCTGCTGCCCCGGCACCTGGAGATCATCTACCGGATCAACGACGAGTTCCTCGCCGAGGTCCGCGCGACCTACCCGCGGGACGAGCTCAAGGCCCGCAAGATGTCGATCATCGCCGAGCACCCCGAGCGTGCGGTGCGCATGGCCTACCTCGCCACTGTGGCCGGTGCGAAGGTCAACGGCGTCGCGGCCCTGCACTCGCAGCTGCTGCGCGACAAGGTGCTCGACGACTTCGCCGGGCTCTGGCCGGCGAAGTTCACCAACGTCACCAACGGCGTGACCCCGCGGCGCTTCCTGCGGCTCGCGAACCCGGCGCTGTCCCGGCTGATCACCGACGCGATCGGCGGCGGCTGGGTGACCGACCTCGACCGGCTGCGCGAGCTCGAGCCGTTCGTGGAGGACGCCGAGTTCACCCGCCGGTTCCGGGACGTCAAGCGGCGCAACAAGCTCCGCCTGGCCGGTGTGCTGGAGAAGCGCGACGGGCTCGCGGTGGACCCCGACTCGATGCTCGACGTCATGGTCAAGCGGCTGCACGAGTACAAGCGTCAGATGCTCAAGCTGCTGCACGTCGTCACGCTGTACGACCGGGTGATCTCCGGCGAGCTGCCGATCGAGGAGCTCGCACCGCGGACCGTGGTCTTCGGCGCCAAGGCCGCGCCGGGCTACCGGATGGCCAAGGACATCATCTGGCTGATCAACTCGGTCGCGGCGACCGTGAACAACGACCCGGTGGTGGCCGGTCGGCTCAAGGTGCTGTTCCCGGCGAACTACAACGTGACCCTGGCCGAGACCCTGATCCCGGCGGCCGACCTGTCCGAGCAGATCTCGCTCGCCGGCAAGGAGGCGTCCGGCACGGGGAACATGAAGTTCGCGCTCAACGGTGCGCTGACGATCGGCACCGACGACGGCGCGAACGTGGAGATCCGCGAGCTGGTCGGCGACGACAACTTCTTCCTGTTCGGGCTCACCGAGCCGGAGGTCACCGAGCTCACCGAGAAGGGCTACCGGCCCGCGGCGTACTACGAGGCCAACGAGTCGCTGCGGCGGGCGTTGGACCTGATCGCGTCGGGTGCGTTCTCCGGCGGCGACCGGCACGCCTTCGAGCCGATCGTCTCGAACCTGCTCTACCAGGACCGGTTCCTGGTCCTGGCCGACTACCAGGCGTACATCGAGGCGCAGGAGCGGGTCGAGGAGGCCTACGCGGACGAGGCGAAGTGGACGCGCTCGGCGATCCTCAACGTCGCCCGCACCGGGTTCTTCTCGTCGGACCGCTCGATGCGGGACTACCTCGACCGGATCTGGACCGGCGCCGGGCCCGTCCACTGACGAGCCCGGGCACCCGTCCTGGGAGGCGGACCGTGACGCGACACCGGATCTTCGGGACGAGCTTCGCCGGCATCTACCCGCTCTACGTGGCCAAGGTGGAGCGGAAAGGCCGCGGCCGTGCGGACGTGGACCGGGTCATCACCTGGCTCACGGGGTACGACACGGCGGATCTGCACCGCGCGATCGAGGCGGAGATCGACCTCGAGACCTTCTTCGCGAAGGCGCCGGCGATGAACCCGAACGCCACGCTCATCACGGGCGTCATCTGCGGGCTGCGCGTCGAGGAGATCGAGGACCCGCTGATGCAGCAGATCAGGTACATGGACAAGCTGGTCGACGAGGTCGCGCGCGGCAAGAAGATGTCGTCGATCCTGCGCGGTGCGGACGCGCCCGGGACGGTTGCGTCGTAGCGCTCAGGTCGACCTGCGCGCGCGCCGATGATCAGACGTGCGCAGTCCCGTTCTCGTGGTCTCGATCCTCGGGGCGGTCGCGATCGCCATCGGGGCGCTGGCGCTGGAACCCGCGCGGGACGCCTGGCACCAGTGGCAGGCCGGACGCTCCTGGGAGCAGGACGAGGCACGTGCGACCGCGGCGATGGACGCGGTCGAGCTGCCTGTCGGGTACCGGGCCGTCGAGTGCCCGGACGGCGCACAGGCCGGGGCCGCTCGATGCTGGCGCACCGAGCTCGGACCGGCACAGGCACTCCCGGACCTCCGAGCGGCCGTCGCGGCGACGGGTGCCGAGGTTCTCGACCCGGACCCCGCTGTTGCTCGCGACGCCGACGACGACGCACTGGCCTCGTCGGTGATCGCGACGGTCCCGGGCACGTTCGAGACGCAGGGCTTCGTCCTCGTCGCGACTCGTGACCTCGACGACCAGGCCGACGACGAGGGCGACTTCTGGACGGGCACGACCACGGTGCGTCTCGTCCCCGCACTGACTCCGCCCGGCTGACGCCCCCGCGCTGACTCCGCCCGGCTGACGCCCCGGCGCTGAGCCTGACCCGCCGGCGCCCTCGCGTCGGGTCCGACCGCCGGGACGGGCACGCCGCTGCGTGCTCAGCCCTTCGCGGCCGCGTAGCGCGCCAGCGCCTCCTCGCGCTCGGCGCCGTGCTCGACGATGCGCTCCGGGTAGCCGTGGGCGTAGCCGTCGGCCGCTCGCCACGGCTCGTGGGCGGCCGCGCCCGCGAGGTGCCGCAGCTCGGGCACCCAGCGGCGGACGTAGTCGCCGTCGGGGTCGAACCGCGCGCCCTGGGTCACCGGGTTGAAGACCCGGAAGTACGGTGCGGCGTCCGTCCCGGTCCCGGCGACCCACTGCCACCCGTGGTTGTTCGACGCCACGTCGCCGTCGCGCAGGTGGGCGAGGAAGTGCCGGGCGCCGTGCACCCACCACTGGTGCAGGTCCTTGACCAGGAAGCTCGCCGTGACCATCCGGACCCGGTTGTGCATCCAGCCGGTCGCGAGCAGCTGGCGCATGCCGGCGTCGACGAACGGGTACCCGGTCCGACCCTGCTGCCACGCGTCGAGCGCCGCCGCGGCGTCCGGGTCGGTGGCCGGGTCGTCGTAGTGGAAGCGCAGGTCGTCCCGCCAGTCGCGCCACGCCGATGCGGGTGCGTGGAACAGCACGTCGGCGTAGAACTCCCGCCACGCGAGCTCGGTGACGAAGGTCCGTGCGCCGTCGGTGCGGCCGGCGGGGTGCGCCGCGACGTCGGCGAGCAGCGTGCGCGGGTGCAGCGTGCCGTACTTGAGGTGCACGGAGAGCTGAGAGGTGCCGTCGAGATCGGGCCGGTCACGGCGCTCGCCGTAGTGCTCGAGGCCGTCCTCGAGGAAGGCGTGCCAGCGCTCCAGCGCGGCCTGCTCGGTGACGGCCGGCTGCCCGGTGGGTGCGCCGTCGGGCGTCGCGGGCAGGCCGTCGGAGTCCGGGCCCCGGTGCCAGCGCAGCGCGGCCGGGACCTGGGCCGGCCGCCGCCAGCCGTGCTCGCGCCAGGCCTTCGAGAACGGCGTGAACACCTTGTAGGGCTCGTCGGTTCGGGTGCGCACCCGCCCCGGGGTCACCGCGTAGGGGCTGCCGGTCGCGACCAGCGGCACGTCCAGGTCGGCCAGTGCGCGGCCGACCCGCTCGTCGCGTCGCCTCCCGTACGGCGTGGTCTCGGCCGACACGTGCACCGAACCGGCTCGAGCCTCGCGCACCAGGGTCGGCAGCACGTCCTCGGGACGGCCGCGGCGCACCACGAGCGCGCCGTCGACGGCGTCGGCCACCCCGGCCAGCGCCTCGCGGAGCGCGCCGACCCGCGCCGGCCCGGCCGCCTCGAGCAGCCCGGGGTCGAGCACGAACACCGGGACCACGGTGTCGTCGACGGCCGCCTCGACCGCAGCGCCGAGCGCCGGATGGTCGCGCAGGCGCAGGTCGCGGCGCAGCCAGAGGATGCTCGTCACCCGGTCGAGGCTAGGTGGGTCCCGCAGGTCCCGCGCGGGCGGGCGGCTCAGAGCTCGCCGGTGCGCTGCAGACGCCGCATCGCGAGCCAGCCGAACGGGATCCGGGCCCAGAAGGTCAGGCCTCGGAAGAGCACCACGACCGACGTCGCGATCGCGACCGGGATGCCCGCGGTGGACAACCCCGTGATGAGCGCCGCCTCGACGGTGCCCAGACCGCCGGGGGTCGGCACGATCGCGCCGGCCGCGTTCCCGACCAGGTAGATCAGCGCGAGGTCGATCAGCGACAGGTCCTGGCCGAACGCGGCCAGCGACGCCCAGAACGCCCCGAGGTAGCTGACGGTCACGATCAGGTTGCCGAGCGCGGCCACCGCGAACCGGCGGGGCTGGGACAGCAGCCGGACCAGGCGCGGCCAGGTCTGCCGCCAGATCGGCAGCAGCCGCTCGACCGCCCAGCGGCGGACCTGCGGGACCAGCAACGCGACGCCGATCGCGGCCGCGACCAGCGCGACGACGATCAGCACGGTGCTCGACGGCAGGCGCAGGGCCCGGCTCGACCCGCTGATCAGCGACAGCACCACGAGCACGCCGATCGTGGTGAGGAACTGCGAGAGCTGTACGAGGCCCACCGAGGCGACCGCGAGTGCGTTGGAGACGCCGCGGCGGGTCAGCATCCGCAGGTTGAGCGCTGCCGGCCCGACCCCGGCCGGCGCGACCAGCGAGACGAACGCCGCGGCGAGCTGCACCATCGTCGTGCGCCACAGCGGCAGCCGGATCGGCGAGAACGCGGCGAGCGCGATCGCGGCGCCGAGGAACGTCACCATGCCGAGCGCGAAGGTCGCTGCGGCCCACCACGGCTCGGACTCGCCGAGCGCGACCCGGATCTGGTCGATGTTGATCGTGGTGACGACCAGCACACCGGCGCCGACGCTGAGGACGACGGTGAGCACCGTGCGCACGCCGAACCGGGTGAGTCGCTCGGGCTCGACGTCCGCCTCGGGCAGGAGCTCCAGGAGCGCCTCGCGCACCTCGCCGAGCAGACCCCGCTGGGCACGCACCTCCTCGCGGGTCGCGCGCGGCAGGGCGATCGTCTGCAGCAGCGGGCCGATCGACGCGAGGTCCTCGGTGAGCACGCGACCCGCGGACGCGACCGCGCGCTCGGCACCGACCCGCAGCGCGAGGACCGCGAGCAGCTGGCTGATGTCCATCCGCCGTGCGAGCTCGGAGGAGGCGACATCGCCGCTCTCCCACCCGGTGAGCAGCACACCGCGCGCGCCCGGGGTGCCGTCGAGCAGCACGGCGTCCGAGGTCAGGGCTCGGTGCGCGAGCCCGGCCTGGTGGGCCAGCCGCAGCTGTTCCCACGCGGCGTCGAGCGTGTCGTCGTCGACGTCGGCCGGGTCCGCGTCGCGGATCGGCACCGCCCCGGTCACGTGCTCGAAGACCAGCAGCATCGAGTCGTCGGCCTCGGCCATGGACAGCAGCCGCGGTGTGCGGACGCCGGAGGACGCGGCGGCGTAGCTGAGCAGCGCGACGCGCTCGGCGACCTGCCGGAGCGACACGACCGTGCGGCCGTCGATGCCGCGCAGCCGCAGGGACCGCCACCAGCGCGCGAGCACGCCGATCACCTGGCGGTCGCCGTCGAGGCACAGCACGTCGCGTCGCACGCCGCTCGCGTCGACCATCGCGTAGACGCGCTGGTCCGAGTGCCGGGCCAGCGCGACCGAGGCGAGGTCGGTGGCGAGGGAGTCGTCGCCCTCCGGGCTGTCGGCGGTGACGCCACGGACCCGGATCAGCGCCCGCGGGTCGAACCCGGCCCGTCGGACGCCGTCCACGAGCGACCGGCCGTAGGCGCGCTCGGACTGCACGCCCGACGCGTACCGCACGCCGCTGCCGACCATCCGGCCGAGCAGCGGCGTGACGAGGGCACCGGGCAGGGTGAGCAGCCCGGTCACCAGCGCCACGCCGAGGCCCAGCCACACCGCGTTCCACGACCAGGCGACCGAGCGGCGCCGGCTGCGTGGCCCGGCGACGGTGAGCAGCGCGGTCATCCCGACCAGCAGCGGGAAGATCGTCACGGTGCCCTCGCCGCCACGGAACACCGAGAACGCGGACTGCAGGCTCGGGATGCCGAACCGGGTGATCAGCCAGGTCGCCACGACGCTCGCGACCATACCGAGCACGGCGGCGAGCACCGCCTCGGCGGCGTGCCGGAGCAGCCGGCGGGCCAGCAGCTCGAACAGCACCGCCACCGGTACGACGAGCGTGATCAGGCCCTCGAGCACCGCCACCGGCAGGAACACCAGCCGGCGGACCAGCGAGGCGAAGCCCTGGACGTCCTCCGTGACGCCCGTCGTGGTGCCCTGCGCGTACGCGGCGAGGATGCAGACCACGGCGATCGCGACGGCGGAGATCACGACGGCGACCAGGTCGGCCGGATGGTGCACGCGGGCGGTCGGCGTGTCGACGATCCGCACCCCGTGGTCGGCCTGGGCACGTCCTGACGGCCCCGGCTGAGCTGGGCGCCAGGGTCCGGGCATGACGGCGAGTCTAGGCCGGGCCGGGTCCCCGGGCGGTGAGGTCTCCCTCGGCGTCGGGACCGTCGTCCTCGTCGCCGTCCGACCCGTGCCCGCCGGGGCGTCCGCGCAGGTGGCTGTGCACGTCGTGGTGGACGTCGCGGGGCCGACCCTCGAGCGAGATGAGCGACCCGCCGCCGAACTGCGCGACCGGGCCGACGCCGCGTCTGCGCCTGCGGCGCTTGACCCGGTACATGTCGTCGTCGGCCCGCGCGAACAGCGGCTCGGGCGCCGTGGGCCCGAAGGCCAACGCGACGCCGATGCTCACCCCGACGTCGACCCGGCGGCCGCCGTCGAGGCCGATGGGCTTGTCGCACGCCTCGGAGAGGCGGGTCGCGACCCGGTCCACCTCGTCCTGGTCGCGGACCTCCGTGAGGATCGCGCAGAACTCGTCGCCGCTGATCCGGGCGAGGTGGTCGTGCGGCCGCAGGGCGGCACGCAGCCGGCGGGACAGTGCGACGAGCACGGCGTCACCCGCGGCGTGGCCGTGGGTGTCGTTGACGTCCTTGAACCGGTCGAGGTCCAGGAAGAGCACGGCGACCCCCGCGCCCGGAACGGCCCGGTCGAGGTCGTCGGCGAGCCGCTCGAGCAGCCCGGAGCGGTTCGGCAGGCCGGTGAGGTCGTCGTGCGACGCGGCGTGGGCGAGCGCCTCCTGGTGCTGCAGCCGCTCGGTGACGTCGCGCTGCTCGATCACGAGTCCCTCGACCAGTGGGTCGCCGAGCAGGTTGTGGACGCTCCACTCGTACCAGCGGCGTTCCTGGCTCGCGAGCGCGACGAGGACGTCGATCGCACCGCGCGTCCCGGCGCCGCCGGAGATGACCCGCTGGAGCTCGGCCGCGACCCGCGCGCGGTGCTCGGGGTCGACCAGGTCGAGCAGGTCCGTGCCGATCAGCTCGCGGGGGCTTCGGCCGGTCGCGCGCTCCGCGGCGGGGCTGACGTAGCTGAGGGTGAGCGTGGCGTCGGACACGGTGATCACGTCCGAGGAGGACTCCATGAGCGCGCGCAGCCGGGCGTCGCTGCGGGCCAGCTCCGCCTCGACGCGCTCCCGCTCGGCGGCAGTGAGGCCGACGGTGACCACGCCGCCCGCCGCGATGATGAAGATCGCCGCCGCGGCCACGTGGCTGGCCGCGGGCGGCACCACGGTGGCGACCACGCCGGCCGCGACACCGAGCTGGCCGAGCAGCGTCGTGCCCGCGAGCAGTGCGACGGAGGGTACCCACACCCAGCAGCCCGACCGCTGGATGTGCACGACGGCGACCAGGATCGCGGTGGCCGGGAGCACGAGGCTCCACCCGGCGGTCCAGGTGTACGCCGCGAACAGCGTGAACGCGACGGCGAGCCGCAGCACCGGGCGGTTGTCCAGCCGCCCCGAGCCGAGCCAGCGCTGTGCCGGCGTGAGGCCGGCGAGGACGATCAGCGGGGTCAGCAGGGCGAGGAGCCAGGGTGGCCCGGTGACCAGGTCTCGACCCGCCAGCCAGACGTACACGGGCAACGCCGTGACGCCGGCGGCCAGGGCGACGGCGACAGCGGCGACGCCCGACACTCGTGGCGCAAGGGCGTCTGGGGGCATCGGACACCTCGGATGACGGGTGGGCTCAGTGTGCCCGCACGGTTTCGGGCTCCGCTAGACCCGCACGGGTGCCGCTCACGCCAGCCCCAGGCTCGCGAGGAGGCTCGCGGGGATGAGTGCGTAGCCCACGAACGAGACGACGTCGAGCAGCGTGTGGGCGACGACGAGCGGCATGACGCGTCGCCATCGCAGGTAGACGAGGCTGAAGACGACGCCCATGAGGACGTTGCCCACCGCCATCGCCGGTCCCTGGTAGAGGTGGTACGCACCGCGGAGCAGCGAGCTGGTGGCGACCGCCACGGGTGTCGCCCAGCCGATCCGGTGCAGCCGGTCGAGCAGCCAGGCGACCACGACCACCTCTTCGAGGAGCGCGTTGTAGATCGCCGAGAGCACCAGCACCGGGATGGTCCACCAGTAGTCGGTCAGCCCGGACGCGGCGATGTGCACGCTGAGCCCGAGCGCCCGGCCGATCGCGTAGACCGCGAGGCCCGGGATGCCGATCGCCGCGGCGAGCCCGGCACCGGCGAGCAGGTCACGGAGCGGGCGGGTCGCGTCGAGCCCGATCCGCCGGAGCGCGTCCCGCAGCCCGCGCGGCGCGGACAGCAGGAACAGCGCGAGGATCACCGGCATCAGCCCGAAGCCGATCCCGAGGAGCTGGTACGTCAGGTCCAGCCATGGGCGGGGCGACTGGGTGGGGTTGATCGTCGCGGTCTGGTCGCCGAGCGCCTCGACCCTGGTCAGGCGGTCGATCAGCCGGACGATCGCGTAGACCGCCGCCTGGCCGAGCGACAGCCCGAGGACGATCCAGATCTCGGCGGTGAGGCGACGGCGCTCGCGGGACCCCGGCGGCGCGACCTCGGTCACGACGGCGTCAGTGGCGGTCACCGGGCCACCGTACGGTGCGAACCTGGACGTCCGCTGGGTGTGCGCTGGACGGGATCGAGGTCGGCCGGGACGTGGTTCGGCCGGCCGGGGTCGGTCCGTGCGGTCGTCCGCCCCGGCCGGGCCGCCGGCGTCTCAGGCCGCCTGGGCCTCGGGGATCGGGACGCAGGACACCACGAAGTCCTCCCAGTGGCCCATGGCGCCGCACCATACGCAGCCGAGCGTGGCCGGCCAGCGCATCCGCAGCCGACCCGACTCGCACAGCAGGTAGTGGCCGCCGCGCTCGCAGTGCCCGCAGGCGGTCGTGACGACCCAGCGGGCCGGCTCCTCGGCGTGGCGCGAGGCGTGTCCGCGGTGCTCGCACGGCAGGGTCGCCTCGAAGTCGAGCTCCAGCAGCATCTCGGTGTCGAAAGCCGTGATCATCCGGATCACCTCCTTCATGGGATGTCTGGAATGGTCGGCATCGCAGGCTCCGGTTTGAGGTCGGCCCGGTTAACTCTTCGTCACGGCTCCGGTCTTGACGTGACCCCGATCACGTGTCAGGCTCAAACAACTTTGCGGCGCAAACTTGTTTGCCAGGCTCATCCGGAGGACACGATGGTCGACGAGCGAACCCCGGGGGACCCCGACGACCTGCCACCGGACCCCGTCGCCCTCGCCGCGCTCATCGACGCCCAGCGGGCTCGCACCGCGGCGGACACCGAGTTCGCCGCCTGGTTGGTCTTCGGCGCCTGGGGCCTGGCCTGGATGGTCGGCCTGGCCGGGATGTGGGCGGCCTACACCCACCGGATCGCGCTGCCCTTCTGGGCCTCGGGCGCGATCTTCGCCGCGCTGCTCGTGATCGCGGCTGTCGTGACGACGGTGCACACCGTGCGCCGGACGGCGGGCATCGTCGGGCCGTCCGCGAAGCAGAGCGCGATGTACGGCTGGGCGTGGGTGGGCGTCTTCGTGGGCGACGGAGCGCTGATGGGCGCGCTCGGCCGGCTCGACGCGTCGCCCGACGTGAGCCTCACGGTGGGATCGATCGTCCCCGCGCTGCTGGTCGGCGGTCTCTACATGGCCGGTGGGGCGGCGTGGCACAGCCGGGAGCAGTTCGTCGTCGGCGCCTGGATCTGCGTGTCCACCGTGGCGGCGGCCTTCGTCGGCCCGCCGAACCTGCTGCTCGTGATGTCGTTGGCCGGCGGTGGCGGCATGCTCGTCGCCGCCGTCGTGGCCCGGATCAGGCGGAGCGGACGCCGGCCCTCCCGACCGCACGACCCGGGCCGGCTCTCGTGAGCGCCGACCTCGACCCGGTGATCCACAGCCAGGCACGACTGCGGATCATGACGACCCTCGCGGCGATGCCCGAGGGTGACCGCCTGACCTTCCCGCGCCTGCAGAAGCTGCTGGACGCGACGGCCGGGAACCTCTCGACGCACCTGCGCAAGCTCGAGGACGCGGGATACGTCGACGTCGCCAAGGGGCACGCCGGTCGTGTCCCGACCACCACCGTGAGCGTCACGCGCGCCGGCCGTCGGGCCTTCGAGGACTACCTCGCGGCCCTGCAGGCACTGCTGACCCCACCGACCACCGTCTCCGAGGAGGAGCGATGACCACCCACGACCTGCCGATCTCCGTCGAGCACGTCACCCGCCGGTTCGGCGAGACGGTCGCGCTGGACGACGTCTCGCTGGCCGTCCGACCGGGCGAGATGGTCGGGCTGCTCGGCCCGAACGGCGCCGGCAAGACCACGCTGCTCTCCCTCGTCGAGGGGCTGCGCCAGCCTGACGCGGGCACGGTGCGCGTGTTCGGCAGCGACCCGCGCACCGCAGCCGCACGGGTGCGTCTCGGCTCGACGCCGCAGGAGACCGGCCTGCCGCCGTCGCTCCGGGTCGCCGAGGTGGTCGACTTCGTCGGCCGGCACTACCCGGACCCGGTCCCGACCGCGGACCTGCTCGACACGTTCGGCCTGACCGACCTTGCTCGGCGGCAGACCGGCGGGATGTCCGGCGGGCAGAAGCGACGCCTGGCGGTCGCGCTCGCGGTGGTCGGCCGCCCCGACCTCGTGGTGCTCGACGAGCCGACCACCGGGCTCGACGTCGACGCCCGGCACGTGCTGTGGGACGCGCTGCGCTCGTTCCACGCGTCCGGCGCGACGGTCGTCGTCACGAGCCACTACCTGGAGGAGATCCAGGCGCTCGCCGAGCGGGTCGTCGTGGTCGACCACGGGCACGTGCTCGCCGACGCGCCGCTGGAGGAGATCCTCGGCCGGGTCGCGATGCGTCGCGTGACGCTCGAGCTCGGCGCGGGCCACGCCGCTCGCCTCGCCGGGCTCGGCGGAGTCGTGCAGCACCAGGTCGAGCCGTCGGGCCGGCACGTGCTGATGACCCCGGACGCGGACCTCGTGGTGCGCTCGCTGGTCGGCGCCGAGATCCCGTTCCGGGACCTCGAGGTGCGCACCGCCACGCTCGAGGAGGCGTTCCTCGCCCTGACCCGCAAGGAGGCAGCATGACCACCACCCTCACGCGGCCGGTGTCGACCGTCGCGTTCCCGCGGCTCGCGCTCGTGCACTACCGGTACGGGTTCCTGGAGACCGTGCGCGTCCCGATGGCCGTGCTCGGCACGATGCTCTTCCCGGCGCTCGCCCTGCTGTTCTTCGTGGTGCCGCAGCGGGCCGTGGCCGGCGACCCGCTCGCCGCGGCCGCGGCGACCGCCCAGCTGGCGGTGTTCGCGGTGATGTCCACCTCGGTGTTCACCTACGGGATCGGCGTCGCGGAGGACCGCGCGCAGCCGTTCGACCCGTACCTGCGCACCCTGCCCGCCGGGCCCTGGCCGAGGATGGTCGGCCGGGTGCTCAACGGCACCACGTGGTCGCTGCTCGGCCTGGTCCCGCCGATCCTGGTCGCCGTGCTGCTCACCGAGGCGAGCATCCCGTTCGACCGGTTCCTGCTGAGCGTCCTGCTCGTGATGCTCGCCGGGATCCCGTTCCTGCTGATCGGACTCACGATCGGCTACCTGATGAGCTCCAAGGCGGCGACCGCGGTCGCCCAGGTCGTGGTGTTCCCGCTCGCGTTCGCGGGTGGCCTGTTCCTGCCGCCCGAGACCTTCCCCGGCTGGCTCGACACGCTGTCGACGTTCCTGCCCAGCCGGGCGGCGCGCGACCTGGTGGTGTCCGCCGCGACCGGCGCGGACCTGCCGGCGACCGCGCTGCCGGTGCTGCTCGGCTGGACCGTCGCGTTCGCGCTGCTCACCGCGTATGCGTACCGCCGCGACGAGGGTCGCCGGTTCCACTGACGGGCATGGATCGACCGGGGTGGGCGGCCGGGTGGCGATCAGCCGGCCCGTCGGCGCCCGCGCAGCGCGGGCCGTGGATCAGGAGAACCGGCGCAGCCGCAGCGAGTTCGTCACGACGAGCACCGAGCTGAACGCCATCGCGGCGCCGGCGATCATCGGGTTGAGCAGGCCGAGCGCAGCGAGCGGGATGGCCGCCACGTTGTAGCCGAACGCCCAGACCAGGTTCTGCTTGATGATCGTGAGCGTGCGGCGGGACAGCCGGATGGCCTGACCTGCGGAGCGCAGGTCGCCGCGCACCAGGGTGAGGTCGGCCGCCTCGATCGCGACGTCGGTCCCGGTGCCCATGGCCAGCCCGAGGTCGGCCTGGGCGAGCGCGGCGGCGTCGTTGACGCCGTCGCCGACCATCGCGACCACGGCGCCGGCGGACTGCAGGTCGCGCACGGCGGCGACCTTGTCCTCCGGGAGCACCTCGGCCACGACGTCGTCGATGCCGACCTCCTGGGCCACGGTCCGGGCGACGCGTGCGTTGTCACCGGTGAGCAGGACGGGGCGCAGCCCGAGCTCGCGCAGCTCGGCGACCGCGGCACGGGAGGTCTCCTTGACCGGGTCGCGCAGCACGATCGCGGCACGGGCCTTCCCGGCCCAGGCGACCACGACCACGGTGCCGCCGTCCCGCTCGGCGAGCTCGACGGTGCCGTCCAGCGAGGTGGTCTCGACGTCCTGCTCGCGCAGCCAGGTCGGCCGACCGACGAGCACCCGCCGGCTCGCGTCGCCGCCGGCGCCCGTCGTGTGCACGATACCCACGACGCCTCGTCCGGCGTCGGCGCGGAACTCGGTGACCTGGTCGGCGCCGACGCCGGCGTCGAGTGCCTCGCCGGAGCCCGCCTGCCGGGCACCGCTGGGGCGTCCGGGCTCGGGGGCGCCGCCGGTGGTCACGGTGTTGCGGGCGCGGTCGGCGACGGCCCGGGCGATCGGGTGCTCCGACCGGGCCTCGACCGCGCCGGCGAACCGGAGCGCGGCCTCGGCGTCCTCACCCGGTGCGGGCAGCACGTCGACCACCTGCATGCGGCCCTCGGTGACGGTGCCGGTCTTGTCCAGCACCACGGTGTCGACCCGGCGGGTCTGCTCGAGGATCTCCGGGCCCTTGATCAGCACGCCGAGCTGCGCACCCCGGCCGGTGCCGACCAGCAGCGCGGTCGGCGTGGCCAGTCCGAGCGCGCACGGGCACGCGATGATCAGCACCGCGACGCCCGCGGTGAACGCCGCGGTCACGCCCGCCCCGGTGAGCAGCCAGACGCCGAAGGTCAGCACGGACAGTGTGATGACGACGGGGACGAACACGGCGGAGATCCGGTCGGCCAGGCGCTGCACGGGAGCCTTGCCGGTCTGGGCCTGGGTGACGAGCCGCCCGATCCGGGCGAGCGTGGTCTGCTCGCCGACCCGGGTGGCGCGCACCACGAGGTAGCCGGCCGTGTTGATCGTCGCGCCGGTGACCGGGTCGCCCGGGGCGACGTCCACCGGCACCGGCTCACCGGTGAGCAGCGAGGTGTCGACCGCCGAGTCGCCCTCGACCACGACGCCGTCGGTGGCGACCTTCTCGCCGGGACGGACCGCGAACAGGTCGCCGACCCGGAGGCTGGCGGCAGGGACCTGACGCTCGACCCGGCGCGTGGCGGCGCCGGCCGGCTCGTCCACCAGCAGGGTTGCCTCGCTCGCGCCGAGGGCGAGCAGGCTGCGCAGCGCGTCGCCGGCGCGTCGCCGTGAGCGGTGCTCGAGGAACCGCCCGGCGAGCAGGAACGTGGTCACCACGGCGGCCGTCTCGAAGTACAGCTCGGGTGTGGCGTGCCCGGCGGCAGCCCGAGGTACGAGGGTCGGCGTCATCTGCATGCCGACCTCGCCCGCGCCGCCGAAGAGCAGTGCCCACAGCGACCAGCCGGTCGCGGCGATCACGCCGAGCGAGACCAGCGTGTCCATGGTGGACGAGCCGTGCCGGGCGGCCCGCGCCGCGGCCCGGTGGAACGGCCACGCCGCCCAGGTGGCCACGGGCAGCGCGAGCACGGCGACGACCCACTGCCAGCCGCGGAACTGCAGCACCGGGATCATCGACAGCGCGACGACGGGAACGGTGAGCACCGAGGCGCCGATCAGCCTGCGGCGCAGGTCGGCACCGCGGGCCTCGCCGGGCGCCGACGTGTCGTGCTCCTCTGCGACCTCAGCCTCGTCGTCGGCCTGGGTCGCGCGCGAGTCCCGCATCACGGTCGCCGAGTACCCCGCGGCCTCGACCGCGCGGAGGATCTCCGCAGGGTCGAGGTCCGCGGTGAGCTCGACGCGTGCCGACTCGGTCGCGAGGTTGACCTGCGCGCTCGCCCCGGCGACCTTCCCGATCTTCCGCTCGACCCGCGCGACGCACGACGCGCAGGTCATCCCCTGCACGGCGAGATCGAGCACCGCGACGGGCGCCTGGCCGGCGTCGGCCGCCTGCTGCAACGGGGACTGCGTGGTCATCGGGGATCGGCCTCCTCGGGGAGAGCGGGGTGGGTCAGAGCAGCGAGTTCTTCGGGACCACCGCGTAGCCGGCCTCGGCGACGGCGGCGGCGATCGCGGCGTCCTCGACCACCTGGTCGGCGGTGACGGTCACCTGCGAGGTGCCGCCCGCGACGAGCTCGACCGCGACGTCGGTGACACCGGGGATCTCGCTGATCTCCTCGGTCACGGACATCACGCAGTGGTGGCAGGTCATGCCTGCCACGCCGACGGTCTGGGTGCTCATGGTGTCTCCTTCTCGGGTGGTGCCCGGGTGTGCCGGGCGGTTCAGCTGCGGACGAGCCGGGCGATCGCCTCGGAGGCCTCACGGACCTTCTCAGCGCCCGCCTCGTGCGACTCACGGGCGGCGTCCACGACGCAGTGGCCGAGGTGGTCCTCCATCAGGCCCAGGCTCACCGCCTGCAGGGCCTTGGTCACCGCGGCGACCTGGGTGAGCACGTCGATGCAGTACACGTCCTCGTCGACCATCCGTGCGATGCCGCGGACCTGCCCCTCGATCCGGCGCAGCCGCTTGAGATAGTCGTCCTTGGTCCCGGTGTAGCCCGGCATGGTCGCCCCTTCCGCCTTCTTCAACACCATACCCCCGTAGGGTATGCCGTCAAGCGGGGCGTTGGTCCCGGGTGGTGGTCCGGACGGGTGGAGCACCCGCGCGGGCGCCGTCGCGGTGGGCGCGGGGCGGCGAATCCGCTGGACCGGCCGGGCGGGACCTCGCCAGGGTGGACGGTGTGACGACCAGCGACGACCCGACCACCGCCGACGACCTGACGGGCAGCGACGACCCGGCGAGCGGTGACAAGGCGGGCACGCTGGTGGGCGACGGCCTCGTGCTGCGCGCCGCCCGGCCGGGCGAGCTCGACCAGATCGGCGCGCTGCTCACCGATCGTGGGGAGGCCGACGACGCGGTGGACCACCGGCTCGTCGTCGAGGACCCGGATCTCGGCTGGTCGGCGTGCGCCGTCGTGGTCGACGGCGACCGGGTGGTCGCGACCGCGTCGCTGCTCGACGAGCAGGTCCGGGTCGGCCAGGTCGTGCTGCCCGCGGGTCAGGTCGAGCTCGTCGCGGTCGCCGAGAGCCACGAGCACCGGGGCCTCGCGCGGGCGTTGATGGACTGGGCGCACGAACGGTCGGCGCAGCGCGGGCACCTGCTCCAGGTCATGATCGGGATCCCGTACTTCTACCGGCTGTTCGGCTACGAGTACGCGATCGACATCGCGCCGGCGCGCGAGCTGACCGGAGAGGTCGCGATCGCCGGTGCGGGCGGCGGGAGGCTGCGCGCGGCGACCGAGGCGGACCTGTCGGTGCTCGCGGCCCTGCAGGACATCGCACAGTCGGCGTTCGACGTCGCGGTGCCGCACCCGCCGGCTCGGTGGCGTGCCCTGCTCGCGCACAGCGCGTCCCGCACGTGGGTGCTCGAGCGGGACGGGGTGGTGGTTGCGTCCGCCCGGGTCCGCGACGACGAGGACGGTCTGCTGGTCGCCGAGCCGGCGGCGACCGACCGGGGCGCGGCGTTCGCGCTCCTGTCCAGGCTCGTCGAGCTGTCTGCCGGCCGCACGATCGCCGCGGTGCATCGGGCGGGCACGGTGACCGGGACGGCCTGGGACCCGGTGCTCGGCGTGGCCGACGAGGCCGCCGAGCAGTACTACGTGCGGGTGCCGGATGCCGCCGGCCTGCTCGACGCGCTGCGGCCCGTGCTGGATCAGCGGATCGCGGAGCTCGGCCGGCGCACCGGTCTCGCCGGGCTCAGCACCGCCCGGCGTGCGCGCGACGCCCTGGTGCTCTCCACGTTCGGTGCCCACCACTCGATGCCGTTCGTCGACGGCGCGCTGGGCCCGGTGCAGACCGGCGGACCCATGCAGGGCCCCGGCGTGGTCGGCGGGTTCGGCGTGGCCCCCGACCAGCTCGGCGCCCTGCTGCTGGGGTCTCGCGGCTTCGCCGGGCTGCGTCGGCTTCGGCCGGACGTCTACGGCGACCCGGAGCTCGGCGAGGCGCTGTTCCCGCCGCTGACCGCCGACGTGCTCAGCTACTACCTGCCCTGGTAGGCGCGACGCCGCGAACGACGCGGGTCGGGCGCGGCGGACAGGTGGTGCGGGTCGCGCCACGTGCCCGAGCACGATGCCCGGGCGCAGTGACTCAGCGCAGCGCGTCGGCCAGGCCTGCGACCTCGTGGGTGACCTCGTCGACGGCTGCCGTCATGCCGGTGATCGACGTCCGGGCCTGGCCGGTCGCCGAACCCTGCTGCTCGACCGCCTCGGCGATCGTGCGCTGTGCGGCGACGACCTGGGAGATGGCCTCCTCGATGCTCTGCGTGCCGGTCAGCGCCTGCTGGGTGCCGTCGCGGACGTCGGAGACGACCTCCTCGATCCGGTCGGTGGCCTTGGCGGTCTCCTGGGCGAGCTCCTTGACCTCGCCGGCGACCACGGCGAAGCCCTTGCCGGCCTCGCCGGCACGGGCGGCCTCGATCGTCGCGTTGAGCGCCAGCAGGTTGGTCTGCTCGGCGATCTGCGTGATCGCCCGGGCGATCTCGGTGATCTGCAGCGTGGACGACTCGAGGCGCTGCATCGTCTGGGCGGAGGTGCCGACCGCCCCGGCAGCCTGCTCGGCCCACTGCGAGGCGCTGCGCGCTGCGCCGCCGATCATCGACGACGCCTCGACCAGCCCGTCGATCACCCCGTCGGCCTCGGTGGCGTCGTGGCGCAGGGTCTCTCCGGCACGGGAGAGCGCCGCGACCTTGGCCTCGAGCAGCTGCTGGCGCTCGCGGCTGCGGGTGAGCTCGGCCTCGACCAGCTCGGCGTTGCGGCGCTGCTCGTCGACCAGTGCCTGCTGCGACGCGAGCTGCTCGGCGACGGTGGCCTCGGCCCGCGCCGCCTCCGCCCGGCGCTCCTGGTCGGCGCGCTCGGTGTACCGCCAGCTCGTGGCGAGCGCGACGCACTCCAGCAGCAGCAACCCGGCGTGCAGCAGGGAGAACGCGATCGGGTTCGCCTGAGCGCGCGGGTCGGAGAACACCATCGCGGGGTCCATCAGGCTCATCCCGATGTGGTGCGCCGCGACCACCACGACGGACAGCACGAACGGCGTCCACAGCTGGTACAGCGCGACGGCCGCCGCGGTGACGAAGAAGTGCAGGTGCATGTCCGTCATGCCGCCGGACAGGTGCACCAGCGTGGCGCTCGACGTGGCGAGGCCGATGCCGACCGCGGCCGAGCGCACCACCTGGCCGCGGGCGACCCCTCCGATCAGGGCAGCGACCGCCATCGTGGCCATGCCGGTCCAGGCCATCCACATCGCCATCGGGGCGTGCGTGGTGCCGTCCGCCGCGGTCACGGCGTGCGGCGACCAGACCACGGCGAGCACCGCGAGCACCGGGATGTGGGCGACGAGCACCCAGGTCAGGGCGCGGTGCCGGGACTCGAACTCGGCGGGGTCCAGGCGGGCTCCGCGGGGGATGAACCGGAGCAGTCCGCTCGGGGCGTCGTCCGGGTTCAGGGCAGGGTTGGCTGCGGTCACGCCCGGTGATCGGCGGAGATATCCCATGTTTGAGGAACGGGGCGGGATCGTCCGCGGCGGGCCGGGGCGGGACGCCCGCACCGTCCCGGTCTGCCAGGATCATCCTCAGGAGCAAGGTCGACACGAGGAGCGTCATGGGTCTGCCGTTCGCCTCCGCCTACCGCCACGGTTTCGCGCGGGTCGCGTCGTGCGCGATGCGCACGGCGGTCGCCGACCCGCACGCGAACGCGGCGACCGCGATCCGCCTGGCCCGCGCCTGCCACGAGGACGCGGTCGCGCTCGTGGTGCTCCCGGAGCTGACCCTCACCGGGTACGCCGTGGACGACCTGCTGCTGCAGGACACCCTGCTGGACGCCGTCGAGGACGCGCTCGCCGACGTGGTCGCGGCGACCGCGGACCTGATGCCGGTCGTCGTGGTCGGGGCGCCGCTGCGGTTCCGGCACCGGCTGTACAACTGCGCGGTCGTGGTGCACCGCGGGCGGGTGCTCGGGGTCGCGCCGAAGTCGTACCTGCCGACGTACCGGGAGTTCTACGAGCGTCGCCAGGCGGCGGTCGGCGACGACCTCGCCGGGTCGACCATGACGTTGCTGGGCGCGGACGTCCCGTTCGGGCCCGACCTGCTGTTCGCGGCCGAGGACGTGCCGGGGCTCGTGGTGCACGTCGAGATCTGCGAGGACATGTGGGTGCCGGTCCCGCCGAGCGCCGAGGCCGCGCTCGCCGGAGCGACCGTGCTGGCGAACCTGTCCGGCAGCCCGATCACGATCGGCCGGGCCGAGTCCCGTGCGCTGCTCACCCGGGCGGCGTCCCTGCGCTGCCTCGGGGCGTACGTGTACGCCGCGGCCGGCGAGGGCGAGTCGACCACGGACCTCGCGTGGGACGGCCAGACGATCGTCGCCGAGCTCGGGGCGACGCTCGCGCAGGGCGACCGGTTCGCGCACGGTGACCACGTGGTCGTGGCGGACGTGGACCTCGGCGCGATCGCGGCCGAGCGGCTGCGCACCGGCACGTTCGACGACAACCGTCGCCACCATGCCGAGCGGGGCGGGCTCGAGCTCCGCACGGTCGGGTTCCGGCTCGACCCGCCGGCCGCCGACGTCGGCCTGCGCCGGGTGGTCGAGCGGTTCCCGTTCGTGCCGGCCGACCCGGCGCGGCTCGCCCAGGACTGCTACGAGGCCTACAACATCCAGGTGGCCGGGCTCGAGCAGCGGCTGCGTGCGATCGGCGGGTCGAAGGTCGTGATCGGGGTCTCGGGCGGTCTGGACTCGACCCACGCGCTGATCGTCGCGGCCCGTGCGATGGATCGGGAGGGCCGGCCGCGTTCGGACATCCTCGCGTTCACCCTGCCGGGCTTCGCGACCAGCGACCACACCAAGGGCAACGCGACGGCGCTCGCGCGGGCGCTCGGCGTGACGTTCGAGGAGATCGACATCCGGCCCGCGGCGCGGCGGATGCTCGAGGACCTCGGCCACCCGTTCGCGGGCGGCGAGCCGGTGTACGACGTGACGTTCGAGAACGTCCAGGCCGGGCTGCGCACCGACTACCTGTTCCGGGCGGCGAACCAGCGTGGCGGGATCGTGCTCGGCACGGGCGACCTGTCGGAGATCGCGCTCGGCTGGTCCACGTACGGGGTCGGCGACCAGATGTCGCACTACAACGTGAACTCCGGGGTGCCCAAGACGCTGATCCAGCACCTGATCCGGTGGGTGATCGCGTCCGAGCAGTTCGGCGACGACGTCGGCGAGGTGCTGCAGGCGATCCTGGACACCGAGATCAGCCCCGAGCTGGTGCCCGCCGGGGAGGGTGAGGGGCCGCAGTCCACCGAGGAGCGGATCGGCCTGTACGCGCTGCAGGACTTCTCGCTGTTCCACACGCTGCGGCACGGCCGGCGACCGTCGACCATCGCGTTCCTCGCGTGGCATGCCTGGCACGACGCGGCCGCCGGGCCGTGGCCGGAGCACTTCCCGACCGAGCGGCGGCGGGAGTTCGACCTGCCGACGATCAAGCGGTGGCTCGGGGTCTTCGCGCAGCGGTTCTTCGCGTTCTCGCAGTTCAAGCGGTCCGCGATGCCGAACGGGCCCAAGGTGTCGAACGGCGGCTCGCTGTCACCGCGCGGCGACTGGCGTGCGCCGTCCGACGCGAGCGCGCGGGCCTGGCTGGACGAGCTGGGGACGGTGCCGGACACGTCGGAGCCGTGACGCCAACCTGACCGTGCCGCGCTCGGGCGGTGCAGGGGTGACCGCTGGCGGCGGCGGATCTGGCCCGAGCCGGGGCGCCGAAGCGGCGGTCCGTCGCCCGGTCGGCGCCGACGGCGCTCAGGGGGAGGCCAGCGCCGTCGGCGGCACGACGGCGACGACCCTTGCCGCGATCGCCGCCGTCCGCGGGTCGACGGTGACCAGCGCGTCGGCCTGGAGCGTGGCGACGGCGAGGTACTCGGCCTCGGCGATGGTCTCGAGATCGAGCTCGCGGGCGAGCCGCCAGGCGGTGCGCCGTGAGACCCGGTCCCCGAGCAGGCGGATCTTCACCTCGGTGATGCGCTCGTGGAGCTCGAGGACGTCCCGCTCGGTGAGCTCGCCGGCCCGGACCTCGGCGAGCAGGAGCTGCAGCGCCGCGGACCGGACGGCGTTGGGCGCGACGAGCCGGTGCGCGGGGTCGACGGACAGCCCGTCGCGCACGAGGTGCAGCAGGGTCGGGGCGTCGATCGCGTACCTCATGCGCACGACCGTAGGTTCCGTGTGCCGAATCCGCTGGCCCGGCAGGTGGCGGGGGCCCACAGTGGGGCGATGACGTGGGAGCTCGTGGGTCTTGCCGAGGTCGACCCGGACCAGGCGCTCGCGGCGCAGTCCGAGCTCGCGCCGGACGGCTTCGCGTTCCTGCCGTTCCACGCGGCGGGCGAGGCCTGGCCGGCCTACGTGGCGAGGGTGCTGCCGATGAGTCGCGGGGTGGGGCTCCCGCCGGGGTACGTGCCGTGGACGGACCTGTACGGCGTCGTGGAGGGCGTGCTGGTGGGCCGGGTCTCGGTGCGTCACCGGCTGACTCCCGCGTTGGCGCGTGAGGGCGGTCACATCGGGTACGGCGTGCGGCCGGCCCACCGTCGCCGCGGGTATGCGACCGCGTTCCTGCGGGCGGGTCTGGGGGTCGCGGCGCGGTTGGGCATCGAGCGAGCGCTCGTGACGTGCGACGACACCAACATCGGGTCGGCGACCGTGATCGAGCGGTGCGGCGGGGTGCTCGAGGACGTGGTGGCGTCGCCGGGCGGGGCGCCGAAGCGGCGGTACTGGGTCGCGACCGGCTAGAGGCGACGGGGTGCTGGGGTCTCGGGTGCAGCGTGGTCCGGCCCCGGGTGGTGCGACGTGAAGCCGCCGGGGTGAGTCGCGGCGGGGGTGAGGCCCTGGACGATACTGCGATCTCGCACTATCGTGATGCTGCGATCTCGCACTATCCAGTGCGCGCGACGTTCGAGGAGGCGCCATGGCAACGAGCGCAGGAGTGTCGGCCGGCGCGGCGAGTGGCACGGGGGCCGGACCCGAGGTGCGCCCGGCCGGCGTCCTGGCGCGGACCGCGCGCGCGATGGAACGCCTCGGGTCGTGGCAGGTCTGGGTCCCGAGCGCGATCGTCTACGCGGCGTTCGCCACGGTCTTCTTCGCGAGCTCGGCGCCGTTCGCGGTCGCCCAGGTCGGGGCGGCCTGCGGACGGCCGGCGCCGGACGTCAACGCCTACACGAGCGCCGCCGGCGTCCACGCCTTCCTGGAGGCGTGCGGGCCGGCCGGGCGGGAGGCGTACCGAGCGATGCAGCTGGCCGACCTCCTCTACCCGGCGGTGTTCGCGCTGTTCATGGCCTCGTCGATCGCGCTCGCGCTGACCTGGTCGGCGCCGCGGCGACGGCTGCTGCCGGCGCTCGCCGCCCTGCCGCTGCTCGGCAGCGCCTTCGACTACCTCGAGAACCTCTGCGCGTGGCTGGCGCTCGCCGCATACCCGGAGCCCGCTGCGACCGATGCCCTGCTCGGCCTGGCGTCGGCGGCCAAGACCGTGACGTCGTGGGCGGGTGGCCTGGTGCTGATCGTGGTGCTGGCGCTGCTCGGGCTGTCCGCGGCGCGCGGGTCGTTCTCGGCGGCGCGAGCCCGGCGCCGAGAGCGTGTGATCGCTGCCGGGAGGCCGGCCTGATGGGCACGGAGAGCGGCTCCGACCTGAGCCCGAGCCTCGGGAACGTGCTGTTCGACGTGTGGCTCGCCGCGCGCGCGACGACGGCGCTGGTGGACGACGCGGTGCGGGCGTCCGGTCTCAACGCCGACGAGTTCGCCGTGTACTCGGTGCTCGCCGCGACGGACGGGATGGCACCGAGCGACCTCGCCCGGTGGATGTCCGCGCCGGCCACCACGGTGTCGAGCTACATCGGTCGGTTCACGCGCCGCGGCCACGTCCGCAGGGTGCCGAACCCCGAGGACGGCCGCTCGTACCTGGTCCAGCTCACCGAGGCGGGTCGCGCCGCTCACCTCGATGCCGGGCGCGGGTTCCTCCCGCTGCTTGACGAGGTCACTCGGCGGCTCGGACCGGACGCCGACGAGATGCACGAGCGGTTGGCGGTGCTGCACCGGATCCTGGCGGGTGCGGCTGATTCGAGCCCGGAAGCCGGTCCGCCGAGCGAGGGCCACGCCTAGCCTGTCGGGCATGGGTGCTGAGGACTTCCCGCCGACCGGCACCTGCGACCTCACTACCATCGGGCGCCGCAGCGGCGCGGAGCGGCGCGTGGAGGTCTGGTACGTCACCGTCGACGACCGCATCGTGCTCACCGGGACGCCCGGCGCGCGCGACTGGCTGGCCAACGTGCGTGCGCGTCCCGAGGCCGTGCTCCACCTACGACGGCCGGTGCGGGATGTCCGTGTGACGGCTGTCGAGGTCACCGACGCCGCTGAGCGACGCCACGTCGCGGAGGTCGCCTGGCGGCTGCAGCCCTGGTACGCCGAGCAGCCGTACTCCGTCGACGACTGGGTCGCGGGCTCGCCCATGCTGGTGCTCGTGCCGGGGGCGCCGGTCGGCGGCTGAGTCGTTCGGCGGAGCGTCGTTCGCCGGAGCCTCGTGGGGCGAGCGGTCGTGGTGCTGCGTGTTGTGGGGTCGTGGCGCTGCGCGGCGTGCAGCTGTGTGCCGTCGTGCTGCGCGGCGTGGAGCTGCAGGTTGTTGTGCTGCGCGGCGTGGAGCTGCAGGTTGTTGTGCTGCGCGGCGTGGCGCTGCACAGCGTGGTGCTGCACAGCGTGGTGCTGTGGTCGCCCGGGAACGAGTCGGGACGGAGGCGCGATGCGTCAGCCGCGCGCGCCCGTTCCCTGACCCGGCGGTGCATGTCAGACCCTGTCGATATCGTACACGTGTTCGAAGGGGGCGCCGAGGTGACCGAGCTCGCGATGCGGGAAGCGGAGTCGCGCGTGCCCTGGTCGTGGGCCGAACGCCATCCGCTTGCGGCCGGCCTCGACGGGGCGCCACCGTCTGCGGCGCTCGTCGCGAAGCTGGTCGGGCTGGACCCGACGGCGCTCGATGACGAAGCAGTGCTCGAGGGCATCGCGGCGTGGGATCGCGTCGCTGCATGGGCCGCGTGGCACCAGGCCCCTTGGGTGGCGACGCTCGTCGACCGGGCGCCCGGTTCCACGGTCGAGCGTGTGCCCGACGAGATCGCCTCGCGGCTCGGTCAGACACGACGCGTCGGTGACGGCAAGGTCGAGCTCGCCATGGGGCTGCGACGGCACCCGCAGCTCGCCGCTGCACTGCGGGGCGGCGACGTCTCGGTGCGCAAGGTCGAGGTGCTGCTCAGGGACACCGAGCACCTGCCCCGGCTCCTCGCCGATGCGGTGCTGGACCGCGTCCTTCCCGAGGCCGACGAGCGGACCGTCCCCCAGCTGCGCAGCGACGTGCGGGCCGCCGAGCTCGCGATCGACGCGGAGGCTGCGGCGGAGCGGCACGCTGCGGCCCGCCGCGACCGCTGCGTTCGCATGGCCCCCGTACCGGACGCGATGGCGTGGATCCATGCTTTGCTCCCGGCCTCCGATGCCGTGACCGTCATGACCGCGCTCGATGGCACCGCCGCGCGGACGGAACCGGGTGACGAGCGGAGCGCCGACGAGCGCCGCGCCGACGCGCTCACCGCGATGGCCCGCCGGGTGCTGGACTCGGGGACGGGCCCGGACGGCGCGCCGCTGCCGGTCCGCCAGCACCGCCACCCGCACCTGGTGATCACCGTCGCGGGTCGGAGCGCCGACGGCGTGACGGCCGACGGTGCGGGCTCAGGCGGCCCGAGGGATGCGGCTCCGCCTCAGGCTGGCCCGGGAGATGCTGCTCGACCCTCCGCCGACCGGACGGCCGCTGCCCCGGTCGAGGGTCATGCGGACCTCGGCGCCGTCGCGCACCTCGCGGGGTACGGCCCGTTGCCGCTTACGGCAGTCGCGCATCTGCTCGGCGGCTCCGTGGCCCGCCTGGTCGACGTCGACGCGGAGGGGCTGCCGATCCCGAACCCGGACGCCCCCGGCACGGACGGCTACCGGCCGTCCGCGGCCCTGGCACGCGAGGTCGTCGAGCGGGACCGGACCTGCCGCTTCCCCGGCTGCCGGGTGGCCGCGGAGCGGTGCGACATCGACCACATCACCCCCTTCGACCCGGAGCGTTCGGCACGGTGGCAGACCGTCGGTCAGAACCTCCAAGCCCTCTGCCGGCACCATCACCGGCTCAAGACGCATCACGGCTGGTACGCGAGTCGGGACCCGGTCAGTGGCGCGACGTTCTGGCGCTCGCCGGTGGGGCGGGTGCGGATCGTCAGTCCCGAGCCGACGGTGCCCGTGCAGCCGCCCGACCCGCCCTGATCCGCTGGCGCCGTTCGCGCGCCGTTCGAGCGCGCGGTTCGAGCGTCATTCGCTGCGCTCTCTCGTTGCCGGGTCTGTCCGCGTCGTCCGCCCGCGCGTGTCCGCCGGCCGCACCCGCACCCCGCTCCGGATCTCGAGAGGGCTGCCCCCTACTGGGCGCCCGCCGCGGCGCCGGCCGCGCCCGGGAGGGCCTCGACGATGCGTGCCACCGCGGCGTCGTCGTGCGCGGCTGTGACGAACCAGGCCTCGAACGCCGAGGGCGGCAGCGCGATGCCGGCATCGAGCATCGTGTGGAAGAAGCGGGTGTACGCGGCGGTGTCCTGGCCCGTGGCGTCCGCGTAGTCGCGCACGCCGCGTTCCGCCGCGCCCTCGCCGAAGAAGACCGAGAACAGGTTGCCGGCGTGCTGCACCCGGTGGGGCACCCCGGCGCGGTCGAGTGCCGTGTGCACCTCGGTCCTGAGCGTCTCGGCGACGGCATCCAGGCGCGTGTAGACCGCGTCGTCCGCCAGGCGCAGCGTGGCCAGCCCCGCGGCGACCGCGACCGGGTTCCCGGAGAGCGTTCCCGCCTGGTACACGGGCCCCAGCGGAGCCAGGTGGTCCATCAACCGGGCTGCCCCGCCGATCGCCGCCACCGGAAGCCCGCCGCCGACGACCTTCCCGAAGGTCACGAGGTCAGGGGCCCACGCCGGGTCGGCCGCGGCGACGCGGTGCGCGGCCGCAGTCGCGGCCGCCTCGCCCGCGGTCTCCAGGTGGCGCATCGAGGCCGCTTCGGGCTGCGCGAACGCCTCGATCCCCCACCATCCGGCCGGGCCGACCCGGAAGCCGGTCAGCACCTCGTCCCAGATCAGCAGCACGCCGTGCTCCGCGGTGATCCGGCGGAGCTCGGGGTCGAAGTCCGGCAGCGACGGCACCACGCCCATGTTCGCCGGTTGGGCCTCGGTGATCACGGCGGCGATCCGATCGCCGTGCGTCGTGAACGCTGCGCGGAGGGCGTCGAGGTCGTTGTACGGCAGCACGAGCGTCTCGGCCGCGGTGGCCTCGGTGACGCCGGCCGAGCCGGGCAGCCCCGCGGTCGCGACGCCGGAACCCGCCGCCGCGAGCAGGCCGTCCGAGTGCCCGTGGTAGCAGCCGGCGAACTTCACGACGAGCGGGCGCCCGGTGACCCCACGCGCCAGCCGGATCGCGGTCATCGTCGCCTCGGTGCCGGTCGACACCAGCCGGAGGCGCTCCACGAACGGCACCCGCCGCGCGATCTCCTCGGCCAGCTCGACCTCGCCCAAGGTCGGGGCGCCGAAGGACAGTCCTCGCGCGGCCGCCGCCTGCACCGCCGCGACGACCTCGGGGTGTGCGTGCCCGAGGATCGCCGGTCCCCACGACGCCACCAGGTCGACGTACTCGCGGCCCGCCACGTCGACCACGTACGGTCCGTGCGCGCTCGCCAGGAACCTCGGGTCGCCGCCGACCGAGCCGTACGCCCGCACCGGCGAGCTCACCCCGCCGGGCATGACGGCTGCGGCCCGGACGAACGCTTCGTGGTTGGTGGTCACGCCGGATCTCCTGCCGTCGGCCGCGACGTATCCGCGCGGCGGGTCGTGCGGCGGTCGGTCGTGGTGTCGCGCGTCGCCGAGACCGGTCCTGCGGTCGTCACCTCACGCCTCCCGCAGCCAGCCGGCGAGCTCGACCGCCCAGTACGTCAGCACTGCGTCCGCCCCGGCCCGGACGATCCCGGTGACCTGCTCGGTCACGACACCCCGCCGGTCGATCCAGCCGTGCGCCGCCGCCGCCTCCACCATCGCGTACTCCCCGGACACCTGGTACGCCCACACCGGCACCGGCGAGGTCGCCGCGACGTCGGACAGCACGTCCAGGTACGACCCCGCGGGCTTCACCATGACGATGTCGGCCCCCTCGGCCACGTCGAGGGTGGCCTCGCGAGCTCCCTCGCGACGGTTGGCCGGGTCGAGCTGGTAGCTGCGCCGGTCGCCGACCAGGGTGGACTCGACCGCCTCGCGGAACGGTCCGTAGAACGCCGACGCGTACTTCGCGGCGTACGCGAGCAGTGCAGTGTCCGTGCGCCCGGCCGAGTCCAGTGCGGCCCGGCAGGCCGCGACCTGGCCGTCCATCATCCCGGACAGGCCGAGCAGGTCGGCGCCCGCCTCGGCCAGCACCACGGCCATGTCGCCGTACCGGACGAGCGTCGCGTCGTTGTCCACGCTGCCGTCCGCCGCGAGCACACCGCAGTGGCCGTGGTCGGTGAACTCGTCCAGGCACAGGTCTGCCTGGACCACGAGCGCGTCGCCGATCTCGTCGACCACGTCGCGCACGGCCGTGGCCAGCACGCCGTCGGGGTCGGTCGCGCAGGATCCGGTGGCGTCGCGGGTCGCGGGCACGCCGAACAGCATCACCCCGCCGATCCCGGCCTCGGCCGCCGCGGCCGCCGCTGCCCGGAGCGAGTCCCGCGTGTGCTGCACCTGACCGGGCATCGACGAGATCGGCACCGGCTCGGTGGCACCTTCCCGGGCGAACAGCGGGAGCACGAGCTGGGCCGGGTGGACCCGGGTCTGGGCGACCAGGCGCCGCATCGCCCGCGTGGTGCGCAGCCGCCGCGGCCGGACGACCGGACCGAGCGGCGCAGGTGCGTGTGGAGGTCGGGCGGGAACGGCCGGGTCGTGGTGCTGACCCGACGGGTCCGGACGGTGAAGGGACGGGTCGTGATGCTGACCCGACGGGTCCGGACGGTGAAGGGACGGGTCGTGGCTCATGAGGCCTCCCGGACATGCTGGACGAGAGCGTGGACCAGCGCCTCGGTCGACGACGACGCCGGCTGGACGTGCACCGTGAGACCGGCCTCCTGCGCGGCCCGCGCGGTTCGCGGACCGATGCACGCGACCACCGTGCCCGCGGGCGGCAGACCCACGCGTTCGATCAGCTGCGTGACGGTGCTCGGCGAGCTGAGCAGGACCGCGTTGATCCGGCCGGCTTCGAGGTCGGCCCGGATCTGCGGTGCCACCGGTGGACCTGCGACGGTGCGATAGGCGACGACCTCGTCGACCTCGACGCCGCGCGCCCGCAGCCCGTCGGCGAGCGTGGCGTCGGCGAGGTCGGAGTGCGGGACGAGGTAGCGAGCCGGCGCGCCCGGAGCCTTGGCGACGAGTCCCGCCGCCGAGTGGATGGTCGGAACCAGCGAGACCGTGACGCCGAACCCCTCCAGCGCGGCCGCCGTCGCGGGGCCGACGGCGGCGACCCGCGTCTGGCCGACCGCGCCGGCCAGGTCTCGGACGGCCAGGTCTCGGACGGCCTGGTCTCGCAGGGCCTGGGCGCGCTCGGGGCTCGACCCGTCGGCCGCGCGGGCACGCGCAGCGACCCGGGCCGCGAGCGCAGCCGCCGTCGTGGCACTCGTCACCGCGAGCCAGTCGTAGCGACCCTCGGCGAGCCGGTCCAAGGCGGCGTCGAGCGGGCGGAGGTCGTCCGGTGGCGAGAACTCGATGAGGGGGACGGCGACTGCGCGTGCTCCGTGCGCAGCAAGCAGGGCTCCGACCTTGTCGGCCCACTCCCCGGCGCGGGGCACCAGCACCCGCCAACCGGCGAGCGCGCCGTGCGCCGCCGTCACGAGATCGCCTGCGCCGCGGTCGAGCAGGGCACGGGCCACGTCGGCGCCGAGCTCGCGTGCAGCACGCTCGCCCGGATCGGACGAGCCGGGGTCGCGCCCGGCGGGATCGGGTTCGCCCGCACCCTGCGGCCCCGGCGCCACGGCCGACCCCGGCGCCACGGCCGACCCCGGCGCCACGGCCGACCCCGTCTCGACCAGCCGCACGCTCCCGTCCGTCGCGCACGCCACGGCGCGCAGGTGCAGCACGTCGCCGTCGAGTCGCGCGAGTGCGCCGACGGGTGCCGCGCAGCCCGCCTCCAGCGTGGCGAGCAGGCTGCGTTCGGCGAGTACGGCCAGTCGGCTCGGTCGGTGGTCCAGGCTCGCGACCGCCGCCTCGGCGGTGGCGTCCATCGGCCCGGCGGCCTCGACGGCGAGGGCGCCCTGCGCCGGCGCCGGCACCACGACGGTCTCGTCGAGCACCTCGGTGACGGCGTCCAGTCGGCCCAGCCGCGCCAGGCCAGCCATCGCGAGGACCACGGCGTCGAGGTCGCCCGGTCCCGGGTCCGTGCTGCCGGCCACCCGGCCCAGCCGAGTCGGCACGTTCCCACGCAGATCGACGATCTCGAGGTCTGCGCGTGCAGCGAGGATCTGGGCGGCCCGACGCGGGGACCCGGTTCCCACCCGCGCACCGGTGGGGAGAGTCGCGAGGGTCAGGCCGTCCCGCGCGCACAAGGCGTCCCGCGGGTCCACCCGCTCCGGCACGGCCACCAGCCGCAGGCCCTCCTGCGGTGCGGTGGGCAGATCCTTCATCGAGTGCACGGCGAGGTCGCACGTCCCGGCCAGCAGCGCGTCGCGCAGCGCCGTGACGAACACCCCGGTGCCGCCGAGCGACGCGAGCGAGCCGGGCAGATGGTCGCCCTCGGTGCGGATCCGGACCAGCTCGACCGGCGGCGGTGTGTCGGTGGCGGGCGGTTCCTCGGCGTCCGGGAGCGCCCGGTCGTCCGGTTGCGCGCCTGCGTCCGGCGCTGTCCCGGTGCCCGACTGTGCGTCCGGGTCCGGCTCGGCCCCGGCATCGGGCCCGCCCGACGTCAGGTCACCATCCGCGTCCTCGTCCTGGCGCGCGAGCGCTTCCGTCAGCCACTCGGCGACCATGCCGCTCTGCGTGACCGCGAGCGCGCTGCCGCGCGTCCCGATCCGCATCCGAGCCCCGCGACCCGTCATCGGAGCCCTGCGACTCATCCGAGCCCTGCGACCGCGGGCCGTTCGCCGCGCGGGTTCGCGCAGCAGCCTGCGCGGCACACGTCGTACCAGGGCCCGAGCGAGGTCAGCGCCGGGCGGGGCACGGCGGCGTCGCCGTCCGACGTGTGGCGCTCGGAGACCAGGTCCACCAGGCCCGCGACGAACGCCGGGTCGACCCCTGGCGTGGGGACCCGGGCGACCGCGAGGCCGGCCTCGCGGGCGGTCTCGGTGGCCTCCTCGTCGAGGTCCCACAGGACCTCCATGTGGTCGGACACGAAGCCGAGCGGCACGATCACGACGCCCTTGGTCCCCTGCCCGGCGAGCTCGGTGATCGCGTCGTTGATGTCCGGCTCGAGCCACGGCGTCCGCGGGTCGCCGCTACGCGACTGGAACACCAGCGACCACGGCGACTCGAAGCCGTCGTCCCCGCTGCCGAGCGACGCCATGACGACCTCGGCGACCGCGCGGTGCTGTGCCCCGTACGCGCCGTCGGGCCCGAGGTCCGCCCCGGGCGGACCCGAGGCCAGGGCGGTCGAGGTGGGGATCGAGTGGGTCGCGAACAGCACGTGCACGTCGGCGGGTGTCGCGTCGGGTCCGAGCTCGTCGAGCACGCGGCGCAACGCCTCCCGCGTCCCGCTGACGAACGGGCTGACGAACCCCGGGTGGTCGAAGTACTGGCGGACCTTGTCCACCTCGAGCTCGTCGGCCAGCCCGGTCGCCTCGAGCGCCGCCGCGAGGTCCTCGCGGTACTGGCGGCACGACGAGTACGACGAGTACGCGCTGGTCACGACCGCGAGCAGCCGACGGTGACCGGCGGCGTGCGCCTCGCGCAGCGCGTCGGTCAGGTACGGGTCCCAGTTGCGGTTGCCCCACAGCACCGGCAGGCCGAGCCCGCGCCGGTCGAGCTCCGCGGTGAGCGCCGCCTGCAGCGCCCGGTTCTGGTCGTTGATCGGGCTGACCCCACCGAAGTGCCGGTAGTGGTGCGCGACCTCCTCCAGGCGCTCGTCCGGGATACCGCGGCCGCGAGTGACGTTGCGCAGGAACGGCAGCACGTCGTCCTGGCCCTCGGGCCCGCCGAACGAGACCAGCAGCACGGCGTCGTACCGGGTGCGCGGCTGGGGGTCGGCGGAGGGCAGCGTCGCCGAGCCGGTCATCGCAGGACCTCCGGGACCTCGCCGACCTCGATCCGCCGCCCGGTGAAGAACGGCACCTCCTCGCGCACGTGGCGCCGGGCCTCGGTGGCGCGGAGGTGACGCATGAGGTCCACGAGGTCGGTGAGCTCGTCGGCCTCGAGCGCGAGGATCCACTCGTAGTCGCCGAGCGCGAACGCGGCGACGGTGTTCGACAGCACCTGCGGGTAGGCCCGGCCCTTGCCGCCGTGCTCGGCGAGCATCGCGCGGCGCTCCTCCTCCGGGAGCACGTACCAGTCGTAGCTGCGCACGAACGGGTAGACCGTGAGCCAGGTGCGCGGCTCGACGTCCCGCATGAAGGCCGGCATGTGGTTCGCGCTGAACTCGGCCGGGCGGTGCACGCCCATCACGGCCCACCGTGCGGTGGTCGGCGCGAGCTCGGCGGTGCGGCGCAGGGTCCGCTGGGCGGCCTGCAGCCCGTCCGGCGTCGAGCCGTTGAGCCAGATCATCAGGTCGGCGTCCGCACGCATCGCGGAGACGTCGTACAGACCGCGCAGCCGGACCTCGCCTGCGGTCGCGTCACCCAGCCCGGCCACGGCCTCGGCGAGCGAGGGGTGCGACGTCGTCGTCGGCGCGTCCGTGCGCTGCAGCACGGTCCAGAGGGTCCAGGGAGTCTCGGTCATGGGGGCAGTCTGGAGGATCGGTCAGATATCACCAATTCTGCGGCGATTCCTGGGGCTCTGGTCGCGGACTACCTGGACGATTCCTGGGAATTGTTCTGACACCGTGTCAGAAATGCGTGCGCGCAGCCGGTGTGAACTCCACGCATGTGTCGAGCGGGGGGTGTTCGGCGCCCCCGCCGAGCACGGGGCCCGCGCATCCGCGCCGACCCCGACGTCGGTCACCCCGCGCATCCGCGCCGGCCCCGACGCCGGTCGCCCCGCGCATCCGCGCCGGCCCCGACGGCGGTCACCCCGCGCGGCGCTCGACGCCCCTCGCGGTGCTCCGTGCGTCCGCGACCACCGCCGCCAGCCCCGTCCCGGCCACCCATGCGCCGGTGACCCACAGCCCCTCGGGCAGGCTCTCGCGCAGCGCGGCGACGCGGCCGCGGTGGCCCGCCGGCGGCGCGCCGAGACCCTGCGGCCAGTCGGTCCTCGCCCAGCCCAGCACCCGGTCGCGCGGCAGCGGCGTGCCCAGCAGCGCCGCGGCATCCGACAGCGCGGTCTCCAGGCTCGTGGCCGGCATCCCCCCGCCCCGCCCGTAGGAGAGCCGGACCACGTGCCGTCCGTCCGCGGCGTGCTCGAGCCAGGCCCACTTCGCGGTCGAGTGGGTGAGGCCCTTGGCCACCACCGGGGAGTCCGGGGACACCAGGACCCCGGTGCCCCGCGGCGCACGATCCAGGTCCCGGACCGCGAGGACGAGGGTCACGATGCTCACCGGAACCGTCGGGGGCGGCTCGACCCGCGCCCACGGTGCCAGCAACGCCGCCGCGACCGGGCCCGGCACCGCGAGGACGACGTCGTCCGCGCTCGCCGTGGCGCCGTCGGCCTGCACCCGCCAGGTGCCGTCGTGCTCGATCGTCTGCACGGCCGTTCCGGTGAGCACGGTCCCGCCGCGAGCGGACACAGCCTCCTGGAGGGCGGTCGGCAGCCGGTGCAGCCCGCCCCGCAGGCCGGCAGCGGCAGCACCGGCCGGCGCCCGCTCGCGCACCCGCGCCACAGCGGCGGCCAGCGAACCCGTCTCCCGGACCCCCACGCGCACGCCCGGCATCGCGGTGTCGGCGTCCAGCGCGACCGGCGGGCTCGAGTGCACCCCGGTGACCACCGGGCCGACCAGGCGCCGGAGCACGCGCCGACCCATCCGGGCCTGCACCAGCTCGGCGACCGTCACGTCGTCCGACGTGCCCACCGACGCCGGGAGGTACCGGTCCAGCGACGCCCGGGCTGCGCCCAGCAGCCCGATCGAGCGCCGCACGTCCTCGGCCCACGGGTCGACCGGGATGCCCAGCAGCCCGGCGGACGGCAGCAGGTCGGCGCGTCGCGCGTGCTGCACCCACGAGCCCAGCCTGCGCGGCAGCACGACGTCCTCGGCCAGGCCGACGTCGGCGATCAGGTCCGCGACCGCGGTCGTCCTGGTCGCGAACGACTCCGCGCCGCCGTCCAGGGCCACGTCGGCCGGCAGCCCGGTCACCGCGACCGGTGCCACGCAGCCACCGACGGCCGGGCCGGCCTCCAGCACGGTGACCTCGAGCCCCCGGCGTGCGAGGTCGTGGGCCACGGTCAAACCCGCGACCCCTGCGCCCACCACGACGACCCGCCGGGTCATGCGTCCCCGTCGCGGGCCGGGTCGACGGGCAGGTCGCCGGCGTCGTCGGGAGCCACGTCAGCGGCCACGTCAGCGGCCCGGTCAACGGCCACGTCACCCGCCACGTCCACGGCCCCGTCCACGGCCACGTCACCCGCCACGTCGTCGGCCAGGTCGTGCACCAGCGCGACGATCCGGGTCAGCACGTCCGGGTCGGTGTCCGGCGGCACGCCGTGCCCCAGGTTCACCACGTGACCCGGGGCGGCCGTCCCGCGCCGCAGCACGTCGCGCACGTGCTCGGCGAGCAACGGCCACGGCGCGGCGAGCATCGCCGGGTCGATGTTGCCCTGCACCGGCGTCCGCCCGCCGAGCCGGCGCGACGCCTCGTCCAGCGGCACGCGGTGGTCCACGCCGACCGCGACCGCACCCGTCTCGCCCACCGCGCCGGCGGCCGCGTCGCGGAGCTCGGCGAGCAGCTCGCCGCCCTGCGCCGCGAAGTGCACCACCGGCACCTCGAGCCCGGCCAGCGCCCGCGCCGACCACGGGGCCACGAACCTGCGGTAGTCGGCGGCCGAGAGCACCCCGGCCCACGAGTCGAACAGCTGCACCGCCGAGGCGCCCGCGTCGACCTGGGTCCGCAGGAACGCACCCGACACGTCGGCCGCCCATGCCATCAGGGCCGACCACACCTCGGGGGCCGCGTGCATCAAGGTGCGGGTGCGCAGGTGGTCCTTCGACGGACCGCCCTCGACCAGGTAGCAGGCCAGCGTGAACGGCGCGCCGGCGAAGCCCAGCAGCGGTGTGTCACCGAGCTGCGCGACGGTGGCCCGCACGCCCTCCGCGACAGCGGCCAGGTCGGGATCGGGAGCGGGCAACGCGGCGACGTCGGCCGCCGAGCGCACCGGGTTCTCGAGCACGGGCCCCACGCCGGCCCGGATCTCCACCGCGACGCCGGCCTGCCGGACGGGCACCACGATGTCCGAGAAGAAGACCGCCGCGTCGACGCCGTGCCGACGCACCGGCTGCAGGGTCAGCTCGGCTGCCAGCGCGGGGTCGAGGCACGCGTCGAGCATCGCGACCCCGGCGCGCGCCGTGCGGTACTCCGGGAGCGAGCGACCGGCCTGCCGCATGAACCAGACCGGGGTGCGTCCCGGACGGCTTCCTCGCAGGGCAGTGACGAGGGCGGGCTCGGGGGCAGGCATGCGTTGATTGTGCCCAACCCGCCGCGAAATGCTTCAATCAGGATTCTTGTGGTGCTGATGAATCTCGCGGCGAGCCACCGCAACCTGGACCTGGATCTGCTCGAGCAGATCAGCGTCGGAGCGCAATCCGTGACCCCGGCGATCTCAGCCGACCCCGCGGTTCGCGGTGCCGTGGTCCTCAGCACCTGCAACCGCTTCGAGGTGTACCTCGACGTGGACGACGTCGAGGCCGCCGCCACCGGCGTCGCGCACGCCGTGGCCGCCGCCACCGGCGTCGCCGAGGCCGACGTCCGGGACCGGCTCGAGGTCGCGGTCGGCGACGAGGTGGTGACGAGGCTCTTCACCGTCGCCGCCGGGCTGGACTCGATGGTCGTCGGCGAGCGCGAGATCGCCGGTCAGGTCCGCCGCGCGCTGGACGACGCCCGCGTGGCCGGAGCCGTCTCCTCCGACCTCGAGGCGCTGTTCCAGGGGGCGTCGCGGGTGTCGCGTGCGGTGGCGCGTCGCACCGGGCTGGCCGACGCCGGCCGTTCGGTGGTCGCGGTGGCCCTGGACCTGGCCGAGCAGCGCCGCCGCCTCTCGGGCGCGCGCGTGCTGCTGATCGGCACGGGCTCCTACGCCGGGGCGAGCGTCGCCGCGCTGCGTGAGCGCGGTGTGGCGGAGATCGCGGTGCACTCGCCGTCCGGGCGGGCGGCGACCTTCGCGGCCGACCGGGGCCTGCGCGCCGCACGCCCCGAGGACCTCGCGGTCGAGCTGGCCGAGGCCGATGTCGTGGTGGCCTGCTCGGGCAGCTCGGGCTGGGTGGTCGATGCGAACGCGGTGCGTGCGGCCCGGGCGACCGGTCGCGGGCCGTCGGTGCTGGTCGACCTCGCGCTGCGCCGCGACCTGGATCCCGCGGTCGCGAGCGTGCCGGACGTGACCCTGGTCGACCTCGTCGCGGTCGCCGAGCACGGACCCGCGACCCTGGGGACCGCGGTCGCCGAAGGGCGGGTGATCGTCGACGCCGAGGCCGCGCGCCTGCTCGCGGTGCTCGCCGAACGCGACGCCGGGCCCGCCGTCCGGGCCGTCCGCGCGCACGTCGAGGAGACGCTGATCGGGGTCGCCGCGCGCTACCAGGACGAACCGCAGGTGCAGCGGGCGCTGCGGCAGTTCGCGGCGGCACTGCTGCACCAGCCGGTCCACCGGGCGCGCTCCTATGCGCGGCTCGGGCGGACCACGGACTTCGAGCAGGCGCTGGCGACCGTGCTCGGGCTCACGCCCGCCGAGGGGCACGGCGACGCGGTTCGCGACCCCGCCGGTGGCCTGAGTCACGAGCAGGCCCACGACCAGAGCCCCGACCAGGGCCCCGAGCAGAGCCCCGACCAGAGCCCCGACCAGGCCCACGAGCAGAGCCGCGGCCAGGGAGTCGGCCAGGGCTGACCGCGGAGCCCGGCGGGCCTGCGTCGGTCAGGTTCCGGCGGTGCTCAGTCGGAGACCGACGGCGAGTCGAGGTAGTGCACCAGCTCCGCGGCCGCGCCGGTGTAGGTGGCCGGGGTCATCGCGGCGAGGCGCTGGGCGACATGCTCCGGCAGACCCAGGCCGAGCACGAACTCGCGCATGTCGTCGCCCGTGATCCGGTGGCCGCGGGTGAGCTCCTTGAGCCGCTCGTACGGGTTCTCCATGCCGCGCACGCCGGCGACGCCCGCGGCGCGCATCGCGGACTGCACGGCCTCGCCCAGCACCTCCCAGTTCGCGTCCAGGTCGCGCGCCATCGCGGCCGGGTCGGCGTCCAGCCCGGCCAGGCCGCGTCGCACGTTGTCCAGGGCGAGCAGCGAGTGGCCGACCGCCGGGCCGATGTTGCGCTGCGTCGTCGAGTCCGTCAGGTCGCGTTGCAGCCGCGAGGTCACCAGCGTCGCACCGAGCGTGTCCAGCAGCGCCGAGGAGATCTCCAGGTTCGCCTCGGCGTTCTCGAACCGGATCGGGTTCACCTTGTGCGGCATCGTCGAGGACCCGACCGTGCCCTGGCCGCGGACCTGCGCGAAGTAGCCGAGCGAGATGTAGGTCCACACGTCGGTCGCGAGGTTGTGCAGCACACGGTTGAAGCGAGCCATGTCCGCGTACAGCTCGGCCTGCCAGTCGTGCGACTCGATCTGCGTGGTCAACGGGTTCCAGGTCAGGCCGAGGTGCTCGACGAACCCCCGTGAGATCGCGATCCAGTCGGCGCCCGGCACCGCGGCGAGGTGTGCGCCGTAGGTGCCGGTCGCGCCGTTGATCTTGCCGAGGTACTCCGCCCCGTCGATCCGGCGCAGCTGCCGGCGCAGCCGGTGGGCGAGCACCGCGAGCTCCTTGCCGAGCGTCGTCGGCGTCGCGGGCTGGCCGTGCGTGCGGGCCAGCATCGGCACCTCGGCGTGCTCGTGCGCCATCGCGGCGACCTGGTCGACCAGGGCCTTCGCGGACGGCAGCCAGACCTTGCGCACCGCGCCCTGCACCATGAGCGCGTACGCGAGGTTGTTGATGTCCTCGCTCGTGCACGCGAAGTGCACGAGCTCGCTGACCTGCGGAAGCACGGTGTCCGAACCGAGCGTCGCGGGAGCGGCGGCGAGGCGTTCCTTGATCAGGTACTCGACGGCCTTGACGTCGTGCACCGTGATCCGCTCGGTCGCGGCCAGCTCGGCCACGGTGTGCTCGTCGAACTCGAGCACGATCCGGCGCAGGTGCTCGCGCTCCTCGCCGGACAGCATCGGCGCCCCGGGCACCACGTGGTGGCTGGTGAGGTGGATCAGCCACTCGACCTCGACGTGCACGCGCTCGCGGTTCAGCGCCGCCTCGGACAGGTGGTCGACCAGCGGGGCGACCACCGCCCGGTAGCGACCGTCCAGCGGTCCGAGCGCGATCGGTGGCGTGACGTCGGCCAGGCTGCGCCGAGCGGGCGCGGCCTCGGTGGAGTCGTCGGTGGTCATGGCGGAATCCTCCCAGACCCCGTGCCGCCGGTGTCGGCGCCGCCCGGGCAGTGGGCGGGCCGGTCGGGCGTGCCCGTGGAGCGCCTGCCCCGGGCACGACACCTCGGTTGGCCTGGCCAGTCCGCCGGGCACGTGGTGGGCTGGGCCGGTGACAGCTTCCGACGACGTGCTGGCCGGCTGGACGCGCGCCCCGTTCACCGGCGCGGGGATCACGCACGAGGTGCTCTACCGGGGCAGCGGACCGGGGGTCGTTCTCGTGCCGGAGATCCCGGGGGCCACCCCGGCGGTCATGGCGCTCGCGAACCGCCTGGTGGCGGCCGGGTTCCGGGTCGCCGTGCCGTCCGTGATCGGTGTCCCCGGACGGCCGCCGACCGGCGTGGCGCTGGCCGGTGCGATCGGGCGGCTGTGCGTCTCGCGCGAGTTCGCGGCGTTCTCGCGCCGGGCGGACCGCCCGGTCGCCGCGTTCCTGCGGGACCTGGCCCGTGCGCTGCACGAGGAGTGCGGCGGGCCGGGGGTCGGCGTGATCGGGATGTGCTTCTCCGGGGGCTTCGCGCTCGCCGCGGCCGCCGAGCCCGCGGTGCTCGCCCCGGTGCTCTCGCAGCCGGCCATGCCGGCGCCGATCGGTGCGGGTCGCGCCGCCACCGGGCTGTCGCCGAACGAGGCCGGGATCGTCGCGGACCGGGCCCGCTCGGACGGGCTGTGCGCGCTCGGCCTGCGGTTCACCGCCGACCGAGGCGTCCCGGCGGAGCGGTTCGCCGCGATGGAGCGTCTGCTCGGCCGCGGCTGGCGTGCGTTCGAGATCGACTCCGAGCCCGGGAACCCCCACGGCATCGACCCGCGCTCGCACTCGGTGCTCACCGATCCGTCCGCCGAGGTCCCCGGACACCCCACCCAGCTCGCCAACGACGCCGTGGTCGCGTTCCTCCGGGAGCGGCTGATGTCGGGGTCCTGACGGCCGATCGGACGGGCCCCGGCGGTCCACGGACGAGCCCCGGGGCCGGCGGGCAGCGCTGCGAAGTCGCCTCCGCCGGCACCGCGGCGCTCGTATCTTGAGCGACATGGACATCGGCGAGCTCCGTCCACCGTCCGCGTCCGGGCCCTGGAGCCCGCCGGAGTTCCTTCCCCCGCTCGACGGACCCGGCCTGGTGACCGGTCGCTCCTGGTCGGGCTGCACGTACGCGGCCCTGGAGGGTTACCGCCCGCTGCTGCTCGACGTGCACCTGCCACCGGGCACGGGGCAGCCGTGGCCGGCCGTCATGTGGATCCACGGCGGCGGGTGGGCCACCGGCGACCGGCGCTACGTGCCGCTCCAGTGGCCGCAGACCGCGCTCTTCCAGACCCTGCTGGACCGCGGCCTCGCAGTCGTCACCGTCGACTACCGCCACCTCCGTGAGGCGCCGCTGCCGGCCTGCCTGCGGGACTGCCGGGCGGCGCTCCGCTACGTGCGGCACTTCGCCGCCGACCTGGAGATCGACCCCCGACGGATCGGGGTGTGGGGCGAGTCGGCCGGGGGCACCCTCGCGACCCTCGTGGCCCTGTTCGGCTCCCGCGACGACCTCCCGGAGTCGCTGCGGGACGACTCGGCGGTCCCCACGGGTGACATGTCGGTGCGAGCGGCCGTCGACTGGTACGGCCCGAGCGACCTCGTCCGGCTCGGACGCGAACGCCCGGACCTCTTCACCGACCCGGCCGCCGCGGAGCTCGTCTCGCCGCTCCACCAGGTGCACGCCGGGGCGCCGCCGACCCTGCTGATGCACGGGCTGCAGGACGGCATGGTCCCGGTCGAGGAGAGCCGGTCACTGCACGCGGCGCTCGTCGGGCGGGGCGTCGAGGCGACCCTGCGCGTCGTGCCCGACGCCGATCACTGCTTCATCGGGCAGGACGTGCGGCCACTGCTGGGTGAGGCCGCAGACTTCCTCGCCGAGGCGCTGCGCTGACCCGCGGCGCGGCGCGAGGCAGGATGGCCGGGTGAGCAGCGAGGGGCACCGCCGGCCGATCACGGCCCGCGCGGCGGTCGTGCTGGGACTCCTGCTGCTCGCGGTGACGGCGTCGGCGCTCGCCGGCCCCTGGTCGCTCGAGCCGGGGATCTCCGGCGGCTCGGCGGGCCTGTCGCCCGCGCCTGCGTCGCCCACGCCCACGGCGAGCCCGACCGAGTCCGCGGCCGAGACCGGTGTCGAGGCCTCCCGGCTCGCGCACCTGGACCTCCGTCCGGTCGTCTGGCTGCTCCTGGTGGCCGCGATCGGACTCGCGGCGTGGGTCGCCCGGACGATCCTCGACCGACGAGGCGACGAGCCTGACGTCGACGAGGCCGTGGGCGGCTTCGACGTCGAACCCGACGAACCGTCGATCTCCGCGCTGCGCGACGGGCTCGCCGAGGCCGCCGAGCACCTGCGCCGCGAGGGCGAGCCGGCCGACGCGGTGATCGCGGCATGGGTCGCGCTCGAGGCCGCGGCAGGTCGTAGCGGGGTGCACCGCGACCCGGCCGCCACGCCGACCGAGTTCGTTCTCGAGGTGCTCGACCGGACCCCGGCCGACCGGCGCGCCGCGCGCTCGCTGCTCGGCCGCTACGAGCGTGCCCGGTTCTCCGGCCGGCCGGTGAGCCTCGAGGACGTCGACGGTGCCGCCGCGGACCTGCGGGCGCTCGCCGCGACCCTGCGCGGCCAGGCGGTCCCGGAGCAGTCCGGCCGGCACGAGGAACCCGGCCCGTGACGCCGTCGAGCCCCGGTGGCGCGACCCGGCCCGAGCCCCGCCCGAACCCGCCCGGTCCGGGAACGGCCGGGTCGGACGGTGCCGCCACCGGCTCGACGTCGCGCCCCACCCCGCGGCGTGGTGTCGCGCGCCTCGCGGACTGGCGGCTGTGGGGTGCGGCGGTGGGGGCGGCCGGGCTGGCCACCCTGGTCGGCCTCGCCGCGATCGACGTGCTCGTGATCGGGCTCGCAGCGCTCGCGGTCGGTCTCGTCGTGCCGCGGCTCGACGTCGACACCGACCCGGGCTGGCCGCGACCTCGCCCGCACGAGCGCCACGGGGCACGCGCCGAGGTCGCCGCGCTCACCTGGTCGCTGGCCGGCCGCGACGGCCGGGTCTCCGAACCGGCGGTCCGCCGCCTGCGCACGGTCGCCGAGCGTCGACTGGCCCGCGCCGGGCTGCCGCTGTCCGCCGGGTTCGTCGGACCGGCCGATGCCCGTGGTGCGGCCGAACGGGCAGCGGCCCGAGCCGCGCTCGGCGACCGCGCCTGGGATGCCCTCACCATGCCCGGCGGTCGGCTGCCACCCGCCGCCGACGTCGCCGCCTGCGTCCGTGCCCTGGAGGACGTGCTGCCCACCCGAGAGGAGAGCCGATGAGCGAGCCGAAGGTCGACGAGCCGATGCCCGTCGAGGAGGTCGCGCGCCACGCGCGGGCCGTGCTCGACGAGGTCGCCACCGCGGTGGTCGGTGCGAGCACACCGCTGCGGGTCGCGCTCGCCGCGATCCTCGCCGGTGGCCACGTGCTGTTCGAGGACGTGCCGGGCCTGGGCAAGACCCTCGCGGCCCGGAGCCTCGCCGGCGCCCTCGGGCTCGACTTCCGTCGCCTGCAGTGCACGCCCGACCTGCTCCCGGCGGACATCACCGGCAGCGCGGTGTACGACCCGGCGAGCCGGAGCTTCGCGTTCCGGCCCGGCCCCGTGTTCACCGGCCTGCTGCTCGCCGACGAGATCAACCGCACCGCTCCGAAGACCCAGTCCGCCCTCCTCGAGGCGATGGCCGAGCGCCAGGTCACCGTGGACGGCACCACCCACCGGGTGCCGCTGCCGTTCCACGTCGTCGCGACCTCGAACCCGGTCGAGTACGAGGGCACCTACCCGCTGCCCGAGGCCCAGCTCGACCGCTTCATGGTGCGGATCGCGGTCGGCTACCCGGCACGCGACGAGGAGGTCGACGTGCTGGCCAGACGGGTCGCGCGTCGGCAGGAGGCGGCACCGGTGCGCACCGTGGTCGACGCCGCGACCGTGCTCGCGATGCAGGCCGGTGTGGAGGCGGTCGAGGTGGACTCGGACGTGATGGGCTACTGCGTCGACCTGGCCGCCGCGACCCGCCGCCACCCCGACGTCGAGGTGGGTGTGTCCCCGCGCGGTGCCCAGTCGTTGCTGCTGGTCGCTCGCGCGATCGCGGTGCTCGCGGGGCGTGGGTTCGTGCTGCCGGAGGACGTCAAGGAGGTCGCGGTCCCCGCGCTGGCGCACCGGTTGACCCTCGGCGCCCAGGCCTGGGCGGCCGGCGTGGAGGCCGCCGACGTGATCCGGCGGGTGCTCCTCGAGACGCCGGGTCCGGTCACCGTGCCGCAGCGATGATCGTCCCGCAGCGATGAGCGAGCCCCGCGCGCCGCAACACTGGTGGCTCGCCGACGACGTCGTGCTCACGCTCGGCGCCGGCGCGCTGCTGGTGCTGGTGGGTGTGCTGGCCGGGCGTCCCGAGGTCGCGCTGGTCGCCGCGCCGCTCGTGCTCGTCGGGGCCCGTGGCGTGCTGCGGCACGACCCGGACGCCGACCTGCCGCAGGTGCAGGTGCGGCCCGCCGGCGTGGCCGAGCCGGGGCGTGCGGCCGCGACCGTGGAGCTCTCGCTGCCGGAGCGGGCCGGTTGGCTCCGGGTCCGGCTGAGCCGCGCCGGGCACGACGACCGCGAGCTGCTGCTCGCCGCCCGCCCCGCCTTCGACGTCACGACGCACTCGGTGCGCACCGGCCCGCAGGAGCTCCTCGGCGTCGACGTGCAGGCCATCGGGCTCGGCGGCCTGACCGGCAGCGAGGCGGTGCGGGTCCCGGCGGCGATGGTCGTGGTCCGCCCCCGCACGCGGCGGGTGGATGCCGTTCCGGTGCCGCCGACGCTGCGCGGCCACACCGGCCAGCACGCCTCCCGGCGCCCGGGTGACGGCGGTGACTTCCGGGACCTGCACCCGTTCATGCCCGGCGACACGCTGCGTCGGGTGGACTGGAAGGTCACCGCACGCCTGTCACCCGACGTCGACGCGCTGTGGGTGCGGCGCACGTTCGCGCTCGCCGAGGCGCACGTCGTGATCCTGGTCGACTCGCGCGACGACGTCGGCCCCGACCCGACGACCTGGAGCGGATCGGGCCAGGTTCGTCCGGACGACCAGACGTCGCTCGACCTGGCCCGCGCTGCCGCGCTCAGCCTGACCCGGGCGTACGTCGCAGCCGGGGACCGGGTGGGGGTCGAGGACCTCGCCTCGCTGCGCCACCCGATGCGACCCGCGGCCGGCCGACGGCACGTCGAACGCGTCGGGCGGTGGCTGTCCACGGTGCGGCCCTACGGTGCGCCGCGGGCGCTGGTCCGCCCGCCACGGGTGCCCGCCGGGGCGCTCGTGGTGGTGGTGTCCACCTTCCTGGACGGCGAGGCGGCCGACCTCGCCGCACTCTGGTCGCGGGCCGGCCACCGAGTGGTCGCGGTCGACGTGCTCCCGCCGCTGCGCCGGGTCCACCTGAGCGCGCGCGAACGCCTCGCGCTGCGCCTGGTCGACGTCGAGCGATCCGACCGGCTGGCCGGTCTCGCCGCGGCGGGCGTCGAGCTGGTCGGCTGGGGTGCGGGCCGGGCGGACGCCGACCTGCGCCGGCTGACCACGCGCAGGTGGCGGCGATGAGCGGGTTGCGGCTCGGGCCGCCCCGCCCGGGCGTGCGCCGCGCCGATGCGCCTCGCCGGGGGTCGTCCCGGACGGCCTGGCCGCGCGACGACCGCTCGCGGGCCCGCGCGCGGCGACTCGAGGTCGACCTGCCGGGCGCGGTGCCCGGTTGGGTCGTCCGGCTGGTCCCGTCGGTCCTGGTGCTGGTGGTGATCGTGTCGGCCGATCGCTCGCCGATCGGAACGGCCGTCGGGTCGGTGCTCGCGGTGCTCGCCGCGATCCGCCCGCGGGCCGCCGTCGCGGCGGGCCTTGCCGTGCTGCTCGCGGCCGCCGCGCTCGTCCGGGGCGGTCCGGCGTTCGCGCACGGCGCCGCCCCGGTTGCCTGGCAGGTGCTCGGCGTTCACCTGGTCCTGGCCGGTCAGGTCCTGGCCCGCCACGTGTCCTGGCGGTCGACCGTCGACCCCGCCGCGATCGGCGCGGCGCTGCGCGACCTGCTGCCCGCCCAGCTCGTGGCGCAGCTGCTCGTCCTGCTGGCGTGGGCGCTGGCCGGAGGCCCGGCCGAGCCGTGGTGGCGGCTCGTGGGCGTCGCGGCCATGGTGGGCCTCGCGCTGCTCGCCTTCCCGACCGATCGTTCCCGCCGACGCTGAGGCTCGTCCACAGCGCGGCCGGACCCTGCCGGGACGCGTCCGGCCCCGCGCCTAGCGTCGGCCGGGCGAAGGGGGTGGCGATGGACGGGTGCATCGACGCGCGGGGCGACCTGGGCGGGCTCGTGGCCGATCTGGACCGCACGGCGCGGCTGGTGGCGGCGGCCGACCCGGAGCTCTGGTCCTCGCCGGCGGCCAGGCTCTACCGCGCGCGGCTCGCGCAGCTGCGGCACGACGTGGGTGTGCTCGTGGCCGCAGCGGACGAGGCGCGCGGCCCGGTGGCCGAGGCGCTCGCCGCCGAGCCCGCGGTCGGGCTGTTGCGCAGCCCGTTCCGCGTGTCGGTGGAGCCGTGAGCGCCGGGCCGGCCGGTGACGGGTCGGCCGGCGGCGCGAGCGGTAGTGCGTCCGGCGACGGCACTGGCATCACGGTCACCGGCGGCGCGGGCGGAACCCGAGCCCGGCTCGACGAGCTCGAGGCGATCGTCCGCGCCCTGCGTGACGCCGCGTGGTGCCTCGGCGACGCGGAGCGGGCGCACCGCCGGCTCACCGCGGAGGTGATCCGTCGGGTGGGCAGCGGTGCGGCGTCGGCGGCCCTGGAGCGGCTCGGCGGTCGGCGCGGGCTCGCCCCGGTGGCGGACGAGGCCGGGTCGCTGGCCGCAGCCGTGCAGCGCACCGTCCGCGCGTACGGCGACGCGGATGCGGACGCGACGCAGGCGATGCGGGCGGTGACCGTCGAGGCGGCACGTACTTTGGGCGAGTCCGGACCGTTCGGGTGGGTGCTCGCCGCACGCGCCGCCGTCTCGGGGGTGTGGTTCCTCGCCCTGGCGCGCATGTCGCGGTGGACCCCGACGCCGTTCGGCGCGGCGATGCGGTGGCTCGGCAGCCCGGCCGTCGCCGGCCGCACCGACGCCTGGGGCGCCGTGGGGCGCTTGCTGGCCGGGCCCGGCGTGCTGCCGGAGCTGCCGAACCCGGATCGTCTGGCAGCCGAGATCGGAGTCGCCTCGCTCGCCGCTTTCCTCACCGGTGCGCTGCCCGGCCGGGCACCGGCGCTCGCGGACCCGGTGCCGCTCGGCTCGTGGGACGCGCTGCTCCTCGCCTCGCCGTTCCTTCCCGCGACGATGCTCCGGGTGACCCCCGTCGGCGTCGAACGCGCCGAGCCGCCGCGCGACGAGGCCGACGTGCTCGCGCTGGTCGACGAGCAGTACGTGGGTGACGGCGCGGTGGCCGGCCAGGTCGCGGTGCAGCGGCTCGATCACGCGGACGGTTCGCGGTCGTGGGTGGTCGCGATCCCCGGCACCGAGGAGTGGACGTTCGGCGGGGCCAACCCGCTGGACGGGCTCTCCGATCTCGAGCTGGTGGCGTCGGCGGTCGACGACGTGACCCGGACCGTGCTGCGCGCCATGGCGCTCGCCGGCATCGGGACCGACGAGCCCGTCCTGCTTGCGGGCCACAGCCTCGGGGGGATCGTCGCCGCTCGGATCGCCGCGACGTCCGACTACCGCGTGGTGGCGTTGCTCACGGCGGGTTCGCCGGTCTCGGGGATCCCGGTGCCGGGTGGAACCGCGGCACTGCATCTCGAGCACGCCCAGGACCCTGTGCCCGGTCTGCGCGGCCTGCCGAACCCGGACGAGGTGAACCGGACCACGGTGGTGCGGGACCTCGGCGTCCCGGACCCCGGCGCGGGTCAGGGGTCAGCGGGCGGTGTGCCGGTCGTCGGCGGGTCGGCGGGTGGCGTGTCGGCTGCGCATGCGTTGTCCGCCTACCGACGCACCGCCGAGCTGCTGCCCGGGGACGACGTCTCGGTCGGCGCGTTCCGCGACGCGACGGGCCCGGTGCTCGGGGACGACGTGGTCGGTGCGACCACGTGGACCTTCGCCGGGGAGCGCGTGCCGCTCGATGCCGACCCGGCGGGCCGGTCCGTGCGCGGCCTTCGCAGCGATGGCGTGCCGGAGACTCAGCTGCCCGGCAGCGGGCTCACTTCCGGTCTCGTGGGAGGAAGACGCTCAGCACCACGGTGACGATCGCGATGATGAAGCCGCCGACGACGGCGTTGCCGAAGCTCGCCACGCGCAGCCCGTACTCCGTCCACTCCGAGATCCAGCCGACCAGCATCAGCATCAGCGCGTTCACCACGAGGCTGAACAGGCCGAGGGTCAGCAGGTAGAGCGGGAACGAGATGACTTTGACGATCGGCTTGACGATCCCGTTGACCAGACCGAACACGACGGCGACCGCGACGAAGGTGAGGACCCGGGTCCCGGTGCTGTCACCGCCGATCACCTCGATGCCGGACAGCAGCAGTGTGGCCACCCAGATCGCGACGGCCTGGACGGCCACTTGGAGGAGCATGCGCATGGCGTCCATCCTTTCATCGGATCCGACGGCCCCTGGTCCGCTCCGCTGCGGTCCGGACGCTGGCATGCTGGCCCGGTGACCGAGCCCACCGAGCACCTCGACCCCGCCCCCGCCCCCGACGTAGACCCCGACGTAGACCCCGACGTCGACCCCGCCCCGGCCGCCGACGTCGACCCCGCCTCGGCCGTCGAGCCTGCCGACAGCGCCGCCTCCGGGCCGGCCGACGCCGGCCGCCTGCCGCGTCCGCTGCCCCGCCCGGTGGTCGCCGCGCTGCCCGCCTACGTGCCCGGCGCGCGTCCCAGCGACGACCGTGCGCACAAGCTCTCGTCGAACGAGAACCCGTACCCGCCGCTCGGCCCCGTGCAGGACGTCATCGCCGAGGCGGCGGGGCGGGTCAACCGGTACCCGGAGATGTTCGCCGACACCCTGGTCGCGGCGATCGCGCAGCGGCACGGCGTCGCGGCCGAGAACGTCGTCGCCTCGACCGGTTCGGTCGCCGTGCTCGGCCATGTGCTCCAGGCGTTCTGCGAGCCCGGCGACCAGGTGGTCACCGCATGGCGGTCGTTCGAGGCCTACCCGATCCTGGTGCGGCTCACCGGTGCCGAGCACGTCCAGGTGCCGCTGACCTCCGACGCCCGGCACGACCTCGCCGCGATGGCCGCCGCCGTGACCGAGCGCACGAAGGTCCTCATGGTCTGCACGCCGAACAACCCGACCGGACCCGTGGTGCACCACGACGAGATGGTCGAGCTGCTCGCCACGGTGCCTCGCGACGTGCTCGTCGTGATCGACGAGGCGTACGTCGAGTTCGTCACCGACCCCGACGCCGCACAGGGCGGCCGGCTGCTCGCCGACCACGCCAACGTGGTGCTGCTGCGCACCTTCTCGAAGGCCTACGGGCTCGCCGGACTGCGGGTCGGCTACGCGGTCGCGCACCGCGAGGTCGCCGCCGCGGTACGCACCGCGGCCACGCCGTTCGGGGTCAACGAGCTCGCGCAGACCGCGGCGCTCGCCTCCCTCGACGCCGCCGAGGCGCTGATGGACCGTGTGCGGGACGTGGTGGCCGAGCGCGAGCGGGTCGTCGCCGCGCTGCGCCGCCAGGGCTGGGATGTGCCGGACGCGCAGGGCAACTTCGTCTGGCTCGCCACGGCCGAACACACCACCGACCTGGCCTCCCGGGCGGCGGCCCGCGGCCTGCTCGTCCGGCCGTTCGCCGGTGAGGGCGTGCGGGTCTCGATCGGCTCGCCCGAGGCGAACGACGCGGTCCTCGCGCTCACGGCGGAGTGGGCACCGATCGACTGACGGCAGGGTAGGCGCCGATCGAGCGGGCGCCGATCGACTGCGGGCAGGTCTGCCCTCGTAGGCTCGTCGCATGGCACGGACCATCGCGACGAACACCCAGGCCGACCTCGACGCCCTGCTCGACTTCGTCCGGCCTCGCCACCGGCTGCTGCTCGCCACCCGCCGCGCGGACGGCGGGCCGCAGATCTCCCCGGTCACCGGTGGCGTGCACGACGGCCGGATCCTCATCTCGACCTATCCCGAGCGCGCGAAGACCCGCAACGCCGAGCGTGACCCGCGGGTCAGTGTCGTGGTGCTCTCCGACGACTGGAGCGGGGCGTGGGTCCAGGTCGACGGCACCGCAGAGGTGCTGCACGTCCCCGCGGCCGTGGACGCGCTGGTCGACTACTACCGCTGCATCGCCGGTGAGCACCCCGACTGGGACGAGTACCGCGCCGCGATGCTCGTGCAGGGCAAGAGCCTGATCCGGGTCACACCGACCCGCTGGGGTCCGATCGCGACCGGCGGCTTCTCGGCCGACGTGGCCGCGAAGCTCGACGCGCTGGACGCCTGAGGAGCCTGCCCGGGTGGTCCCGCCGGACGCCTGAGGAGCCTGCCCGGGTGGTCCCGCTGGACGCCTGAGGAGCCTGCCCGGGTGGTCCCGCTGGACGCCTGAGGAGCCTGCCGGACCCCAACCGAGGCACACCCGAGGCGGCCCCGGCACCCTTTGGGGAGTCCGCACAACCGCGCCGGAGGCGGTTTGTGAGGTTGCTGCAATCGGAACCTACGGTTGCGTAGCCTACGCTGGCGTAACCAGCCCGGCAGAGCCCGTCGGGCGCCACGACCGCAGTACCCGCGGCACCTGACTCGGCCCACCGGAAGGACCTCCGCGTGACCCAGCCTGACGTCCTCGACACCGTGCAGCTCCTCACCCCGGAAGGCACCCGCGTCGCCGACCATCGCTACGACCCCCGCGTCGCGCACCTCGACCCCGCAGCGCTCCGCGAGCTCTACGCGGACATGGTCCTGACCCGCCGGTTCGACACCGAGGCGACCGCGCTGCAGCGCCAGGGCGAGCTCGGGCTGTTCACGCCGAGCCTGGGCCAGGAGGGCGCGCAGGTCGGCTCGGCGCACGCGCTCGCACCGCAGGACTACGTCTTCCCGGCCTATCGCGAGCACGGCGTGCTGCACGTGCGGGGCCTGGACCTGACGGACGTGCTCAAGCAGTTCCGCGGCGTCGACCACGGCGGCTGGGACCCGGCCGAGCACCGCGTCCACCTGTTCACCCTCGTGGTCGGCGCGCACCCGCTGCATGCGGTCGGCTACGCGATGGGCGTGCAGCGCGACGGCGACGTCGCGACCGGCGACCCGAACCGAGACACCGCCGTGATCGCCTACTTCGGCGACGGCGCGACCTCCCAGGGCGACGTCAGCGAGGCCCTCACGTTCGCCGCGGTGAACCAGGCGCCGGTGGTCTTCTTCGTGCAGAACAACCAGTGGGCGATCTCCGTGCCGACCTCGGGCCAGACCCGGGTGCCGCTCGTGCAGCGCGGCGTGGGGTTCGGCATCCCGAGCGTCCAGGTGGACGGCAACGACCCGCTGGCCTGCTACGCGGTCACCGCCGAGGCGCTCGACCGGGCACGCAACGGCGGCGGGCCGACCTTCATCGAGGCCGTCACGTACCGGATGGGCGCGCACACCACGTCCGACGACCCGCTGCGCTACCGCGACGCCGCCGAGGTCGCCGCATGGCGCGCCAAGGACCCGATCGACCGGCTCCGGCGGTATCTCGCGGATGCCGGCGAGCTGCCCCAGCAGTTCCTCGACGACCTCGACGCCCGGGCCGAGGAGCTCGCCGTCCACGTGCGGGACACCGTGCACGCGATGACCCCGCCGCCCGCGGAGTCGATGTTCGACCACGTCTACGCGACGCCGCACAGCCTGGTCGACGCCGAGCGCGCCTGGTTCCGCGACTACGAGTCCGCCCTCGAGGACGGGAGCGTCCGATGACCACCATGGCCGACCGCACCGACGCGACCACCACCGTGCCCACCGAGAAGCTCACCCTGGCCCGGGCCCTGACCCTGGGCATGCGCACCGCACTCCGGCACGACCCGAGCGTCCTGCTGATGGGCGAGGACATCGGCCGGCTCGGTGGTGTGTTCCGGGTCACCGACGGGCTGCAGGCCGAGTTCGGCCCGGACCGCGTGGTCGACACCCCGCTCGCCGAGTCCGGCATCGTCGGGACCGCCATCGGTCTCGCGATGCGCGGCTACCGGCCGGTGTGCGAGATCCAGTTCGACGGCTTCGTCTTCCCGGCGTTCGACCAGATCACCACGATGCTGGCCAAGCTGCACGCCCGATCGCTCGGCCGGATCACCGTGCCCGTCGTGATCCGGATCCCCTACGGCGGCGGCATCGGCGCGGTCGAGCACCACAGCGAGTCGCCCGAGGTGCTGTTCGCGCACACCGCGGGCCTGCGCGTGGTCAGCCCGGCCACGCCGGCGGACGCCTACACGATGATCCAGGAGGCCATCGCCTCGCCGGACCCGGTGATCTTCCTCGAGCCGAAGGGCCGGTACTGGGACAAGGCCGAGGTCGCGCTCACCCCGTACGGCACGCCCGGGGCGGGCCTCGACAAGGCCCGCGTGGTGCGACCCGGCGCCGACCTGACGGTGGTCGCGTACGGCCCGACGGTGCACACCGCCCTGCGTGCGGCCGAGGTCGCCGCCGAGGAGGGCACCAGCCTCGAGGTGATCGACCTGCGGACGATCTCGCCGCTCGACCACGACACCGTCGTGGAGTCGGTGCGCGGCACCGGACGCTGCGTCGTCGTGCACGAGGCGGCCGTCTCGCACGGCGTCGGCGCCGAGGTCGCGGCCCGCGTCACGGAGGAGTGCTTCTTCGAGCTCGAGGCGCCGGTGCTGCGGGTCGGCGGCTACCACACCCCCTACCCGCCGTCGCGGCTGGAGCACCACTACCTGCCGTCCGTCGACCGGCTGCTGGACGCCGTCGACCGCGCGATGGCCGTCTGAGCCCGTCCCCCCCCCACTGCCGAGGAGTTTCCCTGGTGCCCAGGTACGAGCAGTTCCTCCTCCCCGACGCCGGGGAGGGCCTGACCGAGGCCGAGATCGTCGAGTGGCGGGTCGCCGTCGGTGACCGCGTGACCGTCAACCAGGTCATCGTCGAGATCGAGACCGCGAAGTCGCTGGTCGAGCTGCCCTGCCCGTTCGCGGGCGTGGTGAGTGCGCTGCTGGTCCCCGAGGGCGAGACGGTCGACGTCGGGACGCCGATCATCACGGTCGACACCGACCCCGACGGCGAGCCCGTCGCCGAGGCGCCGGGAGGCGCTGCGGCGGGCGACGACCCGGCCGCGGGTGGCGCACGGTCGAACGAGGCGGCCGACGGCGGTGCGGGCGAGACGTCGGGCGGCAGTGCGTCCGGCGCGGTCCTGGTGGGCTACGGCGTGAGTGGCGAGGCGCAGGGTCGGCGGCGCCGGCGTGGGGCGGAGGCGGCCGGGGGTCCTGTGCCGTCCGCGAGCTCTGCGTCGTCCGCGGGCTCTACGTCGTCCGGCGGTGCGGTCGCGTCCGGTGCGACCGCAGCACCCGCCGACCCCACGGCCCCCGCGGCCGCTCCTGCAGCGTCCGCACGGTCGGCGAGCGCCGCTGACGCGTCTCGGTCTCCGGCCGAGCAGCCCGCCGTGGCCGGGAGCCCCGCCGAGGACGACGACCCGACCCTCACCACGCCCGTGTCGGCCGACCACGCGGGCCGTCCGGTGCTCGCCAAGCCGCCGGTGCGCAAGCTCGCGAAGGACCTCGGCGTCGACCTCGCGTCGGTCAGCCCGACGGGCCCGGGCGGCATCGTGACCCGCGAGGACGTCATCGCCCAGGCCACGGCCGTGAAGCCGCAGACCCTCGCGACCTACCCGAACGACGACGAGCCGTGGCTGGCCTCCGGCACGGTCTCGCCGGACGGGCGCACCACGCGGGTCCCGGTGAAGTCGGTGCGCAAGCGCACGGCGGAGGCGATGGTCACCTCGGCGTTCTCCGCGCCGCACGTCTCGGTGTTCCACACCGTCGACGTGACCAGGACGATGCGTCTGGTCGCCGAGCTGCGGGAGGACCGCGAGTTCGCCGACGTGCGTGTGACGCCGCTGCTCATCGCCGCGAAGGCGCTGCTCATCGCGGTGCGGCGGCACCCCGAGGTCAACGCGTCCTGGCGGGACGAGAGCCAGGAGATCGTCTACAAGCACTACGTGAACCTCGGCATCGCGGCGCAGACCCCGCGCGGCCTGGTGGTGCCGAACATCAAGGACGCGCACCGCCTGGGCCTGCACGACCTCGCCGTCGCGCTCGCCGACCTGACCGCGACGGCCCGGGCAGGGCGGACGACGCCCGCGGACATGGCCGACGGCACCATCACGATCACCAACGTCGGGGTGTTCGGGATCGACACCGGCACGCCGATCCTCAACCCCGGTGAGTCCGCGATCCTCGCGTTCGGCGCGATCCGCGAGCAGCCGTGGGTGCACAAGGGCAAGGTCAAGGTGCGGCACGTCACGCAGCTCGCGCTGTCCTTCGACCACCGCCTGGTGGACGGTGGGCTGGGCTCGCGGCTGCTCGCCGATGTGGCGGCCGTGCTGGAGGACCCGGCCCGCGGGCTCGTCTGGGGCTGATCAGGGGCTCAGCTGCGGCTCGGCAGCGACCGGGCGGCGCCTCGGCGGGCACCGCTCCCCGGTCCGGCCGGCGTGCCTGGACAGCGGCTGGACGCCCCCTGTGCGGGACACGCGAGTAGTGTCTCCGTTCACCTGCTTTTCACCGTCTCGTTCCGAGACAAATGGCCTCGATGGGTCGAGCCTGCGGTGGGGCGATCGCCCCGCTCAGGTCCGGAGAGGAGCACACTCGTGCAAGCAGCACAACGCTCGCGGTTGGCAGTCCTGGCCCTCGGCCTCGGTGTCGCCTCGCTCGTCGCGGCGCCGGCGGCCGCCTCGGCCCATGCCCAGGCGCACCAGCGCTCACGCCGCGAGGCGGCGACCACGACGCCGATCAAGCACCTCGTGGTGGTGTTCCAGGAGAACGTCTCGTTCGACCACTACTTCGCCACCTACCCGAACGCCGCGAACACCGACGGCACCACCTTCACCGCGTCCTCCCGCACGCCGCAGGTCGACAACCTCGCGAGCGCCGGCCTGCTGACCGGGAACCCCAACGCGGCCGACCCGCAGCGCCTCGGCCCCGACCAGGCGGTCACCTGCGACCAGGACCACGGCTACGCCGCCGAGCAGCGCGCCTACGACGACGGCGCGATGGACCTCTTCGTCGAGAACACCGACCGGGAGACCTGCGACCCGGCGATGTACTCCGCGCCGGGCCTGGTCATGGACTACTACGACGGCAACACCGTCACGGCGCTGTGGAACTACGCCCAGCACTACGCCATGTCCGACAACTCGTACTCGACGACCTTCGGCCCGTCGACGCCCGGTGCGCTCAACCTCATCTCGGGCCAGACCCACGGCGTCACCGCCATGACCCCGGACGGCGTCCCGACGGCCGACGCGTACACCGTCGTCTCCCCGGACGCGGACGGCGTGGGGACCGTGATCAACGACCCGGACCCGTACTTCGACGACTGCTCGAACAAGAACGGCGCGACGAGCCACAACCTCGCGGTCATGCACGGGCAGAACATCGGTGACCTGCTCAACGCCAAGGGCGTGACCTGGGGCTGGTTCCAGGGCGGCTTCCGGCCGACGACCGGGTACGACGACGCCACCGGCACGAAGGCGGTGTGCGGCGCGACCAGCACCAACGGGGCAGGGGTCTCGTCGCTCGACTACAGCGCGCACCATGAGCCGTTCCAGTACTACGAGTCGACCGCCAACCCGCACCACCTGCCGCCGACCTCGACGGCGACGGTCGGGCGCTCCGACCAGGCGAACCACCAGTACGACATGACCGACTTCGACCAGGCGCTCGCAGCCGGGAACCTGCCGGCCGTGAGCTTCCTCAAGGCGCCGGCCTACCAGGACGGTCATGCGGCGTACTCGGACCCGCTGGACGAGCAGGACTTCCTGATCAAGGAGATCAACGCCATCCAGACCTCGGAGTACTGGTCCTCGACGGCGATCGTCGTGCTCTACGACGACTCGGACGGCTGGTACGACCACGTGTCGGCCCAGATCCTGAACGGCTCGACCGACCAGGCGAACGACGCGTCGATCTGCACCGACGCGGCCGCGACGGTCGGGATCGCCGGTGGCTACCAGGACCGCTGCGGCCCCGGCACGCGCCAGCCGCTGCTGGTCATCTCGCCGTTCGCGAAGACCGACTACGTGGACCACACCCAGACCGAGCAGGCCGGCGTGCTCCGGTTCATCGAGGACAACTGGTCGACCGGCCAGATCGGTGACAGCGCGGCCGACGCCCGCACCGGGGCCTACGGGTCGCTGCTGGGCATGCTCGACCTGCGCAAGCGGCGCGCGACCCGGGTGCTGCTCGACACCGACGGCTCGGTGGTCGAGGGGCGCGAGCACGCGCAGCACGACGGGTCGTGCGACCGGAGCGGCGCGGCGAGCCGCGTCTGACGCCTGACGTCCCGGGGGAGGTGCAGACCTGCATCGCCCCCGGGACGGACCGGTTGGGTGAGCACGTCGGATCCGTCGTAGCGTCGCAGTCATGGAACTACGACGCATCGGACGGCTCGACGTCTCCGTGGTGGGACTCGGGTGCAACAACTTCGGCGGGCGGACGGACGCTGACGGCACGCGCGCGGTGGTCGACGCCGCGATCGACGCGGGCATCACGTACTTCGACACCGCCGAGGTCTACAACGACGGCCGCTCCGAGGAGCTGCTCGGCGCCGCCCTCAAGGGCCGGCGTGACGACGTGATCGTCGCGACCAAGTGGGGCCACGACAGCGACCTCGCCGAGGGTGAGCGCGGCGGCGACCCCGCGGTCGTGCGGCGCCGGCTCGAGGCGAGCCTGCAGCGGCTCGGCACCGACCGGGTCGACCACTACCAGATGCACCGCCCGGACCCCTGGACCCCGGTCGAGGAGACCCTCGGCGCGCTGGCCGAGCTGCAGGCCGAGGGCAAGGTCGTCGAGATCGGCGCGACCCACCTCACCGCCGACCAGCTGCGCCACGCGCACGCCGTCGCGGGCGAGCGGAGCCTGCCGGCCTGGGCGTCGCTGCAGAACTACTCGAGCCTCCTGACCCGCGACCCCGAGACCGACGGTGTCTACGACGCGTGCGCCGAGCTCGGCGTCGGGTTCGTGCCGTACTTCCCGCTCGAGTCGGGCCTGCTCACCGGCAAGTACCGCCTGGGCAGCCCGATGCCCGAAGGGTCACGGCTCGCCGGGATCCCTGCCGAGCGCGCGGGGCGGTTCATCAACGACGAGCGGCTGGCCGTCGTCGAGCGCCTGATCGCCTGGGCCGCCGAGCACGGGCACACCCTGCTCGACCTCGCGATGAGCTGGCACACCTCGAACCCGCTCGTCGCGTCGGTGATCGCCGGTGCGACGCGTCCGGAGCAGGTCGCCGCGAACGTCGCGGCCGCCGGGTGGGCCCTCACGGAGACCGACCGAGCCGAGGTTGTCGCGCTGCTGGGCTGATCCGGGTGCATGATCCTGGGAGCCGTACTTCTGGAGGGATCGTGAGCGACGTCGCTCAACGTGCCGAGGGTGTCGTGCCCGCGGACGAAGCCGCCCGGATCGACACCACCCGCCTCGCGGCCCTCGTGGCGAGCGACCGGCCCGCGACCCGGCCGGTGATCAGCCCGGTGGACGGCGGCGTGGTCGGCGAGGTGCCGGTGTGCACCGCCGAGGACGTCGCCGCGGCGGTGGCCCGGGCCCGCGAGGCCCAGCGGGCCTGGGCCGACACCTCGGTCCGTGCGCGGGCCGCCGTGATCCGTCGGTTCGGCGTGCTCGTGCTCGAGGACCAGGACAGGCTGATGGACCTCGCGACGGCCGAGGCCGGCAAGGCCCGCAAGGACGCGTTCGAGGAGGTCGGGGACATCGCGCTCGCGGCGCGCTGGTTCGGGCACGTCGCGCACCGCGTGCTCCGCCCGCGGCGGGTCGCCGGGTACATGCCGGTCGCGACGCACACCACGGTGCGGCGACGGCCCAAGGGCGTGATCGGCGTGATCAGCCCGTGGAACTACCCGCTGACGCTCGCCGTCTCCGACCTGATGCCCGCACTGCTGGCCGGCAACGGCGTGGTGCTCAAGCCGGACTCGCAGACGCCGTTCTGCGCGCTCGCCCTGGTCGAGCTGCTGTACCGGGCCGGCGTGCCGCGCGATCTCGTGCGGGTCGTCACGGGGCCGGGCACCGAGCTCGGCCCGGCGATCGTGGACGAGGTGGACGGCTTGATGTTCACCGGCTCCACCGAGACCGGCCGGGTGCTGGCCCAGCAGTGCGGTCGACGGCTGATCACGTTCTCCGCGGAGCTCGGCGGGAAGAACGCCATGCTCGTCCTTCCCGGCGCCGACCCGGAGCGCACCGCGGAGGGCGCGGTGCGGGCGTGCTTCTCGTCCTCGGGCCAGGTGTGCGTCGGGATCGAGCGGATCTTCGTGGCCGACGCGGTGCACGACGCCTTCGTCGAGGCGTTCGTCGCGCGGGTCTCCGCCATCCGGGTGGGCACGGGGTGGGACGCCGACATGGGGCCGCTGGCCAGCGCCAAGCAGCTCGAGCGGGTCACCGGCCACGTGCGGGACGCGGTGGAGCAGGGCGCCACCGTGCTGACCGGCGGGCGGGCCCGGCCGGATCTCGGGCCGCACGCGCACGAGCCCACCGTCCTGGTGGGGGTGACGTCGTCGATGCGGGTCGCTCGTGAGGAGACGTTCGGGCCGGTCGTCTCCGTGCACCGGTTCGGCCACCACGACGAGGCGCTCGACGCCGCGCACGACACCCCGTACGGGCTGAACGCGAGCATCTGGGGCCCGGTCGGCCTGGCCCGGCGGCTCGCGGCACGGCTGCACGTGGGCACCGTGAACGTCAACGACGGGTACGCCGCGACCTGGGCGAGCCACGCCGCCCCGATGGGTGGCACGCGGGACAGCGGGATGGGCCGGCGGCACGGCCGGGAGAGCCTGCTGACGTGGACCGAGCCGCAGACCGTGGCCGTGCAGCGGTTCCTGCCGTCCACCTACCTGCCGGGCCTGACCGCCGAACGCTACGCGCGGGTGATGACCGCGGCGATCCGGCTGTGGCGGCGGGTGCCCGCACGGTGAGGGCGCGGGCGACCGAGCACGTCGACGTCGTCGTGGTCGGCAGCGGGTTCGGCGGGTCGGTCGCGGCGCTGCGTCTCGCGGAGAAGGGGTACCGGGTCCGGGTGCTGGAGTCCGGGCGGCGGTTCGCCGACGACGAGCTGCCGCGGTCCAGCTGGGACCTGCGCCGGTTCCTGTGGGTGCCGCGGCTCGGCTGGTTCGGCATCCAGCGGATCCACCTGCTGCGCAACGTCCTGGTGCTCGCGGGCGCGGGCGTCGGCGGCGGCTCGCTGGTCTACGCGAACACGTTGTACCGCCCGCCGGCCGAGTTCTACGCCGACCCCCAGTGGGCCGGCCTCACGGACTGGCAGGCCGAGCTCGCGCCGCACTTCGACACCGCCGAGCGGATGCTCGGCGTCACGCCCAACCCGACGACCACCGCGTCGGACCGGGTGATGCGCCAGGTCGCCGAGGAGATGGGCGTCGGGCACACGTTCCGCACCGCGCCGGTCGGCGTGTTCTTCGGCCGGGACGGCGGCACCGAACCCGGGGTGACGGTGCCCGACCCGTTCTTCGGCGGTGCCGGCCCGGCGCGCACCGGCTGCACGGAGTGCGGCGCGTGCATGACCGGGTGCCGGGTGGGCGCGAAGAACACGCTGGTGAAGAACTACCTGCACCTCGCCGAGGCCGCCGGTGCGCAGGTCGAACCGCTGTCCACCGTGGTGGGCCTGACGCCCCACGACGGTCGCTGGCGGGTGGAGGTGGAGCGCACCGGCGCATGGTGGCCGCGCCGCACCCGGCGCACGATCACGGCGGACCAGGTGGTCCTCGCGGCCGGGGCGTGGGGCACCCAGCAGCTGCTGCACCGGCTCAAGGCCGGCGGCTCGCTGCCACGGTTGTCGGGCCGGCTCGGCGCGCTGACCCGCACCAACAGCGAGGCGCTCACCGGGGCGACCGCCGACATGCGGCACCGCGGAGCCGCCGACTACTCGCGCGGCGTGGCGATCACCTCGTCGTTCTTCCCCGAGCCGCACACCCACGTCGAGCCGGTGCGTTACGCCGCGGGCTCCAACGCGATGGCGCTGCTGTCGACGATCGGGACGCCCGGCGGTGGCCGGGTTCCCCGGCCCGTGCGCTGGCTCGCCGAGGTCGTGCGGCACCCGGCCCGGGTCGCGTCGGGGCTGCTCGGCATCGGGCACTGGTCCGAGCGCACGATCATCGGCCTGGTCATGCAGTCCACCGACACGTCGCTCACGCTCTACCCACGGCGTGGGCTGCTCGGACGCGTCCGGGTCACCTCGCGCCAGGGCCACGGCGCACCCAACCCCACCTGGATCCCGTCCGGCTACGACGCGATGTCCCGCGCCGCCCGGCTGGTGCGCGGGTTCGTGAGCAGCAGCGTGAGCGAGATCGTCGACGTGCCGATGACCGCGCACCTGATCGGCGGGTGCACGATCGGCGACTCCGCGGCGACCGGGGTCGTCGACGGCTACCACCGGGTGTTCGGGCACCCCGGGCTGCACGTGGTCGACGGGTCGGCGGTGTCGGCGAACCTCGGCGTGAACCCGTCGCTGACCATCACCGCGCAGGCCGAGCGCGCGATGGCGCTGTGGCCCCGGGCGGGCGAGGCCGACCGCCGGCCACCGCTCGGCGCGGCCTACGAGCGGCTCGAGCCCCCGTCGCGCTGAACGGCGGGCAGCGCGTCCGGGTCGTCGGGTGTCGCAGCCCGGTCGGCGTGCGCCTCGGCGGGTTCACCTGCGGGGATCTCGCCGTCCTGCACCGCGCCGTCCGGCACCGCGGCGTGCACCACGTCGCCGGGCACCGCGCCGTCCGGCACCGCGCCGTGCACCCCGTCGCCGGAGTCCGCACCTTGCGCCGCGGCGTCCTCCTCCATCCGGGACTGGATGCCGGAGACCATCCGCAGCGGAAGCTCGGGCACGAACCAGGACAGGACGAAGCCGATCACCAGCACCGCGGCCGCGACCTCGAGGACGAGCGAGACGCTCGACGAGAAGCCGACCAGGATGGGCTCGGCCAGCCTCGGGTCGAGGTGCGCGATGAACGACGAGTCGTCCAGGGAGAGCCCGCCACTGCCCGACCCGCCCTGCAACGCCTGGAGCACCTGCTGGTTGGCCGCGGGGTCGCCGGTGAGCGTCGTCGGGTCCTTGAGCGCGGCCTGCAGGTCGGAGGTCGCGAGCGCGTCCTGGAACGCGGTGCCGATCTTCTGGCCGACCGTGGAGAACAGGATCGAGAGGAAGACGGCGGTGCCGAGCGTGCCGCCCATCTGCCGGAAGAACAGCGAGGACGACGTGGCGGTACCCATGTCTCGCGGCGGCACCGCGTTCTGCACCGCGAGCACGAGCGGCTGGAAGCAGAAGCCGAGACCGAAGCCGAACACCGCGGTCCGCCACGCGACCGTCGAGTACGGCGAGGTGGCCTCCAGCTGCGACATCAGCACGGCCCCGGCGACGAGGAACGCCGTGCCGGCCACCGGGAACGCCTTGTACCGGCCGGTGTGGCCGACGGTCTGCCCGGCGATCACCGAGGCGACCATGATCCCGCCGGTGAACGGCAGGAGCGCGAGGCCGGCCTCGGTGGGGCTCATGCCCTTGACGATCTGCAGCCACAGCGGCAGCGTCGCGATGCCGCCGAACATCCCCATGCCGAGCACCACGTTGATCCCTGCGGTGACCGAGAACGTGGAGTTCCGGAACAGCCGGAGCGGGAGCAGCGCCTCGTCCTTGGCGGCGTGCTCGGCCCAGACGAACATCGCGATGCCGAGCGCGCCAAGGCCGTAGCAGAGCAGCGCGACCGGCGAGGACCAGCCCCACTCGCGGCCCTGCTCGGCGATGATCAGCAACGGCACCAGCCCGCCGGCCAGGGCGACCGCGCCCTGCCAGTCGATCCGGTGGTCGACGTGGTGCTTGGGCAGTCGCAGCACGCGCGAGATGACGATCATGCCGGCGATCCCGAGCGGAACGTTGACCAGGAAGATCCAGCGCCAGCCGGTGATCCCGAGCACCGAGCTCGAACCGGCGAAGAACCCGCCGATGATCGGGCCGACCACCGAGGAGACGCCGAACACGGCCAGGAAGATCGCCTGGTAGCGGGCGCGCTCGCGCGGGCTGAGCAGGTCGCCGAGGATCGTGATCGCGAGGGCCATCAGGCCACCGCCGCCGAGGCCCTGCAGCGCCCGGTAGCCGGCGAGCTGGTACATCGACGTCGCGGTGCCGCACAGCAGCGAGCCGACCAGGAACAGGCCGATCGAGGTGAGGTACAGCGGCTTGCGGCCGTAGATGTCGGAGAGCTTGCCGTACAGCGGCGTGGCGATCGTCGAGGTGATCAGGTACGCGGTGGTCACCCAGGCCTGCAGCGAGAGGCCGTTGAGGTCGTCGCCGATGGTGCGGATCGCGGTCGCGACGATGGTCTGGTCCAGCGCGGCCAGGAACATCCCCATCATCAGGCCGCCGAGGATCGCGAGGATCTCGCGCCGGCTCGGCGGGACGTAGCCGCCGGGGGCTGCCGCGGTCGCGGGCTCGGCCGGGGCGGCCGCCGGGGTCGCGGACGTGGGAGCCGCCGCACCCGTGGGGTTGGTCTTTGTCACTGGGCAACGGTACGTCCCACCTGTGACATTGGTCCCACTCGTCCAGGGACTGAAGTCCCGTTCCGCTCTCGGCATAGCGGTTCGGTGCGCCCGGCCTACCCTGGTCCGGTGAGCACCGCGACCCGGCCCGGATCGCCGCCGCGCGGGGGTGCGCGGCGGCCTGCCGGACCTTCGGCCGGCGGTCCAGGTGCCCCGTCCCTCCGTCCGCTCCGGCCGGGTCTGATCGGCGGGGTGGTCGCCGGGGTGCTGGCCGTCGTGCTCGGCACCGTGGTGGCGAGCCAGGGCACCGTCGACCTGCTGGACCCGGGCGCCCTGGTGCGTTGGGGAGCGCCGATCGCCACGACCCTCAGCGAGCTGGCCACGGCGGTGACGATCGGCGCGCTCGTGCTCGCTGCGTTCGTGCTGCCACGCACCGGTGGGCGGACCGTGTCCGACGGTGCCGCATGGCCGGCCGCGATCCGGGTGGCCGCCTTCGCCGCCGGGGCCTGGACGGTCCTCGCGCTCGCCGACCTGGTGCTCGGCTACGGCGTGGTCGCGGGGCGTCCGCTGGACTCGCCGACCTTCGGCCCGGAGCTCGGCGTCTACGTCACGTCGATCTCGCTCGGCAAGATCGGCCTGGGTGTGGTGGTGGTCGCGGCGCTGACCAGCGTCGTGGCGATCGTGGTGCGCACCCCGACCGGGGCGCTGTGGACGGCACTGCTCGCGACGGTCGCGCTCGTGCTGCAGGCCCAGACCGGCCACGCCTCGGGCGACACCAACCACGAGCTCGCGATCTCGGCGATGTTCCTGCACCTGCTGGGTGTCGTGGTCTGGATCGGCGGGCTCGCGGCCCTGGCTCTGGTCGCGCACCGACTGGGGCGGGACCTCGCGCCGTCGGTCTCCCGCTACTCCACGTTGGCGCTGTGGGCGTTCGTCGGGGTCGGCGCCTCCGGCGTGGTCAATGCCGCGATCCGGCTCGGCGGCCCCGCGGACCTGGTGACCACCGAGTACGGCCGGCTCGTCTCGGTCAAGGTGCTCCTGATGGCGGCGCTCGGCGTGATCGGCTGGGTGCACCGGCGCCGTGTCGTGGACCGGCTCGCCGCGCAGTGGCGGGACCGCGACCCCCGCGAGCCGGGTGGCCGGCTGCGGGCCCCGTGGCTGTTCTGGCGGCTGGTCGCGGTCGAGCTCGTGATCATGGGAGCGGTCTCGGGGGTCGCGGTCGCGCTCTCCTCGGCCGAGCCGCCGGTCCCGCAGACCCCGACCGGCGAGCTGACCCCGGCCGAGATCGTCACCGGCCACCCGCTGCCGGCCCCGCCCACCGCGGACCAGTGGGTCACGGCGTTCCGCTGGGACCTGATCATGGCACTCGCGGCGGTCTCCGGGATCGTGGTCTACCTGCGCTGGGTGCTGCGGCTCCGGGCACGCGGCGACCACTGGTCGGTGGGCCGGACGATCAGCTGGGTCGTCGGCATGCTGACGTTCTTCTGGGCCACCTCGGGCGGTCCCGCGGTGTACGGCCACGTGCTGCTCAGCGCTCACATGATCGAGCACATGGTGCTGATGCTCGTGGTGCCGATCTTCCTGGTGATCTCCGGGCCGGTGACCCTCGCGGTGCGGGCCCTGCCGGTGCGCACCGACGGCTCACGGGGCCCGCGGGAGTGGCTGCTGGCGATCGTGCACTCGCGCTGGGCGACGTTCTTCGCGAACCCGCTGGTCGCAGCCGCGAACTTCGCCGGGTCGATGTACGTCTTCTACTTCTCCGAGCTGTTCCGGTACTCGCTCGAGACGTACATCGGGCACCTCGCGATGGTCGCGCACTTCAGCCTCGCCGGGTACATGTTCCTCAACGGGATGATCGGCATCGACCCCGGGCCGAAGCGCCTGCCGCACCCGATGCGCCTGGTGCTGCTGTTCGCCACGATGGCCGCGCACGCCTTCTTCGGCGTCGCGCTCACCATGGACACCGCCCTGCTGGTGCCCGAGTGGTACGGCCTGCTCGGGCGGACCTGGGGTCCGTCGGCGCTGGACGACCAGCGCACCGCCGGCGCGATCGTCTGGGGCATCTCCGAGCTGCCGATGCTCGCCGTGGCGATCATCCTCGCGGTGTCCTGGACCCGGGCCGACGAGCGCGCGGCCAAGCGCCGTGACCGGGCCGCCGAGCGCGACGGCGACGCCGAGCTCGAGGCGTACAACGCGATGCTCGCCGCGATGGCCGAGCGGGACCGCGAGGACCCGGGGCCGTCGCGCTGAGCGGCGCTCAGGTGGAGCAGCAGCCGGAGTGGGCCCGGTGGAGGCAGCTCGTGCCGCCGACTGACATCGTCGCAGGTCACAGGCTCTGAAGGTGCGTGGACCCGGTTGTCGGGCGAGCCTGAGGCACCAGAGGCCGCGCCCGCGGCCGGGAATGTGGAGGGCACATGGCCATCGGCGGAGGCATCTTCCTGATCGTCGTCGGCGCGATCCTGACGTTCGCGCTCGACGTCAGCAGCGACGTCGTCAACCTTGACCTCATCGGCTGGATCATGATGGGTGCCGGCGTGCTCGCGATCGTCATCTCGCTGATCGTCAGTGCACAGCGGTCCAACACCACCCATCGCGAGGTCGTCGAGCGCACCGACCGCGAGTACCGCCCCGCGCCCGGTGAGGCCGGCCCTCCGCGCGCGTGAGGTCGGCCGCTTCCCCGGCGGTATGGCCGGCACCGATGGGCGCCCGCCCGAGGCGGTGGGTGCCGCGGGTGCTCAGGTGCCGAGGACGCCGCGGACGATGCTGTCGCCGGAGTGACCGGGGTTGCCGTCGAACGGCTCCTCCGAGACGTCCACCACCGGGTACTCGGCGAGGTCGAGACCGTTCGGCAGCACGAAGGAGCCCTCGTCGCCGTACAGCACGCCGAGGCTGACCAGCTTGGTCACGTCGGTGTCGATCAGCCAGACCTCGTGGTAGCCGTCCCCGACACCGGCCCCGGCGAGCGTGATCACGAGCGTCCGCTCACCACCGGCCGACTCCTCGACCACGGCGCGGCCCGAGGCCCCGGGCCAGTCGGGCAGTGCGGCGAGGTCGGCGGCCTCGACCACGGTGGGTGCGGCCGAGCGGCCGGTCCACCAGCCGACGCCGAGCCCGCCGACCACGATCCCCGCGGCGGCGGCCACGGCGAGCCATCCGGCTCGCGGACGGCCGCGTGCGGTGCGTCGCGAGGCGAGGTCGTCGCGCGGGACGGGAGTGGTCGCCGGCGTGCTGCTCGGTGAGTGGGGCGCAGCGGGTGAGTGGGGCGCAGCGGGTGAGTGGGGCGCAGCGGGTGAGTCGGGCGCAGCGGGTGAGTCGGGCGCAGCGGGTGAGTCGGGCACAGCGGGTGAGTCGGGCGCAGCGGGTGAGTCGGGAGCGGTGGGCGAGTCGAGGGCCGTCGGCGAGTCGGGCGCTCGCCCCGCGTCGTGGCGGGCGCCACCCGGCTGCACGTGGGCCGGCAGACCGAGCTCGGCCGCGACCGCGTCCCACACCTGCGGCGGCGGCGCGATCAGGGGTTCGGGGCCGCCGGCCCGACCCGCGCTGACGGTCTCGGCGAGCGAGCGGTACTCGGCGCCGCACACCGCGCACGTGTCGAGGTGGCGTCGTGCGTCGTCGTCCAGCGGCTCGCCCAGCGCGGCGAGCGCGAGCGCCTCAGGCTCCAGATGCGGCACGGTCCACCTCCAATCGACTGCGCAGTCGCAGCAGGCTGCGTCTGATGTGGCTCTTCACGGTGCCGAGCGGCAGTCCGAGCCGCTCGGAGATCTCCGGATGGGTCAGGTCCTCCCAGAACGCCAGGGCCAGGATGGTGCGTTGCGGCTCGCCCAGGCGGGCCAGCTCGTCGGCCACCACGAGGCGGTCGGCGAGCCCCGCGGTCTCGGCCGGGGCGACCGGTTCGACGGTAGCGCTCGCGGCCTCGGCGTCGCGGCGTTCCCGGGCCCGCCGGGCCGCGACGTCGGCGATCGCGTTGCGGGTGATCCCGACGAGCCACCCCGGAAGCGAGCCCCGTGCGGGGTCGAACCCGGTGCGGCCGCGCCAGGCGTTGACGAACACCTGCTGGGTGACGTCCTCGGCGTCGGCGTGCTGACCCAGTGCCCGCAGCGCGAGCGTGTGCACCAGCGCCGACCAGCGGTGATAGGCCTCGGCCAGCGCCTCGTCGTCGCCCGTGACGAAGGCGCGTGCCAGGGCCTCGTCGTCCCACGACGACGGCGGGCGCAGCCGCGTCACGTCGCTCACGGTCCTCCTCGGCCGAGGTGCCGGCAGCCGGTCAGGCAGTGCCATCGGTGGCCACCGGGGTCAGGTACACGATGACGTTGTCCGCGTAGTGGCGCACGTCGGGCTGCCACCGGCCGCCGCACGTGACGAGCACCAGACGCGCCGGGCCGTCGCGCACGAACACGTCGGGCCACACCACGTCGGTCTTCGGCACGGCCGTCACGTCGTCGACCCGGTAGGCGAGGGTCGAGCCGTCCGCGAGGTCCACCGCGACCTGGTCGCCGGAGGCCAGGTCACGCAGCCGGGCGAACGGACCGAGACCGGCCGAGACGATCGAGTCCACGTGGGCGGCGATGATGGCGGTGCCCTCCGGGGCGCCCGGCGCCGGGCCGAAGCGGTACCAGCCCGCCCGTTCGGCGTGCGGGGGGATCTCCATCTGGCCGTCGTCCGCGACGCCGACCGGGTCCACCGGCAGGTCGACGCCCAGGGTCGGGAGCGTGAGGTGCACCGGTGCGGACGGGGCCTGAGCGGGAAGGGCATCGAGCGAGGCGTCCTGGACCGGCACGTCGGTGGCCGACCCGGTGCCTGCGCCGCTGTCGGTGCCCGGCGCGGCGTCCACGTCGGGCACGGGGCTCTCGTCCTGCGCGTCGAGGTCGGTCCCGGTGAAGGGCGCGGTCGATGCCGTCGCGGCGAGTGCGGGACCGGGGTCGGGGTCCGCGCGCAGCAGGCTCAGCCCCCCGGCCAGCGCCACCGCGAGCACGGCGCCGCCGCCCGCAAGGAGTGCGGCGCGAGGCAGGCGGCTCGGCGTGGGCACGATGACCTCCGGGTCGGCGGGTCGGTGGGTCAAGGGGTCGGTCGGTCAAGGGGTCGGCGGGTCGAGGGGTCGGCGGGTCGGTGGGCCGGATGGCGACGGGAGACCGGCCGGCCGGCGGGCCGCACGCCGCGAGTGAGGGAGGGTGCGGCCCGCCGGGGTCAAGAGCCGGTCAGCGTCGGCTGCCGGCCTGGTCCTTCGCGGTCGTCCGGCGCTGCAGCACCAGTGCGGCGCCGGCGAGCCCGAGTGCGGCCGCGATCGCGATCAGCCAGCCGTAGGCCATGCCGGAGTCGTCGGCCAGGCCGAGCTCGCCGGAGGGGACGCCGGACGGCGACGAGGCGTGCGTGTCGACGGTCTGCACCGCGAGCGCGAGGTTCTCGTCGGACAGCGAGCCCCACGCGTAGACGATCGTGTTGACGCCGTCGGAGATCGTGACGTCCGCCGGTCCGAGGACCGGCTCGGTGGTGCCCGCTGCGGCGACCGCGGCGGAGACCGTTCCGGCCGGCAGGTCGAGCACGGACTCGTCCGGGTTCGCCAGGTCTTCGATCACCGCGTCACCGCCGGCGAGGATGTCGACCGCGGGGGCAGCGGCGACATGACGCACCGTGAGCCGTCCCTGTCCGGCGTCGGTGGCGGAGATGTCGTTGGTGAAGAGCGTGGCCGTCGGGTCGCCGTCGGCGTTCAGGTGCGCGACGGCGGTGTAGGACGTCCCACCCTCCAGCGGGAGGTCGACCGGGCCGATCGCCGGCGAGCTGTCGTCGGCCGCGTCGGCGGCGGTGATCGCCACCGTGTAGGTGCCCGGGGCGAGCTCGAGCGGGCCGGCGAGGTCGCCGGGCGCGAAGTCGTCCAGCGTGCGCTCGCCGTTGACCCAGACGTCGACGGTCAGGCCGGGGACGCCGTGCAGCACGGAGAGCTCGGCGGTGTCGGAGTCGACGGCCGCTGCGGGCAGCGCGCCGCTGAGGGCCAGGGCGATGCCGGCGGCGCCGCCGGCGAGGAGTCGGGTACGCATGGTGTCCTCCTGTCTCGTGCCCCTCGGACCGGGGCAGGGAGCTGTTGACACCCCCTCTACGGCGCCGACCCCCGCCGTGGATGCAGCCGCGTGGGAGTTTGTTCTGCGCGGTGCGGCGCCGGTGATCATGGCTCGTTTCGCCGACCTCACGTCGGAGGTCCGGGGCAGACTGGTCCGGTCGGGCGCGGGTCCCGGCCGGGATTGGGGGACCGGGATGAGCGGGCTGGACCACGGCGAGGCGCGGGCGCTGAAGGCGGAGCTGAGCGGGTACGTACGGGAGCTGCTCGAGCGGCGCGTGGAGGCCTCTGCGGCGCGCACCAGGGCGGGTGTCGCGCTCGGTCTGGCGCCGCAGCCGGACGGCAGCTTCGGTGTGGCGGTCCGGTACCGGCTCGGCGTGCCGACCGCACGGATGGTGGCGCGGCGCGTGGTCGAGCAGGTCGGCGACCCGGTGGACGTGCGCCGCACCGGCCGGATCTCGGCGATCCCGGGGGTCGTGCCGCGGCCGCCGGTGATCACGGCGCAGGCAGCGGGCGAGACGGGACGGGTGCGTCCCCTGCGTCCGGGCGTCTCGATCGCGCACCGCGACGTGACGGCGGGCACGCTCGGCGCCTTCGTCGTGGTGGACGGGGTGGTCCACGTGCTGTCGAACTATCACGTCCTGGTGGGGTCGCCGGCGGCCTCGGTGGGCGACCCGATCCTGCAGCCCGGGCCGTACGACGGCGGCCGGTTGCCGCAGGACAAGGTGGGCGAGCTCGCGGCGTTCGTCCCGCTGGCGGCGGACGGTCGGTTCGTCGTCGACGGCGCGGTCGCTCGGCTCGACGACCAGGAGGTCGACGCGACCTACCCGGTGGGTGCGGTGACGTCGACGGCCGTGCCGGCGGGCGCGTGGCTGGTGGAGAAGATCGGACGGACCACCGGCGTGACGCGCGGTCGGATCACCGCGATCGAGCTGGACGACGTCGTGGTCGGTTACGGCGAGGGCCTCGGCGAGCTCGCGTTCGACGACCAGATCGAGGTCGAGGGCATCGGTTCGGACCCGTTCTCGCGCGGCGGCGACAGCGGGTCGCTGGTGTACCGCGTGGGTGGCACGGACGCCGCCGACGACGGGTCCGGGGCCCCGTCCGACGGCACGGACGCAGGCGCGGGCAGCGCGCCCGGCGACCCGGACGAGGCGTCCGACGGTGCCGAGCCGGGTCACCCGGCCGTGGGGCTGCTCTTTGCCGGGTCGGAGTCCGGGGGCGAGAATGGGAAAGGACTGACCTACCTCAACCCGATCGACCGGGTTCTCGAGTCGTTCGGCGCGGCGTTCGTCGGTTCCTGAGCCCGGCCGGAACGGGTCGCCGCCGGCGGTCGCGACCGGGTGGAGACGAGGTGCCCCGATGGCCGACCTGCAGCGAGCCCGCCTCGCGAAGTCACGGCTGCGCGAGCACCTGCACGGTGCCAGCGGGGTGTGCGGCGTCGGTGTCGTCCCGCAGCGCGACGGATGGGCTGTCCGGGTCAACGTGACCGAGGAGTCCGACCGCGCGGGTGTGCCGCGTGAGGTCGCGGGCGTCGAGGTCGAGGTCCGCGTGGTCGGGTCGATCCGCGCGGGGGCGTGAGTCGACGAGCGTCTGCCCCGCGCACCCTGGGCCCGGCACGCGCCGCGTGCCCGTGTGTCGTGACCCTGCCGGTCCCGGTCGATCCGTCGTGCCGCTCCGCCGGTCCCACCGATCCGTCGCCTCGCCCCGCTAGCGTCGCGCCATGACTTCCTCCGACCCTGGCAGCCCTCAGCCTGCGTCGCCCGAGCAGCGAGCCCGTGAGGACGCCGCGATCGCCGACTTCTGGGCGTGGTGGACCTCCACGGGTCGGGTGTGGGCGGCGCGCCTGTTCGACGGCGACGGCGACCCGGACGAGCTGAACGCGCTCGCGGACGACCTCACGGCGCGGGTCACCGCGATCGCGGACCTCGCGTTCGAGACCGGCCAGGGTCGCGTGGCGCGCCACATGCTGGTCGTCACCGCGGCCGGCGATCCCGACCTCCGCGACGTCGCGGCCCGTTGGCTCGCTGCCGCCCCCGCACCGGACGACGCGTTCGAATACGCGACCGGACGCCAGCCGGTCCCGGACGCCGAGCACCTCGTGATCGAGCTCGGCGAGTGGCCGGTGGCGCTCGGCGAGGCGGCCGTCGCCCTGACCGAGGAGGCCGGCAAGGTCCACGTCGTGGTGTCGCACCCCCGCTTCTCGCAGATGCCGGACGACGCCCGCGGCCAGGTCGCGTTCCTCGTCCTCGACGCCCTGCTCGGTGAGGAGGCGGTCGAGGACTACATCGGCGGCGTCTCCTGGTCCCCCGTCCGCGCGCCGGACGCCGTCGCGCTCACCGACCTCGTCGCCGTCGTCGACCGCCTGCGCGCCCGCAGCTGACACCGCGGGCGTCCCCGCCCGTGCCGTGTCCCACCGGAGCCGGCGCGGGAGCGGCCCCACCAGAGCTGGCGTGGGTGTGCCCCGGCCGGACTTGGCGCGGGCGTGCCCGCATCTGCGGAAACGCTGGGGTCACGGTGTTGTTCGCTGATTCGTGCATCCGCTGACGCAGAAGTGGCCACGCCCCGGCGTGAGCTGACCATCCGGTCCGTCTCGCCGGGACGTGGGTCTGCCCAGCGGACGTCTCAGCTGAGGTGGTGCCCATGGCTGCCGACCGAGTCTCGGGAGTCTCGCCTGAGGTGGTGCGCATGGCTGCCGACCCGAGTCTCGGGAGTCTCAGGTGATCTGGTGCACGTTGCAGTCGACCCGAGTCTCGGGAGTCTCAGGTGATCTGGTGCACGTTGCAGTCGACCCGAGTCTCGGGAGTCTCGGCTGAGGTGGTGCGCATGGCTGCCGACCGAGTCTCGGGAGCATCAGGTGATGCGGTTCTCGCGGAGATGCACCGCCCCCTTGGCGTACTCGTCGATGCGCATCTCGGGTCAGCCACGGACCGTGTGTCGGCTGATTCGCGTCTCGGAGACACCATCAGCCGGTCCCACGTACCGGCTGATGTGGGTCATCGACTCGGGGCAGGCCCGGACCGGGACGTAGCCTTGCGGCCGTGACCGACGCGCCAGCCCGCCTTCCCCGCGTCCGCGCCTCGGAGCTCGTCGGACGAGGCTGGCTCAACACCGGGGGTGAGGCGATCTCCCTCGCCGAGCTCCGCGGCAAGGTCGTGGTCCTGGACTTCTGGACCTTCTGCTGCATCAACTGCCTGCACGTCCTCGACGAGCTGCGTGAGATCGAGGCGAGGCACCGGGACGTGCTCGTCGTGATCGGGGTGCACAGCCCGAAGTTCGTGCACGAGGCGGACCCGGTCGCTCTCGCCGCGGCCGTCGAGCGGTACGAGGTGCACCATCCCGTCCTCGACGACCCCGAGCTCGTCACCTGGTCCGCCTACACCGCCCGTGCCTGGCCGACCCTCGTCGTGGTCGACCCCGAGGGCTACGTCGTCGCCCACATCGCAGGCGAGGGGCACGGGCACGCGATCGAGGCGCTCGTCACCGAGCTCATCGCCGAGCACGATGCGAAGGGGACGCTGCACCGCGGTGACGGCCCCTACGTGCCGCCGCCGGTCCAGCCCTCCACGCTCCGGTTCCCGGCCAAGGCGATCCGCCTGCCCGGCGGCAACCTGCTGGTCGCCGACGCAGGCCACCACAGTCTCGCCGAGCTCGAACCCGACGCCGAGACCCTGGTCCGGCGGATCGGGTCGGGCGAGCGCGGCCTTCTCGACGGTCCGCCGGACCACGCCAGGTTCTCCGAACCGAACGGTCTCTGCCTGGTGCCCGACGAGCTGCGCGGCCGGCTCGGCTACGACGTGCTCGTCGCCGACACCGTCAACCACGCGCTCCGCGGTGTGCGGCTCGCCGACGGCCACGTCACGACGGTCGCGGGTACCGGCGAGCAGTTCATGGTCGGCGGACAGGAGAACGTCGCACCCGGTCCCGACGGCACGCCGTGGGTCGACGACCGCACCGGCATGACCTACGACTCCGACCCGCGCCACGTGCGGCTCTCCTCGCCGTGGGACGTCGCGTGGTCCGCCGAGCTCGCGGCGTTCGTCGTCGCGATGGCCGGCACCCACAGCATCTGGGCGTTCGACGACGAGCAGCACCAGATCCGCCGGATCGCCGGGACCATGAACGAGGGCCTGGTCGACGGCCTCGGCGACGGTGCCTGGTTCGCGCAGACGTCCGGTGTCGCGGTCGGCCCCGACGGGCGGATCTGGCTGGCCGACTCCGAGACGTCCTCGGTGCGCTGGCTCTCCCCGACCCGCACCCCCGTCCCGGCCGACGCCGCAACCCCCGGCGACCTCACCGGTGCCGTCACCGTCCACACCGCCGTCGGGCACGGTCTCTTCGACTTCGGCCACCGGGACGGCCCCGCGGACCAGGCGATGCTGCAGCACCCGCTCGGCGTCGCCGTGCTGCCCGACGGCTCGGTCGCCGTCGCCGACACGTACAACGGCGCGATCCGCCGCTACGACACCCCCAGCGACACCCTGACCACGCTCGCCACCGGCCTCGCCGAACCGTCGGGCATCGTCGTCGACGCCCACGAGGACGGCACGCTCGACCTGCTCGTCGTCGAGTCCGCGGCGCACCGGCTCACCCGCGTCCGGCTCCCCGCGAAGCTCGCCGGCGAGATCCTCGACGCCGGTGCGCACCGCACCGCACGCCCCGTGACCGAGGTCGGCCCCGACGAGCTCCGGCTCGAGGTCGCGTTCACCCCCGCGCCCGGCCAGAAGCTCGACGACCGCTACGGCCCCTCGACGCGGCTCCAGGTTTCGGCCTCACCACCCGGTCTCCTGCTGGAGGGCCACGGCGACGGGACGGACCTCGTCCGCACGCTCCGGCTCGACCCCGCCGTCGGCGAGGGCGTGCTGCACGTCACGGCCCAGGCCGCGTCCTGCGACGACGACCCCGCCATCGAGTTCCCCGCCTGTCACCTCGCCCAGCAGGACTGGGGTGTGCCGGTCCGGGTCGTCGACGGAGCGGAGCGGACGTTGCGCCTCCCGCTGCTCGGGTGAGCGCCCGGTCCGAGCCGCGGACGGAGAGCTGAGCCCAGGCTCAGACCGTGACCGACGCCCGAGCGCCCGGGCTCAAGCCGTGACGGACACCTGAGCGCCGAGCGCGCGGAGCACGAACTCCTCGGTGGCCGCGACCGCGTCCGGGTCGCCGTCAGCGGTCGCGCGCGTCGACAGGCACGCGTTCACCAGCGACACCGTGGTGTTCAGCGGCTGCTCGGCGAACGAGCCGTCCGCCATGCCGCCCTCGAGGATCCGGCGCAGCACCGTCGCCACGAGCTCGGCGTGCGAGCGGAGCTGGCGCTGGGTGGCCGGCGAGACCACCGAGCGCAGGTCGGGCCCGGGCGAGAGCCGGTAGACCCGCTTGAGCTGCGCCTGCCGGCGCACGTAGGTCCGCATCTGCTCGACCGGGTCGTCGATGCCGTGCAAGGCGTCCTCGAGGTTCGCGACGTACTCCTCGGTCTCGTACGTCATGTACGCGAGCAGGAGGGCTTCCTTGTCCGGGAAGTGGTTGTACACCGCGGTACGTCCGACGCCGGCCTTGGCGGCGATGTCCGCCAGGCTGATCGCGTCGAAGCCGCGTTCGAGCATCAGCGTCGCGAGCGCCGCGAACAGCTTGATCCGCGTGCGCTCGCGGTGCTCGGTGAGCGAGCCCCCGATGATCTTGGGCACCCGACCATTCTCCCACTCCCGCCCTGGGACCTCCGCATAGTGCCGGTGCGGGTCGTGCGAGAAGGCCTGATCGGTCGGCACGAGCGGAGTCGGTCGCCGAGACGGTTCGGGGCGGTACCGCACGTGGCGGGCCTCTCCGTGACCGTGCTCAAGGGTGCGTATCGTGCACCCGGGCCCAAGGCCGCCGCCCCCGCCTCAGCCGTGGTCCCAGCCGCGGCCGCAACCGATGGAGACCCTCGATGAGCGAGATCACGCCGGACACCAAGGACTGGACGTGGGTGCTGCAGCAGCCCTGTCCCGAGTGCGGGTTCGTCGCCGCCGACCTGCCGGGCGACGAGGTGCCGGCCGTCGTCGCGGAGTCGCTGCCGCGCTGGGTCATGGCGCTCGCGCGGCCCGATGCCCGTGAGCGTCCGCGGCCGGACGTCTGGTCGGTGCTGGAGTACGCGTGCCACGTGCGCGACGTGTTCCGGATCTTCGACGAGCGGCTGCACCTCATGCTCGACGAGGACTCCCCCACGTTCGCCAACTGGGACCAGGACGCCACCGCGGTCAGCGAGCGCTACGGCGAGCAGGACCCCGTGGTCGTCAGCGGAGAGCTCGTCGAGGCGGGCCGCACGGTCGCGCACTCGTTCGCGACCGTGCCCGACGACGCGTGGGGCCGGGTCGGGCTCCGCAGCAACGGCTCGCAGTTCACCGTCGAGACGCTCGGCCAGTACTTCGTGCACGACCTCGTGCACCACCTCCGTGACGTGGACGCATAGCAGGCGGGTGACTCCGTCGTGCACAAATTTCGTGCACAGGGGTGTGCATCTCGGCCGTTTCCGCAGGTCGAACTGTGGACGACGTTGTGACTAACTCTTGGTGCGAAATTGGTCTCCGGAAGGCCTTGCAGCCCCCTCCGAGGCGGGACTAGAACTAAGTCATCGGCAAGGACGGATCGTCGGACCGAACGGGGAGACCCGGGAGGTTCCAGCCGGGGCAACCCGGAGGGAACGGCGGACCGGACCTACCGGCCCGGTCGGAGACCGGCGAACCTGCTTGGTGGGGCAACCTGCCGGGCATCTGGTGAGGCAACTCGCCGGGCTGTGGATGACGACGCAGGGTTCGTACGGACCGTTTCGGGTTTGTTGTCGCTGGGCCACCAGCTCGCGGTTCGCCGTGGAGCGACGGGTTCGCCGCATCGTCAGAGCGGGGCCGACGTGATCGGGTAAAACCGGACTCGTCAGAGGTCGCGGCACACAGCAAGGCCCCTCAGACGCTTACTCTGAGGGGCCTTTGCTGTGCCCCCAGAGTACGGGCGGACGGTGAGCGGACCGTGTCCGACACGCGGGGGTCGAGTGAACAGATCCCACCACTGGCGCCGTCGGTCGGCGCGCGTCGCGGCTGCCGCACGATCCGGGGATCCGTCGGCAGGACGTCACCCGGCAGGGTCCCTCGACGGGACGTCACACCGGGTCCGTCGGCAGGACGTTGCGCGACGTCGCTCGGCGGTCAGCCGCAGCCGAGGATCGACGAGCCCGCCACGAGGATCACCGGGCTGTCCGGCGAGTCGTCCTCGGCCCAGTAGAACAGGGACCTCGCGCCGGTACCGGTGACCTCGACCTGGAACACCTGGTAGTTGTCCAGCAGCTCGGCGGGCTGGGCGCCGGGGAGGGCCGTGACATCCGACCACGGCGAACCGATCGTGACGTCCTGCGGGAGCCCGATCCGGTACGGCACGGGCTCGGCCTGGGTCACCGTCCAGGAGAAGAGCGCGTCCGCCAGGACGTTGATGACCACGCCGCCGTAGCTGAGCTGGTCCACGTCCGCGACGCCGCAGGTCTCCGGGAACGGGTCGACGCTGGCCGGCGTGCCGAGCAGTGCCGTGATCGCCTCGGTGGCGTCCGGGGCGTCCCACGCGATGTCGCCGACGCCGTCGGCGCTCAGCTCGACCGGTGCGTCGTCGGCCGAGCCCGCCAGCGGGGCGGGGGCCATGCCCGGGTCCGTGGTCCCGGTGCCGTCGCCGTCAGCCGCGCCGCTCGACGAGCCGCCGTCGGTCGACGAGCCGCCGTCGGTCGACGAGCCGGCACCGTCCGAGGATCCGCTGTCGCTCGAGGACCCGGGGGCGCTGCTCGTCGTGGAGGTCGCGCCGTCCGTCGCGATCCCGTCGACCGACGCGGGCCCGTCGTTCGCGCAGCCGCTCACCGCGAGCGCCAGCGCGAACGTGGCGACGAGGGCGGTGCGCCGCATACAGAGCCTTCCGACAAGTGCCCTTCCACTGTGGCACAGGGGTGGGTCCGTCATGCGTCCGCCAGGAGTCACGGTTGTGACACGGACCTGTGCGAATCGACGGCCACGGCGGGGCCGCGCTCGCCGGAACGAGCACGGCCCCGCCGTATGGTGCGTGGCCCGCGCGGTCTCGCGACCGCGGGCACCGGTCTCAGCCGGCCGGGGCGACCGCCGGGGTGCCCGCCACGTCGGCGTCGACCGGCGCGGTGTCCAGACCCCCGCTCATCGCGTACTCCTCCTCCGGCGACAGCACCAGCCTCGACCGCCCGACCAGGGCGAAGGCGATCAGGGCGATGATGAACACCGCCGCGATGGCGTAGATGGCCAGGCGGTAGTCGGGGTTGACCATGATGCCGATGAAGATCATCAGGGCGAGCCCGCCGGCCACGACGGCCCCCGGGATGCCCACCGGCGAGCGGTAGGGCCGCTCGGCGTCCGGGTGCTGACGGCGCAGCAGGACGAACGACACCATCTGCAGCAGGTACGCGATGACCGCGCCCCACACCGCGATGTTCAGCACGATCGAGCCCGCGGCGTCGCCGCCGAACTGCACCAGGAACAGCGCCGCGATGCCGACGAACGCACCGGCGAGCAGCGCCGCCCACGGGGTCTTCCGGGACCCGGTCAGCGACAGCACCTTGGGGTAGTAGCCCGCACGGGACAGCGAGTAGACGTTGCGGCCGTAGGCGAACATGATCCCCTGTGTCGAGGCGAGCAGGCCGACCAGGGCGAACGCGGACAGCACGGCGGCGATGTCGGAGTTCGGGAAGATCGCCCGGAACCCGTCGAGCAGCGGCTCGCCGGACGAGCCGATCGCCTCGGCGCCGAGCACCGCCGGGTTCAGCACCATGACCAGCCCGCCCGAGACGACCAGCGTGATCATGCCCCAGATGCCGGCCCGCGGGATGTCCTTCGACGGGGTGTGGGCCTCCTCGGCCGCGAGCGGGAGCTCCTCGATGCCGAGGAACAGCCACATCGCGAACGGGAGGGCGAAGAAGACCGAGCCGACCCCGAACGGCAGGAACGCCGAGCCGCCGCCCTCGGGGGTGATGTCGAACAGGCTGCCGAAGTCCAGCTGCGCGGAGAACAGGGCCGCCACGCTGAAGATCGCCAGGACGGCCAGCGAGATGATCGACACGACGATCGCGAACCGGAACGAGGTCTCCGCGCCGGCGGTGTTCAGCGCGAGGAAGACCCCGTAGAGGATCACCCACCACACCCACTGCGGCAACGAGACCCCGGCGAGGTCCATCGCGATCGCATCGGCGTACTGCGCGGAGAAGAAGACCACGACGGCGGTGGTCATCACGTACTCCACCGTCTCGGCGAGACCCGTGACGAAGCCGCCCCAGGGTCCCATCGCCTTGCGGGCGAACGAGTACGCGCCACCGGTGTGCGGCATCGCCGCGGACATCTCGCCGATGCTGAACAGCATCCCGAAGTACATGATCGTGACCAGGATCGTGGCGATCAGGAAGCCGCCCCAGCCGGCGGTCCCGATGCCGAAGTTCCAGCCGGAGAAGTCACCGGAGATCACCGCTGCGATCCCGATGCCCCACAGACCCCAGAACTTGGCGTGCCGGCGTAGCTCGCGCTTCTCGAAGTACCCGGTCTCGGCTTGGGCGTACGTGACGCCCGCTGTGGAGATGCTCATCGACTCTTCCCTTCGGTGGCGGCCGGCGTCCGCTCGCCGGCGGTCGGTGCGGTGGTGGGCATGGCGTGGGAGGGCTCGGGATGGGTGACGGTGCGCCCGTAGCGACGCAGGTGGAACCGCATGCGGTCGGCGAGGAAGACCTCCTCGCCGATCTCGATCGGGCGTCCCCGCTGCCCGGTCGCCGCGCGGCGCACGCGGACCACGGGGGTGCCTGGTGGTACGCCGAGCAGCTCGGCGTTCTCGGGGTCGGCGGCGTCGACCTCGAGCGTCTCGTCGCTGTAGGAGGGCCACACGCCGTAGACGGTGCGCAGCGTGGAGTACAGCGAGGAGAGGTCCTGGTCGCCCAGCCCGGGGAAGAGGTCGGCGGGGAGCACCGACGACTCGACGGACAGGGGGTGGCCGGCCGCGCTGCGCAGCCGGAGCAGCTGGTGCACCGTGGCGCCCTCGGGCAGGCCGAGCAGCCGGCGCTCGCGCGGCCCGGCCACGGCGAGCGCGGCGCGCAGCACGACGGTCGTGACCTCGATGCCCTGGTAGCGCGCGATCACGGGCAGGGACTCGGTGGTGTTCAGGTGCCGCTCGATCCGGCCGTCGGCGACCAGCACGCCGCCGGCCCGGCCGATCACGCGGCGCACCGCGCCCTCGTCCTCCAAACGGGTCAGGGCGGCCCGCAGCGCAGCGCGTGGCACCCCGAGGGCAGCCGCCAGCGACCGTTCGTCACCGACCCGCTCGCCCGGCTGCAGCTCCTCGGAGCGCAGCAGGGTCCGCAGGCGGACGTAGGCGATCGCGGCGGCGTCGTTCACCCGCGGGCCTCCCGTTCCGGCTCGGCGACCGGCCCCAGCTCCGCCAGTGCGGCGCCGAGCTCGGTGAGCAGGCGGTCCAGGTCGGCCTCGTCGAAGGCCAGCGGCGGGCGCAGCTTGAGCACGTTGCCCGGGCCGCACACCGAGGTGAGCACGCGGCGCTCGCGCAGCGCCTCGACGAGGTCCAGCGCGCCGGCGACGTCCGGGGCGCGTGACTCGCGGTCGGTGACCACGTCCACACCCACGTACAGGCCCGCGCCGCGGATGTCGCCGATCCGGGGGTGGTCGGCGGCGAGAGCGCGCAGGCCGTCGAGCATCTGCGCGCCGACCCGCAGCGCGTTGCCCTGCAGGTCCTCCTCGCGCATCACGTCGAGCACGGCCTGCGCGGCCGCGATCGAGACCGGGTTCCCGCCGAACGTGTTGAAGTACGGGATCGACTCGCCGAACGTCGCGAGCACGTCGCTGCGCGCCGCGAGGCCGGACACCGGGATGCCGTTGCCCATGGGCTTGCCCATGGTCACCAGGTCGGGGACCACGCCGTGTCGCGCGAAGCCCCAGAAGTGGGTGCCGGTCCGGGCGAACCCGGGCTGCACCTCGTCGGCGATCAGCACGCCGCCGGCGCGATGCACCACCTCGACCGCCGGAGCCAGGAACGAGGGCGAGACCGGCTCGGGGTAGACCCCGTCGGAGGAGAAGATCGAGTCGACCAGCAGGGCGGCGAACCGCGTGCCGTGCCGTTCGAGGTCCGCGATCGCGCGGGCGACCTGATCGGCGAACCAGGTGCCGACGTCCGGCTCGGAGTCCACCCAGCCCGGCAGGCCTGACGGCGGAGAGAGGCGGTAGGCGTCCGGGGCCGGCACCAGCCGGACGTCGGCACCGAGCGGCTGGGCGGTGCCCAGCGCCGGCGACAGCCCTGAGGTCAGGGCGGTGTTGCCGTGGTAGGCCTCGGCGCTGACCACCACGCCGGTGCCACCGGTGTGTGCCTGGGCCACCCGGACCGCGAGGTCGTTGGCCTCGGAGCCGGTGCACAGGAACATCACGCGGTCGATCTCGTCCGGCAGCAGCGACAGCAGGTCCTCGGAGTAGCCGACGATCGCGTCGTGCAGGTACCGGGTGTGGGTGTTCAGCGTCGCGGCCTGCTCGGCCATCGCGGCGACCACCCTCGGGTGTGCGTGGCCCACCGACGCGACGTTGTTGTAGACGTCCAGGTAGTCGTGCCCGTCGGCGTCGGTCAGGTGCGCGCCGTGCCCGGCGACCAGGTGCACGGGGTTGCGGTAGAAGAGCCGGTACGACGGGCCGAGGACGGCTCCGCGCCGGCGCACGAGCTGCGCGGTGGCCTGCGGCAGGGCGGCACCGTCAGCCCGGAAGCTGTTGGTGTCCATGATCGTCGACCGGGTTGCCACGTGACCTCCTGCTCCTGGCCGGACGGGCGGACGGCGGAGAGCGCGAGTCGGCTCGTCGCCGCCCGTCGTTGGGCCGTCGGGGTTCCCGTCAGGCGGTGCGCACGCCTCGTTCGGGGTGCGCGTCGCTGCGGGATCTCGTCCTTGCTGATGGGCCGCCCGGCCCTCCGCTGTGGACGTGTCAACGATGGCCGATCACGATCGCCGGACGGGAGAAGGCTTCGTAAGGAACGCGTTACGCGAGCAGCCGCTTGTGTAAATGGCCGGTCACACGAACGGGCCTCAGTTACGACCTCGTGACGGCTCACCCCAGGCTCTTGCCGGGCGGGTTCGCGCGGGTGCAACCTGCACGCGGCCGCCCGCCTCACCGCCCCGACCCGCGGCGCAGCGCCCCGACGCGCTCCCGCTCACACCGCCATCGAGGGGCTCATGACCAGCACCGCCGACGTCTCGCTCGACGTCTTCGACCAGCTGAGCAAGGGCGACGCCGCACCGGCGTGGCTCACCGACCTCGTGGTCCAGGCCTGGGGCTTCACCGCCCACGAGGTCGAGGTCACGCTCATCACGGTGTCCGAGAACGCCACGTTCCTGGTGCGCGTGGACGGCGAGCCGTACGCGGTGACGCGCGTCGCACGCCCCGGCTACATGGCCGGCACGGACGCCTTCGAGTCCGAGGTCGCCTGGGTCGCGGCGCTCTCGGCGGACGGCGTGGTGCCCGTGCCGCAGGCGCTGCCCACCCTGAACGGCACCTACACCGCGACGACCGGCCCGTGGACCTGCGTCAGCTACAAGTTCGTCCCGGGACAGATCCTCGAGGACGTCTCCGAACCGGTGCCGCACTACCGCGAGATCGGCCGGATGACCGCGCGCCTGCACGAGCACACGATGGGCTGGCAGGAGCCTCGCGGGTTCACCCGGCACTCCTGGCAGATCGCCGACATGATCGGCCCGGCGGCCCGGTGGGGACGCTGGGAGGGTGCCGGTCAGGACGACCGGCTGCTGCGCCGCGCGCAGGAGGCCGCGCTCGCGGTGATCGCCGACGCGCCGCGCGGCCCGGGTGCCTGGGGCCTGATCCACGCCGACCTGCGCCCGTCGAACATCATGGTCGACGACGGCGGGCTCACTGTGATCGACTTCGACGACTGCGGGTACAGCTGGTACCTGTACGACTTCGCGGCGGCGTTGTCCTTCATCGAGCACGTGCCGGAGGCACCGGAGATGGCGAGCGAGTGGGTCGAGGGCTACTCCGAGATCCGGCCGCTGACCCGCGGTGACCTGGAGACCGGGTGCGCGCTGTCGATGATCCGCCGCCTGCAGATGTTCGGCTGGACCACGACGCACCGTTCCGACGCGCTGCCGCCCGAGCTGTGGGACGCACAGGGTTCGGGCACCACGGAGGTCGCCGAGCGCTACCTCCGGTCGGCCACCTGGCTGCTGGAGTAGGGAGGGGGTGAGCGCGACGCGGAGCCTGGCGCTGGACGTCGGCTGGCCGGCCGGGACGGCCGAGGTCGACGCGGTCCTGGTGGACCTGGACGGCACGCTGCTCGACACGGAGCCGGTCTGGTCCGCGGTCGCGCACGCGCTCGCGGACCGTCTCGGCGCGACGTGGTCTGACGAGGACGACCTGCGGATCGTCGGCTGGAGCGTCCCCGCGGTCGCGACCCTGCTGCGCGAGCGCGGGGTGCCGTGGGGCGAGGCGCGGGTGGTCGACGCGCTGCACGACGCGGTGGCCGAGCGGCTCGCCGCGTCCGGGGTCGTGCCGTGGCGTGAGGGCGCCCGTGAGCTGCTCACCGCCGCGCGGGCGGCCGGGCTGCCGACCGGGCTGGTGACGATGAGCCATCGACGGCTGACCAGGGCGGCCGCGGACCGGTTCGACGTCGTGGTCGCGGGCGACGAGGTGTCCCGGCCGAAGCCCGACCCGCAGGCGTACCTGGTCGCGGCCGCGATGCTCGGTGTGGACCCGAGCCGCTGCCTCGTGGTCGAGGACTCGCCGACCGGGGTCGGGGCGGGGCTGGCCGCGGGTGCGTGGGTCGCCGCCGTGGACCCGGCGCAGGACGTGAGCGGGGTCGCGGCGCGGATCGGCGGCGGGGCGGTGGAGCGGCTGGTCGAGGTCTGGCTGCCGGTGCTCGCGGCGCACCTCGACGCGGGCGCGCCCGACCGCGTCGCCTGAGCGCGTCGCCTGAGCGCGTCGCCTGACCGCAGGCGGGCCGGCCGCTGCCCGGGAGCGGCACCGCCCGGGGCCGGCCGACGGCCGCGACCGTGCAGGTCACGCGCCGGTTCTCGTTCCGCTCGGATGCCCCCTGTGCCATGCTCGAACCGTGAACGGGGGGCGCACCGCCAAGGTCGTCGGGTTGGCCGCCACTGCAGCGCTGGGTGGCCTGCTCTTCGGGTATGACTCGTCGGTCATCAACGGGGCCGTCAGCGCCATCGGCGAGGAGTTCTCGCTCGGGTCGGCGGCCCTGGGCTTCACCGTGGCGTCGGCGCTGCTGGGCGCGGCCGCCGGTGCCTGGACGACGGGCAGCATCGCGGAGCGGTTCGGCCGCCCGCGCACCATGGTCATGGCGGCGACGCTCTTCACCGCCAGCGCCGTGCTCACCGGGTTGTCGCAGAGCATCGGCTTCCTCATCGTGTGGCGGGTGGTCGGCGGGTTCGCCGTCGGCATGGCGAGCGTCATCGCCCCGATGTACATCGCGGAGATCGCGCCGGCGGACATCCGCGGGCGTCTCGGTTCGCTCCAGCAGCTCGCGATCGTCAGCGGGATCTTCGCGTCCCAGCTGGTCAACCTCGGCCTGGTGAACCTGGCCGGCGGCGCGGCGGGCAACGACCTGTGGGGGCTCAGCGCCTGGCGCTGGATGCTCGTCGTCGAGGCCGTCCCGGCTATCGCGTACGGGTTGCTCGCGTTGCGGCTCCCGGAGTCGCCGCGCCACCTGGTCGCCGAGGGGCGGGACGCGGAGGCCCGCGACGTGCTCGCCCTGTTCAGCGACGACCCGGGCGCCGAGCTCACCCGGATCGAGGAGTCGCTCGCCGGCGACGCGAAGCCGCGGTTCGCCGACCTGCGGGGGCCGGTGCTCGGCCTGGCCGCGATCGTCTGGGTCGGCATCGTCCTGTCGATGCTGCAGCAGCTCACCGGCATCAACGTGGTCTTCTACTACTCGACCGCGCTGTGGGAGGCCGTGGGGGTCGACACCAGCCAGGCGCTGCTCATCTCGGTCGTCACGGCCGCGGTGAACATCGGTGGCACCGTGCTGGCGATCGCGATCATCGACCGGGTCGGCCGCCGGGTGCTGCTGCTCGCCGGGTCCGCGGGCATGACCGTCGCGCTCGCGGTGACGGCGTGGGCGTTCTCCACCGCGACCGTGGACGCCTCGGGTGCCGCGGCGCTGGACGCGACGCACGGGCTCGTGGCGTTCTTCTCGGCGAACACGTTCGTGTTCTTCTTCGCGTTCTCCTGGGGCCCCGTGGTCTGGGTGCTGCTCGGCGAGATGTTCCCGAACCGGTTGCGCGCCGCGGCCCTGGCGGTCGCGGCCGCCGTCCAGTGGCTGGCGAACTTCGCCGTCACGCAGACCTTCCCGTGGCTCGCCGAGAACCTGGGGCTGGCCGTCTCGTACTCGCTGTTCGCGGCGTTCTCCGCGGTGTCGCTGTGGTTCGTGCTCCGCTACGTGGCCGAGACGAAGGGGCGTGCGCTCGAGGACATGGGCTCGGGGGTCGCGGCCTGACCGGGTGGCGCGCGTAGGACGCTGTGCGGAGGTGGCGCCGCCGCGCGAGGCGCCTAGGAGGCCTCGCCGTGCAGCATGGCGACGACCACGACGGCCTCGTGGCTGGACCGCATCGCGAGCTCGATGTCGCGGAGGGTGACCGGAGCCATCACGACGGGCGCGCCGATGACTTGTCCGTCGACGAGGAGCGCGACCTGCTGGCCGCTGAGGTCGTTCGTGATGCGGGCGAACTCGTCGGCGCCGTCCGAGGTGAGGGTGATGTTGACCTGGCTGGATCCGGGGGTGACCTCGTGCGCGGTCGCCACCGTGGCCTCGCCCAGCGTGGGTCCGAGCTCGTAGGTGGTGGCGTCGTCGATGTCGCAGGCGCGGCCGGCGCCGCCGGAGGTGAGCGGCGGCTCGGTGCAGGTGCCGTCGGTCGACGACGTGACGAGCCGCAGCTCGATGGCTCCCGGCAGGGCTTGGGCGTGCCACCAGCCCCACGGCGACAGACCCACCGCGACGGTTGCGGCCACGAGGCCCGCGGCGACAAGGGCAGCCGTCCGGATGCCGGGTCGGCGCCGCGTCGTGTCATTGCCCATCGAGCTCACTCCCCCTGGCGGTGCGGTGATCAGGAGCCAGCATGCACCCACGTCGGGCCCGGCGTGCCGGTTCGGGTGCCCGGCGTGCCGGTTCGGGTGCCCGCCGGGCTGGCTCCGCCGGGGCGTCCCGTGGCAACATATGAACATGTCTTCAGATGTCGATGATGTTGTGACGGATCCTGCGCCGGACCGGCGCGGGGAGACCGACCAGTCCGCCCTGCGGCAGCTGCCGTCCGACGCGGACGTCGAGGACACGGCGGACGTCTTCGGGCTGCTGTCCGACCCCGGCCGCCTGCGGTTGCTCGTCGCGCTGCTCGACGGCGAGCTGTGCGTGAGCGACCTCGCCGCGGTGACCGGGCTCAGCGAGTCGTCGGTCAGCCACGCGCTGCGGCTGCTCCGGGCGCACCGGGTGGTGGCGGTGCGGCGCGCCGGGCGGATGGCGTACTACCGGCTCGAGGACGGGCACGTGCGGATGCTGCTCGACCTCGCGTTCACGCACACGGAGCACACCGAGGCGATCCACCCGGAGCGGAGCTGAGCACCGTGGGTCACCCGCACGCCGTCCACGCACCGCACGGAGCAGCGCCCGGCTCGCCGCCCGCCGATCGGCGCTACCTGCTGGGTGCGCTCGCGCTGATCCTCGCGTTCATGGTCGGCGAGGTCGTCGTCGGTCTGGTCGCGGACTCGCTCGTGCTGCTGTCCGACGCGGCGCACATGCTCACCGACGCGGGGTCGATCGGCTTGGCGCTCGTCGCGATGCGCCTCGCCGCGCGGCCGCCCAGGGGCGGGTACACCTACGGGCTGCGGCGGGCCGAGATCCTGTCCGCCCAGGCCAACGGCCTGACCCTGGTCCTGCTCGGCGCCTGGTTGGCGTACGAGGCGATCCATCGGCTGCTCGAGCCCCCGGACGTGACCGGGCCACTGGTGCTCGCGACCGCGCTGGTCGGCGTCGGGGTCAACCTGGCGGCCACCTGGCTGCTGAGCCGGGCCAACCGGACCAGCCTCAACGTCGAGGGAGCCTTCCAGCACATCCTCAACGACCTGTACGCGTTCATCGCCACGGTCGCCGCGGGCGTCGTGATGACCTGGACGCCGTTCGCGCGCGCCGACTCCATCGCGTCGCTCGTGGTCGTGGTGCTCATGCTCAAGGCCGGCGTCAGCCTGATCCGGCAGTCCGGCCGGGTGCTGCTCGAGGCGGCGCCGGAGGGGCTCGACCTGGCGGAGATCGACGACGCGGTGCTCGCGCGCGCCGGCGTCGCCGAGGTGCACGACCTGCACGTCTGGGAGATCACCTCCGGGATGACGGCGGCCTCCGCGCACGTCCTGGTGTCGCCCGGTCAGGACTGCCACGTCATCGGCAGGGACGTCCGCCGGTTCCTCGCCGAGACGTACGGCATCGAGCACGCCACGTTGCAGCTCGACCACCAGGACGGCGCGGGCGGCTGCGGGGGCGCGCACTGCAGCTGACCGGGTGCGGGGAGCGACGGGGCCGGGGTCGGTAGGGTCGCCACTCGTGTCGCGCTATGCCGAGTACCAGCCGGACGCGCACGGGACCGACGACGGTTCGGTGGTCGTCCGCAGGGCCGTCGCGCAGGACGCGGCCGCGATCGTGGCGGTCGACGCGACGCGTGAGCCACGACCCGCGTCGTACCTGGACCGGGTGGCCGGCCAGCTCGCCCGGGAGGACGCGATCCACGTCGTCGCCGAGCACGTCGGTGAGGTGATCGGGACGTCGGCCGTGAAGATCTGGCCGCAGCCCACCGATGCGCCGGCCGGCTGGTACGTCTCCGGGATCACCGTGGTGCCGTGGTGGCGCCGCCGCCGGGTGGCCGACCGTCTGCTCGCGCTCGAGCTGGGCAGCCCCGAGCTGACCGGTGAGCCGGTCTGGAGCGTGGTCAACGCCGGCAACCGGGCGTCGCTGGACCTGCACGCCCGGCACGGGTTCGTCGAGGTGGCCAGGGCGGCGACGTTCGCCGGGATCGAGTTCACCGGCGGTGCGGGGGTGCTGCTGCGACGCGAGCCAGGAGGCGGCTGAGCCGCATCGTCCGGGTCCGCGAACCGAGCCGGACGACGCGTCGTGGCGCGGCGTGGGCTCTCGCTCAGTCGGCCACCTCCCACCGGAACCCGTCCGGGTCGGTGACGTCGCCGGCCCGTCCGCGCAGCACGATCCGGCGCGACCCGGTGCCTGCCGGGTCGACGCCGAGGTCCTTGGCCGCGGCGCGGCGCGGGTACAGCGCCAGCTTGATGCCGTCCCCGGCGGACGCGAACTCCACGTACTTGCTGCCGAAGCTCTTGCCCACCTCGAGCCCGTGGCCCTCGTAGAACCGCCGGGCGGCCTTCACGTCGCCGGCGCCGAGCAGCAGGACGAGGTCGTCGTAGGCCATCGCCGCGGGGCCGGAGTCCTTCTTCGCCGACGTCGCGATCTTCCAGAGCGCTCCGTCCGGTGCCTGCACGACGGCGCCGTAGCCCCAGAAGCTTCGTGCGGCCGGCTTCAGGGCTGTGGCCCCACCGTCGAGGGCAGCGCGGGCGAAGGCGTCGACGGCGCCGGGCCCGGACACCACCAGCGAGAGCCCGAAGCCTCGGAAGCCCGCGGTCGGGGTCGCAGCGGGCCGGACATGGACCCGGTCGGCGACGCCCAGGGAGGCGTAGAAGTCGGTGGCTGCGGCGACGTCGTCGACCTCGAGGACGACGGAGTCGATGGCGGGAGCGGTGGTCGTGGTCATGGGATCGACGCTAGGTCGCGGTCCCCGGGGCGGGCTTCTCGATTCCTGACCGATGGGCTTCGGAACGGCGGGCGGTGGCACCGGCCACGTTCCCTCCCGGTAGGGGAACCGGATGGGCCCCGCCCGCGGGCCCTAGCGACGCGAGCGGTCCGCGAGGACGACCGCGAGCTCGAACCGCACGTCGGGGTCGTCGAGGTCGTCGCCGAGCAGCTCGTGGAGCTGACGGACCCGGTAGCTCACGGTCTGCGGGTGGATGCGGAGCTCGTCGGCGACGGCAGCCCGCGAACCCCAGTGGCGCAGCCAGCTGTGCAGCGTCTCGAGGTGACGCTCCCTGGTCGACTCGCGCAGCGCGGCGAACGGCGCGAGCCGGCGCTCGCTGAGGAGCGCGAACGCGGACTGCACCCCCCGCAGCGCCAGCGTCGCCAGATGGTCCTCCGCGAAGACCGGGTCGTCCGCGTCGGCTCGGTCGGACGCCAGCTGAGCCGTGAGCTCGGCCAGCCGGACCGCCTGGGGCACCCGCGCCCAGTCGACGGTCACGCCGATCACGGCGCCCCGGCCTCGCATGGCCCGCTCGAGCTGACCGCGTGCGGCCGGCCTGCTCCGGCGGAGGAGCAGGACGGAGTCGCGTTCGCGCTCCAGCACCACGGCGTCGTCGCGGTAGCGGAACTGCGCCTGCCGGGTCTGCTCCAGGGGGAGCAGGATCGGGACCACGGCGTCGATCCGCCGCCAGCCGATCCCCTCGGCCGCGGCCTGGACCGCCCGCTCGGGCGCGCTCCCCCGGACCAGCATCTCGGCCAGCAGGCGGCGCCGCCGGTCCTGCTCGCCCGCCTGCTCGCGGAGCTGCAGCGTGAAGCCCTCGGTGGTCGCGGCGACCAGCTCGTCGACGTACGCGGTGACCGCGTCCGACAGGTCGACCAGGTCCTCGGTGCCCGGGTCCCGAACCTTGGCGAGTGCCCGGGAGATGACCCGGAACATCACGCGCGCCGAGGCCCGGAGGGCCGACACCAGGGTCTCGGGCGGGCGGTCCTCGCGCGCCTCGGCCGCACCGAGGTCCACGAAGGTCTCGCGCACGCCGGCCGGCAGGGCCGGCGCGTCGGTCCCCACCAGGTCGGCGAAGCGCTCCAGGGCGGCGTCCACGCCGCGTCGGACGTCCAGGGCGACCTTGGGGTCGTCGACCCCGATCGACACGGTGATCTCACCGGCGACCGCATCCCCGAGCTCCGACATGCGGTCGTGCAGTGCCGGGACGAGATCGGTGGGCAGCCGTTGCCACGGCGTCGGGGACACCACGCGGCCGGCCATCGACGGATTCTATCAACGCGTGACAACGTGACGCCGAAAGGATGGGCCCGGAGGAACGAAGGAATCGCCGTTTGAACACGAAATGATAGAAGCGCCGAGACCCGGTCGTCCTAGGGAGATCTCATGGAGCACGCCATGTCACGCCGGCACGTGGTGGACATGTGCCGGACGATGCTGGAACGGGGCTACCTGAAGGCGACCGAGGGCAACGTGTCCGTGCGGATCCCGGGCAAGCGTCTGTACGCCGTCACCCCGAGCAACTACGACTACGAGAAGATGCGGGTCGAGGACGTCTGCATCGTCGACTTCGACGGCAAGCACGTGACCGACGAGTCGGAGCCGATGCTCGCGCCGTCCATCGAGGCCGGGATGCACGCCAACATCTACCGGGTGCGCCCGGACGTGAACGCGATCGTGCACACCCACCAGCCGTACGCCTCGGCGCTCGCCTTCCTCCGGCGCGAGATCCCGGCGCTGACCGACGAGCAGGTCCGGTTCCTCGGCAAGCGGGTGGCCATCGTCGACTACGCACCCGCCGGGACCGGCTTCCTGGCGAAGAACGTCGAGAAGAAGGTCGCGAGCGGCGACAACGCCTTCATCATCGCCAACCACGGCATCGTCGCCCTCGGCACCGACCCCGACCGGGCCGTGTTCAACATGGCGCTGCTCGAGAAGGTGTCGATCGCCTACCTGCTGAGCCTGCTCACCGAGTCCGGCAAGGTCTACACGATCCCCGACTGGGTGCGAGAGATCGCCTTCACGAAGCTGCGCAAGGACGAGAAGCGGATCGCTGCGCAGATCACCGAGTCGGTGTCCCCCGTCCGGGTCGCGGCCGTCGAGGAACTCCCCAGCGCCGACGCGGCCGCGGCCCGGATCCTCGGCGAGGAGTCGCCGCAGCCCGAGACCCGCCTGATGGAGGTCCCCGGCAGCGAGTCCGCGCGGCTCGGCTACGCGATCAGCGAGTACCCGGACGTCGAGGACACGATGCAGCGCCTCAAGGCGCTGCTGGCCCAACCGGTGCGCGGCCTGCGGCACGACGCCCTGCTCGACGTGCTCGACTACTTCGAGTCCAAGTGCACCGCGAGCCGGGAGATCACCGATCGCGCCAAGTCGCGCATCCCCGGCGGCGTGCAGCACAACCTGGCGTTCAACTACCCGTTCCCGCTCGCCATCACCAAGGCCGAGGGCGCGTACCTGACCGACCGGGACGGCAACACCTACATCGACTTCCTGCAGGCCGGCGCCCCCACGATCCTGGGCAGCAACTACGGGCCGGTGAACGAGCGGGTGGCCGAGGTGGTCGGTCAGTCGGGCCCGGTCACCGGGCTGTTCCATGAGTACGAGCTCAAGCTCGCCGAGTCGATCCACCGCTACATGCCGCACATCGAGATGTACCGGTCGCTCGGGTCGGGGACCGAGGGCGTGATGGCCGCGGTCCGTGCGGCCCGCGCCTTCACCGGGCACTCGATGGTGATGAAGGTCGGCGGCGCCTACCACGGCTGGTCCGACTCGATGGTCTACGGGCTGCGCGTGCCCGGCACGTTCCGGATGAACGCCAAGGGGATCCCGTTCGGCGCGACCAGCCACACCCGGGAGGTCTTCCCGCACGACCTCGGCGCGCTGAAGCGCAAGCTCGTCGAGAACCGCGCCCGCGGCGGGACGGCCGCGGTGATCGTCGAACCGCTCGGGCCCGAGTCCGGGACCCGGCCGGCGCCCTACGACTACAACGCCAAGGTGCGCGAGCTGTGCGACGAGTTCGGTGCGCTGCTCGTCTTCGACGAGGTCGTCACCGGCTTCCGGGTCGGGATGGGCGGCTGCGCCGGGTACTTCGGCGTCACGCCGGACCTCACCGTGTTCGGCAAGGCCGTGGCCGGTGGGTACCCGATGGCCGGCGGGGTCGGCGGCCGGGCCGACGTCATGGCCGTGTTCGGGTCCGGCATCGACGGCAAGTCCGGTGCCCACGTCCAGGTGGGCGGGACGCTGTCCGCCAACCCGCTGTCCTGCGCCGCCGGGTACTTCGCCATCGAGGAGATGGCGAGGACCAACGCCCCGGTGATCGCCGGGCGGGCCGGCGACCGGCTCACGAAGGGGCTGCAGCGGCTGATCGACAAGCACGGGCTGCCGTACGTCGCGTACAACCAGGGCTCGATCGTGCACCTGGAGTCCAGCGGCGTGATGCTGCTCGACATGCACAACCCGGTGAAGCTGCTCAAGGAGAAGAACACCCGCAAGGAGCTGATCGAGCAGATGGGCGCGGCCTACGCGGCGCACGGCATCATCACGCTGGCCGGGTCGCGGCTGTACACGTCGATGGCCGACACGGACGCCGTCATCGACGACGCCCTGAGCCGGTTCGACGAGGTCTTCTCCCTCGTGGAGGGCGTCTAGTGACGCGCAGCCAGAACCCCGGCGCCGCGGGGCGCGGATGAGCGACGACCGCTACGTCCTCGGCGTCGACCTCGGGACCGGAGGCCCCAAGGTCGCGCTCGTCGACGTCGCGGGCAACCTCGTCGGCCACGAGAAGGAGCGGGTCGGCCTGATCCTGCACCCCGGCGGCGGCGCGGAGCAGGACCCCCAGGCGTGGTGGGACGCGATCGTCGCGTGCACCCGCCGGCTGCTCGACCGGCTCGAGGTCGACGCGGGGTCGGTGGACGCGATCTGCATGAGCGGCCAGTGGGGCGGGCTGGTCCCGGTGGACGCGAGCGGTCACCACCTGCACAACGCCCTGATCTGGATGGACGCCCGCGGGGAGAGCTACTCGCGGGCGCTGACCTCGGGCGGGATCACCGTGCCGGGCGCCGGGTACAACGCGCGGGCCCTGCGCCAGTGGATCGCCAAGACCGGTGGGGTGCCGTCCCGCTCCGGCAAGGACCCCGTGGGTCAGGCGCAGTGGCTGCGCCACCACCGCCCCGACGTGTACTCGGCGGCCACCTACCTGCTCGACGTGCCCGAGTACCTGACGATGCGGCTCACCGGTCGCGCGGTCGCCGGGTTCGACACGGCCGTGCTGCGCTGGTGCACCGACAACCGCGACCCGGCCGACGTCCGCTACGACCCCGACCTGGTGCGGCGCGCCGGCTTCGACGTCGACAAGCTGCCGGAGCTGGTGCCACCGGCCACGGTCGTCGGGACGCTCACGCCGGAGGCCGCGGCCGAGCTCGGGCTGACCCGGGACGTCCAGGTGGTGGCCGGCACCGGCGACACCACGGCCGCCGCCGTCGGCTCCGGCGCGGTGGAGGACTACGCCGCGCACCTCTACATCGGCACCTCTGCCTGGCTCACCTGCCACGTCCCGTTCAAGCGCACCGACCTGCTGCGCAACATCGCGTCGCTGCCCGCCGTGGTGCCGGGTCGCTACTGGGTGGCGACCGTGCAGGACGTCGCCGGCAAGGCGATCGACTGGCTGATCGAGAACGTGGTCTACCCGGACGACGTCATGGGCGACGGCACGCCGCCGCCCGCCGACGCGCTCGAGCGGCTCAACGCGCTGGCCATCACCTCACCGCCCGGCGCGAACGGCGTCGTGTTCGCGCCGTGGCTCAACGGCGAGCGCACGCCCGTCGACGACGCGACCGTGCGCGGCGGCTGGGTGGGCGTGTCGCTCGAGACGACCCGGGCCGACCTGGTGCGGGCCGCGTTCGAGGGCATCGCGCTGAACGCCCGCTGGATGAAGGAGGCGGTCGAGCGGCTCGTGCACGACGAGCTGCCGGACGGCTTCCCGGCCGTCACCTACATCGGCGGCGGCGCCCAGTCGGACCTCTGGTGCCAGACCCTGGCCGACGTCCTCGGCTGCACCGTGCGTCAGGCCGAGGACCCGGTGCTCGCCAACGCGCGAGGGGCGGCATTCATCGCCGCGATCGGCATCGGGGCGCTGGCGTGGCCCGACGTCCCGGGCCTGGTCCGGATCACCCACCACTACGAGCCGGACCCGGCGGCTGCCGCCGTCCACGACCGCAGCTACCGGACGTTCACCGACCTCTACCGGAAGGTCAAGGGCCTGTACCGCCGCCGGCGGTGACGGCCGAGCACGTACGCCAACCAGCCCAGAGGGAGACGCCGTGAGCTCGGAGCATCCGTTGAACGGGTACCGGTTGTACGGGTACCGCTGGGTGGTGCTGGCCGTCTTCATGCTGGTCAACGTCACGATCCAGATCCTGTGGATCTCGTACGCGCCGATCACCGGTCCGGCCGCCGAGTTCTACGGCGTCTCGGACCTGCAGATCGGTCTGCTGGCGATGACGTTCATGATCGCCTTCATCCCGTTGTCCATCCCTGCGTCCTGGGTGATCGACACGTACGGCTTCCGGGTCGGGGTGGGCATCGGTGTCGCGCTGATGGGCGTCTTCGGCCTGCTCCGCGGGTTCGCGGGCGACAGCTACGGGCTGGTGCTCGGGGCGACGATCGGTGTCGCGGTCGCCCAGCCGTTCCTGCTCAACGCCTGGACCACGGTCCCCGCCAAGTGGTTCCCGGTCGGCGGGCGCGCCACCGCGGTCGGGCTGGTGACCCTCGCCAACCTGGTCGGCACCGCGCTCGGCATGGTGCTGACGCCCGTGCTGATCGAGTCGATGTCGATCCCGACGGTCCAGCTGATCTACGGCGCGGTGGCCGCGGCCAGCTCGGTGGCGTTCCTGGCGCTGGCCCGCGAGCGGCCGCCGACACCGCCCGGCGAGAGCGGGTCGGAGGTGCGCGCACTCGCCCTCGAGGGGCTCCGGCACGCGCTCACGGTGAAGCCGTTCCTGCTGATGCTCGGCGTCGCGTTGATCGGCCTGGGGATCTTCAACGGCATCAACACCTGGATCGAGAACATCATCCGGCCCCGGGGGTTCACCCCGACGGACGCGGGGGCGCTGGGTGCCGTGATGATCCTCGGTGGGCTGGTCGGCGCGGTCGTGATCCCGGCGCTGTCGGACCGGCAGCACAAGCGCCAGCGGTACCTGATGATCGCCGTGGTCGGCGCGATCCCGGGGCTGCTGGGGCTGACCTTCGCCACCTCGCCCGCGCTGCTCTACGGGTCCGCGTTCGTGCTCGGCTTCTTCCTGGTCAGCGCGCTGCCGGTCGGCATGCAGTACGCGGCCGAGGTCACGTACCCGACCCCGGAGGCCACCTCGAACGGTCTGATCCAGCTGTTCGGGCAGGGCGCCGTGGTGTTCGTCTACGTCATGGAGGCGATGCGGAGCGCCGACGGTTCGTTCACGCCGTCGCTGCTGCTCGCGGCCGGGCTGCTCGTGGTGAGCGCCGGGCTGGTGACGCGGATGCCGGACCCGGACGAGGTCCGGGAGCGGGTGCCGGCGGGGTGACCGGTGCGGGCGGGGGTGAGGCGCTCGCCGGCGGGGCGACCGGTGCGGGCCCTGGTGCGGGTGAGCCACGAGTCGGCGGTCGAGGTGGCGGACCCGAGCCGTTCGCCGTCCGCGAGGGGCTCGCGCGCTACGTGTTCGGTCAGGGCCCGCCGGTGCTGTTCATGCCGGGGCCGCACCGCTTCCAGCGCCCCGGCCTGCGCAGCGCGGACGCGCTGATCGACGGTCTGGTCGCGCTCGGGCGCTCGGTGGTGACGTTCGACCCGCCGGGATCGGGGCGATCGACGCGCCCGGCTCACCTGGGCATGGCGGAGATGCACGCCTGCGCCCTCGAGGCCCTCGACGCGGCCGGGGTGACCGGCCCGGTCGACGCGCTCGGGCACAGCATGGGTGGGCTGACCCTCCTCGCGTTCGCGCTGGACCACCCCGACCGGATCCGAAGGCTCGTGCTGGTCGGGACCGGCCGGGGTGGTGGTTCGTACCTGACGGCGCCCGGGTCGCTGTGGAGCCGCAAGCACCGGGCGTTCCCGGCGGTCGCCGCGCTGGGCAGCGTGCACCTGGTGGTCGGACGGCTCGGCAGCGAGCGGGTGCTGAACAACCTGATCGAACGGCACTCGTTCGTCGACCGCGGACTGTGCCGACCCGCGCCGGTGGAGTGGCGGGACTGGTTCAGGCCGCGCCGGGGTCGTGCGGACTGGCACCGGATCGCGCGGAAGCTGGACTACGGCCCGCGACTCGGCGAGCTGGACCTGCCGGCGCTCGTGCTGTGCGGCGCGCAGGACCCGCAGTTCCCGCCGGCGTGCTCCGCCGAGCTCGCCGGCGGCATCCGGGGCGCTCGGCTCGAGCTCTTCGACGCGAGCGGTCACTACCCGTTCATCGAGGAGCCGGAACGGTTCTGGGATGCCGTGGGGGCGTTCCTCGGCGAGCCCACGGTGCCGGGCGAGCGGGCAGGCGTGGACTGACCGGACCTTGGCCCCGTGCGGGTGCGAGCCACCGGGTGCAACGCTGGCGTGCCGGTATGCCCACGCGGAGGTGCGATGTGAAGCTCAAGGACGCGGCCGACGACTTCCTGACCTCGAAGCGGATCGCCGTGACCGGCGTCTCGCGCACCCCGGGCAGCCACGGCGGCAACGTGGTCTACCAGCGCCTGCGCGAGCGTGGTTACGAGGTGTTCGCGGTCAACCCGAACGCCGAGCAGGTCGAGGGCGACCCGGCCTTCGCCGACCTGTCCTCGATCCCCGGCGGGGTGGACGCCGTGGTCGTGGCCACCGCACCGAAGCACGCCGACGAGACGGTTCGTGAGGCGTGCGAGCTCGGCGTCACCAAGATCTGGATGCACCGCTCGATCGACGCGGGCAGCGTCTCCGACACCGCGACCCGGTACGGCCGCGAGCACGGTGCGACGGTCATCGACGGCGGCTGCCCGCTGATGTTCGGGGCCGCGTCGGACGGTGGGCACCGGATGATGTGCCGGGTGCTGACGCTGTTCGGGCGGGTGCCGCGGCAGGTGTAGGGCGACGCACCATCGCGTCGAAAATCGCTCGTCCCTGGCAGCGCGCAGCCCCGATCATGATCGCCGCACACCGCCGACCTGGGAGGAGAAGGCATCGTGACGCGGCACCTGTCCGAGTCGTTGATCTCGTGGGCGTCGATCCTGGAGGACGACACCCGTGAGCAGGCGCTTCGCACGAGCGCGATGCCGTTCGTCTACCCGCACGTCGCCCTGATGCCCGACGCCCACCTGGGCAAGGGTGCGACGGTCGGGTCGGTCATCCCGACCAGGGGCGCGATCATCCCGGCCGCGGTCGGCGTCGACATCGGGTGCGGCATGGACGCCGTCCTGACCCAGTGGACCAAGGACGACGTGGCTGCGGCGGGGGCTCCGCTGTCCGCGCTGCGCGAGGCGATCGAGGCACGCATCCCGCTGTCGGCGGGCGTCTACAACCGGGCGCTGACCGGCACTGCGTCGGCGCGCGTGGACGCGCTCGCCGAGCAGGCGTCTGCGCTGGAGATCCCCGACCCCGCGTCGGTCGTCGGCAACTGGGCGCTGCAGCTGGGCTCGCTGGGCTCGGGGAACCACTTCATCGAGGTGAGCCTGGACGAGCAGGACCGGGTCTGGCTGTTCCTGCACTCCGGTTCGCGGGGTGTGGGCAACAAGATCGCGCAGCACCACATCGCGGTCGCCCGGCAGCTCATGGACCGGTACTTCATCCGGCTCGCGGACCCGGACCTGGCCTACCTCGTCGAGGGCACCGCCGAGTTCTGGGCGTACATCCGTGCGCTGCGCTGGGCGCAGGAGTTCGCCCGGCAGAACCGGGCCGAGATGATGGACCGGGTCGTCGACGCCACCGCCGCGTTCATGGGCCAGGACGTCGAGCGCCGCGAGGCGATCTCGTGCCACCACAACTACACCGAGCAGGAGACCCACTTCGGCAAGCAGGTCTGGCTCTCGCGCAAGGGCGCGATCGACGCCCACGAGGGTGTCATGGGCCTGATCCCCGGCTCGATGGGCACCCGCTCGTACGTGGTCGCGGGCAAGGGCAACAAGGTCGCACTGTGCTCTGCGCCGCACGGTGCCGGGCGCGAGTACAGCCGGTCGCGGGCGCGCCGGACGTTCACGTTCGCCCAGCTCGAGGAGGCCATGGAGGGCATCGAGTACCGGCGGACCGACGCCTTCGTCGACGAGATCCCGGCGGCGTACAAGGACATCGACGTCGTGATGGCCGACGCCGCGGACCTGGTGACGGTCCGGCACGAGCTGCGGCAGATCGTGAACGTGAAGGGCGACTGACGCCGGCTCGTGTCGCTGTGCGGGTGGCGTCACGGGGTGAGTCGCGCCACCCGGCGCCGGGAGGGCGAGCGTGTGGGGGCACCGGCCGATCGGTGCCCCACACGTGGTGCGTCAGTTGTCGAACGCGAGGGCGCCCGGTCCGCAGATCACGTAGGCGTGCAGCGTGTGGCTCACCACGTCGCCGTTCGAGACCGAGACGTGCCAGTCGTGGAGGTTCGCACCGGGGGCGTCCTCGTAGATCGGGGTGACCGCGCTCCCGCCTTCGACCCAGGCTCCGCCGCCGTAGGCGTAGTCGCCCGGCTGGCACACGATCGTCACGCTGTCGTCCTTGCGTTGCAGCAGGTAGGCGGCGAGCAGGAACTCGAGCGTGTTCCCGAGGGTCTGGTAGACCACCGTCGGGTCGTGCAGCAGGGCGTCGACGTTGAACGGGAGCACCCCCGTGCCGAGCAGCAGGTCGGCGATCGCCGCGCCGACGGCCCAGCGCATGTCCCCGAGGCACAGGACGGCGGCCGCGAACCCGGCCGGCAGCCATGCGACCTCGACACCTCCGGGGTAGTAGAGGGCGCCGCCCGCCATGGCGAGCAGCCAGTAGCCGAGGCCCAGGCCGAGGGTGCCGAGCACCAACCGAGTGCGGTCGGAGGTCACGGCGGCGGGCCCACGTCCGGCGTGGCCACGCAGTCCATGCCGGGATGGTAGGCACGGCGGAAGGTCCTGCGGGAGGTCCCGGCGGTGCGCGCGATCGAGGGTCAGCAGGCGGGTGGGGATGCGTGCCACGGGCGCGTGGCGAGGTCGACCCCGAGGTAGACGTGGTCCGGGTCGCCCTCGCCCGGAGGCCAGGGTGCGCTCCGGAAGCCGAGCCGTCGGTACAGCCGGAGAGCGGCGCGGTTGTCGCGGTGCGGGTCGACCTTGGCTCGTTCGGCACGTCCCCCGTCGGCGAGCTCGTCGAGCACCGAGCTGAGGCCGAGCGTGCCAAGGCCACGGCCACGAGCGCCGGGGGCGAGCTTGATGTCGACCACGGCGACCGGGCCGTCACCCGTCGCGTAGTAGGCCTCTCCGCAGAAGCCGAGCTCGTCGTGCTCGATCACCCGGTGCTGCCGATCCGGGTTGGATGTCAGCGCGCGCCACCACGCCGCCATGGCGTCCTTGTCGACGCCGAGGCCGTCGGGGAAGCCGACGTAGGTCATCACGGCACCGTCGTTCCACAGCGACGCGAGGTCGTCGAGGTCGGCCGGCGTGGTGGGGCGAACCCGGGCCCCGGGGATGCTCGCGGTCACAGTGGAACGCCGCGAGCGCGCGCGTTGATGGCCGCTGTGAGGCCGCTCGGGGTGTCCGAGGTGAGGGTGACGGGGAGCGTACCTGGCTCCGGGCCGGGCCCGAACTTGGCCTCGAGGGCGTCGAGGTGGCGCTCGATCGCCTCCTGGTGGCGCTCCACGAAGCCACTCAGGCGGCGTTCGACGAACGCCTCCAGCCGGCTCTCGCCGGGCTCCTCCCCGTCGGGTCCCAGGAGCAGCGGGACGATCTGGCCCGTGAAGACGATCTCGATCGGGGTCTGGGTGGTGAAGGACAGCCTCCCGTCGGGAGTGCTGCGGCTCGGCGTTCCCTCGGCGGCGGACACGACGTCCGTCCAGGCGACCGTCCGGGCTCGGTGGCCGAGACGGCGCGCCCAAGGGGACGGTGTCAGCACGAGGCCGTCCGGCCGCGCCACGACGTCCACCGTCGCGTAGAGGGACAGCCAGCCCAGGCCGCGCCGAGCCGGACCGAGCAGCTCCTGGCGCCACTCCCAGATCCGGGCGCGCCACACGCCGTCGTCGACTCGACGTCGCGCAGCGGCACGGCTCCACAGCTGGCCGGCGAGCACGGCGCCGAGGACCGCGACGAGGAACAGCCCGAACCCGGGATCGAAGACGAGGAGGGCAACCGTCCCGGCGGCGAGGACGGTGGAGCCGAACCAGACGTTGACCTTCTTCACGAAGCCTCCGGGAAGCAGCCGAGGCGACCGGCCGGCGACGCCCCCGGCCCGCATCATCCCACTGAGGGGCGGGCCCGCGGCCCGAGCCGACGAACCCCGGGGCCGGGCCGCCCTCGGGCCGCTCGCACGACGTGGGACGTGGCCCGCGCTCTCACGCGTCGACCACGGCCAGGGTGCAGCGCGAGAGGCATACCAACCTGTTCTCGTCGTCGCAGATGCGGGCCTCCCAGACGTGGAGACGACGGCCCAGCGAGATCGGCCGGGCGGTGCCGACGACCCAGCCGGTCGTGACCGGCCGCACATGGTTGGCATTGATCTCGACACCGACGCACGCCCTGCCAGGTCCGACGACGAAGGTCGCCGCGAAGCTGACCAGGGTCTCCGCGAGGAGCACCGAGGCGCCGCCGTGGAGCAGTCCGAACGGCTGCCGGGTGCGGTTGTCGACCGGCATCCGTCCGGTCAGGTGATCGGTCCCCAGCTCGGTGAGCTCGATGCCGAGGTGGTCGATCACGCAGCCGGCGCCCGCTCGGCGCGCGGCGTCCAGGTCAGGCCGGCCGTGCCAGATCGCCCGCTCGGGCGCTCCGCCCGGGGTTGGGCGTGTGTCCGTGAGGTGAGAGGTGGCGGTGTCGTGAGTCATGTCCCCATGCTGGCGACGGGCGCCGGTGGGATGAACCGTGGATCTACCCCAGTTGCCGGGGTGGCTGTTTACTGGGCGGCGTGGCGTCGCGCGACCAGCACGTGGGGCGAGCGCCGATGGCTGGCGGGACACGGGTGGCCTTCGCGGTGAGCGGCAGCGGTCCGCCGCTCCTGGTGGCGCCCGGGTGGTTGAGCAACCTGGAGCTGGACTGGTCCATCCCCGCCCAACGGCTCTTCTACGAGTCGCTGTCGTCCGGGCGCAGCCTGGTGCGCTACGACCGGCCGGGCTGTGGCCTGTCCGACCCGTACGACGGGCCGCGAAGCGTCCAGCACGAGCTGGACACGCTCGCCGCCGTGGTCGCGGCGCTGCAGGTCGAGCGGTTCGACCTGTTCGGGTGGTCGCTCGGCGCCCCCGTGGCCGCAGCGTGGGCGGCCGCCCACCCCGAGAGTGTCTCCCGCCTGGTGCTGTACGGCGGCTGGGCCTCCGGCGCAGCGATCGGCGACGACGCGAGCCGGGAGCACGTGCTCGGCCTGCTCGCCACGCACTGGGGTCTCGGCTCGGATGTGCTGACCGAGCTGTTCGCTCCCGACGCGGACCCGGGCACTCGCCGCGTGCTCGCCGAGTACCAGCGAGCGTCCTCCTCGGCCGAGACGGCGGTCGCCCTGCTGGGGCTGGCCTACCGGCTCGACGTGTCCGAGTCCGTGCCGCACGTCCAGGCGCCGACGCTGGTGCTCCACCGGGACCGGGACCGCGCCGCTCCACCGGAACAGGGCAGGCTCCTCGCCGCGCAGATCCCCGGCGCCCGGCACGTCGAGCTCACCGGTCGCTCACACCTGCCGTCGATGGGCGACTCCCGTGCCGTGGTCGACCAGGTGCGGCGCTTCCTGCGGCTGCGTCCGCTGCGAGCGGCGGCGCCGATCGGACTCACCGCTCGGCAGGCCGAGGTCGCGTCCCTGGTGGCGCAGGGTCTGACCAACCGCGAGATCGCCGAGCGGCTGCAGATCAGCGAGCGCTCCGCGGAGTCGCACCTGGAGCGGATCCGCGACCGCCTGGGACTCCGCTCCCGCGCCCAGCTGGCCGCGTGGTACACCGCCCAGCACTCACCGTGACGGGCGCGAACTGGGGCGTTTCCACGCCTGCCAGGGCCCGCGCCCGGCGCGCAGGCTGTCCGCGTGCCCCGACTCCTCCTGCGCGTCGTTCCCGCCCTCGGCTGGGTGGGATTCGCCTTCGTCACCGTGTGGACGATGGTCTTCTTGACCGGTCGCGGGCTGCCTCGCACCGTCGATGGACCCCACCGGGTGGGCACCACAGCAGCCGTCGCGACGGACCTCGGCCTGCTGCTCCTCTTCGCAGTGCAGCACACGGTGATGGCCAGACGCGGGTTCAAGGCCCGGCTGCGCATCCCGCCCGCCCTGGAGCGCTCGGCGTACGTCCTCGCCACTGACGTCGTCCTCGCCGTGCTGCTGGTGTGCTGGCAACCGTTCGGCGGCAGGATCTGGCACGTCGAGGGGCCGCCGGCGGCCGGCCTCTGGCTGCTCTACGCGGCCGGTTGCGTCCTGGCGATCGCCGCCACCTTCGCGGTCGACCACTACGAGCTCATGGGGCTCCGCCAGGCCGGATGGTTCACGCGGTCCGGAGCGTCGTCCGTCGACGCGTTGCACGTCGGTGGCCTCCACGCGCTCGTGCGGCACCCCCTGATGACCGGCCTCCTCGTCACCGTGTGGGCCACCCCCTCGATGGGCGCCTCGCACCTGCTCTACGCGTCCGGCGCGTCGCTCTACATCTGGATCGGCACCTGGTTCGAAGAGCGGGACCTGCGCCGCGCGTTCGGCACGGCGTACGACGCCTACGCCGCACGGGTCCCCGCCATCGTGCCGCGACTCGGCAGCGGCGTCGGGCGCTAGGAGCGTGGAGGGACGTCGTTGACCCGACTGTCGAGCGTCTCGGCGCGGAGCGCCCCCGGGAAGTTCTGGAGCGGGTGACGGGAATCGAACCGGACCCGCCAGCAACGTGCCCGGGAGAACGGCCAGCACCTACCCATACGTGTGCCCCGCGACGACCAACATGGGCGATGACGGCGATCTCGCTGACGAACAGGATGCGGTGCCGTGCGTCACGAAACGAGCGCTCGGAGCCGGCACAACGTCGCGACCCGGCCGCGCAAAACGACCCGACGACGACAGGAAGCCGATGTGCGCGCGTTCGCCATGACCGGTCGCTGGCCGCCCTGGGGCTGGACACGCCACCTAGGCTCTTCTCGTGGCGGCTATCGAGCGGCGGCTCGCTGACAGCTTTTGGGACCTTCGAGATGACGCGTATGACCACCCCGATCGCTGGCGCGGGCTGACGGCTGAAGCGCTCTTCCAACACCTCGCGGAACTCGTCGAGCAAGCGGAGGACCGCGGACAGCCGATTGACTGGCAGGGCATAGCGGAGCGCATGATCGCCCGGCGCGTGACCGAGGCTGGGCTGTAGACGGGTACGCCGGAGCGAACGGTCATGGCCGCAGGCCGCCAACACTCCGCGCCACCTCGGTCGTACCGCCATGCTGGACGCCGTGGAGATGGCAATGAATGCGGCGATGGAGCCGATCTTCCGGGTGGCGGACGCGGACACCTTTGAACCGGGCCTGCCCCCTGACCTGGAGGAACTGGTTCGGGCCGGGCTCGTCTGCTCCGGTGGGCGCCTCTACCTCGCGCGCCCGGAGCACAAGACGCCCCCGCCGGGCCATCTTGATGCCTTCGAGTCCGAGCTATGGATGAACAAGGTCCACCTTGACACCCGGACACCCGCGTCCGACCCGTCCTGGCGCATCGAGCTGCTGCGCCATGGGCTGACCGTCGCCAGACGTCTACTACCGCAGGCCACCACCCTCACGCAGCTGCCCGTGCAGATCGTCATCAGCCTCCAATCCGCCCCCGACGCGCTCGACCCCGAGACCGACTTCGCCACAGGAGCAGTGCACCTGGCACTCATCCGCTCGGCACACGACGACTTTGCCACAGGCATTGCGGACTTTGAGCAACCCGTCCTGGCCATGACGGCGACCGCGAGGTGAGCATCCGCTCATGCCGCAGCGCGCGCGCCCTCGTCGCCATGGCTGCCGCGGGTGGAGGATCGTCGTGTGGTGAACCGCCTGAGCCTCGTTCCGGGGGAGTCCGCGAGTCACGGACTGCACTTCTGGGAGCCGATGGTCGACGGGCGGCCGTTGCGTGCGGTCCTCACCGATGCGCCCGGAGACGAGTCGGCGGACCGGGTCGTGGGTGACAATGTCGCGGTCTTCGTGCACAGCTGGCCGGTCGGGATCCCGAACGATGTCTACGTCCTGCTCGGCGAGCAGCCGCCCGAGCTCGCAAACGGTCGGATCCCGATCTTCGTGTGCGCGGAGTGCGGCGACCTGGGCTGTGGTGCGCTGACCGCGGAGGTCGAGTGGACCCCGACGACGGTGACCTGGCGGAACTTCGGCTGGGACGTGAACTACGAGACCGACGACGAGGAGGAGGACCTCGTGTTCGCCGGGCCGCTGGTCTTCGATCGAGATCAGTACGAGACGGAGCTGCGGCGCTTCATCCATACGTTCGATCAGGTGAGGGACTCATTGCCTGCCCACCTGCACCCCGCGACCCGACGCGCCGAGGCTCGGGCATCTCGGGAACAAGGTCGCGCGCGACGCCGTCGACGGTGGCCCGTCCGCTGAGCGCCGGTGGCCGTGCGGTCATGCAGTGGTCCGCGCGTCTCGGCACACCCATGGTCAGGAGCCAGGTGGGATGTCCGCTTCCTCGCCTTCTCCGTCGTGCGTCCAGATCTGGATCGTGCTGCTCAAGGGCGCAAGGCCCGGAACCTGGCCGCGCGTCAGGCGAACGGGTCGATGAGCGTCAGGCCGGGGATGCCGGTGAAGTCGGCGGTGTTGCGGGTGGCCAGGGTGGCGTCCTGTGACACGCAGGTCCCGGCGATCTCGGCGTCGGCGAGGCTGATCGGCCGCCCGGCCTTCTCGCGGTGGACCAGGACGGTCGCGGCCGCCTGGGCGGCGGGTACGTCGTAGACGAGGATCGTGTCGGCGTAGGCCTCGAGCAGCTGGTGCCAGCGGTCGGTGAGGGTGCGCTGGCGGCGTCCGGCCGGCAGGCGGCTCAGGCCTCGCGCGATCTCCTGGACGGTCACGACGCTGATAGTCACCTCGCTCTGGTCGAGCGCGGCCGCCCAGGTGAGTACGCCCGGGTGGGGCTGGTTCTTCATGAGCTCGGAGACGACGTTGGTGTCGGCGACGATCACACGAGGTCCACCTCATGCGAGGCGTCGGTGCGCTCCGGCAGGTCGAGATCGACGCCGCCGTCAGCCCCGAACGACTGGTGAAGCGCGACGAGGATGTTCGACTCGGGACGGCCCGTCGTGGCGTCGAGGATGGCGTGGAACTCAGCCTGCACAGCCAGCGACCGCGCCGAAACCAGCCCGATCGCTGTATGAGGCACGCGCCGCTTCGTGATCGGCCCTCGATGGGCAGGCGGTCGTGCGACCATCGAGCGGTGCACAGGCTGGTCTCGCTGTGGTCGCGGGAGTCGACCGGGGTGGTCGAGCTGGTCGACGCCACCTGGCAGGACGGGGTCGAGTGGCGGCCCGGCGACACGTGGACAGCCTGCTGGGGGCCGTCACTGGTCGCCGACGCACCGCCATACCCGGGCGTCGCGGTCCGCACTATCGACTCCAGAGACGCGCCCCGGACTGCCCTGCGGGTGGAGGTGCAGCACACCGCCCCCGAGGGCCGCCTCCACCGGGTCGCCACCACTGTGATTCGGATCGGTTCCGCTGGCGCCTACCTCAGCGTCGGCGCCACCAGCCTTGAGGTCCCTCTCGCCGGCGGCGACTACGACACCGAGGTCTGGGTCGACGCTGCCGAACCTGAGCTCGTCACCCACGTCGGGATCTGGCTACGCGCAAGGACGGGTGAGTGGCCACCCGCCGGGCGCGGGTCGCCGCTTGCACTTTGAGGCCCACCTCGTGCTGCCCCACTCTGCACTTCGCGTACCGGGCCCGCCTGCCCTGCCGATGACAGGGCGTACGCCTAGACTTCGGGGGACGCTCCCGAGTGGGGTTCGCGTCTGCGCGTTGGAGGGACGCATCATCGATCGCACTTCAGGCCCGGAGTGGACCGCCCAGCTGCCGGGCTTCGTCAATGGCCACCGCTACGCGAGCGTTCCGATCGAGGAAGCGCTCGTCGAGGTTCACTGCGCCCAGCCGGAGCAGTTTGACGTGCGTCGTCTGGGTGCGCTCTTTGGCGCAAGCGACGGATTCCCGAAGGCCGAAGAACAGGTAGAGGTGTCGGGCGGTGTCGGCGTGGAAGAAGATCGAGTCGAGTCTGATTTCCACAAGAACGTCGTCGGCTACCGATTCCGTCGTTCTGACGACCAGCGGGCGATCCAGGTCCAGCCGAATCGTCTGGTCTTCAACTGGCTGCGGCCCTACGAGAGTTGGGACGCGCTCCTAGGTGAGTTCGAGCCCGTGTGGGAGCGTTACGCCAAGGTCGCCGAGCCGACACCCGTCGTTGCTGGTGTGCGCTATATCAATATCATTCGGGTTCCCAAGCCTCAAGTGGAAATCGGCGACTACCTTCGCATCTCGATTGACGTGCCACCATACTTGCCGCAATCGGTTGCGTCGCATTTTTTGCAGGTTGAGATACCTTTCGGGGATGGAACGACTTCTCGAATCGTCTCGAGCCTGGTCGACTCGGGTGAGCCAGGCAAGCAAGCGTTGCTGCTCGACATCGGTGTCCAGCAGCGGCTGCACGGCCACGGGGATGAAGTTCTCCGTGAGTCCCTCGACAGGCTGCGTGTCGTCAAGAACTATGTCTTTGAAGCCTGTATCACTGACGCAACGAGGGGGTTGATGGACGATGGCACTTGCTGAGGTTCTGCCAGGACCTATGCACGACTACCTCGAAGAGGACACCATCTCGGCTGAGTCAATCGCTGTTCGCCGCAGCCTCCGTCACAGCGTCCGGGGCGCGGTGTTCTGGGTTGGCGTGGACCAGAGCACGGTTGTGACCTTCCGCGGAGCATCGCTGCCGGCGAGCATGCGTGGTGCGATCGAGTTGGTTGACGCGGACAACCACGGCTACCCCGTGGTGCACATGGTTCCGGTCGTAGAGTCTGATGACGAGTGGTGATGCACCGCTCTCACTGACGGAGTCGCCCGGGCGGGTCCTGGATCAGGGGGACGTGTTCCTTGAGGTGCCGGTTCTGGGCTCTGTCGGGACACCCGTGCAGCACGCCTTCGCAGACGAGTCTGGCCCTGCGATCCTGTTGACGCATGGCTGCATGCTCGACAAACCCTCGAGCGACGGGACGCGCCCGCGGATCGAGTACCTCCAGTTCAGCCGCATCCGGACAGTTGTTGACCTGAGCTCTGAGCGGCAGGCACTCCTCAGGAGGAACGATCCGACACCCTATGAGGTTCTCTATCTTGGAGAACTGCCAGGAATCGGTGAGTGCTATACATCGTTCCTCGAGACCTACCACGTTGCGGCCTCGTTCTTTGATCTGCATTTCGTCGCGGAGCTAGAAGGTAGGAGCGCCGCATGCGGCGCCAACGACACAAGAATTGCATCGCTCGGCGCCCCCCAGCGCGCTCTCTTGACGAAGAAGCTGCCAGCCTTCTGGACTCGTCAGGTGCCCGACTGAGGCAACCGAGGCTTCTTCTGGCGCGACCTCTCCGGAAGCCAGTCCGGACCTCGGAGTTGGTCATCGAGAAGTCGAGCGATCCGGCGCTGGGCGTCGTCCGCGGCGTGCTGGTAGTGCAGGGCGGCGCGAGGCGTGGAGTGGCCGGCGCGCTGCATGAGCTCGGGCAGGGTGGCGCCGGTCAGGGCGACGAGGGTCATCGCGGAGTGGCGCAGGTCGTGCCAGGTGAGGTCGTCGCGGCCGACCGCGCGGCGCGCGCGGTGGAACATCGTCGTCCGGTGGCCACCGGTGAGCGGGCGGCCGTTGCTGGTGCCGAAGACGAGCGCGTCGCGGCCGGCCGGAGTGAACCGGGCCATGTGGTCGGCGAGCGCCTCCACGGCGGCGGTCGGCAGAGCCACGGTCCGGACGCCGGCCCGGGACTTGGTCGAGGAGAACCGGCCGCCACCCGTGCCGGGCCGGGACAGCGACTGCTCGACGCGCACGGTCCCGGCACCGAGGTCGACGTGCTTGCGCTGGAGGGCGAAGAGCTCGCCGGCGCGCAGGCCGCTGAGGAACGACACGACGACCGCGGCGCGGTAGCGTTCGGGCATCGCGTCGGCCAGGGCCCACAGCTCGTCGGGGGTCAGGACGCGGCGCTCGCCACGGTGGCGGGAGTCGCGTTGGCTCGCGCCCTTGATCGCGCAGGGGTTCGCCGGGATGAGCCCGTCGGACACCGCCTGGGCCATCCCGGTGTGCAGCAAGCGGTACGCCTGCGCAGCCTCGGTGTGGCCGAGGTTGGGACGAGCGGCGCGATCGTCGGCCACGACGCCACCCGTCGCCTCGAGCCACGCCTCGCGTAGCTCGGCCGGAATGCGCCCGGTCGCCGCGACCGCTCGCCCGCCCTCCGCCGCCCAGGCGCGGATCGCCGCGTTGACCCGTGTCGGAGTCGACGCCGCCCGCTGCCACCGCTCACCAGCCCGTCGCCCAGCCTCCGCCAGCACCGCCGCGTCCCACTCGCGCACTGCGGCCGGCGTCACCGACGCCAACGACTGCTCCCCGAGCCGCACCACCCGCGGGCGCGCACCGCCCACCACAGGCACCCCGGCGTCGATCCACCGCTCCAGCAGCCGCGCGTACAGCGCCCGCGTGCTCGGCGCGAGATCACCCCTCGTCGCGATCCACCCGCGGAACCACTCCCCGAGCGGCTGCTCGCCCAACCGCGGGTCGTGCCACACCCCACGCGCCATCCGCGAGACCTCGTGGGCCAGGGCCTGGTCGGCCTCGGCCTTCGTCGGGTACGTCCCCAGCGTCCGCATCGCCCCGTCGGGACCGGTGTACCTCGCTTGCCACCGGCCCGAGGGCAGCTTGCGCACGGCTCCGGAAGCGCGGCGGTGTCGGCGGGAGGTGGTCGAAGCGGTCATGATCGGGACCCCATCCTTATGGCACGTTATGGCACGGCCGACCCGCTTAAGGGTCTCAGGGAGGTCCGACAGAGCCTCGAAATCGCTCTGACCTGGGGAAATACTGGAGCGGGTGACGGGAATCGAACCCGCGCTATCAGCTTGGGAAGCTGATGTTCTACCATTGAACTACACCCGCAGACGCCCGCCGAGGCGGTCGTGCGCGGTCGATCATACCGGTCACCTGCGGCGCCGTGTGACCTCCCCCGGACCCACCGCCTGCGGATCGGCACACGCGTCCCGTCCAGGTGACGCGCTCCGGCCGCGTGCGGCTTCGCGGGCTCCGCTGCGCTCGAGCCGGCATAGGCCCTCCGGCTCAACTGCGGTGTTCCGTGTGTCACGCCGCGCGCGCGACGGGGCGGTCCGCCGGCCGGACGCGGCGTCCACAAATTTCGTCCACAGCCCTGTGTGTGCAAATACGCACGAGGCCCACGGGTCTGTGGATGGAGGTGTGGAGGGGAATCGGACCAAAGGGACACCCGCCAAGGGGGTTGTGAGCCCGGTTCCAGCGCACTAGAACAATCTCCATCGGCATCACCGCCGGCCGGTGCAACGGGGCAACCCGGACCGTCGGGTGGTGGCGATGCTGGGCCGACCGGAGAACGGTGGACGGCTCGCTCGGGTGACCGGGTGAGCGGCGGACGGTGCCGCTTGAGTTCATACGGACCGGAAGGCTGATCGTCACCGGCCTGGTTCCGTGGCAACACGGGCCCGGTTCGGCGCATCGCCGGAGCGGGGCGGTCGGGCTCACGGGCCTGACGTCCGACGATCGCGCGAGGCCCTCGGACGCTTACTCCGAGGGCCTTCGTGCTGTCCGGCCTCGGGCGCCTCCGTGGCGTCCGGGCCCAGCGGTCCGGGCTCGGTTGCCCCCATGTCGTCCGGGCTCAGACCGCGGCCTCAGACCGCGACGCGCGCCGCTTCGGGGTTCTTCGCCAGGTAGCTCCGCACGAACCCGCAGCGCGGCTCGACCGCGAGACCGCGGGCCGCGACGTCCGCCAGCGCCTCGCGCACCAGGACCTTGGCCAGGCCTCGGCCGGCGAACGCCTCGTCGATCTCGGTGTGCGTGAAGATCATGCGGTCGTCGAGCGGGGTCACCGACGCGTGGCCTGCCATGGCGCCGTCCACGGTGATCAGATAGGCGCTCTCGGGCTCGTCGTACCGGACCCGGACGTCGCTGGTGTCGTCGCTCACGGGCACGACCCTAGGGTGCGTGGCGTTCGCGCGCCGGTGCGCTCGCCGCCCGGACACCGGTCGGCTCGGTGCCCGGACACCGAGCCACGCCCAGCGCGCAGGTCCCGGCGGTCCGCGTCACACGAGCTCGGAGCGCTGCCAGCGGCGCGCGGCGGCCCACGTGCCCAGCAGTCCCACCGGGATCGCGAGCGAGAGCTGCAGCGGTGTCACGACCGCCGCGGCCTCCGGCCCGCCCATGCCGGCCCACATCGACGGTGCCGCGTACGGGAACCAGGCGCCGGCGCCGGCGATCGTGACCAGCTGGGTCACCACGATCAGGCCGATCAGGGTCGAGATCCCGGACAGATAGCCGCGCAGCCGGGTCGACACCCAGGCCAGCGGCATGGCGAGGAAGGTCATCAGCAGCAGGATCGTCGCGAGCTTCGCGGCCGAGCCCACCGTCTCGATCCCGGGCACACCCAGCCCGAGCGCCAGCCCGAGCGGCAGCGCGACCAGCATCGAGAGGGCCCCGCACGCCAGTGCCCACACGGTGGTGACCGCGACCTTGGCGACCACGGTCTGCCACGGTGGGGTCGGCAGCGCCAGCAGCGATCCGACCGTCCGGTCGGTGAACTCGCGGCCGACCACCCAGCTCAGCACCACGCCGATCGCGAGCAGCGCGGCGACCGACATGAGCTCACCGAGCATGCCGAGGTAGGCCGCCCAGCCGGTGCCGATGATCATCGGACGCACCTTGAGCGCCATCGGAGAGTCGCCGCCGGAGCGGGCAGCCCACATCATCCCGGCCGCGGCCAGCGGGATGACCAGCGCGAGCACCGCGCCGGACACCTGGGCCGCCGGGGAGCGGACCAGCTTGAGCCCTTCGACCTCGAGTGTGGGCCTCATGCCGCCTCCTCCGCGTAGACCATGGCGAAGAACTGCCGCTCGAGGTCCGCGCTCTGCGGGTCGAGCGTGCCGACCACCCGGCCGCGGTGCAGCACCGTGATCCGGTCCGCCAGGCGTGCCATCTCGTCGAGGTGGTGGCTCGAGACCAGCGCCGCGGCGCCGCGCGCGACCGCGTCGGCCAGCCAGCGGCGCACCCGGACCACGCCCGCGGGGTCGAGCGCGTTCGAGGGCTCGTCGAGCACCATGAGCCGCGGTTCGTGCACCACCGCGCAGGCCAGCCCGACCCGCTGCCGGTTGCCCAGCGAGAGGGTCTGGGTGCGGCGGTCGGCCCAGTGGTCGAGCGCGAGCTCGGCCAGCACGCGGTCCGCGGCCGGACCCGCGGCGGGCCGGGCCAGGCCGTGCAGCAGCGCGGCGCAGCGGACCGTCTCGCGCACCGTCAGCTCGGGGTAGGCGAACGGGGTCTCGATCAGGTGACCGACCCGGCGCCAGGTCGCCGGCGGTGCACCCAGCGGGTTCACCGGGCCGGCGCCGACGTCGAGCCGGACCGAACCCGCGTCGGCCCGCAGCATGCCGAGCGCGATCCGCATGAGGGTGGTCTTGCCCGCACCGTTCAGGCCGACCAACGCGTGGATCTCGCCGGGCTCGAGCGTGAGGTCCACGCCGTCCAGGGCCTGCTCGGGTCCGAACGCGCGGCGCACGCCGGTCATGGAGAGCACCGGGGCGGTGAGCGGCGCGGTCACGGCCGGGTCTCCTCGGAGGCATCGCCGAGCCGTTCCGGCGCGATCCGCTCGAGGGTGTCGAGCACCGCGGCGGTGAGCGACGTCGCGGTGTCGCCCGCGCCCCACTCCAGCATGGTCGCCATCACCGCACCGAGGCAGGCGCCGGTGCCCGCGACCGCGTCGGCGCGCGGCGAACCCGACGCGACCAGGGCCTCGATGATGACGCGCTGGCTCTCGATCGTGTTCTGCCAGGTCTTGGCGAGCAGCGCGGGGGTCCGGGCGACCAGGGCGACCCGGGCCTGGGTCTCCAGGTCGACCGACAGCGGCGCGCCGGCCATGGCCGCGTGCATGCCACGGCGCACGCGCTCGTAGGCCGGCAGCGACGTCGGCTGCGCGGCGACCGCCTCGGCGAGCAGGGGGTCGTAGGGGTCCTCGACGATCACCGACTCCTTGGTCGGGAAGTGCCGGAAGAACGTCATGTGGGACACGCCGGCCGCGGCTGCGATCTGCTCGACCGTGGTGGCGTCGAAGCCCTGGCGCACGAACAGGTCGAGCGCGGCGGCGCGCAGGCGCTCACGGGTGCGCTCGGCGCGGCTCGAGGAGGAGGCACTGCTCGGGGCTGCGCTCGCGCTCCCGCTCGCGGAGGCACTGATGTTAGTGACTAACGTTTCGTCCACGAGGTGGATGTTAGTCACTAACGCTTGGCGCGGTCAACGGGTCCAGCCGCTAGCGTGACCCCGTGCTGCTCTCCGACCGAGACATCAGGGCCGAGCTCGACACCGGACGCATCGCGCTCGACCCGTACGAGCCGGTGATGATCCAGCCGTCCAGCATCGACGTGCGCCTGGACCGGTTCTTCCGGCTGTTCGACAACCACAAGTACGCGGTGATCGACCCGGCCGAGGACCAGCCCGAGCTGACCCGTCTGGTCGAGCCCGAGGGTGACGAGCCGTTCGTGCTGCACCCCGGGGAGTTCGTGCTCGGCTCCACGTACGAGACCGTGACCCTGCCCGACGACATCGCCGCCCGGCTCGAGGGCAAGTCCTCGCTCGGCCGGCTCGGGCTGCTCACGCACTCCACCGCCGGCTTCATCGACCCTGGCTTCACCGGGCACGTGACGCTCGAGCTGTCCAACGTCGCGACGCTGCCGATCAAGCTCTGGCCCGGCATGAAGATCGGCCAGCTGTGCTTCTTCCGGCTCTCCTCGCCCGCCGAGCAGCCGTACGGGTCCGCCGCCTACGGGTCGCGCTACCAGGGCCAGCGCGGGCCCACCGCGTCCCGCTCGTTCCAGAACTTCCACCGCACCAAGGTCTGACCGATGGCGGGGGCGGGGCGCCCGGAGGCGCACCACCACGAGCACACGCACGACGTGGTCGGCTCACCGGTCGCCGCCCTGCGCTCGCACGGCCTGCGCGCCACGGCTCCCCGGTTGCGCCTGCTCGCCGCGATGGGCGGCCGCGACCACCTCACGGCCGAGGCGCTGCACCGGCTGGTCGACGCCGACGGCGGTGACTCGATCGCCCTGACCACGGTGTATCGCACGCTCGAGTCGCTCGAGCAGGCCGGGCTCGTGTGGGCCACGCAGGTCCCCGGCGTCGGCCGGAGCTACCACCTGGGCACCCATCCCCCGCACGCGCACCTGTACTGCCGGGTCTGCGGCACGATCACCGACCTGCCCGGGCCCACCGACGACGCGTGGCGTGCGGGCGTGCCCGAGGGCTTCGAGGTGGAGCACGTGCAGCTGACCGTCGAGGGCCGCTGCGCGGAGTGTGCGGCGGCCGGGCTGGGATGAGGCGGGTGCCGGCCAGGGCGACACTGCGGCCAGGGCCGCCTGCGGGGCCGCCGGGCGGCGCCGGCCGCGCACCCGGGACCTCCGCCCTCTTGCAAGTCATGTGCAACTAGAAGACGATCAACATCGTGCACGTCCCCGACGGGTTCCTCGACGTCCCCACCTCGATCGCCACCGGCGCCATCGCAGTCGGAGCGGTCGGCGTCGCGCTGCGGCGCGCGGAGCGGGAGATCGCCGAGACCGGACCCGCGCTGCCCGGCCTCACCGCGGCCTTCGTGTTCGCCGCGCAGATGGTGAACTTCCCGGTCGGCGCCGGGACCAGCGGGCACCTGCTCGGCGGTGCGCTCGCCGCGGTCCTGGTGGGTCCCTGGACCGGGATGCTCGTGCTCACCGCCGTGCTTCTCGTGCAAGGCCTGCTGTTCGCCGACGGCGGGCTCACCGCGCTCGGCACCAACGTGGTGAACATGGCCGTGGTGGGGGTGCTGGTCGGCTACCTCGTCGCGCGGCTCGTGCTGCGGTGGCTGCCGCGGCGCGCACGGAGCGTGGTGCCCGCGGGCGCGATCGGTGCGTTCGTGTCCGTCCCGGCGGCGGCCATGTCCTTCACCGTCCTGTACGCGATCGGTGGAGCGGTCGACATCCCGCTACCCCGGCTCGCCGGCGCGATGCTCGGCTGGCACCTCGTGATCGGGGTGGGCGAGGCGGCCATCACCGCTGCGGTGCTCAGCGCCGTCGTCGCCACCCGGCCCGACCTGATCTACCTCGCACGCCACCTGCCGGCCGAGGCGCGCGCGGGTGAGCCCGCGGTAGCGCCCGGCCCGACCGTCAAGGTCCGCACCGGCGCCCGGCCGCTCGCGATCGGCAGCGTCGTCACCCTCGTGGTCGCGGGCGGGCTGAGCCTGTTCGCCAGCGCCGACCCGGACGGCCTGGAGTACGTCGGCGAGGCGATGGGCTTCGGGACCGCGGCTCGCGACTCCGCGGCGGCGACGAGCCCGCTGGCGGACTACGCCCTCAGCGGCGTCGCCGACCCGTGGCTGTCAGGGTCCGCGGCCGGCGTGATCGGTGTGCTCGTCACCGTGGCGCTCGGCCTGGCCGCCGCAGCCCTCGTGGTTCGCCTGCGTGGCCGCAGGGTCCGGCCCGAGCCGAGCGGCGTCGGCTGACCGTGCCGGGCCACGACGCCCCGACGGACGGCCTGCTCGTCGTCGTCGACAGCCCGGTGCACCGGCTGCCGGCCCAGACCAAGGTCGTGGCGGTCGTGGCCGTCGTCGCCGTGGTGGTGCTCACCCCGCGCGGCGCGTGGTGGGTGCTCGCGGCGCAGGGCGCGCTGGTCGCCCTGACGGCCACCGTTGCCCGACTGCCCGTGCGGCTCGTGCTGCGACGCCTGCTGGTCGAGGCGCCGTTCGTGGTGTTCGCCGTGCTGATGCCGTTCGTCGCCGAGGGCCCGCGCGTGCAGGTCGGGCCGTTCAGCCTGTCCCATGCGGGTCTGATCGGCGGTGGGACGGTGCTGGTCAAGGCCACCATCGGCGTGCTCGCCGCCGTGGTCCTCGCCGCGACGACCGGGCCGCGTGAGCTGCTCGCCGGGCTCGAGCGCCTTCGGCTGCCCGCCGTGCTCGTCGCGATCCTCTCCTTCATGCTGCGGTACGTGGGGGTGATCGCCGACGAGCTGCACCGGGTCCGGGTCGCGCGCGAGGCGCGGGGCGGCGGTCAGGGCGACCGTGCCGGCCTCGCCGCGGTCGCCGGCGGTGTCGGGACCAGGTTCGTGCGCACCTACGAGCGCGGGGAACGTGTGCAGCAGGCCATGCTCGCGCGCGGCTACACCGGCCGGATGCCCGCGCTCGGGCGCGGCGGTGCGACGACCGCGCAGTGGGCGCTCGCGCTGGTGCTGCCGACCGCCGCGCTGATGGTCCTGCTCGTCGGGCTGGCGATGACGGTGCCGAGGTGAGCGGGGTGCCGAGCGACCTGCCGGGTGGCTCGCCCGGGGCCGCGGTCCCGAACGGCGCGGCCGGGGACCGGGGTGGCGCACCGGACGTGGGGTCCCCGCCCGCCCTCGACGTCCGCGCCCTCGGCTTCGCCTACCCCGACGGGCGCACCGCGCTGCGCGACGTGAGCCTGCGCGTCGAGCCGGGCGAGCGCGTGGCCCTGCTCGGCCCGAACGGTGCCGGCAAGACGACCCTCGCGCTGCACCTCGACGGGATCCTCACGCCGGCCCACGGCGAGGTCCGGGTCGGCGAGCTCACGGTCGAGCGCTCGACCCTGGCCGAGGTCCGCAGGCGCGTACAGCTCGTCTTCCAGGACCCCGACGACCAGCTGTTCTCCCCGACCGTGCGCGACGACGTCGCGTTCGGCCCCGCCAACCTCGGGCTCCGCGGCGCCGAGCTGGCCGAGCGCGTCCTCGAGGCGTTGGACGCGGTCGGCATGGCCGAGCACGCCGACCGGGTGCCGTACCACCTGTCGTTCGGCCAGCGTCGCCGCGTCGCCATCGCCACGGTGCTCGCGATGCGCCCCGACGTCCTCGTGCTCGACGAGCCCACCTCGAACCTCGACCCTGCCGGGCGCCGCGAGCTCGGCGAGATCCTCGACTCGCTCGGTGCCGCCCTGGTGATCGCCACCCACGACCTGCCGTTCGCCCTCCAGCTCTGCCCGCGCTCGGTGGTCCTGGACGACGGCGCCGTGGTCGCCGACGGTCCCACGGCCGACCTCCTGGCCGATGCCGACCTGATGTCGGCGCACCGGCTCGAGCTGCCCTACGGGTTCGACCCGCGGTCGGTCCCTCCGGCCCGCGACCCGCGGGTCGGGCGTCCTTAGCGCGCACGCAACACGACGGACCTAGCATCACCTCGTGCCAGCACCGCTCGATCTCGATGACGCCGCCGCCCACCACCTGCTCGTGCTGGCCGCGGACGTGCTCACCGACGACATCGAGGTGCTCGCGTTCAGCCGGTTCCCCGCCGCCCGCTGGGAGAGCAACGCCGACCCGGGCACGTCGCGCGGCCGCCCGCGCCCGCCCGGGACGCTGCGGCTGACCCGGGTGTCGTCGCTGGAAGGTCCGTACGCGATCGACCGCGACGTCCGGGCCGCTCTGGGCCTGCCGCCCGCCGGCGTGGTCGGCTACCTGGTGCGCGGGCCGCGTGAGCGCGGCGACGAGGCGTGGCCGGGGTCCGCGGACCGCGACGGCATCGCGCGCGCGTTCCCGGCGGGGCTGCCCGTGCGGGACGAGGGACGCGTCATCGTGTGGCTGGTCGCTGCCGCGCGGCGGCTCGGCGGTGCCGTGCGGGTTGCCGGGTCGGGTGCGGTGCTCGTCCCGGACCCGGCCGCCGCGGTCGACCTCACCGTGTGGAGCGACATCTGGCTCGACCCCGACGCGGGCTTGTCCGTGGCCCGGACCGCGGTGCCGCGCGCCCGGCTGGACGCCGAGGTGCCGTGGGAGGGTCCACCCCAGGGCACCGGCATCGTCGCGGCCTACGGTGCGGAGGACATGGACCCGATCGACCGGGCCGTGCTGCACACCGCAGCCGAGGCCTACGACATGGCCGTGCTCGAGAGCGGTGTGCCCCGCGACGCGTACGGCATGCTCGCCGACCTCGACCACGACGGCATGCTCGCGGTGACGGTGTCCGGCGAGACCGAGGTGCCGACCGTGCTGGCCGATGTCCCCTGGGCGAAGCGCGGGGCGATCGCCTACCGCGTCAGCTGGGAGCCGGAGTCGCTCGAGGAGCTCGGCATGGAGCACCCGCCGGTCGAGCACCGGGTCGCCCGCGGTCGCGCCGCCCCCCTCGTGGCCGCGCTCGCCCGTGCCCTGCACGGCGCCGTCGGCGGCGAGATCACCGACATGATGGGCTTCGTCGTCGACCCCGCCGACCTCTAGCCCCGACGCCCCCGCGACCCGTTCCGCCGACTTCGCTGGTCAGGCTCGAGTTCGCTGGCCCTGCCCAGCGAACTCGGCGACACCCAGCGAACTCGCGGCTTCGGGCTGCGGGTTCGGGCCGCGGGTTCGGGCTGCGGGTTCGGGCCGCGGGTTCGCGGGCTAGGGGGTCGGGGGGCGGCGGACGGAGTCGAGGAGGATCTCGGCGACGTCGCGCACCACCGGGGCGCCCTCGCCGCCGGCGGCGCCGCCGAGCATCACAGTGCAGTAGGGGCACGCGGTCGCGACCACCTCGGCGCCGGTGTCGGTCGCCTCGGCCATCCGGTCGTCGGCGATCCGCCGGCCGGTGGTCTCCTCGAGCCAGACCCGCGCGCCCCCACCGCCGCAGCAGAAGGCCCGCTCACCGCTGCGCGGCATCTCCGCGACGGTCGCTCCGGCGACCTGGAGCAGTGCGCGGGGCGGGGAGTAGATCTCGTTGTGCCTGCCCAGGTAGCACGGGTCGTGGTACGTGATCGTGCGCTGGTCGGGCGTCACCGGGGTGAGGCGGCCCTCCGAGACCAGCGAGGCCAGCAGCTCGGTGTGGTGCAGCACCGAGTAGCGGGCACCGAGCTGCGGGTACTCGTTGGCGATCGTGTTGAAGCAGTGCGCGCAGGTCACCACGATCCGGCGGGCCTTGGCCGCGTCGAGGGTCTCGATGGTGGCGTGCGCGAGCTGCTGGAACAACGCCTCGTTGCCGGCCCGCCGCGCGGGGTCGCCGGTGCAGGTCTCGCCGTCGCCGAGCACCGCGAAGCTCACGCCCGCGACGTGCAACAGCTCGGCCACCGCCCGAGCGGTCTTCTGCGCGTGGTCGTCGTACGCGCCCGCGCAGCCCACCCAGAACAGGCAGTCGAGGCCCGAGACGTCCTCGACGTCCTGGCCGACCACGCGCACCGGGAAGTCCAGCGGCTCGGCCCATGCCAGGCGCTTGCGGGCCGGCAGGCCCCACGGGTTCCCGCGCCGCTCGAGCTTGGTGAGCATCTGGCCCAGCTCGGTCGGGAACGTCGAGGCCAGCAGCACCTGGTGGCGACGCAGGTCGAGGATGTGGTCCACGTGCTCGATGTCGACCGGGCACTGCTGCACGCACGCCCCGCACGTGGTGCAGTCCCACAGCGCCTCGGGGTTCACCACGTCGCCCACCAGGGACAGCACGTCGGTGCCGGCGTGACCGGCGCTCCCGGTCGGCAGCAGCGGCACGTGCCCGGTCGCCGTCGTCGCGCCGGTCGGCTCGGTCGCCGCGTTGGCGCCCGGGGTCAGCCACGGCGACGTCGCGTACGCGTGGTCGCGCAGCGCGGTGACCACCAGCTTCGGGGACAGCGGCTTGCCGGTGTTCCACGCCGGGCACTGCTCGGTGCACCGCCCGCACTCGGTGCAGGTGGACAGGTCCAGCAGGCCCTTCCAGGTGAAGTCCTCGACGCGCCCGACCCCCAGCGTGAGGTCCTCGGGCAGGTCCTCCAGGGTCGTGAGGTCCAGCGGCTCGCCCGCCCGGTCGCGCAGCGGGGCCGCAGCGCCCAGCGCCGGACGACCGTCGGCGCGACGCCGGGCCCACACGTTCACCACGGCGAGGAACCGGTGCCACGCAACACCCATCGCGGGCCGCCGGCCGACGGCCACCATCCAGGCCATCGACACCACGATCTTCACGGTCGCGAGCACGACGACCGCGGCCTCGAGGGTCCCGGGGTCGACGCCCTGCAGCGGCCCGCCGAGCCAGCCGGTCAGCGGGAAGTGCAGCGGCGTCGGCAGGGAGCCCGGCGCGGCGTCCAAGGTGAGCGGTGCCGTGCTCGACCCGGCCTCCGACGCCAGCGCGAACTCCAGCGCCCGCAGCCCGAGCACCGCCACGACCACCGCGAGGATCACACCCTCGACCAGGTACGCCTGCCCCGCGTTGGACCCGAAGAACCGCGACGCGCGGCTGCCCTCCGGCCCGATCAGCTCGCCCTCGGGCCCACGCCGCGCGGCCGACTCGGGGGACACGGCGTCCTCGCCCCACCGCGGCTTGTGCCGCTGGCGCTGCACGATCAGCGTGACGATGCCGAGCAGGCCCGCCCATGCGAACACCTCGACCGCCCACTCGTACGGCGGCCAGGTGCCGATCCACGGCAGCACGAAGCGCGGGTCCACGATCTGCCCGTACCCGGAGACCAGCGTCAGGAACAGGACCGGGAAGGACACCATCACGACCCAGTGCGCCGCACGGATCCCGGGCCGCAGCCGGAATCGGCCATGGCCGAGCAGCAGGCGGACGGTCAGCCAGGTCCGGCGGCCACGCTCGGTGTGCCGGTCGGGCGCCGGGCCGCCGCGCCGCACCGTTCGCGTGATCGCGACGGCACCGCGGGTGAAGGCCACGACGCCGAGCACGGTCGCGGCGAGTGCGAGCACGAGCGCCACCAGCTGGAGTCCGGACACGGCGCCACGCTAGCGGGTCGGCCCCGCGGCGCCAGGAGCCCGCACCGCTCTCCGGCTCCGCGAGTTCGCTGGCCGCGCGCGAGTTCGCTGGTCACACGCAGCGAACTCGGCGACATCCAGCGAACTCGGCGCGCGGGGCGGGGCCCGCACGGTCGCGCGCCCGTTCCCGCGCCCGCCGCGCCGGCCCCGGATAGGCTGATGCTCACCGCCCTCGCCCACGCCGGGTCCAGCCTCGACGGACGGAGCGGACATGCTGTTCCTGCTCGGCCTCCACCTGGTCGCCGCCCTCGCGGCGCCCTTGGCGGTGCGCCGGATGGGACGCAACGCGTTCCTGGTCCTGGCGGCCGCGCCTGCTGCCGCACTGGCCTGGGCCGTGGCCAACGCCGGTGGCATCGCGTCCGGCGCGGCGCCCGCCGAGCAGCTTGCCTGGGTGCCCCACCTCGGTCTGGACATCGAGACCCGGGTCGACACGCTGTCCTGGCTGATGGTCGTGCTGATCAGCGGGGTCGGCGTCGCGGTGCTCGTGTACTCCTCGCGCTACTTCGCGGCCGACGCCTCGGGACTGGGAAGGTTCGCCGGGCTGCTGGTCGCGTTCGCCGGTTCGATGCTCGGCCTGGTCACCTCCGACAACCTGCTCCTGCTGTACGTGTTCTGGGAGCTGACCACCGTCACGTCGTACCTGCTCATCGGGCACTACGCGGACCGTAAGTCGTCGCGCCGCGCGGCGATGCAGGCGATCATCATCACGACCACCGGTGGCCTGGCGATGCTGATCGGCATCCTGCTGATCGGCAACGTGACCGGCACCTACTCGATCTCCGCGATCCTGGCCGACCCGCCCACCGGCACCGTGATCACCGTCGCGGTCGCGTTGCTGCTGGTCGGCGCGGTGACCAAGTCCGCGCTCGTGCCGTTCCACTTCTGGCTGCCGGCCGCGATGGCCGCGCCGACCCCGGTGTCGGCCTACCTGCACGCCGCCGCGATGGTGAAGGCCGGTGTCTACCTCGTGGCGAGGTTCGCGCCCGCGTTCGCCGACCTGCCGGTGTGGCAGGTGACCGTCCTGGGACTGGGCAGCACGACGCTGCTGGTCGGCGGCTACCGCGCGCTGCGCCAGTACGACCTCAAGCTCGTCCTCGCGTTCGGCACCGTCAGCCAGCTCGGCCTGCTCGTGATCCTGGTGGGGTTCGGCACGCAGGCCGTGGCACTCGCCGGGATCGCGCTGCTCGGCGCGCACGCGATGTTCAAGTCCGCGCTGTTCCTGACCGTGGGCGTGGTCGACGCCGCGACCGGGACCCGCGACCTGCGCCGGCTGAGCGGCATCGCGCGCCAGCTCCCGGTCACCGCCGGTGCGGCGGCGCTCGCGGTCGCCTCGATGTGCGGTGTGCCGCCGTTCGCCGGCTACGTCGCCAAGGAGGCCGCGATCGAGGCACTGCGGCACGACTCGACCACCGCGGCGCGCGTGGCGCTCGTCGCGGTCGTGCTCGGTTCGGTGCTCACGGTGGCCTACGGGCTGCGGTTCTGGTGGGGAGCGTTCGGGACCAAGCGCGTCATGCCCGGCCAGGTCGCGCCCGCCGGCGCGGGGCCCGCGCTTCCCGCGGACGAGCCGGCCGCGACCGTGCAGCGCCGCCCCTCGGTCCTGCTGGTCGCGCCGGCGGCGACGCTCGCGGTGCTCGGTCTGGTCGCCGGGGTGCTGCCGGCCTCGGGCGAGCGCCTGCTCGGCCCGTACGCGGCGACGCTGTCCGGTGAGCCCGGCCACCTGGTGCTCTGGGGCGGCCTTGCCGGAGCGCTCATCACGCTGGTCGTGCTCGGCGTGGGCGCCCTGCTGTTCAGGTGGCGCGCGGGCGTCGAACGGTGGCAGGCGCGGTTCGTCGCGCCGGTCGACATGGACCGCTTCTACCGCCGGTCGATGCGACGGCTCGACGAGCTCGCCGCGGACGTCACCGCGGCCACCCAGCGAGGCTCCCTGCCCCTGTACCTCGGCACGATCCTGCTGGTGATGGTGGCGCTCGCGGACACCACGCTGACGCTCGGCACCTCGCTGCCGGGGGTGTCGCAGATCCGCCTCTGGGACTCCCCGGTGCAGGTGGTGGCCGGCGGGCTCGCCGTGGTCGCCGCCGTGCTCGCCGCGCGGTCGAGGCGCCGGCTCAAGGCGGTGGTGCTCGCCGGTGCGAGCGGGTTCGGCGTCGCGATGCTCTTCCTGCTGCACGGTGCACCCGACCTGGGCCTGACCCAGGTGCTCGTCGAGACCGTGACGCTGGTGGTGTTCGTGCTGGTGCTGCGGCGGCTGCCGCCGTACTTCTCGGTCCGGCCGTTGGCCGGCAGCCGCTGGGTGCGGATGGCGATCGGCGTCGCGGTCGGCCTCACGGTCGCGGTGCTCGCGCTGGTCATGCCCGCAGCGCGCAGCTTCGACCCGGTGTCGGTCGACTTCCCGACCGAGGCCTACGAGTTCGGCGGCGGCAAGAACGTCGTCAACGTGACCCTGGTCGACATCCGGGCCTGGGACACCATGGGCGAGATCGCGGTGCTGCTGGTCGCGGCCACCGGCGTCGCGTCGCTGATCTTCCTGCGGCGACGCTCGGGCGACCTCGAGCGGCCCGGCACGCACCGCCCGGGCGAGCCGCTCGAACGCACCGTCTGGCAGGTCGACAGCGACGCGATGGCGCCGCTGCGAGCCCGCGCGAAGGCTCGCTGGGAGGCGTCCGCGGCGGCGGGCGGTCCGGCCCGGCAGCACAGCGAGTGGCTGGCGGGCAGCCGCACGCTGCACCCGCAGCGCCGCAGCGTGATCATGGAGATCGCGACCCGCCTGCTCTTCCACACGATGGTCGTGGTCGCGATCTACCTGCTGTTCTCGGGCCACAACTCACCTGGCGGCGGGTTCGTCGCCGGCCTCGTGGTGGGCATCGCGCTCGCGGTCCGTTACCTCGCCGGGGGCCGGTACGAGCTCGGCGACGCCGCACCGGTGCACCCCGGCCTGCTGCTCGGCGCCGGGCTGTTCCTCTCGGCCGGCGTCGGGCTGGTGGCGCTGCTGTTCGGGCAGTCGGTGCTCGAGTCGACCATCTACGAGGTCGACGTGCCGGTGCTCGGCCACATCAAGCTCGTCACGTCGCTGTTCTTCGACATCGGGGTCTTCGGCGTGGTCGTCGGGCTCGTGCTCGACGTGCTGCGCAGTCTCGGTGCGCAGATCGACCGGCACGCCGAGGGGCAGCTCGACGACGAGCCCGACGGCCCCGACCCGGACGACGACGGGCCCGACGGCACGGGCCCGGACGATGACCAGGGCGCCGAGCAGGCGGACGACCGTGCCGCGCACCCGGACGCCGGCGGGTCCGCAAGCGCCGCACGACCCGACGAGGCGGTGCGGCGATGACCAACGCCCCGAGCCTCACCCTGGTGATCGTGGTCGCCGCGCTCATCGCGGTCGGCGTGTACCTGATGCTCGAGCGCAGCCTGACCCGCGTGCTGATCGGTCTGATCATCGCGGGCAACGGCGTGAACCTGCTGCTGCTGTCGGCCGGCGGCGCGGCCGGCGGGCCGCCGATCGTCGGGATGACCCCCGAGAGCGAGATGGCCGACCCGCTGCCCCAGGCGCTCGTGCTGACCGCGATCGTCATCTCGCTCGGCATGAGCGCGTTCCTGCTCGCCATGGCCTACCGGTCCTGGCAGCTCAACGCGCACGACGAGGTGCAGGACGACCTCGAGGACCGCCGGGTCGCCCGCCGCGCCGCGCTCGACCGCGCGGCCTACGCGGACGTCGACGCCGGTCCGGTCTCGCTCGACGAGGCCGCCGCCGAGGTGCGCGACGAGACCGCCGACGTCGGTGACGCACCGGGCAGCGACCAGACGGGCAGCGACCAGACGAGCGCCGACCAGACGAGCGCCGAACCGAAGGGCGCCGACCCGACGGGCCCCGACCCGACGGGCCCCGACCCGACGGGCCCCGACCCGACGGGCCCCGACCCGACCGGCGAGCGGGGTGCGCCGTGACCGAGTCGCTCGCCTGGCTGATCCCGCTGCCCGTGGTGCTGCCGCTGTCCGCCGCGGGGCTCGCGCTCGCGCTGTGGCGGCACGGCAGGGCGCAGGGCGTGATCAGCGTCGTCGCGCTGTCCTTGTCCCTGATCGCGTCACTCACGCTGCTGTTCGCCGCCGACTCCGGGCCGCTGGTCGTGGACATCGGCAGCTGGGGCGCACCGGTCGGCATCAACCTGGTCGCGGACCGCGTCTCGACCCTGATGCTCACGGTCTCCTTCGCCGTGACCCTCGCGGTGCTGGTGTACTCCCTCGCACAGGGCGTCGAGGACGACGACGCCGAGACCCCGGTCGCGATCTTCCACCCCACCTACCTGGTGCTGACCGCGGGGGTGGCCGACGCGTTCCTGTCCGGCGACCTGTTCAACATCTTCGTCGCGTTCGAGGTGCTGCTCGCCGCGTCCTACGTGCTCATCACGCTCGGCGGGACCCGCGAGCGGATCCGTGCGGGCACGATCTACGTGGTCGTCTCGCTGCTCTCCTCGCTGCTGTTCCTCACCGCGATCGCGATCGTCTACGCCGCGACCGGAACGCTCAACCTCGCCCAGCTCGCGTTGCGGATCCCCGAGCTGAGCTCCGGGGTGCAGCTCGTGCTCCAGGTGATGCTGCTGCTCGCGTTCTCGATCAAGGCCGCGATCTTCCCGCTGTCCGCATGGCTGCCGGACTCGTACCCGACCGCGCCCGCCCCGGTCACCGCCGTGTTCGCCGGCCTGCTCACCAAGGTCGGCATCTACGCGATCATCCGGACCCAGACCCTGCTGTTCCCGGGCGGGCGGCTGGACGACCTGCTCATGGTCGCCGCCCTGGCCACGATGGTCGTCGGGATCCTCGGCGCGGTCGCGCAGAACGACATCAAGCGTCTGGTGTCCTTCACGCTGGTCAGCCACATCGGCTTCATGCTGTTCGGGATCTCGCTGTCCAGCGAGGCCGGCCTCGGCGCGGCGATCTTCTACGTCACCCACCACATCACCGTGCAGACCGCGCTGTTCCTCGTGGTGGGCCTGGTCGAGCGCCGCGGTGGCAGCACGTCGCTGGACGACCTCGGCGGCCTGGCGAAGGTCGCCCCGCTCCTCGCCGCGCTGTTCTTCATCCCGGCGATGAACCTCGCGGGCATCCCGCCGTTCTCCGGGTTCCTCGGCAAGGTCGGGCTGCTCGAGGCCGGGGTGCGGGACGGCCGGCCGCTCGCGCTCGTGCTCGTGGTCGGCGGTGTGCTGACCTCGCTGCTCACCCTGTACGCGCTGGTCAAGGCGTGGAACAAGGCCTTCTGGCAGCCCGTGCCGGAGACCGTCCGCCCGGTCCGGCTGCCGCGCCGGATGGTCGGCTCGGCGGGCTTCCTCGTCGCGTTCGGACTGGCGATCACGGTGTTCGCCGGACCGCTGTACGGGTACACCGAGCGCGCTGCCGCTCTGCTGCACGACCGCGGCGTCTACGTCCTCGCGGTGCTGCCGGACGGGCAGCGCGGCGAGGGCGAGTCGGCCGACTTCTCGGACGACGCGGACGCCGCCGAGCAGGCCCAGACCGACCAGGAGGTCGACCGGCTCGTCGAGCAGGACGTCCAGCAGGACCAGATCGACCGCGAGGCCGCCACCGGGACCCCGGGAGGTGAGCCGTGAGCCTGCACCCCCGCCGACGCGGTGTCGGCGCGCACATCCTCGCGGTCGCCTGGCTCGCGGGGGTGTGGGTCGCGCTCTGGGGCGGCCTGTCGGTGGCCAACGTGCTCGCCGGGGTCGTGATCGGCGTGCTGGTCGTCCGGGTGCTGCCGATGCCCTCGATCGACTTCCACGGACGGGTGCGCCCGATCGGCCTGCTGCGACTCGTGCGGCACTTCGTCGTGGACCTCGTGGTCGCGAGCCTGCAGGTCGCCTGGATCGCCCTGTCCGGCCGCCGGCCGCGGTCGGCCGTGATCCGGGTCCGGCTGCGCTCGCACTCCGACCTGTACCTCACGCTCACCGCGCAGCTCTGCTCGCTGATCCCCGGCTCCGTGGTGGTCGAGGCGCTGCGCACCGACGGCGTGCTCTACGTGCACCTGCTCGACGTGGCCGACGCCGACCTGGCCGTCGCGCACGCCGACGTGCTGGGCATCGAGGAGCGCGTGCTGCGGGCGCTCGCGTCGGACGAGGAGCTGGCCGAGGCCGGGCTCGACCGGGAGGGACGCCGATGACCGCCGTCGTGGTGCTCTGCGGGCTGCTGCTCACCGCGGCGGCGGTGATGACGCTGGTCCGGATCGAGCGCGGGCCGTCGATGCTGGACCGCACGATTGGGCTGGACACGCTGACCGCGGTCGTGGTCGGCGCGGTCGCCGTGCACGCCGCGTGGACCGGCCGGACCGACACGGTGCCGGTGCTCGTCGCGCTGTCGCTGGTCGGGTTCGTCGGGTCGGTGGCGATCGCGCGGTTCGCCGCCGTCGAGCCCGAGGGCGAGGGCCGGGTGCTGAGCCCCGAGGAGGTCGCCGAGCTCGAGACCGAGCGCCTCGCCGACGAGGAGCAGGAGCTGCGCGCGGTCGACGACGAGCACCACGGCGGCGGTGACGAGGCGGAGATCCGACGGGTCGACCTCGGCGACGACGAGGAGGCCGGGCGATGACGACGGTGCTCGACGTGCTCGCCGCGATCTGCCTGATCGCGGGATCGGTGCTGGCGTTCGCCGCCGGGCTCGGGCTGCTGCGGTTCCCCGACCTCCTGGCCCGGTCGCACGCGGCCACGAAGCCGCAGGTGCTCGGCCTGCTGCTGATGCTGCTCGGGCTCGGGCTGCGCCTGCGCGACGGGCCGGCGGGCTGGATGCTCGTGCTGGTCGCGCTGTTCCAGATGGTCACCGCGCCGGTCGCCGCGCACATGGTGACCCGGGCCGGCTACCGCACCGGCAAGGTCGAGCCGGGCAGCCTCGTCGTGGACGAGCTCACCGACGACCTCGCGGCCGCGGCCGACGAGCACGAGTCGCTGCCGGACGCGGCGCGGGGGTCAGAGGCGCGCGAGGCAGAACGCTCGACCGGGACGATCGAGCAGGCGGAGCGTCGCCGCGAGGGGGGCGCGGCGAGCAGTGAGACTCGGCGCCGCGAGGAGTGACGGTGGCGGCGATCAGCGCATCAGGCGCTTGGCACCGCGCGTCGCCGACGCGCGGAACAGGCCGACCAGCGCGCCGGAGATGGCGGCCGCGGCAGCGATCTCGGCGAACCGGATGTCGTCGTCATCGGCGTCCGCCTTGGGCGGCGTGTGGCCGAGGGCCTTGGTCCACAGCTGGTCGATGAGCTTGCCGGCCAGCCACGCCGCGGCGGCCGCAGCCACCAGCCCGACGATCTTGGCGATCTTCGACTCGGTCTGCTCGTCCGCCACGGGTCCTCCTCGGTCGGTCCGTCCGTGCGGCTCCACGCTAGCCAAGCCGCGCGGGTCCCGCAGCAGGGTTGATCAGTGCCCGCTCACTCGGGCGAGACCCACAGCCACACGCCCCGGCCGACCTGCTCCGCCGCGGTGACCACGCCCACGATCTTCAGCACCATCGGCAGCGGGTCGTCCGCCCGGGGGTCGCGCTCGGACGAGGTGGCCCAGCGGGACGCGACCTCGCCCGGCAGGTCGGGGTCGTCGACCCGGCCCAGCTCGCCCAGGACCTCCACCAGGAACGGGGGGAGCTGGAACAGCAGCTCGTGATCGAGGTCGACCTCGTGCGGCTCGAGGTCACCACGGCCCCAGCGCACCGCGCGGGCCGCCTCCTCGCCGAGCAGCTCGAGGTCCAGGGCATCGATGTCCGGCAGCTCGACGTGCGGTGTGTCCGACTGCGGGGGCTGGTTCTCGTCGAGGGCGTCGGCCCTGGCCAGCGCCCCGGCGTGGGTTGCGACGAACAGCTGAGCCCGCCGTGCCATCTGATGCTCCCCGATCTGTCAGCGCAGCGACGCAGCTGCGGCATCTCCGAGGCTAGTAGGCTGACGGCGAACGACAGGGGAGCGTCGTCCGGCGAGCCGGGCACCAAGACGCTGAGAGTGCGGGTGACCGCAGACCCTCGAACCTGATCCGGGTGATACCGGCGTAGGGAGTCGGGAATCTCAGGCGTCGTGACGTCGCGCGCGGGCGCGGTGCCACGACGCCCCCCTCTTCGCAGACGAGGAGGAGACACGCATGTCCATCGAACGATCCACTGCACGCCCCGCGGTGCGCCGCCGGGTGCGCCGCGCCGGTGCGCTCGCCGTCGCAGCCGCGGCAGCCGTCGCGCTCGCCGGCTGCTCGCTCACCGCGGGTGACACCGGCGCCGACGGCGCCGCGAGCGGGAGCGCCTCGGGCACCGTGGTGCTCGTCACCCACGACTCGTTCGCCCTGCCCGACGACCTGATCGCACAGTTCGAGGCCGACACCGGGCTCACGCTCGAGCAGCGCGCCCCCGGCGACGCCGGGACCCTGGTCAACCAGCTCGTGCTGACCAAGGACGACCCGATCGGCGACGTCGTGTTCGGCATCGACAACACCTTCGCGAGCCGCGCGATCGACGCGGGCGTGCTCACGCCGTACAGCCCGGAGCTGCCGGCCGGGGCCGACCAGTACCTGGTGGACGACCAGGGGTCGCTGACCCCGATCGACGTCGGCGACGTGTGCGTCAACGCCGACCTCACCTGGTTCGACGACCACGGCCTGGCAGTGCCGCAGACCCTCGACGACCTGGCCGACCCGGCGTACGCCGACCTGCTCACCGTGGAGAACCCGGCGTCGTCGTCGCCCGGCCTCGCGTGGCTGCTCGCGACGATCGGCGCCAAGGGTGAGGACGGCTGGCAGGCGTACTGGCAGTCCCTCGTGGACAACGGCGTGAGCGTCGCTGCGTCCTGGTCGGACGCGTACTACGTGGACTTCTCCGGCCCGTCGTCCGAGGGCGAGCGCCCGCTCGTCGTCTCCTACGCGTCCTCCCCGCCGTACGAGGTGCCCGAGGGCTCCGACACCGCGCCGACCGCAGCGCTGCTGGACACCTGCTTCCGCCAGGTCGAGTACGCCGGCGTGATCGCCGGTGCGGCCAACCCCGAGGGCGCGCAGGAGGTCGTCGACTGGCTGCTCTCGCCCGAGGTGCAGGCCGCGATCCCGGAGAGCATGTACGTCTACCCCGTGGACTCCGGCGTCGCACTGCCCGACTCGTGGGCGCAGTTCGCGCCGCTGGCGACCGCGCCCTTCACCGTCGACCCGGCCCGGGTCGCCGAGATGCGGGACACCTGGATCCAGGACTGGACCGCCCTCGTGGTCGGCTGACCCGACGCCGGGTTCGAGGAGGACATCGCGATGAGCGCCGCCGCATGGCCCGGCCTCGCCGCACGCCTGCCCGGACGGGTGCGTCCCGGCCGGGTGGCGCTGTGGCTGCTGGCCGCGGCCGTGCCGCTGGCGTTCCTCACGCTGTTCTTCGCCCTGCCCGTCGCGGGGCTCGTGGCACGAGGGTTCGTCACGGACGGTGCCCTCGACCTGTCCGCGTTCGCGGACGTGATGACCCGGCCCCGGACCTGGCGGATCATCGGCCTGACGGTCGCGCAGGGCGTGGTCGGCACCACCGTGGCGGTGCTGCTCGGCGTGCCCGGCGCGCACCTGCTGTACCGGACCCGGTTCCGCGGGCGCGGCCTGGTGCGCGCGCTCGTCGCGGTGCCGTTCGTGCTGCCGACCGTGGTGGTCGGCGTCGCCTTCCGGTCGGTGCTGGCCGACTCCGGGCCGCTGGGGTTCCTGGGCTGGGACGGCACGTTCGCGGGCGTCGTCATGGCGCTGGTGTTCTTCAACTACACCGTCGTGGTGCGCACCGTCGGGGCGTTCTGGTCCGGGCTGGACCCGCGCGCCGAGCAGGCCGCCCGGGCGTTGGGTGCCTCGCCGGTGCGGGCGTTCTGGTCGGTGACCCTGCCCGCGCTCGCACCGGGCATCGCGTCGGCGGCCTCGATCGTGTTCCTGTTCTGCGCGACCGCGTTCGGCGTGGTCCTGGTGCTCGGCGGGGTCGGCTACGGGACGGTCGAGACCGAGATCTGGATCCAGACCACGCAGTTCCTCGACCTGCGGGCGGCCGCGGTGCTGTCCGTCGTACAGCTCGTCGTGGTCACCCTCGCGCTCGCGGTCGCGGGCCGGGCCAGGCGGCGGCGCGAGCAGGCGCTCACCCGGGTGCCGGACGGCGGTCGCCCGCTCGCGCTGCGCGGCGCCGACGCACGGACCTCGGACCGGTGGGCGGTCGCGGTGACCGCGGTGGTCGGCGTGGTGCTGCTCGGGCTGCCGATGGTGACCCTCGTGCTCCGGTCGCTGCACACCAGGGACGGCTGGGGGCCGGGGAACTACGTCGCGCTCGGCCACGAGGGGTTCGGGCTCGGCGCGAGCGGCTGGGAGGCCGCAGCGATGTCCGTCCGGGTCGCCGTCGACGCGACGCTGATCGCGGTCGTGGTCGCCGGGCTGGTGGCCCTCGTCGCGTCCCGGCGACCCAGGTCGCGGGGTCGGCGACGTGCGGTCGGTGCGCTCGACGCGGTGATCATGCTCCCGCTCGGGGTCTCCGCGGTGACGGTGGGCTTCGGCATGCTCGTCACCCTGGACCGGCCGTTCGGCCTCGACGTCGACCTGCGGACCTGGCCGCTGCTGCTACCGATCGCGCAGGCCGTGGTCGCGGTGCCGCTCGTGGTGCGTACCGTGCTGCCCGTGCTGCGCGCGATCGACACCCGGCTGCACGAGGCCGCCGCCGTGCTCGGGGCCTCGCCCGGCCGCGTGCTGCGGCACGTCGACTGGCCGGTCGCGGCCCGCTCGCTCGGGCTCGCGGTGGGGCTGGCGTTCGCGGTCAGCCTCGGCGAGTTCGGGGCGACGACGTTCCTGGTCCGACCCGAGAGCCCGACCCTGCCCGTGCTGATCTACCGGCTGATCGGCCGGCCGGGTGCCGACAACCTGGGCACGGCGCTGGCCGCGTCGGTGCTGCTCGCCACGATCACCGCCGTCGTGATGGCGCTGGCCGAGCGGCTGCGCGGCGAGACCGGGGGTGACGTGTGAGCGCGGCGGGCGGCACCGCGAGGGCCGGTGGGCGCTCGGCCGCAGGCCCGGCGGAGGGCTCCGGCGGAGCGGCGGGCGGCGGCCTCGCCGTGCGCGACCTCGTGGTGCTCTACCGCGACGACGACGGCTCGGTCGCGACCGCGGTGGACGGCCTGGACCTGGACGTGTCCCGCGGTGAGGTCGTCGCGCTGCTCGGCCCCTCCGGTTCGGGGAAGTCGAGCCTGCTGCGGGCGGTCGCCGGGCTCGAGCCGGCCGCCGAGGGGCGGATCGCCTGGGACGGTGAGGACCTCGCCGGCGTGCCCACGCACCGGCGCGGGTTCGGACTGATGTTCCAGGACGGGCAGCTGTTCGCGCACCGCGACGTGGCCGGCAACGTCGCGTTCGGGCTGCAGATGCAGCACGTCCCCGCCGCGGAGCGGGCCGCCCGGGTGACCGGGCTGCTGGACCTGGTGGGCCTGGCCGGGTTCGAGCGCCGCGCGGTGCCCACCCTGTCCGGTGGCGAGCGCCAGCGCGTGGCGCTCGCCCGTTCCCTCGCCCCGCGACCTCGGCTCCTGCTGCTCGACGAGCCGCTGTCCGCGCTGGACCGCGCCCTGCGCGAACGGCTCGCCGACGACGTGCGGGCCGCCCTGGTCGCGACCGGCACCACGGCACTGTTCGTCACGCACGACCACGACGAGGCGTTCGCGGTCGCCGACCGGATCGCGGTGATGGACGCCGGGCGCCTGCTCCAGGTCGACACCCCGGCGAGGCTGTGGAACGCGCCGGCGAACCGCCGGGTCGCCGAGTTCCTCGGCTACGAGGCGTTCGTCGCGGCGGACGCGCCGGTGGCGGCCGTGCTCCTCGGCGCCGCGGCCGGGGGGAGCGCGGCCACGGAGAGCGCCGACGTGGCCGGGTCGTCGGCCCGCGGATCCCGACCGCCGTCGACCGACGCTGCCGCGCACGGCGCCCTGCTCGCCCTCGGTCCGGGTTCGCTCGAGGTGGCCCCCGACGGCCCGCTCTCGGGTTCGGTGCGCACGGCCGGGTTCCGCCGCGGGGTCGTCGAGCTGACGGTCGACGTCGACGGCCTCGGCGAGATCACCGTGGTCGAACGCTCGGGCGGCCGCACCGGCGCCGCCGACCTCCCGGAGGTCGGGTCGACCCTGCGCCTGCGCCCCGTCCCCGGCGCTGTCGCCACCGTCGGCTGACCCCACACCCCCAGACCGACGCCGAGTTCGCTGGTCGTGGCCGAGTTCGCTGGTCAGAGCCAGCGAACTCGCGGACCGCCAGCGAACTCGCGGGGGTGACGGGGGTGGGTCAGCGGGCGACCTTCTGCCACATGCCGTGGACGCCGTGCGGGCGGAAGCCGAGCGCGACGTTGATCGCGAGCATGTGCGCGTTCTCCTCGGCGTTCGAGGTACGCAGCCGGCGGGCCAGCGGGGCGTCGTCGCCGAGCAGTCGCAGCATCTCGGCCTTCACGAGCATGCCGAGCCGGTGCCCGCGGTGCTCGGCCAGCACGATCGTGTACCCCTGCTCGACCGCCTCCGGGACCGCCTCGTTCGTGGAGACCGTGGTCAGGCCGACCAGGCGGCCGCTCGCTTCGTGCAGCGCACCCACGATGCGGATGCGGCGACCGGCCGTGCGCGCCTGCAGCTCGTGCTGGCGCACCCGCTCGGCCGTCCACCGGTCCTCGCGGAGGTCGAGGCCCGCGGTCGGGGCATCCGAGCCGGCGTGCGTGAGGAGCAGCGCGACATCGTCGACCATCTCGTCGGGGGTGTCGCCGACCCACGCCACCGGGCGGTACGCGTCGCCGGCCGCGGTCAGCGCGCCGGCGTGCAGCGGGTCGAGCACCTCGGGCCGGACCGGGATCCGCAGGATCGACAGCCGCTCACCCTGCTCGAGCCGGTACCCGGCACGGAGGGCGAACCGGGCGGCGGCGTCGCTCGCCCGGATCCGCCCGGCACCGGTGGGCGGCACGAGCGCATCGGCGTCGTGCGTGGGCGCCTCGCGTGCGTGCGCCGTCGCCAGCAGGAACGTGGTGCGGCCGTCGGCCCGGGCGATCGCCTCGACCTCGCCGAGCAGCCGCCGACCCAGCCCCTCCCGCCTGCGCTCGGGGCGGACCCACACGTCGAGCCACGCCAGGTGCGCGTTGTCGCCCCGCGGCATCATCATCGCGGCGAACCCGTCCACCGCCCCGGGGTCGCCGACCCCCTCGGGCGGGGTCGCCACCAGGTAGTGGTGCTCGGCGAACGAACGGTCGAGCAGCCGCCCCAGCGCGGAGGCCGCACGGTAGGTGTGGTCCTCGTGCCCCCAGAGCGCGCGCTCGCACCGTCGGCTGGCCAGCTCGAGCCCGTGGAGCGCCCAGGCGTCGGCATGGTCCAGCGACGGCGGCGTGGCGGCGTGCGTCACGGTCCACGGGGCCATGGGAGCACCGTGCCCGATCATGGGCGCCGTGTCACGGGGGCCGGGACGATCGCGCTCGCCCGGTCCACGCCCACGGAGTCAGTCCAGGCGCTTCTGCCAGAGTCCGATGACGCCCTCGGGGCGGAAGCCGAGCGCGACGTTGATCGCGAGCATGTAGGCGTTCTCCTCGGCGTTCCAGGTGTGCACGCGGCGGGCGCGTGGCGCCAGGTCGGCCAGGAACCGGAGCATCTCGGCCTTGACGAGCATGCCGAGCCGGTGGCCCCGGTGCTCGGGCAGGACGATCGTGTCGCCCTGGTCGAGCGACTCCGGCGCGTCCGGTGCACGCTCGACGACGGTCATCGCCGCGAGGGTCCCGGTGCCCACGTGCACCGCACCGACCGTGGCCAGGCCGCGACCGGCCTCGGCGGCGAGCCGCTCGTAGGTCCGGACCCGGTCGGCCGTCCACGGCTCCTCACGGATGTCCAGGTCGGCCGAGGGCGCGTCGGTGCTCATCCGGGTGAACAGCACGGCCAGGCCGTCGACGAGCTCGTCCGGGGCTCGCTCCGTCCACCGCACGAGGCGGTAGTCGTCGCCCGCGGCGCGCGCTGCCTCCGCGTGCAGGCCGTCGAGCAGGCCGTCCGGCAGCGGCAGGCGCAGCACCGAGTACCGCTCGCCCTGGCCGAGCTCGTAGCCGTGCCGTTGCGCGAACCTGGCCAGCGGGTCCTCGGCCCGGATCCGCCCCGCCCCGGTGGGCGGGACCAGAGCCGTCGTGTCGTCCGCGGCGGCCTCGCCGGCGTGCTCGGTCGGGGCGAGCAGCGTGCGCCGCCCCGCGGCCACCGCGACGTCCTCGGCGGTGGCGAGCAGCAGCGTGCCCAGGCCCTGACCGCGCTGATCCGGGTGGACCCAGACCTCGATCTCGGCGAGGTGCGCGTTGCCCCGGATCGGCATCAGCGCGAAGCCGAATCCCGCGACCGCAGAGGGGTCGCCGACGCCCTCGGCCGGGGTCACCACGAAGTAGCTTCGCCGCGTGTACGTCTGGTCGCGCAGTCGCGCGGCGGCGCTCGCGGCACGGTAGACGGTGTCCTCATGACCCCACGCGGACCGCACGCACGCGCGCGACACGGCCTCGATGCCGTGCAGCGCCCACGCGTCGGGGTGGTCGAGGCTCTCCGGGGCGGTCGCCTCGGTGACGGTCCAGGTGGTCGTCATGTGCCCACGGTGCCCGAGGGCGCCGACAGGTGTCACCGCATTTCCGGCCGCGCCTTCTGCGGGTAGGGAGTGCGCCCCTCGGCGAGGTCGGCGACGAACGCTGCGAGCCGCCGCGCGCGGGTCTCGGGGCGCTTGGCGTCCTGGAGCCGGTAGCAGATCGCGAACCGGTTGGTCCGGGTGAGCACGTCCCACCAGGCCTGGGCGCGGGGCTCGGCCGCGAGCGCGTCGAGCAGGTCCTGCGGAGGCGCCGTGGCGGCCGAGCCGCCGTACGCGCGCTCCCATCGCCCGTCGGCCTTCGCGGCCGAGACCTGGGCGAGGCCGGCCGGTTGCATCCGGCCCTCCCGCTCCAGCCGGGCGACGCGCTCGACGTTGCGCTGCGACCACGGGCTGCGCGCCCGGCGCGGGGTGAACCGGATCGCCATGGTCTCGGCGTCGCGGGTGCGCAGCTGGCCGTCGATCCAGCCCTGGGCGATCGCCTCGTCCACCGCGTCCTCGTAGCCGAGCCGGGTGGTGGTGCCGCCCTTCTTGGTCAGCACCAGCCAGACGCCGGGCGAGTCGGCGCCGTGCCGGTCCAGCCAGTCCCGCCACGCCGCCGCATCCGGCAGGAGCAGCTCGATCAGCTCGGCCAACGGTGTCTCCGTTCGTGCGGTTCGGGTGCAGCTCGAGTCCGGTTCGCGCTCAGTCGCCCCCGGCCGGTGCGGACAGCGCGTCCTGCCGGAGCAGCGCGAGGAGCTCCTCGTGCGGGCCGACCACGAAAGCCTCGTCCCCGGCGAGCAGCGTCGTCCAGCGCCGCACCGCACGGTGCGCGGCCTGCTCGCGCCGGTGCCTGACGTAGAGCACCCGGCTGCGCCCGGTGACCGCGTCGAGCCGCACACCGTCGAGGCCGCCGCCGGGCGTCACCTGCACGCGAGCGTGCAGCAGCGGCACGTCGCCGGCGTAGAACGTCCCGAGCACCTCCAGACCCAGGGCAGCGCCGACGAACCAGGGCGCGGCGAGCTCGTCGGTCGAGCGGACGTGGGTGAACCCGAACGCCTGCCGCACCGTGGCCGCGAGCCGCTTGTCGAACAGGCGCAGCGCGATCGTGATGTCCTCGCGGCCGCCGAGCAGGTCACGCACCGCGAGCGCGACCTCGAGGTTCGTGAGGTCGTCGGCGGTCAGCACGGCCACCGCCCTGGCCCGGTCGAGGTTGACCAGGTCGAGGGTCCCGGCGAGTGTCGCGTCGCCGCTGATCACGCGGGCGCCGAGCGCCCGGGCCTGGGCCAGGTAGCGGTTGTCGTCGTCGCGCTCGAGCACCACCACCGGCGTCCCGGTCGCCGCGACGGACTCCACGACGCTCACGCCCACCGAGCCGAGGCCGACCACGACGACGTGGCCGCGGAGCCCGGTGACCCGGCCGTGGCCGAGCGACTCCTCCAGACGGCGGGACACCAGCAGGTTCGTGAGCAGCGCGTAGGTGAGGGCCGCGAGGACCGCGCCGCTGAGCATGAGCACCACGGCGAACAGCCGCAGCCACCAGGGCTGCTCGCGGAAGTTGAAGTCGCCGTACCCGATCGTGCCCACGGTCTCGGCGGTGAAGTACACCGCGTCGAGCAGCGACATCCTGCTGCCGTCGGACTCCCGGTAGCCGACCAGCAGCAGCACCACGGCGAGCCCGCTGAGCACGATCAGCGCACCCACCGCGCGGCGGAGCCGGGAGTCGGTCGCACGCCGCACCGCGGTCAGCCACCGGCGCACGGCGCCGGCGGGCCCGGGCTCGTCGTCCTCGGACCCCCGGTGCCGGGCACCCGCGACGGGCTCCGGGGCCGCGGGCGCGGGCGGCACGACCTCGTCCCAGACGTCGGCCGGGCCGACCAGGGTCACCTCCTCGCCCTCGGTGACCTCGAGGTCGCGGCCCGGGCAGATGATCGGCTGTGCCGACTCGTCGCCGCGCTGCACCGACAGTGGCGTGAGGACCTCGCCGAACAGGTCGCGCAGCATGCCGTCGCGCGGCGCGGGCACCGTCCGCACCTGGACCACCTCGTCGGCGATCCGCAGGCCGTGCCCCTGCTCACCGAGGCAGGACTCGACGATGGTCGGCGACGCGATGCTCGCAACGTCGAGCACGAGCACGCCCGCATCGGCCTGCACTGCGCGGGCCACGGCGGGGTTGCGGATCTGGGCGATGACCGTCATGTCGGGGCGGAGCCGGCGGCACAGCAGCGCGGTCTCGAGTGCGCCGAGGTCGGAGGAGGAGAGGCAGACCACGGCGCGGGCGTCCCGCAGGCCCGCGGCGTCGAGCGCGGGGCCGGCGCCGTCCACGTGCGGGACCACCTCGGCGCCCAGCGCGGTCGCCGCCTGCACCGCGCCGGGGCGGGCGCCGTCGTCGATCGCCACGACCTCCACGCCGAGCGCGACCAGGTGCTCGACCACGCGGAGTCCGAGGCCCTCGAGCCCGTGCACGATCACGTGCCCGGACTGCTCGTCGTGGGCAGCGGCCATGACGGCATGATCTCGCGCTCCGCGGGGCGGCGGGAGGGTTGCCGCGCGGCGGGAGGGTCGTGCCGCAGCGGGAAGGCCGTGCTGCGACGGGGGGTTGCCACGCGTCGGGGGGTGCGCAGCGCCACGTCCGGGCCAGCACCGGGCCAGGCGGGCCCCGTGCCCGCAGCGGTGCGGCGGGCTCAGCCGCCCCAGTCGCCGAGGGCGCCCTGCAGGGCGCCGAGCGTCGCCTCGACCAGATGCCCGCGCTCGTCGTCCGGGCAGCCGCGGCTCGCCCAGGTCCGGACCGCGGCCTCGACGAAGCCGGGCCACGCCTCGAGTGCGTAGTCGTGACGCTGCCAGTGCGCCGGGACGAGCGCTCGCAGCCGCGCGGTCTGCGCCTGCCGGGCGGTCGCGACCTCGGCCACGGACGGGGCGGGGAAGGAGTCGGGCTCGAGCCACCACCGCGCACCGGACGTCGCGTCGTCGGCCAGCACCTCCAGCAGCGCGCGCACCCGATCGCGCACGGGTGCCCCGGCCGGGATCGCCGCGACGGCTGCGTCCTGCCGCGTGGCGAGGTCGGCGGCCCAGCCGCGCACGACGGCGGCGTGCAGGTCCGCCTTGGTGGGGAAGTAGCGGAAGACCAGGGGTTCGGACACGCCGGCCAGGGCGGCGACGTCGGCGACCGAGGCGTCCGCGTAGCTCGTCGTGGCGAAGACCTCGCCGGCCGCCGCCAGCAGCGCGGCGCGGCGCTCGTCGGGCGACATCCGGGTGGGCACCTTGCGAGGCTAGCCGAACTGAGTCAGACTCAGCAAAGTAAGTGAGTCGGACTCAGCAAGGAGTGGCATGAGCATGGTCGGTGGCGGGACCCGCGATGACCTGTGGTGGCACGTCTACCCGCTCGGTGCGGTCGGCGCGCCGATCCGCGAGCGGCAGGGTGACGACGCGACCGGTGGGGTCGTGCACCGGCTGGACCGGCTGACGCCCTGGGTCGAACGGGCGGCCGGGCTCGGGCTGACCGGCCTCCAGCTCGGGCCCGTGTTCGCCAGCAGCACGCACGGTTACGACACGGTCGACCACGACACGGTCGATCCGCGGCTCGGCGACCGGGCTGACCTCGAGCGGCTGTTCGCGCACGCGCACGGGCTCGGGCTGCGCGTGATGCTGGACGGGGTGTTCAACCACGTCGGCGCCGAGCACCCGCTGTTCCGCCAGGCGCTGGCCGAGGGCCCCGGGTCGAGCGCCGCGCGGCTGTTCCGGATCGACTGGTCGGCACCCGGAGGGCCGCGCGCCGCGACCTTCGAGGGCCACGACCGGCTCGTGACGCTCAACCACGACGAGCCCGCGGTGGCCGACCTCGTCGCCGGGGTCATGACCCGGTGGCTCGACGCGGGCGCGGACGCGTGGCGGCTGGACGCCGCCTACGCCGTGCCGCCGGAGTTCTGGTCGCGGGTGCTGCCGCGGGTCCGGTCCGCGCACCCCGACGTGACCGTCATCGGTGAGGTGATCCACGGCGACTACGTCGACCTGGTCGCGCGCAGCGGTCTGGACGGCGTCACGCAGTACGAGCTGTGGAAGGCGGTCTGGAGCTCGCTGACCGACCGCAACCTGTTCGAGCTCGCCTGGGCGCTGAAGCGGCACACCGGGTTCGTCGAGCACTTCCGGCCGATGACCTTCGTGGGGAACCACGACGTCACCCGGATCGCCTCGCGGGTCGGGGACCGCGGCGCCGTGCTCGCGCTGGCCGTGCTCATGACGGTCGGCGGGTCGCCGTCGGTGTACTACGGCGACGAGGACGCGTACCGCGGCGTCAAGGAGGAGCGGCTCGGCGGCGACGACGCCGTGCGACCGGTGCTGCCGGCATCCCCTGCGGAGCTCTCCGCGCTCGGTGCCTGGATGGTCGAGGCGACCCGGACCCTCGTCGGGCTGCGCCGCCGGCACCCCTGGCTCGCCGACGCGCGCACCGAGGTGGTCGCGACCGCCAACGAGCAGCTCACCTACCGCTCGGTCGGTGTCGGCGCCGACCACGGGCGCACCCTCACCGTGGAGCTCGACCTCATGGCAGGTGGCGGCGACGGCGCGGCTCGGATCACCGGCGAAGGAGAGTCGCTCAGCGTCTGAGCCGCGCGCGGGCCGCGGCGTGGCAGGCTCGGGGCACCGACCGCGCGACGACAGGGGGCATCACGGTGCGTAGGGGGCACAGGGCGGGTCGGCGCACGCGCGCCGGCCGGGCGCGCCGGGTGATCGGGGCGGTGGCCGTGCTGACCGTGCTCGTCGGGCTGACCGGCTGCACGAACGAACGGCCGGGACCGGAGGCCGCCGCGCGGGCGCTTGCCTCGGCCCTCGCCTCCGGCGACTTCTCGAGGGTCGTCTTCGACGAGCCAGACGCGGCGGACACCGCGACCGCGCGGCGCGATGCGGCGTACGCGGGGCTCGCGCCGCACGAGCCGCAGGTCACCGTCGGCGACATCACCGTGGACCCCGAGGACGAGGACGCCGCCGCCGTCGCGCTGACGTTCAGCTGGGACCTCGGCGCGGGCGAGCCCTGGGAGTACGCCGTGCGTGCGCAGCTGGCCCGCGGGGCCGAGGGAGACCCGGACACCTGGCGGGCGACCTGGGCCTCCGCACTGCTGGCGCCCGAGCTCACCGACGCCGAGAGCCTGGTGAGCGAGCGGGTCGGGGCCGAGCGAGGTGAGGTGCTCGGCGCAGGTGGCGTGACGCTGATCGTGAACCGGCCGGTCTACCGGATCGGCATCGACAAGACCCTCGGTGACGAGGCGGCCCAGCAGGAGGGGGCGCGCGCGCTCGCGACGGCGCTCGGGATGGACCCCGACGCGTTCGCCGCGCGGGTGGCGGAGGCCGGGCCGAAGGCCTTCGTCGAGGCGATCGTCGTGCGCGTGGACGACGCCGACTACGACGTCACCGCCCTGACCGCCTCGCCCACGGTTCGCGCGCTGGACGATTCCGTCCCGCTCGCCCCCACCCGGGCCTTCGCCCGCCAGGTCCTCGGCGTGGTGGGCCCGGCGACTGCCGAGATCGTCGACGACTCCGACGGCGCCGTGGTCGCCGGCGACCTCGCCGGGCTCAGCGGTCTGGTGCGCCAGTACGACGCGCGCCTGCGCAGCACCCCGGGCCTGGTCGTGTCGGCCACGGCCGAGGGGTCCGATGCGAGCCGTGAGCTGTTCTCGACCGATCCTGTGGCGGGCGCCGCGCTGCACACGACGCTCGACGTCGGCCTGCAGACCGAAGCCGATGCGCTGCTCGCCGACGTCGGCCCGGCGAGCGCGATCGTCGCGGTGCAGCCCTCGACCGGCGACGTGCTCGCGGTCGCGTCCGGTCCGGGCGGCGACGGCATGTCCACCGCGACGCTGGGGCAGTACGCGCCCGGCTCGACCTTCAAGGTGGTGAGCTCGCTCGCGCTGCTGCGGTCGGGGGCCACGGCCGACACCGACGTCCCGTGCACGCCGACGATCACCGTCGACGGTCGCGAGTTCGCCAACTTCCCCGACTACCCGTCGAGCGCGCTCGGCACCGTCCCGCTGCGGACGGCGTTCGCCAACTCGTGCAACACGGCCTTCATCTCCCAGCGGGACGCCGCTCCGGCGCAGGCCCTGGTCGACGCGGCCGGCTCGCTCGGCTGGGACGGCGACGGCGACCGGGGCTTCGCGGCCTTCCTCGGCTCGGTGCCCTCGGACTCCACGGGCACGGACCACGCCGCGACGATGATCGGACAGGGCTGGGTGCTGGCGTCGCCGCTCGGGATGGCGACCGTGGCCGCGTCGGTCGCGGCCGGGCACACGGTGGTTCCGCGGGTCGTGACCGACGACGACCTCGGGATCGACGCCACGTCCGCCGCGGCACCGTTGACCGAGACGGAGGCTGCCACGCTCCACGAGCTGATGCGCGGCGTGGTGACCGACGGCGGCGCGACGTTCCTGCTCGACGTGCCCGGCGCCGAGGTCGCCGCCAAGACCGGCACGGCCGAGTTCGAGACCGACGGCGAGGTGCGCAACCACGCGTGGATGATCGCGGTCCAGGGCGATCTCGCGGTGGCCGTCTTCGTCGACGAGGGCGAGTACGGGTCGACCACTGCCGGGCCGCTGCTCGAGGCGTTCCTACGGGCTGCGAACGGCGGGTAGCGGCCGGGTGCGGTGCCCGCCCGGCCGAGCGAACCGGATCGACGTCGCCGCCGGTCGCGCGGGCTCGGTGGGGTGCGGGTCGTCTCGCGCAGCGACCCCTCCGGAAGGCGTGGATGGCCTGCGGCGTTAGCCTGGGGGTACCGCGACATCCGGTCGCCACATGCCGCCCCGGCGGGCACCCGCCGCACGGCTCGGCGTCGACGCACGTCCACCGAGGTCCCCATGCCCGAGCTCCGTTCCCGTACCACCACCCACGGCCGCAACATGGCCGGTGCACGCGCCCTGTGGCGCGCGACCGGCCTGACCAACGACGACTTCGGCAAGCCGATGGTCGCGATCGCGAACTCGTACACGCAGTTCGTACCCGGCCACGTCCACCTCAAGGACATGGGCGACCTGGTCGCGGGCGCGGTCAAGGAGGCCGGCGGGATCGCACGGGAGTTCAACACGATCGCCGTGGACGACGGCATCGCGATGGGCCACCACGGGATGCTCTACTCGCTGCCGAGCCGCGAGGTCATCGCCGACGCGGTCGAGTTCATGGCCAACGCGCACCAGGCCGACGCCCTGGTCTGCATCTCCAACTGCGACAAGATCACGCCCGGCATGCTGCTCGCCGCGCTGCGGCTGAACATCCCGACCGTGTTCGTCTCCGGTGGTGCGATGGAGGCCGGGCGCGTCGTGGTCGGCGACGACGGCAAGGTCCAGTCCCGGCTCGACCTGATCGACGCGATGTACAAGGCGGTCGACAAGAACGTCTCCGACGCCGAGATCACCACGATCGAGGAGAACGCCTGTCCGACCTGCGGGTCGTGCTCCGGCATGTTCACCGCGAACTCGATGAACTGCCTGCTCGAGGTGGTCGGGCTCGCGCTGCCCGGCAACGGCTCGACGCTGGCCACCGCGTCGCGGCGGCGCGACCTGTTCCTGGACGCCGGGCGCACCGTCGTCGAGCTCGCGAACCGCTGGTACCGGGACGACGACGCGTCGGTGCTGCCCCGGTCCATCGTGACGAAGGAGTCGCTGTCCAACGCGATGCGCGTGGACATCGCGATGGGCGGGTCGACCAACACGATCCTGCACCTGCTGGCCGCGGCGCAGGAGGGCCAGATCGACTTCGACCAGGACGACATCGACCAGCTGTCCCGGGTGACTCCGTGCATCTGCAAGGTCGCGCCGAACTCGCACCGCTTCTACATGGAGGACGTGCACCGCGCCGGCGGGATCCCCGCGATCATGGGCGAGCTGGACCGCGCCGGGATGATGGACGACTCCGTGCACGCGGTCCACTCCCCCGACTTGCGCACCTGGCTGGACGAGTGGGACATCCGCGGCACGCGGCCCACCGAGAAGGCGATCGAGCTCTACCACGCGGCGCCCGGCGGGGTCCGGACCACGCAGGCGTTCAGCTCGACCAACGTGTGGGAGTCACTGGACACCGACGCCGAGGGCGGCTGCATCCGCTCGGTGGAGCACGCGTACACGGCCGACGGCGGGCTCGCGGTGCTCACCGGGAACCTCGCGCCGGACGGCTGCATCGTGAAGACCGCCGGTGTGCCGGAGCACCAGTGGACCTTCCGCGGGCCGGCGAAGGTCGCCGAGTCCCAGGAGGAGGCCGTCGACATGATCCTCGGCGGGAAGATCGTCGAGGGCGACGTCGTGGTGGTCCGCTACGAGGGCCCCAAGGGCGGTCCGGGCATGCAGGAGATGCTGTACCCGACCTCCTACCTCAAGGGTGTGGGCCTCGGCCCGAAGTGCGCGCTGATCACCGACGGCCGGTTCTCCGGCGGGTCGAGCGGTCTGAGCGTCGGGCACGTGTCGCCCGAGGCTGCGTCCGGCGGTGCCATCGGCCTGGTCGAGGACGGCGACCTGATCGAGTTCTCGATCCCCGAGCGTCGGGTGAGCCTGCTGGTGGACGACGACGTGCTGGCCCGGCGTCGGGCCGAGCGGGACGTGATCGGCTGGCAGCCGCGAGAGCGTAAGCGCGAGGTCTCCGCCGCCCTGCGGATCTTCGCCGCGTTCGCCCAGTCCGCGGACAAGGGAGCGGCCCGCAAGGTGCCGTGACCGGGCCCCGCCGCAGGGTGCGGTCGCCGGTCGCCGACGAGGTGGTTCCCGACGTGTCCGCCGCGCCGAGCCAGGGGCTTTGCGCCGAGCCAGGGGTTGCCTGGCGTCTTGCTCGGCACGGAACCCCTGGTTCGGCCCTCGGCGAGGGCGCAGGCGTGCGGGTGAGCGCGATCAGGTGAGCAGGAGATGGGGTCGCGGGGTCAGGGCGTAGGCCGCGGCGGGTGGCGCAAGGGTCAGCACGTCGGCTACCAGGCGACCCGGTTCGCGCAGCTCGGCGGCCGTCACCCTGATCACGTGCACACCGGCGCGCTGGATCGCACGCTCGCGGCGACGTTCGGCGAGCAGTGCGTCCCGGACGGCTTCCCCGGCGCCGTACTTCGCGATGCCGTCGTACTCGACCGCGATCCGCCACTGCTCCCAGCCGAGGTCGGACCACACCGGTCCGGTGTCGGTGTCGATCCGCATCTGAGTCAGCGGCCGTGGCAGGCCGGCGGCGAGCACGGCGTGTCGGGCGGACGACTCACCGGGCGACTCGGCCCCCGCGTCGGCGTGATCGAGGACCTCACGAGCCTTGCGGATGCCGCGACGCCCGCCCATGCGGCTGAGCAGGAGTGCTGCCTCGTCGCGTTCCAGACCCCGCCGGAGCGCAGCGTCGGCCAGGATCAGCCCGGACCGGGGGTCGACCGACATGAGGCAGTCGACCACGGTGCGTGGGAGGGAGGTCACGCTGCGACCGTCGAGAGTCGTGACGTCCTCGGGGGCGACGGCGTGGAGGTGGTGCGCCACGTCGCCGGCCGGTCGCGCGCCTGCCGGTGCACGCCGGATGACATGCACCCGGGGATCGCGGGTCGTCATCGGCAGACCCCAGAGCAAGGCGGCGGACTGGTGAGAGATCGTGTGCGGCCCAGTCAGCTGCCGATCCACCGCGACGATCCTCGCGAGAGCCGAGGCGCGGGCCGCCTCCCAGGGGTCGGCCGGCGCCGCGTTCGAGTAGGTGCCGCGCCGGACTCGCTGCCACTGGCCCTCGTGTGATGCGGCCCGCGAGCTCGCCCCCGGCAGCTCGCGCGCTAGCCGAACCGAGGGAGGAACGACAGTCGCGGGTTCGTCGAAACCGGGTCTGCGCGCCATGGCGCTGATCCTGACTCCGCCGAGATCTCCGCGAGGACGACGCCCCCGGAGTCTGTGGACGCCGCCGGCCGATCCCGAAGTGTGGGCGATCACGCACCACCACGTTCCGCCAGCGACGCGCTGAGGTAGGGGCTTCGGGTCGAGACACACGCCAGCACCCCCCTGTCTCGACGCGGAGCGCCTGTCTCGACGCGGAGCGCCTGTCTCGACGCGGAGCACCTGTCGCAAGGTGTGGGGGTTGTGGCGGGGCGAGTTCGGTGTCGGGATCGGCGTCGCTACCCACCGGCCGGGCGGCGGGGTCGGGGACCCGACCGCCGGTGCCACGCCCGCCTCGCGCTACGGACGGCGTCCGCCCCGGGTGCGGGCCGCGCCCGCCTCGCGCTGCGGACGGCGTCCGCCACGGTTGCTGGACCACGCGCCGATCGTGACGCCGACCAGGGCGATCGCCGCGCCGATCACCGTGGACGGCCCGAGGTGCGTCCCGCCGAGAGCGTCCAGCGCGACCGACGTGACGAGCTGGCCGGCGACGATGCTCAGGCCGAGCACCAGGACGCCGTGCACTCGCACCAGCACCGCGGCGGACGCGATGACCACGCAGCCGAGCGCGCCCCCGGAGTAGAGCCACCACTGGGTCGGTGGCGTCGTGAGGTGGCCCGGGGCGAGGAACGACGCAGCGAGCACCACCAGCAGGGTCGCCGTACCGACCGCGAAGTTGTTCAGCGCGGCAGCGAACGGGCCGCCGACCGCGGCCACCTGGCCGTTGACCGCTTGCTGCCAGCTCGCGAAGCCGCCGGCGATCAGGGGCAACGCGGCGAGCGCGAGTGCGGCCAGCGTGAGCGCGTTGCTCCCCTCGAGCCGACCGGACACCGCGACGCCGACCGCGAGCAGCGTGACCGCCGCGCCGAGCACGCGTCCCTGGCTGACCGCGCGGGGGCCGGACGGGCCGAGCCCCGCGTGGTCGACCGCGAGGCCGCTCGACGTCTGCCCGGCGACGACCGCCACGGTGAACAGTGCGACCCCGATGGTCGGGACGGTCAGGCCCTGGGACGCGACGAGCATGGCCCCGGCCATGCCGCCGACGACCTGCCACGGCTTGAGCCGGCCGGTCCGGACGGCCGCGTAGACGGACCTGGCCCCGACGCGCAGCTGCGGCGACGGGACGGTGATCGCGGTGAGGATCAGCAGACCCGACCCGAAGGACACGACGGCGGCCAGCACCCCCGCCCGCATCCCGGAGCCGAGCTCCTGCGCGAGCTGCCCGTTGACCTTGGTCTGGACGGCGATGATCGCGCCGAGCGCCACCATCGCCGGGATCGCGAGGTTCTCGAGCGCGGTCCGGCGTGGGCGTTCGGTCACGTCGGGGATGGTGTCAGGCGGACCGCTCCGGCGCGAGGCGGGTGGCCCTGACCGCTCCGGCGCGAGGCGGGTGGCCCTGACCGCTCCGGCGCGAGGCGGGTGGCCCTGACCGCTCCGGAGCGAGGCGGGTGGCCGGGCCTCCACGCGAGCGACCCCGGGTGCGTGCCTCGCGTCGGGCGCGGGGACCTTGCGGGCTCAGCCGCGCGTGACGACCGTGGCGTGGCGCAGCGCCCGCGGGATCTCGGCGACCTCGTCGACGCGGGCCACCAGAGCCGCGACCCGGGAGTCGTCGTCCGGGCTCGCGACGTCCACCGCGTAGACGATCCCGGTCGAGGCCCAGTCGTCGCCGAACCCTCCCGAGGCGCGCACCCGCACGCCGTGCACCGTCACGCCGAGCACCTCCGCCTCGCGGTAGACGTCGTTGAGCACGCACACCGCGACCGACAGGTGCAGCACGTGCGCGCCGGTGAGCTCGCCGTGCACCTCGACGCCGGCGCGGGTCCAGCGGTGCGGCAACGTGGCCAGGGCGCCATCTCCTCCGGCGCGGTACGAACCGGCCGCGACGGCGACGGTGAAGTCCATCGGGGTCACCGGTGCCTCAGCGGTGTGCGTGCCGAGCGCCGAGCAGGACGACCGCCACGAGCGCGGCGACCAGCGCACCCTGCGTGGCGGCCCACCGCGCAGGCTGCCCGGGGCGTCGGGCGCCCATGACGCTGCCCGCGTCACGCGCCGCCATCACCGAGCCGCACCCGGCGAACGACAGCGCCGACCCGATGCTGAAGGAGCTGCCGACGCTGAACGCCGACCCCATCGCACCGAGCGACCCGACCGACGCCACCGACCCGACCGACCCGATCGAGAGCACCGAGCCCCGGCTGGCGATGGACAGGAACGAGTCCTCGGACGCGATCGACCACTTCGAGCTCATGGCACTCAGGATGCCGCCCTCATACCGTGCGGGCCACCACGGCTCTGGTCGCGCTCGTGCGGCCCACCTCGTGGAACCCCGCAGCGAGGAACATCGACAGGACCCCGGGGTACAGCTCCGAGCCACCGGCCCGGCGACTCGCCCGCGCGGCGTCGTCGACGGCATGGCCCTCGACGACGCGGGCGCCGTCGGCGCGGGCGTGCTCGACCGCGGCGTCCAGCAGCGCGGTCGCGACGCCCTGGCGCCGGTGGCCGACCCGCACGACGAAGCAGGTGACCCGCCATGCGCCCTCGGCGTCCAGCCCGGCGTCGGCGAGGACGGCCTGCTGGCCGCGTGACCCGGTGACCCGCGGGAACCGGCCGCGCGGGCCGAGCTGGACCCAGCCGACCGGGTCGTCGTCGAGGTAGGCGATCAGCCCGACCGAGCGCTCCGGGTCGTCCGACGCGACCTCCCGGCGCAGGGCCTCGCGGTTGTGCTGGGCGGACTTCTCGTACCCGCGCCCGGTGGTCAGGAAGTACTGGCACCAGCACCATGACGGGTCGCCGCGCGTCCCGAACACCGTGGTCACGTCGTCCCAGCGCCCCGCGTCGGCGCGCACGATCCTCAGGTGGTCACCCACCGGCTGCTCGGTCACCGCAGGAGTCAACCACCGCGCTCGGACAGCGGTCAGCGGGTGTACGCCACCCCGTCGATCATCACCATGCAGTCGTCGTCGATGAACGCCGTGGTGGAGGTCATCCGTGCCGGGAACTCGCCCTCGTGGAAGTGCCGGGTGAAGCCGTGCTCCATGGCCGGGAGGTCGTCGATGTCGCGCAGCCACACGTGCACCGAGACCAGCGCCTCGAGCGGCACGTCATGCCCGGCCAGGGTCTCGCGGACGCCGCCCAGCGCCCCGTCGAGCTGCTCGTCGAACGTGTCGCCGAAGCCGCGGTGCAGACCGAGGAACACGTAGTCGGCCGCGCGCACCGCGGCTGAGTAGCTGTACGGGGTGGTGGTACGGACGATGCTGGTCACGCGGCTCCCTCTCGGCTCGGGCAGGTGTCGGCTCGCGACCGGCGCGTCGTTGCGCGGGGACTCGCCCACCTGCCTCACGAACCTAGCGGAGGGGTCCGACGTGCCGTGCCGGTTTCGGTCCCGGGTGTGCGCTCGGCCGCCGATGCGGGCTCGATCGGACGCAGCGCGGATCGAGCCCGGTGTCCGGCCGCCCCTTCCGCGGACCGCTCCGGGCGGCACCGGCAGGGCAGCACCGCCGTGGACAGCGCCGCTCCCGGCAGCACCGCCGCGGGCAGCACTGCTCCCGGCAGCGCCGCCGGACGCACCCGGTCCGCGCGGCGCAGGCTCGAGGCATGACCGATGCACCCCGCACCAGGCCTCTCGACGAGGACCTCGCGACCCGACTGCTCAACCAGCGCATCCTCGTGCTCGGCACCGAGCTCGACGAGGCGGCCGGAAACCGGCTGTGCGCCCAGCTGCTGCTGCTCTCTGCGGAGGACCCGCGCCGCGAGATCAGTCTGTGGATCAACTCGCCCGGTGGGTCCGTGCCGGCGATGCTCGCGATCCACGACGTGATGCGCCTGATCCCCAACGACGTCAGCACGCTCGCGATGGGCTGGGCGGCCAGCGCCGGCCAGTTCCTGCTCTCGGCCGGAACCCCCGGCAAGCGGTACGCGCTCGAGCACTCGCGCGTGCTGCTGCACCAAGGGTCGGCCGGCATCGGCGGCACGGCGGTCGACATCGAGCTGCAGGCCGACGACCTGCGGCACACCCGGGACACCGTGCTCGGCCTGATCGCGCAGCACACCGGGCAGCCGGTCGAGCGGGTCGCCGAGGACTCGCTGCGCGACCGGTGGTTCAGCGCGGCCGAAGCTCGTGAGTACGGGTTCGTCGACCACGTGCTCACCGACCTCGCCGACGTGCGCCCGGGCGCGTCGAGCACCGGGTTCCGGGCGGTGGACCGATGAGCGGCTACGCGATCCCGTACGTCACCGAGCGCCGGCCGGGCGGGGGTGAGCGGGTCACGGACGTGTTCAGCTGGCTGCTTTCGGAGCGGATCGTCTACGTCGGCGCCGAGATCGACGACGGGCTCGCCAACGTGCTGGTCGCGCAGCTGCTGCACCTGCAGTCGGTCTCCGACGCGCCGATCGACGTGTACGTGAACTCACCTGGCGGCTCGACCTCGGCGATGCTCGCGGTGTACGACGCGATGCAGTTCGTCGCCCCCGAGGTGACCACGACCTGCGTGGGCCAGGCCGCGGGGCCGGCCGCCGTGTTGCTCGCCGGGGGAGCGGCCGGCCGGCGCGGGGTGCTGCCGCACGCGAGGGTGCTGCTGCACCAGCCGTCCGCGCAGGGCCGCGGCACGATCCCGGACCTCATCCTCGCCGCCGACGAGGTGGTCCGGGTGCGCGGCGAGCTCGAGCAGGTGCTCGCCCGGCACACCGGCAAGGACGTCGCGACGCTGCGCCGGGACACCGACCGGGACCTGGTGCTGGACGCCGAGCAGGCGGTCGCCTACGGCGTGGCCGACGCGGTGGTGCCGCCCCGGCGGCTGCCGGTGGCGCGGTTGGGCGCGTGAGCTGAGCCGGCCTCCGGGGCGCAGGTCCGGCGCCTCGTCCTCGCGGGTCGGGTGATGTCGTGAGCGAGCGCCCGTCGGCGTCAGCGTGCGGTCAGGCGGCCCGGCACTGTGCGCCGGTCGTGGGCGCTTCGATCTCGCGGGCCAGCCCGGCAGCGAGATCGATCAGGGTCATCCCGAGGGCGTGCGTGACGGCCGCGAGCACCTCCGAGGACGCCTCCTTGCGGCCGCGCTCGACCTCGGAGAGGTACTGCGGCGAGACCCCCGCGTCCTGCGCGACGTCGACCAGTCGCCGCCCCGCGTCCTGCCGGGCCCGGCGCAGCAGGTGCCCGATCGTCCGGCGCCACGCGCGGCCGGCGGGCGGGGCGGTCCCGGGCGTGGTGGTCGCAGCGCTCGGGCCTGCGGCGGTCGGGCTCGATGTCGTGGGGCTGCCTGCCGCGGCGGCACTCGACCCGCGCCTCCGGTCCGGCGCGCGGCGGTGCTCGGCGAGAGAGATCACGGTGGCGTCCATGCGCCGACGCTGCCACGGCCACACCGGCGCCGTCACCGCGATCTGCTGACGGCAGAACGCAGCCGGCGTCCGCGCCTGGCCGGCGCCCTCGGACCTGGGGGAATTCCGGCCGCCCGCTGTGAGTTGAGTCAGACAGGCTCAAGTTTGCGGCAGGCGACTTGCACGCAGGCAGGTGAACCCCGCAGACTTGAGCGCAGATGGCTCAACCTGACCTGATCGTCTGATCCTGACCACCGGCGTGCGCCGACCCGGCACCCGCCACCAGCACTAAGGAGCACCACCCATGGCACGTGCCGTCGGCATCGACCTCGGTACCACCAACTCCGTCGTCGCCGTCCTGGAGGGCGGCGAGCCCACCGTCATCGCGAACGCCGAGGGCATGCGCACGACCCCGTCCGTCGTCGCGTTCTCCAAGACCGGCGAGGTCCTGGTCGGCGAGGTCGCCAAGCGCCAGGCGGTGACCAACGTCGACCGCACCATCTCCTCGGTCAAGCGCCACATGGGCACCGACTGGAAGGTGGACATCGACGACAAGACCTACACCGCGCAGGAGATCTCCGCGCGCGTGCTCGGCAAGCTGAAGCGGGACGCCGAGGAGTACCTCGGCGAGACCGTGACCGACGCGGTCGTCACCGTCCCGGCCTACTTCAACGACGCCCAGCGCCAGGCCACCAAGGACGCCGGCCAGATCGCCGGCCTCAACGTGCTGCGGATCGTCAACGAGCCGACCGCGGCCGCGCTCGCCTACGGCCTGGAGAAGGGCAAGGAGGACGAGCTGATCCTGGTGTTCGACCTCGGTGGCGGCACGTTCGACGTGTCCCTCCTCGAGGTCGGCAAGGACGAGGACCAGTTCTCCACCATCCAGGTGCGCGCCACCAACGGTGACAACCACCTCGGTGGTGACGACTGGGACAACCGGATCGTCGAGCACCTCATCAAGGAGGTGAAGAACTCCTCGGGCGTCGACCTGTCGAAGGACAAGATCGCGCTGCAGCGCCTGCGCGAGGCCTCCGAGCAGGCCAAGAAGGAGCTCTCCTCCACCACCACGACGACCATCTCGATGCAGTACCTGTCGATGAGCGAGAACGGTCCGATCCACCTGGACACCAAGCTCACCCGGGCGCAGTTCGAGCAGATGACCTCCGACCTGCTGGAGCGGACCAAGGCGCCGTTCCACGCGGTGATCCGCGACGCGGGCATCAAGGTCTCCGACATCGACCACGTCGTGCTGGTCGGCGGCTCGACCCGCATGCCGTCCGTGACCGAGGTCGTGCGCGAGCTCACTGGTGGCAAGGAGCCCAACAAGGGCGTCAACCCGGACGAGGTCGTCGCCGTCGGCGCCGCGCTCCAGGCCGGTGTCATCAAGGGTGAGCGCAAGGACGTGCTGCTCATCGACGTCACCCCGCTGAGCCTCGGCATCGAGACCAAGGGCGGCGTGATGACCAAGCTCATCGAGCGCAACACGGCCATCCCGACCAAGCGCAGCGAGATCTTCTCGACCGCCGAGGACAACCAGCCGTCGGTGCTCATCCAGGTGTTCCAGGGCGAGCGTGACTTCGCCCGGGACAACAAGCCGCTCGGCACCTTCGAGCTGACCGGCATCGCGCCGGCCCCGCGCGGCGTTCCGCAGATCGAGGTCACCTTCGACATCGACGCGAACGGCATCGTGCACGTGTCCGCCAAGGACCGCGGCACCGGCAAGGAGCAGTCGATGACGATCACCGGCGGCTCGGCGCTGCCGAAGGACGAGATCGACCGGATGGTCAAGGAGGCCGAGGCGCACGCCGCCGAGGACCACAAGCGCCGTGAGGAGGCCGAGGTCCGCAACACCGCGGAGAACCTGGCCTACCAGGCGGACAAGGCGCTCGCCGACGCGGGCGACAAGGTCCCGGAGGACGTGAAGTCCGAGGTCACCACCGCCACCGCCGAGCTGCGCACCGCGCTCGAGGGTGACGACATCGAGGCCGTGAAGACCAAGCAGGCCGCGCTCGCCGGCGTCATCCAGAAGATCGGTGAGGCCGTCTACGCGGCCGACCAGGCCGCCGCCACCGAGGCGCCGGCCGACACCGCCGAGTCGAGCACGTCCTCCGACGACGAGGACGTGGTCGACGCCGAGATCGTGGACGAGGACGAGGGCAAGTGACCGATCACCCCACCGAGAACCCGCACGGGGAGGAGCCGCCGCCGCGGTTCACCGACAAGCGGCGGATCGACCCGACCACCGGAGCGGTCCGGGAGCCGGCCGGCATGGATACCCCGGCCGCCACCCCCGCGGCCGACCCGGCCGCCCAGGGCGGCGGGCCGGAGTTCGAGCCGCACCCGGTCGTCGCGGCGCTCGAGGCCGCCGAGTCGATCGCCGCGGAGCGGCTGGAGGACCTCCAGCGGCTCCAGGCGGAGTACGTCAACTACCGCAAGCGGGTCGACCGCGACCGGCTCGTGGCGCGCGACCAGACCGTGATCGCCATGGTCGAGGCCATGATCGGCGTGCTCGACGACGTCGACGCGGCGCGGGCCCACGGCGAGCTGACCGGTCCGTTCCTGGCGGTCTCGGAGAAGTTCGAGGGCGCCCTCGGCAAGTTCGGCTGGGAGCGCTACGGCGCGGCCGGCGAGCCGTTCGACCCGACGGTCCACGAGGCGCTCATGCACGCGCACCAGGACGATGTGACCGAGCCGACCGTGGTGCAGGTGCTCCAGGCCGGACACCGCGTCGGCGACCGGATCGTCCGCGCCGCCCGGGTGGCGGTCGCGGAACCCGAGTGACACGACGCGGGCAGCGGGTCTCGTCCGGGTCCGTGGGTGAGGACACCGGACGAGACCCGGCGGAGGCTACGAGAGGAGGGCGGCGCCGATGACGGGCCAGGACTGGTTCGAGAAGGACTTCTACGCGATCCTCGGCGTGCCCAAGAACGCCGACGCCGCCGCGGTCAAGAAGGCGTACCGCAAGCTCGCCCGCACGCTGCACCCCGACCACAACCCGGGTGACGCCGCGGCCGAGGCGAAGTTCAAGGACGTCGGCGAGGCCTACGCGGTGCTGTCCGATCCCGAGCAGCGCCAGCAGTACGACGCGGTCCGCGCGATGGCCGGTGGCGGCGCCCGGTTCCAGGCGCCGGGTGCCGGCGGCGCGGGTGCGGCCGGGTTCGAGGACCTGTTCGGCGGCCTGTTCGGCGCCGGCGCCGGGGGCGCGGGCGCGCCCGGTGGCGCGCGGGTTCGCTACTCCACCACCGGTGCCGAGGGTGCGGGCGGTTTCGAGGACATCCTCGGTGGGTTGTTCGGTGGCGGCGGTGCCGGTCGGCAGGCCGGGTTCGGCCGGCGGCCGCAGCGCGGCGTGGACCTCGAGGCGACCACGACCCTGCCGTTCCGGCAGGCCGTGCAGGGCTCGACCGTGACGCTCACGGTGGACGGACGCAAGGTCACCGCGCGGATCCCGCCGGGCGTGCGCGACGGGCAGAAGATCCGGCTGCGCGGCAAGGGCCGCCCCGGTACGGACGGCGGGCCGGCCGGCGACCTGGCGATCAAGGTCTCGGTGGAGCCGCACCCGGTGTTCAGCATCGACGGGCGCGACCTGCGCGTGACGCTGCCGGTGACGTTCTCCGAGGCGGCGCTCGGCGCCCAGGTCGAGGTGCCCACGTTCGAGGGCGGCACGGTGCGGGTCAAGGTGCCCGCCGGGACGCCGTCCGGCCGCACGCTGCGGGTCCGTGGCAAGGGTGTGCCGACGCCGCAGGGTGACGGCGACCTGCTGGTCACCGTGCAGGTGGTCGTGCCGCAGCGGCTGTCCGACGACGCGAAGGCGGCCGTCGAGGCGTTCGCCCGAGCGACCGACGGTGCCGACGTGCGGGCCGAGCTCCGCGAGCAGGCGGGGCACTGAGCCGGGAGGTCAGGGTGCGTGACGGAGGTCAGATGACGGTCGACCAGCCGGTCCTGGTGATCTCGGTGGCCGCCGAGCTCGCCGGCATGCACCCGCAGACCCTGCGGCAGTACGACCGCCTCGGCCTGGTGTCCCCGACCCGCACGCGCGGTCGTGGCCGTCGCTACTCGCTGCGCGACGTCGCGACGTTGCGCGAGGTCCAGCGGCTGTCCCAGGACGAAGGCATCAACCTGGCCGGGATCAAGCGGATCCTCGCGCTGGAGGCCGAGGTCGAGCGCCTGCGCGGCGAGATCGACCAGCTCCAGCACGCGGCGGACCCGGGCCGGCGGGTGTTCGCGGCCGGTCCCGAGGGCGAGGTCGTCGCGGTGCCCCGGGGTCATCGCCCGGCTCGGGTGACCAGCTCCGGCGCCCTGGTGATCTGGCGGCCCGCTCGCTGAGGCCTGCCGGGGCGTCGCCTGCGCCGCCTGCGGCACCCCCGCGACCGACCGTCGCTCGGCTGTGGCTCCCCCGCGACAGACCGTCGCTCGGCTGCGCCTCCCGATCGGCGAGACGCGGCCTCCGACATGCGGACGCCGGCGGTGCGAGAACCGCCGGCGACGTGGGCCCAGGGGCGGCCGTCGGCGGTGCGTCCGACGAACCCCTGGGTGCCCCTGACCTGCAACGGGGCGGCGAACGTCCGGTGACCGCCGGATGACGGTTCATCACCCGTTCGGAGTAGTTCCGCCGACTCCCCTGTGTGGGACCTAGGTCCGTGGTAGGACGGTGCCGTTCCAGCCCGCGGGGTCGCATGTCCGGCGGTCCCCGGTTGGCCATCCCACCACTAGGAGACCCCTGTGACAGTGAACTCCTCCACCCCCGGGAAGCGGCGCTCCGTCCGGCGCGCCGTCGCGGGTGTCGGCGCCCTCTCCCTGACACTCGCCCTGGCGACCCTCGCAGCACCCGGCGCGCTCGCCAAGGGATCGCCCGGGCCGAAGGACCCTCACCACGACAGATGGCAGAGCCGCTACATCGACCTGCAGCTTCTGGCGTTCAACGACTACCACGGGCACCTCGAGGCGACCGGCAACGGTGCGGTGGACACCAACGACACGGTCGGTGGCGCCGAGTACCTGGCCGCGGAGCTGGCGCAGCTCCGCGACGGCCAGAAGTACTCCCTCACGGTCGCGGCCGGTGACCTGATCGGCGGCTCGCCGGCACTGTCCGGTCTCTTCCACGACGAGCCGTCGGTCGAGTCGCTCAACGCGATGGGGCTCGACGTCTCCAGCGTGGGCAACCACGAGTTCGACGAAGGCGTCACCGAGCTGCTGCGCATGCAGGACGGCGGCTGCCACCCGGTGGACGGCTGCTACTTCCCGGATGACCCCTACGCGGGTGCGGACTTCCCGTGGCTGGCCGCGAACGTGGTGGACGAGTCCACCGGCGAGACGGCGCTCGCGCCCTACTGGATCAAGCGGGTCGGCGGAGTCAAGGTCGGCTTCATCGGCATGACGCTCGAGGCCACGAGCACCCTCGTCGCCGCAGCGGGGATCGAAGGCTATGACTTCCGTGACGAGGTCGAGACCGCCAACGCGCTCGTCCCCGAGCTCAAGGCCCAGGGCGTCGAGTCCATCGTCGTGCTGCTGCACGAGGGCGGTTCGCAGACCCCGCCGCCCGGTGAGATCGACGCCTGCGTCGGGATCTCCGGTCCGGTCGTGACGATCAACGCGGGTCTCGACCCGGAGATCGACGCAGTGATCACCGGGCACACCCACCTGCCGTACAACTGCACGCTCCCCGACCCCGCGGGCAAGCCGCGCATGGTCACCAGCGCGTACTCCTACGGCCGCGTCGTCACCGAGATGCACCTCAAGATCGACCGGGCGACCAAGGACGTCGTGCGGGGCAAGAGCTGGGCCGTCAACCACCTCGTCGACCAGACGGTGCTGACCCCGGACCCGGCGCAGACCGCGATCATCGACAAGTGGATGCCGCTGTACGACGCCGCCGGCAACACGCCGGTCGGCACCATCACGGCCGACATCAACCGAGGCGGCACCCCGCCCGGCACCGACCGTGGGGTCGAGTCCCCGGCCGGCAACCTGGTCGCCGACGCCCAGCTGTGGTCGACCAGCCAGAACGGCGCCGACATCGCCTTCATGAACCCGGGCGGGGTCCGATCCGACCTGACGTACGCCGCCTCGGGCGACGAGGGCGACGGGGTCGTCACCTACGGAGAGGCCTTCACGTTCCAGCCGTTCGGCAACACGCTGCTGACCTTCCCGATGACCGGTGCGCAGATCCAGACGGTCCTCGAGGAGCAGTGCCAGCCGGCCGGCTCGAGCCGCCCGTTCCTGCACCTCGGCGTCTCGGAGGGCTTCACCTACACCCTGAACCGGACGATCGAGGACGTCGCCGGCGTGGCCACGTGCACGTCGGTGGCGGTGACCGACATGGCTCTCGACGGGGTCGCGATCGATCCGGCCGCGAGCTACATGGTCACGGTGAACAACTTCCTCGCCGACGGCGGCGACAACTTCGCCGAGTTCGCGGCCGTGGGTGGCGCCCGGCTGGACGGCGGGAACGACCTGCTGGCGCTGACGAACTACCTGGGCACCTTCAGCCCGGTGGCTCCGCCGAGCAGCGATCGGGTCAACGAGCTGTTCTGACGACGAGCCGTCCTGACGGCGAGCTCGTCTGACCGAGTGCCGTCCTGACGGCGCACCGCACGACGGGAGCCCCGGTCCATCACGGGCCGGGGCTCCCGCTCTCGTGCCGCATGCTCTGCGAGAGCCGACGCCGCGAGGGGCGGGGAGCGGCGACCGGGCGGTCCGGGAACCACGACGCCGGCGGGAGCCCCCCTCCAAGGGCTCCCGCCGGCGTGAGTCCGGGGGATGCGGACGTCTGTGCGCCTCGCGGCGCGGCGTCTCAGCGACGCAGGTGGTTGAGCAGGTCGACCGCTCGCTCGTGGGTCTCCGGGAGCGGCTCGATCCAGATCCGCGGGGGCTGCCGGATCAGCTCGCTGATCTGCAGCGCCTCGGCGTTGAGCGTGACCTGTTCGCGCATCCGACGCACGGTCTCGCCCAGGTCGTAGTCCCGCGCCACGAGAACCGCGAACGCGCCACCGCCGAGTGCGGCCATCGGGTGGCCCGGGGCGAGCGCGGCGGTCAGGGAGCGGCCCATCGCTGCCGAGCGCGCCATGCGGCGCCACGGCGGAACCTCGCCGGCCGCGACGTCGACGAGCACCAGGCAGTGGGTCGTGAACGCGTGGTGCGCGTGACGGCGGGCCGTGCCGTAGGTCTCGCCGAGGCGGACCGCGAGGTAGTCGAGCGTCGGCAGGCCGGACTCGGGGTCGATCACCGCGGACTGCGCCGGCAGGGCGTCCATCGCACTGGCCCAGCCCTCGCACAGGGCCCGGACCGCGGGGGGGGGGGGGGGGGGGGCCCCCCCGACCGAGGCCACCCCCCCGGGGGGGGG
>NZ_JAOVZU010000001.1:363090-652395 GCF_025717005.1 Actinotalea endophytica
TCGCACAGGGCCCGGGCTCGACGTCCAGCAGGCCGTAGACCACGCCGAGGTCGTCGAGCGACTCGGCGATGCCCACACCGGTGGAGCCGCGCACGGAGCCGAGCCGGGCGGCAGCGGCCGTCGGGTCGGCGCCGGCCACGAGCGCCTCGGTGAGCGCGTCGACGGCGGGGTGGTACCAGTCGCCCGGACGGAGCCACACGGAGTCGGCGGTCGCCGCGCGCCACTGCTCGCGCAGCTCGGCAGCCGTTGGCTCGAACGTCTCGGTGGTCACGGATGATGAGACGTGCCGAGGAACCCCTCATGACGTGGGTTCGGCGTGCCGATACCTCAATCACCCGTTTGGGGGAAGGAGGAGCCCGGCATGATCGTCCCGAGGTCGCTGCTGCCCGGCGAGGTGGTCCACACCGTCGTCACCAGGCGCGCAGCAGACCTCGCGCGCCCGTCGCGCGCGTGCGACACGCCGTGCTCGCAGAGGTCGACCTCCCGACGTCACCCGAACGGGTGCTCCGTGGGCGGGTTCACCCGGTCTGACCGCTACGGGCGAGGCGTCCCGCATGAGAACCTTGGGTCGGGTGTCCCCGGTGCGCGCGGATCTGTCCGGGTTGGTGCGGGGCCCGCCTGGGGGCGTGACGCGGAACGACCGACGAGACGGGCGAGGGGGTGACATGAGCGTCGGGAGCGTCTGGGACCTCTCCAGCGACGCGGAGCTGATCACAGCTGTGCGCAGCGGCGAGACGGCTGCCTTCGGCGTGCTCTACGAACGTCACGCCGCCGCAGCGCGGACCGTCGCCCGCCAGTACTCCAACTCGTCCGCGGACGCGGACGACGCGGTGCAGGACGCCTTCAGCCGGGTGTTCACCGCGATCCAGGGCGGCGGCGGACCGGACGTCGCCTTCCGCGCCTATCTCTTCACGGTGCTGCGCCGGGTCGCGATGGACCGGAACGACAGCGTGCGGCGCAACGAGCCCACCGGCGACCTGACCGCCTTCGAGTCCGTCGGCGTCGCCGTGGAGTCCTCCGAAGAGCCCGCGATGGAGGGCTTCGAACGAGGCGTCGTCTCCCAGGCCTACTCCTCGCTCCCCGAGCGGTGGCAGGCGGTGCTCTGGTACACGGAGGTCGAAGGCCTCTCGGCGGCCGAGATCGCCCCGATCCTCGGTCTCACCGCGAACGGTGTCGCCGCGCTCGCGTACCGCGCTCGGGAGGGCCTGCGACAGGCCTACCTGCAGCAGCACCTCGCCGCCCCGCAGTCCGAGGCGTGCACGCTCGTCAACTCCAAGCTCGGCGCCTACGTGCGCGGTGGTCTGGCCAAGCGCGAGACCATGCTGGTCGACTCCCACCTCGAGGAGTGCGGCGCCTGCCGGGCGCTGGTGCTGGAGCTCGGTGACGTCAACCACGGCATGCGCGCGATCATCGGGCCGCTGGTGCTCGGCTTCGGCGCGATCGGGATCCTCAAGGGCATCGGCTTCGGTGGTGCCGCGGCCGCCGCGAAGGGCGTCGCCGTCGCCGGTGCCGCCGCCGGGACGGCCACCGGTACCGCTGCGCAGGCCGGCGGTGCCGGTGCGGGCGCGGGTGGTGCTGGTGGTGCCGGTGGTGCCGCGGGTGGCGGCGCGAGCGTGGGTGCCGGCGCCGGAGCCGCCGCAGGTGCCGAGGCCGTCGGGTCCGGGGTGCTCGCCGGTGCAGGTGCCGGCGCTGCCGGCGCGGCCGGTGCCGCCTACGTCGGCGGGGCCGCGACCGCTCCCGGTGCTGCGCCCGCCATGGCCGCCGCGGGCGGTGCGGCCGGGGGTGCCGGCGCCGCGGGTGCCGGCGCCGCGACAGGTTTTGCGGGGCTGATGGCTGCCATCGCCGGAGCTCCCGCGGTCCTCGCGACCGTCGCAGCGCTGGTGGTGATCGGTGCCGCCGCAGGTATCGCGGGGCTGATGGGTGTCTTCTCGCCCCAGGACGGCGTGGTCGTGGCCGAAGGGACGCCGAACGCGCCCGGTGCGCCCAGTGGCGAGCCGACCACCGAGCCGACCACCGAGCCGACGACGGTGCCCAGCACCGAGCCGTCGGCGGACCCGACGCCCGAGCCCTCCGCGGCGCCCGCTCCCGACGCGGGCACCGGCGACGGCTCGACCACCGAGCCGGCCACCGGGCCGACCACCGAGCCGACCTCGGAGCCCAGCACCGAGCCGTCGAGCGAGCCCGCGGTGCCCGCCCTGAGCATCGACCCGATCGCGGCGCCGTCCCTGGTGGCCGGGGTGCCGAGCCCGCTGGACGTCGTCGTGCGGAACCCGAGCAGCACCACCGCGACCGACGTCGCCACCGAGCTGACCTTCGACCCCGGCACCGACTGGTCCGTCACCGCGACGCCGGCAGCACCCAGTGCCGGGGGCGGTGCGGCGGTGCCGACCGCCCGCGTCGACTGGACCTGCGCGCGGACCTCCGACACCACGGCGCAGTGCCGCCTTCCCTCGCTCGCGCCCGGTGCGAGCAGCACGCTGCACCTCAGCGTCCTGGTCAGCGACGACACCCTCGCGGACGCGACGCGCTCGCTGGGCATCCAGGTGAGCTCGTGGGTGGACGGCGGCACGCGTGCCACGACCCACCTCGCCGCACGTCTGTCCGCGAGCCCCGCGCGGCTCACCCTCGCCGACGCTGCTCCGGCCGCCGTGCAGGGCGCGATCGACACCGATGCGACCGGCGACCTCGAGGTCCGGGTCTCCAACCTGGGCGGCACGACCGCGCGCGACGCGGGCGTCGAGGTGGACCTGCCGGCCGACCTGCCCGACGGCGTCACCGTCGAGGCGCTGCCCAGCCTGCGCGTGGTGTGGACCTGCAACCGGGCCGGTGACGTGCTGTCCTGCACCGCGGGGTCCATCGGGCCGCGCACCACGGTCCCGCTCGACCTGAGGGTGACCGTGCCGGCTCTCGTCGGCGCCGCGCAGCCGGTGGTCGACGTCGACGTCAGCACCGACCTGACGGTGCGCACGACGTTGTCCACCGCGACGGCGCCGGTCCGGATCACCTCCGCCCCGGGCCAGGCGGCAGTCGAGCTCGCCTCGCCGACCAGCGTGGACGCCGGGCTCGAGCACGCCCTCGCCGCGACCGTCCGCAACGACGGCGGCACCACGCTGGGCGACGTCGTGGCCCACGTCCGGCTGCCTGCCGGGGTCTCGGTGACGAACCTGACGGCTGCGGCCGGCTGGGTCTGTGCCGCGGTCTCCGACGGCGCGGACTGCACGCTCGGCTCTCTCGCGCCGCGCAGCTCCGAGCACCTCGAGCTCGGCGTCCGGGCGGCCGGTGACACGACCGGCGACCTGACCATCGCGGTGGGCGGCGGGTCGGTCACCGCGCACTCGACCCTCGACGTCAAGCTGCCGCAGCTCGCCTTCACCACACCGCTCACCGCCGACCTGAGCCTCGGCGCGCAGGGCACCCTGTCGTTCGCAGTGACGAACCAGGGCCGTGGCGCTGCCGCGGGGCTCACGGCGACCCTCGAGCTGCCGCGCGCGGTGGACTTCGTCGACCCGGCTTCGGTGGACCTCGGCGGGTGGACCTGCACCCTCACCGATGCGCAGCACGTGACCTGCACGGTGCCCGGCCTTGCTCCCGGCGAGACGCGAGTGCTGCAGCTGCCGGCCCGGGCGAGCGCCGTGACGAGCGGTCGGGCGACCGTCACGGTCTCCGCCGCCAACTGGGCCGCTGCCACGATCTCGGACGGCGTGACGCCGCAGGTCTCGTCCGCCGGCCTGACGACGCGGGGCACCTGGACCGACGGCTACGGCGTGACCCAGATCGGGGCGCCCGTGCTGACCTGCGACACGTCCGCCTCGAGCACGTGCGGGTCGGCGCGCACCGACCTCGGCGGCTCGGCGATCAACAACAGCTTCTCGATGATCCCGCTGGACAACTCCACGGCGTCGCTCGCCGTGTCGGGGGACATCGTGTTCGCGGGTCTGTACTGGTCGGGCAACCGCTATGCGGGCGACACCTGGAGCGGCTCGCTGACCGACGTGGAGCTGCGCGCGCCCGGCACGCAGGGCTACACGGCCGTGCACGGCGAGGTGATCTCCGAGGCCACCGACGACAGCTCCCGCAGCTACTACCAGTCGTTCGCCGACGTGACCTCGCTGGTGACCAGGCAGGGCTCGGTCGCGGTCCGCGGTGTCGCGGTGGCGTCCGGCCGGACGGACCCGGTCCCGACGTACTACGGCGGCTGGGCGCTGGTCGTCGTCTACGCCGACCAGCACTCCCACGGTGACGTGACGGTGTACGACGGCGGCAGGTGGATCGCGGCCGGTTCGTCGCAGACGTTCACGTTCACCACCGGCACCGAGAGCACCGCCCGCGTGGGTGTCGTGGCCTGGGAGGGCGACCGCGGTGCGGGCGGGAACGACTCGCTGGTCCTGGACGGCTCGCTCGCGCTGACGCCACTGCGCCTGGACGGCAGCCCGGGCCTCACGACGGATGCCTTCACCTCGACCGCGTGGGGTTTCGCCTGGGCGAACTCGCTGGGCGTCGACGCCAAGCCGTTCGTGGCGACCCGGTTGGCCGCGGGCACGCACACCCTCACCGCGACCACGGCGGGTGACCAGTACTTCCTCGGCGCGATCACCCTCGCCTCGACGCACTGACCCTCGGGCGGTCGTGCCCCGCTCGACGCGCGCGCCCGCCGACCGTCGCTTAACCTCAGCATGCTGAGCGTTTGCGGAGGTCTGATGATGGATCAGGGTGCCGAGCTCGTGGTGCTGCTCGACGCGTCCGGCGTCCCGAGCGGTACCGCGGCCAAGTCCGAGGTGCACACCGCCTGCACACCGCTGCACCTGGCCTTCTCGTGCCACGTGGTCGACGAGGCGGGCAACGTGCTGGTGACGCGGCGTGCGCTGACCAAGAAGACCTGGCCCGGGGTCTGGACGAACAGCGTGTGCGGCCACCCGGGGCCGGGGGAGGACACCGCGGACGCCGTGCGGCGCCGCGCGCGTGACGAGCTGGGTCTCGAGCTGGCCGAGATCAGCCCCGTGCTGCCCGACTTCCGGTACCGCGCGACCGACGCCTCGGGGGTCGTGGAGAACGAGGTCTGCCCGGTCGTCGTCGCGAGGCCCGCGCCGGGTGCGACCGTGCGGCCCAACCCGGACGAGGTGATGGACCACGTGTGGGTCCCGATCGAGGACCTGCTGCGCGCGATCGAGGTCGCGCCCTGGGCGCTGAGCCCGTGGCTCGTGCAGGCCGGTCCCGGGCTGCGGACCTACTGGAGCGAGCGATGAGCCTCGCACCGGCGGGCGCGCAGCAGCAGGTCGACGCGCTGCTCGACCACCTGATCGCGGACGCCGGCCGGCGCGCGGCGGTGCACGGCGAACGGTACGAGCTCATGTGGCACGAGATCGGCCGGTCGCTGCGCGGCGGCAAGCGCTTCCGATCGGCCCTGGTGCTCGGCGCGCACGCAGGGCTCGGCGGCACGCGCCCCGACGCAGCCGTCGCGGTCGCCGCGGCCTTCGAGCTGCTGCACACCGCGTTCCTGGTGCACGACGACCTGATCGACGGCGACACCACCCGTCGCGGCGAACCGAACCTCGCCGAGACCATGCGCCGGGACGCGGTCGCCGACGGTCTGGACGCCGGGTCGGCGGAGCGCTGGTCGCTGGCGGCCGGGGTGCTCGCGGGCGACCTCGCCCTGGCGCAGGCACACCGGCTGGTGGCCGGAACCGAGGCGCCGGCGGCCGTACGGCTCGCGCTGTCCGACCTGCTCGACGAGACGCTGCTGGTGTCGGCCGGCGGGGAGCTCGAGGACACCTCGGCCGGGCTCGGGCTCGACGCCCCGACGATCGAGCAGGCGGTCCGGATCGCCGAGTCGAAGACCGCGATGTACTCGTTCAGAGCGCCCCTGCGCGCCGGCGCCCTCCTGGCCGGCGCGGGTCCGCAGCTGTTGGCCGAGCTGGACGACCTGGGCCGACTCCTCGGCCGCGCGTTCCAGCTGGTCGACGACCTGCTCGGGGTGTTCGCCCCGGAGTCGGAGATCGGCAAGTCGAACGTCTCCGACCTGCGTGAGGGCAAGCAGACCCCGCTCATCCTGCACGCCCGGTCGACGCCCGCCTGGGCGGACCTCGTCCGGGACCTGGGCCGGTCCGACCTCGACGACCTCACCGCGGCCAGGATGCGGCGCGCCCTCGCCCGGTGCTCGGCGCCGGTGCTCGTGCAGCGTGCCGTCGAGCGGGACCTGGCCGAGGTCCGGCGCCGTAACGCCGACCTGCCCGCCCCGCTGGCCGAGCTGGTGGCGGGCGTCGGCATGCAGATCGCCGAGGCGCTGTGCACCGTGGTCGGGCACATCGACGCGGCTCGCGGAGGTGTGACCCGGTGGCTGGCGGTGTGACCCGCGTGGCGGCGGTGGGTGGAGGTCAGGGCGCGGACCGCCTGGGGCTCTACGACGACACCGCGCGCCGCGCCGCGGACGTGGTGGTGCGCCGCTACTCGACGAGCTTCGGTCTGGCGACCCGCCTGCTCCCGCCCGGGCAGCGCGGGCACGTGCGGAACGTCTACGCGCTGGTCCGCCTCGCCGACGAGGTCGTCGACGGTGCCTCGGCCGAGGCCGGTGCCGACGTCGAGCGGTCCCGCGGGTTGCTGGACGACCTCGAGCAGCGCACCGAGTCGGCGATGGCGAGCGGGTACTCCACCGACGTCCTCGTCCACGCGTTCGCCATCACGGCGCGCGAGGTCGGGATCACCACGGACCTGACCCGACCGTTCTTCGCGTCGATGCGCACCGACCTCGACGTCACCGTGCACGACGAGGCGTCGCTCGCCGACTACGTGTACGGCTCGGCCGAGGTCGTGGGGCTGATGTGCCTGCGGGTCTTCCTGCACGACGAGGCGGACCGTGACCGCCGGTTCGCCGAGCTCACGCCCGGTGCGCGGGCCCTGGGCGCCGCGTTCCAGAAGATCAACTTCCTGCGGGACCTCGCCGAGGACGGCGCGGTGCTCGGCCGCCAGTACCTCGTGGGTCTCGACCCGCGGCACGTCACCGAGGAGGCCAAGGCGACCGCGCTCGCCGAGATCGACGCCGACCTGCGCGTGGCCCGCACCGCGCTCGTCGACCTCCCGTCGGGCCCGCGCCGCGCGGTCGGGGTTGCCTACGGGTTGTTCGCCGAGCTGGCCGCGCGGATCCGGGCGACCCCGGCCGAGGAGCTGGGAGCGACACGCGTGCGGGTCCCGAGCTCGGTCAAGGCGCGGATCGCCGCGACGGCCGTGCTGCGCGCGTCCCTGGCCGGGTCGCACGGCGGACGGAGCCGCCGATGAGGGTCGTCGTGGTCGGCGGCGGCGTGTCCGGACTGGCCGGTGCGGCCCTGCTCGCGCGGGAGGGGCACGAGGTCACGCTCGTGGAGGCCCGCGACGAGGTCGGTGGACGGGCCTCGACCTGGGGTGCCGACGGCTTCCGGTTCGACATCGGCCCGTCGTGGTACCTCATGCCGGAGGTGTTCGAGCACTTCCTCCGGCTGATGGGGACCTCGGCCACCGAGCAGCTCGACCTCGTCCCGCTCGACCCGGCGTACCGGGTCTTCTTCGAGCGGCACGACCCGCTCGACGTGCGGTCCGACCTCGCCGACTCGGTCGCGCTGTTCGAACGCGTCGAGCCCGGGTCAGGGGCGCGCCTGCGGGCCTACCTCGAGTCGGGTTCGGACGCGTACCACATGGCGCTGCAGCACTTCCTCTACACGAGCTACGCGTCGCTCCGGCCGCTGCTCACCCCCGCGGTGCTGCGCCGGGCCCCCGAGCTCGCCGGGCTGCTCACCCGGTCGCTCGAGTCGAAGGTTCGGGCCACGGTCCAGGACACCCGGCTGCGCCAGGTGCTCGGCTACCCGGCGGTGTTCCTCGGCGCGTCCCCGAGGCTCACGCCGAGCATGTACCACCTGATGAGCCACCTGGACCTGGCCGACGGGGTGCTCTACCCGCAGGGCGGGTTCGGGGCCGTGGTGGACGCGGTGCGCCGGGTCGCCGAGCAGGCCGGGGTGCGGATCCGAACCGGCTGCGCGGCGACCGCGATCACCACCGGCCCGGTGGTCGGCGGGCTGCCTGCGGGCCTCGAGCGTCAGCCGACCGTGGCCGGGCTCTGGCGGCGTCGCAAGGCCCAGGTCACCGGTGTCACCGTGGTGGGATCGGGTGCTGCCGGAGCCGGGGGCCGGGCCGGTGAGGAGCATCTGCCGGCGGACGTCGTGATCGCGGCGACCGACCTCGAGGAGACCGAGCGCCGGCTGCTGCCCGCAGCGCTGAGGTCCTACTCGGACCGGTGGTGGCGCCGGCAGGTGCCCGGTCCGAGCACCGTCATGGTCTACCTCGGTGTGCGCGGCCGGCTGCCCGAGCTGCCGCACCACTCGCTGTTCCTCGCCGAGGACTGGGACACCACGTTCGACCTGATCTTCGACCGCAGGCCGGGCGCTCCGGTCGGTGCGATGCCTGACCCGACGTCGGTCTACGTGTCGCGGACCTCGTCCACCGACCCGGGCGTGGCACCGGAGGGTCACGAGAACCTCGTCATCCTGGTCCCCGTCCCGGCGGACGTGCGGCTCGGGCACGGTGGGCTGGGCGGCGCGGGCGATCCCTGGGTCGAGCGGGTCGCGGACGCGGCGATCGCGCAGATCGGCGGCTGGGCGGGCGTCCCGGACCTCGCCGACCGGATCGTGGTGCGCCGGACGGTCGGCCCGGCGGACTGGGCGCAGGACCTCCGGGCGTGGCGCGGGACCGCGCTCGGCCCGGCGCACACCCTCGGTCAGTCGGCGATGTTCCGGGCCGGGAACGTCTCCCGGCGGGTGGCCGGGCTGCTCTACGCGGGCGGATCGGTGATCCCCGGGATCGGCGTCCCGATGTGCCTGATCAGCGCGGAGCTGCTGGTCAAGCGGTTCCGCGGGGACACGTCCGCGGGACCGCTGGCGGAGCCGGGCGACATCGCGGACCGGACGGCGGATGTCGCTGCGGACCGGGAGGCGGATGTCGCGCCGGTCCCGGCGGCGGACCGGGTTGCCGACAGGCGGGCCGGCGGCACGCAGGTGCCCCGGCGGACGGAGCCGGCGGACGGCCCGACGGTGGCTCAGCAGGCGGATCGGGCATGACCCTGGCGTACCCGGCGGCGCTCGTGCTGTCGCTCGCCGGGATGCTCGTCGTCGACCGTCGCTGGCGGCTCGTGCTGTTCCGGCGGGCTCCGCACGCGGCGCGGCGTGGCCTGGGCGCGCTCGCGGTGGGCGTCGCGTTCTTCCTGCTCTGGGACCTCGCGGGGATCCGTCTGGGGATCTTCTTCGTGGGCGACGGGGCCTACCAGTCCGGGTTGCTGCTCGCGCCGGACCTGCCGGTCGAGGAGGTCGGGTTCCTGCTGCTGCTGAGCCACCTGAGCCTCGTCCTCGCCGCGGTGGCCGAGCGCATCGCTGCCCGGTACGCGGCGAGGTCGGCGGCGAGCGGCGGGGCCGTTTCCGCGCGGGGCGGGCGATGATGACGTACGCGCTCCTCGCGGTGCCGTTCCTCGTGGCGGCGCTCGTCGTCCTGGTGGTGGCACAGCGGCGCACCGGGGGACCGTCCTGGCGGGTCGTGGGCGGTGTCGTCGGGGTGCTCCTGGTGCTCACCGTGGCGTTCGACAACGTGATCGTCGGGGTGGGGCTAGTCGGCTACGACGACGACCTGACGCTCGGGGTGCGGCTCGGGGTCGCGCCGGTCGAGGACCTTGCCTACGCGGTCGGTGCTGCGCTGCTGCTGCCTGCGGTCTGGCGCCTGCTCGGCGCGCGTCCGGAGGTCGACCGTTGAGCGCCGGAGGTCGACCGTTGAGCGGAGCGGAGGTGCTGCGCCAGCTCGTGCTGGCCTCGCGGCCGCTCTCCTGGGTCAACACCGCCTACCCGTTCGGCGCGGCGTACCTGCTGGCCCACGGTGGTGTGGACGCGCGCTGGGTGGTCGGCGTGCTGTTCTTCCTGGTGCCGTACAACCTGCTGATGTACGGCATCAACGACGTCTTCGACCACGAGTCCGACCTGCGCAACCCGCGCAAGGGCGGTGTGGAGGGTGCCCTGCTCGACGCCCGGCTGCACCGCGCGACGCTGTGGTCGGCGACGCTGCTGCCGGTCCCGTTCGTGGTGTGGTTGCTCGCGCACGGCTCGGCCGTGGCCGGCCTCACGCTCGCGTTCTCGCTCTTCGCCGTGGTGGCCTACTCCGCGCCCGGGCTGCGGTTCAAGGAGCGACCCGTGCTGGACTCGATGACGTCCAGCACGCACTTCGTCTCGCCTGCGCTGTACGGGCTGGTGCTCGCCGGAGAGCCGATCGGCCGCACCGCGTGGCTGGTGCTCGCCGCGTTCTTCGCGTGGGGGATGGCGAGCCAGGCCTTCGGTGCCGTGCAGGACGTGGTCGCGGACCGCGAGGCGGGCATCGGCTCCGTGGCGACCGTGCTCGGTGCGGCGCGGACCGTGCGGCTGTCGATCGGGCTGTGGCTGCTCGCCGCCGTGCTGCTGCTGCCGACCGCGTGGCCGGGGCCGCTCGCGGCCGTGCTCGTGACCCCGTACGTGGCGCTCGCGTGGCCGTTCAGGGCCGTTCCGGACGCGCGGGCCATGGAGGCGAACCGTGGCTGGCGTCAGTTCCTGGTCGCCAACTACGTCGTCGGGTTCCTGGTCACGATGCTGCTGATCTGGGCCGCCTGGAGCTGACCACGGGGGAGCACGGCTCGAGCGCGGCCGTGAGCACGGGGAGGGCGGCTCGAGCGCTGGGCAGGCCCGGGGAGGGCGGCTCGAGCGCTGGGCAGGCCCGGGGAGGGCGGCTCGAGCGCTGGGCAGGCCGGGGAACGCGGCTCGAGCACTGGGCAGGCCCGCTGAGCACGGCGCGAGCGAGGGGTGGCCCGCGGACGCAATCCGAGTCTGGGCCCCCTGCGCCCAGACGCCCTGCGCCCGCGGGCCGTCTCAGCCGTCACCGTGTCCGGTCACGGAAAATGCGCTGCCGGGTCGCGGAGGAGTGCACGCGACCCGGCAGCGCAGCGTCCTGAGTCGGCATCCCCCGAGCGGACCAGGACGTCCTGAGTGCCGATCACGCGGATCGACACCCTGGCCGGCGACAGAAGGTGCGTGGCCCCCCAGCCCTCACGCTCCGTCGCCGTCCATGAAAGCCGTCGTCAGCCGGTGGGCGGGAGAGGCGGCCCGCTTGTCACACGACCTCTGACGGAAGTCACGAGAACAGTGTGCGCCGTGATGACCGAGGACACCAAGGGCAGGTCGCCGCACGTCTCACATGCTGGACGATCTTGAGTGTATGCCCAGGTCAGGGCTTCGGAGTGCGGCGCAGATCACTCAGTTGGCGGCGTCCGCCAGACGGGTGATCGCCGTGTCACACGGGTCGTGACAGGGTGACTGAGCGGGATGGGCGAGGTGTGTGACCGGTCAGACGACGCCGTACAGGCGGTCGCCCGCGTCGCCGAGGCCGGGCACGATGTAGCCCTTCTCGTTGAGCCGCTCGTCGACGGCCGCCACGACGATCGAGACGTCGGCCCGGTCGCCGACGTGACGCTCGACGGTCGCGATGCCCTCGGGCGCCGCGAGCAGGCAGATGCACGTCACGTCGGTGGCGCCGCGCTCGAAGAGGTAGTCGATGCTCGCGATGAGCGTCCCGCCGGTCGCCAGCATCGGGTCCAGCACGTAGCACTGCCGGCCGGACAGGTCGTCCGGCAGCCGGTTGGCGTAGGTGATCGCCTGGAGCGTCTCCTCGTCGCGCTGCAGGCCGAGGAACCCGACCTCGGCGGTCGGCAGCAGCCGTGCCATGCCCTCGAGCATCCCGAGGCCGGCGCGCAGGATCGGGACGACCATCGGCCGGGGCTCGGCCAGGTGGGTGCCCGTGGTCGGCGCGACCGGGGTCACGATGTCGCGCGGCTCGACGCGCACCTCGCGGGTCGCCTCGTAGGCGAGCAGCGTGACCAGCTCGTCGACGAGCTGACGGAACGTGGCGGAGCTGGTCTTCACGTCGCGCAGGACGGTCAGCTTGTGGGCGACGAGCGGGTGATCGGCGACGTGCAGGCGCATGGCTGCAACCTACCGCCCTCTGCCAGAGTGGGAGACGTGCACCCGCGGCCCGCCGACGTCGAGGCGATGCGCGCTGCGCTGGTCGAGGGTCGCGCCGCGCTCGCGACCGGTGACGTGCCGGTCGGCGCGCTCGTGGTCGATGCGGACGGCGTGGTCGTCGGGCGCGGCCACAACGCGCGCGAGGCGACCGGTGACCCGACCGCGCATGCCGAGGTCCTCGCGCTGCGCGAGGCGGCCGAGCGCACCGGGAGCTGGCGGCTCGACGGCTGCACCCTGGTCGTGACGCTCGAGCCGTGCGCGATGTGCGCCGGGGCGATCGTGCTCGCGCGGGTGCCGCGCCTGGTGCTGGGCGCGTGGGACCCCAAGGCCGGCGCCTGCGGCTCGGTGCACGACCTGGTGCGCGACCCCCGGCTCAACCACCGCGTCGAGGTGACCGGCGGCGTGCTGGCGGAGGAGTGCGCGGCCTCGCTCCGCGACTTCTTCACCGACCACCGCCTGTGATCGGGCGCGCGCCCGGTCGCCGAGTTCGCTGATCGCGCCCGAGTTCGCTGACCCTGACCAGCGAACTGGGCGCCACCCAGCGAACTCGCGGGTGCGCGGCGGCGAGCCGGGTGCGCGAGGTCGTACGTCCGGGAATACGAGATACCCCCCTGGGTATTTTCCTGATATGACTCACGGACACGGCAAGGCCGTCCTGGACGACCTGAACCCGCTCACCCGCAACCTCCGCCGCGCGATCCCGGACGTCTACGACGGCTTCCGCGAGCTCCACCACGCGGCCTTCGCCCCCGGCGTGGCGCTCGACACGAAGATGAAGGAGCTCATCGCGGTCGCGATCGCCGTCGCGGTCGAGTGCGACGGCTGCATCGCCTCGCACGCGCGGGCCGCGGTGCGGGCCGGCGCGAGCAAGGAGGAGTGCGCCGACATGCTCGCGGTGACGTTCCTGATGGGTGGCGGCCCCGCGAGCATCTACGCGCCGCGCGCGTACGACGCGTTCTGCGAGTTCTACGACGCCGAGCACGGCGTGCAGACCGAGGCCTGACGGGTCCTGTTCGCCGGATCGGTCCCCGGACCGCTCCCGGGACTCGTCGCGGGCGACGGCCTTGACCCGGTCCGCTGCGGCGGCTCAGGCCGTGCGCTCGGCCGGCGCCGCGCCGGCGAGGTCCGGCAGGGCGGCGTCGAGCGCCGGCAGCACCTGCGACGTGCCCGCGTCCACCCGCACGGCGGCGAGGTCGTCACCACGGGTCCGGCCACGGTTGACGATCACCACCGGCTTGCCGGTCTTCGCAGCGTGCCGCGCGAACCGCAAGCCGCTCAGCACGGTCAGCGAGCTGCCCGCCACGAGCAGCGCGTCCGCGGCGTCGACCACCGCGAACGCCGCCGCGAGCCGGTCGGCCGGCACCGACTCGCCGAAGTAGGTGATGTCGGGCTTGAGCAGGCCGCCGCAGCGCTCGCAGTCGGCCACCACGAAGCCCTCGGTCGAGGCGATCACGGCGTCGGCGTCCGGCGCGATCTCGACGTCGTCCACGGCCGCCCGTTCGGCGAACCCGGGGTTGAGCGTCTCGAGCCGGTGCGCCAGCGCGTCCCGCGTGGTGCGGGCGCTGCAGGACAGGCAGACCACGTCGGCATAGGTGCCGTGCAGGTCCACGACCGTGCGGCTGCCGGCCAGGTGGTGCAGGCGGTCGACGTTCTGCGTGACGACACCGGTCAGCACACCGCGCCGCTCCAGCCCGACCAGGGCGCGGTGCCCGTCGTTCGGGTGCGTGCGGTGCACGTGACGCCAGCCGACGTGGTTCCGCGCCCAGTAGGTCCGCCGGAACGCCGGGTCGGACACGAACTGCTGGTACGTCATCGGCGTGCGCGGCGGGGAGTCCGGGCCGCGGTAGTCCGGCAGGCCGGAGTCGGTCGAGATCCCCGCGCCGGTCAGCGCGGCGACCCGCCTGCCGGTCAGCGCCTCCGTGGCGGCCGCCACCCCTTGCGCGAGCGGCAGCGCAGGGACGGCGGGGTCGGGCAGGTGCACCAGGTCAGAGTAGGTCGGCGGCCCTGCGGCGTCGCGCGCTGGTCGCGATTGTCGGAGGCGGCGTCGGACCGGGTATCCTCGCCCGCGAGGTAGCGTGTCCGAGCGGCCAAAGGAGCACGCCTCGAAAGCGTGTGTGGGTGATGAGCCCACCGTGGGTTCGAATCCCACCGCTACCGCCAGCCAGACCCCCGGAGCCCAGAGCACCGGGGGTCTTGTGCTGCCGGCTCAGGCCCCGACCCCGACTCAGCGCCAGCCGAGTCCGGGGGCGACGTGCTCGAGGAGCGCCTGGAGCACGTGGGCGTTGTAGTCGACGCCGAGCTGGTTGGGCACGGTGAGCAGCAGGGTGTCCGCGGCGGCGATCGCCTCGTCCTCGCGCAGCTGCTCGATCAGCACGTCGGGCTCGGCGGCGTAGGACCGGCCGAAGATCGCCCGGGTCTGCGCGTCGATCATGCCGATCTGGTCCTCGTCGTCCCCGCCGCGGCCGAAGTAGGCGCGGTCGCGCTGGTCCACCAGCGCGAAGATGCTGCGGCTCACCGAGACCCGCGGCTCGTGCTCGTGCCCGGCCTCGCGCCACGCCTCGCGGAACGCCTCGATCTGCTCGGCCTGCTGGATGTGGAACGGCTTGCCGCTCTCGTCGAACTTCAGGGTCGAGCTCTGCAGGTTCATGCCGAGCCGCGCGGCCCACTGGGCGGTGGCGTTGGTGGCCGACCCCCACCAGATCCGTTCGCGCAGGCCCGCGGAGTGCGGCTCGACCCGCAGCAGGCCGGGCGGGTTGGGGAACATCGGGCGCGGGTTCGGCTGGGCGAAGCCCTGACCGCGCAGCACCTCGAGCAGCTGCTCGGTGGTGACCCGCGCCATGTCGGCGTCGGTCTCACCCTCGGCCGGCGCGTGACCGAAGTAGCGGTAGCCGTCGATCACCTGCTCGGGCGATCCCCGGCTGATCCCGAGCTGGAGCCGGCCACCGGCGATGAGGTCGGCCGCGCCTGCGTCCTCGGCCATGTACAGCGGGTTCTCGTAGCGCATGTCGATCACGGCGGTGCCGATCTCGATCCGGCTGGTCCGGGCCCCGACCGCGGCCAGCAGCGGGAAGGGCGACGCCAGCTGCCGGGCGAAGTGGTGCACCCGGAAGTACGCGCCGTCCGCGCCGAGCTCCTCGGCGGCCTCGGCGAGCTCGATCGACTGGAGCAGCGCGTCCGAGGCGGACCGGGTGGCGGAGGACGGCGAGGGCGTCCAGTGACCGAACGACAGGAAACCGATCTTCTTCACCCTCACAGAACCACCGGTGGGCACCGGGTCATTCCCGACGCGGTGGTCGGGCCCCCTGTCGGGCCGGCCGGGCGCCGCCTGCTCACGCCTTGCGGTCGAGCTGGCCTGCGCCGAGCCTGGGGCCATGTCCCTCGACCTCCTCGATTGGCGTCGCCGCGTCCGGGACCTGTATCGCGAGATCCGCGAGTCGCCCGACCCCGCGACCGCGCACGCTCTGTGGGTCGACGCGCGCAGGGACCTGCTCACCCGCCATCCGCAGTCCCCGGTCCTGCCCCGCGACCGCTCGAGCTTCCGGCTCCTTGTCGCGCCGTACGACCCGGCGTTCCGGTTCGTCGTCCCGGTCGGTCCGGCCGACGCGCAGCGCCGTGACGTGATGACCGGGACCGACGGTGTCGTGGGGCTCGAGCGGCTGGGGCGGGTCGAGCTGCCGGGCCTCGGCGGTCTCGACGTGTGGTGGGTGACCGGCTACGCCGGCGGACTCTTCCTCCCGCTGCGGGACGCGACGGCCGGCGAGGCGACCTACGGCGGAGGGCGCTACGTGCTCGACACGGCCAAGGGCGCCGACCTCGGCGGGGGTCCCCAGGACCTGGTGGTCGACCTCAACTTCGCCTATCCGCCCTCGTGCGCGTACGACCCGGCGTGGGCCTGTCCGCTCCCCGGCCCCGGGAACCGGCTCGAGGCGGCCGTCCCGGTCGGGGAGCTGGGCCCGGCGGGAACCACGTGACGGACCGCTCTACGCTGCGACCGTGATCGAGCTTCGTACCCCCTCCGAACTCGAGGCGATGCGACCGGCGGGACGCTTCGTCGCCGAGGTCGTCACCGCCGTGGCCGAGGCCGCGGACGTCGGTGTGAACCTGCTCGAGCTCGACGCCCTCGCGCACCGGATGATCCGCGAGCGGGGTGCCGAGTCCTGCTACGTCGACTACCACCCGTCGTTCGGTGCCTCGCCCTTCGGCAAGGTGCTGTGCACCTCGGTCAACGACGCCGTGCTGCACGGGCTGCCGCGTGACTACGCCCTCCGGGACGGCGACCTCCTCAGCGTCGACTTCGCCGCGAGCGTCGACGGCTGGGTGGCGGACTCGGCGTACTCGCGCGTCGTCGGTACGGCGCGCCCGCGGGACCTCGCCCTGATCGCGACGACGCAGCGTGCCCTGGAGGCCGCCATCGCCGTCGCCCGGCCGGGCAACAAGATCGGCGACATCTCCCATGCGATCGGTGCGGTGGCGCGCGAGGCGGGACTGCGGGTCAACACGGAGTTCGGCGGGCACGGCGTCGGCCGCACCATGCACGGCGACCCGCACGTCCCGAACGACGGCCGCCCGGGGCGCGGCTACCCCCTCAGGCCCGGCCTCGTCATCGCGATCGAGCCGTGGTTCCTGCAGACGACCGACCGGATCTTCACGGACCCGGACGGCTGGACCCTGCGCAGCGCGGACGGCTCGCGCGGTGCCCACATGGAGCACACGATCGCGATCACCGAGAGCGGACCGCTCGTCCTGACGGCCCGCGACCGCGATCCGGTCTGATCGGCTCAGTCCTCGTCGTCGGGGTCCGGCCCGGCGCGCCGGGTGTCCCGCCGGAGCACCAGGATCGCGGTGATCAGACCGCCCCAGATCACCGAGGCGCTGAGCACCAGGAACGTCACGGCCGTGGCGGTCATCGCCGCCCCCTTCCGCCGAGCCCGGGCAACGCGTCCGGGACGAAGTCGTCGACCGCGCTGCGCCACGGGACCAGCGTCATCCCGATCGCCACCACGAGCACGAAGCCGAGCGACCCCCAGCCGAACAGCCCGAGGATCCACGCCGGGTAGTCCTCGTACGGCGTGACCGCGAGCGACACGGCGCCGCGCACCAGGATGTAGCCGAGCACCAGCGGCACGACGATGCCGACCAGGAACCGCCACCACGTGCCCATCGAGAGCCCGGGCCGGTTGTTCAGGTGGGCCTGCAGCTCGCGCAGGCGCCGCAGCGCGAACCCGACGAGCAGCGTGCTCAGGACCGCGGAGCCGACCACGCCGAGGTCGTTGATGAACTTGTCCACCGTGTCCAGGACGTACAGACCGGTGGTCGTGGAGAACAGCACGATCGAGATCACCGCGGCGACGGTGCCGATCCGCGCGGCGGCCTGCCGCGGGCTCCAGCCGAGCTTCTCCTGGAACGCCGCCGAGACCACCTGCAGGATCGACAGCAGCGAGGTCAGGCCGGCGAGCGTCAGCGACGCGAAGAACAGCACACCGAACACCGGCCCACCCGGCATCAGCGACAGGATCTGCGGGAACGCGATGAACGCCAGCCCGAGCCCCTGGATCGTGGTGAGGTCGCCGACCGCGACGCCCTGCTGCCCGGCGATGAAGCCCAGCGCGCTGAACACCCCGATCCCGGCGAGCAGCTCGAACGAGGAGTTCGCGAAGCCGACCACCAGGCCCGTCGAGGTGAGCAGGGCGCGCCGGCGCAGGTACGACGAGTACGTGATCATGATGCCGAACGCGATCGACAGCGAGAAGAAGATCTGCCCGTACGCCGCGATCCACACCTGGGGGTCGCGCAGGGCCACCCAGTCGGGTGTGAAGAACGCGTTCAGGCCGTCAGTAGCGCCTGGCAGCGTGACCGCTCGGATCACGATCACCAGGAACATCACGACGAGCAGCGGGATGAACACGACGTTCGCCCGCTCGACCCCGCGCTGCACGCCGAGCGACAGGATCACGACCGCGACGACCCACACGAGCACCAACGGGATGAGCACGGACGGCACGACGGTGGCGGACGGTGTCGATGGGTCACCGGCCTGCAGGTAGTCGACGGCGAAGAACCCGGCGGGGTCCTCACCCCAGGCCTGGGTGGCGGCGAACACCGTGTAGCTCGCGGACCAGGCGATCACGACCGTGTAGTAGAGGATGATCACCCAGGACACACCGACCTGGAACCAGCCGAGCGTCTCGGCGCGCCGGGACATCCGGCGGAACGACGTCGGGGCCGACCCACGGAACCGGTGGCCGATCGAGTAGTCGAGCAGCAGGATCGGGATCCCGGCCGTGAGCAGCGCGACCAGGTAGGGGATGAGGAACGCACCGCCGCCGTTGTCGTAGGCGACGCCGGGGAAGCGCCAGATGTTGCCGAGGCCCACGGCGGACCCGACCGCGGCCAGGATGAAGCCCACCTGGCTGGACCACTGCTCGCGGGGTCGTGTCACTGTCCGTCCTCGTGCCTCGTCGTTCGCCCGTTCGGAGCGGCCAAGTCTCCCGGACGGACAGCTGTCGCGGCACCACCGTGTTGCGACGTGGGACTTCGGGGGCCGGTCCCGCCCGCGCGCGGGGCCGTTCGCGTATGTTGACGGCTGTCCCGAGGTGTCCCCTGTCGCCGGGACGAGAGGGTCGAGGAGGACGGACCGCCATGACCGACGCCGCTGCCGAACCTGCACCGCTGCGCCCACCCGTGCCGGACGACGAGCCGGTGCTCGCGCTGAGCGCACCGCCACCCGTCCAGAAGGTCGCGGAGACGGCGGCGCCCAAGATGGCCCCTGCGGTCGATCCCGCCGCCCTGCCGGGCCTGGACGCCAAGGTCGAGGCGTACCTCGGCTCGCTGCTGGCCGCCGACCCCCGCTCGCCGGAGTTCGGCTCCAAGGCGGCCGACGTGCGGTCGATGGGCGACGACGACATCCGCCGCGCTGCCGAGACGTCGAACCGGCTGCTCAAGACCCCGGTCCGGGCGATCCGCGAGGGCGGCCTGGCCTCGGGCTCGCAGGTGGGTCAGACGCTCGTCGAGCTGCGCCGCACGGTCGAGGACCTCGACCCGGCCGGCGCGCAGGGCTCGCGCAAGTTCCTCGGGATCCTGCCGTTCGGCGACAAGATCACCGACTACTTCCGCAAGTACCAGAGCGCGCAGTCGCACCTGGACGCGATCCTGCACGCCCTGCGCGACGGGCAGGACGAGCTGCGCAAGGACAACGCGGCCCTCAACCTGGAGAAGACCGAGCTGTGGGAGGCGATGACCCGCCTCAACCAGTACGTCTACATCGCCGAGCGGCTGGACGCCCAGCTCGCGGCCCGGGTCTCCGAGCTCTCGGTGACCGAGACCGAGCACGCCCAGGCGCTGCGCGACGACGTCCTCTTCTACGTCCGCCAGAAGCACCAGGACCTGCTCACCCAGCTCGCCGTCTCGATCCAGAGCTACCTGGCCATCGACGTGGTGATCAAGAACAACCTCGAGCTGGTCAAGGGCGTCGACCGCGCGTCCACCACGACGGTCTCGGCCCTGCGCACGGCGGTGATCGTGGCGCAGGCGCTCGGCAACCAGAAGCTCGTGCTCGACCAGGTCACCGCGCTGAACACCACCACCTCGGGGCTGATCGAGCGCACCTCGGAGATGCTCAAGGACAACTCCGTGGCGATCCAGCAGCAGGCCGCGTCGGCCACCATCGGCCTGCCGCAGCTGCAGGCCGCGTTCGCGAACATCTACGACACGATGGACGCGATCGACTCGTTCAAGGCCGAGGCGCTGGACTCGATGGCCGCGACGATCGGCGTGCTGGAGACCGAGGTGGGCAAGTCCCAGCAGTACCTCGACCGCGTGCGCCGGCAGGACGAACGGGTCGCGACGGGGTCGCTGGACCTCGGGCCGTCCGCGGGATGACCCGGCCGACCGAGGGAGGCGTGCGTGGCGTCCGTCGGTGAGCTGCTCGGGCGGCTGCTCGGGCGCCGCGACGACGACTCCGACCGGCTGGTCCTGCCGCCGGTGCCGACCGCGGCGGAGCTCGTCGCCGAGCTCGACCGGGTCGAGGAGATGGCCGCCGATGCGGCCGTCCCGTCGCCGGTCGAGTCGCGGGTGCGCCGGGTGACCGCCGTGGTGCGGGACGCGATCGCCCGCCTGGACCGGATGGGCAGCGGCAGCGAGCACGCCTACCTGGTGATGGCGACCGCGACGGACTACCTGCCGGACGCGGTCGGGGCCTACCTGCGGCTGCCGCGGGACTGGGCCAACAGCCGCCCGGTCGACGGCGGGCGCACCTCGCTCATGGTGCTCGTCGACCAGCTGGACCTCCTGGCCCGCACGATGGGCGGGGTGCTCGACGCCGTGAACCGGCGTGACGCCGCAGCGCTCGTCGCGCACGGGCGGTTCCTCGCCGAGCGGTTCGGGACCGCGGGCGGCCGGCTGTCGCTCGACGCGGTGGCGCCCGGCGCGGGTCCGGCGCCCGGCGCGGGGCCGGTCGCGCCGGCAGCCCTGGGCGCTCCCGGTGCCACGGCAGGCCCGGACGTGACCGCCCCCGGTGGGCCGGCGCCCGCACCCGGTGCGGACCCTGCGGGATCGCCTGCACCGGCCGCCGAGCCCGACCAGCGGCTGCAGCCCCCGGAGCCGGTATGACGCTCACCGAGGCGCTGGACGCGCTCGCCGACGTCGCGGTGCGGGCCGGGCTGCGTGCCGACGACGCCCGCGACGAAGGCGCGCGGCTGTCTGCTGCACTCGCGGAGTCGGCGCCCGGGGCAGCGGCCGACTGGGCCGCCGCGACCGGTGTCGAGTCGTCGGTCGCCGACGCGTTCTTCGACGCGGCCTCGCGTGGCCGACGCTGGCGGTCGGCGCCCACCCGACTGCTCGGCGAGCTGGTCGCGACCCGGTCCGCGCACGCCGACGCCTATGCCACCGCGCTCGCCGAGATCGCCTCGGCCGCGTGCGAGCTGGGCGAGCCGACGCTCCGGGTGGTCGGCAACGCCTCGGTCGCCGCGGCGGCACAGCTCGCGGCGGTCGGTCGCGGGCGGCCCGCCGGACGGCACGCGGGCGGTCCGGACGGCGGCTCGGCGTGGCCGGACGTGGCAGGTGCGGATCCTGCGTCGCCCGCAGCCCCGCCGGCCGGGCCGGAGCCCGTGCGAGTCGCGGGATCCGACGCCGAGCGTGCTCGGGGAGCCGTGTCCGATCGGGGAGCCGTGCCCGTACCGGAGTCCGGACCCGCACCGGAGTCCGAGCCCGCGCCCGAGACCCGGCCGAGCGTCGAGGAGCTGCTCGCCGAGCTGGACGGCCTGATCGGCCTGGGCACCGTCAAGCGCGAGGTGCACCGGCAGGCGGCCGTGCTGCGGGTCGCGCAGCTGCGCGCTGAGCAGGGGCTCCGGACCACGACGATCAGCCGTCACCTCGTCTTCACCGGGAACCCGGGGACCGGCAAGACCACCGTCGCCCGCCTGGTCAGCGGCATCTACGCGGCGCTCGGGGCGCTCGAGAAGGGGCACCTGGTCGAGGTCGACCGGTCCGACCTCGTCGCCGGGTACCTCGGCCAGACCGCGATGAAGACCGCGGAGGTCGTCGGGACCGCGATCGACGGCGTCCTGTTCATCGACGAGGCGTACTCGCTGGTCGGGGACCAGTACGGCGACGAGGCGATCGACACCCTGGTCAAGGCGATGGAGGACCACCGCGACGACCTCGTGGTGATCGTCGCCGGGTACCCGGGACCGATGGCCGAGCTGATCGACTCCAACCCGGGTCTGGCCAGCCGGTTCCGCACCACGATCGAGTTCGACGACTACGACGACGACGAGCTCGTGCAGATCTTCGGCCGACTGGCGGAGCAGGCCGACTTCGAGCCGACGGACGCCGCGCTGGCGGGCTTCCGCGAGGAGCTGGCGGGGACGCCGCGCGACGAGGCGTTCGGCAACGCGCGGTTCGCGCGCAACGTGCTGGAGGCGGCGATCGGGCGGCACGCGTGGCGGTTGCGGGACGTCGCCGCCCCGACGCTGGAGCAGCTCCGGCTGCTCGAGCCGGACGACCTCGCCGACGACGCAGATGACGATGTCGAGGACCGTGCCGCCGACCGGGTCGAGGACCCCGCCGCCGACCGTGTCGAGGACCCCTCCGACGACCCGGCCGACGAACCGGAGGTCACCGCCCCGGCGGAGCCGACAGGGCAGGATGGGGTGCTGTGACCACGCCGCCGCCACCTCCCGCGCCGGTCGTCGTGCCGCGCAGCAGCAGCGCACCGCCGCCCCCACCGGACCCTGCCCCGCGCCGGCGCAGCACCCCGGCCACGATGCGGCTGATGGCCATCGGTCTCGCCGTCATCGGGCTGCTGGTCGCGGCCGCGTCGGTGCAGACGTTCGTCGGCGCCGACCGGGCGCTGGCCCGGGCCGACGCCAACGCCGCCCAGCTGGTCCGGCTCCAGGACGTCCAGACGAGCCTGGTGCGCGCCGACGCCGACGTCACCAACGCGTTCCTGGTCGGCGGGCTCGAACCCGCCGAGCTGCGGACCGACTACGACGAGGCGATCTCCACGGCCGCGCGCCAGGTCACCTTCGCCGCCGAGGCGCAGCCCGCCGACGCCACGGTGCTGGCCGACCTGGCCACGCAGATCCAGAGCTACACCGGCACGGTCGAGCTGGCCCGCGCGAACAACCGCCAGGCGCTGCCGGTCGGAGCCCAGTACCTCAAGAACGCCAGCGCCGGGCTCCGGGCCGACTCGCTGCCCGCGCTCGCGGCGCTGATCGACGCCAACGAGACCCGGGTGGACGTCGAGCTCGGCAACGCGCGGAACGCGCTGTGGGTCTCGATGGCCGGTGCGCTGGGTCTGCTCGCCCTGGTCGCGGCGATGGTGTGGCTGGCGCGGCGTACGCACCGCTACCTCAACCTGCCGATGGTGGCCGCCACGACGCTGCTCGCGGTGTACCTCGTGGTCGCGATCACCGCGATGGCCGGGCTCTCGAGCGCTGTGCGGTCCGCCGAGCTCGGCCCCTACGCGGCAGCCCGCGCGCTGTCCGAGGCGCGCATCGCCGCGTTCGACGCGAAGTCGAACGAGAGCCTCACCCTGATCGCCCGCGGGTCGGGCGCCGCCTTCGAGGAGGCCTGGCAGACCGCGTCCGGCACGGCGACCGAGCGGTTGGACGAGCAGGCCGCCACGGACTGGACCTACGGCGGGACGGACCCGCGGGACGACTGGTCGGCGTACGTCGCGCTGCACGCGGACATCCGGGCCGCCGACGACGGGGGTGACTGGGACCAGGCCGTGGCCCTGGCCACCAGCCGCGAACCCGGTAGCGCGAACGCCGCGTTCGCGGCGTTCGACGAGACGTCCACCGCAGCGCTCGACCAGGCGGGCGCCGACGTGACCGCAGCGCTCGACCGGCCGCGCGGCAGCACGATCGTCCTGGCGCTCGCGGGCGCCCTGGTGGGGCTCCTGGTCGCGGCGCTCTCGTGGCGCGGGCTCGGCACCCGGATCGAGGAGTACCGATGAGCCGCCTCGCGGTGCGCGTGCTGCCGATCGCCCTGGTCCTCGCCACGGCCCTGGCCGGTTGCACCGACGCGTACGACGAGACCGTGGTCCCCTCGCCGTCGCCCAGCGAGTCGGCCACGGCCTCTTCGGGCTCGTCCTCGAGCGCCTCCGAGCCGGTCGCCTGCGAGGACGTCCTGGCCTCGTACGACCCGTTGGACCCGCTGCCCGGGCCGACCGACCTGCCGGCCGGTTCGACCATGGCGGCGATCCGTGAGCGCGGGCGGCTCATCGTCGGGGTCTCGGCGGACTCGCTGCTGCTCGGTGCACGCGACCCGATCAGCGGTCAGATCCAGGGCTTCGACATCGACATGGCGAGGCTCGTCGCGGCGGCGATCCTCGGCGACCCGGACGCGATCGAGCTGCGGGTGATCACCGCGGCCCAGCGCATCCCGGTGCTGGTCGACCACGAGGTCGACCTGGTGGCGCGGAACATGACGATCACGTGCGACCGGTGGGAGCAGGTCGCCTTCTCCGCCGAGTACTACCGGTCCGGTCAGAAGGTGCTCGTCACGCTGGACTCCACGGCGACGTCGATGGCCGACCTGGACGGGGCCCGGGTCTGCGCGCCCGCGAGCTCGACCAGCCTCGCCCGGCTCGACGAGTACCCCGACGTGATCCCCGTGGCGGGCACGACGCACACCGACTGCCTGGTGAAGTTCCAGCAGGGCGAGGTCGACGCCATCACCGGCGACGACACCGTGCTCGCCGGCCTGGCCGCGCAGGACCCGTACGCCAAGGTGATCGGCGACGCGTTCAGCGACGAGCCCTACGGTCTCGCGATGGCGCCCGACCAGGTCGACCTGGTGAGCTTCGTCAACGCGGTCCTCGACCAGGCCAAGGCCGACGGCACCTGGATGGCCTCCTACGACAGGTGGCTCGCGCCGGCCCTCGGACCGATCGACGCCCCGCCGCCGTCGGTCTACGGGCGATGATCAGCGCTCCGGCCGCGCCCGGCCGCCCGGGTGAACCCGTCGAGCCCGGCGCGATGCTCGCGTTCCTGCGGGATCTCGGCTCCTGGCGCGACGGCAGGCGCCACGAGCTCGACGAGCTCGACGACGCTGCTCTGGCCTCCCCGGACCGGGCCGCGCTGACCGGCGACATGACCTTGGCCATGACGCTGTGGCAGGCGGTCGCGACCCGCGCCGACGAGCTCGAGGACGTCTGGGACTCCGGACGGGTGGGGCCGACCGAGCTGCAGCGCCTCTCCGCGATGGTGTGGGGCAGGCTCGGGGACGGCGGCGCCCTGGCCGTGTCGCTGCCCGAGGCCTGCCGGCTGTCCGACGCGGTCGTCGCCCAGCTGCGTCGGCGGCTCTCGCTGGACCCCGTCGACCATGGGCTCGGCACGCGGCTGCGATCCGTGCGCGCGGCCCTCGAGCGGATCCGCGACCTGGTGGCCGACGTCCCGCCCGCGGGCCGGGCCGACGCGGTCGGTCGGCTCGACGCGTTGGACCGCCGCGCGACGGACCTGGTCGACCGCGCGCGGCGGGGTGCGGACGTCGGCGGCATGGTCGGGCCGCTGGAGACCGATGTCGCGATCGCCGAGCGTGACCTGATCGTCGCGGCCGCCACGCGTCGGGACGCGGAACGGGACCGGGCACGTGCCGAGGAGCTGCGGAGCCGGTTGGCGGCTCGCGGCGAGGCCGTGGCCGCCGTGGTCGACGAGTGCGTCGCGTCGGTCCGGCCCGCGCCGGTGCTCGCGGTGCCGCGGGTCGAGGCCCTCGGCCCGGTCCCGGGCGACCCGGCCGCCGTCGAGGCCTACCTCGACCGGCTCGGCGACGTCGCGCGGGCCATGGACGTGGTCGAGCGCGCCTACCGCGAACCGGTCGCCGAGCTGAGCGAGCTGCGCGCCCTGCTGGACGGCTACCGGGCCAAGGCCGCCGCGACCGGCCTCGACGCGCGGCCCGAGGTGGTCGGCCTGGCCGCGCTCGCCGCCGACGTGGTCGACCAGCGGCCGGCAGACCTGGACCGTTCCCGGGCCGCCGTCGCGGCCTACCGGACCTTGCTGGCCCCGCCGCCCGACGCCACCCGAGGAGGACTCTGATGGCCGCCTGCACCCAGCCGGGCTGCACCGGCGCGATCGTCGACGGCTACTGCGACATCTGCGGGTCGCCGCCGGACGCTGCACCGGTGACCGCACCCGTCGTGCCGGGTGACGTGTCGACGTCGACGCGGACCTCGAGCCGCCTGGCGTCGACCGCGATCGGCTCGGCCCGCGGCCGGACCGGGGTGACCCGTCGGGTCGGCACCGCGTCCCGACGGCTGCGGGCCGCACGGCTCGGCGCCGGCCTGACCACGGTCGCACCGCAGCCGCCGATCGACCCGGTCCACGCCATCCTCACCGACCCCCAGGTCGCCGAGGAGAAGCGGTTCTGCCCGTCGTGCGGTGCGCCCGTCGGACGCTCGATCGACGGACGGCCGGGGCGCACCGAGGGGTTCTGCCCGCAGTGCCGCACCAAGTACTCGTTCGACCCGACACTTGCCCCGGGCGACCTCGTCGGCGGGCAGTACGAGGTGGCCGGCGCGCTCGCGCACGGCGGCCTCGGCTGGATCTACCTCGCTCGCGACCGCAACGTGTCCGACCGCTGGGTCGTGCTCAAGGGCCTGCTGAACACCGGTGACGCGGACGCCCAGGCCGCGGCGATCGCCGAACGGCAGTTCCTCGCCCAGGTCGAGCACCCGAGGATCGTGGAGATCTACAACTTCGCGGTGCACGACGGGGCCGGCTACACCGTCATGGAGTACGTCGGCGGCATCTCGCTCAAGCAGATCCTCAAGGATCGGATGGCCGCGGCCGGGCGCTACGACCCGTTCCCGCTGGACCAGGCGATCGCCTTCGTCCTGGAGATCCTCCCGGCCTTCGAGTACCTGCACGACCTGGGGCTGGTCTTCTGCGACTTCAAGCCGGACAACCTGATCCAGGTCGGTGACGACGTCAAGCTGATCGACCTGGGCGGGGTGCGTCGGTTCGACGACGCCGACTCGGCGATCTACGGCACGGTCGGCTACCAGGCGCCCGAGGTGCCCACCGACGGCGTCAGCGTCGCCTCGGACGTCTACACGATCGGGCGCACCCTGCTGGTGCTCGCGATGGAGTTCCGCGGCTACCAGTCCACCTACGTCGCCTCGCTCCCGCCGGTCGGCGAGACCCCGCTGTTCCAGCGCTACGACGCGTTCTACCGCCTCGTCGCGAAGGCGTGCGCGCCCGACCCTGCCGACCGGTTCGCGACCGTCGCCGAGCTGCGCGTGCAGCTGCACGGGGTGCTGCGCGAGGTCGTCGCGACCGACCGTGGCGACGCGGCCGCCACCCTGGCGGCGCCGTCGCTGAACTTCGCGGCGCCCGACGTGGCGGCCTCGGAGCTCACCTGGCGCGACATCCCGCGGCTGCTCGTCGACCCCGGCGACCCGCAGTCCGGCTGGCTCGCGACCCTCGGGGTGGAGGACCCGCAGGCGCGGCTCGCGGCCCTGGCCCAGGCGCCCGAGCGGTCGCCCGAGGTCGTGCTGGCCCAGGGACGTGCCGCGCTGCTCGCCGGACAGGCTCCCGCGGTCGCCCCGCTGGCCGACGAGCTGCTCGCGGCCGACCCGTGGGAGTGGCGAGCCGTGTGGCTGCAGGGCCTCGCGGCGCTCGTCGCGAACGACGGTCCGGCCGCGCAGGCGGCGTTCAACGCCGTGTACGGCCAGGTCCCGGGGGAGCTGGCGCCGAAGCTCGCCCTCGCCCTCGCGTGCGAGCACACCGGTGAGCTGGACATCGCCGACGCGCTGTACTCCACGTGCGCGCGCACCGATGCGGCGTACGTGCCCCCGGCGGCCTTCGCGCTGGCCCGGATCCGGGCCACCCGGGCCTCGGTCGGGGATGCGGTGGCTGCGCTCGAGCTCGTGCCGGCGACCAGTCGGGCGTACCCCGAGGCGCGGTTCCACCGTGCCGAGGCGCTGCTCGCCACGAACGGCGGCCTCCCGGCTCTCGCCGAGGCGATGGCCAGCATCGAGGTCGCGGGGATCGACCCGAAGGAACGCCTGCAGGTCGCCGCCGCGGTGCTGTCCCGCGCGCTGGGCGAGGTCCGGCGGACCGGCCCGCAGCCGGCGATCATGATCGGCCGGTGGCGGGCGGTCGAGCCGGTGCTGCGCGACGGGCTCGAGGAGACCTACCGCGCGCTCGCCCAGGTGACCGACGAACCGTCGGAGCGGGTGGCCCTGGTGGATGCGGCGAACGGGGTCCGACGGTGGACGATGCTGTGACCGTCTGCCCGCAGTGCGGCACGCGCGTGGCCGCCGACGACCGGTTCTGCGAGGAGTGCGGGGCGGACCTTCCCCGAGTGGCGCCCGCCGCACCGGGGGGCCAGTCGGCCGACGACCTGGCGGTCGCCACCGGTGCCGGTACCGATGCGGCCACCGGCGTCGAGACCGGCGCCGAGACCGATGCGGAGAGCGAAGCGACCGCACCCTTGGCCTGGGGCCGGCGGGCGGTCGCGCCGCGGACCTGCCACGAGTGTGGCGGTGAGATCGACCCCGACGGCTACTGCACGCAGTGCGGAGCGAAGGCCCCCCGGCCGCGGGACCACCTCGCGTCCCGGCCAGCCGCGTGGGTGGCGGCCGTCAGTGACCGCGGGATCCGTCACGACCGCAACGAGGACGCGGCGGCCGTGGTCGCGGAGCCGGCCGATCGGGCTGCGCTCGTGGTGTGCGACGGGGTGTCCAGCGCGGCCGACTCGGACGTGGCGAGCCTCGAGGCAGCCCGCGCGGCCGCCGGTGTCCTCGCCGGGTCCGCGGGTCTGGCGACCGGTTCGGCGCTGGCGGCGGCGCTCGGGGCGAGGATCGGTGCGGCTGCAGCAGCGGCCGCCTCGGCCGTGGCCGCCGCCACCTCGGACGGCGTGGACAGCCCTCCGTCGTGCACGTTCGTCGCGGCCGCGGTCCAGCTGCCGGTCGTGGTGGTCGGCGTGGTCGGCGACAGCCGCGCGTACTGGCTGCCGGACGACGACGAGCCTGTGCTGCTCACCCTCGACGACTCGGTCGCCGGCCAGCAGATCGCCGCGGGCCGGCCCCGGGCCGAGGCCGAGGCGGGGCCTCAGGCGCACGCGATCACGCGGTGGCTGGGTGTCGACTCGCCCGACGAGAAACCTCGGCTGACCACGCTCGAGGTCGACCGGGCCGGCTGGCTGGTCCTGTGCTCGGACGGGCTGTGGAACTACTGCTCGGAGGCTGCCGCGCTGCGCGAGCAGCTTCGCTCGGCGGCCGCCGCGGTCGGCGAGGATCCGCTCGACCTCGCGTCGGCGCTGGTCGACTGGGCCAACGAGCAGGGCGGGCATGACAACATCACGGTGGTGCTGGCGCGGCTCGGTGCCGACGGCACGCGGCCGGCCGGTGGGCCGGCAGAAGGGGCGGAGCGATGACCGAGTTCTCGGCTGCGGTCTACCAGAACGAGTACCTCGCGGGCGGGAGCACGGACGTCCACGCGATCGTCACGATCGCCTGCGCGGGTGCGGGCCAGGCGGGTGCCACGAGCGAGGGGGACGCCGGCGAGATCGTCATCGTCGACACCTCGGCGTCGATGGGCTGGCCCGGCGTCCGCGCGGCCCAGGCGGCGGCGGCCGCCGCGCTCGACCAGATCATCGACGGCACCTGGTTCGCCCTGGTGGCCGGCACCCACACGGCCCGGCTGGTCTTCCCGTTCGACGGGACTGCGATGGCGTGGATGGACCCGCGCACACGCGAGCAGGCACGGGCCGCGCTCGGTTCGCTCGCCCCGGACGGCGGCACGGCGATGGGCACGTGGCTCGAGCTCGCGGCGACCCTCGTGCAGGCGGTCCCGAGCGTGAACCAGGCGCACGCGATCCTGCTCACCGACGGGAAGAACCAGCACGAGCAGCCGTACGAGCTCGACGCCCGGATGGCCCGCGCCGCCGGCCACCTCCAGGTGGACTGCCGCGGCGTCGGCGCGAACTGGGAGGTCGGCGAGCTCCGCCGGATCGCGTCGACGCTGATGGGCAGCGTGGACCTGATCCCGCAGCCCGAGCAGATGGCCGAGGAGTTCGCGATGCTGATGCGCCAGGCGATGGCGCGCGGCGTCGCCTCGGCCGACCTGCGGGTGTGGGCCCCGCAGGGGGCGCAGGTGCTGTTCGTCCGCCAGGTCGCCCCGAGCGTGGAGGACCTGACGCCGAGGCGCCGTGAGCTGAACCCGCTGACCGGGGCGTACCCGACCGGGAGCTGGGGCGACGAGCAACGCGACTACCACGTCGCCGTGCGGCTGCCCGCCGCGCGCGCGGTGGGCCAGGAGCAGCTCGCGGCGCGCGTGCAGCTCGCGGTGCGGGACCAGGTCGTCGCCCAGGGGCTGGTCAAGGCGATGTGGTCGGACGACTCGTCGCTGACGGCGCAGATCAGCCCCGAGGTCGCGCACTACACCGGACAGACCGAGCTCGCCGAGGCGATCCAGGACGGCCTGGCCGCCAAGGCGTCGGGCGACGACCGCACGGCGACGGCCAAGCTCGGTCGTGCCGCGCAGCTCGCCGCCGAGACCGGCAACGCCGAGGTCACCGCCAAGCTCCGCAAGGTCGTCGAGATCGACGAGGCGGCGACCGGCAAGGTCAGGCTCCGCCGCGACGTCGACAAGCTCGACGAGATGGCGTTGGACACCACGTCGACCAAGACCACGCGGGTGCGCTCGTGAGCGTGGTCTGCCCGCAGGGGCACACCAGCACCGCGACGGACTACTGCGACACGTGCGGCGCGCCGATCGACGCGGGTGCGGGTGTGGGTGCGGGTGTGGGTGCGGGTGTGGGTGCGGGTGTGGGTGCGGGCTCTGGCTCCGGCGTGGGTGCGAGCTCTGGATCGGGCTCGGGGACGGGCGCCGGATCGGGCTCGGGGACGGGCGCCGGATCGGGCTCGGGGACGGGCGCCGGGTCGGGCTCTGGCTCCGGGGCGGGCCCCGGCTCTGCCGGGTTCCCGGGCCCGTCGAGCGCCGTGCCCCCCGCGCCGCCGACCGCAGCGCCCCCGGTGCCCGCCGCGTCCTCCACCGCCGCCGCGCCGGACGCCCCACCCGGGCCGGCGGGGTCGAGCCCCGAATGCCCGCACTGCCACACCGTCAACCGACCGGGTGCGCTGTTCTGCGAGGCGTGCGGCTACGACTTCACCACCGGCGCCCTGCCGCGCGGTGCCACCGCTCCCGCTGCGGACGCCGGCACCGCGTCGCCCGATGCGTCGCCCGCACCCCTCGCCCCGCCGGTCCAGCCGGCCTGGGTCGCGGAGATCTGGGTCGACCCGGCGTGGTACGCCGAGCAGGAGGCCGACGACCCCTGCCCGTCGCCGGGACTGCCCGCGGTCGTGCCGCTCACCGTCCGCAGCCTGCTGGTCGGCCGGTTCTCGCGGAGCCGCAACATCCACCCGGAGATCGACTGCGGGAGCGACGTCGGGGTGAGCCGTCGCCAGGCGCAGCTGACCACCGACGGCTCGCGGTGGTGGATCGAGGACCTCCAGTCCTCCAACGGCACCTATGTGGGGGCGGCCAGCGGCCCGCTGCCGACGGTCCCGCTGGTGCCGGGTGAGCGGCGCGAGCTCACCGAGGACGACCGGGTCTACATCGGTGCCTGGACGCGCATCGTCGTGCGCAGGGCGACCGAGGAGGAGCTCGCGGCCTCCTGAGTGCGTCCGTCCTGTGCGTAGCCGGACGCAAGTCCACGCCGGACGACCCTCGGGGGTGGATCGTCTGCGCGGGCGACGCCGTGCGGCCATGCCATCCGGGGCATGGCGGTGCGAACTATTTTGGCCCGTGCTCAACAGGTCGGGTCACGTGGCCGACGAGCATCGCGAGAGTGAATCCGTCGTCGGACTCCCACACCTCCAGGTGCCCCTCGGCTCACGGAATCGCACGAAACCCGCCTCGCGGATGATCCTGCGGTCATGCTCGCCGACGATGCGCTTGGTCCCGCAGAGGACTTCGCCCGGGCAACAGTCCATGCGGGCTTCAACAAGAACGGAGGCCGCTCGAAGGACGTTCGACGCGCCACTTCGCACGCGCTGGTCGCGCTGCGCGTACAGCCGAGCACCGTCCCAGAAGCGCCCATCGTCGGTGAACTCCGGCCGGCCCTGCCGCAGCTCCTCGCCAAGGTGCGACAAGGGCGCCCCGTCAACGCGTCTGACAGCCACACCTCATCATGGCGCCGGTCCGCAATGCGCCGCCAACCCCCACCACGCGACCTCGCCCTCCTCAGGTCCTACCGAGGCCGCGTACGTTCACGAGCGGGCCGATCTGGCCGTTCGGTGACCAGTACGCGGTCTGCAGATCGCCGGCGGTGCTGGAGTCGCTTTCGCGCCGCTCGCGTGCGAGGAGACCGTCGGGGCCCTGGGCGGCGAGGACCGCTTCGTTGACAGCGATGGCGGCTGTGCCGCTGGGACCACCCGCGAGGTAGTCCCAGTCGAGAGGTGGCACATAGTTCGTCCAGCTGTGGAGGACCTTGCCTTGCCCGGGCGGTGCGGAGCGACTCGGCGGCGCCGCCTTGATGGCGACCGGCTCGCCGGAGTCGGTCCAGACCCACAGCACCCAGCGGGAGTTCCGGGCGTTGCCGCCGGAGTGGAAGCGCAGGCCGACGCCCGAGACCCGAGCCAAGGGAACAACCGTCCATCCGCGAACCGGCCGCGGGGTGGCCACCGCCGTCGCGGTGAGCACCGCGGGAACCAGCGCCCCGCGGACCATCAACGCCGACAAGGCGAGCAGGAACCCGGCACCAACGCACATGAGCCAGGCGAACCCACTACCGGAGGGCAGATCTGGTACGGCGACCGCCAACCAGGCGATACCGCCCACCGCAGCGGCCACCGCAGGCGCGAGGGCCCTCGGCGCAGGGATCCGCAGAACGACGTCCGCTCGCGCCGGTCGCGGCCCCACCAGCGACGACAAAGCAACCACCCCCGCGCACCAGACCGCACTCGGGCGAGACCCCGGAGTCACCGAGAGACTAGTTCCCACTCCCCGCGACCGACGGCCTGCTGCCCAAGGGAGGGACACCGCACCAGTGCCCCGGGAAGCCATGCCACCAGCGGCATGTGCGGACGGACCCGGCCCATGAGCACCGAGATCGGGGTATCGGCTCGAGATCGGGGTGCACAAGACCCGAACTCGGCGCAAAACCCCGAACTCGGCGCACGGCAGCGGCGGTGGCCGTGCGCTGGGCTTGCGACCGTCCGATCACGCCGAGTGGACGCACCAGCGGCCTGCCCACGCGTGAAGTCGTCCCATCAATTGCCCAAAGGTCCCATGACAGGGGACGACTCCGTCGCGCAGAATGATCCCATGACTACGACGACTTGTGAGGGCGCCCCGATCGTCACCCTCACCTCGCCCCTGGTGGCGGGGTCGTCGACGCGTGCGACCAACGGCACCGCCGGCCTGGCCCAGGCCGAGGAGCTCGACCGGGCCGAGCGCTTCGCGCAGGTCCGCGCCGGCGAGCTCGGCTCGGTGCACTCCTGGGAGCTCGTCACCGCGGTGGACGGTCCCGGGACCCGGATGACGGCCTTCCTCTCCGGCTGCCCGCTGCGTTGCCTGTACTGCCACAACCCGGACACGATGGAGATGCGCCGCGGCACCCCGGTCCCCGTGACCGAGCTGCTCGACCGGCTGCGTCGCCGTGCACCGGTGCTCAAGGCGATGAACGGTGGCCTCACGGTCTCCGGCGGCGAGCCGCTCATGCAGCCGGCCTTCACCGCGCGACTGCTGCGCGGCGCCAAGGAGCTCGGCCTGCACACCGCGATCGACACCTCCGGCTTCCTCGGCCGGCACTGCAGCGACGAGATGCTCGAGGACATCGACCTCGTGCTGCTGGACGTCAAGTCGGGCATCCCGGAGACCTACAAGCGGGTCACCGGCCGCGAGCTCGAGCCGACCCTGCAGTTCGGCCGAAGGATCGCCGAGTCCGGCACCGAGATCTGGATCCGGTTCGTCCTGGTGCCCGGCCTGACCGACGACGAGCAGAACGTCGAGGCGGTCGCCGAGTACGCGGCGAGCCTGTCCACCGTGACCCGCGTCGAGGTCCTTCCGTTCCACCAGATGGGCCGCGACAAGTGGTCCTCGCTCGGCCTGGACTACGAGCTCGACGACGTCGAGCCGCCCACGGTCGAGCAGGTCGAGCGGGTGCGCGACCAGTTCCGCGCGCACGGCCTGACCACCTACTGACGGTCCGCCACCGGCCGGTCCACCACCACCGGTCCACCACTGGCCGGTCCACCACCACCGGTCCACCACTGGCCGGTCCACCACCACCGGTCCGCCACCGGCCGGTCCACCACCACCGGTTCACCACTGGCCGGTTCGCCATCGGCCCGTTCGCGACGTGCCTGCTCAGCGTGGGCCGGCTCACCACCGACCCACGACGAACCCCCGGCGGATCCGACCGCAGGGGGTTCGTCGACGTTCAGGTGGGGTGCGCGCCAGGTCAGGCGGGGATGCCGAAGCGCCGGCGCACCTCGGCGACCCGCTCCGGGCTGAGCTGGCGCTCACCGTCGATCTGGCGCGCCAGCACCGTGATCCGCGCGGTGTACTCGAGACGCTCCATCGCCAGGTACGCCGTCATCAGATCGGGGCCCCAGGTCAACGCGCCGTGGTGCTCGAGCAGGCAACCCGTGTGGGACCGCACGAACGGCGCGATCGAGTCGGGCACCTGCGACGTCGACGGTGTCGCGTAGGGCGCGAGCGGTACCTCGGGCATCGCGACCACGCTCTCCGGCATCATCAGGCCGGTCAGTGGCTCGCCCTTGATCGCGAACGCGGTCGCGTGCAGCGGGTGTGCATGCACCACGGCCCCGACCGCCGGGTCCTCCAGGTAGGCCCTCAGGTGCATGAGCACCTCGGACGAGGGGCGCAGCTCGCCGCGGAGCGGCGTCCCGTCGAGCGCGACGACCGGGAGCATCTCGGGAGTCATGAAGCCCTTGGAGACCCCCGTCGGTGTGCACAGCACGTTGCCGTCCGGGAGGCGGACGGAGACGTTGCCGTCGTTGGCCGACACGAGGCCGCGCTCCCACATCGCCCGGCCGAGCCGGACGACCTGCTCGCGGAGCTGGACCTCGGTGCTCCCGGTCGTCGCCCCCATCAGTCCTGCTTCCCGCCGGACAGGTCCGCGTACATCTCGGTCGCGTCGGCGGGCGAGGCGCCGTCGTGCACGACCGCGCGCACGGCCTGGATCATCGCGGTCGGGTCCTGGCGCTGGAAGATGTTGCGGCCCATGTCGACGCCCGAGGCGCCCTGGTCCACGGCCCGCCAGGCCATCGTCAGCGCGTCGGCCACCGGGAGCTTCTTGCCGCCGGCCATGATCACCGGAACGGGGCACCCGGCGGTGACGTCCGCGAAGTCCGTCTCGCAGTAGTAGGTCTTCACGATCTGCGCGCCGAGCTCGGCGATGATCCGGGTCGCCAGGCCCAGGTAGCGGGCGTCACGCGTCAGCTCGCGGCCGACCGCGGTCACGCCGACCACCGGGATGCCGGTCGCGAGGCCCTGGTCGACCAGACGGGTCATGTTGTGCACCGACTGGGTCTCGTTCTCGCCGCCGATGAACACCTGCACGGCGACCGCTGCGGCGTCGATCCGCACCGCGTCGGCCATGTCCATCGCGATCTGCTCGTTCGAGAGCTCCTTGAGGATCGACGGCCCGCCGGACGCCCGCAGCACGAGCGCGTTCGGGCTCGCCGCGGGCACGACGGTGCGGATGATGCCGCGGGTGGCCATCAGCGCGTCCGCCCACGGTGCGAGCGGCACGATGTTGAGGTCGACCCGCTCGAGGCCGCGCGTCGGGCCCTGGAAGTACCCGTGGTCGAACGCGAGCATCACGGTGCGGCCGGCGGGGGAGAAGATCCGGCCGAGGCGGTGCCGCATGCCGAAGTCGAGCTGGTCGCTGCCCTTGACGGGCGAGGCCGGGACGGTCTGCGGGGTGCCGAGGCCGAAGTCCTTGGCCGCGACGGTGCTGTCGAGATCAGCCATCTCGAGTCCTTTCTCTGGCGGCGGGCCGCCGATCGTCACCGGTCTCGCCGGCGGGGTGGGACAGGGCCGGGCGGCTCCCGGCGCCGAGGGTTCAGGCGGGCGCGACCGGGGCGGGCTCGCCGGGGGTCCAGGGCACGGTCACGGTGTCCCCGGGGCTCGCGGGGGACTTGATGAACAGGCACCGGAACGGCGCGTCGGAGTCGTTGACCAGGTAGTGCATCTCGCCGGGCACGCACCGGAAGACCGTGTCGGTGGTCATGTCGTGGCGGGTGGTCGCGTCCACCCACAGGCTCGCGCGGCCCTCGATCACCACGAAGGACTCGTCGCAGTGCCGGTGCAGGTGGTTGGGCATCGCGTCCCCGGGGCCGAGGCGCAGCACGCCCATGTCGCTGCTCGGGGTCTGGATCAGGTAGGCGGGCCCCCAGTCGCCGTTGCGGTAGTCGGGGGCGGCCATCGAGGCTTCGTGCACGATTCCTCCGTCGGGTGCGGTCGGGTGCGGTGGGGTGCGGTCAGGTGCGGTCGGGTCCTGCCGGGTCGTCGGGCCGGGCAGGAGCGGTCAGATCACGCGCTCGTTCCCGCCGTCGATCGGGACCTGAGCGCCGGTCGTGCAGCGGAACGTGTCGTCCGCCATCGCCACCACGAGGCGCCCGACGTCTGCGCTGGTCACCTCGGCGTGCAGCATGTTGCGGCGCTTGTAGTCGTCGACGGACATGCCGTAGTGCTCGGCACGTGCGGCGAGCAGCTCGGGCGTCCACAGGCCGGTGTCGAACACGGCATCCGGGTGGAGCATGTTGACCCGGATCCCGTCGCCGGCCCACTCGAGCGCCGCGACCCGGGAGAGCTGGGTCAGGGCAGCCTTCGACGCCGAGTACGCGGCGGCGCCGGGGCCGGGAGCCGGCACGTTCTTGGACGCGATCACGACGACCCGCCCGCCTCGTGGGGCGAGCGCGAGGAACGGGTGGGCGGCGCCGTAGAGCAGGGCCACCGAGTCCACGTTCACCGACATCGTCCGGCGCCAGGCGCTCGGCGCGAGCTCGCTCAGGTGCGCCGCACCCGGGAAGATGCCCGCCGCGACCACGAGGATGTCCAGGCCGCCGAACGTGTCCACGCCCGCCGCGATCGCCGCGCGCACGGCGTCGCCGTCGGTGACGTCCACGGTGAGCCCGAGCCACGACGGTGCGTCGAACGTGGTCGAGACGTCGGGCGAGACGTCCCAGCCGACCACGCACGCGCCCGCACCGAGCAGGGCCGCCGCCGCCGCACGGCCGATGCCCGAGGCCGCCCCGGTGACCACGGCCACCGTCCCGGACAGGGCTCCCGACGGGCGGGAACGGTGCAGCTTGGCCTGTTGCAGCGACCAGTACTCGAGGTCGAAGACGTGGTCGTCGGCCAGCTCGCGGTAGCCACCGAGCCGGGTGGACGCGGCGATGGTGTCCATCGTGTGCCGGTAGATCGCCTCGGCCGCCCGCGCCTCGGTCGCGGTTCGCCCTGCGGTCACCAGGCCGAGCGCCGGGTCGAGCACCACGCGGGGCGCCGGGTCCAGAGGCGTGACCGTGACGCCACGGCGGGCCGCGTTGCGCTCGACGTACTCGCGGTAGGACTCGGCGTAGGCCTCGACGTCGTCGCCGACCAGCGGGACGCGCTTGGTCCACAGCACGTGATCCGGTGTGAGCACGCCGTGGGCGGACGCCGCGACCAGCTCGGGCGAGCCGAGGAACGCCCGCACCTGCTCGTCGTCGCTGCGCCTCACGATCAGCGGCATCCCGGCCGCCTCGCAGAGCCGTGCGCGGAGCCGTGCGACCTCGACGGGGTCGACGGGGGCCGCAGGTGCGGCGTCCACCGGTGCCAGGGCGGGGGCGGCGGCCAGGTGGTCCTCGGCGACCGCGATCAGAGCCGCGTGCCGCTGGAGCGCCTCGTCCGGGCTCTGCCCGAGCGCGAAGATGCCGTGGTCGAGCACCACGATGCCCTCGGTGTCCTGGTGCGCCTGCGAACGCCACGCGTCGAGGCACGCGGCGGCGAGCGCCTGGCCGGGCTGCGCGTAGGGCACGACCACGACACGCGTGCCGTAGAGCTGCTCCACGAGCGCCGCGCCGTCCGGGCTGTGCGTCAGCGCGAGGATCGCGTCGGCGTGCGAGTGCAGCACGCAGGGGTGCGGGACCAGGGCGTGCACGAGGACCTCGACGGACGGGTCCGGCGCCGCGGCGTCCACGCACGCGCAGCGGAGCTCGTTGGCCAGCTCGAGGTCGGTGAGCTCGGTCGGGGGCAGCAGGGCGCGCAGCCGGTCGAGCCGGAGCGGCGCGAAGCCGTCCGGGCCGATCGTGGCCAGGTCGTGCCCGGAGCCCTTGATCCACAGCAGCGTCCGGGGCTCCCCGGTGACGTCCGTCGTGGTGGTCTTCACAGAGGTGTTCCCGCCGCCGTGCAGGACGAGCCGCGGGTCGGAACCCAGGGTCCTGGAGGCGGTGACCAGCTCGTCGAGGAGCTGGGAGGTGGCGTCATCACCACGGCGGCGCATGCTGCACCTTCCTGACAACGTGTGAGCAGTTGTCAGACAACCTAGCAGCAGATCGACTTACGTCAAGAGTCCCGAAGGGCCTAGGGTCTCGCTCAGCCGCGCCGAACGATGGTGAACGAGTAGCGACCCTCGATGAAGTAGGTGCGCGAGTAGAGCAGCAGCCGGTCGGCCCGGTCGTAGTGCTTCTGCACGAGCAGCACGAAGAGGTTGTGCGTGGCGGCCTCGGCGCCCCAGCCGACGTGGTTGGAGGTCACCGCGTGGATCTCCGCGACGCCGTGGTCGGGGGAGATGCCCAGCTCGCTGCGGAAGAAGCCGAAGATCGACCCGTCGAGGGTCTGCGGGTCGAACCCCTCGGGGAGCACGGCCATCGGCATCAGGTCGTAGGAGTACGCCACGACCTCGCCGTCGGCGAGGATCGTCCGGCGGATCTCGAGCGCCTGGGTGTCGCCCGGAACACCCATCTGAGCGGCCTCTTCGGGCAGCACCGGCCGCACCACGCGGCTCGCGTAGACCATGCCGGGCTCGCGGCCCGTGGCCCGGATCGACTCGGTGATCGAGTCCATCCGCTCCAGACCCGCGCGGATCGCCGGCGGCTCCGTCACGAAGGTGCCGACGCCGTGCTGCGTCCGGACCAGACCGAGGGCCTCGAGCTCGCGCAGCGCAGCGCGCACGGTGGGCCGGGAGACCTTGAACTCGGCGCTGAGCTCGGTCTCGGTGGGAAGGCGCGAGCCGGGGGGCAGGTCGCCGGCCGCGAGCCGGCTGCGCAGGTCCTCGGCGACCCGCGTCACGAGCGTGCCGGTGCGCGCCATGGAGTCCTCCTCAGGGCCGTCCGGGCGGGCCGTCGTCCGCAACGGGCACAGGCTACAGGCGACGCGTCCGGAGGTGACAGTTCGGTCACGGTTGATTGACAACCTACCGCGCATCGTCCTAACGTGCCGTCAGTTGTCGGACAACGTAGTTCGAAGGAGGTCCCGTGGTCCTCGCAGTGGAGTGGCTCGACGAGCCGCGGCCGATGATCCGCCTGATCGACCAGACCCGCCTGCCCGAGGCCGAGGTGCTGCTCGACATCACCACCGTGGACGCCCTCGTCGACGCGATCGTGACGCTCGCGGTACGCGGTGCCCCCGCCCTCGGCGCGGTCGGCGCGCTCGGCGTGGCCGTGGCGATGCTTCAGGGCGAGGCGGAGGGCTGGGACGACGCGACCCTCGCCGCCCAGGTCGAGCGGATCCGTGACGCGCGTCCCACCGCGGTGAACCTCGCGTGGGGCGTGGACCGGGTCCGCCCGGCGATGCCGCTCGGTGTCGCGGCCGTGCTGGACGAGGCCCGGGCCGTGATCGACGAGGACGGCGCGGCCAACCGCGAGCTGTCCCGGATCGGCGCGGACTGGATCCTCGCGCGGACCGGAAAGGACCGGGTCCGCGTCGTCACGCACTGCAACACCGGTGCGCTGGCGACCACCGCGTGGGGGACGGCCTACGGGATCATCCACGAGCTGCACCGCCGTGGTGCGCTCGAGCTCGTCTACGCCGACGAGACCCGACCGCTGCTCCAGGGCGCCCGGCTGACCAGCTGGGAGCTCACCCAGGACGGCATCGACCATGTCGTCCAGGTCGACGGTGCGGCGTCCAGCACGATCCTGCGTGGACTCGTCGACGTCGCGATCATCGGCGCCGACCGGATCACCGCCAACGGCGACACCGCCAACAAGGTGGGGTCGGTCGCCCTGGCGCTCGCGTGCCAGCGAGCGGGGATCCCGTTCGTCGTCGCAGCGCCGTCCTCGACCGTCGACCTCGGCACCGCGACCGGCGGCGAGATCGTGATCGAGGAACGCGACCCAGCCGAGGTCACGGCCTTCGGCGGCCGCCGCACGGCCCCGATCGGGGCGATCGGCTACAACCCGGCCTTCGACGTCACGCCCAACGACCTGATCAGCGCGGTCGTCACCGAGCGCGGCGTCGTCGAACCGGCCACCACCCCCCATCCCGAGCTGCTCGCGCGGATCGCGGGCTGACCGACCGACACACGCGGCACCGTCGCCGCGCGAGGAGAGGAGCACCATGAGGAACAGCAAGGTCCTGATGGCCGCGATCACCGGGGCGTCGTTGCTCGCGCTGGCCGCCTGCAGCCAGGGCACCACGACCGACCCGACGTCCGCGGAGTCGAGCACGTCGGACGCCGGCTCGACGACCGAGGTCACCGGCGACGCACCGGCGCCGTTCGACGGCGACGTGCGCATCGCGATCGTCCAGCAGAGCGGGCAGGGCGACTACTTCCAGCAGTACCTCAACGGCACGCGTCAGCAGGCCGAGGCGCTGGGTGTGGAGCTCGACGTGTACGACGCCCAGGGCGACAACGCGACCCAGGCGAGCCAGCTCGACCAGGCGATCGCCTCGGGCGTGGACGGCATCGTCGTGCGCCACGGCTACCCGGACACCCTGTGCCCGGGTGTGAACGCCGCGATCGAGAAGGGCATCCCCGTCGTGATCTACGACGTGGAGATCCAGACCTGCGCGCCTGACGCCGTGCAGACCCAGCAGTCCGACGCCGACATGGCCGGCCTCGTGCTCGACCAGATGCTCAAGGACATCGGCTCCGACCAGAAGGTCGGCTACGTCAACGTCGCCGGCATCGCCCCGCTCGACCGTCGCGACGTCGTGTGGCGTGCGGCGCTCGACGCGAACGGCTGGGAGCAGATGTTCTACACCGGCTCGTTCACCAACTCCACGGCGACCGACACCGCGCCCATGGTCTCCAGCGCCCTGAAGTCGAACCCGGACGTCGTCGCGATCTACGCGCCGTACGACGAGTTCACCAAGGGCACGCTGTCGGCCCTCGAGCAGAACCCGGACATCGCCGACGGCATCAAGGTCTACGGGGCGGACATCTCCGCGGCGGACATCGAGCTGATGGCGGCCGAGGGCAGCCAGTGGGTGGCCACCGGCGCGACCGACCCGAACGCGATCGGTGCGGCCGTCACCCGGACGCTGTTCCTCCACATGGCGGGCGAGCTGCCGAACGGTGCGACGGTGGACTTCCCGCCGATCCTCGTGACCCAGGACTTCCTGCGGGAGAACAACATCAAGAACATGGACGACCTGCGGGCCGCTGAGCCGGCGCTGAACATCTCCGATGTCTCCGGCGCCGACTGGATCCCGGCAGTCACGTTCTGAGGAAGAACCGTGGCGGGCGGCTCCCCGGCCGCCCGCCACGGTCCGCCACGAGAAGGGACCAATGGTGGACCCGACCACGACCGGCGACGCCCCACGCCCCCCGGCCGCCCAGGAGCACGAGCCCCCGGCACCCGTGCTCGAGCTCGACGCGATCACCAAGTCGTTCGGCTCGAACGAGGTGCTCAAGGGCGTGACGCTCACCCTGCGGCCGGGCCGGGTCACGGCGCTGCTCGGTGCGAACGGTGCCGGCAAGTCGACCCTGATCAAGGTCCTCTCCGGTGTGTACCCGGACCACGGCGGCGAGGTGCGGGTGGACGGCGAGGCCGTCGCGATGGAGTCCCCGTCGCACGCGGCCCGGCACGGGATCCAGACCGTGCACCAGCGCATCGACGAGAACATCGTCCCGGGCCTGACCGTCGCCGAGAACCTGGTGTTCGAGGAGGTCGTCCGGGGCGAGGTCCCGAAGGTGTCCTCGCTGCGACGCCTCATGCCCCGCGCCCGCCAGATCGCCGCCACGCTCGACCTGGACTGGCCCGACGCGGTGCTGACCAAGGACGTCTTCGAGCTCGGCATCGCCGACAGCCAGCTGCTGCTGCTCGCCCGAGCGCTCGTGCAGCGACCCAAGGTGCTCGTCCTCGACGAGCCCACCTCGACCCTCTCGGCGAGCGAGGTCGACCGGCTCTTCGCGCTGGTCCGTCGCCTCTGCGGTGACGGCGTCGCGGTGCTCTACGTGACCCACCGGCTCAGCGAGGTGGCCGAGCTCGCCGACGACCTCGTGGTGCTGCGCGACGGCCGGATCCGCGCCAGCCAGGAACGTCCGTTCGACATGGAGGCCGTCGTCCGCTCGATGCTCGGCGAGGGTCTGGCCACGCAGCACGACCTGGTCGAGCAGCGCGGCAGCACCACCGCGATCACGCTGCACGGTGTGCGGCTGCTCCGCCGCTCCGATCCCGTGGACCTCGAGCTGCGCTACGGCGAGGTCACCGGGGTCGTGGGCCTGATCGGCGCGGGCAAGTCCGAGATGGCCCGCGGGATCTTCGGCGCCGACCGGCTCCGAGCGGGCACCATGACGCTCGACGGCGAGCCCTACGCGCCCCGGCACACCTCCGAAGCCGTGCGGGCCGGCGTGTACCTCGTGCCCGAGGACCGATCCGCCGAGGCGATGCTGCCCGGCTGGTCGCTGACCTGGACGGCCACCCTGCCGTTCCTGCGGTCGGTGAGCCGGTGGAGCTTCCTGCAGCGCGGCAAGGAACGCTCCGTGGGGCGGACCGTCCTCGAGGACTTCGGCGTCGTCGCGACCGATCCCGACCAGCCGGTCGACGCCCTGTCCGGCGGGAACCAGCAGAAGGTCGTGGTGGGCCGGTGGATGCACGCCGGGCCACGGGTGCTGCTGCTCGACGAACCCTTCCGGGGTGTCGACATCGGGGCGCGCGGGGACATCTCCCGCCGCGCGCGCGAGCAGGCCGCCGCCGGCGCCTGTGTCGTCGTCTTCTCCAGCGACGTGGAGGAGATCAGGGAGATCGCCGACCGGATCCTCGTGATGGTGGAGGGCCACCTGCGGCTCGACGCCTACACGAGCACGGTCGACAACGACGCGATCGTGACCAGCATGTCGGAGGTGGCGTAGGTGCCTGAGCAGCTCAGCGGTCCCACGGCGATGAACCGTGTGCAGGACGGTGTCGTGAAGTACGGCTTCATCGCCGTCACCGTGATCCTCTTCACGTACTTCGCCCTCACCGAGCCGGCGTTCGCGACGTCGTCGTCGCTGTTCTCGATGCTGAAGTTCACGTCGGTGACCGCGATCCTCGGCCTCGGCGTGACGTTCACGATGGTGGTCGGTGGCCTCGACCTGTCGATCGGGTCGACCGCCGGCCTCGCCGTGCAGCTGGCCGCGATGACGATGGTCTTCTACAACCTCACCGGCGTCACCGCCGTGGTGGTCGTGCTGATCGGCGGCCTCGCCGTCGGTCTGCTGAACGCCTTCCTGATCGTGATCTGCAAGATCCCCGACCTGCTCGCGACCCTCGGTGTGATGTTCGTGATCCAGGGCGCCAAGCTCATCCCGGTGTCCGGCCAGTCCGTGTCGTCGGGCATGGTGCTGCGGGACGGCTCGGTCGCGCCCGGCCACTTCACCGAGGGCTTCCTGAAGATCGACCGCGGGTTCGTCGGACCTGTGCCGCTCCCGGTGGTCATCATGCTCGCGCTCGTGGTGCTCTCGTGGTTCGTGCTGAGCCGCACGACGTGGGGCCGCCTGATGTACGCGATCGGGGCGAACCCCGAGGCGGCCCGGCTCGCGGGCGTCCGGGTCGGGGTCTACCACGGCCTGGCCTACGTGATCTCCGGCGTGTTCGCCTCGGTGGGTGGCCTGATCCTGGTGTCCCGGATCGGACAGGGAGACGTCAACGCCGGCTCGTCGAGCCTGCTCGAGGCCGTCGCGGTCGCACTGGTCGGCACCTCGGTGCTCGGCCTCGGCAAGCCGAACGCGTGGGGCACCTTGCTCGGCGCGCTGCTGGTCGGCATCGTGCTCACCGGGCTGACGATGAAGGGCTTCCAGTACTACCACCAGGACACCGCGAAGGGCCTCGTGCTGATCGTCGCGCTGCTCTTCTCGTTCACCCTGTCGCGCCGCAAGGTCCGCTACACCCCCGCAACCTGAGCCATCGCCCGCCGTGGGCGGGTACCTGCCAGAGCCTCGAGGAGGAGTCTCACGATGGAGGCCGACTACCAGTTCCTGACCGTCGACGAGGTGCCGGAGTACCTGGCGTCCGTGCCCGAGCTCGCGGCTCGGATCGACGCCGAGCACCTCGCGTCCGTCGGCGAGATCGGCGACGGCAACCTCAACCTCGTGTTCCTGGCCAAGGACGTCGACGGTCGCGGTGTGGTCGTCAAGCAGGCGCTGCCGTACGTGCGCATGGTCGGCGAGGGGTGGCCGATGACCCCCGAGCGCGAGAAGCACGAGATCCAGTCGCTGCTCAGCCACCACGCCCTGGTGCCCGACCTGGTCGTCGAGGTGCTGCACCACGACGAGCAGCGCCACATCATCGGCATGGAGGACCTGAGCGACCACCGGGTCTGGCGGCACGCGCTCAACGAGGGCGCCACCCACGACGGCGCGGCCGAGGCCGTCGGGACGTACATCGGGGCGGTGGCGTTCGGCACCTCGGTCTTCGGGATGGGCCGTCAGGAGCTGGCCGACGCGCAGGCGGCGGCCATCAACCCCGAGCTCTGCGAGATCACCGAGGACCTGGTGTTCACCGAGCCGTCGGTCGACGCGGGGCGCAACGCCGTCCTGCCGGAGAACGAGCCGGACGCCGCCGCGCTCGCCGCCGACGACACCTTCGTCGACGCGATGGGCTGGGCCAAGTACGCGTTCATGACGCACGGCGAGGCGCTGATCCACGGCGACCTGCACACCGGTTCGGTCATGGTCCGCTCGCCCGAGGGCTCGACCCGGGCCGACAGCGTCAAGGTCTTCGACTCCGAGTTCGCGTTCTACGGCCCGGTGGCCTTCGACATGGGCGCGACCTGGGCGAACTACGTCCTCGCCGCCGCCCGAGCCTTCGCGATGGGTGACGACGAGCGGGGCAGCTGGGCGCTGAGCCTGGTCGACCAGACCTGGCAGGGCTTCGAGAGCGAGTTCCGCAAGCGGTGGCCCGAACGTCGCGACGCGCGCGTGTGGAGGGACTCGTTCCTGGAGTCGCGGATCGCGGACTGGCAGGCCGAGTCGTGGCTGTTCGCGGCGGCCAAGATGTCCCGCCGGATCGTCGGCGCGGCCAAGGTGACGGACGTGCAGACCCTCCCGGAGGAGCTGCGGGTCGGCGCGGCCCGCGGTGTGCTCGCCGCGGCCCGGGCCGTCGTCCGCCGCGACGGCGACGTCTCGGCGGCGGTCTTCGCCGGGCGCTGCGGGGACGAGCTCCTGCGGCACCGGGGCTGAGTCGTGCTCAAGGGCATCGACCCGGTGCTGGGTCCCGACCTCCTGGCGCTGCTGGCCCGGATGGGGCACGGCGACGTGATCGCGGTCGTCGACCGGAACTACCCGGCCCACGCGGCCGGTGTCCCGGTCGTCGAGCTCGCCGTGGATCTGCCGCGGGCCCTCGAGGCGGTGCTCGGCCTCATGCCGGTCGACCGGTTCCAGGAGCACCCGCTGCGGCACATGCTGACCGACGACGGCGCCGACGGGCCGGCCCTCGCGGACGTCCGGGCGGTCGTGGACCTCGCAGAGGGCCGCGCGGTCGGGGCGCTCGGGGTCGACCGCCTGGCCTTCTACCCCGCGGCCCGATCGTGCTTCTGCGTCGTCCGGACCACCGAGGAGCGCCCGTACGCCTGCGTCATGGTGGCCAAGGGCGTCGTCTGACGTGACGGCGCGCCCGGTTCCGGCGAGCAGGCGCGCACCACATCGACCCGGGCTCGCGTCGCCCCGGCGGGCGCGGCAGGCTGGCGGCATGGATCTGCGCATCTTCACCGAGCCCCAGCAGGGCGCGTCGTACGAGGAACAGCTCGCGGTGGCCAGGGCCGCCGAGGACCTCGGGTTCGACGCGTTCTTCCGCTCCGACCACTACCTGGCGATGGGCACCGACGGCCTGCCGGGCCCCACGGATGCGTGGACCACCCTCGCGGGGCTCGCCCGCGAGACCCAGCGGATCCGCCTCGGCACGCTCGTGACCCCGGCGACCTTCCGCCTGCCGGGGCCGTTCGCGATCCAGGTCGCGCAGGTCGACCAGATGTCCGGCGGACGGGTCGAGCTGGGGATGGGCTCCGGCTGGTTCGAGGCCGAGCACACCGCGTACGGGATCCCGTTCCCGGCCAAGCGGTTCGACCTGCTCACCGAGCAGCTGGACATCCTGACCGGGCTCTGGGGCACCCCGACCGGTGAGACCTACACGCACCGCGGGGAGCACTACACGCTCCTCGACTCGCCGGGACTGCCCAAGCCCGTGCAGTGCGGTGCGGTCGGTGGCGGGGTCGGGGTACCGATCATCGTCGGCGGGAACGGCCCGCGCCGGACGCCGGCCCTCGCGGCCCGCTACGCCGCCGAGTACAACGCGGCCTTCGCGGCCTTCGACGCTCTGCCCGGGGCGTTCGCTCGGGTCCGGTCGGCCTGCGAGACGGTCGGCCGCGACCCGGGCGACCTGACGCTCTCCGCGGCGCTCGTGCTCGCGGTCGGTGCCGACGAGGCCGAGTTCCGGCGCCGCGCAGCAGCGATCGGGCGGGAGCCCGGCGAGCTGCGCGAGCACGGCATCGCGGGGACGGTCACCGAGGCCGTCGACCGGCTCGCCCAGGTCGCCGAGGCCGGCGCGACCCGCGTCTACCTCCAGGTCCTCGACCTGGCCGACCTGGAGCACCTCGACCTGGTGGCACGGGAGGTCGCCCCCCGGCTCTGACGGGTCCGCCAGCACGAACGGGGCGCCCACCCGGCCCGGTGGACGCCCCGTTCGTGAGGACGGTCGGTCAGCTGATCGACGAGGTGCTCGCCGCCACGAAGATCAGCGGCACGATGATCGCGAAGACCATCACCACCACGGTGATCGCGATGCCGACCCAGCCGAGGATCAGGCCGGCCTTCGCCAGCCCGTCACCCTGCTCGCCGCTCAGGGCGATCTGCTTGCGCGCCATCGGGCCGACGATCACCGCGACGATCGAACCGATGAACGGCACGACCGACAGGCCGGCGATGCCGGCGACGAGCGCGACGATCGCCATGGTGTTGGTCGGCGTGCTGGGCGCGTACGCGTATCCCTGCTGGTACGGCTGCTGGTAGGGCTGCTGAGCGGGGTACGACGGCTGCCCCTGGTAGGGCTGCTGGCCCTGGTACGACGGCTGCCCCTGGTACGGCTGCTGGTAGGGCTGCGCGCCCGGGTACGGCTGCTGTCCGTACTGCGGTTGCTCGCCGCCGTAGGGCTGCTGTCCTTCGTTCGGGTCCGGCGTGGGCTGGCTCACGATGTTCCTTCTGGTTCGGGTGTCCTGCTGGCGTCGCTCAGTTGAAGGACGAGCTGGTGCTCGCAGCCATCACGACGAAGATGACGAAGATGATGCCGACCACGGCGAACGCGATGCCGATCCAGCCGATGATGACGCCGGCCTTGGCCATGCCCTCGCCCTCCTCGCCGGTCTGGGCGATCTGCTTCCTCGCCATCGACCCGGTGATCACGCCGACGATGGCGCCGATCAGCGGCAGGATGACGAAGTTCGAGATGCTCGCGATGAGCGAGACGATCGCGAGCGAGTTCGTGCCGCGCTGGGTGTAGCCGTAGCCCTGCTGGGCGTACTGCTGCGGGTAGCCCTGCTGGTAGGGCTGCTGGTAGGGCTGCTGGCCCGGGTACGAGGGCTGACCCTGGTACGGCTGCTGGCCCTCGGACGGCTGCTGTCCCTCGTACGGGGACGGGGTGGGCTGGCTCACGGTGCTCCTCCGGGGGTTCTCGGTCGTGGCAACCCAGCATTCCACAGGGGGTTGACGCGGCACAGGGATTGAGCTTTCTGCTGCCGTGTCCCACCTGAGAAAGACGCACGCCCGAAACGTGGAGATCGCTACCCTCGGACCGGTCGCGCGCGCCCGCCGCGGGGCCAGGCGCCGCACGAGGGAGCAGAGGATGAGCGGTTTCGGCTGGCAGGTGCACGGTACGGGGCGCGCGGTCGCTCCTGGCGCCGTGGTGTCCCCCGAGGAGCGGCTGAGCTGGCCGCGCACCATCGGGATCGGCATGCAGCACGTCGTGGCGATGTTCGGCGCGACGTTCCTGGTGCCGTTGATCACCGGGATGCCACCGGCGACGACGCTGTTCTTCTCCGCGATCGGCACCGCGCTGTTCCTGCTGCTGACCGGCAACCGGCTGCCGAGCTACCTCGGCTCGTCGTTCGCGTTCCTCGCGCCGATCGCCGCGGTGGCCGGCACGGAGACCGGTCAGGTCACGCCCGAGACGCTGCCGATCGCGCTCGGCGGCATCCTGCTCACCGGTGTGCTGCTCGCGGTGGTCGGCATCGTGGTGCAGATCGCGGGGTACCGCTGGATCGAGATCGTGATGCCTCCGGTGGTCACCGGTGCGATCGTCGCGCTCATCGGCTTCAACCTCGCGCCCGCGGCGTGGAACAACGTCCAGGCGTCGCCCACGACAGCGCTCATCACCCTCGCGGCGATCATCCTCATCACGGTGCTCTTCAAGGGCATCCTCGGCCGCCTCGCGATCCTGCTCGGTGTGCTGGTCGGGTACGTCTCGGCCTGGGCGTTCGGTGAGGTCGACTTCACCGCGGTCTCCGAGGCCGGCTGGATCGGCCTGCCGACCTTCCACGCGCCGCAGTTCTCGGCGAACGTCATCGGCCTGTTCGCGCCCGTCGTGTTCGTGCTGATCGCGGAGAACGTGGGGCACGTGAAGTCGGTCGCCGCGATGACCGGCCAGGACCTCGACCCGAAGATCGGGCGGGCGCTCATGGCGGACGGCATCGCCACCACGCTCGCCGGCCTCGGTGGCGGCTCGGGCACCACGACGTACGCGGAGAACATCGGCGTGATGGCGGCGACCCGGGTGTACTCGACCGCTGCCTACTGGGTGGCCGCCGGGACCGCGCTGGTGCTCAGCCTGTCGCCGAAGTTCGGCGCCGTGGTCGCGACCATCCCGGCCGGTGTGCTCGGCGGGGCGGGCACCGTGCTCTACGGCATGATCGGCGTGCTCGGTGCACGGATCTGGGTGCAGAACAAGGTCAACTTCTCCGACCCGGTGAACCTCACGACTGCGGCGGTCGCGCTGATCGTCGGCATCGCGAACTTCACCTGGGTGGTCGGCGACATGCGGTTCGAGGGCATCGCGCTCGGCACGGCCGCCGCGATCGGCATCTACCACGTGATGCGGGGTGTCGCGAAGTGGCGCGGCACGCACGACGAGCCCGCCAGCCCTGCCTCCGTCCCCGGCGGTGCCGAGCTCAGCGACGTCTGACCGCTGACCCCGTCGAGGGCCGATCAGCCGTCGGTCTGGTCGCCCTCGGCGGGGGCGTCGGTCGCCCCGTCCGTGGCGTCGTCGGTCGGCTCCTCCGTCGCGGTGGGCGTCGGGCCGGGCACCGGGGTGAGCTGGTCGGCGGGCACGCAGCCGGCCACGCCGACCAGGGCGACCGTCGGGTCGAGGTCCACCTCGGTCGCGTCGATCAGGCCGGCGAAGTCCGCCCCGAGCACGAGGTCGACGCTGGCGTCCTCCCGGGTGTCCAGGACGAGCGCGGGCGTGGCCATCTGGGCGGCGAGCGTGTACGCGGCGCTGATGCCGCTCGCACCGAAGCGCAGCTCGGCCGCTACGTCGATCGTGTCGTAGTTGCCGGTCGAGACGACCGTGAAGCCCCGGGCGGCCAGGTCGTCCCCGGTGATGCCGGCCAGGCCGGCGCGGTCGGAGCCGTTGAGCACCGTGATGTTCACCGCGGCGTAGTCCAGCGGGAGGGCGCCCTCCTCCGGGCACGGCGGGTCCGGCAGCACGGTGCCGGTCGGGGCCGCGGTGGTGGGCGTGGCGAACGGCTTGGCGAGGAACGGGACGTCGATCGCGTTGGTGAACACGGCGGCGGCGGCGAGCGCGACCACCGCGAGACCCGCGACCAGACCGCCGAAGACCACGGCCTGGCGTTCGTGCTGGTGGCGCCGGCGCAGCTGGCGGGCGCGGTTCTTGTCGGTCGCCATCAGTCGTCCAGCACCAGGACTCGGGCGTGCAGCACGGGCCGCTGCTGGAGTGCGGCGCGGACCGCGCGGTGCAGGCCGTCCTCGAGGTACATCGTTCCCTTCCACTGCACGACGTGCGCGAACAGGTCGCCGTAGAACGTGGAGTCCTCCGACAGCAGCATGTCCAGGTCGAGCGTGCGCTTGGTGGTCACGAGGTCCTCGAGCCGCACCTGGCGCGGAGCGACCTCGGCCCACTGCTTGGGCGTCGTCAGACCGTGGTCGGGGTACGGGCGCCCGTCGCCCACGGCCTTGAAGATCACGGGCCCGATTCTAGCCGGGTGGCCGGGCGGGGCCGGCGACGCTGGTCCGGCCCGGACGAGAGCGCGGCCCGGGACCCGGGCGCCCGGAGGAACGTAGAAGCCGACCCCGTGAGCCACCGGGAAGGGGTGGCGGCGCACGGGGCCGGCGATCAGCGGTGTGGCCGCTGAGGTCTGGTGCCGCTCAGCGGCAGGTGCACTGCTGCGAGCTCGGCACGCTCGCCATGACGGCGTCCACGTGCCGGCCGCAGCCGGACCAGGTGACCTTGCCGCAGGCGGAGCAACGGGCGGGGCTGCACATAGGGTGACTCCTCACATGTCGAGTTCTGGGATGTCGTCGATCGGCTCGCGGCCGAAGTGGGCCATGTCGATCGCGCGGATGTCGGTGATGAACTTGTCGAGAACCCGGGGCGGCATCACGTCCGACACCGATCGCACCTGGCGCCCGTCGCGGAAGGCCAGGAGCGTGGGGATCGAGCGGACCCCCAGGTCCATGGCCAGCTGCTGCTGGGCATCGGTGTCGACCTTGCCGAACACGATGTCGTCGTGGCGCGCGGCTGCCGTGGCGTAGACCGGGTCGAACATGTGGCACGGGGCGCACCACACCGCCCAGAAGTCGACCAGCACGATCGGGTTGTCCCGGACGGTCTGCTCGAACGACTCGGCGGTCAGGTCCACGGTGGACATCCGACGCTCCTCGAAAGGCTCGTGCGGTCACAATATACCCCGGGGGGTATACGGAACGCCACTCGGCCGTCCCGGACGGGCGGTCTGCGTTCATCGTCGCCCGCGGACGCGGCCGGGCGCCTGGGTCGAAGGCCCCTGCTGCTGCGCGCGGATCCGACAGGGCCGGCACGCGGCCGCCGACGGGCGGGCGCCCGCCCGCTCCTCCGCGCGTGCGTCACCAGGCGGGGTAGCGGTGCAGCCAGGTGTCGGCGTCGCGCTCGACGAGCGCCGGGTGCGCGGTGACCTGGAGCGCGAGGTCTCCCGCGAGCTGGTCGGCCACGTGTGCGAGGTCCAGGCGCGCCACGGCGTCGACCGGCAGGGCGTGCACGCCGTGCGCGGCACCGAGCATGGCGCCGGCGAGAGCGGCGGCGCCGGGCTGGCCGGTCTCGAGGGCCTCGCGCAGGGCCTTGTCGACCTCGGCCCTCGCCGGGTGCGTGGTGGTGCAGCGCAGCGCCTCGGCGAGCGCACGCAGCGCCGTGCGCGGACCCGACGGAACGCCGGCGCGGGCCAGCTCGGTGGCCGGGAGCCGGGTCGCGGTCGGATCGGCGAGCTCGGCCAGGGCGGCGCACGCGCTGCGCACGTCGTGCTGGTCGGGGACGTCGGCGTACAGGTCCAGCAGGGGTGCAGGGTCGGCGAGGGGCGCGATCTCACCGCGCGCCACCGTCTCCGCGAGGGTCCGGGTCACGGCGACGGCGATCACCTGGGCGGGCAGGCCGTGGCTGTAGGCCGCGACGTCGCGTGCGGACGTCGCGACGCGGGCGTCGAGCTCGGGGCTCCACTCCTGGTCGGCCGCGAGCAGCGCGACGGGGAGCGTGCGGGACAGGACGAGGTCGCCCGCGGAGTCGCCGGGGGACCAGCCGGGACGCGGGTCGAGGTCCTCGAGCTCGAGCGCGGCCTCGACCGCGGGTGCCGAGCCGCGACCGATCGCCAGCGAGCTCAGCTCGGCGAGCCAGCCGTCCGGCCACGGCTGCGGCGACGCGGTGTCCCGCCACTGCCGCACCTGCGGGAGGTGGCCCTGCCGGGTCGACCACGCCCACCGGGCCGTGGCGTGCCAGGAGCAGGCGGGCAGCGCTCCGCGCCCGGTGAGGTCCTCGCGGACCGAGGACCGGATCATCGCCTCGACGCCGTGCAGGAAGATCAGGCTCGGCGTGCCGGCGAGCAGCGGGTCGCGGCCCGGGTCCGGGACCCGCGCGAGGGCGTCACCGAGGCAGTAGCCGACGGTCAGCCCGCGCACTCGAGCCCGGATATCCACGATGCAGATCGTGGCATATCGACGGGGTGGGACCCAAGGGGTCACGGCATGACCCGCGGGTGATCCCGGGCCGGCGGCGGGTCGCGCCGGCGATTCGGCCGGGCGGGCGGGTCAGCCCTGGGCGAGCCGGTCGAGTGCGAGCCCGGCCAGGAACGCGGCCCCCACCGGCAGCACGCTCTCGTCGAACGTCGCCTGCGGCGAGTGGTTGTACGCCGCGGTCGCCGGGTCCGCGCCCTCGGGCGTCGCGCCGAGGATCAGGTACGCGCCCGGCACCTCTTCGAGCACGTAGGAGAAGTCCTCCGCGCCGGCGACCGGGTCGGTCATGGTCGCCCAGCCCTCGTCGCCGAGCAGCGTGCGGGCGACCCGCTCCGCGCGCTCGTTCTCGGCCGGGTCGTTGACGGTGACCGGGTAGCCCGGCTCCCACTCGATCTCCGCGGTCAGCCCGTGGGCCGCGGCCACGTGGTCGACCACCCGACGCAGCCGGGCCTCGATCACGTCGTGGGTGGCGGGCGAGAAGGTGCGCACCGTGGCGTCGAGGTGGGCGGTGGCCGGGATGATGTTGTCCTTCGTGCCGGCCCAGATCTTGCCGACCGTGACCACCACCGGGTCGAAGATCGAGAACTGCCGGGTCACCGCGGACTGCAGCGCGAGGACGATCTCGGCAGCGACCGGCACCGGGTCGAGCGCGGTGTGCGGCGCCGAGCCGTGCCCGCCGCGGCCGTGGATCGTCACGTGCAGCGTGTCCACCGCCGCGAAGACCGTGCCGGGCTTGCCGGTGACGACCCGGGTCGGGGTCTGCGCCGAGAACACGTGCAGGCCGTAGGCGCCGACGGGCCGCTCGCCGGCCGCGTCCAGGAGGCCCTCGTCGAGCATCAGGCGGGCACCGTGCCGCCCCTCCTCGCCGGGCTGGAACATCAGCAGCACCGACCCGGCGATCTCCGCCCGCCGGGCGTGCAGCAGCCGGGCCGCCCCGACCAGACCCGCCATGTGGAAGTCGTGGCCGCACGCGTGCATGACGCCCTCGTGGCCGCTGCGCACCACGTCCGTCGAGTCCTCGGTGACCGGGAGCGCGTCCATGTCCGCGCGCAGCAGCACCGTCGGGCCGGGCTTCGCGCCGCGCAGCACCGCGGTGACCGACGAGAGCCCGGACCCGGTCTGCACCTCGAGGTCGAGGCCGTCGAGCGCCTCGAGCAGCGCCGCCTGCGTCTCGGGCAGGTCGAGGCCGACCTCAGGGATGGTGTGCAGTGCTCGGCGGAGCTCGTCGAGCTCGGGGGCCAGGGCGCGGGCGTCGTCGAGCAGGCCGACCAGCGGGTCGGAGGCGTGGGTCATCGGTGGTCTCCAGCGGCGGATGGACCCCGCGGGGATGGGCGGGGTGACCCGTCGAGGCTACCGGTCGCGCGGGGCCCGAACGTGCTCAGTCGTCCTCGGTGGACTCGCCGTCGCCCTCGGTGGTGACCGACTTGGTCGGGGTGCCGCCGGAGCAGGTGGCGACGAGCTTGGTCTCCTGCTCGGAGCGGTGCAGCTCGACCTCGACCTTCTCCGGGCCGCGCGAGCCGATCTCGACCGTCCAGCCGTTGTCCGGCGTCGCGTACAGCAGCGTGATGCTGCTCGCCCGGCACTCGACCGAGACGGTCCCGCCGGTCACGTGCCAGGTCGCGGCGACGGCCGCGGGCGGCGGGGTGGTCGGTGTGGACGTCGAGGGCGCGGACGTGGGGGGTGTGGTCGCGGTCGCGGTGTGGCTCGGGGCGGACGACGTCGGGTCGGTGCTGGGCTCCTCGGTCGCCGTGGGTTCCTCGGTGGGGGACTCGGACGTGGGTTCCTCGGTCGGGGTGCTCGTCGCGCTGCTCGTCGGTGCGGTCGTGGCCGCCGCCCGCGCGCTGGTCAGCGCGGCGGCCACCTCCTCCTCGCTCATCACGCCGGTGCGTGGGCTGTCGTCGGAGAGCACCGCCACGGCGTTCCAGGCCACCGCGCCGGTCAGCACGGCAGCACCGAGCCACGCGAGCACCACGACGGTGCCGCGAGAACGTCGGTCGCCGGCCACGCACCCATCGTCCCGCACCGGCACGACAAGGCAGGGTTAAGAGGGCGACAAGGTCGAGCCCGGTCGGGATCGCTCGGGGTGCTCGACCCCCCGTCGGGCCCCCGATGCCCTAGCGTCCGAGGTGTGGCCGACGTGCTCATCATCGAGGACGACGCGACGATCCGGACCGCGCTGGTGCGGGCCCTGACGTCGCGCGACCACTCCACGATGACTGCGCCCACCGCGCTGGACGGTCTGCAGAGCCTGGTCGACAACCCGCCGGACGTCGTGCTGATGGATCTCGGCCTGCCCGACCTCGACGGCACCGCGCTGCTCGCGATGGTCCGCGCGGTCTCGGACGTGCCGGTGATCGTGATCAGCGCCCGCGACGACGACAAGGGGATCGTCGCGGTGCTCGACGCCGGGGCGGACGACTACCTCGTCAAGCCGTTCGCGGCCGACCAGCTCGAGGCGCGGATCCGGGCGGTGCTGCGCCGGGTCGCGCCGGACCGGACCGCTGCCCCCCTCGTGGTCGGGGACCTGGTCGTCGACCCCCGGTCCCGCGCCGCCACGCTGCGCGGCGACCCGCTCGAGCTCAGCCCCAAGGAGTTCGACCTCCTGGCGCACCTGGCCGAGCGACCCGGTGAGGTGGTGAGCAAGCGCGAGCTGCTCGCCAAGGTCTGGAACCAGCCCTACGGCGGCGCGGACAAGACCGTCGACGTCCACCTGCACTGGTTGCGGCGCAAGCTCGGCGAGACCGCCGAGAACCCGGTCTACCTGCACCGCGTCCGCGGTGTCGGGGTGAAGCTGGTGCCGCCGCCGTGAGACGGCTCCTGGTGCGCTACGGGCTGGCGATGACCTCGGTGGTCCTCGTCGCGTTCCTCGTGCCACTGGGGTTGCTCGCCCGGTCGCTCGCGTTCGAGCGGGCGCTCGGGGTGGGGCGGTCCGACGCGCAGCAGGTCGCCGTGTTCGCGGGCGACCCGGGCGACGAGGCACGGCTGCGCGCGACCCTCGCCGCGGTCAACACCGGGGAGCGGGCGACCACCGCGTTCCTGCCCGACGGCCGGGTGCTGGGCGCGCCGTCGGAGCGCACCGACAGCGTCGAGCTCGCGGCACTCGGCACCGCACTGACCGCGCGCGTGGCCGGCGGCGCCGAGGTGCTGGTGCCGGTCGGCGGCTCGGCAGGCACCACCGTGATCCGGACGTTCGTGCCCGAGTCCGAGCTGACCGAGGGTGTCGCCCGGGCGTGGCTGCTGCTCGCTGGGGTCGGCGCGGTGCTGCTGGCCGGGACGGCCCTCGCCGGGCACCGGATCGCCTCGCGGCTGTCCCGCTCGGTGCGTGACCTGGCCGGGGTGGCCGAACGGCTCGGTGCGGGCGACCTCGAGGCGCGGGTCACGCCGTCCGGGCCGCCCGAGGTCGCCTCGGTCGGCGCGGTGCTCAACGAGCTGGGCGACCAGGTCGCCGGGCTGCTCGCGGACGAGCGGGAGCTGGTGGCGGACCTGTCGCACCGGCTGCGCACCCCGATCACGGCGCTGAGCCTGGACGTGGACGCGCTGGACGACCCCGTCGACCGGGAGCGGATGGCCGGGCACGTGGAGGACCTGGTGGTCGCCGTCGACTCGGTGATCCACCAGGCGCGCGAGCACGACCGCCGCGCGCCGGCCCGGTGCGACGCCGTGCGTGTGGTGGCCGACCGGGCGCGGTTCTGGGCCGTGCTCGCCACGGCGCAGGGTCGGGCGCTGGACCTCGACGTGACCGACCTGGACGCGCCGGTCGCGCTCGACGAGGCGAGTCTCGGGGCGGCGCTCGACGTGCTGGTGGACAACGTCTTCCGGCACACGCCGCACGGCACGCCGTTCGGCCTCGCGGTGAGCCGGGAGGCGACCGAAGTCGTCGTCACGGTGCACGACCGGGGTCCGGGGCTGCCGGACGTCCGGGTCGTCGCGCGTGGCGCGAGCGGTGGCGGGGGTACCGGGCTGGGGCTGGACGTGGCGCGGCGAGCGGCCGAGCGCGCCGGGGGGCGGCTGGAGCTCTCCGACGCCGGCCCGGGGCTGCGGATCGCGCTCGTGCTGCCGGCGGTGTGACGGGTGCCTGCGGGGGCGTAGCGGGAGCGCGGCCGGGGTCCGGCTGCGGTCGCGTCCGGACAGGTCAGCAGGAGTCGTAGCGGTAGCCGGCGGACGTGCTGCTCACCAGGTCGCGATCGCGCAGGATCGTCAGGCTCGCGCGGTGGGAGCTCGCGCAGACCGAGCCGAAGTCGGTGCCGGCGTCGTCGAGCGCGTCCGGGTACTCGATCTCGAGCACACGACCGTCGTAGGCGTCCAGGTAGGCGTCGCACTCGTCCCAGGCGAAGCACTCCTCGGCGATCGCGAAGTCGAAGCCGAGGTCGTCGTGCCCGACGTCGGCGACCTCAGCCGCGTTCTTCTGGGCGATCGCCAGGCCGAGGTCGTGCGCGAGCGAGACGTAGTCGGCGGCCAGGGCGAGCGCGCCGTCCTCGGGGATCTGGTCGAACCTCGTCCAGGTGTCGAGGTTGTCGATCTCGACGGCGTCGAAGCCGCGGTCCGCGCAGGACTCGATCTGCGGCCCCACGATGGCGAGGATGCCGTCGCGCTGCGCGGGCGTCGAGGGGTCGAGGACCAGCTCGTCGGGCCAGTCCGGGTCGACGACCGGCGTGCCGCCCGCGTCGCGGAGGAGGAGGGCGGGCTGGTCGAGCCAGACGTCCGCCTGGTCCGGCTGGGACTGGAAGCCGTTGACGTAGCAGACGGAGTACGCACCCGGCAGCGGCTCGGCCGTGGCGTCGCGCACCACGACGTCGATCGTCAGGGTCGCGCCGTCGAGTCGCACGGTGTCGGACGTCCCGCCCAGCTGGTAGTCGAAGACACCCGAGGTCGGCGGCAGGGTGGGGATGGGGGCGGTCCCGGTCGGGGTGTTCGGGGTCGCGGCGGTCCGGGTCGGGTCGGCCTGGCCGGTGGTCGCCGTGGTGGTTGCGGTGTCGGTGGCAGGTGTGCCGCCGGGCGACGAGGACGCGCTCGTCGAGGCGCCCGCCGTGCACGCGGTCAGGACCAGGGCTGCGCAGGGTGCGATCCAGCTCCGGACTGCTGCGCGGACCGCGGTGGTGCCGGGTTGTTCGGGGTTCGTCATGGCTGCCTGAGGTCGTTGCGATCGATGCTGGTGCGTACCGGGTTCGAAGGCTACGGCTGCGGGCCGCCTGCGGGGTGGTGGGTGAGTGATGTGGGTTCACTCGCCGCAGGTCTCATGACGTTCGCGCCCGGGCTCGGAGTCCGCGGAGCCGGTGGCGAACCCTGGGTCCTCGGCCGCGACGGTGCCCGGCGTCGCACCGACCTACGGGCAGACGAGGTGCGAGCTGGTCGAGCGCGAGTCCTTGATCCGGTTCGGCTACCCCGACGCTTGCGTCCATCGCAACGTGGGTACCCGCCGCCGGCACCGAAAGACCGCCAGAAACCCGGACAGACCAGCGCAAACGCACTCCAGCCCTTAACCGAGCCTTAGCGGCCGTTTGCCGCGCCCCTCACCCGCGCCGAGGGACCGTACCTCCGCAGGCGCCATCCGGGCGTCGTCGAGGAAGGGACCGTCATGAGCTGGACCTCACGCACCGTCATGGCCACCGGCGCGGGTGTCGCCCTGGTGACGGCAGGTGTCGTCGCCGTCGCGAACGCCGTCACGCCGCAGGTCGCTTCGAGCCCGACCCCGGAGCCGAGCGTCACCGAGACGCACGACCCGCAGGTCGACGAGCTGTCCTCGGCGCTGGACGACCTGCTCGGTCAGGTCGACGACCTCGAGGCCGCCGTGGCTGCGGGTGAGCCGACCGAGGAGCCGACCTCCGAGCCCACGCCCGAGCCCACTGATGACTACGTGGCTCCCGCCCCGGCCCGCACCACCTACGCCGCCCCGGCCCCCGCTCCCGCACCGGCCGCCCCTGCGCCGGCCCCGAGCGCCACCGAGTCGTACCACGAGGACGACGGCGAGTACGAGGGCGAGCACGAGGACGAGCACGAGGACGAGCACGAGAGCGAGGACAGCGGCGAGTACGAGGGCACCGATGACTGACCAGCAGCGTCGACGCCGTCTGGCGGCCCTCGCCGTGGTGCCGATCAGCGCCGGGGTGTTCGGCACGGGTGTCGCCTGGGCCGGTGCCCACGACCCGATGGCCGCCACCCCGACGCCGAGCGAGGAGCCGGTGCCCACGCCGACCGCGACCACGGACCCGCAGGTCACCGAGATGCTCGCCCAGGTCGAGCAGGCCAAGCAGCGGATCGCCGAGCTCCAGGCGGTGCTCGACGAGCGGGCCGCCCAGGCCGCCGCGAAGGCGGAGGCGGACGCGAAGGCCGCCGCCGAGGCCAAGGCCGCTGCCGAGGCGCAGGCCGCCGCCAACGCGGCCGCCCGACGCTCCAGCAGCTCGTCGGGCTCGTCGCGCAGCAGCGCTGCCGCGGCACCGGCTCCCGCCGCGGCTCCTGCTCCCGCTCCCGCGCCCGCCCCGGCGCCGCCGGTCCAGACGACGACCAAGGGTTCGGGATGAGCGTCCGGGCGGCGGCTCGCGAGCGGAGCGTCACGTTCCGCTCGATGGCCAGCGACGTCGAGCTACGGGTCGTCGACCCGCGGCCCGACGCGGACCGGGCGATCGCGGCAGCGCGTGCTCGGATCGAAGCCGTCGCCCGGCACCTGACCCGGTTCGAGCAGACCTCGGCGCTGTCCCGCGCGAACGCCACCCCGGACACCTGGCACCAGGTGCCGCGCGAGCTCGCCGACGCCGTGAACGAGGCGCAGCGGGCCTACCGCGAGACCGGTGGCCTGTTCGACCCCCGGGTGCTGGCGGCCCTGCTCACCTGGGGTTACGACCGCACGTTCGCCGACGTTGTCGGCTCGACCGACCCGGCCGCGCTGCCGGGTGTGCCGGACGGCGCTGGAGCCGTCGCCCGCCCGGTTCCCACCGAACCGTGGGAGCCGTTCGTGATCGCCGACGGCGCGGACCAGGCGTTGCTCCAGCTCGGTGGGACACCGATCGACCTCGGCGGTATCGGCAAGGGGCTCGCGGTGCGCTGGGCCGCTGCCGAGCTGAGTGACGCCGGTACCTCGGTGCTGGTCGACGCCGGCGGGGACGAGTGGCTCGGCGGGGCCGGGCCGGACGGCGACGGCTGGAAGGTCGGCGTCGAGGACCCGCTCGCCGGCGGCGATGGAGCCGCGACGGACCGCCCCGGAGCCGGCCGGCCCGCGTCCACCCCGCCCGCCCCCGAGGACCCCGTCCTCGTCCTGTCGGTGACCGACCTCGCCGTCGCGACCTCGTCGGTCCGCCGCCGCCGGTGGCGCGCCGAGGGTCACGCGGTGCACCACCTGGTCGACCCGCGCCGCGGGCTGCCCGGTGGCGCCGGCCTGGCGTCCGTGACCGTGCTGCACGCGGACCCGGCGTGGGCCGAGGTGTGGAGCAAGTCCCTGTTCCTGACCGGCGCGGTCGAGGTGGCCGCGCAGGCGGAGGTGCGTGGCCTGGCCGCGGCCTGGGTGACCGACGACGGGTCGGTGCACACCTCGGCCGCGATGGACCCCGCCGTCATCTGGAGGGCTCGATGAGGACGCACGAACGACCGCCCGTGGCGCTCGGCGCCGCGACGGTGCTGCTCACGCTGGCGACCGCGGCGAGCCTCGCGCTCGCGGCGTGGCTCGTGCTCGACGCGATGGGCGGCGACGCGGTGACCTGGGTGCTCGGCCGCGCGGGCGGACTGGCCTCCTACGTGCTGCTGGTCGCGCTGGTCGTGACCGGACTGCTCCAGGCTCACCCGTGGTCGCGCCACTGGCACCGGCCCTCGCCGCGCACCCGGCTCACGGTGCACGTGTCGCTCGCGACCTTCACGCTCGCGTTCACCGCGCTGCACGTGGTGGTCCTGGTGATGGACCCGTGGGCCGGGGTGGGCTGGCGTGGGGCGCTGCTGCCGATGGCTTCGGGCTACCGGCCGGTCGCCGTGACCCTCGGCGTGATCGCGCTCTGGGCCGGTCTGCTGACCGGGCTCACCGCAGCGCTCGCCGGACGCTTCGCCGCCCGGATCTGGTGGCCGATCCACAAGGTCGCAGCATCGCTGCTCGTGCTGGTCTGGGCGCACAGCGTGCTCGCCGGGTCCGACGTCGCGGCGCTGCAGTGGTTCTACATCGCGACCGGGACCGCGGTCGTCGCGCTCGCCGTGACCCGCTATGCCGCCCGGACGCCCGCCGACCGCGTGGCCGAGCTCACCCGCGAGCTCGACGACTCGCGCCGGGCCGGGGTCGTCCCGATCGGGCACGGCCGTCAGGAGGCCCGTCGGTGAGCGACACCCTCGTGTTCGGCACGCCGCCGCTGCCCGCCGGCCGCCCGGCCGTCGGCGACCCGTGCCTCCTGCTCGGCCCCGTGCAGCTGGCGCCCGGCGGACCCGCCGACCCGCTCGAGCCCGCACCGGCCGAGGACCTCCGCACGCACCTCGACCGGCTCGGCCCGCGGCCGACCGGCTCGCCTGCGCTGATGACCGCGCTCGACGAGGCGCACCTCACCGGCCAGGGCGGCGCCCACGTGCCGGTCACGGCCAAGTGGCGGCGCGCCCTGACCGGTCGCGGGCCGCTCACCGTCGTGGCCAACGGCGCCGAGAGCGAGCCGGTCGCGGCGAAGGACGGCACGCTGCTGCGCCAGCGCCCGCACCTCGTGCTGGACGGGCTGATGATCGCCGCCGAGGCGCTCGGCGCCGAGCGGGCCGTGGTCTGGCTGCACGGTGACGACCACGGCGCGCGCCAGGCCCTGCTCGCCGCACTCCGCGAGCGCCCCTGGGTGCTCGGCCACCCGGCGGTCGAGATCCTGGACGGGCCGGTGCACTACCTGGCCGGCGAGGCGAGTGCGATCGCGCGAGCGGTGCACGGCGGCCCGGCCCTGCCCACCGTTCGCCGCCACCCGCAGCCCGGGGCGCCGCGCACCCTGGTGCACAACGTCGAGACGCTCGCCCGGGTCGCGCTGCTCGCCCGTGGTCAGGCACCCACCGGGACCCGGGTGCTCACGGTGCTCGGCGAGGGGCGTGCCGTGGTCGAGGTGGACGCCCGCACGACCTTCGCCGACGTGCTGGTCGACCTCGGGTGGACCGAGGCGCCGCAGGCGGTGCTGCTCGGCGGCTACGGCGGCATGTGGGCCCGGTGGGCGCGGGTCGCGCACCTGGCCGTCGACGAGTCGGCGCTGGCCGCCGAGGGTCTGACCCTGGGAGCCGGGGTGATCGCGCCGCTCGGCGCCTGGGCCTGCGGCGTGCACCAGACGGCCGGGTTGCTCGGGTACCTCGCGTCGATGAGCGCCCGGCAGTGCGGGCCGTGCGTGTTCGGCCTCCCGTCCCTCGCCGAGGGCATGACCGCGCTCGCCGCGGGCCGGTCCGGCGACGGTGTGGCGAGGCTCCTGGCCGACGCCGCGATCGTGGAGGGTCGCGGCGCCTGCCACCACCCGGACGGTGCGACCCGCCTGGTGGCCTCGGCGGTCTCGACGTTCGCGGACGACGTCGCCGCGCACGCCGCGGGCCGGCCGTGCGGCGCCGGCGACATCGCGTGGCCGGGGGTCGACTCGTGAGCCGCGCACCCGCCGTCACGATGCGGCTGAGGGTCGACCCGGTGGCCTGCGAGGGCGTCGGCCTGTGCGCGCAGGTCGCGGGCCGGGTGGTCGAGCTGGACCGGTGGGGCTACCCGGTGATCGAGGCCGAGCTCGACGCGCGCGGCGTCAAGGCCGCGCAGCGCGCCGTGCGGGCCTGCCCCCGCCGCGCCATGTGGCTCGAGGAGGCCGACACCCTGCGCTGAGTGCTCGAGACAGGGGTTCTGTGCCGAGACAGGGGCGAGGAGATCCCTACCTCGGCGGAAGTCCCCTGTCTCGACACCTGAGCGGGACCGAGGTGCGGCACCGGCGGTCAGGGATCGTCCAGGGGGCGTCCAGCCACGGTCCAGGTCCGCGCGGCAGGCTGACCGGGGAGGTGGCCGATGCGTGTCCCACAGGTCCACCGGGCCTGGGTGTGGCCCGCGGTCCTCACCACAACCGTGGTCGTCGTCGTGTCCGGAGGCGCGATCGCCGCGGCCGAGACCGACACCGTCGAGTCGTTCTGGCGCGGCCTGTGGTGGTCGGTCAGCCTGGTGACCACGGTCGGGTTCCTCGGCTCGCCGCCGCACTCGGCGGCCGGTGCCATCCTCTCCGTGGTCCTCATGGTGCTCGGCTTCATGCTGCTCGCGATGGTCAGCGCGGCGCTCGCCTCGCTGTTCGTGCGTCAGGACGAGCAGCCTCGCGAGGCTGCCGAACGCGAGGTGGACCGCGCCGTGCTCGCCGCGCTCGCCGACGTCCAGGAGCGGCTCTCCGCGCTCGAGGCCCGGATCGAGGCCGCCGACCCGCCACGCCGTACGGACCCACCCTCCTGATGTGCCAGGCTCGTCCGGTGCACGGGATGCCGAGATGAGCCTCGAGGTCGCCGCGATGACCGCGGCACACTGGCCGCAGGTCCGCGAGATCTACGCCGCGGGCATCGCGACCGGGAACGCCACGTTCGAGTCCGAGCCGCCCACCTGGGTCGCGTTCGACTCCTCGCGGCTCCCCGGCCACCGCTGGGTGGTGCTCGACGAGGGCCGGGTGCTCGGCTGGGCCGCAGCGACGCCCGTCTCGGCCCGCCCGGTCTACGCGGGTGTCGTCGAGCACTCGGTCTACGTGCACGCCGACGCACGCGGCTGCGGGGTGGGCCGCATCGCGCTCGGAGCCCTGCTGGACTCGACCGAGTGCGCCGGGATCTGGACCGTGCAGTCGGGGGTCTTCCCGGAGAACACGGCCAGCCTCGCGCTGCATGCTGCGCTGGGTTTCCGGGTTGTCGGCACGCGCGAGCGGATCGGGCGGATGGGTTTCGGGCCGCTCGCCGGGCAGTGGCGCGACGTGGTGATGATCGAGCGTCGAGCCGCGGTCGACCCGGACTGAGCGCTCGCCTGCGCCCGGTCGCGGGTCCGCGCTGCTCGGTGCGCGCCGGTCGGCGCCGACCGTGCGTCAGCGCGGCGTCGGCGCGGCGTCAGCGCGAGCCGGCCAGCGCCCGGTCGACCTCGCGGGCGAGCACGGGCTCGGGCTGTGCGCCGACCACGCGGCGCACCACCTTCCCCTCGCGCAGCAGCACCAGCGTCGGGATGCTCCTGGCGTCGAACCGGGCCGCGGTGCGTGGGCTGTGGTCCACGTCGACCTTCACCACCTTGACCTGGCCGGCGTAGCGGGTCGCGAGCCGGACGAGGACCGGCGCCACCGCGCGGCACGGTGCGCACCACGTCGCCCACAGGTCCAGCAGCACGAGCTGTCGGGTGTCGAGGGCGGCGTCGAGGTTCTCGTCGGAGGCCGGCACGACCCACGGGAGCGCCGCCTTGCAGGACGCGCAGCGGGGCGTGCCCTTCGCCGCGACCGGGACCCGGTTCTTGGTGCCGCACGCCGGGCACGCGCTGACCTGACCTGCCATGTCGTCGATGATGGCACCCGCGCGGGGCGCCTCGCTCAGGTGCCGGCCGGGCGGGATCCGAACTGCTCGACCGTGTCGCGGTCCCACTCGAACCCGGGGATCGCGACGTCGGCGGAGGCGCCGATCGACGGGCGCCCGAACGCGCGCGAACCGGCTCATACCGGACGTCCAGGAACCGTTCGGCCGACGTCCAGCCGGAGTGCCTAACGTGGAAGACGAAGCGGGGCCACCAGGCCCAGGTCGTGTGGCCCCTCGCCGGACGGAGGCCACCCATGGCAGTCATGACACTCCCAGCACCGGTCGCCACGGTCGCACCGGTCGCCTACCCCCGACGGCCGCTGTGGCAACGGCTGTCCTGGCTCGGCGTGCTCGCGGCGGGCATCGTCGCGTACGTCGTGGTGCTGCGGGTGATGATCGACACCCAGAACGTGTCGTACTTCCCCTCGCTGCTCCTGATCGGCTCGATCACCGTGCCGGTCACGGTTCTGGTGTTCGCCGCCACCGGCGGTCGGCGCGAGGTGATCCCGAACACGGGCCTGCTCGTGTTCACCGCCGTCGTCGGCGGGCTGATCGGCATCCTCGCCGCCGGCGTGGTCGAGTACGACACGCTGGCCGGCCTGGCCGTGATCCCGATGCTCGCGGTCGGGCTGATCGAGGAGACCGCGAAGCTCCTGGTGCCCTTCGCGATCTTCCTGTTCGCGCGTCGACGCGATCCACGCGAGGGCATCCTGATCGGTATCGCCACCGGCATGGGATTCGCGACGCTCGAGACCATGGGCTACGGCTTCCAGGTGCTCCTCGCGGCACACAGCATCACTGCGGTCGACACGACGTTGCTGGTCCGCGCGGTCACGGCACCCGCCGGGCACATCGCCTGGACCGGCATGACCGTGGCGATGCTCTGGCGGATCCGCACAGCTCAGCACCGCGGTCGCGCGGTCGCCGCATTCGTCGCCACCTTCGCGGTCGCCGTCGCGCTGCACGCGGCCTGGGACTCGGTGACGTCGATCGCGATGGGCATCGTGGTCGCCGCGACCGGGCTGGTCGGGCTGCTGGTGCTGCTGCACCTGGCACACCGGGTCCCCGGACCGATGCGCCTCCCGTGGCGCCGTTCCGCGGCCGAGCCCGAGCCGCCGTCGACCGAGCCGGGCATGCCGCAGCCGGCGATCCAGCAGTACGGGACGCCGCAGCCGGCCGTGATCCAGCAGTTCGGCACGCAGCAGTACGGCGCCCAGCAGTACGGCGTGCCGCAGTACGGGATCCCGGAGGTGGGCACCCGGCAAGCGGTCCCGCAGCACGGGCAGCCGGCCCCGCCCGCCTGGCCGGTCGACGACCTGCAGCACGATGGCGGCGAGCGCGCCGGCACCCTCGCGGACACCCCCCGCTAGCTCACAGCGTCCTCCCAGGCGCATCGAGCATCCTCACTCCTGGCCCCGCGGATCGTCGCGGGGCCAGGGCGCGATCGAGGAGGGGCACGCGTGGCCAGGACGACGACCAAGGCGGAGCTGCGGGCGCGCAGCAAGTCCGAGCTGCGGGGCCTGCCGAAGAAGCAGCGGAAGGTCGTCGCCCGTGAGGTCGCACGCGAGCAGCGGCTCGCGGCCGAGCGGCACGCACGCAGGGTCAAGGTCGCCCGCAGGGCGATCGCCGGGGTGGCTGCCGCAGGCGTCGTCGTCGTGGCCGTGATGGGTGGACGCGCGTGGGTCGCCGGGCGCAACCGGGGCCCGGAGAACATGCTCTCCGACGGTGTCCTGGTGGGCGGCGACGGGACCTCCCCCTACACGATCCCCACTGCCGCGCTCGCGCAGGGCGCCGAGCCGGTGGCCTCGATCCAGAACCGCGAGTACGGCGTGCTCGACACCACGCTGTACGTCGACTACACGGACCCGGATGCGGGGACGCTGTGGAGCACGATCAGCAGCGAGGGCTCGCTCTCCCAGAACGTCCTCGGTGGCACGGCCACGATCGAGATCCACCCGATCGCGCCGGACGGGTCGGCGTCCGCCGTGGCCGCAGCGGCCGCGATCGGGTGCGTGGCCGAGCTCGCACCGGACCAGGCGCTCGCCGCGAACGACGCGCTGCTCACGGGTGGCACCGAGTGGACCACCGAGACGCTGGTGAGTGCCTTCGCCTCGGCCGGCATCGACGACGCGGGTGTGGCCGGCTGCATCCAGCACGGCAGGTTCACCGGTTGGGTCACCGACGCGACCGCGCGCGCCGAGGCGTCCGTGCCGTACGACGTCGGCAGTGTCTCCGGCACGACGCTGCTGCTCGCCGGCACCGCATACGACGGCGCCCCGGACGACACGAGCGCCTACGGCGACGCCCTCGCCGCGGCATGGCAGGTCATCGACGCGGCCTCGCAGTCCTCGACCACCGACAGCAGCACGACGACGGACGGGACCGCGACCGACGGGGCCACGGACACCGGCACGGCGACGGACGGGACGACCACGGACACCGGCACCGCGACGGACGGCACCGCGACGGACGGCACGACCACCGACGGCACCACCGCGACCGACGGCCCGACCGACACCGCCACCTCGGGCGGCTGAGCGCTACTGCGCGGTCCAGCCGCCGTCCACCGGCAGCACGGTCCCGGTGACCATGCCCGCGGACGGTGACGCGAGGTAGAGCACGGCCGCCGCGATGTCCGCTGTCGAGGCGAACCGGCCGGTCGGGATGCGCGCCAGCACGTCGGCGGCGACCTCCGGGTCGTCCAGACGCTCGGCGGTGCCAGGTGTGTAGGCGTAGGTCGGAGCGACCACGTTGACCGTCACGCCGTGCGGCGCCCACTCGAGTGCAAGCACCTTGGTGAGCAGGTCGACCCCGCCCTTGCTCGCCGAGTAGACCGCGTGCCGGCGGATCCCCACCAGACCGGCCTGCGAGCCGAGGTTCACGATCCGCCCGTAGCCCCGCTCGACCATGCCCCGCGCCACCGCCTGCGTGACGAAGAAGAGGCCCTTGAGGTTGACGTCCATGATCTGGTCCCAGTCGGCCTCGGTCACCTCGAGCGCATCGTGGTTGAAGCCGAGCCCGGCGTTGTTGACCAGCACGTCGATCCGGCCCAGCTCGGACAGCGCCGCACCCACCGCGGCGTCGATCGACTCCCGGTCGGTGACGTCGAGGTCCACCGCGATCGCCTGGCCGCCGCCCGCCGCGATCTCGTCGACGAGGTCCGCGACGTCCTCGACCCGGCGCGCCGCGGCGACCACGGTCGCACCCGCTGCCGCGAACGCCAGCGCCAGGTCGTGACCGATCCCACGTGAGGCGCCGGTGACGAGGACGACCTGGTCTGCCACGGACAGCTGCACCGGCTCCATGCCGTCAGCCTAGAAGCGGCCCGGAACCGGTGTCCCTCGAACCGGGGCCTGTGCCACGGTAGGCATCGACGGGCACCGACGCCCCCAGGTCCTCGCCCGACGGAGGTCGAGATGAGTGCAGTTGTCGTCGACGGGCTACGCAAGACCTACGGGGACGTCGTCGCCGTCGACCGGATCGACCTGGAGATCGCCGAGGGCGAGGTCCTCGCGCTGCTCGGCCCCAACGGCGCCGGCAAGACCACGACCGTGGAGATCCTCGAGGGCTACCGGCGCCCGGACGCCGGGACCGTGCGGGTGCTCGGCATGGACCCACGCACCGGTGGTCGCGCGCTGCGGGAGCGGATCGGCGTGGTGCTCCAGGAGGCCGGCTTCGAGGAGCAGTTCACGCCGCGCGAGCTGGTGCGCCTGCACGCGGGCTGGTACCCGAGGCCGAGAGCCGTCGAGGAGGTGCTCGCGATGGTCGGCCTCGAGGAGAAGGCCGACGCGCGCGTGCGCACCCTGTCCGGCGGGCAGCGGCGCCGCCTCGACCTGGCGCTCGGCATCGTCGGGTCGCCGGAGATGCTCTTCCTGGACGAGCCGACCACGGGCTTCGACCCGTCGGCCCGGCGCCGCGCATGGGAGCTCGTGGACCGGCTGCGGGACACCGGGGCGACGATCCTGCTCACCACGCACTACCTGGACGAGGCCGAGCACCTCGCGGACCGGCTGGTGGTCGTCGACCACGGTCGGGTGGTGGCCGAGGGCACCGCCGCCCAGCTCGCCGCGACGGCCGGGCTCGGTGCGGTCATCTCGTTCCGGCTGCCGGAGGACGTGCCGGTCGCCGACCTGCCGACCCTGGGTGAGCACGTCGAGCTGACCGGCGCCGTGGTCGAGGTCCGGACCGCCGATCCCACGGCGGACGTGCACGCGGTGTCCGGGTGGGCCGTGCAGCGCGGGATCGAGCTGGCCGACCTCACGCTGACCAGGCCGAGCCTCGAACAGGTCTACCTGGACCTCGTCGACGAGGCCGACCAGCCCGGTGACGCGGACCTCGCCGGAGCCGACGTCGCCGAGGACGAGCCGTGACGACGGCCGCGGTGCCGGCGCGGACCCCGACCACCGGGCACCGGCCGGGGGGTGCGTCGTTGCTCGGCCGCCAGGTCGCGCACGAGCTCACCGCGCTGCGGCGGTCGCCGATCACGCTCATCCTCAGCGTCGGCTTCCCGCTGCTGTTCTTCGTGCTGCTGGCCTCGATGGTCGGCAACGAGACGCTCGACGCGCGCAACGGGGTCCGCCTCGCACAGTTCCTCGCCCCAGGGCTCGCCTCGTTCGGCGTCGTGATGGCGACGTTCTCGTTCCTGGCGGTCGGGTTCGCCGAGGCGCGCGCGTCCGGTGCGCTCAAGCGGCAGGCCGCCACGCCGCTGCCCGGCTGGGTCGCGATCGGTGGACGGATCGGTGCCGCGATGGTGCTCGGCCTGATCGCGACGACGCTGGTGCTCGGGGTCGGGGCCGCCGGGTACGGCGTGCAGCTGTTCTGGCGGACGATCCCCGCGGTGCTCGTGACCCTGGTGCTCGGCTCGCTGTGCTTCGCCGCCCTCGGCCTGGCCCTCGCGGCCCTGCTCGGCTCGCCGCAGACGACCGTCGCGGTCGCGAACGGGCTGGTCATCCCGCTGTCCTTCATCTCCGACGTGTTCATGATCGGGACGACCCTGCCGGAGTGGATGGACAAGCTGGGCTGGTTCTTCCCGCTCAAGCACATGGCTGTGCTGTTCGCGGACGCGCTGGACCCGTACGGCTCGGGTTCGGGGTTCCAGCTCGACCACCTGCTCGCGCTCGCCGCCTGGGGGCTGGCCGGTGCCGCGGTCGCGACCTGGGCGCTGCGGCGGGACACCGACACCGTGCGGGTCTCCGCCACCGGGCGTCGCCACCCGCGCGACCTGGTGGCCCGGACCGGGCGGCCGTCCGCGCTCGCCCTCCTGCTCGGTGAGCTCGGGCACACCACCACGATGTTGCGCCGTGACGCGTCCTCGGTCTTCTTCGCGGTGATCTTCCCGGTGCTGCTCGCCCTCGTGATCCCGGCCGCGAACGGCGGCGGGTCGGCGACCATGGACGACGGGCGGACCCTCGGCAGCCTGTTCGCCGCGACCATGGCCGCCTACGGCGCCGCCGTGACGGCGTACGTCAACGTGCCCACCGACCTGGTCGAGGGCCGTGAGCGCGGCGTGCTCAAACGCCTGCACGGCACGCCGCTGCCGTCCTGGGCGCTGCTCGCCGGTCGGGTGGCCGGGGCCGTGGTGGTCGCGCTGCTCACCTTCGTCGCGGTGTTCGTGGTGGCCGGGGTCGCGTTCGGTGTGGGTGTGCCGCCCGCGTGGCTCACGTCCCTCGGGGTGCTCGCTCTGGGGTCCGCGTGCCTCGCGGTGCTGGGCGTCGCTGTGACGTCGTTCGCGCGGACCGCGCAGGCCGGGGTCGGCCTCACGCTCGGGACCCTGCTCCCGCTGGCCTTCATCTCCGACATCTTCGTGATCGGGGTGACGTTCCCGCCCGTGCTCGACGCGATCGCCGGGTTCTTCCCGCTGCGCCCCTTCGTCCGGGCCGTCGTGGGGGCGACCAGTGACACCGGCGACGTGAACGTCGCGAACCTCCTTGCGCTGCTCGCCTGGCTCGTGGCCGGCCTCGTGGTGGTCCGGCTGCGCTTCTCCTGGGAGCCGCGCGGCGCGATCGGCGGCCGGTCCGCCGCCCCGCGCGGGCGTCGCGCGCCTGCGGCATCATGACCGGGTGAGCACGACCTCCGAGCCCGACGGCGTCAACCGCGGGGAGGTGCGCACCGCGCGGCTGTTCGTCGCGGTGCAGTTCGTGCTCATCGGGCTGGTCGTGCTGCTGCCGGGCTCCGGCGCCTGGCCCGTGCCCGCGTGGCTGCGCGGGCTGTCCGTCGCCGGGATGGTCACCGGTGTCGCGATCATGCTGCTCGGCGGGACCGCGCTCGGACGAGGCCTCACGGCGGTGCCGCTGCCGAACCGGCACGCGGCGCTGCGCACCGGGGGGCTCTACCGGATCGTCCGGCACCCGATCTACACCGGCCTGCTGCTCACGGTCGGCGCCTACGCGGTGGCCCGCGGAGCGTGGTGGCCGGCACTGGCGTTCGTGGCGCTCGTCGTGCTCATCACCGTCAAGGCGCGCTGGGAGGAGGAGCGCCTCGCCAGGCGCTTCGCCGGTTACCCCGCCTACGCCGCGCGTACCCCCCGGTTCGTGCCGGGCCTGCGCCCGCGGCGCTGACGAGCGGACGCCCCGAGCCTCTGGCGGTGCCGGGAGTGGTCCGCCGGCCCGTCGCTCAGTCCTCGACCGGCTCGGCAGCCGCCTCGGCGGGAACCTCGGCCCGGTCCAGCCACTGCGCGAGCTCGACCGCGGGCAGCGGTCGGGACATCCAGTACCCCTGGGCGGTGTCGCAGCCGAGCCGGAACAGCTCGTCGTAGGCGCGGCCGTCCTCCACGCCCTCCGCGACCATGTGCAGCCCGAGGCTGTGCGCGAGCGTCACGGTCGAGCCGACCAACGCCGCGGCGCGAGGGTCGTCGGACATCGGGAACACGAAGGACCGGTCGAGCTTCAGCTCGTCGATCGGCAGGTCGCGCAGGTAGGACAGCGACGAGTAGCCGGTCCCGAAGTCGTCCACCGAGATCCGCACCCCGTGGTCGCGCAGTGCGGTGAGTACCGTCCGGGCCCGTGCCCGGTCGGTCATCAGGAACTCCTCGGTGATCTCCAGGCCGAGTGCGTGCGGGGGCAGTGCGCGCTCGGCCAGCATCGCCGCGATCTCGCCGGGCAGCTCGGAGTCCGTGAGGCTGCTGGCCGACAGGTTCACCGCGACCGACAGCGTGCGGCCCTCGGCCCGCCAGTCCACCGCCTGGTCCAGCGCGATCCCGAGCACGACGCGCGTCATCGCCCGCATCAGGCCGGCCTCCTCGACCCGCGGCAGGAACGCGTCCGGGTAGAGCAGGCCGTGCTCGGGGTGCTGCCAGCGCACCAGGGCCTCGACACCGGAGACCTGGCCGGTGACCAGGTCGATCTTCGGCTGGTAGTGCAGCACGAGCTGGTCGTCCTCGAGCGCCGCGCGGAACTCCTCGGACAGCCGGAGGCGGTCGACGCCACGGTTCTCCCCGGCGTGCGCGACCCGGTCGCCGGCACCCTTCGCCCGGTACATCGCGATGTCGGCCTTGCGCAGCAGGGTCGACAGGTCCGCCCCGTCGTCGGGGTAGAGGGCCACGCCGATGCTCACCGCGGAGTGCACGGTCATCTCGTCCAGCACGAACGGATCCTCGAGCGCCGCGACGAGGGCGGCCGCGACCCGGGCCGCCTCCTCCCGTCCCGCGTCCTCGAGCAGCGCCGCGAACTCGTCCCCGCCCAGGCGTGCGAGCAGGTCGCCGCTGCGCAGCCGGTCGCGCAGCCGACCTGCCACCTCGGCCAGCAAGGTGTCGCCCGCGTGGTGGCCGAGCGAGTCGTTGACCTCCTTGAAGCGGTCCAGGTCGAGCAGCAGGAGCGCGTGCCGCTCGCCGTCTGCCAACCGGAGCGGAGCGAGGCGCTGCAGGGCACGACGGTTCGGCAGCCCGGTGAGCTCGTCGGTGGTCGCCTGCCCGGTGACGCGGTGCAGCATCACGATCATCCGGGCCGACACCAGCGCGACGAGGCCCATGTACATCGCCACCGCGACCGGCAGCGGGAAGGTCTGCCCGAGGAGTGCCTGGCTCGCGATCGTGCCCGGGCCCAGCACGAGCGCCCCGGTGAGGGCGACGACCTGGATCCAGTGCGGCCGCTCCCGGCGGGGCGGGGTCGGCTCGGTGAGTCCGCGCATGTCCGGGTGCAGTGCGATCGTGCCGGCCAGCACCAAGGACACGATCCAGTGCGCCCCGGTCGTCGTCGGCCGGTTGTCGAGCGCGGCGAGGCCGGTCGCGTGCGCGACGCTCTGCAGGGTGATGATGCTCCCGATCAGGATCGTCACGCCTCGGGCTGCGACGCGTCCACGCCCCGCGGTGTAGCTGAGCCGGTAGAACACCCCGAACAGCAGCGCGAAGCCGAACGGCCGGAGCGCGTCGAACCAGCGGTCCGCGCCGGCCTCGGCCCGCCACGCCGGCAGCGCGACGAAGATCCACATCATCATCGACGCGGCGAGCGTGACGATCGCGGCGTCGAGCGTCGGCAGCACGTGGTCGGGCGTGTGCCGCTGGGAGAAGCCGAGCAGACCGGCGCAGAGCAGCGCGATCGCGGTGAGGTCGAGCACGCCCGACGCCCAGGTGGCGGCCGCCGCGTCGGCCGGCAGCAGCGCCCGCGCGCCGCCGCTCAGCACCCAGCACAGCAGGCCGCCCGCGAGCGAGTGCCAGACCCACGGCGAGACCGGCCGGTGCAGCAGCGGGCCGGCCACGAGCGCGCCCACGCTGAGCAGGCCGCCGGTCAGCCACGCGACGTCGGCGACGACCGTCCCGGGGAGCGCGACGGCGACCGCGGTCAGCGCAACGCCGATCGCGAGGAACCCGGCCCACGACCAGCGAACGATCACGGCTGCTCATCGACCGCCGGACGGGGCCGGTAAATGATCGAGGACGTGACTCGTGCCACGGTTCGAGGGCCGGACGCACGGCGCACCGCCCTGCGGCCGGCGGGGCGCGGCGCTAGCCTCCGGACGGACCGTTCGGCACGAGGAGGACCCCGATGACCGAGGAGACCACCGCCGCCCCCGCGGCCCCGGCCGTCTCGCCCCCGCGCGCCCGGGTCGTGGTGGCCAGCACTGCGGGGATCTTCGTCGAGTCGCTCGACTGGTCGATCTACGGGCTGGCCGCGCCGTACTTCGCCGAGCAGATCTTCCCCGGCGACGACCAGACGGCCTCCCGGCTCGGCGCCTACGCGGTGTTCGCGGCGGGGTTCGTCGCGCGGCCGTTCGGCAGCTTCCTGATGGGTCGGATCACCGACGTGCGCGGGCGGCGGGCCGGGCTCACCGCGAGCGTCGCGCTCATCGCGCTCGGCTCGCTGATCATCGCGATCGCCCCGACGTACACCGCGGCCGGTCTCGCCGCAGCCGGGGTCGTGCTGCTCGCGCGGCTCCTCCAGGGCATCGCGATGGGCGGTGAGGTCGCCACCGCGGCGACCTACGTCGTCGAGGTCGCGCCGGCCGAACGCCGGCACCGCTACGGCGCGTTCGCGTACTCGGGCGACGCGTTCGGCACCCTGGCCGGCACGGTGGTGCTCGCGGTGCTGCTCGGGGCGCTCGGCACGGCGGGCGTCGAGTCCGGAGGGTGGCGGCTCGCGTTCGCGTTCGCCGGGCTGTGCGGCGCGCTCGCGTTCTGGATCCGGCGCGGCGTGCCCGAGTCGGGCGTGTTCACCTCGGCGCGCGAGGCCGGGTACCTGCCGGCGTGGCCGCAGGTGGTCGCCCACCTCCCGCGGATGCTGCTCGCCTTCGGGCTCACCATCGGCTCGACCATGGGCGTGTACTTCGGCTCGATCTACCTGCCGAGCTTCGCCGCGCACTCCGGGCGGATCACCGAGGAGGCTGCGACCGCGCAGCACACCGTGGCGCTGCTGGCCCTGGTCATCTCGATGATCGTGTCCGGCTTCCTGTCCGACCGGTTCGGCCCGCTCGCCCTGATCCGGGTCGGGTTCACCGGTGCCGCGCTGCTCGTCCTGCCGCTCATGCTCGGGTTCCTCGCGGGCCACGTGCCGTACGTCGTGGCGGCGGCGACGTTCACGACCTTCGTCGGGCTGCAGCTCGGCGTGACCCCGGTGGCCGGTGCCCGGTTGTTCCCGGTGCCGATCCGGGCCGTGGCGCTCGGCATCCCGGCGGCGCTCGCGATCGCGCTCTTCGGCGGGACGTTCCTGTTCGTCGCCGAGTGGCTGATCGACGCCGACCACCTGTCCCTCGTCCCGGTGTACGCGGCGATCGGCCTGACCGTCTCCGCGGTCGGCTCGTGGCTGGTGCGCTACTCGTTGCTGTACCCGGCCGACACCCTGGCCGGGACCCATGCCGGCACCGACGGCGATGCCACCGCCCGGACCGGAGCGATCGACGCCACGGGAGGCGCAGCATGACCGTCACGCCCGCCCTGCTCGCCGAGGCCGCCGGCCTCGCCCCCGACCTGGTGCAGCTGCGCCGCCGACTGCACACCGTGCCCGAGGTCGGCCTGCACCTGCCGCTCACCCAGGCCGCGGTGCTCGAGGCGCTGGACGGCCTGGACCTCGAGGTCAGCACGGGGTCGGCGCTGAGCTCGGTGGTCGCGGTGCTGCGGGGCGCGAGGCCCGGGCCCGTGGTGCTGCTGCGGGCCGACATGGACGCGCTCCCGGTCACCGAGGACTCGGCCGAGCCGGTGCGCAGCGCGCACGAGGGTGCGATGCACGCGTGCGGGCACGACCTGCACACCGCCGGGCTGGTCGGAGCCGCCAGGCTGCTGCACGCCCATCGCGACGAGCTCGCCGGTTCCGTGGTCCTGATGTTCCAGCCCGGCGAGGAGGGCGATGCCGGTGCGCGCCTGATGATCGACGAGGGCGTGCTGGACGCGGCGGGCGAGCGGGTGGTCGCCGCCTACGCGCTGCACGTGACGTCGGCGCTGCTGCCCGCGGGCCTGGTCGCCAGCCGGCCCGGCACCATGCTCGCGGCCGCCGACACGATGACCGTCACGGTGCGCGGGCGGGGCGGGCACGGCTCGATGCCGCACCTGGCCGCCGACCCGGTGACCGGGGCCGCGGAGATCGTGCTCGCCGTGCAGGCCGCCGTGACGCGCCAGTTCGACGCGCTGGACCCGGTGGTCGTCTCGGTCGGCCGGATCTCGGCCGGCACCACGGACAACGTCATCCCGGAGACCGCCGAGCTCGCCGCGACCGTCCGGACGTTCTCCGAGGAGACCCACGCGGTGGTCGCGGGACGGCTCACCCGGGTGGTCGAGAAGATCGCCGAGGCGCACGGGCTGACCGCCGAGGTGTCGTACCGGCCGGGCTACCCGGTGACCGTGAACACCCCGGGCGAGGTGGGGCGCGTCGCGCGCGTGTCGACCGCGCTGGTCGGTGCGCAGGGGTTCTGGGAGGCGCCCCGGCCGATCCCCGGATCGGAGGACTTCTCCTACGTGCTCGCCGAGGTCCCCGGCGCGTATCTCGGGCTCGGTGCGACGCCCGCGGACCGGGACCCGGCGACGGCCGCGTACAACCACGCACCGCAGGCCACGTTCGACGAGCGCGTGCTGCCGCAGGCCGCCGCGCTGCTCGCCGGGCTGGCGATGGACCGGCTCGCCGAGGGCTGAGACCGGCGCGTCGCGTTCACCCGGCACCCCTTGTCGCGTTCACCCGGACGGGTGAATGCTGGCTCGGCCCGAACAACGGGCGACCAGAGTCAAGGGGGATCCATGACGATCACTGCTCGACGCACCAGGGTGCTCGGCCTCCTCGCGGCCGGCGCACTCGTCCTCACCGCCGCCGCACCGGCCACCGCCGGCGGCCGCGGCCACACCCACGACCAGTCCTTCGAGCTCACCGTGATGGGGACCACGGACCTGCACGGCAACGCCGTGAACTGGGACTACTTCAAGAACGCGGAGTACGACGACAGCGCTCACAACGACGTGGGCCTGGCGAAGATCTCGACCCTCGTCAACCAGGTCCGGGCCGACAAGGGCGACGCGAACACCCTCCTCATCGACGCGGGCGACACCATCCAGGGCACCCCGCTCGACTACTACTACGCCAAGATCGACCCGATCACGAACGGCACCGAGCACCCGATGGCGGCCGCGATGAACGCGATCGGGTACGACGCCGCCGCGCTCGGCAACCACGAGTTCAACTACGGCCTGGACGTGCTGCGCACGTTCGAGGGCCAGCTCGACTTCCCGCTGCTCGGCGCGAACGCGGTCAGCGACCGCACCGGACGGCCGGCGTTCCAGCCGTACGTCATCGAGCGGGTCCGCACGTCGAACGGGGTGCCGATCAAGGTCGGCATCCTCGGGCTCACCAACCCGGGCATCGCCATCTGGGACAAGGCGAACGTCGACGGCGTGCTGAGCTTCCCGGGCCTGGTCGAGCAGGCGAAGGTCTGGGTGCCGAAGATGCGGCGGGCCGGTGCGGACGTCGTGATCGTGGCCGCGCACTCCGGGGCGGACACCTCGTCGTCGTACGGCGACGCCCTGCCGTTCCCCGAGAACGCCGCGACGCTGGTCGCCGAGCAGGTGCCCGGGATCGACGCGATCCTCGTCGGGCACGCCCACCAGGAGATCCCCGAGCGGATCGTGGTGAACCAGCAGACCGGCAAGGAGGTCGTGCTGTCCGAGCCGCTGAAGTGGGGCGAGCGGCTCAGCGTGTTCGACATCGACCTCACGCTGCACCGCGGCCACTGGACGGTCGACGACGTCAGCTCGCAGGTGCTCAACGCGAACACCGTCCCGGAGGACCCGGCCATCGTGAGCCTGCTCGCCGACGACCACCAGGCCGTCGTGGACTACGTGAACTCGGTGATCGGGACCTCGACGGAGGAGCTGTCCGCAGCGACCGCCCGGTACGAGGACGCCGCAGCCCTGGACTTCATCAACTACGTCCAGGCGTCGTCGGTCAAGGCGAACCTCACGGGCTCCGACGCGGACCTGCCGGTGCTCTCGATCGCGGCGCCGTTCAACCGGGCGGCGTCGATCCCGGCCGGTGACGTCTCGGTCCGGGACATCGCCGGGCTGTACATCTACGACAACACGCTGCTGGGCATCCGGTTCACCGGTGCCGAGGTCAAGGCGTACCTGGAGAAGTCCGCGCAGTACTTCCAGGCAGTCCCCGGGCCGGGTACGTACGCGGCCGACGACGTCACCAACGCCGTCACCGCGACCGCGCCGAGCGGCACGCCGGACTACAACTACGACGTCATGTTCGGTCTCGACGCGCCGCTGACCTACGACATCGACCTGTCCCAGCCGGTCGGGTCGCGGATCACGGACCTGGCGTACGGCGGCACGCCGGTGGCCGACGGCGACGAGTTCGTCGTGGCGATCAACAACTACCGGCAGTCCGGCGGCGGCGGCTTCCCGGGGGTGACCACGGCGCCGATCGTGGACAACCGCCTGGTGGAGATCCGGCAGCTGCTGATCGACTGGGTGACCGCGCAGGGCACGATCGACCCCACGCTGTTCTCGTCGACGAACCCGGACTGGCAGCTCACCTACGCAGGGTCGCCGCTGACGATCACGCCGTGAGCCGACGGGCGGGCGTGCGCCGGACCGGTGCACGCCCGCCCCGCCCGGCTCGGCGGGTCACGTGACGGCCGCGCGGCTCCGCGGGTCGCGGTCGTCGAGCCAGCGCTCGAGGGCGTCGGAGGGCACGGGGCGGGACAGGTAGAAGCCCTGTGCCTCGTCGCAACCCATCTCGGTGAGGTCGGCGAGCGCGCGGGAGTCCTCGACCCCTTCGGCGACCATCCGCAGCCGGAGGGAGTGCGCGAGCGCGACGGTCGAGGAGACCAGCGCCGCGGCGCGCTCGTCGTCGGCCATCGGCCGGACGAACGACCGGTCCAGCTTGAGCTCGTCGATCGGCAGGTCCCGCAGGTAGGCCAGGGACGAGTAGCCGGTGCCGAAGTCGTCGACGGCGATCCGGACGCCGCTCTCGCGCAGCGTGGCGAGGACCGAACGCGCCCGCGCCCGGTCGGCCATCAGGAACTCCTCGGTGATCTCGAGCTGGAGCGCCGACGCCGGTAGGTCGCGCGCGCCGAGGAGCGTGGACACCTCGGTCGGCAGGTCGGCGTCGACGAGGGTGGACGGCGAGAGGTTCACGGCGACCGTGAGGTCGCGGCCGGCCGCCCGCCACCTGGCCGCCTGGTCCAGGGCCTGGGTGAGCACGACGCGGGTCATGGCGTGCATCAGCCCGGCCGACTCGACCACCGGGAGGAACGCGTCCGGGTACAGCAGGCCGCGAGCCGGGTGGTTCCACCGGACGAGGGCCTCGACCCCGGTCGCGTGCCCGGACCCGAGGTCGACCTTCGGCTGGTAGTGCAGCACCAGCTGGTGCTCGGCGAGGGCCAGGCGCAGGTCGGTGACCAGCGACTCCTGCCCGCCCGCCTCGTCACCGGCGAGCGCGATCGGCCCGCGGGTCTTGGCCCGGTACATCGCCAGGTCGGCCCGGCGCAGCAGCGTCGAGAGGTCGTCCCCGTGCACCGGGTACAGCGCGATGCCGATGCTCACGGCCGTGCGCACGGCGAGGTCGTCGAGCTCGATCGGCGCCTCGAGGGCGGTGACCAGGTCTCGCGCGACGTGCTGGGCCTCGCGCACGCCCGCACGGTCGAGCAGGACCGCGAACTCGTCGCCGCCCAACCGGGCGAGCACGTCGTCCGAGCGGAGCCGGGCACGTAGCCGCGTCGTGACCTCGATGAGCAGGGCGTCGCCTGCGTGGTGGCCGAGGGTGTCGTTGACCTCCTTGAACCGGTCGAGGTCGAGCAGGAGCAGCGCGTGCGGGTCGCCGTTGGGGGTGAGCAGGGCCTCGGCCGCGGCGTGCAGCGCGCGACGGTTCGGCAGGCCGGTCAGCTCGTCCGTGGTCGCCTGGCCGTCGATCCGCCGGATCATCACGTACAGCCGCACGGTGAGCAGGCCGATCAGCGCGTAGCTGGAGACCGCGACGGGCACCACCGCGACCGGCCGACCGAGCACGACCTGCGCGAGCATGATCGCCGGGCCGACGGTCAGCGCGGCGAAGAGGTAGAGCAACGCACCGACGTGGGTGGTCCTCCGGCGCGGGTCGGTGGGCTCGGAGAAGCGTCGCATGTGGGGGTGCAGGGCGAGCACACCGGCGATCGGGTAGCCGACCAGCCACCGCGGGTCGAGCGCGACCGGGTGGGCCGCAGGAGCCGGACCGGTGAGGGCCGCGTCCAGGATGTCCCAGCCGATGCCGAAGCCGACGACGACCGCGACGCCGATCGTGACGCGCCGCCCGACCCCGGGTGACTGGGCGAGATGGACGAGTGCGCCGAACAGGAGGATGTTGGCGACCGGCCAGGCGAGGTCGATCACGGTCGTGACGTCGTGGCGCTCGGCCGCGAGCCAGGCCGGCCGGAGGATCGCGATCCACGTCACCATCCCGAGGCCGGTCATCAGGATCGCGGTGTCGACCAGGCCGATCGCGTCGGGCCGGGTGGTGCGGGCCCGCGCGAAGCGCAGCAGGGCGACCATGACCAGCGGGTAGGTGGCCAGGTAGAGCAGGTCGGACACCGGGTGTGCGGCCGCGCCGAGCGCACCCGGGAGCCACGCGTGCCCGGCGTCGCCCAGCACCCAGCTCGCCACCCCGGCCGCGAGCAGCCACCACGCGAGTGCGGCCTTCGGGCGGTTCACGCGGATGCCGACCACCATCGCGGCCGGGCCGGACAGCGCGACGACGACGTGCAGCACGTCGCGCGGGGTGCCGGCAGGCATGAGCACGTCGGTCAGCACGAGCGTGATCGCGCCGGCCAGGTACCAGGCCCAAGCCCGTTGCACCGCGCTGCCCTCCACGTGGGGTGGATTGGCCCCGTCGTCCGATCGGCCGCCGACAGCCGGATGTGAGGGATCCGCTGCGACAACTTTCTCGGGCATCCTTGGTGCGATGGACGCCGAGGTGCTGGAGCGCGCGCGTGCCGGCTCGGGCGAGGCGTTCGGTGTGATCTACGCCGAGCTCGCCGGGCCGGTGTCGGCGTACCTGCGCGCCAAGGGGGTCGCCGAGCACGAGGACCTCACGAGCGAGGTCTTCATCGCGGTTTTCCAGGGCCTGCCGGGGTTCGAGGGTGACGTCGTCGGGTTCCGCTCGTGGGTGTTCACGATCGCGCACCGCCGGGTGGTCGACACCTGGCGACGTGCCGGGCGCCGCCCGGAACCGGTGCCCTACGAGCCGGAGGACGACGCGCGGACCGCCGCGAGCGCGGAGGTCGAGGCCCTGGACCGGGTCGGGCAGGAACGTGCGCTGGCGCTGCTCGACCAGCTCACCCCGGAGCAGCGCGAGGTGCTCGTGCTGCGGATCGTCGCCGACCTCCCCATCGACGAGGTCGCGGTGGTCGTCGGGCGTCCGCCGGGCGCGGTCAAGGCGCTCCAGCACCGCGGCCTGGCCGCCTTGCGCAGGATCCTGGCGAAGGAGGGCGTATCCCCGTGAGCCCCCACGACGATGACCAGAGTGTGATCGACGCTCGGGACGAGGCCGTCATCGCCGGACAGGCGGTGGCGCCGGAGGACGCTGCCCTCGCGCAGTGGGCCGCCGAGCTGCGCGCGAGCGCCGTCGCACCCGAGCCGAGCGCGGCGCTGGCCGACCTCCTCGAGCACGGCGCCGGGCTGCGCGTGGTGGGGGCGCCGCCGCGCCGCCGGCACCGCGTGGCGCAGGTGGCCGTCGGCAGCGCGGTGGCCGCGGCGATGCTGGTGGGCGGGACTGCGGCTGCCGCCGCGGTGCGCGACGGCGTGCCGGTGACCGAGCTCCCGCACGCGATCACGCAGCGCATCGGCGACGCCGTGGGCGACGTGCTCGTGGCGGTCGGGGTTCGCGAGCCGGCCGACGAGGCGACCGCGACCGACCCGGCTGCCTCCGTGGTCGGCGACCCGAGCGGTGACCCGACCGACGACGACGCGACCGTCGGCGTCCCGCCCGGCCACGGTGTCGCGGACCAGGCTCCGGGTCGCACCGACGACCCGGCTCAGCAAGCTCCCGGCCTCGACGAGGACGGCCCAGGTGCGTCCGAGGACGCTCCGGGTCACGACGAGAACGGTCCAGGTGCGTCGGAGGACGCCCCCGGCCTCGGCGGCACGAACCCGGGCCTCGGCGACGAGCAGGGCAACGGCAACGGCAGCAGCTCCGGCGACGGCGGCGACGGGCCGGGCCAGAGCTCGGACGACCACGGCTCGAGCACCGGCACCGACGACACGACCACCGGCACCGGCACGTCCGGTTCGGGTGCTCGCTCGGGCGGCTGACGAGACCCTCGGGGACCGTCCGGGAGAAAGTTCCGGGCAGGCCGTATCCCGGCGCGGGGCGCGGGCGATGACCCCGGTGGAAGCGGCGTGATCGCCGACCACGGACCGACGGAGGTCGACACAGCATGAGCACCACGGCACTGACCGCAGTCCTGGCCAAGTTCGCCGGGCTCAACGTGGCCGCGAAGGCGGCCGTCGGGATCGCCGTCGCCACCGGCGCGGTGGGCGCGGCGGCCGGTGTCCCCGCGGTGATCCACGAGGTCACCGCGAACGAGGAGGCCGTCGTCGCGGACGTCCCCGAGGACCCGACCGTCGAGGACCCCGCCGAGGACCTGACCGACGACGGCACCGACGACTCGGATGACGCGACGGACGACGCGACCGACGACTCGGCCGACGCTCCCAGCGACGACCCGACCGACATCGGCAGCTGGCAGGACTACGACACGTTCGGCGAGTGGGTCTCGCTGCAGGCGCGTGAGGGTGGCGTGAACGGTCAGCAGATCGCGGCCGCCGCGCACGAGCGCAACCAGCTCCGCGCCGCGGAGCGGGCCGGCACGGCGGACGCCGACGCGGACCAGGACCAGGACCAGACGCAGGATCAGGACCAGGACCAGACGCAGGACCAGGACCAGGACCGGGACCAGGCCCAGGACGGCACGTGCGACAACGACTGCGACGGCGACCAGGACCAGACGCAGGACCAGGACCGGGTCGGCGCGCCGACCGAGGCGCCGGGCAAGTCCGGCGAGCAGCACGGCAAGAACGGCTGAGCCAGCTCACCGGATCGCTGGCGGGTCAGATCCGGTGAGGGTCCGGGCACGGGGGTGCCCGGACTGACGAGGCACGCGGCGCCCTTCCTCCCCAGGGAAGGGCGCCGCGTTGCGTTGTGCGGGGTACGCCGCGCGGGTGGCCGAGGTTGCGGTCTGGTCACGTTTCCCGGCTGAGTGCGGCCCTGGGGTGCGATCTCACTGCCCCGGCTCCTACAGTTCCCTGTTGGCCTAGGTGCAACTCGTGTTGCGCGAGCCGCTACGCTCTAGGCGTTCTTGACCGAGGCATGACCTCGGCGCCAGCAGGGAAGACCTGAAGGAGACCCCAGCAATGTCTGACGATCACGCTGCGGCGGATCGCGGCCCGGACGCGGGCCTCCCGGCCGAGTCCGAGCTCCACGGCCACGGCGCGGGCGACGGCCGCTCGGTGCAGCGCGTGGCGGCGGTCCTCGAGTTCGTCGCCGGGCGGTCGCTCGGAGCGGCGCCCGGCGTGGTGGAGATCGCCCGCGGCACCGGGCTGGAGAAGTCCGTCGTGTCCCGCCTGCTGCGCACGCTGGCGGACGCGGGTCTGCTCAGCCGGGACGAGGGGTCCGGCTACCGGATCGGTGCCCGGCTGTTCGCGATCGGCGTCGCCGCGCACGACGCGCGCCTGGTCGAGCTCGGCGAGCGCGTGGTCGCCGAGCTCGCGGACCGGTTCGGCGAGCGGTCGGAGCTGTTCACCCGCACCGCCAACCGCTGCATGACGGTTGCCACGGCCGCGCCCGACTCGCCGCTGCAGGTCACCGGATGGGTCGGGCTCACCTACCCGCTCGCCTCGAGCGCGGCGGGTCGCGCCCTGCTGCTCGACCACGACGACGTGGCCGTCCGTCGCGTCGTCGAGGCGGTCGGGGTCGGCGGTCGTGGTCCGAACGCTCCGCACGACTCCCTGGACGTGCTCGGCCGGCTCGCGGCGGACCGGGCACGGGGCTACGTCCTGGCCGTCGAGGAGGTCGACCGGGACCTGATCGGCATCGCGGTGCCGGTGCGCGGCGCGCAGGGCCGGATCATCGCGTCGCTCGTGGTGTCGGGCCCGGTGGACCGCTTGCGGGCCCGGCTCGGCGAGGCGGCCAAGGCGCTGCTGGACAGCGCCACGGAGATCTCGACGGCGCTCGGCGCCGGTCGACGTGACGACGCACCGATGGAGGTGAGCCGATGAGTGACCTACCCAGCTACGTCGCCAGTCGCTGGGACGACATCCTGATCAGCTTCGGCGAGCACCTCGAGCTCGTGCTGATCCCGATCATCGCGGCGACGCTGCTCAGCATCATCGTCGCGCTGGCCGTGGAGCGGCACGCGATCGTGCGGGAGATCGTGACCACGACCTCGGCGCTCGCGCTCACGATCCCGTCGCTGGCGTTGTTCGTCCTGCTGATCCCGCTCGTCGGGCTCGGGCCGACCGGCGCGTACATCGGTCTGACCATCTACGCGATCTACCCGATCTTCGTCACCGCGGTGACCGGGCTCAGCACGGTCGACAAGGGCGTGCTCGAGTCCGCGCGCGGCATGGGGATGGACCCGCTGCGCCGGATCGCGGTCGTGAAGCTGCCGCTGGCCTGGCCCGTGGTGCTGGCCGGGATCCGCACCACGACCACCGTGATCTGCGCGATCGCGGTCGCGGCCGCCTACACGCAGGGTGGCGGCTTCGGCGAGTACCTGTTCTCCGGCGTCAACCGGCTCGGGGGCGCCAACGCCCTGGCCCAGATCATCGTGGGGATCGTCGGCACAGTGCTGGTCGCCCTGCTGCTCGAGGCGGTCTATGCGGTCGTCGAGCGTCTCACCGTCTCGAAGGGAATCCGCTGACATGGCTGACATCACCGCTACCCCCGCCGGTGCGCCCGCCGTTGCCGCCAACGGGGGCGCCAACGGTTCGCGGACGATGATCGAGCTGATCGACGTCACGAAGCGCTTCCCCGGCCAGCACGACCCCGCCGTGGGGAACCTCAACCTCGCGGTGCCCGAGGGCGAGATCGTCATGCTGATCGGTCCGTCCGGCTGCGGCAAGACGACCTCGCTGAAGATGATGAACCGGCTGATCGAGCCGACCAGCGGGCGCATCGTCATCGACGGCAAGGACGTCACCGACGTGGACGTCGACGAGCTGCGCCGCACCATCGGATACGTCATCCAGCAGATCGGCCTGTTCCCGCACCAGACCATCGCGGCGAACGTCGGCACCGTGCCGCGGCTGCTCGGCTGGAAGAAGGACCGGATCACCGCTCGGGTGGACGAGCTGCTCGCCCTCGTCGGCCTGGAGCCCAAGGACTTCCGGGACCGGTACCCCAAGGAGCTGTCCGGCGGGCAGCAGCAGCGCATCGGCGTCGCCCGCGGCCTCGCGGCCGACCCCGACGTGATGCTGATGGACGAGCCGTTCGGCGCGATCGACCCGGTCACCCGCGACCGGCTGCAGGACGAGTTCCTGGCGCTGCAGGACCAGGTGAAGAAGACGATCTGCTTCGTCACCCACGACCTCACCGAGGCCGTCAAGCTGGGCGACCGGATCGCGGTCTTCGGTCACGGCGGCAAGCTCCACCAGTTCGACGTGCCGGCGAAGGTGCTCTCCGAGCCGGCCGACGACTTCGTCGAGGAGTTCGTGGGCGGCGGCGCCGCGGTGCGGCGTCTGGCCCTGGTGACGCTCGACGACATGCCGCTGCGGGACGTCGCCAAGGCGGGCAAGGGGCGCGTCTCCCAGGGCGACCTGGTCGCCGAGGTCGACGGCTCGGGCCGGCCGCGTCGCTGGCACCACGTCCCCGGTCACGAGGACGAGAAGGTCTCGATGGTGACCATCGGCAGCGACGCGAGCCTGCACGCGGCGGTCGACCAGATGCTCACCGACCACGTGCCGGTGGTCGCCGTGGTGGACGACGAGGGTCGTCTTTCCGGCGGTCTGCGCTGGGAGGACCTGGTCACCGAGCACACCGACCAGGCGATCCAGGATGCGGTGAGTGACGCGGGCGCCGCCGGGGCCGAGCGCGACGAGCAGGCCGGGACGGTCGGGGGTGACGGCTCGTGACCGCTCCCTCCGGGGCCCAGACCGCGGAGCAGGACGAGCTCCGCCGGCTCGCCGAGGAGGCGGAGGCGCAGCGCCGGGCCGAGGCGGCGGCCGAGGACGCCCGGGCGGCCCGTCGGCACCGCGTGCGCAGCATCCTGGAGCTGGTCGTCTCACCCGTCGTGGCGGTGGCCGCCGCCGTCGGGGCGCTCGTGCTGATGGGCGGCGAGCTCGACTCGATCGAGGCGCGTGCGCTGGCGCCCGAGGAGGTGCTCCTGCGGCTCCAGCAGCACCTGGTGCTGTCCGGGTGGTCGGTGTTCTTCATCGTGATCATCGCGGTGCCGCTCGGCGTGATCTTCTCCCGGCCGTTGTTCGCGCGGTACCGGCCAGGTCTGCTGACCTTCCTGTCGTTCGCACAGGCCCTGCCGCCGCTCGGCGTGATGTTCCTGCTGCCGGCCTTCATGGGCTTCGGCGTCCCGACCGCGGTGACGGCGATCGTGATCGCCGCGGTGCTCCCGGTGCTGCGCAACGTGCTGGTGGGCCTGGGCCGGGTGGACCGCAGCCTGATCGAGGCGAGTCGGGGGCTCGGCCAGTCGAACGCCCAGACCCTGTTCCGCGTCGAGCTGCCACTGGCCGTGCCGGTGATCATCGCGGGCATCCGGGTCTCGCTGGTGCTCGCCGTGGGCACCGCGGTGTTCGGCGCGTTCATCAACGCCGGCGGCCTGGGCTACCTCATCGACACGGGGCAGAAGCTCAACCGCGACTCCGTCACCCTGGTCGGCGCCCTGCTGGTCGCCGCCCTCGCGCTCACCGTCGACTGGCTGTCCGCCGTCGCCGAGCGCGTCTTCCGACCTCGGGGCCTGTAGCCCCGTGGGGGACCCCCCGTCCCCGCTGTGTTCCTGACCGGATCACCTCGACCCTGACCCACGCATCCGACACCGAAGAGGACATCGTGAATCGCACCCTCACCGCCGGGGCCCTGCTCGCCGGCACCGCTCTCCTGCTCACCGCTTGTTCGTCCGGAGGCTCCTCCGGTGGCGGGGAGGGCCCGCTCGCCGGCGCGAAGCTCTCCGTGGGCGGCAAGGACTTCACCGAGCAGCTGATCCTCTGCGAGATCAGCGACGCCGTGCTGGCGGACGCCGGTGCCGACGTGACGAACCGCTGCAACATCCAGGGCACCGAGGCCACCCGCCAGGCCCTGCTGTCCGGCGAGATCGACACCTACTGGGAGTACACCGGCACCGGCTGGATCACCCACCTGGGCAACACCGACCCGATCCAGGACTCCCAGGAGCAGTGGCAGGCGGTCAAGGACCAGGACCTCGCCGAGAACAACATCGTCTGGCTCGACTACGCGCCGTTCAACAACACCTACGCGCTCGCGGCCAACAAGGACACGATCGCCCAGTACGGCAACATCTCGACGCTGAGCGACCTCGCCGAGGTCAACAACAACGGCGACATGCCGGGCCTGTGCGTCGAGTCGGAGTTCAGCGTCCGCAACGACGGCCTGCCGGGCATGGAGGAGAAGTACGGCACGACGTTCTCGTCGGACCAGATCTCCGAGCTCGCCACCGGCGCCATCTACCAGGCGACCGGTGAGGGCGACTGCGAGTTCGGTGAGGTGTTCACCACCGACGGCCGGATCGTGCAGTACGACCTGACCGTGCTCGAGGACGACCAGAGCTTCTTCCCGATCTACAACCCGGCTCCGAACGTCCGCAAGGAGGCCATGGACGAGTACCCGGCGATCGCCGACGTGTTCGCCCCGATCTCGGCCGCTCTGGACAACGACACCATGACGCAGCTCAACGCGTCGGTGGACGTGGACGGCAACGACCCGGCCGACGTCGCGCGCGACTGGCTGACCTCGGAGGGCCTGATCGGCTGATCCGGATCGGCGCCGCTCGACGACGCCTGAGGCCTGACGGGCCCCGGTGGAGGAGACTCCGCCGGGGCCCGTGGCGTTGCCGGACGGTGCGGATCGGCTGCGGGGTCGGTCGCGTCCCGCGGTGGCCGGCGCTCGCAGGCGCGGGGCGGCCGGCGGCGGGCCTGGCGGCTCAGCGAGGCCGGCGGCTCAGCGGGGCCGGATCCGCTGGAGGTAGGACTCGGTGTCCGCCGACACCCGAGTCCCGGTGCGCCACCCGACGGCCCGGCTGAGCCGCACGACGTCGTCGTAGTCGACGGATCGGCGCCCGGAGCGCGGTCGGTACAGCCGCACCCAGATCCCGTGGCTGGTGGCGTGGTGCGTCGCGAGCCAGGACTCGAGCGCTGCGGCGTCGGCGAACTGCTCGATGTCGAGGCCTTCGGCGTCGTCGAGGGTGGTCGCCGCCTCGGACGGTTCGTCGAGGGCGTTCGGCCGGCGCGCGTCTGGCGCCGGCTGCGCGGTCGGCGGTTGCCCCTCGGGGAGCGGCGGTTGGTCAGGCATCGGCGCGCTCCTCGCGCTCGAGCCGCTCGACCGCGTCGAGCAGCAGGTCCAGTCCCAGGTCGAAGGTGTCGCCGAACCGGTACCCGGGTGTCGTGGCGACGTGCCCGGCGAGCTCGACGAAGTGCGGGTACCGGTCCGCGGGGAAGGCTGCCGCCATCTCGCCGGCCATCTCGGCGATCGGTTCCTCGCCGTGGTGGGGGAGGTTGGCCTCCTGCATCGCGAAGCCGTAGAGGTACGCGTCGAGGATCGCGTAGGCGTGCGCGGTCACCTCGAGCGAGAGCCCGGAGCGCAGGGCGCCGAGCACCGCGTCGTGGTGGCGCAGCTGCGCCGGGCCGGGCACCGGCCGGGACTCCATGTACGGCGGCGCCCACGGGTGTCGCGCGAGCACCTCGCGCGCGGAGACGTACCTGGCCCGCACCGCGGCACGCCAGTCGTCGCGGGTGGGGGGCAGGGCGATCTCGGCGAAGACCAGCTCGACGATGCCGTCGAGGATCTCCTCCTTGGACGGCACGTGGTGGTAGATCGTCATCGGCTTCGTCCCCAGGGCCGTCGCGAGGCGTCGCATCGTGAAGGCCTCGAAGCCGATCTCGTCGGCGAGTGCGAGGGCGCCGCGCAGCACGCGGTCCTTGGTCATCGGCTCCGCCATCGAGTGCACCTTCCTGGTCGCGTGCACGACCCATCCTCCCGGCTCCGGGCGAGTCGCTGCACGGTGCCGGCGGTCGGGTTCCCGCCGACCTGTTGACGAATCGTACTAAGTACGGTTACGTTCGTCGACATCGAGTCGTACTAAGTACGAACCACCGTCCTTGAGGAGCAGCCATGACCAGCACGACCCGGACCCGTGGAGGGTCCTCGAACGGCCTTGACGTCTCGACCGGTGCCGGGGCGGTGGAAGCGTCGACCGCCGCGTCCGCACCTCGTGCCTCGCTCGCCGCGCCCATCGAGTCCGGCCCGAGCGTGGCGGACGGCCCGAGCGTCTCGCCGACCCGCGCGGCGCGGGTCGCCGGCATCGGCTACCTGGTGATCTACGCCTTGGCGATCATCGCCAACTTCGGCGTGATCGACCGGTTCGTGGTCGCGGGCGACGCGGCTGCGACGACCGCGAACCTGGCCGGGTCGCTCGGCATGGTGCGGGTCGGGTTCCTGGCGTTCCTCGTGGTCTTCGTGGCCGATGTGGTGGTGGCGTGGGCCCTGAACGTGGTGTTCCGCGGCGTGAACCGCGACCTCTCGTTGCTCGCTGCGTGGTCTCGGCTGACCTACACGGTGTTCCTCGGGGTCGGGCTGGTGTTCTACCTGGACGCGATGCGGCTGCTCGGTGACTCCGGGTATGCCGAGGCCTTCACTGCCGAGGGGCTCGAGGCGCGGGTGGCCCTGGCGATGGAGTCGTTCAACGACACGTGGTTGATCGGCCTCGCGGTGTTCGGCGTGCACCTGCTGCTGCTGGGCGTGCTGGTGCTTCGCTCGGGTCTGGCGTCGCGGGTGATGGCCTGGCTGCTGCTGGCGGCCGGCGCGGCGTACCTGCTGGACACCGTGCTGCACTCGGTGCTTCCCGGGTATCCGGCGATCGCGTCGCTGATGCTCGCCGTGGTGGCGGTCCCGTCGATGGTCGGCGAGGGCTGGATGGCGCTCTGGCTGCTGCGCACGAAGCGGCTTGCCGGCTGACGGGACGCTTCACGGCGTCTGCGGCGGGTCCGTCCTCGGGGGCGGGCCCGCCGCTCTGCGTGGGCGGGGCGGCTCTGGAGCGGGCGACCGATCCGGGCCGCGCTCAGACCTCGACGGAGGCGACGACCCGGTCGAAGAGGCTGAGCATCGCGTCGGCGAGCTGGACCATGGGTGTCGCGAACACCAGGCTGAACGTCTCGGGCTGGTCGTCGGCCGGCGGGGGGCCGCTGGGTCCGGCGCCGGAGATCCAGTAGTCGGCGAGGAGCTGCCCGGCGCTGCCGGCCCGCTCGTCCTGGATCACCCGGACGCGCCTGACCACCCGCCCCCGGTCGGTCGAACCGTCCGACCAGCTCTCGTCCTCCCCGACCGCGGCGCGCAGGGTGGCGACGCCGTCGTCGTCCAGGCGCAGGCCGGGCACCCGGTACACGGTGAGGGACGCCGGGATCGGGGTGTCGCCGGCACGCATCGTGGAGAACGCCATCAGCACGGCACCGGACCCGGCCGCCTGCATCGCCGCGACGTCGAGCTGGTCGACCAGCGCGTCGCGGACCGGCTCGAGATCCTCGGCCGTCCCGGTCTGCGCCGTGACGAGCGCGGCGAGCGACGCACGCCGGACTTCGGGGTCGGTGAGGTCCACGGCGTGCCAGGCGTCGGGCAGCCGGAGCCGCAGGTCGTGGGGGACGGGGTCGGTCACCCCGCCACCCTGCCACGTCTGGCTCGGGTGCCGTGTCGCCGGTGCGCCCCGGGTCCGTCAGACGCGGTCGAGGTCGGTCAGACGCGGTCGAGGAAGGCCAGGACGCGCTCGACCACCCGGTCTGTCTGCGCGGCGTCGTAGCCGCCCGTCGAGCTGTCGACGAAGAGGTGCACGTCGCCCGGGTAGGTGAACAGTGCGCCGTCGCTCGCGCTCGCCACGAGCTCCCGCGCCGCGTCGATGTCGCCCTCCTCGGCGAAGAACGGGTCGTGGTCCATGCCGTGCACCTGCACGGGGACGTCGGCGGGCCAGGCGGAGCCGAACTCCGAGGGAGGGACGCAGGCCTCGAGAAGTACGGCACCGCGAGCACCGGCCCGGTTCTGCGCGAGGTTCTGCGCGCCGAGCACGCCCATCGAGATGCCGGCGTAGACCAGGCCGGAGGGGAGCGTCTCGACGGCGTCGGCCGCGCGACCGATCACGGTGCCGAACCCGACCGACTGCACGTACGCGAACCCGTCCTCGATCGTCGGGAAGACCCGCCCCTCGAACAGGTCGGGTGCGTGCACCTCGTGCCCGGCGTCGCGCCATCGCTCGGCGAGGGCGCGGACCCCGTCGGTGAGGCCCATGACGTGGTGGAACAGGACGACCTCAGCCATAGTGCCAACCTCTCTCGAACAGGTTCCGCCGAATGGCGCGTGCGCAGATGATTCGCCGGACCGCCGGACCGCCGGACCGCCGGACCGGCGTCGCGGATCGGACCCGCGGACCGGCGTGGCGGACGGGTCTCGCCGCCGGCAGCCGCCGCACATCCGCACGCACCAGCATGCCCGCACCCTCCGACATTCGTGTCGTCCGATACGCCGGGGTGTGGGTGTGTTGCGCCGAGTTCCGCGTCCTTCGATGCGGGACAGCGGAGTGGACACCGGGTAGGTCAGGTGTCGGCTGATGCGGGTCTGTGCGATGCACACCGGGTGGGTCGGGTGTCGGCTGATGCGGGTCGGCGGGGTGGACACCGGGGTGGGTCGGGTGTCGGCTGATGCGGGTCGGCGGGGTGGACACCGGGTGGGTCGGGTGTCGGCTGATGCGGGTCGGCGGGGTGGACACCGGGTGGGTCGGGTGTCGGCTGATGCGGGTCGGCGAGGTGGACAACCGGGTCGGTCGCATTTCGACTGGTGCGGGTCGGTGAGACGCCATCGAGCCGGTCGCCACGGGCTGGTGCGGGACTGCGGACGTCGGCACCGGGTGGGTCGGGTGTCGGGCCGTGCCGCGCGGGTCCGTCAGCGCATGTCGCGGTAGCGCTGGGCGAGCGCGACTGCTGCGGCGACGTCGTCGGTGCCCGCCTGCTTCGGCGGTGACTGGAACCACGCGGCGGGGTCGGCGGCGTAGATCGAGCCGTAGGCGGCGGTGTCGCGCTGCGTGCGCCAGCCCTCAGACAGCGGGCCGAGGTCGTAGGCGTCATAGCCGAGCTCGTCGAGGAGCGCCGTGACATCGGCCTTGGCCGCCTCGTCGTCGCCCGCGATCGCGAGCGCGCTGCGGTCCGGACCCGCGGGCCGGCCGAGCGTCGCGAGGTGCACGAACGCGATGTTGTTGAACACCTTCACCACCCGCGAGCCCGGCAGATGAGCCTGGAGCAGCTCGGAGGTGGTCGTCGACTCGTCCTCGAGCTCGGGGATCACGCCGTCGCGCTGCGGGTAGTAGTTCATCGTGTCCATCACGACCTTGCCCTCGAGCTCGGCGACCGGGACCTCCCGGTACGACCCGAGCGGGATCGTGACCACCACGACGTCACCCTCGGCCGCCGCCGTGCGGGCATCCGCGGCGCGCGCCCTCGGGCCGAGCTCGGCGACGAGCTCGCCGAGCGTCTCCGGGCCCCGCGAGTTGCTCATGATCACGTCGTGCCCCGCCGCCACGGCGAGCTTCGCGACGGTCGAACCGATGTTGCCGCTACCGATGAATCCCCAGGTCGTCATGACCGTGCCAACAGCCCGCCGGCTGAGACATTCCCGGCCGGACGTTCCGCCTGCCGCGGCTCCTAGAGTGGCGCCATGACCTCCGCCCTCGTCCAGGTCGACGAGCTGCGCTCCGCGCTCGCGACCGACCGCCCGCCGCTCGTGCTGGACGTCCGCTGGACGCTCGCGGGGGCCGACCGGGACGGCTACCTCGCCTCGCGCATCCCCGGCGCCGTGTTCGTCGACCTCGACGCCGAGCTGGCCTCGCCGCCGGGCGACGACGGACGGCACCCGTTGCCCACCGCCGAGCAGCTCACCGGCCTCATGCGTCGCGTCGGGATCGTGCCGGGCCGCGGCGTCGTGGTCCTCGACGGCGGAGCGGGCGGGGCGGCCGCGCGCGCCTGGTGGTGCCTGCGCTGGGCCGGGCACGCCGACGTGCGGGTGCTCGACGGCGGGCACGTCGCGTGGCTCGCGGCCGGCGGTCCCGTCGAGTCGGGCGAGCCCGCTGCCGGTGCGTCGGGTTCGCCCGCAGCCGGAACTGCTCCGGCGGGTTCGGCCGGAGCCGGCACGACGGCGAGCGAAGGCGACGTGCCGGCCGAACCGGCGCCATCCGACGTCGTCGTCCGGTTCGGCTCGATGCCCACCGTCGACGTCGACGCGGTCCTCGCCGGAACGGTCGGCTCGTTGCTGGACGCCCGGGCGGCCGAGCGGTTCCGCGGGGAGGTCGAGCCGGTCGACCCGGTCGCCGGCCACATCCCCGGCGCACACAGCTGCCCGACCACCGACCTGCAGGCCCCCGACGGCCGGTACCTGCCCGCCGGCGAGCTGCGGGACGTGATGCTCAGCAGCGCCGGGATCGACGACAGCCCGAACGCCGGCCCGATCACCGCGTACTGCGGGTCCGGCGTGACCGCCGCGCAGCTCGTCCTCGCCGGCCACGAGGCCGGCCTCGACCTGGCCCTCTACCCGGGATCGTGGTCGCACTGGGTGCGGGACGCCTCGCGGCCCGTCGCGACCGGACCCGAGACGTGACGGCCGGCCCGAACCGCCCCGAGCGTCCGGACCCGCACGTGCGCCCGTTGCGGTACTCCGACGGCCTCAGCCTCCAGCTGGGCGCCTCCGCGGTGCTCGTCGTCCTCGGCTGGTGGGTGGCCGACCCGACCGGCTCGTGGCTCGGGCTCTCCGGCGCGACCTGGCTCGCCGCCGCGTTCGCGGTGCCGGTGGTGCACCAGCTCTACGTGTGGGCCGCCTGGCGCAGCGAGCTGCTCCACCGCACCTGGACCCGCCGGTTCGGCGACCGGGCGCTGCGGGTGTTCGGACTCGGCTTCTTCGTGCTGTTCGCGTTGCGCCCCGTCACCATGGTCGGGCTCGCGGTGGCCGACCGCGGAACCCTCTGGACGCCCGGGCCCGTGAGCTGGGTGGCCGCCGCGCTGCTGGCAGCCCCGGCCGTGTGGACCCTCGCGTCGGTGGTGCTGTTCTTCGGTGCGCGGCGGGCGCTCGGGGTCGACCACTTCGTTCCCGGGTTCGACGAGCCGTTCGTGCGTCGCGGTGCGTTCGCCCACGTCCCGAACGCGATGTACACCCTCGCGTTCCTGCTGCTCTGGGCGATCGCCGTCGCCGCCGGCTCGCGCGCCGCGCTGGTCGCCGCCGCCGTGCAGCACGCGCTGATCTGGGTGCACTACGTCGCGACCGAGCGACCCGACATGCAGGTGATCTACGGTGGCCGACCGCTGAGCAGCTCGCCGCCTCGCTGATCGGCCGGCCCGCGTCGCCGACCCGCCTCGCCGACCCGGCGCTCGCTCGCGCCGACGGTGCCATCCTGGTGGCGAGCCCCACGCTGCGGTGGGGCAGGGGCCCGGAGGAGGGCGCCGTGCGACGTCGGGAATCGGTGCGCGAGTACCTCGGGGCCGCCCTGTGGGTGCTGCCGTTCCTCGCCGGCAACGTCGCGCTGCTCGTCGGGTTCACCGTCGCGTCGATCGAGCCGGCGCCCGGCTCGTGGCTCGAGGCGTTCGCGTTCCGCGGCTCCAGCGTCCAGGCGCGGGAGCTGCTCGTCGCGATCACCGGGACGGTCGTCACCGTCATCGCCCTGGTCCTCGGCCTGTCCGTGGTCGCACTCCAGCTGACCTCGACCCAGTTCTCCCCGCGCCTGCTGCGCAACTTCCTGCGCGACCGGCCCAACCAGGTGGTGCTGAGCGTCTTCATGGCGACGTTCGCCTACTCCGCCGCCGGCCTGTTCACCGTCGGCGTCGGCGCCGACACCGAGACGTTCCCGCGGCTCGCGGTCAGCGGGGCGATCGCGCTGCTCTTCGTGAGCATGGCAGCCGTCGTGTACTTCGCCGACCACCTGTCGCACTCGATCCAGGTCGACGCGATCATGCAGCGCGTCCAGGGCGACGCCTTGCGAGTCGCGCGCCGGCTGCCGGACGAGATCGCCGACGACGTACCCGCACCCGCACCGTGGGCGGTCCCGGTCCCGGCCCGGCTGTCCGGCTACGTCGACACCGCCCACCCCGAGCTGCTCCTCCCGGTGGCCGTCGAGCACCGCGTGAGCATCACGCTGACCCGACGGGTCGGCGAGCACGTCGTCGCGGGCACGCCACTGGCCCTGGTCTGGACCCCGTACGAGGACGACCCGCCGCCCGACGCCCATGCGATCGAGCGCGCCCTCGACCAGGCCGTCGGCATCGGCTTCGAGCGCACCCGCCAGCAGGACGTCGCGATCGGCATCCGCCAGCTCGTCGACGTCGCCTCGAAGGCGCTGTCACCCGCGGTGAACGACCCCTACACGGCGGTGCAGGCCGTGGACCACCTCGCGGTGATCTTCGCGACGCTCGCCGTCCGCCCGCTCGGGCCCCAGGTCGGACGATCCGGCGGCGTGGTGGTCGTCGTGCCGAGCCGCCGGTTCGGCGAGTACCTGGCCACGATGTGCGGGCTGGTGCGCCGAGCCGGCGGGCGCGAGCCCACCGTGATGGCCGCGCTCCTGCGGCTCCTCGAGACCTGCGCCTACGCAGCGCGGGACGACGCCCAGCGGCTCGACGACATCGAGGCACAGGTACGGCTCGTGGTGGTGAGCGCGGAGCAGGCCACCGCCGACGAGGGCGACGTCGCCCCGGTGCAGGCCGCCGCCGGGCTCATCCTCGAAGCGATTGAGGCGTACCGCCCGCGCGGCTGACGCGTCAGGACGTGGTGCCGTCGACGTAGAACCACGCACCGCTCTCCCGGACGAACCGGCTGACCTCGTGCATCGAGCCCCGTCCCGCCGGCGAGCGGTGGTACGCCCGGAACTCCACGACGCCCGCGTCGTCCAGCAGACCGCCCCGCTCGGTGCGCAGCACGTCGAGCCGGTACCACCCCAGCTCGGGGTCCAGGCTCAGGTCCGCCGGACGGGTCGACGGGTGCCAGGTGCGCTCCAGGTAGGCCACGTCGCCCAGCGCGAACGCACTGAACCGGGACCGCATCAGCGCCTCGGCGCTCGCCGCCCGCCCGCCCGAGTGCAGCGGCCCGCAGCACTCGGCATACGGCAGGCCGGTGCCGCACGGGCAGCGCGTCGGTTTCACCGGTCCAGTATCGGGCGTCCGGCCGACGCGGGTCCGCTCGCACTCGACGGCCCGGCGCGCGCGACCGGGGACGTCCTGCTCTGCCGTCGCCCGCGGGGCGGCGGGAGACTTGAGGTACGGCTGGAGGTGGCGACGATGCCCCGTCTGCTGAGGTTGGCAATGGTCCTGGCCGGGCTCGGCCTGGCGCTGGTCGGAGCTGTGTGGGTGTCCCTGGAGCAGAGCTGGGGCCATCAGATCGTCGCGCCGCCCTACGGCGACTTCGTGGTCGGCCAGACGGATGGCGCGATGAGCGTGACCGGAGCGCTGGGCGACGTGTGGGTCGAGCCGGCCGACGGCGACACCTGGGTGGTCCTGCGCAGCGTCGAGGGCACCGACCCGGAGGAGCTGTTCCGCGGCGCACAGGAGGACGCGCAGCTCTACGCCGAGACCGAGGCCCGCGTGGTCGTGGTCGAGGGTGACCGGGCCGAGGTGGAGGCCTGGATCGCCGACCACGAGCGAGGCCCGCAGCTGTTCGGACCGATCGTCCTGCTCGCAGCAGGGACCGCGATCGTCCTGGCCGGCCTCTTCGCCGGGCGTCACCGCACGACCGTCCACGCCGCGTGACGCCGCGGCACGATCGGTGCGCCCCGGGGCCTCCGACCCGGCTGAGTCCTCGACCCGGCCGAGTACCTCGCGACCTCAGCCCTGCGACGGCCCCAGGTACGGTCGCAGGCCCGCCAGGTCGGCGGGGCCGAGCCGGTCCGCGGCGTGCTTGACCTGATGCCACTGCGGGTACGGCAGCGACGGCCGGCTGACCTGCTCGAGCCGCGCCAGGTCGCTCGTGGTCAGCGTGAGCGACGCCGCGGCGAGGTTGTCCGTGAGCTGGTCCAGCCGGCGCGCCCCGAGGATCACCGACGTGACCGCAGGCTGGGCGAGCAGCCAGGCCAGGGCGACCTGCGCCGCCGAGACCTCGTGGGCCTCGCCGATCTCGGTCAGGGCGTCGACCGTGGCGTACAGCCGGTAGGCGTCGCGCACCGGCGGCTCGCCCCAGTCGGTGAGGTGGCGGCCCTCCTTGGGCCACGAGTCGCGGCGGTACTTGCCGCTCAGCAGGCCACCGGCGAGCGGACCCCAGATCAGGATCCCGAGGCCCTGGTCCACCGACAGGGGCACCAGCTCGGCCTCGGCGTCCCGGGACTGGAGGGTGTAGTTGATCTGCTGGCTGACGAACCGCGTCCACCCGTGGGCGTCCTGCGCGGCCAGCGACTTCATCAGCTGCCAGCCGGCGAAGTTCGAGACCCCGACGTAGCGGATCTTCCCGGCCCGCACCAGGTCGTCGAGGGCGGACGCGAACTCCTCGACCGGCGTCACGCCGTCCCACTCGTGCAGCTGGTACAGGTCGATGTGGTCGGTCCGCAGCCGGGTGAGGCTGGCCTCGACCGCGCGGATCAGGTGGTGGCGGGACAGCCCGGCGTCATTGGGGCCGGCGCCCATCGCGAAGCGCGCCTTGGTGGCGATCAGGACGTCGTCACGACGACCCTCGAGCACCTCGCCGACGATCTCCTCGCACCGGCCGTCGGAGTAGGCGTCCGCGGTGTCGATCAGGTTCCCGCCCGCCTCGAGGAACGCGTCGACCATCGAGCGCGCCTCGTCGGTCTCGACGCTGCCCACCCGGGCGAAGCCGCCGACCCCGCCGAACGTCGCGGTGCCCAGTGCCATGGTGGACACCCGCAGGCCTGAGCGTCCGAGCTGCCGTTGCTGCATGTTCGGGAGGGTAGTGGCGCCGGGACGCCCGATTCTGGGACGTCACCGGGACGGCTGTCGCCCGTTCAGGTGGTTTTCCACGGTCCGTTCGGCAGGTCCTCCGCGTCGGGGCCCGTCCGGCGGCTGGGCAAGCGGACCCTGGTGGGCCGCACGACGCGCGGGCACGCTGGAGCCATGACGGGTGGCGACCTGAGCCCGCACCGGGCCGCGGCGCTCGCGTGGGTGCTGGACTCCGACGAGCCCGCCGCGAGGTGGGTCGTGCGCAGCGCCGTGCTGGACGACCCGGCCGGTGCGACCGCGGACCGTCGCCAGATGCTGGCCGACCCGGGGACCGAGGCGCTCCTGCAGCGGCTCGGCGACTGGTCCGCCGGTGTCTCGGCGTCCGGGCACAACAGCCCGGCGTACACCCCGAACCTGCTCACGCTCCTCGCAGACCTGGGGGTCGGCCCGGGGGACGACCCGCGCGTCGACGGCACCCTGGACGCGATGCTCGAGTGCCGGCTTCCGGACGGACGGTTCGCGGCGGGCGTGGTCGGGCGCGGTGCGACCGAGGTGACCTGGGGTTCGCTGCTGTGCGACACCCACGCGATCACCGAGGTGCTCATGCGCTACGGCCGGGGCGCGGACCCGCGGGTCGAGCGCGCGCTCGAGCTCACGCTCGAGGATCTGGCGGACACCGCGCAGGGGGTCGCGTGGCCGTGCCGACCTGACCCGGTGACCGGGTTCCGCGGTCCGGGCAGGCGAGGTGACGTGTGTCCCCAGGTCACCCTCGAGGCCCTGCGCGCCTGGTCGTGGCTCCCGCGCGAACGACGCCCCGCACAGGTGCTGGAGGCCGCGCGCGTGGTGCTCGGCGTGTGGCGCGAACGGGCCGGCGCGAAGCCCTACATGTTCGGCCACGGATACCAGTTCAAGGTCGTCAAGTGGCCTGCGACCTGGTACTCGGCGCTGGGTGTCCTCGACGTGCTCGGCCGCTACCCGGAGCTGTGGGGCGACGAGGGCGACGAGGGCGACCGTCGGTCGCTGGCCGAGCTGATGGCCTGTGTGGCCGCGTACAACCTCGACACGGAGGGTCGCGTCACTCCTCAGTCGTGCTTCCGTGGGTTCGAGGCCTTCTCGTTCGGTCAGAAGGGGCGACCCTCACCCTTCGCGACGGCTCGCGTGCACGCGGTGCTGCATCGCCTTGACGCGCTCGCGGCGCAGGCGGCCGCGGTGGACGTCCGGCAGCTCGGTTCGTCGAAGGGCGGGACCGGGGTGCCGAGGCCTCCGAGGATCCCCGCCGGCGCCGGGTAGGGCGGCGGGCCGGGCCGTGGCCGTCGCAGCCCGTGCCGGAGCGTGCGGCCCGCACCGGTCACAGCCCGCGCCGTCGCTCCCGGCCGTCAGCGGCGGCGTGCCTTCGCGGCGGCGATCTTCTTGGCCAGCCGGGCCGCGCGGACGATCTGTGCGGTGCGGGCGTCGCGGGCCCTGGCCAGCCGCCCGGTCGCGGCGAGGACCGCTGCCGCGGTCAGGCCTGCAGCGAGCAGCAGCCGGGCCGGCTCCACCGCGGGGATCCAACGCACGTGCCCGTTCTCGATCACGTAGACCCCGGCCGGCTTGACCTTGAGGCCGAAGCCGCCGGCACCGCCGCCGTCGCCCTTCGAGCCCTCGCCGGTGGCACCACCGGACCCGCCCATGGCCTTGGCCACGGGGATCACGGTGACCTCGCCGCGCTCGATCGGCTCGCCGAACACTCGCCCCACGGTCAGCGCGTCCCGCGCGCCCTTCACCAGCTCGTCCACGTTCATGTGTCTCCTCGTGAGTGCGTCTCGCCGGATCGATCCTTCCAGTCTGGCGCTCTGCTCGTGAGGGCGTCGACGGCGAGTGCGATCGCGACACCGGCCCCGTTGGCCGCGAGATCCCAGGGGGACGTCGGCCAGGAACCCGGCACTCCTCAGGCCAGCGTGATGCTCTGCGCCCCGGCGGCGACGGCCTCGACGATCGTGGCTGCCCCGACGATCGTGGCGCCTGCGCGCAGGTCCGCCTCGGTGATCCCGCGCGGCCCCGTGCACGCCGAGCAGAGCCAGAGCTCGCCGCCAGCGGCGACGAGCGTCGTGACGAGGTCGGCGACCGGGGTCATCCCGGGTGCGGCGATCCCGTCGGCGCCGCCGAGCGTGCCGAGGTGCACGGCGTCGACCGTGCAGACGACGGTCACCTCGTGCCCGGCCGCGGCCGCCACGCAGGCCGCGTTGAGCGGGATGGTCGCGCGCTCGGGGTCGTCGGCGGCGTGCGAGCAGGGGAAGAGCAGGTGCGCCACGGCGGTCTCCTTCGTCCGGAGGTCATGACGGTACGGCGAACGCGGGGTGGCGGCATCAAGGACGCGTCGTCGCGCGACTCAGGCGTACCGTCGCGGCATGCCCTCACTGAACGACGGAACGACCATCCCCAGCATCGGCTTCGGCACCTACCCGTTGCGTGGTGACCAGGGGACTGCCGCGGTCCTCAGCGCCCTCGACCTCGGCTACCGGCTCATCGACACCGCGGTGAACTACGGCAACGAGGACGCCGTCGGCCGCGCGGTCGCGCGCACCGACGTGCCCCGCGACCAGATCGTCGTCACGACGAAGCTTCCCGGCCGCGACCACGGCTACGACGAGACGCTCGCGTCCTTCGACCGTTCCACCGCCGCGCTGGGCCTCGACACGGTCGACCTGTACCTCATCCACTGGCCCAACCCGAGTGTCGGCAAGTACGTCGAGACGTTCCGCGCCATGGTCCGGCTCAAGGAGGAGGGCCGGGTTCGCTCGGTCGGGGTCTCCAACTTCACGCCCGAGTTCCTCGACCGTGTGGCCGACGCCACCGGCGTGATGCCCGCGGTGAACCAGGTGGAGCTGCACCCGTTCTTCCCGCAGGTCGAGCTGCGGGCGTTCCACGCCGAGCACGGCATCGTCACCGAGGCGTGGAGCCCGCTCGGCAAGGGCGCCCCGGTCAAGCAGACGGCCCCGGTGGTCGCGGCCGCAGCCGCGCACGAGGTCACGCCCGCGCAGGTGATCCTGCGGTGGCACCAGCAGATCGGCTCGGTGCCGATCCCGAAGTCCGGCGACCCTGGCCGGCAGCGCGAGAACCTCGACCTCGACGGGTTCACGCTCAGCGACGCCGAGGTCGAGGCGATCACGGGCCTCGGGCGCCCGGACGGCCGGCTCTTCGGCGGCGACCCGAACACCCACGAGGAGATGTAGCCCGCAACGCGACGCCGGAGCGTCCGGCGGGCCGGGCGGGCGCCCTCCGGTAGGCAGGTCGAGGTGACGCTGCTTACCGGGAGCCGAAGGTCGCCTCGCGCGCGCTGGCGGTCGGCGCAGGCCCGTGGACGAATGCGAGCACGTCGCGGGGAACCTGCGGGCTCGACGCGGTCCGCAGGCCGTTGGCCGTCGGGTACTCGACGAGCCTGGACCGCGGGATCAGCTCCGCCGTCTCGGCGGCCAGCGCCGGCGCGAAGACCCGGTCCTTCCCACCGACGACGATGAGCACCGGCACGTCGATCCGAGGCAGCGCGGCGCGGCCGTCGTAGGCCTGCTCCGCGCGAGTCTCGACCAGCACGTCCGCGAGGTCGTAGTCGCGGGTGGCGAGCCAACGGCCGATCAGCGGGCCGAGTGATCGGCGCAGCGTGGCCCAGGAGGGGCCCGGGACGATCTCCTCGAGCACCGCGGCGCCGGCGTCGGAGAACCGGCCGGCGCTGAGCGCCTCACCGAACCGGCCGTCGGCGTCCTTGCCCCACTCGGTGATCTGCCAGGCGGTGCGGACGACGGCGAGGCGGTCGAGGAGCTCGGGACGGTCCGCGGCCAGCTGGAGGGCGATCAGCCCGCCGAGCTCCTCGCCGACCACGACGTCGACCTTCCCGCCCAGCTCGGTCTCGATGACCTCGGCGTAGTCGGCCGCCATGTCCGCGACCGAGTAGCCGGTGGGCATCCCGCGCCGTCGCGTCGCTGTCCACACGGTGAAGCCGTCGTCCAGGTACGGCCGCAACGACCCGGCCATCATGGCGAGCTCGCGCGGCGAGGGGAGCGCGCTGCCCGGGCCGCCCATGATGGCCAGCAGCGTCTTGTCGCCGCCGTCCCACACGGCGTACCTCATGCCGTTCGCGAACGTCCCGGTCTGTGCCGCCGGCACCGGGCGCCGGGTCGCCGCCCTCAGGATGATCGCGGCGAGCGCCACCGCTGCCATCGAGGTGAGAACCGTCCGTGTGAGCCGCATCCTGCGCACCTCGCCCTCGTGTCGAGCCTGCCCCGCCGGGTGGAGGCGAACAAGGGACGAACGGGACGGGCGCTCCGCCGAGTCGGCCCGTGCGGGCCGGCGGCACGGCGCTCACCGAGCAGGACTAGCCAGATGGGGTGATGGTCGCCGGGATCGCGCATCCGCCACGCCGGCCTCTGCCAGGATGCGGCGCAGCGGAGGCGTGAAGGGGGCGACGTGATCATCATCTGGGGCTGGCGCGCGATTCGGAAGGTGCTCGGGAGCGGCAGGTTCTTCTGCCCGCAGTGCGGTGGTGACACCGACTACAAGCACCTGGCCCTGCGGCGCTGGTTCACCATCTTCTTCATCCCGATCATCCCGCTGAAGGACCTGGGCACCTGCGTCGAGTGCTCCCGGTGCCGGACGGCCTTCACCGAGCGAGTGCTCGACGTCACGACGCTCGAGGTCTTCGCGCACCACCAGGGCCTCGCCAATCGCGCCGTGGTCGCGCACCTGGTGTCGCTGTCGCCACCGGTAGACGACACGACGGTCGGTGAGGGCCTGCTGGCCCTCGCCTCGGCCCCGGGTGTGCGGGACGGGTACGACGGAGAGGCTCTGTCGGCGGACGTCTCGTTCTTCGCCGACCCCGGCGCCGTCGCCGCGTACCTCCGGCCGATCGCTGCCGAGATGACGATCGAGGGCCGCGAGGAGTTCCTGCGGCGGATGATCGTGCTCGTTGCCCGGCTGCCGCATGCGGGCCCGTCGGCGGGGCTCGCCATCGAGCACGTCGCGGCAGCTCTTGCCGTGAGCCCCGCGCACCTCGCAGGGATCCGGCAGCACGTGCAGAGCGGTGCGCCCGCGGCCGGTGGTGATCTGTGATCCCCGCTCCGCCCGAGGGGGCGTCGGTCCTGTTCAACCCGCCCCCGGGCTGGGCGGCGCCGGCCGGGTTCGACCCGCGACGGGGCCATCTCGTCGACCCGGCGTGGCCGAGCGCGCCCGAGGGCTGGGCGTTCTGGCTGCCGGACGCATCTGCCGGGCGGGAGCACGCAGCGTTGCCGTCGACGACCCTTCGCCCGACCCAGGCCGAGGCGCGCAGCGTGCGCCTGCGGAACCGGCTCATCGTCGTCGGCGCGGTCGTGGTCGTCGTCGGCATCGGCCTCGCCGCGTGGGCGGGTCTCGCCTCGTCGTCGAACCAGCCCGGAGCAGGTTCGTGCTGGGGCGGGAGCTCGGAGTGGCTGCACGAGGTGCCGTGCAGCTCGGCCGAGGCCGACTACGTCGCCGTCGGCCGGACGGCGAGCCCGGATGAGTGCCCGTACACGTCCGACACCTACCTCGATCTCGGCGACGCGATCCTCTGCCTCGAGCCGAACTGACGGTCGGCCCGCCGGCGTCAGCTCAGCGCCGCCCCCAGCGCGGCCAGCAGCCGGTCGACGTCCTCGTCGTCGTTGTACGGCGCGAGGCCGATGCGAAGCCCGCCGGCGAGGCCGAGGCCGAGGTGCCGGGAGACCTCGTAGGCGTAGAAGTTCCCGGACGGCGCGTTGACGCCCGCTGCGGCGAGCCGGGTGGTGACGTCCGCCGCGTCGTGCCCGGCGAAGGTGAGCAGCAGGGTCGGCGTCCGGCGGGCCGCCCGCGAACGGACCGTCACGCCGGGCAGCTGGGCGATGCCCGCCTCGATCCGGCCGCGCAGTGCGTCCTCGTGCGCGTGCGCGGCGGCCATCGAGCGGGCCAGGCGCTCGCGCCGGGTGCCCTCGCCGGGGACCATCCCGGCCAGGGTGTCCACTGCCGCCGTGACGCCCGCCATGAGCTCGTAGGGCAGCGTGCCGAGCTCGAACCGCTCCGGGACGACGTCGGTCGCGGGCCGCAGCTTGTCCGGGCGGAGGCCCTCGAGGAGGTCGCGCCGGCCGGTGACCACGCCGCAGTGCGGCCCGAGGAACTTGTACGGGGAGCAGGTGTAGAAGTCCGCACCGAGCGCCGGCACGTCGACGAGCTCGTGCGCCGTGTAGTGCACGCCGTCGACGTACAGCAGGGCCCCGACCTCGTGCACCCGTTCGGCGATCGCCGGGAGGTCGGGCATCGTGCCGATGAGGTTCGACGCCGCGGTCACGGCCACCAGCACGGTGCGGTCGGACAGCTGCGCGGCGACGGTGTCGACGTCGAGCTCGCCGGTGGCCGGGTCGAAGTCGGCCCATCGCACCGTGGCCCCACGCCGCTCGGCCGCGATCAGCCACGGGTTGGCGTTCGCGTCGTGCTCGAGGCGGGTGATCACGACCTCGTCGCCCTCGCGCCAGGTGCTAGAGATCGCCCGAGACATCTCGAAGGTCAGCGACGTCGCGCTGCGCCCGACGACCACGGTGCCGGGGTCGACGCCGAGCAGGTCGCCGAGGGCGGCGCGGCAGGCGTGCACGATGTCGTCCGCGTTCCGCTCGGCGAGGTTGCCCCGGCCCCGGTTCGCGAGCGGGTGGACCAGCGCGTCACGGATCGCGTCGGCCACGGCGTCCGGGGTCTGCGTGCCACCGGGAGCGTCGAAGTGCGCGATCCCGTGCTGGAGTGACGAGAAGGTCGCGCGCAGCGCCGCGACGTCGAGGCTGTCCAGGGGCATGCGAGTCGTCCTCACTCGAGCGGGGGTGCGTCCCCGAGGTGGGTCGCCGGGCCCATCCTTCCGGTCCCCGCGCGCCGGTGTCTGCGCCGACGCGCGGGGACGATCCGGCTCGTGCCCGACGGATGGCTCTGCGTGCCGAGGCCGGCGGCCGGTCAGGCGACAGCCCCCGCGTCGCGGTGCCGGAAGGCCAGCATCCCGACGGCGGTGAGCGCGGCCGCAACGCCCAGCAGGATCAGCACCGGCGTGGCGGAGAACGCCTCGGCCGGGATCGCCGGGACGTGCGTGAACGGCGACAGGTTGAGCACGGTCTGTGGCAGCTCGAGCAGCGCGCCGAGCTGGCCCACCACGAGGCTGGCGGTCAGGGCGCTCCAGGCGAGCGCACCCGCCCACCGCGGGACCAGCCCGAACGCCGCGACCACGAAGCCGCCGAGCGCGAGCGCCGCCGCGGCGTTCGCCAGCCCGGCCGCGACCAGCCCGTTGATGCCGTCTGCCCAGCGTCCGGTCATCGCGCCGTAGACGACGCCGCCGGCGAGACCGGAGAGCGCGAGGATCGCGGCCGTGCCCACGAAGGCGATCGTCACGTGGCGACCCATCCAGGCCCGGCGGTGCACCGCCGTGGCGAGCACCGGTTCGAGCCGTCCGGTCGTCTCCTCGGCGCGCATCCGGAGCAGCACCTGGACGGTGTACCCGGCTGCGGCGATGCCGATGATGGCCATGGTGAGCGTGAAGTAGAGGTCGACGACGGTGCCCTGCGGGGCGAGTCGCGCGAGGATCTCGGTGAGCTGGTCGTTCTCGGCGACGAGGTCCTCGGCGCTGTCGGCGACCGACGCGAACACCGCGGTGAGCGCGACCAGGCCGCCGAGCCAGGTGAGCAGGGTGCCCCGCTGGAGCCGCCACGCCAGCCCGAGGTTCGACCCCAAGGCCGGCGCCGCGTACGCGGGTCCGGTCCGGGCGGGCACCATGCCGGCGCCGACGTCCCGATGGCCGGCGAGGGCGAACGCGACGGATGCGAGCGCGACCGTCAGGCCGACGAAGAGCCCGGCGATCCACCAGTTGTCCTCCTGGAACGGGCGCACCTGCTGCCCCCAGCCGATCGGTGACAGCCAGGACGGCCAGGCGCTGATCACCTGGACCCCGCTGTCCGCGACGTGCCCGAGGACGTCGCCGACGCCGCGCAGCAGGAACGCGGCACCGAGTGCTGCGCCGACGGCGGCGTTGGCGCCACGCGCGGTCGCGAAGACCTGCGCGGCGATCGCGGCGATGCCCGCGAAGACCCATCCGACGCCGGCGACCGCGAGCCCGGACGCCAGCGCACCGGTCAGGCCCAGGTCGCTCGCGACGAGCGCCCCGGCGACGGCGAGGCCCAGCACGACGTTCGCGCCGAGCGCGATGGCCAGCGCGGCGGACAGCCGTGCGTGCCGGCCCACCACGGCCGAGCCGAGCAGCTCGGCGCGCCCGGTCTCCTCGTCCTGGCGGGTGTGCCGGACGACGGCCTGGGCGCTCATCAGGGCGGTCAGGATCGCGAGGACCTGGTACGACTCGACCATCGACATGGCGCCGAGGTCGGTCCCGGAGGCGGGGCCGTCCATGAGCCGCGCGATCGGGTTCCCGGCCGCGTAGGTCGCGGTCGCGAGGCGCTGCGCGGCGTCGCTCATCATGGCCGTGTAGCTGGCGACCGTGGCGCCGGCCAGCCCGGCGATCGCGACGATCCAGGTGGGGAGCAGGATCCGGTCCCGGCGCAGGCCGAGGCGGATCAGCCTGGTCGTCCCGGTGAGGGTGGTCATGACTCCTCCGATCCCGCGGTGCCGGCCGTGACGAGCTCGTCGCGCCGGTGCCTGCCGTTGAGCTCGGTCCCGTAGTGCCGGAGGAACAGCTCCTCGAGCGTGGGGGGCGAGCAGGTGAGCGAGACGACTCCGCGGGGGCCGAGGTGCTCGATCACGGTGCCGAGCTGCGCGGACTCCACCTCGAGCTGGGCCGAGCGGTCGTCGTCGGCGATGACGGCGCTCACGCCGGGCAGGGTGGCGAGGTCGGTCACCGGGTGCTGCGTGGTGACGTGGACCGAGGTGCGGGTCAGGTGCCGGAGCTCGGCGAGCGTCCCGGTCTCCACCACGCGGCCCTCGCGGATGATCGAGATCCGGTCGCAGAGGGCTTCGGCCTCGGCGAGGATGTGACTGGAGAGCAGCACCGTCGCGCCGTCGTCGCGCATCTGCCGCACGACGTCCTGGAACACGGTCTCCATCAGCGGGTCCAGTCCGCTGGTCGGCTCGTCGAGCAGGAAGAGCTCGACGTCGGCTGCGAGCCCGGCGACCATCGCGACCTTCTGCCGGTTGCCCTTGGAGTAGGTGCTGCACTTCTTGGTGGGGTCGAGCTGGAAGCGCTCGACCAGCTCGTCGCGGCGGTGCCGGTCGGCCCGGCCGCGCAGCTCGCCGAGCAGGTCGATGGCCTCGCCGCCGGTGAGGTTGGGCCACAGGTGCACGTCGCCGGGGACGTAGGCGAGCCGGCGGTGCAGCGGCACGGCGTCGCGCCACGGGTCGCGTCCGAGCAGCGAGACCTCGCCGGCGTCCTTGCGCAGCAGGCCCAGCAGCACCCGGATGGTGGTCGACTTGCCGGCCCCGTTCGGGCCGAGGAAGCCGTGCACCTCCCCTCGCGTGACGGTCAGGTCGACGCCGTCCAGCGCACGGGTGCGCCCGAAGGACTTGACCAGGCTGCGGATCCGGATGACGTCGTCCATGACGGACCTCCTGCGCTGATAGTGACTGTCAATTGAATGTAACTCTCACTGAGAGTGACTGTCAATTGGTAGTGGGGGTCAGGGTCGTACCCTTGGGGGCATGACCGACCCGGGGCAGGACGACGGCCTGCGGCACCGCAAGCGGACCGCCGCCATGGCGCGGATCCAGGCCGTGGCCCTGGACCTCTTCGACGAGCGCGGCTACGAGGCGGTGACCGTCGAGCAGATCGCCGAGGCCTCCGACATCTCGCCCAGCAGCGTGTACCGCTACTTCGGGACCAAGGAGCAGATCGTCCTGCTGGGGGAGTTCGAGTTCGACGCCTCCGACGCCCGCCTCGCGACCGTCGACGCCGGCACACCGCTGGAGTTCACCCGCCAGCTGCTGCGCACCGTGATGGGTCGCCTCGTCGGCGACGACGAGCAGCGGACCCGCCGCCAGATGCGCCTGGTGATGTCCAACCCCGCGCTCGAGGTGGCCCTCGCCGGTCAGGTCTACGCCGCGTCCGAGACCCTCGGCGAGGTGTTCGCGGCGCGCCTGGAGCGCCCCACCGACGACCTCGAGGTCCAGGTGCTCTCGCACGTCGTGGTCGGCGCACTGCTCGGTGGGCTGCACCACTGGCACGGCACCGGCTTCGCCGGACCGCTGCGCGACGTGCTGGACCGGTGCCTCGACCTGCTCGAGCGCGGGCTGCAGGTCGGCGCACCGGTCACGCCGACCCCGGCACCGGGCGGAACATCGAGCCGTCCGACTCGGTTGCCGTCCAGGTGAGCACCCTCTTCTCGCCCTTGACCCTGCGTGGCACGACGATCCGGAACCGGGTGTGGGTCTCGCCGATGTGCCAGTACTCGTCGGTCGACGGCCGTCCGACCGACTGGCACCTGGTCCACCTGGGATCGTTCGCGCGGGGCGGTGCCGGGCTGGTGATGAGTGAGGCGACGGCGGTCGCTCCCGAGGGCCGGATCTCGCCGCAGGACGCCGGGATCTGGAACGACGCGCAGGCCGCCGACTACCGGCGGATCACCGACTTCATCCGCTCCCAGGGCGCGGTGCCCGCCATCCAGCTGGCCCACGCGGGGCGCAAGGCGTCGACCCGCGCGCCGTGGCTCGGCCGGGGCTACGTGCCCGTCGAGGAGGGCGGCTGGCCGACCGTCGGCGCGTCGGCGGTCGGGTACGCGGACTGGCCGGCGCCCCGCGAGCTCACCGCGGACGAGCTCGCCGCGATGCCGCAGGTGTGGGCAGACGCCGCGCGGCGTTCGCTCGACGCCGGCTTCGACGTGGCCGAGGTGCACGCCGCGCACGGCTACCTGCTGCACCAGTTCCTGTCGCCGCTGACGAACCACCGCACCGACGCCTGGGGCGGGGACCTGGCCGGCCGCAGTCGCCTGCTGCTCGACGTGGTCGACGCCGTGCGGTCGGTGTGGCCGCAGGGCAAGCCGGTCCTCGTCCGGATCAGCGCCACCGACTGGGTGGACGGCGGCCTCGACCTCGACGAGACGGAGCGGGTGGCGCAGTCGCTCGCCGACCGCGGCGTGGACCTGGTCGACGTGTCCAGCGGCGGGAACTCGCCCGACCAGCAGCTCAGCCCGAGCCCCGGCTACCAGGTGCCGTTCGCGACCCGGATCAAGGAGGCGTCCGGGCTGCCGGTCGCTGCGGTCGGGCTGATCACCGACCCGCTGCAGGCCGAGCAGATCGTCGCGTCCGGGCGTGCCGACGCGGTGTTCCTCGGCCGTGAGCTGCTGCGCGACCCGAGCTTCGCCCAGCGCGCGGCCGCGGAGCTCGGTGCGGACGTGTACTGGCCGGACCAGTATCTTCGGGCACGGGTCTGAAGCAGGATCGAGCACGCGCCGGTCCCGGTCGGGCTTGTTCTGCGAAGATGCCGGTGGGCCGCTCGGGTGTCGATGGCCGAGGGACCGGGCAGGCAGACCCGCTGCGGTTCACCGAGTGGCCCGGTGGCATGCCACCATCGGCGTGAGTGCGCGCAGACGCGAGGTGCCGCAGTCGCGGCGCGCACGACCTGAAGGAGGAGAAGTGGCACGGCCAGGCCAACGTCGGTCGGGTGCCGCGCGCACTGACGGCGGTTCCCAGCGTCGGCGCGCTCCGCGTCCCGACAGCGGTACCCAGCGCCGGCGCACCCCGCACCCGGACGAGCAGGGGCTCATCCCGGTGCTCGCCGACATCGCCCACGAGGTCGACAGCGCCGTGCGCCGACCGCCGACGCGCCCCGCGGTGCGCACGAAGTTCCAGGTCGTCGCGCTGCTGGTGCGCGAGGAACGCGCGCGGGTGATGGCCGACACCCAGTCCGAGTCGCACCGCACCAAGCAGCTCAAGCGCCTCGACGGGGTGGCGACGATGCTGGCCAAGACCGCGGCCCGGGACACCTCGTTGCTCGAGCTGCTCGCGGAGGACGCCCGGGTCTCCGACGCCGCGCTCGCCTTCAAGGCCACCGTGCTGCGCGCCGCCGGGCTCGAGGTGCCCGAGGAGCCGGCGCCCGCCCCGCCGCCCACGCCCGCCCCGGGAGCGGAGAAGCAGGTCGTGCCACGCTCGGTGATCCAGCGCCAGCTGGCGAACCCGTTCCTGGCGCCGGACTTCGAGGCCGCGGCCGAGCGGGTCGCGACGCGTGCCCGGCGGCTGGCCGGCTGGGAGCTGCTCGAGCCGCTGTTCCGGTCCTTCGAGTACGGCACCGACGGGACCCCGGCCTGCATGGCGCTGCCCGAGCCCGCCACGGTGACCACCCTCCGCGGCGCCGCGCTGATGCCGCACCAGGCCCGGGTCGTCGAGGCCGCGGCCCGCGGCCATCGCACCTTCCTGCTCGCCGACGAGCCCGGGCTCGGCAAGACCGCCCAGGCGCTGCTCGCCGCGCAGGCGGCCGACGCCTACCCGCTCCTGGTCGTGGTGCCCAACGTGGTCAAGGGGAGCTGGGCGCACGAAGCCGGCCTGTGGACGCCGGGGCGCAGGCCCACGGTGGTGCACGGCGACGGCGACCAGGTCGACGCGTTCGCGGACATCGTGATCGTCAACTACGAGCTCCTGGACCGGCACGTCGGCTGGCTCGGCGGGCTGGGGTTCCGCGGGATGGTGGTCGACGAGGCCCACTTCATCAAGAACAAGACCTCCCAGCGCTCGCAGCACGTCCTGGCGCTGTCCGAGCAGATCCGCGAGCGCACCGGTCGGCCGCTGCTCATGGCGCTGACCGGGACCCCGCTGATCAACGACATCGAGGACTTCCGCGCCATCTGGCAGTTCCTCGGCTGGATCGACGACACCATGCCCCTCGGGCGGCTGATGAAGGCGCTCGAGGAGACCGGGCTCACCCCGGCCGACCCCGGGTTCTACCGGGCCGCCCGGGCCAGCGTGATCGACCAGGGCATCGTGCGGCGCCGCAAGGTCGACGTGGTCGCCGACATCCCCGCCCGGCGGGTCGCGGACCTCCCGGTGGAGCTCGACGGCGCGGCCGGGCGTTCGATCCGCGCCGCCGAGGCCGAGCTGGCCGCCCGGCTGGTCCGGCGCTACCGGGCAGCCCTCGCGTCGCGGCCGCCCGACGAGGTGCCGGTCGGGATCGACCTCGACCTCGCGCGCAAGGTCGCGGCCGGTGAGCTCAAGGACTCCAGCTCGAAGGCCGGTGGCGAGAACGTCTTCACGATGGTCCGCCGGATCGGCCAGGCCAAGGCCGGGCTGGCCGCCGACTACGCCGCCCAGCTCGCCCACAGCGTCGGCAAGGTGGTCTTCTTCGCCAAGCACATCGACGTCATGGACGAGGCGGAGCGCGCCTTCGAGCAGCGCGGCCTGCGCTACGCCTCGATCCGCGGCGAGCAGACCCGCAAGGCGCGTGAGAAGAACATCGCGGCGTTCACCGACGACCCGGACGTGCAGATCGCGGTCTGCTCGCTGATGGCCGCCGGCGTCGGGCTGAACCTGCAGGTCGCGTCGAACATGGTGCTCGCCGAGCTGTCCTGGACCGACGCCGAGCAGACCCAGGCGATCGACCGGATCCACCGGATCGGCCAGACCGAGCCCGTGACCGCGTGGCGGATCATCGCCGCGCAGACCATCGACTCCCGGATCGCCACGCTGATCGACAGCAAGGCCGGGCTCGCCGGGCGTGCGCTCGACGGGCTGCCGGAGGAGGAAGGGGAGTCGTCCACGGACGTGCAGCTCGAGGCGCTGGTCGGGCTGCTCACGGACGCGCTCGCCGCGGAGGGCGTGGGCTGAGCCGGCGATCGGTGGCGGCGTCGGACCCGTCGGAGGGCCGAGGCCTGCGGGTGACCGTGGCCGGCGGACGGCGGCTCGTCAGCGAACTCGCCGCACCCGGCCCTCGTGCCACACGGGTTCGTCGGACTCGGTGACCTCGCCGTCCGCGCCGAAGACCAGGAAGCGGTCGAACCCGCGCGCGAACCACCGGTCGTGCGTGACCGCGAGGACGGTGCCCTCGAACGCGGCCAGCCCGGTCTCGAGCGCCTCAGCGCTCTGCAGGTCGAGGTTGTCGGTCGGCTCGTCGAGCAGCAGGAGGGTCGCGCCGGACAGCTCCAGCAGCAGGATCTGGAACCGCGCCTGCTGGCCGCCGGAGAGCGTCTCGAACCGCTGCTCGCCGGACCGCGCGAGCTCGTAGCGGTCGAGCACGCGCGCGGCCTGCTCGCGCGGGAGCCCGGTCCGGTGGTCATCGCCGCGGTGCAGGATCTCCAGCAGCGTGCGGCCGACGAGCTCGGGGTGGTCGTGGGTCTGCACGAACCAGCCGGGACGCACGCGGGCGCCGAGCCGCGCACGGCCTGAGTGCGGCACCGGCGTGGGCGGTACGTCGCCGACCGGGAGGTGCTCGCGCTCCGGGTCGGTGCCGCCGCCGGCGAGCAGCCGCAGGAAGTGCGACTTGCCCGACCCGTTCGAGCCGAGCACCGCGACCCGCTCGCCGTACCAGACCTCCAGGTCGAACGGCCGCATGAGCCCGGTGAGCCCGAGGTCCTCGCACACCACGGCGCGCTTGCCGGTGCGGCCGCCGCCCAGGCGCATCCGCACCCGCTGCTCACGAGGCTGCTCGGTCGGCGGCCCGGCCTCCTCGAACTTGCGGAGCCGGGTCTGCGCGGCCTGGTAGCGGCTCGCCATGCCGTCGTTGTAGGCGGCCCTCTGCTTGTACATCGCGACGAGGTTGCGGAGCTTCGTGTGCTCCTCGTCCCAGCGCCGACGCTGCTCCTCGAACCGCGCGAAGCGGTCCTCGCGGGCCTCGTGGTAGCTCGCGAACCCTGCGGGGTGCGTCCACACCAGGTTCCCTGCCGCGCCCAGCTCGACGGTCACGATCCGGGTCGCGGTGTTGGCGAGCAGCTCGCGGTCGTGCGAGACGAACAGGATCGTCTTGGCGGACTCGCGGATCCGTTCCTCGAGCCAGGCCTTGCCGGGTACGTCGAGGTAGTTGTCCGGCTCGTCGAGGAGCAGCACCTCGTCGGGGCCGCGCAGCAGGTACTCCAGGGCCAGCCGCTTCTGCTCGCCGCCGCTCAGGGTGCCGAGCGAGCGGTACTTCGCGCGGTCGAACGGGACCCCCATCGCGGCCGTGGTGCACACGTCCCAGACCACCTCGAGGTCGTACCCGCCGGCCTCGGCGTACTCGGCGAGCGCCGTGGCGTAGCGCAGCTGGGTCGCCTCGTCGTCGGTCTCCATGAGCGCGAGCTCGAGGTCGTCGACGGCGGCCTGCGCCGCGCGGACCCGGTCCGGGGCCAGGGAGAGCAGGAGGTCCGCGACCGTCTGGTCGTCGCCGCCGTGGCCCACGAGCTGGCGCATCACGCCGAGGCCGCCCGAGCGCGTCACGGCCCCGGCGTGCGCGGCGACCTCGCCGGTCACGATGCGGAGGAGGGTGGTCTTGCCTGCGCCGTTGGCGCCGACCAGGGCCACCTTGGCGCCGTCGCCGACCCGGAACGCGACGTCGTCCAGCAGGACTCGGCCGTCGGGGAGCTCGTAGCGGATGCCGGCGAGCTCGACGTGACCCATGAGGGGAGAGTCTGGCGCGGCGGGTGGGCGGGGCCCAAGGGGATAGTCGCGGTTGCCTGGTGGCCCGGCGCGACTAGGGCCGCGCTACGAGAGTCGTTCGAAGACCATCGTCGCCTGGATCCGGTCTCCGCCGCCGAGGCCCGAGCTTCCTGACGCCGCCGTGCTGATCGTGTGCAGCCGGTACCCAAGTGAAGCCTGCCTGTTGATCACGGACTCCAGCTCGGTCAGGTTCCCCGAGCCTGTTCCCCAGAACTTCTCCTTGAGGACTACCTGAAGCACGACGTAGGCCGCACCCTGCGGAGCCGGCCGGGGCCGGCCTCCGGACGTCGCGTCGGCCTCGATCCTCGCGATCATGCCACCCAGACCACCCGGCGTCGTGGGTGGCGGCTGGACGTGCTCCGTCCAGTTCTGCCCGTCGAACCACCGGATCGTGCCGGATCCGTCGTCGTACCACCCCGCCTGGGTCTCAGCCAAGGCAACCTCGAATTCGTCCGATGCCGATCAAGCTCCTGCCGCGGGCAGCCTTCCACAGTTCAGGCGTGTGCCCGTGGCGCCGGCGCGTCGTGGCGCCACTCTGGCTCGACCCGTCCGGGGGTGCAGAGCGTGAGGCGCCCCGCCGAGGCTGCGAGACGCCCCGACCCACCAACGCCGAAGGGCCCGCCACCCACGTCGCCGCAGGTCACGGGCCCTTCGTCACATCCAAGAGCGGAGGATGGGGGATTCGAACCCCCGAGGGCTGTTAACCCAACACGCTTTCCAAGTGGCCTGGAGGGGTGTCGGGCGGGTACGGGCGGATGTGTTCGCGCAGGTCAGCGGCGTGCGCGGACGGAGGCGGCAGGACGCGGCAGGGTCGGTCTGGAGACAGACTGCTACCGAAACTGCTACCGGGGGAAGTCGGACGTCAGCCCAGCTCGACTCGCAGAATCCGCCCGTCGAGGAGCCCGATGGCGAGCCGGCTGTCTCCGAGTGTGCCTACCGACAGCGGCACGACGGGGTACGTGTCGATGTGGAGCTCGGTGGACTCGTGGAGTGCACCTGTCGCGGCGTCGGCGAGCACGAGCCATCCGTTGACCGTGGTGACGGCCATGACGCCGTCCACCTCGACGGCGCCCGTCGCGGTGCCGGGTAGGTCTAGCGTCCAGCGCGGCGTGCCGTCGGGGTAGCTGCGCCGGATTGCGAACGGGCTGTGCTTCCCTGAGTACGCGTGGACCTCGCCGCAGTGGATGACGGCGGACCCTAGTGCGTCGTCTACGAACACGCCCGGACCGCCGAACAGGTGACGCTGCTTTGGTCCCTGCCAGTCGAGGGGGAAGAGTCGTTCGAGCGCACGTCCGTCGGCTCGAACGACGACGCGCGCCACCCACTTGTCGAGGTGGGCTTCCCCGCCCTTGCCGCTCAGGATCAGGATGTCAGGCGCGCCGGCGATGTCGAACCAGTGGTTGAACAGGTCGTACCGAGTCAGTGGCATGCTGCCCACGGCGCGCCCGTTCAAGTCGATCATGAGGCCGTCTGGGGCGCCTCCGCCCATTGAGACCGGCCGGAGGAGGGAGTACCCGCCTCGCGATGCGACGACTACGGAGGCGCACTCTCGAGTGACCGAGTTCAGGATGGTGCCTGTTTCGACGTCGACGACGTGGTGTTGAGACTCACGCCGGTAGCCGTATGAGTCCTCCGATGGTGGGCTGATCTCGATGGTCGCCATGAGCGTCGTCTCGGTGAGCGCCTTCAACTGCCGCCCAGCCCCGGCGGTCGGCGTCCGCCACATAGGCAGAGGTCCGCCCGACGGGTCCCAGCGCTCCGCCGCGACGCCCTCGCACGCGGCGATCACTGATCCGTCGGAACGTCCTGCGACGCTCCAGACCGCCCGTCTGGGGGCCCACGACCGACCACCGCGAGCAGCGACGCGCTCTAGATCGGAGCGGGCGGCGTCGAGGTCCGGCTTCGGATAGTCGAATGGGACGGGATCCCCGGTGGTGCCGGAGAGGTCGAGCGCTCGCTCGCCGATATCATCCCAGGCCGCCTCCAGCTCGAAGGACTCGGCGGTGAGACCCTCCCAGTCGTCGGCAAGGTCGTCGGTAGGTGGCGCGAGCGCGACCGCGAGGCGGGTGTCGTCGAGCCAGCGGACGGTGCATACCTGGCGCTCGTGGCGCAGGGCGCTCGTCTGCTGTCCCCGGTCGAGGTTGAGAATGACCAGTTCGCCCTCGAACATGTAGCCGCCGTCGTGGGAGCCGGTGCCGACGGCCACGAGCGTCCCCGATGGGTGAATGGCGACGTCGTTTGCCGGCCAACGGATTGTCGCCACCTGCCGGCACGCCAGAGTGCCGCGGTCATAGACGCCGACCCGAGCGTGAGCATGCTTCGCACGGCCGTCTCCGAACCACAGCGAGTAGCCGAGGTCCCCTGCAATGACGAGGAAGTCGTGTGCGGGATCGTCAACCACGAGCGTTGGCTCACCGATCTCAGCGAACGGCTGGTCCGCGAGCACGTCGATGTAGTGAAGGGGCACGGAGCCGATTCTGGCGGTTGCCAGCGCGCGGCGGCAGGTGGCGCACGCTCTCGTGATCCGCCGCGTCAGCTTCGAATCTCGCCAATCCGCGTGCCCCATTCGCCGCGTGCGCGCTACCTTCCCGAGCGACATGGACTACTCGGAGGCCGGGCTCAGCGGGCATGACTGGCTGTCGGATGACGGTTGGGCGGACCCGGACTCGCTCCTGGGGCAGCTTCAGCGGGGGCGGGGCATTGGCCTTCAGCGGGCGCTTTCCGCCAGGGCTGCCGACGCCGTCTTGATGTGTTTCGGGCAGAACGCACGATGGGACCGTCAGCTGGAGGAACGCGGCTGGTACATGGCCCGCCTCGTGCGTGAACTCGAGATCCCGCTCGCCGAACTGCCGTGGGACGCCGCAGCGTCGGAGATGGCGGACTCCGTGGTGTTCGACGCGCTCCTTGAGCTTTCCGCCCATGGCTCCGCGGAAGCGGCCGCGATGCTTCACGCGCATGTGCTGCAGGCGCCTGGCGACCAGGTCGGGGAGCTCGCCCTTGCTCTGTGGATCGGCGGTGGGCCGGCCGCCCGCGACGGTCTCGGCGAACTTGTTCTCGGGCGTCTCGACGATGCCGCCCTCGCGGAGGCCGCGTGGCCAGGGGACGACGGGCCGTGGGCCGCGTGGAGCGCCGACCCGCGGGTCGCCGCGGCGTTGGAGGCTCGTCGGCAGGAGGAGGTCTCGCGTGTTCGTGGGCCTCGGGCGGCGAAGCCGCAGCTCAACGGCGAGACGCTCGACGTTCTCATGGACCTTGCCACCGGGGACGCGCCCGACGTGCGGCAGAGGGCTGCGGTTCGCGAGCTCGTGCGACGAGGCGAGACGAGCGCGCTCGACCTTCTTGAGCGGCTCGACCTGCGCCGCCCCTCAGGCTGGGCACCGCACCTCACACCGATCGCAAACGGGCTCGGCCCGAAGGCTCTGCCGCGCGCCCGACGCTGGCTGACGTCAAGCGACCCGTACCTCGAGCGCGTCGCCCAAGGGATCGTCGCCGACCACGGCGTCGACGAGGACGTGCCGACGATCGTCGACCTGTTCGAGACCGCCGCCGCGTCAGGCGACTGGCTGATCACGGAACCGCTGGCAGATGCGTTCGGCCGTCTTGGGGTGACGGCGGCTCGTGAGGCCCTTCTCCAGGCGTGGGCGAGCACCCAGCACTCGCACGCGCGGGCGGCCTACCTCCGTGCGCTCCACGACGTCGGGTCGCCCGAGGCCGCCGAGCTGGTCGCGGAGGCCACCGACGACTGCGAGAGCGAGGTCCGAGAAGTCGCATCGGCAATCAGCTGAGCATGCGCTCGCTCGGTATGTCACCCCGCGTCGCCGCGCCGGCTACCTACGGAGGTCTCAGCTGGATCCGGACCGTCGCCGCCACTCATCGTGCTCTCGCTCGCGCACCGCGATGTCGCGCGCGTGAACCACCTCGACCAGGGCTTCGAACCCTTCGCTGCGCGCGAAGCAGGCCGCATGCACGAGTCGCTGGGGAGACCCGCGGAGGTCCTCGACGAATGGCACCCAGCTCGACGCCCAGCCTCGTGACGGATCGAAGTCAGGGTGGTGCGACGCAACGCCAGGTCCCGCGGGGTCGATTTCGCCCGCGCAGAGCGGACAGGTCAGCGCGCTCACGGCCCAACCCTCCCATGGGCGAGTGACCGGATCCCGCGACCGTTTTCGACAACGATGGTTGTCATCGGGGGCGCATGACACATCTGGCACCACGCCTCGGCGAAGTCTCGTCGGGCCCGCGCGGGACATCCTCCGTCGGACCGCGTGGGGCCTGCGACGCGCGCCCGGCAACCGGCATGCTCGAGGTCGTGGACTCTTGCTGCGTGCAATGCGGTCGCGCGCTGGATCAGCATGACCGGCAGGTGCGGTTCAGGCTGCCTGACCCCGTTCTCAGCGCGTTCGGCGGCGCGCTTCCCGATGACGCGTGGCTCGACGCCCCCGACCCATCGGTTGCGGTGATGATGCAGGTGCCGAGGCTCGGCGCCTTCGTGCGGGTCTTGGCGCCGATCCCGCTCTCGGGTGGCTTCTCGGTGACGTTCGGAGCCTGGCTGGGCGTTCACCCGGACGACCTACAGCGCGCATTTCGGGTTTGGCACGCGCCCGCGTACGCCGATCTCGACCTCGATGGTCGCCTCGCGAACGACCTGCTCGACCGCGGCGTGCTCGGGGCCCCCGCTCGCGCGACGGTCCTCAATGTCCTGCACACCCCCTACGTCACCACCTCGACCGATGAACGCCTGGTCGAGCTGTTGCGTGGCCCGTCCGATCACGACGACGTGCTGAGTCACCTGCCTGCCTAGACGCCCGGGCTGCTCGCGCTTGAGCCCTGACGGCCTGACGCGGTTCTGAGTGTGCCGGTCGCAGCCTGACGCGGTGCGGCGTCAGCCTGACGCAGGTTCGGATCGCGAGCCCCCCTTGCCTGACGCGCGCGCCTGACCGGCGGCGACAGCCTGCGCTGGGGCGCGAGCGCGTGCGGCGCGGCTTCCCCGCCGCGTCCAGCGCCCCAGGCCTCTGAGGCCTCGTAGCCCTACCCGTCCGGCCGGAGGGCTCCACGTCCCGGCGGAGCCAGGCACATCCATCTCGGTCGTGTTCTCGCACACGTACATGCAGGGGCCTGTTGCACAGCCGGAGAGGAGGCGGCCGCCCACATCCACACGAAGACGTCACCGCACCGGGTCCACAGACCTGCGCCATGCCTCTTGCCCCCGCGACACGCGCCGGACTCGATGGATCCGGGCGGGCCATCCCGCCGCACCGTAGGAGGAGCACCGCCATGGCAGAGAACGCCGACCACGTCGAGACCCCGCGCCTCATGCTCACAATCCCCGAGGCCGCGCGACGCCTCTCGATCGGCCGCAGCTTCATCTACCGGCTGATCGTGGCCGGCGAGCTGGAGACCGTTCAGCTCGGCCGGCTGCGCCGCGTGCCGTTCGACTGCCTGGTCGAGTACGTCGAGCGCCTGCGCCGCGAGCAGAACCCCGACGCCGAGCGTTGACCGATGGGCACCCGTGCCGCGAACAACCGTTCCTCGGTGTTCCAGAGCACCACCGATGGTCGCTGGTACGGCTTCGTCACGATGGGCACCAAGCCCGACGGCTCGGCCGACCGCCGCAAGCGCAGCGGCCGCACCCAGGCCGAGGTGACTCGCAAGGTCCGCGAGCTGGAGAGGCTCCGCGACGAGAACGCCAAGGTCGCCGCCGGACGGTCGCCGCGGCTGTCCGAGTGGCTGGAGGACTGGCTCAAGGCGTCGGCGCTCCGCGTCCGGCCGAGCTCGCTGTACGGGTACACCACCGACGTCCGGGCGCACATCAGTCCAGCCATCGGCAAGCACCGAGTGTCGGACCTTGAGCCCGAGCACGTCGAGTACCTCTACACGGTGCTGCTCGCCAAGGGCCTGAACGTCGGGACCGTGCACCACGTACGCCGCACGCTGAACAAGGCGCTCAACGACGCGGTGCGCCGCCAGCGCATCCCGCGCAACCCGGTCACGCTCGCTCACACGCCGCGGTACGACGCCCCGGAGATCGACCCGCTGACGGTCGCCGAGGCGCGCACCCTGGTTGCGGCCGCCCACGACGAGCCGAACGGCGTCGCGTTCATGCTCGCGATCTCCCTCGGCCTGCGTCGCGGGGAGGTGCTCGGGCTGTCGTGGGCCGACATCGACCTGGAGCGCGGCCAGCTGCGCGTGCGCCAGCAGCTCGAGCGCCGACGCTGGCGGCACGGGTGCGACGACCCCGAACGGTGCGACGAGAAGCCCGCGAAGTGCCCTGAGCGCCGCGACGGCGGACTGGTGCTCGCTGAGCCCAAGACCCGGCAATCGCGGCGGACGCTGCCGCTCCCGCCGCAACTTGTCGAGGCGTTGCTCCAGCACCGGCTCGCCCAGCGCAAGGCTCGGATCTACGCCGGTTCCGAGTGGCACGAGCAGGGCCTCGTGTTCACCACCGTCACCGGCCGCCCGATCGACCCGCGCGACCACTCGGTGCACTGGGTCCAGTTCCTCGAACGCGCCGGGGTGCGGCCGGCGAGGCTGCACGACGCTCGGCACACGGCCGCGACGCTGCTGCTCGTCCAAGGCGTCGACCAGCGTGTCGTCATGGACATGCTCGGCTGGACCTCGCCGACGATGACGGCGCGGTATCAGCACGTCGTGCCTGGACTCGTCGAAGAGGCGAACCGGCGGATGAGCGAACTCCTTTGGGACGATGCGTCCGCCTCGCAGCCCGACATCACCCTGTGAGGCGCTTCCGCGTGTCAGGCATCCCGCTTACACTTTTTTCGAATAGGAGGTGCGACGTGGTTTCGCAGTCGGCTGGTGTTGGGGCAAGTACCTATCTCGCTGAGTCTCGCGAGCTCGCGGAGATCGTGGACCTGGTGTCTGCGCTCAGCGCGCGTGGCGTCGCAGTGCCGGAGGCGGGGCCCGCGCTGGTCGACGCTGATGGCCGACGTGTTGAGCTCCCGCGTCCAGTCTTCGAGGCGCTTCGCCAGGTAGTCACCGCCATGGCGAACGGTCAGGGCGTGACGATCGCGCCCCACAACGCGATGTTGACCACTCAGGAGGCGGCGGACTTCCTGGGTATCTCACGCCCGACCCTGGTGCGGCTCTTGGAGGACGACTTGATCCCCTACGAGATGCGAGGCCGGCATCGGCGGGTCATGCTCGCCAGTCTGCTCGCCTACCTTGATCGAGCCAAGGCGGACCGGCGGGGTGCCTTGGAGGCGATGGCCCGCGAAGGTGAGGACGCGGGCCTCTACGACATGGACCCTGAGCCGCCGTCGCGTTCGGTCTGAGGCATGGCCTTCCCGGTTGTACTCGACACGAACGTCCTATTCGGCGCCTACCTCTGCGACACGGTCCTGCGCCTCGCCGAAGCGGGCACGTTCCGGCCGCTGTGGTCGACGGACATCCTGAGCGAGCTCGAGCGGAACCTTGTCGGGCGAGGCGTCGCGGCCGACCGAGCCGCTCGGCGGACCCAGCACATGTCTCGAGCGTTCCCAGACGCGATGGTGACTGGGTACGAGCCGCTGATCGGATCGATGACCTGCGACCCCAAGGACAGGCACGTCCTTGCCGCGGCAGTGCGTGCGAATGCCGAGTTGCTGGTGACCTTCAATCTCAGCGACTTCCCGGCAGAGGCGACGAGTCCGTACGACATCACCGTGACGCACCCGGATGAGTTCCTGCTCGATCAGCTGGACCTATACCCAGGCGCAACCGTGCGCGCGCTCCAGGACCAGATCGCCGCCTACTCGCGGCCCGGCATGAGCATCGATGGCTTGCTCGCGCATCTCGCGCGGGCGAGCGTCCCGAGATTCGCAAGCGAGGTGCGGCGACACCTCTAGGGCGTGTCAGCGCCTCCCTCCGACCTCGTGGTGCCAACGCAGCGTCGGCGGAAGACGTACGAACGATCGTGTCGAGAGAGCCAGGCGCGGGCCAGAGTTCGACGAGGTACGTGTCGACCACACCGTCGGCGAACTCGCCGTCACGCCCGGCGTCTCGGCCCCTGGCGCTGACCCGGACGCGGTACGTCCCGGGCGCGAGATCGAGCGTGCCATGGTTCTCGAACGCCCATGAGCTCCAGATCGGAGAGGCTGCGACGGGGACGGTCGCCGAGACTTCGACGACGTCCTCCCAGTCGTCGCCCGGTTCACCGGGTGGCACGTCGCGCACCATGATCCGCACTGCCGAGCCGCCGGAGCGGCGGGCGAGGTTGAGGTAGAGCCCGTCGCCGGCGGCTGCGCCGACGAGGCCGTTGATCTGCCCGGCGAAGAACTTGTCGAAGTCTCCGTCGAAGCCGGTGTCACCGGTCCAGGAGATGTCGAGCTGCCCGTAGTCAGTGAACACGACACCGTCGAACAGCACTGCTGCCATGGCGGTGATTGTTCCGGTCCGGGGCCGGCGACTGCTACCACAACTGCTACCGCGCCCCGCAGCCCCACCCGCCCCCGCCAACGCCGAAGGGCCCGCCACCCACGTCGCCGCAGGTCACGGGCCCTTCGTCACGTCCAAGAGCGGAGGATGGGGGATTCGAACCCCCGAGGGCTGTTAACCCAACACGCTTTCCAAGCGTGCGCCATAGGCCACTAGGCGAATCCTCCAGGCCGGACGAGGATACCGGACCGCCCGGTGAACGCCGAACCCCTTCAGCATGACGGGCGGCCGGTATCCGCGTCCGTGCCCTCATCGGCTGGTGCTCGGCGGCCCTGAGGAGAAGTCCGCGACGCGCTGCTGACGATCCGTCACCTACCCGAGCACCAGCTCCACCACCTACCCGAGCACGAGCTCCACCAGCTCCGCAGGATCCCGCGCCACGGCGATCGCCCCCGCCGCCTCGAGCTCGCCCGGCGCCGCGTACCCCCACGCGACTCCGAGGCACGCGAGCCCGTGCGCGGCGGCACCGAGCACGTCGTGCGACCGGTCGCCGACCATCACCACGTCGGCGTCGGCCTCCGCGCCGAGCGCCTCGAGCGCGAGCGCGATGATGTCCGCCTTCGCGCCGACCCGGCCGTCGAGGGTCGCGCCGGCGATGTGCTCGAACCAGCCGTCGAGCTCGAAGTGCTCGAGGATCCGGCGGGCGTACGGCTCGGGTTTGGACGTCGCGACGGCGAGCCGCAGCCCCGCGTCCCGCATCGCGGCAAGAGCCTCGGGGATCCCGTCGTAGACCCGGTTCTCGAACATGCCGGTCGGCGCGAAGTACTCGCGGTACCCGGCCACGGCGTCGTCGAGCCGCTCGGCCGGGACGCCGAGGTCGGCGAACACGTCGCGCAGCGGCGGGCCGATGCACGCGTGCCGTCGCTCCGCGGGGACGGGCGGCAAGCCCAGGCTCGCCATCGCGTGGTCGTACGAGGCGAGGATCCCCACCTGCGGGTCGGTCAGGGTCCCGTCGAGGTCCAGCAGCACGATCCGCATCGCCCCAGTCTGCCCGGCTGCTGCACAGCCGCCACCGAGGCGGCGAGTCGCGGGCCGTTGCCGCGATCTCGGGGCCGGGAGCGCGCGGGGGTGTCGCCGCCCTGCCTACCCTGGCGGGCGTGCGAGATCTCGTGGCCGAGTGGTCCGGCGAGGCCTTCCGCGCCCAGGCCGCGGCGTGGATCGACGACGCGCTCGCGTCGGTGCGTCCCAGCGTCCGCCGGACCGGCCCGCTCAGCCCGCACAAGGTCCGGTTCTGGGCCGCCGTCTTCGGGGTACCGACCTCCGGCGGGCGCCTCTGGTTCAAGGTGGCGAACCCCGGCCAGGCGTTCGAGGGCGCGCTGCTCGCAGCGCTCGCGGAGCTGGCCTCCGGCAGCGTGATCGCGCCGATCGCCGTGGACGTCACTAGCGACTGGTGGCTGCTCCCGGACGGTGGCCCAACCCTTGCCGACCGCGGAGTCGCCGACCCCTGGCCGGCGCTCGTCGCCCAGGCTGCAGACCTCCAGCGCACCACCGCCACGCACCGCGACCGCTTCCCGATGCTGCCTCGCCTCGGCACATCCGACGCGACCGCGTGGGCCCGCGCGACCCTCGCTGACCTCGCCGCGCTCCCCGCGTCCGACCCGCAGCACGTCCCCCCGGCTCAGGCGGATCGGCTCGCCGCGCACCTCCCGGAGCTCGAGGCCGACCTCGCCTTGCTCGACGACCTCGGCCTGCCCGAGACCGTGCAGCTCAACGACACCAACCCGCGCAACGCCTGCTGGTCCGGCGACCCCGGCGACCGGCTGCGCTACTTCGACGTGGGCGACGCGTTCTGGTCGCACCCGTTCGGCGTCCTGCACCTGCCGGTGCGGCTCGCCGTGGGGGTGGGCCTCTCCGCGCCGCGCCCCACGGGCCCGGCCGCCGACGCCGTGGTCGAGGCCTACCTGAGCCGCTGGCCCGAGGTGCCGCGCGAGCGCTGGTCCGACGTGCTGCGCGCCGCCGACCGGCTCGGCGCCGTGCACCGCGCAGCGTCGTGGCTGCGGCTCCTCGCACCGGTCGACCCGGAGCGCCTGGGCGTCCCCACGCCGCGGATCGTCGACTGGATCGCCGGTGCGCTGGTCCCAGAACCGCCCGCGTAGGGTTGGCGCGTGATCAACCTCCCCTTCGCCGGGCGCACGCCCGAGGTGCACGAGACCGCCTGGATCGCGCCGAGCGCGGCGCTGATCGGCAAGGTCAAGGTCGACGCGGACGCGAGCGTCTGGTTCGGTGCCGTGCTGCGCGGCGACATCGACGAGATCGTCCTCGGACCGGGTGCGAACCTGCAGGACAACGTCGTGGTGCACACCGAGCTCGGCTCGCCCGCGATCATCGGCGCCGGGGTCAGCGTCGGGCACGGTGCCGTGGTGCACGGCTGCACCATCGGGGACGGCTGCCTGATCGGGATGAACGCCACGGTCCTCACCGATGCCGTGGTCGGTGAGAAGTCGCTGATCGCCGCCGGCGCGGTGGTGCTCGAGGGCACCGTGATCCCGCCGCGCTCGCTGGTCGCCGGCGTCCCCGGCAAGGTCCGCCGCGAGCTCTCCGACGACGAGATCGCGGCGCTCTGGGACAACGGCGCGCGCTACGTGACCCGCGCCAAGGCCTACGCGGCGGACGAACAGAACGCCTGAACCAGGGGTCGTTCAGGGTCCCTTTCAGGGTCCACCCCTGATCCGGCGACGGTGGTCGCGCGCCTAGCGTCACCGGCATGGAAGCCGTGCGGGGGACCGGCCGCGCGCCGGGTCGGACGTTGTGGGTCGTGCTCGGTGGGTACGCGGTCTGGGTGCTCACCTGGTTCGCCGCCCAGCTCGCCGCCGAGCGGTGGGGCGAGCCGGGTCGCACCGGGAGCCTGCTGCTGTTCATGGTGGGCTTCGAGGCGCTGGCCGGTGTCGTTCTCGCGCTCGTGATCGGTCGTCGCGAGGGCCTGCTGGGCCACTCCGAGCAGGTGCCGTTCGCGCGGACGACGGCTGACCGGACCTCGGGCGCGGCCCGGGCGGCCGGGCTCGTGGCGTTCGCCGTGGCGCTGCTGGTCGGACTGGTCGGCTCGGGCGCGGTCGCCGGCCTGGTCGCGGCGCCGCCGGACGCTGCGACCGTCGGCAAGTACCTCCTGCTGTTCCCCGGCATGGCGCTGGCGGTGACCCTGCACTGCTTCGTGCTGATCCCGCGCGCCGTGGAGCGCATGGTCGGGCCGGGCCGGCTCGGCACCTCGGTCGCGGCGCTCGCCGGTGCGCTCGCCGTCGCGGTCGGGTTCTGGGTGGACCAGCTGCTGCGCGACCCGGCGCTCGCCGCGGTCCAGGCCGGCGTCGGGCTCGCCGTCGCTGCCGGTGCGCTGCTCACCCGGTCGGTGTGGGGGACCTCCGCGATCTACTTCTCGATCATGCTCGTGAACACCCTCGAGGAGGACCGCTACGGCGCCTTCCCGTGGTCGGCGCTCGTCGTCGGAGCCGCCGCTGTGGGCGCCGGCCTCCTGATCGGCGGGATGTCGCGGCACCACGCCCCGGTGATGCCGGTCCCGGTCGAGCCGGCGACGCCCTAGCCGCCGTCCGCCGTCCGCGCGAGCGCAGCATCCAGCGCCGGCTCCACCACCGGCCGCAGCGAGCGCGAGAACGTCGCGGTGAGGTGGCCGTGGTCGAACATCGCGATCGCGTTCCCGATCACGCCGTGGCAGACCTCGTCGTCGCACAGCAGGTCGGTGACATCGAGCAGCTCGACCCGCCCTGACGTGTCCGCACCCGCCGCGAGCGCCAACGGGTCCACCTCGACCCCGTCAGCGCGCGGCGTCGTGCAGTCCTGCGACGGTGACGCCGCGACACAGTCCGGCACCGGCCCCGGGAAGTTCGGGGTGTCGCGGATCACCAGCACCGCTGACCCCGCGGACGTGAACGTGTCGAGCTCCCGCGCGTACGCCTCCTGCGCGGCGGTGTCCTCCTCGGCCCTCGGCACGTCCGCGAGGTGCTGATCGGTGCGGGACGACATGACCACCAGGTCGTACCCACCGGAGATCACCTGGTCGCGCACCCAGGCGTTCCAGTCCGAGCACCCCTGGGTCGCGGCGGGGTCGGGGAACGACAGGTCCACGTCCACGGGGTAGCAGACCGAGCTGAGGTACGTGGTGATCTGCCAGCCGCGATCCCCGGCGACGGCCTCGACCGGCGGGAACCAGTGCCCGGCGTGCGAGTTGCCGACCAGGGCAACGCGGACCGTCGCGTCGTCCGGCCCGTAGGAGCAGGTCTTCCGGGTCTCGTAGGGCTGGTCGTTCCAGCAGTCGTCGGCGTACAGCCGGGGCTTGTCCTCCGCGGCCTGGGCGGGCGTGGTCCACAGCTCGCCGGCGAACGCCGTGCAGTCCGCGCCGGAGAGCAGCGCCGCCGCGGCGAAGCAGTCCGGGTGCGCGGCCGCTGCCTGCTCGGCCCGGGCAGCCTCGGCGTCGGCGCGGTCCGCGGACCAGACCTGCAGGAGCATCCCGGCCGCCACCCCCGCCGCGGTGCACGCCACCAGCACGCCCAGGGTCCCGAGCGCGGACCGGGTCAGCCGTGGCGACCGGCGCACCGGGTCCTCGACCCAGCGCTTGGTCACCCACGCCAGCCCGATCGACGCCAGCGCGACCCCGCCGAGCTCCCACCACGTCAGCGTGCGGTGCACCGCCGCCGGCACCAGCACGATCAACGGCCAGTGCCACAGGTACGTCGAGTACGACACGTCACCGAGCACCTGAGCGGGTCGCAGCCCCAGCACTCTTCCGGCCACCGAACGCGGCGACGCCTGGGCCGCGATCACCAGGGCCGTGCCGAGCGTCGGCAGCAGCGCGGCGGTGCCGGGGAAGGCCGTGGTCGAGGAGAACGTCAGGACCGCCACGAGCACCGCGACCAGACCGACCGCGGCCGCCACCCCGGCGGTGCGCTCCGGCAGCAACGGCCGGATCGGACGCACCAGGCCGATCAGCGCGACCGTCCCGCCCAGTGCCAGCTCCCACATCCTGGTGGTCGTCACGTAGTACGCCGCCGCCGGGTCGATCGTGGTCAGGTGCGCCGACCACACGAGTGACGCGCCGAGCACGGCCACCACCACGACGGCCACCGCGGCGTGCACCGCCCGCGGGCGGGGCTCGTCCGCCGACGAGGTCACCACCTGCTCCGCGGCACCGCGCGCGGGCCGGCCACCCGCGACGCGACCATCCGCAGCCTCGCCGCCCGCGCGCCGCCGCGACCACCACGCGCCCGCCAGCACGGCCGCGCCGAGCAGCAGCGGCCACACGAGGTAGAACTGCTCCTCGACGGACAGCGACCAGTAGTGCCGCAGGGCGGTCGCCGTGCCCTCCGCGGCGAGGTAGTCGGTCGCGGTACGGGCGAGCGCCCAGTTCTGCACGTACAGCGCGGAGGTGACTGCCTCGGCGCCGGTCGTCGAGAGCTGGGTGCTCGGCAGCACCACGGCGCCCAGCGCGACGGTCACCACGATCACCAGGGCGGAGGCCGGCAGTAGGCGCCGGACCCGCCGGCCCCAGAACCGGCCCACCGCGCGCCAGGTCGTCGGCGGTTCGCGCAGCAGGTGCGCGGTGATCAGGTACCCGGAGATGACCAGGAACACGTCCACGCCCACGTAGCCGCCGCGCACCGCGCCCGGCCACAGGTGGTACGCCAGCACCGCCCCGACCGCGAGGGCGCGCAGACCCTGGATGTCCGGCCGGATGCCGCCGGCCCCGCGAGGCGACCGGGTCGTCTCCGGGGCAGGGGCGGTCGCGGTCACCGGGTCAGTATGCGGGCGCCGGCACCGCCATTCTCACCGCGACGCCGGCACGACGGTGGTCGCCGCAGGCTCGTCGGGAGGCTCGGCTGTCACCCACGCCGGGTGCAACGGGAGGAGGAGCAGCACCCCGATCACCAGGATGGCGGCGCGGCGCAGGCGTGCTTCCACGGGCCCTCCCTGGCGTGACCCCGGTCCGGACCGGGCGGCCGGTTCCGTCCGGCCGACCTGCTCATCGGTCGGCGACGGGCCGAGCTGAGGGAGCACGAGCCGGCTTGCGGCCGGGGGCCGGGTGCGACGATGGGTGGGTGGAGAGCTGGGTGCTGTGGCTGATCGGGGCGCTCGCGCTCGCGGCCGCAGTGGTCGTGGTCGACCGCCTGACCGCGGCCGGCGTGTTCGACCGCCGCGAGGACGCCCCGCGCGAGCGACGCTCCGGCGGCGCACCGATGAGCTCCGCGCTCGGCGCAGTCCTCGACTTCTACGACCCGTCGCACCGGCACCTCACCGAGGAGCAGCAGACCGAGAAGTCGATGACCGAGCAGAAGCCGGGCGAGGCGCCACCGCTGATCGACCTCGACTCGGGCGTCGCCGACCTGCGCGACACCGACCTGCGCGACACCGACCCGCGTGACGCCGATCCCGAGTGGACCTCACCCTCCGACGATCGGTGACCACACCGCGGTCGCACCGGAGTGACCGGCCAGCACCACCGAGGTGAGCGACCCGAGCGCCATGACCACGGCGAGCACCATGGTCGTCAGCCGGAACCAGCGCGGCACCTCGCCACCCTCCGGCCGGGCGAGCAGCGGCAGCCCCGACTCGCGCCACGTCCACCACGTCACCGCCAGCGCCGCGAGCCCGAGGCCGGCCGCCCACAGCGGCACCTGGCCGCCGAGCTCCATGTGCCGGCCGAGCGCCGCCGAACCGCTCACCCGGGTCGCCAGCCGCTCGCCGGACTCCTTGGCCACCACGGTCATCACGAACGCGCCGCCGGTGAGCAGCAACGGCAGCCACGCCGACCAGCGCCGGAACCGTGGCCAGAGCGCGGCACCGGCCACCACGAGGGCAGCGGCCGGCAGCAGCACCACGGCGGCGTGCACGACCAGCGGGTGCAGGGGAAGTCCGGCGATGGTGTCGAACATGGTTCTCCTCGGGTCGGCGTCAGTCGTCGCTCGGGGCGGGGCCCTCGTTCCAGGACAGCACTGCGGGCACGTCGTGCTCGTGGCCGAGCCGGCTCACCGACGCCGCGGTGAGCACCAGCGCGGCTCCCGCCTCGGGCGGCAGGTGGAGCCACCGGGTGGCCAGCACGCGCAGCAGGTGCCCGTGCGCGACGAGCACCACATCGCCCTCGCCGAGCGCCGGCACGATCGCGGTCAGCACGGCCGCGGCGCGCGCGGCGACGTCCTCGAGGCTCTCGCCGGGCGTGGCGCCGGGCACCACCCCGTGGCGGAACAGCGTCCAGTCGTCGCCGCGCCGCTCGCGGATCTCCGGCGTGGTCAACCCCTCGTAGCCGCCGTAGTCCCACTCGACCAGCCGGTCGTCGATCCGGGCGTCGAACCCGGCGAGCGCAGCGGTCTCGCGGGCGCGGGCCAGCGGGCTCGCGACCACCAGGACCGGCCGCAGGTCGGCCAGGCGATGCGCGAGGGCCGTGGCCTGGCGCCGGCCGGTCGCGGTGAGCGGCACGTCGGTGCGTCCGGTGTGCCGGCCGCTGCTGGACCACGCCGTCTCACCGTGGCGGACCAGGACGAGCATCCCCATGCGTCCTCGATCCGGGTGCGGGTCGACGCCTCGGGCAGGGTCCGGCGGGCTGCCTAGACCGGGTTGGCCCAGCGGTGCACGGTGCCGTCGGCGAGGACCAGCAGACCGCTGGTCCCGTGAAGAGTGGACACCCAGTCGACCGCGGACGCACCTCGGGCGACGGCCGCGGTGGCGAACACGTCGGCCCAGATCAGCGACGGGCCGACCACCGTGGCGGAGACCACCTCGTTCACCTGCTCACCGCTGAACGGGTCGCGGATGTGCGTGCCGCGGGCCGCGGTGCCGGACGTCGCGACGGCGCCGTCGACCACCGGCACGGTGGCCAGCACCGTCGACCGGTCGCGCGGGTCCTCGATCCCGATCTGCCACGGCCGGCCGTCCGGCGCGGGCCGCAGCAGGATGTCGCCGCCCGCGCCGATCGCGTAGCCGAGGCCGGGCACGCGGTCCAGCCTCGTCGCGGCGAGGGCCACGCCCCAGGTCTTCGTCAGGCCGGTCGGGTCCCACAGGCCGTCGGCCCGCGAGTGCCATGCGTCGAACCAGCCGTCGGTGCGCTCCAGCGCCGTGTGGCACAGCCGCTCGACCTCACGCACCTGCGGGTGGGCGTCGGCGAGGTCCAGCTCGCCCCGCTGCACCCGGCAGACCTCGGAGTCCGGCAGGAACGGGCTGAACCGGGCCTCGACGGCGCGCAGGTCGTCGAACAGGTCGGCCACGGCCGCCGCCACGACGTCGTCGTGGGCGCGCTCACCGCGCACGTGCACCGAGATCGGCATGCTCATGATCTGCTCGACCCATGCGCGGTGCGGCAAGGCGTCGACCTGCTCGTCGCCGGTCCGCTGCGACACGACCTTGGCCTGCCCGGCCGTGCCGACCGTCGCGGCGCTCACAGGCCCGCCTGGTCGATCGCGTCCTGCAGGGACTGGATGTAGCCGTAGCTGGTGAACGTCGCACCACTGATCATCTGGATCTGCGCACTTCCTGCCTGGACCGCCTCGGCGTTCAGCCGCGGGATCGCGTAGGCGTTGATCTGCTGGTCCTGTCGGCTCCCGCGGGGGTACTCGGTCGCCTGGGCGTCGGTGATCTTGCCGTCGGTCACGGTGATCTGGACGGTCACCCCGCCGTAGCGGGTCTGCGCGGACGCACCGGTGTAGGTCGCGGTGGCCGGCTGCGCGGACGGGGTCGTCGTGGTCGTGCCGCCGCCGGACGAGCTCGTCGAGCCGGTCGTCGTGCCCGTGCCCGTCGTGCCGGCCCCGGCTGCGGTGGCCGGTGTCCGGTTGAGGCTGGTCGGCCAGGAGAAGAGCAGCACGAGTCCGGTGATGGTGCTCGCTATCGCGATGACGATGCGACGCATGGCGTCTCCTCGACTACCAGGTGAAGTTCTCGGCGTGCAGTGCGGTCTTCGGCACGCCGGCGGCGTGCAGGTCGGCGGCGACGGCCTCGACCCACGGGCCGGTGCCGCAGACGTACACGTCGGCCGACGCGAGGTTCGGGACCATCCGCTGGACGGCCTCGGTGCCAGGCATGTGGCCGTGCTTGCGCGGCAGCCACGCGGTGCCGCTGGTGCTGCGCGGGCCGACCAGGTCGACGACCTGCAGGGCGCCGATCCGGACCAGGTGGTCGACATCGGCCTGCATGGGCGCGTCCTGCGACGAGCGCAGCCGACGGATCATGATCGCCGGGCCGTTGGTGAGCCGGCCGGCGAGCACGGCCTCCTGGGCCAGGGCGACCAGGGGTGCCAGGCCGAGGCCGGAACCGACCAGCACGAGGTTCGGACGGGTCCGCACCTGGGGGTGCAGCCGGCCGTAGGGGCCCTCGATCATGACGCGGGTGCCCTCGCGCATCCGGGCGATCCGCTCGCCGTCGTCGCCCGTGACGCCCATCGTGACGCGCAGGCCGTGCGTGGTCGGCGCGGCGGACAGCGACAGCGGGTGCGCCCGGGTCCATCCCGGGCCGGTGACGAACCGGAAGACGAAGAACTGGCCGGCGGAGACCTCGAGCTCCTCCAGGTGCGGGCCGTTCATGGTGATGGTGACCGCGCCCCGACCGTCCGGGACCACCGAGGTGACCCGCAGCCTCTGACGCGACGACAGCCGCAGCGGGACGATCACCCGGTAGACGATCACGGCGAGCATCACCAGGGCGTAGCTGCCCCACCAGTAGACGGTGGCCCAGGTGGAGAACAGGAAGTCGGTGCCGGTCCACAGCTGGTGCGGGAGCGCGAGGCCCGCGCCGAGGTAGGCGTACAGGTGCAGCAGGTGCCACGACTCGTAGCGGAGCTTCTTGCGGGCGACCCGCATCGAGGTGACCGCGACCATGATCAGCAGCGCGGTGCCGGCGAAGGCGATGAGCATGCCGGGCGCCGTGGTGACCAGCGACCAGAACTCGTAGAACACGTTCCAGCTGTCGAGCATCGAGTAGCCGATGGTCTGCAGCACGATGTGCACGACCATCAGCCAGATCGACGTGAACCCGACCCAGCGGTGCCAGCGGGTCAGCCGGTCCTGGCCGATCGACCGCTCGATGAACGGCACCCGGGCCATCGCCAGCACCTGCAGCAGCAGCAGGTCGGACGCGAACAGTGCGGACAGGCGGCCGAGCGAGTTGATCGCGCTCGCCGCACCGGACGTGAGGTCCTGCACGCCACCGTTGCGCACCCACAGCACGAGGACGATGGTCATGGACGCCCACACCACGAGGCCGACGGCGTCTGTCCACCAGCGGCGCAGCACGGGCGGGCGGAGGCGGAGCATCGCCGCGGACGCGCCGCGCGGGGCCGCCGAGGCGGGAGCTGCAGACGCGCTGGGCGCGGTGGCAACCGGGTTCATGCCGTTCACGATCCCGAACCAACCTGAGTGCTTCCTGAATGCTGCCTAGGGAGCGACTGGCATTTCCTGTGCCGGGCCGGTGCCCCGCTCGGCCGTCCGGGCGAGGTGGCGGACGGAGGGCCGGGCTGCGTTACCCTGGTGGCAGACCCCTCGTACGGCGTCATCTCGCTGAACCCCCCCAGGGCCGGAAGGCAGCAAGGGCAGGCGGGCTCTGGCGGGTGTGCGAGGGGTCCTTGCATGCCCGCGCGGTCATCGGGCGGGGGACCGCAGCGCGAGCCGGGTCGACGTCTGGGCGGCGCCGGCCTCGGACTTGAGCCGTCGGACGAACGTGTCCAGCCCGGCAGCGTCCGGCACCACCGCGTGCACCAGGTAGTCGTAGGGGCCGGTGACGTGCGCGGCGTCGAGGATCTCCGGGAAGCCCGCGAGCAGCCGGTTCGCCTCGTCGTTGCTCACGCCCTCACGCATCCGTACGTCGACGAAGACCTCGAGGCCGGTCCGCGCGGCCGGCGACGACGGGCCGCGCCGCACGGTGAAGCCGGCGATCACACCCTCGGCCTGGAGTCGGCGGACCCGCGCGGCCGCAGCGTTCGCCGACAGCCCCGCGCGGGCACCGAGCTCGCGGAACGGCAACCGCGCATCTGCGGTCAGCTCACGGAGGATCAGCTCGTCAGTGGCGTCCACACGGCGATGCTCTCAGTGGCGCGGCGTGTTCCGCAGCGGACCTCTGGCCTGAACCCGCCCGTGCCGGGACACTCCTGGCATGCCCGATCTCGTCGCCGCCCTGCTGGTCGGGGTCGTCGCGGGCCTGGGCGTCGCGGTGCCCCTGGGTGCGGTCGGCGTACTGCTGCTGCGCACCGGGATCGTCGACGGGTGGCGCGTCGCCGCGTCCGCGGCGCTGGGCGTCGCCTCGGTCGATCTCGCCTACGCCGCGGTGGCGACCGTGGCCGGCTCGGCGGTGGTCGTGGTGCTCGCCGGGCGCGAGCACACGGTGCGGCTGGTCGGCGCCGTGGTCCTCGTCCTGCTGGCGGGCCGTGGCCTGTGGGGTGCGTGGCGGGCCCGTCGATCACCCGTCGGCCCCGACGCGGCCGTGGTTCGGCCGGCTGCGGCCGGGGTGCGTCGCACCTGGGCGCGGTTCGTCGGGCTCACCGCGTTGAACCCGCTGACCGTCGTCTACTTCGCGGTCGTCGCCGCGGGCCTGGCCACCCGCTGGGTAGGTGTCGGCGAGCGGGTGACCTTCGTGATCGGCGTGGGGGTGGCGTCGGCGGCCTGGCAGCTGGTGCTGGCGGGCGTCGGCGCGTACGCCGGGGCGAAGGCCGGGCCGGGCACCCGCCTGGCCCTCGGCGTCGCCGGCGACCTCGTCGTGCTCGGGCTGGCCGTCGCGCTCGCGCTGAGCTGAGCGCGGCAGCAAGGGGTGGTGCACGGGTCGAGCTCGCCAGTGGCGCTCGACGGCGCGTGGCGCGAGCGGCTGACGTGTACGCCATGGGGTCGCGGCATGACCGGGCGGTCTCCGGGATCGGACTTCGGCCTAGAGACAGAGGTTTCGGCTTGAGGTAGGGGTTTCGGCCCGAGATAGGGGCGGAGACACCCCTGTCTCGGCGCAAAGCCACTGGCTCGACGCTCGAGCGGTGGCGCCCACGCGCGGGGGCTCGACCCCGCGCGCTCATCGGCACGTGCGCGCACTGCGGCGTTGGTCGCTCCTCACACCTCGATCGGCTTGGGAGCCGCGCGGAGGGTCTGACTCAGCGGATCATGCCGTGCTGCCGAACTCGCGCTGAGCTGAGCTCGAGCCCGACGCTGGCTCAGCTCGTCTCGGTGCTGCACGCTCGTCGGATGAGCCTGGCGCGTGCGGTCGATCTGGTGCGACGTCGCGGTGGGGCGGCGCAGCTGGTGGTCCTGCGTCACGACGAGGTCGTGCTCGACCTGGCGGTCGGGGGGCCCGGCCGGACTCGTTGTTCTGGACCTTCTCGGCGGGCAAGCCCTGTGTCGGTGATCCACGCGCTGGTCGAGCGAGGGCGGCTCGGGCTGGACGACCCGGTGTCCCGTGCGTGGCCCTCCTTCGCGCGCGGGGGCAAGGCCGAGGTGACCGTGCGGCAGGTGCTCCAGCATCGTTCCGGGCTGACCACGGGTGGCACCACAGTGGGGGACGCGCTCGCCATGAACGACTGGCGCCGCATGGTCCGGCGTGCGGAGCGGGCCCCGTTGCGCCGCCCGCCGGGCAGCGCCCCGGCCTACCAGTACCTGCTGTACGGCTTCGTGCTGGGTGAGATCGCCCAGCGAGTCACCGGGGAGCCCCTCTCGGAGCTGGTGCGAGCCCTGGTGCTCCAACCGGCCGGGCTCCACGACACCCACCTCGGCCTGCCGCCGGCACGGGTCGACCGCGCCGTGCCGGTGCGGGCGCCCGGGCCACGAGGGGCGTTGCTCTCGGCGGCGGTCAACCGGCGAACCACGCGGGCGGCGGTCAACCCGTCCGCCGGCGTGTCCACGACCGCGCGAGGCCTCGCCGGGCTCTACCGGGCGCTGCTCGACGGCGAGATCGTGCGGGCAGACACGCTGGCCCAGGCCACCACGCCATCCTGCGACGGCGAGACCGACCTCTTCGCGCGCGTGCCGATCCGCTGGTCACAGGGGTTCCAGCTGGGTGGCCCACGGTGGGTCGAGGGGCGGTTCAGCCCGATGGCAAGAGCAGCAGCACGCGGACCTTCGGGCACAACGGCTCGAACGCCTGCATCGGGTGGGCCGACCCCAGCGGCATCGCCTTCGCCCACCCGACCGATCGACCGGGCTCTCCCGAGCACCTCGCCGACGTGGCCGACGAGGTGCTCGCCGGGCTGAGGTGACCCGGGACGACGGCCCACCCGTGCGGCTCGCGACGGACGCCTCAGCCCGCGCCCACGGTGGTGCCGGTGGCGGTGCCGCTGTCCGCGACCGGGACGCAGACGTCGGTCACCCACTGCTCGGGCGGCAGGCCGGACGCCGGGCTGACCCGGTACACGTCGAACATCGGGCCGCAGATCCGCAGTCCCTGCTCGGCGATCCAGCTGCCCAGCGCGGTCATCACCTCGGAGATGCCGTCGTACGAGCCGTGCAGCGTCGCGAGGGCGACGTCGGTGGCCGGGACCTCACGGCAGCGCACGTCGCCGGTGTCCGCGAACGGGGCGGTCACCGTGAGCTGGACCTCGACGTCCGGGTTCTCGTCGACGTAGCCGTCGTCGTGGAAGACCGCGACGGAGAGCGCGTCCGGCGCGGGCTGCGCGCCCGCCTCCTGCATGCCGGCGAGCCGCTCCCAGAGGAGTCGCTCGTCGGCGTAGGTCGGGATCGTGCCGCGCACCGAGGCGACGGTGCGCGCCGGGATGGTCGTGCGGGTGACGGGGACAGTGGACATGTCGTGCTCCTCCAACCGGGCGATGAGGCGGTCCGCGGTGTGCAGCCGGACGGCTGCCGCGCTCGCCTCGCTGACCAGGCGCTCGCGATGCCGGCGCACGACCTCGGCCAGGGTGGGGCCGTCGAGCCGCGCGGCGTGCGCCAGCTCGTCGACCCCCAGCCCGAGGTCGCGCAGCTCGCGAACCCGACCGGCGACGGCCAGCAGCTCGCGCGAGTAGTACCGGTAGCCGGACCACTCGTCGACCTGGGAGGGCGCCAGCACACCGTGCTCGTCGTAGTGCCGCAGCATCCGGATCGAGATCCGGGTCAGCCGCGAGAACTCGCCGATGGTGAGCAGTCGGTCGGGTGCCATGTCCACGACTCCACAGCCTGACATCGTGTGAGGGTCAACCGGGTGTGGTCGCGCACGGCGGACGGCGCGGTCCACGCCCCGCTTCCGGGCCGGGTCGTCCTGCGGGTGCGTCGCGGGTACGACGTGGGTCGCACGTCCGGGCCACGAGGATCGTCCCGCGCTCCGACGCGGGCGCCCCGGCGCGAGGACGACCGTGGGGTCATGTCCGACACCCCTCGCCTGTCCGCCCGCGCTCTCGTCAAGCGGTTCGGGTCCACCACGGCGCTCGCCGGGGTCGACCTCGACCTCGCGGCGGGGGAGTCGCTCGCCGTCATGGGTCCGTCCGGCTCCGGGAAGTCCACCCTGCTGCACTGCCTGGCCGGGGTGCTCCCGCCCGACGCCGGCACGGTGACCCTGGAGGGCCGGGAGGTCTCCGGCCTGTCCGAGAAGGAACGGTCGCTGCTGCGCCGGCGGGACTTCGGCTTCGTCTTCCAGTTCGGCCAGCTGCTGCCCGAGCTGCCCGCGGTGGAGAACGTCGCGCTCCCGCTCATGCTGCTCGGAACCGCCCGTCGCCCGGCGCTCGCCCGGGCGGCCGGCTGGCTGGACAGCCTCGGCCTGGCCGGCATGTACGAGCGCCGCCCGGGCGAGCTCTCCGGGGGCCAGGCACAGCGGGTCGCCGTCGCGCGCGCCCTGGTGCACCACCCGGCCGTCGTCGTCGCCGACGAGCCCACCGGCGCACTGGACCAGGACACCGGGCGCGAGGTGATGGGGGTGCTCACCGAGGCGGTCAGCTCGACCCGTGCGTCGCTGGTCCTGGTCACCCACGACGAGACCGTCGCCCGGTGGGCGGACCGTCGCCTCGAGGTCGTCGACGGCCGGATCGTCACGGGAGCCCGCCGGTGAGGACGCTGCTCGCCCTCGCACCGAGGCTCCGTCACGGCGGGCTCACCGCCGTGCTCGCCGTGGTGGGCTTCGCGGCGACCACGGCGTTCACGATCAGCGTCCTGGCCGGGCTGCTCGCGTTCCAGGCCCGGGCCGTCGACCCGCCGCCCGACCTCGAGCAGCTCGCCGGCACCTACGTGCTCCTCGCCGGGATCGCGACCGCGCTGCTGCTGGTCCCGCTGACCTCGCTCGCCGGCGCGGCCGCCCGGCTCGGGGTGGCCCGGCGCGACGCCCGGCTCGCGACGTTGCGACTGCTCGGTGCGACCCCGCGCGAGGTGGTCGCCCTCACGGCGATCGAGACCGCGGCCCAGGCGCTCGCAGGTGCGCTGCTCGGTGCGCTCGGCTACGCCGCGCTGCTCCCGCTGTGGACGTCGATCCCGTTCCAGGGCCGGGAGTTCTCGGCCGCGGAGCTGTGGCTCGGCTGGTGGCCCCTGCTCGGCGTGCTCGCGGGCGTCCCGCTGCTGGCCGCGGCGAGCGCCGTGGTGTCGCTGCGTCGCGTGGTCATCACACCGCTCGGCGTCGCGCGTCGGGAGACGCCGCCGGGACTGAGGGCGACCCGCCTGTGGCTCGCCGTGGGCGTGGTGGCGCTCACTGCCGTGATCGCCAGGGTCGGTGCCACGAGCCTGGCGGCCGCGGTCTTCGTCGGCGTGATGATCGGTGCGGTGGTCGCCGTGACCTCCGGGATCCAGGCCGCCGGACCGTGGGTGGTCGGGCGCCTCGGCCGGCTGATGGCACGGCGGGCCCGCACCCCGGCGACCCTGCTGGCGGGTCGGCGGCTGGTGGACGACCCGAAGGCGGCGTGGCGCGTGATCGGTGGGCTGGGTCTGGCGACGTTCGTCGCCGCCGTGCTGTCGGTGATCCCTGCGCTCGGCGACCCGCAGGACGTCGTCGCGGCGGACCTGCGCACCGGCGGGCTGCTGACGTTCGGGATCGCCGTGGTGCTCGCGGCCGTGTCCGCGGGCGTCGCCCAGGCGGCGGCCGTGCTGGACCGCCGCCGCGAGCTGACCCTGCAGCGTCTGGCCGGTGTGCCCGAGCGGCTCGCGCACGCGGTGCGTCGCCGGGAGGTCGCGGTGCCGACCCTGGTGGTGACCGTGCTGGCCGCCGTGTCGGGCTGGGCGGTGGTGCTCCCGCTGTTCGGCCTCGCGCTGGTCTCGGACCCGGCGAGCCTCGCGACCGTCGCTGCGACCGTGGTGCTCGGTGCCGGTCTGGTGCTCGCTGCCACCGAGACCGCCCGGCCCCTGGTCCGCGCGACCCTGCGGGACACGGCGGTCCGCGCGGACTGAGGCCCTGGGCGCAGGGGGCTCAGGGCCTCGGCGCCGGCGCCGCCGTCGCGACCGGGACGCACAGCTCGGTGATCCGGCCGGCCGGGTCGACCGCGTCCGGGCCGACCAGGTGGACGAGGTAGGGCGGCTCGTCCATCCGGAAGCCCTCGGCGGTCATCCAGCGGCCGACGTCGCCGAGCGCCGCGGTCAGGTCCGGGCCGTGCACCACGGCGGTCGCCACCGTGCGCCGCGGGGTGCTCACGCACCGCAGCTCGCCGGTCTCGGTGAAGCGTTCGGTGACCGCGTAGCCCACCTCGAGGTCCGGGTCGCGGTCGACGTAGCTCTCGTCGTGGAACGTGGTCGTGCGCACCCGTGGCTCGACGAGCGAGGCGCCGCTCGTGGGGAGCGCTGCGTGCAGTCGCTGCCAGAGCCGGGGCTCGTCCGCGTAGTCCGGAACGGTCCGGCGCAGCGAGACGTCGATCCGGGCGGGCGCGGTGCGGACCGTCACGGGGGTGCGCGGGCGCGTCCAGGGCGGGTCGGCGAGCAGCGCCTCGACCAGGCGGAGCCGTGCGCTCAGGCGCTCGGCCTCCGCGACGAGCGCCTCGCGGCGGGCGTCGAGAAGGTGACGGACGGTGCCGGGGTCGTCCAGCGCAGGGGCGGCGCGCGCGAGCTCGGCGTCGGCGAGGCCGGCGGCCCGGAGCTCGCGGATCCGCACGGCGACGGCGAGCAGGTCGGCGGAGTAGTGCCGGAAGCCGGTCCAGTCGTCGACCCGGGTCGCGGGCAGGACACCCTGCTCGTCGAGGTGCCGCAGGGTCCGGGTGGAGATCCGGGTGAGGTGCGAGAACTCGCCGAGGGTGAGCAGCCGGTCGGGTGCCGTGTCCATCCTCCCCAGCCTGACACCAGGTGTCCGCCGGCGCCCCGTGCCACGGCGGTCCGGCGCGCGATCAGGCCGCGTGATCTGGCGTCGACCCCTTGAGCCGACGCACAGCGGGCGCCTAGGGTGGCACTGGTGACACGAGTCACTAATGATCCTCGACGGGGAGGGCCAGACGATGGCAGGACTGGGCTCCACGCGCTCCGGGCGTGTGGTGGTGGCCGCGGTGACCGCGGCAGGGTTGATGGTCACGGGGGCCACGGCGGCCTCCGCCCACCGGGCGCACGGCGCGGTGGACCTCGGGTCGAACGTGGTGCTGATCGACCCGTCGATGCCGGTCGCGGAGATCCAGGCGAAGGTGAACGCGATCGCCGACGCGCAGGTCGACGACGAGATGGGCACCAACCGCTGGAGCGTGCTCTTCACGCCCGGCACCTACGGCTCGGTCGACGAGCCGCTGCAGATCCGGGTCGGGTACTACACCGAGATCGCCGGCCTCGGCGCCTCGCCGTCCGACGTGGTCGTGCACGGCAAGATCGAGACCTACAACCGGTGCCTCGGCGACGACGCGAACCCGAACTGCATCGCGCTGAACAACTTCTGGCGCACGCTGTCCAACCTCACGCTCGAGATCGACGGCACCGGCCAGGACGGCTGCCGCGCCTCGGCGAACTTCTGGGCCGTGTCCCAGGCGGTGTCCGTGCGCCGGCTCGACGTGCGCGGGGAGACGAACTTCTCGCTGATGGACTACTGCACCGCCGGGCCTCAGTACGCCTCCGGCGGCTTCATCGCCGACTCGCGCTTCGGCACCGTCCTGAACGGCTCGCAGCAGCAGTGGCTGACCCGCAACTCGGTGGTCGGCACGTGGACGAACGGCGTGTGGAACCAGGTGTTCTCCGGCGTCGAGGGCGCCCCCGACGAGACCGCGTTCCCCGACCCGCCGTACACGACGCTCGACCAGACCCCGGTCAGCCGGGAGAAGCCGTACCTGTACCTCGACGCCAAGGGCCGCTACCAGGTGCGCGTGCCGAAGGCCGTCACGGACTCGCGCGGCATCTCGTGGGCCGACGGCATGACGCCGGGCCGCTCGATCTCGCTGGACGACTTCTACGTCGCCCACCCCGGTGACTCGGTCGCGACCATCAACGCGCAGCTCGCGCGCGGCAAGAACCTGCTGCTCACGCCGGGCATCTACGACGTGGACCGCAGCATCCGGGTGAACCGTGCCGACACCGTGGTGCTCGGCCTGGGCCACGCGACGCTCACCGCGGTCGACGGCGCGACGCCGCTCGTCGTGCGGGACGTCCCGGGCGTGATCGTCGCGGGCGTGACCATCGACGCCGGCACCGAGGAGTCGCCGGTCCTGCTCCAGGTCGGCAGCACCCATGGCCACGGCCGTGCACTCGGTCACCACAAGAGCAGCGCGCTCGACCCGATCACGCTGTCCGACGTGTACTTCCGGGTCGGCGGACCGCACATCGGCAAGGCCGACACCGCGATGCGGATCGACGCCGACGACGTGCTGATCGACCACACCTGGGTGTGGCGGGCCGACCACGGCGTCGAGGGCTTCACCGCCGGCGTCAACGGCGACACCGACCGCTGGAACACGAACACCGGTCGTACCGGCGTCGTGGTCACCGGCGACGACGTCACCGCCACGGGCCTGTTCGTCGAGCACTTCCAGCAGCGCAACCTCGTGTGGGAGGGCGACGGCGGCACGGTCGTGCTGTTCCAGAACGAGCTGCCGTACGACCCGCCGACCCAGGCGGACTGGACCCAGCCGGACGGCACGCTCGGGTACCCGGGCTACACCGTGGCGGACTCGGTCACCACGCACGAGCTGTACGGAGCCGGGGTCTACGTGTTCAACCAGAACAACCCCGACATCGTCACCGCGTCCGGGTTCGTCGTCCCGGAGACCCCCGGCGTGCGCCTGCACCACGTGATGACCGTCAACCTGAGCGCCGGGACCATCCAGCACGTGGTCAACGACCTCGGCACGCAGGCGGACAACACCAACACCGGGACGCCGCAGTTCATCGTCGACGTCCCGTGAGCTGACGTTCCGGGGTGCGGGGGCGCAGGGGGCCCCGCACCCCGGAGCTCAGGTGCCGCGGGCGGCCGTCGCCCCGCCCCGGGGGGCCCCGCCCCCGGGTCGGCGGGGGGAGCTCAGGTGCCGCGGGCGGCCGTCGCCCGGCACGGGCGCGCCCGCGCCGGGCGACGTCAGGTCGACTCGCGCACCACCACGGCGAGCACGTCCGGCGGCTGCGGCGGCAGCTCGGTCGCGCCGTCCAGCGCGGCGATGGTGGCCTGGGCGAGGTACGCCGCCTGGACCTCGATCGACTGCGACACCGTGCTCAGCGGTGGCTCGGCCAGCGCTGACGCCGGGATGTCGTCCACACCGATCACCGCGACGCCCTCGGGGACCCGCAGGCCCTCGCGCCGCAGGCCCGCCAGCACCGCGAGGGCGACCTCGTCGTTGTACGCGGCGACGGCGTCGACACCGGCCTCGTGCCACTCCCGCGCCGCCTGGGCCGCGGAGTCCGCCGTGAGCGCGAGCCGCGCGACCACCGGCTCGGCCAGCCCGGCGGTCGCGCAACCCTGCCGGACGCCCTCGAGGCGCGGCCCGGCGAAGTCGACGAGGCGCTCGTCGGTGGTCCCGGCCCAGCCGATCCGGGTGCGGCCGCGCTCGACCAGGTGCGCCACCTGCATCCGCCCGATCCGGCGTTGCGAGACCGCGTAGACGCTCGGGTCGTGGTGCTCGTCGTCGAGGCGGGTGCCCACCACCTGGATCCCGGCCCGGCGCATCGCCCGGACCTCCTCGGGTGCGAACGCCGTGAGGCCCACCACGGTGCGCGGCGTGACGGCTCGCCACAGCTCGGACAGCGGCCGGCCGCGGCCGTGGTGCACCAGCACCGAGAGCCCGCGAGCCGCGAGGTCGTCCGCGAGGTGGTCGAGCAGCGTGTCGATCACCGGGCCGATCGGCCAGTGCGGCAGGACCACCAGGACCAGGTCGGTCGTGCCGCGGCGCAGGGCCCGCGCGGTGGCCGACGGTGCGTAGCCGATCCGCTCCGCGGCGTCGAGGACGCGCTGCCGGGTCGCCTCGGAGATCGCCGTCCCGGGGGTGCCGTTGAGCACGTAGCTCACCGTGGTGCGGGACACGCCCGCGGCCCGCGCGACATCCGCGCTGGTCACGCCCATCCGGTCCGCCTCTCCACGGTCGGTTCACGATAGCGAGTGGCATCCTGCCGTCGTGAGCGCGGTCAGGACGGCGGGCCCGGACCGGGCGGACGCCGAGGCCGTGGGTCTGCGCCGGCTCGCTGAGGCCGAGCCCGGACCAACCGTCCCGGTGCTGGGCCGGCCGGTGGACGGCTCGGTTCCGGGAGTCGGCGGCGCCGTCTAGGGTGGCCGCGTGAGTCAGGCCCTGTACCGCCGCTACCGGCCCGAGACCTTCGCGGAGGTCATCGGTCAGGAGCATGTCACCGAGCCCCTGATGCATGCGCTGCGCTCGGACCGGGTCACGCACGCCTACCTCTTCTCCGGCCCGCGCGGCTGCGGCAAGACGACCTCCGCGCGCATCCTGGCGCGCTGCCTCAACTGCGAGCAGGGGCCCACCGCTGAGCCGTGCGGCACGTGTGCGTCGTGCGTCGAGCTGGGCCGGGGCGGGCCGGGCAGCCTCGATGTGGTGGAGATCGACGCGGCCAGCCACAACGGCGTCGACGACGCCCGGGACCTGCGCGAGCGCGCGGCCTTCGCGCCCGCCCGGGACCGTTTCAAGGTGTTCATCCTCGACGAGGCGCACATGGTGACCCCGCAGGGGTTCAACGCGCTGCTGAAGATCGTCGAGGAGCCGCCGCCGCACGTGAAGTTCATCTTCGCGACCACCGAGCCGGACAAGGTGATCGGCACCATCCGCTCGCGCACCCACCACTACCCGTTCCGGCTCGTGGCACCGGACACCCTGACCCCGTACCTCGAGGAGATCTGCGCGTCCGAGGGCGTGCAGGTCGGCTCGGGCGTGCTGCCGCTCGTGGTGCGGGCCGGCGGCGGCTCGGTGCGCGACTCGCTGTCGGTGCTGGACCAGCTGGTCGCCGGCGCCGACGCGGACGGCCTGGACTACGAGCGTGCGGTCGCCCTGCTCGGGTACACGCACGCCGCGCTGCTCGACGACGTGGTCGGCGCGATCTCGGCCCGGGACGGCGCGAGCGCGTTCCGGGTGATCGACCGGGTGATCTCCTCGGGGCACGAGCCCCGGCGGTTCATCGAGGACCTGCTCGAGCGGCTGCGCGACCTCATCGTCATCGCGGCGTCAGGGGAGTCCGCCCGAGCCGCGCTGCGGGACCTGCCGACCGACCAGCTGGAACGCATGCGTGCGCAGGCGGCGGCGCTCGGTCCGGCGGAGCTCTCCCGCTCGGCGGACCTCGCGAACACGGCGCTCACCGAGATGACCGGCGCGACCTCTCCGCGGCTGCACCTCGAGCTGCTCGTGGCCCGTCTGCTGCTCCCGTCCCCGGACAGCTCCGGCGTGGTGGCGCGGCTCGAGCGCGTCGAGCGGAGCGTCGCCGAGGGCGGCGTCGTCCCGCGGGGGGTGGGTGCGCCGACGAGCGTCGCGACGATCTCGGCGCCGACAGCTCCCGAGCGGCCGGCGGCCCCGGTGCCGGTACCCGCGGAGCGATCGGCGCCTCCGGCCTCGGTCGCCGCAGCGCCGGCGCCGGCAGCGCCGGACCAGCCGGCGGCCTCGCCAGTGCGGGCGCCATCCTCCGCACCGCCGGAGCGGCGTGCGTCGGAGCCGCCCGCCCCGGACCTGGAGAAGCCCGCGCCGGATGCGACCGCCGAGCCGGGCGAGGCACCGGCCGCCGGCAAGGCTCGGCCCGCTCGGGCCGGCTCCGCCGGTGTGCCCGAACCTGCTGCACCGGCGCCCGGGCGGGGCACCCCGTCGGGGGCTCCGCGCTCCCCAGCACCTGCCGGCGTGCCGTCGAAGCCGTCCGCCGCTCCTTCCGCTCGCGAGGAGGCGGCGTCGCCCCGCCCCGGAGCCGCGCCCGCGCCGTCCGCCGAGGCGGAGATGGTCCGCCGCCGCTGGCCCGAGGTGCTGCAGACGCTGCGCGGGCTGCGCATGGCGTCCTGGGTGCTGGTCAGCGAGAACGCGCAGGTCGCCTCGATCGAGAACGGCACCGTGAAGCTCGCCTTCACCACCCCGCAGCTCGCGACCACCTTCCGTTCGGGGCCGCACGCCGAGCACGTGCGCCGCGCCCTCCACGAGACCCTCGGTCTCGACGCCCGGGTCGAGCCCGTGCTCGCCTCCGACACCCCGGCACCGGCCGCTCCGACCCGGACGTCGCGGCCGTCGGCTGCCCAGGCCGCCGCATCCTGGGACGCCCCCGCAACGACCGCAGCCCGCTCGACGCCCGAGCCCGCCGACCGGGGCCCGGGCGCACGCTCCGAGCTTCCGGCCGCACCGGCGCAGGAGCGACCCGCGAGCCGTCCGACGGCGGCGCCGCAGTCGGACCGGGCCGCGGACGGCATCCCCGACGGTCCCGAGCCCGACGAGGAGCCCGAACCAGCCGAACCGGAGGGCTCCAGTGCGCCGACCCGGCCACGCGAGACGCCTGCGGCGCCCGTGCCGTCCGCACCGCGCCCGGCTCCGGCGCGCCCCGCGCCCGTGGCTCGGCCCGGTGCCGCTCGGGCAGCCGGCCGGCCGGCCCGGCCGGCCCCGGCCTCGACACCTGCGCCGGCGGCCGACGAGTTCGACGCGAGCCCCGACGACCCCGAGCTCGCCGGCTCGGGCCTGGTCGGCGCGCCGCTCGTCGCCCAGATGCTCGGCGGAACGGTGATCGACGAGATCCCGGACGAGCCGAAGTAGCTCGGCATCGGCGGGTCTCGCCCTCTGCGCTCGACCGGTGGCGCGCCGCGCCCTCAGGCCCTTGTGCAGACCGACGCGACGCTGGACGATCGCCCCGCGGGGGGAGGCTGCGCGGCCGCGCGTGCCCGGCCTGCATGGTCCTGAGGGAGGGTCCATGAGTGCAGCGGTCGGATCGCCGGTCGGGTGGCGCCCGCCGGAGCCGGGTGATCCCAGGCCCGTCGCGGGCGAGCTCGTCGGCGGGCTGAGCCTGCTCGCCGGTGCGGTGCTGTCCGGGGCCGTCGCCATCCACGAGAGCCTGTACGCCGCCGCGTGGGACGGATACCCGCCCACGAGCGGTGAGCTGGGTGACCAGAACTTCGGCCCGTTCCTCGGCTGGTTGGCCGTAGCGATGTGGATCGTCGGCAGCATCCTCGTGCTCCGGGTCGTCCACGACTTCGCCCGAGCACGGGATGAGCGGTTGCTCCCGACCCTCGACGACGCCCCCGGGGACGGGTCCGGCACCGGGAGCATCGGCTCGACCGTCGAGGACCCGGCCGGGCCGAGCGACCTTCCGGAGGACGTTCCGGCAGGGCCGCCCGCCGACGCCTGAGCCGGGCGCCCGCCCGAGTCAGCTCGCGGTGAGCTCCGCGCTGGCCTCCCACGTGGTGTGCCGCAACGCCACCACGTCGGTCGACGGCTCGGCGTGGACCGCGACCACGTGCATCGCGTCGAGCGGCTGGACGAGCACCATGCCGCGCTCGCCGTGCACCACGACCGAGTCGGCGTAGCCGAGCCGGAACGCGGCGGCGACGTCGATGCCGAGCTGCGAGGCCGACGCCGCGGCCACCGCGGCGGGTTCCTGGGTCTCCTCGAGCCCCTGGTCGAAGAACACCCGACCGTCTCGGCGTGCCACGACGATCCTGGTGACCCCCGGTACGGCCGACCGGAGCCGTACTGCGAGCAGCATCGCCTGCTGGCGTACGAGCACCGGAGCTCCTCTGGGTCGTGGGGGTCGGCCGAAGGCCGCCCCGCAGCCTAGGACCTGAGCGCCGTCCGGGACGAACACCGTCACCCGTACGAGTGGTGGTCCGCGGCGCGATCCACCCCGCAGGGCGGCTCGAGTCCGGTCGTTGCCCGTGTCCGGGCACACGCCGGCACGGAGCGTCGGCCGGGGGCCCCGTCGAGGCGGTACGGTCCCCGAGGCGATACGGCGTTCGTCGATGGGCCCGCACCCACCCTCGAGGCGTCGCGAGGGCGCAGAAGAGAGGGAACGATGGTGTCGGACCCTGCAGCGGTCAGCGGGAGCGGTGCGCCTCAGCACTCCGTGTCGGGTGTCGTCCGGGGAGACGACTGGGCCAGCGTCCTCTGGGGGCTCGCGCCGGGTGAGGGCGTGGTGCGGCGTGACTCTGCGCCAGTGCATGCCCCCGCGGACGGTCCCCGGCAGCAGACCACCCCGGTCGCTGCTCGCACACCGTTCGCGCCGGGTGCGGTCCAGCTGCCCGCGCCGCCGTTGACGGTGCCGGGGCCGCCCGCGTTCCCGAGACGCGGACTCCTGGACCGGGTGCTGCTGGGTCTGGCGGCGGCCCTCGCTGTTGCGGCGGCGGTCGCCATCGCGGCGTCTGGCACCCGGATCGGTGTGACCGCATTGGCGGTCGCCGTGATCTGGGTGGTCCTCACCGCCGCCGGGGCCGCCATCGTCGCGCGCTTCGGCGCCGGGAGTGCCGTCACCTGGATCGTGGTGACCGTGTTCCTGAGTGTGGGGTTGTTCGGGCTCCTGGCGGACACGAACGGGTTCACCGGACCAGCGCTGAGCCTGCTCGTCGACGTGGGTCTCGCGTGCCTGGCCGTGTCCTGGTGGGTGCGTCGGCAGAGCCGGCTCCGCCAGTATCCGCACTCGCGCCGGAGGGACTCGGCGCGGTTGGGCATGCTGTACGAGCGCCACTGGTTGGCAGCCGAGTGGAACGTCGTCCGAGAGGCGCTCAGCGCGCCGGGCTCCAAGGTCGAACGAATGGTCGACATGGGTGCTCCCCAGGGTTCGCGGCGATGGGGCGCCCAGGACCCGCTTACCGGGCGCGAGACGATCCGGACGCTCGAGATCGACGTGCTGCCTGGCACGTGGGTGGCTGTCGACCGGGATGGTCACGTCACGGCGACGGCTCCGAGCGGGGCGCCCGAAGCGTGGGCGAGGGTCCTCAAGGAGGCTGACCGATGAACGAGCTCCGCCTCACCGCCAGCGACAGACGGATCCGCCTCGCCGCCGAAGATGTCAGCTGGCCCGAGCTGCCCCGGTCGACGAGGCGTGTGGGGGAGCGACGGGCCATGCTGCTCGCCGAGGAGGTCGTGATCGACCCCCGGGTCTGGTACGACGGCGACGACGCGTTCGAGCGGGCCACGGCCTGGCGGTTCTTCGCCGACGGGGTCGTCGTCGCCCAGCTGTGCGTACGGATGCGCCCGTCCGTCGGCGGCGCCCTCCGTTCCTCGGGCCGCTGGGAGGAACTCGCGGTGGGGTTCACCCCGTTCGCCGGCGGGCTCCACCGACGGCGTGGCGCGGTCGAGCCTGACGGCGTCGCCGCGAGCGGCAACGGCGTGGCCGAGCTCTCCTACGGGGAACGGGGGCGTCCGTTGCCCGCTGAGCTCGCGTGGGCCTTCCTCCCCACGGAGGTGCGCGACACGGCGGAGCGTCTCGTCCCGGAGCCGCACGTCGTGTCGGGATCCCTCCGGCAGGTCACCTACCGGGACGGTTTCGTGCGGAGCCAGAGCATCGTGGCACTGCGGATGTCGGCGCACCGTGCGCTGCTCGTGCTTGCCGACCGATCTCCCGCCGGTAGCCCGGACGGTGCCAACACCGAGCGCCGCGAACGTATGGTGCGGACGCCATGGGTCGTCGAGCAGTTCGGGGCGGACCTCGACGCGGCGTCGGCGGGTGTCTCTCCCTGAAACCCACCACCACGTAGGCTGGCACCGTGTACGAGGGCGCGGTCCAGGACCTGATCGACGAGCTCGGGCGGCTGCCCGGCGTCGGTCCCAAGAGTGCGCAGCGGATCGCCTTCCACCTGCTCGCGGCCGACCCGGCCGATGTGCGCCGCCTGGTCGACGCGCTCACCGAGGTCAAGGCTCGCGTGCAGTTCTGCGAGGTGTGCGGCAACGTCGCGCAGGAGTCGCGCTGCCGGGTCTGCCGCGACCCGCGCCGCTCCGACGCGATCATCTGCGTGGTCGAGGAGCCCAAGGACGTCGTCGCGATCGAACGCACCCGCGAGTTCCGCGGCAGGTACCACGTGCTCGGCGGCGCGATCAACCCGATCGCGGGCGTCGGCCCGGACGACCTGCGGATCTCGCAGCTGCTCACCCGGCTCGCCGACGGCACGGTGACCGAGGTGATCCTGGCCACCGACCCGAACGTCGAGGGTGAGGCGACCGCGACCTACCTCGCGCGCCTGCTCGTGCCGATGGGGTTGCGCATCACCCGGCTCGCCTCGGGCCTGCCGGTCGGCGGGGACCTGGAGTACGCCGATGAGGTCACGCTGGGGCGTGCCTTCGAGGGACGGAGGCAGATCAGTGCCTGACAAGCATGACGAACCGGTCGAGCAGCACCAGTCCGTGCCGGACGACCTCGCCGACCTTGCCGCAACCGTCGCGGACGAGGCCGAGACCTTCGTCGACACGCTGACCGAGGTGGCCGCCGGTGCCAACCCGGACGCCGCGATCCCGCTGCTCCTGCTCGCGGTGTCGGACGTGCTGGGCGTCGGCGCGCGGCTCGGTGCCGTGGTCGACGTGGTCCCGCTCGAGCGTTTCGAGCCCGACGTCGGCCCGGACGAGGACCTCGACCCGCTGCGGGCGGGCCTCGCGAACCTCTTCGAGGGGCTGGACTCCTACCTGGAGGTCGCAGACCCGGTGCTGGGCGGGGACACCGTGCAGTCGTCGTTGTCCGGCGACCTCGTGCTGGTGGCCGGCGCGCTGGCGCAGGGGCTCCGGCACTACTCGGCCGGTCAGCTGACCGAGTCGTTGTGGTGGTGGCAGTACTCGTACCTGGCCAACTGGGGCGAGCGCGCGTCGTCCGCGCTCCGCGTGCTGCAGACGGTGCTCGCGCACCTGCGGCTCGACGTGGACGACGACGTGGCCGCCGAAGCGGAGTTCCACGCGCTGCACGGGAGCGACTGAGCGGCGAGCGGGCGCGCCGGCCGAACGGTCGGCCCGTGGTCCGCTCGGCTCCGCCTCAGACCCCGGCGACGTCCCCGAGCAGTGCCTGGAGGGCGTCCCAGCGAGCGATCTCGCAGCCGTTCTGCCGCGAGAAGTCCGCGTTGACCGGCTCGCCGCCGACCGTGCCCTCGACGTGCGCGGTCTGCGGACCGCCGTAGATCTCGGTGCACACCGCGGTCCGCGGGACCGGCTCGAACGCGGCGACGCCACCGGCGGCCTCGAGGGCCGCGCACGCCCACTCGGGGTCGGGGTGGTCTCCGCCCGGCGGGTCGCAGGTCAGCGTCCAGACCTGGACGTCGCCCTCGCCGGACGCGTCGACGCTCACCGTGAGGTCCGCTGCGAGACCCTCGAGCGACGGTGAACCGGACGGGCGGGTCCCGGCCGCACCGCCACCCGCGTCGGAGTCGCTCGAGGTGGGGGCGTCGGGGGCGGTCGTCGAGGTGTCGCTCGGCGCGTCGGTGCCGTCGCCGGCGGACGTGCCGCTCGCGCACCCCGCGAGCACCAGCGCGGCGACGGCGAGCACCGAGGTGGCGACAGCGGTCCTGGCGACGGCCCTCCGGACGACTGCGGGCCTGAAGGCCGTGCGCCTCGCTGTGCTGATCACTGCGGGCCTGGCTGCGGGCATGGCGGCCCCTCCCGGTTCCGAGGTTCTCCTGCCCGTTCCATGTTCCCACCCGCGGTGGCCTTGCACCGGTGCGTCGTGCCGCCCGGATCCCGGAATACCTGCCGTCCACCTGCTGGGCGCCAACTATGCTCGCGACGTCGTCGGGGCCCAGCAGCGGGTCCCTCCCGCCAGCAGGGAGTCGTCGCCGTGGCCGTGATCGTGCAGAAGTACGGGGGTTCCTCCGTCGCGGATGCCGAGGCGATCAAGCGGGTCGCGAAGCGGATCACCGAGGCCAAGCGCGCCGGGGACGACGTCGTGGTGGTCGTCTCCGCGATGGGTGACACCACCGACGAGCTGATCGACCTCGCGAACCAGGTCAGCCCGCGCCCGCCGGAGCGCGAGATGGACATCCTGCTGACCGCGGGCGAGCGGATCTCGATGTCGCTGCTCGCGATGGCGATCGCGAACCTCGGCTTCAAGGCACAGTCGTTCACCGGCCAGCAGGCGGGCGTCATCACCGACGACTCGCACGGCCGCGCGCGGATCGTCGCGGTCAAAGCCGACCGGATCCACCAGGCGCTCGCGGACGGCAACGTCGCGATCGTCGCAGGCTTCCAGGGCGTCAACGCGAGCAACGACGTGACCACGCTCGGCCGCGGCGGCTCGGACACCACCGCGGTCGCCATGGCGGCCGCGATCGGCGCCGACGTCTGCGAGATCTACACCGACGTCGACGGCGTGTTCACGGCCGACCCGCGGATCGTGCCCACCGCGAAGAAGATCTCCCGGATCAGCTACGAGGAGATGCTGGACATGGCCGCCAGCGGCGCGAAGGTGCTCAACCTGCGCTGCGTCGAGTACGGCCGCCGGCACGGGGTCGACATCCACGTGCGCTCGTCGTTCTCCGCGCACAACGGGACCCTCGTCACCGACCGCCCCCTTCCCGAGGGAGAAGGACAGATGATGGAACATCCGCTGATCGCCGGTGTCGCGCACGACCGCACCGAGGCGAAGGTCACCGTCGTCGGGGTTCCGGACGTGCCCGGCACGGCCGCGCGCATCTTCGAGGTGGTCGCGGCCACGGGCGTGAACATCGACATGATCGTGCAGAACGTCTCCGCGGCGCAGACCGGGCTGACGGACATCTCGTTCACGCTCCCGGCCGACGACGGCCAGAAGGCGATCACCGCCCTGACCGACCACGAGCAGGAGATCGGCTACGCGTCCCTGCAGTACGACGACCAGATCGGCAAGCTCTCGCTGATCGGCGCCGGGATGAAGTCCCACCCCGGGGTCTCGGCGCGGCTGTTCGGTGCGCTGCGCGACGCGGGCATCAACATCGAGATGATCTCCACCTCGGAGATCCGGGTCTCGGTCATCACCCGCGCCGACCAGCTCGACGACGCGGTGCGCGCGGTGCACACCGCGTTCGACCTGGACTCCACCGAGGGCGAGGCCGTGGTGTACGGAGGTACCGGACGATGAGGGGCTTCAGGGTCGCCGTGGTCGGTGCCACCGGCCAGGTCGGTGGCGTGATGCGCAGGCTGCTGGCCGAGCGGGCGTTCCCGGTCGACGAGATCAGGTTCTTCTCCTCGTCCCGGTCCGCGGGGAAGGTGCTGCCGTGGGCCGGCGGCGAGGTCGTGGTCGAGGACGTCGAGACCGCCGACCTGTCGGGGATCGACATCGCGCTGTTCTCCGCGGGCGCGACCGGGTCGCGTGCGCACGCCCCGCGGTTCGCGGACGCCGGCGCGATCGTGATCGACAACTCCTCGGCCTGGCGGCGTGACCCCGAGGTGCCGCTCGTCGTGGCCGAGGTCAACCCGGACGACGTCGACATGACGGTCAAGGGCATCATCGCCAACCCGAACTGCACCACGATGGCCGCGATGCCGGTGCTCAAGCCGCTGCACGCCGAGGCCGGCCTGGAGCGGCTGATCGTCTCGACGTACCAGGCGGTCTCCGGTGGCGGGCTCAAGGGCGTCGCCGAGCTCGAGTCGCAGGTCCGGGCGCTCGAGGGCGCCGACATCGCCGCCCTCACGCACGACGGCGGCGCGGTCGACTTCCCCGAGCCGGTGATCTACAAGCGGCCGATCGCGTTCAACGTGCTGCCGATGGCCGGCTCGATCGTGGACGACGGGCTCGGCGAGACCGACGAGGAGCAGAAGCTCCGGCACGAGTCGCGCAAGATCCTGCACATCCCCGACCTGCGGGTGTCCGGCACCTGCGTGCGCGTCCCGGTCTTCACCGGGCACAGCCTGTCGATCAACGCCGAGTTCGCCCGGCCGATCTCGCCCGAGCGCGCCACCGAGCTGCTGGCCGACGCCCCCGGGGTCGAGCTGAGCGACATCCCCACGCCGCTGCAGGCGGCCGGCCAGGACCCGTCGTACGTCGGGCGGATCCGGGCCGACGAGGGTGTGCCGGACGGTCGCGGTCTCGCGCTGTTCGTCTCCAACGACAACCTGCGCAAGGGTGCCGCGCTCAACGCGGTGCAGATCGCCGAGCTCGTCGCGGCCCGCCGACAGTAGTTGCACCGGGCGGCCGCGCCGCTCAGCCGAGCCCGCGCTGTGCCACCCAGGTCAGCGCCACCCGCTCGACCAGGTCGAGCGGCAGTGGCTCGGCGAGCGGGAAGTGCAGCGTGCCCTTGCCCTTGCGGTACGGCTCGATCGCCTCGGCGAGTGCGGGCTCGTCCTCGAGCGCCGGGATCGGGTACATCGCGACGTGCTCGGTCCACCCCGCGAGGTAGACCAGGGCCTTGCCCCGGCAGGTGACACCGAGGATCTGGTAGCCGAGCCGCTGGCCCGGTTCGGGGATCGCCGCGACGACCCTGTCCCGCATCGCCTCGACCGCGGCCCTCGGCTCGGGTGCGAGGCCGTCGAGGTAGGCCTGCAGGTCCGGCGGGACCGGCAGCGGGTCGGTCGTGGACTCACTCATGGCCCCACGATGCCAGCCGGGACGGACACCCGCGCCCGCGGGGGCCCCGGCCGCCTAGGGTCGGCTGCGTGGCGCACGCGGACCTGAGGAGGCGACTGCTCGCCTGGGTCGTCCTCGGGGCGCTCGTGGCGGTCGCGAGCCTCGCCCTGGGCGCGGTCGGTCTGCCGAGCCCGGTGCTCTTCGGGGCGCTGCTGGCCGGCCTCGGGTACGCGCTCGTGGCGCGTGACGTGCCGGCTCTGCCGTCCCGCGTGTTCACCGCGGCCCAGGCGGTGCTCGGCGTCGCCATCGGCACCTCGTTCGACTCGGCGACGCTGCAGACGCTCGGCAGCAGCTGGGCAGCCGTCCTGCTGATCAGCCTGGCGACCCTCGCGCTGAGCGTGGGCGCCGGTCTGCTGCTCCGGCTGCACCCCGCGGTCAGCGCCGCGACCGGGACCTTCGCGCTGATCGCGGGCGGGGCCTCGGGCATCGTCGCGATGGCCCGGGACCTGGGCGCCGACGAGCGGGTCGTCGCCGTCGTGCAGTACCTGCGGGTGCTGATCATCCTGGCAGGGATCCCGCTCGTGGTGCAGGTGGTGTTCCACGGCCAGGCCACCGGGGCGACGACGGCGGCTGCGGCGGCCGTGCCATGGTCGGACCTGCTGCTCGCGGCGGTGTGCGTCGTAGTCGGGCTCGTCCTCCAGCGGTTCCTGCCGATCCCTGCCGGTGCCCTGCTGTGGCCGCTCGCGGCCGTGATCGGCCTCGCGCTCGCCGGTCACTCGATCCAGGTGCCCGGGTGGCTCCAGGCCGGAGGCTTCGCGCTGATCGGGCTGCAGGTCGGGCTGCGGTTCACCCGGGAGAGCCTGCGCACCGTCGCGAGCGTCCTGCCGCTCGCCGTCCTGCTGATCGTGGCGCTCATCGCGCTCTCCGCCCTGCTCGGCGTCGCACTCGCGCGGATGACCGGCGTGACCGTCCTCGACGGCTATCTCGCCACCACCCCCGGCGGCCTGTACGCGGTGCTGGCGGCGGCCGTGGGTACCGGCTCGGACGTGACGTTCGTGCTCGGGGTCCAGCTGGTGCGCCTGCTCGTCATGCTCGGTGCCGCGCCGCTGCTGGCGCGAACCCTGCGCCCGCGCGCCGAGTCGCACTGACACCCCACGGCTTCGCCGCGTGGTGTGCTCGGTCGAGCCGTCAGACCAGACCGGCCCGGAGTCGTCGCCAGAGGTCGTGGGCCTCGACGACCCGTGGCGCGAGGCTCGGATCGATCGCCATCGCCTCCTCGGGCCACGCCGTGCCAGGCGAGGTGAGCGCGGCGGCGCCGTCCGCGCCGTAGAGGGTCTCGCGCGACCACTCGAGCTGGACCACGTCGACGATCGGGCGCGACAAGCGGCTCGGGACGGCGTACTCGTCGCGGAAGCGGACCGTCTCCTCCGCACCCTTGTACGGGTCGTTGATCGTGAAGCCACGGGCCGAACCGAAAGCCTTCACGTAGCACTGGCGCAGGGCGCGGACCGCTTCCGGACGCATCGAGGTCGGTTCCAGGCCGCCGTGCCCGTCGGGGATCCCGGGGTCGGCGTTGCTGTCGCCGCGCGTGCCGAAGTCGACGAAGGTCGGCAGGGTGTCGTCCACCGGCTTCGGAACGGCGAGACGGTCGTCGGCCGTCAGCGTGAAGGCGCTCGTGTCGTGCAGCCCGACGACGAGCAGCCCGCTGAGCCGGACGGCGTCCTCGGCGCTCAGGTCGGCAGGGGAGACCTGCGCGAGCATCGTCCGCTTCGCGGCCAGGACCTGTGCGATCACCTCGCGAACCGTTGCCCGGTAGACGTCCACGGTCCGGCCGGCGGCGTCGTCGAGCACGTCGAGGAACGTCTCGGGATCTGCGAGCACCCGATCGAGGTCGAGGACCGGCCAGCCGGCGAACGTGACCGGTCGGACCGCATCCATGCCGGACAACGACGGTCGCGTCCCCTGCTCGAGCGCCGCCCGGGACCGCCGGACGGCCTCGACGAGCTGGCCGCCCAGCTGTGATCGGACCGGGCGGAAGCGGTTGGGGTCGAGCACCAGGCGGTTGACCGGGTTGCGCACGTAGACGACGTGCGGGTCGAGACTCGCCCAGTGCCGCCCCAGCGCATCGGACGCGACGTCGGAGAAGTCGATCCGGCGGCGATCGGACAGACCGGGTGCGAGCCACTCCTCGAGCTCGACAGGCAGGGCCACGGAGGCGTGCGGGTCATGGACGACGACGTCGACGAGGGCGAGATCCGTCGAGTCGTCACGCACCACGAGCTCCGCCGGGTCGGTGACGTGACCCGCAGGGAGGTCGAGCCGGGTCGCGAGCCGGCACGGATCGAGGTCAGCCATAGAACGTCGCCCCGATGGCGAGGCCGACCAGCACCGAGACGGTCGCCATCACCAGCATCCCGATCGTGAACGAGTGGTAGATCACGAACCTGCTGATCCTGGTCGTGCCGGTGGCGTCCAGCTCGATCGTTGCCAGCTGGGAGCCGTTGATCGGGAACGTGTAGAGCCCGATGACGGCCATCCACATCGCGGTCAGCTGCCAGGGCTCCATCCCGAGGGCGATCCCGATCGGGATGATCGCGATGGTCGCCGACGACTGGCTCGTGGTGAGGGCGGCCACGACGAACAGGGCGACGGCGATGAAGATCGGGGAGTTGTCCGCCAGGTTGCCCAGGCTGGTGACGATCATGTCCTGGTTCGCGGCGATGAACGTGTTCGCGAGCCAGGACACGCCCCAGAGCGCCACGATCGCGCTCATGCCGGAGCGGAAGACCTGCGAGCGAGGCACATCGGCCGACTTGGCGCGGCACCACAGCAGGATCACGAGGGCCACGATGAGCATGATGATCTGGATCATCGTGGTCATCTCCAGCGGCACCGGGCCGTCCTCGCCCGGGACCGCCGGACGAAGCTGGTCGAAGATCCCGAACAGCAGGATGAGCAGGATGCCGCCGCCGAAGATCCACGCGGCGCGCTTCGCCGCCGGTGAGGCCTCGCCGACGTCGACCGGCTCGGGCGCGGTGACCTCGCCGGCCGCGAGCCGTCGCTGGTACACCGGGTCTCGATCGAGGGGCTTGCCGATCCGGTTCTGCACGAGGGCCGCAGCTCCGATGGCCACGGCGGTGGAGGGCAGCACGATCGACAGGATCTGGGTGATCTCGAAGCCCAGCGGCGCCATCAGACCGACCATGATCGCCATCGCGGAGGAGACCGGGCTCGACGTGATCCCCATCTGCGAGGCCGTCGGTGCGATGGCCATCGGCCGTTCGGGCCGGACCTTGTTGCCGTAGGCGACCTCGTAGATCACCGGGAGGATCGAGTAGTAGACGAAGCCGGTGCCGGCCCCGGTGGCGAACAGCCACGCCACGTACGGGGCGATGAACGTCACCTGGTTCGGGTGCGCCCGGATCACCCGCTGTGCGATCCCGACCAGGTAGTCGATCCCGCCGGCCGCCTGCATCGCGCCGGCGGCGGTCACGACTGCGAAGATCACGAAGATCGCCGAGGTGGGGACCGAACCCGGGGGGAGACCGAAGACCCAGACCAGGACGAGGACGCCCGCCGCGCCCCACAGGCCGACAGTCATGCCCTTGGTGCGCACACCCAGGGCGATCGCAAGGAGAACGGTGGCGGCCTGAAGTGCGAGTTCCATCGCATTCTCCGAGATCCTGCAGAGGGTCAGGTCCGGACAAGCCCGAAACTAGCACCGGCGATCACCCGGCGGTCGGGCTCTGCGGGTGACGGCTCGCGTGCGACCGGCCGTGCGGGACCGGTGGGTGTCGGTGGATCAGCGGGCGAACCAGGGCTGCGGGTCGATGCCCGCCTGCTGCCCGTGCTGCCAGGCGCGTGCGCGCTGCAGCCACTGGACCGACGCCTCGGTGATCGTCTCGGGCAGGGCGTCCGGGTCGAACCAGCCGACCTCGGTCGACTCGTCGTCCGCGACGTGCGCCTCGCCCCCGACCGCCCGGCACAGGAAGCCGACGTCCAGGTACTGCGCGCGGTCGCCGTTCGGGTACCGGATCGGGTCCCCGCTCGAGACGCTGGTCAGCGCGACGACCTCGGCGTGCACCCCGGTCTCCTCCAGCACCTCTCGTACGAGCGCGATCGCGGGCTCCTCGCCGGGTTCGAGGATCCCGCTCGGCACGGCCCACCGACCGTTGTCGGAGCGGCGGCCGAGCAGGACGCGGCCGTCGTCGTCGAGCACGACGCCGGAGACGCCGGGCAGCCACAACAGGTCGGTACCGACCTTCTCGCGGAGCCGGAGGACGAAGTCGGGGATGGGCACCGGTCGAACCTACCGGAGCAGCCGGCGGCCGGGCCGACGGGCTGCGAGCCCGGTCAGGCGGTGCCGGCCCGCTCAGGCGGCCCCTTGCTCCACCTTCTTCTCCGCCTTGCGGGTGGAGAACGCGACGAACACCAGCACGACGCCCTCGATCAGGAGCCACAGGCCGAGCATCCAGGTCAGGAACACCAGGGAGATGCCGGGGCTGCTGAGCACCACGATGCCCGCCGCGATGCTGATCACACCGCCGACGAACGTCCAGCCGCGGCCGGGCACGCCCGGGCGGAAGGCGGCGACCACCTGGAGGACGCCGCTGACCAGCCACCACGCCCCGATGATGATCGCCAGCACGGCGAGCGTCTGCAGCGGGTGGCGCAGGGCCAGCACACCGGCCAGCAGGGCGAGCGCACCGAGCAGTCCGAGCAGGACCCGGCCACCACCCGAGGCGTCGTCGTCGGAGAACGCCGCCACCAGGTAGTAGATGCCGCTGATGAAGATCTGGACGGCGAACAGCACGGCGATCACCAGCAGCGTCGCGCCGGGCCACACGAGGACCGCGACGCCGAGCAGCGCGGTGAGGATCGCGAACGTGAGGATCAGGCCCCAGTGCCGACCGGGGCCGACCACGCTCGCCCGGAACGGGTCAGGGTTGACTGCGGCTGCCGCACCAGACATCGGGGTCCCCTTCGTGAGGATGATCAGGTGGACCTGACGCTACGCCGGTCACCTCACCCGGGTCAGCCGAGAACGACCCCGGTCTTCGGGTCGTCGATCGGCAGGTCGCCGTCGACCACTGCGGTGACCGTCTGCTCACCGAAGGTGACCGCCCCGCCGATCGTGGTGAGGAACGCGGTGTCGGCGGCGTCGCGACCCGTGGCGATCCGCACCATCGATGCGCGCGGCGCGAGCCGGGTCGCGTCCACGACCTCCCACTCCTCGCCGGTCCACGCCTCGGCGACCGCGTGGAAGTCCATCGGCTCCAGGCCCGGTGCGTAGACCGCCACCAGCCGGGCAGGCACGTCGAGGGCGCGCAGCACCGCGACCGTGGCGTGCGCGAAGTCGCGGCACACCCCGGCGCCGGACAGCAGCACCTCGCGAGCGCCGTCGGTGCCCCGCGTGCTGCCCACCACGTAGTCCAGGTGCTCGGCGACCCAGGTGCCCGCGCCGCGGATCAGCTCTGTGCCGGAGAGGTGACCGAGCTCACGGCCGGCGAGCCCGAGGAGCGCGTCCGACTCCGCGTAGCGACTCGGTCGCAGGTAGGTGACCAGGTCCAGCGGGTCCGTCGGGGACGGCAGGTCCCGGCCGGTGACGGTCGCGCGGTAGGCGATCTCGAGGTGCCCCACCCCCGCGTCGAACCGGTGCAGGCGGGTGCCGTGGCCGTCGGTGAGCTCGGCGAGGTCGAGCGGCGCGCCGTCGAGGGTGACGTCGAGCCGTTCGTCGATCGACCATGCGCCGTGGGCGACCGAGACGGCCAGCGCGATGCCGGCCGGCTCGGTGACGTCGGCGGTGAGGTGGGCTGAGACGTGACGCACGGGAGCTCCGGAGGTTGTCGGGCAGTGGCGGGCAGAGGCCGGCGAGAGCCGCGGGCCGGGACGAGACAGGCCCCCGGTCCGCAGCCGCGGACCAGGGGCCAACTCACCGAGTCGGGGTGGCGGGATTCGAACCCACGACCTCTTCGTCCCGAACGAAGCGCGCTACCAAGCTGCGCCACACCCCGGGGAGCCACGCAAGAATAGCCCAGCCGCGGACCCGTCGTGAAACTCAGCGTGCGACGAGCGTGAGCAGGGTCGCCTCGGGCGGGCAGGCGAAGCGCACCGGGGTGAACGGGGAGGTCCCGAGGCCGGCCGAGACGTGCAGCCAGACCGAGTCCTCGCCCTTCGGCTGGTCGGGCCGGGCAGCCGGCCAGCCGTGCAGGCCCTTCGCCCGTCGGGTGTCCAGGTCGCAGTTCGTCACCAGGGCGCCCCAGCCGGGCACGGCGAGCTGCCCGCCGTGGGTGTGCCCCGCGAGGATCAGCTGAGCACCGTCGTGCTGCATCGCGTCCAGCACCCGTCGGTACGGCGCGTGGGCCACGCCGATCTCCAGCACGGCGTCGGCGTCGTGCGTGCCGTCCGGGAACCGGTCCAGCTCGAGGTGCGGGTCGTCGACGCCCACCAGGGACAGTCGCCGTCCGCCCGCGACCACGACGTCACGCCGGTTGTTCAGGTCCACCCAGCCCGCGTCCGTGAACAGGCGGGCCAGGGCGTCGGCGGGCAGCCGCGGGTGCTCGGGCCGTACCCGCCGCCCGTCGTCCGGCATGAGGTAGCGGGCCGGGTTCTTCACGACCGGCGCGAAGTAGTCGTTCGACCCCATGACGAACGCGCCCGGCACGGACAGCAGCGGGTCCAGCGCGTGCGCGAGCGCGGGCAGGGCGTCGCGGTGCGCCCAGTTGTCGCCGGTGTCCACCACGAGGTGCGGTTCCAGCTCGGCCAGCTCACGCAGCCAGGCGATCTTGTCGTCCTGGTGCGGCGTGAGGTGCAGGTCGGACAGGTGCAGCACGCGCAACGGGGCCTCGCCGGGCGGCAGCACCGGGACGGTGAAGCGCCGGAGCGTGAACCGGTGCGCCTCGGCGAGGGCGTACGCCAGCCCGGCGCCCGCGGCGAGCGCCGTCCAGCCCAGCCCGCGCGCGGCGGTCGAGGTCCCCACTCAGCCGGTGGTGTCGTTGTTGTTGCGACCGGGCGGGTTGACCTTGTCGTTGCCGTTGTTGTTGCCGTTGTTGTCGCTCGGGGTGGGGGTCGGCGTGGGCTCGGGACCCTTCGAGATCGACAGCGTCACGACCGAGCCGCGCACCGCGCGGGACCCGCCGCCGGGGCTCTGCGCCCCGATCGTGCCGGCCGGCGCATCCGAGTACACCTGGCCGTCCGCGATCTTCACGTGGAAGCCGGCGGACGTGATGGCCGCGGACGCCGCGCTCGGCGACATGCCGGTCACTCGCGGAACGGTGCGCTGCACGCCGTTGATCATCGAGCTCGGCGGAGCGGTGAACCCGAGCACCTCCATGCCTTGGCTCGCGGGCTCCATGAACGCGCGCCACGCGGGTGCCGCGATGCTCGAACCGTACGGTCCGTTCCAGTAGACCTTCCCGTTGATCGTCTGTTGGTGCATCGAGTACGTGCCGTCCGGGTGGCCGACCCACACCGCCGTCGCCATCTGGCGGGTGAAGCCGACGAACCAGGTGTGCTCGTTCTCGGACGTGGTACCGGTCTTGCCGGACGCGGGGCGGTTGTCGGACAGTCGCGGGACGTTCTTGGCCGTTCCGGTCCACACGAAGCTCAGGGCGTACGTCACCGCGCGAGCGAGCTCCGGCGTGATGGCCTGGTGGCAGCCGGCGTCCGGGACGGGGACGTCGTTGCCGTCCGCGTCGGTGATCGACTCGATCGCGATCGGCGTGCAGAACACGCCGTCGGCCGAGAAGGCCGCGAAGGCGGAGGCCATGGTCAGCGGCGCGATGTAGTCGGTGCCGATGACGTTGGCCGGCGTCACGGTCAGGTCGTTACCGGAGCCGGTGTGCACCCCGAGGTCCTGGGCGCCCTGGAAGATGCCGCACAGGTCGACCTGGCTGGCCATGTCGGCGAACGCGTTGTTGACCGAGTTCCGGGTCGCGTCCAGCACCGTCATGAACCCGGCGCCGCCCTCGGAGTTGCGCAGCTTCCAGTCGGTGTTGGCGAAGCCGACCCCGCAGGACGATGCGTCGAACTCGCCCAGCTTCCAGGTCTGCGGCGTGCCGTCGACCACCTCGCGCAGCGCGCGGCCCTCCTTGAGCCACTCGAGCAGCGTGAACGGCTTGAACGTCGACCCGGGCTGGAAGCCCTGCGAGCCGCCGTAGGCCTGGTCGGTGTTGAAGTTGACCGCGGTGTGCCCCGGCTCGGGGTCCTGCTGGGTGTCGTAGGTCCGGTTCTGCGCCATCGCGAGGATCTTCCCGGTGCCGGGTTCGACCACCGACATCGCGACGCCGACCCCGGACGGGTCGGTCTGCGGCACCGCGCCCTGGACCGCGGCCACGGCGAGGTCCTGCTTGGGCCGGTCGAGCGTGGTGCGGATCGTCAGGCCGCCCTGGTAGAGCTTCTGGCGACGTTCTGCGGCGGTCTCGCCGAAGACGGGATCTGTCGCGAGGATCTTGGTGACGTAGTCGCAGAAGTACCCGGAGCCCTGGACGGCCTTGTCGGCGCCCGAGCAGCCGAGCTTCGTCTGGCCGAGCTTGAGGGTGTCGGCGATCGGGGTCGCGATCCCGGTGTCGTACTCCTCCTGCGTGATGTCGCCCTCGCGGAGCATGTCGTGCAGGACCTCGTTGCGACGGGTCTCCGACTTCTCCGGGTTGCGCTGCGGGTCGTAGGCGATCGGGCTCTTCGTGACGCCGGCGATCGTCGCCGCCTGCAGGTAGTCGAGGTCCTTCGCCGAGACGGAGAAGTACAGCTGTGCGGCGGCCTCGACGCCGTACACCGACGCGCCGAACTGCGCGATGTTGAGGTAGCCCTCGAGGATCTGGTCCTTGGTCATCCGCTGCTCGAGCGAGATCGCGAGCTTGGCCTCGCGGAGCTTGCGGGCGTAGCCCTCGGCGCCCGACGCGTCCTTCGCGTCGGCGATCGCCTGGGCGCGCTGCTGCGGGTCGTCGATCCGCAGCGCGGACTGGATGAGCATGTTCTTGACGTACTGCTGGGTCAGGGTCGAGGCGCCCTCGGTGTCCTGGCTCAGCGCGTTGTTGAGGAACGCGCGGGTCATGCCGCGCAGGTCGACGCCGCCGTGCTCGTAGAAGCGGCGGTCCTCCACGTCGATGACCGCGTTGCGCATGTTGTCGGAGATGTCGTCGAGCGGGACGACGATCCGGTTCTGGTCGTAGAACTCGGCGAGCACCGATCCGTCTGCGGCGAGGATGGTCGACTTCTGGGACAGCGGCGGGGTCGCGAGGTCGCCCGGCAGCTCGTCGAAGAGCTCGGTCGTGGTCTGGGCCAACGCGCTGGTGGACGCGACGGCGGGCATCAGCAGGCCGGATGCGAGCACGCCACCGGTCACCGCGACGAGCACGAACGCCATCATCAGACCGATCGCCTGCAGTGCGTTGACCTGGCGGCGACGCACAGGGCGGGAGGCAGACATGGCCACCAGGGTACGGGAGGACCCCCGTCCGGCTCGGTCACTCGCGTGAAGGGCTGGTGCAGGTTCGTGCGGTTCACGGCGGCACAAGGGACCGAACGGCCCATTACGACACCGCATGGGACGAACTACCGTGATCGACACGGGGGAAGGAGCACGCGTGCACGACCAGCACTGGACCGCGTACGGCGCCTGCGGCTCCGCCGCTCCGGACGACCTCTTCGTCGAGGGCGCGGCGCAGCGGGCCGCGCGAGAGGTGTGCCTGCGCTGCCCCGTGCGCTTCGAGTGCCTGGTCGACGCGCTCGACAACAAGGTCGCGTTCGGGGTCTGGGGCGGCATGACCGAGCGCGAGCGGCGCGCGCTGATGCGCCGCTACCCCGACGTGGTCTCGTGGCGCGAGCTCCTCGAGGCCGAGCCCGAGCTCGCCATGGTCGGCGGCGCGCACCCTCTGCCCTTCGCCGTGCCGGAGCGTGGAGCCGCGGACCACGGGTAGCGTGCCGCCATGACGACGTGGGAGTACGCGACCGTGCCGCTGATCGTGCACGCGACCAAGCAGATCCTCGACCAGTGGGGCGCGGACGGCTGGGAGCTGGTCCAGGTGGTGCCCGGCCCGGACGGCAACGGCCTGGTGGCCTACCTCAAGCGCCCGCGAGGTGACGCGTGACGATCTCGCACCGCCTCCACGAGCTCGGCCTGGTCCTCCCGCCGGTGCCGACCCCCGCCGCCGCGTACGTCCCCGCGGTCCGCACCGGGCAGTACGTCTGGACAGCGGGTCAGCTGCCGATGGTCGACGGGGCCCTGCCGGTGACCGGCAAGGTGGGCGAGGGCCCCGGTCTGGTCTCGCCCGCGGTCGCCTACGACCTCGCACGGACCGCGGCCCTCAACGCGCTCGCCGCGGTCGCCGAGCAGGCCGGCAGCCTCGACCGGGTCGCCCGCGTGGTCAAGGTCATCGGCTACGTCGCGAGCGACCCGTCGTTCACCGGCCAGCCGGCGGTGGTCAACGGCGCGAGCGAGCTGATCGGCGAGGTGTTCGGTGACGCCGGCCGGCACGCACGCACCGCGGTCGGCGTGGCGGTGCTGCCGCTGGACGCCCCGGTCGAGGTCGAGGTCGTCGTCGAGCTCTCCTGAGCGCCGACCGCGTCAGCGGGCGCGGCGCTCCAGGCGGTCCACGTCGAGGAGGACCACCGCGCGGCCCTCGCGCCGCAGCCAGCCCCGGCTGGTGAAGTCGGCGAGCGCCTTGTTGACCGTCTCGCGGGACGCGCCCACCAGCTGGGCCAGCTCCTCCTGGGTCAGCCCGTGCGACACGCGCAGGCCGTCCTCGACGGGTTCGCCGAACCGGGTCGACAGGTCGAGCAGCGCCTTCGCGACCCGGCCGGGCACGTCGGCGAACACGAGGTCGCCGAGCGCCTCGTTGGTGCGGCGCAGGCGGTGGGCCAGGGCGGCGAGCAGGTGCTTGGCAACCGGCGGGTGCAGCTCGAGCCACGCGATCAGCTCGTCGTGGGTCAGCTCGTAGAGCACGGCGTCGTTGACCGCGGTGGCGGTCGCCGTGCGCGGCCCCGGGTCGAACAGCGAGAGCTCACCGAACATCTCGCCGGGGCCCAGCACCGACAGCAGGTTCTCGCGCCCGTCGGGCGCGCGACGTCCGAGCTTCACCGAGCCACGCCCGATCACGTACAGCCGGTCGCCGCGGTCCCCCTCGCTGAACACCGACCGGCCGCGGGGCAGGTCGATGCGCACCATGGTGCGCAGCAGCGCGCGTGACGCGGCCTCGTCGATCGCCGCGAACATCGGCGCTCGCAGCACCAGCTCCTCGTCCACCGGACCTCCGGGGTGTGATCTGGGTCTCGTTCGAGCCCACACTAGGCGCACCTTGGCCCGGTTCGGGCCGACACGGGGCGTTCGGATGCTGTGGGTCCGTCCCGGCGCGGGCCCGGACGGCGCGCGCCGCGCGAGGTCAGTCGCGGGCGTCGGGGCGGTCGAGCTCTTCGGCGACGAGCGCCATGACGAGGCTCTCGGTGGACTGCTCCAGGGCGCGGTCGAGCTCGTCGGCGTACGCCGAGAGTCGTCGGTCCAGCACGCGGAGCTGCCGCATCGCGGTGACCCGGTCGGCCTGCTCGCGCTCGGCGATCGCCTGGTGGAGCTCCTCGGACGAGGGCAGCCGCAGCTGTGCGTCCGGCAGCACGTCCCAGCCCATCGCGCCGAGCGGCTCGGGCGGTGCGAAGGAGGCCACCAGCAGGTCGAGCCGGGCCCGCAGCAGCCGACGCCACCGGACGACCTCGGCCCGTTCCGCCCGCACGGCGCGACGGGTCGAGGCAGTCTCGAGTCCCGTGGGTTCGCCGAGGTGGGCGATCGACATCGCATCTCCTTGCTGACACGGCCATCGTCGATGGGCCTGCTGGTGCATCGGTGGTGGGCGGGTGAGGCTTGAGGCCGTCGCGAGGCGTTCACCCCAACGGTGGTTCGGGACGCTGCCCGCGCCGTGTCCGACCGGCCGCCTAGGCTGTCCGGCATGGCTTCCGAGACCCCGCTGGCGCGCACGCGGCGGGCTCGGCGGATCAACCGTGCGCTCGCCGAGCGCTACCCCGACGCGCACTGCGAGCTCGACTTCGGGTCACCGCTGCAGCTCCTCGTCGCGACCCTGCTCTCGGCCCAGACCACCGACGTCCGGGTCAACCTGGTCACCCCGGCCCTGTTCGCCCGGTACCCGACCGCGCTCGACTACGCGCAGGCCGTGCCGGCCGAGCTCGAGGACCTGATCCGGTCCACCGGGTTCTTCCGGGCGAAGGCCCGCTCGCTGATCGGCCTGGGCCAGGCGCTCGTCGAGCGGTTCGACGGTGAGGTGCCCGGCCGGATGCGTGACCTCGTGACCCTGCCCGGGGTCGGGCGCAAGACCGCGAACGTCGTGCTCGGCAATGCGTTCGGCGTCCCCGGCCTGCCGGTGGACACCCACGTCCTGCGGGTGACGGCGCGCCTCGGCCTGACCGACTCCGACGACCCGGTGCGCGTCGAGACCGACCTGTGCGGCATGCTCGAGCGCCGCGAGTGGACCATGGCGTCGCACCGGTTCATCGCGCACGGACGGCGAACCTGCCACGCCCGTCGACCCGCGTGCGGCGCGTGCCCGGTCGCGCAGTGGTGCCCGTCGTTCGGCGTCGGTGAGGTGGACCCGGTGGCTGCCGAGCGGCTGGTCAAGGAGTCCGCCCACCCGATCCCGGCGATCAGCTCAGTCGAGTGACGCCAACCAGTCCAGCAGCAGGTCGGTGACGGCCTCGGGCGCTTCCTCGGGCAGGTAGTGACCGGCGCCCTCGACCAGCTCGAACCGGAACGGCCGGCCGTGCGCGGCTCGACCGACGGCGGCCGGCGGCAGGCAGGGGTCCAGCGCACCGTGCACCTGAAGGACGGGGACCTCGATCGGGGTCCGCACCGCTGCGAGGTAGCGCTGGCCGTCGACCCGCGGTGTCGAACGGACCAGCCAGCGCAGCGTCTCCATCGACGAGTGCGCCGCGAACGGCACCCGCATCGCGGATCGGTAGACCGCCGCGGTCTCGGCATCGGGCCACCCGCCGGCGCCCCACTCGCGCAGCAGGCGGACGGCCAGGTCACCGTGCGTGAGCCGGCGCTCCGGGAACCAGGGCAGCTGGAAGAAGCCCAGCCGCCGTGTGGTGCGGTGCAGCAGGAGCGGCCGCGCCGCCGCGGACGTGTGCATCCGGGCCGGGTGGGCGGACGAGAGCGCTGCGACGGCGCGGGTCACCCCGGGGCGCAGCGTCGGCATGGACCACGCGACGGTGCCGCCGAGTCCGTGGCCGACCACGACGGCGTCGCTCGCGCCGAGCGACCGGATCACCCCGGCGACGTCCCGCGTGAGCGTCGGGAGGTCGTAGCCCTGCGGAGGCTTGTCGGACGCCCCGCTGCCCCGCAGGTCGATCGCGGCAGCCCGGTAGCCGGCGGCGGCCAGCGCCGGGATCTGGTGACGCCAGGCCCACCACATCTCCGGGAACCCGTGCAGCAGCACGACCAGCGGGCCGGACCCGGCCTCGGCCACGTGGAAGCGCGCCGCGTTCGCCGCGACGAAGCGGTGCTCCCAGGGGCCCTCGAGCAGGACTGACGCGGCGTCGACGGCGGTCATGACCCGCCGGCCGGCGAGGCGCCTGCGGAGTCCTCCGGGCTCGGGGCCCGGAGAGCCGCGTGGTGGCGGTCCCGATAGGCGAGCCCGGCGCCGCCGAGCACGGCCGCGAGCACCGACGCGACGAGGATCGCGGCCCGCGCGTGCTCCTCGGCGGCGCTGCCCTCACCGAAGGCCAGCGAGCCGATCAGCAGCGACACCGTGAAACCGATACCCGCCACGAAGCCGACCGCGAGCACGTCGGCCCAGCCGAGGCCGCTCGCGAGCGGGGTCCTGGTGGTCTTCGAGACGATCCAGGTGCCCAGCGTGATGCCGATCGGCTTGCCGAGCACGAGCCCGAGCACGACACCCTGGGCCACCGGGTCCTTCGCGGCCGCGACCAGCGAGTCGGGGTCGAGCGCGACCCCGGCGGCGAACAGCGCGAACAGCGGGACCGCGAACCCGGCGGACACCGGACGCCAGAGGTGCTCGAAGTGCGCGGCCATGCAGTGCTCGTCGGAGTCGTCCGGTGCGCCCGGCACCACGAGGCCGAGCAGCACTCCGGCGATCGTCGCGTGCACCCCCGAGGCGTGCATGAAGCCCCAGGCCAGCAGGCCGAGCGGGAGCAGCAGCCAGACCGACGTGATGCGGCGGCGGGTGAGCAGCCCGAACAGCGCCACGACGGCCAGCGCCGCGACGAGCCAGCCGAGGTGGATCGCCTCGGAGTAGAAGACCGCGATCACGATGATCGCGAGCAGGTCGTCGACCACGGCGAGGGTCAGCAGGAAGGCGCGCAACGAGTTCGGCAGGCTGCGCCCGACGATGGCGAGCACGGCGATCGCGAACGCGATGTCGGTCGCGGTCGGGGTCGCCCAGCCGCGCAGGTCGCCACCGTTGAGGTTGACCAGCACGTACAGGATCGCCGGGACGGCCATGCCGCCGATCGCCGCCACGATGGGCAGCAGCGCGCTCGAGGGACGTCGCAGCTCGCCCGCGACGATCTCGCGCTTGAGCTCGAGGCCGACGACGAAGAAGAAGATCGTGAGCAGTCCGTCGGAGGCCCAGTGGGCGAGCGACAGGTCGAGGTGCAGCGCGGCCGGGCCGACCACGGTGTGGGCGAGCGTCTCGTAGGACTCCGACCACGGTGAGTTGGCCCAGAACAGTGCGATCACCGCGCCGACCAGCAGCAGCACGCCGCCGGCCTTCTCGGTGCGCAGGACGTCGGCGATGTTGCGTTCGTCGTCGGGGCTGATCCGGGCGAACAGGCCGGAGACGGGGCGAGTGGCCAGGCGCGCGAGGCGGGCGCGGCGGGACATGGGCCTCCTCGGGGTCGGGTGGGACGTCGCCGACCAGACTTCCCGGCACTCCCGGTCACCCAGGATAGGCGGCGCTCAGCCGCGGTGGTCAGCCCTCGGAGGAGGCGGCGGCCGGTTCGGGTGCGTCGTCGTCGTTGCGCCGGTGCGGCGGGTCGAACCGGTAGCCGACGTTGCGGACCGTCCCGATCAGCTGCTCGTGCTCCGGACCGAGCTTCGCGCGGAGCCGTCGCACGTGGACGTCCACGGTCCGGGTGCCGCCGAAGTAGTCGTAGCCCCAGACCTCCTGGAGCAGCTGGGCGCGGGTGAACACCCGCCCCGGGTGCTGGGCGAGGTACTTGAGGAGCTCGAACTCCTTGTACGTGAGGTCCAGCGCCCGGCCGCGGACCCGCGCGGTGTAACCACTGGGATCGATCGTGAGGTCACCCGAGGAGATCTCCTCGGGCTCCTCCTCGCCGTTCGCGGCGGCCGCCCGCTCCATCACGATCCGCAGTCGTGCCTCGACCTCGGCCGGCGACGCGTCCTCGAGCAGGATGTCCGCGGCGCCCCACTCGCCGGTGACGACCGTGAGGCCGCCCTCGGTGAGCACCAGCACGAACGGCACGGTGAGGCCGGTCGCGCGCAGCAGGCGGCACGTCGAGCGTGCGGTGGCGAGGTCGCGCCGCGCATCGAGCAGCAGCACGTCGCTGTCCGGGGCGTCCAGCAGGGCGGACGGCTCGACGGGCAGCACGCGGACCCGGTGGGCCAGCAGACCCAGGGCAGGAAGCACCTGGGCCGAGCCCCCGGTCGACGGGGTGAGCAGCAGCAGGTCCGCCACGATCGGTCTGCCTCCGGCTGGGTCGGTCGGCCCTACGGTACCGCCGCAGCGTCCGCGTCCGGTGCGCCGACGCGATCTGCGAGACTGTGCCCCGTGCCAGACCCGCGTCCGCTCCCCGACCCAGCGGGGTCGTGCTGATGGACGTGTCGACCCGCGCGGTGCTGACCGCGGTGCTCGCCGCTGCGGTGGCGGGCGCCGGCGTGCTCGGCGCGCCGTACCTCGCCGGGACCTCCGTGGCCCTCGCCCTGATCGTCGCGTGGGGCTGGCCGGCGCTGCTCCGGCTCCCCGCGCGGCTCGGGGCGTTCGTGGTCATCGCGCTCGGCGGCGCCGGCGGCGTGCTGGCCGTCGCGGTGACTCCCGGCGCCCCGGTGCTGCGCAACCTGCCGGTCGTGGTGGCGTTCGCGGTGCTGCTCGCGTTCGCGGCGGAGCTCGCCCGGACCGACGGCCGTCGCCGGCTGGTGGACTCGGTGTCCGGCAGCGTCTCGGGCGTGCTGGTCGCGGCGGCGGCCGCGGGGTGGGTCGCGGCGCTGCGCAGCCCCGCCGAGATCGGCCTCGTCGTCACCGGTGCGGTCGCGCTGTTCTTCGCGGCGATCGCGTCGGCGCTGCCGTTCGGGGGGTGGACGTCGGCCGGGGTCACGGTCTTCGCGGGTGTGGTCGGCGGGGTGGGTGGCTCGCTCGTGATGCCGGACGTGCCCCCGCTGGCGGGTGGCGTCCTCGGTCTGGCGGTGGGCCTGCTCGCCGCGGTGATGCACGTGCTCTTCCTGCGGGTGCCCGCGCTGTCCGCCCGGACCGCGGCGCTCGCGGCCGCCGTGGTGCCCGTGTCGGTCAGCGGCACGCTCGTCTACGTCGTCGGCCGCGTGCTGCTCGGCTGAGCCACCGGCCCGACCGGCCCGACCGAAACCGCCCGGCGAGCGGCCCGTCGCGCGTCCGCACCGTAGGATCGGCGCATGTCCGGACTTGAGCTGTTCTACATCGGCCTGCTCGTCGCGGCGACGGTGACCATCGGGTGGTTCGCGGTCTACGTCGTGATCAACCTGTACAAGGGCCAGCGCTGACCGATGGCCTTCGTCATCCCGGAGGGCCTGGCCCCCGAGGTGTACCCGCTGGCCTTCCTGGTGGGGCGCTGGCGGGGCAGCGGTGAGGTCGCCTACCCCCAGGTGCCGCGCGCCGAGGTCGTCGCGGACGTCGTCGTGGACCACGACGGAGGGCCGTACCTGACCTGGTCCGCGCAGCTGCGGCTCAAGGACGACGACCACGTCTGGGCCACCGAGTCCGGCTTCTGGCGCGTGCCGCCGGACCGTCCGGCGGACCTGCCCGAGGGTCGGTTCCCGGTGGAGCTGTTGCTGGCCGACCCGGCGGGGCACCTCACCCTGTACGCGGGCGTGGTCGGCAACGGCCGGATCGACCTCGCGTCCGACCTCGTGGCCCGGACGCCCGACGCGGCCGAGCTCACCGCCGCGACGCGGCTGTACGGCATGGTCGAGGGCGAGCTGATGTGGACCTGGGACATCGCCGCGTTCGGCGAGCCGCTGCAGAGCTACGCGGCCGCCCGGATGTCGAGGGTCGGGTGACCAGCCCGGTGATCGCCAGGCCCGGTGCCGTCGAGGCGTCCGGCCCCGACGCCGGGGTCGCTTGGCACTACGGCGACCCGACCGGAGAGCAGCGCGCGCTCGAAGCGGGCGGTGCGGTGGTCGACCAGTCCCACCTCGGGGTCGTGACGGTGACCGGGCCGGACCGGCTCAGCTGGCTGCACTCGATCACGAGTCAGTACCTCGAGAACCTGGAGCCCCGGCGGTCCACGGAGACGTTGGTGCTCAGCCCGCACGGTCACGTCGAGCACGCGGCCGGCGTCGTGGACGACGGCGAGACGACCTGGCTGATCACCGAGAGCGCACCGGCCCTGGCCGGGTGGCTGGACTCGATGCGGTTCATACTCCGGGTCGAGGTCGCCGACGTCACCGCCGACTGGGCGGCGATCGGCGAACCGGTCGGTCAGGAGGGTGTCGAGGGCGAGCCGGTCACGTGGCGTGACCCGTGGCCGCGCACCGCGCCGGGCGGCACCAGGTACGGGCCGGCCGACGCGGACCATCCCGGCACGGCACGTGCCTGGCGGCTGGTGCTCGTCCCGCGGGGCGAGCTGGCGGGCGAGGTCGACCGTCGCGAGCGCGGCGGCTGGCGGGTCGCGGGGACCTGGGCCACGGAGGCCCTCCGGGTCGAGGCGTGGCGGCCCAGGGCGGCGCTCGAGGTCGACCACCGGACCATCCCGCACGAGCTGGACTGGCTGCGGACCGCGGTCCACCTGACCAAGGGCTGCTACCGCGGCCAGGAGACCGTGGCGCGCGTGCACAACATGGGACGCCCGCCGCGGCGGCTCGTGATGCTGCACCTCGACGGCTCGGGGCACGTCGCGCCGGTCGGTGGCGCCGCGGTCCGGCTCGAGGGCCGCGAGGTCGGCCGGGTCACCAGCGTGGCCCGGCACCACGTGCTCGGACCGGTGGCGCTCGCGCTCGTGAAGCGGAACGTTCCCGCCGACGCCGAGCTGCTGGTCGACGCCGAGGGCGGGGCGGTCGCGGCCGCCCAGGAGCTCGTCGTGCCCGCCGAGGGGGTCTCCGCCGACCGGCCGGAACCCCGGCCCGTGCTGCCCGGGCTGCCCCCGCCCGCGACCCGATGAGTCTCGGCCTGCTGCTGCGGGCCCGGCTGCGTCAGGGGTGGGGCCGGGTGCGCCGGGCCGCCGTGCCGCTGCTGCTCGCGGCGATCGCGGCCGGTGGCGCGTACGCCGTGGCGCGCTACGGGCTCGGCCACCAGTACCCGTTCTTCGCACCGGTCGCCGCGTGGCTCGCGCTCGGCTTCAGTGCGGACCGTGACCTGCGCCGGGTCGCCGAGCTGGCGATCGGGGTCGCTGTCGGGGTCCTCGCCGGGGACCTGCTGGTCCACGCGATCGGCTCCGGTGCGTGGCAGGTCGCCGTGGTGCTCGCGATCGCGGTGCTCGTCGCGCGGATGCTCGACCGCGGGGACCTGCTGGCGATCCAGGCCGGAGTCCAGGCCGTCGTGGTGGTCGTGCTGCCGGCGTCCGCGACCGGAGGTCCGGTGGGCCGCTGGGTCGATGCGATGGTCGGCGGCGCGGTGGCACTGGTCGTCGCGGCGCTGTCCCCGCAGGACCCGCGACGACGGGTGCGGGCCGTGGCCGAGGAGGCGATGGCCGAGGTCGCCGACCTGCTCCGGGTGCTGTCGGAGGGCCTGCGCGCCGGCGACCGCGCGGCGGCGCACCGTGCCCTGCTGCGCGGTCGCGCCTCCCAGCCGGTGCTCGACACCTGGCGGTCCGCCGCGGTCAGCGCGCGACAGACCGCGCGGCTCTCGCCCGCGTTCCGGCGGCACCGTGACGAGCTCGGCGAGATGGTCGCGGCCGCGACCGCGGCGGATCGTGCGATGCGCAACGCCCGGGTGCTCGCCCGGCGGTCCGAGGTGGTCCTCGAGCGGCCCGAGCTGCACGGAGGGACGGGCGCTCTGGCCGACATGGTGGACCTCGGCCGGGTCGCGGCCCAGGAGATCGGCGCCGCGCTCGCGGCCGGCGGGTCGCCCGTGGCGGCCCGAGCGGCGGTGGCCCGCGCCGCGGACCAGGCGGATCCCGCCCGGACGCCGGCGGACCTGCACGTCCAGCAGCTCGTCCTGCTGCTGCGCTCGCTGCTGGTGGACCTCGCCGAGACCGCGGGCATGGACCCCACCGAGGCCCGCACGCTGCTCCCGGAGATCTGAGCGGGGCGAGGTTCACCCGGCCCGTCACCTGGCCGGAGTACCAAGCCCGCACCGGGTCCCGCCGATGAAGAGGCATGACCTCGGGTGGCTTCTTCGAGCCACGCAACCGGGTGGCTGCGGGCCGCACGCTTGTCGTGGTGGCGATGGTCGCTGCCACCGTGACGGTCGGGTACGAGGTGATCGCCCAGGCGATCGGTCTGCCGGGCGCAACCACGGCGACCCTGGTGGGTGCCACCGTGGTCGGGACCGGGCTGCTGGTCATCTCCATCGCCGCGGCGGCCCTGCCGGGCCGGCTCCCGCCGTGGACCTGGGTGGGCAGCGCACTGATCGGCGTGACCGTCGTGCTCTGGGTCGCCTTCGGGACCGGGGACGTCTCCGCGGGCGCACAGTTCGGGCTGGTCTACCCGGTGGTCTACGCCGCCGCGAACCTGCGGCCCGGAGCGGCCTGGTTCGTCACCGGCTTCGCGGCGCTCGCCGACGCCGCGGTCGTGCTGGTGCAGGAGCCGCACGGCGGCGCGGCGCTCGAGGTCATGGAGGTCGCTGCGGCCCTCCTGGTGCTCACCGCGGTCCTGCAGATGGTCGCGCACCACCAGGACGAGCTGACCCGTCGGTTGGCCGAGATCGCGGCCGTGGACCAGCTGACCGGCCTGTCCAGCCGCCGCCGGCTGGAGGAGGTCGCGCACGAGGTGCTCGAGACGCCCTGCCCGCCGGGTGACTTCGGGCTGGGCACCGGGCTCGCGATCATCGACCTGGACCACTTCAAGGCGCTCAACGACACCTACGGCCACCCGGTGGGCGACGCCGCCCTGGTGCACGTGGCCGCGCTGCTGCGCACCACGTCGCCGAGCCGGGCGACCGTGGCCAGGCTGGGCGGCGACGAGCTCGCCGTGCTGCTCCCGTGCACCGAGCCGACCGAGCTGCGCGGCGTGCTCGACCGGTTCCACGACGCGGTCCGGACCAGCCCGATGAACCACCTCGGACGCGTCCTCGCGCTGAGCGTCAGCGTCGGTGGCGCGCACATCCCCGGGACCCGTGAGCCGACCCTCGCCGAGCTCTACGCCGAGGCCGACGAGGCCCTGTACCAGGCCAAGCTCCGGGGGCGCGGTCGCGTCGTGATGGCGTGAGAGCCGGGCACGGTGGGGCGCGCCGGACGTCCCAGGTCGGCGCTCGCCGGCTGCCCTAGGTTCGCGAGCGACGCAGGGGGGTGCGTGAAGGAGCTGGTCGGGCCGCGCGACACCGGGGCCGCCGCCTGGGGCGCCTCGGTGATCGGTGCTGGGTGCGCGGTGCTCGCGGTCGGGTACGAGCTGCTCGGGATGGCCCTGGGCCGGTCGAGCTCCAACGGCGGCACGCTCGCCGTGGCGAGCGTGGTCGCGGTCGTGATCCTCGCGATGGTGGTCGGCTTCAGCCGAGCGCCCGACCGGATGCCCTGGTGGAGCTGGATCACGATCTGCCTGCTCGGCATCGGGGTGATCCTGGCGGAGGACCTGATCGCCCCCGAGACCGGTGCCTCGGGTCAGATCGGCCTGCTCTACGCGGTGGTGTTCGCCGGAGCGCACCTGCAGCCGGCCGGCGCCTGGCTCGTCGCGTCGCTGGCGATCGGCGGCGACGCCGTGATCGTCTTCACCACCCGCGCGGTTCCGGACGCCGTGGGTGAGCTCGTCGCCGTCGGCGCCGTGATCCTGATGGCCACCGCGCTGCTCGTGCACATGGGCGGCCACCAGCAACGACTCACCGAGCAGCTCGCGGCCCTCGCGAGCCAGGACCCGCTGACCGGGCTGGCGACCCGTCGCGAGCTCGAGGCCGCTGCGGCACAGGCGGCGGCGCCGCACCCGCGCCGGTTGCGGGACGCGCCACCGCGCGGGACAGCGCTGCTGATCGTCGACCTCGACAGCTTCAAGGCGCTCAACGACACCTACGGCCACCTGGTCGGCGACGCCGCCCTGGTGCACGTCGGGAGCCTGCTCCGGGCCTGCTCGCCGCGGACGGCCACCGTGGCGCGGCTCGGCGGCGACGAGCTCGCGGTCCTCCTGCCCGACGCGTCTCGCGACGACGCCGTGCGGGTGGCCGAGGAGATGCTGCGCGCGGTGCTCGCGACGCCGATGCTCCAGGGCGCCGATGAGGTCTCGTTGAGCGTCAGCATCGGCGCCGGGCATCTCGCGGCCGGCGCAGCGGCCGGGCTCACGGCGCTCTACGCCGAGGCCGACGCCGCGCTGTACCGCGCGAAGCTGGGCGGCCGGAGCCAGGTCTGCGCCGTCGTCGCCGCTGACGCCGGCCCGTCGGTCGCACCGTAGGCTTCTCGTCGTGTCGACCGTCGCCTACGCCCAGCTGTGGATCTTCTTCCTGCTGTACCTCGGGGTCTTCGTGGCCTGCGTGGCCGCCCTCGTGGACCTGCTGCGCCGGCCGGCCGAGGCCTTCCCGCGCGCAGGGAAGCGGACCAAGGGTTTCTGGGGCGCGATCCTCGGCGTCGCGACGGCCGTGTCGTTCGTCGCGATCCCGCCGCCGGTCGGGATCGGCCAGCTCGGCTTCCTCGCGATCATCGGGGTGGTCGCCGCGATCGTCTACTTCGTCGACGTGCGCCCGGCGCTCGGCCCGATCCGCCGCCGGCGGCCGCCGTCGTCCGGCGGGTGGTGAGGTGCGCGCGGTCGTCCAGCGCGCGACCCGTGCCGCAGTGCGGGTCGACGGCGAGGTCGTCGGTTCGTTCGACGAGCCCGGCCTGCTGGTCCTGGTCGGGGTGACGCACGACGACGGTCCGGCGCAGGTCGAGCGGATCGCGCGCAAGGTCGCCGAGCTGCGGATCCTGCGCGACGAGCAGTCCGCGCTCGACCTCGGCGCGCCGGTGCTCGTGGTGAGCCAGTTCACGCTCTATGCCGACACCCGCAAGGGCCGGCGGCCGACCTGGAACGCCGCGGCGCCCGGACCGGTCGCCGAGCCCCTCGTGGCGGACGTCGTCGCCGCGCTGCGCGAGCGCGGGCTGCGGGTGTCGACCGGGGTCTTCGGCGCGCAGATGGCCGTCGAGCTGGTCAACGACGGCCCGGTGACGATCCTGCTGGAGGCCTGACCTCAGCCGCGCGCGTCGAGGGCCGCGAACTCGTCCTCGGTCAGCACGAGGTCGACGGCCCGTGCGGAGTCCTGGATCGACGCGGGACGGCTCGCGCCCGGGATCGGGATGACCACGGGGGCCTTGGCGAGCTCCCACGCGAGGGCGACCTGTTGCGGGCTGACGCCGTGCCGCCGGGCGACCTCGCCGAACGCCGCGTGCCGTGCACCGAGCTCACCGGCGCTCTTGATGCCGCCGAGCGGGCTCCACGGCAGGAACGCGATGCCGCGTCGGGCACAGAGCTCGAGCTCGGGCTCGCTGGACCGGAACCGCGGCGAGAACTGGTTCTGCACCGAGACCAGGCGCCCGCCGAGCACCTCGTCGGCCAGCTCGATCTGCTCCGTGCTCGCGTTCGAGACGCCGGCCATGACGATCTTCCCCGCGTCGAGCAGGTCGCGCAGCGCCCCGACGGACTCCTCGTAGGGCACCGACGGGTCCGGACGGTGGAACTGGTAGAGCCCGATCGCCTCGACGTCGAGGCGCTGCAGCGAGGCGTCGCAGGCCTTGATGATCGAGGCCGGGTCGCCCTGCACGTACCAGGTGCCGTCGCCGGGGCGCCGGTGGCCGCCCTTGGTCGCGACCAGCACGTCGCGTGCAGCGCTGCCCGCGAGCCGGAGCGCCTTGGCGATCAGGATCTCGTTGTGCCCGACGTCGGTCGCCGTGAGGTGGTAGGCGTCCGCGGTGTCGATCAGCGTGACGCCCGCGTCGAGGGCGGCGTGGATGGTCTCGATGGCGCGCGCCTCGCCCGGCCGCCCTTCGATGGACATCGGCATCCCGCCCAGCCCGATGGCCGAGACGGTCCGTTCGCCGATCCTGCGGTGCTGCATGGCTCGCCCTCCGTGGCTGGGGATGATGCTCGTCACTCTGCCGCCGGGCACCTCGTGCGACAACCCGGTGCGGGCCGGGTCTGCTCGTCCGGTGGCAGGCTGGAGGCATGCGGATCCTGGCCGAGCAGGGTGACCTCACGCGGACCGCGACCGACGTCGTGGTCAACGCCGCGAACTCGTCGTTGCTGGGCGGGGGAGGTGTGGACGGTGCGCTGCACGCCGCGGCCGGCCCGGGCCTGCTCGCAGCCTGCCGTGAGGTGCGCCGGACCGCGTGGCCCGGCGGGCTGCCGGTCGGCGAGGCCGTCGCGACCGGCGCCTTCGACCTGCCGGCGCAGTGGGTGGTGCACACGGTCGGGCCCAACCGGCACGCGGGGCAGACGGATCCGGCGCTGCTCGCGGCGTGCTTCCGGCGTTCGCTCGACGTGTCCGCCGAGCTCGGTTCGCGGTCGGTGGCGTTCCCCGCGGTGAGCGGCGGCGTGTACGGCTGGGCGATGTCCGAGGTCGCGCAGATCGCGGTCGCCACGGTGCGCGAGTGGGCGGCCGGCCACCCGGACGGGCTCGACGAGGTGCGGTTCGTGCTCTTCTCGCCGTCCGCCCTCGCGGAGTTCGAGGTGGCGCTGCGCGGCTGAGGGCGCGGGAGGGCCGATCCGGGCCTGCGCTCAGCCCAGCAGGTCGAGCAGGGCCGCCAGGGTGCGGATCACGCCGCCCTCGGTGTTCGCCGGAGCGCGGAACCGTCCGGTCGCGAGCACGTCCTGGTGCGCGTTCGCCATCGCCCAGCTCATCCCGGCGGCGCGCAGCAGCTCGAGGTCGTTGGGCTGGTCACCGAAGGCGGCGGTGTGCTCCCGGTCGGCCCCGACCGCGGCCTGGATCATCCGTAGCGCGGCCCCCTTGTTCGTCCCGGCCGCGTTGATGTCGACCCAGTGGTCGTGGCCCTGGAGGATCGCGTAGCCCGCGGCGAGGTCGGCGATCGCGGGGAGCACGGCCTCGCCGATCGGCGCGACGTCGTAGGCGGACACCTTGAGCGCGGCGGCCTCGACGCCCGCGAGGTCCTCGACCTCGACGGCGTGCGGGTAGTAGCGCCTCGCCTCGTCCAGTGCGATCGGGTCACGGCCCTCGATGTAGGCGCCGTGCCGCCCGGAGATCGTGGCGGCGACCTGGTGCCCTCGGGACGCGAGCCGGCGGATCCGGTCGGCGAACTCCACGACCAGGGCGTGGTCCACCGGTGAGATGTGGAGCTGCTCGCCGTGGCGCAGGACGACCGCTCCGTTGTCCGCGATCACGGTGAGCGCCTCGAACCGTTCGCCGAGCACCAGCTCCAGTGCGCCGAGCTGTCGCCCGCTCGCGACGCAGAGCTCGACCCCCCGCACGGCGAGCTCGTCGGCGACGTCCCAGAACGACGGGTCGATCCGGTGGTCGCCGTCCAGCAGCGTGCCGTCCATGTCGGTGGCCACCAGTCGGAGCCCGGCGACCTCGGCGGCGGCGGGCAGCTCGAGCTGGGGGTCGGTCACCCGCCCATCCAACCGCACGTGCGGCACTGCTCCCGCCGCGCGTCCGCGGGCGACGAGTCGCGGGAGCCGTGCCCTCGCGGGGCGTGCAGGCCTGTCGAACTCGGCGGGGCGGAGGTCTGTCGCTCGAGGAGCGGGGCATTTACCATGGCCGTATGTCAGGACAAATGCTTGCGCCCGAGTCGGGTACGCGGCCCGCCGGCCGGGGTGTGATGCGCACGTACGTGCGGTGGTCGGACGTCGACCTGTTCGGTCACGTCAACAACGCCGCCTACCTGCGCTACCTGGACGACGCGCGCTTCGCGCTGTTCGACATGGGCGTGGACGCCGACGGCCAGCCCACCGCTTCCCTGCTCGTCGTGGTCAAGCACGAGATCGACTACCTCGGGCAGCTCGTCTACCGGCTCAACCCGATCGACGTCGAGGTGTGGGTCCCGCGGATCGGGCGCACCTCGGTGGACATCGCCTACGAGGTGGTCGACGAGCAGCGGACCGTCTACCTGCGCGCCCGCACCCGGATGGTCCAGCTCGACTCCGCCTCGCGCCAGGCGCGTCCGTTCACCGACGACGAGCGCGCAGCTCTGCTCGCCTACCCGGGCGACACCCCGCACCTGCGCGAGTGGTGAGCCGGCCTCCGGGCGGACGACCGATCCGCGCGGCCGCGGTCAGCCGAGCAGCGCGTCCCACGCGGCCTTGATGGACGCGGGCACCTCGCGTGCGTGCCACCACACCGCCTGCACGGGCTTGACGCTCTGGGCCGAGACCCCGATCCCGACCGCGTCCAGGCCCGCGGCGCGGCACGAGAAGAGCGCCCGGCGCAGGTGGTAGTCCTGCGTGATCACCACGGCGTCGGCGATGCCGAGCTCGGTGGCCCGGCGGCACGACGCGGTGGTGTCGACGCCCTCGGGGTCCTCGACGATCGCCGACCCGGGGACGCCGAGGCCCTCCAGCCAGGTCCGCATCGCGGCCGGCTCGTCGTAGCCGGGACGCGAGACGCCGTCGCCGGACACCACGATCGTGCTCACGGTGCCGGCGTCGTAGAGCGCCGCGGCGGCGTCCAGCCGTCGTCGCAGGTAGGTCGAGGGCGACCCGTCCGGTCGCAGTCCCGCGCCGAGCACGAGCGCGACGCCGCCGTCCGGTACGTCGGACGGGCTCGCGACCACCGCCTGCTGGCCGACGGCCTGCACCCACACCACCGAGGCGAGTGCCAGGACCGCGGCGGCTCCGAGCGCCCACCGGACGGCCGTCCGCCACCGGCGGGTCCGGCGCGGGGCGTTCGCGGGCACGTCGGTGATCGTAGGGCCACCGGGAGAGCAAAAGTACGAACGATCGTACTATTCTGAACGGGTGAGCGAACCGATGACACCCGCCGCCGACGTCCTCGCCCTGCTCGGGGTGCCGCCTGCGCAGGCCCGCGAGTCGAAGGGCGGGCGGACCCGGGAGGCGATCCTGGGCGCGGCCGTCGCGTTGGCCTGCCGTACCGGGCTCGGTGGCCTCACGGTCGGGTCGCTGGCCACCGAGGTCGGCATGTCGAAGAGCGGGATGATCGCGCACTTCGGCTCCAAGGAGGCGCTGCAGCTCGCCGTGCTCGACGCCGCAGCGCTGGAGTTCGCCACCGAGGTCGTGCTCCCCGCGTTGTCGGCGCCGCGGGGCGAGCCCCGCGTACGGGCGCTGGTCGACGGGTGGATGGTCTGCGGCCTGATGCGCCGGCCCGGCGGCTGCGTGTTCGTCAAGTCCAGCACCGAGCTGGACGAGCAGCCCGGGCCCGTGCGCGACCGGCTGCGCGACCAGCACCTCGAGCTGGCGCGCTCGATCGCGCGGATCTTCTCCGGTGGGATCCGCGAGGGTCACTTCCGCGCGGACGCCGACCCGGAGCGCTTCGCCGTCGACCTGCACGCCGTCATGCTCGGCTTCTACCACCAGCACCGGTTGCTGGGTGACCCGCGGGCGGAGGAGCGCGCCCGTGCCGCGGTCGACGCGCTGCTCGATGCCGAGCGCCCGCCGGCCGAGCCGGCGCGAGGTGCTCCTGACGCCGTGGCGGAGGCCGGCCGGTGACGGCCGGGACGGCTGTCGCCGACACCCGCCCGACGCTGCGCCGACGAGCCCGGCGGTGGCGCCGACGGATCGTCGCGACGGCGAGCGTGGTGTGGCTGCGATGCAGCCTCGCCGTGCTCCAGGCCGTCGCGCCCTCGGCCGCGGACCGTCGGGCCCTGGACCTGTGGTGCACGCTGCCGCCCGGCGCCGAGCGCCGCCGTGACCTGCGCCCCGGCCCCGGCGAGCTGGTGCGGCTGCCCGCGCCGCGCGGCGGGGACGTGGTCGCCGAGTCGTGGGGCGCCGGTCCGGTCGTGCTGCTGGTGCACGGCTGGGGCGGCTGGCGCGGCCAGCTCGGCGCGTTCGTCAGACCTCTGGTCGACGCCGGGTACCGGGTCGTGGCGCTGGATGCGCCGGGCCATGGCGACGCGGCGCCGGGCGTGCTCGGGGCGGGGCGCGGCATGCTCCCGGAGATCGTGGACGCCCTCGAGGTCGCGGACGACGCGTTCGGTCCGGTCTCCGGCGTCGTCGCGCACTCGCTCGGGTGCACGGCGACCGGGCTCGCGCTGCGCGGACGGCTCAGCGCCGACCGGGTGGCGCTGGTCGCGCCCAGCTCCGGGATCGCGGCCGTGCTGGAGGAGTTCTCGCGCGCGTTCGGGTTGTCGCCGAGGACCGTCGCGCACCTGCGGGCCGCGCTCGAGGAGATCGTCGCCGCGCCGGTCGACGCGATCGACCTGGTGGCGCTCGGTGCCGGCCGGGTGCCCGACACCCTCGTGGTGCACGACCGCGCCGACTCGGAGATCCCCTACTCGGTGGGCGTCGCCGTGGCCGAGGCGTGGTCGGGAGCGCGGCTCGTGACCACCGACGGGCTCGGGCACCACCGGCTCCTGGCCGACCCGGGCGTCGTGGAAGCCGTGGTCGAGCACGTCGCCGGCTGAGCCCCGCGGAGCTGCGCACCGCCCAGGTTCACCCGCGCGACGGACGCGGTGCGGTCGGCCTGCGGCTAGCGTCCCGACCATGGTCCCCGGGGGGCGGTGGCGTGCGGCGGAGCCGCGCGCGTGGACCCTCGTCGACGTCGTCACCTGGATCGCGCTGCTGGTGCCCACGGCACTCGTGCTCGGCGTGCTGGCGCTGCTTCTGGCCCCGCCGCCGCCCTGCCCCGACGAAGGCATCTGCGAGGGCATTCCCTGGCTGATTGTGGCTGGGCCTCCCGGGTTGGTCGTGCTGTGCCCCCTGGTGATCCTCGTCGCAGGCTTCGGCCGGCCGCGGTTGCGCAAGCCGGGCCCGCCCGTGCCGCGCGCGCTGGTCGCGCTCGTGTGGACCTGGATGGCGGGCCCGGCACTCCTTGGGCTGCACGTGCTCGTCGACGGCCGGCTCCCGGCGGCGCAGGCCGGTGTGGCGGTCGTGCTGGTCGTGTCGATCGTCACGCCGCTCGTGGTCGCGGCGACCACGCGCGACCTGCCGGAGTCGGCCAGGCGTGAACCGAGGCGGAAGTCACCGAGGCCGCCGCGGGAGACCGTCGACTGGTGGGCCGGGTAGAAGGGTCACGCCGCGGTCCCGCCCGTATTGCGGTCGGGTGAACGGATCACGCCCGCGGCGAACACGGGACGCCTCGGTGACACCCCGCGGTTAGCCTTGCTGAACGACGTCCCCACGTCCCTGGACCCGCCAGGAGGCGCGCCGCCGCCGCAAGGAGTGCTGATGTTCGAGAGATTCACCGACCGGGCCCGCCGGGTGGTCGTCCTCGCCCAGGAAGAGGCGCGGATGCTCAACCACAACTACATCGGCACCGAGCACATCCTGCTGGGCCTCATCCACGAGGGCGAGGGTGTCGCCGCCAAGGCGCTGGAGTCGCTCGGCATCTCGCTGGACGCCGTGCGCGCCCAGGTGCAGGAGATCATCGGCGAGGGCCAGCAGGCACCGTCCGGCCACATCCCGTTCACCCCGCGCGCCAAGAAGGTGCTCGAGCTGTCCCTGCGCGAGGCGCTGCAGCTCGGTCACAACTACATCGGGACCGAGCACATCCTGCTCGGCCTGATCCGCGAGGGTGAGGGTGTCGCCGCCCAGGTGCTGGGCAAGCTGGGCGCGGACCTCAACCGGGTCCGTCAGCAGGTCATCCAGCTGCTCTCCGGCTACCAGGGCAAGGAGGCCGTCGCGGCCGGTGGCCCGGCCGAGGGCACCCCGTCCGGCTCCGCGGTGCTCGACCAGTTCGGGCGCAACCTCACCCAGGCGGCCCGCGAGGGCAAGCTCGACCCGGTCATCGGTCGCGAGAAGGAGATCGAGCGGGTCATGCAGGTGCTGTCCCGCCGCACCAAGAACAACCCGGTGCTGATCGGTGAGCCCGGCGTCGGCAAGACCGCCGTCGTCGAGGGCCTCGCGCAGGACATCGTGCGCGGCGACGTGCCCGAGACGCTGAAGGACAAGCAGCTCTACACGCTGGACCTCGGCGCGCTGGTCGCCGGCTCCCGCTACCGCGGTGACTTCGAGGAGCGCCTGAAGAAGGTCCTCAAGGAGATCCGCACGCGCGGCGACATCATCCTGTTCATCGACGAGATCCACACCCTGGTCGGTGCGGGTGCCGCCGAGGGCGCGATCGACGCCGCGAGCATCCTCAAGCCGATGCTCGCGCGCGGTGAGCTGCAGACGATCGGCGCGACCACGCTCGAGGAGTACCGCAAGCACGTCGAGAAGGACGCCGCGCTCGAGCGCCGGTTCCAGCCGATCCAGGTGGCCGAGCCGACGCTCGCCCACACGATCGAGATCCTCAAGGGTCTGCGCGACCGGTACGAGGCGCACCACCGCGTCTCGATCACCGACAGCGCGCTGGTCGCCGCGGCCCAGCTGGCCGACCGCTACGTGAACGACCGCTTCCTGCCGGACAAGGCGATCGACCTGATCGACGAGGCCGGCGCGCGGCTGCGCATCCGCCGGATGACCGCCCCGCCCGAGCTCCGCGAGCTCGACGAGGCGATCGCCGAGGCGCGTCGCGACAAGGAGTCCGCGATCGACGAGCAGGACTTCGAGAAGGCCGCGCGGCTGCGGGACACCGAGAAGCAGCTCGCCGCCAAGCGCACCGAGAAGGAGAAGGCCTGGAAGTCCGGCGACCTCGACTCGGTCGCGGAGGTCGACGAGGAGCTGATCGCCGAGGTCCTCGCGCTGGCCACCGGCATCCCGGTGTTCAAGCTCACCGAGGAGGAGTCCAGCCGCCTGCTCCGCATGGAGGACGAGCTGCACAAGCGGGTCATCGGCCAGGACGACGCGATCAAGGCGCTCTCCCAGGCGATCCGCCGCACGCGTGCGGGCCTGAAGGACCCGAAGCGACCGGGTGGGTCGTTCATCTTCGCCGGCCCGACCGGCGTCGGGAAGACCGAGCTCGCCAAGGCGCTCGCGGAGTTCCTGTTCGGCGACGAGGACGCGCTCATCCAGCTGGACATGAGCGAGTTCTCCGAGAAGCACACCGTCTCGCGGCTGTTCGGCTCGCCGCCCGGCTACGTCGGCTACGACGAGGGCGGCCAGCTGACCGAGAAGGTGCGCCGCCGGCCGTTCTCCGTGGTCCTCTTCGACGAGGTGGAGAAGGCCCACGCGGACATCTTCAACTCGCTGCTGCAGATCCTCGAGGACGGTCGCCTGACCGACTCCCAGGGCCGGGTGGTGGACTTCAAGAACACCATCATCATCATGACGACGAACCTGGGGACCAGGGACATCGCCAAGGGCCTGCAGACCGGCTTCCAGGCCGGCGGGGACCTGTCCACCGACTACGAGCGGATGAAGTCGAAGGTCAACGACGAGCTCAAGCAGCACTTCCGGCCCGAGTTCCTCAACCGCGTCGACGACGTGGTGGTGTTCCCGCAGCTGTCGCAGGCGGAGATCATCCAGATCGTCGACCTGATGATCGCCCGCCTCGCCGCGCGGCTGAAGGACAAGGGCATGGACATCGAGCTGACGCAGGCGGCCAAGGCGCTGCTCGCGGAGAAGGGCTACGACCCCGTGCTCGGCGCCCGGCCGCTGCGCCGTGCGATCCAGCGCGAGATCGAGGACACGCTGAGCGAGAAGATCCTGTTCGGCGAGCTGCGCACCGGTCAGACGGTCAAGATCGACGCGCAGGGCGAGGGCCTGCTCGGTGAGTTCGTGTTCCGTGGCGAGGGCGGCGACGAGCCCGCCGGCGAGGAGCCGGTCGGTGTCTCGGTGGGCTCCCTGCCGCCGCTGACCACGACGGACGAGAAGCCACCGGTCGACGACGCCTGAGAACGCGACGACGGCCCCGGACCCCGACGGGTCCGGGGCCGTTCGCCGTCCTGGCCCGGGCCGCCCGTGCGGTCGGGCCGGCGGCCGGGCGGATGGCACAGTGATGCCATGACAGTGACCGCGCCGGTGCTCGTGCGCTACGGAGCCGAGCACGCCGACCAGTTCGCCGAGCTGACCATGCCGGCCGGCCCGCCGCGCGGCGTCGTGGTGCTGGTGCACGGCGGGTTCTGGCGGGTCCCGCACGGCCTCGCGGGGGCCCGGCCGCTCGCGGCCGACCTGGCTCACCGGGGGTGGGTCGCGTGGAACCTCGAGTACCGCCGGGTCGGTGACGGCGGCGGCACTCCCGCCACCTTCGACGACCTCGCCGCCGGGATCGACGCGCTGCGCCCGGCCGCCGAGCAGCACGGCTTCGGGCTCGACACGGTCCTCGCCCTCGGCCACTCCGCGGGTGGGCACCTCGCCACCTGGGCCGCCTCCCGCACCCGCCACGAGCGCTGGGCACGCGACGGCGCGGTCCGGCTCACCGGTGTCGTGGCGCAGGCAGCGGTGCTCGACCTGGTCGCCGCGGCCGAGCTCGGCGGTGGCGCCGCCGGACAGCTCCTGGGCCACGCGCCCGGGGCCGGCGACGCGCCCTACGACCCGATCCGGCAGGTACCGCTGGACGTCCCGGTCCGCTGCGTGCACGGCCGGGCCGACGACCTGGTCCCGCCGTCCCAGTCCGGCGACTACGTGGCGGCGGCGCGGGCGGGCGGCGCCGAGGCGACCCTGAGCCTGGTCGACGGCGGCCACTTCGACGTGATCGACGTCGACCACCCCGCGTGGCGCACCCAGGTCTGGGCCCTGCAGTCCCTCGTCGAGCCGGATGCCGCCGTCCGGCGGTTCCTGGTGCGCGGCCGGCTCGAGACCCTGCCGCGGCGGCAGACGGACCGGGACGCGGTGCTCGCCTGGGTCGCGACGCGGGTCACCGCGGTGCACGAGCCGGTGACCGAGCGCGAGCTCACCGGCCGGCTCGCCGGGTTCGTCCGTGACCCGGTCGGGGTCCGGCGAGAGCTGGTCGAGGCGGGCCTGGTCTCCCGGACCCGGGACGGCGCGGAGTACTGGCGCACCCGGGTCACCGACCTCGACGGGCTCGGCGCGGTGGACGCGATCGACGCTGCGCTCGCCGACGGTGGGGACTGATCCGCCGCGATTACCCGCCCTAAGTCCCTTCAAACATCCGGATCCGACCGACATCCTGGGGCCCATGCTCATCGTCGTGCTAGGGGCCACCGGTTTCCTCAGCAGCACCGTCGTGGACGCGGCTCTCGCCGCCGGACACGACGTGGTTGCCGTCTCCCGCGGCAACAAGGGCGAGCCCCCGCCCGGGACCACCTGGGTCCGGGCCGACCGGGACGACGTCGCGTCGCTCTCCGCCGCGATGGCGCCGTTCATCGACAAGGTCGACTCGGTGATCGACTGCAGCGGGTTCACCGTCGAGGGCGCGATCGCCGCCGCCGCGGTGTTCAAGAAGGTCCCGCACTACGTGTACGTGTCCAGCATCAGCGCCTACCGGAACTGGCCGCCCGGCCCGATCCAGGGCGAGGACGACGAGCTGATGCACCCCGACGACGACCTCACCCAGTACGGCCCGATGAAGGCCGAGAGCGAGCGCATCCTGCGCGCGGCGCTCGGCAAGCGGCTCCTCGCCGTGCGCGCCGGCATCATCATCGGCCCCGGTGACGACACGAACCGCCTGACCACCTGGCTGCACCGGATCGCGACGGAGGAGTGGGTCGGCGTCCCGGCGGCGCGTTCCCAGCCGATCGCGGTGATCGACGTCCGCGACCTGGCCGCCTGGATGGTCACGGCCGCCGAGGAGCTGGTGATCGGTCCGATCAACGCGACCGGCCCGGCCGGGATGTGCACGTTCGGGGAGATGCTCGAGGCCTGCGCGGACGCCGTGCGCTCGACGGGTCGCGAGCCGGCCCGGTTCGCGAACCTGCACGACGCCGAGATGCGCGAGGCCGGCGTCAAGCCGTGGACCGACATGCCGTTCGTCCTGCCGGGCGACGTCGCGCACACCGTGTGGCAGGTCGACACCGCACGGGCGCGCGAGCTCGCCATGCCGGTGCGTCCGATCGGCGAGTCGGTCGCCGACACCTGGGCCTGGCAGGTGCGGGCCAACCTCAGCCACCCGCGGGTTCCCGCGGTGGTGCGTGAGCTGACCGAGCGCCGGGCCGCCAAGGAGATGGCCAAGGAGACCGAGGCCGCGACCACGGCCTGAGACCGAGCCGACCAGGGCGGGACAACGGCGTCCCGCCCTGTCGGTGTGCCTGCGGGTGGCGAGCCTCTGCGGCCGCGTGCTCGCGCGGGCGTGGTCCTGGCGACCGGGAACGGACGCCGGTCAGACGGCTCCGGGGAAGCCGAGCTGGCGCCACGCCTCGTACATCCCCACGGCTGCGGCGTTCGAGAGGTTCATCGACCGACGGCCCGGCAGCATCGGGATCCGCACCTGGCCGGTCACCCGGGGGTGCTCGCGGACGTCGTCGGGCAGGCCGGTGGGCTCGGGCCCGAAGAGCAGCGCGTCGCCGTCGCGCCAGTCGACGGCGGTGTGCCGGAGCGTGGCCTGGGCGCTGAAGGCCCAGATGCGTGCGTCGGGCAGTGCGTCGAGCAGCGCGTCGAGCCCCGGGTGCACGCGCACCTGGGCGAGGTCGTGGTAGTCGAGCCCGGCGCGGCGCAGCCGCGGCTCGTCGAGCTCGAAGCCGAGCGGTTCGACCAGATGCAGCGTCGCACCGGTGCCGGCGACCGTCCGGATCGCGTTGCCGGTGTTGCCGGCGATCCGGGGCTCGAAGAGCACGATGTGGAGCATCCGCCGAGTCTGCCAGGTGTCCCGGCGCGGTCCCTCTTGCGGGCCGTGCCGCTCGCCGGTCGCCGCATGGACGGGGCAGTGGACGGGGCCGCGGACGGGGTGTGACGTACCCGTACGGGGCTTCATGACCTTGGTCCCTGGAACCCTCAGCGCTGACGGCGAACCGTGAGGAGGAACACGGCGAGGAGGCGTCCAATGGCGGACGACACGCGCATCATGCTCCCCCAGGGGCTTGACCGGCTGATCGAGGTGCTGGAGGGGCGCGGGTACGCGGTGGTAGCACCCACGGTGCGGACCGGGGCGGTCTCGCTCGCCGAGGTGCACGGCGCGGACGACCTGCCGTGGGGCGTCGGGGACGAGCAGGAGGCGGGCCGGTACCGGCTCACCGAGCGCGACGACGGCAAGGTCTTCGCGCAGGCCGCAGCGGCGCCCGGGATGAAGGCGACGCTGTTCCCGCCGGACGAGCTGATCTGGCGCGGCAGGCGCAGTGGATCGCAGTTCGAGGTGACCGACACGGGCGTCGACCACGTCCGCCCGACGGCTTTCCTCGGCGTGCGGGGCTGCGACCTGCGGGCCCTGGCCCAGCACGACCGGGTGCTCGCCGGGCGTGCGTTCCCCGACGCGCGCTACGTGCGGCGCCGTGAGGGCGCCTTCATCGCGGCCGTGACCTGCACCGACCCGGGCGGCACCTGTTTCTGCACCTCGATGGGCGGCGGGCCGCACCCGGAGTCCGACTACGACCTCGCGCTCACCGAGCTGAGCGACCCGCACCGGTTCGTCGTCGAGGTCGGCACGGACCTCGGCGCCGAGGTGCTCGCGGAGGTCGACACCGTGCCCGCGACGGCCGACGACGAGGCCGCGGTGACCACCGCGGTGGCCGAGGCGACCATGCGGATGGGCCGCACGATGGACACCGACGGGCTGCGCGACCTGCTGTACGCCGCCGCGGAGAGCCCGGTCTGGGACGACGTCGGCAACCGGTGCCTGACCTGCATGAACTGCACGATGGTGTGCCCGACCTGCTTCTGCACCACGGTCCAGGACGTGTCGGTGCTCGGCAGCGCCGACGCCGAGCGGCGCCGGGTCTGGGACTCGTGCTTCTCCGAGGAGTTCGCCCACATCCACGGCGGCAGCCTGCGGACCGAGGTCCGCTCGCGGTACCGGCAGTGGCTGACCCACAAGCTCGCCGCGTGGCAGGACCAGTTCGACGCGCTCGGCTGCGTCGGCTGCGGCCGGTGCATCACCTGGTGCCCGGTGGGCATCGACCTGACCGCGGAGGTCGCGAAGATCCGCGCCTCGGCGGGGATCCCGGTGGCGGGAGGCATGCGATGACCACGACCCTGGACCGCCCGGGCCACTCGGTGCGCGACCACATGACGCCGTCGCGGTACCGGATCAGCCGGACGCGGCAGGACACCCGGGACACCTTCACGGTCGTCCTCGAACCGGTCGACGGCCCGATGCTGCACTACAAGGCCGGTCAGTTCACGATGCTCGACGCGTTCGGGGTCGGCGAGGTCCCGATCTCGATCAGCGGGGACCCGACCAGGCCCGGACCGCTCGAGCACACCATCCGGGACGTCGGCGCGGTCACCCACGCGCTGATCGCCGCGCCGCGCGGCGCGGTGCTCGGCGTGCGTGGCCCGTACGGCACGTCGTGGGACGTCGCCGACGGTGAGGGCGGTGACGTCGTCGTGGTCGCCGGCGGCATCGGTCTCGCTCCGCTGCGGCCCGCGCTGATGGAGATCGTCGCGCACCGCGAGCGGTACGGCCGGGTCGTGCTCCTGTACGGCGCTCGCACGCCGGAGGACATCCTGTTCGGCGACGAGCTGCGCAGCTGGGCACGCGACCGCGGCGTCGTCGTCGAGGTGACCGTCGACAACGGCCAGCACGCGTGGCGCGGCAAGGTCGGCCTGGTCACCAACCTCGTGCCGCGCGCCGGCTTCGACCCGCACGCGACGCTCGCCCTGGTCTGCGGCCCGGAGGTGATGATGCGCTCCGCGGCCCAGGCGCTCGTGGCGCGCGGCGTGCCGGGCGACCGGGTCCGGCTGTCGCTGGAGCGGAGCATGAAGTGCGGTGTCGGCCTGTGCGGCCACTGTCAGATCCGTGAGCTGTTCGCGTGCGTGGACGGGCCGGTGCTCGGCTACGACCGGCTCGCGCCCCTGCTGAGCATCCGGGAGCTGTGATGTTCGACGAGTCCCTGAGGTCGGCTGCACCGCCCAAGCTCGCGGTGTGGAAGTTCGCGTCCTGCGACGGCTGCCAGCTCAGCCTGCTCAACTGCGAGGAGGAGCTGCTCGCGGTCGCCGGCGCGGTGTCCATCGCCTACTTCCCGGAGGCGACCCGGGCCCAGGTCGAGGGGCCCTACGACGTGTCCCTCGTCGAGGGGTCGGTGACCACGCCGGAGGAGATCGAGCGGATCGGCCAGATCCGGGAGATGTCCAAGGTGGTCGTCACGCTCGGCGCCTGCGCGACGGCCGGCGGCATCCAGGCGTTGCGCAACTTCGCCGACGTGGCCGAGTTCCGGTCCGTGGTCTACGCGCACCCGGAGTACCTGTCCACGCTCGCCCGGTCGACGCCGATCTCGGCGCACGTGTCGGTCGACTACGAGCTGCGGGGCTGCCCGATCGACAAGGGCCAGCTCGTCGAGCTGCTCGGCGCGCTGGTGGAGCACCGCACGCCGCGGATCTCGACGTACAGCGTGTGCGCGGAGTGCAAGCGGCGCGGCAACACCTGCGTCATGGTCGCGCACGGGACACCGTGCCTCGGGCCGGTCACCCAGGCCGGCTGCGGCGCCCTGTGCCCCGCGTTCGAGCGCGGGTGCTACGGCTGCTTCGGCCCGCAGAACACGCCGAACACGGCGTCGCTCACCGACCACCTGGTGCGCACCGGCATGCCGCCGCAGGCCGCGATGCGGGTCTACCGGACGTTCAACGCCGCGTCGGAGCCGTTCCGGCGGGAGAGCGAGCGCCAGGAACGGGCGATGGCTGCGAGCGGGACGGGGGTCAAGCGATGAGCTCAGGTGTCTCCGAGCGGACCCAGACGCTCCAGGTCGGCATGCTGGCCCGCGTCGAGGGCGAGGGTGGCCTGCACGTCGAGATCCGAGACGGTCACGTCACCGACGTCGAGCTGCGGATCTTCGAGCCGCCGCGGTTCTACGAGGCGTTCCTGCGCGGCCGGGCGTTCACCGAGCCGCCTGACATCACCGCGCGGATCTGCGGCATCTGCCCGGTGGCCTACCAGTTCAGCTCCTGCATGGCGATCGAGGACGTCTGCGGGGTCACGGTGCCCGAGCACATCGGCGCGATGCGCCGGCTGCTGTACTGCGGCGAGTGGATCGAGAGCCACGCGCTGCACATGTACCTGCTGCACGCACCGGACTTCCTCGGCTACCCGGGCGCGATCGAGATGGCCGCCGACCACCCCGACGTCGTGGCCCGCGGGCTGCGGCTGAAGAAGACCGGCAACGACCTGATGGACCTGGTCGGCGGCCGGTCGGTGCACCCGATCAACGTCAAGGTCGGCGGCTTCTACCACCGGCCGAAGGCGGCCGAGCTGCACGCGTTCCGCCCGGCCTTGGAGCAGGCGCTCGAGGACGCGGTGGCGACCGTGCGGCTGGTCTCGACGTTCGACTTCCCGGACCTCGAGCAGACCGTCCCGTACCTGTCGCTGCGCCCGTCGACCGGCTACCCGATCGAGGCCGGCGACGTGGTCACCACGCTCGGTGACGTGTGGCCGGTGCGGGACTTCCGCGAGCACCTCGCCGAGCTGCACGTGCCGCACTCGACGGCGCTGCACTCGACGCTGGACGGGGAGCCGTACGTGGTCGGGCCGCTCGCCCGGTACACGCTGAACCACGACCGGCTCTCGCCGCTGGCGAAGGAGCTCGCGCACGAGGCGGGCCTCGGCCCGACCTGCCGGAACCCCTTCCGGTCGCTCGTGGTGCGCGCCGTCGAGCTGGTCGAGGCCATCGTGGAGGCCCTGCGGATCATCGACGCGTGGGTCGACGGGGTCTCGGCGTCGGTGCCGGTCGAGCCGCGCGCGGGGATGGGCTTCGGGGCCACCGAGGCGCCGCGCGGCGTGCTGTTCCACCGGTACGCGCTCGACGACGACGGCACGATCCTGGACGCCCAGATCATGCCGCCGACCGCGCAGAACCAGCCGAGCATCGAGGCCGACCTGCGCGAGCTCGCGGAGCGGTGGGTGGCGGTGGGCGACCACGACCTCACGCACCGCTGCGAGCAGGCGATCCGGAACTACGACCCGTGCATCTCCTGCTCGGTGCACGACCTGGACATCCGCATCGACCGGCACTGAGCGGACGCCGGCACGCACCACCGGCCCTGACCCGGACCGACCGGTCCCGGTCAGCCCAGCCCGGCCCGGCCCGGCCCCTGCCCGGCGGGGCCGGGCTGCTGCGGGGCTCGGTCAGTCGCGTCCGGCCCGGTCCCGGATGCCGCGCAGCATGCGCTGGGTCATCAGCCAGCTGATCCAGGAGACCGGGAGCACGAGCCCGGGCGCCCAGCTGACGCGGTAGGCGTAGCGCTCGCGGACCAGGAGCCGCGTGCCGCCGTCACGCGGTTCGACGACGAAGGCCCAGGAGAAGTCGTACGGCGGTGCGTCGTCCTCGTCGTCGGGGTCGAGGGGCCCGGCGCCGAACAGCACCAGCGCGGCGTCCGGCTCGACGATCGCGGCGGCCAGCGGCACGCCCTCGGCGAGGTTCACCGGGTCGCCGACGGCGAGGTCCTGCCACTCGGGCACGATCCGGTCCGAGGAGTGGATCTCGAGCCCGAGCAGGTTCTCCAGGACGTCGTAGGAGTAGAACCCCGCTCGGCCCTGGCCGAGCTGCACGAGCCACGGCCAGACCGCGGCCGGCGGCGCGTCGATGTCGATCGCGCGCGTGGCGACCAGGTCGGGCACCGGGACGAGGCCGTCGCCGGGCAGGGTCCTGATCCGCTCGGTCGCGGTCGCCCCGCAGCCGAGCTGGGCGCGATGAGCCGCACGGACCAGCGGGACGAGGGCGGCGGCGCCGGCGACGGTGAGCAGGACGGGGCGGATGCGCATGCGGCTAGCCAAGCGCGCGGGGCGCCGCGGCGCGAGGGTCGAGGGGCCTACGGTGGGTCGGTGAGCACTCTGCCCGCCTACCTCCCTGCCGCCGACCGCTACGACGCCATGGCCGCCGCGGGTGGGTACCGCCGCTGCGGGCGCAGCGGCCTCCTGCTGCCGCCGCTGTCGCTCGGCCTCTGGCACAACTTCGGCGAGACCAAGCCGTACGAGACGCAACGGGCGACGCTGCGCCGCGCGTTCGACCTCGGGATCACGCACCTGGACCTGGCGAACAACTACGGCCCGCCGTACGGCGCCGCGGAGGAGGCGTTCGGCCGGGTGATGGCGGCCGACCTGCGGCCCTACCGCGACGAGCTGGTGATCTCCACCAAGGCGGGCTACGACATGTGGCCCGGGCCGTACGGTGACGGCGGGTCGCGCAAGTACCTGCTGCGCTCGCTCGAGCAGTCGCTGACCCGGATGGGTCTGGACCACGTCGACATCTTCTACTCCCACCGGCCCGACCCCCTGACCCCGCTCGAGGAGACCGTCGGGGCCCTGCTCACCGCGGTCGCGCAGGGCAAGGCGCTCTACGTCGGCATCTCGAACTACCCGGCGTCCCTGACCCGCCGGGTGGCCCAGATGCTGGCCGCGGAGGGCGTTCGGCTGCTGGTCCACCAGCCGCGCTACTCCATGCTGGACCGCGCGCTCGAGCAGGTCGCGGACGGGGAGTCGGAGCCGCTGCTCGAGGCGGTCGGGGAGCTCGGCGTCGGGGTCGCCGTCTTCAGCCCGCTCGCCCAGGGCCTGCTCACCGAGCGCTACCTGGACGGTGTGCCGGACGACTCGCGCGCCGCGGTCGGACACTTCCTGCGCTCCGAGCGGATCACGCCCGAGTACCTCTCGATGGTCCGCGGTCTGCGCGAGGTCGCGCAGGCACGCGGTCAGAGCGTGGCGCAGCTGGCGCTGTCCTGGGTCCTGCGCGACCCGCGGGTGACCACCGCGATCATCGGTGCCTCGAGCGTCCGGCAGCTCGAGGACAACGTCGCCGCGCTCGCTGCGCCGCCGTTGTCCGACGACGAGCTCGAGCGGATCGACACCCTGCTCGCGGGCTCGTGACACCGATGCCCGGCCGCGAACCGACACCCGACCCGACGCGCGACCCGGTCTCCGGCCGGACCGGACACGTCGCATGGCACACGTGGGGCTCCGGTCCCGGAGTGCCGGTGGTGCTGCTGCACGGCGTCACCGACGACGGCCTGTGCTGGGGGCCGTTCGCGCCCGGCTGGGCGCAGGGCCGTCGCGTCGTCGCGGTCGACGCGCGCGGCCACGGTGACACGCCCCTCGGCGAGCCCCCGTTCACGATCACGGCGCTCGCGGCCGACGTCGCGGCCGTGATCCGGGCCGAGCTCGGCGGCGGACCGGCCGTCGTGGTCGGGCACTCGATGGGTGGGCTGGTCGCCGAGGAGCTCGCGATCGCCGAACCGGCGCTCGTCGCCGCCCTGGTCCTCGAGGACCCGGCGTGGCGGGCGGACCCGGACGTGGACCGGACCGGCGGACCCGCCCACCTGAACGAGGCGATCCGGATGAACGCGGCACGCACCGTCGAGGACCTGCTCGAGCTGGCGCCGGTGTGGAACCCGCAGTGGCCGGTGGCCGAGCTGGCGCCGTGGGCGCGGTCGAAGACCCGGGTGGACCCGCGGCTGGCCGACACGCCCCAGGTCTGGGACGCACGGGACTGGCCCGCGGTCCTGGACCAGGTGCGGGTGCCGGTCACCCTCCTGGTCGGCGACCCGGTGCTCGGCGCGATCGTCGACGAGCCGCAGGTCGAGGCGGTCGCCGCGCCGCTCGGTGACCGGTTGACCGTGGTGCACGCCGCGGCGGGTCACAACGTGCGACGTGAGGCGCCCGCGGTGGTGGACGCCGCGGTGCGCCGCGTCCTCGCGCTGGCCGACGCGGTGCGCTGAGACTCGCCGCGGTCAGACGTGGTCGCGCCAGGAGTGCTCGGGCGCGTACCCGATCAGGTCGCGGGCCGCGTCGATCCCGAGCAGGGTCTCGTTGCCGACCAGCTCGCGGGTCAGCGGGACGTCCGGGAAGACCTCGGCCATCAGGTCGGCGGAGGGCCGCGCCATGATCGTGTCCGCCGCGGCGATGATGACGTTGTGGGACCCGCTGGTCTCCCGCTCCAGGCCCAGGCGGCAGGCGAGCGCGACGTCGCGCACGTCCACGTAGCCCCACAGGTTCCAGCGCCGCTTCTGTGCGTCGTCCTGGTACCCGGGCACCGCCGCGTAGTCCTCGACCGTGTGGATGTTGGACAGCCGTAGACCGACGAACGGGATCCCGGACCATCCGCTGATCAGCTCCGCGGCCTGCTCGCCGAGCACCTTCGACAGGGCGTAGGTGCTGTTCGGGACCGGGAAGTGGGCCTCGTCGACCGGCGCGTAGCGTGGCGGCACGTCGAACGGCAGGCCCAGGGTGGTCTCGCTGGAGGCCCAGACGACCTTGCGCAGCCCGAGGGTCTTCGCGGCGAGGAACATGTGGTGGTTGGCGGCCACGTTGACGTCCAGCGTCCGCGCGTCCGGGTAGCGCCCGTCCGACGGGATGTTGCCCAGGTGGATCACGGCGTCCACGCCCTCGAGGACCTCGACGGTCTGGCCGTGGTCGGTGAGGTCGGCGAGCATCAGCGGGGTGCCCAGGACCTCCACGGCGTCCGGCCCGGCCCGGCCCACCAGGTCGGTCGCCCGCACCTGGTACCCGTGTGCGAGCAGGTCCGCGACCACTGCTCGTCCGGCCTTGCCCCATGCCCCTGTGACCGCGATCGTCTCCATGGCTCCATCCTGCCCGTGGGGTGTGCGGCGTGCTCGGGGTACGGGGACCGAACCTGGCCGACCGCGGACTCCGGACCGCGGACTCCGGACCGCGGACTCCGGACCGCGCACCCGGCGCGGGCCCGGGTGCCGGGACGCGCTCGGGCCCGGGCCCCGGACCGCACGGACCGGCCCACGGTCGTAGGCTCCGTGGTCGATGAGCGACGTGAACGCCGAGCGTGCCGCCGGCCCGGCCGCACCCGACCCGCGACGGTGGAAGGCCCTCAGCGTCGCCCTCACCGCAGGGTTCATGACCCTGCTCGACGTGAGCATCGTCAACGTCGCCCTACCGTCGATCCGCGAGGCGCTCGGCGCCTCCGACGCCGCGCTGCAGTGGATCGTCTCCGGCTACGCGTTGAGCTTCGGCCTGGTGCTCGTGGCGTCCGGCCGGCTCGGCGACGCGCGGGGCCGCCGGACGATGTTCGTCGCGGGCGTCGCCGTGTTCACCCTGGCCAGCCTCACCGGTGGGCTGGCGCCGGCCGCCGGGTGGCTGGTCGCCGCACGGCTCGCCCAGGGTGTCGGTGGCGGCATGATCAACCCCCAGGTCTCCGGGTTGATCCAGCAGCTGTTCAGCGGCGCGGAGCGGGGCCGGGCCTTCGGCCGGCTCGGCACCACGATCGGGATCTCCACGGCGGTCGGCCCGGTGCTCGGCGGGGTGATCCTGGCCGCGATGGGCCCCGAGCACGGCTGGCGCTGGGTGTTCCTGGTCAACCTTCCTGTGGGTCTGCTCACCATCGTCCTGGCCCGGTGCTACATCGACCCCGTGCGGGACCCCGAGCCCGCGCACGACCTCGACCCCTGGGGTGCGCTGCTGCTCGGCGTCGGCGTCGTCGGGGTGCTCTGGCCGCTGGTCTCCGAGGAGTGGGCTCCGGTCGACGCGGCCGTGCTCGCGGCGGGCGTGGTCGGTCTCGCGGCGTTCCTCTGGTGGGAGCGGCGCCAGGAGCGCCGCGGCCGGGTGCCGATGGTGCGGCCGTCGCTGTTCGCGCGGCAGGGCTTCGCCGCGGGTGCGTTGCTCGGGATGGTCTACTTCTCCGGCTTCACCGGGCTGTTCTTCGTGCTGACGTTGTACCTGCAGAGCGGCCTCGGCTACAGCCCGCTGCAGGCCGGGCTCACGATCACGCCGTTCGCGCTCGGGTCCGCGGTGACCGCCGCGGTCGGCGGTCGGCTGGTCAGCCGGATGGGCCGGTGGGTCGTGGTGGTCGGGCTCGTGGTGGTCGCGGTCGGCCTGGTCGCGACCGCCCTGGTGTTCGCCGCGGACCCCGGCGACGTGATCGGCTGGTGGCTGGTCGGGCCGCTGCTGGTCGCGGGGCTGGGCAGCGGGTTCGTGGTCTCGCCGAACGTGACCCTCACGCTCGAGCACGTCCCGGTGGCCCAGGCCGGCACGGCCGGCGGGGTGCTGAACACCGGTCAGCGGCTCGGGACCGCCGCAGGCGTCGCGCTCGTCGGTGCGCTGTACTTCCGCGGGGTCGCCGCCGGTGACGCCACGACCGCCGCGGTCCACGGTCTGGTGACGACCGTCGCGCTGGTCACGGCTGCCCTCGTGGTGGCGGTCGTCGACGTGGTCCAGCGCGGCCGCACCGACTGACCGGCACTCGACCGTCGGCGGGTGCCGGTCGACCGGTCCGGGGGCCCGCCCGACCGGCACCGAGGCGCCGGCCGGGCGGTCGGGTCAGCGGATGCCCTGGAAGCCGAACCGGAACTCGAGGTCGCCGGCGGGCAGCCGGAACTCCGGGTGCGGCTCGGCGCCCCACGAGTCGTCCCCGCCGACCCCGCGTCGCTGCAGCGCCGGGCGCAGGACGGTGTGCTGCACGGGTGGCAGGTCCACCGCGTGGCGGGCGTTCTCGACCTCGAACGGTGTCCACGGCAGCGCGGAGAGCTCCATGCCCTCGGCGCAGTCCAGCCGCAGGCCGGCGCCGCGATCGTCGGTGACGGTCGCCCAGCGCACCCCCGTGTGGCTGCCGGACTCCTGCGGCCGCATGTAGGTCGTGAGCTGGTCGGCGACGTCGGCGTCGTAGACCCCGAGGCGGGCGCCGTTGCGCCGGTCGACATAGCTCTCCGCCGGGCCGTCGCCGTACCAGCGGAGCCGGTGGAGGTCCGCATCGACCGTGAGCAGCATGCCGAGCTCGGGCAGGTCGGGCAGTCCCTCGCCCGGCCGCAGGTGCACGGTGACCTCCACGTGGCCGCCGCCGTCCACGCGGTAGGTGACGTCGCACTCGGTGGCGGGCGCGGTGGGCAGCTCGTAGGCGTACCGGATCTCGACCGCGTCCTCGCCGATCTCGACCGCGGGCACCGGCTGCCCGGGGCGAGGCCGGCGGTACCGGCTGGCCAGCAGCCACGGGCCGTCCCGGAACGGCATGCCCCACCCGCGCTCGTTCGACGTCGGTGCGTGCCAGAAGCTCGGGTAGGGGATGTCGCGCAGCAGCTCGTGCCCGCCGTCCGGGGTCAGGCCGAACCGGTAGGACACCAGCCCGCCGTGCAGCCTGGAGAACAGCGCGGTGAAGTGCTGCCCCCGGACCCCGACGTTGTGCGTGGACTCGATCACCTCGGGAGCCGCGGCCGGCACCCGACGAGCGGGGCGCGTGCCCGCCACGGTGAGCACCTCCTGCTGCCAGGCCACCTCGTGGCCCGCGGGGGCCCAGGCGGTCGCCTCCGCCAGCCGGAACGAGACGTCGACGGTGTACTCGCCGGGCGTCCGGGGCAGCTCCAGCGGCAGCGGGTAGGACCGCGTGGCCTGCGGCGCGACGTCCGTGTCCAGCCGGACCTCGCGCACCGTCACGCCCTCGCGGGCGAGGCGCACCACGCAGTCCAGGTGCGCCGTGCCGGTGAAGAGCTGACGGTTGTCGACCTCGACGGAGTCGTTGGTGACCGCGATCCGCAGCGGCTGGTAGAGGTAGCGAACCTCCTGCAGCGCCGGGGTCGGTGTGCGGTCGGCGAACACGATGCCGTTCGCGCTGAACTCGTAGTCGGCCGGTCGGTCGCCGAAGTCGCCGCCGTAGCCGGCGAACGTCCGCCCGTGCCGGTCGGTCGTGACCAGCGTCTGGTCGGCGAAGTCCCAGATGAAGCCGCCCTGGAACAGTGGGTCCTGGTAGGCGAGGTCGAGGTACTTGTCCACGGCCCCGAACGAGTTGCCCATCGAGTGCGCGTACTCGCACAGCACGTAGGGCTTGTCGCGGTGGGTGCTCAGGTACTCCTCGATCTCGGTGGCCGGCGCGTACATCCGGCTGACCACGTCCGTGGTGTCCGGGTAGCGCGGGTCCCAGTGCACGCCCTCGTAGTGCACCGGCCGGGTGTCGACCGAACGGAACCAGTCCGCCACGTCGGCGATGTTCTTCCCGCCGAACGACTCGTTGCCGCAGGACCACATCACGACGCACGCGTGGTTCTTGTCCCGCTCGACCGTGCTCGCCGCCCGGTCCATGAGGGTGGCGCGCCACTCCGGACGGTCGCCCGGCAGGGCCCGGGCCACGGTCAGCTCACCGCGGGCGACCTTGTCCCACATCCCGTGCGACTCGAGGTTCATCTCGTCGATCACGTAGAGGCCGTAGCGGTCGCACAGGTCGTAGAAGACCGAGCTGTTCGGGTAGTGGCTGGTCCGCACCGAGTCGATCCCGGCCGCCTTCATCAGCCGGATGTCCGCCTCGATCAGCTCGGCGGACATCACCCGGCCCTGCGGGCCGAACTCGTGACGGTTGACGCCCTTGAAGACGATCCGCTGCCCGTTGATCCGCAGCAGGCCGTCCTCGATGCCGAACCGCCGCACGCCGACCTTCTGCGGGACGACCTCGGTCACCGCGCCCTGGGCGTCGAGCACCTCGATCCGCAGGTCGTACAGGTACGGGTCCTCCGCGCTCCACAGCCGAGGCGCGGTGAGGTCGACGCCGAGGTCCCCGTCACCGAGGTCGGCGAGGTCGCCCACGCCGACCAGCGTCGCGCGCACCGAGCCGGGGCCGGCGAGCGCGGTGCTCAGCGTCACCCGGGCCGAGCCGAGGTCGTCGGCCACCTCGGTGCGGACCCGCAGGTCCTCGAGGTGCGTGGCGGGGCGGCGGTGCAGCACGACGTCACGGAACAGCCCGGAGAACCGGAAGAAGTCCTGGTCCTCGATCCAGGAGGCCGCGCTGAAGCGGACCACCTGGACCGCGAGCGCGTTCTCGCCGTCCACCAGGGCCGGGGTCAGGTCGAACTCGGACGGGGTGAACGAGTCGGTCGCGTAGCCGATCCAGGTCCCGTTGAGCCAGACCGCGAGCGCGCTCTCCGCACCGTGGAAGACGATCGTGAGGCGCTCACCCGGGCCGAGCGGCTCGTCGAGCGTGAAGGTGGTGCGGTAGCCCGCGACCTGGTTCTCCCGGGTGGGCACCTGCCCGGGCTGGACGTCCGCGAGGCCGTCCCACGGGTACTGCACGTTGACGTACTGCGGCCGGCCGTAGCCGTGCAGCTGCAGGTGCCCCGGGACCGGGATGTCGTCCCAGCCGCTGGTGTCGAGCCCGGGCTGCTCCCAGCCGGGCAGAACCTGCGACGGGTTCTTCGCGTGGTGCAGCTTCCACAGCCCGTTGAGGCAGGTCTCCAGGCTGCTGCTGCCGCCGGCGACCTCCTCGGCGGTGCGGAAGCAACGGTGGTCGGAGTGAGCCGGCAACCGGTTCTCCGACACGTAGGTGGGGTCGGCGACCCGGGCGATGTCGAACGTCACTTGATGGCTCCCGTGATGCCCTCGGCGAAGCTGCGCTGCAGGATGAGGAAGATGACCATGGCCGGGAGCGACGCGATGAGCACGGCGAGCATCAGCATCCCGTAGTCGGTCACGTAGCCGGCCCTGATGTTGGACAGCAGGATCGGCAGGGTCTGGTACTCGTTGCTGATCAGGATCACCTTGGGCCACAGGAAGTTGTTCCAGGCAGTCATGAAGGTGATCACCGCGGCGGCCGCGAACGTCGGCCGCATGGTGGGCAGGTAGATCCGGGCGAAGATCGCGAGCTCCTTGAGCCCGTCCAGGCGTGCGGCCTCGATGATCTCCCGCGGGAACGACCGCGACGCCTGCCGGAACAGCAGGATCAGGAACGGTGTCGAGATCGCCGGCAGGATCACCGCGAGGGGCGAGTTCACCATGCCGAGGTCGGCGAAGAGGCGGAACAGCGGGATCATCGTCGCCGCGAACGGGATCATCACTGCGAGCAGCAGGAACCCCATCAGCCGGTCCTTGGCCCGGGTGTGGTAGACCTCGAAGCCGTACCCGGCGATCGAGGTGATCACGACCGCGAGCACGGTGGTGCTCACGGCGATGACCGTCGAGTGCCAGACGGACGACCAGAGCGGCTGCTGCGTCACGAGCGACTCGAAGTTCGCCATCAGGTTCGACCCGGGGATCAGGCGGGAGGCGAGCACGTCCTGACTCGTGTTGGTCGCCGAGACGGCCATGTAGTAGAGCGGGAAGACCGACGCGAGGGCCGCGAATCCCAGGAACAGGTAGCCGGGCAGCCGGCGCAGGCGCCTAGTCACGTGTGTCTCCGATCTTGATCTGGGCGGCTGCCAGGATCGCGACCAGGATGAGGATCACGTAGGAGATGGCAGCGGCGTACCCGAAGTTCGGGCTGTTCCGGAACGACACGTTGTACAGGTAGTGCGAGATGGTCATCGACGTGTTGCCCGGACCGCCGTTGGTCAGGTTGTAGGACTCGTCGAACAGCTGCAGGGTCCCGTTGGTCGACATGATCGCGGTGAGCAGGATCATCGGCTTGAGCTGCGGGATCGTGACGTACCAGAAGGTCTTCGCCGGGCCGGCGCCGTCGATCTTGGCCGCCTCCAGGGTCGAGCGTTCGATCGTCTGGAGCCCGGCGAGGTAGAAGATCATGTTGTACCCGGTCCAGCGCCACAGCAGGCCGAGGATGATGACCATCCGGGCCGACCAGGTCTGGCCGAGCCAGTTGACCGGGCTGTCCAGGAACCCGAGGGCCATGCCGATGTCGTTGACCAGGCCGTCGGTGGCGAACATCGTCCGGAACACCAGGGCGTAGGAGACCAGGCCCACGGCGCTCGGCAGGAAGATCGCGGTCCGCCACAGGCCCTTGAACCGCAGGTTCGGGTCGTTCAGCAGGTTCGCCAGGATCAGGGCCATCCCGAGCATGATCGGGACCTGGATGATCAGGTAGATGAAGGTGGTCGTCAGGGTCTGCTTGAGGATCTCGTCGTCGAGCATCCGCTGGTAGTTCAGCCACAGCGGGTCGGCGAACGACAGGTCCCTGCCGCGCCCGGTCTGCAGCGACAGGATCGCCGCCTGGATCATCGGCCAGAAGCTCATCAGCAGGATGACGAGCGAGGCCGGGATGAGGAACGTCCAGCCGGTCAGGCTGCGACGCCGCTCGAGGCCGGTGGACGTGCTCGGTGGACGGGAGCGCCGTCGCGAGGTCTTTCCCGGAGAGGTCGACGGTGTGGCACCGACCTCGGCCGGCACGGCTGGACGTGACACGGGTGCACCTTCCCTCGGTGGTCGGCTCGAGAGCCCGGTGGTGGGGGTCCGGTTCGTCGGGACCCCCACCACCGGCCTGGGGCGTCAGCCGCCCATCGCGAACTCGACGGTCTGCTGCGCCTCCTCGAGGGCAGCGGACGGGTCGGTGCCGTTCAGGATCGCGGTGATGGCGACGCCCACCGCGTCACGGGCTTCGTAGTAGTAGACGCCCGTGTTGTTGCTGGGCACCTTGGTGGCGAAGTCCACGACCAGGGCGTAGATCGCCTGGCCGCCGTAGAACTCCTGCGGCTCGGCGTACACGGCCGACTGACCGGCCGGGATCCAGTTGGCCAGTGCGCCGGACGCCGGGAGGATCGTGTCGTACAGCTCGGTCGAGCCGGCGAACGTCGAGTTCAGGAAGTCGGCCGCGAGCGCGTAGTCGGCGTTCGAGCTGATCGCCCAGGACGACCCACCGTTCGCGCTGTAGTTGGTCGCGCCGGCGACGCCGTCGAGCTTCGGCAGGTTGGTGACCGCCCACAGACCCGACTGGTCGGGTGCACTCTGGATGGACGCCGAGATCCACACGCCGTTGATCACGCCGGCGGTGTTCGAGTTCACGATCGTGTTGATGTACTCGTCCCACGAGTTGACCTCGACCAGGACGCCGGACTTGACGAGCCGGGTGTAGACGTCGATCGCCGCGTTGAGCGCGTCGTTGTCGGTGATGGTCGGGTTGCCCGCGTCGTCGAACAGGCTCGCGCCGGCACTCTGCAGCATCATCATGATCAGGTCGGTGGAGCCGGCCTGGCCGGTGAGCATCGGCTGGCCGGTCTTGGCCAGGACGTCCTCACCGAGGGTGATGAACTGGTCCCAGGTGATGTCGGTGAAGTCGTCGACCGTGTAGCCCGCGTCGGCGAGGATGTCGGTGCGGACCGCCTGGATCGCGGTGCCGTTGTCGAACGGCAGACCGTAGTTCACGCCGTCAACGGTGGAGTAGGCGACGACCGAGTCGGGGAACTGGCTGAAGTCGACGCCCGAGTCGGTGTAGTCCGAGAACAGGTCGGGGTAGTTGACGACGTTCTTCTGGTACGCGTTGTTCTGCATCAGGAAGATGTCCGGCAGCTGGTCGAGCTGGTTGGACTGGGCCAGCGTCGTCAGGTTCGTCTGCAGGTCGTCCCACGAGACCTCGGTGATGTCGAGCGAGAAGTCCGGGTGGTCCTGCTGGTAGATCTTCTCGGCGGCCTGCATCGCGTAGATGTTGAAGTTGGGGTCCCAGCACCAGACGGAGAGGGTGCCGCCGCCGCTCGCCGAGCTGCTGGACCCGCTGGTGTCGTCACCACCGCCGCTGCTGCTGCTGGAGCAGGCACTGAGCGCGGCAGCGAGCGTGAGGACCGCTGCTCCCGCCGTGAACTTCCGGAACGTGGTCATCTGAACCCCTTCTGTCACCAACCTCATCGAGGTCGGGGCGACCTCGATGCCCCACGGCGTCCGGCCCTCACCCTTCCGGGTGCCGACCGACGACCTCCGCGTCGTTGCGGCCGGGTGGGTCCGGAGCGCGTTGCACCGACTCCCTTGTGGTGCCTCGCCGCTCTCCGAGCGCCGAAATGTTTAGGTGAACATTGCCACGTCCCCCGCGCGGTCGTCACCCCTTCGATGGATCACGTTTCCGTAACGTCGGGCCCCCCGGCACGGATCCGCGCCGAGACAGTGGTGACGTCAACATCCGGCGCACTAGGATCATCGCCCATGGGCGTGACGCCGAGCCGCGGCCGCCGAAAGACAGGGCCGTCGATCGAGGATGTCGCGCGCCTTGCGGGAGTCTCCGCGCAGACCGTGTCGAGGGTCTCCACCGGCGCGAACGTGGTGCGACCGGACACCCGGGAACGTGTGCTGCTCGCCATGCAACAGCTCGGGTACGCCCCGAACCGGGCCGCCCGGGCCCTGCGCAGCGGCACCTACGGCACCATCGGCCTGGTCGCGCACCGGTTCGGCCGGACCGGTGAGGCGCTGACCACCGAGGCGCTGGTCCGGGCCGCCGAGGCCGAGGACTACTCCGTCACGCTGCTCACCGTGCAGAACCCGGCCGAGGGGTGGGAGCCCGCGGCCCACCGGCTGCCGCACCAGGCGATCGACGGACTGGTGATCATCCGGGCGGAGCGGGCCACCGCCGACTCGCTCGCCCTGCCGGTGGGCATGCCGATCGCGGTGTCCGACTCGCGGTTCGGCGGACACTACCCGTCGGTGGTGGCCGACCAGGTCCAGGGCAGCATCGACGCCGTGCGTCACCTGCTGGACCTCGGGCACCAGACGGTTCACCACGTCGCCGGGCCCGAGGTCTCCGAGCCGGCCCGGGTCCGCGCCGGGGCGTGGCGACGCTGCCTCGAGGAGGCCGGTCGCCGGCCGCCGCCGGTGTGGCAGGGGGACTGGAGCGCGGAGTCCGGGTACCAGGCGGGGCTCGGGATCGCGCTGGATCCCGCGGTCACCGCGGTCTACTGCGCGAACGACGAGATGGCCTTCGGCGTGATGCGCGCCCTGCACGAGGCGGGCCGCCGGGTCCCGGAGGACGTGTCGGTCGTGGGGTTCGACGCGATCGGCCTGAGCGGCTACTCCTACCCGCCGCTGACCACCGTCCGCCAGGACTTCACCCAGATGGGCCGTGAGCTCGTGCGCCTGGTGCTCGACCAGGTGCGCTCCGGGGCCCGGGCCGGTCACGAGCGGGTGCTGGTGCCCACCGAGCTGGTCGTACGCGGGACGACCGCCCCGCCGCGCGCCTGAGTCAGCGCCCCGGAACCCGCTGCCCGGCCCGGTCGGGTCCGCGCAGCCCTCAGCTCGACGTGTCCGCCACGACCACGTCTGCGGTCCACGGGCGGCCCGCACGCGACGGGGCCTGCAGCTCGACCTTCCACACGTCGGACAGCACCTCGGCGAGACCCTCCGGGCTGCGCGGGTCGGCGCCGGTCTGGAGCAGGTGCCGGGCCACCAGGCCGCGGGTGTGCTTCGCCATGTGGCTGACCACGCTGCGCCCGGTCGGTCCGTCGCGGAGCACGCGCACCTCGACGGTCCGGTCCGCCACCGCGGTCGCACGGCCCATCGCGAGGTAGCTCGACGAGCGCAGGTCGACCAGCAGCCCGCGGGGGCCGAGCGCCTCGGCGAGGACCTCCGGGAGCACGGCGCGCCACAGCGGCTCGAGGCCGCCGAGCTCGGCCCCGTCCGGCTCGACGAGCGCCGCGCACACGTTCAGCCGGTACGGCGGGATCCGGTCGCGAGGCCGCAGCGCGCCCCAGAGGCCGGACACCACGACCAGGCGTGCGGCGGCCCGCCGGCGGGCCGCCGCGGACAGCGTCGGCGCGTCGAGCCCGTCGAACAGCACGCCGGTGAAGACCTCGAGCGCGGGCCGGGCCGGGAGCTCGAGGATCCGGGCGTCGCGCGCGAGCTCGTCGGCGAGCGAGGGCCCCACCCCGAACCGGCGGAGGGCGTCGCCCCGGGTGCAGCTGGCGAGCGTCGCCGCGAGGACGCGGTCCCTGGTGCCGGCCAGCGCGGGGAAGCTCAGCGACGACGGGTCGACCGGGTGGCCGCGCCGCGCGGGTGCCGCCTTGGCCTCCGAGGGCGGCAGCACGATGAGCACGGCCCGACCCTACGTCGAACCGCGGGGCCGCCGGGTCGGGCGACCACGGGCAGGGCGGTGCCGCACCTGTGCCGCCGGACCGGCTCCCGACCGCAGACGCGACGACGGCCGCCCCGAAGGACGGCCGTCGCCACGAGGACCGGGAGGCACCGATCCCGGTCCGCGTGCGGGATCACTCCATCAGGTGCCTCACTCGGTGTCCTCGTCCACCCAGTTGAAGGTCTTGGTGACGGCCTTCTTCCAGTTCCGGTAGGTCTTCTCGCGGTGGCCCTCGTCCATCGCGGGCGTCCAGCGCTTGTCCTCGGCCCAGTTGTCGATGACGTCCTGCTCGCCGGACCAGAAGTCGACCGCGATGCCGGCCGCGTAGGCCGCGCCGAGCGCCGTGGTCTCCGCGACCTTCGGGCGCACCACGTGCACGCCGAGGACGTCGGCCTGGAACTGCATCAGGGTCTCGTTGGCGATCATGCCGCCGTCGACCTTGAGCTCCTTCAGCTCGACACCGGAGTCCGCCTCCATGGCGTCCAGCACCTCGCGGGTCTGGAAGGCGGTGGCCTCCAGGGCCGCGCGGGCGATGTGGCCCTTGTTGACGTACCGGGTCAGGCCGACGAGCGCACCGCGTGCGTCCGCCCGCCAGTACGGCGCGAACAGGCCGGAGAACGCCGGCACGAAGTACGCGCCGCCGTTGTCCTCGACCGTCTTGGCCAGGTCCTCGACCTCGGGGGCCGAGGAGATGATGCCGAGGTTGTCGCGCAGCCACTGGATCAGCGAGCCGGTCACCGCGATCGAGCCCTCGAGGGCGTAGATCGGGGCCCTCTCGCCGATCTTGTAGCACACGGTGGTGAGCAGGCCGTTCTTCGACGGGACCGGCTCGGTACCGGTGTTCAGCAGCATGAAGTTGCCGGTGCCGTAGGTGTTCTTCGCGTCGCCGACGTTGAAGCACGCCTGGCCGAACGTCGCGGCCTGCTGGTCGCCGAGGATGCCGGAGATCGGCACGCCCGGGACCATGCCGCCCTGGCGGCCGTGGCCGTACACCTCGGACGAGGACTTGATCTCGGGGAGCATGGACATCGGGATGCCCATCTCGCCGGCGATCTCGGCGTCCCAGCTGAGGGTCGCGAGGTCCATCAGCATGGTGCGCGAGGCGTTGGTCACGTCGGTCACGTGCACGCCGCCGTCGACGCCGCCGGTCATGTTCCACAGCACCCACGCGTCGGTGTTGCCGAACGCGAGCTGGCCGGCCTCGGCCTTCGCCCGGGCGCCCTCGACGTTGTCCAGGATCCAGCGGATCTTCGGGCCCGAGAAGTAGGTCGCCAGCGGGAGGCCGACCCGGTCCTTGTAGCGCTCGGCGCCGCCGCCGAGGGCAGCGAGCTCGTCGCAGATCTTGTTGGTGCGGGTGTCCTGCCAGACGATCGCGTTGTAGACCGGCTCGCCCGTGGTGCGGTCCCAGACCACCGCGGTCTCGCGCTGGTTGGTGATACCGACCGCGGCGATGTCCTTGTGCGTGAGGTTGGCACGGGTCAGCGCGAGGCCGACCACCTCACGGACGTTCACCCAGATCTCCGTCGGGTCGTGCTCGACCCAGCCCGGCTTGGGGAAGATCTGCTCGTGCTCCTTCTGGCCGGTGGACACGATGAGGCCGCTGTGGTCGAAGACGATCGCACGCGAGCTCGTCGTGCCCTGGTCGATGGCGAGGATGTAGTCAGCCATGTCCGTCCTTCGTCGGTTGTCGCTTCGCGGTGAGTCGCACCGCTGCGAGGGGGGTTGCCCCCAGGTGTCGGGGTCGGGGACCCCGGTTCGGGCGCTCGTGGCACCCGGTCATGCTGTGCGACGGCCCTGCGGCCGACGCGATGGGGGCAGGAGGCCCCTGAGACGGGGTGCGGAACCCGTGGGGGTGGGTCCCGCACCCCGCTGACTCATCAGGCGAGGTACCACTGGCCGACGAGACCGGCCAGTGCGCCACCGACGATCGGGCCGAGGACCGGGACCCAGGAGTAGGCCCAGTCGCTCGAGCCCTTGCCGGGGATCGGCAGGAGGGCGTGCGCGATGCGGGGTGCCAGGTCGCGGTTCGGGTTGATGGCGTACCCGGTCGGGCCGCCGAGGCTGATGCCGATGCCGACCACGAGCAGGGCGACGGCGAGCGGGCCGAGGCCCGACGGGGTCGGCCCGAAGGCCAGGATGACGAACACCAGCACGAAGGTGCCGATGACCTCGGTGATGAAGTTCCAGGTGTAGCTGCGGATCTCCGGGCCGGTCGAGAACACGGCGAGCTTGATGGCCGGGTCGGCCTGCTCGTCGAAGTGCTTCTTGTAGGCCAGCCAGGCCAGCACGGCACCCAGGAACGCGCCGAGCATCTCACCGCCGAGGTAGACCATCGCGTTGCTGAAGTTCGCGGCGACCCCCGGTGCGAACTCCGCCGCGCCGTTGGCCAGCAGGCCGATCGTGACGGCGAAGTTCAGGTGCGCACCGGACTTGTACGCCACGTACACACCGGCGAACACGCCGAGGCCCCACCCGAAGTTGATGAGCAGCCAGCCGCCGTTGTTGCCCTTCGTCTTGGGCAGGATGACGTTGGCCACGACACCAGCACCCAGCAGCAGCAGCATCGCCGTGCCGAGGGTCTCGGAGACGAAGACTTCTCCCAATGTCATGTGCGCTTCCTCGTTTCACTCGCGGACTTCGTTGTCACGTGCGCCCCGGACGGCGCCCGGGGGATCCAGAGGTGAGACCCCGGGAGCGCCCGGGGGGATCGGGGGGTGGTGCTGGTCTAGGCGGTCGCGTGCTCCTTGGATCCGAGCGGGACCATCGGGGCGATGTCGGCAGCCTTCAGGCGGATGGCCTCGGCCTTCTCGTCGCCGTACTCGTGGGACGCGGCCTCCTCCGCTTCGCACCGAGCCCGGTACGAGGCGATCTCCGCGGCCTTGCGCTTGGCGTCCCAGCCGAGCCGCTCGGCGACCAGGTCGGCGATCTCGTCGATCGCGCCGAGGCCGCGGTCGCGCTGCTCGTAGACCAGGCGGGTGCGGTGCAGCATGACGTCCTCGAGGTGCAGCACGCCTTCGTGGGTGGCGGCGTAGGCGACCTCGGCCCGCAGGTACGCGGGCGCACCCTCGAGCGGCTTGCCGAGCGACGGGTCGGCCTCGACGGTGTCGATGATCTCCGAGAGCATCGAGCCGTACCGGTGCAGCAGGTGGTCGACCATCGCCGTGGTCCAGCCGTACGTGGTCGCGATGCGGGCCGCCTGGCGCTGCAGGACCGCGTGGCCCTCGGCGCCGGCCAGCGGGATCCGGTCGGTCAGCGACGGCAGGCTCGCGGACCGCTCGCCGATCGCGAAGTCCACGGCGTCCTTGGCCATCACGCGGTACGTGGTGAGCTTGCCGCCCGCGATGACCGTGAGGCCAGGCGTGGGGGAGGCGACGGTGTGCTCGCGCGAGACCTTGGCCGAGGAGGTGCCCTCCTTGGTCCCCGGCTGCAGGAGCGGGCGGAGCCCGGCCCACGAGCCGATCACGTCGTCGCGGGTCAGCGGGGTGGCGAGCACGGCGTTCGCGTGCTCGATCACGTAGTCGATGTCCTCGGCCGTGGCGACCGGGTGGACCAGCTCCTGCTTCCACTCGGTGTCGGTGGTCCCGATCACCCAGTAGCGCGACCACGGGATCACGAAGAGCACGCTCTTCTCGGTCTGCAGGATCAGGCCGACCTCGCCGCGGATCCGCTCGCGCGGGACGACGATGTGGATGCCCTTCGAGGCGAGCACGTGCAGGCCGCCCTCGGTGCCGGCCAGCGCCTCGGTCTCCTCGGTCCACACGCCGGTGGCGTTGATCACCTGGTCGGCGTGGCAGGTGAACTTCTTCCCGGTCTCGAGGTCGACCAGGACGGCGCCGTTGACCACGCCGGTGCCGCGCTTGGTCAGCTCGACGACCTGGGTGCGGCTGGCGGCGTAGGCGCCGTAGCTCACGGCGGTGCGGATCAGGGTGGCGACCAGTCGGGCGTCGTCCACGCTCGCGTCGTAGTAGCGCACCGCGCCGACCGCGGCGTCGTGCCGCAGGTCGGGGAACATCCGCTCCATGCCCGGGCGGGACACGTGCCGGTGCCACGGCATGGCGCGCTTGCCCGGGGCGATCGAGGCGAGCGTGTCGTAGAGCGCGACGCCGGCGCCGACGTAGGCGCGCTCCCAGTACGCGTTCTCCAGCGGGTAGAGGAACGACACGGGCCGGACCAGGTGCGGGGCGATCTTCTTGAGCAGCAGGTCGCGCTCGGTCAGCGCCTCGTGCACCAGGTGGAAGTCGAGCATCTGCAGGTAGCGCAGGCCGCCGTGGACGAGCTTGCTGGACCGGCTCGAGGTGCCGCTGGACCAGTCCTGCGCCTCGACGATGCCGACCCGCAGGCCACGCGTCACGGCGTCGAGAGCGATCCCGGCCCCGGTGACCCCACCGCCGATGACGAGGACGTCGATCTCGTTGCCCTCACCGGTGGCGGCCAGGGCGTCCAGGGCTCGCTGCCGGGTCTGCGGTGTCAGGGCTACCGTCTTCACACTCGTCCTCCTCGACGTCCTGCACTTCTTGGCCCTCGGTTCTGACCGGTGGTGCTGATGGGTCCGAGGTCCCGTCTCGGCCCTATGCTGGTCACCGCGCGAACGAACGCGCAACCCAGGTGCACAAATGTGCAACAGGTCGACCGGCACGGCCCAGGGAGGTGTCGTGGACGACGAGGACGTCCTGCGTGCGGCGTCGATGTACTACCTGCAGGACATGAAGATGGAGGTCATCGCGCGGCACCTGAACACGTCGCGATCGACCGTCTCGAGGCTCATCAAGAAGGCGCGCAGCAGCGGGATCGTGGAGATCCACCTGCGCCCGGCGCGCACCCGGGCACCCGGTCTGACCCGCACGATCGCCCGGCGGTACGGCATCGAGGCCTACGTCGCGCCGGTGTCCGACTCCGCGAGCGACGTCGAGCGGCTCGACCAGGTCGCCATCACCACCTCCAAGCTCATCTCGGCGTGGTTCGACTCCGACATGGTGCTCGGCATCGCGTGGGGCACGACCCTCGCGGCGATCGGCCGGCGGTTGACCCCGAAACCCACCCGGAACAGTGCCGTCGTCCAGCTCAACGGTGCGGCGAACACGCGCACGAGCGGGTTCGAGTACGCCTCCGACCTGATCTCCGGGTTCGCCGCCGCGTTCGACGCGACGGTGCACCACTTCCCGGTCCCCGCGTTCTTCGACTACCCGGAGACCAAGGCGGCCATGTGGCGCGAGCGCTCGGTCAAACGTGTGCTCGACGTGCAACGACGTGCAGACATCGCGCTGTTCGGCGTCGGGGCGGTCAGCGGTGGTCTGCCGTCCCACGTCTACTCGGCCGGCTACCTCGAGCCGGAGGACATCGAGCTCCTGCACCGTGAGGGTGTGGTCGGCGACGTCTGCACCGTCTTCCTGCGCGGGGACGGCAGCTACCAGGACATCCCGATCAACGAGCGCGCGACCGGCCCCACACCCGAGGAGCTCCAGCGGATCGGCCGGCGGGTCTGTGCCGTCGCCGGCGACGCGAAGGTCGCGCCGCTGCGGGCCGCGCTCGCCGCCGGCGTCGTGACCGACCTGGTCATCGACGAGCTCACCGCCGAGGCGTTGGTCGCGGGGCCAGTAGCGTGAGCGCGTGACCGGAACCGTACGGCTGCGCGCCGCGCTGCCCCGCGACGTCAAGGCGATCCGCGACCTGGTCGCCCCGTACGCCGAGTCCAGGATCCTGCTGGCCAAGGAGCTGGTCGGCTACTACGAGGCGATCCAGGAGTTCGTCGTCGCCGAGGGCGAGGACGGTGAGGTGCTCGGCTGCGGTGCGCTGCACGTGATGTGGTCCGACCTCGCCGAGGTGCGCACGCTCGCCGTGCACCCCGACCACCGACGGACCGGCGTGGGCCACTCTCTGCTGATCGCGCTGCTCGACCGCGCGCGCGCCCTGGGCCTGGCTCGGGTCTTCTGCTTGACGTTCGAGGTCGACTTCTTCGCGTCGCACGGCTTCCGCGCGATCGCCGGGACGCCGGTCGACCCCGAGGTGTTCGCCGAGCTGCTGCGCTCGCACGACGACGGGGTCGCCGAGTTCCTCGACCTCGCGCACGTGAAGCCGAACACGCTCGGCAACACCCGGATGCTGATCGACCTCAGCCCGCGCTGACCTGCCAGGTCGCGAGCCAGCCGCCACCGGTGTCGTTGGCGGCGTCCACGACGACCGTCCAGGAGCCTCCGCGGAAGGTGCCCGACGCGCGGTCGATGCCGTCGTGGTCCGGGGCCCGGTGCGTCTGCTCGTCGGCGAGGGCGTACCCGGCCCCCGCCATGGCCGCCTTGATCCGGTCCCACGTCGCCGCGTCGGTCCAGGACTGACCGACCACCCACGCCTGGTCGCCGATCTGGTCGAAGTCCTGGGCGTCGACCCCGTCGAACGTCGTCGCGCCCCCGCCGACCACCGGTACGTCCGCCGGAACCGGTGCCGGGTCGTAGGCGAACCAGCTGGCGGCCGAGATCAGGGCGACCTCGGCATCGGCGTCGTCGCCGAGAGCCGGCGTCAGATCGACCCCGACCACCGACCTCGTCCAGATCTCGATCGGGATCGACTCGTCCAGCGGTTCGCCGGTCCGGCAGTCGGCGATCCCGCCGAGGCTCACGAGGTCCTCGGCGTTGACGCGCGAGTGACGACCGAGGGTGGTGCCGACCTGGGGCCCGGAGGCAGGCTGCGCACCGGCGTTCACGACGACGCCGTCCTGCGTGATCACCCAGGACAGCTCGGTGAACCGTACGTCGCCGTAGCTCGCCGGTCCGTCGTCGACCACGGCGACGGAGAAGTACGGCGCGCCGCCGTTGCGCTGCCAGGTGGTCTCTGCGGAGACCTGACCGAGGGCGGTCGGCTCGAGACCGGCCGCGCTCTGCCCGCAGGTCGGCAGGTCGGGCGCCGAGCTCGGCACCGGCTCCGGGTCGCCGATCTCCAAGGTCCGCGGCCCGGCGGCGAGCAGCAGGGTGCCCGGCCCGCCGTACGCCACGTCGTCGACCGTCACCGCGGCCAGCGGCACCACCTCGTAGAGGTCATAGGCGCCGTTCGGCAGCATGTCCAGGCTCACGACCTCGTTCTCCGACGAGCGCCCGCGCAGCCCGGGGATGCACGAGGTCAGGACGACCGGGCCCGGGGAGACGAGCGAGGAGGTCGGCTCGGTCGAGCCGACCGGCGACGCGGTCATCGCCCCGGTCCCGACCGCCACGACGCTGCCGGCCCACGGCCCCTCGCGGGCGACGACCGCGATCGTGATCGGCCCGCCTGCCTTGCCGTAGAAGCCCACGTCGCTGGCCAGCGAGGCCGTGGGGATGACGGCCTGGTCCGCGGGGAGCACGCCGTCGATCGGGTCCACGGTCAGGACCAGCTGCGCGCCGGCCGGGGCGTCGAGCACCGGCGCGGCGTCCTCGCACTGCGGCACGGCCGCGACGGTCGCGGCGCTCGGCCAGGAGCCGGTCGGGCTGGGGGAGGTGCTCGGCGCCGGCGTCGGGTCGATCGTCTGCGTGGGCGCGACCGGCGGCTGCGGTGTACCGCCGAGGTGCAGCAGCGACAGGCCGAGCGCACCCGCCGCGGCCGCGCCCGCGAGCCCGGCGACCACGGTCCCGGCGAACCGCCGGCGTCCCCGGCGGGTGCTCGCCAGCACGTCGGCCAGCTCGGTGTCGTCCAGCCCGCCGCGATCCGCCGCGCCGGCGGCGATCTGCTCGAACGCGTCGGCGAGGTTCATCGCTCCCCCTCCGTCAGGTCCACCGTGAGGCGTTCGTCGGACCCGAGCGGTCCCAGCGTGTCCTCGAGTCGACGGAGCCCGTCGGACAGGTAGCGCTTCGCGGTGCCCTCGCTGATCCCCAGGCGACGTGCCAGCTCGGGCACCGTGAGGTCGTCGTAGAACCGCAGCACCACGCAGGCCCGCTCGCGCGGCGGCAGGCCGGACAGCGCCTGCTGGACGACGACCTGGTCGTCGGTCTGCGCGGTCGGGTCCGGGGCGACGGCCGGGGCGGCCGCCAGGTGCCGGCGCCCGGCCCACGTGCGATCACGGCGGTGCTCGTCGAGGAAGGCGTGCAGCACGGCGCGACGCACGTAGCCCTCCGTCGCCTGCGGGCCGAGCACGCGTGCGGGCCGCGACCACGAGCGCACCAGCGCCTCCTGCACGAGGTCGTGCGCGCGGGGCAGGTCACCGCAGAGCAGGTACGCGTAGCCGACCAGGGCGGCGCCGCGCCGGGTCGCCAGCGCAGTCAGCTCGTCCTGCCAGGCCATCTCCGCCCCCTCTCACCGACATCAACGACGGAGGGCGGCGAAACGTTGGGTGCCGACGGCCTCAGCGCGGGCCGACGACCTCGACCTCCGGGTAGCGGCCGGCGAGGTCCAGCATGCCGACACAGTCGACCACCACGGCGACCAGGTCCGTCACGGCGCGGGTGAGCTCGACCTCGCCGCGCTCCCAGAGGAGCAGCAGGCCCGGCCCGAGCTCGACCGGGGGATGGCCGGCGGCCTCGACGACGGCCGCGCCGCTGACCACCGTGATGATCCGGCGGTGCTGCGTGGCGGGGTGCTCCAGCGTTCCTCCCGCCGGTACCCGGACCACGCTGACCTCTGCGGTACCCATGACCGGGGGCAGCACGTCGAGCGCGACGTCGTCGTCGCGTCTGGCCGGCATCGTGTACAGGCGCACCCCGACAGAGTGGCGGCCGACGGGGTCGCCCGGGTGGGGCCTCAGTCCTGGACCGCCTCAGTCCTGCACCGCTTTGACGATCGTCACCACGCGGGTCAGCTCGTCGCGGTCGGCCGGCGAGAGCGGGCGCCGCAGCCGCTCCGCGTCCTCCAGGGTCCACAGCGCGTTGCAGACCTCGCGCAGCACGACCCAGTCACGGGTCCGGTCGCGGTCCAGCCCCAGCACGTCGACCACGGCGTCGAGCCGTCGCTGCAGGACGGGCCGGGGTGCGGCGGCCACCTCGTCCCACCGGTTCCACAGCAGCGGGGCGACCTCGTAGTGCGGGTCGCCGCTGAGCGGCTTGGGGTCGATCACCAGCCACGGTTCGCGATCCGCGGCCAGCACGTTCTCGTAGTGCGCATCGGTGTGGATCAGCGTCCCGTCGGTCTCCGGGTCCGCGGCGAACGCCTCCCCGAGCGAGACGGCCTGCTCGACCATCCGGTGCGGTACCGGCGCCGAGCGGGGCAGGGCCGCGAGCCGCTCGGTCCACCGGGCCACCGAGCGGGACAGCGTCCCGAGCTGCGGCGGTGCGGGGCGGTGCAGGCGGCTCAGCAGGCCTGCGGTCACCTCGCACGCGGTCACGTCGTCGAGCGTCGTGAGGTCCCTGGGGTGGGCCCGTTCGAGCAGCAGGGCCCAGCGGTGCGGGTCGGCGCGCAGCAGCAGGACGGCGCCCTGGCCGTGCCAGCGCTGCAGCGCGAGGGCTTCGTGGCGAGCCTCCTCGTGCGGCCAGCCGAGCTTGATGACGGCGGCGTCGCCGTCGGCGGTGCGCACCGGGACCACCAGCGAGCACCGGCCGTGGGTCGGGTCGCCGTCCGGGGTGAGTGCCCACTCGTCGAGCAGGTCCGCGGCGCTGCGCGGCAGCGCGTCGAGCCAGGTCTGCCAGGGCTCGCCGAAGCCGGGCAGTGCGAGCAGCCCGTCGGGCACGCGGATCCGGGGGCTGCGCCCGGGCTCGCCGCGGGTCGCGTCGGCGGTCACCGGGCGCCTCCACGCGGCAGGCGCCAGAGGTCGCCGTGCCGTTCGACCAGCCCGTCCGCCGTCAGACCGGCCAGAGCGCGCTCGAGCTGCTCCCGGTCCGGCCAGGCCGCGACGACCTCGCTGTGCGGGACGGGCGCCGGGGCGTCGCGCAGCAGGCCCATGACCGTGCCGCGCGCCTGCCGGTCCGTGCCGTGCCACGCCTGGCGCCGCCGGGTCTCCGCGAGGGCGTCGGCCGGGCGGCCCTCGGCCAGCCAGGCGCACCGGTCGGCGAGCGGGCACGAGTCGCAGCCCGGGTTGCGCGCGGTGCACACGAGGGCGCCGAGCTCCATCACCGCCGCGTTCCACCGGGCGGCGGTGGGCTCGTCGGCGGGAACCACGGCCGCCGCGCGGTCCCGCTCGGCACGGGTCAGGTGGGGTGCCGGCAGCGCGGCGCCGTCGACCGCGCGGGCGAGCACCCGACGGATGTTCGTGTCGAGCACCACCGAGCGCCGGCCGAACGCGAAGGCCGCGACCGCGGCGGCGGTGTACTCGCCGATGCCCGGCAGGGTCCTCAAGGTCGCCTCGTCGTCCGGCAGCACCCCGCCGTGCTCCTCGACCACGGCGACCGCACAGGCGTGCAGGCGCAGTGCGCGGCGTGGGTAGCCGAGGCGGCCCCAGGCCCGCAGGACCTCGTCGGGCCTCGCGCTCGCGAGCTCGCGCGGGCCGGGCCAGCGCTCCTGCCACGCACGCCAGACCGGCAGCACCCGCACGACCGGGGTCTGCTGCAGCATCACCTCGCTGACCAGGACGCCCCACGGCGTCCGATCGGCAGCGCGCCACGGCAGGTCGCGGCGGTGCTCCTCATACCAGACGAGCACCGGAGCGACGAGAGACACGCCCCGATGATGCCTGATCGGCACGGCATCCGATCGGCGCGGCACCGCAGCCCGGCGCCGGGCCCGACGTACCGTGGCGGTGCAGGGGGCGGACCAGGTCGACGGAGCGGAGGGGCGATGAGCGCACTGCTGCACCCCGTGGGGCCACGACCGCCGCGGGTCTACTGGTTGCGCCGGGTCGTCGCGCTGGTCGCGGTCGCCGCGGTGGTCGCGCTGGCGCTCGTGCTCGGCAACGCGTTGGTCGGCGGTTCGTCGGCTGACGGTGCCACCGCCGACCCGAGCGCCGCAGCGGACCCCGGCAGCGGCACCGACGCCGGCACCGGCACCGAGGGCGACGCTCAGGACGGCTCGACCGACACGGGCGACGGGCCAGTGGCCTGCACGCCCGAACAGCTCTCCCTCAGCCTGACGGCCGACGCGCGCACCTATCCGGCCGGCTCGAACCCGGTGTTCACCGTGGCGATCACGAACGTCGGTGACTCGAGCTGCACGGTCGATGCCGGCGAGCTCAACCGGCAGATCCTGGTGAGCTCCGGCTCGGACCGGATCTGGGCCTCGACCGACTGCCCGGCGGACACGAGCGAGCGGATCCTGCTGCTCGCGGCCGGCGCGCGGGACGAGTCCGCGTACACCTGGCCGCGGGTGCGCTCCGACGAGGCGTGCTCGGAGGGTCTGCCGGCACCGCGCGCAGGCACCTACACGGCGACGGCGAGCCTCGCCGGGGCGTCGAGCACCGCTGCGGTCTTCGACCTGCAGGACTGAGCGCTGCGGTCTTCGAGCTGCAGGACTGAGCCCGGCCCGTCGCTCGGCTCCCGCTACTCCTGAGCGGCGAGGAGCTCGGCGAGCCGGCTGGGCGTGGACCGCAGCAGGCAGAACTCGTTGCCCTGCGGGTCGGCCAGCACGTGCCACGGCACGTCGCCCTGGCCGACGTCCACCGTCGTGGCCCCGAGTGCGAGCAGCCGTGCGAGCTCGGTCTCCTGGTCGGTCCCGTCGGCCGGGCGCAGGTCCAGGTGCAGCCGGTTCTTGACCGACTTCGCCTCGGGCACCCGGATGAAGAGGAGCCCGCCGGTGCCGGGGCCGGTCCGGCCGACACCCTCGCCCTGCGGCGCGGCGACCCAGACCTCGTCCTCGTCGTCCTCATCGACCTGCCAGCCCAGCACGTCGGCCCACCAGCGGGCCAGGGGGAGGGGGTCGGTGCTGTCGATGTTCAGGTGCCCGATCACGATCGCCATGGAGCGAACCTAGGTGGGCGCGATCGGCCCGCGCGAGCCGAATTGGCCGGACGCCTCAGACGTAGCGTTCGAGGATCGAGGACTCGGCCAGGCGGGACAGGCCCTCACGCACCGTGCGGGCGCGCTGCTCGCCGACCCCGTCCACGGTCATCAGCTCCTCGACGCCGGCAGCGAGCAGGCGCTGCAGGCCGCCGAAGTGCGCGACCAGGCGCTCCACGATGCTCGGCGGGATCCGCGGGACCTTCGACAGCAGGCGCGTCCCGCGCGGTCCGACCGCCCCGTCGAGCGAGTCGTCGATCACGGCGAGGCCGAGCACGCGGGCGATCTGGCTGAGCTCGAGCAGCTCGTTGGCGTCCATCCCGGCGAGCGCCTCCTGGACCTCGGCCATGCGCTCGGGGCTGGGCGTGTCCAGGTAGTCGCGGATCACGAGCTGGCGGTCCGTCGACACCCCGCCGACCAGCTCGTCGAGCTGCAGGGCCATCAGGCGGCCGTCGGTGCCGAGCTCGACCACGTAGCCGGCGATCTCCTCGGAGATCCGGCGGACCATCTCCAGACGCTGGACCACCGAGGCGACGTCGCGCACCGTGACGAGGTCCTCGATCTCGAGCGCGGACAGCGTGCCGCTGACCTCGTCGAGCCGGGCCTTGTAGCGCTCGAGCGTGGCCAGCGCCTGGTTGGCGCGGGACTGGATGACGTCGGAGCCCTCGAGCACGTGCCGCGAGCCACCCGCGTAGATCGCGATGATCTGCATCGACTGGCTCACCGAGACCACGGCGAAGCCGGACTGCTTGGCCACCCGCTCGGCGGTGCGGTGCCGGGTACCGGACTCGGTGGTCTCGATGGTCGGGTCCGGCAGGAGCTGCACGGCGGCCCGCACGATCCGGTGGCCGTCCACCACGACGGCGCCGTCCATCTTGGCGAGCTCGCGCAGCCTGGTCGCGGAGAACTCCACGTCGAGCACGAAGCCGCCGGAGCACATCGCCTCGACGGTGTCGTCGAAGCCGAGCACGATCAGCGCGCCGGTGCGTCCGCGGAGGATCCGCTCGAGCCCGTCGCGCAGCTCGGTGCCGGGAGCGGCAGCGGCGAGCGTCGACCGCAGCAGGTCGTCGGCGGGAGTCACGTGCGGATCCTAGTCGTTCGGTGGCTCCGGGCCCGGCTCGCGAGCGGGTGAGGTTCCGCGCCCGGCGAGTGCGAGGGAGACCGCCTCGGAGAGGTGGTGCGCCTCGAGCAGGTGCATGCCCTCCGGGACCCGGTCGGACGCCGCGGTCCCGGCCGGCACCACGGCCCGACGGAAGCCGAGGCGGGCTGCCTCGGCGAGCCGGCGCCCGAGGCCCAGGACGGTGCGGATCTCACCCGCGAGACCGACCTCGCCGAACGCGACCAGGTCCGGTGCGACCCGCCGGTCGGTCGCGGCGCTGGCCACCGCGAGGGCGATCGCGAGGTCGGCGGCGGGTTCGGCGACCCGCGCGCCGCCCACCGTGGAGACGTAGACGTCGCGGTCGCCGAGCGGCAGGCCGGCGCGCCGCTGCTCGACGGCGAGCACCATCGCGACCCGGGAGCCGTCGACGCCGCTCGTGGTGCGTCGCGGGTTGGACAGGGCGGTCGGGACGACGAGCGCCTGCACCTCGGTCGCGAGCGGGCGTCGGCCCTCGAGGGTCACCGTCACGCAGGTGCCGGGCACCTGGTGGTCGCCGCGCGAGACGAACAGCCCGCTCGGGTCGGCCAGCTCGACGATCCCGGTGTCGTTGAGGTCGAAGCAGCCGACCTCGTCGGTGGGGCCGAACCGGTTCTTGGTCGCGCGCAGCAGCCGCAGCCGGGTGTGCCGGTCGCCGTCGAACTGGCAGACCACGTCGACCAGGTGCTCGAGGGTCCGGGGTCCGGCGACCGCGCCGTCCTTGGTGACGTGGCCGACGAGCAGCGCCGGGATCGCGCGCTGCTTGGCCACGGCGATGAGGGCGGCGGCGACCTCGCGCACCTGGGACACGCCGCCGGGCGACCCCTCGACCTGGGTGGAGGTCACGGTCTGCACGGAGTCGAGCACGAGCACGGTCGGCTCGGCCTGCTCGACATGGCCGAGCACGGTGCCGAGATCGGTCTCTGCGGCCAGGAGCAGGCCGGGCGACACCGCGCCGATCCGCTCGGCCCGCAGCCGCACCTGGCCCGCGGACTCCTCTCCGGTCAGGTAGAGGACGCGTGCGCCGGGCTCGCGACCGAGCCGACCGGCGACGTCGAGCAGCAGCGTCGACTTGCCCACGCCGGGCTCGCCGGCGAGCAGCACGACGGCACCGGGGACCAGGCCCCCGCCGAGCACGCGGTCGAGCTCGCCCACACCGGTGGGCCGGGCCCGCGCGGTCTCGACGTCGATCTCGCCGATCGGCCGCGCTGCGCGTGCGCCGGGGGAGGTCGGGGTGGTGCGCGGCCCGGTCGGTGCGGCGTCCTCGACCACCGAGCCCCAGGTCTGGCACTCGCCGCAGCGGCCGACCCACTTCGCGGTGGTCCAGCCGCACTCGGTGCAGGTGAAGCCGGGCCGTGCGGCCCGGGACCTGGTGCGTGAGGTGGTGCTGGTCACCCCGGCACGGTAGCGCCCGGGACCGACGCCGCCGCGGAACCGCCGGACGAGTGGTCGGCCGTGGGTCGGCCGGTGGTCGGCCGGGCGGTCGCCCCGTGGTCGGCCGGTGTGCGGTGGGGTGGCCGACGACCCGGCGCGCAGGAACGTCCTTGCCTCCGGCTGAACGCGCGTTTAGGATCCTGAACATGCGTTCAGTCGAGTCCCGTGACGACGCGACGGCCCGCTCCCGGATCCGGGACGCGGCCCTGCGCCGGTTCGCCGCCGACGGTCTCGGCGTCGGGATCCGCGCGATCGCCACCGACGCCGGCGTGAGCCCCGCGCTCGTCCTCCACCACTTCGGGTCCAAGGACGGTCTGCGGGACGCGTGCGACGACCACGCGTTCGCGGTGATCCGGGAGGTCAAGCGGGTCGCGCTCGGTCCGACCGGGCCCGACCAGCTCCTGGTCCAGCTCGCGTCGGTGGCCGAGTACGCCCCGGTCGCCGGGTACCTGATGCGCGCGATGCAGAGCGGCGGCCCCCGTGGCCGCGAGGCCTTCGAGCACTTCGTGTCCGACGCCGAGCAGTACGTCGCCGAGGGTGTCGCCGCAGGGACCCTGCGGCCCAGCCGGGACGAGAAGGCCCGGATCCGGTGGCTGACCCTGTCCGGGATGGGTGCGATGCTGCTCGCCCTCGCGCTCGAGGACCCGCCGCCCGACGACCTCGCCGCGTGGCTGCAGCGCTACACCGCCGAGATCAGCCTGCCCGCGCTGGAGGCGTTCACCGAGGGCGTGCTGACCGACCGGCGGATGCTCGACGCCTACCTCTCCTACGTGTCCGACCCGCCGGCCCGGGACGAGACCGCAGCCTCCTGAGGCCGCGTCCGACCCCGACCCCGACGACCCGTCGGCCCGACGCCGACGTCCCGAGAAGAGACACCCATGACCCCTGTCATCGAGATCACGGACCTGACCAAGACCTTCGGCAGCGTGACCGCGCTGGACCACCTCGACCTGACCGTCGAGGCCGGCGAGGTGCACGGCTTCCTCGGCCCCAACGGGGCCGGCAAGACCACGACCCTGCGCATCCTGCTCGGCCTCCTGCGCGCCGACTCGGGCTCCGCCACCCTGCTGGGCGGCGACCCCTGGCGCGACGTGGCGACCCTGCACCGCCGGCTCGCCTACGTGCCCGGTGACGTGGCGCTGTGGCCGAACCTGACCGGCGGCGAGGTGATCGACCTGCTCGGCCGGTTGCGTGGCGGCCTGGACCCCGCGCGCCGCGCGGCGCTGCTCGAGCGCTTCGACCTCGACCCGAGCAAGAAGGGCCGCGCGTACTCCAAGGGCAACCGGCAGAAGGTCGCGCTCGTCGCGGCGCTGGCCTCGGACGTCGAGCTGCTCCTGCTCGACGAGCCGACCTCGGGCCTCGACCCGCTGATGGAGGCCGAGTTCCGCGCCGTCGTGCGTGAGCTCGCCGCGGGCGGCGCCACGGTGCTGCTCTCCAGCCACATCCTGTCCGAGGCCGAGGCGCTCTCGGACCGGGTGAGCATCATCCGGCACGGCCGGGTGGTCGAGACCGGCACGCTCGAGCAGCTGCGGCACCTCACCCGGACCGCCGTGACCGTGGACGTGCTCCGCGCCCCGGACGGCCTCGACGCCCTCCCGGGTGTGTACGACGTCCGGGTCGAGCCGCACGGTGACGGTGCTCGCTTGGCCTGTGAGGTCGACGCTCCAGCCCTGGAGAGCTTGCTCACTGTGCTCCAGGGCGCCGGCGTGCGGGCGCTGACCAGTGCGCCGCCCACGCTCGAAGAGCTCTTCCTGCGCCACTACAGCGACGACCTCGCCGGTGCGGGTGTGCAGTGATGGCCGCCACGACGATGGCCGGCCGTCGCACCCAGGCGCCCGCGGCCACCGCCCTCGCCCGATTCACGGGAACCGGTCCTCTGGTCCGGCTCGCCCTGCGACGTGACCGCGTACTCGCTCCTGTGTGGATCGCGGTATTTGCCTTCTCAGCGGCAGGTTCTGCGGCGGCCACGATCGGCATCTACCCGACCGAGGCCAGCAGGGTCCAGATCGCCGACACGCTCAACAGCAGCGCCTCCTCTGCCGCGTTCTACGGGCCGATCCTCGACCCGACCTCGATGGGTCAGGTCTCCCTGTTCAAGATGTACGCCTTCGGCGCGGCGATGGTCGGTCTGCTCGGCCTGTTCCTCGTCGCCCGGCACACCCGCGGCGAGGAGGAGGACGGACGCACCGAGCTCGTCGGGGCCGGGGTGGTCGGGCGCTGGGCGCCCCTGGCCGCGGCGCTGACCTGGACCACGATCGTGCTGGTCGTGCTCGGCCTGGTCACCGCGGTGAGCCTGGTCGGCGCCGGCCTGGACGTGGTGGGCTCGCTGTCCTTCGCCCTCGCCTGGCTCGTCACGGGCCTCGCGTTCACGGCGATCGGCGCGGTCACCGCACAGGTCGCCACGACGTCGCGGGGCGCGAAGGGACTGGCCGGCGGCCTGCTGGGGCTGGCCTACCTGATCCGGGCCGTGGCCGACGGCTCGGCCGACGGCGAGCTCGTCGGCCTGCGCTGGATGTCTCCGGTGGGCTGGGCGCAGGAGGTGCACGCGTTCGCCGACCCGCGCTGGTCGGTCGGCGTGCTCGGGCTCGCGTTCTTCCTGCTGGTGTCCGCGATCGCGTTCGCGCTGGTCGACCGGCGCGACCTCGGGGCCGGTCTGCTGCCGGACCGCGCGGGAGCCGCGAGCGCGCCGCGGTCCCTGTCCGGCGGGCTCGGCCTGGCGTGGCGGCTGCACCGCGGGCTGCTGGCGGGCTGGGTGCTCGGCGCTGCGCTGCTCTCGATGGTGCTCGGCGGGCTGGTGGCCAACCTCGGCGGATTCGTCGACGAGGGCATGCAGGACATGCTCGCGGCGCTCGGCGGCCAGCAGGGGCTCGAGGACACGTTCGTGGCGGTCGAGTGGTCGTTCATCGGGACGTTCTTCGGCGCCTACGCGATCGCGGCCCTGCTGCGGTTGCGCAGCGAGGAGGCCACCGGTCGGTCCGAGAACCTGCTCGCGACGCCGTTGACCCGGCCGCGGTGGGCCGCGTCGCACCTGATCGCGTCGATCGGCGGGGTCGTCACGCTCCTCGTCGTCACCGGGACGCTGACCGGCTTCTCGATCTCGCGCTCGCTCGGCGACAGCGCGTGGTGGTCGAAGTCGGCGAGCGCCGCAGCCGTGCAGCTTCCGGCGATCCTGGTGATGGTCGGCCTGACGATCCTCGCGATCGGCCTCGTGCCCCGGTTCGCGGTGGGCCTGTCCTGGGGGCTGTTCGTCGCGTTCTTCCTGCTGGGTGAGATCGGCGCGCTGCTCGAGCTCCCGCAGTGGGTGATGGACCTGTCGCCGTTCGCCCACACGCCTCGGCTGCCCGGCGGCGACCTGAACGTGCCGGCGCTGGTGATCCTCACCGTGCTCGGGCTGGGACTGATCGGGGCAGGCGTGGCGGCCTACCGGCGGCGCGACCTCGAGGCCTGACGGCGTGAACCGGGCCGGGCGCCCCGTCCCGAGGGTCGGGCGCCCGGCCCGGGCCTGCAGCCTGCACCTCGGCGCAGGGCCTACGCTGACCGGGGGCCCGGCGGGGACCGCGGCCCGGAGCCGAGGAAAGACGCAGGTATGACTGAGAGCCACGCACGCGCCAAGCCCTCGCGCAGGCTGCCCGTCTGGGTGTGGATCGTCTCCGGGGTGCTCCTCGTCGGCGTGGCCGCGACCGGCGCGCTGCTGATGGTCAACCGCGGGGGCGGGCCGGTCCCGCCCGAGGCCGAGGTGGTCACCCTCCCGGTGCCGACGCCGACCGTGACCGCGATCGACCGCGAGCCCGGGACGGAGTTCTACGACGCCTTGCCGTCGGAGGTGCTCGCGTTCGCGCTGGCCGACACCGGGGACGCCCCCGAGCTGGTCGGCGACGGTGCGCTCGAGGCGTACTGGATGGACTACTCCGACGGCAGCCAGGAGGTCTCGGTGCTCGCCGGGCAGTGGGAGACCGCGGAGGAGGCCGACGCCGTCTACGGCCGGCTCGCCGACGCGGCGTCCGCGGACGCCGCGGTGCCCAGCGCGACGGCGGAGCCGTCCACGGAGACCGAGGACACGTCCGCGATGGCCGACGAGACGACCTCGGCGGCGCCGAGCGCCGTCGAGGAGGGTGCCGTGCTGGTCGACGGCCAGGAGGTCGGCAGCTACACGATCGCGTCGCACGCCGACGGGACCGCGCTCGCGGTCTGGTCCAACGGCACGGTGGTCCTCACCGCGTCGGGTCCGCTCGCCGCCGTGCGTGACGTGTACGAGGCCTTCCCGCTGTGAGCGGCTCCGAGGCCGTCGGGCTGCTCGGCGCCGGCGTGATGGGCGAGGCGCTGCTCGCGGCGGTGCTGCGCGTCGTCCCGGCCGACCGGGTGCTGGTGTCCGAGGCGAACCCCGAGCGGGCCGCCGCGGTCGCCGCGAAGCACGGCGTGCGCGCGGACGCCACGCCGGCCGAGGTGGCGGCCGCGAGCGACGTGCTGGTCGTGGCGCTCAAGCCGAAGGACGTGCCGGCGGTGCTTGCCTCGATCGCGCCGGCGCTGCGCCCGGGGGCGCTCGTGGTGAGCGTGGCCGCGGGGTTGTCCACCGCGACGCTGGCCGCGCCGCTGCCGGAGGGCACCGCGGTGGTCCGGGTCATGCCGAACACACCTGCCGTGGTCGGCAAGGGTGCGGCCGCGATCTGCCCCGGCGCCTACGCCACCACCGCGCACCTGGACACCGTGCAGCAGCTGCTGGCGCCGACCGGCCTGGTGGTCCGGGTCGGCGAGGCCGACATGGACGCGGTGACCGCGATCTCCGGGTCCGGCCCGGCGTACGTGTTCTACCTGGTCGACGCGCTCGCGGAGGCGGGCGTGCTGCTCGGACTCACCCGTGCGCAGGCGATGGACCTGGCCAGGGCCACGTTCCTCGGAGCGGCCGAGCTGCTCGAGCAGACCGGTGAGCACCCGGTGGTGCTCCGGGAGCGGGTCTCCTCGCCGGGCGGGACGACCGTGGCCGGCCTGCGGGCGCTCGACGCCCACGGCGTGCGTGCCGCGGTGATCGCCGCGGCCGAGGCGGCACGGGACCGCAGCCGCGAGCTCGGGGCACCGCCCGCGTCGTCGGGCCGGGACTGAGGGGGACGACGTGAACGGAGCCCGGCCGCCGGCGATGAGCGATGTCGCGGCTCTCGCGGGCGTGTCCCACCAGACCGTGTCCCGGGTGCTCAACGAGCACCCGAGCGTGCGGCCGGAGACCCGGGAGCGCGTGCTCGAGGCGATCGCCACGCTGGGCTACCGGCGCAACGTCGCGGCCCGGACCCTGGTCACCCGCAGGTCCGACACGATCGGCGTGATCACCAGCGCGTCGGACCTGTTCGGTCCGATCAGCACCCTGATCGCCGTCGAGCACGCGGCGCGCGAGCACGGCCTGTTCGTGTCCGTGGCGAGCGTCACGGACTTCAGCGGCGAGGCGATGCGCCACACGCTGGAGCACTTCATGGCCCAGGGCGTGGACGGTGTGGTCGTGATCGCTGCCGGCGACGACGCGATCGAGGCGGCACGCACCTTCGACGCACCCGTCCCGGTGGTCGCCGTCGGTCCGAGCGACCTGCCCGCGGGCACGGTCCACACCGTCGCGGTCGACCACTACACCGGCGCGCGGCTGGCGACCCGGCACCTGCTCGACCTCGGGCACACCCGGATCGGTCACCTCGCCGGCCCGCAGGACTGGGTCGACGGGCGCGAACGTCTGCGCGGCTGGCGGGACGAGATGGCCGACGCCGGGCTGTCGCCCGCGGAGCCGATGATGTGCGACTGGAGCGCGGACTGCGGCTACCGCGTGGGTCGCGAGCTCGTGGCGGACCCCGAGCGGCCGACCGCGCTGTTCACCGGGAACGACCAGCTCGCGCTCGGTGTCGTGCACGCCTGCACCGAGGCGGGGGTGCGGGTCCCGGAGGACCTGTCGGTGGTCGGCTTCGACGACATCGCCGGTGCGGCGCACTTCTCACCGCCGCTGACCACGGTCCGGCAGGAGTTCGACACGCTCGGCCGGGCGTGCCTGCGTCAGCTGCGTGCCTTGCTCGCCGGTGAGCAGGTGGATCCGCAGTCCATCGGGCCGAGCCTCGTCGTGCGGCGCAGCACGGCCCCGCCGCGCGCCCCGCAGAGGGCTTGACAACCGCAATGTGAACGCTAACATTCTCGACCAGAACCCCTGGACGAGCTTCGCAACGACGCGAATGGAGCAGTGCATGACCACCCACGACGGCACCGACGCGCACGCGACGATCTCCGACGGCCGGGCGGTGCTGGGCATCGAGCTCGGCTCGACCCGGATCAAGGCCGTCCTCGTCACCCCGGCCGGCGTCCCGCTGGCGAGCGGCGGCCACGACTGGGAGAACCAGTTCGTCGACCGGATGTGGACCTACTCGCTCGACGCGGTGTGGACCGGGCTTCGGGCGGCCTACGCGGCACTGGTCGACGACGTCGAGGCGCGCTACGGCGTGCGCCCGACGAGCTTCGCCGCGATCGGCGTCTCGGCGATGATGCACGGCTACCTTGCGTTCGACGCCGACGGTGAGCTCCTCGCCCCGTTCCGGACCTGGCGCAACACGACCACCGAGCGCGCGGCGACCGAGCTCACCGAGCTGCTCGGGTACAACATCCCGCTGCGCTGGTCGATCGCGCACCTGTACCAGGCGATCCTGGACGCCGAGCCGCACGTGCCGCAGGTCTCGTTCCTCACCACGCTCGCCGGGTACGTGCACTGGAGGCTGACCGGCGAGAAGGTGGTCGGCGTCGGCGACGCCTCCGGCATGTTCCCGATCGACCCCGCGACCCACGACTACGACGCCGCACTGGTCGCGCGCTACGACTCGCACGTCGCCGGCCGCTGGAACGGCCCGGCCCTCGCGGACCTGCTGCCGCGGGTCCTGGTCGCCGGTCAGGACGCAGGTCGGCTGACCGCCGACGGCGCGGCCCTGCTCGACCCGAGCGGTGCGCTCGAGGGGGGCGTGCCGTTGTGCCCGCCCGAGGGTGATGCGGGCACCGGGATGGTCGCGACCAACGCGGTCGCTCCGCGGACCGGCAACATCAGCGTCGGGACCTCGATCTTCGCGATGATCGTGCTGGAGCGCCCGCTGACCCGCGTGCACACCGAGATCGACCTGGTGACCACGCCCGGCGGCGACCTGGTCGCGATGGTGCACTGCAACAACGGGGCGAGCGAGCTCGGCGCCTGGGCCGAGGTCTTCGGCCAGTTCGCGGCTGCGCTCGGCCACCCGTCGACCCCCGACGCGGTGTTCGGCGCCTTGCTCCGCGAGGCGCTCGCGGGCGAGGCCGACGGCGGCGGCATGCTCGCCTACAACTACCTGGCCGGTGAGCCCGTGACCGGGCTGACCGAGGGGCGCCCGCTCGTGGTCCGCACGCCGGGCAGCCGGATGACGCTGGCCAACCTCATGCGTGCCCAGGTCTACGGCGTCTTCGGGACGCTCGCGCTGGGCATGCGCGTGCTCGACGACGAGGGTGTCGAGCTGGACGCGATGTTCGCGCACGGCGGCCTGTTCAAGACCGAGGGCGTGGCGCAGCGGCTCCTCGCCGCGGCGCTCGGCACGTCCGTGGCGGTCGGGGAGAGCGCGGGCGAGGGCGGCGCGTGGGGCATCGCGGTCCTGGCCGCCTACCTGGCCGTGGCCGGCGAGCAGGATCTCGGCACGTTCCTGACCGGCACGATCTTCGGCGACGCGGGCTCCGTGGTCGTCGAGCCCGACGCCGACGACGTCGCCGGCTTCGCCGCCTTCCTCGAGCGCTACAGCGCCGGGCTGGCGATCGAGGCGGCCGCGGCGGACGCGATCTGAGACGAGGAGGAGCGACGTGGTGAAGGGGCTGGCCGACTACCCGGCCGAGGTGCGCGAGGAGGTCGCGAGGCTGCGGCAGGTGGTGTGCGACCTGCACGCCGAGCTGCCGCGCTGGGGGCTGGTGGTGTGGACCGCGGGCAACGTGTCGCAGCGGCTGACGACCGCCGACCTGCTCGTCATCAAGCCGTCCGGGGTCTCCTACGACGAGCTCACGCCCGAGTCGATGGTGGTCTGCGACCTGGACGGCGAGCTCGTGGACGGCACCCGCTCCCCGTCCTCCGACACCGCCGCGCACGCGTACGTCTACCGGCACATGCCCGAGGTCTACGGCGTCGTGCACACCCACTCGACGTACGCGACCGCCTGGGCCGCGCGTGGCGAGCCGGTGCCGTGCGTGCTCACCATGATGGGCGACGAGTTCGGCGGCGACATCCCGATCGGCCCGTTCGCCCTGATCGGCGACGACTCGATCGGGCGCGGCATCGTCGAGACCCTGCGCGAGTCGCGCAGCCCCGCCGTGCTGATGCAGAACCACGGCCCGTTCACGATCGGCAAGGACGGCAAGGCCGCGGTCAAGACCGCGGCGATGGTCGAGGAGGTCGCGCGGACCGTGCACATCGCGCGCCAGCTCGGCGAGCCGATCCCGATCGCGCAGCACCACATCGACTCGCTCTACGCGCGCTACCAGAACGTCTACGGCCAGCACTAGGGCCGGCACTGAGCAGCAGCAGGCGCTGAGCCGGCCAGAACCAGCAGTCAGCCGACCCGGACGAGCATCGGGCCGGCACGCACCGAGGAGAGATCAGCATGACCAAGCCGTACGCCGACCGCGAGGTCTGGTTCCTGACCGGGAGCCAGACGCTCTACGGCGAGGAGACCCTGCGCCAGGTCGCCGAGCAGTCCCAGGAGGTCGCGCGGGCGCTGGACGCCTCGCCCGACGTGCCCGTGAGCGTCGTGTGGAAGCCGGTGCTCAAGGACACCGAGTCGATCCGCCGCGCGATGATCGACGCGTCCTCGGACGACCGGGTGCTCGGTGTGATCACCTGGATGCACACGTTCAGCCCGTCGAAGATGTGGATCGCCGGTCTGAACGAGCTGCGCAAGCCGCTCCTGCACCTGCACACCCAGGCGAACGTCGAGCTGCCCTGGAGCACGATCGACTTCGACTTCATGAACCTCAACCAGGCCGCGCACGGCGACCGCGAGCACGGGTACATCCAGTCCAGGATGGGCGTCGCGCGGACCACGGTCGCGGGGCACGTGAGCAACCCTGCGGTCACGGCACGGGTCGGCACCTGGGTGCGTGCGGCGGCCGGCTGGGCTGCCACGCACGACCTGCGCCTGGTCCGGTTCGGCGACAACATGCGCTACGTCGCGGTCACCGAGGGCGACAAGACCGAGGCCGAGATCACCTTCGGGGTCGCGGTCAACACCTGGGGCGTCAACGAGCTCGCCGACGCGGTCGCCGCGGTCGCCCCGAGCGAGATCGACGTGCTGGTCGCCGAGTACGAGGACCTGTACGACGTGGTGCCCGAGCTCCGGGCCGGCGGTGAGCGGCACGAGTCGCTGCGGTACGCCGCCGCGCAGGAGGTCGCGCTCGAGCGGTTCCTGACCGAGAAGGGCGCGACCGCGTTCACCACGACGTTCGAGGACCTCGGCGCGCTGCGCCAGCTGCCCGGCATGGCCGTGCAGCGGCTGATGGGCAAGGGCTACGGCTTCGGTGCCGAGGGTGACTGGAAGACCTCGGTGCTGGTGCGCGCGGCCAAGGTGATGGGCGAGGGTCTGCCCGGCGGCGCGAGCCTGATGGAGGACTACACCTACGACCTCACGCCGGGCCAGGAGCTGATCCTCGGTGCGCACATGCTCGAGATCTGCCCGTCGCTGACCACCGCCAAGCCGACCGTGGAGATCCACCCGCTGGGCATCGGTGGCAAGGAGGACCCGGTCCGGATGGTCTTCGACACCGACCCGGGCCCGGGCGTCGTGGTGGCGATGTCGGACATGCGCGACCGGTTCCGGCTCACCGCGAACGTGGTCGACGTCATCGCTCCGCCCGCGCCGCTGCCGCACCTGCCGGTGGCCCGCGCGGTGTGGCGGCCGCAGCCCGACTTCACGACGTCGGCGGAGGCGTGGCTGACCGCGGGCGCGGCGCACCACACGGTGCTCTCGACCGCGGTGGGAGTCGACGCGTTCGAGATCTTCGCCGACCTGGCCCGCACCGAGCTGCTCGTGATCGACGAGCACACCACCCGGCGCGGCTTCCGCGACCAGGTCCGCGCGAACCAGGCGTACTACCGACTGGCCCAGGGATTCTGACCGAAAGCCCCCGCGGGGCCCGACCCCGCGGGGGCTTTCGCTCACTTTCGGTGTGAGCGTGAACATCGTCATCACCCTCAGGAAGCCCCGATCGGGCCACTGAGGCGATCCGCTATGCATCGTTGCAGGTGGGGGGCCATTCCGGGCCGTTCGACCCGGGTGTTTCAAGTCGTGACATCGTCGTTATGGTTTCGCAATCAGAAGTTGCGTTCAAGAAGTTGACGGACAGTGGAGAGGGCCGCAAGAGTGAGCACCGTGCTCAATGAGGAGATCGAGGCGCTGCCCGTCGCGGTGCGGCGCGAGCGGATGCTCGCGCTGATCGCGGAGCGCCAGTTCGTGCGGGTCGCCGACCTCGCGGACGCCTTCGGGATCTCCGAGGTCACGGTGCGCGGCGACCTCGCCGCCCTGGAGACCAGCCACGGTGTGCGGCGGGTGCGCGGCGGCGTGCTCGCCCCCACCCGCCTGGTCGCGGCCGAGCGTTCGTTCGAGCAGGTGTCGAGCGAGCTCGCCGAGGAGAAGGCCGCGATCGGCGCCTACGTCGCCGGCCTGGTCGAGCCCGGCTCGAGCGTGCTGCTCGACGTCGGCACCACCACGACCGCGGTGGCCCGCGCGCTGGTGGCCCGCACCGACCTCGACCACGTCACCGTCATCACGAACGGGCTCACCGTGGCGCTCGAGCTCGAGGAGGCCGTCGGCCGGATCACGGTCGTGGTCACCGGCGGCACCCTGCGCCGGCTGCAGCACTCGCTGGTCGACCCGCTGGCCACCGTGCTGCTCGAGCGCCTGCGGGTGGACCTCGCGGTGCTCGGCTGCAACGGCATCGACGCCGACCACGGGGTGACGAACCTCAACCTGCCCGAGGCGGAGCTCAAGCGCCGGATGATCGCGATCGCCGACCGCACCGTGGTGGTCGCCGACGGCTCGAAGCTCGGGCAGGCGCACCTCGGTCGGGTCGCCGCCCTGGACGAGGTGGACCAGCTGGTCACCGGCGAGTCCGCGGCCGCGGACGAGATCGCGCGACTGCGTCGCGCAGGACTGGAGGTCATCCGTGCCGGGTGACCACCACACGACTTCCTGACCGGTCCGACCAGGTCAGGAGCGGGCCGGTCCGGAAGAGCGGGACCGCCCACCTTCAGGAAGAGCAGTTCTCGAGGAGGAGACAGATGAGTCTGAAGAAGTTCGTCGCCGCGGCGGCGGGCGTGACCATCGCGCTGAGCCTTGCCGCGTGCAGCGGCGGCGGCGCGGGTGCGACCGACGACACGTCGAGCAGCGACACCAGCAGCAGCAGCGACAGCGGCTCCATGGAGGGTGGTCTGATCGGCGTCGCGATGCCGACCCAGACCTCGTCGCGGTGGATCGCCGACGGCAACGCCGTGAAGTCCGGTCTGGAGGACCTCGGCTACTCCGTGGACCTGCAGTACGCGAACAACGACATCCCCACCCAGCAGCAGCAGATCGACGGCATGATCTCCAAGGGCGCGGAGGCCCTGATCATCGCGGCGATCGACGGCACCACGCTGTCCGGCCAGCTGCAGACCGCAGCCGACAAGGGCATCCCGATCATCAGCTACGACCGCCTGATCCGGGACTCGGAGAACGTCGACTTCTACGTCACGTTCGACAACTTCAAGGTCGGCGTGCAGCAGGCCACCTCGCTGCTCGTCGGTCTGGGCATCCTCAACGAGGACGGCTCGGAGGGTGACGCGACCGGCCCGTTCAACATCGAGCTGTTCGCCGGTTCGCTGGACGACAACAACGCGTTCTTCTTCTTCAACGGCGCGATGTCGATCCTGCAGCCGCTGATCGACGACGGCACGCTCGTCGTGAAGTCCGGTCAGACCAAGATCGAGCAGGTCAACATCCTCCGGTGGGAGCAGGAGACCGCGCAGAAGCGCATGGAGGACCTGCTGACCTCGACCTACTCCGACGGCTCGAAGGTCCAGGGCGTCCTGTCGCCGTACGACGGTCTGTCCCGCGGCATCATCACCGCGCTGCAGAACGCCGGCTACCCGGCGACCATCTCCGAGGGCTTCCCGGTCGTCACCGGTCAGGACGCCGAGATCGAGTCGGTCAAGTTCATCGCCGACGACGTGCAGTTCTCGACGATCTTCAAGGACACCCGTCTGCTCGCCGACCAGGCTGTGACGGTGGCCCAGGCCTACCTGAACGGTGAGACGCCCGAGGCGAACGACACCGAGACGTACGACAACGGCGTCAAGGTCGTCCCGTCGTACCTGCTCGAGTCGACGATCATCTACGCCGACAACATCCAGTCCCAGCTGGTCGACACCGGCTACTGGACGGCCGACGAGGTGGCCTCCGGCATCGCCGCAGGCTGAGTGCTGTCGAGCTGATCGGCCGGCCCAGGCCGGCACGCCGCGACACCGGTCCGGGGGAGCACGAGCCCCCCGGGCCGGTGCCCGGCCGATCGCGGCCCCCACGAGAGGCGAGGAAGCCATGACTGATCACATCTTGGAGATGCGTGACATCACCAAGACCTTCCCCGGCGTCAAGGCGCTCCAGGACGTCACGCTCGAGGTCGAACGCGGCGAGATCCACGCGATCTGCGGCGAGAACGGCGCGGGCAAGTCGACCCTGATGAAGGTGCTCTCGGGTGTCTACCCGTTCGGGACCTACGAGGGCGACATCGTCTTCGAGGGCGAGCACGCCAAGTTCCACTCGATCAACGACTCCGAGGCCAAGGGCATCGTCATCATCCACCAGGAGCTGGCGCTGATCCCCTTCCTGTCGGTCGCGGAGAACATCTTCCTGGGCAACGAGCGGCGTGGCCGCGGTGGCCTGGTGGACTGGAACAAGACCAACGTCGAGGCCGCGAAGCTGCTCGAGCGCGTCGGCCTGCACGAGAACCCGACGACCCCGGTCGGTCTGCTCGGCGTCGGCAAGCAGCAGCTCATCGAGATCGCGAAGGCGCTGAGCAAGGAGGTCAAGCTCCTCATCCTGGACGAGCCGACCGCCGCGCTGAACGACCAGGACTCCGCGCACCTGCTCGGCCTGCTGCGCCAGCTCAAGGAGCACGGCATCACGTCGATCATGATCTCGCACAAGCTGAACGAGATCGCCGACATCGCGGACAGCACCACGATCATCCGTGACGGCCGGACGATCGAGACGATCGACATGCGCGACCCGGGCTCCACCCAGGACCGGATCATCAAGGGCATGGTCGGCCGCGACCTCGAGCACCGCTACCCCGAGCGCACGCCGCAGATCGGCGAGGAGGTGCTCCGGGTCGAGGACTGGACCGTGCACCACCCGACCCAGGTCGGTCGCGTGATGGTCGACAACGCCAGCTTCAACGTCCGCGCCGGCGAGGTCGTCGGCATCGCGGGCCTGATGGGGGCCGGGCGGACCGAGCTCGCGATGAGCATCTTCGGCCACTCGTACGGGCGCGACATCTCCGGCCGCGTGTACAAGAACGGCGAGGAGGTCAAGACCCACACGGTGGCGGACTGCATCGCCAACGGCATCGCGTACGCGACCGAGGACCGCAAGACCTACGGGCTCAACCTCATCGAGGACGTCAAGCGGAACATCTCGGCCGCGGGTCTGCACAAGCTGTCCAGCCGCGGCTGGGTCAACGGCAACGAGGAGCTCAAGGTCGCCGAGGAGTACCGCAGCAGCCTCAACATCAAGACCCCGCACGTCCTGGTGCCGGCCGGCAAGCTGTCCGGCGGCAACCAGCAGAAGGTCGTGCTGTCGAAGTGGATCTACACCGACCCCGACGTGCTGATCCTCGACGAGCCGACCCGAGGCATCGACGTCGGTGCGAAGTACGAGATCTACACCATCATCAACCGGCTGGTCGCGGAGGGTAAGGCGGTCATCGTCATCTCCTCCGAGCTGCCCGAGCTGCTCGGCATCTGCGACCGGATCTACACGTTGGCCTTCGGCCGGATCACCGGCCAGGTCCCGGTCGCCGAGGCAACCCAGGAGAAGCTCATGGAGCTCATGACCAAGGAGAAGGAGCAGGTGCGATGAGCGTCGTGGCCTCCATCAAGGAACTCTTCACCACGAACCTCCAGCGAAGCGGCATCTACCTCGCGTTCGTGGCGATCGTCGTGTTCTTCGCCGTGCGGACGAACGGACTGTCGCTCGGCCCGGAGAACCTCACCAACCTGGTGCTGCAGTACTCCTACATCCTGATCCTGGCGATCGGCATGGTGATGGTGATCATCGCCGGCCACATCGACCTGTCGGTGGGTTCGGTCGTGGCGCTGGTCGGCGCGGTGAGCGCGATCTTCGTCGTCCGCCAGGGTCAGCCCTGGTGGGTCGGCATGATCGCGGGCCTCATCGTGGGCGCACTGATCGGGGCCTGGCAGGGCTTCTGGGTCGCGTACGTCGGGATCCCGGCGTTCATCGTGACCCTGGCCGGCATGCTCCTGTTCCGCGGCCTGACCGGTCTGGTGCTCAACAACCTGTCGCTCGGCCCGTTCAACAAGCCGTACACCCTGATCGCGTCCGGCTTCTCCAACGGGCTCCTGGGCGGCAACGGGTACGACGTCTTCACGCTCGTCGTGTTCGCCATCGTGGCGGTCGCCTACGCGTGGAGCCAGTGGCGGGCGCGCAAGGCTCGCCTCGCCTACAACCAGTCCGTCCAGCCGCTGGCCCTGTTGGTCCTCCAGGTGGTCGTGGTCAGTGCCATCATCATGTGGTTCGCCTGGCAGATCTCCCACGACCGCGGCCTGCCGGTCGTGCTGATCATCCTCGCGGTCCTGATCATCGCCTACACCCTCGTGACGCAGAAGTCCGTCTTCGGCCGGCACGTCTACGCCCTGGGTGGCAACAAGACCGCGGCGGCGCTGTCCGGCGTCAAGGTCCGCCGGATCAACTTCGGCGTCATGCTCAACATGGGCGTGCTGGCCGGTGTGGCCGGTCTGGTCTTCTCGGCGCGGTCGAACGCGGCCCAGCCGGGCGCGGGCAACATGTTCGAGCTCGACGCGATCGCGGCCTGCTTCATCGGTGGTGCTGCCGTGACCGGTGGCGTCGGCACCGTGCCCGGCGCCATGGTCGGTGGTCTGATCATGGCCGTGATGAGCAACGGCATGCAGCTGCTCGGCATGGAGACGTCGCCGCAGCAGGTCGTCAAGGGCCTCGTGCTGCTGCTCGCGGTCGCCTTCGACGTGTGGAACAAGCGGCGGTCCGGCGCCGTGCGCTGAACCTCGCTGCAGGACGCGGATCGGCCCGGCCCCCCCGCGGGGGGGCCCGGCGCGTGCGCGGCCGCGGGGGGGGGCGGTGCGGGGGGGGGGCGGGGGGCGGGCGCCCGCGCCGCGGGCCCCCCCCACGCCGGTGCGGGCTCGGGTCCGGAGGGTCGTGCACCGGAAGGTGGCGGACCGGCCGGCGGCGGGCTGACGGGCGAGGGCACCGGTGCCGCGGATCGTGCCTGGCGGGACTTCTGCCTCCGTGAGGCGGACACGGTCGTGCTGGTCGCGCGATCGGGCGCCGACGTCCCGGACGCCTCGGTGACCGGGGGAGCGAGCCGGCGGCCCGAGGTGGTGCTCGTCGGGCCGGCCCCCGCGCCGTCCCGTCGCGTCGCGTGGGGAGCGGCCGCGGACGCGTGGCAGGTGACGCTGGTCGACGGCGAGGTCGCGGCGGGGGTGCGCGTGCTCGCCGACCGGCTGTGCGGTCGCTCGCTGGGCGTCGTCCTCGCGGGCGGTGCCGCGCGGTCGTTCGCGACGATCGGGGTGCTCCGTGAGCTCGAGGACCAGGGTCTGCGGATCGACCGCCTCGCCGGGACGAGCATGGGCGCCGTGGTCGCGGCGGCCTACGCGACGACCGGTGGGGGCGACGCGTTCGAGGAGGTCTGCTACGCCGAGTTCGTCCGCCGGAAGCCGTTCAACGACTGGGCGGTGCCGGCGCGCTCGCTGTCGAAGGGCGTCCGGGTCCGGCAGGGTCTGAGCCGGGGCCTCGGGGCGGACTCCGTGTTCGAGGGACTGTCGCGCCAGCTGCGGGTGGTGAGCGTGGACCTCACCAGCCGTGAGCGGCAGGTCCACGAGCGCGGCGGGCTGGTGGACGCGGTGCTCGCCTCGTCGCGCCTGCCGGTCCTGTTCCCGCCGCTGCCGCAGGACGACGGCCGCCTGCTCGTCGACGGCAGCGTGCTCGACAACCTCCCGACCGACCTCCTCGTCGAACGGGACGAAGGCCCGGTGGTGGCGGTGTCGATCGGGACCGGCGGCTCGGGGCGGCGGCCCGGGCGGCCCAAGGTGCCGTCGCTCGGCGACACGCTGCTGCGCACGATGACCATCGGCAGCGGCGGGGCGATCGAGGCCGCGCAGCGGTGCGGGGCGTGGGTGGTCGCGCCGTCGTCGGCGGGGACCGGGCTGCTCGAGTTCCACCAGTTCGACCGGATGGTCGCGGCGGGCCGGACGGCGGCGCGGGCGTTGCTGGAGCAGGCGGGTGGGGCGCTGGGGGTCGTTGACTCCGGAGGCGCCGCAGACGAGGTGCCGCCGGCCGGCGCCGACTCGGCGCTCGTCGGCTGATCCGCGGCGACGTCGGGCGAGACGACGGCGACCGCGAACTCTCCCCGAGCCTCGCGCGAAGTCAGAGGCTGTCCGCGCGTCCCAGTCGTTCGAAGGACGACGGGGCGGGCGCCGCGCCCAGACGCGCGTCGAGGTCAGTCGCCGTCCTTGGGCGCCAGGAGCATGCGGTCGACGGCCGCCGGGTGGAACACCGTGTCCGCGACCAGCCTCGCCAGGCCGTGGACTCCGGGATCGGGGAGTGCGCTGGGCACGATGCGGAGGTTGCGGGTCGCCAGGGGAAGTGACCGGTGGTAGATGGCCTCGCGAGCGGTGGCCAGGAGGATGTCGTCCAGCGCGGCGAGCTGTCCGCCGACGACGACGACGGCCGGGTTGAGCATGTTGACGATGTCGGAGATGGCGGTGCCGAGGATCGTCCCTGCGTGGCGGACGAGCGAGAGTGCCGTGCGGTTGCCACCTCGGACGGCGTTGACGACGTCGCTCACCGAGCTCGCCGCGTAGCCCGCTTCGGTGAGGTCCCGGGCGAGGGCCCACCCGCCGGCGTAGGCCTCGACGCAGCCGCGGTTGCCGCAGCGGCACAGCGGGCCGTCGTCGTCCCGCCCGGTGAGGGAGACGTGACCGATGTCACCAGCCGCGCCGTCGGTGCCGCGGTAGAGCTCGCCACGGATGAGCAGCCCCGTGCCGATGCCCGTGCCGATCTTGACGAACACCATGTTCTCGACGTCCGGGAGCGCTCGGACGTGCTCGCCGAGGACCATCGCATTGGTGTCTTTCTCGACGATCACCGAGCAGCCGTAGCGCTTGCGGAACGCGGCAGGGATGTCGTACTCGTGCCAGCCGGTCATGATCGGCGGGCTGACGACTCTGCCGGTGTCGTGGGCGACCGGTCCTGGAACGTCTATCCCGATGCCGATCACGTCGGCGGGAGTGCGCCCGTGGGCGCGCATCTGACGCTGGAAGCCGTGGTCCATCACGGTCAGGACCTCGATCGGTCCGGTCGTGATGTCGATGTCGAGGAGCTCCTCTCCGAGCACCTCGCCCGTGGCGTCACAGGCCGCCACTCGCATCCCGGTGGCGCCGGTGTCGGCGACGAGGATCACGCGTCGCCCGCGGGCGAGGCCGAACCGCTCGGCCGGCCGACCGCGGCCGAACACCGCGGTGGACCGGACTTCGAGCAGGCCGAGTCCGAGCAGGGTGTCGACTCGCTGAGAGACGGCCGTGCGGGAGATGCCCGTGCGGTGCGCGATGTCGAGCTTCGTGAGCCCCTCGGGCTCGCGCCGGATGAGCTGGAGGATCGCCCCAGGTCCGTCGAGCAGCCAGGCGGGGGCGGGAGTGGACTTGTCGCCGTCGACCATGGAGGAATTATGCCTGAGAAAGTTGGATAGACGCAAGCGAAAGATGTAAGTGCTACGTTGAGCGGCAGACGCCACCCCCGGCGTCATCGCTCACCAAGGGAGTTGAGATGTCAGTCTTCACTCGCCGCAGCGCCGTGCTGGCCAGCGTCGGGGTCGCCTCGGCCCTCGTCCTGGCGGGCTGCTCGGGCGGCGCCACCACCGACGACGGTTCGTCCTCGAGCGCCGCAGGCGGCGACGCCATCGGCGTCACGTTGATCACCAAGGACCCGAACGACCCGTTCTGGGTCGCGATGATCGACGGCGCCGAGCAGGCAGCCAAGGACGCAGGCGTGGAGATCACCGTTGCGTCCGGCCGAGACCAGACCGACAGCGACAGCCAGATCCAGGCCATCGAGAACGCGATCCAGCGCGGCGACTCGGGCATCCTCATCGCGAACAACGGCCCGGCCGTCAACGACGCGATCCAGAAGGCCGAGGACGCCGGCCTGATCGTCATCGCTCTCGACACGCCGACCACCCCGATCGACCTCGTCGACGCCACCTTCGCCTCCGACAACCGGCTCGCCGGTCAGCTGATCGGCGAGTGGGCGGCGGCGAAGCTCGGCGGGGACGACGCGACGATCGCCCTCATCGACCTGTTCTCCGACAAGGTCGTGTCGGTCGACTACGAGCGCGACCAGGGCTTCCTCGCAGGCATGGGGATCGACGTCGCGGACGAGAACATGAACGGCGACGAGGCGGCCACCGGCTCGTATTCCCAGGGCAGCTACGAGATCGTCTGCAACGAAGCATCGAACGGCGCCGAGGACGGTGGCCGTACGGCGATGGAGAAGTGCCTGTCGCTGAACCCCGACATCAACGTCGTCTACACGGCGAACGAACCGTCGGCTCTCGGTGCGGTCCAGGCGCTCAAGGCAGCGGGCAACGACAGTGCGCTGGTCGTGACGATCAACGGCAGCTGCGACGGCATCGCGGGCGTCGCCGACGGATCCTTCGGGGCGGACGCGCAGCAGTACCCGAGCAAGATGGGTTCCCTCGGGGTCCAGGCCGTCATCGACTACGTCAACAACGGCACCAAGCCCACGGCCGACGCCGGCAAGGACTTCACCAACACCGGCATCACCCTGGTGACCGACCAGCCGGTCGACGGCGTCGACAGCATCGACTCGACCGCGGGCGCCGACGGCTGCTACTGACGGGCGCGCGCACCGTCCACGTGAGGGAGAAGAGACGTGACCACCACCCAAGGCCTCGGTGAGCTCACCGCGGCGGAACGGTTCCGGAGCAGGCCGCTCACGCGACTGCAACGCATCCAGCGCCTGCTGCACAAGCACCCCGAGATCAGCCCGCTCGTCGTGCTCGTGATCGCGTCCTTCGCCTTCCAGCTCGCCAGCGACCGCTTCCTCACGGCAAGCAACATGTCGCTGATCCTTCAGCAGGTCTCGATCATCGGTGCGCTGGCGGTCGGCCAGACGCTCGTCATCCTCACCGCGGGCATCGACCTCTCGGTCGGCGCGCTGATGATCTTCGTGTCCATGGTGATGGGCTCCCTGGCAGGCAACGTCGGCCTGCCAGGGGCCCTCGCCCTGCTGGTCGGGTTCGCGATCGGCATGCTGGCCGGGCTGATCAACGGCGTGCTGGTGGCCGTGGTTCGGCTACCACCGTTCATTACGACCCTGGGCACCCTGAGCGTCTTCACCGCACTGGCCCTGCTGATGAGCCACGGGACCTCGATCCAGGGCGACGACCTGGGGTCGGTGCTCACCTTCACCTCAGTGCCCGTCGCCATCGGGCCGTTCCAGCTCACCGTGGGCGTGATCCTGATGATCGCGATGTACCTCGCACTGGGGTACTGCCTGAACTGGACGAGCTGGGGCCGGCACGTCTACGCGGTCGGCAGCGACGAGGACGCGTCACGCCTGGCCGGTGTGCGCACCCGACGCGTGCTGCTCAGCGTCTACGTCGCGGCCGGGTTGCTGGTCGCGCTGTCGGCCTGGGTCCTGATCGGGCGGAACAACGCCGCGACCACGAGCGCCGCGGTGGACGCGAACCTCGACTCGATCACTGCCGTGGTCATCGGCGGGACGAGCCTCTTCGGCGGTCGCGGACGCCTCACGGGCACCTTCATCGGGGCGCTGACGGTAGGCGTCTTCCGCAACGGCCTCTCCCTGGCGCGCGTCGACGTGCTCTACCAGACCCTCGCGATCGGCATCCTGATCATCGCTGCCGTCGCGCTCGACCAGTGGATCCGCCGGACGGGGGCCCAGCGATGAGCGCCACGACGACCGCCACGACGACCGCCACGCCCGTCCTGTCCGCCCGTGGCCTGGTCAAGACCTACGGCCCGGTCGTCGCCATCGACGGCATCGACGTGGACCTGTACCCCGGCGAGGTCCTCGCCGTGATCGGCGACAACGGCGCAGGCAAGTCGACGCTGATCAAGTGCCTCACCGGGGCTGAGATTCCCGACGTCGGCACCATCGAGGTGGACGGTGAGCGCCAGGACTTCCGCACCCCGCAGGACGCCCGGGAGGCCGGCATCGAGACGGTCTACCAGACCCTCTCGCTCGCACCGCACCTGGACATCGCGGCCAACCTGTTCCTCGGCCGGGAGCTCCGCCGTCCTGGCCCGCTCGGGGGCGTCCTGCGCATGCTCGACCGCACCGCGATGCGCCGGCAGGCCGAGGAGAAGGTCAGCGCCCTGGGTATCCGGACCATCCAGGACATCAGCCAGATCGTCGAGACCTTGTCCGGCGGGCAGCGCCAGGCCGTCGCGATCGCGCGGGCCGTCGCGTTCGGCTCTCGGATCATCGTGCTCGACGAGCCGACCGCCGCGCTCGGTGTGCGCGAGACCGCCCAGGTCCTCGAGGTGGTCGAAGGGCTCCGTGAACGTGGCATGTCCGTCGTGCTGATCAGCCACAACATGCCCAACGTGTTCCAGGTGGCCGACCGCATCCTGATCCAGCGGCTGGGCCGGGTCGCGGGCGTGGTCACCCCGAAGACCCACACAGCGGCCGAGGCCGTCGCGATCATGACCGGCGCGGCAAGCCTCGGCGAGGAGTGACCACGATGACCGCCAAGAAGATCATCCTCGACACCGATCCCGGGGTCGGGATCCCGGGGACCGACGCGGACGACCCGATCGCGATCCTGCTCGCCCTCGCGCATCCTGGCGTGGAGCTGGTCGGTGTGACGACGACCTTCGGCAACTGCCCGCCCGCGCTCTCCGCGCGAGGAGCGGCGGCCGTGCTCCTCGCGGCCGGACGCCCCGACATCCCAGTGGTTCCGGGCTCCCCCGAGCCCCTCGACGGTGAGCTCGCCGAGGTGCTGGTGCAGGCCTACGCGGGGGCTCGCGGTCGCGAGGGCCGGATCCCGCTGCCGGCGACTCCCGAGGTCGATCGTGATGCGGCCGACTTCATCATCGACACGGCCCGCTCGGCGCCGGGTGAGATCACGGTCGTCGCGATCGGCCCGCAGACGAACCTCGCCACGGCTCTGCGGCGTGACCCGGCACTTGCCGGTTACCTCGCCGGCGTGGTCTTCATGGGCGGAGGCCTGGGGATCGAGCCCACCTTCGGGCGGGGCAACATCACCCCCGTCGCCGAGTGCAACATCTACTTCGACCCGGTCGCGGCCGACATCGTCATGCGCTCCGGGGTCGACCTGACGATGGTCAGCCTCGACGTGACGAACCCGGCGACGGGGCTGCTCCTGACCGAGGACGTGATCCGCACGGTCGACCCGGACGAGTCGGCGGTCGGTCGGATCTTCGCGGACATCAGCTCGACGTACCTCGAAGCGCCGATGTTCGACTGGGGGCACGGGTGCGTGCTCTACGACCCGCTCGCGGTGCTCGCTGCCGCCGACCCGAGCGTCGGCACCTACGAGGACATGGCGATCGCGATCGAGACGCTCGGTGAGCACACCCGCGGCCAGACAGTCCCGCTGCGTGACGCGCCGCCCAACGTCCACGTCATGGTGACCGTCGATGGGACAGCCGCCGTGCGCGAGGTCGTCGACCAGATCCGTCGGCTGTCCGTCGAGACGGCCACAGCAGGGAAGAAGGACTCCCGTGAGTGACACCCAGACCAACCCGCTCGGCGTCCATGCCCTCGTCTGGGCCGGGGACACCAGCGCCGCTTCGGTCGAGCGCGCCGTGCGGGAGACCGCCGCGGTCGGTTTCGACCTGCTCGAGTTCTCGCTGCACGACCTCGACAACCTCGACGTGCCGGCGACGAAGGTGCTCCTCGAGGACGCCGGCCTTCAGGTGGCCTGCTCCCGCGGCCTCGCGTTCGACGCGGACGTGTCCAGTGACGACCCGGCGGTCGTGGCGCGCGGCGCCGACCTCCTCGCGGCCTCGCTCGCCGCGACCGTCGGGCTCGGGGGCAAGGTCTTCACCGGAGCGCTGTACAGCGCTCTGGGCAAGTACCCCCGCCCGCTGACCGCTGCCGGTCGGGCCAACGCCGTCGCCGTGATCAAGGACCTCGCCACGCAGGCGGCGTCGGACGACGTGACGCTCGGCCTCGAGATCTGCAACCGGTACGAGACCAACGTGGTCAACACCGCGCGTGACGCGCTGCGGCTGGCCGACGACATCGGCGCCGACAACGTCAAGATCCACCTCGACACCTATCACATGAACATCGAGGAGGACGACCTGGTCCGCCCCGTCCTCGAGGTCGGCGACCGGCTCGGCTACGTGCACATCGGGGAGAACCACCGAGGACACCTCGGTTCGGGACACCTGGACCTCACCGGCTTCTTCCACGCGCTCGGTGACATCGACTACCGCGGCCCGATCACCTTCGAGTCGTTCTCCAGCGCCGTCGTCGCCGAAGGGCTGTCCAACGACCTCGCGGTCTGGCGCGACCTGTGGACCGACGGCCGCGAGCTCGCCGAGCACGCGTGCGTGTACCTGACCACGCTGCTCGCCGTCAGCCGGCCCGCGCGCGTCTGAGGCGACGTCGTGATCACCGTCGACCCGGCTCTGGTCGCCAGGCTGGAGTCCCTGATGGCGCGCCACCGGCGCGTGCTCCTCGGGATCACCGGCGCGCCGGGCGCCGGCAAGTCGACTCTCGCCGAGGCGATCGTCGACCTCGTCGACCCCGACCGGCGAACCGCCGCGTGGGTGCCGATGGACGGCTACCACCTCGCCGACGTCGAGCTCGACCGGCTCGGTCGGCGGGCCCGCAAGGGGGCGATCGACACGTTCGACGGGCACGGGTACGTGTCGCTGCTCCGCCGGATCGCGCAGGAGACCACGACGACCGTTTACGCGCCCGCCTTCGACCGCTCGATCGAGCAGCCGATCGCGGGCAGCATCCCGGTGCTGCCGCAGGCGCGGCTCGTGGTGACCGAGGGCAACTACCTGCTCGACACCGAGGAGCCGTGGGGGGAGGTCCGCTCGGCGCTGACCGAGGTGTGGTTCTGCGACGTCGCGGCCGAGGTTCGGCAGGAGCGGCTGGTCGCGCGGCACGTCGAGTTCGGCAAGGCTCCTGACGCCGCGCGAGCCTGGGTCACGGACGTCGACGAGGCCAACGCCCGCCGCATCATCGAAGCCCGCGACCGGGCGGCGTGCGTCGTCGTCGATGGTTCGTTGACGGCAGCGCTGACATGAGCCTCGTCCGTCGGCCACCGGCGGCCGCAGCGGCCGGTGACGCGATCCCGGTCCGGATCGACGGTGTGACCCACCTGTTCTACCTGTCGTCGCCGCCCGGGCCGCTGGAGTACCCGGGGCGGGTTCGCACCAGCTGGGAGCACGCGAGCTCGCGGGATCTCGTGCACTGGCGTCACCACGCGCCCGCGCTCGAGCCCGGCGGCGAGGGCGATGTCGATGCCGGCGGTGTGTGGACCGGATCGGTCGTGCAGCACGAGGGTGCGCTCTACCTCTTCTACACCGGGCACGACCCGGGTTCGGCCAACCCGCAGACGATCTGCCTGGCGATCAGCGACGACGGCGAGACGTTCACCCGCCACCCGGGCAACCCCCTCCTGCTGCCCCCGGCCGGGTGCGAGCCGGTCGACTGGCGCGACCCATACGTCTTCTTCCACCCCGACGAGCAGGTCTGGTGGATGGTCATTGCGGCGCGCGCAGCGGAGGGGCCCTACTGGCGCCGCGGGACGATCATGCTCGCGACGTCCACGGACTTGGTGACCTGGGCCGTCGAGGACGAGCCGCTCTACGCGCCAGGCACCACCTACTGCCCGGAGTGCCCGGAGCTGTGGCCGGTCGACGGCCGCTGGTACCTCGTCTACTCGCGGTTCGACGACGACGCGGGCACCGTCTACCGGGTGGCGGACAGCTCCCGCGGGCCGTTCCGCACGCCGGCCGACGACTCGCTCGGCGGGCGTCGCTGGTACGCCGCCAAATCAGCGGAGGCCGATCACGGTCGGGTGTTCTTCGGCTGGTTGCACGACCGGGTCGGCGAGCGCTGGCTGTGGGGCGGCGACATGGCGTTGCCGAGGCTGGTCACCGCGCGGGACGACGGCACCCTGCAGGTTGCGCCGCTGCGCCAGGCCTGGCAGCTCGGTGAGACGTCGGCGACCTGGTCGGGCTCGCTGGGTGCACCGGGTCGGTCGACCGCGCACGAGGTGCTCCGGGACCTCCCGGATCGCTCCCACGTGACCGCGGCATTGAGCTTCGGCGACGCGCGCGCGGCGGAGATCCGACTCGAGGACGCGGACGCCGAGGGGTGGCGCCTGGTGCTCGACCCGGTCAGGGGAACCGCTTCGCTGCGTCGTGAGCCCGCGCCGCTCGACGACTTCTGGACCGACCTCACGGCCCGCGGGACCGTGCACCGCGAGGTCGACGGCCAGGTTCTGACCTCTGCGGCCCTCGGACCCTCCGCCGAACAGCTCTCGGTGGAGATCGTGCTGGACGGGGAGATCCTGGAGGTCTACCTGAACGACCACGCGGCGCTCACCTGGCGCATCGAACGCGACCGGCCGCTGGGTCTGGTGGCGGTCTCGGACGACGGCGCAGTGACGTGGGATCTCGTGGTTCGTGCGTGGAGGCCGGCGGGAGCCTAGGCGGCGGGTCGTCGGTATCGTCCTGCCATAGCCGTCCTCCTGCCCTGAGAGTCCGGCGGGCCGGCTCGGGAACACATGGCGTCGATCGACTATCGCTCAGTCACCGTGCACATCGCCAGAGGCTCGGGCACGTCGGCGACGACGCTCGCGGCGTCGGCGGCGGGTTCGTCAGCGGCCGGTCCGGCGCATCGCCGCTCCGGAGCCGAGGAACACCAGGCCGCCGCCCGCGATGACGAGCCACATGGGGAAGGGGTCGGTGACCACGAGGAGGCAGACGACGGCGGCCGCGATGCCGATGAGACCGACGATCATCATGGCCAGCCCCTGACTGTGCGCGACGTGGGGATGGGTAGACATGCGCGATCACCTTCTCAGCACGATTCTCGCGACCTGCGGCTGGACGGCTCAAGGGGCGAACGCCCCTGAACCGACCTCGGCCGGCCGCCGATCTGGCAGCCTGGACGGGCTGATCAAGATCCGGGGGTAGTGATGCAGATTCGGGATGTCTCGTTGTCCGTCGACGTCGCGGGCAGCGGGCCCCCGCTCGCGCTGATGCACGGCGGCCCGGGCGCCGACCACTGGAGCATGCAGCCGTTCCGGCGTCTGTCGGACGAGCACACCACCGTGTTCTACGACCACCGCTGCAACGGGCGCTCCGGCGGCGAGGCGTCCTCGCTGACCTGGGAGAACCTCACCGCGGACGCCGACGCGCTGCGCGAGGCGCTCGGGTTCGACCGGTGGGCGGTGCTGGGCCACTCGTTCGGCGGGCACGTCGCACTCGAGTACGCGCTGCGCTACCCGGACCGGGTCTCCCACCTGGTGCTGCTCGACACGGCCGGCGAGGCCCGGTGGGCGCGTGACGAGGCCCCGGAGCTGCTCACCGCACGCGGGTTCCCGCCGGAGAAGGTCGAGCTGGTGCGGCGCTGGTTCCGCGGCGAGTTCGAGCCGAAGGAGATGATGCGGATCCTGATGCGCATCGGCCCCGCGTACTACTCGCGGCCCTCGACGTGGCTGGTGATGCGCGAGCTGCTCGAGGGCGGGTGGCGCGCGAAGACCCGGCCCGAGGCGCTGATCGAGGCCGGCAAGGTCCTGCTGCCCGGATGGTCGGTCATGGACCGGCTGCACGAGCTGCGCGTGCCGACCCTGGTGGTGGCCGGGGTCGACGACTTCCTCTTCCCGCCGGAGTGTCAGGAGCAGCTCGCAGCGGCGATCCCCGGCGCGCGGCTGGAGCTGGTCGAGGGCGCCGGGCACAACGCCCACTCCGAGCAGCCGGGGGTGACGTTGGGGCTCGTGCGGGAGTTCCTCGCCGGGCCGGGTGATGTTCCCGGGTCGGACGATGCCTGAGCGAGGTGACCGGCCGCGGGTCGGCGACCTGTTCGTCGACGTCGCGGGCGACCCCGGGCAGCCGGCGATCGTGTTCGTGCACGGCGGCGGGCCGAGCGGCCGGATGTGGCGTGCGCACCTGGACGCGCTCGGCGACCGGTACCACTGCCTGGCGCCGGACCTGCCGGGGTTCGGGCGTAGCAACCACCTGGCGCCGGTGTCGCTGGACCAGGCGGCGGGGCTCGTCGCGGAGCTGATCGAGACCCGGGTGCCGGGCGGTCGGGCGAGCGTGGTCGGGTTGTCGTACGGCGGGTCGGTCGTGCTCTCGCTGATGGGCGGGCGTGCGGACGTCCTGGACCGCGTGGTGGTCGACGGTGCGGGTGTGCTGACCTGGTGGGGAGACCGGCTGGTGATCGCCGGGGTGGCCGCGGTGTCGCCGATCATCCGGACGCGAGCCGTGCACGCTGTGCTCGGACGGGTCGGCATGAGCGGGCTCGCCGACGAGCTGCGCACCGCGTCACCGGCGGCCTTCCGGCGCGCGTTCGCCGAAGGCTGGGTGGCGCCGCTCTCGCGCGCGCTGCTCGCGGCACCGTGCCCGACCCTGCTGGTGGGTGGCGAGAACGAGCAGACCGTCCGGGCGTCGAACGCCGCGCTCGCGGCGCTGCTGCCGAGCGCCGAGGCGCGCTTCGCGCCGGCTCACGGCCACGGCTGGTTCGCGTGGGAGCTGGACCTGCACATCCGGATGGTCGAGGCGTGGGTCGCGGGTGGGGAGCTGCCGTCGGAGCTCGGGGTGGAGCCGCCGTCGCAGGCCGCGGTGGAGCGGGTGCTCGCACGGCTCAGCCCGCGTGGATGAGCGGAACGCCGACCTGCTGGAGAGCGAGCACCGAGGGGTCGTCGGCGGGCGCGTCGGTGATGACGGCGGTGATGTCGGTGAAGGCGGCGACCTGGAACTGCGATGCGGCGCCGATCTTCTCCGAGCTCGCCAGCACGTAGGTGTCGGCCGAGCGGCGTGCCAGGGCGCGCTTCATCGCAGCCTCCTCGCTGTCGCCGGTGGTGAGCTGCCGCTCCGGGTGGACGCCCGTGACGCCGATGAAGCACAGGTCGGCGGAGAGCATCGACACCGCCTCGAGCGCGGCGGACCCGCACGTGACGATCGAGTGCTTGAACAGCCGCCCGCCGATCACCGTGACGTCGATCCGCGGGTGGGGGACCAGGGCGGCCGCGATCGTCGGGCTGTGCGTGATGACCGAGCACTCCAGCGACGGCGGTAGGGCGGCGACCAGGGCGAGGGCCGTGGTGCCGCCGTCGATGATCACGGTGCTGCCGGGGGTGACGAGGCGTGCCGCGGTGCGCGCGACCCGGGTCTTGCCGGCGGGCTCGATCGCCTCGCGCTGGGCGTAGGGAGCGACGGCGGGCGACGCGGGCAGGGCGCCGCCGTACACGCGCTGGCAGAGCCCCTCGGCCGCGAGCTCGCGCAGGTCCCGGCGGATGCTGTCCTCGGAGAGGTCGAGGTCGCGTGCTACCTGCTTGGCGACGATCTTGCCCTCGGCCGCCAGGCGGTCGAGGAGGTACTGGCGGCGTTCGCTCGCGAGCATTCGCACTCCTTCACGGTCTTGCACGATTCTACATGATGGGCTGTAAGGTCGCGGGCATGACACAGCGTCCTTTGATGATCCTGATCGCCGGCCCGTACCGGTCCGGCACCGGCGACGACCCTGAGCTGATGGCTGCGAACCTGCGGCGGCTCGAGGAGGCGGCTTGGCCGATCTTCCTGGCCGGGCATGTTCCGATGATCGGGGAGTGGGTCGCGCTGCCGGTGCTGGCCAGCGCCGGGGCGTCGGGGCCGCTGGATCCGCTCGCTGCGGAGGTGATGTACCCGACGGCGGAGCGGCTGCTCCAGCACTGCGACGGGGTGCTGCGGCTGCCGGGGGAGTCGATCGGGGCGGATCAGGATGTCGCGATCGCGCTGGGGCGGGGGATTCCGGTGTACTGGCGGCTCGACGAGGTTCCGGGGGTCGCACAGGGCCCCGGACCGATCAGGAGGTGAGCCCATGAGCCCACACGCGCCGGGGCGGCCCGGCTTGCCGCCGGTCGAGAGCCCGAGCGTGCCGCCTCGCGGGCCGGCGGGGCGGCGCTCATGACGAGTGACGCCGTCCACCCGGAGCTACGCCGATCCTTGAGGCGCGTCCCGCGGATGGACTTCCGGAAGCCCGCCGTCCGGACGCTCTCGCGCTGGGGCACGCGCCTCGCGCCGGGGCACCGCGTCCGCGGCGTCCGAACCCGCTGGGTCGATGCGGGTCCCGTCCGAGCCCGTGTCTACGAGCCGCTCTCCTCCGGTGCGCCGCACCCCGGGCTGCTCTGGCTGCACGGCGGCGGGCTCGTGATCGGCGATCCCCGGCAGGACGACCGCCTCTGTGCGGGCGCCGCTGCCGAGCTCGGCATCACGGTCGTCTCCCCGCGGTACCGGCTGGCCCCGGAGCACCCGTTCCCGGCCGCGCTCGATGACGCCGCCGCCGCGTGGCGCTGGACGCAGGAGCACACGGCCGAGCTGGGCGTCGAGCCCGGCGCGGTCGCCCTCGGCGGCGAGAGCGCCGGCGGTGGGCTCGCCGCGTGCCTCGCCCAGCTGCTGCGGGACACCTCCGAGGATCGACCGGTCGCCCAGTGGCTGTTCGCCCCGATGCTCGACGACCGCACCGCCGCCCGACGCCACCTCGACGAGCTCGACCACCCGGTCTGGAACAACACCGCGAACCGCTTCGGCTGGCGTGCGTACCTCGGGGTGGAGCCTGGGATCGAGGATCTTCGTGACTACGCGGCAGCAGCCCGGCGCCTCGACCTCTCGGGCCTGCCGCCGACGTGGATCTGTGCCGGAGACATCGAGCTGTTCCACGACGAGGTGGTCGACTACGCGACGCGGTTGGGGGACGCAGGAGTCGACACCACGCTCGACATCGTCCCTGGCGGCGCCCACGGGTTCGAGAACTGGGCGGCCACCACGCCACTGGCGACCTCGCTGGTCGCGCGAGCGCGCGCCTGGCTCGGCGCTGTGCTCGATCGCGCCCGCGCGACCTGACGTCCGGTGGCCGCGCCGTGTCGGTGCGGAGCCGGCCGACGGCCCCAGCCGTGGGGCCGGGCCGGCCGTGAGCATAGTTCGCTCTCCTCGGCCGGCGGTTGCGGGGCTAGATCGTGACCATAGGTCGGGGACTTAGGGGTGCGACCCCGCGTAGAACTCGTCCACGACCGGGGCCGAGCGGACCCAGAGGTCGCGGAGCCGCACCACGCAGTCGCGGGCCAACGCCGCTGGATCGATCCCAGGGCCTTCGACTGGCTCGACATAGCTCCAGAAGGCCCACCAGGTGTGGGTCTGGCCGCCGAGTTGGCTACGTAGCGGGGAGAACGCGGCGGTGAGTCCCCGCATGTGGGTCGGGTCGGCCTGGGCTCCGTCATCGCGCACTGCCACGTACGGCCACGGATCCCCTCGTCCGATCCCAAGGAGCGAGTCCGGGCGCCACTCGATCACCACCGCGACCAGGCCGGCGTCACGGCGCGGCCAGCTGACGCGGCGCATGCCGACTCGGGGCCGCTCGCCGCGATCGAGGTCGGCGTCGTAGGGCTCGGCGCCGAGCTCGGCGGCAAGCTCCTCGACGGCCGGCGCGAGCGCGAGCAGGTGGCGGTGCACGAGCTCGGAGCCCTCTTCACGCAAGTCAGCCCAGGTCTCAATGTCGCGCTGATGGTCGAGGTAGAACCATGCGCGGGCGTCAGCGTCATCGCGGATTTCAGACATGGTGGTATGCCTCCAGGGTCTCGATGAAGTCCAGGACGCCGGGTTGGCATGGGCCACCTGCGACAGCCGCTCGCAGTAGCCCTGCGACGTCCGCCCAGGAGAGGGGTTGCCATCGTTTCGCCGAGGCATTTGCCGTCATTGGCCTGCGTGAGCCGCGGGTGAGGAAGACGAAGGTCGGTGCCATCTCGTCAGCCCACAGGGTATGCAGGCGGTCGAGCTGGTCCGGTTGCTCCGGTGCGTACACCTTGGCTTCCACGACGAGCGTCCACGACGGTGCGTAGACGACCAGGTCGGCGCGGGTGGTCGGCAAGGTCTCGCCGGACGGGGTCTCCTGACGCGACTCCTCGGTGACCACGCGCACGTCGGCTCCCGCAACTGGCGCCTCCAGGCCGAGGTGCTCGGCAATCGCATCCAGGGCGGAGTTACCGAGTTGGTGGCGCCCGTCGGAGCGAAGTACCCAGGCCAGGCCACGGGTGAGGAGCACCTCGCTGTCCTGCAGCCGTAGCGCGGCGAGGAGTGTGCGGGCCCCGGACGTCCAGGCGCCGCGGGTGACCAGCGCCGCCTGTGTGTGCCGCATCTCGGCGAGATTGGCTCCCCACTGGCGAACCTGCGCCTTCTGGCGCTCGACGACGGCGCGGTCCAACGCCGTCCACTCAGACCGCAGGCGGTCATGGTGGGCGTTCCACGCGAGTGCCTCGTCGGCGTTGCCGTAGATGCTGTTGGCGTCGCGCGCACCACGCGCCTGCCACCGCATCCCACTGTCGTCCATCGCGTGCCATCTTCGCGCACTTGGTCAAGGGCGCGTCAACGTCGGGCCGGGTGATCCGTTGGGGCAGGTCGAGCCCACGTGACGCGCGGCGGGCGTGCGGCGCCGTTCATCCCGCGTGTTCGGCAACGACCTCGGTCAGTGGGGCGACGCCGCCATCGCGCTCGAGGGCCCAGAACTCAAACCCGGAGATGTTGGTGACTTCGAGGTGCCGAGCGGCATCGTCGAGGGTGTCGAACTCGTGGAGCCCGTCGATGAGGATGGTGCCGTCCTCACTAATGACGGCGTCGACCTGCCAGTCGGGGTCGACCGGGTCGAGGAGATCGCCGGGCTTCAGGATGCCCGCCGCGAGGAGCTCGGAGAGCGGCAGTTCTGCCGGCGCGGTGTCCTCAACCGTGACTGGCTCGGTGGGCGCGTGGGCTTGTCCGCCGCTGAGGAGCGCGAAGGCGTCCCGGATGACGGTCGAGATCTTCTGACGGCGGGCTTCAAGGAACTCGTCGTACTCCATGTGCTCCCAGCCGTCCGGCAGCGCGTGCCAGTAGTGCTGCTTCATCAGCCACTCCGAGTCCGCCCCGCGTTCGGCGACCAAGTCGGGCCAGTACTCGGCGGGTGGCCGGTCGGAGATAGCGATGTTCGTGGCCCAGTCGGTGGGTGCGAAGTTTGCGACCTGGTTGATTCGCTTCGTGTCGGTCGTGCCCAGGACGTTCTGCTGGTAGGCGCGCGGGAAGAGATGGTGGCCTTCGAGTCCCTTGATAGCGGGCAGCGCGGGGTCCATCCAGTCACGAACCTTCATATTGAGCATGAACATGTCGGCATCGAGGATGTTCAGCGCGGCCAGGTAGCACTGGTAGACCGGCGACAAAGCCGTGCTCGAGGTGACTAGGTGCTGGGGCACGTTGAACGTCCAGTAGTCGTCCGTGAGCGCGGTCCTGATCGTCTGGTTGACCAGCCGCTCGAACCCTGCGGCATCACCGTTGGCCAGGCTCCCGAACATGTCGAGGTCCTTCTGGAGCTGCGACTCGCCCGAGCCGGTGTACCGGGAGGTCATCTGGGACATGAAGACCCACCGTGCGACCAGGATGCGCAGCCGCTGCAGATCGACACCGTATCGGGTGCGCCCGAGCATGAAGACGACGGAGCTGTAGACGAGGTTCATGTTGGACGTAATGCCCTTGCTGGACCGGAAGCCGGCCGTCTGGACGGCACGGATGAACTCCGTCCAGTTGACCCGGTCGGTGACGATCGGCAGCGCCTTCTGGAGCAGGCTGAGCTCGGCCGCCTGCCGGTCCGGGTCGACGACGCCACTGATCCGGTCCTTCGCCTGAAGCGCGGCGTAGGCATCGAGCAACTTCGCGCGGTTCTGCCCGACGGCGACCATGGCGCGCACGACATGTCCCGTCTCGACGGGGAGGAACGGGTTCTTGGGTGTCCAGTCGATGCGCCGCCCGGCAATCTCGCTCGCCCGGTCCGGAGTGACGCGGGAGTTGCGCGCGAAGTCCTCGATGCGCTCGCGGCCGTCCGGCCAGAAGACGCTCAACCACGTGAGGATGTAGTCGTAGGCCTTGAGGCTGACGCCCTCGGAGTTGATGCGCACGAAGATGTCGGCAACCGTCCGCTTCTCGACGTCGGACTGAATGTGTACGACCTGGAACTTGTAGTTCCTCAGGGCGTCGAGCCGACTGAACGCCTCTTCCACGCGCAGTTCGTCGTCGTCGGGGAGTTCCTGGCCGCTGGACTTGAATCGGCTGATGAACGCCCTGCGGGCCTTGATCGGCGACTCGAAGACCATAGAGATGTCCTCGACCCAGCTCACGGAACGCGCAAGGACCGGGGTGCGGACGTCGAACTTCTCGGTGAACGGGTTGAACGAGATGGTAATCGACTTCTCGCGGTAGGCCTCGTCACGGACCTTCAAGCCCTTCATCGCGGCGTACAGACTCGTGAGCCGCTGCTGGCCATCGACGATCTGGTGCGCGGCGTCGACCTCGCCGACGCCCGAGATCGCGCGCGTCTCGCCGTTGGCCGTGACATCCCAGAACATCAACTCGCCAACGGGGTAGCCCCGGTACATGGAGTCGAATAGGTCGCGGACCTTGGTCGCAGGCCACACGAACGGGCGCTGGAGGTCCGGGAGTCGAACGCTGCCCTTCTGGACGCCTGAGACCAGTTGGTCGACGTCCCACGGTGTCGGCTTGAAGATCGCCCCCATCGGTGACTTCCCCTGTCCTCGTCGTTCGTCCGGTCCCAAGGCACATCGTGGCAGGTGTGTCACGATCCCGTCGCGGGTGCGGGCGAGCTCTCCGCGGTCGCTGTGGCCGTCAGATAGCAGTCCGGGATGCAGAGCCATGAATCGGCGGCGCTCTCGGATGGTCCGGGCGGATTGGCGGACGACTCCGACGCCGAAGGCTCCGCTTTCAGCGGACGTTGACACGACGCGGCTAGGTTGAGATCCGAGCCCCCACAGGTACCAGCACTCGCCCGCCGCGGCGGTGAGGAGACCCAGCCCGTATGAACCACCGAGCAACGATCTACGACAGCAACATCCGGGCCGCGAGGGTGGTGGCGTGACGGTGGCGCTGAAGAAGTCGGACCTGTACAGCTCGCTCTGGGCGGGCGCGGACGAACTCCGTGGCGGCATGGACGCCAGCCAGTACAAGGACTACGTGCTGACGCTGCTCTTCGTGAAGTACGTGTCGGACAAGGCGAAGGCCGATCCGAACAGCCTTGTCGAGGTGCCCCAGGGTGGTTCGTTCGACGACCTTGTCTCCTTCCGTGGCCAGAGCGACATCGGCGACAAGGTCAACAAGGCAATCCGTAAGCTCGCCGACGTCAACGACCTGGTCGGCGTCATCAACAACGCGGACTTCGATGACCCGAACAAGCTCGGTGAGGGCAAGGCGCTGGTCGACCGTCTCTCGAAGCTGATTGGCATCTTCCAGGACCTGGACTTCTCGGGCTCGAGAGCTGAGGGCGACGACCTGCTCGGCGACGCCTACGAGTACCTGATGCAGCACTTCGCGACCGAGTCCGGCAAGAGCAAGGGCCAGTTCTACACGCCGGCTGAGGTCTCGCGTGTGATGGCTCAGCTCATAGGCATCACACCGAGCACGCCGAAGTCGGCGACCGTGTACGACCCGACCTGTGGGTCGGGCTCGTTGCTGCTCAAGGTTGCGGACGCCGCCCCTCACGGCCTGACGATCTACGGCCAGGAGAAGGACAACGCCACCTGGGCGCTGGCCAAGATGAACATGATCCTGCATGGCAACGAGACGGCCGACGTGCGTCAGGGGGACACCCTGGTCGACCCGAAGTTCCGTGACGGCGACCGCTTGGAGACCTTCGACTTCCTCGTCGCCAATCCGCCCTTCAGCGTGAAGAGTTGGACCAACGGTCTGGAGAACGAGTACGGCCGCTTCGACGGCTACGGCCGCCCGCCGGAGAAGAACGGTGACTACGCGTTCTTGCTGCACATGGTCACGAGCCTGAAGAGCACCGGCAAGGGTGCGGTGATCTTGCCGCACGGCGTGCTGTTCCGCGGCAACGCTGAGGCGAGCATCCGCAAGGCTCTGATCCGCAAGGGCTACGTCAAGGGCATCATCGGCCTGCCGGCGAACCTCTTCTACGGCACCGGCATCCCGGCCTGCATCATCGTGCTCGACAAGGAGAACGCCCAGGCCAGGACCGGCGTCTTCATGATCGACGCCAGCAAGGGCTTCGTGAAGGACGGCAACAAGAACCGTCTGCGCCCACGCGACATGCACCAGATCATCGACGTGTTCAACAAGCACACCGAGGTCGAGCGCTACTCGCGCATGGTTCCGGTGGCCGAAATCGGCGACCCTAGGAATGACTACAACCTCAACATCCCGCGCTACATCGACAGCTCTGAGCCTGAGGACATCCAGGACCTGCACGCCCACCTGCGGGGCGGCATCCCCGACCGTGACCTCGACGCCCTGCAGCGCTACTGGGACGCCTTCCCGAGCCTGCGCGGCACGCTGTTCAAGCCGCTACGCCCCGGCTACTCCGAGTTCGCCGCCGAGAAGAGCGAGATCCAGGTTACGATCACAAGCTCGCCGGAGTACGAGGCCTTCGCCAACACCACGACCAGCACGGTGACGCACTGGTGGAACGTCCACCGCGACGAGCTGGTCGAGATCTCTAGCAGTACCCGCCCGAACACCCTGATCGCCCTGCTCGGCGACACCCTCCTCGAGCGCTTCCGCCCGAGGCCACTCATCGACGAGTACGGCGTGTATGAGCAGCTCGTGAGCTACTGGAACGAAACCATGCACGACGACGTCGCGCTGATCATGAGTGACGGCTGGGACGAGGCCGCCAAGCCACGCAAGGCGATCGAGAACAAGGAGCGCAAGCTCTCAGAGACCCCGGACCTCGTGGTCGGCGCCGGCCGCAGCGCCACCAAGTACAAGACGGATCTGATCCCACCGGCCCTAATCGTGGACCGGTACTTCGCCGACGAGAAGGCCAAGCTCGAGGAACTCAACGCTGCAGCCGAGGCCGCCGGCCAGGCTGTCGAGGAGTTCATCGAGCAGAACTCGGGCGAAGAAGGTCTGCTCGCCGACACGATGGACGACGACAAGATCAGCAAAGCTCTTGCCGCTGCCCGTCTGAAGGCCGCCAAGCGTGAGGACCCGAAGAGCGACGAGGTGAGGGCTCTGGCCAAGCTCATCGCGCTCTACGACGCCGAGGCCAGCGCCAAGAAGGCCGCCAGGGACGCGCAGGTCAAGCTTGACGAGGCGACCCTCAAGCAGTACGGCAGACTTTCGACCGAAGAGATCCTCGAGCTCGTCATCGACGACAAATGGGGAGCCCGTTTCGTGCGCGGCGCTCAGGCTGAGCTTCAGGTGTTGATCCGCCAGCTGGTCGATCGTCTCAACGTACTCGGCGACCGCTACGCGGAGACCGTGGGCGACCTCGACGCCGAGGTCGAGCGACTGAGCGACAAGGTAGCCGAGCACCTGTCCGCCATGGGGGTTCGGTTCTGATGGCCTCTGCAGACTGGGGGTTCTCGACCGTTGCAGAGGAGTTTCGAGTTCAGCTTGGTAAGCGTCTCGATGCTGCGGTGAACCGCGGCGAGCTGCGCTGGTGTATTAACAACCGCGGCGTGCGCTGGGGGCAGATCTTGGTGGAAGAAGCGATTCGGGCCCCGCTGACTCCGACCGACATCCGCGATCTCAGGCTGGCGGAAGGTGATGTTCTCGTCTGCGAAGGAGGAGAAATCGGCCGAGCGGCGGTCTGGCGCGGTGAACTCAAGGAAGCGTACTTTCTCAACACACTTCATCGGCTCCGGTCGAAGGGTTACTATCACCCGAGTTTGCTAGTTGCGTATCTCGAGCGGTGGGCATCAACCGGTGAACTATCGGCCCTGGTGGGCAAGGCGACCTTGGCTCATCTCACCAAAGAGAACCTGCTTAGGGTACCCCTGCCTGTGCTACCAGAGCCAGAACAGGGACGCGTAGTCGACGCGTTGCGCAGCGCCGACGAATTAATCTCCGCACTCGAGGGCGTGCTCCTCAAGAAGCGAGCGATCAAGCAGGGTGTGCTTCAGGAACTTGTCGGAGGACTCGATGCTCCTGTTCGTCAACTCTCGGAACTGGGCGTGACGGTGCGAGGAGTGAGTTACGACCCTATCGCAGACCTGTCTACCCATCCCGCGGCTGACACGGTCAACCTTCTGCGCGCAAACAACGTTCGGGACGGTCGTCTCGCCTTGAAGGACGTTCAGTTCGTACATCGCCGGAGAGTCAAGAGTGATCAACGACTCCGTCGTGGAGACGTTCTCATATGTGCTGCCAATGGCAGCAAGCAACTTGTCGGCAAGGCCGCGGCGATTGACTTGCTCGGGAGGGGGTCGACGTTCGGCGCATTTATGATGGTCTATCGACCCGACCGCTCGAGAGTGCTCCCCTCGTATATGGCGCTACATTTTCAAACTAAGGCATATCGCGACTGGGTCGAGTTGTTGTTGGCCGGGTCCAGCATTAACAACCTGCGCCCCTCGGATGTTGCCGCGTTCTCAATAATGCTCCCAAATGGTGATACACAGAAACGCATTGCGGCCGTACTTGCAGACGCCGACGCCGAGATCGACGCTCTCGAACGCCGTCTCGAAGCCACGCGCTCCATCAAGCAGGGCATGATGCAGGAGCTCTTGACTGGCCGCACGCGGCTGGTCCCGGCGGAGGCAGGCTTATGAGCACGGTAGGTCAGATCGAGCGAAAGACGCAGGATCGCGTGGTCAAGTTGCTCCGGGAGCAGCTTGGTTACTCGTACCTGGGCAAGTGGGAGGACCGCGAGGGCAACTCGAACGTCGAGGAGGCTCTGCTTCGGGCGAACCTGCAGGCACGTGGAGTCGATGACGACCTGACCGGCCGCGTGCTGCACGTGCTGCGCAACGAGGCTGCGGTCGGTGGCAACCGCTCGCTCTACGAAGCGAACCGCAAGGTATATGAACTGCTGCGCTACGGCGTGAAGGTCAAGCGTGACGTGCAGTCGAACTTCGAGACCGTCCGGCTGATCGACTGGACCAGGCCGAAGGCCAATGACTTCCACGTCGCCGAGGAAGTCTCGATCGCGGGCGAGCACAACAAGCGCCCCGACCTCGTGCTCTACGTCAACGGCATCGCGCTCGGCGTGATCGAGCTCAAGCGCTCGAAGGTGAGCGTCAGCGAGGGCATCCGCCAGAACATCGGCAACCAGCGGGCCGACTTCATCCGGCCGTTCTTCTCAACGGTCCAGCTGCTGTTCGCCGGCAATGATGTCGAGGGCATGCGCTACGGCGTGATCGAGACGCCGGAGAAGTACTGGCTGGAGTGGAAGGAACCGCAAGACAGCTCGATTGGCGCAGACGTCACTGAACCTCTCGACAAGGCGATCGTCCAGATGTGCTCGAAGGAGCGCCTCCTGGAGCTGGTCCACGACTTCATCGTCTTCGACTCGGGCGTGAAGAAGACCGCCCGCCACAACCAGTACTTCGGCGTGAAGGCCGCACAGGCCCGGATCGCCAAGCGCGAGGGCGGCATCATCTGGCACACCCAGGGCTCGGGCAAGAGCCTGACCATGGTCTGGCTGGCCAAGTGGATCCGCGAGCACCAGCAGGCCGCCCGCGTCCTGATCATCACCGACCGCACCGAGCTCGACGAGCAGATCGAGAAGGTCTTCGGTGGCGTCAACGAGGAGATCTACCGCACCACCTCTGGAGCCGACCTGCTGACAGCGATCAACAAGACCGACCCGTGGCTGATCGGCTCGCTGGTCCACAAGTTCCGCGGCAGCGACGACGACAAGGACCTCGACGAGGCGGGCGAGGAGTTCATCACCGAGCTGCACTCGCGACTGCCTGCGAACTTCAGCCCCAAGGGGAGCCTGTACGTCTTCGTCGACGAGGCGCATCGCACCCAGTCCGGCAAGATGCACAAGGCCATGAAGGAGCTGCTACCTGGGGCGATGTTCATCGGCTTCACCGGTACACCACTGCTCAAGGCCGACAAGGCGACCAGCATCGAGACGTTCGGCTCGTTCATCCACACCTACAAGTTCGACGAGGGCGTGGCTGACGGAGTCGTGCTCGACCTGCGCTACGAGGCTCGCAACGTCGACCAGGAGCTCAAGGGCGCTGCTCAGATCGACAAGAAGTTCGAGCACTGGACTCAGGGCATGACCGACCTGAGCAAGGCTCGCCTGAAGAAGCGCTGGGGCACCATGCAGAAGGTGTTCAGCGCCAAGAGCCGCGCTGACATGATCGTCCAGAACATCCTCTGGGACTTCGACACCCAGCCGCGCCTGATGTCCGGTCGGGGAAACGCCATGCTGGTCGGGGAGTCGATCTACCAGGCATGCAAGTTCTACGAGCTGTTCGTGGCCGCGGGCTTCAAGGGCAAGGTCGCGATCGTGACCAGCTACGTCCCGAACGCCTCGGACATCTCCAAGGAGGACTCGGGCGAGGGAGCGACCGAGAAGCTCCGCCAGTACGAAATCTATCGGCAGATGCTCGCCGACTACTTCGCAGAGCCTGCCGACCGTGCTTCGACGCCGGAGAAGGTGGCCCAGTTCGAGAAGGAGGTCAAGGAGAAGTTCATCAACGAGCCGGGCCAGATGCGCCTGCTCATCGTGGTGGACAAGCTCCTGACCGGCTTCGACGCCCCCAGTGCCACCTACCTGTACATCGACAAGAAGATGCGAGACCACGGCCTGTTCCAGGCCATCTGCCGGGTCAACCGCCTCGACGGCGACGACAAGACCTACGGCTACATCATCGACTACCGCGACCTGTTCAACTCGCTTGAGAACGCCATCACCGACTACACCTCGGGAGCGCTGGACGGCTACGAGAAGCAGGACATCGAGGGCCTGCTCAAGGACCGCACCGACCAGGCGAAGAAGGACCTCGACGAGGCACTCGAACGCATCCGTGCCCTGTGCGAACCGGTCGCTCCGCCGAAGGGAACGCTGGAGTACCAGCACTACTTCGTCGCCGATATCCCTGGTGACGCCGAGCAGATCAAGGCCAACGAGAACAAGCGCGGCGAGCTCTACAAGTCGGTCGCCTCGCTCGTACGTGCCTACGGGGCCCTCGCCAACGACATGGAACTGTCTGGCTACAGCGCCGCAGAGGCGAAGCAGATCAAGGACGAGGTCGCCCACTACGTCGCCGTCCGCGACGAGGTCGAGCTCGGGGCCGGCGAGAACATCGACATGAAGCAGTTCGAGGCCGGTATGCGCTCGCTGCTCGACTCCTACATCCAGGCCGACCCCGTCGACGACGTCGCGATGTTCGACAAGGGACTGGTTGAGCTGATCGTCGAACGAGGCGAGGGCGCTCTCGAAACCCTGCCGGCGGGCATCCGCAAGAACCCCGAGGCCGCTGCCGAGACGATTATCAACAACGTCCGCAAGACGATCGTCGACGAGCATGCCATGAACCCGAAGTACTACGACTCGATGTCGTCGCTGCTCGACGCCCTGATCCTGCAGGCCAAGCAGGAGGCGCTCAGCTACAAGGAGTACCTCGCCCGCCTCCTCGAGCTGGCCACCAAGGTCGGCAAGAAGGAGTCCGACACGGCCTACCCGGACTGGGCTCGGACGGGTGCCCAGCGGGCGCTCGTCGATTTCGGCTTCGCGCAGCCAGAGCTGGCGATCGAGGTCGACACCACGGTGATGACCTCCAAGCACCATGACTGGGTCGGCAACAAGATGAAGGAGAAGGTCGTCGCCCGCGCCCTGCACAAGGTCCTGCCGGACGACTTCGATCGCTTCGATGAACTCTTCGACCTCGTGAGGGCACGCGATGAGTACCGCTAGCGCCTACCTCACCGTCGCCGGGCTCGGCGTGGACGTCATCTACAAGGACATCAAGAACATGCACATCTCGGTCTACCCACCGGTGGGCCGAGTACGTGTGGCCGCCCCGCACCGCTTGGATGAGGACGCCATCCGGCTCGCCATCGTTCAGCGCCTGCCCTGGATCAGGAAGCAACGCGAGCAGCTGCAGAACGCCGACCGTCAGACTGAGCGCGAGATGATCTCCGGCGAAACCCACTACGTGTGGGGCAGCCGCTACCAGCTCGATATCTCGCACTACGGCCGCATCGCCGTCGAGCCCAAGGGCAACACCCTCTGGCTGTCAGCCCCAGTCGGCACCGATGCCGACAAGCGACGCCGCATTCTCGACAACTGGTACCGACGGGAACTCAAGGCCGCGATCCCGGCTCTGCTGGAGAAGTGGCAGCCAAGCGTCGGCGTCGAAGTCGACTCGGTCGTCGTCCGGCACATGAAGACCAAGTGGGGAACCTGCCAGGTCGCTTCCCGAGCCATTTGGCTCAACCCGGAGTTGGCGAAGAAGCACCCGCGGTGTCTCGAGTACATCGTCGTGCACGAGCTGACGCACTTCATCGAGCGCACTCACAACGAACGTTTCATCGAACTGATGGATCTACACATGCCGGACTGGCGTGCGCGCAGGGACGAGTTGAACGAGGCGCCGCTGGCGCCGGAGGAGTGGGGTAATGCATGACTGAGCCCGCCAGGATCATGTCCGCCAACCGTCACCCCGACGACTATGCGCGAGTGATCCTGGCGGAGTATGACGGCGCATCCATCGAAGGGGTCAAGGTCGGCACCGTTAGGCGTGCCAAGGACCTCGAGTTCAAGCCGATCCGACTGTGTGACGTCTCGGCGAAGCTCATCGATGCGACGGGGCGCCGCCCGCCGACAACGCCGAGCGGGAGCGGTGGGAACTCCAACGGCGCGAGCTGTACGTCGCGATGACTCGGGCCAGGGCCGGACTCTGGGTCGCAGTGGTCGGGCAGCGGACCTGGGGTGTCACATCAGCGCGGCGACCGACTCGATCAGGCCGCTGCGTTCCAGGTGCCGCAGCACGTCGTCGACCGACTCGGGCGGGTTGTTGCGCGAGTCGGCAATGCGAACGATCTCCCCGTACACCGCCTGGCGGTTCAGTGAGATCTGGTCGAGCACGAACTCATCGGCCGTCTTGACGTCGATGTCCCAGACCGAGACTTGCTCGGCGGGGAAGTCCCGGCGGTTGTCCGTGACGATCACCTGAGCCCGCGCTCTGATGGCGGCCGCGAGGACATGGTGGTCGCGGGGGTCGGGCAGGTTGAGGCCATCCATGAGGGGCTCGTAGTTCGTTACCAGGCAGTCCGGGACTGCCTTCATCATGAGCGCGCGGAGACGGACGTGCTGCTCGGCGCTGATGTCGGGGCGGGTCGCCTGTAGCGCGTTGAAGGTCTCGTCAAGGATCGCGTCCGTCCACTTCGCCTGGACCAGCCCAGCCTGGTGGATCCGGATCAGCAGGTCGCGCACGGTGTTCGGGTAGAGCACGCACGCGTCGTAAAGAACGACGAACGCCATCCCTACATCAGCCCCAGCTCCTGCGAGAGCGCCGCCAGTTGATCGGCGGCCTCCCGGCGCTTCTGCTCGTCTTGACGCTTGTAGTCCATGAGCGCGTCGAGCGGGATCCGGCGATGCTTGCCGACCTTGCGGAAGGCGATGACTCCGTTCTCGAGGAGCTTGATCAGGTAGGGGCGGGAGACGTTGAGGACGTCCGCAGCTTGTTGCGTCGTGAGCTCGGCGTGCGCGGGGAGAACGGTGACGCCTTGCCCAGCTGCCATGTGAGCAAGGACCCGAGCCAGGAGTTCGGCCGCCTCGCGGGGCACTTCAAGCGTGTCTGCTTCGTCAACCCGCAAGACCACGACCGTAGAGGTGCTCGCCTTCAGGAACGTCGTCAAGTGTCGAAGAGCCTCGCCGGCAGCGGCTGCTTCGTCGGCGTCGGGGACTGGGCTCTGGGACAGGGCCGAGGTCATCTCACTCCAATCGAAGTATCCGAAGTATTCGCAACATACGTATCGGCACGTGGTGTGTGCAAGTGAAACACCGGGAGCGCGTAGAAGTGGGCGGGGCCGCTGCGTCGCCGAGTCAGCGGCCACGAAGGAGCGCTTCTGCTCCGCGCACGACCCCAGCCGCCCTTCGATGTTCGAGACGCGCCTGCGCGCCCGATCTACGCGTACCGCGCTTCCGCAGATCGATTCGTTGCTCGTGGCGCTGCGCATCGAGCACCATAGGTGGCGTGGCCGAGTCCAGGGCCACCGCGGCTCCCTGCCGGAGGGAGACCAGGACGTAGGTGCCGGCTGCCATGCCGGATTCAGCGAGCCAGACCTCGCAGACTGCGCCGGTGCGCACGTCAACGGCCGCTACTCGCTGGCCGGCCGGCGACGTCCAGGCGGTGTTGAGGATGCAGAGGAGCGCGTGGTCGGGGAGCGCGGTGCGTACGCGCATGTCCTGGAGGTGCTCAGCCGCCCGCCGGTCGCGACCTGGCTGGAGCGCGGTCCGCACGATCGCAGCAGCGAGCCACACCGCGGCCACGACTACGGGCCCCTGCCATACGGCCGCCGCGTGGGTCGGGGGAAGTGAGGCATCGATGGACTTCGCGGCCCCACGCATCGCCGCGACCAGAGCAAGTATGGCGGCGGGGAGAACCACCGCCCGGGCCCACCGGGTTCCTTCGCGAACGACGAACGTCGTCATGACATCACCGTCCCACCGAGGTCTGACGTTGAAGCCCGAGGGCTGGAGCGGTGGCGGTCGCGACACGCGCAGTGTCGGATCGCCCGTCGACAGCGTCGAGTCCGAAGCCGATGCCGGCAGCGGTGACTTCGCGGGCCGCGGCGCGCTGGCGATCGTCGTCGATCGTCGAGCCGAGCGGATCGCGGCCGTCGGTGACGCCGTAGCGGTCGCGGTAGGCGGCGACCGTCTGGGCGCGGGCGTCCCAGCGCCGCCGCTAAAGGTGAGCGACGACGCGGCGCCTTCGGCGTGCCGACTCTACGTATTGGCGGATCTGCAAGGCCCCTTCGAGGCCTTCTGCGAAGTCTGCGGAGTCTGCGGAGTCTTCGAAAGGCTGCCAGATGGCTGCCGGCGGGCACGCCTCGCGGCTTCGCCGCAAGATCGACAACGCCTTGACCAGCACGAACACGGTGGGCCCCGTGGGGATCGAACCCACAACCCGCGGATTAAAAGTCCGCTGCTCTGCCGATTGAGCTAGAGGCCCGTGTCGCGAGGGTCTGGCGGGCTCTCCCGACTCGCGGGCAAGCGTCCGACAGCCTCACGCCGTGGACGAGGCTACGCGGTCGGGACACAGCGGTCTGCCCGCGCGCAGCCTTCCGTCCCGCATCGTCCTAGCCCGTAGCCCGTAGCCCGTAGCCCGTAGCCCGTAGCGCCCTCGCCCCCCGACTGCCACCCTGGAGCTGAGGTCGTTTGCTCCACCGAGGGAGGAAGCGATGGACCAGCAGGTGCAACCCCAGGTCGCCGGGCCTCGCCGCGGCGCGAAGATCGTCGTCCGCGTACTCGGCGGCATCGCCGTCGTCGCAACCGCCTGGTTGATCTTCATGGGCGGCGTCCTCGTGGGTGAGTGGCCGACCTATGTCGGGCACGAGTCGTCGACGGCGCTCGCCATCTTCCAGGTCGTCGCGGTCGTGCCGACGGCGATCGCCTGGGCGGTCTTCCTGATCGTCTTCTTCGCGGTCAGACGCGGGAGCCGCGCCGGCTGAGCCGGCACCCTCAGTACGTCGGGATCCGCTTCCCGATCAGGTCGTCGGCCCGGCTGTTGACCTCGCTGTTCCCGGTCACCGCGTCGAGGAACGGCTCGCGCTCCAGCGCGTACAGCACGCTCGGCTCGTCGGCTGTGACCGTCGCGGTCCGCGGCACATCCCTGAGCAGCGCGATCTCGCCGAACGGGTCCCCGGCGCCCATGTGCGAGAGCGCCTCGCCGTGGAACGTGGCGGTCAGCGCACCGGACTCGATGACGTAGAACCGGTCGCCCTCGTCGCCCTCGCGGATCACGACCTCGCCGGCGGGGACCTCGAGGCGGACCATGCTCTGGGCCATCCGCTCCAGGGCCTTCGGCTCGACCGGTGCGAACATCGGGATGGCGCGCAGCAGCACCAGGCCGTCGGGTTCGCCGAGCTCGGCGTTCATCCGCCGCAGGTGCCCGAACGCGGGCAGCACGGCCAGGCTGATCCCGGCCGCGAGCACGGCCAGCGACCAGCGCAGGCCGATCGCGTGGATCAGCAGCGGCATGATCGCCGAACCGAGCGCCATCGCGCCGATCAGTGCCGTCTCGAGCGCGCCGAAGACGCGGCCCATCACCTCGTCCGGCGCGGTGCGCTGCAGGATCGTCGCGGCGTTCACGTCGACCACCGGGTTCGCCACGCCGATCACGAACATCGCCAGGAACGCGGCCCACAGCTGCGGCCACACGGCGGTGAGCACCAGCGGCAGGGCCCAGAACACGACGCCGACCCCGAAGTCGGTGGCCCGTCGCTGAGCCGACGCGCGGGAGATCGCGACCAGGCCGCCGATCACCGCCCCTACGCCCATCACGGAGTCCAGGTAGCCGACGCCGCGGCTGCCGAACGGCGTCATCTGCACGGCCATCTCGATCATGAACACCGCGGACGCGCCGGCGACGATCGTCTGCGCGGAGTACACGCCGGAGACGAGTCGAAGGTCGCGGTTGGCCCAGATGGTGCGGAAGCCGGCCATCGACTCCGCGAAGAAGCCCGAGCTCTCCTTCTCGGCCGACCCGTCGGCCGCCGTCCCGGTGTCCGTCTCCGGCTCGCTCTCGCCGCCGCCCGTGCCGGCGGGCGCGACATCCACGGCCGCAGGGACCCGCTCGTCCGCTGCGACGGCCACGAGCTCCTCCGCGGCCTCGACCACGGCCGCCTCGTCGGCCCGGACCGCAGCCACCTCCGCCTCCGCGTCCGTCACCCGGATCCGGATCAACAACGCCGCCGACCACAGGAACGTGACCGCGTTGAACACCACCACGAACGGCACCCCGATCGCGGTGACCAGCACGCCACCGAGCGCCGGCCCGACCAGGAACGAGAGGCTGTCGATCGTGCTCGTCGTGCCGTTCGCGGCGGTCAGCTCGTCGGGCGAGTCGACCAGGGTCGGCAGGATCGCGGCGACGGCCGGGCGGAACGGCGCGGACATGATCGAGGCCAGCGTCGCCAGCACGAACACCGAGATCGGTGCGGCGTCGACCCAGATCAGCACGGCGACGGTCGCGGCGATCGCGCCGCGCGCCAGGTCGGTGGTGACCATCACGGTCCGCCGGGGGAGCCGGTCCACCAGGGTGGACGCGAACGGCGTCGCGATCGTCATGAGGATCAGCCGGACCGTGAACCAGATGCCGACGGCGCGCACACCGCCCACGTCGTAGGCCCAGATCACGATCGCGGTCGCGTACGCCCAGTCGCCGATCGCCGACCCCGCGAAGGCGAGGTTGATCCGGCGGAGGTTGGGGTTGCGGAACACGGTGGCGAGCGACGTGCGCGTCTCGCGGACCGCGTCGGCGGCCTTCGACATGGAGCCTCCTTGCCCCTGCCCGCCCCGACGGCGGTCTCTGCGCGGATACTACTGACGCGATGTCCGTTATGAGGCCTTTGGTCCCAATGTGACGAATCGCACACTTTGTGCCAGTCTGTACCCCACTGGGTATCGAGCGCCACTGCTAGATTTCCGCTCATTTCCACTGGTCGTAGCGGTTTTAGGGGGGCGGCCAGCGGTCCGAGTCACCGAGAGGCGGTGCAGATGGCGCCAGCCCCCCGCGGTCCCGTCGAGCGCATGCTCGACGAGGTCCTCACCTCCGTGCGCACGCTCGACGCGGGCGCGGTCGCGGACTACATCCCGGAGCTGGCCAAGGCCGATCCGGCGACCACCGGCCTCGCGCTCGCCACGCTCGACGGCCAGGTCTACGCCGCAGGCGACCACGTGCCGTTCACCATCCAGTCGGTCTCCAAGCCGTTCGTCTACGCCCTCGCGCTCGCCGACAGCGGCGCCGACGCGGTCCTCGCGCGGGTCGGCGCCGAGCCCACCGGCGACCCGTTCAACACGATCAGCCTCGACGACATCAGCGGGCGGGCCTTCAACCCGATGGTCAACGCCGGCGCGATCGTCACCGCGACCCTCGTCGCCGGCGACACCCGGGACGAGCAGTTCGAACGCATCCACGCCGGGCTGTCCGCCTTCGCCGGCCGGCGCCTCGACGTCGACGAGGACGTCTACGTCTCCGAGCGCGACACCGGCGACCGCAACCGCGCCATCGCCTACCTGATGCGCTCGGCCGGCCTGCTCGACGAGGACGTCGACCGGCAGGTCGAGATGTACTTCCGGCAGTGCTCGATCGTCGTCACGGCCCGCGACCTCGCGGTCATGGCGGCCACGCTCGCCAACGCCGGGATCAACCCGGTCACCGGCGACCAGGTGGTCCCGCCCGACGTCGTCGCCCCGGTCCTCACCGTGATGAGCACGTGCGGCATGTACGACTACGCGGGGGAGTGGCTCTACCGCGTCGGGCTTCCCGCCAAGAGCGGTGTGAGCGGCGCCGTCGCGGCCGCGCTGCCCGGACAGCTGGGCCTCGCGGCGCACAGCCCGCAGCTCGACCCGCGCGGCAACAGCGTGCGCGGGGTCGCCGCGTGCGAACAGATCTCCGCCCGGCTCGGCCTGCACCTGCTCAAGCCCACCGAGCGGACCCGGGCCGGCATGCGACGCAGCTACCGCGGCGACAGTGCCGCGTCCAAGCGCAGCCGGCGGCAGGCCGAAGAGGTCGTGCTCGGCGCGCAGCGGCACTCGATCGCCGTCCACGAACTCGTCGGCGACCTCGGGTTCGTCGGCGTCGAAGCCATGGTGCGCGGGATCCTCAGCACCTCGGTCCCGGCGCGGTGGCGGGTCCTCGACCTGGGCCGGGTGACGCGGCTGGACCAGTCCGCACGGTTTCTGCTCGCCGGGCTCGTCGAGCAGCAGGCCGAGCAGGGCTGCGACATGGTCGTCGTCGAGCCACGCGCCCCCGAGCCCCGGAACGCGGTGCGCGCCGCTCTCGAGGGGCTGCAACGCTTCGGCGACGTCGACACCGCGCTCGAGTGGTGCGAGACCCGCCTGCTGCGCGCCAACGGCGTCGACGAGGTGATCGACGACGACCTCGTGCCGCTCGCCCGCCAGGACCTCCTGCTCGGCCTCGACGAGGCCACCGTGGCGGCGATCGCCGCCCACACCACGACCAAGGTGTTCACTGCGGGGGCGATCCTGTTCGACGAGGGCGACCCGGCCGACGGGCTGTACTTCGTCGGTGCGGGCCAGGTGGTCGCCGAGGTGCGGGTCCGTGGCCGCCGCGGCTGGCGACGCCTCGCGAGCACGGCCGCCGGGAGCTCCTTCGGCGAGCTCGCCCTGGTCGACGGCCGCCCGCGGTCCACCCGGATCGCGGCGATCGAACCCACGCTCTGCTACGTGCTCTCACCCGAGAGCTTCGCCGCCCTGCACGACGCCGCGCCCAGCGCCCACGCGCACCTGAGCCTCGCCATCGCCCGCAGCATCTCCCAGCGCCTGCGCCGCTCGACCGCCGAGCTCGCGGCCCTGGAGGACGCCTGACCTCGACCGCTTCCTCCCTCATCCCCCCACCGCAGCACCGGAGGTACCGATGAAGCCCACCATCCGTCAGAAGGTCGGCGCGGGTGCGCTGACCGCCGTCCTCGGCGTGGCGGGCCTGCTCGCCGCGGCACCCGCGCAGGCGGTGACCGCGCCGCCGTCGTACGTCTCGCACCAGCTCGCGCTGCGGACCGGGACCGGGGCGGTGACGGTCTACGACACCTCCGGGGTCACGACCGGCCTGTCGCAGACCCTCGTCTCGGACAACTCGTGCGCCCTGACCGCCACGGGCAGCGCGCTGCTCGGGTTCTCCGCCGTCCCGGGCGGGTCGGCCTACGTCGGGTACCGCGCCGGCGGGCTCGGCGTCCGGGAGAGCCTCACCGCGAACGGCCAGTCCTGCGCGATGGTCGACTTCTCCAGCGGTGAGTCGATCACCGTGCAGCTCGGCAGCGCCCTGTCCGGGTACGTGTTCACCGCCGCTGCGCTCGACGTCGAGCTCAAGCACGACGCCTCGGTGGCCGCGACCGCATACCTCGGCACCACGGCGGTCGGCACGTTCACGCTCGACAGTGGCTCGTCGTCCTCGGGCGTCACCTGCAACGCGCTCGCCGACTCCGGTCCCGACGCCGGCACGCTCGACCACTGCCGCTGGGACATCTCGGGTGGCACCTCCGGGGTCCCGATGATGTTCGACTCGCTCACCCTCACGGCGACCGCGGGCTCGTTCTCGCTCGACGGCGGCTCCGACGGCGCCGTCCCGGTGGACACCTGGGCCGGGTTCGCCAGCCCCGAGACGAGCTCGTTCTTCGACCTCGCCCCGGTCATCGACTGCGGTGAGACCGCCACCCTGCCGTCCAGCGGCAAGGTCCTCACCTCGAGCTGGAAGCGCTACGACGACCTCGCCTCCGGCGGCCTGTGCGAGCCCTACCCGTACTCGGCCTCCACCGGAGTGAGCAGCACCGGCACGCCGTACGCCGAGTTCCTCAAGCCGGCCGACACCGAGACCGCCCAGGCCGTCTGGACCACGACGTTCGTCATCCCGACCGGCAAGCTGCCGACCCCGACGCTCGACTTCGGCTCCGGTCCGGTCGCCCTCGCGGCGTGCCCCGACGGGCTGTACTCCGGCGGAGTGATCAACCAGTCGCTGGTCCCGACGACGGACCTCGACGCGGGCGTCGCGGGGCAGCAGTACGGCTGCGTCATCTCCGCGTCGAAGACGAACGCGTACGCCCCGCTCAAGGCGGCGACGTTCACGATCTACCTGCTCGGTGACGTCCGGCTGAGCTTCTAGCGGGCCTCGGTGGGGGCGCGGGGGGGCCCCGGGGCGCCCCCCGACGGCAGCCGCGCCGGGGGCGCGGGCCACGCCTGCGCCGCCCCGGCGTCGTCGCCGAGGCGCCGACGGACCCGGCTCGCCACGCGGAGCAGCAGCGCGAGCTCGTAGGGCAGCTCCTGCTCGCGCGCGGCCTCGATGCCGGGCTCGACGACCTCCGCGGCGCGGTCGGTCTCGTCCAGGGCGAGGAACGCCCGCGCACGCTGCAGGCTCAACCGCGGCAGCGAGTAGATCGCCTCGCTCTTCGCGGCCGCCTCCGCGGCGTCGATCAGCGCGAGCGCCTCCTCCGGCCGGCCGGAACGGATCACGGCCTCGGCGCCCACCAGGGACGCCTCGAGCGCGGTCGACGCCTGACCGAGGTCGAGCAGCCGCTGCGCGACCTCGACCGCGTGCTGCTCGGCGTCGGCGAACTCGCCGCGGCTCAGGTGCACCCGGGCCAGCTGGATCTCGCCCTGCGCGATGAACGACACCGAGCCGGCCGCGCGCAGCACCCGCACCGAGTCGACGAGCACCGCCTCCGCCTCGTCCAGGCGGCCCTGGTTGACCAGCAGCTCGGCGAGGTTGACGCCGGTCTCGGCCGCACCGAACGCCTTGCCGATCTCCAGCGCCACCTGGCGGCTGGTCGCGTACCACTCGGCCGCCTCGGTCCAGCGCCCGGACAGGTAGGCCAGGGCACCGAGGTTGCCGCGGACCGTCGACTCCAGCGGGCGCCAGCCGTTGGCCATGCAGATCTCGAGCGCCTCCAGGTGGTTCGGCCCGAGCCCCGGCTGCCCCGTCCGCATGCCGATCCCGTCGAGCAGCATCAGCGCCCGGACCAGCGTCTCGTGGTCCTGGACGGCGCGCGCCTCCGCCACGGCCCGCTCAGCCCACCGCTTCGCGTCGGCCGGGCGGTCCTGCTCGACCCGGACCAGCGCGGTGAGGTTGTCGAGGCGGACCAGCGTGCGGCGGCCCGCCTCGGTCGTGGGGTCGACGATCGTGCGGGCCTGGGACACGACGCGCAGCGCGGTGCTGAACCGGCCGGTGCGGTTGTAGACGGTCGCCTGCCGGACCAGGACCTCGGCGCCGGTCGCCGGGTCGTCCCGGAGCAGGCGGGCGGCGCGGCGGTAGGCCTCGACCGACTCCTCGAACATCCCGGCGAGCTCGCGCAGCTCCCCGACCAGGCTCCACAGCCGGGCCCGGTCCGCGTCCGAGACCTCGTCGACGCGGCGGCTCACCTCGATCGCGGTCGCGAAGTGGTCGGCGGCGTCCGCGTTGGCGTACGAGCGACGGGCGAGCTCGCCTGCCTTCTGCGCGTACCGCCAGGTGCGCTCGGCGTCGCCGGCCCGCTCGAAGTGCAGGGCCAGGGTCGGCGAGTCGGCGTCGAGGTCGGCGCTCAGCCGCTCCAGGACGTCACCGGCGGTCCGGTGCACGCGGGCCCGGACCCGGTAGGCGATGCCCTCGTACGCGGCGTCGCGCACCAGGGCGTTGCGGAACCGCAGCCGCTCGGCCCCGTCCGGCTCGATGAACTCGTTCAGCGCGTCGATGGTGGCGGGGTCGAGGACGAGGCCGTCCTGCGCGAGAGTCGCCGAGATGACCGTGCGCCGGAAGCTGCGGCCCAGCACCGCGGCGTAGCGCAGCACCCTGCGCACGGTCGTCGGCAGCTGGTCGATCTGGGTGGCCATCGCCGCCTGGACCGACTCCGGGAGAGACTCGAGCGACCCGACGCCGCGGGCGATGCGGGTGACCTCCTCGACGAACAACGGGTTGCCGGCCGCGCGGTCGACGACCGCCGCGATCTCGTGCGGCCGCAGCGGCGTCGCCTCGGTCGCGGCGATCACCAGCCGCTCGACGACCTCGCGGGACAGCGGTTCGAGGACCACGCGCGTCCCGGAGTCGGGCGCGAAGCCGCCGGTCTCGCCCCGGCGGATCGCGACCACCGCCCAGGGGTGCCCGGCGGTCGCCGCCGCGAACCGTTCGAGCAGCCGGGACGACGCCTCATCCGCCCAGTGCGCCTCCTCGGCGATCACCACGATCGGCCCGGTCTGGCTCCGCTCGAGCAGCTCGACCAGGACGTCGGCGATCCGGTCGGCGCGGAACTGCTCGTCGATCCGGTCCGCCTCGGGCGTCGCCGGCACGTCCACCTGGACCACGTCGGCGAGCAGCGGCGCCATCGGCAGCAGGTCCGGCGCGAGCCGGCCGAGCGCCTCGAGCAGTGCCCGCCCCATCACCGCGGGCGTGTCACGGGTGATCCCGAGGTAGGCGCGCAGCGGGTCGCGGAACACCCGGTACGCGCTCGACGCGCCGTACGGCTCGGCCCGCAGGACGAACCGGTCCGCGACCGGCAGCCCGCTGAGCGCCTCGGCGACCAGGCGGGACTTGCCCATACCGGTCGCGCCGTCCACGGTCAGCACGCCGCCCGCGCCGCCGAGCGCCTCGGCGAGGGCCGCCCGCGCCGTCGCGAGCTCGGTCTCCCGACCGATGTACGGGGCCCGGCCGGTCGCGCTCGGCTCGCGGGTCCCGGTCTCCTCGCCGACGTCGTAGACCAGCAGCGGGACGGCCTTGCCCTTCATGGCGAACGGGCCCGCCGGGGTGACCGCGAACCGGGTGCGCGAGTGCTCGAGCACCGCCGGGTGCGCGTAGATCGAGCCGGGCGCGGCCTTCGCGGCGATCCGCGCGGCGGTGTTCGTCGTGTCGCCCATCGAGGAGTACGCCGCACGTTCGGCCACGCCGACCTCGGCCGCGAACACGTGGCCCCGGTTGACGCCGAGCTGCAGCGGCAGGGGGAGGCCGGCGTCGGCGATGCGGCGCAGTGCCCGCAGCATCCGGCCTTCGTCGTCCTCGTGGCTGCGGGGTACACCCGAGCCGAGGAACAGCTTGCCGCCGTCGGTGTCCAGGTCGGTCGCCAGGAGCGTGACGTCCTCGGCCGCGAGGGCCTCCTCGGCGGTGGTGAGCAGCTCGTCGAGCATCGCTGCGAGCCGGTCGGGGCCCTCCCCGGCCAGCACCGCGTCCGTGCCGGAGAACCGGATGAACGCGATCGTCGCGATCCGGTGCTCGGGGTCCGGCGGTCCGGGGGCCAGGTACTCGCCGAGGTCGTGCGGGAACAGCGAGCGCAGCTGCTCGTCGTCTGCGGGTGGAGCCTCGGGGGCGGGCCGCGGTTCGGTCCGGGCGCGCCGACGGGTCAGCAGCAGCGCGCCGTCGTCGCGTGCCCGGGTCGAGCCGCGGGCGAGCCGGGCCCGGGTCGCCTCGGTGACCACGATCTGCCCGGCGTCGGCGGCCTTCTCGGCCAGCGCCGTCTCCGACGCGGCCGGGCCGAGGATCACGAGCTCGCGGCTCGGCGCACCGACCAGGAAGAGGTGGACCTCGCCGGAGTGGACACCGACCGACATCGACAGGGTCAGCCGGCCCACCGACGTGGGCGTCGCGGCCGACTGCCGCAGCGACGCGCGCATCTCGACCGCCGCGTCGCACGCCTGCTCGGCGTGGTCGGGCCCGCGGAACAGGAACAGCAGCGCGTCGCCGCCGAACTTGAGCATCTCGCCGCCGCGGGTCGCCGCGATCCGCAGCATCGGCCCGAACACGAGGTTGAGCGTCTCGACGATCTCCTCGGCGCCGATCCGCCCGCGCCGGGACAGCCGTTCGGTCAGCGCGGTGAACCCGGAGACGTCGGCGAACACGAGGGTGCCGTCGACCGCGCGCCACGAGGTCCCGGGGGCTTCGGCGTCCCACCCCAGCGCGATCGGGGGGATGTGCCGACGCAGGTCGCTCACCCGTCGCCCTCCGATCTCCGTCGGCCCGGTCGACGACCGTCGCGCGACTGTATGATTCCACACGCTCTACCGGGTCAATAGACTCTGCCCCGGCCGGCCGACGGGTTCGGAGGGGTGCGCGTGAAGCTGACGTTCCTCGGGGTACGAGGGTCCACCTGTGCGCCCGGAGCGGGCTTCGTCCGGTACGGCGGCCACACGTCGTCCGTCGCCGTCACACCGGCCGGCGCCACGACCCCGACCCTCGTCCTCGACGCCGGCACCGGGCTGCGATCCCTGACCGGCATGCTCGGGGGCGCGGCGTTCCGCGGGACGATCCTGGTGAGCCACCTGCACTGGGACCACGTGCAGGGACTGCCGTTCTTCGCCGCCGGTGACCGACCCGACGCCACGGTCCGGGTCGTCGTCCCGGCGCAGGACGACCGGTCCGGTCGTGACCTGCTCGCCCAGCTCATGTCCCCGCCCGGCTTCCCGATCACCCCGGAGGGTCTGGTCGGCGACTGGCGGTTCGACGCGCTCGAGCCCGGCACCACGCAGGTCGAGGGGCTCGGCGTCACCGCGGTCGAGGTCGAGCACAAGGGCGGGCGCACCTACGGCTACGTCCTCGAGGAGGACGGCCGCCGGGTCGCCTACGTCCCGGACCACGCCCCCGCGGTCGGGGTCTCGGACGCGCTGCTCGCAGCGCTCGACGGCGTCGACGTGCTGGTCCACGACGCCCAGTTCCTCGAGTGGGAGCGCCCCCGTGCGCGGGACTACGGCCACGCCACGGTCGACGACGCGGTGCACCTCGCCGAGCGCGTCGGGGCGGCGAAGGTCGTCCTGTTCCACCACAGCCCGGGTCGGGTCGACGACGACCTCGACACGATGGCCGACGTCGTGCCCACCGAGCTCGACATCGTGACCGCGTCCGAGGGGCTCGAGCTCGAGATCTGAGTGCGCTCCCAGAGCGGATCGACCTCGCTGCGACCGCTCTCTGCCGTGCAACGGTGCTCAGAAATCATCGGATCGTTGACCGCCCGACGCGCCCTCCATAGCCTGGGAGGACTCTGTGTGGGAACGCTCACAGACACAGATCAGGCAAGGCCGCCGCGCGCCGCCTGCCTCGGACAAAGGAGTCCCATGAGCAGAACCGTCATGACCAGACGCATCCTCCTGGCGGCCGTCGCCGCCCTGTCCCTGGGCGCCGCTCCCGCGCTGGCGGCTCCCGCCGCGGCCGACGCGGGAGCCGTCTCCACCGCCAGCGATCCCGTGTTCGACCCGGTGTCGAGCAACCTCGCCGGCAAGGACTGGGTCTCGGTGACCGCGAGCCGCTCGGCCGGCACCGCCGCCATGGCCGTCGACGGCGACGAGTCCACCTCGTGGCTGCCCGCGCGCGGCCGGAGCCACCCGTCGCTCACGCTCGACCTCGGCGGGGCCTACGACAACGTCCGCAAGATCGGCCTCGTGTTCCCCGACGCGCAGGGCACCTACCGCTACCTCGTCAAGGCGTCGTCCGACGGGTCGCACTGGACGATGGTCGTCGACGGCTCGCACAACCGCACCCAGGGCCGTGGCGGCGAGCACCTCGTGACCAGCCCCGGCATGCGGTACGTCAAGGTCGTGCTGCTCAGCACGACGGAGGGCGCCCGGCTGGGCGTCAGCGAGCTCTCGGTGTGGAACTACCTGCGGGACGACGTGACCCTCGGCGCGGACATCTCCTACGCCGACCAGGACACCGCCAACGGGCTCACGTACTACGTGGACGACCCGGCGACCGCCGGCGACATCCTGCAGACCGTGAGCGACGCGGGGATGGAGTACGTGCGGCTGCGCGTCTTCAACGACCCGCGCGACGAGCGGACCGGCGACTACCTGTCGCCCGCCTACCAAGGGCCGGACCGCACGCTCGAGGTGGCCGACCGCGTCGTCCAGCAGGGCATGGGCCTGGGCATCGACCTGCACTACTCGGACTCGTGGGCCGACCCCAGCAAGCAGGCCAAGCCGACCGCCTGGCGCGAGCTGTCCTTCGACGACCTGACCACCGCCGTCTACGACTACACGTACGAGACGATCGCGGCGCTCGTCGAGCGCGGCGACACCCCGGCGAAGGTCGCCGTCGGCAACGAGCTGATCAACGGGTTCATGTGGGGCAGCGAGCGGCCGCTGCCGTGGTTCGCCGACACCGACTGGTGCGGTCCCTGCTACTTCAACACCGACCCGTCCTTCGTCTCCCAGCCCGGCGGCGCGCTGCTCTGGGACTACTGGGGCTCGGACGACCCGGCCGAGCAGGCCGCCTACGACGCCGCGTGGGACCGCTTCACGACGCTGCAGGCGTCCGGCATCAAGGCGGTGCGTGACGTCGCGGCCGCCTACGGCGCGGACATCAAGGTCGAGACCCACGTCATCATCGACCAGGGTCAGGGGGCCAAGACCCTCGAGTTCTGGAACCAGTACCTCAGCCGCCTGAACGCCAAGGGCCAGGACATCGACGTCATCGCGCACTCCTACTACCCGGAGTGGCACGGGACGCCACAGGAGTTCGAGCAGAACCTGCGGGCGATCGCAGCGGCCCACCCGGGCTACGAGCTCGAGGTCGCCGAGACGTCGCACCAGTCGAACGACTGGGACGGCCTGCCGGTGCCGAACTCGCCGTACCCGAAGACGCCGGAGGGCGCCGGGCAGTTCTACCAGCGGGTCTTCCAGATCGTGAACGACCTGCCGGACAACCGCGGCGTCGGGGTGCTGGTGTGGGAGCCGGCGAACTGGCAGGAGATGGTCGACTGGAGCGCCAGCGCCTGGCCGGTCATCACGTTCAACGACGCGATCAAGGTCTACGCCGACAGCGACACCGCGTTCGTCCTGGAGGACACCGTGCGCCGGACGGTCACCAACCCGTCGAAGGGCGTCGTGCTGCCCGCGACGGTCGGCCTGCTCGACGCCGCGACCGGCGCCGTCGAGCAGATCCCGGTCACCTGGGCGGACGTCCCGTCGAACCCGGCGCCGGGAGAGCTGGTCGTGACCGGCGAGACGGCCCGAGGTGAGGTGACCGCGATCGTCGACGTGCTGTCCCGTCCCGGTCGGCACGCCCCCCCCCCCGGCGCGGGCCGACCCAAGGCCTCGGCCCGCGCCGGCCCTCAGGCCGAGCCCCGGCCGGCAGCACGAGCAGGGCCGGGCGGCGGCCGTCCTCGCGCGCCCCGGCCGGCAGCCGTGCCGGCCGGGGCCGCGGGCCGTCAGGTCGACGCGCGAACCACCAGCTGCGTCGGCAGCGTGATCGCGGCCGGCTCCTGACCGTCGATGATCTCGAGCAGCAGCCGGACCTGCTCGCGGGCGATCCGGTCCAGCGGCTGGCGCACCGTGGTCAGCGGCGGGTGCAGCGCGGCCGCCATGCCCGTGTCGTCGAAGCCGCCCACCGCGACGTCCTCGGGCACCCGTCGCCCGTGCTCGGCGAGCGCGGTGACCGCGCCCGCGGCCATGAGGTCGGACGCGACGAAGATCGCGTCGATGTCGGGTCGCCGCGCGAGCAGCTCGGCGGTCGCGCGGCGACCGCTCTCGCGGCTGTAGTCGCCGTGGGCGATCAGCGACTCGTCGAGCCGGTCCGCCATCTCCAGCCGGTAACCCTCGAGGCGCTTCAGGCCCCCCGGGGTGTCGAGCGGGCCGGTGACCGTCGCGATGGTCGACCGCCCGCGTTCGACCAGGTGGCGCACCATGGCCCGCGCGCCGCCGATCTCGTCGGCCTCGACGTAGCCGACCGCGTCGAACCCGAGCGGCGCACCCGAGGTGACGACCGGGACGTGCTCGCTCAGCAGGTCGCGCAGCAGCGGGCTGCCGGCGTGCGTGGACACCAGCAGCACGCCGTCGACGTGCCCGGCGGCGACGTACGTCGTGGTGCGGCGGCGCTCCTCCTCGCTCCCGGCGACCATCAGCACCAGGGGGATGTCGCGCTGCGCGAGGGCCTGCGCGGCCGCGCGCAGCATGATCGAGAACGTGGGGTCCTCGAACAGCAGGTGCTGCGGCTCGGTCAGCACGAACGCGACGGAGTTCGAGCGGCCCGTGACCAGGCTCCGGGCGTGCGAGTTGGCCTGGTAGCCGGTGGCCCGGATCGCCTCGTTGACCGCCGCGAGCGCCGACGGCGAGACGTACCGTGCGCCGTTCAGGACGCGCGACACGGTCCCGCGGGACACGCCGGCCGCCCGCGCGACGTCGGTGATCGTCGGGCGCGGCGGACGTGCACGCCGGGGCGTGGGGGCGGCCACGTCCGGAAGCCTAGGGGACCCGCCGTGCGCGATCTCGGGCAGCGCGCCCGGGCGTGCCGGGTGAGGATGGCAGCCGACCCGTCGACCCGGTCCACCCGCCGACCCGTGGAGCCCCGATGCCCAGCCGGTTCACCCTCGCCGCGATGAACGCCGCGCACCGCGCGCTGATCGCCGTGACCTTCGGCCGAGTCGGCTGGCGGTTCGGCAGCACACCCGCGCTCGAGCTCACCACCACCGGACGCCGCACGGGCGAGCCGCGCTCGACCATGCTCACCGCGCCCCTCGTGCTCGGCGACGCGCTCGTGGTCGTCGCCTCGCGCGGCGGGGACGACAAGCACCCGGCGTGGCTGCTGAACCTGCGTGCCCACCCCGAGGTCACGGTGACGCTCGAGGGCCGGCCGCCGGTGACGATGCACGCCCGGGAGATGACCCCCGCCGAGCGAGCACAGCACTGGCCGACCATCACCGCGACGCACCACCAGTACGCCGAGTACCAGCGCCGGACGGACCGGGTGATCCCCCTGGTGCTGCTCGAGCCGGTGGCGGATCGAACCTGACGGCCGGCGCGAGCGCGGCGATCGACCTCACCGCCGGGCAGCCGGCGACGGTGGCCTACCGCACGCGTGCCGGACTCGATCGCCACCCGTGACGCGGCGGCGTCCGAGTCCGAGTCGGCCCCGCTAGAGCTTCCCGGCCGCCAGCGCCTCGAAGTTCTCCCAGAGCGCCGGGACGCCGAACTCGTTGCGCTGCTTGAGCGCGGCCGGCCCGACGCGGTCCCACATCAGGCCCGGGGCCCACAGGTCGTAGACCAGGCCCGCGTCCAGCACGCCCTGCTTGACGAAGGTCCCGATGGTCTCGCCCATCATCAGCATCACGAACACGCTGCGGTCGGCCACCACGGCCGAGGTCGAGTCGAAGTCGGGCGACATCAGCTCCATCGACGCCTCCATGCCGCCCGACGCGGTGTGCCACGCCAGGAGCTCCACCATCAGGGTCGCGTCGTCGTGCGTTGCCATCTCTGCCTCCGCTTCGTCGGTGTCGGGCGTGCGTTCCCAGCGCTCCTGCCCACGGGTCACGCGGGCGGGATGTTGTGGTTGATGCGGAAGACGTTCTCGGGGTCGAACCGGCGCTTCACCTCGACCAGGCGGCGGTACTTCTCCGGCCCGAACGTGACCGCGGGGTCGAGCGCGCGGTGGCCGGTGGCCTCCGCGCCCTGGAAGTTCACGTACTGCCCGCCGGTCGCGAACGGCTCCATGTCGCGGGAGAACCCCCGCACGAAGGCGACGCGGTCGTCGTCGTCGGCGGCGTCGGTCCAGAACCCGTAGACGTTGAGCCAGTACCGGGCCGCACGGTTGGGGAACGGCGTCGCGTCCTCGGCGACCCTCCCGTACGCGCCACCCAGGTGGTGCACGTCGAACGCCGTGCCCACCCAGGTCTGCTCCTGGCCGCGCCGCACGAGCACGTCGATCACGTCGTCGTCGAGGCGGTCGAACGACGTGTTGCGCCAGTAGGCCCGCACGCCCTTGGGCACGAGCGCGTCGAACGCGGACTGCCACTCGACCCAGGCGACGTCGCCGACCTCCTCGGCGTCGGGTGGTGCCGCCCGCCGCAGACGCTCGACCAGCGACTCGCCGAGTGCACGGTCCGGCGAGGCCCAGGCGAAACCGACCAGCAGGAGCGGCTGGTCGCCCATCTCCATCATCGGTGGCGGCGTGGTCGTGGTCGTGATGGTCGTCATGGCGTCCGGCAGGTCCCGGGTCCACTCCTCGAGGGCGTGCCACGCCTCGCGCCAGCGGTCCGCGCCGTACACGAAGTTCCCGCCGAGCACCGTCGGGCCCAGCGGGTAGGCGCGGAACGTGAACGACGTCACCACGCCGAAGTTGCCGCCACCGCCCTTGAGGGCCCAGAGCAGGTCGGGGTTCTCGGTGTCGCTCGCCACGACGGTCGTCCCGTCGGCCGTCACCAGCTCGGCGGCCACGAGGTTGTCGGCCGTGAGCCCATGCGCGCGGGTGAGCCAGCCGACGCCGCCGCCGAGGGTCAGTCCGGCCACACCCGTGCCGGAGACCACCCCGATGGGCACCGCGAGGTCGTGCGGAGCGGTGGCCGCGTCGACGTCCTTGAGCGTCGCGCCGCCCTGCACGCGTACGGTCCCGGCCTGCGGGTCGACGGTCACCTGGGTGAGGTCGCCGAGGTCGAGCACGATGCCGTCGTCGACGCTGCCGTTCCCTGCGACGTTGTGGCCGCCGCTGCGGACCGCGAGGTCGAGCCCGTGCCGGCGGGCGAACGCGATCGTGGCCGCGACGTCCGCGTCGCCGGCCGCGCGCACGACCGCGAGCGGGCGACGGTCGATCATCGCGTTCCAGAGCGCGCGTGCGGCGTCGTAGCCGGGATCATCCGCGGCAACCACCGCACCCTGGATCCTGCTTCGTAGGTCCTCGGCTTCGTGCATCGACCACGTTGTCGACATGGGGGGCCTCCTACGCCATGCGACCGATCGTGCGTCGCGGTGGCCGGACCGGCAAGTGGAGCCGCCGCCGGCCCGCGGTCCGCGACCCGGATGGGCCGTAGGGCGGAATCGTCGCCGCGACCGCGCGTCATCCCTCGACACGCGTGTGGCCTGCGATGTCACACTGGGTGGAGCACACCGGTGCGAGGTTCCATTGCTGCGGGGGGACGGACGCGACGTCGTGCGGGCGGCGACGGGGCCGCCCGGTGTGAGGTTCGTGGATCGCACAGCGCTGCTGGAGGTCGGGATGGCCACCCGCGACGATCGGGAGACGCCTGCGCGTCGGCCCGGCTCGTCCGCGTCCGGATGGTCGGCGCGTGCGAGCTCGTGGCCGACCATGCTCGGCGTGGTGCTCGTCGGGGTGCTCATCACCGGGGTGGTCTGGCACACGGCGCCGTCCGGGTCGCCGACGGGCTTGGTGCACCTGTACTACCTGCCGGTGATCTACGTGGCCGCGTTCGTCGGCCCGGCGGCGGCGGCCTTCGTCGCGATCCTGGCCGGACTCGCGGCCGGCCCGCTCGTGCCGGTCGCCGGGCACGTCTCGGTGACCTCGAGCGAGCAGCCGGTCAGCGAGTGGCTCGTCCGGCTCTCCCTCATGGTCGTCGTGGCCGTCGTCGTGGCGTGGCTCGCGCGGCGCCAGGCGCGTCCCGTGGACCTCCTGGTCCGTGACGCGGTCTCGGCGCGGACGCTGCGCGGTGCGCTCGCCTCGGGCGAGATCGCGCTGCACTTCCAGCCGGTCATCGCGCTCGAGGACGGCCGGGTCGCAGGGGTGGAGGCCCTGTGCCGGTGGACCGACCGCTCGGGGCGCTCCGTGCCGCCCGCCGAGTTCATCCCGCTGGCCGAACGCACGGGGGTGATCCACGAGCTCGGCGCCTGGGTGCTCAGGACCGCCGTGCGGCAGGCCGAGGAGTGGTCGGCCGCCATGTCCGAGACGCCCACCATGGCCGTGAACGTCTCGGCCGATCAGCTCGGACACGAGAAGTTCCGGGCGCTCGTCGCCGAGGTGCTGGCGCACTCGCCGATCGAGCCGCGCCAGCTGGTGCTGGAGATCACCGAGACCGCGATCATCGCCGACCGCGAGGCGGCGCTCGCCACGGTGCGAGCGGCCCGGGAGCTCGGTGCCCGGGTCGCGCTGGACGACTTCGGCACCGGGACCTCGTCCCTCGCGCAGCTCGCCGGCTTCCCGATCGACATCGTGAAGATCGACAAGGGCTTCGTGGACGGCGTCGACCACGACCCGACGATGCGGGCCCTCGTGCGGGCGATCGTCTCGATGGCCGAGGCCCTCGGCGCGCTCGCGGTCGCCGAGGGGATCGAGCGGCCGTCGCAGCTGGCCGTGCTGCGCGAGCTCGGCTGCCCGTTCGGTCAGGGGTTCGACCTCGGCCGCCCCGCGCCGGCCGGTGCGGTGGACCTGACGCCGCGCACGGTGCCGTAGGGCCGGCGCCCCGGGGCGGGCGCCCTACCGCCCGGACGTCAGCCACCGCGGCAGGTCGGCGAACGAGTCGAGCAGCACGTCCGGGGCGGGGCCGCCGTCCTCGAGCTGGGCGGACCGGAACTTGCCGGTGCGCACCTGGATCCCGGTGATCCCGAGCGCCTGGGCGGCGCGGACGTCGGTGTCGAGGTCGTCGCCGACCATCGCGGCCTCGTGGGCCGCCACGTCGAGCGAGCCGAGCGCTGCGTCGAACATCGCGGGCTCGGGCTTGCCGATCACCGTCGCGCGGACGCCTGAGGCCGCTTCGAGCCCGGCGAGGTAGGCGCCGGTGTCCAGCTGCAGGCCGGTGGCCGTGCGCCACAGCAGGTTGCGGTGCATCGCGACCAGCGCCGCGCCGTCGAGCAGCGCCGCGAGCGCCCGGTTCAGGGCGTCGTAGCCGAACTCCTCGCCGGCGCCGCCGAGCACCACGACGTCGGCCGGCGGCTCACGCACGACGTCCACGCCGGGCAGGTCTGCGGTCACGTCGCCGGAGCTGAGCAGCAGGCACCGTGCCCCGGGGTGTGCTCGTCGCAGGTGCTCGGCCACGGCGGCCGTCACGGTGACCACCTCCTCGTCGCCGACCGCGAACCCCGCGTCGCGCAGCGCCGACGTGATCTCGGCGCGGGTGCGGGACGTGGTGTTGGTGAGGAACCGCACGCCGGCGACCTCGCGCACAGCGGCGAGTGCCTCGACCGCGCCCGGCAGCGCCTGCCAGGACACGACGAGCACGCCGTCGATGTCGATCAGCAGAGCCCGTGGGGGCCTCATGCGGCCAGGCTAGGCCGCCGGTCGCGCGGGCGTCGACGGCTGCCCGCGGAGCCTCGTTCGTGCAACGGACGCGCCTCGATCGCACGCCGTCGACGCTGACCTATTTACGACGGAATGTGACGTGGGTAACGTCCGGGGTGTTCGGGTGCGTCCCCCAGGGCGGATCCCTCCGTCGGTCACGGCCGACCTTCCGGCCGCAGGGCCGACCATCCGCAACCGCCCGCGCTCGTCGACGGGACACAGGATGAGCGAATCGCACGGGACGGCCCGGGCGACGGCACCGCCGCCGCTGTCGACCGAGGCACTCGCGACCGCCTTCCGCGCCGCCCTGTGCGGGCCCGAGCACGTCGGCAGCCCCGAGATCATCTGGAGCGACCGCGGGTCGCAGATCCTGCTGCACGTCGGCAAGCTCCAGGTCCGGCTCGCGAAGGCGACGCTCGTGGTCGCGGTCGACACCGAGTCCGTCGAGTTCGGCGTCGCGCCGCTGGTCGTGCGGTTCGTGTTCGGCGCCGACGGCGGGCCGTCGTCCCTCGTCGCGGCCACCGACGCGACCGCGCTGGGCCACCCCGACGTCGCGGCCCGCTGGGGCGACCTGTTCCGCGACGTGATCTGGGCAGCCCTCCAGCGGCTCGTCGACCTGCACACCCGCGACGGTGCGCCCGGCGGGCTGACGGTCCACCCGCGCGGGCTGGCGGTCGCGGTGCAGAAGCCGTTCTCCGCGGTCGACCTCGCGGTCGCGCACCGCCGGGGCCTGGTCAAGGAGAAGCTCCGCGACGCGCCGCGCGGCCGCGACCTCGCGCCGCACCGCATCGACCCCACGCCCCCCGGGCGCCCCCGGCGCGAGGACCCGCGGCGAGGCCCGTCATGACCATCAGCCTCGGCGCGTCCGGAGAGCTCGCGGCCCTCGCCTCGGCGATCGGGCTGCTCGACGAGCACGGTGAGCTCGACCTCGACTGGTTCAGCGCCCCGCTCGCCAAGCTCGAGGGGATGCTGCGCACCCCGTCGCAGCGGGCCGCGCTGGGGGAGTTCTTCGACCTCGCCCTGCCGCCCGAGCCGCAGCCCGGCCGGCCGGCGGCCGAGAAGTGGCACCCGCTGCTGGGCGACCTCGACCGCGGCAACCTCTACCTCACGCTCGCCGACACCGGCGCCGGCCTGACCCTCGGCCTCGCCGGTGACTTCCACACCGAGGCCGGTGCCGCCGTCCCCGCGTCGCTGCGCGTGCAGGCGGACGTGGTCGCCGCGAACGGCGCCGTGGACCTGGTGATCGGCACCGCCGCGCACCCGATCGCGGTCGAGCTGCGGGTCCAGACCGACTGGACCTACGACCCGGGAGCCGGGCGCCCGGTGGGGCTCCGCGCCGTGGTCGGACGGTTCACGATCGTGCCCGACCCGTCGAACCCCGGCGTCTCGATGCAGGTCGTGCTCGAACAGCTCAGCCTCGGCGGCGAGACGCCGGTCGACACCGTGATGGACGTCGAGGACCTCGGCCGCAACGCCCCGGACCTGATCGCCGGGCTGCTCAAGATCGCCCTCGCCGAGGCCGGCCCCGACCCCGTGCTCACCCGGCTCGCCGACCACGTGCTCGCGCTGTTCGGGCTCGCCGACGCCGACGCGATCCCGGCGTTCCCGTTCGCCGAGATCGCCGACGGGCCCGCCGCCGTGCAGTCCTGGCTCGCGCAGCTCGTCGGCGCGACCGGGGCACCGACCGCCGCGCCGTGGCTCGAGCACCTCGCCGGACTGCTCGGCACCGACGTCGCCGCGACCGGCAGCGGCACGGCCGACCTGCCGTGGCGGGTGCCGCTCGTCGACCTCGGTGGCGGCGAGGTGGTCGCGACCCTCGCCCTGGTCGACGGGCACCTGCGGGTCGGCCTGGGCGTCGACGTCGGTGGCTCGCTCGGCGGTGGCCAGCCCGACCTGCACGTCGAGGCGCAGGTCGCGCTCGCGGACGTGCCGCTCGACGGTGCCGCGCCGCCCGTCGTGCTGCCGCGCGCGACCGCGCTGCTGGTGCTCGACGGTCCGGGCGCGGCTGCGCTCGTCGACTCCGCGACGGTCAAGGTCGGGTCGCTGCGCACCGGCCTCGCCTGGGACGGCACCACGCTCGCGCCCACGCTCGAGCTGCTCGACAACCGGCTCGGGGCCACCCCGTACGACCGGCTCGACCTGACCAACGTGGACAGCGTCGAGGCGGCCGCGACCGGGCTCGTGGTCGACGCGATCACCCAGGCCCTCGGCTCGGACGTGGGTCGTCGCCTCGCCGCGATCGTCGGCCTGGTCGCGCCCGAGGACCCGGCGAACCCCGGCGCGGCGCTGCCCGGCTGGACCCACCACCTCGACCTCACCCGGCTCGTGGTGGACCCGGCCGGCGCGATCGGCGACTACCACCGCGCCGTCCTGACCGACGCCGACTCGTGGACCCACCTGCTCCGGGAGATCGGGCTGCTCGTCGGTCTGCCCGGCGCCATCGCCGGGACCGGCACGTCCGCCGACCCGTGGACGGTCACGATCGCCGGGGCCGGCGGCCCCGAGCTGCAGCTCGCCGCATGGCACCAGGTCGCGCCCGCCGACGCGACGGTGCACCAGCTGCGGCTCGGCCTGCGCCTGGCCGCGACCCCCGGCGGGGCGTCGTTGTCGCTGTCCGGCGAGGTGCTCAGCATCGACCTTCCGGCCAGTGGGTCCGCGACCGTCGGGTTCCTCGGGGCGCAGCAGCTCCGGCTCGTGCTGCACCCCGCGGTCGACACCCAGCTCGGCGCGGTCGCCGTCTCGCTCGACACCCTCGACGCCGCGGCCGGCTGGCAGCCCGGCGGCTCGTTCGGCTGGCAGGTCCGGGCCCAGGGGCTCACCCTCGCGGTCGACGGCGACAGCGTGACCGTCGACGAGCTGCACCTGCCCCCCACCGCGGCCTTCGACCTCACCGACCTGCCCACGTCCGCGGCCGCGCTCGGCCTCGACGTCGCCGACCTGGTCGGTACGTTGCGGATGGTGCTCGTGCTGCTCGCCGAGCAGGCCGGGGCCGAGGTCGAGCTCGGCGCCGCGCTGCTCGGGCTGCACGTGCACCTGCCCGGGCTCAGCGAGGACGCGCCGCTGATCGTCGACCCCGCCGACCCCGGCCTGCTGCTGCGCGACCCCGCCGGTGCGTTGCGGTCCTGGCTCGCCCGCCTGGTCGCGCACGTCGGCACCGCGGGGGAGGCCGGCCTCACCGCACTGCTGCGCACCGTCGCCTCGCTCGGCACCGAGCTGCTCGGCGAGCTCACCGGCCAGGTGGCAGGCCTCGCGGAGGACACCATCGGCGCCGCCGAGCTCGAGCTCGCGGGCCTGCTCGGCGGCACCGGCAGCTTCCCCGACCCGTGGCGCCTGCCGTGGCCGGGTGGCGGGGGGACGACCGGGGCCGACGGCCCCGACCTCGAGGTGTGGCTCGAGCCGCAGGGGCCGCCGACCGGCTGGCTCGGCGGGCTGCGCACCCGCGCGCAGGAGGCCACCAGCCCCGAGGAGCTCGCCGCGGTGCTGCGCGAGACCGCATGGTTCGACCCGGACCTGCGCTCGCTGCTGCGCGGCCTCGGCCTCGACGACCTGCTCCAGCGGCTGGTCTACCTCGAGGTGCACCTCGCCGCGGGCGACGGCGTGGTCCCACGCGACTCGCAGCTGCCCGACGTGTTCGGCTGGGCGCACGGCATCGAGGCCGACGCGGCGCACCACCTGCTGCCCACCCACCCCGACGTGATCGCCGAGGTCGCCGCCAGGGTCGAGGAGCTGCACGGCGCCGGACCGCGGACCGTGCTGCTGGTCGGTCCCGACTTCGCCGACCACACCGTGTGGGCGGACCTGCTCGCGGCCCCGGCGCTGCAGGGCACCACCGACCCCGCCGCGCACGTCGACCTGCGCACCCCGGGGATCGACCCCCGGACGATCGCCCTCGACGGCCTCACCGCGGTCGCCGACTACTACACGGTCGACCTCGGCGCCGGTGACCTCGCGCACCAGGCCGCCCAGGTCGCGCACGTCGCGGACCGGCTCGCCGTGCTGCACCCCGGGCCGATCGTCGTCGTCGCGCACTCCACGGCCGGGCTGGTCGCCCGCCAGTTCGCCGCCGACCACACCGACCGGGTCGCCGGCCTGGTGACGATCGGCGCGCCGCACCTCGGCGCGCCACTGCCCTTCCTGCGCGAGCCCGAGCTCGGCGACGCCGTGCGGATCGCCGGGGTCCTGCTGCCGCAGATGGCCGCCTCGCCGCTGCGCGACGCGCTGACCCACCTGCTCGGCGCGGTCGAGGGCTACGTGCCCGCGCCCGCACCCGGCGCGCTCGACGTCGCCCGTCCGTACCCCGAGCAGGCGTTCTCGGTCACCGCGCCCTTCGACCTCGGCGATGTGCCCGTGGTCACGATCGCCGGTGGGCTCGCGGGCGACCTGCTCGCCGAGCTCGGCGCCGCGCTCGCCGACCACATCCAGGCGCTGACCGCCGTCGCCCGACCCGACCCCACGCACCTGTCCTACGGCATGTCGATGCCGATCGCGCTCCCCGGCGCAGCGGACGGCCCGGCCGGGCTCGCCCGGGTGCGCTTCGGGCTCGGGCAGATCGCCCTCGGCGGCGCCGCGGCTCCCCGCCCGGCCGAGCTGCTGCGGGTCGAGCTCGACCTCGCGCGGGACGGCGGCTGGCTGGTCGGCGGCCCCGGCCTGTCCGACGTCGACGGCCGGCTGCGCCGCCTGCAGCTCGGCGTGACCGCCGTGGCCGGGCCGTCCGGCACGCAGGCCACGCTCGACGCCACCCTGGACCAGGCCGCCTGGCGGGGCACCACCGCCGCGCACGTCGACCTGGACGACCCGCGCGCCGCCGCACTGCTCGGTGCCGCGTTCGGCGCGGCGCTCGCCGGCAGCCCCACCACCGGACCGGTCTCCGGGCTCGCGGACGCGCTCACCGCGATCGGCCTGGTCGCGACCGACGTCGCGGGGGTCACGAGCCTGGCCGCGGACGCGTTCGCGACGCTGCGCACCGACCCGGTCGGCTACCTCGGCACCCGCATCCCGCCCGCGCTCGCCCGCCCGGACGGCTGGGCCGGGCTCACCGGTGGCGGCACCGACGGTGGGTTCCGGCACGCCGCCGCCGGCACGCCGTACGACCTGTTCGTCCGCCAGGAGGGCTCGACCTGGCGGACCGGCATCGAGACGACCACCGCACCGGAAGCGCCGCTGTGGGTCTCGGCCGACGTCGACCTCGTGCTGCCCGCGTTCACCCCGACCGTCGAGGTCGGCGCGCACCTCGGCGTCGCGACCCTGCGCTACCGGTCGGACGGCACGCTCACGCTCGACGTCGACCCGTTCCTGACCGACGTGCCGCTGCTGCCCACCCCGAGTCTCGCCGAGCTCGGCGCCCACCTCGAGGCTGCGCTGCCGGACATCCTCGCCACCGGCGTGGTCGGGACCGTGCTCGCGCAGGTCGTCCCCGGCCTCGACCTCGCGGCGCTCGGCCGACTGCTGCACGCGCCCGGCGAGATGCTCGCCGACGTGCTCGCCGGCGCCGACGGGTTCGACCCCACGGCCGTCGGCGGGATCCTCACCGCGCTGAACACCGCGATCGGGCTGCCCGCCGGACCCGGCCTCCAGCTGCCCGGCGACGTCAGCCTCACCGCCGCCGCCGGTGCCGCGCCGGGCTCGGTCGCGCTCGGCGTGCAGACCACCGCGCCGATCGGCGGCGTGCTCGGGCTCGGCTTCGCGCTCGACATCGACCGGACGCGGCACGTCACGCCGTCCGGCACCGTCACCGTGGACACCCCGCTGACCGGCACCTGGCCGCAGGTCTCGATCGAGTTCGGAGCGAGCATCGCCGGGGCGACGCTCGTCGTCACCCCGCAGGGCGTCGCGCCCATCACGCTGCTGCCCACGTTCAGCGGCCTCGGTGCGCTGCGCGGGGCCGGCGCGGCCCTGCTCCCGCAGGTGCTCGACGCCGCCGTCGCCGAGCTCACCCCGCACCCCGCGTGGCTGGACCACGTGCTCGCCGCGGCCGGCCACCTCGACCTGTACGACGCCGCCGGGAAGTTCTCCGCCCACACCGCGACGTTCGCCGCGATGCTCGACGGGACCTGGTTCGACGGCGTCGCCGCCGGCGCCCGCACCGGGGTCGCGCAGGCCGTGGTCGACCTGCTCGGGCTGGTGCCCGGCGTGCCCGGCGCGTTCGACGCCCCGGCGACCGGTCTGGTCCGGTGGACGCTCGCGCTGCCCGCCGGCGCGGGCGACCTGCAGGTCTCGGCCGGCTGGGGGCTGGCCGGCCCCACCGCCGAGCTCGCGATCACCGACCTGCACCCGGCCGGCGCGCCGGTCAGCCTCTCCGCCGGCACCCGGATCGACCCGACCGGCGTCGACGTCTCCACGTCGCTCGGCGCGGACTTCGGCAGCCTCGGCATCGACCTCGTGCCGCGGTTCGAGCTCGCCCTCGTGGACGGCGAGCTCACCGCGCGGTTCCTGCCGCTCGCCGGGACCGGTGACGGCCCGCTCGTGGTGACCCTCGCGCCCGAGGTGTCCGTGGACGTCGGCGCGGGCACCGCCGAGGAGCTCGTGGTCGGCTGGGCCCTGCCGCTCGCCGTCCAGGTCGCGCTGGTCGCCGCCGACCCGGTGCTCAACCACCCGCTGTGGACCGGCGGGCCGACCCTCGAGGACGCGCTCACCGACGCCGGGCTGCTGGTCGGCGGGAACGTCGCGCACCCGCTGCCCGGCGTCTTCGAGATGCTCGCCGCGTTCCTCGCCGCGGCGTCCGACGCGCTCGACCTCACGCTCGGCGAGCTGCACCTGTCGCTCGTTGCCGAGTCCGGGCGGGTCGGCCTGGGCCTCAGCGGCACGCAGGCCATCCCGCTCGGCGACCTCGAGCTCGACGTGCTGTTCGGCGCCCCGACCAGCTGGGGCGCACCCGCCGCCGAAGGCCTGCAGGTGCTCCTGCTCGACATCTCCGGGAGCGAGCCCGCGTTCGACCTCGGCATCCAGCTGCACGGCGTCGGGGTGGGCCTGTCGAAGGCCGACGGCACAGCGCTGGTCTCGGAGACCGCGCTACGGCTCGGTGGGGTCAAGGCGTTCCTGTTCCTGGACCTCGAGACCGGCACCGGGAGCCTGGTCGCGTCGCACGGTGGGGCCGGCCTCGAGCTGTCCGGCTTCGGCCTGCCGCTGTCCGCAGCGCTCGGCGGCGGGGGCGGCTCGAACCCGGTCGCGTCGAACCTGCTGTCCTCGGGCGGGTCCGGCGGCGCCGGCGGCGACGACCAGTCCGTCAACCCGGTGACCGACGTCGACGTCTGGTACTGGGACGACGCCGGCGCGTCCTCGGCGACCCTGCACGTGCTGGTCGGCGGGCAGGACGGGCTGTTCTGGATCCCGATCCACGCCGGCTTCGGGCCGATCTTCATCGACGAGCTCGGCGTCGGCGTCAGCAGCACGACCCTGACCCTCGCGATCGACGGCGGTGTCAGCGTCGCCGGGCTGACCGCCGAGGTGGACGAGCTGTCCGTGGCGGTCCCGTACGCGAGCGTCACCGACCCCAGCACCTGGGTGATCGACCTCAAGGGCCTCGCGGTCGGCTACAGCGGCCCGGCGATCTCGATCGCCGGCGGCCTGGTGAAGTTCGACGGCCCGCCGATCGAGTACGACGGCATGCTGCTGGTGAAGATCGGCACCATCGGCGCGATCGTGATCGGCTCGTACGCCGTCGTGGGCGAGGGCGCCGACGAGTACACGTCGTTCGCGGTGTTCGGCGGCGTGTTCGTGCCGATCGGCCTGCCGCCGATCATCAACCTCACCGGCATCGCGCTCGGCATGGGCTACAACCGGCGCCTCGTGGTCCCCGAGGACCTCAACACCATCCCGGACTTCATGCTGGTCAAGGCGCTGGACCGCCCCGAGGACCTCGCGAACGACCCGATGAAGGCGCTCTACTCGTTCCGCGACCAGGTCCCGCCGTCCCGCGGCGCCCTGTGGTTCGCGGCCGGGCTGCGCGGCACGTCGTTCGAGATCGTCAACATCACCGCGGTCGTCTACGTCGCGCTCGACAACGGCGTCGAGGTCGGCCTGCTCGGCGTCGCGCGCATGGCGCTGCCCACCGACGACGCCGCGATCGTCAGCGTCGAGCTCGCCCTCAAGGCGCGGTTCTCCAGCGCCGAGGGACTGTTCTCGGTGCAGGCCCAGCTCACCGACAACTCGTGGCTGATCAGCAAGGACTGCCGGCTCACCGGCGGGTTCGCGTTCTTCGTGTGGTTCCGCGAGTCGCAGTTCCTGCTCACCCTCGGCGGGTACCACCCGGCGTTCCAGCCCCGGCCGGAGTACCCCGTGGTGCCGCGGATCGGCTTCGAGTGGAACTTCCTCGGCGTGGTGCACCTCAAGGGCGAGTCGTACTTCGCGCTGACCACCACGGCGATCATGACCGGCACCCGGGTCGAGGCCACCTACGGCCCGGACTGGATCCAGGTCTGGTTCTCGGCCTACACCGACATCCTGGTGATGCGGGACCCGTTCCACTACATCGTCGACATCGGCATCTCGGTGGGGGCCCGGCTGCGGATCCGGGTGTGCTTCTTCGCCTGCGCGACCATCGAGATCAGCGTGTCCGTCGGGGCGTCGCTGCACCTCGAGGGCCCGCCGTTCCACGGCACCGTCACCGCCGACCTCGGCGTCACGTCGGTCACCGTGCCGTTCGGCGACAACGCGCTGCCCGAGCCGCCGATGCGGCACTGGGACGAGTTCGTCGAGATGTTCGTCAAGGCCGGGGACGCCAACGCGGGCAGCGTCGCCGCGCAGGTCACCACCGGGCTGCTGCCCGCCGAACCGGCCGGCGCGCCGGTCGCCCCCGGGACCGCCGAGCAGCCGTGGCGCGTGTCGGCCGAGTGGTCGCTGCGCACCGAGTCGAAGATGCCCGCACGGGGCTTCGCCCTGCAGGTCGACACGGCGATGACCGAGGCGCAGATCGGCAGCGTGGTGTTCGGCCGGGTCGCCTCGCTGTCCACCGTCTACGACTTCGACCTCGCGCCGATGGGCGTCCCGCACGACCACCTGACCACGGTGCACCGGGTCGTGCTCGCACGCCGGCCCGAGGGCGGCGGGGCGTTCGTCGACATGGTGCCCGCGGGCGGGGCGGCACCCGCCGACCTGGCGCTCGTGCTGGACCCCGTGCTGTTCAAGGTCGCGCCCGTGATCGCGCAGGTCTCCGAGGCGACGTACCACTCCTTCCCGCACCTCAAGCCGCCGGCCGCCGCCAACACCCTCCCGGTGCTCGCCGGACTGACCCTCGACGGGACCCCGCAGCTGGTCCGGCCGAGCGAGCGCATCCCGATCGGGACCCTGGTCGACGCGTCAAACTTCCGCCCGCTGCCGTTCGCCAAGCGCACCCCGGTGTTCATCGGGCACGTCCGGGACCTCGGTGCCGCGTGGCAGACCCTCGCCGGCCTGGCCGACGGTGTCGACGACCGCAGGCTCGTGGCCGGCGTGCTGCAGATCCTCGGCCGGCCGGCCGACCCGGAGGGCCCCGCCGTGCAGTTCGCCGAGCTGCGCGCCGCGAGCGGCCTGCGGCCCGGCGGCTACGGGCCGGTCGCGATGGGCGCGCTCGCGAACCGCCGTTCCGCGCCGCCCGTGCTGTCCGCGCTCAGCGAGGGCTTCACGCTCGAGGACCCGGGCCGGGGGACCGCCGAGGAGCCGGTCCCGATCCCGGCCGTCGAGGGCGTGGCGCTCGACCGACCGCGGCTGCAGAGCGTGCTGCAGCGTCCGGTGCCGGCCGTCGGCGCGACGCCCGCGGTGGTCACCAGCGTGCGGGCTCGCCGCCCGCTGCCGACCCGCGGCCTGGTGCCGGCGGGTG
>NZ_JAOVZU010000010.1:0-188926 GCF_025717005.1 Actinotalea endophytica
CTGGTCCCCCAGACCGGTCACCCGACGGACCCGACCGGCCGCGCGGCGGGTCACCTCACGGACCCCGCCCGCACGCAGGTAGGCCTTCGCGAGGGCGAGGTCCGAACCCAGCGACGGCGCCGGCATGGTGCGCCGCCGCCGACGGGGCTCGGGCGCGGCGCCGGGCACCGCGAGGTCGGCGGCCCGCCGCGGGTGCCGGCAGAACTCGGTCAGCGGCGCGAGCACGGCCGACCACCGGAACCGCTCGGCGAAGGCGGTCACGGCCTCGCGCGCGCTCCCGGCGGCGGCCTCGTCGTACAGCATCTCCTCGAGCGCCGCGGCGAGCGCGTCGACGTCCTCGGCCGGGACGGCCCGCCCCAGCCCGTGCTCCTGGATCAGCGCACCGAACGTGTCGCCGTCGGTGGCGACGACCGGCAGCGACGCCCACAGGTAGTCCAGGATGCGGGTGCGGAAGCTGTACTCGGTCTCGACGTGGTGGAAGTGGGTCGAGACGCCGAGGTCCGCGTCCAGGAGGTAGTCGGCACGCTCGTCGTAGGGCACCCAGTCGCTGTTCACGAAGACGTGCGTGTCGAGCAGGTCGAGCTCCGCCGCGAGGTCGAGCGTCTGCTGGGCCATCCGCATCTTCGGCACGCCGGGGTTCGGGTGGGTCATGCCGAGGAAGTACAGCCGGATGTCCGGATGCCGGTCGGCGAGCACCCGCACGGCCCGCAGCAGGGTCAGCGGGTCGAACCAGTTGTAGACGCCGCCGCCCCACAGGATCACCTTGTCGTCCGGGCCGATGCCCGGGACGGCCCCCTTGATCGCGTGCCGGCGCTGCACGGGCGGCTCGTCCTGGATGCCGAACGGCACGACGCTGATCAGGTTGTCCAGGCCGGCGTCCTCGTCGTACACGGCGGGGTTCACCCGGCCCTGAGCGGCCAGCGCACCGAGCCAGAAGTCCCGCTGCTTCTCCGAGGCGCACATCAGGAAGTCGGCCCGCTTGAGCTGCTCGTTGAGGGCGTGGGTGGTCACGTCGAGCGCGTTCGCCCGCCCCTCGGGCCCGAGGTCCTTGGCCTGCTCGAGCTGTTCGAGGTGCATCGGGTCGTACACGTCCGCGACGACCACCGTGTCGCTCGCCTTGAGGCCAGGGGCTGTCTCGAGCAGGAAGCCCTGGAAGACCACGACGTCCGCCCAGGCGGTGGGCTCGCGCAGACCCGTGCCCGCGGCGTACTCGACGCTGAAACCCTCGCCCTTGCGCCGCGCACCGGCCGTGGACACCAGCCGCACGTCGTGCTCGCCGGACAGCGCCCGCGCCATCTCCCAGGCGCGGATCGCCGGGCCGGCGAGCCGCTCACCGAGCGGCTCACCCGTCACGACGAGCACCCGGTGCCGGGTGGTGACCAGCTCGGCGATGCCGAACATCTCCACCAGGGTGTCGTGCGCGGCGAGGTAGGAGGGCTGGCCGTACGCGGGCTCGAGGGCCTCGCGGAACAGCGGGAACAGGTCCCGGTCGCTGCGCCGGCGCCGCGCCTGCAGGTCCCGTCGGGTCTCCAGGACGCTCGGCAGCTGCTCGACGAGGTAGTCGATCGCGAGCGGCCCGGTGAGCGCCATCTTCGGCACCGAGACCTCTCGCTCGGCGTCACCGCCGGGCGAGCGCTGCAGGTCGAGCATCGTCGCGTCCAGCCCGGTCCGCGCGACCGAGCGTCGCACCGCCAGGGCCATCGCCGCGGGCAGCGTGCGGGCGAGCGACTCGTCGTCGTAGTTCTTCACCATCGACAGCAGCGCGTTGCGCTCCAGGAGGTAGCTCTCCCGGTAGCTGCCGAACTTGTTCATCGTCCCGTGGTGCTTGTGGAAGGCGAGCGAGCCCGGCACGTAGCGCACCCGGTAGCCGAGCAGGTTCAGCCGCCAGCCCAGGTCGACGTCCTCGTAGAACATGAAGAACCGCTCGTCGAACCCGCCGACCTCGCGGTACACGGCGGTCCGGACGAACATCGCGGCACCGGTGCCGAACAGCACGTCCTTCGGGCTGTCCCACTGGCCGGTGTCCGGCTTCTCGACCTCGCGCTTGTAGCCCATCCCGAACCAGGTGAGCGAGCCGTCGACGTAGTCGACCAGCTTGCCGTCCCAGTCCAGGACCTTCGACGCCACGGACGCCACGTCGGGTTCCGCCTCGAGCACGTCGACCGCGGCGCGGATCCAGCCCGCGTCGGCCCGCGCGTCGTTGTTGAGGAACGCGACGTACTCCCCCGAGGCGTGCGCGACGCCGGTGTTGCACCCGCCCGCGAAACCCAGGTTCCCGCCGGACTCGATCACCGTGGCGTCGGGCACCGCGGCACGGATCGCCTCGGCCGACCCGTCGCCGGAGTCGTTGTCCACCACGATCAGCTCGAGCCGCTCGGCCGGCCAGTCCAGGTCGGCGAACGACTGCAGGCACGTGATGGTGTCCGGCGCCCCCTTGTAGTTGACCAGGACCACCGACACGAGTCCCGGGGTGATCTCCCGGGCGGGCAGTGCGGTCATCGGGTCGGCGCTCGCCAGAACACGGGATGGGCCTCCAGGTCGGTGTCCGGTCGCCGCCGATCCTACGACGGCGCGACGCGCGGCCGGTGGCGGCCGACGGCGATCCGATATCCTGCCGTCCCATGTCGCGGCGCGCCTACCGGTGGGTGGTCTGGCTCCTCACCGCCGCACTCGGCAGCGTGTCGCTGATGTGGGCGTTCCTGACACCCGGCTTCCACGCCCCCGACGAGCCGCAGCACTTCAACAGCGTGCTGCGGCTGCTCCGCGGCGACGGGTGGCCCGAGCCCGGCGAGGCGTACCTCACGGTCGGCACGATGACCGCCGCCGCGCAGGCCGGGTTCGCGCCGGGCTTCGAGAGCATGATCACGGTCGAGCCAGTGCCACGGGACGAGCGCGCCGTCGTCACCGACCTCGACGAGCCGTGGCCGGACGCGGCGTCGCCCGCCCACGACCAGATGACCCAGCACCCGCCCGGCTACTACACGCTCGGCGCCGGGTTGTTGTGGGTGCTGTCCGCGCAGGACTGGCGGTGGGACGACCAGCTGCTCGCGCTCCGGCTGCTCGGGGTGGCGCTCACCGTCGGCCTCGTGCCGCTGACGGCCGCCACCGCGCTCGAGCTGACCAGGTCGCGATCGGCGGCCGCGACCGGTGCAGCGCTACCCCTCGCCATACCCCAGTTCGGGCACGTCGCCGGGACCGTGACCAACGACGTCCTCACCACCGCGGCGGGAGCGCTCGTGGTCTGGCTCGCCGCGCGGGCCCTGGCGCGCGGCTCGAGCCTGAGGCTCGCGACGGGCCTCGGCGCCGCGCTCGGCCTGGGTCTGGCGAGCAAGGGACTGCTGATCGCCGGCATCCCGATGGTCGCCGTCGCTCTGCTCGTCGCGCCCGCGCCGCGGCGGCGTGACCGATGGCTGCGCAGCGGCCTCGCCATGGCGGTCGCGTTCACGATCGGCGGCTGGTGGTGGCTGCGGAACATCCTTGTCCACGGGACCGTCCAACCAGCGGGCCAACCTGGCCTGCCGGACGCCACCGAACCCGTGACGACGGGCGTGCTCACGTTCCTGCGCGCCGCAGCGAGCATCATGTCGCAGTCGTTCTGGGGCAACTTCGGCTGGCTCGACGTGCCGATCCCGGGTGTCTGGGTGGTTGTCGGCCAGACGGTCCTGGTCGTCTCCCTGGTCGCCGCCGTCGTCTGGGCCAGGCGGGCCCACCGGGTCGGTCAGCTCGCGACCCTGTGGATCCTGCCGCTCGGCATCCTTGCGATCGTCCTGACCGCCGTGTGGCAGTCGCACCAGCGGACCGGTCAGCTACCTGCGCTGCAGGGGAGGTATCTGTTCAGCTCGCTCGCCGTGATCGGCGCCACCGTGTCGGCCGCGGTCGTCCTGATCCCGCCACGGCTCCGGCGCGCGATGCCGCTCGCCGCGACCGCGACAGCCGTGGCGTCGGCGATCGCCGCCCTGGCCTTCGCACTCGGGACCATGTACGCGAGCGACGGCGCATCGTGGGGCGTCGCCTGGGCCCGCTGGGCCTCCTGGTCCGCCGTGCCCCCGGGCTGGCTGGTCGCCGGGGCGGCGCTGCTCGTGGCCTCTTGCGTCGCCGCTCTCGCCGCGGCCGCCGCGGCGCTGCGGCCCGACGCACCCGCGGACCACACTCCGGGACCGCCGGGCTCGCCGGCGCCGGCCTGACGCTCAGGAGTCGAGCAGCGCGAGGTCGTGGTCGACCATGCGGCCGACCACCTCGGCGAAGCCGACCGTGGGCGCCCAACCCAGCTCGCGCCGGGCCTTCGTCGCGTCGCCGACCAGCACGGCGGCGTCGACCGGCCGGAAGAACGCCGGGTCCACCTCGACGTGGTCGCGCCACGCGTCGCCGACCCCGGCGCGCCGCAACGCGGCCTCGGCGAACTCGGCCACGGAGTGCGTCTCGCCGGTGGCCACGACGAAGTCGCCGGCCTCCGCGTGCCGCGCGGCGCGGACCATCGCGTCGACGTAGTCCGGCGCCCAACCCCAGTCGCGGCGGGCCTCGAGGTTGCCGAGCCGGATCACCCCGGACCCCGTGCGGCCGATCTCCGCGGCAGCGGCCGTGATCTTCCGGGTGACGAACTGCAGCGGCCGCCGGGGCGACTCGTGGTTGTAGAGGATGCAGCTCGAGGCGTACAGGCCGTGCCGTCGCAGCACGCCGGCCATCTGATGGGCGTAGGCCTTCGCCGCGCCGTAGGGCGACACCGGTGCGATCGGCGTCTGCTCGTCCTGGGGAGCCGTGGCCGCCTGGCCGAACATCTCGGCGCTCGACGCCTGGACGAACGCGACGCGGGCACCGCTCCGTTCCTGCAGGGCGCGGGCCGCCTCCATCAGGACGACCGCGGCCTGACCGCTCAGCCGGCCGGTGAGCGCGGGCTTCTCCCAGGACAGCGCGACGGAGCTGATCCCGGCCAGGTTGTAGATCTCGGCGGGCTCGACCTCGTCCACGACGGCCCGCAGGCTGTCGTCGTCCGCCAGGTCACCCCGGTGCAGGACGACCTCCGGGTAGCGGGCGACGAACTCGTCGCGCGCCGGGTCGGCGTCGTGCACCAGGCCGTGCAGCTCGGTGTCCGGCGCGAGGCGCTCGACGAGGTAGCCGCCGTCCTGCCCGGTGATGCCGGTGATGAGTGCCCTGGGCACGGCCCCTACCGCCCGGCCAGTGCGCGCTGTTCCTCGAGGTCGTTCTCCACCATCATCGTGACGAGCTGCTCGAACCCGACCTTGGGCTCCCAGCCGAGGACCGTGCGGGCCTTGCTCGGGTCCCCGATCAGCAGCTCGACCTCGGCGGGCCGCATGAACCGCGGGTCCTGCTTGACGTACCCGGACCAGTCGGAGACGCCGATCGCGCCGAACGCGACGTCGAGCAGCTCCCGGATCGAGTGCGTCTCACCGGTCGCCACGACGTAGTCGTCGCCCTCGTCCTGCTGCAGCATCCGCCACATCGCCTCGACGTAGTCGCCGGCGTAGCCCCAGTCGCGCTTGGCGTCGAGGTTGCCCATCACGATCTCGTCCTGCAGCCCGAGCTCGATCCGCGCGACGGCCCGGCTGACCTTGCGCGTGACGAACTCCGGGCCGCGCCGCGGGGACTCGTGGTTGAACAGGATCCCCGAGGAGGCGTGCATCCCGTACGACTCGCGGTAGTTGATCGTCATGTAGTGGCCGAAGACCTTGGCGACGCCGTACGGCGAGCGCGGCCACAGCAGCGTCGACTCGCGCTGCGGCACCTCCTGCACCTTGCCGAACATCTCCGAGCTGGACGCCTGGTAGAAGCGCACCTTGCGCGGGTCGTCGTGGGAGTAGAGCCGGACCGCCTCGAGGATGTTGAGCACACCCTTGCCGGTCACGTCCGTGGTGAGCATCGCGTTCTCCCACGAGTACGCCACGAACGAGATCGCGCCGAGGTTGTAGACCTCGTCGGGCCGCGCGGCCTCCATCGCACGCAGCAGGCTCGACAGGTCCGTGAGGTCGCCGGTGAGGAGCTCGACGCCGGGGACGGTGCGTCGCACCATCTCTCGCTTGGGGTTGTTCTGGCCGCGGATCAGGCCGAAGACGTCGTAGCCCTTGGAGAGCAGGAGCTCGGCCAGGTACAGGCCGTCCTGACCGGTGATCCCGGTGATGAGTGCGCGCGGCATGGTTCCTCGGAGTCTCGGGGAGAAGTGGCGCCCATAGTAGCCGTGCGGGCACGCGGCGCACCGTCGCGCGAGGCGTGGCTGCCTATGATGGCGCGGTGAGCACCCCCTTCGTCTCCCGTGCCCTCAACCGGGAGGACGTGGTGCTCTGGCGGGCACTTCGTCACGTGTCGCCCGGCCACTACCTGGAGGTCGACGAGACCGGTGAGGCCCCCGTCACCCGGTCGCTGGCCGAGCACGGCTGGACCGGGACCGTCGTGCTCGCGCCGGATCGGCACGCGCTGCACGCCGCACAACGTCCGCAGGACCTCACGCTGGCCCCGGCCCAGGCAGACCAGGTGGCGGAGCCTGACGGCGACCTGCACGTGCTGGTGCTCCACGCGGGCGACACATCGCGGTCCGTGCTCGCGGCCATCGACCTCGACGCGCGGCGCCCCTGGGTCGTCGTCGCCGACGCCTCGCTGGATGCCGGGCGGCTCGCCGCCGCGGGTTGGACCCCGGGCGTGCACGACGGCGTCTCCCGATTCTGGTCGGCACCCGATCACCCCGAGCTCGCCGCTCAGCTCGACCACCCCGCGTGCTCGCTCGACGACTCGATCGACGCCCGGGTCGTCGAGCTCGAAGAACGCGTCGCCGAGCTGTCCGATCAGCTGAGCCGGTGGCGCGGTCGGGCGATCTCGTCGTGGGCGGCCTGGGAACCGCGCCAGGTGCCCGACTGGTCCGTGGACCACCAGCGCGAGCTCGACCGGGCGAAGCTCGAGCTCGCGCAGATGCAGCAGACCATCTCCTGGCGGCTGACCCGCCCGATCCGCGCGTTCCGACGGCGGATGGGGGCCTGGTGACCGACCCCGACGCGCGCGTCGCGCGGCTGCACGGTCGGCTCGACGCCGCGGCACACGCCGTGCTCACGAGCCCTCCGCAGCCGCACGGCGACGCCGCTCGCGACGCCGGCGACCTTCTCGCCGCGATGGTCGACGAGCTCATCAGCACCCGGGACGGCTCGCTGGCCTGGCTGCTGCTCGCGGCCACGGCCGGACACCTCCCGACCACCGAGCAGGTCGAGGCGCTCCTCGACCAGCTCGCGCTCGAGCCCTGCGCGGCCGAGCTCGCGGCGCACGTCCTGCGGCACGCCGCGGAGACGATCCGCGACCGGGGCGAGCTGGACCGCGAGCTTCGCGTCGTCTCCGGCGCCGTGCTCGCCGACGTCGACCATGCGGCGCGGTTCAACCGCCACACCGGGATCCAGCGCGTCACACGCGAGGTCTGCAGCCGCTGGACGACGCGCACCGACCTGACGCTGCTCGCGTGGGACGAGAAGCAGACCATGCTCCGCGGGCTCAGCCCGGTCGAGCGCGACCGGGTCCTGCGCTGGTCCGGCCCGGTGGACAGCGATGCCGACGACGCGGCCCTGGCGGCGGCGGCGTCCGCCGTCCTCCCGTGGCGATGCCATGTCCTGCTCCCGGAGGTCTCCCAGGGCCAGACCGCGACACCGCTCGCCGCGCTCGCTCGGTACTCGGGCTCCGCCGTCGTGATGATCGGTTACGACGCGATCCCGATCACCAGCGCCGAGATGCGACCCGCGGCCGAGCCCACCATGTACGTGCGCTACCTGCGGGTCGTGAAGCACTCCCGCCGGGTGGCCGCGATCAGCACGTCGGCGACGGCGGAGTTCGGTGGCTTCGCGGCCTCGCTCGAGCCTCAGGGCCTCGCCGGCCCCGACGTCGTCGAGGTCATGCTCGCATCGGACCGCCCACCGGAGCTCGCGCCCCCCGCACGGCGCGATCGGCCCCTCGTGCTCTGCGTCGGCAGCCATGAGCCGCACAAGAACCACCTCGCGGTTCTGCACGCCGCGGAGCTGTGCTGGCGCAGCGGGCTCGACTTCGACCTCGACTTCATCGGCGGCGCCGGCTCGGGCTCTGCGCCGCTCGACGCGCGACTCGACGCCCTGGCCGCCGCCGGCCGACCGGTGCGCACCCGCCGGGGCGTCGGCGACGCGGAGCTCTGGCAGGCCTACCGGGACGCGACGTTCACCGTCTTCCCGTCGTTGCACGAGGGGTTCGGCCTCCCCGTCGTGGAGTCCGTGGCCTGCGGCACGCCCGCGATCACCACGGCCTACGGCTCCACCGGGGAGATCGCCGCCCGGGGCGGCTGCCTCGTCGTCGACCCCCGGGACGACGAGGCCCTCACCCATGCCATGCGGCTGCTGCTCACGGATCGTGCGGAGCTGAACCGCCTGGAGCAGGAGGCCGCCCTCGTCTCCGTCCGGACGTGGGACGACTACGCCGGCGAGCTCTACGAGGCGCTGGTGACCGCCGTGCCGGTGGTCCGGGCGACGGAGGTCCGGGCGTGAGCGCCGCAGCCCGAGCCCGCCGGGCACTCAGGTCGGTTGTCGAGCGCACCGTGCTCGGGGCCCGTCCAGTGGATCGGGGACCGGTCGTGCAGCGCCGCCTCGCGGAGCTCACCCGGGCTCTCGACCTCTCCGGGCCGGATCCCCGCGCGGCAGTGCTCGCTTTCCTGGCCGGCGGTGCCGACGCGGTGTGGCTGACCACCGCCACCCTGCATGCCCGGTTCCCGCACGCGAACGACGTGGTCGCGACACAACGGGCGCTCGAGCTCGACGGACCGGAGAACGTGCTCGCCGCGATCGAGGCGACCGTCCCGGCCGACCGGGTGGACGTGGACGTCACGGTCGTGCGCGGCGCGGTGCTCGTGGACGTCCACCAGGCGGCGAGCTCGCCGTTCACGACGGGGATCCAGCGGGTGACGCTCGAGGCCGCGAGAGGCTGGATGCGCGAGCACGGCGCCGAACCGGTGGTCTGGGACCCGTCGTTCAACTGCCTGCACGAGCCGTCCGCGGCCCAGAGCGACCGCGTCGACCCCGGCGGCGAGGCCACTGGGAGTCGCCGCGCGATCGTGCCCTGGGACTGCACCTACCTGCTCCCCGAGGTCGCGCTGGACCGCGAGCGCTCCGCCCGGATCCACGCCCTGAGCCTCCACGCGCGCTGCCGCACCGGAGCGGTCGTGCACGACATGGTCCCGATCACGCTCGCGGAGACGACGGACACCGGGGTATCGGCCGACTTCGCGGGCTACCTCGTGGCGCTGCGTGCGATGGACCGGCTCGCCGCGGTGTCGGACGCGACGCGGCGCGAAGTCGAGGGCTGGCTCACCATGATCAAGGCGGCCGGCCACACCGGGCCCGAGGTGGGCACGGTGCGCCTCGCGACCGTGGCGGCCGAACCGTCCGATGCCGCACTGGCCGAGGCTCGCGACCTGCACGCCGTGCCGGGATCTCCCCTGGTGCTGTGCGTGGGCAGCCATGAGCCACGGAAGAACCATGTGGCCGTGCTGCGGGCCGCCCAGATCCTCTGGCGGCGTGGGCTGCACTTCAACCTGCTGTTCGTGGGCGGGAACGCCTGGGGAGGTGCCACGTTCCGGCGTGCGCTCGCCGGAGCCGTGGCCGACGGCGAACCGATCGAGGTCTTGACCAATATCGGCGAGGAGCAGCTCTGGGCCCTCTACCGGCTCGCGCGGTGCACCGTCTTCCCGTCGATCAGCGAGGGGTTCGGGCTTCCCTCGGCCGAGTCGCTCGCTTCGGGCACGCCGGTCGTCACGTCCAACTTCGGCGCGATGGCCGAGGTCGCCGTCGACGGTGGTGCCCTCGTGGTCGACCCACGAGACACGCTGGCGGTGGCCGACGCGATGGCAGACCTGCTGACCGACGATGCGCTCCACGCGAGGCTCGTCGCCGAAGCGCATGCGCGCCCCCGACGCTCCTGGTCCCAGTACGCCGAGGAGGCGTGGCAGCAGCTCACCACCCCACGTCCCTGACCGTCGCCGGCCCGGGAGTCGACGCCGGCCCCTCGGCTACTCCTGCGCCTTGCTCCAGTACTCAGGGCTCGACCCGAGATGGACCGGGACGTCGAAGTCGCCGCGAGCGGTCATCATCGGCAGGAACGTCGCCTTGCCCGAGGCGTCGACCTGACGCCCCAAGAAGGTCCGGTAGTAGACGGTGAGCCGCCGCATGGTGGCCTCGTCCGACTGGGCGATGCCGGCGACCACGGTCTCGCGCCCCGAGACGGCCGCGATCTGCGCCCAGTAGGTGCGCTCGCCCGCTGAGGCGGTACGTCCGAGGATTCGCCGGTACAGCGCACCGATCCACACCTTGACGTCGCCACGGCCCAACGTGGACAGCGACTCCGGCGAGCCGTAGATGGCGATCTGCAGGTCGTACACGCCCCAGCCCGCATCCAGGTGGGCGACCCAGTGCGAGAGCCCTTCGGGCTCCGGGACGCGGTTCAGGGCAGAGCGGTACTGGTCGCTCACGAGCCGCTCGAGACGCTCGCGCGACGTGGCTAGGCTGCGCACGAGACCGGCAGTGTCACCGGTGGTCATCAGGTAGCGCGTCCAGGTCGCCAGCCCGGAGGAGTCGACGCGGCGACCGAGCAGGTCCCAGTACAGAGCCCGCACGACGTTCTCCGCCTCGTCCTGGTTCACCATCGAGACCGCGAACCAGTCGCTCTTGAACTGCGAGGTGCCCATCTTGCTGCGGAAGGTCGCACCCGTGTACGTGTGTGTCACGTGGGCGTCGTCGACCACCTGGACGGAGAGCACCCGCCCCCCGAGGTCGCCGAGCCCGTTGCGCTGGGTCACCGTGATACCGCGCACGCCCGACAGCCCGAGCTTCGCCGCCACGGTGGACAGGGGGTAGGCGACCGTCCAGTCGTGATTGGGGTTCTGTGCCACCGCATCGCCGTCGTCCGGCACGGCCGCGAAGGCGCCACCGACGGTGTACCCACCCGTCGACGAGCTGAACTCGGTACGGGCCACCGCACCGGAGCCGGGCCAGATCCGCACCTGACCGGCCGTTGCGGTCACCGCCGCGTTCGTGTTGGCCGCCTCGAGCGACTCCACCGTGAAGCCCTGATAACGGATCCCTGCCCCGCCGTACACCTGGCAGGCCGTCGTGTCGCACGTGGTCGCCCCGCTCGGCCGAGAGCTCGACAGCGCATACGAGCGGGCCGCGACGGCCTGCGCCTTGAGTGCCTCCATGCCCTTCCCGCCGGCGAGGTCGCCCCAGCTCGACGGGCTCTCGCGCGGCACCACGCCGCGCAGGTAGTCCTCGGTCGCGACCCGGTTGAAGGTCAGCTGAGCGGTCGACGTGCCCTCGATGGAGAGCTCACCGCGGTAGGCGCGCTCGATCTTCGGGTCCAGGTCGAGGTAGCACGCCCGCAGCAGGTCGGTGACGTCCGAGGCTCCCGTCGCCGCCTGGACCCTGGTGCTCCCAGCCTGGTACGTCGCGTCGTCGGACACGAGCTCCCAGCTCGTCGTGCTGCACCCGGCCCCCTTCTCGACCTTCACGTGCCCGTCGGCTCTGACCGTGAACCGCGCTGCGGTGCCGAGGTCGACGAGCGTGCCGGGGGTGCTCATGCTGCGCACGTAGACGTGCTTGCCGGTCACGATGAGTGGCTTCGACGACAGGCCCAGCAGCTCGACGGAGATCGTCGGGTTCCCGACGGCGCCCGCACTGGTCCCGCCGTAGAAGTGGTCCAGGATCCACGTGTAGCTCTTGTCGTACATCGTGGCGTAGCCCAGCGCGCCGTACTGCCCCATGCCGCGGCCGTGCCCCCAACCGTGCCCGATGAAGGTCACGGTGGGCTCGGCAACGGTTGCGACGACGGTGCCGACCGCCTCCGCCTGGGCGACCCCGGCCGTGGGGACCACGAGCAACGGCACGAGGGCCGCACTGACGATCCAGTGCAGTGCTCGACGACGGTGTCGCATCTGGCAACCTCTCTCCAGCCGGGAGATCCATTGCACCACGGCCGCAGGGGTCTGCCTCCAGTCTCCGACGCGTGTGTAGCGGATCTCACCCGGAGGTAGGCTGCGGACCCGCACCTACCCACCACCATCGGGGAGCAGATGACCATCGACGGCGGCCAGCGCGCCGCGGCTCTCGCAGCAGAGCCGCTCCGCCCGGCGGGCGCGCAGCCGGGGTTCTTCCGCGGGACCGTGCAGTCCCTGCGAGACATCGCCGCCCACCGCGAGCTGCTCGGCCTGCTGGTCCGACGGGAGCTCAAGGCCCGCTACAAGGACAGCGTGCTCGGGTTCTTCTGGACCCTCGCCCGGCCGCTCGCGATGCTCTTGGTGTATTACGTCGCGATCGGCAAGTTTCTCGGCGCCGAGCGCGTGCCCGGCCGGGAGACCGGCATCCCCGACTTCGCGATCTTCGTGTTCACCGGCCTGACCGCGTGGCAGCTGTTCAGCGAGATCATCAGCACGGGCACGTCGTCGATCGTCGGGAACGCCGGCCTGATCAAGAAGGTGTACCTGCCGCGCGAGGTCTTCCCGCTCTCGGCGGTCGGGGCGGCCCTGGTGAACTTCACCGTCCAGCTCGGGATCCTGGTCGCGGCGACGGCGGTGCTGGGTCGCTTCCCGACCGGGAGTCGCTGGCTTCTCCTGCCACTCGCGCTCGCCGTGCTCGTCGTGTACTCGACCGCACTCGCCGTGCTGCTCTCCGCGATCAACGTCTACCTGCGCGACGTGCAGTACCTCGTCGAGATCCTGATCATGATCCTGTTCTGGGCCTCGCCCATCGTCTACTCGTGGGGCCTGGTCGAGTCGCACCTCAGCCCGATGCTCGCGCAGCTCTACCTCGCGAACCCGATGACCCAGGTCGTCCTCGCGTTCCAACGGGTCTTCTGGGTCTCGGGTACCGACGAACCGACACCGCCGGACCTCGCAGGGACCCTCGGGGTCACCCTCGTCATCTCGATCGTCCTGCTCTGGCTCGCCCAGCGGGTGTTCGCCCGGCTGCAGAGCAACTTCGCGCAGGAGCTGTGATGACCACCGTCGTCGAGGTGCGGGACGTCTCCAAGCGGTTCGTCATCCGCAAGGAGAAGTCGCTCAAGGAGCGACTGGTCAACTTCGGGCGCTCGCAGCGCCACCGCGAGGACTTCTGGGCGCTGCGCGACGTCGACCTCCGGATCAGCTCGGGTTCCACCGTCGGACTCATCGGCCCGAACGGCTCCGGCAAGTCCACGCTGCTGAAGGTGATCGGCGGGATCATCCAGCCGACCGCAGGCGACGTCCGGCTGCGTGGGCGCCTCGCGGCCCTGCTCGAGCTCGGCGCCGGCTTCCACCCCGACCTCACCGGCCGGGAGAACGTGTTCCTCAACGCCTCGATCCTGGGCCTGAGCCAGCAGGAGACGGCGCGGTACTTCGACGCGATCGTCGACTTCTCCGGGATCGAGCCGTTCATCGACACCCAGGTGAAGTTCTACTCGTCCGGCATGTACGTCCGGCTGGCCTTCGCTGTCGCGGTGCACGTCGACCCGGACATCCTGCTCGTCGACGAGGTCCTCGCCGTGGGCGACGAGCCGTTCCAGCGCAAGTGCATGGACCGGATCCGCGGTTTCCAGCAGGAGGGCCGCACGATCGTCCTGGTCACGCACTCGCTGGACCAGGTCGCCGAGCTCTGCGACCGGGCGATCATGCTGGACCACGGCCACGTCCAGGCGGACGGGCCGCCGCGCGAAGCTCTGCACGCGCTGCGCACCGAGTTCGAGCAGACCTGGATGGACGACCAGGCCCGGGAGCGCGCCTCGGCCGCCCTGACGCACAGCGCGAGCCTGCCGAGCGCCGTTGTCGAGCGGGTGCAGGTCTTCAGCGGCGGCAAGCAGGTCGAGGCCGTTCCCACCGGCGCCGATCTCACCTTCCGCGTCCACGTCCGGGTCGAGGACGCGATGCCCGGCTTCTTCGTCGGCTTCGGGATCGAGACCGTCACCGGTCAGAACATCTACGGCACGAACAGCCGCCTGCTCGGGACCGAGCTCCCGGCCGGCTCGGGCCGACTCGCGTTCGACTTCCACGCCCCGGCCGCGTGGATCGGCGAGGGCAGCTACACCGCTCACGGGTCGATCTCGGGCCCGGACGGGCGCGAGCTGCACCGCCTCGTGAGTGGCGCCGGCTTCGCCGTGACCGCCCAGGGCAGGGAGACCGGCTTCGTCCACCTGGACACAACGGTCGCGCCGGCCGACCGTTCGCTCGGCTGAGACGCCGCGCGACACGCCCCCGCTCAGCTCGGGTAGCGCTCCTGCGCCTTGGCCGCGTACTCGTCGCTTCCGGCGATCCCGGCGCGGACCGCGCCCTCGCCGTCCCGCAGCAGCACCTGGCCCCAGAACTGCTGGCCCGCGGGCTCGGCCTTCCGCTTGAGGAACGTCAGGTAGTACGCCGCGGCGCGGCGCTCCGCCGCCTCGGTGGAGAACCAGATGTCGTCGATCGCCTTCTCCCGGCCGATCTCACCGATCCGGTCCGCCCAGTAGCTCACCTCGCCCGACGACGCGGTGCGGCCGAGCACGGTCTCGAACAGCCGCCGCACGAGGCCGGCATCCGTGCCGCCGGACTTGTCGCGGAACTCGTCGGTGGACAGGAAGCGGCGGGTGACGTCGTCGACCGTGGCCCGGCCGGCGCGGATCTCGGCGAACCAGAACTCCTGGCCACCGGGCTCGGGCTCGCGGCCGAGGGTCTGCTCGTAGGCCTGCAGGATCCGGCGGTTGACGTACTCGTCGCTGTTGGTCAGGCCAGCGACCAGCGGGGCGCCGCCGCGGCCCGCGGCGAACTCGTTGGACCAGTAGCCCATGCCGGTCTGGTCGGGCTGGCGCCGCAGGAAGTCCCAGTAGAGCGCCTTGACCACCGGCGTGGCGTACTGGAAGCGCAGGTCGAACCCGAAGGACGCGGCCTGGGAGCGGATCGAGCCGAGCGCGGCGTACCCGCCGTTGCCCGGGCACGCGGTGTACGCGACGTCCCGGTGGCCGAACACCCTGGGCAACGCGACGTCCGCCTCGGTGTAGCGCGAGTTCTCCCCGCCGTACGTGTGGTAGACCATCGAACCCTGCGGGTTCACGCCGTAGTAGCCGAGCCGCCAGCCGATGATCTGCGCGACGGCCCGGACGGTCGCCGCCGGCGGCGCGGAGTCGTAGGTGCCGAGCATCGAGACGCCGAGCGTGCCGGTGTTGAAGCCACCGGCGTGCACGCCGACGACCGGCTTGATCAGCGAGTCGTCGCGGCCCTCGTAGATGTTTCCCCACTTGTCGACCACGAAGTTGTAGCCGATGTCGCACCAGCCGCGTCCGTCGATGTGGTACGCCTGGTCGCCCCGGATCTGCTGCATGGCCTGGGCGACCGTGGAGTAGGAGTTGGAGCCCGCGGTGTGGTGCACCACGGCACCGACCAGCTTGCTCGCCACGTTCGGCGTGCAGACCTGGGGCCGGGCACCCCACTGCTCACGCGTGATGATCGTCGGCGCGTCCGTCGCGGTGCTGACCATCGCGGCGGAGACCACCGTGGCGCCGGTGGTCGCGAGCGCGTTCGCCGCGTCCACGGTCGACTGCTCGGGCACGTCGACGAGCGTCAGGCTCAGGTCCGACGGCGCCGCCTCACCGTCGGCGAACGAGATCTGGACCGCGTCGGCCTCGCCGACCCACAGCGGGTCCGTGCCGCCGCGCACCTCGCGCTCGGCATCGGGCGTGCCGGCGTCCGGACCGTCGTCGGCGGCCTCGAGGGCATGCCAGTCGGACCACACGCCGCGGTCGTCGCGCGTGCGCACCTGGACGTCGAGCCCGTCGGCGTCGGCGCTGTCCGGCCAGGTGACGCCGAGCGTCTGGAAGCCGTCGGTCTCCAGCACGTCGCTGACCACCCGGCCGCCGTCGGCCGTGTCGGCCACGAGCGGCTCGTCGGCCGCCGCCGTCACGGTGTCGACCGAGCCGCCGGGCGAGGAGCTGTCCGGGGCGCCCGCCACCTGGTCGGCGGCGACCGGGACGTCCGTCACCTCGAGCGGGACCTCGGTCACCGTGACCTCGTCGGAGGCGTCCGAGCCCACGCTGCCGTCGGCACCGATGACACCGTCGGTGGCGACGCCGTCCGCGCTCACCGCCGGGCGTCCGGCGAGAGCGGTCGCGGGCGTCAGACCGCTGAGCACCAGCGCGAGGCTGAGCAGGATGGAGGGAAGCATGAGACGTCCTGGCAGTCGTGTGACGGATGTGACTGGTGAGACACGTGGCCCTCGCAGTCTCCGTAGTGGTCGGCCCGTCGTCAAGGACCGTGAGCACTGCCGCCCGATTCGCCCCACAATGTCACGCCGCATCGACCAGCCACCGGGCCGCTACCCTGGGGCGTTCCCAGGATCCGGAGGTTCTCGTGCGTCTGCTCATCACCGGCGGTGCCGGCTTCATCGGCGCCAACTTCGTGCACCAGACGGTCGAGGAGCACCCCGACGTGAGCGTGACGGTCCTCGACGCGCTGACCTACGCCGGCGACGAGGCGTCGCTGGCGCCGGTCGCGGACCGGATCTCGTTCGCGCGCGGCGACGTGGCCGACGCCGAGCTCGTGGACCGGCTGGTCGCCGACGCCGACGCGGTCGTGCACTTCGCGGCGGAGTCGCACAACGACAACTCGCTGTCCAACCCCTGGCCGTTCGTGCGGACCAACGTGGTGGGTACCTACACGCTGCTCGAGGCCGTCCGCCGCCACGAGGTGCGGTACCACCACATCTCCACCGACGAGGTCTACGGCGACCTCGAGCTCGACGACCCGGCCAAGTTCACGCCGACCACGCCGTACAACCCGTCCAGCCCCTACTCCTCGACCAAGGCGGCGTCGGACCTCCTGGTCCGGGCCTGGGTCCGGTCGTTCGGCGTGCAGGCGACGATCTCCAACTGCTCGAACAACTACGGCCCGTACCAGCACGTCGAGAAGTTCATCCCGCGGCAGATCACCAACGTCGTCGACGGCGTGCGCCCCAAGCTCTACGGCACCGGCGAGAACGTGCGGGACTGGATCCACGTCCGCGACCACAACTCCGCCGTGTGGGCGATCCTCGAGCGCGGCCGGATCGGCGAGACGTACCTGATCGGCGCGGACGGCGAGGAGAACAACAAGACGGTGGTCGAGCTCATCCTCGAGCTCATGGGCCTCGAGCCGGACGCCTACGACCTGGTCTCCGACCGCCCCGGCCACGACATGCGGTACGCGATCGACTCGACGAAGCTGCGCGACGAGCTCGGCTGGTCGCCCCGCTACACGACCTTCCGCGACGGCCTCGCCGCGACCGTCGACTGGTACCGCGCGAACGAGGCCTGGTGGCGCCCGCAGAAGGACGCCACCGAGGCCAGGTACGCCCAGCTCGGTCGCTAGACCCGGAACCCCCCGACCGGCGTCGTCGCAGGTCACCGGTCTGGCCTAGTGATGACCGATCTCCACAGTCCCTCCACCGAACCGGTCCAGGCTCGACCCGAGGCTTCGCGGGCGGCGGCCCTATCGTTGTCGTCGTGATCCCTCGCCACGCGTCGGTACCGGGCGCCCGTCTGCCACGGCACGCCGTCGCGCAGCGGACCCACCGCATCCGTCATGCCATCGCGCTCGTCGTCGTGGCGGCGCTGTCGTTCTCGACCGCGGGAGCTGCGGCCGCGTACACCCGGTTCCAGGGCAATGTCGACGTCGCCGACGTCGAGGCCCTCGTCGGCCCGGCACCGACGCCGAGCCGCACGCCCGACCCGGACGACCCGCAGGCCGGCCAGGACGTCACGATCCTGATCATGGGCTCCGACGAGCGCGACGGAGAGAACGGCGTCATCGGCGGCACCGAGGGCGTCGCCGGGATGCGGTCCGACACGACGATCGTGGCGCACATCTCGGCCGACCGGACGCGGGCCGAGCTCGTGTCCATCCCCCGCGACTCGCTGGTCGACATCCCGTCGTGCACGATGACCGACGGGTCGACCTCCAGGGCGCAGTACAACGCGATGTTCAACTCGGCCTTCGCGACCGGCTGGGACCAGGGCGGCGACCTCACCTCGGCCGCAGCCTGCACGATCAAGACGGTGCAGAGCCTCACCGGTCTGACGATCGACCACTTCGTGGTCGTGGACTTCGCCGGCTTCCAGCAGATGGTGGACGCGATCGGCGGCGTGCCGATCTGCATCCCCGAGGACTACAACTCCCCCGACGCCGGCCTGTACGTGAGCGCGGGCTACCAGACCCTCGACGGTCAGACCGCCCTGGCGTACGCACGTGCTCGCAAGGGCACCAACATGAACGGCTCCGACCTGCAGCGCGCCACCCGCCAGCAGGAGCTCGTCGCCGCGATGATGCGCCAGGTGCTGTCCAAGAACCTGTTCACGAACGTCAGCGGGCTCATGCAGTTCCTCGACGCCGCCACGAGCTCGCTCACCGTGGACCCCGGGCTCAGCCACCTCACCGACATGGCCGGCCTCGCGCTCAGCCTGAAGAACCTCGACACGAGCCAGATCGTCCTGATGACGATCCCGGTCGCCACCGCCCCGTCCGACCCGAACCGCGTCGTGTGGACCTCGACGGCCGACGAGGTCTGGGCCCGGATGGCCGCGGACCAGCCCGTCGTGGCCACCGAGACGCCGACCGCCACGGCCACCGCCACGGCTGACCCGAGCACGACGGCCGACTCGACGGCGACCGGCACCGCGACGAGCGACACGACGACCGAGTCGGCCTCGCCGACGTCGACGCCCACCGTCTCCTCGATCCCCGGCCTGGACGTCAACTCCGCCGACACCGCCGGCGTGTGCGGGTGAACCGATCGCGGCCCTCCGCCGCGTCGCACCGGGCTGAACACCGGCCGAGTGCTTAGGCTCAACCGTGCCACGACCACCGACACCGGGCGACCGCCCCGCCGGCGACGTCCCCCCGAGCTACCCGCCGTCCGGCCAGCGGCCCCGTTCCCGGCCGGCGACCGACGAACCGATCGTCGTCGGCCGCCCGGCGCCCCGCCCGGAGCGGCAGGGCTCTCGTCCCGCGAGCTACGCCCCGACTCAGGCACCCGCTCGACGGCCGACCCCACCGGCGCAGCCGGCACCGAGGCCCCGGACGACGACGCCTGCACCCGTGCGGCAGGTGCCGCCGCGGACCCGGGCCCGTCACCGCGGGCGGCGTGCCGTCCTCGTGATCGCGCTCGTCACGGCCCTGCTCCTGGCCTGGCCGATCGGCCTGGTGGTCTGGGCCAACGGCAAGGTTCAGCACGTCGACGCCCTGAGCGGGACGCCGGACACCACCCCGGGCACCACCTACCTGCTGGCCGGCTCGGACGCGCGCGGTGGCGACGCGGGGATCGCGCAGGACGGCACCGAGGGCGCGCGGACCGACACGATCATGCTGCTCCACCAGCCCACGTCGGGGCCCGCAGCCCTGATCAGCCTGCCGCGCGACACGTACGTCGACATCCCCGGCTACGGCCCGGCCAAGCTGAACGCCGCCTACGCGTACGGCGGACCCGCGCTCCTCGTGCAGACCGTGGAACAGCTCACCGGGATGCACGTCGACCACTACGTCGAGGTCGGGCTCGGCGGTGTCTCGCAGATCGTCGACGCGGTCGGCGGGGTCGAGCTGTGCATGGATCCGGCGGTCGACAAGGTCACCTTCCCGGTGAACGACCCCGACTCCGGTCTGCAGTGGGCCGAGCCCGGTTGTCAGGTGGTCGACGGCACGACGGCCGTCTCCTTCGCCCGGATGCGCAAGGCCGACCTGGAGGGCGACATCGGCCGGGCCCGTCGCCAGCAGCAGCTCATCGCCGCACTGGCGGGCACGGTCGCTCAGCCCTCTCTGCTGTGGCACCCGGGTCGGCAGGTCGAGCTCATCGACGCCGGTCTCGGAGCACTGCGTACCGACTCGTCGACCGGGATCGTGGATCTCGGCCGGCTCGCCCTCGCGTTCCGGGCCGCCACCGGGCCGGACGGCGTGCGCGGCACCCCGCCGATCTCCGATCCGGACTACCGCCCCGGGGGCGTCGGTTCCACGGTGCTGCTGAACCCGGACACCACCCCGGCGTTCTGGCAGGCGCTGGTGGACGGGACGCTCGACCCAGGCTCGGTCGGCGGGGTGGGCTGACCTCGGCTCGCGTGCCCGGGCCGTGCACGTGGTCACCGGGCACCCGGTCGCCGGCCACGTCATCACCGGCCACGAGGCCGCCGGCTACGAGGTCGCCGGCCCGTGGCCGGCCGCTACGCGGTCGCCGGTGCGGCAGGCCGGCTGAGGACTCGGCGCACCGCACGCCGCACCGGGCCGTGCAGCGGCTCCTCCACGAACTTGTGCACCACCACCGCGAGGAGCACGCTCACCGCGACCGCCGCCAGGAGGGTCGCGTAGCTCGACAGGTGCGGCGCGAGCAGGTCGATGGTGAACCGGCCCCAGGCCTCGTGCACCAGGTACAGCGGGTACGTCAGGGCGCCGATCGCCGTGAGCCCGGACCAGTCCCAGCGTCGCAGGGGCGTCAGCGTGACGAGGGCCACCAGGCCGAAGCAGCCGACGACGGCCGCCGCGAGCAGGGGCAGGCTCGGGTCGAACACCGTCAGGCGGGTCAACGCGGCGTCACGACCGGCAGCCACGCCGCGTACCCCGAGGACGGCGTTGCCGGCCACCACGAGCCAGGGTCGCCACGCGTGCCCGTCCCGCCAGACCAGGAACAGCGCCATGCCACCGGCGAAGAACGGGGCGTACTGGCCGAGCAGGAGGGTCGCGAACGGCTCGGCGTGCCGCTGCTCGGCGAGCATCGCGAGCGGCGGCCACAGGGCCGCGAACGCGAGCACCCTCGTGCGGGTCAGCCCGACCGCGACCAACGCCACGACGAGCAGGTAGAACCGCAGCTCCGCCCACAGCGTCCAGTACACCGTGTCGACGTTCCGCACCCCGACCAGCGACTGCAGCAACGTCGCGTTCACCGCGACCTGACCGGCCGAGACCCGCGCCGGCCACCACACCGCGAGCAGCGCCGCGGTCAGGGCCAGGGCCGCCCAGTACGCCGGGTAGATCCGGGCGACCCGCGAGGCCACCACGTCCGGCACCGACCGGCCCCACGCCGTCCAGAGGATGACGAAGCCGCTGATCACGAAGAAGAGCTCGGGAGCCAGGGAGAGGTAGATCGCGACCTGCCCGAGGACCGGGAAGCGCTCACCGGCCGGGACCCCCCACTCGGGGCTGCGCGCTGTGAAGTGGTACAGGACGACCCCTGCCGCCGCGAGGAAGCGCAGGCCGTCGAGCGTGCGCAACCGGCCGGGCGTGCTGGCTGCGGGCGGCGTCGCGCCTGCGGGCACGGCCCGCTCCGGCGGCGTCGTTATCATTCCGTGACCTTAACCCGGAACCCGCCCCGGGGCGTGCCGATCGGTCGGCGCGATCCTGCAGCGTCAGGCGGTGAAGCCGGTGCGCTGCGTCGCCCGGGACCGCAGGCGCTCACCCTTCGCGATGGCCTGACCGCGCAGATCCTGCTGGAAGGCGACCATGGCGTCGCGCAGGCCGGCGGCGCGCTCCCCCTCGCCCGCGGCCAGGATCCGCACCGCGAGCAGCCCGGCGTTACGGGCCCCGCCCACCGAGACCGTGGCCACCGGGACACCGGCCGGCATCTGGACGATCGACAGCAGCGAGTCCAGGCCCTCCAGGTGCGCGAGCGGAACCGGGACCCCGATCACCGGCAGGGGCGTGACCGAGGCCAGCATGCCCGGCAGGTGGGCTGCTCCCCCGGCGCCCGCGATGATCACCCGCAGACCGCGCTCGGCGGCGCTGCGCCCGTAGTCGACCATCTCCTGCGGCATGCGGTGCGCCGAGACCACGTCGGCCTCGTACCCGACACCGAACTCGTCGAGGACCTCGGCCGCGGCCTGCATCACCGGCCAGTCCGAGTCCGAACCCATCACGACACCGACCAGCGGTTGCTCGCCCACGACGCCCTCCTTCGCCTCCTGCCCAGCCTGTCAGACCTGGGCGGTCGCAGCGTCCGACGGCGCTGCGCCGTCGGAGAAACCTTGCAGGGTCGCCGCCGCGGCCCGCGCGCGGGCCCGCACGTCGGCCAGGTCGTCGCCGACCACCGTGACGTGGCCGAGCTTGCGCCCGGGCCGGATCTCCTTGCCGTACAGGTGCACGCGAGCCCCGTGGTCGGCGGCCAGGACCTCGTGCAGGGCGTCGGTGAGTCGCTCACGCGTGCTGCCGAGCACGTTCGCCATCACCGACCACCGCGCCCGCGGCGAGGGGTCGCCGAGCGGCAGGTCCAGCACGGCGCGCAGGTGCTGCTCGAACTGGCTGGTCACCGCTCCGTCCAGGGTCCAGTGCCCGGAGTTGTGCGGGCGCATCGCGAGCTCGTTGACGAGCACCCGGGACGGCCCGCCCTCGGTGCCCGGCACCTCGAACATCTCCACCGCGAGCACCCCGGTGACGTCGAGCCCCTCGGCGATCCGGGTCGCTGCGGCCACGGCCGCCTCGGCCACCGCCGGGTCGAGGTCCGGTGCCGGGGCGACGACCTCCGCGCAGACCCCGCCACGCTGCACCGTCTCGACCACGGGCCACGCCCGCACCTCGCCGGACGGACGCCGGGCCAGCAGCACCGCGAGCTCGCGGCTGAACGGCACAGCCTCCTCGGCGAGCAGCTCGGGACCACCGTCGGCGGCGGCCACGAACCAGTCGGCGACCTCGTCGGCCGAGGTCACGACCCGCACACCCTTGCCGTCGTAGCCGCCCCTCGCGGTCTTGACCACGGCGCGACCGCCGACCTCGGCGAGGAACGCCGCGAGCGCTGCGGCATCGGGCACCGGGGCCCAGCGCGGGCACGGCACCCCGAGCTCGGTGAGCCGGGCGCGCATCACGAGCTTGTCCTGCGCGTGCACCAGAGCCTCGGGCGAGGGCCGGACGGGGACGCCCATCGCGCGCACCCGGTCCAGGACGTCGGCCGGGATGTGCTCGTGCTCGAACGTGAGCACGTCCGCGCGCGGCCCGTCGGCGCCGCCGCCGACCAGGTCCAGCACGTCGGCAGCGGTGCGCGGCGCACCCACCGGCGCGTCCACGACGACCTGCGCGGCCGAGGCGGCCGGCGCCTCGACGAGGACCCGCAGCCGCAGCCCGAGCGCGGTCGCAGCGGGAGTCATCATCCGGGCGAGCTGTCCGCCGCCGACCACGGCCACCACGAGAGTCACGGTCGCCGAGCGTACCCGCGACCCGGGACCGGAGGCGCGCCGGCACCCCTCCCGCGACGGGCCGCCGCGGACCGCGCTTCGCACCCCCGGGCGCACCTCCTGGCGCGCCGCCGACGCGAGCTACGAGCTGCGGCGACGACGGCGGCGACGGCGCGCGCCGCGCCGGGGCGACACCGTCGAGCCGTGCGGGAGCACGACCTCCGGGTCGAACAGCCGCGGGAGACCGGCCAGGAAGACCACGAACACCGCGGGGCGCCGCTGGGCGAGCTCGAGCCGACCACCGTCCGCCGCGATGAGGTCCCGCGCGAGCGCCAGCCCCAGGCCGGTGCCGCGCCCCGAGGTGACCTCGCGCTCGAAGATCCGCGGGGCGAGCTCGTCCGGCACGCCCGCGCCCTCGTCGGCGACCTCGACCGCCCACGCCCCGCTGCTGCCGGACGGGCGGCCGCGCACGGTCGTGGTGCCGGCCCCGTGCCGCAGCGAGTTCTCGATCAGCGTCGCGAGCACCTGGGCCAGCGCGCCGGGCGTCGCCAGCACGGCCGCGTCCTCGGGCACCTCGACCACGAGCTTGCGCCCCTCGCGACGGAACGTCGGCGCCCACTCCTCGTACTGCTGGTTCACCACGTCGGACAGGCGCAGCGCCTCGGTCGTCCCGCCCGCCGCACGCCGCGAGCGGGACATCAGGTCGTCGATCACCTGCACGAGCCGCTCGACCTGCTCCAGCGAGATCCTGGCCTCCTCGCGCACCTCGTCGGAGTCGCTGGCCAGCCCGATCTCCTCCAGGCGCATGCTCAGCGCCGTCAGCGGCGTGCGCAGCTGGTGGGAGGCGTCCGCGGCGAACTGGCGCTCGGCCGCCAGGCGCCCCGCCAGGCGGTCGGCGCTGCGCCCCAGCTCCGCGGCCACCAGGTCGATCTCCTCGACGCCGGAGGCCTCCAGGTGCGGGCGCACCTGGCCGCTGCCGAGCTGCTCGGCGCTCGCCGCGAGGTAGATCAGCGGTGCGGACAGCCGGCGCGCCGACCACAGCGCCACCGCGATGCCTGCGCCGAAGGCGACCAGCGAGGCGGCGACCACGAGCGCGACCGCGCGGGCCGAGCGCCAGAACACGTCCCACCAGCTCAGCGTGAAGACGACCACGGCGCCGGACTCGGTGTAGAGGATCTTCGGGTAGGCGCGCCCGCCGATCGGCTCGCCCGCGCGCACGCGCGTGCCGTCCGGCCCGAGCACCGTCACGGACGCGGGCAGGTTGCCGTCGTCGCCCCCGACGTAGACCTCGAGCAGGTCCTCGGTGACCTCACGGCCGTTCGCGATCCGGACCTCGACCTGTCGCGCGAGCGCCTGGGCGCGGTCGTCCCGGTTGCGCAGCTCGGTGTCGCGCACCAGCTGGGCACCGTAGAACGCGAGCGGGATGCCGAGCAGCACGACCGCGACGGTCACCGCCGCGATCGTGGCCTGCAGGACGCGGCGGCGCATCGCTCAGGCGGACTCGAAGCGGAAGCCCATCCCACGCACCGTGGTGATGTAGCGCGGGGCGCCGGCGTCGTCGCCGAGCTTGCGGCGCAGCCACGACACGTGCATGTCGAGGGTCTTGGTCGAGCCGGTCGGGTCCGACCCCCAGACCTCGCGCATCAGCGAGTCACGCGGGACGACCGTCCCGGCGTCCCGGACGAGCACCCGGAGCAGGTCGAACTCCTTCGCCGTCAGGTGCAGCTCACGGTCGGACTGGAAGGCCCGGTGCGCGGCGAGGTCGACCTTGACGTCCTTGGCCCGCAGCTCGTCCTCCTCGGTGCCGTCGGCGTGCGTGCGACGCAGCAGGGCCCGGACCCGGGCGAGCAGCTCGGCGAGGCGGAACGGCTTGGTCACGTAGTCGTCGGCCCCGGCGTCCAGACCGACCACGAGGTCGACCTCGTCGGCGCGCGCGGTGAGCACCAGCACGGGCGTGGTCAGCCCGTCGTTGCGGACCCGGCGGGCCACGTCGAGACCGTCCATGTCGGGCAGGCCGAGGTCCAGGATGATCATGTCCGCCGCTGGGGCGTTGTCGATCGCACCTTGACCCGTTCCTTGCACGACCACGTCGTAGCCCTCGCGCCCCAGCGCTCGGGCCAACGGTTCGGCAATGGCAGGGTCGTCCTCGGCAAGGAGCACGCGCGTCATGGCCCCATGCTGCCACAGCACCGAGCCCGAACCGGGGGGACACCGCCGAGCCCGAATGTCCGACCTGGGACCGACGCGCCCCTCCTCGACCGGCCCTACCCTGGGCCGGTGCGCTGGTGGGACCGCCTGAGCGCGTGGGACCGCAGCCACACGCTCCTCGTCGACGGCGGCGCGGTGCTGCTCTGGCTGCTGTTCGTCTCGGTCGCGACGGCCGGGACGAGCGTGCAGGTCTGGGCGATCGTGCCCGCGCTGCCGCTCGTCGTCCGCCGCCGGCTGCCGGTCACCTCGGTCGTCGCGGTGTACGGCGTCGTGCTGCTGCACCTGCTCACCGGGCTCAGCGGCAGCTTCTCGCTCTCGCCGGGCGACGTCCTGGTGCTCGCCGCGCTCGGCTCGGTCACGCTGCACGGTCCGCGCTGGGCGTACCGCACCGCACTGGTCTCCGCCTTCGCCGGCTTCACGATGCTCGCCGTGGTGGCCTGGCTCAGCGGCGCCGGCCCGGGGACCGCGACCGCGATGGCCATCGCTGCCGGGCTGCTCGGCCTCACCACCTTCGCGCTCGCCCTGCTGCGCCGCTCGCGACGCGAGAAGATCGACGCCCTCACCGAACGCGCGGGTCGGCTCGAGGCGGAACGCGATCAGCAGGCCGTGCTCGCCACCGCCGCCGAACGGACCCGCATCGCCCGCGAGATGCACGACATCGTGGCCCACTCGCTGTCGGTGATGATCGCGCAGGCCGACGGCGGCCGGTACGCCGCGGGCGCCGAGCCCGAGGCCGCCGTCCGGGCGCTCGCCACGATCTCCGAGACCGGCCGCGCCGCCCTCGCCGACATGCGCAAGCTCCTCGGCGTGCTGCGCGCGGACGACGAGGAGTCGCGCGCCGAGCTCCGCCCGCAGCCGGTCGCCGAGCAGGTCGCCGAGCTCGTCGACCAGGTCCGCGGCTCCGGCCTCGCGGTGTCCCTGGTGCGGATGGGCGAGCCGCGCACGCTGCCCCCCGGCACCGGGCTCTCGGTCTACCGGGTATGCCAGGAGTCGCTGACGAACGTGCTCAAGCACGCCGGACCGCAGGCGCGGGCGACCGTGCTGGTCCAGTGGACCCCCCGATCGTTGGTCCTCGAGGTCTCGGACGACGGTCGGGGCGCCGCCGCAGCGGACGACGGCGCGGGACACGGCGTCACCGGCATGCGCGAACGCGTCGCGATGCTCGGCGGCACGCTGAGTGTCGGGCCGCGCCCGGGCGGCGGCTTCCGGGTCCGCGCCGAGGTCCCCCTTCCCCCGACCCGAGAGGCGGTTCAGTGACGACGAGGGTGGCGCTGGTCGACGACCAGCAGCTGGTGCGTGCCGGCTTCCGCATGGTGATCGACTCCCAGCCGGACCTCGAGGTGGTGCTCGAGGCAGGCGACGGTGCCGAAGCGGTCCGCCGCCTGGCCGTGGTGCCCGCCGACGTGGTGCTGATGGACGTCCGGATGCCGGAGATGGACGGGCTCGAGGCGACCGCCCGGCTCACCGCCTCGCCCGGTCCGGAGGGCGCGCCGCCGCGGGTGGTGGTCCTCACCACGTTCGACCTCGACGAGTACGTGCTCTCGGCGATCCGGGCCGGGGCGAGCGGCTTCCTGCTCAAGGACGCCCCGCCGGAGGACCTGCTGGCCGCGATCCGGACGGTGCACGCCGGCGACGCCGTGATCGCACCGTCGGCGACCCGGCGACTGCTCGAGCACCTGGTGACGGCGCTGCCCGCGGACACCCCGGCGCACCCGGGGCTGGCCGAGCTGACCGACCGCGAACGCGAGGTGCTCGTGCTCATGGCGCGGGGCCTGTCGAACGGCGAGATCGCCGGCACCCTCGTCGTCGCCGAGGCCACCGTGAAGACCCACGTCGGCCGCGTGCTGGCCAAGCTCGGTGCACGCGACCGGGTCCAGGCGGTCGTGGCGGCCTACGAGCACGGCCTGGTCGCACCCGGCCGCTGACCGGCACCCCGGACGCGCCGAGGCGGACCGGACACGGGTCACGTGTACGACCTGGGGATGACCCGACGATGATCAGGTCCCGCCCGCGGGCCGATCCGGCGCTGCGGGCGTCGGCCCTAGCGTCGAGGCCATGACACACATCACCCAGACTCCCCCGACCTCCGCGATCCGGGCCAGGGGCCTGACCAAGGTCTACGGCAGCGGCGAGGCCGCCGTGCACGCGCTGCGCGGGGTCGACGTGGACGTCGCCACCGGAGCGTTCACCGCGATCATGGGCCCGTCCGGCTCGGGCAAGTCGACCCTGCTCCACCTGCTCGCCGGCCTGGACGGTGCGACCGCCGGCGGGGTCTGGCTCGGCGAGACCGAGCTCACCGCGCTCGGCGACACCGCCCTGACGCGGCTGCGCCGCGACCGCGTCGGCTTCGTGTTCCAGCAGTTCAACCTGCTGCCCATGTTCACCGCCGAGCAGAACATCACGCTCCCGCTGGAGATCGCCGGACGGCCGCTCGACCGCGCGTGGTTCGACACGCTGGTCTCGACGCTCGGCCTCGGCGACCGGCTGGACCACCGCCCGTCCGAGCTCTCCGGCGGCCAGCAGCAGCGGGTCGCGATCGCGCGGGCCCTGGTCACCCGGCCGGACGTGGTGTTCGCCGACGAGCCGACCGGCAACCTCGACTCCCGCGCCGGCGCCCAGGTGCTCAGCTTCCTGCGCACCTCGGTGCGCGAGCTCGGCCGGACCATCGTCATGGTCACCCACGACCCCTCGGCTGCGGCCTATGCGGACCGCGTGCTGCTGCTCGCCGACGGCCTGATCGCCGGCGACATCGCCGACCCCACGCCCGAGTCCGTCCTCGCCGGCCTGGACGCACTGCGCGCGCTGGACGAGGTGCACTGATGCTGCGACTGACCCTCGCCCAGATGCGCCGCAGCATCGGGCGCCTGGCCGCGGCCGGGATCGCGATCATGATCGGGGCCGCGTTCGTCGCTGCGACCCTGCTGTCCGGCGAGGTCCTGACCCGGACGACCTACGACGCCGCGGCGTCGCAGTACGGCGACGCCGACCTGGTGATCACCCAGGCGACCCTGGCCGACTCCGACCTGGCCGCGCTCGCAGCCGTCGACGGGGTTCAGGCGGTGCAGCCGCTCGACACCGGCGGTGCGGACCTCACGGGTCCCGGCGGCCACGCCTGGGTCACGGTCGCCGGCCGAGCCGACGACCCGCGGCTGGACGCCGTGAGCGCGACCGACGGGTCGCTGCCCGCCGCGGACGACGAGATCGCGCTGCCGGAACGGGTTGCCGACCAGCTCGGCGTCGGGATCGGCGACCAGGTCCAGTCGACCGTGCAGTCCTGGGCCGCGGACGCGACGCAGCCGACCGACCACCTCAGCACGCTCCGCGTGGTCGGGCTCGTCGACGCCCCGTCCGCGTTCCTCTCCGACGGCGGTGTGGCAGTGGTGACCAAGTCGGTCGCGCACGACTGGCTCGCGCTCTCCTGGGGTGGCCAGGACGTCACGTACTGGAGCGCATCCGTCACGCTCGCTCCGGGGACCTCGACGGCCGACGCGACCACCCGGATCTCGCAGCTGCTCGACGGGACCGGGACGCTCGTCCGCACGCGTGACGAGCAGGCGGCCGCCAACGCGGCCGAGCTCTCCGGCTCGACCTGGGCCCTGACCGGCGTCGTGCTCGGCTTCGCCGCCGTGGCCCTGCTGGTCGCGTCGCTGGTCATCGCCAACACCTTCCAGGTCCTCGTCGCACAGCGGACCCGGACGCTCGCGCTGCTGCGCTGCGTGGGCGCCGAGCGCCGCCAGCTGCAGCGCGGCGTGCTGATCGAGGCGACGCTGCTGGGGCTCGCGACCTCCGCGGCCGGCGTCCTGCTCGGGATCGGGCTCGTCCAGGCGACCCTCACCGTGCTGGGCGACACCACCGACGTGCCGCTGCCGTCGACGATCACCATGACGCCGGCCGTCGTGCTGGTCCCGCTGCTGGTCGGCACGCTCGTCACGGTGCTCGCCTCGCTCGCGCCCGCCAGGGCCGCCACGCGCGTCGCGCCGCTCGCTGCCCTGCGACCGGCCGACACCTCGGTGCACCAGCGCTCGGGCCGTGTCCGCGCATGGCTGGCCGGGGTGCTGGTGGTGGTCGGTGCGGGTGGGCTCGCGCTCGGCATGGCCGTGGCCACCGCGATGTCGATGCCGCTCGGGCTCGTCGTCGGGATGCTCGGCGGCACGCTGTCGTTCGTCGGCGTGATGGTCGGCGCGGTGTTCTGGGTGCCCGGGCTCCTCGCCCGGCTCGGCCGGCTCGGCGGGCGCTCCGCCGCAGCGCGACTGGCCGCTGCCAACGCGGTGCGCAACCCGCGGCGGGTCGCGACCACCAGCGGCGCACTGTTCATCGGGGTGACCCTCGTCGCGATGATGTCCACCGGTGCCGCGAGCGTGACCCGGACGTTCACGAGCGAGCTGAACTCGCACTACCCGGTGGACGTCGTGCTCGAGTCGGTCGCGATGGACTCCGACGGCAACCCGGCGCTCCCCTCGGACCTGGTGGACGAGGTGAGCGCCGTGGACGGCGTCGCCGCGAGCGCCGTGGTGCAGCAGGCGGTGGGGCTGACCGTCACAGGCCCCGACGGCGACCAGACCAGCGTCGACGTGTACGCGGGCGACGCCACGGCCCTGGCCGGGGTGCTGAACGACGCGGACCAGGCGGCCGCGCTCGGCGACGGGACCATCCTGCTCGGGGAGTCCGACGCCGCGTCGCTCGGCGTCGGGGTGGGAGACCGCGTGCCGGTCACCGGGCCCGACGGCGTCCTCGACCTCGAGGTCACCGCCACCGACTCGGCGATGGCCATGGTGACCACGTCGACCCTCGCGGGGCTGGACCACGGCGCGCCCGCGTCCGACCTGTGGCTCGCGCTCGCACCGGGCGCGGACCCGACCTCGGCGGTGACCGACATCCAGGACATCACCGGAGCCGAGACCGACGTCGTCGTCCAGGTGATCGGCCTGGCCGTCGAGCGGGCGTTCTTCCAGCGGGTCGTCGACACGCTGCTGGCCGTCGTCGTGGGGCTTCTCGGGGTCGCGGTCGTGATCGCGATGGTCGGCGTGACCAACACGCTGTCGCTGTCCGTCCTCGAGCGTCGACGCGAGTCGGCGACGCTGCGGGCGATCGGCATGACCCGTGCCCAGCTGCGCTCGTCGCTCGCGATCGAGGGCCTGCTCGTCGCGCTCGTCGGCACGCTCGTCGGCGCGCTGCTCGGCATCGTCTACGGCTGGATCGGGGCGCAGATCCTGCTCTCCGAGGTCACCTCGGTGGCCCTCGCCGTGCCGTGGCGCGACCTCGGGCTGGTCCTGCTCGTGGCAGTCGCCGCCGGGTTGCTCGCGTCGGTCCTGCCCGCCCGGTCCGCGACGCGGACGCCGCCGGTGGAGGCGCTCGCGTCCGAGTAGCCGACCGGCGCGCCGCCGGGTCGAGCCACCGCGCGCGCCGGACCCGACGCCAGGGCTGGAGGGGCCCAGGCGTCCACACCGCAGGGCCGTCACGGCGATCCACAGCCGTGGCGGCCCTTGCGGTCGGTGCGTGCGGCCGACGCGGCACCGTCGGGCCGTGCGCTTCACGCTCGACCCGCTCGGCGACGTGCTCGTCCCGGACGGCATCGAGCTCGCCGCGGCCCGCCCGGGCCTGGTCGCCCTCACCGGGGTGACGTCGCTGGCCCACGCGCCCCTGATCGTGGACCACCGCACGCTCGACGACCACCAGGTCGCCGGTCTCGCGCCGTGGGTCGAGGGCTGCCGCGTCCAGGTCGGTGCGATCCGCGACCCGCGACGGGACACGTCGCGGCGCCCACCGTCCACCACCCGGTCGGCCCGGTGGTGGACGGTGCTCGTCGACGGCCCGGACGCAGGGCGCTGCACCCCGCTACGACCTCGGCACGCCCTTGCCCCGGAGCGCGACGCGCGGATCGTGCGACTGCCGCGCGTACGCACCCCGCAACCGGCACCGGCCGCCGGACCGGCCACCCCGTCCTGGGTGTGGCTGGTGCCGGTGGTGGGGGCGCTGGTCGCCGCACTCGTGCTGCGCACCCCGACGCTCGCCCTGCTCGGCCTCAGCGGCCTGACGCCGCTCGCCGGGCGGCTCGTCCGACCTCGCCGGGCCGTCTGGGCACCCGAGCCCGCCGGGTGCTCCGCGCGGCTGGCGGTGGACGACCGGGGCGCTCCGGGCTGGCTCGGAGCCGCACGTGACGGGCTCGCCCTGGTCGGCGACCGTGCGGCGACGCTCGCCGCGGCGCGGACACTGCTCGGCTCCGCAGTGCTCGACGCAGACCTGACGGTCGACCTCCAGCTGCCCGCGGCGCGGGCGTCCGACTGGAGCTGGGCGAGGTGGCTCGGCGCCCGGGTCACCACCGTCGCGCCGGACGCGACGTCCCGGCGCAACGGCGCACGGCACCTCCTGGTCGCCGACGGCGCGGCACCGTCGGCGCTGCAGCGGTGGTGGTCGGCGCGGGACGGCGCGGGGCTCCTGCTCGTCACCGACCGCCCCGCGGACGTGCCGGCGTGGTGCAGGCACAGCGTCACGCCGGGACCGGTGGACCGCCGCGGGCCGCGGCTCCGGCCCGCCCGTCCGGGTGTCGTCGGGGCATCGACCGGCTGGGCCGAGGCGCACGCCCGGACCCTCGCAGCACGGGACGCACGGGGCGTGACGGGTCTGCCGCGCCTCGTGCCCCTGGCCGGGCTCCCGCTGGAGGGGCCGAGCGCGTGGACGGTGCCGATCGGCGTCGGCGAGGGTGGCCCGGCCTGGGTCGACCTGATCGAGGACGGCCCGCACGTCCTCGTCGCGGGGACCACGGGTTCAGGCAAGTCCGAGCTGCTCCAGACGCTGGTGCTCGCGCTCGCGCGCCGCCACCCGCCGGACCGCCTGGCGCTCGTCCTGGTCGACTTCAAAGGTGGCGCCGGCCTCGGGGCGTGCCGAGACCTGCCGCACGTCGCCGGCACCGTCACCGACCTCGACCCGGCCGCGACGGTGCGGGCGCTGGCGGCGCTCCGCGCCGAGCTGCGGCGCCGCGAAGGACTGATCGCCGAGGCCGGCGTGCCCGACCTGGAGGCGCTGCGGGCCCGCGGCCCTGCACCCGCTCGGCTGGTCGTCGTGGTCGACGAGCTGCTCGCGCTGCGCGAGGACGTGCCGCACGCCGTGCCCGACCTCGTCCGGCTCGCCACCCAGGGGCGCGCGCTCGGCATCCACCTCGTGCTGGCGACGCAACGGCCGGCGGGCGCTCTGGACGCCCAGGTCCGGGCGAACGTCGCGTTGCGGATCTGCCTGCGGGTCGCCGACGTCGCGGACTCGATCGATGTGCTCGGCAGCCCGGACGCCGCGTCGCTGCCCGCGGACGTCCCCGGCCGCGCGCTGCTGCGCCGCGCCGAGGCCACCCCGGTGACGGTGCAGACCGCGTGGGCCGCCCTGCCGCCGGGCGACACCGCACCGCGCTGGGCACCCGGATGGCCCCGGCCACCGAGGCCGTCGACACCGCCCGACCACATCGCCGCGCTCGTCAGGGCACTCGCCGAGGCCTCGGGCGGCCCCGGCGCGGCGACCCCACCCCTGTGGCGCCCTCCCCTGCCGGACCGGGTCCACCTCGACGAGGTGGCGTCGCTGCTCGGCGCAGTGCCCGGCGACGAGCCGTGCGCGGTGCCCGGCGACGAGCAGACGTCTCCCCTCGTGCTCGGCGTGGTCGATCGGGTACGCCGGACGGACCCGCTGCTGTGGCACCCGGGTCGCACCGTGCTCGGCGTGGTCGGCGGGCCGGGCAGTGGGCGGACGACCGCACTGCGGACCGTCGCCCAAGGCGCAGCGAACGCGGGGATGGTGGTTCACGTGCTGCACGGCTCGGCGTGGCGCTGGCCGCCGATGCCCGCGGCCGGCCGGGGCACCACGGTCGGCACGGACGACCCCCGACGTGCTCTCCGCCTGCTCACGCTGCTCGCCGAACCTCGGCCGCGCGACGTGCTGCTGGTCGACGACGTCGCCTCCGTCCGACGCGCCCTCGAGGCGCTGCCCCGCGGCGTCGGTGCGGATCTCGCGGACCTGCTGCAGCGAGTGCAGGCCCCGCTCGCGTGCAGCGGCACACCGCGAGACCTCCGCCAGGTCGCGACCGAGCTCGTCACGCTGGTCGGCGGGGACCGGGCGACCGGAGCCCACCCGGGGCCCGGGCGCGGCGAGCTCGACTCGGCACCGTGCCAGGTCGCACTGCCGAGCCCACGCGCCGACCTGCGACCCACGTGCGCACCCCCGGCCGACCCCGCAGCAGCGCCCCGCGAGCCGCTCCGGCTCGCCGCGCTCCCGAGGGCCCTCGACCGCGCACCGCACGTCGAGATCGACCGGTGGCACTCCGTGCTGGGCGTCGGCGGGGATCGCGGCCTGCCGATCTGCGTCGACCTGCACCGTGGCCTGCTGGTCGTGGGGCCGGCCGGCAGCGGGCGGAGCACGGCCCTCAGCGTCCTCACGGCGCGCGCGGGCGTTCCTGGGGTCGTCGTGACCTGCGGACCGGACGGGCTCGCCGACGCGGTGCGCGAGGTCGCCGAGGGATCCCTCCTGGTCGTCGACGACGCCGACCTGGCGCTGCGCAGGCGCCCCGAGCTCGACGACACCCTCACCGGGTGGATCCACGCCGCCGAGCACGGCGACCCGGCCGCACCCCGGCTCGTCCTCGCAGCCCGCACGGACCGCGTCGCAGTCGCCTTCCGGGGTGCGCTCGCCGCTCTCCGGGACGCCGGGACCGTGCTGGTCCTCGACCCGCTGGCGCAAGGGTCCGCGGAGGCGGCCGGTACCGACCTGGCGCCGGTGTGCGACCCGCGCCGGATCCCGGGGCGCGCGGCCCTGCGTACCCGTGGCGCGCTCGCGCCGGTCCAGCTGGCCGCCGCGCCGTGAGGTCAGCCGCGCTCGTGCCGGTTCAATCGGCCGTGGCGCCGTGAGGTCAGCCGCGCTCGTGCCGGTTCAGCCGGCGGTCGCGCCGTGAGGCTCAGCCGCGCTCAGGGCGACCTGCGGTCCGCCAGGCGTCCAGGACGGACGCGAGCACGACCCCCACCGCGAGCGCCGCCGCCGTCCACGCGCCGATCAGGGCGACCGACGCCGTGTCCGCCGCCCCGATGATCATGCCCGCGCTGCCCGCCTGCACCAGCTGCCAGGTCACCACCACGGCCCGGGCCGGACCCGAGCCGCGACGGAGCACCGCCCGCACGGCGCCGAACAGAGCAGCCGCCAGGATCAGGGCGAACACCGCGAGCGCGAGCGCCGGACCCGGCGCGGCGGCACCGCCGACGAGGATCTGCCAGACCACCCAGCCGGCCGCGGCGACCAGCGCCGCGATCTCGACGCCGACCCCTGCAGCGATCCCCACACGCAGTCCCACGGGGACGACCTTAGGCGGCCGTCGACCACCCCGGCCGCGCCGCGCGGTCCCGAGGCGGGAATGCCGCGTCCGGCGCAGTGGTTCGAACGGGTGACGGTGTGACCAACGCCTCATACGTCACTGTGGCGAAACATAGCCGTTACCCCTTGTGCATCGCCGCGCCAGGTGTGACCCTTGTATGAGTCGTAGGACGTTCTACGAAATCCCCAATCCGTGCGGACCCCCTGTCAAGGGACAGGTCTGCATGTCTCGCAAGGAGTGACACGTATGGACTGGCGCCACCGCGCTGCCTGCCTGGACGAGGACCCCGAGCTGTTCTTCCCCATCGGGAACACCGGCCCCGCCCTGCAGCAGATCGAGGACGCGAAGGCTGTCTGCCGGCGTTGCCCGGTGACGGACACCTGCCTCAAGTGGGCGCTGGAGTCCGGCCAGGACGCCGGCGTCTGGGGCGGGCTGTCCGAGGACGAGCGTCGCGCGCTCAAGCGCCGCACCGCCCGGGCCCGCCGCGCGGCGAGCTGAGCTCACCGGCTCGCACCACAGGCTTCACCCGACGACCCCGCGGCCCCCGGCCGCGGGGTCGTCGCACGTCCGGATGGTGTTCCCGCCCCGCCGCCGACACCGGTGCGACCGAGCGACCCGGCCCGCCGGCACCGCCGCGCCGCTCAGGCCGGTCGCGCGTCCCTCAGGCCGGTCGCGCGTCCCGCAGGTCGAGCTCGATGACCACGCTGGTGCCCCCACCCTCGCGCGGCGACCACTCGATCGTCCCGTGCAGCTCGTAACGCACCAGGGTCGAGACGATCTGGGTACCCAGACCGCTCTGCGGCCCTCCCGTGGCGGGCAGGCCGCCGCCGTCGTCGGCGACCACGGCCCGCAGGTGGCTCTCGTCGCGCTCGGCGACGATGTCGACCGTGCCCGGCCGCCCGTCCGCGAAGCCGTGCTCGACGGCATTCGTGACGAGTTCGGTGAGCACCAGGGCCAGGGCGGTGGCCGCCTCGGCCGGGACCATCCCGAAGGTTCCGGTCCGCACCGTGCGCACCGACCCGCCCGCGGAGGCGACGTCCGCCGCCAGGCGCAGGCTGCGGTCCACCAGCTGATCGAAGTCGACGGCCTCGTCGAGCGTCTGGGACAGCGTCTCGTGCACCTGCGCGATGGTCGTGACCCGCCGGATCGCCTCGCCGAGGGCCTCACGCGCCTCGGTCGAGGTCATCCGGCGTGCCTGGAGCCGGAGCAGCGCCGCCACCGTCTGCAGGTTGTTCTTCACCCGGTGGTGGATCTCGCGGATCGTCGCGTCCTTCGTGAGCAGCTCACGCTCGCGCCGCCGGAGCTCGGAGACGTCCCGGCAGAGCAGGACCGAACCGGTGCGGTCACGGCCCTCGGTCAGTGGGACCGCGCGCAGGGACAGGCACACGCCACGGGACTCCAGGTCGGTGCGCCATGCGGCGCGGCCGGTCACCACGAGCGGCAGCGACTCGTCCGTCGGCATGTCCGTCTCGAGCAGCTCGGTGGTCACCTCGGCCAGCGACCGCCCGACCAGCGAGCCGAGCACCCCCAGCCGGTGGAAGCAGCTCAGCGCGTTCGGGCTCGCGTAGAGGACCTCGCCCTCGGAGTTGAGACGGATCAGGCCGTCGCCGACGCGCGGCGCGCCACGGCGCGGACCGGTCGGAGCGTTCGGCGCCGGGAACTCGCCCCGCGCGATCATGCCGAGAAGGTCGTCGGCGGCCTCCACGTAGTTCAGCTCGAGACGGCTCGGGGTGCGCGCGCCACCGAGGTTCGTCTGCCGGGCGATGACCGCGATGGCCTCCCCCTGCCGGACCACGGGCACGGCCTCCTCGCGCACGGCGTAGGCGCCGAACCACCGGGGCTCACGCGAGCGCTGGATGGCCACCTCGGTCAGCGCCCGCTCGAGCTGGGGACGCTGCCCGTCCGGCGCCGTCGACCCGACGATGTCGTCGTAGTGCACCGTCGCGCCGGTCGACGGCCGGGCCTGCGCGACGGCGAGGAACCGGCCGTCCGAGGCCGGCACCCACAGCACCAGGTCGGCGAAGGCCAGGTCCGAGATCAGCTGCCAGTCACCGACCAGCAGGTGCAGCCACTCGACGTCTGCCGGTGCGAGATCGGTGTGTCGGGTGATGAGGTTGCTCAGGGTCGGCACACGCTGAGCCTAGGCCTCCGGCGCGGGGCTGTTAGCCTCGGTCCACACGCCATCAAGGGGTAGTCGAGGGTTAGCGAGGAGTCACCGGTGCACGTCAGGGCCGAGGCCGAGTTCCCCGCCGATCCGGACGCGGTCGCACGGATGATGGCCGATGAGGACTTCGTCCGTGCGAAGGTCGACGCGGCCGGCGCGCGGTCGCACACACTGAGCGTCGTCGGCGACGCGTCCGGGCCGTTCACCGTGACGACCCGGCGCCAGATGCCGTCGGACGCGATCCCGGCGCAGTTCCGTTCCCTCGTCGGCGACGCGCTCGAGGTCCGGATGGTCGAGGCCTGGGAGTCGCCCGAGCCGGACGGGCGACGAGGAACCGTCCTGGTGGAGGTCACCGGCGCCCCGGTCCGGATGACCGGCACCGCCACGCTGCTGCGCGACCCGGCCGGCTCCCGCCTGGTGGTCGAGGGCGAGCTGAAGGCGGCGATCCCGTTGTTCGGCGCGGCGGTCGAGCGCGCGACGGCCTCAGCGGTGCAGGCCGCGGCCGAGGCCGAGGAACGCACCGGCCGTCAGTGGCTGGCGGATCACGGCACGTAGCCCAGGCGGCGGATCTCCCACGCGTGCAGCTCCTCGGCGATCTGCGACGCCCAGTCCTGCACGTCCGCCCACTGCCGGAAGTCACCCGGTTCGGCCTGGAGCAGGGCCACCACGGCTCGCTCGGCGAGCGCGAGCCCACCGCGGTCGAGTCGGCCCCCGAACGTGCGGTGCCCGCGAGCGCCCATCCGGCGCATCAGGACCCCGACCTCCTCCGGGTCGCCCGTCGGAGCAGGCGGGTCCCCGACCGGGCCGGAGGAGAAGAGCCACACCGGCCGCTGCGCGAGCCGCCCGGCGAAGCGATCGACGAAGGCGCGTGCGGATGCGGCCCAGCGGCCGACGTAGACCGACGAGCCCAGGATCACCGACTCGTAGTCCTCGATGTCCTCGACCTCGTCGGGGTCGACCACATCGACCTCGAACCCGGACGCCCGCAGGACCTCGGCGATCGCGTCCCCGATCTCCTGGGTCGCACCGTGTCGGGACGCCACCGGCAGCAGGACCTTCATCGGGCACCTCCCCCACGCGTCAACACCTCAGCGTTGCCCGAGGGGCCCGTGAGGTCCTGGGCCGCAGGTCCCGTGCGGGGCACGACCTCGTCACACGGGGCCACCATGATCGCCACCGGAGGGGGTGTCGCGGGACTTCCGACCTACCCCCGGGGGTATCGGCGGAGGTCGACACCGCACGGCCGCGCGGGAGAGACTCCGGGGCGTGGGGACGCATGCGCAGCGCAGGGTGAGGCCGTGGTGGCCGCTCGCCGTCGTGCTCCTCGTGCTCGCGGCGGTCGCCACGGTGGTCGCGGTCCAGGTGCGCGCGTCGGCCGCCGAACAGCGGCGCGAGGCCGCGGCGCAGGCCCAGGCCGAGGCCGATGCGAGCGCTGCGGCCCAGGCCGAGGCGGACCGGATCGCCGCCGCCCAGGAGGCCGAGCAGGCCCGCCAGGCTGCCGTGGCGGACGGCGCGCTCGCGCTCAGCTGGGCCACGGCGAACAAGGTCGCCCAGACAGACCTGGCCGACGCGGACGAGCTGCTCGGGCAGACCGACGGGCAGGTGGACGACGACTCCACCCGGGACGCCGTCACCGCGGCGGTCGAGACGCTCACCGCGGCGCTCGGCGTCACCGAGCCGGACCAGCAGCACGTCGCGGCGGCGAGCGCCGCGACGGCCGCGCTGCGCCAGGCGATCGCCGACCTCGACGCGGCGCACCAGTCGTGGCTCGACGCGCGCGCGGCCGAGCAGGCTGCGGCGGCGGCCGCGGCCGCACGCTCGTCGTACTCCGGCGACTGCGGCGGGGCCGGCTCGTACGAGACCTCGACCCCGTCCGCGACGACGCTCTACACCTCCGTACCCACCGACGACGGCGACGGCAGCAACGGCAACCTGCCGCGATCGGCGATGACCGCGCTCGGCTGGTGCGTGGACTCGGCCGGCCACGCACAGTGGCTGCGCAGTGACGCGGCAGCGGCCATGGTCCGGCTGAACGCCGCGTTCCGGGCGCAGTTCGGCGAGAACATCGCGATCGACCTGTCGTACCGCTCGTACGCCGACCAGGTGCGTGCGCGCGAGCTGTACGGGGGCCTGGCGGCTCAGCCGGGCACGTCGAACCACGGCTGGGGCACGGCGATCGACACCTGGGAGTGGGCGGCGTACGACTTCGGCACACCGCGGTACGAGTGGCTCGTGCAGCACGGGCCGGACTACGGCTGGTACTGCCCCGCGGCGACCGAGTCGGGCAACCCCGAGTACTGGCACTTCGAGTACCGCGGCTGACGTCCGCCGCGCCGCACTGCGACGTGCGCCGCACGGTGCCACAGTGGGTCTCGGCCGACGATCTCGGCCGACCCGACCGAGGAGGCAACGATGCCCGACCCGTCCGCGACCGCCGACCCCGCCGTCGCCGACCACCCGACCGTCGACCCCACGACCGTCGACCCCGCTCCGATCGACTCCACTCCGATCGACCCCGCCATGCTGCCGGACGACGGCCCGCTCGCCACGGCACGGGCACAGCTCGCGGGGGCCGTGCGCCGCCTCGGCTACGACGAGGGCATGCACCAGATGCTCGCCACGCCTCGCCGCGAGATCAACGTCGCGATCCCGCTGCGACGCGACGACGGCACCACCGAGCTGTTCCACGGATACCGCGTGCAGCACAACGTCTCGCGCGGTCCCGGCAAGGGCGGTCTTCGCTACCACCCTGCGGTCGACGTCGACGAGGTCCGCGCCCTGGCGATGTGGATGACCTGGAAGTGTGCGGTCGTCGAGCTCCCCTACGGCGGCGCCAAGGGCGGCGTGACCATCGACCCCCGGCAGTACTCGCAGGCCGAGCTCGAGCGGGTCACCCGCCGCTACGCCAGCGAGATCATGCCGATGATCGGCCCCGAGCGGGACATCATGGCGCCGGACATCGGCACCGACGAGCGCACGATGGCCTGGGTGATGGACACGTACTCGGTCAACCAGGGCTACACGATCCCGGCCGTGGTCACCGGCAAGCCGCTCGAGGTCGGCGGCTCGCTCGGGCGCGCGACCGCCACGTCACGAGGCGTCGTGCACACCACACGTGCGGCACTGCACGAAGCCGGCCTGGACCTGCCGGACGTGCGGATCGCGGTGCAGGGTTTCGGCAAGGTCGGCGGGCCTGCGGCCGCGATGTACGCCGAGGCCGGCGCGCGGGTGGAGGCGGTCAGCGACGAGAACGGCGCGGTGCACCGCGACGGCGGCCTGCACATGCACCGGCTGCGTGAGCACGTCGCCCGCGCCGGGACCGTGGTCGGCTTCGACGGCGGCGACCCGATCACCAACGACGAGCTGCTCACCCTGGACGTGGACGTGCTCGTGCCGGCCGCGGTCGAGCACGTGCTGCACGCGGGCAACGCCGACCAGGTCAAGGCCCACTGGGTGGTCGAGGCCGCGAACGGCCCGACCACGGGCGCGGCGGACCGGATGCTCGAGGACCGCGGCGTCATCGTGGTGCCGGACATCCTGGCGAACGCCGGAGGTGTCGTCGTGTCGTACTTCGAGTGGGTGCAGGCGCAGCAGGCCTACTGGTGGAGCGAGGCGGAGATCGAGGCGAGGCTCGCCGAGCGGATGCTGCACGCGTACTCCGAGGTCGCCGAGACCGCGCGGCGCGAGGAGCTCTCGCTGCGCGACGGCGCCCTGCTGCTCAGCGTGCACCGCGTGGCCGAGGCGCACCGGATCCGGGGTCTCTACCCCTGACCGGCGTGCCCCCTGACCGACGGGTCAGTCCGCGCGGGCGCGCAGCCGGATCAGGCAGGACGTCTCGTCCGCGAACGGTTGCGCGTCCGCGATCTCGATCTTGCCGATCCGCTCGACCAGCGCCGACGTCATCCCGAGGTGTGCCGCGCACACCACGTCTGGGCGGGACCGGGCCAGGCTCTCCACGGGGCACTGGCACAGCCGCACGGCGTCGCCCTCGAGCTCGACGTCGAACCCGAGCCGGTCGAGCTCGTCGACCAGGAGCGTCACGGCCTCGTCCGCGTCGGCGGCGGTCGGCATCGGGTGGTCGAGCGCCTCGACGGCGGCCCGCCCGGCCGCCTGGGCGCCGTCGGACGCCGACGGCATCGGCTGGCCGAAGCCGGCCAGCAGGACCTCGTCCATCACGGTCCGCACCCAGCTGCCTGCCGGTTCGCGGTGCCGGTAGAGGATTCGCGGACGGCCTCGCGTCGTGCGGTGCTCGGGAGCTCGCGACACCAGGCCGGCTGCGACCAGGCGGTCGAGGTGCTCACGCGTCGTGTTGACGTGGAGGCCGACCGCATCGGCCAGCTCGTCGACCCCCATCGCGCCACCGTCGCCGCGAAGCAGCTCGAGCAGCGCCGTGCGGCTGCGTGACGCGAGCGCCTGGTGCTCGTCCCACTCGGGTTGCATGCGGACAGTGTGGCGCCCGCACAACGCGTCGATCTAGGACCTCGGGGCATCTTGCACGGCCGGAACCGGTTGTCACAGTTCGGTCACGGCATTTGACATCGGCCCGCTCCCGACGTCACCGTAGGGCCATTCCTGAGACCGGTCCCACCACGGTTCCGGTTCGAGATGAGACCGGTCCCAGGAAAAGCGCCCCGAGTCCTCGCCGGTCCCGGCGAGCAACTCTCCTCTGGGCGGCAGCGGTGCCGCCCCGACGACGAAGGAGTCACACGTGCGCACGAGCATGAGGCCTTGGCTGCCCGTCACCGCGGGTCTTGCCGGGATCACGATGGTCCTTGCCGGCTGCGGCGGCGGTAGCACCGACGACAGCACCGACAGCGCAGGCGGCGGGGAGTCCAGCGACTCGTCCGAGCCGATCACGCTGACCATCACCACGTTCAACGAGTTCGGCTACGAGGACCTCCTCGACGAGTACATGGCCGACCACCCGAACATCACGATCGAGCACACCAAGGCGGCGACCTCGAACGAGGCCCGCGACAAGATGCTCACCGGTGTCGCGGCCGGCTCCGGCCTGACCGACATCGAGGCGATCGAGGTCGACTGGCTCGCCGAGCTCATGCAGTACCCGGACCAGTTCGTCGACCTCACCAACGCCGACGTCGAGGGCCGCTGGCTCGACTGGAAGGTCGCCCAGGCCACCACGCCGGACGGCAAGCTCATCGGCTACGGCACCGACATCGGCCCGGAGGGCGTCTGCTACCGCTCCGACCTGTTCGCCGACGCCGGCCTGCCGACCGACCGCGACGAGGTCGCCGCGCTGCTCGAGGGCAGCTGGGACGACTACTTCAACGTCGGCAAGGACTTCGTCGCGAACTCCGACAGCGCCTGGTTCGACTCCGGCAACGCGATCTTCCAGGGCGTCGTGAACCAGATGGACGCGGCCTACGAGGACCCGTCGACCGGTGACGCGAAGGACCTGGCGTCCAACACCGAGATCCAGGCCGCGTACGAGAAGGTGCTGGCCGCCTCGGTCGACGACGACCTCTCCGCGCACCTGACGCAGTGGTCCGACGACTGGACCGCCGCGTTCCAGAACGACGGCTTCGCGACCATGCTCTGCCCGGGCTGGATGCTCGGTGTCGTCGAGGGCAACGCCGCGGGCGTCGAGGGCTGGGACATCGCCAACGTCTTCCCCGGCGGCGGCGGCAACTGGGGCGGTTCGTTCCTCACCGTGCCGGCGCAGTCCGCGCACCCCGAGGAGGCCCGTGAGCTCGCCGCGTGGCTGACCGCGCCCGAGCAGCAGATCAAGGCCTTCATCTCCAAGGGCACGTTCCCGAGCCAGGTCGACGCGCTGTCCAGCGACGAGCTGCTCTCCCAGACGAACGCGTTCTTCAACGACGCCCCGACCGGCCAGATCCTCGCCGACCGGGCCGCCGCGGTGACCGTCGCGCCGTTCAAGGGCGCGAACTACTTCGCCATCCACCAGACCGTCGTCGACGCGATCACCCGCGTGGACGTCGACGCGACGGACGACGCAGCATCGTCCTGGGACAAGGCCGTCACGGCCTTCAACGAGCTCGGCCTGAGCTGAGCGCTCCGGGGGTGGGGCCGTCAGTCCGGGCGGCCCCACCCCCGCCGGCGAGGCCGGTCGCTCGGGGCGTCCGCGACCCGGGCGACCAGGCCGGCGCCGCCCCGGAGCCTGTCCACCCGCGCCCCTGGAGTCCCGCATGGCGACCACGACCGCCGCACCAACCTCGCCGCGCACGAGCGCCGCGCCGCCCCCCAGCCGGTGGCGGAACCTGCTCGGCAAGGCCGACGTCAAGCTCTCGCCCTACCTGTACATCGCACCGTTCTTCATCCTCTTCGCGATCGTCGGGCTGTTCCCGCTGATCTACACCGCGTTCGTGTCGGTGCACGAGTGGCACCTGATCGGCGGCCAGGGCGACTTCATCGGGCTGCAGAACTACGTCGACGTGCTCCAGCAGCCGCGGTTCTACACGGCGCTGCGCAACACCTTCTCGATCTTCCTGCTGTCCTCCGTGCCGCAGGTCGTCGCGGCGATCGTGATCGCCGCCGTGCTGGACGCCAACCTGCGCGCCAAGACCTTCTGGCGGATGGGCGTCCTGCTCCCCTACGTCGTCGCACCGGTCGCCGTGGGCCTGATCTTCTCCCGCCTGTTCGCCGACCAGTCCGGCCTGATCAACGAGCTGCTCGGCTACGTCGGGGTCGACCCGGTCCGGTGGCACTCGGACGCCCTCGCGAGCCACGTCGCGATCGCCTCGATGGTCAACTTCCGCTGGACCGGCTACAACACGCTGATCTTCCTGGCCGCCATGCAGGCCGTCCCGCGCGACCTGTACGAGGCCGCAGTGCTCGACGGCGCGTCCCGGCTGCGCCAGTTCTTCTCGGTGACCGTCCCGTTGCTGCGGCCCACGATCATCTTCGTCGTCATCACCTCGACGATCGGCGGGCTGCAGATCTTCGACGAGCCGCGGATGTACGACCAGTACGGGCTCGGCGGTGCCGACCGCCAGTGGATGACCGTGACGATGTATCTCTACGAGCTCGGCTGGGGCGCCCAGAAGAGCTTCGGCCGCGCCGCCGCCGTCGCCTGGATCCTGTTCCTGATCATCGTGGTGATCGGGCTGATCAACTTCTCGATCACCCGCCGGATCGCCTCCGCCGCACCTGACCGTCCCAAGACCAAGCGAGGGGGCCACCGATGAGCACCTCGGTCCCGATGATCCGGCAGACCGCCGGAGCCGGTGCCGCTCGCGCGGCCGCACGCCGCCGCGGGCTGGGCTCGAACCGCCGCCCCGGCTGGGTCACCTACACGCTGCTGACCGTGGTCCTCGCGATCTCGGCCTACCCGATCTACTACTCGTTCCTCCTGGCGTCCTCCGACTCGGCGACCATCGCCCAGAACCCGGTGCCGTCGCTGATCCCCGGCCCGAACCTGTGGACGAACCTCGGCCGTGTGCTCGGGGCCGACATCGGCTTCTGGCACGCGGTGCTGAACAGCCTCATCGTCGCGGTGGTCACCTCGATCTCGGTGGTCTTCTTCGCGACGCTGGCCGGCTTCGCGTTCTCCCGGTTGCGCTTCCGCGGCCGGCGCGGCCTGCTGGTGTTCATCATCGCCACGATGGCCGTACCGACCCAGCTCGGCGTGGTGCCGCTGTTCATCGTGATGGCGAACCTCGGCTGGACCGGCAAGCTCGTCGCGGTGATCGTGCCGGGCCTCGTGACGGCGTTCGGCGTGTTCTGGATGACCCAGTACCTCGACTCCGCGCTGCCCTACGAGCTGATCGAGGCGGCGCGGGTGGACGGCTGCTCGATGATCCGGACGTTCTGGCACGTCGCGCTCCCGGCGGCCCGGCCCGCGGCAGCGATGCTCTCGCTGTTCACCTTCGTGGCGTCCTGGACGAACTTCTTCTGGCCGTTCGTGGTGCTCGGGTCCTCCAACCCGACCCTCCCGGTGGCGCTGCAGCTGCTGCAGGCGTCCTACTTCAAGGACTACGCACTGATCATGGCCGGTGTCGTCGCCGCGACCGTGCCGCTGGTCCTCCTGTTCATCGTGGCGGGCAAGCAGCTCGTCTCCGGAATCATGCAAGGAGCGGTCAAGGGATGAGCCACCCGACCACCTCGTCCACCACGTCGTCCTCCAGCACCGCGACCGAGACCGCGTCGGCGAGCGAGGCCCCCGCCGGCGACACCGGCGCGGCGCGCTTCCCCACCGACTTCGTGTGGGGCGCTGCGACCTCCTCGTACCAGATCGAGGGTGGCGTCGAGGAGGGCGGGCGGACGCCGTCGATCTGGGACACGTTCTGCCGGGTGCCCGGTGCGATCGTGGCGGGCGACGACGGCGACGTCGCGGCCGACCACTACCACCGGTGGCCGCAGGACGTCGCCCTGATGGCCGACCTGAGCCTGAACGCCTACCGGTTCTCGGTGTCCTGGTCCCGCGTGATGCCCGAGCCCGGCGTGGTCAACCCCGACGGCCTCGCGTTCTACTCCGACCTGGTCGACGCCCTGCTCGAGCACGGGGTCACGCCGTGGATCACGCTCTACCACTGGGACCTGCCGCAGTGGCTCGAGGACCGCGGCGGCTGGACCATCCGTGAGGTCGTCGAGCACTTCGTCGCGTACGCGACCGCCGTGCACGCTGCGCTCGGCGACCGGGTGCGCCACTGGCTCACGCTCAACGAGCCGTGGTGCTCGGCGTTCCTCGGCTACAGCGGCGGCCAGCACGCCCCCGGGCGTCAGGAGCCGCAGGCGGCGATCGACGCGACCCACCACCTGCTGCTCGCCCACGGCCAGGCCGTTCGCGCGCTGCGCGCCGCCGACCCGACGGCGACCCTCGGCATCACGCTCAACTTCACGGTCGAGGACCCGGTCGACCCGGACGACCCCGCCGACGTCGCGAGCGCCGCGCTGTCCCAGGCGATGTTCAACGACGTGTTCGTCGGCCCGATCACCGGGCACGGCTACCCCACCGAGGTGATCGACGCGTGGGCGGCGGTCGGCGTGCGCGTGCCGGTCCACAAGGGCGACCTCGACGTGATCGCCACCCCGATCGACGTGCTCGGCGTGAACTACTACCACGGCAACCTCATCGGTGCGACGCCCCCTCCCCCGGAGCGGACGCTGCCGTCGGCGGCGGCGACCGAGCGTCCGACCGGCGACCCGTCGGTCGGCCTGCAGGCCTACACCTGGTCCCGCGACCTGCCCCGCACCGGGATGGACTGGGAGGTCCAGCCCGACGGGCTCCGCCGGCTGCTCGTGATGCTACACACCAGGTTCACCGGCCCGCTCGGCATCCCCCTGGTGATCACCGAGAACGGCTCGGCGTACCCCGACACGGTGGGCGAGAGCGGCGAGGTGCACGACCCCGAGCGCACCGCCTACCTCGTCGACCACCTGCGGGCGGTGCACGCCGCGCTGGAGGAGGGCGCCGACGTGCAGGGCTACTTCGTCTGGTCGCTGCTCGACAACTTCGAGTGGGCCTACGGCTACGACAAGCGGTTCGGCGTCGTCCACGTGGACTTCGAGACCATGAAGCGCACGCCCAAGACCTCCGCGCGCACGTTCGCCGTGGTCGCGAGGTCCGGCGAGGTGCCCGCGGCGAGTAGCGTGCAGATGTGAGCCAGAGCACAGTCCGCGGGCGTGGGCGGGCACCGACCATCCGGCAGGTCGCTGCCGAGGCCGGTGTCTCCCGGGCCACGGCGTCCCGGGTGATCAACGGCGGCCACCTGGTCAGCCCGGCCACGCGGGCAGCCGTCGAGGCCGCGATCGAACGGCTCGGGTTCACCCCGAACCCGGTCGCGCGCTCGCTGGCCACTCGCAAGACCGGCTCGGTCGCGCTCGTCGTGCCCGAGCCGAACACGCGCCTGCTGAGCGACCCGTTCTTCGGCGCGATCATCAACGGCCTGTCCCTGACCCTCGAGCAGGCGGACCTGCAGATGGTGCTCGTCATCGCGCGGGACAGCACGGGCACCCGACGCGCCGCGCGCTACCTCATCAACGGCAACGTGGACGGCGCGGTCGTCGCGTCCCACCACCGGGACGACTCGCTCAACGCCGAGCTGATCGCCTCGGGGCTCCCCCTGGTCTTCATCGGCCGGCCGTTCGACGTCGCGCACCGCCACTACGTCGACACCGACAACGCGCTCGGCGCGCGACTCGCCACCGAGCACCTGCTCGGCACCGGGCACCGACGGATCGCGACGATCGCAGGACCCGCGGACATGACCGCCGGCATCGACCGGCTCGCCGGCTGGCGCGCCGCGCTCGAGGCGGCGGGTCTGCCGGCCGACGCCGTGGTGCACGGCGACTTCACGGCGCCCAGCGGTCAGGCCGGGATGGCCGAGCTGCTCGAGGCCCACCCCGACATCGACGCGGTGTTCGCGGCCTCCGACCTGATGGCCTCGGGTGCGCTGCGGGCCCTGGGAGCCGCCGGCAGGCGGGTCCCCGAGGACGTCGCGGTGATCGGCTTCGACGACATCGAGATCGCGGAGAGCACCCACCCGCACCTCAGCACGGTCGCCCAGCCCGTCCAGGACTCCGCGAGCCGTGCCGGCAGGATGCTCGTCGAGCTGCTCGCCGACCCGGACTGCGACCCCGACCCGGTGGTCTTCACCCCGCAGCTCGTGCTGCGCGAGACGGCCTGAGACCGCAGGGCCCGCCGCGAGCCACGCGGCACGCGCGCCGTCGCGTGGGGCTCAGGCGAGCTGCGTGCCCAGCGCCGCGCCGATCGCCCAGGTGACACCCATCGCCAGCGCCCCGCCGATCACCAGGCGCAGGACCGCGCGGGTGCGGCCGGCGCCGCCGAACTGGGCGCTGAGCGAGCCGGTGACGACCAGGGCGATCAGGACCGCGACGATCGTGACCACGATCCGCGCCGTCTGCGACGCGCTCGACGGCGCGAGCAGCACCGCGAGCATGGGCAGCATCGCACCGACCGTGAAGGCGATCGCCGACGCGAGCGCGGCGTGCCACGGGTTCGTGAGGTCGTCGGCGTCCAGGCCGTACTCGACCTCGAGGTGCGCGCGGATGGCGTCGTGCGCGGTGAGTTCCTCGGCCACGGCGCGCGCCGTGTCGGGGCTCAGCCCCTTCGCCACATAGGCATCGGCCAGCTCGACGAGCTCGCCCTCCGGGTCGTCCGCGAGCTCCTTGCGCTCCTGGGCGATGAGCGCGACCTCGGTGTCCCGGGCGCTGCTCACCGAGACGTACTCCCCCAGTGCCATGCTCACCGCGCCGGCGACCAGACCTGCCACACCCGCCGTCAGGATCGCGCCCCGGTCCGCGGTCGCTGCGACGACGCCGATCAGCAGGCCGGCGACCGAGATGATGCCGTCGTTCGCGCCGAGCACGCCCGCGCGGAGCCAGTTCAGGCGCGCCTTGAGCCCGTTGCCGACCGGCTCGGACGAACCCGCCGCGCGCTCGTCCGTCGGACCGTCGCTCGTCGTCCGCTCGTTCGCGGGACCGGGCATGCTCATAGGACGACCGTAGGCACACCACGCGCCACGGTCCAGCAAGGAAAGCCTTCCCAGACCGGCACGGTCACGGCTCGTGCGCGAGCCCCCACCCCGCTCCCGCACCCGCGCGGGTGCCCACGCCCGACGGGGCCGACCGGGGATGCGGCACCGACACCCCCGCCGGACCGTGGGACAGCACCTCGGCACCCGGACCATGGGTGACCGCCACCCCCGCCGGGCCGTGGGACAGCACCTCCTCGATCCGGGCGATCGCCTCGGCCAGCCGTTCGGCCGGCACCGGACGGGACAGCCCGAAGCCCTGGGCCGCGAAGCAGTGCATCTCCCGCAACGCCCGGAGGGTGTCGAGGTCCTCGACGCCCTCGGCGACGACGGAGAGCCCCAGGTGACGTGCGAGATCGACCGTCGAGTGCACGATCGCCGAGCTGGCCGGGTCCCCGAGCAGACCGGTCACGAACGACCGGTCGATCTTCAGCCGGCGGACCGGCAGCCGCTGGAGGTAGGCGAGCGAGCCGTAGCCGGTGCCGTAGTCGTCGACCGACAGCACCACGCCCAGCTCGGCGAGGTCGCCGAGCACGGCGGCGGCCCGGGTCGGGTCGACCATCGCCGTGGTCTCGGTGATCTCCAGCTCGAGGCGCGACGCGGGCAGCCCGTGCCGGTCGAGGCTCGCCCGCACGTCGTCGACGAGGTGTGCGTCGAGCAGGTTGCGCACCGACAGGTTCACCGCGACCGTCAGGCCACGCCCCTCGTCCTGCCACCGGGATGCCTGGGCGACGGCACGGTCGAGGACCACGAGCGTCAGCAGGCGGATCAGGCCGGTCCGCTCGGCGGCCGGGATGAAGTCGGCCGGCGGGATCAACCCGCGGGCCGGGTGCCGCCAGCGTGCCAGCGCCTCGGCTCCGATCACCCGCCCGGTGGCGATCTCCACCTGCGGCTGGAAGTGGACCACGACGTCGCCGTCGTCGAGCGCGCGCTTCAGCTCCGCCATCAGCTGCGGTGCCGAACCGCCCCGCTCGGCCACCTCGCGCGAGTAGCGCGCCACCCCCGCCGGGTCCGCACCGGCGGCCGCGAGCGCCACGTCGGCCCGGGCGAGCACGTCCTCGGCCCGGTCCGCGTCGACCGGGAGCATCACGATGCCCACCGCGCCGTCGACCGTGATCGACATGCCGGAGACCGACAGCGGTTCGACCAGGATGCCGCGCACGAGCCGCGCGAGATCGCCGGCACGGTCCGCGTCGTGGTCGGGCAGCAGCACGCCGAAGACGTCCCCGCCGAGGCGAGCGACCGTGCCCGCCGAGCCGACGAGCCCGCCGAGCACCGCTCCGACGGTGCGCAGCAGCTCGTCGCCCGTCCGGTACCCGAGCGTCTCGTTGATCTCCGCGTACCTCTGCAGCCCGACCATGAGGACCGCTGCCGGCCGCCGCTCCTCGGGGTCCAGGACCGCCGAGCAGCGCTCGACGAACCGGCGGCGGTTCTCGAGCCCCGTGATGACGTCGGTCGCGGCGAGACGGGCCAGCCCCGCCTTCTGGATCCGGATCGTGCGCACCACCTCGAGCAGCCGGACGACGACGAGAAGGACCAGCACGACATGCGCGGTCTCGATCACGACGGTGGGGTGCGGCCGGCCCGTCGCCTCGACCACCAGCCCCAGGACGGGGATCGTCGCGAAGGCGGCACCGAGCGTGAGCACCCGGCCCAGGCTGAAGGCGTCGTCGTCGGACCGGTGCCCGGACACGAGGCTCATCGAAGGGTGCAGGGCGGCTGCTCCGCCGAGGAGGTACCCGAGCATCCAGCCCGCGTCGAGCGACGGGACGATGCCGTCCAGGCCGGCCCAGACCGAGGCCGCCTGGAACAGCAGGTCGGTGACCAGGAACACGAACATCGAGCCGAGCAGCAGGCGGGTCGACGCCAGGCCGCGACGGGACTGCGTCCACAGGTAGGTGAGCTGCAGGACGACCACCAGGTCGCCGAACGGGTAGGCGCCGAGCAGGAGCTGCTCGGACCAGCTGCCGCCCGCCGCCTCCAGCGTCGGCTGGACCACCAGCACGCCGACGACGAGCGCCACGACGAGCGTGATCGAGACGGCGTCGAGCAGCCCCGCGAGCTGACCCCGCGGTCGCGGGTCCCGGGCCAGCAGGAAGAGCCCCGCGGCCATCAGCGGGTAGGCGCCGAGGTAGAAGGCCTCGACCCAGGTGCCCGAAGGATCGACGCCGAGCACCCCCTCGAGCCAGATCCAGCCCGCGTCGGCGACCAGCCAGGACGCGAAGCCGCCGGCGAGCAGCAACCACGCCGCCCGCGCAGCGGGTCTGCGACGCCGGACGCCCACGAGGACGGCCACCGGGGCGCTGCCGGCCGCCAGGAGGTACGCGCCCTGGCGCACGAGCTCCGACGGGACGAGCAGGTTCGTGGCGATCAGGGCCAGGCCGACGGCGAGGTACCACCGCGTGGCCTGGTTTCTCATGGCGGACTCATCGGCCGCCTGCTGCGGGCTCTGAGGCACCGGCGCGATGTGCCGTGCCGGCCGCGTCGGGCAGACTGTGATCATGCCGCCTGCTCCCCGCGTCCTGGTCGTGTGCACGGGGAACATCTGCCGGTCGCCGCTCGCGGCGACCCTGCTCGGCGCGATCCTGACGGACACCTCGGTCGGCAGCGCCGGGACCCACGCCGTCGTCGGCGCGCCGATCGACCCGACCATGGTGGAGGTCGCGGGACGCCACGGGACCGCGCTGCCGCGACACGCCGCGATCCAGCTGTCGCCGGCCATGGTCCGCGCCGCCGACCTCGTGCTCGCGATGACCCGGGGCCACCGGTCGGCGATCGTCGCGGCCGAGCCGGCTGCGCTGCGCCGGACGCTGACGCTGCGCGAGCTCGCGCGGCTCGTGTCGCAGACCCCGCTGCCCGGCGCCCACCTGTCGCCGGGGGCTCGGCTCGTGGCGGCGCTGCCCGACGTGCTCACCCGCCGCCGCGCCAACCCGGACGGGCCCGAGCTCGACGACGTCGACGACCCGTACCGCGGCCCGGTCGCGGCATACCAGCGCGCCTTCGCCGAGATCGACGAGGCCGTCCGGACCCTGGCGACCGCGCTGGCCTGAGCCCCGGTCGTCGCAGCGGGCGAGCCCCCGGTCCCGGCAGGCGGACTCAGCCGGACGGTGCCACGACGACCCGGTCGCGGCCCCTCGCCTTGGCCGCGTAGAGCGCGTCGTCGGCCTCGCGCAGGAGGGTGTCGGCATCGGTGTGCAGCACGGCGATCCCGGCGCTGAGGGTCACCTGGAGCGCGGGCCCCGGCGAGCGCACCTCGAGCCCCGCGACCCGGCGCCGGCACTCCTCGGCCCGCACGGCCGCCACGTCGGCGGTCGTTCCGGGCATCAGGACCAGGAACTCCTCGCCGCCGAACCGCACGAGGACGTCGGCCACCCGGACGCAGCGGGCCAGCTCGCGCCCCACGGCGACGAGCACCTCGTCCCCGACCGCATGGCCGTAGGTGTCGTTGACCGCCTTGAAGTGGTCGAGGTCGAGCATGATCGCGCTCAACGGTTCGCCGGTCGCGAGCGAGGCCTGGACCAGCGGTTCGAGCACCCGGTCCAGGTGGCGCCGGTTGTGCAGGCCGGTGAGCCCGTCGCGGACCGTCTGCTCGGCCAGCTCGGCCCGCAGCCGCTCGATCTCGGAGATGTCGCGGATCACCGTGACCGTGCCCTGCAGGGCGCCTCCCGCCTGGCGAAGCCGGCTGATCCGGATGTCCAGCGTCAGCCCGCCGGCGACGCTGAGCACCTCGTGGTCGGTGGCGCGGAGCCGGGCGAGCAGCTCAGGACGCACGATGTCCGTCCAGTTCGCCCCGATCACCGAGCGCCCGGACCGGAACCGCCGGGTGAGCAGCTCCTGGGCCGCGGCGTTCGCACCGACGATCCGGCCACGCGCGTCGCTCACCACGATCGCGTCGGGCAGGGCCTGCAGGGTCTGGGAGGTCGAGATCGGCAGCCCCCGCGGACCGGCGCCGGTGCGATCGACCCAGAGCCAGGCCAGGGCGGTGACTCCCAGCAGCGCTCCGGCGTAGTCGACCAGCTGGTCCTCGGCGGTCGCGACACTCACCAGCAGCGCGGCCCCGGGCACCACGACCCCGACGAGCGAGGCGAGGTGCAGGGCACCGCCGGCGTCGGCCGACGCCCAGGCGGACTGCAGGTGCACGACCGCGACCACGACGATCGCGACCGTCCCGTAGACCGCGTGCACCCACAGCACCGGACCGAGCGTCGCGCGCAGAGGGTCGAGCTCGACCTGGCGCACCACGAGGTGGTGCCAGGGGTCGGTCAGCGCCGCGAGCACGACCACGGCCGGCTCGACGAGCAGCGGTCGCGAGCGCGGGTCGGCGAGCAGGTGCCCGTGGCCGCTCAGTGCGGCCGCGTAGCCCTGCGCCGCGACCAGTGCGCACGCACCGGCGACGATCACGACGTCGATGCAGACCTCCGCGGCGGCCTGCGTCGTGACGAGCTGCGCGGCCCCGCCGGCGAGCGACCACACCGCAGCGGAGCCGAGGCCGATCGACAACGGGCGGGTCAGCTCGGTGCGCCGGCGCAGCGCGACGACGAGCGCGAAGGCGGAGATCGCGGCGCTCAGGAACGAGGCGACCACCCACGGCGTCACGGCGACACCCCGGCGCACAGGCACAGGCCCGGTTGGCCGTGCCCGGACGCCTGCTGCGGCACGGTGCGGTCGAGGGCGCGGATCACCGGGAGCACGTCCCCGTAGGGCACCGGGCGGGAGAGACCGTAGCCCTGCGCCGCGTCGCAGGACATCTCCCGCAGGGCGTCGAGGGTCGCCAGGTCCTCCACGCCCTCCGCGACCGTCTCGAGGCCGAGCCGCCGTGCGAGGTCGAGCGTCGAGGCCACGATCGCCCGGCTCGCCTCGTCGGCCAGCATCCCGCTGACGAAGGACCGGTCGATCTTCAGCCGTCGCACCGGCAGGCGCTGCAGGTAGGCGAGCGAGCTGTGCCCGGTGCCGAAGTCGTCCACCGAGAGCGTGACCCCGAGCTCGGCCAGGGCCGACATCGTCGCGACCGCACGGCGGGGGTCGACCATCGCCGTGGTCTCGGTGACCTCGAGCTCGAGCACGGCAGCCGGCAGACGGTGGGCGTCCAGCGCGTGACGCACCGTGTCCACCAGCCCCGGATCGAGCAGGTCGCGGACCGACAGGTTGACGGCGACGGCCACGTGCTCGCCGGCCGCGTGCCACTCCGCGCAACGCATGAGCGCCCGGTCGAGCACGAACCGGGTCACCGCGGTGACCAGACCGGTGCGCTCGGCGGCCGGGATGAACGCCGCGGGCGGGAGCAGGCCGCGGGTCGGGTGCTGCCAGCGCACGAGGGCCTCGAGTGCGAAGACCCGGCCCCCGGCGATCCGGACCTGCGGCTGGAAGTGCACCGCGAGCTCACCGCGTCGCAACGCACCGGGGAGCTCGGCGATCAGCACCGGCGAGGCCGATCGTGCCTCGTCCACCTGACGCCCGTACGCCGCGACCCCGCCGGGCTGGAGCGTGGCCACGGCGAGCGCCAGGTCGGCTCGTTCGAGGAGCTCGTCGGCGCCCGTGCCGTCGGCCCCGACGAGCGCGAACCCCGCGGCGACGTCGACCTCGAGCGTGAAGCCGTCGAGCGTCATCGGCGGTGCGCACGCATGCCTGATCGCGCTCGCACGACCGATGGCGTCCTCGACCGTGCCCACCTCCGGCAGCAGCACCCCGAACACGGCCGAGCCGATCCGGGCGACGGTCGCCTCAGGTCCGGCCGCACCGAGCGCCCGGCGGGCCACCTCGCGCAGCAGGGCGTCCGCCGCCCGGGAGCCGAGCGCGTCACGCAGCTCTGTGAACCGGTCGACGTCGAGCAGCACCACGGCACCGCGCGTCGTCCCGGCGGCCTCGATCTGCCGGGCGAGCCGACCGCGGTTCGCGAGCCCGGTGACCGGGTCGGTCTGCACCAGGTCGGCGAGGCGTCGGGTCTGGGCGTGCAGGCGGCGCACGACCACGGACGTGCGCGTCATGACCAGCCCGATCATCGCGCCGGCGATCACCAGCGCCTGCCACAGGTCGAGCGGCCCACCGACGACCAGCCCGCTCATGATCACGGCCGCACCCACCATCGAGGTGAGCGTGAGCGCGGCGATCCGGCCGAGACCGGACTGGTGCTGGGGCCCTGGCCGGACGGTCAGGTCCACGGGACGCAGCCGCACCGCCAGGCCGAGGGTGAGGATCACCACGACGTGCACGCCGAGCGCGACGGGCCCGGGCACCACGGGCGGACCGTCCGGTCCGGGCAGCTGGCCGAGCGTGTCGGTCGCGAGCAGGAGCCCGGCGGCGCCGACGAGCAGCCGGAACGAGGCGACCATCCGGACCCGGACGAGGGCGAGGTAGAGCACCGCGGCCGAGAGCGCGGCGAAGGCCATCGCACTCAGCCCGACGTGCCACGCCGCGAGCCCGCCGCCGAGCAGCGGTGGCACGACGAACTGGGCCACGACGGCACCCAGGCCGATCGCCATCAGCAGGGCGTCGAGGATCGGCAGGATGTCGCGCCCGCCGGCCCGCCAGGCCAGCCAGGCGATCGCGACGGCGAGGCACAGCACGGCCAGGACGTGGGCGATCGCGAGGCCGTCGGTGAGCGAGGGGCCCCGCTCCCGGTGGAACGCGACGAAGCCGACGGTCCAGAGCGCGTCGGCCACGAGCAGGAGCAGCCACGGTCCACGCGGTGGGCCCGCAGCGGCCCGGCCGTGCCAGCCGTGGGCGACCGCCACCGTCGCGGCGACGGCGATCACGATCCAGGCAGGGGCGCCGAGCGCCACGGCGGCCGCGATCACGGCGGCCGCGACGTAGCACAACGGGCTCGCCCTCATGCGGCACCGCCGCCCGTGACGGGACCGACGACCTGGTCGCGACCGGCCCGCTTGGCCGCGTAGAGCGCGGCGTCCGCGCGGCGCAGCAGGTCGTCGGCGTCGTCTCCGGGCTCGGCCTGCGCGAGCCCGATGCTCACCGTCACCGCGACCGGGCCACGCTCGGACACCACGGTGAGGGCCGAGCAGGCGCGCCGCCACTCCTCCGCCCGGTCTCGGACGTCGTCCACCGCCGCGCCCGGCAGGAGCGCCAGGAACTCCTCCCCGCCGAACCGGACGAGCACGTCGTCCGCGCGCAGGTCGCGGGACAGCACTCCGGCGACCGCGATGATCACCTGGTCGCCGACGGCGTGCCCGTGCCGGTCGTTGACCGACTTGAACCGGTCGATGTCGACCATCGCCGCGGTGAGCGTCGTGCTGCCGCCGAGCAGGTCGCGCTCGCCGAGCACCTGGTCGAGGTGGCGACGGTTGTGCAGCCCGGTGAGGTCGTCCCGGAGCGCCTGCTCGGCGAGCTGCGTGCGGAGCAGCTCGAGCTCGGTGACGTCCCGCGCGACGGCCACCGTGGCGACCGTGCTCCGCCCGGTCCGGATCTCGGTCGTCCGCACGTCGAGGACCGTCCCGTCCGGCGCCGTCACGGTGCCGGAGCGACGCAGTGCCTCGGCGAGCTCCGGCGTCAGCACCGCGGACCAGTGCTTGCCCTCGGGGCCATCGGGGCTCCACCGTCCGAGCATCGCCCGCGCGGCCGGGTTCGCCTGCGCCACGATGCCGGACGCGTCGGTCACCAGGACCGCGTCACCGAGCGCGCCGAGCACCTGGTGCACGCCGAGCGGGACTCCGAGGTCGCGGCTGCGCACCAGCCGGCTCCCGAGGATCGCGATCGTGGCGACGTAGCCGGCCGAGGCCGCGGCGACCACCAGCACGGGGTCCCGGACCAGGGCGACGCCGGCGAGCGCCGCGGCCGTCGGGGCGCCCATCGCGAGGGCTGCGACGGCGAACCGGCCCTGGTGCCCGGTGACCACGCGCGAGCGGCCCGCGACGAGCAGCGCGCCGCCCAGCACGGCCATGCCGCCCGCCACGGCCGTGTGCACGTACACCAGGGGGCCGTTGACCAGGTGCGTCACGCCGTCGGGGCCGGTGCCGACCCGCGCGAGCCGAGCAGTGAGGGCGGGGACGGCCGCGACGACGACCATCACTGCGGGTTCGAGCGCGAGCGCGGCGACCAGCCAGGGCGACCGTCCGGGTCGCCGACCGGTCATGGTGAGCGCCTGCCAGACGATCGCGGCGGCCGCAACGCCGAAGACCGGCGCACTCCAGGCGTAGATCTGCCGCTCGAGCTCGACGTCGGGGGTCATGGTCATGGCCAGTCCGGCGGCCGACCACAGGGCGCCGCCCGCGAGCAGGACGACCGAGGGCCACACACCCTGTTCGGAGCGCGCGCGCCAGAGCATGGCGAGGCACGCCGGCACCCCGAGGGCGACGGCGAGGGCGAACACGACCTGAGGCCCCACCGAGTCTCCGTCCTTCACCCACAACATCGGGCAAGACGGGCACCCGCTTGAGGCTCAGGCGCCGCTTCTCACCCCACGCTCCGGCCGCTCACAGGTCGGTGAGCAGCTCGGCCACCCCGCTGACGTCCCAGGGGTCGTCCTGGACGCGCGGCGGACGGCCCGCGACCAGGGCGGCGAGCTCGTCCGCGGCCCGTGCCACGCGGGCCCCGAGCGGGTGCTGCGGGTCCTCGGTCGCGAAGTCCTCGGTCGCGGCGAAGACCGCGGTCGGCACGGTCACCGCGTGCACGTGCCCGAGCAGCGGGCGCAGCGTGTGGTCGAGTGCCAGGGCGTGGCGGCCCGTGCCCCCGGTGGCGCCCATCAGCACCGGCACCCCGGCCAGCGCGTCCTCGGGCAGCAGGTCGACGAGGTCCTTGACCATGCCGGTGTAGGCCCCCGAGTAGATCGGCGTCACGAGGACGACCGCGTCCGCCCGGCCGACCTCGTCGAGCAGCCCGGTGAGCGCGGGCGTCGGGGTGCCGGTGAGCAGCATGGCCGTCAGGTCCCTGGCGTGCTCGCGCAGCTCGACGGTGGTGTCCGCGACGTCCAGGCCGCGGGCCCGCAGAGCGGTCACGGCCGCGGCGCGCAGCCGGTCCGCGAGCAGCCGGGTGGAGGACGGTGTGCGCAGCCCGGCGGAGATCACGAGCAGCCGCCGGGGGGCGGTCGGCCTGCCGCTCATCGCACGACCGCCTCGGGGCTCGCTCCGGTGACGGCGTCGGCGCCCGCGTAGACGGTGGCGTCCCGCGCACCACCCGCGGCGGCGACGAGCGAGGCGTGGGTGGGGGCGTCGGGTACGTGCGCGGGCCGCCCGACGGCGAGCTCGCGCCGCAGCACCGGCACCACCTCGGCGCCGAGGATCTCGATCTGCTCGAGCACGACGTCGAGCGGGAGGCCGGCGTGGTCGATCAGGAACAGCTGGCGCTGGTAGTCGCCCACGTGGTCGCGCATCGCGGCGTACCGGTCGATCACCTGCTGCGGGCTGCCGACCGTCAGCGGGGTGGTCTCGGTGAACTCCTCGAGCGACGGTCCGTGGCCGTAGACCGGCGCGACGTCGAAGTAGGGCCGGAACTCACGCACGGCGTCCTGCGACCGGGGTCGCATGAACACCTGACCTCCGAGCCCGACGATGGCGGTGTCGGCCGGGCCGTGGCCGTGGTGCTCCCAGCGGCGCCGGTACAGGTCGATCATCGCCGCGGTGTGCTCGATCGGCCAGAAGATGTTGTTGTGGAAGAACCCGTCCCCGTAGTAGGCGGCCTGCTCGGCGATCTGCGGCGTGCGGATCGAGCCGTGCCAGACGAACGGCGGCACCCCGTCGAGCGGCCGGGGCGTCGAGGTGAACGACTGCAGCGGGGTGCGGAACCGCCCGGACCAGTCGACGACGTCCTCGCGCCACAGTCGCCGCAGCAGCGCGTAGTTCTCCAGGGCCAGCTCGACGCCGTTGCGGATGTCCTGACCGAACCACGGGTAGACCGGGCCGGTGTTGCCGCGGCCCATCATGAGGTCCACGCGGCCGCCGGCGAGGTGCTGGAGCATCGCGTAGTCCTCGGCGATCTTGACCGGGTCGTTCGTGGTGATGAGAGTCGTGGAGGTCGACAGCACGATCCGTTCGGTGCGCGCCGCGACGTAGCCGAGCATCGTGGTCGGCGACGACGGCACGAACGGCGGGTTGTGGTGCTCCCCGGTCGCGAAGACGTCGAGGCCTACCTCCTCGGCCTTGAGCGCGATGGCCACCATCGCCGCGATCCGCTCACCCTCGGTAGGGGTCCTGCCGGTGGTGGGGTCGGGCGTCACGTCGCCCACGCTGAACACGCCGAACTGCATCTCGTCCTCCTTGGTCGTGCAATATTCAACCATCTCGACCAACCATCGCGCGACCCCCGGCATTCCCGGCCGGTCTACTCCTTCCCGGCCACGCGCGGGAAGATGGCCGGGTGAGCACCCAGATGCCGGAGCACGGTGAGCACGAAGAGCTGGGCCTGACCTACGCCGGGCTCGTGATCGGGGCCGACTCGGCCGAGCCGGTGCGGGCGACGCTGTCCGCGCTGCGCTTCAGCGGGTACCTCGGCCCGGTCGAGCAGCCTGCGGAGCGGCCCTGGCTCGTCGCGGTCGCGGACAACCCGGGTGGCGCGGTGGCCGGTGACCGCACCGGCATCGCCGCCCTCACCGCCCGGCTCGCCGAGCGCCTCGGCACCACCGTGCTCGGGGCCACGGTGCTCCGCGACCAGGTGCTGCGCCTCGACTGGGCCGGGCCCGACGCCGGGCACTACGACTCCGACCCCTCCTACGGGCTGCCCGAGGACGACGAGACGATGCCCGACCCGGTCGGCGTCGACGCGCTCGAGGGCCTCGCGCGGGCCTGCGGGCGACCCGACCAGGCCGAGGACCTCACCGAGCTGCTCGCCGAGGAGATCGACCGCACGAGCACGTACGAGTCGGAACGGCTGCGAGCGGCGCTGCGCCTGCTCGGCATGCCCGCGTGGCTGATCGCGTCGGACTCCTTGCCGCGCGACGTGCCGGGCGGGCCGGGCCGCGGCGAGGTCGCCCGGCTGCGCGCCGGGGCCTCGGGTGCCCGAGGCGTGGCCAGGGGGCTGCTCGTGCATCCGATCCGGCGCCGCAGGACACCGCGCCGGACGGACCACTGAGCGTGATTGTGACGGTCAGCGCGGGTCTTACGGCCTGCGGGCCGACCGCCGCCGGATGGCAGCATCGGGACTCATGACGAGGGCCACGACGACCGGTGGCGCGCCGGACGGGACGGTGGCCAGGGCCACCGCGACCGCGGGCGTGCTCGTGGTGGTCGACGGCGTGGTCCAGGGCGTCGGGTTCCGACCGTTCGTCTGGCGCCTCGCCACCGAGCTCGGGCTGTCCGGACGGGTCGCGAACGTCGCCGGTCGGGTCGAGATCGAGGCCGCGGGTCGTCCCGAGGCACTCGGCGAGCTCACCCGCCGCCTCGCCGAGGACGCGCCGCCCCGAGCCCGGGTCGACGCCGTACGCGCCAGCGAGATGGACGACCCGGACTGGGTCGCGAGCCGTCCCGACCCGTTCGTCATCGAGGCGTCGCGGGGCGCGGAGGTCGCCGAGCGTCACTTCCCACCCGACCTTGCGACCTGTCCGGCGTGCCTGACCGACCTGACCGACCCCGACGACCGGCGGTTCGGCTACCCCTTCACCAACTGCACCGACTGCGGCCCGCGCGCCACGATCATCGACGACCTGCCGTACGACCGGGCGGCCACCACGATGGCCGACTTCGGCATGTGCGACGCGTGCGCGGCCGAGTACACCGACCCGGCCGACCGGCGCTTCCACGCCGAGCCGGTCGCGTGCCCGCGGTGCGGCCCGCAGCCGCTGTACCGCGCCGGCGCACGCACCGTGACCGTGGCCGACGGCGACCCGATCGCGGCCGCCGCGGCCGACCTGGCGGCCGGTGTGATCGTCGCGGTCAAGGGGCTCGGCGGCTACCACCTGGCGTGCGACGCCACCGACGAGACCGTGGTCGCCCGGCTGCGCGACCGCAAGCACCGCTGGGCCAAGCCGTTCGCCGTCATGGTCCCGACCCTCGCGTCCGCGACCGAGCTCGCGCACGTCGACGCCGACGAGGCGACGCTGCTCACCGGACCACGCGCGCCGATCGTGCTGCTGCGCCCGTCCGGCCGGGCGAACCTGCTCGCGCCGTCGGTGCTGCGCGGGGCGACCGACGTCGGCGTCCTGCTGCCGTACACGCCGCTGCACCACCTGCTGATGGCCGCGGTGGACCGCCCGCTGGTGCTCACCTCGGGCAACGTCGCGGACGAGCCGCTGGCCACCGACGACGAGGAGGCCGCGACCCGGCTCGCCGACATCGCGGACGCCTTCCTGGTGCACGACCGGCGCATCCGGGCCCGCTACGACGACTCCGTCACCCGGGTGGACCGCGGGCGTGAGCGGATGCTCCGGCGCGGCCGCGGCTACGCCCCGGAGGCGCTGCCGCTGCCGATCGCCACACCCCGCGCGTTGCTCGCGGTCGGCGCCGAGCTCAAGCACACGTTCACCCTCGCGCGCGGCGGATCGGCGCACGTGGCCCCGCACAACGGCGACCTCGAGGACCTGCGCACGCACGAGGCGTTCACCGACGGCCTCGCGCACCTGAGCACGCTGCTCGCGCTCGAGCCCGAGGTGGTGGTGCACGACCTGCACCCGGAGTACCTGTCCACCAAGTACGCGCTGCGCACCGCGCCGGCCGAGCGCCGGCTCGCCGTCCAGCACCACCACGCCCACGTCGCGTCGTGCGCAGCCGAGCACGGCGTCACCGGCCGGTTCCTCGGCGTCGCGTACGACGGTCTCGGGATGGGCGACGACGGCACCCTGTGGGGCGGTGAGCTGATGCTCGCCGACCTGCGCGGCTACCGGCGGCTCGCCCGGTTCGCCCGAGCACCGCTCCCGGGCGGTGCGCTCGCCGTCCACCGGCCGTACCGGATGGCGCTCGGCTACCTGCTCGGCGGCGAGCGGCTCGACGCAGACCAGCATGCAGGCCAGCCCGCAGACCAGCCCGGTGACCTGATCGACCCCGACCTCGTCGCCCCGTTCCTCGGGCGGCTCGACCCGCGCGAGGTCGCCACGATCCGCACCCAGGTGTCACGGGGCCTGAACGCGCCGCTCGCGTCGTCGGCCGGCCGGCTGTTCGACGCGGCCGCCGCACTGCTCGGCCTGCGCGACGTCGTCGAGTACGAGGCGCAGGCGGCGATCGACCTGGAGCGTGCGGCGGGCGACCTGCCCGGCGCCCTGCTGCCCTACCGGCTCGAGCGGGCCGACGGCCTGCTGGTCTACGACCCGCTGCCGACCCTGGCCGCGCTGCTCGGCGGGAGTGCCGCCGGCGAGAGCACCGAGAGCCTCGCGGCGGCGTTGCACGAGACCGTCGTCGAGGTCACGCGTGAGATGCTGGCCGAGGTTCGCGCCGACGTCGACGTGGTCTGCCTGTCCGGTGGTGTGCTGCAGAACCGCCGGTTGTCCACCTCGCTGCTCGACCGCCTGGGCAGCGACGGTTTCCAGGTGCACCTCAACGAGCAGGTGCCCTGCAACGACGGCGGGATCAGCTACGGGCAGGCGGCGGTCGCCGCGGCCCAGATGGCCGGCGACCCGGCCGCCTGGGCCTCGACGCTCGCCACATCGAAGGAGGTCTGACATGTGCCTGGGGATCCCCGGCAAGGTGATCGAGCTGCGCGAGGACGGCCCGGTCCTGATGGGCAAGGTCGACTTCGGTGGCATCCGCAAGGAGGCGTGCCTCGCGTACACGCCCGAGGTCCGGCTCGGTGACTACGTCATCGTGCACGTGGGCTTCGCGATCTCGAAGGTCGACGAGGAGGAGGCGCTCAAGACCCTCGAGGTGCTGTCCTCGATGGGTGACATGGTGGCCGCCGAGCTCGAGACCATGGGGCCGGGGATGGACGCCCCCGCGGTGGTCAGTGACGACGGCACGCCGGTGAGCGGAGCACTCGCGTCCGCGGCCGCGAGCCCACCCGCCGAGCGGTCCACCCAGGAGCCGACGCCGTGAAGTACCTCGACGAGTACCGCGACCCCGAGCTCGCCAAGACGCTGCTCGCCGAGATCCACCGCATCACGACCCGGCCGTGGACCCTGATGGAGGTCTGCGGCGGGCAGACCCACACCATCGTCAAGCAGGGCCTGGACGAGGCCCTGCCCGAGGGTGTCCGGATGATCCACGGCCCGGGCTGCCCGGTGTGCGTCACCCCGCTGGAGCAGATCGACAAGGCGCTCGCGATCGCCGCCCGGCCCAACGTCATCTTCACCAGCTACGGCGACATGCTGCGCGTCCCGGGCACCGACACGGACCTGCTCGCGCTCAAGGCGCGCGGCGCGGACGTGCGCATCGTGTACAACCCGCTGGACGCCCTGAAGATCGCGCGGGACAACCCCGACAAGGAGGTCGTGTTCTTCGCCGTCGGGTTCGAGACCACGGCCCCGGCCAACGCGATGGCGATCGCCCAGGCCAAGGCTCAGGGCATCGACAACTACTCGGTCGTCGTCAGCCATGTGCTCGTGCCGCCGGCGATGACGTCGCTGCTCGACTCCCCCACGAACCAGGTGCAGTCGTTCCTGGCCGCCGGGCACGTGTGCGCCGTGATGGGCTGGACGGAGTACGAGCCGATCGCCGCGAAGTACAAGACCCCGATCGTGGTCACCGGGTTCGAGCCGCTCGACCTGCTCGAGGGCATGCTCATGGCGATCCGCCAGCTCGAGGAGGGCCGCCACGAGGTCGAGAACCAGTACGCCCGCGCGGTCAAGCGCGAGGGCGTGCCGCTGGCCCAGAAGCAGATCTTCGACGTCTTCGAGATCGGCGACCGGACCTGGCGTGGCGTCGGCGAGATCCCGCAGTCCGGGTACCACCTGCGCCCGGAGTACGCGGCCTACGACGCCGAGACCAAGTTCGAGGTCGGCGACATCCACACGCTCGAGCACCCGGCCTGCATCGCGGGCCAGATCCTCACCGGTGAGAAGCTGCCGATCGACTGCACCGCCTACGGCACGCTGTGCTCGCCGCAGCACCCCCTCGGCGCCCCGATGGTCAGCGCGGAGGGCACCTGCGCGGCCTTCCACGCGGCCAACCGCGGCCTGGACGCACGGAGAGTGAACGTCGGATGACGACCATCGACCCCTTGGCCCTCACCTGCCCGGTGCCGATCCCGGAAGGCTCGCGGGTGATCCTCGGGCACGGCTCGGGCGGCCAGCTGTCCGGTGCGTTGATGCGCGACGTGCTCGCGCCGTGCCTGGCCGACGCGTCCCCCGGCGGTCCGCTCAACGACGCGGCCGTGCTCGAGGTGGCCGGTGCGCGGATCGCCTTCACCACCGACTCGTTCGTGGTCTCGCCGCTGGTGTTCCCGGGCGGCGACATCGCCGAGCTCGCCGTCAACGGCACGGTGAACGACCTCGCGATGATGGGCGCCCAGCCGGTCGGGCTGTCGCTCGCCTACGTGATCGAGGAGGGCCTGCCGCTGGAGGACCTCGGCGGGCTCACGGCGTCGGCGGCCCGCGCGGCCGCGGCGGCCGGCACCAGGATCGTCACGGGCGACACCAAGGTCGTCGGGCGCGGGGCCGCGGACAAGATCTTCATCAACACCGCCGGGATCGGCGTGGTGCCGGCCGGGGTGCAGCTGGGCGCGGACCTCGCACGCCCGGGCGACGTGCTGCTGCTCTCCGGGCCCATCGGGCTGCACGGCGTGGCGATCATGAGCGTGCGCGAGGGGCTGGAGTTCGAGGCCGAGATCGCCTCCGACACGCAGTCGCTGAACAGGCTGGTCGCGGCGATGCTCGCGGTCGAGCCCGGCATCAAGGTCCTGCGCGACCCGACCCGCGGCGGCCTGGCGTCGGCGCTCAACGAGATCGCCGAGGCGTCGGGCGTCGGCATGGTGCTGGACGACGCGGCGGTGCCGATCCCGGACCCGGTGCGCGGCGCCTGCGAGATGCTCGGCCTGGACCCCTACCACGTGGCCAACGAGGGCAAGCTCGTCGCCGTCGTGCCGGCCGAGACGGCGGACGACGTCCTGGCAGCGATGCGCGCGGTCCCGGCCGGCGAGGGCGCGGTCCGGATCGGCGCGGTCGTGGCCGAGCACCCCGGGATGGTCACCGCCCGCACGCTCGTGGGATCGGAGCGGATCGTCGACATGCTGGTCGGCGAGCAGCTCCCGCGGATCTGCTGACGTCGGCCGTCGCGGCGGCGGCGCCAGGTCCCGTCGGCGTCGCGGCCAGGGCGCGTGGCGTGCCTAGGACCACAGCCCCGACGCGTCGGGCACCGTCGCCGGGCACGTCCCACCCGGCGCCGTGAGCGCCTCGAAGTGCCACGGCTCGTTGTCGTAGACCCGGCACAGCCCGTGCTCGGCCCCGTGCTCGGCGAGCCAGGTCCAGGCTTCCTGGGGCCCGACGTCCACGGCGAGGCCGAGGACGTGCTCGGAGCGCTCGACCGGCGCGACCCACCGGTGCGCCTCGGTCGGGTCGCCGTGGTCCTTCAGCGCCTGCTCGACCAAAGCGCTCTGTTGCTCGCGCGACCGGCACCCCGACGTGATGACCAGCTCGATGCCGGCAGCGGCAGCCGCCTCGCGCGCGTCAGCGAACCGGGCTGCGAGCTCCTGTCGAAGGCCGTCGGTGCCGGTCGGCGTCTCACCGGTCGGCACCCGGTCGGCGCACCACCTCGGCGCCGGCTCGGACGCGGCCCGTCCCGACGGCGGCGCGAGCACCCAGCTCGCCACCGTGGCCCGCGCGTCGGGCGGCCCCACGAGCGCCGCCAGCGCCACGACGAGAACGAGGACGATCGCTGCCCCGGCCGGCCAGCGACGCCGAGCCGGAACGACGGCCGACCCTTCGGTCCGTCGTGGCACGACACCCTGAGCACCGACCACCACGACTCAAGGCTCCCGGCCGGGGCTGGACGCGCACATCGCCCCGCGGGCGGAACGTCGGCCAGCCCTCGGTCGGACCACCAGGGGCCGGCGGGTCCGACCGCGGTCGTACGTCAGCGCTGCAGGACTCGCAGCACCTCGGCCGCCGCGGCGGGCACCGCGTCCGCGACCGGGCCGGTCAGGGCCTCACCCCAGCCGAAGGACTGCGCCTCGACGCCGACCACGACGACCTCGGGCAGCCGGTCGAGCGCGCGGGCGAGCTCGACGGCGCTCGCCAGGCCGAAGTCGTGCGACCCGGCCTCCTGGGCGTGCCCCTCGGTCAGCGGGGGCTGGTCCGGACCGGTGCGCACCACGTGCAGCGTGCCCGCGGGCGACCCCGACCGCACCGCGTCGCACACCACGCTGAGCGTGCAACCGGCCCACAGCTCGATGAGCGCGGTCGGGTCGTGCCGTTCGACCACCTCGACACCCGGCAACGGCGAGTCGGCCAGTCGTCGCGCGACCTCGCGCGCCACGGCCGACCCGACCGCGTCGTCACCGCGCTCGGGCGCCCCGAGACCGACCACCACCCGCCGCGCCCGCGGGCGGGGCACCCCCGGTCCACCGTGAGGTTGAGGAAGTGCACGGAGCAGGAGATGCACGGGTCGTAGTTGCGGATCGCGACCTCGGCACGCAGGGTGAGGTCCTCGTCCGACATCCACATCCACTCGGTCGCCAGCTCGCGCAGGTCGCCCTCGATGCTCGGCTGGTTCTGCGAGGTCGGCGGTGCGATCTGCGCGTCGGTCACCATGCCGCTGTCGTCGATCTTGTACCGGTGGAAGCACAGGCCGCGGGGAGCCTCGGTGGCGCCCCACCCCTCGCCCTCACGCGGCGGCACCGGCACGGAGGCGGGCAGGCCGTCGACCCACGAGTCGATGATCCGGATCGCCTCGTGGAACGCCTCGACGGTCTCCACGGCGCGCACGATGATCGACTTGAACGGGTTGTAGCAGGTCTCGCCGAGGCCGGCGTCCCGTGCGGCCTGCTGCGCCAGCGGCGACAGCCGGTCGAAGTTGAGCGAGTAGCGGGCGAGCGGCCCGACCACGTAGGGCTCGCCGTCGAGCACGCCGTGCAGCGCGTTGGAGTGCTCGACGTGCACCTCCTCGACCTGCTCGACGAACTCCCGGACGCTCCAGTCGTCGCCGCGGCTGGTGACGATCCGTCCCGACTCGATCGGGTAGCCGGTCTCCGGGCGCAGCGAGACGTAGAGGTACGGCCGGTCGAAGTCCGGGTACTCCAGGCCGGCGGTGAACCGCACCGTCTCCAGGGCGTCCTCGAGCCCCTGGACGAGGGCAGGGCGCAGGGCCAGCATGTCCGCCACCGACGGCATCTTGTAGAAGCCGCCGACCTTGGTGTTGACCGGGTGCACCGAACGACCGCCGACCAGCGTCATCAGCTCGTTGCCGGCCTTCTTCATGCTCAGCCCGCGCTTGACCTCCGCCGGGAAGTCCTTCGCCATCTCGATGGCGCCGGCGTAGCCCATGAAGTCCGGTGCGTGGAGCATGTAGACGTGCAGGGTCTGGGACTCGATCCACTCCCCGCAGTACAGCAGTCGGCGCAGCGCGTGGACCGAGTCCGGCACGGTGACCCCGCACGCGTCCTCGATCGCCATGCAGGCGCTGAACTGGTACGCGACCGGGCAGATCCCGCAGATCCGGGCCGTCAGGTCGGGCAGCTCCATCATCGAGCGGCCGCGCAGGAAGGCCTCGTAGAAGCGCGGCGGCTCGAAGATGTTGAGCTTGACGTCGTCGACCTTGCCGTTGCGCAGCGACAGGTGCAGACCGCCCTCGCCCTCGACGCGGGCCAGGACCTCGACCGAGAGCGTGCGCTCGCTCGTGGGCTGCATGCTCATGCCTCAACCTCCTCCGCGCCGGCCTTCCGCGCCCGCTCGTGCCGCATGCTCTCCGCGTGGAAGGGCTCGCACGTGGCGTTGAAGGTCCGGTACGCACGGACCATCTCGTCGTTGGTCATGCCGAGGGCTGCCAGGCGGTCGGCCATCCCGTGGCAGTTCTGGGAGTCCTGCGGGCCGAAGCACGCGTAGCAGCCACGGTTGAACGACGGGCAGATCGCGCCGCAGCCGGCCTGGGTGACCGGGCCGAGACAGGGCTCGCCGCTCACGACCGGCACGCAGATGTTCCCGGCGCGCTTGCACTCGACGCAGACGCTGTACGTCGGGATCCGCGGCCTGCGCCCCTGGGCGAACGCCGCGATCACCTCGACGAGCTGGTACTTGTCGACCGGGCAGCCGCGCAGCTCGAAGTCGACCTTGACGTGCTCGGAGATCGGCGTCGAGGTCTCGAGCGTCTCGATGTACTCGGGGTGGGCGTACACGTAGCGCGTGTACTCCTCGACGTCGGCGTAGTTGCGCAGTGCCTGGATGCCACCGTGGGTGGCGCAAGCACCGATCGTGATGAGCACGCCGGACTGCTCGCGCACCATCTTGATCCGCTCGATCTCCTCGGGCGTGGTGATCGAGCCCTCGACCAGGGACACGTCGTAGGGACCGGGCAGCATCGTGCGGGTGGCCTCGGGGAAGTAGGCGATGTTCACCGTGTCGGCGACCTCGAGGAGCTCGTCCTCGGCGTTGAGCAGGTTGAGCTGGCAACCGTCGCACGAGGCGAACTTCCACACCGCCACGGTGGGCTTGGTGCGCACCGCTGTCGTCGTCATCAGAGCTCCTCAGTGGCGAGCAGGGGCACGAGCTGGTCGTAGCTGAACACCGGGCCGTCGACGCACATGAACGCCTCGCGGAGCTGGCAGTGGCCGCACAGCCCGATGCCGCAGTGCATCGATCGCTCGAGGGACAGCCGTACCTTCTGCGGCGGGACGGCCCGGTCGGTCAGCGTCTTGGCGGCGACCTCCATCATGATGTCGGGGCCGCACGCGAGGGTGAGCAGCATCGCGGGGTCGAACGACGGATCGTTGACCACGTCGGCGAGGCCGGCGCGCACGCCTTGGTGCACCGTGAAGCCGTGCAGCCGCTCCCACTCCTCGATCTCGTCCGTGAACAGGAAGCCCTCACCGGGCCGGGAGCCGTACAGCAGGATCACCCGGCGGAACTCGCCGCGGCGGCGGACCGCCTCGAGGATCGAGGGGCGCAACGGTGCGAGCCCGATGCCCCCGGCGATGAACATCAGGTCGCCGCCGACCGCGTCCATCGCGTCCCAGGAGGTCCCGAACGGGCCACGGACGCCGATCACGTCGCCGACCTTGGTCTGGGTCAGCGCGTGGCTGACGGCGCCCACGTCGCGGATGGTGTGCCGCAGCGGCTCGCCCGGCAGGGCCCCACCGGAGATCGACACGGCGATCTCACCGACGCCGAAGGCGTAGAGCATCATGAACTGGCCGGATCGCCAGTGGGCCTGCTCGCCGTACAGCGGGATGAGGTCGAGCGTGGCGGTGTCGTGGGTGTCCTGGCGCCGGGCGACCACGCGGTACGGCCGCGGGGTCATCGGGCCGGGAGCGGTCACGTCGGCGGCGACGTCGGTGGCGGTCATCGGGCCTCTCCTGCGGTCTCCAGGTCGGTCTCGGGGTCGGCCAGGCTCGCCCGCAGCGCCGCGGCCTCGGCGGTGATGTCGATCGCCGCGGGGCACCAGGTGATGCAGCGCCCGCACCCGACGCAGCCCGAGAGACCGAACTGCTGCTGGTAGCCGGCCAGCTTGTGGGTGATCCACTGGCGGTAGCGGGACTTGCCGCTCGCCCGGACCACGCCACCGTGGATGTAGGAGAACCTCGCGCCGAAGCACGAGTCCCACACCCGGTGTCGCTCGGTGGTCGACATCGACAGGTCGGTGCTGTCCTCGACCGAGGTGCAGAAGCACGTCGGGCACACCAGCGTGCAGTTGGTGCAGGCGAGGCAGCGGGCGGCGACGGTGTCCCAGTGCGGGCTGTCCGCGGCAGCGAACATGAGCTCCGGGAGCCCTTCGGTGTCCAGCGTGCGGCCCATCGACGCGGTGGCCTCGGCGACCTGGGCGTCGACCGCGGCGAGGTCCGACTCGGCGGCCTCGGCGGTGGTGACCTGCGCGAGGACCTCGGCGCCGCGCTCGCTGCCGACCTCGACCACGAACCGGTGGCCGGCGTCGTCGACGAGCTCGGTGAGCGCGAGGTCGTACCCGTCGCCGGGCTTGGGGCTGCCGCCCTGGGAGACGCAGAAGCACGTGCCGCAGGGGTCCGCACAGCTCACCGCGACGACGAACACGCCGTCGCGGCGCTGGCCGTAGGACTTGTCCGCGAACTCGCGCGAGCTCAGCACGGTGTCGTGCACCGCGAGGGCCCGCAGGTCGCAGTCCCGGGCACCGAGGAAGGCCCGCGGACGCGCCGGCGCCTCCGGCTCCTCGAGGTCGAAGCCGATCGGCGTCTTGCGGATCCGGACGAGCAGCTCGTCGGAGGGGAACAGCACCGGCTTGAGCCCTTGGGCGGCGGCCGCGTAGCCGAACAGGCGGTCGTCGCCGCGGTCACGCAGGCGGTAGCGCGCTGCGTCCTGCTCGTCACCGACGCCCCGCGGCAGATCGGCCACCCCGCTGATCGGCGCGAGCACGATCGCTCCGTCACGTACGCGCGGGCCGAAGACCTCGTAGCCCGCGCCGTCCAGGACGGCGACGAGCTCGTCGATCGCCGCCAACCCCATCGTCCGCATGTGCCCTCCAAGCGACGTCGGCATGACGCCAAGCGTGGGCCATGGGGGCCAACCGGGGGGAGGACGAAGGTCGCTACTTCCCCACTCTTGACCTGCGCAAACATACCCATGGGGGTATACGGCGACGATCCGGCGGGACCAATGGCCCGGACGCGGTGGCGGCTAGAGCGTGAGTCCCGCAGCGAAGCCCGACCGCACCGCGTCGCCGAGCGATCCGGGGCTCACGCAGTCGCCCACGAGGTGCACCCTCGGGTCCTCGAGCACACCACCCGCCGCGAGCTCGCGGGAGGGCAGCACCCCGACCGCGAGCACCACGGAGTCGGTCGGCAGCTCCACCGGTCCGTCCGGCCCGACCGCGTGCACGCCGAGGTCGTCGACCGCCTGCACGATCGTGCCGGTCAGCACCGGGACGCCCTGCTCCTCGAGCCCGGCCAGCAACGCCGCCCGGGAGACCGACGGGCTCCCCGGCGCGATCTCGTCGCCGGCCTCGACCAGGGTGACCCGGTGGCCACGCGCCGCGAGGTCGAGCGCCGTGTCGGCCCCGGACAGGCCGCCGCCGATCATCACCACCCGCGACCCGAGGGCGGACCCGTGCACGTCGAGCACGTCGATCACCTCAGGACGGTCCAGCCCGGTGATCTCCGGGCGCACCGGTCGTGCACCCGTGGCCAGCACGACCACCTCGGCCTCGGCCAGCACGTGCGAACCGGAGCGGACCGTGCGGCCGAGGTGGATCGTCACGCCGAGGTCGGCGAGCTCGGCGCCGTACCAGCTCACCAGGGCGAGCAGCTCGCTCTTGAATCCGGGGCTCGCGGCCCGTGCGAGCACGCCACCGATCCGTGGACGCGCCTCGTAGAGGTCGACGGCGTGGCCCCGGATCGCGGCCATCCTCGCCGCCTCGAGACCGGCCGGACCACCGCCGATCACGACCACCTTGCGGACCCGCACCACCGGGCGCACCGCGTGCACGGTCTCCTCGCCCGCGAACGGGTTCACCGCGCAGCGCAGCGGGCGGCCGGCGCGCACCGCGTCCAGGCACGCGTTGCAGCGCACGCACGGGCGGACCCGCCCCGCCTGGCCCGCCATCACCCGCGCGGGCAGCTCGGGGTCGGCCACCAGGGCACGGCCGAGCCCCACCAGGTCGATCTCGTCGTCCCCGACCGCCTTCGACGCCTGCTCGAGCGAGGTCGCTCCGGCGACCAGCACGGGCACGCCCGTCGCGCTGCGGACCCGCACGGCCGCGTCCAGGTGGGCACCCGCGGGCTGGTGGTAGTCCGGCGCGACGAGCCACGGCGCCTCGGGTGATCCCTCCTCGACGGTCACCAGACCCACGCCCGCCGCCCCGAGCATCCGGACGAGCTCGATGGACTCGGTCAGGCCCCGGCCACCTGGCAGGTGCTGGTCGAGCGACAGGCGCACGCTGACCGGCAGCCCCGCCTCGCGGACCGCGTCGACGAGCGCGAGCAGCAGGGCCGCCCGGCCCGTCAGGTCCCCGCCCCACTCGTCCGTCCGGTGGTTCCACAGCGGTGTGAGGAACTGGTCGACCAGCCCGCCGGCCCGGGCGCCGATGTCGATGAGGTCCACGCCGGCCCGCGCGAGCCGGACCGCGGCCGCGGCGGCGTCGTCGATCAGCGTCCGGATCTCGCCGCCGGTGAGGGCGCGGCAGGACCGGCCGTCCGGGGTGGTCGTCGCCGACGAGGACACCGGGTGGCTCTGCGCGCGAGGGGCGAGCCGGCCGAGCCCGACGGTCAGCTGCGCCCCGGCCGCCGCGCCGCCGTCGTGCACCGCGTCGACCAGGCGGCGGATGCCGGCGACGAAGCGGTCGTCGTCCGCGCGCAGCCGGCCCAGCGGGTCCTCGACCTCGGTGCTGGCGAGGAACGGGCCACAGATGACGAGTCCGGCGCCACCGCGGGCGCGTGCGCCCCAGAACGCCACCTCACGCGCGCTCACCCCGCCGTCCGGACCGGACAGGCGGGTGGTCATCGGCGGCATCGCGATCCTGTTGCGCAGGCTCAACCCGGCGACCTCGTGCGGCGCGAGCAGACGTTCCATGCCCTCCCCCGGCGTCGCGGCCCGCACCGTCGCGGACACTCGCCATTCTCGGGAGCACGATCACCGGCACGCGGGGTCGTAGGTCCTGCGGAGCGCAGGAAGAGCCCGCCGCGCCCGCCCCGACCCGCGTCGGGCGGACGTCCGGTCAGGAGCGGGCGCGCTCGAGGATGCCGCGGAGGTATGCGGCCTGCCCGACGTGCTGCAGGTCGTCGGCGAGCACGCTGACCAGGCGCACACCGAGCGTCACCGGCGGGTCCCAGCGGGTGTCCACCACGCGGTCCAGCGCCGCGGGCTCCAGCGCACCCAGCAGATCGACCGATCGCGCGTGCACGGCCTCGTGGTACCCGCGCAGCAGGTCCGCACCGGCGACGACCGCGGCGACCTGGTCGCCGGAGTGGCCGTAGCCGGTGTCGCGGACCGGCAGGGCGAGGCCGAAGCGCTCCGCCCAGCCGTCGGCGACCCAGAGCTGCGGGACGTCGAACGCGTCCGCGAGGTGGTCGTCCTGGACCCGCGTCAGGTGCCAGACCAGCCAGCCGATCGAGTTCGCGTCGTCCGGCCGGGCGGTGAGCAGCTCGGCGTCGGCACCGTCCAGGACCCGCGCCACCTCCTCGGCCACGCGTCCGTACCCGTCGACGAGCAGTGCGGCGACGTCCATCTGCAGACCCCCTCCTCGAGTGCGAGGTCAGGCTACGCCGCGGGCCGAGCCCCGTGGCCGGCGAGCGGGCCGCGGCGTGCGGGGTGCCTGCTCATGTGCGGCAGGGGCGCCCGCGTGGACACGGGGGAACACGGATGGGGCCCGCGCCGATCGGCGCGGGCCCCATCCGGATGAGGTCTCAGAGACGAGTGCGGTTCGGGTTGCCCACCAGCGTGTCGCGACCCTTGTCGCCACCGGTTCGGTCAGGTCCTTCGGTTCGACGGTCCGACATCGGCTCCTCCTGAATTCGTCCTATGACTAGTGTCCGACATGTCCGTCCGGAACGCCAGTCGAGGCGTGTGAACTCTGGGTGAACGCCGCGGCCGAGGCCGCCCGTCTCAGGCGTAGGGCGAGTCGATGTTGAACTCGGTCGCCACCTCGCGGATCTCCTCGCGCGTCATTCCCTCGGCGACGCCCCGGGCCACGAGGTTCATGTACTCGTACTTCGCGCCGGTCTCGGCGTACTCGATCCGGTCGGTCGCACGCGTGACGGACTGGTCCGACCGCGCCATCACGCCGTGCTTGGACCACACCACGATCTGGTGGGCCCGCAGCCCCTCGACGTTCGCCGCCATCATCCCTGCGGAGCCGGGCACCAGGAACGGCAGCACGCCGATCCCCTCGGACAGCGCCACGATCGACTCCGGCTCCCAGCGCAGCACCTTCTCGTTGAACGCCTGGGTGTCGCGGTAGGCGGGGATGTGCGACAGGAAGGTGGTGTGCATCGGCTGCGCGTGCACCACCGCCTGGAACATCACGCCGCGGCGGGCCACCTGGTCCTGGTGCACGGCCAGGTGCGAGTTGAACTCGCTGGTCAACCTGTCGAACAGGCGGCGCGGCGAGGTGAACATCGTCGCCGTCGTGCCGCCCTCGTGGACCTTGACGCCGGCGATCGCCGACTCGGGGTCCTCGTGGATCTGACGCAGGCGGCGGCCCGAGCCGGTGACCAGCAGGGTGTGCCCGGCCAGCGCCGGCGCCGCGAGCGGGAGCTCGATCTCGGACTGCTCCGGGAACCGGCGCCGCAGCTCCACGTCCCAGCCCAGGTAGACCGAGATGTTGCCCGCGCCGGCCTCGGACGCGTCGATCTCCGAGATCCGACGGCCACCGGCACCCATCGAGGTGAGCACCTCGTCGAGCTCGGGGTACGGCTCCTTCAGCTCCATCACGAACTCCTCACTCGGACCGGCCGTCGCTGCGACCGATCGGTATGAAACGATTCATTCTATCATGTCGGGCGAGCGCCCGACGCGCTCAGCGGAGCCGCTCGGCGGCCCGCACCCAGGCCTGCTCGTCCCCGCTCGGCTCGTAGCGCACCGGCTCCTCCGACGCCGCGACGATCGCACGCAGCTCAGGCAGACCGCCGGAGACCTCGCCCGCCGCCCACGCCTGGACCAGCAGGTTCCCGATCGCCGTACCCTCGGCCGGACCGGCGACGACCGGCAGCCCGGTCGCGTCGGCGGTCAGGCGGCACAGCAGCGCGTTCCGCGAACCCCCACCGACCACGTGCACGACCTCGACGGTGCGGCCGGACAGCGACGTCACCTGCTCGATCGCCCGCCGGTAGGCCAGCGCGAGCGAGTCCAGCAGGCACCGGGTGACCGCCGCCGGATCCTCGGGAACGGGCTGGCCCGACTCCCGCGCCGCGTCGGCGACGCGCGCCGGCATGTCGCCGGGAGGCGCGAACACCGGGTCGTCGACGTCCACCACGGTGCGCAGCGCCGGCACGTCCGCCGCCGCCGCGAGCAGACCGGCGAGGTCCTGCGGCCGGCCCTGGTCGGCCCAGGTCCGCAGGGACTCCTGCAGGAGCCACAGACCGCCCACGTTCCGCAGGTAGCGCACCGTCGACGCGACGCCGAGCTCGTTCGTCACGTTCGCGGCACGGCTCGCCTCGCTCAGCACCGGCGCGTCGAGCTCGAGGCCCACCAGCGACCACGTGCCCGACGAGATGTACGCCGCCCGGGCCGCGTCGGCCATCGGCACCGACACGACCGCCGAGGCCGTGTCGTGCGAGCCCACCGCCACGACGCGCGCTCCGGCCAGGCCGAGGTCGGCCGCGACGTCGGTCCGCACCGCGCCGATCGTCTGGCCGGGCTCGACCAACGGTGCGAGCAGCGGACGCACGTCGGCGCCGGTCACCGCGGCCAGCGCATCGAGCACCGGGGCGCTCCAGGTGCGCGTGGTCGGGTCGAGCATGCCGGTCGTCGAGGCATTGGTGACCTCGGTCACCGCAGCACCGCTGAGCCAGTGCGAGACCAGGTCGGGCATCAGCAGCAGGCGCCGTGCCGCCTGCTGCTGCGCGCTGCCGGCGCCGGCGACGAGCTGGAACACGGTGTTGATCGGGAGCACCTGCAGACCGGTCGCGGCGTAGTGCTCCTCGGCGGCCAGCACCTCGAAGAAGCGCTCCACGGCACCCTCGGTGCGCGCGTCGCGGTAGTGCACCGGGTTGCCGAGGAGTGCGTCGTCGGCGTCCAGCAGGCCGTGGTCCACCCCCCACGAGTCCACCCCGACCGACACCGGGGCCCCGTGCTCGCGCGCGGCCGCGCGCAGGCCCTGCTGGATCCCGCCCCACAGCGCGGCCACGTCCCAGCGCAGCGTGCGTCGACCCCCCTCGGGGAACCACACCGGCACGTTCGAGAACCGCCCGGTCTCGACGGTGACCAGCCGGCCCCCGTCGAGGTGTCCGGCGATCACCCGGCCGCTCGACGCTCCGAGGTCGACCGCCAGGTACGTACCCGCCACGTCAGATGTTCCTCGTCCCGCTCGTCCCGGCCGGCCTCAGGCGCCCCAGCCGGACTGCGTCCCGCCGACCCGCTCCTCGGCGACCTTGGCCATGTACCCGGACGCCAGGAACGCCTTCATCGGGTCGGCCGGCAGCCCACGGGACTCCCGCCAGGTCGCCAGGTCGGGCCGCACGTCGGTGTAGAAGGCGTCCATGACGATGTCGTTGGCGCCGAGCACGTCGTTGGCCTCCTGGGCCGCGGCAAGGGCCTCGCGGTCCACCATCAGGGCCCGCGCCGTCATCTCCTGGACGTTGAGCACCGAGCGGATCTGGCCGGGGATCTTGTCCTCGATGTTGTGGCACTGGTCGAGCATGAACGCGACCTGCGACCCCTCGCCGTAGCCACCGCCGCGGATCACCTCGTAGATGATCCGGAAGAGCTGGAACGGGTCGGCGGCACCGACGATCAGGTCGTCGTCGCCGTAGTTGCGCGAGTTGAAGTCGAACGAGCCGAGCTTCCCGAGCCGCAGCAGCTGGGCGACGATGAACTCGATGTTGGTGTGCGGTGCGTGGTGCCCGGTGTCCAGGCAGACCATCGCCCGGTCGCCCAGCGCGCTGACGTGAGCGAACGACGTGCCCCAGTCCGGGACGTCCATCGTGTAGAAGTACGGCTCGTAGATCTTGTACTCCAGCACCAGGCGCTGGTTCGGCCCGAGCCGGTCGTAGATCGTGTGCAGCGAGTCGGCCAGCCGGTCCTGCCGGCCGCGGATGTCGCCCTGGCCCGCGTAGTTGGTGCCGTCGGGCAGCCAGATCTTCAGGTCCTGCGAACCCGTCACGTTCATCACGTCGATGCACTCGAAGTGGTGGTCGATCGCCTTCTGGCGGATCCGGTCGTCGTGGTGGGTCAGGGAGCCGAACTTGTAGTCGTTGTCCTGGAAGGTGTTCGAGTTGATCGTGCCGAGCCGCACCCCGAGGTCCTTGGCATAGGCGGCGAGCTCACCGAAGTCGTCGACCAGGTCCCACGGGATGTGCAGCGCGACGCTCGGCGCGAGGCCGGTGTACGTGTTCACCTGCGCCGCATCGGCGAGCTTCTCCTGGATGGTGCGCGGGGTGCCCGGGGTGCCGAACACCCTGAACCGGGTGCCGGCGTTGCCGAACGCCCATGAAGGAAGCTCGATCGCCTGCTGGCCCAGCAGGTCGAGGGTGGCCTGGTCGATGCTCATGGTCAGTCCTTCGGCGGTGAAGCACGGATAATGAAACGATTCATAGACTAGCAGAGGCGCTGGAGTGGATCAATCGACGAGGCGCTCCAGCTGGTCCTCGAGGTGGAAGACCTCCTCGAGGCGAAGGAACCCGGTGTCCGGGCGGGCGTCGCCGAGGTCGACGAAGAAGTCGGCCATCTCGGCCTGCCACCGGGCGTTGACCTCGGTGGCAGCCATCCCTGCCAGGGCCTGCTCGATCGACGGCGTCTCCACGTAGCCGATCAGCAGGCCGTCGTCGCGCAGGAACAGCGAGTAGTTGTGCCAGCCGGTCTCGGCCAGCGCCCGGAGCATGTCCGGCCACACCGCGGCGTGACGGGCCTTGTACTCGTCCAGGCGGTCCGGCCTGACCTGGAGCTGGAAGCAGACGCGCTCCACGATTCCCCTCTCCGGACCTCGGTGCCCCGGCGGTTGTGCCGGGGCACCGAGGTGCCCGGTCTACGACAGCTCAGAAGTTGAAGTTGTCGATGTTGTCGGCGTTGAAGACGTAGGGGTCGCCGAGCACGACGATGCCGTCGGCGCCGACGGTGAAGTCGGTGACGTCGGAGGACAGGCCTTCGGCGGTGAAGGTGTCACCCTCGGCGCCGGTGATCGACCCGTCGATCAGGGCCTTGGCCGCCCAGGACGCCAGGATCCCCAGGTCCTCGGGGTTCCACAGCGCGAACTCCTGCACGGTGCCGTCCTTGACGTAGTCGCGCATGTCGTTCGGGGTACCCAGACCGGTCAGCATGACCTGACCCTTGTACTCCGAGGTCGACAGGTACCGGGCCGCCGCCGCGATCCCGACCGTGGTCGGGGAGATGATCCCCTTCAGGTCCGGGTACTGGCTCAACAGCGCCTCGGTCTTGTCGTACGAGGTCTGGTCGTCGTCATCGCCGTAGACCACGTCCACCAGCTCGATGTCCGGGTAGTCCGACGCCAGGTAGGCCTTCATCACATCGATCCACGCGTTCTGGTTCGTCGCGTTCGCGCTCGCCGACAGAATCGCGATCTGACCCGACCCACCGATCTCCTCGGCGATGATGTCCACCTGCTTCTGACCGATCAGCTCGGTGTTCGACGCCGCGATGTACATCTCCCGGCAGTTCGTGTCCGAGTCGAACGTCAACACGTGCACCCCGGCGTCCTGCGCCTGACCGATCGCATCACACAACGCATCCGGGTCGTTCGCCGAGATCACGATCGCCCCGACCTGCTGCTGGGTCAACGTGTTGATGAACGAGACCTGCGCATCCGGAGCAGCCTCGGTCGGACCGACCTCCTTGAACGTCCCCCCGAACCCCTCCACCGCGGTCTTCGCCGCACCATCAGAAGCATCGAAGTACGGGTTACCCAAGTTCTTCGGCAAGAACGCGATGTCATACGACATCGACCCCGAGTCCGACGAACCCGAGTCACCACCCGCCGACGAAGACTCCTCCCCGCCACCACCCGACGAGCACGCAGCCAAACCCAACGACAGCGCCACCACAGCACCCGCCGCCACCACAGACCTACGACGAAGCAACCTCATTGTTCTTCCTCTCCGTTGAGGGGCCGCTCCCGGGGGAGCACGGTCATGAGGGAGGTGAAACCTTCCAATCCCGAGTATTGTCAGCGTTCGCACCGGACGTCAACGCTTGGCGGGTCACAAGTCGGTCTCGTCTCGCCGGCACGTCACTGCCAATGACGTTCCAGGTCAAGCCCCGCGACGTGGATGGTCGACGGTGCCCGTCGAGATATCCCGAGCCCAGCGACGGCCGTCGCAGGCCACGCGTCCACCACCGATCACGACGTGGATTCGGCCTAGGATCACCTCCATGGCTGGCGCCCGAGGCCCGTATCGCGTCGGACGCGAGCGTCGCGCGGCAATCATCGCGGCGGCCGCCGACCGGTTCGCCGTCGACGGGTACCACGAGACCTCGATGAACCAGCTGGCCCGCGAGCTCGGGATCACCCAGGGGGGCTTGCTGCACCACTTCCCCAGCAAGCAGCACCTCCTTCTGGCAGTCGCGGAGCACCGCCTCGACGTGAGCGTCGCGTGGTGGGACGACATCACCCCGGCGAGCACCGCCGGGGAGATCATCGATCGGATGATCAAGGTCACGGCGCTCTTCCTGACCGAGCCCGGCCTGATCGAGCTCGCCGTCGCCGTCGCGACCGAGGCCGCGGACACGGCAAGCCCAGCCCACGAGGTCCTCTTCAGCCGCTACGACGCCGTCCTCACGAACCTGACGAGCCGATTCGCCGCCTGCGCCGCGCGGGGCGAGCTGCGACCCGGAGTCGACCCGGAGTCCCTCGCGCGGCGGTGCGTGGCGATCAGCGACGGCCTGCAGCTCCAGTGGACGCTCGCCGATCGCACGATCGACCTCCTCGGGCTCGTCAGCGCTGCGCTCCGGGATGTCGCGGTCGCGACGATCAGACCGGAGTTCCAGCCGCCGTCGGCCGCTGCCCACCGCCGACCGTGACCGACGGCCCGTCCCCCACCTCGGCGGGTCGAGCGCCTCCGACCACGGAGAGCCGGGCGACCCAGCCCAGGCCGATCGCGCCCGAGCCGGCGATGCACCCGAGGAGCACGCCGAAGAGCACCGCGGGCGACGAGCTCGCGATCACCGGCGTCACCAGCGCCCACGCCGCGGCGGCCACGCGGGCCGCAGCCATCGTCTGGCCCTGCGCGGAGGAACGCACGAGCGTGGGGAAGAGCTCCTGCGACCAGACCTTGTAGATCGTCTCGCCGAAGAACGGCGCGCTCAGCCCGAACAGCAGGGAGCATGCCGTCATCGTCACCACGTTGACGCCGAGGACCAACGGCACGGCGAAGGCGACGAGAGCGACGACGAACCCCGCCACGACGTACGGCCTGCGTCGCGCACCGTCGACCACGCGCATGAAGACCACCCCGCCGAGAACCCCGAGGGGCAGGCCGACCAGGCTCACCAGCGACGCGAACGAGACCGACGCCCCTGCCACGTTCACGAACAAGAACGTGGCGAACTGGCCCATGGTGTTCGCCGCAAGGTTCCACAGCGCGTAGAACGCCGCGGTGCCGGCGAAGGCGGCGAGCAGGGGCGGTCTGACGAGGAGCCGGAACGCCGACCGCGTCGCGCGATCGCCCGGGGACTCGTCCGCAGCACTGCTCGCCGTGGTCCACTCCACCGACTCGCGAAGGCCCCGTCGAAGGGCGGACACGCCGACCGCGACGACCACCAGGTGCGCGTACAGCACGCGCGCACCGACGGAGCCGAGCCCACCGACCACCGTCGCGAGGCCGACCGATGCGGCGATGCCCACGAGCCAGAGCACCGCCGAGAGACCGACCATCTTGCCCCGGTCGGCGGGACCGGCCTCCTCCGCGATGAGCGCGAGCGACACGGGAAGGTCGCTCCCGATGGCGAGACCCGCCACCACCACCCCGACGGCCAGCATCCAGGGTGCTGTCGCCGCCGCCAGGACGCTCAGGCCCGTGGCGAGCACCGCCAAGGTGACCGTGAACACCCGCCGTCGCCCGAACCGGTCACCGAGCCGCCCGCCGACCACCGCGCCGATCGCGAAGCAGAGCGTGAGCACGGCGGACAGCGCCCCGATCGACCACTCACCGAGGCCGAGGTCGGGCGCGAAGAGCACCAGCGCGATCCCGGTGGACACGATCGTCGCGGCGTCGAGGTAGGACGCCATGCCGGCCAGGAAGGCCGTGCGCCATGGGCGCACGGCCGGTCGACCCCCGACGTTCACATCACGATCCTTCCTCGTCGTACGGCGACGCGGTGCCGAGCATTCGGTCGGCGCTCGGCACCGCGTCGCGGTCGTCCCTCAGATGGTGCGGCCGGGGGTGCACGCCGGGTCCGACGCGCACCCCCGGTGGAGCCGGTCAGATCGGCCGGCAGGTGTGACGGTCACGCTGGTGCGGCGGCGTGGCCCGGTGCTGCCCACCACCGTCGCGCTCCGGCACCGTCGCGATCGTGTACGCATCGAGCGCAACCCCGGTCAGGCCGTAGGTCTGGCTCCTCGACGCACCGGTGTTCTCGACCACGTACCTGTGGTTGAGGCTGGTGTCGATCGTCACGGTGACCGTGTTGGTGCCGACCTTGAGGCCCTTGCTCAGATCGACGGCGTCGGTGAGCTGGTCGACGTCGTCGATCACGGTGCCGTTGACGACGACCTGCACGACCATGTCGCCGCTCCCGTGCGCCAGGTCGAGCACGGCGCCGGCGTCGCGCCAGTCACGGCCCAGCCGGAAGGTCGTGGAGTAGGTGCCGGTCCCCGACACGTCGCCCATCGACGCCACGCCGAGGTCCGCCAGCTGCTCCTCGCTCGCGGGCAGCTCGGCCCAGTCGCCGAGGGAGACGTCCGAGAACTCGACCGTGGTCTTCGCCGAGATCGTCGGGTCGACCGCGTTCGCCTCCGCGTCCGGTCCCCAGCTCTCCAGGGACAGGTCCCACCCGTCGGTGAGCTCGACGTCCGCAGGCACCGAGGAGACCTCGACCTGCTTCACCGAACCGTCTGCCAGGGTGACCTCGTAGTCGCCGACCTCGAAGGCGTGGAGCTCGAGCTTGTTGCTCGCCACCACGAGCTCGCCGCCGGACACGTCGGTCGCGCTCGGCAGCTTGCCGTTGTCCTTCACCAGGGCAACGATCTCCGCGTCCTCGCCGCCGATCCGCGGGGTGAACGTGATCGTGTCACCGTCCCGGCTGTACACCGCGAGCGGCTCGACCTCACCGGTCCAGGCGTTGAGCACGTACGGCGTGCCCTCGCCGGTCAGCGTCACGTCCTGGTCCACGAGGGCCGAGACGGCGTCGCCGCTGATGCCGCCCAGGAACCCACCGGACGGACCGGCGTGGGCGAACTGCAGGGGCGCCGTGAGCGTCACCGTGGTGCCGCTGATCGACAGGATCTCGACCTCCTCCTGCGTGCCACCACTGCCGATCAGCAGGTGGTCACCCGCGGACAGCCCGTACACGCTGCCGACCCGCACCGTCGTCGCGCCCGCCTCCGCCGCGGCGGAGAGCGTCGTGCCGGCGTTGAACAGGTAGTAGAACGACGTCGAGCCGTCGGTGCGGTGCGAGGTCTCCAGGAACGGCACGTCGTACGAGGCGGCCGAGGTGACGCCATCCGCGCCGAGCTGGTCGAGCACAGCTGCCTCGTCGGCGACCGTGACGACACCGGGCTTGGCGGTCAGCGACGCCCACGCGGCCAGCATGTCGGCGTCGTTGTCGTCGACCTTGTTCGTGCCGTAGACGCGGGTCGGGCCGTCGCCCATCACGACGATCGGCAGACCTGCGTCGGCGTAGCCGATCAGGGTCTCGACGGTGGCCAGCGACAGCTTCGCGGCGTCCTTGACCACGAGGGCCTGGTACTGCGAGCCCTCCGGGTCCAGCACACCGTCGGTCACGACGGCCGTCGGCTCCTCCAGCAGCGCCTGGGACAGGACGTTGTAGGAGTACCCGGCGTCCAGCAGCGACTGGAGCGAGTTCCCGCTGGAGATGCTGTAGCCCGCGTCGCTGCCGATCAGCACGGCCACGTCGACCTTGGCCTGGCCGGTCTGCATCACGCTCTGCGTGCGGGCGACGTAGCCGCTGAAGGTGTCCACGTCGTCCCACCAGATCTGGCGAGCGTTGTAGTTCGAGAACCCGCCTCCGTTGTTCCGGAAGAAGTTCCAGCCCGGCCACGAGGCCTCGTACCCGTTGAAGGTCCGGGCGAACGCCGTGCCGTGGAAGATCGCGCGGTTGACGCCGTCCGACACGTCGCTGTTCACGACCTTGGCCACCGTCTCCCACGTCGAGAAGATCGTCGCCGAGAACGTCGTGGTCTCCATCGAGAGCAGCTTCTCCCGGCCGAGGTTCGTCGCAGCCTTGAGGGTGCGCAGCATGTCACCGGAGCCGGAGTTGTCACCCTCGGGGATGTCCACCGTCGCCGCCGCGGCGCCGACGTCGAGACCCGGGAGCGGGTACGCCTGGGCACGGTAGGTGTAGCCGAAGGACGCCGCCCAGTCCTTGATCAGGTCGGCGTGCTCGACCTTGTAGAGGTGACCCAGCGTGAGGTTGTAGTCCTCGATGATCCGGGTCGCCTCGGCCGACTCGTCGAACATGCCGGCCGAACCGAGGGTCAGCACCGGCGCGACGGCCGTCATGTCGTACCCGTTGAAGGCACTGGCCTCGTCGAGCAGGTCGGCCGTCCAGATGGCACCGGTCCGGTGCACCTCGATGGAGTCCTCGAAGATCGACGTGCCCTGCTTGCCGTTCTTCTTCAGCAACGAGATCAGCTCGTTGTCGAGGATGTTGGCGTCCCAGAAGTCGAAGACCTGCTGCACGCCGTCCGCGGAGAAGTAGTCCGTGGCGTAGGTGCGGTTGTACTGCGTCACCGAGGAACCGCCGGACATGACCTGGCCCGTGCCCTGGTGGTAGGAGCCGATCAGCACCAGGTCGCCCACCTCGTAGCCGTCGCCCTCGGACGGCACGTACCCGCTGAGGTCGACGCCCGACAGGTCGGTCGAGTAGGTGTACTGCCAGTCGGCCATCCGCTTGCGGTTGCCGTCCGCGTCGATCTTGCCCTCGAGGTCCGGATCGCTCGGCTCCGGACCGAAGACCGCCAGGACCTCGCTGTCGTAGTCGATGCCGTTCGCGTCCGCGTAGGCACGGTCGGGGATGCCTGCCGCGTAGCCGGCGTAGAGCACGCCGCCCTCCTCGAGTGCAGGGGTACCGGCCGCGGCGTCGTCGGCCGAGACCGTGTCCGCCGCGGTGGCACCGGTCAGGTCGGTCAGTGACGCCAGCCCGAAGGTCGGCGTGCCGTCGGCGCTCACCGCAGTGACGGTGGCCAGCGTTGCCGCCGTGAACTTGTCCACGAACAGGAACGGGGCGTCCTCGTTGCCGCCGAAGCCCTGCTGGTAGTCCTCGGTCCGCTGGACAGGCAGCGGGAGCGCCGCCGCGCCGGCCGCGGCGTCGGCGGCGGTCACCTTGCGGTAGGCCACCGTGGCCTGCTGCTGCTGCGTGTCGTCGTTCGGGTCGATGGTGTTGACGATCGGCGGCCAGTGCGAGGTGATCGTGATGTCGATCTTGAACCCACCGGGCAGCGAGTTCGCCGTGCGGAGCATCGTCTTGAGGATCCGCTGCCAGTTCTCGCTGCCGTAGCCGACGGTCGCGAGCTCGTCGTTGTTCACGTCGCTGTCGTCCGCGAGGTAGGCGATCTCCACCCCACCGAACCCACCGGCATGGATGTCCCGGATCTGCTTCTCGACCAGGGCGAGCCCTTCGGCCGAGGCGCCCGCACCTGCGTCGGGGAACCACATGCGGGCCATCGGCTTGGCATCCAGGCTCGGGTCGGTGAAGGCGCTGAGCGCCCGGTTCACGCTGCTGCTGTTCTGGTCGGACCGCCCGCCGGCCATCGCGGGCACGGCGAGCGCCGTCATCCCGAGGACGACACCGGCCGCGGCGAGCGACGCAACCACGCGCCGCTGAGTCCCTGTTCGATGATGTGTCACTGCTCAGACCTCCTGCACTCGGGTCGAACTGGACGGAGCGAAGGTCGCCACGCAGGGAGCCGCGAACTGCCAGGCGTCTCCGTTGACGAGGCTCGTTCCTTCGGTCGCACCGGTGCGCGGACCGGACGCGCCCACCGAAATGTGACGTTTCAAAACGTAGCCATGCGAACACCTACTGCACAAGGCATTCGCGAGAACTGGGCCGGACGGGTGCCGACAGGGCGGGTCTCCGCGAGGCACCCGTACGCTCTGACCATGGGAGCTCGTGGGCCGTACCGCGCCGGGCGGGCCACCCGGGCGAAGATCGTCGAGGTCGCCGCCCAGCGGTTCTCGACCGACGGCTACCACAACACGGCGCTCGCTGACGTCGCCAGAGACGTGGGGGTCACGACCGCCGGCCTGCTGCACCACTTCCCCAGCAAGCAGCACCTCCTGGTCGCGGTCGCCGGGCACCGACTCGAAGCCAGCCGCCACATCTGGGACGGCATCACCGACGACAGCTCCGCCGGCGAGATCGTCGAGCGGATGATCGACGTGACGAAGCACTACCTCACGGAACCCGAGCTGATCGAGCTCGCCGTGGCCGTCGCGACCGAGGCGGCCGACAGCTCGAGCCTCGCCCACGACGTCTTCGCCGGCCGCTACGCCACCGTCGTCGACACCATCACCGGGCAGTTCTCCCGCAGCGCCGCCCGAGGCGAGCTGTTCGACGGGGTCGACCCCGCGCAGCTGGCCCGGACGACCGTCGCGATCAGCGACGGCCTCCAGCTCCAGTGGACCCTCGCCGATCGTGGCGTGGACCTCCTCGGGCTCATCGCCACGTCGCTCGCCGACCTCGCCTCAGCCACGATCCGGCCCGAGTACATCCCGCCGGGGCTGCGGGCATGGTCGTCGGCAGCCCGCGGCGAGGAGCTCGGGGCAGCGGCCGGCGCCACGGATCCCGCGCCGGTCCTGCGCGACGCGGCAGGGGGCACCGACTGACACGTGCGCACCGCGCGCCGACGCTGTGACGGGCGCCTGAGCAGGTCCGGGCCCCGGGCGTGCGGACAACCGGAGTGCGACGCACCCTAGTGTGGTTCGTGACCCGCGCGGCCGGCGGGTGCCGGCGGCCGATCGAGACTTCACGCTCACGAGGACCGTCCTCGAGGAGGGCCCACCTCGCAGACGCTCGTTCGAGGACGGTGGTGGGAGTGACCAGACGGTCGCCCGACGGCGCGCTCTCGGCGGTCCGGCGGGCGGCTCGACCCCGGACCGCGGGACTCTAGGGTGTCCGACGACCCGGATCGCGCGGCGACTCTTCGCCGGCTCCTGCGCCTCGGCTACCGCAGCGCCGCGATCGAGACGATCGAGTCGGGGTCGTGGGCCGCCGGCGAGCTCGGTCCCGGATGGGCGGTTGCCGCGCTGGCCTTGTCGGACATCGATGAGCTCGGCACCTGTGCTCTCTCGCCCGCGGAGCTGGATGCCACCTGGCACTACGTCGTCCGTGACGCCGCCCGACCCGGGAGTCACGACTCGCGCGACATGACCCCTGTGCTGATCGGCCGTTTCCCGCGCACCGCGCGGCAGCACTCCTGGACGATTCCGAGCGAGGATCCCGCCGACGGCACTCTGACATCTCTCGGCAGGTGGTTGCGGCGAACGGTCGTCCTTCGCATCTCGACGGCCGCCTACTTCATGGTGGCCGGCGCCACGCTCCTTGCTCTCGGCTTCCTCTCGTTGTTCTTCGAGTCCATCGGGAACACGATCGACCTGGGCTTCCTTCTGTGGGTCGGTCTGTTCGGAGTCTCGCTCTCGCTGTTGGCCACGAGCGTCGCGACGCAGGCGCTCGGCGCCCTCACCCTCAAGCGAATACAGGCGCACGGTCGGCTGGGGTTCCTCCCGGCCTCGAGGTTCAGGGCCCCCCTTGCGGGCGCTGTGCAGGCGGCACGCCGACGCCGGTACCGGCGGTCGCAACGCGAGCCCGGCGGATGCGTGGTGCTTCCGGTACGTCGAACAGTCCTACGACGAGCCGTCCTCCTGGGACTCACGGTCGCGGTGGTTCCCGTAGCGCTCGCTGGTGGCCTGCTCACCCTCTCCTTGGTGCTGGGCCTTCTGTCGGGTTCGCTCGACACCTCTGAAGCTCGAGATCTCGGACCGATGGCGGTCCTGTTCGGCGCGTCGGTCCCGCTGCTGATCTGGATGTACCGCAGTCCCCGCCTGTTCCTACCCCGCGCCATCCCCTCGAGGCTGGGGTGGGGCCTTCGCCGAGCGAAGGCGTTCCCGGCATCGGTTCTCGAGCTCGGGAAGCCGAAGTCCATCGTGCGCGCCGCGATGCGAGCGTGCGCCTCCGGCGCGGAGACGAATGGGCTCGTAGGCGAGGCGCTGCTGCTCCGGAGCTTCGAGGACGACGCGTTCGAAGCAGACAACCTGCTGCCCGCCGGCGCACCGATCGAGGGGAGGGCCACGGCGCCGGCCGCGGCGGTCCTGGCGTGCGCCGGATGGTTCCGCCTGCGGATGGTCGCTCCGCCGGGAGCGGCGGCCGAGGGCGCGGCCGCGCACGAAGACGACCTGGAAGGCCGCGCGTTGCGACGGTTCTACCTGAAGCACCTCGACATCCTGGGCATGTTCTCGTCCTCCCTCCCGGACGACACCTGGGAGGAGGAGGTCGAGACTCTGGCGCGCACCTCCGACCTCATTCTGGTTTCACTGGGGTACTCACCGGGCATCACGACGGAGATCGAGCTGCTGCGTCGGATCGGGGCGACATCACGAACCGTCTTTCTCTTCACGTCGTTCCGGCAGTTCCAGGCGGACGATGCGGACCGCCTGCTGGAGGTCCTGGGCGTCAGCGCTGCCGCACCCGAGCTGCTCTCCGGCCGAAGGCCGCTGGCCCTCTGCCTCGCGCCGGAGCCGACGCTGTTCGTCACGTCCCCGCGCGCAGTCGGCAGCGTGAGCAAGGACCTGGAGGTCGCCTTGGAGTGCGCGATCAGACTCGTTCACGCCAGCTCTGCAGATCGAACCTGAAGGCTCCGCCCGCCCTGCGCCTGCCGGAGCGCCTTCGGTGCACGCGACGATGAACAGGTACTCGCCGGCCGGCTGCAGCCCCGCAACGTCGTCCAGAGAACCTCGGCGTCCGGGCGGAGATCTACGACTTACCCGCGGGCTGGGCGGCCGGCGGCGCCAAGGTCCGAGCCGCGGCCACCACGCCCCCGTCGACCAGCAGGTCCGTCCCGGTGATGAACGACGACTGCGGGTCGAGCAGGAACTCCGCGGCCCGCGCGATGTCCTCCGGCGTGCCGACCCGCCCGCTGCCGGACATCGCGATCATCTGACGCATCTGCTCGCCGTGCGCGCCGCCGAGCTCGGCCATGCCCATCGGCGTCGCGATGATCCCTGGGCTGATCGAGTTCACCCGGGCACCTCGCTTGCCCCAAGGCACGGCGGCCGCCTGGACCCGCAGGATGTTGCCGCGCTTGGCCAGGGAGTAGGCCGCGCCGGGGTCCGCGAACGCCTCGGCCTCGAGGGCAGGGATCGCGAGCAGGTCCTTCGCCGGAACGGTCGCCAGCGCGCGTTCGAGCTCGGCGGGCAGGCCTGCGGCCATGTGGCCGGCCATGCTGGCGATGACCACACCGGCCCCGCCGGGTGCGATGACCCGGGCGAACTCCTCGAGCATGTGCGCGACCCCGAGGAGGTCCACGCCGAAGATGGCGTCGGCCGGCGCCTGGACCGGGGACAGGCCCGCCGTGTGCGCGACCTGCGCGACCCGGCCGAGCGACGCGGCCGCGTCGGCCAGGCCCGCCATGGACTGCTGGTCGGCAACGTCGACCCGGTGCGTGGTCACGTCGTAGCCGGTGCCGCCGAGCCGCTCGGCGACCGAGTCCATCGCCTGCTCGCTGAAGTCGGCCAGCAGGACCCGCCGACCCGCACTGATCCGCGGGGCGAGCGTGAGCCCCATCCCACCGACACCGATGATGACGACGACGTCCTTGTCCACCGCGGGCTCCTTCGACCTGGTAGGTGACGCGACCAGCATTTCGAGACGCTTTGTATTGTTTAGGACGAACGTCCTGCTGTCTAGGGTGTCCGCATGGCCAGGGGCACTGTCGGTCGCCCACGCGACACCCGCGCGCACGCCGCCATCCTCGAGGCCGTGCGCGAGCTGCTCACCGACGTCGGCTACGAGCGGCTCACGATCGAGCGGGTCGCGGCGCTGGCCGGCGTCGGCAAGCAGACGGTGTACCGGTGGTGGCCCTCGAAGTCGGCACTCGTCGCCGAGGCCGTGCTCGCCGGCCTCATCCGGGTCGACGCGTACATGCCCGAGGCGACCGGCAACCTCGCCACGGACGTGCGCGCCTGGCTCGTCGCCGCCCTCGAGACCCAGGCCGACCCGTCCCGGGCCGCACTGGTCCGCGGTCTCGCCGCAGCCGCCGCGGATCGCGTCGAGGACGCCGACCGGCTCTACACCGAGCTGACCGGGCCGGCGCGCCAGGAGCTCATCGCGTACCTCGCCCACGGCCTCGGGTCAGGCCAGATCCGCCAGGACGCCGACCTCGGCGTGGTGGCCGACACGCTCGCCGCCACGATGCTCTACCGCGTCCTGACGCACCGCCCTGCCCCCACGCCTCGCGAGATCGACGACCTCGTGACGCTGGTCGTCGGTGGCATCGGGACCCGAGCGGCCGCGACCTGACGAAGTGATCGGACGCGGCGCGACGGACCGGCCTCACGCCCGTCATCCGCCGCGGTGGGTGTGTCCTGCTGAGCGCCGGGCGACCACCGATGTGCAGCGACGGTGTGACCGGCCCCTCAAGACATCCGTGAGGAGGCGTGCCAGACGATCTCCAGACTCGTCTCGGCCCCCGGCTCCAACGTCGTCAGCGGTCCGAGCGCCTCGAGCTCCAGCAGGCGCGCCGTCGGGCGCAGCCCCCCGCCGACCGGCGCCGCGGTCGGGTACTGCATCCAGATCTCCGCAGCGCAGCCGCCGTCGGGGTAGGCGGCTCCGGGCAGCACCGAGTAGCTCCACGCCACACCGGCCCCGTCCGGGCGCCGCACCTCGAGCGTCCCGTCGGCGTCGGTGAAACCGACCTTCGCCACCACGTCGTCCACGTGGACCCTGCGCCGCCCGCCGGCCGGCGGGTCGACGGTGATCAGGCCGTCGTCGGCGACGAGCGCCCGAGGTTCGGCGCCGCCCCTGACCCCGACCCACACGCCCGACGGGTTCCCCGACGGTGCACCAGCGAACATCTCCGTGTCGACCTGGCACACCTCCCAGATCGCCCAGGTCACCGGGCGGTCCGCGATCGCCCGGAAGGTGACCCGGTGCCTGAACGTCGTCCCCGTCGCGGGCAGCCGGAACTCGCGCACCACTCGAAGGCCGGTGCGCGGGTCGTCCGGGCTGGTGAACGTGACGACCGCGTCTTCGCCGTCGTGAGCGACGTCGACGTCCCAGCTGCCCGAGTCGATCACCGGGTCCGGTGGGCCGGGCCACTCACCGGGACCCGACCAGCCCTGGGGCGCGGGCCAGGTCTTGGACCCGCCGAGGTTGGCCCACGAGCCCATCGTCCCGTCCAACGGCGCCCACGAGGAGCGGGCCCGGACCGTGCCGAGGTCGCCGTCGAGGTACTCGGAGTTCCGCCAGAGCAGCTCGACGCCGTCCACCCGGACCGAGATCAAGCGCCCGCCCACCGAGGGCAGGAACGCCAGGTCGACGGAGCCGTTGCCGATCCGCAGGACCGGCAACGGCTCCTCGCCGTGCGTCGTCACTTGGGCAGACCGACCCGGCGCTCTCCGTTGCGCAGCTGCTGGATGATCACCGCGGACACCAGCAGGGTGCCCTGGGCGATGTTCTGCCAGAACGGGTTGACACCGAGCAGCGACATCCCGTTGAGCAGGATGCCCAGCAGGATCACCGCGAGGATGGTGCCGCCGATCGACCCCTTGCCACCGCGCAGGGCCACGCCACCGAGGGCCGCCGCCGTGATCGACTGGAACTCGAGGCCCTCGGAGCCCGAGACCGGCTGACCCGACCCGGTCCGCGCCGTGATGAGCACGCCGGCGAGCGCCGCGACGGTCCCAGCGAGGGCGAAGACGCCGAGGATGTAGCGGTTGATGTCGATGCCGGACAGCCGGGCCGCGGTGTCGTTCCCGCCGACCGCGTAGATGTTCCGCCCCATCCGGGTGTACCGGAGCATCACGTGCAGCGCGGCGGCGACCAGCGCGAGGATCCAGATCAGCGTCGGGATGCCGAGCACCGAACCGCGCGCGAGGAACACGTACAGCGGGTCGGCGCCGGTGTAGCCCTGTGCCCGTCCGTCCGAGACGAGCTGGGCGATGCCCTTGTAGCCGATCAGTCCGGCCAGGGTCGCGATCATCGGCGTCACCCGGCCGAACACCACGACGGAGCCGCTGATCACGCCGCACACCGCGCCGATCGCGAGCGCACCGATCAGAGACACCCCGCTGCCGAACGAGGTGAAGAGCATCGCCGAGGCCACCGATGCCAGGCCCGCGACGGAGCCGACCGACAGGTCGATGCCGCCCATGATGATGACCACCGTCTGGACCACCGCGAGCAGGCCCGAGATGGTCACGGCCATGCCGATCGTCTTGAGGTTCGACGTCAGGTAGAACGCGCTGTTCTGCGAGCCGATCACGAGCACCAGGACGGCGATCGCGGCGACAAGGCTGAGGTTCTGCACACCGATGGCACGGAGGATGCGCCGCCACCCGCGCTCACGCGGGGGTGCGCCCTCGACGGTGGGGGCTACGGGGGTGGCGGTCATCACGAGGTCGCTCCTTCGTCGGAGAGGTGGTCGGCGATCGCGAGAGTGAGGATCCGTTCCTCGGTCGCCTCGGTGTGGTGGAGCTCCCCGGTCACCCGGCCGTTCTGCATGACGACGACCCGGTCGGCCAGCCCGAGCACCTCGGGAAGCTCGGAGGAGATGACGAGGACAGCGACGCCGCGCGACGCGAGCTCGTCGATGATCTGGTAGATCTCGGCCTTGGCCCCGACGTCCACCCCACGGGTGGGCTCGTCGAGGATGAGGATCCCGGCGTCGCGGGCGAGCCAGCGCGCCAGGACGACCTTCTGCTGGTTGCCGCCCGAGAGGTTCTGCACGAGCTGCGCCGCGGACGGCGTCCTGATGTGCAGCTGCTCGATGTAGCGGTCGGCGAGGTCCTTCTCCCGCCGGGCCTTGACGAACCCGAACCGGGACAACGACCCGAGCACCGCGAGGGCGATGTTGTCGCGCACGGTGCGCACCATCACCAGGGCGTCCGCCTTGCGTTCCTCGGGCGCGAGCGCGATGCCCGCGGCGATCGCTTCCCGAGGGCTGCCGAACTGGCGCGGGGTCCCCTCGACCTTGATCACCCCGGAGCGCACCGGCCGGTCGCCGGCGATCGCCAGCGCGAGCTCGGTGCGTCCCGCGCCGACCAGGCCGGCGAGCGCGACCACCTCGCCGTGGTGGACCGTGAGGGACACGCCCGTCACGTCATCCGTGGTCACGTCCTCGAGCTCGAGGGCCGGGGCGCCCGGCTCGCGTCGATCCCGGTCGTACATCGACGTCAGGTCCCGACCGACCATCATCTTGACGATCTCGCCCTCGGTCGTGTCGGTCACCTCGCGCGAGCCGATCAGGCGGCCGTCGCGCAGCACCGTGACCGTGTCGGCGATCCGGAAGATCTCGTGCATGCGGTGCGACACGTAGCCGACCGCGCGACCCTCGTCGCGCAGCCGGGCGATCAGCTCGAACAGCACGTCGGTCTCGTGGTCGGACAGCGACGAGGTCGGCTCGTCGAAGCAGATCACCTGCGGCTCGTCGATCAGGCACCGCACGATCTCGACGATCTGGCGCTGCGCCGGGCTCAGCTCCACGCCGAGCCTCGCGGGGTCGAGAAGGTGACCGAACCCGAACCGCTCGAGGTCCTGCCGGGCCTGCTCCTCGATCGCGCGCTGCGACACGCGGCCGAGGCGCCCGGACGGCAGCGCGCCCAGGTAGATGTTCTCGGCGACGGACACGTGAGGGACGATCTCCGGTTCCTGGGCGATCACCCGGAGGCCGGCCGAGCGGGCGTCGAACGGCGTCTGGAACGACACCGTCTCGCCGCCGATCTCGATCTCGCCGGCGTCCGGCAGGTGGTCGCCGCTGAGGATCTTCAGCAGCGTCGACTTGCCGGCGCCGTTCTCGCCCATCAGTGCGGTGACGCGACCGGCCGGCAGGTCGATGTCCACGCCGTCGAGGGCGCGCACGCCCGAGAAGTTCTTGCTGATGCCGCGCGCCGTCAGGGACGCCGACGCCTGCGTCACGGTCCTCATCCTCGTCTCCCGTGGTCGATGGGCCGATGGCCGGGGGCGCAGCCGGTCGGCCACGCCCCCGCGCCGGTGGGTCAGGTGCAGGTCACGCCTTCGGCCTCCCAGTTGGAGGCGTCGACCATGTGGGTGGCGGCGATCGTCTTCGGCGGCAGCGGGGTGCCGTCGCGCAGGTCGGCGACCATCGCGTCGAGGGCGGCGCTACCGACGTCGTAGCCGGAGATGTACAGCGCGGCCTTGTTCCCGGTGTCCTGCCCGGCCTTCCAGTCCTTGCAGGTCAGGTACGCGCCGAGGCCCACGCCGATGATGCTGTCGGGCGAGACACCGGCGTTCTGCAGCGCGGTGACCACACCCGTCTCCGACTCGTCGTTGCAGCCCCAGACCACCCAGTGCTGGACGTCCTGGTGCGCGGTGATCAGACCGCCTGCCTTGTTCAGCGCGTCGGTGACCGAGTTGTCAGTGCCGAGGTCGAGGATCTCCGGCGCGTCCGAGGCGCCCTGTCCGAACGTGTCGGCTGCACCCTCGAGGCGCTGCACGCACACCGACAGGTCGGGCTTGCCGACCGCGATGATCGCGGTGTCCGCGGCGGTCCAGCCGGCAGCCTGGTACAGCTCGGCGGCCTTCGTGCCGACCTCGTTGCCCATCGAGGTGCCGTCGAACCCGACGAAGGGCGCCTCGTTGCCGTCGGCGTCGGTCAGGATGTCGTCCGAGGCCAGCAGCGGGATGCCCGCGGCGTTCGCCTTCTCGATCACCTGCGGACCGATGGCCTGGTCCGGCGCGACCATGATGATGCCGTCCACGCCACGGGCGATGGCGGCGTCGAGCTCGCTGATCGCCTTGTTCGAGTCCGTGCCGAGGTTCACCACGGTGACCGTGACGTCGCCGGCCGCCTCAGCGGCAGCCTTCGCGCCGTCCGCCTCGTCGACGAAGTACTGCTGGTCGCCCTGCTTCTGCAGGTAGACGATCTCCAGCGGGCCGGACCCGCCGGCGTCGCCCGCGGCCGACGTCCCGGCGGCGTCCGCGGGGGCCTCCTGGCCGGAGTCGCACGCGGTCAGCGACACGAGCAGTGCTGTCGCACCCACGACGGCGACCGCCGTGCTCCGGGTCCGTGACCATGTCCTCGTTGTCATGCTCATTCCTCTCCGTACTGTCGATCGCCCGGCGACGTCGTCGCGGGCACGGGCACGGGCGCGGCCTCGCGCCCGGGTTCGGGGGTGGTGCGCGCGGCGTCGCGCAGCCGCCGCAGGTCGAGCGCGCGCAGGTGACCGGGGTCACGGCGAAGCGCCTCGTCCAGCAGCTCGTCGGTGGCGGTCTCGGCCGTCAGGTCGCCGAGCTGGGCGCGCAGCACCAGGACCGTGATCGCCCGCCGGGCGTCGAGGTCCTCGGTGAACAGCAGCAACGTGGGCAGCGATGTCGCGAAGTAGTCGATCGTCGCGGGGGTGTCGGCGAGCCGTGCCACGTGCTCGGCCAGACCGGCGACGAGTCGGTCAGCCGTCGCGTCGTCACCGGCCCGGCGGGCCGCCAGCACCGAGTAGTACGTCATCTCGGAGTAGGGCGTGGTCGCCATCTCCTGGAAGTCGCCGGAGAACGCTGCCGCCCTCGACCACGCCTCACGTGCGCCGTCCAGGTCGCCGCTCGCCGCGCGGGCGTCGCCCAGTGCGAGCAGCAGGTGGCTGTTGTTCGCGAGCAGGTGGCGTCCCTCGCCCAGGGTCAGCGGCGGGACCAACGCCTCCTCGACGGCGGCGAGGGCTGACGCGGCGTCACCGCCTGCGAGCGCGGCTCGCGCTCGCGCGAGGCACGCCTCGTCCCAGGCGCCGAGCACCTGGCCCTCGCCGCCCTCCCAGGGCTGGAAGACCCGCGAGCCCAGGATCGTCGCGGCACGCTCGGCATCGCCGTTCGCGGTGCGCAGCCGGGCCAGCTCGACGACGAGGTCGTCGCGGTCCTCGACCAGCGACCCGGCCGCTTGCAGGGCCGCGAGCCGCACTCCGGTCGACTCCCCCTGGCGACGCGCCAGCTGGTCGGTCTCGTAGAGCAGCCGGGCGTCGCCTGGCGCGAGCTCACGCGCGACGCGGTAGCAGTGCCGCGCCCCGTCCGGGTCGTCCTCGACGTTGACCATGCCGACCGCGAGGTTCCGCCAGACGACCGGGTCCTCGGCGCCCGCGTCGAGCGACCGACGCCACGCGGTCATGGCGTCCGCGTGCCGGTCGTGGGCGTAGCGCCAGTGACCGATCAGTGCCCAGGCGAGCGCGTCCTGCGGGTCCCGCTGCACCGTGCGCTCCAGCATGTCGACGTCGTCGAGGCGTGAGGCGAGGCAGTAGGTCCGGTCGGCGGCGTGCGCCGCGGCGTACGCCTCGGCTGCGGCAGCCTCCTGGCCGGCCCGGGCGAGCAGGTCGGCCCGGTGGTAGTGCGCCAGCGGGGCGACGTTCACCTGGCCGACGGGGGTCGGCCGGGCCGCCGTGGTCTCGAGGACGTCGAGGGCGGCGGCCCACTCGCCGACAGTGGCGTACTCGAGGGCGACGTCCAGGCACGTGGTCGGGTCGGAGCTCAACGAGCCGTCCCGCAGGTGCCGGGCCCACTGGTCGAGCGGGTCGAGCTCGAGGGTCGCCGCGAGCACGGCGTCGGCGCGGTCGGCGTCGCCCGAGCGCCGCAGCAGCACCACGGCCAGGTCCCGGACCTGGAGGTGCTGCGGCTCGCGCGCCAGCAGGTCGAGCACCCGGTCCAGCGCACCGGGCTCGCCCTCGGCGGCCTCGAGCCGGGCGAGCGAAAGACCCGCCGGGACGGTCCAGGCGTTGTCCCATCCGGCTTTGCCGTAGGCGGTGCGGGCGTCCCGGTCGCGGCCGAGCCTCGCGAGGGTGGCGCCGAGGCGGTAGTGCGCCTCGCCGGTCTCCGGGTTGGGGTTGAGCCGGGTCAGGCGGGCCAGTGCGGTCTCGAGATGACCCAAGGCCTGTGCGTACTGCGCGTCGCGGTGCAGCCGCGCGGCGAGCGCGACGTTGCAGCGCACGTCCTCGGGGTCGCGGCGGAGCGCCTCGCGCCAGTACGGCTCGGGTGACCGCGTCGCGTGCCGGTACTGCTCGAGGTGACGGCCCACGAGGTAGAGCTCCTCGGTCGTCGCCACGAGCTCGGGGGCGGTCGGCTCCGCTGCCGGCGTGAGGGCGGGTGCCGATGCGCCCGGCCGGCGGGGTTGCCAGGCCACGAGCAGGTCGTCGCCGGACCGCACCTCGACGGTGAGCTGGTGCGGCTCGTACCGGGCACCGAGCTCGACCGTCTCGAGGACCGGGGCGTCGGGCGCCGCGTCACGTCGCGCGGTCCACACCACCGATCCGTCGACGAGCAGCGCGACCGTCAGGTCCGGCCGCGGTGCCGTGACCGCGACCGCGACGTGTGCCCGGGTCGCCGAGCCGAGGTGGTCCACGTCGAGCCGGACGGCGGCGTCGAGCGTCGCCTGGTGCACCGGGCCGGTGCGCTGGATCGGGTACCAGTACTGGCTGAACGCCTTCGTCTCGCCGGGTGCCAGGAAGGTGAAGTCCGGCTGGTTGTCCGTGAAGACGCCGGCCATCAGCTCGACGTAGGGCCCGTCACCGTCGGTGAGGTTGCGGTCCCACGCCCAGCCGAACTCGGCGTTGCCCCAGGTCCACTGCTTCTTGCCGGGGGACACGTGATGGTCGGCCCAGTGCACGAACCCGGCGCCCGCACCATGGTCGTACCCGCCGAAGAAGTCGTCCTCGCTGCCGATCGCCATGTAGGACGTCGGCACCGGGATGTTGCGGTACCAGTCGAGCCGGTCGCCGTCCGGGTGGTCCGCGTCGACCCGCGCCGGGTAGTCCACGCCGTAGTAGGGCCGGTCGGCGTTCGGGAAGCCGGTCACGGCACGCTTGGCGTGGTCGGCGACCATGGTGACGTCGGTCGGGAAGAAGGACTGGTAGTCGTCGCCCACGCGGGCCGCGACGTTGGCCCACCACAGGAACGTCTGGACGTCCTCGGAGCGGTTGAACAGGCGGGCGCGGAGCTCGACCACGGCGGAGTCCGGCCGCAGCCGCACACCGTGCATGCCCTTCATCCGGGCGAACGGGTCGTGGTCGGAGCACCACACCGTGATGCAGCCGTCGGGCTCGTGCTCGATCTCGACCTCGGTGGCGAGGAACGTGGCCGGCCGGTGGTGCTGCGGCCAGTTGAACTCGACGCCACCGGAGATCCACGGCCCGGCGAGCCCGACGAGGGCCGGCTTGATCACGTTGTTCCGGTAGAAGAAGTCGTAGCCGTTGGTCAGGTCGACGCCGATGTGGATGCGACCGCCGAGCTCGGGCAGGACCATGAGGCGCACCCAGCGGTTCTGGATGTGCACCGCGTCCCACGACCGCGGCGCCTTGTCCGGCTCGATGCGCTCGTGGAACGGCAGCGGGTAGATACGACCGGAGGACCCCTGGTACACGCGGCGGTCCAGGTACGCCGGGTAGCGGTCCGGCGCCATCGGCGCATAGGTGTCGATGGTCACGGGTTCACGCCACGCGGCGACCGGCAGGTCGGCCTGGGCGGCGGGGACCGGCGGGAGCTGGATGCGGGACTCTTCGTCGAGCATGGCCCCGAGGCTAGGGAGTCCGACGGATGCGGCAGAATGACCAAACCGACGGACCACATGGACGATTTCATGATCTCAGACCCTGACCTCAGCAGTCCCCCGGCCGTGCGACGGGTGCGCGAGGGCTTCCCGGGCCAGCGCATGAGAGTGCTTCCACGCCCCCTCGTCGCCCAGGCGTCACGCGAGCCGGCGACCTCGCAGGTGCTCGTCACCGACGCCGGCTACTTCCCCCATGCGGCCATGCACGGCCGTGCTCGTGCTCACGGCGCGGACCAGACCATCGTGATCGTGTGCACCGAGGGCGCCGGCGAGTGCCGGCTGCCGTCAGGTCGCCACCAGGTAGGACCGGGTCAAGCGGTGGTGATCCCCGCCGGCACGCCGCACCAGTACGGCGCAGCCGTCGGCGACGCCTGGACGATCTGGTGGATGCACCTGGTCGGCGACGCGCTCGACGACCTGCTCGCCGCGGCCCACGTCTCGGTCGCCGAGCCGGTCGTCGTGCTCGCCAACCCCGCGCGGGTCACGGCGCTCATCGAGACCGTCATCCGCGCCATGGAGCGCGACGAGACGCGCTCGTCCCTGGTCGCGGCCGCGGGCGCGGCATGGCACGCACTGGCCCTGCTGGCGGCCGAGCGGCGGACCATCGGGGGAGACCGGGCCGACCCGGTCGAGGCAACCATCGAGCACCTGCGGCAGGCCCCCTCGTCGCGGGTGTCCGTGGCCGACCTGGCCGGCATGGTCGGGCTGAGCGCCTCGCACTACGCGGCACTGTTCCGCCAGGCGACCGGCTACGGCGTCCTGGAGTACCAGACCCGGCAACGCATGGCCCTGGCCCGCGAGCAGCTCGACACCACGACGCGATCGATCACGTCGATCGCCCGGGACCTCGGGTACGCGGACCCGTTGTACTTCTCGCGCCACTTCCGCCGCGTTCACGGCACGAGCCCGAGCGCGTACCGGGCGCACGCGAAGGGCTGACCCGGCGGCAGGCCCCGCGCCCGGAAAGCACAAAGCCCCGGGCCTCAGCCCGGGGCTCCCGTCCTGCTGGTTCTGCGCGCCCGGAGGGACTCGAACCCCCAACCTTCTGATCCGTAGTCAGACGAACGGCTATCCTGGAGCCGTACGGAAAGGGCATCTGACCTGCACAGACGTGCTAGGTTGCTACCCTCAGGATACCCAGAGAATGGCTGCACAGATGGCTGCAGAGCGCAAGCGACGTCAGTACGGCACCGGGTCGGTGCATCGACGTGCAAGCGACGGCCGCTGGATCGGCACCATCGAAGCCGGCTGGACGCGTACCGGTGGACGGCGGCGCATCACCGTGTCGGCCAAGACCGAGGCCGAGTGCCGCCAGCGTCTGCGCGACCGGCAGCGCGACATCGCCAAGGACGGCATGCCGACCGAAGGCGCCGGCGCGCGCACCACCGTCAAGGCATGGTCGGTGACGTGGCTCGCCGAGCTGGAGCACCACGCCCGTCCCCGCTACTACGCAACCGAGGCTTCGGTCGTGCGACGGTGGCTCATCCCGACGATCGGGCACAAGGAGCTCGCCCGGCTCACGCCGGCTGACGTGCGGGCCGTCACCACAGCCATCCGGAAGGCGGGGAAGTCGAGCACGACCGCGGCCTACGCGCAGGGCACACTGACGCGGATGCTCCGAGCGGCGATCGTCGAGGGCCACCAGGTGCCCGAGCGCCTTCTGCACGTCCAGGCTCCCGGGAAGGCCGCCTCCGACCGCGACGCGATCCCTCTGGATCAGGCTGTCGCCCTGCTCGCCGCGGCCGCGAACGAGCCGGACGGCTCGCGCTGGGTCGCCGCGATCCTCCAGGGCATGCGGCAAGGCGAGTGTCTCGGGCTCACCTGGGAGTGCGTCGACCTTGACGCCGGCACGCTCGACGTCTCGTGGCAGGCGCAGCCGCTCCCCTACCGGATCCCCTACGACCGCACGTCGGGCTTCCGGATCCCCGACGGGTACGAGGCTCGGCACCTGACCGGCGCGTGGCACCTCACCCGCCCGAAGACGTCCGCCGGGAAGCGGATCATCCCGCTCGTCACCTGGATGAGCGCCGCCCTCGCGACCTGGCGGGAGGTCGCACCGGCGTCGCCCTACGGGCTCGTGTGGCCAGACGCGAACGGGCTGCCGCGACGCGATGTCGACGACCGCGCGGCCTGGTACGCGCTACAGGAGAAGGTCGGGGCCGCGCACCCGTCCGGCCGTCCGTGGCTACTGCACGAGGCGCGGCACGCCACCGCGACGCTCCTCCTCGAGTCAGACGTCTCCGAACGGACCGTGATCGAGATCATGGGCCACTCGCGGATCGCGACGACCCGCGGATATCAGCACGTCTCCCCCACGATGAGGCGGAGGGCACTGGATCGGATCGCCGAGCGCCTGCAGCTGGGCGCGGCGAAGGGCGAGAAGGATAGGGCGACCACGCCGTGAGCGCCGACGGTCGAGTCCTGGCCCAGGCTCACACGATCGCGTAGGCGAGCCGGCGGTACTCGTCGCTGGAGACGATGCCGGCGATGATCTGCTCGTCGCGGGCGCCCTGCTGGATCTGGGTGACCCAGAACTTGCGACCGGTCGCGTCGATGCGTCGGCCGAGCAGGTCGACGTAGTAGCCGTCGACGACGTCGGTCAGGTGCTCGGTGGAGTACAGGAATCCGAGTGCGACGCTCTGGCGGGTGCGGCCACCGTTCAGCTCCCCGACCCAGTAGGCGACCTCGGAGGATCCGGCGGAGCGGCCTAGCACGGTGCGGTACAGCAGCCGGACCCATCCGGCGTCGGTCCCGCCGCCGCGGGCGTAGAACTCGTCGGAGGCGATGAACCCGGACTGCATCTGCTCGATGTGCCAGCCGTTGCGCATCTTGTCCAGCCAGAACGCCAGGCCCGAGGAGTCCGCTGGCCGGCCGAGGTAGTGCCGGTAGGACGCTTGGATCAACCGGGATCGGAACTCGTTGGAGTACGTGATCCCGTTGGCGACCTCACCGTAGGGCGTGCCGGTCTGCAGCTTGGTGGTCCAGGTCGCCAGGCCCGTCGAGTCGGGCTTGCGCCCGAATAGGTCGTAGTAGACCGCGTAGATGTAGGCGTGGATCGCGGCCACGGCCTCGGGTGTGCCCGCCTTGGCCGGGACCGTCGTGGTGGTGCCCGCGCACCACGTGTCGTACAGCCAGTACGAGAGGGCGTCGTACTCGTCCCAGTCGATCGTCAGATTCCACCGGTACTTCACGGTCACCCAGTCGGTCACGTACTGGCACGCGACCTGGGAGTCCGGCGGCATCCAGTCGGCCGGGTCGCGGTCGCCCTTGGACGCGTTGACGTTGTCGGTAACGGCTACGAGGCTGGCGGGCCAGTCCAGGTCGTTCGCGAACGCCTCGCGCTGGGCCGCGCTCCACGCCCAGGCCCCCGAGTCCCAGGCCTCCGACAGCGGGACCATGTGGTCGATGTCGAGGTCGGCTGGGACAATCGTGGTCGTCCTGTCGTAGTAGGAGTACCAGAAGCCCGACGTGACCGGGCATCCCCCGCCCACCGGAACGGTGCCATTCAACGCCTCGGCCTTGAGGACCTCCTGGCGGGTGTCGCACCCGTCGTGATTCGCGTCGATCCAGTGATGGAAGTACGACCGGTCGTAGGCCGAGGTGTTCTCAGGCTCGATCCACAGCAGCTCGAGCAGCGACGCGACCGGAACCGTGGCGGTTGCGGCCTGGACGACCGTGGGCTGTTGCGGCTCGGCCGACACGGCCACCGCGGGAAGAGCTGACGTCGCGGCGAGCGTGCACCCGACAGCGAACGAGATGAGCGAACGACCCGGACGCACGTTGTCCCTCCCAGCTGGTGGTGTTCCGATGCGGAGTCTGCCGGAACTTGGGTGTCCGGTGCGCGACTTATGTGCCATGTCTTTGCGTGTTCATCCGTTCGGATTCAACCGCCCTTGACCGCCGCGGCTGGCACCCACGCGTTCCACGGGTCGGGCAACCCGCGGTCCTGGCGCACGCACACCAGGTCGGCCGCGGCTGCGACCTGGTCGAGCTCGAGCGTGACCTCGTCCCTGCCGTAGGTGCGCCACTGCACACGGACCCGCCGAGGCCGCTCGAGCATGCGCGAGGACTTCGGGTCGCCGACGGTCACGAGTAGGTCGGCGTGCGGGACGAGCTCGGGGTGCATGGAGTCGATCGTGCCCGGGGGCGGTGACACCTGAGCAAGGAGCGAGGCCCCGCTCGCAGGGGGCCGGAGCGGAGCCTCGCGAGCTCGGACGCTACATCGGTGACCGATGACGCGAGGTGCGAGTCGTGTGGGTTCACCCGAACGACTCGATCGCCTTGCGCTAGCGCAAGGCGATCGATACTCTGGACTTGTTCACGAGATAGAGGGGAGGGACAATGGACAAGGACACCCGCAAGGTCCTCCGGGAAGCGGAGCGCCAGGGCTTCACCATCCGGACGACCAGCGACGGGCACCCGATGGTCTACCGCGGTGGGGTCTTCGTGACGAAGGCCTCGACCACCCCGGGCGACCAGCGAAGCCTGAGGAACCTCATCGCCGCACTGCGGCGCCACGGGTTCGTCTGGCCGCCCCGCCGCTAGCGGGACCGGGGTCGGGAACCGAGGTAAGCGGCTCCCGACCCCGGGTCCACCATCGTCCCACCCAGACCCAGGAGCACACACGATGGCCACCAGCTACAACGTCGTGGTCGACATTGGCCGAGTCGACCCGGTCACCCTCGACCTCGACCCGCTCGCCGAGCACCACGCCGTCGCCGCCGGCACCCGCTATGGCACGCTCGAGCTCATCCTCACCCTGCCCGCCGAGGACCTGCGCCAGGCGGCCTCCCTCGGCTGGTCTGTGGTGCGGGCCGCGGGGCATGAGCCGCAGGCTCTGACTGTGATGACGACCGAGGACTTCGACCTGCGGTGGGGCCTGGAGGAGCCCGCGACGATCACCGTGCGCGAGGCCGCGAACCTGCTCGGCGTTTCGCCCCAGGCGGTCCGCCAGCGCCTGGACTCCGGGTCCCTGCCCGGCGAGCGCCGCGGCCGCGACTGGCACCTGCCCAGGCGCGTGATCGTGCAGCTTGCCGGGAGCCCGGAGGTCTTCTCGAGGCAGATCAGGGTGAGGACGTTCGACGACCCCTCGAACGCCGAGACGGCGAAGCGCGCCCCCTCCCAGCCGTGAGCCAGGGGCTCAGGCCGGGAAGGGGCCGTGCGGTGAGGTGGTGGGTGTCTACTCCTGGCCCCCGAGCACCTTGATGCGTCGGTGGATCGAATCGCCGCGGCGGTGGTGATGGTCACCGTGTCGCTGTCGGTCAGGGCGGTTGCCGGCGGAGCTGACTGCTGAGGATGTTGCCCCCCGACCAAGTGGTTGGCGGAATCGACTCGTACCTGATGAGCTCGACGGGCTCCCCCTCTTCGGTGCCTGGGACCCAGGAGATGTGGAGCGGCGCCGACCCGCCGATGACCGCCGGCGGCTGAACCATGTGGTTCGTGATGACCCAGGGGGTGAACGCCTGCCGCGCGACGCCGCGCGCGGGGTCCTGGCGGTAGCGGACGCGGAAGAGTGGCGACCCGAAGGGATCGTGGGTGATCGCCATGACGTCGGTTCCGATCGCTCCGCCACCGGGCGACGACGCCGCGAGGCGAATGTGCTCGGAGAGAAACTCCTCAGCAGACTCATCCGTGAGCTCGGGAAGCCCGGTCCGGTACCGCTCACGGAACGCTGCGAGCATGTCCTTGACCCCGACGGTGGATCCGATCGCGGCGAGCTCCACGGACCGGAGCGGCGCGCGGTGGACGGCTCGATAGCGGTGACGTGGCCCGGCAGTCGTGCACGCGTGGTCGTCGCCTCTGATCGATGCGGTCCACAAGAATGTGCGGGGGGGCGCACCCATGCGCATGGCCCTGGCCTTGAACGTCCAGCCGGCCGCGAGCAGTTCGATGCCGTGGTCGCGAATCAGGGCCGGCTCGTTCGGGAAGGCAGCGTCGAGTCGGGCGACGACTGCGGCGAGTGCTGGCCCGACCCTGACCCGCTGCGGGAGTGGGCCTCCTGTGATCGCTGGTGCGAGTGGACCTCGAGGGCCGGGAGTTGACGGTCGACCGGTGATGGTCTCGGCGAGCCATTGATCCGTCGGGGTTCTCTCGACGAAGGCGCTCCCGGCGAAGGAGAGGGTAAAGCCCCCGTCGTCCGCGATGACGATCAAGGACTTGTTGGTGTAGCGGTCCCAGGGCTCGAACGTGTCGCCTGACTTCACCGTCAGGAGGCGATCGCCGGCCTGGGTGATGTAGCACGGCGTCGCGACAACCAGGTGTTGCGTCATGACACGCCCAATTCGGCTCGAGGTCGCCAGCAGGCTACCCAGATCGCCCACGGCAGGACGGCCAAACACGCAGGCGCCCCCTCCCGGCCGTGAGCCAGGGGCTCAGGCCGGGAGGGGGCGGTGTGTGCTGCGCCGGGTGCGCTACTGCCAGCGGTCTCCGATGCGGACGAGCTCGCCGACGCGACGGGTCGCGGTGACGGCGGGCAGGTCGATCGTGCCGGTGGCGGTGTCCACGTCGTCGGTCAGAGAGACCCCGACGGTGTGGCCGGTGCCGTCGTCGTCGAACACGAAGACCCCGGGCGTGACCTGCTCGTAGGTCAGGCTGTCGGCGTCGGTGATGGCGAAGGTCGGGGTGCCGGTGTAGGTGGAGCCGCGGGCGTCGATGACGTTGCCGACGCGCGTCAGGACGAGGGTGGGCGCAGTGAGGAGCTGGTCGAACACGGCGGGCGCGGTGAGTTGGTCGACGCGCAGGTCGTCGAGGTCCATGACGGACCATCCGCCGGCGTTGGTGACGCCGCCGAGACGGAAGCGCGCCGGGTCGACGGTTCCCATCCCGGAGGCGCCGGTGAGGGTGTGGTCCCACACCACTGCCCAGGACTCGTCGCGGATGACGATCTGGGCGGTGTCGTTCGCTGCGTTCGCGGTGTCGACGTAGAGCCAGCACTCGACGTGGTACCAGGCCGGCACGGTGATCGCTGGCGACTGGTTGGCGGCGCTGGTGTTGATGGTTCCGCCGGGTGCGTGGGCGAACGACCCGGTCGAGCGGAACACGCAGTTGTAGATGGTGGCGTCGGCGGCTGAGCGCGCCTGGATGACGACGCCGGCGGCGGACGAGGACGGCACGGCCGGGAGGTAGAACCAGCCGCCGGCGCCGGTGCGACCGCCGGGCGCGGCGACGTCGAGGCGCAGGTAGCCGCCGGTCGCGTCCAGGACCCGCCGGGCGCCGAGGGTGCCGCGGTGGGCGGCGTCGGCCTCGTAGGTCCACTGGTTGCCCGAGGTGGGCTGGGGCTCGATCGCGAACGCGTCGCCGCTGGCGCCGCCGCTGTTGGCGACGGTGATGGTTGCGCCGTCGGTGCCGCCCTCGAAGGTGTTCAGCTTGCCCACGTGAGCCTCCTCACCCGTTCGTGTAGGTCACGGCGCCGAGGTCGGTCCAGGTGCCCGAGCTCGGGTTGGAGATGACCCGGTTGGTGGGGTCGTCCAGGTGCGCGAAGTAGGCGGCTTCGCGGTTCACGTACTTGGCGTCGTCACGGAACACGTGCAGGCACCCGGTCATCGAGCAGTCGTCGGAGAAGTCGTTCGGGTACGTCGGGTTGTAGGCGATGTTGACGTTGAAGTTCCCGCCGCTGGCGAACCAGAACATCACGCGGTCGTAGTGGATGTTCCGCTGCTTGCGCCACGCCGGCAGCGGGGTCGTCCCGGACCGCCAGTCCTCCTGCTTCCAGGTCACGCCGCATCCCGCCGCGGTCAGCGAGTCCGGGTCGTTCGGGCCGCCGATGAGGCCACCCCGGGCGGTGAAGTTCTGGCCGACCTGCGGCTGCAGGTTGTCCGAGTGCGTGCCCTCGAGCTGTGAGGGCCACAGCGGGCCCGCGTACCAGATCGGGTGCTCGAGCCAGGGGTGCTCGATCAGGGTGAAGCGGGTGTCGGCGTCGTCGACGCGGTTGTTCGACCACTGCCAGTCGTCCTGGCAGTTCGCGACCTTCCAGTTGCGGAACGTCCCGTAGCCGCCCTTGACGCCCACGCTGTTCAGGTAGGCCTCGCGGATCTGGGTCTCGGTCCACGGCCCACCCGGGGCGTCCGAGCGCATCCACAGCAGCGGGTTGACCAGGACGTCGTCGAAGGCGTGCTGGGAGGTGTCGGTGTCGTAGGCCGAGACGAGGTAGAACACGTCGCCCGGGGTGACCAGGTCGGGTCGGGGCCCGGCGACGGCGATGTTCCCGCCCGCAGACCCGGTCCCGTTCCAGCCGTTGCGGGCCATCTTGATCTTGCCCCAGTACAGCTTGTTGTAGACCGGCACGGTGCCGAGGGTCAGGGTCGAGGAACCGAGGTCGACGTGCTCGAGGTCGCCGGGGATCGCGGCCGAGACGTCCGCGAGCTTGGTGCCGTACAGCAGCCCGTTGGTGCGGTCGTCCGGCAGGAACGTCCCGGGCACCAGCGACGCCCGCCACTCGCGGGTCCCCACGGCCGGGCCCGGAGTCGCGCGTCGACCGTCGCCGGCGACCCACACGCCGCCGATCCTGGTGAGCTCGTTCAGCGGCATCGCTCAGACCAGCGTGTCGTAGACCGCGGACGCCGGGTGCGGCAGCCAGGCGTGCCCGTCGGCCGACAGTCCGTAGGCGGTGTACGGGTCGGGTGCCGCGATGAGATCCGCCTCCGTCGCCGAGTCGCCAGGGACCACGCGCACCGACCGGAACCGGTAGTACTGCGTGCCCGTGATCGTCGGCAGCGGCGTCGGCCACCCCGCCGCGAGGTACTCGACAACGACGGCGTCCAGGCCGACGTCGACCGGCGCCAGCGCCACGTCGGCGTCCAGCGCCTTGCCGGCGACCGTGCGGGTCGTGGGGACCTTCCCGGCGAGCGCGGTGGTGACGGTGGATGCGAAGTTCGCGTCGTCGCCCAGCGCGGCCGCCAGCTCGTTGAGCGTGTCCAGCGCTCCCGGTGCACTGGCGACGACGGCGTCGACGATCAGCTGCGCGCGGGCGTCGACCTCGGCCTGGTTCAGCGACGCGTCGGCCTTGGCGATGGAGGCCTGCAGCGCGGCGGAGAGCTTGGCGAGCGCCACTGCCCCGTCGGCGACCGGGAAGGCCGTGGGGTAGTCCGGCAGGTCTGCGACCTGGGTGGCGTAGGACGTCAGGTCCGCTCCGCCGAGCACCTTCGTCCCGGTCGCGTCGACCACGTCCCCGTCGATGTCGAGGGCTGCGACGCCACCGGCGACGCCGACCTCGAGCGATGCGGCAGCGTCGATGGCGTCCGCCGCGGCCGCCTGCGCGGCGAGCCGGTCCGCGATCGAGACCACGGTGACCGTCCCGGCCGCCGACGGCACGGGAGCGGCGGTGGTGATGTCCACGGTGTCGCCGGCGGGCACCGACAGCGAGAAGGCCTTGTAGATCGCACCGGTCAGGTTGAACGAGACCGTGTAGGTCCACGCGGTCGGGGTGGCGTCGGCGATGTCGGTGGCGACCAGCTTCACGCTGAACGCCCCGTTGGCGTCGAGGGCGACCGTGATCGGCTTCGGCACGAGCGTGGTCGGGGGCACCGCGGTGCCCAGGAGCACGGCCGAGGTCGACGGGGTGAAGGTGACCGTGCCCGCCATCGGCGAGGCGTCCGGCAGGTCGTCGGCGTCGGCGCTGTCCGTCGTGGCGGCGATCAGACGCCCGATGACGGTGCCGTAGACGATCGGGTCAGGCAGCGTGGTGGACACGGGTCACCTCCGTACTCGCCGGGCTGGTGCGGTGGTGGACTCAGGCCGCCAGCGCGACGTCGGCCTTGGTGTTCGGCAGGGCCCCGACGCCGATCGCTCCGAGCGCGGCGAGCGCGACGGTGATCCAGTCGGACAGGGAGACCGCGGCCCAGCCGTTGACGTCGGCGAGGATCACGACCAGGGCGCCGAGGCCGGCTCCGGTGAACGCGACGATGCCCTTGGCGTAGGCGCGGATCCCGGTGTCGAGGTTCGGCACGAGGTAGACCCCGGCGGCGGTGACGACGGCGATCGCGATGTTGATGGCCTCGACCGGGGTCACGACCCCGTCGGTGGTCGCAGCTCCGAGCACGGCGAGCGCGGCCGCGACGATCGCGACGATGGCCTTGGTGTAGGTGGTGAGCATGAGGGACTCCTCAGGGGTTGACGAGCACGCCGGCGGCGCCGGCTGCGGAGATCAGGAGCGCGAGCAGGAACGGCACCCACCACACCCGGGAGAGCCGCCAGGGCGGCGTGTGCGAGGGCCGGTGGTCGTCCGTCATCGCCGGCGGCGAGACTTCTCGGCGGCGAGGTGCTCGTCGAACCGGCCGGCAAGCGTGGCGATGGCGACGCTGTTGTCCTTCGTGTCGGCCTCGATGCGGTCGAGCTGGTCCTTGACGTGGGACCCGCCGTTGTTGGTCGTGAGCACGCGATTGGTCCGCCGGGAGGTGAGCCACGCCGCGATGCCGGGCCACACGAGCAGCGCGAACACGATCACGGTCGCGACGACGGCCTGTGGCCAGGACGTGACGATGGTGATGTCGACCGGTGGTGTCACCGGTCAGCCCTTCGCCCGGGCGAGGTACTCGTCCCCGGCCTTGATCGCGGTGATGATGTCGACGATCGGCTGGCCGACGCGCTCGGCGAGGTCGTCCTCGGTGGCCTTGCGGCCGAGCATGTTCCAGAACAGGGTCTTGACCGCGTAGTCGTTGGCCGGCCTGCGCTGGACCTTGGTGCGGATGTCCTTGAGCGACCAGCTCGACGTCTGCGCGTCGATCGCCATGTTCACGGCGTCGTAGTCGCTGCACGGCTCGCCGAGGTAGGCCGAGAACACGGCCTTGACGTCGTCGGGGCTCATGTAGGGCATGTCGTCCTCCGGGGTCAGCGGGGTGGGCAGGGTGGTGACGGGTTCGGGGGTCGGCAGCCCGTCCGCGGTCCACAGGGCGTTGCCGACCAGGGCGATGTCGGTGCGCAGGTTCACACCGCGGACGGCCATGAACGGCTCAGGGTCGGTGGCGCTGGTCGAGGACACCCACGAGACGCCGGGGTTGTAGGTCTCGAAGTGCAGGTGCACCCCGCGGGCGACGCCGGTGGCGCCCATCTCGCCGAGGCGCTGCCCGGTCACCACGCGCTGCCCCGTGGACACGGCCGCGTGGGCCGCGAGGTGCTGGTAGCGGGTCGAGGAGCCGTCGTCGTGCTTGACGACGACCCACCACCCGCGCACCGGGGAGAACAGGTTCGCCGCGACGACACCCGAGGAGACGGCGACGACGGGTCGACCGGTCTGACCGGGGATCGGTGGGGCGATGTCGACGCCGCGGTGGTAGGTCGAGGCGCCGGGCAGTGGTGCGATGCGCGGACCGAAGTCGTCGGTGAACCGGCCGGCCGCGGGAGGAACCCATCTCATGACCCGGCCCCCTCGGTCGCGATGAGCACGGCTCCCTCGACCACGTCCGCCACGATCTGCGCTCCTGCCGTCGTCGGGTGCACGCCGTCGGTGGTCATGCCCGACGCGTAGCCGCCGTCGAGCGTCCGGATCCGCGCCCACGGGTCGACGAACAGCCAGCCCGCGTCCTGCGCGTGTGTGGCGAGCGAACGGTTCAGGACCGACGCCTCGCGCTGGCGATCGATGCCGTTGTCGTCGGTGACGTCGCACGGAGCCACGGCCAGGAGCACGACGTGTGCGGCGCCGACCTTGTCCACGATCGCGTGCACGTTCGCCACGGTCGTCGTGCGGCTGATGCCCTCGCGGATGTCGTTCGTGCCGACCATGAGCACCAGCACGTCGCCGCCCGGCTGGATGTAGTTCAGAACCCCTGCGGACGTCGCGCCCGGGTACCACCAGCCGATCGGGTCGAAGTCCGTCAGGCTCGCGTACCGGTCGGTCAGGGAGTCGCCGGCGAGCTCGACCACGAGAGGCTCGGGCTCGGGCGGGTATGTGGTGGCGGGCAGGATGCTCAGGGCGACGGCGATCGCCCCGGCCGCGAGCGCGAACGGGGTGCGGTGGGTCATGGTCATGCCGCCCGGTAGTGCAGGACGCCGCGCAGCCGGTCCGAGATCCCCCACGTCCACGGGGCGGCGTTGGTGACGGCGGAGTTGTCGTTCGCGTCGATGGCCCGCAGCTCGAAGGTGTTCGCGTCGTCGGAGCGGGTGATCGCCTCGTAGATCCGCTCCGTGCCGGTCGAGGCGTCCCGTAGACGGACCTGCCCGAGGGGGATCGTGCCGTCGGTGACGGAGGCCAGGTCGGCGTGGATCGTGACTGGAACCGAGATGCGGTAGGTGCCGGTGCCGACCGTGACCCCGGAGGTGCCGAACTGGATCGAGAAGTACGCGTCGACCCACTCCCCGGTCTTGGAGTAGACGCCGGTCGCGGTCGACCCGGACCCGAGGGACACCCCGCCTCCAGAGGCGGTCAAGGCGGGCACCCAGGCGGTGGGGCCGGTCGAAGCCACCAGGATGGCGAACGTCGTGCCGTCGGTGGTCTGCACGAGCTGGCCGGTGTCGGCCATGAAGAAGAACAGCGGCGCGGACGTCGATGGGGTGACACCGGCCGTTGCGAGCTCGGTGAGCTTGGTGGCCCGGGCGGTCGCGTTCGCGACGTTGATCGGGTCGTTGATCGACAGCCCGAACGCCAGGAGCGAGGCACGCGAGGGGTGCTCGGAGCCGGCCCAGGTGGTGTGTCCGCGGGCGTCGGTAGTCATGTGCGCCTCCTAGGCGGGACGGGTCAGGGTGAGAGAGATGACCATCGAGCCGGCGGTGGCCGTGCCACCCCAGCCGGAGTAGGTGCCGCCGACAGCGGCCAGGGCCTTGGCCGCGCCGGTGCGCAGGTTCTCGCGCACGTCGGAGGGCAAGGTGACCTGGCACCACTGGTCGATCGCGACGGCCGCGCTGGCCGCGGCGGTGGTCCCGGTCGGGGACGGCGCGCCGGCGGGCTGGGAGGCGTGCGGAGCGCCCTGCAGCACGAGCTGGGCGGTGGACCCGCCCGAGCCGTTGCGGCGGGCGCTGACGACGGCGGCGGTGATCGCGGTGGCACCCAGGTTCTTGATCTGGTCGCCGTAGGTGGCAAGGCCGATCAGGGTGCCCGACCCGTAGTCATCACCCTGGTACAGGTCCGAGCGGCCGCCGTAGCGGTCGATGTTCCACCGGTCCCACGCCGAGCGGATGACCCGCCATGTCCCAGACCAAGTCGGCAGGATCGTCGCCTTCTCGGTCACGGTGCCCGTCGGCACGACAGGTGCCGGCCCTGCGGTGTCCTCGTCGACGACCCCGATCGGGCCGAGCACGAACTCCGCCCGCCCGCCCGCCATCGGGTTGCACAGCACCAGGACGGTGGTGATCCCGGTGTAGTCGGTGTCCGCGCCGAGGTAGGGCAGCTCGAAGCCCTGCGACCCGCGGAACGACACCGTCGCCCGTGCGGTGCCAGCGTCGATCGACAGCAGCCGCGCCACCCCGGACACGTTCGTCAGCTGCCCACGGCGTGCACCGACCGGCTGGGCGGCGGCCTCCCGGGCGTCCTCGAGCGCGCCCATCAGGACAGCCCCACGTCCAGGCGCATCGTGTCGCCCGCGTCGGCCACGACGAGCGGGATCTCCACGGCCACGACCCACCCCCACTGCGTGTGGCCGTCTCGGGTGACCGAGATCGCGTCGTCGAGCTCGGGGCGCGGGTCCGGGGCCGCGGTCACGGTGCGGACCACCGACCCGCGAGACTCGTCGGCCAGGATCGTTGCCGCCGACGCCGCGAGCTGGGCGCGGGTCGTCGCCAACGGGGAGGACCACTTCTTGACCACCCGGCGGTACCCGGTGCCGTCGTCGGTCGCAGCCAGCGGCCCGGTGGTCACGCGGGCGGTCGCCGACAGGGGTTCCAGAGCGGTGGAGTCGGTGACCGAGGACGTCGCGACCACGATGTTCGGCTGCCCCTCACGGGTATCCGACGTCGGCGCGGAGACCACGGTGCCGCCCTGGCCGTCGGTGTAGGACAGCACCGGGGACGGCACCGCCGGCAGCGGCTCGAGGAGCCCGACCTGCCCCCACTGGTCGGTCAGGATCCGCGCCGGCCAAGCCTTGGCGATGTCGTACAGCGCACCCAGGCGGTCATCGGGCCACTGGAATGACCGCGGGCAGTCCCGGTCCACCAGGCCGTCCGCGATCGACACCGGGATCCCTGGCGACATCAGCCGCCGGAACTCCGAGGCCAACGTGCCGCCGGCGCGCGGGACCTCCGGGACCTGGAAGTCGTCGGTCTCGACCACGTTCAGCATGCCCAGCCCGGACACCCGCACCAGCCCGCCGACGTCGTCGTGGTCGGAGTCGTGGATCAGGAACTGGCCGAGCCGGGTCTCGTACTCCGCGCCCTGCGGGGTGGTCACCGTGATGCCCAGGACCACGACCTGCCCGTAGCGCGCCAACGGGTGGTCCGGATCGCGCGGAACCCACGAGAACCCGTCGACCAGGTCCGGGACGGTGAACTCCACCCGCTCGGGCACCCGCAACGACCGGGCCGCGGTGAACCTGCCCCAGTTGATCGGCACCGAGCCAGCGAGCAGCGCCCCGTCACGCCAGACCGACGCGGTCGGGCGCCAGCCGACCCACCCAGCCAGGACGTCCGACGGTGCGCCCTCGCGCATCAGCGGTTCGCCCAGTCGGTGGTGTCGAAGTCGTCCCAGGTGAGCGTCGACCACTCAGAGTCGAAGTCGTCCCACGTCAAGGATGCGTAGACCGAGTCGAGGTCGTCCCAGGTCGATGCCGCGAGGGTCGTCGACAGGTCCGCGTCCGAGGCGAAGAACGCCAGCCGCCAGATCCTGGCCATGCGGTCAGTCGCCCCGCCCCACAGCGCGTGGGACACCGACCGGAGCACGATCACCTGCACCGGGTCCAGGTCCCGGACCTGACCGTCGGTGCGCAGCACGAACATCGGCGCCTTGGACCGCAACGCCGTCTTCAGCGTGGCTCCGGCCGAGGCCGCGGCACGGATCAGCAACTCGCCCGTCTCGCCGGCGGACACGTCGTACCGGCCCGGCTGGCGGATGCGCCCCGGCACCTCGAACGCGGTCGCCCGCACGAGCTCGGAGCGCGGGTCAGCGTTGTCCTGCCACACGAACGGCACCACGACCGACCCGTCCACGTGCTGCAGCACGTACCGGCCGCCGAAGTCCACTGTGACCGTGTCCGACGCGGTGTCGCCCGCCTGGGTCACCGTGTAGGTGAGCTCGACGTTCAACGGCGTGAAGATGTCAGCGAGCAGCGCCGTGGTTGCGGCCGCCTCCTGCCCGGCGCCACCCGGCACCGTCCACGTCCACGACCCGGCAGACCCCTCCACCGTGAACGTGACCCCGGCCGTGAGGCCGGTCACCGCGAGCTGCACCAGCTGCGGATCTGTCGCCCCCGCCAGGGTCGCGGTGATCGCGAGCGCCACTCAGGCCACCCCCCTCGCTGACGCGGACGTGCGCGAACGCTGCGCCGACGCGATCTCCTCGCGGACCATCCCGCGCATCTGCGCCGGCCCCCATGGGGTGTCGAGCGTTCCGACGATCTCGAGCCCGGCAAGGGATGGCGCAGAGCCCGATGAGAAGGAGCCTCCGACGACCGTCATGTAGCCGGGCGCCGGTGCGTACCCGACCTGCCCACCCGAGGCTCGGCCCGGGAGCGAGCGGACCACGGACGCGAGATCCCGTCGGTTGACAGAGTCCATGAACCCGGTACCCCAGAAGTCGACGGCCGCCACCGAGTGCACCCACTCCTTCGGGTTCGCCCGGATGAGCACGTTGTCCGCGGTCGGACCGATGTACGGGCCGGGGACCTCCCCGCCCTCCGCCAGGCCGGGGCGGCCCGATCCCGATGCCGAGCCGTTCAGGTCGGGCAGCGTGGCCCGCATTTCGATGGAAGCGATGCGGCGGGTCTGGATCCATGCCTGGACCGTGCGGTCGGCCGGCGTGGTGTCCGCCTCGACCGGGATCACCGGGTTGCGGTAGCTCTCGACCTGCGAGGTGAACTCGGCGACAGCGTCAGTGCCCTTCTGCGACCAGAGCTCGACGACCTTGGCGAACTGCTCGTCGGTCATGTCGTGCAGAAGCTGGACCTGCGCGGCGCCGTCAGGCCCGAGGTTGAGCAGTTCGTCGATCATCTGCTCGGCGGCGGTCCGCATGTCGCCGGTCATGCCGTCGCGCACCCGGCCGGAGATGTCGAGCAGGTTCTGCTCCCATGCGGCCTGCGCGTCGACCTGCGCCTGCAGCTGGGCGATGTAGTCCTCGGCCGACACCGTCTGGCCGTCGTAGAAGTCTTCCCACGAGTCGCTCATCGAGTCGGTCGCGTCAGCGGCCGCCTGGGCGATCTCGGTGTTCTTGTCGATGACGCCCTGGTAGGCGCCGGCCAGGTCGACGAACGAGGCGTCGGCCTGGGAGACGGCGTCGCGCCACTCCTGGGTGAGCTGGATCGCGGCGTCGAGCTGGTCGTTGGCCGCCGCGGTGGCATCGGCCACGTCCGAGGTCGAGGACGCGGCCGCGTCCTGCGCGAGGGTGAGGTTCCCGGTCGCGAGGGCGAGGAGCGACGTGTCGTCCAGGGTCATGCCGGCGGCGGTCGCGGTGGCGAGCAGCGCGTCGCGGTACCCGGGCATGATGTGCAGGAGGTTCCCGGCGGACTCTTCGGTGCCGCCGAACGCCTGGTTGAGGGCGTTGAACTGGCGCTGCGCCTCGGTGAGGTTGGTGCCGGTCAGGTCGCCGAGGTTCCGGCCGATCTCGTGGATGCTGTTCGACAGTGTCCGGGCGCCCGAGTCGGTGCCGATCAGGTCGTTCAGCCACAGCCGCGAGGCCTCGGCGCTGTTGTTCTGCACCCGGGTGAGGTACTCGAGCTCGTGGGCCATCGCGTCGACGTCGTTCGGGTCCAGGACGTTGCCCCACGTGCCCTCAGGGAGCCGGTCGAACACGTCGGAGACCGTCGTCGCGCCGTCGGCGAGCCCCTGCATCGAGTTGGCCAGCTCGGCCGCGTTGACCTTCGCCTGCTGGGCCGCGTCGGCGATCTGGAGGACCGTCGCCGCGACGGCGGCGAGCCCGGCGACTTTCGCGACCCGCGTCAGCCCTGAGGCCAGGGCGGCGTTGTCGGAGCGCAGCTGGCGGTACGCGGTCCGGAGCTCGAGGAGCCGCGGAGTGATCGTCAGGAAGGCGCCGCCGAGCAGGGCGACGGTCCCGACCAGCCCGCCCATCTGCCCGGCGACCTGCTGCACGGGCTCGGGGAGCTGGGCGAGCCAGCCGGCGAAGTCCGCGACCCCCTGCGCCGCAGACGCCACCGCCGGCAGGAACGTCTCGCCGAGGCTGATCGCGGCGTCGACGATGGAGTTGCGCGCGATCTCGATCTTCGCCTGGGCGGTGTCGTACCGCTTGGCCGCCTCGGCCGCGAGCGCGTTGTTGCGCTCCCACTCGTCAGAGGCCTGCGCCACCGCAGCCGTGGTGAGCTCGGTCGCGTTGGACATGCTGAGCAGGGCGTTGGTGACCCGGATGTCGTTGAGGCCGAGCTCCTGCAGCATCCCGAAGGTGCCCTGGCCGGTCTCGGTCATCTTCGACAGGCCCTGGACGACGGCCAGGAGCGCGGCGACCGGGTCGTTGGCCCACTGGTCGGCGAACTGCGCCGAGGACATGCCGGCGACCTGGGCGAACTGGTCGAGGTTGTCGCCGCCGTCGTCGACCGCCTGGCTGATCTTGATCATCACGCGGGAGACCGCGGAGCCGCCGGCCTCGGCCTCGATGCCGACCGACGACATGGCTGCCGCAAGGCCCAGGGTGTCGGCCTCGCTGAGCCCCACCACGCGTGACGCGGAGGCGAGCCGCTGGGCCATGTCCAGGATCTCGGACTCGGTCGTCGCGTAGTTGTTGCCCAGGCCGACGATGACGGACCCGAGCCGGTCGAAGTCGGTCTGGGCGGTACCCATCACGTTCGCGAACCGGGCCAGTCCAGTGGCTGCGTCCTGGGCGGTCAGGTTCGTCGTCTCACCCAGGTCGATCATCGTGCGCGTGAACGCCGCGATGTTCTCGGTCTTGATCCCGAGCTGCCCGGCGGCCTCGGCGACCGCTGCGATCTCCTCGTGTGTCGCCGGGAGCTCGCGGGCCATCTGGCGCAGCTGCTCCTGCAGCGCCTCGAGCTGGATGCTCGACCCGGAGACCGTCTTGGTCACGCCGGTCCACTGGGACTCCCAGTCGACCGCGGCCTTGCCGGCCAGTGCGAGCCCGCCGACGGTGAGTGTGCCGAAGGTGGCCATCGTCCGGCCGGTGCGGTCCCAGGCCTCGCGGTTGTACTGGGCCGACTGAACCATCTGGCCGAGCGCCGTGTCGGCCCGCCGCGTCGACTCGGGGATCTTGTCGGCGGCCTGCGCGGCCTCGGCCATCGCACGCTTGAAGTCGGAGACCTCCGCGCGCAGGCGGACGACGACGGAGCGCTCAGCCATCGGGGGTCACCTCCCGTGTCGGGCGACTGCGGTTGAATGGCGGGATGAACCGCGCGGCACTGGTGCCTCTGCTCGCCCTGCTCCTGGCCGGCTGCGCATCGGGATCGAGCGGGGATGAGGCCTCCCCGGCGGAGTCGACGACCGCACAGGCGGAGCCTTCGGAGACCACGTACACCGCGACAGCCGCGCCTGTGACTGCGAGCGCCGTGATCGCGATCAGCCCGGCTCACGCCATCGCGGATGGCGACTTGTGCATGGCGTGGGGGGACTACACGGACTTCAACGACGACCAGGTGCAAGGCCAAGTGCTCGACGCGACCGGCACGACAGTCGGAGTGGGGTACTTCAGTGACCCCGTCGAGATCAGCGACGGATGCGTTCGGTCGTTCACGGTCGACGTGCCCGCGGGTGGCGGGTTCTACACACTCAAGGTCGGGGAGCGGACGTCCGATGCCGTGGCCGAGGCAGACCTGGCGTCAGACAACCTCCTGATCGTCTTCGACGGCTGAGCGCACCAGCGCCTGAGGCGCCGGCTTCGGCACGGCGAAGATCCGCAGCCCGGCTGGGCGCTCCTTGCCGTCCTTGCGGTACTCGGCCTCGGCGAGCTCGACCACGGCGGCGTAGCCGTCAAATGTCTCGTCCGGCTCCCACTCCTGGGTCGCGTCGAGCGCGAGCCAGTCGGGGATGCCGTTCGCGGTCAGGTGCTCGTCGTAGTAGGTGAGCCCCTCGGCCAGGCCGCGGTCCACGCGCGTCCACCGGTTCGGCTTGCCTCGACCGGTGAGGTAGAGCTCGGGGCGCGTGCCCCAGGCTCGGGCCGCCCGGAGGGCGAGGATCAGCCCAGGTCGCTCGTGGAGCGCCCGGGCAACGTAGGGCGGGGGACCTCGCGGTCGCCGTGCGTGGCCTCGTCGACGGCGTGGTAGAGCTTGGCGACCCACTGCTCGCCGTGCGGGCGTTCGCGCAACGCGCGGAGCTGGTCGACGGTGACGACCGGCGGGGCGCCCGCTTCGCGCTCGAGGACCCGGCCCGGCGCTTCGATCTTCGTCACAGCGGCTGCGATCAACACGAGCCGTCGCTCACGCTGGGCCCGGGTGTTGGCCTTCGACCACTCCACGTACTTCCTGGTGTAGTCGTCACGGGCCTTCTGTCCGGCCTTCTCCAGTGGCGGAACCGGCTGACGAGGCACAGCGATCCCACCCTTGTCGGGCTCGAACGAGTCCTCGACCTCGTCCTCTGCCAGGGCGCGCACGGTCCAGGTGGTCTTTGAGGCTTCCCACCGCTCGTAGAGCTCCTCCATGCGGGCGAGGATGCCCGGACGCGGGTCGATGGCGTCCATCGCCTGGTCGCCGGCGTCGGCGGCCGCGGCCGTCTCGGCGGCGGCCAGCTGGGCCTGCAGCGCCTCGGACTCCTCCAGGAGCGCCGGGTCGTTGTAGATCATCACCTGGCGGCGGGCGACGGTCGAGGTCGCGAGCCACTCGTCGAAGTCGAAGACCTCGGGGGTCAGGGTCTCGTCGGGGGTCGTGTCGGTCACAGGTCTCTCCTCACAGGTCCACAGGTCGGTGGTGGTGACCCGCCGGGCGCGCGGACCTGTGAGACGCGCGCCCGGCGGGGGTCGAGGTCAGGCCGCGACCGTCCCGGAGCCGTGGTCCTGGACGCCGAGCGGCACGGTCCGCTTGATGTAGCCGGACACGTTCTGCGGCTTCTGCGGCTCGTCGGTGATGACCTCGAACCACTCGTACTCGTCGGCCGCGGCGTCGGCCTGGGTGGCGAGCGGCCCCTCGCGCTCGATGACCCACAGGCGGGTGCCCTTGGTCTGCACGAGCGGCCACAGCGTGTCGTTGGTGGCGTCGACCGTGCCGTCAGCGAGGAGGTGGCGCAGGGCCGTCATGATCCCGTCGAAGTTCGAGTTGCCGTAGGTCACGGCGTTGCCCGAGGCCTCCAGCGGCTGGTCGGGGACGGTGTCCGAGCCGCGGGCGCTGATCCGGTAGTCCGGCTTGTTGATCAGCGGCGAGGCGTAGAGCCCCGCGCCGAGCTCAGTCGTGGTGATCGCGCTGAGGTCCGCTGGCTCGGCGGTCAGGATGGTGACGCGCATGCGTCCATCGGCGAGGGTCAGCATCGGGGATCAGTCCTCCTTGTCCCCGGCGACCGGGGTCTTCGGGCCCCTGCGGGCCGGGGTGGCGGGGGTCTCGGCGACCGGGTCGGTCGCGGAGTCGGTGGGCGGCTCCTCGGTGGGAGCCGGCTCGGTGGGGCGCTCGGCCGAGTAGTTCTTGCCGAGGGTGGGGTGCCCGAGCCAGTGCTCGGGGATCTCGACGGACCGGGGCGGCGTGGTGTCGGTGCGCCAGGCGGAGACGATGCGTCCGGGCATGGTGGGTTCCTCCTCAGAGGTATGGGCCGATGCGGAAGGTGAAGGGCACGAACCAGCGCGTCGGGGTGACGTTCGGGTCGCGGTCCATGGATGGGGTGCCGGGCTGCTCGCGCAGGATCCCGGCGCCGGTGATGAGGTACCCATCGAGCGCGGCCCGGACGGCGGCGGCGGCTCGCAGGCACCAGGTGGGGTCGCCGGCGGCGACAGTGACCGGGCAGGGCCACGACAGGGCGCCGTGGGCGTCTCCGTCGACCGTACGGGCCTCCTCGGGTGCCCACCCAGCGCTGCCCCAGACGACCGCGTAGGGCAGGACCCGGCCCTTCGCGTCCGCCGGCGGCGAGCCGGGCACGTCGGCGTCGTGGACACTGATCGTCGCGATCTCCGTCGTGAGCCTCGCGACGACCGCGGCGTGCAGGTCGGCGGGGTTCACAGGTCGCCGACGATCTGCTCGGCGGCCTGCTCGAACCGGGGCAGGTGGCGCTCGAACGACGGGCCCATGAAGGGGCGGGGCGCCATGACGGAGGTGCCCTTCTCGACGTACCCGCCGTAGGCGGCGGTCGGCCCGGCCTCGAACCCGAGCCCGTCTGGGTCGACGTCGATCCCGATGCTGGATCGCAGGAACCCCGTGTCGACCGCGGCCGCGGCCTTGCCGTCAGCGACGACCCGGAGCCCGGTGGCGGCGACGACGGGCTTGAGCTCGTCGATCATGCGGTCGGTCGCGCCTTCGAAGTCGGCGACGAGTTGGTTCACCTCCGAGGCGTCGACGAAGACCCCGCCGGCCGACCAGGCGGCGTCTGATGCGGCCCGGCGTCGCTGGAAGCGTGTGGCCACGGCCGATCACCCCTGGTTCGCGAGGTCGAGGTCGCAGCCGAGGACGCGCTCGAGCAGGACCGTGTCGTAGGCGGTGGTCCGCACGACGAGGTTCAGGCCGGTCAGCCGCGGGTCGTCGCAGGAGTCGACGTGCACGCGGGCACCGTTCGGGATGGCCGCGGCGTCCGGGTCGATGCCGACGACGTACTCGGTCGGGGCGATGGTCTGCCCGGCGGCGTCGGTCAGGCGGGCGGTGCGCTGGGCCCGGGACACCGAGCAGAGGCCGGTGTAGTGCGTGGTCGGGGTGCCCGCGACCGCTCCGTCCTCGGGGGTCCAGTCCGACCCGGCCTCGGTGGTGATCGTGCACGTCCCGGTGAGGGTCGCGATCGCGGTCGGGCGGTGGTGGGCCGCCCACTTCGTGTGGATCACGCGGGTGGCGGGGAACGGCACGGGTCAGCCCACCGTCGGGTAGGGCTGGAACTCGACAGTCTCGAAGAACCCGCCGTCGTCGTACTCCTCAGCCTGGGCCCGGAGCTGTGCCGCGTGCTTGCGCAGGTCCGCTGCCACTGCCGGGCCGTCGGTGGAGACGCCGGCCTGGGTGCGGATCTTCTTGGAGATCAGTGACTCCGAGGACGCGATGGCGTCCAGGGCGTCCGCGGCCGCCCGGCGGGTCGCGGCCTTGTCGGAGGTGTCGGTCGGGTCGGTGACGCCGTTGAGGGCGAGGTACCCGTTGACCGCGTCGTCGTCGAGCAGTGGCGCGGTCTCGTCGACGTCGGCGATCAGGAGGCGGACCTGGCCGGTCGCGGTGGCGTAGTCGATCACGGCGGCCTCCTCGGGTGCGTCGGTGGTGTTGGCGCCCGGGAGGGGCCGAGCCGCGGGGAAGGCGGCTCAGCCCCTCCTCAGGGGGTCGGGTCAGGACCCGTCGGAGCAGTAGGTGACCTTCGGGTCGACCGTGGCTGCGCCGATGACGTGGCGGACGCGGTACTGCAGGTCGTCGAAGTCGAACGACCCCTCGGTGGGGTCGATGACCCCGCCGCCCACGCGCATGCCCGCGTCGGACTTCACGCGCAGGTCCGGCACCTCGTGGCCGCGCAGGAACCCGACCGCGATCGCCGGCCGCGGGGCGGTCGGCTGCGGGAGCAGGAACCATCGGGTGGCCGCCTTGCCGTCCGTCGCGATGACCGTCAGCCACGGGTCGACCACGATCGTCACCTTGGACTTGAGGTAGTTCGCGGTGACGAGCTGGTTGGACCCGTCGGTGACGCGGATCTCGACCGCGTTGACGATCTGCATGGCCGTCATCTCGAGCGACGGCGGCACGAGCAGGACCACGCCCGCGGACAGGTCGATCGGGTTGCCGTCGGAGTCCTTGCGGTTCTGGACGGCGGTGATCGCGGCCGCGAGGTTGTCGGTCGTGAGCGCCAGCGCCGTGGGGGCGTTGCCGTTCGCGGCCTTGAAGAACGCGGTGTTGGCGCCCGTGGAGGTCACGAGCTGGGAGGTGGCGAGGTAGTCCTCGGTGACGTGGGAGGCGTCGGACAGGCGGCCGGGCAGCGTGCGGAACGCGTCCAGGTCGTCGTTGACGAGCATCTCCCAGGTCAGCGCGAACCGGGCACCGCGCTTGCCGACCGAGATCGCGTACTTCGACTCGGTGGCCGCACGGGCCTTGTACTCCTCGCCCGGCTTGACCGGGTCGAGGATCCCGCGACCGCCGAGCAGGTCGATCAGGTTCTTCTCGCGGAAGTCCCGCAGGGTGGTGCGCATGGCGAACTTCGACCACACGGACGGCGCCTGGTTGTACTCCCGCAGGAGCTCCCGATCGATGACCCCGCCGAGCAGGTAGGGGAAGTCCGGGGTCGCGAGCGCCTCGACGAGTCGTGCGCGGGCCTTGAAGCCGGCCAGGCCGCCGGCGTGCAGGGCCTCGCCCCAGATGTCCGCGGCCTCGATGAGCCGCTTGGCGAACTGCGGGCCGCGCGCCGGGGCGCGGAAGCCGCCCTCGTTGCCGGTCTGCTCACCCTCGGCGACCGCGGCCGCCCCGGTGAGGACCTCGATGTTGTCCAGCATGGGGGGCCTCCTCAGCCGATCCGGACGTTGATGGTGTCGGTGCTGCCCGAGGTGATGGCCTCCATGGCGACGCCGTAGCGCACGCCGGTGGACTTCTTGGACAGCGCGGGGGTGTCGCCGTTGACGTAGTAGATGACGTCGCCGGCCGCGACGGCGGAGTTGCCGCCGCCGTCGATGGCCTTGACCGAGACGTCGGCGACGCCCTCGAACTGCACGACGGTCTTGCCGTCGGTGTCCTCGGCGCCGATCGCGACGCCGGGCAGGTCACCGAAGATGACCGGGTCGCCCGAGGCCGGGGTCGCCGGGAAGGTGCAGGGGACCGCCAGGCGGCGGCCGTACTCGTAGATGACGTTGGTGGCCATGGCTCACGCCTCCTTGATCGTGTGGCCGAACGCGCGAGCGGCGGCCTCGTCGACGTCGGCCTGGGACGGGACGTCGCCGGTGGTGGTGGATCCGCCGAGCCCGCGGACGCTGCCGGCGCCGAGCATCTCGGCGATCGCGGCGACCTCGGTCTCCTTGGCCTTGAGGGCCGCGGTCGCGGCCTCGGTGGCCTGCGCCTCGGTGGTCGTGCCGTCGAAGCCCTCGACGACGGACGCGACGAGCTGGTCGCGCAGCGTGACCGGGATGGCCTCGGACTCGCCGATGACCTTGGTGACGACCGGGCGGAGCTTGCCCCGGTTCTCGATGGCGGCGAGCGCCTTCTCGGCGACCTCCGCGCGGGTGACCGCGGTGTCACGCTCGGTCGTGAGCGTGGTCACCCGGCCGGCGTCCTCCTCGAGCTGGCGCAGGCGCGCCTCCTCGATCTGCGGCATGGTGTCCTCCTCGGACTCCTGGGTGGTGGTGGACTGCCCGGCCGGGTTGACCGGGACGTAGGTGGTGGTGGGCCGCACCTCGATGCGCTCACCGGTCAGCTGGACGGACATGTCGTTCTCCGCGGGGGTGTACGACTGCTGCCAGGTGGCCATGCCGTCGGGGGTCTCGACCTCGAACCAGACCAGGGCCTCGTCGAAGTCGCGGACCCACGCCCAGGTGTTCGCGTCGCGCGAGCCGTAGGCGGACCGCACGGCGTCGGAGAGCTGCTCGCGGCGGTCGTTCGCGGTGGCCTCGGCGACGCCGCGGCGGACCGCCCGGGCGGTGGCGCGGGACTCGAGGACCTCCAGGACCTTGCCGCCGCGGCCGGCGTAGGTGACGAAGTCGACCGACAGGCCCTCGGTGAGCTTGGTGATGATGAGCGCCGGCGCGCCCTCCCACTCGCCCTGCTCGGCCTCGGCGAGCGCGCGGATGGAGACCCCGATGTCGCCTGCCATGTCGGCGATGGGCTGACGCCAGGCGGAGTAGACGTCGGCCTCGGCCACGAGGGCCTGGGTCCCGGCGTCGAACCGCGCGTCCTCGATCAGCACTGCCGCGAGGTCGCGCACGGACCGCTCGGGCCGCTCCCACTCGTCGGACTCGGTGGGGTGGTCGATGAACATGAGCGTCCCGGCAGGGAAGACCCGCGCCTCGGCCGCTGCCTGCAGGGTCTCGGCGGGGTAGACCCCGGAGGAGCCGCGCCCGGCGTCGACGAGCCGGACGAGGATCCGCCCCTTGCCGGGCTTCGCCGAAGGCGTCGCGGCCTCGGCGAACGGCCGGGCCTCGCGAATCCTTGTGGACATGGCGCCTCCTCGGCGTGGCGGTGGGATGCTGGGGCGGTGAGCGAGCAGCCGCGGGCGTGCCCGGAATGCGGCGGACCGGTCGAGGTCGTGTCGCTACGGGTGGCGAGGCAGTACGAAGACGGCCGGACCGAGCGGTGGGTCGAGGACGTGGACACGTGCCACAACCCGGCCTGCCCGCGCAACGACGGCGCGGAGCCGGTCACGGCCGACCCGGACCTCGACCTACCCGACCCGGACGCCGAGCCGCTGCACATGTGGCGGCTCAAGGTGCTGGGCATGGGCCCGGGCGGGGTCTCGCAGTACTGGTGCGAGCTGTGCGGGGAGCTCCTGTACTGCCCGCCCGCGGACGAACCGGAGGAGTGCTAGCCGCGGCTCGCGAGCAGTCGGCCCACGGGGGTCGGCGCCCACGAGTCACGCCACCCGGCGGTGCTGCGCCGCGTGGACAGGTCGCCCCAGCCGATCAGCCCGTCGTCGAGGGCCTGCAGGCGGGTCGGTCCCATGATCGCGAGCTGCTCGTCGCGGGACAGCGCAGCGAACTCGGCCTGCGCGTCCGGGAAGATCGACGCCGGCTCCTCGATGTCCGGGAACCCGAGCTCGGACCACGGCCTGACGACCGTGATGCGCGCGCAGCGGCCGCACTGGTGATCGTCCGGCCCGGTCTCCTGCAGGTTGTGCTCGGTGCCGTTCATGCCCCAGCACGACGGGCAGGTGCGTGAGTCGAGGGTTGCCAGCCACTTCCACCCGCCGACGAGCTCCTCGTGCGCCCATTCCGTAGCCGCGGCCGAGGAGCGGTAGGCGTCGAGCATCTCGGTCCGCGCGATCGTCAGGGCCCGGGTGAGCCCGCCGTTGAACGCACCTTCGGCGCGGCGGACCATGATCCGCGCCGCCTTGCGAGGGTTGTCGCCCACGGCGACACCGGAGACGAGGACTTCGCGCATCTGTGCCTGCACCATGGCGGGTAGCGGGCGGGTGACGGCGGTGATCTGCTTGGTGGTGCGCTCCACGATCGCGTCCAGCGCGGTCTGGTCGACCCGGTCGAACGAGATGGACAGCAGGGCCTGCGCCTCGGGGATCTGGGGGACCTGCGAGGCGATGATCCGGACCTGGTGCTCGGGGGTGAGCTGCACGATCTTGCCGACCGCGTCGAACATCTCGACCTCGGACGTGCTGACGATCTCGGTGAGTGAGTCCAGGGCCGCTGCGAGAGCCTGCTCGGCCTTGCGTGACCGGGACACGACCCACCGGGAGGGCCAGTGCCCGTCGATGCCGGCGGAGGCGAGGTCCATCATCGCGTCGGACCAGGTCGCGTACAGCGCGTCCCAGGCTCGTGCCCACTGGCGGACCAGGCGCCGCTCGTAGGCGTCGGTCTGCTCGGCGATGACGATCCGCAGCCCGGACGCGAGCCGCAGGGTCTCCTCCTCGACGGCCACAGGTCACGTCCCGCCGCGTCGGTACCAGGTGAACTCGAACACCTGGTCGCCCGGCTCGGGGTGATCCTCGGGGACCACGACGGCTCGCAGTCGCTGGCGCTGGCCGGCGTTCGGGCCTTTGCTCACGGTGTGCACGCGGGTCACGAGGTAGGTGCGGCCGCTGGTGGCGGAGCGGACGTAGTCGGCCTCGCGGATCCTGGCGGTGGTGTCGAGCGTCATGCCGACCTCGACGCCCAGCGGCGCAGTCATCACGCTCCCGGGATGGGTTCGCCGCACTCGTTGCAGCGGCGGATCCGGCCGGCGGTCATCGTGCCGTTCGGCAGGTGCTGGACGAACGCGAGGTAGGCGCCGGTGGACTTCGCGCACCGCGGGCACCACACCTCGCGCTCGACCGCCAGGACCTCGATCGCCACCTTCACGAGCCGTCCGGTCGCCATCACAGCACCTGGGCGGGGTCCTCGCCGCGGCGGAACGCGTCGATCGCGGCCTGCCCGGCGGACAGCATCGGGTCGACCCAGTTGCCCTGGTCGTCGAGCATCGACTCGAGGATGTCGTCGACGTCCTTGACCCCCAGGACCTGCATGAGCAGCCGGGCGGTGACCTCGGGCGGGATCTTGCTGGTGCCGTCAGCCTCGACGATGGCCTTGACGAACTGGTCGACGGGCAGGTCGTCCATCGACGGCCAGTCGAACTCGACGGTCTGGTCCACGTCCCCGGTCAGGGTGGTGACCATCCGCCCGGTGTCGGTGTCGCGCAGCACCGTCCCGGACAGCGGGCCTTGCGGGGCGCGCACCGCGGCGGTGATGACGTAGGCCAGGGACCGCCGGTAGGCGTCCTCCCAGACGCTGCGGCGCATGCCCATCTCGAGCTCGGTGGGCCGGTCCAGGGTCTCGGCGACGGCCCGGGCGCCGGTCTGGCCGGGGTCGGCGAGCAGGACGGTGACGGCGATGCCCAGGCCGGCGGCGATCATCGCGGCGAGCGGGCGCCCGGAGTCCGAGTCGACGGTCGCGCCGGTCTTCGGGATGGCTTCGAGCGTGACGTCGTTGCCCATGACCGCGGTCGCGCCGACGTTGTTCGGGTTGCCGTCCGGGGCGGTCTCGGCGGGCCGGCGGGTGAGCTTCTGGCGCAGCGCCTGGGCCTTGGAGCCCTTCGAGGTGGCGCGCCAGGCGTACTGGGACAGGGACTTGACCAGCGTGGCCCAGTCGGCGAGGAAGTCCCGGTACAGGCGCGCCCACGGCAGCGCGGCGTACACGTCGCCGATGCCGAAGTCCCACCCGTCCAGGTCGTTGACCTTCACGTGCAGGACCGGGGCGTCCCACATCACGGGGGCGCCGTTGAGCTGCTTGGGGCGGGTGGCCGGCCAGTACCCGAGCGCCGGGTAGTAGGCCTGCAGCATCTGCGTCGCGGTGGTGCCGTCGTTGCGGACGACGGTCGCGGACCACTCGCGGCGGTAGTACCAGGCCTCTGACGCGTCGTCGGGGTTGGTGATCGGGTCGGCGATCTCGGCGAACGGGATGCGCCGGGCCTGCACGAACCCGGTGCGCGGGTTGGTGAAGTGCGCGATGAACACGTTCCCGTCGGTCGCGACGGACCGTTCGAGGCGCTCGTGCGCCTGGTCGCCGGTGTACGCGCCCTGGTTGCCGTCGTCGTCGAGGAACGCCTGCACCACGGCGTTGACGTCCTGGGTCTCGTCCGCGCCGGCGCGGGCGGTGATCTGCACCCCGGAGCCCCACACGTAGGCGATCCGCAGGTTCACGCCGCGCTTCACGAGCGGGTGCGCGACGGCCATGACCCGGCAGGCCTCGGCGGAGCGGGTCAGCCCGGCGCGGGAGAACTGCTCGCGCGAGCCGGCGATGATCCGGTCCCAGCCAGTGTCGTCGAGCTGGAGCTCCAGGTCGGCGAGGGACTCGGTGAGGACCTCGAGCAGGGACTCGGCGGCGTTCGCACGGGCGACGGCCTGCTCGACGATGGCGGTCGGCCGCAGCCCGACGGCCTCCCCGACGCGCGTCATCACACCCACCCGGCCCACCGCCTTCCGTTGGTCAGTAGCCGCCGACGATGGCGTGCGGGTCGTCGTCGTCGATCAGGTCATCGCCGGTCACCCAGGCGTCGTCCTCGTCCAGCAGCGGCATGAGCAGGATCCGGTTGATGGCCTGGGACAGCGCGTCGACCGCGTCGTCGTGGGCGCCGTTGGGGAACGCTGCGGCCTCGGTGATGAGGTCCTCGACGTTCGGCAGCAGCTCGGCCTCGGGGAGCACCACGTTGCCGGAGTGGCACAGCGGGCTCACCGCGGCGGCGCGGGCGTACTTGGACCCCTCGGGCTCGATCGGGATGAGGCCCCCGATGGTCCGGTGCAGGGCGTTGATCACTGCGGGCCCGTTGGCCTTGTCCTCGACGAACTTGGCCGTGGCCTGAGGCCAGCGAGCCGACATGGCCTTGATCGCGGCGAGCGTCTTGGTGAACGACAGTCGGTCGCGCACCTGGTCCACCAGGAACGCCTCGGCGCCGATGCGCAGCCACACCTGGCCGACGACGTAGTCGCTGGACTTGCGGTCCTTGAACGCGAGGTCCCAACTCTGCACGAGCTCGAAGGCCCGGTGAGTGATGATCCTGGACCCGTCGGCCCGCTCGACCCACAGCTCGTGGTCGTACCGGGCCCACTCGGCGGGGAACAGGTCCCCGGTGTCCGGGGTGGGCCGCCCCTGGTACAGCGACGCCCAGGTGCGGGGGCCGGCCTGGGTCTTGCGACGCTCCCACTGGGCGCGGGTGCGCGGCACGCGCTGCCCGGTCGAGCGGTCCAGGAACGTGCGAGCGGAGATCATGAACTCGCCGGGCTCGCGGCCGAGCGGGTCGGTCTGGCCGGCTTCTGGCCGGTGGTCGGCCTGGGCGGGGATGTTCACCACGCGCCAGGCGCCGCCGTCCTCGGCGGCGAGCAGGCGGCCGGCGAGGTCGTCGTGGTGCCAGCGGGTCAGGATCAAGATGACCGGGGCGCCGGGCGCCAGGCGGGCGCTGGCGGTGTCGGTCCACCACTCCCAGGCGCGTTCGCGGTAGACCTCCGAGTCTGCTTCCTCGCGGTCCTTGAGGGGGTCGTCGATGATCAGGACGTCCGCGGGCCGGGAGGTCAGGCCGCCGCCGATGCCGACGGCGTAGATGCCGCCCTCGTGGCCGGCGAGCTCGAACTCGGCCTGGGCGCCCACGTCGTCGGCGATGCGCAGGCCCAGCTCGGCGGAGTGCGCGTTGATCTCGCCGCGGATGAGGCGGCCCATGCGCCGTGCCGGGCTCAGGGCGTAGGACGCCACGACGATGCGGTCGTCCGGGTGGTCGACGAGGCGGTGGACGGGTGTCCACTTCGTCGCGAGGGTGGACTTGCCCTCCTGCGGTGGCATCGACACGATCAGCCGGCCGTCGAGGGTGTTGAGGGTCTCGGTGATCGCGGCGTCGATGTGGTCGATCGCCGGTGTGCGGCGGAACCGCGGGTCGAGATCGGCCGCCATGTCCGCGGGCGTGGCCCAACGCGGCGGCCGGGCCGGTTCGAACTGGCGGGCGGCGTGCTCGGCCCAGGCGACGGTCACGGGGGCAGACCCCCATTCTTGTTACCCGCCCGATGTCTGTGTGATCTGCTGGACCTGCAGGACGAGCGAAGGTGTGTTGGCGAGAAGACCCGCAGCAGTCGGCCAGAAGAAGCGATCCTTGAAAGCCTCCCAGCGCGGCCTATGAGAGGTCGACTGGTGCGCCGCGGCCTGCATTGCTACCCAGACCGAGGTCCAAGCGCTCATTGTTGTGCTCTCGCCGTAGAGGTCGTACTCGTCCACGCACGTCTGCAAGTGCCGGACGACAGTCCGGATGTGATTCGCGAGGAGAGGGTCGAGCGACTCGTCGTCGTCTGCGGCGGAGAGGATCTCCGTGAGGAGTCCGTTCAGACTCTCGATCGCGGCGGGGTCCAGTCGAGCGTTCCCCCGGTGCTCGAGCGTATCCGCGAGTTGCGCGAGCACCTGCAGCATCTCGAACGGCACCTCGGCGGCCGCTTGACTGTTGCCGTTCCACGAACCTGCGGTCAAAGCGAGGACGCTTGCGGCGAGCGTCGGCATTGTGGACCGGAAGAGGTCGGTGTGGCGGCCGCTCGATTCGAGCTCGGCGAGGGCCGAGTCGATCTCGCCGATGAGAGCCATGGCGCGGATGTGCTTGGAGAAGCCCTCCGACCACACCCGCGCGTCGACGCCGCGCCGTCCCTGAACGGTGCCGCCCGTGGCCGCACGCCATTCGCTCAGAATCTCGTGGAGTTCAGCCGCTGGATTGCCCACCCGTCGATGCTAGCCAATTCGCAGGCCGAGGGGCTCCGGGTCGAGCACGGCTCCCGCGTCGGTGTGCGGCGGCCGGAGCGCGCCCCCATGTGGGTGGGGACCTGCATGATGACCGTGAGCGGTGCCCGAACGCGTACCGCCGACGGATCGGAAGGAAACTCGATGAAGAACGTGACCGTCGTGCTGTCGTACTTCAGCACATCTCGCCAGCCGGCTGACACGGTCGCCTTCGAAGGCGTGATGAATCTGCAGGTGGCCGACAATGGGGCACTGATCGTGATCGGCCAGAACTCCCGGGTGATCGCGGCATTCCCGCAGGGCCAGTGGGCCGCGGTCTATGCAGACGAGTCGATGAAGGGGTACTCGAACCCGTAGCAGGCGACGGGGAAGGCCCCGCACACAGGGGGACGGTGCGAGGCCTTGATCCGGGGGATTCGGGGCGCACTGAAGACCCCGAAGGCGTTACAACTCTCTCACCAGCGACGACGCAACGTCAACGAGGCCTCAGGCCCGGCGTGTCGCGACCGACGGCGCCCGGCCGGCCCTTCGCTCGTCGGCCCACCGCTCGACGAGGGCGTGCACGTCTCCGACCCGGTAGGTCGGCTCGCCCCGGCGGGTGCCGCGCTGGCGCATGAGGACCGCGGGCAGATCGGGGGCGTCGTCGAGCATGTCCTCGGTCCACCCGGCCCGGGCCCACTCGACCCACTCGGGGCCGCCGAAGTCGCAGCGCGCCGCCCACCAGGTGCGGACCATGCCGACCGCGTCGGCCCACTCGTCCCGGGCGCGCTTGGCCCACTGCCGCAGCGTGCCGGCGGGGACGTCGGGCCAGACCATCCGGGCCTGGGCGAGGGTCACGAGTGAGTCGGGTCGCACGCCGGGGAGCTCGACGATGTGCTGGCGGGTGGAGAACCGCCACTGCGCCCGGTCGGCCCAGGTCATGCCGCATCCGAGGCACCGGACGGTGTCGGAGAGGCCCCGCGGGAGTGGCTTCCAGTCGGGGTCGGACCAGTCCTGGACGACGGGGCCGCCGCAGTGCACGCAGGGCTCGGGGTGGAACTGGGGCAGGAGACCGGCGATGCGCCGGGCGGCGGTGCGCAGGCGCTTGGCGTCCTTGAGGTAGGCGGGCCAGCCGGAGTCGTCGGGGTTGTGCGCGGCCCAGATGTGGTGGGCCTTGAGGTAGTCGATCGCCGAGGCGTTGGACGGGCCGGTGTGCTCGGTCCAGCGGGCGACCCAGCCCCACAGCTGCTCGCGGACGTCCGCGGGGCGAGTGATGCCGCCGGGTGGGGTTCCCCCGGGTGCGAGGCGCATGTTGCCAGGCGAGGAGATGAGCGAGCGGGGGTCGGTGCGGTAGTAGCCGAGGGCGTGGGTGATGTCGTCCAGGACCCGGGCGGCGTGGCGTTCGCAGGGGCGGCAGAGCAGGAGGGTAGTGCCCGACGGGCCGCCGCAGGTGGTGCAGGTCGCGCAGGTCTCGTCACAGTCGTTGCAGGCCCAGGCGCGGATGCCGTCGGCGCCCTTGGCGCGGGTCCACTCGTGCTCGTGGCGGTCGTCGGTCACGCGCTCCTCCTCTGGCGGTGCTCGTCGCGGGACAGGTCTCCGTGGTGCCCGATGTGCCAGTACTCGCAGGCTGTGCAGTGGTAGACCGAGAGCCCGTGCCCGGCGGTGCGGCGGCGGATGATCCTGGCGTCGCGCTTGGTCGCGAACTTCCGTTTCCCGGTCGCGCGGCAGTAGCCGACGTGGGTGACGAGGCTGGCGCTCACAGTCCGGTCACCGGCCTGCCGGGCTTGGGGGTGTGGATCCGGCCGGTGGGGGTGGGCTCGTCCTGGAGCACCGGATCGGGCGGGAGGGGGAGCGGGCGGCTCTCTCCACACTCGACGCAGGTCTCGACCGTCTCGGCGAGGGTGTGCTCCCAGATGTGGGCAACGATTCCGTGCCGGTGCAGGCACTCGAGTCGCATGGACTCGACGGGCCAGGGGCGTCCGCAGCCGGGGTGAGGGCAGCGGTCGCCCTGCCATGGGTCGCGGGTCATCGGCGTCCCCTCCGCCGGGTCTTCGCGCGGTAGGCGGCGTGCATCTTCGAGCGAGCAGGGGTCTCCCACACGTCAGCGCGGTGTCGGCGCCAACGGCGACTGCGCGGAACCGACTCGAGGACTGCGTAGCGGTAGAGCTCCATCCCGCGGAACGCGGCCGCGATCCGGGACGTGTCAACGGTGATGGTCACGGTGACGCTGTCAGCGGTGCTCATGCTGCTCCTCCGGTGATGGCGCGGAGCTCGCGGGGCACCACGACGGGCACCTGCTCGAGCTGGGTTGGTGTGAGGTTCAGGGCGTCGAGGATCCGGCGGATGACGGTCGCGACGAGGTCGCCCTGCTGCTCGGCGAGGCGCACGCGGCGCTCCTCGACGCCGGCCTTGATGGCGGCCGCGCAGACGGTGACGAGGTGAGCGCGTTCGGCGGCGTACAGGGCGTACCAGATCGAGGGCTTGGCCTCCTGGGTGGTGCCGGCGTCGTCGCCACCGGACTTGACCTTGGTCGTGCCCCAGACGAGCGCATGGCGTCCGTCGCCGATTGCGGACTCGATCTCGGCGTCGTCGTCCTCCTCGGCGTGGTCGGCCAGGTGGCGTGCTTCGTCGAGCTCCTGGACCTTGCCGCGCAGCCACTGCACGTGGCCGGCGGTCCACCGGACCTCCTCGAGCAGGGCCTCGGTCGGGGAGATGTCGACGGCCAGGCCGAGGGTGGCGACGGCTCGTTCGGCGGCCTGGGTCTCGCGGGCGCGGGCTGCCTTGGCGCGGGACTGGGGGGATGCGCCGCCGTGGGAGCGGCAGACGTCGAGGCCAGTGACGCGGGGGTTGGTGCAGGGTCCGCCGTGGCGGCGCTTGGAGTGCCCGGTGCAGGAGGGATGCCCGTGGGGGGTGAGGTGGGGCTGGTGGCACTTCGGGCAGGGGTCATGGGCGGTCATGGGTGGCCTCCTGCTCTTCGGGGTCGGTGGTGGTGGGGAACTCGGGTGGCGGGCCGCCGGTGAAGCACCGGCATGGGCCGTCGCGGTGGACGAAGCCGGTGGAGGGGCGCGCTGCGCAGGGCCAGGTCATGCGGTCTCCCGCGCAGGGGACGCCGCGGCTTTCACCGGCGGGACGAGAAGGAGAGCCGCTAGCGTTGCCGGATGGCCTGGGACTGGCTCTTCGGACCGAAGGTGCTCTTCGAAAGCGACAACACGGTCGCGTTCAACCGCTTCGTACTCGACGTGACAGACGTGCAGCAGATCGTCGACGTCGTTACGGAACGGCATGGGCAGGCCTCCGTGATGCGGCCGACGGGTCTGCCTCGAGACGGGGACTATGCCATCCCGGTGACCAACCTCCTCGAGGCGTCGGATGCCGACCTCGCTGCGATCCGAATCCAGGCGTCCCCTGTGGGCCCCGGGGCGGTGGGAGAGGTCAACGTCACGCTCTGGAGGACCGGCGCTTGGCTGAGCTGTACCGCCGTTTTGGACGCCGAGCTCAAGCGTCGGGTGATGCTGCTCATCACCGAAAACGGGCGCCGACGCGTCCAGTGGCTCCGGATCTACAACGCCGTCCGAGTCGTGCTCATCGCGGCCCTCATCGCGCTGCCTGTGTGGGTCGCGATCACGTCTTGGCCGGAGATCCCGATGGTCGTCGTGACGGCCATCGTGTCGGTTCTGGCGGGCCACGACCTGGTGTCCCGGTACGCGAAGTGGGGCCGCGATCACGGGATCACGCCCAGCACCGGTGGCGTGAGGATCGACGCCGTCACGAGAACGGCACGCCGCTCTCAACGATGGGACCAGCGACGCGACCTCAAGGTTGCCGTCCTCACTATGCTCGGCACGCTCGTCGTGACGGCCATCGTGGCGTGGGCCAACGGGGTCTTCGCCTAGGAGCAGGGAACCGTCGCTCAGGAGCGCCCGACACCGTGTCGATGGGGACTCGTGGACATCCCTACGGCACTCGTGACGCTCCTTGCAGCATCGCTCGTCCTCCTTCCGCGGATCCCGGCCCTCAGCCGCGAGGGGCGGGCTCAAGCGCGCATCCGCGCTGACGCGGACCTGTGGAGGGCAATGCCAGAAGGCCCCGCGCGCACTCAGCTGGCCGAGGCGATCGAGAGCGCCACACTCGAACTCCTCGCGGATCGCAAGAGCGAGCGCTTCGCCGAGCGGGCCGTGAACCGCACCATCGCGTGGGCGGCAGCAGCGTGGGTGATGCTCGTCATCTCGGAAGTCGACGTCAGCAGCGACGTGTGGTGGGGTCACGTTCGCGACGCGCTCCGCATCTTCGGCTTCCTTGCCGGAACGATCGCCGCGCTGCTCTTCGTGGCGACGCTCGGCCTCGGCGCCCTCCATCTCGTTGCTCGCGGTCTGGAGTGGCTGGGCTCGAAGAGGGCGTCGAGGAAGCGCGTCGGATAGGCGCTCGCTGGCGGTCACAGGTCCTCCTCGACGTCATGGGCGGCCCTCATCGCGGCATCGGGCTGGTGGGGGTCGCTGCTCTCGGCCGCGATGGTGGGGGTCCAGTCGGCGCGCGCCTTGGCCAGCGCCTCACGCACCAGCGCGGCTCCCCGGGCGTAGGACTCGGCCGTCGGAGCCGGGACGGGTTCGGGCTCGAGCCAGCCGGCCGCGCCCTTGCGCTCGGACTCGCACGCCCGGCAGTGGCCGGCGATCTCGTGCTCGTGGCCATCGACGGGGCAGCGCTCGGTCGCCGCGGACGGCACGCTCGTGGCTGCCTCGCTCGGGATTGCAGTTGCAGCTGCGGCCCACCACGCCCCCGGGTTGTTCAGCAGCGCGGGTGTGGTCGTAGTCGGGTCGGTGGCGACGACGATGGCTGCGATGGACAGGACCCGGTAGGACCGGTGGCCGTGGTTGCGGCCGAGGAACGTGACCAGGGAGTTGACGGGCCAGTCGGGGTGGTGGGCGTTAATCGACGCCGCGATGACCTGGATCTGCTCGGGTGTGGCCATCAGGAGTGACCTCCAGGGGTCAAGGCGTCGGTCGGCTCGCGCGTTACGTCAGTGACGTTTGACGCTTGAGGTGACCCATCTAGGGGTTGGGGGCTGGGGGTAGGGGGTAGGGGGAACACGCCCGCGCGCACGCGGGGGGTATCGGGAACCCTTCGGGGAAGGTCTCGGGAACCCTTCCCGATACCCTTTCCGGAACCCTTTCGGGAAGGGTCTGCCAGGTCGCTCAGGAGTGCGTCGACCACGGCGGTGACCTGGGCTCGCGTGCTCGGTCCGTCGTTGCGGCCGGGCTCGTCGGACAGCTCGTCAAGGGGCAGCCGCTGCAGTTCGTCACGCAGGGCTGTGCGCAGCCGCTGGGACTCGATCTGCCGGGCGTCCTCGCGCATGCGAATCATCACCTTGGGCAGGCGGTAGACCTCGTCGTTGCGCACGTAGGTGCGGACCAGCACCTCCTCCGTGTCGTCGTCGACCAGGACGAAGTGCGCCCGGGCGAGGTCGCAGAGGGTGGCCTCGATGTCCTCGGCGCAGGTGTCGCGGACCTTCGCGGCCCAGCGGCGTGAGCGCATCGGGATCAGGCCGGCGAACGTGAGGTCGCGCTGCGAGAGCAGGAACATGTAGAGCCGCTGCGCTTCGTGGTCGAGCGCGAGGAACTCCGGGTTGTCCCAGATCCGGCACAGGATCCTGCCGTGCGTGCGGGCCATCAGGCCGTCCCCTCGTGTGGCTCGTCGGCGGCGTAGACCGCCAGGGCGTAGGCCTGCCAGGCGTCGGCGGCGAACCCGTAGAACCACCCAGGGGCGGCCTTGGTGCCCTTCCCGTGGTTCGGTGCGCTCGGCGCGAACCGGTCGACCAGGGCCTGGCGCACGTTCGCGTCGTTGGCCCTGGCGGAGTGGCAGTGGTGGACCTTGACCGGGTGGCGCTTGATGAGGGCGGGCTCGTCGCCGGTCCGGGCGGTGCGGGCCTGGGCGAAGCGCCCGATCCACACGCAGGTCTCGAAGACGTCGGCGCCGACCGGCATGCCGTAGCTCGCGACCATCTCGATCACGGCGAAGTCCGCGGCGCCGAGCGAGGTGAGCTCGAGCGCGGTGAGCAGCTCGTCGTTCGGAGTCTTGCCGTGGTCGAGGGGCCGGCGGGTGGCGACGTCGATCAGGACCCACCCGGAGGCGGTGTTGCCGGGGTCGATGGCCAGGAGCGTGCTCACAGGTGGTCGCCTCCCTGCAGGGGTGTGATGGCCAGGACGAAGTCGGCCCACCGGGCGACGTACCCGCAGGACGGCAGGACGCACCCGACGGTGTCGGCGTCGGCCATGAGCCGGCGGCCGGGCTCGCACAGGTGGAGCGTGGCGACGCGTTCGCACCCGGGGCACAGCCACAGCACGGACCAGGCTGCGGGCTGGTCGCCGGGGTGGCGGGCGTCGTGCTTGCGGTGCTCGCACGGGACCGCCGGGGCGAAGTCGAGGGCTTCGAGCGGGTCGCGGACGAGGGTCAGGTGCGGGGCCCGGGCTGGGTGCGCGGGGGCGGTCATGCGGCGGCCCTCGTCTCGCGGATGAGGCTGAGGATGTCCTCGCGCTCGGCGCGCAGTGCGAGGGTCTCGATCGTGCCGACGGGCTTCTTGGCACCCACGCCGCACCGCACGGCGGCGGTCGCCGGGTTCACTCCGCCGCGGACCAGGTGCGCCCACTCGTCGAGGTCGACCGGGTGCCGGCGCTCGGTGGGCGTCGTGCAGTGGCGGTTGGCCTCGTAGTGGGTCCAGCAGGCCTTCATGCCGCGTCCGTGGGGTTCGGCGCAGCCGGCGACGTTGCACTCGCCGGGGCGGCCATAGCCGGCCGGTGGCGGGGTGTTCGGGTCGTCGAGCTGCTCGTCGTCCCAGGCCGCTGGCGGTGCCCACTGTTCGGTGCGGGCGCGGTTCAGGGCGCGCGAGACCGCGATCTTTGCGGGCATGGTCGTCGGGTTCGGCCGGGAGTTGCCGAGCGTGTCGTACAGGTCGCGGATCCCGCGTGCGTTCCGGGCGAGCACGGGCGTGCCAGCGAGCGCGGAGTCGATGGCCTGCCGGTTAACCCCGGCGCGCTCGGCGAGCTGCTGCACGGACCAGCCGAGCGCGACGAGCGCCTGGACGCGGCGGGCGGTCCCGGTGGAGTCGACGATCTGGCCGCCGGCGAGCTGGTCGATGCTCGGCATCGGGATCGCGAGGACGCGCTCTGCGGTGCGTCGCTGGACCTTGGACGCGGGCGGGCGATGGGTGCCATCGGCCCGGGTGATGCCGTAGAGGATCTTCGTCAGGGTGCCCGACGAGATGCCGTGGACGGCGGTGATGCGCTTGAGGCCCATCCCGGCCTCGAGCAGGGCCCGCAGGCGCTCCCGGACGGGCTCGGCGTCGACCATGGCGGTGCGGCCGTAGGCGATGTTGCGAGTCCGCTGGGTCTCGTAGTCGGAGTTGGCCGTCGCGCAGGGGATGCACCGGCAGCGGTCGAGGACGTAGCAGGCGTGGGTTCCGTGCTGGTGCTGGGTGCGCTTGTGGTGGCAGGGCTTGGGGGTGCGATCGACCGCGGCGGAGCGGGCCAGCCCGCGGGCCCGGGCGGCTTCGGAGGCGCGGTGCTTGTTGCAGGAGTGCATGGCCAGGGCGTGGTTGGCGAGGCCGGCGGTGGTGCGCTTGGACGTCCAGCCGCACTCGGGGCAGGTGCGCACGACGTCCCAGGACTGGCGGGCGCTCATCGGGTCGCCTCGATGCGTCCGGCCTGGTGCTGGTGAGGGTGGTAGGCGACGGTGCCCTCGATCTCGGCGCGAACCGTGGTCGCGCCCTCGATGGTCCAGGGGCAGTGCTGGCACTCGGCGCGGTGTCGGTCGTCGTCGAGCTTGCGGATCGGGACCCGAGGCCGGGCGATCGGGGTCGTGTTGGGCTCGGGGGTCGCCATGACCCTGCTCCCTTCGCTGGTCGAGGTGGTGCCAGATGCCCTGGCGCGGTCGGGCCACGCCAGGGCGCCGGCGGTGGGTCAGGCGCCGGGCCAGCCGGTCAGGACCGGGGTGCCCTCGTCGATGCCGCTCTCGACCTCGACGGCGATGTCGTCGAACGCGGCGCGCAGCACGTCCTCGGGTCGGTCGAGCACGAACCCGATGGAGAGCTGGCCCTCGGCGATCCGGTAGCGCAGCCGGGCGGTGACCTTGTAGGTCGGGGAGCCTTCGTAGGGCACGAGCGCGAGCTCGAAGGTCTCCGGGATGGTGAGCTCGCCCTTGCGCCCGGCCTTCGCGTCGACCTGCTCGCGGTAGACGATCGCGACTTCCCCGGTGGACAGGCGCTGGGAGGACTCGAAGTCGACCGACCGTGCGGCCTTGAACGTCTGGGCGACCTCGAGCAGGTCGGCGGAGGCGGGCTTGACGATGTCGATGGCTCGGTCCTCGATGAGCTCGGCCAGGCGCACCTGGGACCCCATCTGCCCCGACGCCTTCTCCCAGGCGAGCCACGACGGGGTCTTGCGGAGCATGAGCGTGGCGATGTGGTCGCCGTGCCCCGGGGTGTTGGTGGCGTTGCCGTTGATGACGGCGCGGATCGCGGAGCGCTCGACGTCGGCCCAGACCTCGGTGCCCTCGGTGTGGTGGCGGTTGATGTAGGCCACCAGGCTCGTGGCGGTGTGCAGGATGACCAGGCCGGTCTTGCGCAGCGGGGTCTCGGCCAGGTGCTGCGCCTTGTCCAGGAGGTCGACGATCACCGGGGCGGACCCGTCGGCCGGGGTCAGGGCGTAGAACCGGTTGTGCTCCTCGAGCGGCTTGGGCTCGGCGATCTTCACGCCGGCGTTGATGGCGTCCTGGGTGTCGGTGGTCATGGTGTCCTCGGCGCTCATGCGCGCTGCTCCTTGCGGTCGGTGCGGGTGGGTGAGGCGGGCACCTCGCGCAGGCCCTCGAAGGTGGGCTGCAGGGGGTTCTCGCGGGTGAGGTTCCCGGCGTCGTCGCCGTAGAAGATCGACTTGCGGCGGTCGTGCTGGGGCAGGGCGACCTTGACGACGTCGGTCACGGTCAGGGTGTTGGTGGTCGCCTTGTCGAACGGGGCGATGCTGATCGTGAGCGTGAGGACACCCTTCTTGCCGGTGTCCTTGACGGCCCGGACGAGCTCGGCCAGCCCGTCGGTGAGCTCGTCGTGGGTGCGGCCCGAGGACTGCTCGCGCAGCCAGTCGGCGAAGGGCCGCACGTGCGGGTCTGGGCTGTCGGTCATGAGTGCCTCCCGGGGCGTGCGTAGTCGTTGCGGTCTCGTCCATCGGGGCCGACCTCGATGTCGAGCTGGGTGCCGTCGCAGCGGGTCGTGGTGACCCGCCAGCGGCCGTTGGTGGCGAGCGGCTTGACGCGCTCGACGGTGAAGGTCGCGAGCTCGGTGCCGCGCCCGGCGCAGGAGTGCAGGACCTGGACCGGGTCGCCGGTCGCGTAGGGGGCGCGGGGGCTCACGAGAGTGGCTCCCGCGAGCGGGTCGCGTCTGCGACGATGCGAGCATGGGTGGAGCGCTGAGCAAGACCTTCAGGCTGGAATTCGAAGGTGCGACGTGGGGCGAGCTGAGGACCTTCTTGGAGGCTGGGCTCGACGCCGGGGTCGGCGATGACGAGGAGATCGACCTCGTGTGGAACGACGATGATCCGAATGCGGGCCCGGAGGCGTTCGAGATCACCTTGGTCTCCAAGGCGAAGGTCAAGTCCGACAGCTGAGGCTGGAGCGCTCACAGCGCCACCTGCTCTCGCACGGCGGCCTCGACGTCGTCGGGCAAGGTCCACAGGCTCAGGAACCCGCGAGCCGGGACGGGCGTGGGCAGCGGACGCACGTTGGCAAGCACGAGGTGGTGGACGAAGAACCGCTCGGCCCACCGGGAGCACCCGCACCACTGGACCTCAGGCGGCGGCGCCTCGTGCACGTCGACGAGCTCGGCGACGGCGAGGACGTGGCCGAGCTGCGGTCCGACGTCGACGCCGGCCTCTCGCGCCTCGGTCCACCACTGGACCCATGCGGCGCGGGTGAGCGCGGACGACAGGTCGCTCTCGTCGTCGGTGAGCCCCGCGTGGATCGCGACGAGCCCGCGGTAGGTCCCGGCGATGTTCCGGGTGCGGTTCTCGACGTCCTTGCCGCCATGGATGATCGCCCAGGCCCAGGGCTGCTTCACGGTGATCGCGCGGAGGGTCACGCCGCTCGCCCCCTGCCGTCCGGGTGAGGTCGCTGCCCGCGGCACAGGTGGGTGCGCTTGGCCTGCTCGATGGCGCGCCGGTCGGTCGCGAGGAACCGGTCGACGCGGATCCCGCAGGTGCAGACCAGGTCGCGGTGCTCGGCGTCGCCGGGGACGGGGCGCAGGGTGAAGGTGCTCACGAGGTCGCCTCGTGGGTGTGGTAGTCCGGGTGCTTCGTCGCCATGTGGCGTCGGACGTTGGTGAACGACCGGTGGCAGCCGGGGACCGGGCACACGCCGTTCGCGATCATGTTGCGGATCCGGGTTGCGTGGCCCTTGTGGGCCGCAGCCGAGCGACGTGCGGCCGTCGCCTGGTCGCGGTAGAACCGCTCGGAGTCCTCGGCGAGCCGGCGCCGGCGGTCCGCCTGGGCGCGCTCGTCGCGGAGCCGGTCGATCTCCTGCTCCTGCTTGGACTTGCCGTAGAACCCCTGCTCGTGCCCGGCCGGGCAGTAGAAGTCCTGGTGGTCAGCCCGGCGCCGGCGTTCGAAGTCGACGCTGATGCCGAACGGCATGCCGCACGTGGGGCAGGTCAGCACGGTGATCGTCGTCGACCAGGTCTGCGTGCCGAGCATGGTGCCCCGGCTCATCGCCGACCACGCCCGCCGGGCGCCTTCACCTCGGGCCAGGACTCCTCGCCGCCCGGGGGCTCCTCGACCGGGAGCTCGTCGGCGGGCGGCTCGTCGTCGAGCACCTCGGAGTCGGTCACGTCGACCGGGTCGGCCTCGTGCTGCTCGACGGGGGTCACGTCGATGAACCCCGGGGAGACCTCGTCGAGGTCGCGGGTGGTGTCCTCGCCGGTGCGGACCGACTCGTCGAGCGCGGCCGCGGTGGCGAGGTTGTGCAGCTCGGAGGACAGCGGCAGCCACCGCACGAGCTGGCGCACGGCGGTCTTGCGGGCCATCGCGTCCCAGTCGGTCACCCACGGGCCGTTGCCGGACGCGCGGGAGCGCTTGCGGATCGCGTCGACGTCCTCGCGGGACATGACGATGAACGCGGACCCGCCGTCCTTGAGGACCGCAACGGCGTAGACGGCGATGACCTCGCCGCGGCCGTTGAGCGCGGGCTTGTGGTGCAGGACCGGGTCCAGGCCGTAGGCGTAGTCGAACTCGTCGTGCTCGTGCACGGTGTGCGCGGCGATCGACTTGAGCTGCCCGGACTGCCAGGCGAGCTTGACCAGGCCCCGGTACCCGGGGATGAAGGTCACGTTGTTGCCGTAGGGCACCAGGTAGGCCTCGCCGAGCGGGCCGGGCTCCAGGCCGAGCTGCGCGGAGGTCATCAGGGCCCCGAGGAACGACTGCGGGTTGCAGCGCGCGAGCTGCGGGGTCTGGCGCAGCACGGTGAGCGCGATCCGGGCGAGCCGGTCGGGGTCCATGTGCTTGGGCAGGGCCCGCGCGATCTGCGGACGCATCTGCTCGATCATCTGGGCGAGGGTCTGCGGGGCCTCGCCCTGCTGGACCTCCGCGTTGTGCTGCACACGCTGTGCGACGTCACGTCCCATGTCACTTCTCCTTGGTCGGGCGCAGCACGCGGGCGCGGTACTGCGCGTACAGGTCGGGCCGCTCGTCCTTGAGCCGGTCGAGGTCGAGCGCGGCCTTGGTCATGTACTGGGCGGCCACGTCGGGGTGCGCGGCGGCGAACCGCGCCGCGGCGAACGTCCCGTTGGCCTTGCGGGTGAGCAGGGTCCGCTCCCCGTCGAGCAGGGCCTCGGCGTCGCCGACGGCCTCGATCAGCTCGGCCTCCGCGATCGCCTTCATGACCTCGGCGGTCTTGATCGCCTTCATCGCGGACTCGCGCCGAGCGAGAGCGTCGCGCACCACGTCGGGGGCCTCGGCCTGCCGGGCGTCGAGGACGACCGTGGCGTAGAGGTCCTTGACGACGTCGAGCGCGTTGGCCTCCATCGCTGGGGCCAGGTCGGCCAGGACGTGGTCGCGCCAGAACCGGTCCTCCATGTCGGTGAGGACCTCGATGAGCCGCTCGTCGCGCTCCACGCGCTCGAACCGGAAGTCACGCCCGTCGATGAGGACCGCGACCCACGCGTGGGAGCGGCCGGTGACGGCCAGGGCGTGCTGCACCTGGATCTCGGCGTGGTCGGCGACCTGGCCGTCGTCCCACTCCTCGGCGAGGCGCCAGTTGGTGGCCTTGCACTCCAGCAGGCCGTGGTCGTCGGTGAGGCGGTCGACGGAGACCTGCTGCCAGGTGCGGGCGCGCGAGCGCATCAGGCCCTTGCGCTGGGTCGCGATGCTGGTCTCCTCGGTGAACAGCTGGGCGATGAGCGGCTCGAGCAGGTTGCCCATGCGCATGGCGGGGGTCTCGGGCTGCTCGGGCAGGCGGCCGGTCTTGTCGAGCCAGAGCTCGTAACGCGAGCCCCAGCGGTTGACGCCGGCGACGGTCGAGGCGTCTGAGCCGCCGATGCCGGCGCGGCGGGCGGCGAGCCACTTCTCGCGCGGTGCGTCGGCGGGCAGGACGAGGGTCGCGTCCGGGCACGCCCAGGTGCCGGGGCGAACGGCGGTGGTGGTCATCGGTGGTCCTCTCGCAGTGCCCGCAGGACCGCGGCGAGCCGGGTGGCGGTGCGCCGCTGGCGCGGGCGGGGCTGGTGCTGGGGTGCGCGGTCGGCGTGCTGCGGGGCGATGGCGCCCCATGCGCGGCGCGGCCTGGCGTGGTCGGTGCGGCTCACGGCTTGACCGCCTTGGGCCGGCGGGTGCGGCCGGGGTTGACGGCGCCGGCCGGGATGGGGCGGTCGACCCGGTAGACCGGCGCGAGCTTGTCGCCGTTGCGGCGCGACCCGTAGCGGGCGTTGTGGCTGATCTCGATGAGCCAGCCGCGCAGCTTCAGGCGGCGCAGCGTCGGGCCGATCTGCTTGTCGACGATCCAGGGCGGGTAGAACTCGCGGAGGTCGCCGGACGAGACGCGGCCGCCGTGCTTGCGCCTGGCGAGGTTGATGGCCACACGCACGGCGTCGCGGGAGTCGCCCTTGATCGGCAACGACTCGTCGTCGGCGACTGCGTCGAGAACGTCGAAGATGTCGTCCTGCACCGAGGCGGTCATCCGAACCACCCCGCAAGCCACGCGTCGAGTTGGCCGGTGAGCCACAGCCAGACCAGCGCGACGAGCAGTGGCAGCCAGACCCACGCGAGCCCGAGCCCGACGCCGCGGGCGATGCCCTTGGTGGTGCGGGCGCCCTCGACGCGGTCGCGCTCGGCGCGCAGCGACGACGTCACGCGACCCACCGCTCACACCGCGTGCACTTCGGGTACTCGTACTCCGGGTCCAGTGCCTTGTGGCCGATGATCATGCAGACCAGGCGCTTGGCGGCGAGCTTCATCCGAGCCTTCACAGAACCCCTCCGATCGTGAGGGCGGCGACGATGAGGACGATCGCGGCGGACGCCGCGGTCGCGAGGAGCACGAGCCGGCGGGTGGTCATCGCTCGCTCGCCGCCTCGTCGCGGGCAATCTCTCGGGCGAGCTCAGCGGCCTGGGACCGCAGGCCCTCCATGTCCTCGCCGGGCGTGACCGGGCTGGGCGCCGGGCCGATGATCCGGTCGGACGTGTGCTCCGGCCCGGGGTCGGACTGCACGACGGCGAGCGGCTCGCGGACGTCACCGAAGATCCGCAGCGACTGCGACCAGCCCAGGACGAGGACCGCCTCGGCGACGTCGTCGACGTACAGCGCGATCCGGTGCATGAGGATCTGCACGCCGGTGACGGTCACGCCGCCGAGCCGGAGCTTGCGGGCGAGGGTCTGCGCGCGCACGAGGTCCTGCTCGGTGGCGGACATCGCGGCCCACTCGGCGATCCCCGGGTGCGCGAGGGCGGTCATGGCGTCACCCCGTCCCGGTGCTCGCGCTCGGCCCGCGCGTTCGAGAGCAGGTGCCCGGACACGCCGAGCGCCTCGACGAGCGCGGTCAGGTCGTCGGGCTCGACGCGGGCGGCGTCGATGCGTGCCCAGCGGGCCAGGGCCTGCGCGACCTGCGGGGAGTCGTGGCCGTACTTCTCGGCGGCGGCGGACACGCGGCCCATCGCGGAGGCCCGGAGGTTGGCGTCGGACAGCGACGCGGCCGAGCGGACGGCGAGGGCGGTCATGAGGCCACCGCCTCGACGTGAACTCGGCGCCCGACCATCGACGGAGCGTTGGCGATGGTTTCGGCTGCCGCGCGCGCCATCGGCGGGGTGAGCCGCTCGCCCGTGTCGGTGTCGACGACGACGGACGCGTCCTCGATCGAGGCGGTCAGGACGACCCTGGGCGTGAACTCGAAGCCGCCATGGGGCGAGCGCACGGTGCGGTTCTCGGCGAAAATGCGCGAGCGCCCGTCGCCCCAGTCCTCCGGGGCGCGGTCGATGACGAAGGTGCGCACCGGGAGCGGACGGCCACCGGCGTCACGGCCGGTGGGACGCGCGGTGATGGTCCGGGTGCTGGTTGTGCGGGTCCTCCCCATGGGAGACTCCTCTCGTTCGTTCGGACGCCGCCCCCAATGGCCTGCACGCCGGGGGCGGCGTTTCGTTCTGTCAGGCGTCAGGCAGGGACTCGACCCATGCGTCCAGGTCGACCCGGCGGATGATCAGCACGCCCTTCGCCCCACGCTTGGCGCGCAGAGGCGGCGGGAACTCCGCCGCGTCGGTGGCGTGGATCGCGCGGCGCAGGGTCGAGATACCCGCGGCGCGCTGGTAGGCGGCGGCCTCCGGGAGGGTCATCCACTCCGGCCAAGCCGGCAGGGTTCCCGCGCCCATCAGGCGCTCCTCGTCGCGGGCATCCCCGGGACGACCGGCTTGCGCAGAGGCCCGTGCCAGACGTCGAGCGGCTCGACGCCGAGCGCCCTCGCCCAGGCGGTCAGCAGGCGGTCGGACGCCTGCTTGTTCCCCGCCTCGACGTTCGAGATCCCCGCGCCGGTGATCGGGACGCCCTGCTCGACGATGCGCCCGGCGAGCTGCTCCTGCGTCCAGCCGTGCGCCTTGCGGAGGTCGGAGATCCGGACCATCGGTCCGAGGGGTTCCATCGCTGGCATGTCGCCAACTTAGCGACAAGTTCTGACAGATGCAACCCTTCTGGCGCTGAGTTACCGACAAGTCGTGACAAGAACGGCCAGCCAGGAAGGCAAACAAGGCCTGGCCTGCCGAATCCCCGGCGTGTAATTCGCTGATCTCGCGTTTCGCCTGGCGCCAAGTTGTCGCCAGGTAACTGGACTTGTCACGCTGGCGTGCGAGAGCGTGGGGCCATGGATGATCAGCGTGGCTGGGAGCTCCTCGCAGACTTCGCCGCCAAGCGGCGCCGGCGCCTCGGGCTCAACCAGGGCGACCTCAAGTCGCGCGGCGGACCGGGAGCCAGCACTGTCGGCAAGATCGAGCGCGCAGAGGGCCCGTTCCCCCTCAGGACGCAGCACGCGCTCGAGAACGCGCTGGGCTGGAGCCGTGGGGGCGTCGAGCTGCTCCTCCGCGCACCGTCAGAGCCGTGGTTCGAGGACCAGTTCGAGGACCTGATGCTGCAGTTCGTCGAGAACAACATCCCCGACATGAGCGCGCCGCCGGCTTCGACCACTCCGGTCGCCTCGGCGCGCGACCTGACCGACGAAGAGCTCCTAGCCGAGCTCACCTACCGGATGCGCCGCTACGCCCTGTCGCAGGGCGACGACGCCGAGAGCGAGCGTGAGACCGACGACGGAGACTCCACCCCCACCACCGCGGCCGGGAGCGCCCCGGCCGAGACGGAGATCGATGCGCGGAGAGCAGCCGAGGTGGAGCTCCTCGGTCAACTCGCCGACAGCGTCACCCTCGGTGAGCTTCGCCAGACCGCGGCGGCCATCGCGGCGCCCGCCGGTGAGGGTGCTGACGGACCGCAACGCAAGCCCACGGGCCACGGAGTGGCTCTCCCGAAGGCGGCCTGGGGACTGGCCGCGCGGCGCGGCAACATCACTCCGGACGAGCAGTAGCGCAGGTCCGTCACCCGAACGGGTGATCAACGTCGGCGGCCGCCTCTAGCCTCACGGACCGTGATCGACTTCCACCCATGGCGCGCTCTCGCGGATCGCCCCGAGGTGGAGGTGCACCTCGCCGACCTGCCCGACGGGATCCTCGGCACCACTGACGGTGAGCACATCTGGCTCGACCGTCGCCAGCAGCAGGCCCAGCGTCGATCGACCCTGACGCACGAGCTTGAGCACCTCGAGCGCGGCCATGCCGGCTGTCAGCCGGCCGCCGTGGAGGCTGAGGTTGAGGCGGCCGCGGCGCGCAAGCTCATCCCGCTCGTGGCGCTAGCCGAGGCGATCGTCTGGGCATGCTGCGAGGCCGAGCTCGCCCAGGACCTGTGGGTCGACCCGGCGATGGTGCGCACTCGCCTGATGAACCTGACCCGCGAGGAGCGGGACTACATCGAGAACGTGATCGCCCTGCGCGAGGAGGCGCTGTGACCGACACCGACCGGGCCATCCTGACGATCGAGGGCCAGCACTGGCGGCACGCCGGCACCAAGGAGGCCGCGATCCACGAGCAGCTAGGCCTCTCCCCGACCGCCTACTACCAGCGGCTGAACCGCCTCCTCGACGACCCGGAGGCCGTCGCCGCGTCTCCCCTGGTGGTGCACAGGCTGCGCCGCATCCGGGTGCGGCGGCGTCGCGATGGCTGACGGGATGGCTACAGAGAGCCTCTGACGACGAAGGCCCCGCCGCAGCGTTTCCGCTGATGACGGGGCCTTTCGTTCCTGCGCGCCCGGAGGGACTCGAACCCCCAACCTTCTGATCCGTAGTCAGATGCTCTATCCGTTGAGCTACGGGCGCATGGCCACAAGGCCGCGCACGAGGATACAGCCCCAGGTGCCCGGCAGCCCAATCGTCTCCCGATCGAGGGTCAGTCCGCGAGGCGCGTCTCGAAGAGCGCGCCGCGCTCGAGGGTGCGGTGCACCGGGCAGCGGTCGGCGATCTCGGCCAGCCGGGCCCGCTGCTCGTCGGAGAGGTCCCCGGCCAGGCGCAGCGTGCAGGTGAACCGGTCGCGCATCGTCGGAGCCCCGTCGACCTCGACCGAGACCTTCTCGCGGCCGACCAGCACGCCGATCGCCTCGACCGGCCAGCCCTTGCGGTCCGCGTACATCCGCAGGGTCATCGAGATGCACGCGCCGAGCGCGGCGCCGAGCAGGTCGTAGGGCGCGGGGCCGGCGTCGTCGCCGCCGGCGTCCAGGGGCTCGTCCGCGGTCCAGGTGTGCGCGCCGACCCGCACCTCCTGGGTGAAGTGGCCGGCGGGCGTCTCGACCACCAGGACCTCGCCGGGGCCAGGTTCAGGCATCGCGTTCATGGAGCCATCGTGGCGTGCCGCGGCGGCCCACGCCCGGCGCGTCCACCGCCGGATCGGAGGCCAAGGTCTTTTGCACGGTGATCGGCGGGCGTAATGTCCGATTCGCAGGTGTCCCCCGCTCGACTCCCCCACCCAACGGAGGGTGATCGATGAAGATCGCCATCGCAGCAACCACCGCCCTGCTCCTTCTCCTCCCCGCCGGCGCCGCGGTCGGTGCACCGAAGACGGACGACCCGACGGTGCTCGCCGACAACCTCATCGGCCCGCTCCACCTCGACATCGGCCCCGGCCGCACCGCCACGGTCAGCCAGGAGTTCGCCGGGCTGCTCACGTCGGTCGACCGCAAGGGCACCGACGTGATCTACGCGAACCCCGAGTGGGACGTCGCCGGCGTCGACCACCGGGGGACCACCCGCTACGTCCTGATCAGCCAGGGCGCCGGGCAGGGCGACCCCACGGCCCTCGCCGGCGCGCTCCTGGCGATCGACCGCAAGGGACACGTGCGCACCGTCACCGACCAGCTCGCCGAGCTGGAGACGTCGACCAACCCGGACGCGGTGAACTCCTACGGCCTCTCGGCCGACGACGCCGCCGCCAACCCGGCCTGTGTCGCCGCGCTCGCCGGCGTCGGGGCACCCGCGTCCTACACCGGGGCGCTCGACTCTCACCCGTACGCCATCGCCGTGAAGGGGCACACGGCGTACATCGCGGACGCCGGTGCCAACACGATCGTGAAGGTCGACCTCCGCAACGGTGCGGCCAGCACGCTCGCCGTGCTCCCGCCGCAGCCCGCCCTGATCACGGACGAGGGCGCCGCGGCGCTCGGTGTGGCCGACTGCGCAGGCCTGACCTACGCGTTCGAACCGGTACCGACCGACGTGGTGATCGGCCCTGACGGCGCGGTCTACGTGTCCACGCTGCCCGGCGGCCCGGAGAGCCCGGCGCTCGGCGCACGCGGCGCGGTCTACCGCGTCGACACCTCGACCGGTGCGGAGAGCATGGTCCTGGGCGGGATCCTCACTCCCACCGGGATCGCCTTCGACGGCGACGGCGCGCTGTACATCGCGTCGTTGTTCGGCGAGGGCGTCTACAAGGTGCCGGTCGGCTCGACCACCCCGGTGCTCGTGATGCCGGCGCCGCTGGCGGCCGACGTCGAGATCCACGGCTCCACGCTGTACGCGACGATCAACGCGCTCGGCGCAGGCGGCCAGCTGGTCTCGATGCACCTCTAGCAGTCACCACTGCCGGCGCTCACCACGGCCGGCCCCACCGAGGCGGTGCGTCCCCGTGGCGCACCGCCTCGGTGACCTACGCCGTGGCCTCCAGCGCCTCACGCAGCACCTCGACCGCGAGCGCCACGTCGGCCGCATCCGTGGCCCAGCTGCTCACCGACACGCGTACGACCCGCCGGCCGTGCCAGCTCGACCCGGAGATCCAGGTGCGGCCGTCGGCCAGCACGTGCCGCACCACCGCGTCGGCCCGCTCGTCGCTGCCGACCGCGAACGTCAGCTGCGTGGCGACCACGTCGTGCAGCACCGTGACGCCGGGAAGTGCCGAGACCTGCTCCGCGAACGCCACGGCGTTCTCGTGCAGCCCGGTCACCAGGTCGTCCACCCCGGACCGGCCGAGGTGACGCAGCACCGCCCAGGTCGGGAAGGCCCGACCTCGGCGCGACCACTCCGGGACCACCGCGGGCGGTTCCGCGCGGCCCGAGCCGTCCGGGACCAGGTACGCCGCGTCCATCGCCATCGCCCCGGCCGACGCGTGCGGGTCGGCCACGATCGCCATGCCGCAGTCGAACGGCACGTTCAGGGTCTTGTGCGCGTCGGTCGACCACGAGTCAGCCTGCGCCATGCCCGCGGTCAGCGGCCGCAGACGCTCGCTGGCCGCGGCCCACAGCCCGATCGCGCCGTCGACGTGCACCCAGCCGCCGCGCTCGTGGACCATCGGGATCAGGTCGGCGTAGCGGTCGTGGTCGCCGGAGTGGATGTGCCCGCCGTACAGGCAGACGATCAGCGCCTCGCCCTCCGGCACCGCGTCCAGCGCGGCCCGCAACGCCTCGGGCCTGATCCGCCCCTGGGGGTCGACGTCCACCGGCGTCGGCTCGCCGAGGCCGAGGAAGCGCAGCGCCCGGTCGATCGTCTCGTGCCGCTCGGCCGAGACGAGCACGTGCACCGGCGGCGCACCGAGGAGGCCCCGTCGCTCCACGTCCCAGCCGGCCCGTTCGAGCGCCGCGTGCCGCGCCGCGGCCAGGCAGGTGAAGTTGCCGGACATGCCGCCGGGCACCAGACCGAACGCCGACCCGGACGGCAGACCCAGCAGGTCCAGCGTCCACTCGCGCACCAGGTCCTCCGCGCCGAGCGCGGCCGGCGCGAGCGCTCGGATGCCGCAGTTCTGGTCCCAGGATGCGGTGAGCACGTCGGCCGCGACGCCCACCGGGAAGGCACTGCCGAGCACGAACCCGAAGAACCGCCCGCTCCCGGTCGCGTTGAGGCCCGGTTCGGCAGCGGCGGCGAGCAGGTCGATCACCTCCGCGGCGGGCGTCGGCCCGGCCGGGAGCTCCGCCCCGAGCGCCGCGGCGACGTCGTCGGCATGCTGGGTGGCGACCACCCGGCGATCCGGCAGCCCGGCGATCCAGGAACCACCGAGGTACGCGGCGTGGCGAAGCAGGGCGGGGGCGTCGTCGACGGGCTTCATGGCGCGACGCTAGGCCCGTACCTCTCGACGCGAAAGCGGTGGTCCGGGCGGTGGCGCCGTGGACGCGGTCGGGGTCACGCGTCACCGCCGGGCGCGGACCTGATCAGACGAGCGTCGGCAACGGCTTCCAGGCGCCCCCGTTCCGGGTGATCTTCCCCTGGAAGGTCGCGCTCCGGCGCGCACGGCCCGCCGCCTTCAGGCAACCCTCGTGCAACAGGAAGTAGTCGGCGGACACGGTCGTCGCGGTCTGCACGCGCGGCGCGAAGATCCGGCGGGTCACCACGATCTGTCCCGTCTCGGCACTCGCGCCGTCGATCACGAGCACGGCGGACTTCGCGCCGACGAGCGCCTCGGCGGTCAGCGCGGCTGCGAGCGGGCCACCGGTCGCCTCCGCGACGAAGGTCGCGATCCGGCCGGACACCGCGGTGACCGCGGCCTTCGCCTCGCGCAGCGCTGCCACGCGCCGGACGGCTGCCGCGTCGTCCTTGTCCGGTGTCCCGAGCGCCTGCAGTGCGGCCGCGGCCGCGGCGTCCACCTCGGCGAGGTCCAGGCTCGCCGAGGCCAGTGTCTCGAGCACACCCAGGAGGGCGGAGTCGCCGGCGGGCAGCGCGATCGCGTCGTGCGTGACCACTGCGCCGCGCGTGAGGAGCTCGCCTGCCACCGCGGCATGCACCGTCAGGGCACGCACGTCCCGGCTGTCGGTCGTCACCGCGGCGTCGACCTGGAACAGCGACGCGACCTGGGTCAACGCGCTCCCGGCGACGCCGGCAGCGGTGAGGACCGCATCCGGGATCAGCGCCATCCGGGCCTCCGGCGCGACGGTCTCGACCACGGCGCTCGCGGCGGCCAGGGCGGCCTGTGCGTCCGTCCACGCGGTCTGTGCCCTCGCGACGAGGAGACCCGCCTCGGTGCTGAGTCGCGCGTGCTGCTGGACGGCGTCGCGCAGCGCCGTCACGGACGTCAGGAGGACCGGCGGGGGCGGGTCGGCCGGGGGTTCCTCGCCCGGAGGCGTGTCGGCGAGCGACGGGTCGGCGGGCGACGCACCGGCAGGTTGGCTGTCGGCGGTTGACGTGCCACCCAGCGCGGCCGTCACCGTCGCCGCGATGTCGGCAGCGACCCCCTCGAGCGCGAGGGCGGTCGACTCGGCCTGGCGCAGTGCGCTGCCCTGCGCGAACGTCACGGTGCTCGGCTCCAGGGACGCGAGGTCCGGCACAGCCTTGCCGAGCTGCCCGACCAGGGTGTCGACCCGTGCGGCGTCGGCCTCGACCCGGGCCTTGTCGTTGGCGATCCGCTTGGCCTCGAGGTCGGCCAGCGCGGTGTCCAGATCGGTCTGTGCCTGGGCGCGGGCGCTCTCCGTCGCCGCGCGGACGCTGTCGGCGTCGGCCCGGGCCTTCTCGGCGTCGGCCCGGGAGCTCTCCGCGGTCGCCCGCGCGCTCTCCGCGTCGGCCCGTTGCTTGTCCGCGTCCGCTCGAGCCTTCTCGACGTCCGCGAACGCCTGCAGCGTCGCGGCGAGCTGGTCGAGCTTCGTCAGAACCGGATCGAGGTCGCCCATGACCGCCTCCCCCTCGCACACGTGGTCGGGGTCGAGCATGGCCCAACCGGGAGCGACCCGGGAAGGGGCAGCAGGCTCTCCGCGCCGCCGAGCGCCCCGATCCTGGCCCGCCGCGTCACCGGTCCGAACTCACCCCTGGTCGCAGGCGTTCACGCCGACCGTGCCCGAGATCGCGAACGCGTGCGTGAACCTCGAGACCCACCGGGTGCCGGCCATCCGGTACTCGACCTCCCAGGCGCGGAACGACGCGTCCTGGCTCGGGTCGACGACCTGGACGTGCAGGATCGGAGCCTCGGTGACGCCCGCGGTCAGGTGCGCTCCGTCGAGGTCCCGCTCGGAGGACCAGTCCAGCGTCAGGTCCGCCCGGTCGGACACGGTCAGCGGCCACCCCCGGCTCAACCCGGGGATGACGCCGCCGCCATCGGGCTGCGGCACCGTCGGTGCGATCCTCGCGTCCGCGAGGGTGACGTTCACCGGGTCGACCAGGCGCACGGACAGCACCTGCACGTCCCGCGGGGCGGTGAACGTCACGTTGCCGGTCACGAAGTCGCGGTCGTCCGCCGTGATGCGGGTCGCGCACAGACCGATGTCACCCGTGCCGCTCAGGAACATCGCCGGATGCGGGGTGGCGAACCACCACACCACGAACGCCACCAGCACCGCAGCGGCACCGAGCAGGAACGGGTGGGCGCGACGTCGCGGTCGCGCTGCTCGGACCGGCCCCTCGGGTACCCGCTCTGCGGTCGTGACCGGACCGTCGCCCGACGACGCACGCCCGCCCGCCGATGACGTGGCTCCGCTCATCGTTCCCCCTGCACGTCGGCGTCGCGCGAGCGACGATGCCCACAAGAACCCCCCGCGGACCTCGACCAGAGGCCCGACGAGGGGCAACGCCAACGATGAGTGCTCGTGGAGCACTCCCGGCGGGGTGGTGACCAAACTCCGATCCCGCTGGCCGGCGGCACGACTGTACCGGCGGCTCGAGGCCCAACCACGCATGTGGGGCCACCGTGACCACACACCTGACCTGACCTGCAGCAATGCCCCGACGGCCGCAACCGCAAGGGCCAGGGGCTACTGGTCAGCGTGGCGGCACCACGAACGTGTCCGCGTCGGAACATGCCGCGATGATCGCCTGAGCGTCCGCGACGCCTCGTCCGCCGGGGCGAGGGCGCCGCATCCGTGCTGATGCAGGTAGCCGCGACCGGTGACCGCGATGTAGACCGTGCTCATCAGCGTGCCGCCGCAACCAGGCGAGCCCGTGGTCCGGACGGTGACGATGGCGTCCTTCCCGTTGCTCGCCGTCGCCGCTGTTGCGGCGGCCTTGCCCTGGCCGAGCCCACGCTGAGGGCGGCCAGGACAGCCGCGGAGGGCGCTTCAGGGTGGGCTCCGTTCGTTGGCGAGCTTCAGGCGTTGGCCATGGGCGGCGGCGGGCTTGTGGCAGGCGCCCTGCCGGAGTGATCGACCACCCCCAGGGGACCCGTTGTGGCGGTCACCGATGACACGTGTCACTGCTTGCCTTGACCGAGCTGATCAAGGTCGGCATGCTTCACGCGACCACCAGGTCAGCTACCACCAAAGGTCGTGTGACGTGAAGCCTCCGAACCGCAAGGCGTGGCGTGACGCGGGCCTCGTTGTCGTGATCCTGCTCGCGTTCCAGCTCTCGCTCCTAGCCGCGGGACACCCTCTGCCCTGGGCCAACTTCGCGGTCGTCGCCGCAGTGATAGTGGTCGTTCGCCTCCTCCTCGGGGCACGGAGGCCGACGACTCAACCGTGACCGTCTCGGTCACCGGACCGCGGCGCGCCCCACGCCCGACCTCAGCGTGGGGCGCAGCTGACCCCCGACACGCAAGAACCCCCTCTGGAGACCGAGTCCGGTCACCCACGAGGGGGTTCTGTCACACGCGGGCCCTGACTTTCGTCAGGACCCCCGGCGGAGACGGTGGGATTTGAACCCACGGAGGAGGTTGCCCCCCTCACGGCCTTAGCAGGGCCGCGCACTAGACCTGACTATGCGACGTCTCCAAGGCGCCGGATCGCTCCGGGCTGCCCGTCAGGGTACCGGTCGCCACGAGCACGGAGCAAAGCGTCCGGTCGCGGCCTCCGCGACCGTGCCACCCCGGTCCGGCTCCGACGCCGGATCGGCGGCCTCAGCGCTCGAAACCCCAGCTCCGATCGGTGAGGATCCGGCCCGCGGCCAGGCCCATCGCGATCGCGATCGTGACGAACAACGCCTGCACCCCGTTGGTCAGCGCGACCTCGATCGAGCCGTCGTTGAACGCCGACACGGCACGGTAGGCGGCGACCCCCGGGACCATGATCACCACGGCCGGGACGGACAACGCCGTCCGCGGGATGCCGGTCCGCGGCCCGACCATCGCGACCAGGAGCGAGACGAGCACCGTCGCGGCCATCGTGGCGGCCTGGATCGCGACGCCCTGGTCGGCGACGGTCAGCCGGACCACGTTCGCGACCATGCCGATCGACGCCGCCCACACGGCCATCCGCATCGGCGAGTTGAACATCAGCGCGAAGCCGAACACCCCGAAGAAGCTCGCCAGCAGACGCAGGCCGAACATCGCCCACCAGTCGAGCTCCGGCCTCGGCACCGGGTCCGCGGACAGCCCGGTGGCGAGGGTCAGCGCCCAGACGCTCAGTGCCGCGGAGATCATGATCGTCATCGCGTACGTCACCCGCGCGACGCCGGCCGAGAAGTCCGCTCTCGCCAGGTCCAGGGCACCGGTGACCAGCGGGAACCCGGGCACCAGGAACAGCACCGAGGAGACGAACAGCGCCTCGTGCCGCTCCGCCGCGCCCCCGACCACCAGGTCCAGCAGCATCAGGAAGCCGAGGTAGGTCAGGCACGCCAGCGCGGCGGCGACCACTGTCGCGCCGAACTGGTTGACCTTGCGGTGCAGCTGCCAGCGCCGCGAGTACTGGCCGACGCTCGCGCCGAGCGTCGCGCCGATCACCTCGACCCAGCCGCCGTTGTTGAGGAACGCGAACGCCCCGCACGCCACGCCGGCCGAGAGCGCGTTGATGATCGGCCGGTACAGCGGCGTCATCGACTCGATCCGGTCCAGCTCGCGGTTGACCGCGTCGAGGGTCATGCCGGGGCGCATGCTGTTGGCCAGGTCGGACAGCGCCTGCAAGCGGTCGGCGTTGACCCCGATGCTGCGCACCTCGGCGACCTCGGTGCGGAAGATCGGACCGCGGTGCGACGTCGCGGTGATCTCGGTCAGGGTCACGTGCGCCTCGTGCCGGTCCACGCCGAGCGCCTGGGCGACCTGGGCCATGGCGGCCTTCACGCGGTAGCTGCCGTGACCGGTGCTGAGCATCGCCTTGCCCATGCGCAGCACGGTGCCGGACTGACGGATCAGCTCGACCGGCTCGAGGTCGGTCTCATGCTGGGGCGCGGTGTCACCGGACATGGCACCATCCTCGGGCTTCGGCGGGCTGCTCCACCAGGACGCGTCCCAGGACCTGGGCGAGCCCACCCACCGGTGCGGAGGGCGGGGGATTCGAACCCCCGGAGCAGGATCACTGCTCAACGGTTTTCAAGACCGTCGCCTTCGGCCGCTCAGCCAGCCCTCCTCGCCCCACCGCGCTGCGGCGGAGCGCCCGCCATTCTGCCAGCGGAGGAGCGGAACCGGATGCCGTCGGGGTTCACCTGCCCGCCACCCGATGTCCGCCTGTCGATCAATCGGGTGTCGTCCGCGCGTTCACCGCAGGGGCACAGGATCAGTGGTGACATGATGTCGCCGGCAACGTCGCCAGTGTCGGCGGCGTCCCGATCACTCGGGAGAGCGACATGACGTGGTTCTGGGTCGGTCTCGTGACCTGGCTCGCTGCCTCGCCCATCGTGGCCGTCGGCATCGGGCGGGCCGTTCACATCGCCGAGTCGCGGCGTGCCCACTGAGGTTCTGCGGACCTCCACATCGAGCTCCTGACGGAGCTTCCTGCCGATCGAGAGATCAGCCTTCCCACCAGCGGTCAGGACGACCCGGGCTCAGCACCGCCAGGCCGTAGATCACGGCCATCCGGGCGAGCAGCAGGTCGTAGGTCGCCACGGTGTCCACGTCGGGGTCGGAGGCCGCGATGCCGATGTGCATCGCGGTGAACGGCGGCGCCGCCGACGACGCCATCGCGGCCGACTTGACCGCCTGGTCGCTGAACCGCAGGACGGTCGTCCGTCCGGCGAGCTCCCGCGCGGCCTCGCGCGCCCGCGGTCCCAACGGGTCCGCCACCCGGCGCAGCTCGGTCAGCCCGAGCGGCGACGTGACCAGCCGGTCGCCGGCCGTGCGCACCAGCTCGCGCCACGCGTCGCTCTCGGGGGAGTCGACGAAGGCGCGCGCGAGCGCGCCTCCGTCGGCGTAGATGAGCATCGCGGTCCGTCCCTCAGGCCTGTCCCGCTGCGCAGCCTAGCCAGCCCCGCGCCGGGGACGTGACCCGCGTACCTCACGGTCCGTCGGGCACGGCAGGTCAGCCGCGCAGCCGCTCCATGGCGACCTTCACCACGGTGATGAGGGCCTGCTTGGTGGCGGCCTTCGACCGGGCGTCGGTGTACATCAGCGGGACGTGCGCGGGAACGGCGAGGGCCTCGCGGACGTCCTCGAGACGGTGCCGGGCGATGCCGTCGAAGCAGTTCACTGCCACGACGAACGGGATGCCCCGGCTCTCGAAGTAGTCGACCGCGGGGAAGCACTGGTCCAGCCGCTCGGTGTCGACCAGCACGACGGCGCCGATCGCGCCGCGGACCAGGTCGTCCCACATGAACAGGAACCGGTCCTGCCCAGGGGTGCCGAACAGGTAGAGCCAGAGGTCACCGGGCAGCGAGATCCGACCGAAGTCCATCGCGACCGTGGTCGTGGTCTTGCGGTCGGTCACCCCGCCGGCGTCGTCGACGCCGACCGAGTGCTCGGTCATGGCCGCCTCGGTGTTGAGGGGCTCGATGTCCGAGATCGATCCGATGAACGTTGTCTTGCCGACGGCGAAGCCACCCGCGACGACGATCTTGACGACCGTGGGGGCCACCCGCGCGACCGCTGCGTTGCTCACGGCGGTATCAGAGGGCTGCAATGCCATTGAGAACACTCTCCAGCACGCTGAGGGACAGGGCGGGTGACTGGCCGGTGTGCACACTCACCGGAGTCGAGGTGTGGATTCGGACGAGACCGTCCTCGGAGAGGTCCGTGACGAGGACACGGACGACTCCGATCGGCATGCGCAGCAGAGCGGACAGCTCGGCGACGCTGACGAAGGTGTGGGCGGCGTGCTGCAGGATCGCCCGCTTCTCCGGCGGGAGTCCACGGGCCTGCGCCGCCGAAGGCAGCATCTCGACCAGGGCCTCGAGAGGCAGGTCGGTGCCAGCGGCGCGAACCCGCCCGCCCGTGACGGCGTAGGGACGCACGGTGCGCGTCTCCATGCCGCTGTCGCCGGAGTGGCGACCGGGGGTCGGGGTCTCGGACATCGGCCTCACGCCACCGTGGTCCGCTGGGCGCCGTCGACGCGCAGTGCGTTGCGCATCTCGGAGACCAGCTGCGGGGTGAGCACCTGCTCGGTGCGGGTCACGAGCATCGCCATCTCGTAGCCGACCGCGCCGACGTCGCAGCTCGCGTCGGCCACGACGGCGAGCACGGACCCGTCCGAGACGCTCATCAGGAAGAGGAACAGCTCGTCCATCTCGACGATGGCCTGGCGCACCTCGCCGGCCGCGAGCTGACGTGCCGCGCCTCGGGTGAGGCTGGACATGCCGGAGACGATCGCGGCCATCTGGTCACCGCTCGTGCGGTCGAGGTCGCGCGACATCGCCATCAGCAGGCCGTCGGCGGACACGGCGATCGTGTGCCGCGCTCCCGGGACGGTCTGGACGAAGTTGTCGAGCAACCACGCGTAGTTGGCGGCATCGGCACTGAGAGTGGTCACGGATCCTCCTCGTTGGACTTCCGTCATCATGAGCTCCGGTGGCTCTCGCTGGGCGCGGTCTCCTGGCGACCACGTGAGGTACCGGACTGGAAGCTCGCAAGGAGCGAGCGAACCTGGTTGGCGTCCCGCGGCGCCCCCTTGCGGGCGGGCGTCGCGGCGGGCGTCGACGGGATGGCCGTCGGCGTACGGCGGGTGAGCGGCGCGGCCGACGAGCCGACCGTCTGCGGTCGGTAGGTCGACAGCTGGCTCAGCTCGGCAAGCGCCTGCTGGGCGATGCCGGCGCGCTGGGCGAGGTACGTCGCGTGGCTGTCCGCACCGTCGTTCGGCACGAACGTCGCCGAGTGCTGCGACGGGACCACCGGCTTGGCGTGCCGCGCGGCGTCCGCGGGGTCCGCGGCGGGCGCGGACGCAGAGGCTGCGGGGGCTGCGGGAGCCGCCGGGGACTCGGTCCGGCTGCGAGCACCGGGCCAGTCCGGCTCACCCGGGAGCGGGAGCCGCCACGACGGCGATGCCGTCTCCTCGGCATCCGGGTTCCACGAGGTCATCGCGGGCGCAGCGGGCGCCGCCGGGGCCGCCGGCAGGTCGGGCTCGGCGACCGGCTCGGGCCGGGCCGGTGCCGACCGTGCCAGGTCGGTGAACGCCTGGGTCGCGGCCGACTCGCTCTCCGCCGGTGCCCAGCCGACGGCCGGGGACCACCCGCTCGCCACCGGAGCAGCGGGCTGAGGTGCGGGAGGTGCAGGCGGCTGAGGCGCGGGCTCCCGCACCGGGACCGGCGCGGCCGGCGCCTGAGACGCGACCGGGACCGGCGCTGCGGGCGCGTACGGCGCGGCCGGCGGGGCGCTCTGGGCTGAAGGCGTCCTCGTGACCAGCGGGGCGGGCGGCTCGGCCTTCGGCTTGCGACGACCGAACAGTCCACGACGCTGCTTCTTGGGCGCCGGCGGCTCTTCGAAGACCTCGTCCTCGGCTCCCTGGACGAGGCTCGCGAAGTCCTGCACCGGTCCGGGCGAGGCCCAGCCGGACATCCCGGGAACGAGCTCGGCCGGGACCGGCTCGGGCGCCGGGGCCGCGGGGGGCGCGACGGGCGCGGGGGTCGGCACGTACGGCTGCTCCGCGACGGGCCGGGCGACCGGCGCCGGGGCCGGGGCCGGGGCCTGGGCCGGAGCCCAGGTGAGGTCGTAGCCCGCGTCGGCGGCCGGTGCCGCCGTGGCCCAGTCGGGGTCGTCGTCCACCTCGGCCGAAGCCCACGACGGTGCGTCGGTGCTCGGCATGACGGCGACCGGAAGCTCCTCGTCGACGTCGTCCTCGAGCATCGGGACGACGAACGGCTCGGGCTCGTCCACCTCGAGCTGAGGCACGACCAGCGGCGCGTCCAGCGGCGCGTGCAACGGCGCGTCGAGCGGTGCGTGCAACGGCGCGTCGAGCGGCGCGTCCAGCGGGGCCCGCTGAGACTCGAGTGCGTAGCCGCCGTGGATCGGCGCCTCGGCAACCGGGGCGCCGGGGGTCTCTGCCTCGGCCGGCGTCGGCGCGACCTCGTGGGCCGGCGTCTCCTCGATCGGCTTCAGGCTCGCCGCGACGTACTCGGCGCGCCGCGAGCGGAAGCCGGTGAACATCGAGGTCCGCGACTCGGCCCCCGGGGCTACGGGCGGTTCGGGGACCGGCGCGGCGCCGCGAGCAGGCAGCGCAGGGGCACGTTGCGGCAGGCCGCCGGGTGCCGCACCCGCCGGCTCGACGTCCGGGGAGAAGCCGGACGGCGCCGGCGCCGCAGGTGCGTCGGCAGCGTCCCCGCCGGTCCGGCGGCGACCGGTGAGCGGCGTGCTCTCCCGGATCGTCGGGGCCCAGTCGTCCGAGACCACGCCCGCCGCACCGGCGAGCGCCTCGGCCGCGGGGGCCACCGGGATCGTCTGGTTCGGCAGGGGCTGGTCCGGCGTGGGTTCGCTCGGGGCGGGCCCGTCCGTGTCGGCGCGGAGCGTCCGGCGGCGCGGCAGACCACGCTCGGTGGCGCCGTCGGTGAGCGCCGCCAGGTCGACCGGGCGGACGACCTCGGGCTCCGGGGCCACCGGGCCCTGGCTCTGCTGCGGCACGCCGAGCGGGCGGGCGGGCGCCTCCATCGGCACGTCGGCCATGTCGGCGAAGAGCACGAGCGGGAGCCGCACGGTCGCCATGGTCCCGACGCCGTTGGCGCCCTGGGACAGCTCCACCTGCGCGCCGAGGCGCGCGGCGATCCGGCCGACCACGAAGAAGCCGAGTCGCTGGGCTCCGAGCACCTCGCTCGGGGAGCTCGACCGGATCTTGGCGTGGGCCGAGGCGATCTCCTCGGGGCTCATGCCGAGGCCCTCGTCGACGATCGAGACGAGCACGTGCTCCTTGTCGCGGCCCGTCGACACGTACACCGGGCTGCCGGGCTCGGAGAACATCGTCGCGTTCTCCAGCAGCTCCGCGAGCAGGTGCGCGGCCGGCAGGGCGGTGTGGCCGAGCATCAGGGGGTCGATCGGCAGGTCCAGCACCACGCGCTCGTAGTGCTCGATCTCCGAGGACGCGGTCCGGACCATGTCGGACAGCGGGAGCGTGTCGCGCAGTCGTCGGCCGGTGTCGATGCCGGCCAGCACCAGCAGCGACTCCGCGTTGCGGCGCATCCGGGTGGCGAGGTGGTCGAGCCGGAAGAGGTCTGCGAGGACCTTCGGGTCCTCCTCGGAGCGCTCGAGGGCGTCGATGAAGGTCAGCTGCCGGTTCAGCAGCACCTGGTCGCGACGCGCGACGTTGACGAACATCTCCGCGATCGAACCACGCAGTGCGGCCTGCTCCTGGGCGACCCGCAGCGTGGTCGCGTTGACCTCGTTGAAGGCGGTCGCGAGCCGGCCGACCTCGTCGGAGGAGGTGACCGGGATGTTGGCGATCGCCATGTCCGGGCCCTGGCCGGGGACGGCGACCTGCTCGACGAGGCGCGGCAGCTCGTCGCGAACGTGGCCGGCGGCGCGGATCAGGCGACGCATCGGGCGCACGATCTGGCGGGCCAGCGCGATGCCGAAGATGAGGGTCAGGACGACCGCGAGGATCCCGATGCCCATCGTGATGTAGGCCTCACGCTCGGCCTCGCTGGCCGCGACGTCCGCCGTCGCGACGATGTCGTCGATGATCAGGCCCTGGACGGAACGGAGCTCGGCGATCCGGGCGTCGGTGTACTGCAGGTACGCCTCGGGGTCGATCTGCGACACGGCGGTGAGCGAGCCGGACGCCAGCGCCAGCCGGTAGCTCGACTCCTGGTCGCTCTGCGGGCTGAGCAGCTGCTCGTCGGTGACCGTGGCGAGCGTCGCCTCGGCCGAGGCGAGCTCGACGTTCGTGGTCGAGACCAGGCCGGCGAGCTGGCCGACCATCTCGCCCGCGCCCTCGGGGTCGGCGAGCACACGAGGCGCGAGCGCCTCCTCGTGCACGAGCCACTCGTCGGCGACCAGCAGGGCACCGTAGGCGCGCAGCTTCGGGCCGAGCACCGGGTCGGACAGCTGGTCCGCGACCGTCGTCGGCATTGCGATCACGTTGAGGATCAGCGACGTGTACGCCTGGTTGATGGTCGACTCGGATCCCACGCCACGGATCGAGCGGAGTCCTTCGAGCTCGTCATGGATGCTGTTCACGGCGTCCCGCAGGAAGGCGATGCGGCCTTCGAGCAGGTCTGCCGGAGTCGTCGCGAGCTGGACCTCGAGCTTGCTGAGCGCGATGTCGGTGTTCGACTGCGCTGCCGTGACCTCACCCGGGGTGCGCAGGCCGCTCACGGCCTCCGTCGCGACGTCGCGCTCGTGCTGCATCGTGTGCACCACGGCGGCGTGCGGGTCGACGAGCCGCGCGACGTCGGCGACGTCTCGGGCGTCGTTCGCGTCCTGCATCGACTGGTACGAGATCAGACCCACGGCGGCAGCAAGCACGAGCAGGGGCACGATCAAGGCCACGAGGACCTTGCCTCGGATGCTCAACCTGCGAAGCATGACGTCTCCTTCACTGTCCGCCTCTCGACGGACCGGATGGCGATGACGGCGCGGTCCAGGACCGTGACCTGCCGTCGGGGTCCCATCGGCCGCCGAGGTGCCGAGCATTAGCCCGTTCGTGCCAGCAACTGGTCCGAGCGCGAGGGTTCGCCCGGTTTTCACCCACCTGACAGACTCGAACCATGCAGGTCGTCAATCCTGACACGCCGCAGGCCGACAGTTTCGAGCTTCATCACCTTCCGGATCCGGTGCCCGCTCCCGGGCACGTGATCATCGACGTGTCAGGGGCAGGCGTCAACCGAGCCGACCTGCTCCAGATTGCTGGACACTATCCTCCCCCACCCGGCGCACCGATGTGGCCAGGTCTCGAAGTCTCGGGTGTCGTGTCGGCGATCGGACCCGGATCCCGCTGGCGGGTCGGCGACGAGGTCGTCGCTCTGCTCGACGGTGGCGGGTACGCCACGAAGGCCGCCGTCGCCGATGCGCAGGTGCTCCCGGCGCCACCCGGCGTCCCGCTGGTCGACGCCGCGGCGCTGCCCGAGGCCGCCTGCACGGTGTGGAGCACCCTGAGCGCCGCCCGGCTCGCGCCGGGCGAGTGGCTGCTGGTGCACGGCGGCTCCGGTGGGGTCGGCTCGTTCGCGGTTCAGCTGGGCAAGGCTCTCGGCGCACACGTCGCGACGACCGCGGGTGGCCCCGAGCGTGCGGCGAGATGCGCGGCGCTCGGCGCTGACCTGGTGATCGACCACCGCAGCGAGGACTTCGTCGAGGTGCTCCACGAGCGGGTCCCCGGCGGCGTGGACGTCGTGCTCGACGTGGTCGGTGCCGCCTACCTCGACCGGAACCTCGACGTCCTCGCCGTGGAGGGCAGGCTCGCCGTGATCGGCCTGCAGCAGGGCAGTCGAGCCGAGCTCGACCTCGGTCGGCTGCTGTCCCGGCGTCTGACGGTGCTCGGCACGACGCTGCGCTCGCGACCCCCGGAGCAGAAGGCGGAGATCGTCGCTCAGGTGCTGCGGCACGTGTGGCCGCTCGTCGCCGGCGGGCAGGTGCGCCCCGTGGTGCACGACCGGATCCCGCTGTCGCGCGCCTACGACGCCCACCGGATGCTCGCCTCGGGCGCGGCCTTCGGGAACGTCGTGCTGACCCCGGACCGCGGACCGAGCCAACAGCCGGACCAACAGCCGGACCTCCAACAGGACTAGCGCCAGAACCAGCAAGGAGCACCCACTCTCCTGTGACCAGAGTCACACTGGTGGCATGAGCGAGCTGATCCCGGAGATCTCGGACGAACGCACGGCCGACCACGGTGCTCTTCCCGGCCTGGCAGCCGCACTGGCCACGCTCCGACGGGCGGTGGACGACGTGCCCGACGGTGACGCGGGGCGCGACCGGCTCCTCGACCTCTACGCGCAGTCGGGGCGGGCCGTCGCGCTCGCGGTGCCCGAGCCACCCGCGCTGCCGCCGGTGGACCCGGGGACCGACGCGGCGACCCTCCGCGGACGCCTCGTCGGCTGGCTCGACGGCCTCACGCACGGCGTCACCGTCGCGCTGCTGGCAGACCAGGAGTCCGCTCGAGTCGCGCTGGTCCACCTGCGGTACGACGCGCGGGCCGAGCACGTGCCCTTCGCCGGCTGACCCGCCGCGCGGGGCCGGCACGGCGGACCCGGAGTCGGCCCGGCTCGACGCCCCCCGGTCACGCCGGTTCGGCGGTCCCGGGGTCGGTTCGGCGTGCGGTCATCGCGATCGCACCCGACACCGCGGCGAGCCCGAGCAGCTCGAGCGGGTGCGGCCACTGCCCCAGCGCCACGGCGCCCACGACCGCCGCCGTCGCCGGCAGGGTCGCCAGGAGCACGGCGAACGTCGCAGCCTGCACCCGCCGCAGCACGACCTGCTCGATCGCGTACGGCACCACCGAGGACAGCACCGCGACGCCCACCACGGCGGCCGCGAGCCGCGGCGAGCCGAGCACCGGCGCCGCCAGGGGTGCCAGCAGCGGCGACAGCACGAGCGCGCCCGCCGCCATGCCGACGCCGAGGCGGGTGACGCCGTCGCTCACCGCGACCCGCCGGCCGAGCACGATGTACCCGGCCCAGCAGGCCGCCGCGCCCGCGATCGCGAGCAGGCCGGCACCGGCCTCCGGACCGCCGACCTCGAGCGTGACCCCGGCGAGCAGCACGACCCCGGCCGCCGCCAGACCGATGCCGAGCCGTTCGCGTCGCCCACCGGCGACCGCCGCGACGGTCACCGGGCCGAGGAACTCCAGCGCCACCGCGGTGCCGAGCGGCAGACGGTCGATCGCGAGGTAGAAGAAGAGGTTCATCAGCGCCAGGGTCGTGCCGAACGCGGCGACGAGCGCCAGCTCGCGGCCCGCCCAGCGCCGCCGCCAGGGCCTGCGCCACGCGATCAGCACGACGGCCGCGACCACGACCCGCAACCACGCGACCCCCGCGGCGCCCAGCGCCGGGAAGAGGCTGAACGCGAGCGCAGCGCCGACGTACTGGGTCAGGCCGGACAGGACGAACAGCGCCGGCGCGGGCACCCGGTCGACCGTGCGCACTCAGCCCACCGGGCCGGTCGACCGGTCGAGCCCGGGCAGCGTCGCCAGGACCCGGGCCACCCCGCCCTCGGAGACCGTGCCGGTCACCTCGTCGGCGGCGTCCCGCACCGCCTCGGGTGCGTGGGCCATCGCCACGCCGCGCGAAGCCCAGCGCAGCATCTCCAGGTCGTTGAAGCCGTCACCGACCGCGAGCGTGCGGTTTGCGACGCCGAGCAGGTCGCGCAACGGCTCGAGCGCGGCGGCCTTGGTCACGCCGGCCGGCGCGACGTCCATCCACGCGGTCCAGCCGATCGCGTACGTCACGTCCGACAGCCCGGCCTCGGCCGCGAGCGCGTGGAAGTCCTCCGGCGTGTGCTCCGGGCTGCGCACCACCAGGCGCGTCACGTGCGCCGCCGACAGCTCCTCGAGACCCACCACGGTGTGCTCGCCGTGCAGCTCCCCGGGCGGGAACGGCTTGTTCACCCGGAAACCGACGCCGACCTCCTCGACCGCGAAGTGCGCGTCCGGCAGGCGCGCGGCCATCAGCCGCACCGCGGGCCCCGGGTCGAAGGTGCGTTCCTCCACCACCTCGTAGCCGGCCACCAGCGAGGCGTCCAGCCGTAGGGTCAGCGCACCGTTCGAGCACACCGCCCAGCCCGCGGTCAGCCCGAGGCGGGTCGTGATGGGCAGCGTCGCGATGACCGAGCGGCCGGTCGCGACCACGACGTGGTGGCCGGCGTCCATGACCTGCCGGACCGCCTCCACCACGGCCGGCGAGAGCTCCTGGTCGTAGTCCAGCAGCGTCCCGTCGACGTCGAGCGCGACCAGCCAGGGCTCGTCCGGCGCGGCCACCTGGCCGGTCACCGGGCCACGGGACGCAGCACCTCGAGGCCGCCGAGGTAGGGCCGCAACGCCTCGGGCACCCGGACCGACCCGTCCGCCTGCTGGTGGTTCTCCAGGATCGCCACGATCCAGCGGGTGGTCGCCATCGTCCCGTTCAGGGTCGCCACGGTGCGCGTGCCGGAGTCGGTGCGCTCCCGTACGGCCAGCCGCCGGGCCTGGAAGGTCGTGCAGTTCGAGGTCGAGGTGAGCTCGAGGTAGCGGTCCTGGGTCGGCAGCCACGCCTCGCAGTCGTACTTCCGCGCCGCGCTCGAGCCGAGGTCACCGGCCGCGGTGTCGATCACCCGGTAGGGGAGCTCGACCTTGGCGAGCATCTCCTCCTCGGCCGCGAGCAGGCGTGCGTGCTCGGCCTCGGCCTCCTCCACCGTGGTGTAGACGAACATCTCCACCTTGTGGAACTGGTGCACGCGGATGATGCCGCGGGTGTCCTTGCCGTAGGAGCCGGCCTCGCGCCGGTAGCAGGCCGACCAGCCCGCGTACCGGATCGGACCGGCGGTGAGGTCGACGATCTCGCTCTCGTGGTAGCCCGCGAGCGCGACCTCCGACGTCCCGACCAGGTACAGGTCGTCGGCCTCGAGCCGGTAGACCTCGTCGGCGTGCTTGCCGAGGAAACCGGTGCCGCGCATGATCTCCGGCTTGACCAGCGTCGGCGTGATCATCGGCGTGAAGCCGTGCGCCATCGCGGTGTCCATCGCGAGGTTGAGCAGCGCGAGCTCCAGCCGGGCGCCGACCCCGGTCAGGTAGTAGAACCGGGCGCCGGAGACCTTGGCGCCGCGCTCGGTGTCGATCGCGGCGAGCCCCTCACCGAGCTCGAGGTGGTCGCGCGGCGGGCGCCCCAGCTCTGCGGCGAGGTCCCTCGGGCTGCCGACGTGCCGCAGCACGACGTAGTCGTCCTCGCCGCCGGACGGGACGCCGTCGACGATGACGTTGCCGATGGTCATGATCAGCTCGTCGAGCTCGGCGGCCAGCCGGGCCGCCTCGGCCTCGCGCTCCTTGACCTCGGCCGACAGCTGCTTGGCCCGGGCCAGCACGGCCGCCTTCTCCTCGCCCTGCGCGGCGGCGACCTGCTTGCCGATCTGCTTCTGCTCGGCCCGCAGCTGCTCGAACGACGTGAGCGCGGCGCGGCGGCGGGTGTCGAGGTCGAGCGCCGCGTCGACCGCAGACTCGTCGTCACCCCTCGCGCGCTGGCTGGCTCGGACGACGTCGGGGTTCTGCCGCAGCAGCTGGAGGTCGATCACCCTGGAAGGGTAGCGAGCCGCGCCCACGAGCCGCTCCCGCATACCGCGGGCCCGGTCGCGCCTTCACCGGGCCGCCATCGCCCCGCGGCCCTACCGTGGTCCCCATGAGCTGGCAGGGGTGGGTGAGTCTCGTAGCCGTGCTCGTGGCACTGGTCGCCGTGACCCTGGCTCTGCAGAACCGCCAGTGGTTGCGCGGCCTCGAGGCACCGGCCTCGCCGGAACCGGCCAGGATCACCGCGGCGAGCGTCGACCGTCCACAGGTCGCGTTCGTCGCGAACCCGTCCAAGCCCGGGGCGGCCGAGCTCCGCGAGCAGTGCGTCCAGGCGTGCGCGAGCCGCTACCTGCCCGAGCCGCTGTGGTACGAGACCACCCCGGAGGACCCGGGCGTGGGCCAGACCAAGCAGGCCGTCGCCGACGGGGCCCAGGTGGTGGTCGCGGTGGGCGGCGACGGTACGGTCCGGGCGGTCGCCGAGGGCCTCAACGGGACCTCGGCCGCGATGGCGCTGCTCCCCCAGGGCACCGGGAACCTCCTGGCCCGCAACCTCGACCTCCCGCTCAACGACGTCGAGGCGCAGCTGCGGGTCGCGCTCGGCGGCCGGGACCGGGTGATCGACGTGGGCTGGCTCACCGTGGTCCGGGACGAGAAGGACGTGGCGGACCCGGTCTCCGAGCTCGACCCGGGCGCGGCGGCGCCGGAGAAGACCGCACCCGCCGCCGACGACCCGTCCCGGCGGCACATCTTCCTGGTGATCGGCGGCGTGGGCTTCGATGCCGCGATGGTCGCCGACGCCGACGAGGAGCTCAAGGCCAAGGTGGGGTGGATCGCCTACTTCCTGGCGGGCGTCCGGCACCTGCACTCCCGGCGGATGCGCCTCGAGGCGCAGCTCGACGGCGGACCCTGGTACCAGCTGCGGCTGCGCTCGCTCATGGTCGGCAACTGCGGCCGGCTGCCGGGCGGCATCACGCTGCTGCCGGACGCGGTGCTCGACGACGGCTGGCTGGACGTCGGGGCGATCGACACCCGCGGCGGCATGCTCGGCTGGACCCAGCTGTTCGGCGAGGTCGTCGCGCAACGGTTCGGCGTGCGGGCGGACCTGCCCGGTTCGATGGGCCACATCGACCACGCACGGGCCCGGCGGGTCCGGGTCCGCAGCCGCGATGCTCAGCAGGTCCAGGTCGACGGCGACATCATCGGCGAGGCGTTCGAGCTCGAGGCGAACATCCAGAAGCACGGGCTGACCGTGCGGGTCGCCTGAGTCAGGTCGCGCGTCCCTCGCGCAGCGACTGCACCCAGGCCCGGGCCGAGCGGAAGTCCTCGTCGGACGTGCCGGGCCGCATGTCGCCGTACGGAGCGTCCACCCGCGGGTAGGAGCCGAGGTACCGCACGTGCGGGCAGACCCGGTGCAGGCCGATCAGGGCCTCGGCCATCCGCTCGTCGGCCAGGTGACCCTCGGCGTCGATCGAGAACGAGTAGCGCCCCAGGGAGTCCCCGATCGGCCGCGACTCGATCCGGGACAGGTTCACCCCACGGGTCGCGAACTGCTCGAGCATCTCCAGCAGTGCGCCGGCCTGGTTGGACGGCAGGTGCACGACCAGTGTCGTCTTGTCCGCACCGCTCGGCGCCGGCACGTCACCGGGCCGGCCGATCAGCACGAACCGGGTCACCGCCGCCTCGTTGTCCGAGACGTGCTCGGCCACCACCGCCAACCCGTAGTGCTCCACCGCCGAGGGCGGCACCAGAGCAGCGTCGAACCCGAGGTCCTCGCGGGCCCCGGCGAGCAGCGCCGCCGGAGCGGTGTTGGAGGTCGCCGGCACGTGCACCACGCCCGGCAGGTTCTGGGCGAGCCAGCCCCGGCACTGCGCCCACGCGTGCGGGTGGGCCGAGATCCGGCGCACCGCGCCGAGGTCCGTCCCCGGGCGCGCGGCGAGCGCGAACGTGACCGGCACGAGCATCTCGCGCAGGATCATCAGCGGCTCACCGACCGCGAGGCTGTCCAGCACCGCGGTGACCCCGCCCTCGACCGAGTTCTCGATCGCGACCACCGCGAAGTCCGCGGTCCCGGCGCGCACCGCGGCGATCGCCGCGAGCACGTCCACCTGCGGCAGGTAGTCGGCCTCGTCCGGGCTCACCACCTGGCGCAGCGCGGCCTCGGTGAACGTCCCGGCGGGCCCGAGATAGGCGTACCGGGCTCGCCCGAGCTCTGCGGCCATGCCCGTGCTCCCTCCCCGTCCGGTCGCGCCGAGCCTAGTGCGTCGAGGAGCGCACGACGGCGAGCCCCAGCAGGGGCACCGCCGACGCGAGCAGCACGGTCGCGATCCGCGTCCCGTAGTCGTTGACCAGCGACCCGGCGACCGCCGCGATGAGCAGCCCGACGAGCAGCGGCGTCATGACCGGCCAGTCGGCCACGACCCGCCGGTACCACTGCGGGTGCCACGCGAACCGCCCGCGGGGCCAGACCAGCAGCACGCCGAGCACCAGCACCGCGAGGGTCAGCCAGGCGACCGGACCGGTGGTGAGCGTCGCGGCGGCATACCCGGCCTTGCGCTCGATGGTGCTCCAGGCGGTGCCGTCCAGCAGCGACTGGACGAACCTGCCGAGGTGGGTGCGCTGGTCGGCCGGGCGCAGCCAGTCCAGCACGCCGATCCCGCCGACCAGCACGACGCCCGCGACCCCGATCAGCAGCAGACGCGACCAGGTGACCCGGATGCCGCCGACGGCGAGCACCACGACGGCCGCCGCGGGCAGCAGCACGAGCCCGCCGCCGACGTCCGCCCCGAGCCCGGGCAGCACGTCGACCAGCAGCGCGACCAGACCGACCGCGCCGGACAGCACCATCGCGACGACCCGGTGGCCGCGCGACGCCCACCACCAGCCGAGCACCGCGGCGAGCACCAGCGCGCCGACGACGTACACCGAGTAGGTGGGGTTGCCGAACCCGTAGTACCGACCACCCAGGGTCGGCGACGGGCCGAGCGGGCTCCCCCGGTGCAGCGGGGTGCCGAGCAGCGCATCGAGGGTCAGCACGCCGAAGGTGATCGCGGCGAGCACGCCCGGCCCGGCCCAGACCGGGCGGCTCGGCGCGAGCGCGGCCACGGCGGCGACCGTCGCGGTGGCCCCGGCCATCGCGAGCCACAGGGCCGTGCCGGGGTCGTCGGCACGCCACCAGGCCCACGTGGTCATCACGAACAGCCCGACGGGCAGGGCCGCGAGCAGCACGAGCGACCACTCCAGGACCCGGCCGAGCACCGCGGCAGCCCGCGCCGACCGGGATCGCAGCGCCGGTCCCACCAGCGCCGCGAGCGCGAGCAGCAGCAGCGCGACGACCATCGGCGTGCCGGTCAACCAGCCGGACAGGCCGCGCAGCGCGTGGTCCCGACGGGTCAGGTCGCCGAGGCCGTCCACCACGCCGGCCACGTCGGAGGGCCGCGTGCCGGCGGCGGTCAGCGTGGACCCGGTGAAGTCGGCCGGCTCGGGCACCCCGGCGGCGACCAGCACCGTGGTGGGCACGTCGAGCAGCCGCGCCACGCCCTCCCACCGCGTCGAGGGCGAGGAGAGGTAACGCGCCCCGAGCCCCGCCGAGGGGGTCACCGCGCCGACGCCGAGCACGGGCCGCTCAGGGCTGGGGTTGCCCACGTCCACCAGCAGCACCACGGCGTCCTGCGGCGCCGCGGCGAGCACCCGACGGACCGTCGCGTCCAGCTCCTGGAGCGCCGCGTCGCGCTCGGCGCCCGGAGCGGTACCGGGCGGGGCGGCGGGGTCGACCGCCGCGGACGGGTCCGCCATCGCGGGAACGGCACCGGCGTCGACGACGGTGACCGGGCAGTCGAACGCCTCCACCGGATCCGCGAGCGCCGCGTCGAGATCGAGGTACCGGCCGACCGCGCCGGTCGAGTCGGCGAGCGTGAGCGCGGCACCCGGTCCGACCGCCGTGGAGCACACCGCGGCGTCGGAGAGGGCGTCACCGAGCGTGCCCAGGTGCGGCTGGTACGGCGATCGCGACTGCAGCGACGCGAGGTCCGACCAGCCGGTGACGTCCGCACCGTCGCCGGACGCCTCGACCGACCACGGCAGGCAACCGAAGTCCGAGCCGTCCCGCTGGCCGGTCAGGACGGCGAGCCCGGCGGACATCGACAGCCAGCCCGACGCGAGGCAGCGCCGGTCGGTCCCGGTCACGCCCGGCGCGATCCCGCCGACCACGGCGCCGTCACGCACCAGGGCCCAGATCGCCGGGGTCGCGGTCCGGTCCACGTCCGCCCAGCTCAGACCGGCGGTGCCGACCACGACGATCGGCTGCCCGGACTGCACCACTGGGGTCGCCTCGCCGCGCGGCACGTCGCCCGCGGCGACCTGGCTCGGCAGCACGGCGACCCCGAGGAGGAGCGCACCCGCGAGCCCCGCGGCGACCATCACGAGGGCGCCCGGCACCGACCGGACCAGGGCGTCGCCCTCGTCCGGGGAGGCACCGGACCACGTGTGGTCCGCCCAGGACACCCCGAGCATCGCCGCGACGAGGCCGAGCACCACCACCGCGACCGCGATGCCGGAGTCGTTCAGCACCGCGCCGAGGCCCGCCGCGACCACCACGGCGACGACCGTCTGCCACAGCACGGGCCGCTCGGCGTAGACCGCGCGCAGGCCCGCCGGCCGCCACGGCCCGACCAGCACGAGCGCGGCGACGACCACCGCGACCGTCGCGAGCGCACCCACCGGGTTGGCGACCGTGGCCCACGCACCGGCGGCCTTCTCCTGGATGACCGCCCACGCGCTGCCCTCGACCACCCGTTGCACGAACAGGCCGAGGTGCGAGGCGGGTCCGGGGCGCAACCAGTCCACGATCCCGACCACCAGGGCCACGATCGCGGCGAGCCCGGTCGCCGCGAGCACCCGCCGGGTGGTGACCCGGCGACCGGCGAGGCCGAGCACGAGCACCACGAACGCGGGCACGAGCGCGAGGATGCCGCCGAGGTCGGCCCCGAAGGCCGGCCAGCCGTCCACCACGACCGTGACGACGCCGACCGCGGCGGCCGCGCCGAGCCCGACCCGGCGGGACGGCACCGTCGCGGCCAGCGCACCGGCCAGCACGAGCGCCGCGGCCGCGTATACCGAGAAGGCCATGTTGCCGAAGCCGTAGAACCGGGCACCGACCGTCGCGCTCGCGCCCAGCACCGACCCCTGCTGCAGCAGCGTGCCGGTGAGGCCGTCGACGGTCAGCACCAGCCAGGTCATCAGGGCCAGCGACCCTGCGAGGCGCCACGGTCCACGCGGCAGCAGCCGCGAGGTCGCCCAGGCCGCGAGGGCGACGGCGAGCGCCGCGGCCACCGTCCACAACGAGGCGGCCACGACGGGTGCGGGGGACAGCCACCAGCGCGACAGCGACGCGAGGAAGGCCCCGGCCGGTGTCGCCGTGGTCACCACGAGGGTCGCGACCACGGCCCGGCGACCGGCAGCGCCCAACGGCCGGCGCAGCAGGACCACGAGGCCGGCGAGCAGCATGCTCAGCCCGACCGCGGCGGAGAGCACGGGCAGCAGGCGGGTGACGGTGGTGGTCAGCTCGGTGAGGTAGCGGCGGTTCTCCACGGTGCGCTCGGCACTCATCCGCCGGTCACCGGTGACGGTGATCGCGGACCCGTCGAGGCCGCTCGCGTCCGCACCGGCCTGCTCGGCCAGGGTCGCGGTGAGGTCGGTGAGCGTGACGAGGCCCACCCGCCGGGTCGAGTCGGAGGTGACCCAGCCCGTCACGGCCGAGCCCCGCTGCCAGTCGATCACGACCGGCAGTCCCTGCTCGCTCGTCTCGCCGGAGACCCCGGCGACGATCAGCCGCCAGCCGGTCGGCAGGCGCTCGGCCAGGCCCTCGACCGTGCGGTCGAGCCGCGCGAGCGCGATCCGGCGGCTCTCGGGGTCGTTCCCGAGGTCGCCGAGGTCGAGGACGGTCACCGGGCACTCGGTCAGCTCCGTGTCGTCGAGACGGCTCACGGCGTCCGCGTACCGGCCGACCGTGCCGTCCGCACCGGCCAGCGCGACCGCGGCGCCCGGTCCGACGGCCGTCGCGCAGCTGCCGGCCACTGCGATCCGCTCGCCGAGGGCACCCGGCGTGCCGGCGTCGGTGGACTCGGGCACGTCCTGGTCGGTGTCGGCCGTCGTGGTGTCGTCCGCCAGCAACGTCGACCAGCCGACGACCGTGCCCGGGGCCGGCTGGTCGGGACCGGCCGGCTCGTCGACGTCGGGCACCGGCACGCAGTCCAGGGGAAGCTCCTGGTCGGCGCCGTCCGGGAGCGGTGCGGTGGTCCGCCGACCCGCCGAGATGGTCAGCCAGGCGTCGACCGGGCAGGTCTGGCCGCCGGAGGTCCGCACCGACACCGACCCGACCGACCCGGTCGCGACCAGCCGCCACAACGTCGGGGTCGCGGTCCGGTCGATGTCCGTCCAGTGCAGGTCGCCCGTGCCCACCAGCACGACGCCGGTGTCCGGCACCGCGGTCGGGTCGGCCGCAGTCGGGTCCGCAGCGGTCGCGTCCTCAGCAGCCGCGTCTTCAGCAGCCGCGTCTTCAGCAGCCGCGCCTTCAGCAGCCGCGTCTTCAGCAGCCGCGTCTTCAGCAGCCGAGGCGGCAGCGGCCGGGCCGACTGCCGCGAGCGAGCCCGCCGCGGCGAGCGTCGCCGCCTGCGCCGGCAGCGCGGCGAGCGACGTCAGGGCTCCGAGGACCACGCCGAGGAGCAGGCCCACGCTCAGGCCGCGACGCAGTCCCCGACGCGACCTCCGGGTCACGACCGCGCCCCGCCCCGGGCGGGCAGCATGCACGACGACCGCCACGGGACGACGGTCGGTGCGCACCGGCCAAGGCTACGTGGCGGATCCCTTGCGCAACCGCGTCCCGACGCCGCGGGCGACCGAACGCACCTTGCGGGCGTTCACCGCCATCAGCACGTCGCGATACTGCGCGGCGCGGTGCAGCTGGCCCTTGAGGTCCGTGCCCGACGCGCGGTGCTTGAGGTCGCAGGGCACCTCGACCGCGACGTAGCCCTGTGCGACCAGGTCGATGCTCAGGCCGGTCTCGACGCCCCAGCCGTGCGCGAGCGGGGTCCCGGCCTCGAACGCCTCCCGGCTCAGGCAACGGATCCCGGACAGCGGCTGGGTCGGCGTCCAGCCGGTCATCGAGGCGATCGACCGGCGCGCGAGCCCGACCACGATGCCGCGGCCACCGGCGCCGGGCTGGGGCGGGAGCAGGGCGATCGCCATGTCCGCGCTGCCCTCGAGCACGGGCGGCACGAGCGGTGCGGCGTTCACCGCGGTCTCGCCGAGGTCGCCGTCGAGGAAGAGCAGCAGCCGCGGCGGGGCGTCCTCCGCGTCGCGCATCGCGACCACGGCCGCGCCGGTCTCCATCGCCGAGGCCTTGCCGCGGTTCACCGAGTGCCGCACCACGACCGCGCCGGCGTCACGAGCGACGTGCTGGGTGGCGTCGGTCGAGCCGTCGTCCACGACGAGCACCAGGTCGACGTTGGGGATGGCCTTGGCCGCCCGCACGGTCGCCGCGATCCGGCGCGACTCGTCCTTCGCCGGGATGATCACGGCGACGCGCTGAGGCGGAGGGGACGACGCACGGCGGGCTGCCACAGGACAACCCTAGCGACGCGGGAGGCCTGCGCCATCGCAGGCCCACTCCATGGTCAAGGAGAGGTCACGCCCCGGGAATCGGCGCGGCGCGGGCGCCCCGGGAATCGGCGCGGCGTGAGCGCCCGCGCGTCAGCGCAGCGTGAGCTGCCGGGCCACCAGGCCCGCGCGGGCCCGGCGCTCGTTCGCGGTGAGCGGCTCGGTGACCGCGAACGCCTCGGTCAGCCGTGCCCCGAGCTCGGCGAGCGGTTCCTCGACCATCTCCGGCTCGGAGCCCTTCGTCAGGTCCCAGACCGGCACCAGGATCCCGCAGGACCGGAACGCGCCGACGAACCGACCGTCACGCCCGCTGGGGCCCAGACCGGACTCGCGCCGCGCGTGCAAGCGGGCGAGCGCGTCGAGGAAGACCTCCTCGTCCTGCGGGACCGCCCAGCGCAGGAACTCCTTGTCGCCCATCCGGGCCCAGTAGGCCGACTCGACCGCGCTCATCCGCACGGTCGGGACCACGGTCTCGTTCATCCGGTCCAGGGATCCGCGCACGTCGGGCGTCAGCTCCACACCGGCCGCGGTCCAGAAGTCGAAGCCCTCGTGGACGGTGACCTCGAACGGGACGTCCAGGTCGAGCACGTCCTGCAGCCGCGGTCCCGGCTCGATGATGCCGAGGCTCCGCACCGGCGTCCCGGCCGGCGACTCGAGCGCCGTGAGCAGGGCGACCGCGAGGTCCCGGGAGGCGTCCCCGGTCCCGGCGTTCTGCTGCAGACCGATCATGATCGTGTCGTCGCCGCGGTGCAGCGCGGGCCACGCGAGCGGCAGCACCGTCGCCACCGTGACGTCGACCGCGCCGTACTCGGCGGTGGTGCGTGCGGTCCCGGTCGCCGCCGGGACGACCTCCCGCATCGCCACCCAGTCGGTCTCGCCGGGGATGCCCTCGAACGGGCGCAGCACGAAGTCCACGGAGGCACGGCTCATGGCGCGAGAGCCTACCGGCAGCCCCTGGGCGGGCGACGCTGCAGGGTGGGAGGATCGCGACATGCACGAGCGCGCCGGAACCGTTGCCCTTCCCGAGGACCTCATCGACGTCGACGCCCTCGTCGGCGCCTACTACGACCGGACCCCGGACCCGGACCACCCGGACGAGAAGGTGGTGTTCGGCACCTCGGGCCACCGGGGCTCGAGCCTGGACTCCGCCTTCAACGAGGCGCACATCATCGCGATCACCGCGGCGATCGTGGAGTACCGCCGCGACCAGGGCACCGACGGGCCGCTGTTCCTCGGCCGGGACACCCACGCGCTGTCCGAGCCCGCGTGGCGGACCGCCCTCGAGGTGCTGGCCGCCGCGGAGGTCGAGGTGCACATCGACGCCCGGGACGGCTACACGCCGACCCCGGCCGTGTCGCACGCGATCCTGCTGCACAACGGCGCGGGCACGGTCGAAGGGGTGCGGACCACCGGCGGCCTCGGCACCGGGCTGGCCGACGGCATCGTCGTGACGCCGTCGCACAACCCGCCGCGCGACGGCGGCTTCAAGTACAACCCGCCGCACGGCGGCCCCGCCGGGTCCGACGCGACCGGCTGGATCGCCGACCGCGCCAACGCGCTGATGCGGTCCGGGGTCGGCTCGATCCGCCGGGTCAGCCTCGAGGCGGCGCTGGCCGCGCCCACCACGCGCAAGCACGACTTCACCTCGGCGTACGTCGACGACCTGCCGCACGTGCTCGACATCGACCTGATCCGCACCGCCGGCGTGCGGATCGGCGCGGATCCGCTGGGCGGCGCCTCGGTGGGCTACTGGGCGGAGATCGCCGAGAAGCACGGGCTCGACCTCACCGTCGTGAACCCGACGGTGGACCCACGGTGGGCGTTCATGACGCTGGACTGGGACGGCAAGATCCGGATGGACTGCTCGTCGCCGAACGCGATGGCCAGCCTGGTGCGCGCGATGTCCGGGGACGCCCCGTACGACGTCGCGACCGGCAACGACGCGGACGCCGACCGGCACGGCATCGTCACGCCCGACGCCGGTCTGATGAACCCCAACCACTACCTCGCGACCGCGATCGCGTACCTGTACGGCGGTGGCCGCCCGGACTGGCCGGCCGACGCCGCGATCGGCAAGACGCTGGTGTCCTCCGCCCTGATCGACAAGGTCGCGGCGCACCTGGAGCGGCGGCTGTGGGAGGTACCGGTCGGCTTCAAGTGGTTCGTGCCGGGCCTGCTCGACGGGTCGGTCGGCTTCGGCGGCGAGGAGTCCGCCGGGGCGTCGTTCCTGCGCAAGGACGGCTCGGTCTGGACCACCGACAAGGACGGCATCCTGCTGGCGCTGCTCGCCGCGGAGATCACGGCGCGCACCGGGCAGAGCCCGTCCCAGCTGCACGCGCACCTGGTCGAGCGGCACGGCGAGTCCTGGTACGCGCGGATCGACGCCCCCGCGACCCGCGAGCAGAAGGCGGCCCTGGCGTCACTGCAGCCCGAGCAGGTCACCGCTGACTCGCTCGCCGGTGAGCCGATCACCGGCCGGCTGGTCACCGCGCCGGGCAACGGCGCGGCGATCGGCGGCCTGAAGGTCACCACCGAGCACGCCTGGTTCGCGGCACGCCCCTCGGGCACCGAGGACGTCTACAAGATCTACGCCGAGTCGTTCGTCTCGGCCGACCACCTGGCCGAGGTGCAGAGCGCGGCGAAGGACCTGGTCAGCCAGACCCTGGCCTGATCCGACCGGGTCGGTACGCGCACGGCCCGTGCGCGTGCACCCGCGCGCCGAAGACCTGGCAGGATCGGGCGGTGCTCCAGCCCTACCGTGACGTCCTGACGCGCCCTGGCGCTCTGGCGTTCTCGGCCGCGGGCGTGCTGGCCCGGCTGCCGATCTCCACCGTCGGGATCGGCACCGTGCTCGCGGTGTCCGCGGTGTACGACTCGTACGCGCTGGCCGGGCGGGTGTCCGGCGTCGTGGTGCTCACCCAGGCCGCCTGCTCACCGTTGCTGGCCCGGCTGGTCGACCGCCGCGGGCAGGCGGTCGTGATGGGCCCCGCGGTGGTCGTCACGGTGCTCGGGCTCGCGTTGCTGGCGAGCACCACCGCGGCCGCCGGCCCGGAACCGCTGCTCTACGCGGGAGCGGCGCTCGTCGGAGCGAGCATGGGCTCGATGGGTGCCCTGGTCCGCGCCCGCTGGTCGCACCTGCTCAGCACGCCGGCGGAGCTGCACACCGCGTTCTCGCTGGAGTCGACCCTCGACGAGGTCGTGTTCATGGTCGGTCCGGTGCTCGCGACGCTGCTCGCCACCGGTTGGACCCCGACCGGCGGGCTGCTGCTCGCCGCGCTCGCGGCCGCGGTCGGCGGCTGGCTGCTGCTCACCCAGCGCGGCACCGAGCCTCCGACCCACCGCGCCGACGCGGGTGCGCCGCGGACCCGCATCGTCTCGGTGCCCTTGCTCGTGCTGGTCGGCTCGTTCGTCGCGATGGGCGCGATCTTCGGCGCGATCGACGTCTCGGTCGTGGCGTTCACCGAGGAGCAGGGCCACCCCGGGTGGGCCGGCGGCGTGCTCGCGGTGTTCGCGTTCGGCTCGGGCGCGTCGGGCTTCGTCTACGGCGCGCGGCACTGGGCCGGTCCGCTGTGGCGACGCTACGGCCTCGGCATGGTGCTGCTCGGCGTCGGCGTCGCGACGCTCGCCCTGGTCGGCTCGATCCCCGCACTCGCCGCCGCCGGACTGGTCGCCGGCATGGCGATCGCGCCGAGCCTGATCGCCGGCAACGCGCTGGTGGCCGAGCTCGTCCCGGTCGGACGGCTCACCGAGGGCCTGACCTGGGTGGGCACCGCGCTCGGCGTGGGGGTCTCCGTGGGCTCGTGGGCCAGCGGCACGATGGTGGACCGGGTGGGCTCACCCGGCGGGTTCACGGTGGTCCAGGTCGCCGGCGCGGCCGCGGTCCTGGGCACGCTCGCCGCACTCCCCGCCCTCCGTCGCGCGACCGCCGGCAGGAGCCCGGCGGCGCCGCCGTCAGAGGCCTGAGGAGCCGAACGCCGAGCCGAGACCGTAGGTCACCGCGGCGGCGCCGATGCCGATCGCGAGCTGGCGCAGCGCGCGACGTCCCGGCGGGCCACCCGAGATCAGCCCGACCAGGGCGCCGACCAGCAGCAGGACCGCTCCGACCGCGACGGTCGCGGTCACCAGGGCAGCCGTGCCGGACATCCCGAACACCCACGGCAGCACGGGCACGGCCGCGCCCGTGGCGAAGAAGGTGAACGAGGACAGCGCCGCGCCGACGTCGGTGCCGACCGCGACGTGGTCCTCCTCGGGGTGGTCGGACCGGAACGCAGTGGACTCGTGGCCGAGCTCGGCGATGTCGGCGAGCACCTCGCGCGCTCGCGCCTCGGCGTCCGCGGGTGACAGGCCGCGGGCCCGGTAGACCAGCGCCAGCTCGTTGACGTGCCCCAGATCCGGCAGCGCACGCTCTGCGGCGTCACCGATCGCTGAGGCCGCGAGCAGCTCCCGCTGCGAGCGCACCGAGATGAACTCGCCGGCGCCCATCGACAGCGCCCCGGCGAGCAGACCGGCGAGGCCGGTGAGCAGCACCGTGCGGGTCGGGGTGCCGGCGGCGGCCACCCCGATCACCAGGGCCAGGTTGGACACCAGCCCGTCGTTGGCACCGAACACGGCCGCGCGGAACGTCCCGGACAGCCGGGTTCGGCCGCGGGCCGCGAGGCCGCGGACGACCTCCTCGTGGATCCGCTCGTCGGCCGCCATCTGCGGGGTGGCGTCGTCGTCCTCGTCGTACGTCAGCCGTGCCTCGGAGCGCTGGGCGAGCGCCAGCACGAACACCGAGCCGAGCCGGCGCGCGAGCCACGCGAGCATCCGGAACTTCCACCCCGGCCGCCCGGGCGGCCCCGCCTGGTCGCCGAGCAGCTCGGCCCAGTGCGCGGCGTGCCGACCCTCGGCCTCGGACAGCGCGAGCAGGATCTCGCGCTCCTCACCGTGCCGGTGACGCGCCAGGTCGCGGTAGACCTGCGCCTCCGCCAGCTCGTCGGCGAGGTGCCGACGCCAGCGGCGCAGGTCGGCTGCGGTCGCGGTGCGAGGTTCTGCCACCCGGTCAGCCTGCCGGGTGCTCGGCCGGTGCCGCCAGCCGGCCCGAGGCCAGACCGAGGCGATCGAGCAGCGCGAGCGACGCGGCGGACTGGTTGAACGTGTAGAGGTGCAGGCCCGGGGCGCCCGCCTCGAGGACGGCCTCGGCGAGCTCGGCGCCCATCGCCAGGCCCGCGGCCCGGCGCCGGGTCTCGTCGGTCTCGCCGTCCAGGATCTCGAGCACGCGGGCCGGGACCGGCACGCCGGAGATCTCCTCCAGGCGTCGCAGCCGACGCGGGTCCTCCAGGGGCACCAGGCCGGGCACGAGCGGGACCTGCACGCCCGCCGCACGCGCCGCGGCCACGTACCGGGTGTAGGACTCGACCTCGAAGAACACCTGGGTGATCGCGTACTGCGCGCCCGCGTCCTGCTTGGCCCGCAGCGCCAGGAGGTCGCCGCAGCCGGTCGGGTCGCCGGACCACCCGCTCAGGCAGGACGGTGTCGCGGCGACCCCGACGGCCAGGCCGGGCTCGGTCCGGAGCAGCAGCTCGACGAGCTCGCTCGCGCGGTGCAGGCCGTCGGGGTGCGGTCGCCAGGTGGTCTCGCCGGCCGGCGGGTCGCCGCGCAACGCGAGGAAGTCCTGCACGCCGTCCGCCACGAAGCCACGGGCGACCTCACGCAGCTCGTCGCGCGGCGCCCCGATGCAGGTGAGGTGTGCGACCGGGCGCACGCCGGAGTGCTCGACGACCCAGCGCACCACCTCGCGCGAGGTGTCCCGCGACGAGCCGGAGGCCCCGTAGGTCACCGAGAGGAAGTCCGGGTCGGCCTCCGCGAGCGCGGGCAGGGTCGTCGACCAGAGCTTCTCGGCGGCGGTCTGGCTGCGCGGCGGGTACAGCTCGAAGGACACCGTGGGGCCGACCTCGGCCGACGCGCGCAGCCGTGCCGGCAGTCCGGCGGGCGGCGGGGCGGCGGCGGTCATCGTGCTCCGTTCGGGGTGGGACGAGCGCAGCAGGGCGCGCTCCGGTGAGACGGATCGTCTCACACCGCAGAAGGCCGCCGTTCCCGCACCAGGGCGCCGGTGACCAGTGCGACGCCGGCCGCGACCGCGAGCGCGAGCACCGGCGACGCCGTGACGAGCCAGCCACCACCTGCGTCGCCGAGCACCCCTCCGACACCCATCGCGGCTCCCATCCAGCCGAACGCCTCGGTGGCCCGAGAGCCCTCGGCGACCTGCGAGAGCCGGCCGAACAGCACGGTCCCGACCGGAGCGATCGTGGTCCCGTAGACGAGTGCCGAGACAGCCAGCAGCACGACGCCCCCGGCTGCCGCCGCCAGCCCGATCGCGGCGACCCCGCAGGCGAGCGCGACGAACCGGCGGGGCAGGGCCGAGACCCGCGGCCTTGCCCCGAACCAGAGGCCACCGAGGACGGAGCCGAGGCTGGACAGACCGAGGAGGATGCCCGCGCCGGCGCTCGCGGACGGACCGCTCGCGGCCGCGACGATGGCCACGGCGGCGACCGAGAGCACGAGGAGGAAGCCGGCCGCGCCGACCATGAGACGCAGCACCTCCGGCGTCGCCAGTAGCTCGCGCCGTCCGGACCCACCGTCGGGCGTGCACTCGCCGTCGGCCTCCCGCGGGGCGACCCGCGCCACCGCGACCAGGTACCCGGCCACTCCGACGACGGTCGCCCCGGCAGCGACCACGAGGGCCGCCCGCGGCCCGGCCAGCCACGCCGCGGCGGCGGCGACCACCGGTCCGGCGATGAAGACGACCTCCTGGACCGTCGACTCGAGGGCGAAGGCCGTCAGGCGGAGCTCCTCGCCCGCGAGCCTCGGCAACGTCGACCGGAACGCCGGGGTCAGCGGCGGGGTGAGGAGACCTGCCACGACCGCCACCGGCACGACCGGGCCGACGCCGCCCGCGAGGGCGAGGACCGCACCCGCGTGACCGGCGGCGGTGAGCGAGAGCACCGCGGAGTGCCCGAACCGGTCGGCGAGGCGGGCCGCGAGGGGCGCGGCGACGATCCCGCCTGCGCCGTACGCGGCGAGCACCCAGCCTGCGTCGGCATAGCTGCCGTCCGTGGTGACGACGAGGATCACCCCGAAGGCGATCATCGACTCGTGCATCCGGCCGACCAGCGACGCGACGAGAGCGAGGGCGAGCGACGGCCTGCGCAGCACGGCGAGATAGCGGTCCGCCGCCGAGCGGAGGTCCGCCGATCTCATGCTTCGAAGACCGACCGCATCCTCGGCCAGCTCTCGGCGCGGCACCACACCGGGATCAGGTCCGGAGGCGTCGGACGCTCGACGACCCTGCCGCCCGGCACGGCCTCCCCGCTCCACACGTCGACCCAGTCCCCCTCGGGCAGCGCCGTCGGCCACGTCTCGGCGCCCGGTCGGGTCACCGGGTGGACCAGGAGGTCGTCGCCGAGGCAGTACTGCCCCGGGAACTGCCAGAACTGTTCCTCGCGCGGATGGTCCACGAACATGGCGCGCATCAGAGGTCGTGCGGTCGCGATGGCGGCCCGGGCCTCCTCCGCCAGGTACGGCACGAGCCGCTCGCGCAGGTGGGCGTAGCGGCGAAAGACCTCGACCACCTCGGGTGCGTCGTGGGTCTGGGCCACGTTCCACGGCGTGCGGTCGCGCAACGGGGGCCGGTGGTGGTGGAACTCGGAGTGGTACTGCATCACCGGCATGAACGTCGCCGCGGCGGTCGCCCTGAGGTAGAGCTCGGGCTCCGGCACCGGTCCCGAGAACCCCGCGAGGTCCCATCCCCAGTAGACGATCCCGCACGCCGAGGCGGTCAGGCCGGCCGTGACGGAGTGCTCGAACGCCGCCCACGTCGAGTCCTCGTCCCCGGCCCAGACGATCCCGTGTGCCTGGGACCCGGTGAAGCCCGCGCGCGAGAACGTGACCGGGGCCTTGCCGCACGACCGCATCAGGTCGCCGAACGCGCGCGCGAAGTGCACCGGGTTGAGGTTGTTCGCCTCGTCACCGCGACGTCCGTCGGCGTAGCGCAGGTCGTGGCCCCACGCGTGCTCGCCGCCGTCGGTCTTGAAGCCGTCGACGTCCAGGTCCGCCACCAGGTAGCGGCGGTACTCGGTCCACGCGGCCCGGCCTTCAGGCGTCGAGAGATCGGGCATCAGGGCACGCGGGAACCACCACCCACGGTTGCGGTAGGCGGTGCCGTCCGCCTCGCGCACCACGTGGCCGTCGCGGACGAGCGCGTCACCGTCGGCGAGCACCTGGACGGTCTGGTCGGGGCGCCACGGCGTGTCGTCGCGGGCGATGGTCTCGTCGGTCTTGAGCAGCGGGATCTGCCAGAGCACGACCTTGATACCGCGCTCGTGCATGTCGGCCACCCAGCCCGCCGGGTCCGGCCACGCGCCGTCGGCCGGGAACGTGAAGTCCTCGATCCGGCGCGGGGAGCCGTCCGCGTGCGTCGTCCACCGTGCGCCGCCGAACTCCGTGATCCCGAGCTCGTCGCTCCACGCCTCGATCACGACGACACCCACCGGGATGTCGAGCTCGCGGTGCGTGTCCATCCGGCTCGTGGCGATCGCCTGGGTGTTCCACTCGTTGCCGGAGGCCCACAGCCGCAGCACCCAGTCGGGGAGCTCCTCCGCCCGCCCGACCTCGGCCACGAACGCGTCCAGCACCTCGCGCGGGTCGCCGCGGTAGATCGCGACGTCGAGCTCCTCGTCGGCCCGACCGCCGAGAGCCGCCTCGACGACGAGGCGGCCGGGATCGCTCGATCCGACGTCGTACCAGGTCCGGCGGGTCGTTCGGACGTGGAAGCCCCAGCCGTCCCCACCGACCACGTGCGCGAACGGCATCGGCAGGTAGGTGCGGCCGTGCTCGCCCTGCGCCTTGTACTGCTCGAAGACGACCGCGTCGAGCGTCCGGCCCCGCTGGTCGAGCGCGTCGAAGCGCTCGCCGAAGCCGACCACGTGCTCGGCGGGCTCGAGCCGCAGCGCGAAGCGCACCCGGTGCGCGCCGGTGTCGTCGCACAGCCAGCTCACCGACCCCGGCACCAGGCGGGGGTCCTCCTCGTGGCCACCGATCCGGAGCGTCCCTCCGTCGGGACGCCAGCCGGCGGCGCCGACCTCGTACCAGGGCGTGCTCTCGCCACCGGCCCAGAAGCGGTAGCGGTGCGCGCCCTCGGCGAGCGGGGCGGTCGTGACGGCCCAGCCGCCGTCGTCGGCGAGCTGTGCGGCCTGCGCCTCGGCGAGGTGCCCCTCACCACCGGCGAGGGCGGCCGCGTCGGCCGACGGCCCGGCCGGCGCGAGCTCGAGCCACTCGACGTCACCCGCGGGCCCGTGCCACTCGCAGCGGACCGGACCGTCGACGGGGCCGTCCACGATCACGCCGAGCCTGACCCGCTCGCCCGCCTCGGGCACCACCGGTGTGCGTTGGTCGGCGGAGGCGGCGTAGGGGTGCTCGATCCCGTAGGGGCGGTGCAGCAACGTCATCGTGGCTCGTCCTCGGAGAGTGCGGTGGTCAGGGTCAGCACCATGCCGTGCGACCACAGCAACGGGGTCGCGACCGGACCCCAGCGATGCAGCCACTCGTCGCGGTGCTCGGGGTGCAGCAGGTGGTCGGGAACCTGCTCGGGCAGGTCGCCCGTCGGCGTGGCCGTCGCCAACGCCCAGTCGAGGTGCCGTTCGGCGCCCGCGCGGTCCCCCGCGGCGAGCAGGTTCCAGCCGAGCAGGCAGGACAGCAGCGGCCACTGGCCGCCGCCGTAGAACACGTCCGCCGCGAAGCGGTGGACGCCACCGTCGACGTCCAGGTCGCGGCTCACGGCGTCGAGCGTCGCGCGCGCGAGGTCCGAGCCCAGCGGCGCGAGGCCGAACGGCACCACGCACGCCGCGAGCGACGCGTCGACCTGGTCGGACCCGAACCACTTGGCGAGGTGGACGTCGGCGGGGTCCGCAGCGCGCCCCCTCGCGAGGCCGTCGGTCAGGACGCGGGACCTGAGCCCGGCCGCCGCCGTGGCTGCGCGCTCGGCACGCGCCGGGTCCAGCGTCCCGCCCGCGACGGCTGCGAGCAGCCCGGCCCGCACGGCGCCGAGGGTGGAGGTGTGCACCTGCTCGACGTGCTCCTCCCACCAGTCGTAGCAGGGCCGGTCACCCACGGCGAGCAGGTAGTCGGTCGCGAGGTCGATCGCGGGGGCCCAGCGGGCGAGGTGCACCCCGTGCCGGCGGGCGTGCTCGGTGACCGCCCACAGCCACATCCCGTACCCGTCCGTCTGGAAGTCCCACCACGGGTCGGAACCGTCGGCTCCGTCCAGGGTGAACCGGGTGGGGAGCATCGCCGACACCGGCACCTCACGCCCCGCGGCGACGTCCGCGACGATCGACCCGACGCGGTCGCTGCGATCGACCAGCACGCCGGCCGCCCAGTCGTGGAACGCCTCGGCCGAGCCGACGTCACCCCAGCGCGACATGCCGTCGGCGACGAACGAGCCGTCCCGCAGCCACGCGTACCCGCGGTAGGCCGAGAACGTGGGCGATGCGGGGTAGGCGCCGCTCCGGTGCTGGTGCGCCGCGATCACGGCGTGGCTCCGGGCGGCCTGCTCGGCCCGGGTGGCCGCACGGGCCGGGCGTGGGCGGGTCATCTCAGGATCTCCTCGGGAGTGCGGTCGGGGCGCCGGCCCCGGGCTCGGCGGGGTGCGCGAGCCCGGGGGCGGGGGCCGGGGGGGGAGCCCGGCCCGCCGGCAGCCGGCCAGCAGAGCGTTGATCTGCGACGCGGCCTCGTCGAGCGCCTCGGCCGCCATCATCCGGCCGGCAGCGGCCTCGGTCAGCTGGGCGTTGATGATGTCCACCATCTCGTTCTGCTTGTCACCGACCGTGGGCGGCAGCGCGACGTGCTCGAGCGAGTCGAAGACCGCCTGGCGGTTCGCCGGGTCACCCTTCTCGAGGTAGCTCGAGAGCACGCTCTCGTCCGAGATCGGCGGGAGCTCCCAGCCCGCGTCGAGGCGGACCTGGGCGGCGTCCTGCGACCCGGAGAGGAAGGCCGCGAAGGCCGTCGCCTCGGTGACATGGTCACTGGTGGCCGAGACCCCCAGAGCGTTGGAGAACATGGCCGAGGCCTGCGTGGTGCTGCCCGGCTCCACGGCGATGTCCCAGTTCAGGTCCGCGTCCGCGGCCGCGCCGAACATCCAGATCCCGGTGTGCCACATGGCGAGCTTGCCGCCGGTGAACAGGGTGGTGTCGAAGTCGGGTGTGCCGGCGCCCTGCTCGGCCGTCGGCATGGTCGCCCCGCTCTTGCCGATCAGCCATTCGGCGGCCTCGATCCCGGCCGGGCTGTCGAACGCGACGCTCGTGCCGTCGTCGGACAGGAACTGCGCGCCGTTCTGGACCAGGGCCTTGTAGAACTCGTAGTAGCTGATCGGCTGGTAGTCACCCCACACGCCGGCGCCCGCATCCGTCAGCTTCTCCGCCGCCGCCTGCTCGTCGGCCCACGTCCAGGAGGACGTCGGGTAGTCGAGGCCCGCGGCGTCGAAGAGGTCCTTGTTGTAGAAGAGCACGACGTCCGAGAACGAGCTCGGCAGGGCGTACTGCGTGCCGTCCGTCTGGTAGGCCTCGAGCAGCGAGGGCGTGTAGACCGAGGCGTCGAACCCGTCGAGCGGCGCGAGCACGCCGGACGCCTGGTAGGCGCCGTAGCTCGCGTACTCGAGGTCGAAGACGTCTGCGACGGTGCCGGCGGCGAGGTCGGTCTGCAGCGCCGTGCCGTAGTCGGCGTACGGCAGGGTCGTGACGTCGACCGTCACCCCGGGGTTGGCGGCCTCGAAGGCCGACACGATCGTCGCGAGGTTGTCCTCGTTGCCGCCGTTCGAGATGAAGTTCGTGTAGGTGATCGTGACGTCCTGCGCCACCGCGTCACCGGTCTGGTCCCCGCCCGCGCTCGGGTCATCGGTGGAGCCGGACGAGCACGCTGTGAGCGTGAGGGCGATCGCGCCCACCGCGAGCGCTGCCGGGATACGGCGGTTCATGTGCATCTCCTTTGATGGTGAGGGGTCGATCGGTCGGGATCGGGGCGTCCCGACCGGGCCTACTTGAGGCCCGTGCTGGCCACGCCTTGCACGACGTAGCGCTGCGCGAGCACGTAGAGGGCGAGCATCGGGAGCACGCTCACGACGGATCCGGCCATGACGACGTCCCACTGCGTCGTGTACTGGCCCTGCAAGGACTGCAGGGCCACCGGGAACGTCTGGAGCTCGGGTGAGCGCAGGATGATCAGCGGCCACAGGAAGCTGTTCCAGCTCTGCATGAACGCGAAGACCGCGAGGGTCGCCAGCGCCGGGCGGATGTTCGGCAGCACGATCCTGGTGAAGATCCGCAGGTGGCCGGCGCCGTCCAGGGTCGCGGCCTCGTCGAGCTCGCGCGGCACCTGGTTCACGGCCTGGCGGAGCAGGAAGACGGCGAACGCGGTCGAGACCGTGGGCAGCAGCGCGCCGAGGTAGCTGTCGATCAGGCCGAGGTACTTCATCTCCACGAACAGCGGGACGATCAGCACCTGGAGCGGGATCATCATCGTCGCGAGGTACACGGCGAAGATCACGTCGCGGCCTCGGAACTCCAGCCGGCTGAAGGCGTACGCCGCCATCGCCCCCGTGGTCATCTGCAGCAGCGTGGACACCACCGCGAGCCCGAGGCTGTTCAGCGTCACCCGGGCGAACGGCAGGTGCGTGAACAGCTCCAGGTAGGCCGACATCGACGGGTCCGTGGGGACGAACGACGGCGTGGCGCTCAGACCGGCGCCCGGGCTGATGGAGGTGATCACCGCCCAGAAGAACGGGAAGAGCATCACCAGGGCGCCGAGCACGACCACGACGTGCAGCAGCACCGAGCGGACGTCGAACCGCGGGTTCCGGGGACGCCGCGGCGTCGCGGTGCCGGGCCGGGCCGCGCCCGTCGGGGCGAGACCGGGGGCGGAGGAGGTGGCGGTCTCAGGCATAGGTGACCCACCGCCGCTGCCCACGGATCTGGACGAGGGTGATCGCCAGCACGACGGCGAAGAGGAGCCAGGACAACGCGGAGGCGGTGCCGGCCTCCCCGTAGCGGAACGCCAGGGAGTGGATCCGCAGGACGACCACGTCGCTCGAGCCGTTGGGCCCGCCACCGGTCATCGCGTACACCTGGTCGAACACCTGGAAGCCGTTGATCAGGGAGATCACCACGACGAAGAACGTCGACGGCGACAGCAGCGGCAGCACCACGCTCCACAACCGGCGCCACCACCCCGCGCCGTCCACCCGCGCGGCCTCGAGGATGTCGGCCGGGATGGCCTGGAGCCCGGCGAGCAGGATCACCATCACGAAGCCGAGGTCCTTCCACGCCGAGGCGAGGACGACCGAGGCCATCGACCACGCCGGGTCGGTCCACCAGCCGGGTCCCTGGATGCCGATCTGCGCGAGGGTCCAGTTGACGATCCCGACGCTCGGGTTGAGCAGCCAGCGCCAGACGAGCGCGACCACGATCCAGCTGGTCACCACCGGGAGGAAGTAGACGCCGCGCAGCACCGTCCTGCCCTTGAGCGCCGTGTTGAGCGCGAGGGCCAGCCCGAGGCCGCCGACGTAGACCAGCGGCAGGTAGCCGGCGAGGTAGCCGAGCGTGTGGCCGAAGGCGGCGAGGGTCGCCGGGTCACGGACCAGCTCGGTGTAGTTGCCCAGCCCGACCCAGCTCATCGGCGAGATCAGGTTCCACTCGTGCAGGCTGATCCAGCCCGCCCCGGCCATCGGCAGGAGGACGAAGAGCGCGAGCGGCAGCGCGCTCGGCAGCAAGAACGCGAGCGCCCACCAGCGGTCCCTGCGGCGCGCTGCCGACCGCCCGGTGCGGCGTCCGTGGCCGGTCGGTGCGCGGCGTGCCGGGGAGGGCCCGTCCGCTCGTCCCGCGGCGCGGCCCACCGGCGTCGTGAGGTTGCTCATGCCTGCCCCGTGGCCGCGTGCAGCCGCTCACGGACCAGGGATCCCTGGTCGCCCGTGGCTCCGGTCTGGTCGAACGGCGACGCCAGGACGAGCGCCGCAGCGCCGAGCGCCCACTTGTCCTCGTCCCAGGAGTCGATCAGGTACGACGTGCCCCGGCGGCTGGGCATCAGGTGGCGACGGAACGACGGGGCGAAGCCCGCCTCCCAGTGCCGCCACGCGGAGATGCCCTCACCGAGCATGACGACGACCTCGGGATCGAGCGTGTGGACGACGCCCGCGAGAGCACGGCCCAGCATCGCGCCCGCCTCGGCGAGCACCTCCGCGGCCACGGCGTCGCCCGCGTCCGCGGCGGCGTGCAGGGCCTCGACACCGGCGCCCTCGCCGATCACGCGGCGCTCGACGGCGGTGCGCTCGAGTGCCGCCTGGCCGATGTGTGCCTCGAGGCAGCCTCGCGACCCGCAGGCGCACTCCGGCCCGTCGACGGACATGGGGATGTGGCCGATCTCTCCGGCGCCGCCGAACGCGCCGCGGTAGAGCGCACCGTCGATCACGATCCCGCACCCGATCCCGCGGCCGATGGTGGCGACGAGGTAGGAACCGTGCTCGCGGCCGATGCCGTAGACCCGCTCGGCGACCGCGAGGGTGTTCACGTCGTTCTCGACGAGCACCGGCACGCCGAGCGCGGCGCGCAGGGAGCGCCCGACCGGCGCCTCGGACCAGCCGAGCGTCGGTGCCTCGACGCTGCCCGAGGCCTGGCCGTCGACGGCACCGGGGATGCCGACGCCGACGCCCAGGAGCTGGCCCTCGTAGTCGCGCACGGCGGCACGCAGCAGGTTGCCGAGCGCGTCGAGGGCGTCCGGGGCGTCCGGGTCGAAGGGGTGCACGCTCGAGCGGTCGACCGATCCGTCGAGCGCCACGTGCACGACGGCGACGTGGTCGGCCGTGACCTTGGCGCCGATCGCGCCGAGCCCGGTGGACACCAGGCCCAGGAGCCGCGCGGGTCGCCCGCCGAGCGACGGCACCTGGTCGAGCTCGCGGACGAGGCCGCGGGCGAGCAGGGCCTTGGTGGTCTGCGTGACGGTGGCCGGGCTGATCGCGAGCTCGCGGGCGATCTGCGCCCGGGACAGCGGACCGCGCGTTCCGAGGAGACCGAGGACCGACGACGGGACGAGGTCGCCGCGCGCGGGCTGTGCAGGCACCACCACTCCTTTGTTCGTGGCTTTATTTAGTCCCAAAGTATCTATCGGGTCGCCGGACGTCAACCCCGGATCCTCAGGTGGCTCTCAGACCGAGCACGTATCCTCGACCCGGTCCGCAGCGTGCGGACGACCCGGGGCGTGTGCTCGCACCGCCCGGCTCCCGAACCCAGAAGGACCCTCATGCGCCGACCGGCCGCTGCCCTGTCCGCCCTCGCCCTGGCGGGGACCGCCCTGCTCGCGGGCTGCTCGAGCGGGACCGGCTCGGACCCGACGACCACCGCGACCGACACCGCGAGCGCCACCGCGACGACCGACCCCGACGCCCAGGCTGCGCTCGACTCGGTCGGCGTCGCGGGCGACGCCGGTGCCGCCCCGACCGTCACGTTCGACACCCCCTGGGACATCGGCTCGACCGCAGCGAAGGTGCTCGTGCAGGGCGACGGCGAGACTGTCGCGGCGGACAGCCTCGTGACCGTCGACTACGCCGTGTACTCCGGCGACGACGGCTCGACGATCCTGTCCAGCTGGGACGAGGGCCACCCCGACGTCATCCCGATGACCGGGCTCGACGCGACCTTCGACCCGCTGGTCGAGGCGATCGTCGGCAACGGCGTCGGCACGCGCGTGCTCTTCGGCCTTCCCGGCACGCCGGCCACCGACAGCTCGGACGCGGTGCCTTCCGCCGTGTGGGTCATCGACGTGACCGGGATCGTCGCGAACCGCGCCTCCGGCGAGCCGGTGACCCCGGCCGAAGGCCTGCCCACCGTGACGCTGGCGGACGACGGCACGCCGTCCATCGAGATCCCGGACGGCTTCGAGGCGCCGACCGACCTCGTGATCCAGACGCTCATCCGCGGCGACGGCGCGACCGTCGAGTCCGGTCAGACCGTGACCGTCCAGTACTCCGGCTGGCTCACCGACGGCACCCTGTTCGACTCGTCGTGGGAGAACGGCTCGGCGTTCACCACCCAGATCGGCACCGGCTCGGTCATCGACGGCTGGGACCAGGGCCTGGTCGGCCAGACGGTCGGCAGCCAGGTGCTGCTGATCATCCCGCCGGACCTCGCATATGGCGACCAGGCCTCCAGCTCGGTCCCGGCCGGCTCTACGCTGATCTTCGTCGTGGACATCCTCGCGTCCTACTGACACCCCCGCTCCCGAGTGAGGCCGCGGCGGCCCCCGCTGCCGCGGCCTCGCTCCGGGTTGGGGCGGCCACCGAGCAATCACCGATCGCAACCCTTCGAGCGCGGACAATTCCCGGGCCTCGTCCCCGAACAACAGGGGTGGCCGCGGGCGAACTCGACCGTGCGGCCCCGGGCGGGCGTTTATGATCATGGTGCTGGCTGCAAGGGCGGCAGAACCGTGTCGACGGGGCCAGCATCAGACAGGGGGAAACATGCGCACGACACTGCTCCGGGTTGTCGCCACTGCGGCAATGACGTTCGGCGTGATGGTTGCAGGTGCGGCCGCGAGCCAGGCAGCCATTACACCCACACCAGGCCCGACGGGACAGGCCAATGACGACCCCGTCCTCGAGCAGCTCGAGGACCTCGTGAGCACGCAGAGCGACACCGAGATCGAGGCGATCGTGTCGGCGCCCGGCCCAGCGGACGTCCTCGTCGACTCCGCGACGGGTGAGTACATCGCTGCGGTCGCGGTCACGACGCCGCAGGCCCAGCCTCTCGCGATCACGCCCATCTACGCCGGATGCGGGTCGAGCGCGAACGCCTGCGCCTGGACGAACTACGGTGCGTCACCGATCGGGTTCTCCGGCACCGGCAAACTGAAGATCAAGCTAAACAACGTCACGCGGGTCTACGCGGGGGCGTACAACACCACGTTCTCGTCCAGCAGCGCTGGGTACCACACGATCTACGCCTACAAGACCTTCTACTTCAGCGCGCCCCTGACGTTCACCCAGATCTCGCGCTGAGACGGCGCGCGACCAGTACGGCCGAGCCGGCGCGTCGACTCGTCGCGAGCCGGCCGCTCTCCGTTCGCCTGAGGAAGGGCAGAGCCGGCCAGTGAGGCCGCGGGCGCCCCGCGCCCGCGGGCGCCAGCCCGGCCCCGCGGCCGGGGGGGGCCCGCCCGG
>NZ_JAOVZU010000010.1:188936-208808 GCF_025717005.1 Actinotalea endophytica
CCCCCCCCCCCCCGCCCCCCCGCCCCGCCCCCCCCCCCCCCCGGCCCCCCGCCCCCCCCCCCCCCCCCCGCCCTCACTCCGGGCAGCGCGGCAGGTCGGAGCCGTCCTTCGTGACGACCTCCGCCGTGAACCGCGCGGGGACGACGGTGCGCCGGCTGACCGGCCCGAGATCGGCCGTCAGGGCGATGCCGTCCATGGCGGACATGGCCTCCGACCCTCCGGTCTGCGTGCAGGCCGGCGCCCGGAGGACGACGTGCACGGCCAGCTCGTCGCCGGGGCCCAGCGTGGTCCCGGACAGGAGCGGTGACGAGTCGTCCGCCGACATCCCCAGGTCCACCGTCGAGACCCCGGGCCCGGTGAGGGTGTCCGCGCCGAGCCACGAGATCGTCACCGGGATCAGGCCGTGGTTGGTGACGTGGACCACCGTCGAGCAGGTGCCGACCTCGTCGTCCGGCGACACCCCGGTGCCGGTCGGGATCGTGATCACACAGCCCGACGAGTCGTCGGTCACGGCCTCGTGGTCGGACGACAGGTGCGGCGTGGCCAGCCACAGGGCCCCGAGCGCGACGGTGAGCAGGACGAGCGCACGAACCGCGCCGCTCCACACCGTGCCGCGCCACCCGTCCGGCTGCTTCGGCGCAGGGCCCAGCACCCCGGTCGCGGGGTCGGAGATGGTCATGGCGGCATCGAACACCCGGGCCGACACCGGGCACCAGCACTCCCGCGCCGGCATCCGGGTGGCGCTCCGCTCGAGGGAGCGCCGGGCGTCGTCGTCCACGGCCCTAGGTCATGTTTGTCGGTCGCCGCGGCGTGACTAGCCTGGGCCACCAAGGGCCACTCCAACGAAGGAGAAGCACATGGGGACGGCGGCGACGCCTTTCATCCGGAATGTGGCCCTGGTGGGCCACAGCGGTGTCGGTAAGACCATGCTGGCGGAGGCGCTGCTGCACCGCGCCGGCATGGTCCAGAGGCTGGGGTCGATCGAGGACGGCACGACCGTCTGCGACACCGAGCCGGAGGAGATCAAGCGCGGCATCTCGCTGTCGCCGGCGATCGCCCCCTTCGAGTGGAAGGCCGGCGACGGCACCACCTACACGATCAACCTCGTCGACGCCCCCGGGTACGCGGACTTCGCCGGCGGCATGGATGCGGCGTTGAGCGTCGCGGACCTGGCCGTCGTCGTGGTCAGCGCGGTCGACGGCGTCGAGGTCGGCACCGAGCTCGCCTGGAAGCAGGCCACGGCCCTCGGCATCCCGCGGATGGTCTTCGTCACCAAGGAGGACAAGCAGCACGCGGACTTCCACCGGGTGCTCGGCCAGCTGCGTGAGCTGGTCGGGTCGGGCCTGGTGCCGCTCGAGCTGCCGATCGGCGAGGAGGAGGCCTTCCACGGCGTCGCCGACGTGCTGTCCGACCAGGGCTTCGACTACGACGCGGACGGTACCCACCACGTGGCGCCCATGCCGGACGACGTGGCCGCGGAGGAGGCCGAGCTGCACGAGCAGGTCGCCGAGGAGATCGTCTCGGGCGACGACGAGCAGCTCGAGCGCTACCTGTCCGGCGAGGAGGTCAAGGCCGCCGAGCTGGAGCACGCACTCGTGCACGAGGTGCGCGACGGCCAGGAGTTCCCGGTGCTGATCGGCTCCGCGGTCAGCGGCGTCGGCGTGGACCGCCTCGCGGACTTCATCTGCGAGCTGGGACCGTCGCCGGCCGACCGGCCGACCGTCGTGACGCTGCCGAACGGCGACTCGATCGACGTCGCCGCGGATCCCGAGGGCGACCCGCTCGCGCACGTCTTCCGCACGGTGGCGGACCCGTTCGTCGGACAGGTCTCACTGTTCAAGGTGCTGTCCGGGACGGTGCGCAACGAGGACCGGCTGACGAACTCCGTGTCCGGGACCGAGGAGCGCGTGCACGGGCTGTTCAAGCTCCGCGGCAAGGAGCACCTGCCGGTCGACGAGGTCCAGGCAGGCGACATCGCGGCGCTCGCCAAGCTCTCCGCGACGCCCACCGGCTCGACGCTGTCGAAGAAGGGCACCAGCGTCGCCGTCCGGGGCCCGGCGCACCGGCCGACCCCGTACGCGCTCGCGCTCAAGCCGCTCACCCAGGCCGACGACGACAAGCTGTCCAGCGCGCTGCAGCGCCTGGCCGGCGAGGACCCGACGCTGCTGGTGGACCGCACCGAGCACCAGACGATCCTGCGCGGCACGGGCGACACCCACCTCGCGGTCGCGCTCGAGCGGCTGTCCCGCAAGTTCGGCGTCAACGTCGAGACCGAGGACGTCAAGATCGCCTACAAGGAGACCATCGCCAGGCAGGTCGAGGTCGAGGGCAAGATCAAGAAGCAGTCCGGCGGTCACGGTCAGTACGCGGTCGCGATGCTGCGTGTCGGCCCGAAGCAGCAGGGCTCCGGGAGCGAGTTCGTCGACTCGATCGTGGGTGGCGCGATCCCGCGCAACTACATCCCCGCGGTCGAGAAGGGCGTCATGGAAGCCATGGACACCGGCGGCGCGCACGGGTTCCCCGTGGTCGACGTCCGGGTCGAGGCGTTCGACGGCAAGGCCCACTCGGTGGACTCCTCCGACATGGCGTTCCGCACCGCTGCGGCCCTCGGGCTCAAGGAGGCCATGGCCAAGGCCGGCACCGTGGTGCTCGAGCCCGTGTCGATGGTGACCGTGACCGTTCCCGGCGACCTGCAGGGCGACGTGATGGGCGACCTGTCCTCGCGGCGCGGCCGGATCGCCGGCACCGAGATGCACGAGGACGGCTCGTGCACGATCCAGGCGATGGTCCCCGAGTCGGAGATCAGCCGCTACGTGCTGGACCTGCGCTCGCTGACCGGCGGCCGCGGCTCGTTCGTCGCGGAGCACGACCACTACGACATCGTGCCGTCGCACCTGGTGGACAAGCTGCCCAAGCCCGAGTGAGCTCAGCCGCTGAGCCCCCTGCGCGTCCTGCGCGGGGGGCTCGGTCGCGGGAGGCGGCGCCCTGCGGCCGTGCGCTCAGTCGCGGTAGGCGGCGACCTGGTCGGCGACCTGGTGCTCCCACGGCGTGGGCGCGAGCCCGAACGTGGCCTGCGCGGCGGTCGAGTCCATCACGAACGGCTCGGTGAACTGGTAGAGGACCTCGCGCACCTCGCGGATCGTCGGGACGGCCAGTCCGGCGCTCCACAGCAGCGGGTAGGGGATCGAGCCGAGCCGCAACGGGACGCCCGCAGCCGCGGCGAGGTCGGCCATGGACTCACGCTGGGTGCGCGGCTCGACGCTCGGCACGTGCCACGCCCGGCCCCAGGCGCGCTCGTCGAGCGCGACGGCGGCGACCATGCGGCCCATGTCGGCCGCGAGGGTCCAGGTGTGCGGCTGGTCGAGCGACCCGACGAGCTGCACCCGCTTGCCCGCGAGCAGGGGCTTCATCGCCCGGTCGCCGAGCCGGTTCTGCGAGCTCGGGCCCATGTAGTCCGACCCGCGCAGCTCGACGGCCCGCACCCGGCCCGCGTCGTGCGCGGCCTTCGCGTCCCGCCACATCCGCGCTCGGACCTGGCCCTTGACGCTGGTGGCGGCGAGCGGCAGGTCCTCCGTCATCGGGCCGTCGACCGGCCCGTAGCCGTACAGGTTGGAGACCGTGACGAGCACCGCGCCGGTCCGCTCGGCCGTGGTGAGCAGGGCGGCCGCGACGGGCGGCCAGTCCACCGGCCAGCGGTGGTAGGCCGGGTTGGCTGCGTTGACCAGCACGTCGGCACCCGCGGCGAGCCGGGCCAGCGCCTCGGCGTCGGCCGCGTCGGCCGCGGCCCGCTGCACGCCCTCGAGCTCGGGGCCGGACCCGCTGCGGGTCACCACGACGACGTCGTCGCCGCGCTCGACAGCTGCCCTGGTCACCGCGGTGCCGACCTGCCCGGCCCCGACCACGACGTAGCGCGCCATCACTCCTCCAGATCAGTGGACGCATCCGTGAACGGTGTTCACTCTGGCTGTCCGCGGAACCGTGGTCAAGACTGGTGCTCGCATTCTGGAACACTGTTCTCGATTGTTGCCGGCGTTCACGACGTCGGGAAGGATGGCGGCATGCCGAACCGCGCGCGACTCGCCCGGGAGCGGGCCCACGCCGAGGTGAGTGCCGAGATCCGCCGCGTGGCGCGCGACCAGCTCGCCGAGGTCGGCGCACCCGCCCTCTCGCTGCGCGCCGTAGCCCGCGAGATGGGCATGGCACCCTCCGCACTCTTCCGCTACCTCCCGAACAAGGACGCCCTGCTCACCGCACTGATCATCGAGAGCTACGACGAGCTCGGGGAGGCGGCCGAGCAGGCCGAGGCCGCCGTGCACACCGAGCCCGTGACCGCGCGGTGGTCGGCGATCTGCCATGCGGTGCGACGCTGGGCGCTCGACCACCCGCACGAGTACGCGCTCGTGTACGGCTCCCCCGTGCCCGGGTACGTCGCCCCGCAGGACACCGTCGGGCCCGCGACCCGGGTCGCGCGACTGCTGTCCGCGCTGCTCGGCGACGCCCTCCGCGAGGGGCTCGAACCGCCGACCGGGCCGCCCACCGAGGAGACCGCCGCCCGGCTGCACGCCACCATCGCGCCGGTGCGCGCCGACCTGCCCGACGAGGTACCCGACGAGCTCGTGGTGCGCGGTCTGATGGCCTGGACGTACCTGTTCGGCGCGGTCTCCTTCGAGGTGTTCGGGCACCGCACCTTCGGCGTGCTCGACGACCCCGCCGCGTTCTTCGACTACGAGGCGGGCCTCGTCGCGCGGCTCCTCGGGATCATGCCGACCTGAGCCGCGCGGGCACGACGCAGGCCCGGCGCGGGGCCGGTACGACGCGGCGGGCACCCGACTCGGAGCCGACGGCCCGACGCGCGCCCGTCCAGCACGAGGCGGCCCGCGCGCAGTCGTACGCTCGCCTCGTGGCACGTCTCGTCGAGATGCACCCGCGGGACCCGCAACCCCGGGCCCTCGCGCAGGTCGCCGCGATGCTGCGCGACGACGCCCTGATCGCCTACCCGACCGACACCGGGTACGCGTTCGGCGCGCACCTCGACAGCCACACCGCTGCCGACCGGATCCGCCGGATCCGTGGACTGTCCGAGCGCCACCACTTCACGCTGGTGTGCGCGGACTTCGCCCAGCTCGGCCAGTTCGTGTACCTCGACAACCGGCAGTTCCGGGCGATCAAGTCGGCCACGCCCGGCCCGTACACGTTCATCCTCCCGGCGACCAAGGAGGTGCCCCGCCGGCTCGCGCACCCGAAGAAGAAGACGGTCGGCGTGCGGATCCCGAGTCACCCCGTCGCCCTCGCCCTGGTCCGCGAGCTCGGCGAGCCGCTGCTGTCCTCCACGTTCCTCCTGCCCGGCTCGCAGGATCCGCCCACCGAGGCGTGGACCATCAAGGAGGAGCTCGACCACGTGATCGACGCAGTGATCGACGCGGGCGAGGTCGGCCCCGAGCTCACCACGGTGGTCGACTGGTCCGGCCCGGACCCCGAGGTCGTGCGCGTCGGCGCCGGCGACCCCGAGCGCTTCTCCTGAGGCCGGTCCTGGCCGAGCGCTCAGCGGTCGCGGCCGGAACGCCGCCGGACCCAGGCTGCCACCTCGGCCTCGGCGTCGCGTGTGTCCGTGATCACCGGCGGCCCGCCGAGCAGCTGACGACGGGCCTCGATCACCCGCCGGTTGAAGTCGGCGACCTCGCGTCGCACCTCGTCGGCGTTCCGCAGTGCGTCGAGCCGGTCGTCCAGCGCCGCGTCGTCCTTGCGCAGCTGCAACGCCTCGGGGAGCACCCCGGTGATGTGCTCGCGCTCGATGAGACCCTTGAGCCACCAGTCCGGGTCGTGCCGGCCGTTGATCCCCGGCAGCGGCCTGCCCGCGTACGGGTTGTGGTCGAAGTCGCCGCGCTCGATCGCCTGGTCGATGACGCGGTCGACCCACAGGGCACGCTGCTCGATCCGGGCGGCACGCGCCGCCGCGATCTCGGCCTCGGTCGGACCCTCCTGCGCCGCCCGGTCGGCGCGATCATCCGGCAGCGCGTGCGGCAGCGTGCCCGAGTCGCGGTCGGCGCGGTACCGAACGGCGTCCAGGTGCGGGTCGGTGCTCCGGTCGGTCATCGTCCTCCTCAGCCGTCGAAGCCGACGGCGTCCTCCAGCGCCTCGATCTCCTCGTGCACGTACGGGTCGTCCGGCCGCTGCTCGGCGAGCACCCGCTGCATGGCCAACGCCTCCACCGGCCGGCCCAGGGCCCGCAGGCACCGTGCGATCGCCCACCGCGCGACCTGCTCCTGCTCCGGCCCGCCCAGCTCGAGCGCGGCCCGGTGCGACGCCTCGAAGCGCTCCAGCGCTTCTGCGTAGCGCCCGAGGTCCATCAGGTCCCAGCCGCGGTTGTTCTCCAGCGCGATCGCCCACCGCCGGGTCTCCGGGTCGGCCGACCCGTCCACGATCGCCATCGCGCGAGAGGCCCAGACGTCCGCGCGGTCGGGGTCGGCGATCGCGAGCATGTGCAGCGCGTCCACCTCGAGGGTCTCCAGGCCGCCCCACTCCGCGGCGACGGCCGCGGCCTCGAACGACGAGAGCGCGGCCGGGACCTCGTCTGCGTCGCGCTGCAGCCGGCCACGCTCGAGCATCGTGCGAACCGCGACGGCGGGCGTGATCGGCTCGAGCGCGTCGAGCACGTGATGGGCCTCGTCGAACCGCTTCTGCAACCCGAGCGCGCGCGCGACCTGGGTGAGCAGCTCGCCCTGCCGCCCGGGCAGGGACGCGGCGCCGTCGGCCGCGGCACGCAGCACGGCCTCCGACTCCTGCGGGTCGTCGAAGTGCCACATGGCCCGCAGCTCGGCCGCCCCCAGCACGTCGTTCATCCCACCATCGTGCGGTGTGATCGGCGCCGACGACAGTCCCAGACGGCAGGGAACCTCGATCGGACGGTTGCCGTCAGACCTCGCCGGCGAAGATCAGGTCGATCATGGCCTGTGTGCCCCGCGCGTCCTCGAGGGTCCACGGGTACGGAGCGGCCTCGTCCCGCACACGGCGAGCGAACGCCTGCATCTGCAGCACGTACTGGCGGACGGTCGGGAAGTGCTCGACGCGCTCGGTGTCACCGTGCACCACGTGCACCTCGGCGCCGCGGTACACGCCCGCGTTGAACGGCGCGGTGAGCCGGATCATCCCGGTCTCGCCCTGGAAGGTGACCTCCTGGCGCGGGTAGAGCCGCATCGATGTGATGGAGGAGTACGTGAACTCGCCGGTCGCGCCCGCCATGGTGCCGGTGACGTGCGCCCACACGTCCACGCCGTTCTCGCGGCGGATCCGCGCCGAGAGCTCGACCGGCTCGGCGCGCGCCGCGAACCGGGCCGAGCCGTACGTGTACACCCCGATGTCCGGGATGGAGCCGCCGCCGGTCTCCGGCCGATTGCGGATGTTCGCGACGTCGGCCGAGTTGTCGTAGCTGAACACGGTGTCGACATGACGCAGCGCGCCGATCTCGCCCTCGTCGATCAGGCGCCGCACGAGCTGCCACTGCGGGTGGTGGACGATCATGTACGCCTCGGTGGCGAACAGCCCGGTGGCGTCGCGCAGCGCGATGAGCCCGTCGACCTCGTCGGCCCTCATCGCGATCGGCTTCTCGGTGAGCACGTGCTTGCCGGCCTCGAGGGCCTTGCGCGCCCACTCGACGTGCAGGTGGTTCGGCAGCGGCAGGTACACGGCCTCGATCGCCGGGTCTGCGAGCAGCGCGTCGTAGCTGTCGTGCACGCGCAGGTCGGGCGCGAACGCCTGGAACGGGGCGGCCTTGTCGGGTGAGGACGTCGCGAGCGCGGCGAACCGCACCCCCTCGGCCTCGTTGAGAGCGCGGGCGGTGTGCTTCAGGGCGAAGCTCGACGCGCCGAGCACACCGACGTTGACAGGGTCCATGGGTCCTCCCGGGTCGACCTCGCCAGCGTAGTCAGGCACAGCCCCGGGTCGCGCCGGTGGTCTCCGGCGGGCCCGGCGGTGACACACCTGCAGCGCGCGGACAGAACGGCGCCGCCCGGGTCCCTCGGGAAGGGAGGACCCGGGCGGCGCCCGGGCGGGGACCCGCCTACCCCGCCTGGACCTCGCCGAGGCTCGACGCGCCGGTCAGGTCCCCGTCTGCGGACCAGTAGCCGACGCTCTCCCCGGCGAGCGAACCGCCCACGTAGATCGAGTAGGAGTCCCCGGCCACCAGGTCGGGGGAGCTGAGCACGAGCGACGAGAACTGCTTGGGCGACTCGAAGGCCGCGATCACGTCGCCGTCGGACGAGACCACCTGCACCACCGTGCCGGCTGCCTGGGTCGAGCCGAACGCCACGTTGAGCACGGTCTGGCCGCCGCTGTCGGGGGACTCGGCCATGCCAGAGCTGCCGACCGCGATGAGCGTGCCGCCGGTGACCGAGAACGTCCCGTTGACGTCGAGCGCACCGTTCCCGTTGTCGGTCGGTCCGGAGACCACGACGGTGCCGCCCGTCATCGCGATCGAGCCGTTGGAGTCCAGGCCGTCGCCACCTGCGTCCACCACGACGGTGCCGCCGTTGAGGTACAGCCACGATCCGTCGTCGGCGAACATGTCGCCGCCACCGCCCGCCGGGCCGCCGCGGCCACCGTTCTGCTGCGCCGTCGAGGTGCCCGAGGAGTCCGCCCCGCCCCCGGCGTTGATGCCGTCGTCGGACGCAGTGACGTCGATCGCGCCGTCGTCGATGGTGATGACCGCGGACTCGAGGCCCTCGTAGGAGGCGGTCACGGTCACCGTGCCACCGGTGATGTCCAGCGTGGCGTCGGCGTGCGCACCGTCGTCGCCGGAGGCGAGGGTCAGCTCGCCGCCGCTGATCGCGATCGCACCGTTGGAGTGCAGCGAGTCGTCGGCGGAGTCCACGGTCACGGTGCCGCCGGCCACGATGACGCTCACGGCGCCCTTGAGGCCCTTCGCGGAGGCGTCCGCCGCGACCGAGGCGGTGTGCCCGCCGCCCGCCGTCACGTCGAGGGTCCCCCCGGCGACGATGACGTCGGTCTCGGCATCGAGCCCGTCGGCCGCGGCGTCCACGGTCACGGTGCCGCCGTCGACCTCGATGTAGCCGCGGTCGGCGTCCTCGGCGTTGTCGGCCTTGATGCCGTCGCCGCCGGCGGTGACGGTGATGTCACCGTCCCGGACCACGACGTAGTCCTTGCCGCGGATCCCGTCGTCGACCGCGTCGACCACGATCGTCGGGCCGTTGATGACCAGGCCGTCCTTCGACGTGATCGCGTCGTTGGCGTTGCCGGTGACCTCGAGCGTGCCCGAGCCGGCGATGGTCAGGTCGGCGGTCGAGAAGAGCGCGGCGTTCGGCTCGTCGGTGCCGTCCGGGTAGACGTAGGTGGTCGCGTCGGTGAGCGTGTTCGTGGTCCCGTCGGCGACCCACACCATGACCTCGTCGGCCTGCGTGACGACGAACGGCGCCGAGGTGGAGCTCGTGATGTCGGCGTCGTCGAGGATCACCCGGACGATGCCCTCGTCGGTGGTCTGCACGACGATCTGCCCGTCGGTCAGCGTGCCGGACACCCGGTAGGTGCCGGCGGCGGTGATCGTGACGGTCGAGCCGTCGACCACGACGGCCGACGAGTCGCTGGTCGCGCTCGAGCCGCTCAGCGTGATGGCGACCTCGTCGGCGGTGTCCCACTCGTAGTCCTCGGCGTCGTCGTGCGGCGTCTGGTTGTCGGTGTTGACGTCCGCGGCCTGGGCTGCGTCCGTGTCGCTCGTGCTCGAGTCGCTCGTGGCCGTGGCCGACGACGTGGTCGTGTCGGTGGTCGTCGAGGCCGCCCCGGCGCCACAACCGGCCACGAGGGCCAGCGCGGCGGCCAGCGTCAGGGCCTTGGCGGTGCGGGAACGGGTGAGTCTCATCAGTGGCTCCGGGTGTCGGGGTCGATGAGACAGGTGTACGCAGCGAGTCTGGGCGTTCCTTGTGAGACCCGTGAGGACGGGTTGTGACCCCGGGGCGGGGGCGCCGGCGCGCGCCCGACGGGTCCGCGCGAGCTCAGGCCACGCTGAGCCGGCGTTCGCTCGACGCTCAGTCGACGCTCAGCACGATCTTGCCGTGGGTGTGATGGCCCTCGAGCAACCGGTAGGCGAGCCGCAGGTCGGCGAGCGGCAGGACGGTCGCGATCGGTACCTCGAGCTCACCGGTCGAGGCGAGGCGGACCAGCTCCTCGAGGACGTGCGCCTGGGCCGCGGACTCCTGCCCGAGGTTGCCGGCGCCGAACCGCCGCGCCGCACCCATGTCCACCACGGTGTCGATCCGGTCCGGCGGGACGCCGAGCAGCTCGACGGCGGCCTCGACGTACCCGTGACCGAAGCAGTCGACCAGGGCGTGCACGGGACCCCCGGCCGCGTGCGTGACGGCGGCGGCGATCTCCGCGACCGTCCCGGCGTGGTCCACCGGCACCACACCGTGCTCGCGCAACCACGAGTGGTGCTGCCGGCCGGCGATGCCGACGACGGCCGCCCCGGTGCGTTGCACGAGCTGGACCACGAGGCTGCCGACCCCGCCGGCCGCGGCCGAGACCAGGATCGTCTCGCCGGGTCGCGGGGCGACCGCACGCACGGCGGCATAGGCCGTCATGCCGGCCAGGGCGAGCCCGCCGCCGACCTCCCAGCTGACGGTCGCGGGACGGTGCACGACGTGGTGGCGCGGCGCGACGACGTACTCGGCGAGCGCGTCGTGGCTGTGACTGAACCCGATCACCTCGGACCCGATGGCGAGGTGGTTGACCCCTTCGCCGACCTCCTCGACCACACCGGCGAAGTCGCAGCCGACCCCGGCCGGGAAGGTCACGGGGAGGATCTCGTCGAGCTGCCCCTCGATGCGGGGCAGGTCGTCCGGGTTGACGGCCGCGGTGCGGACCCGGACCAGCAGCTGGCCGCGGCCCGGCGCAGGTCTGGGGACGTCGCGAACCTCGAGGACGTCGACGTCGCCGTAGGTGTCGAACTGGACAGCCCGCATCACGGTCTCCCTCCGGCATCGTCGCCTGGCTCGATCCTGACACGATCAGGCGCACCCCGGCGCGGTGGGGCGCGGTCGGGACGACGCGGGTGCTCGCCGGCGGCCCGGTGGCGGCACGAGGGCGGCACGGGCGCGGCACGGGGGCGGGCTGCGGGCAGCGCGGCACGGGCGCAGACCGCCGGGCCGGCGGAATGCGAGCGAGGCGTCGTGGGTTGCACCCGGCATGCCTCTGCACGGTGAGTACGCACCTTCGACGTCCGCGTGGGCGCGCGACCAGGCCGAGCGCTACGAGGCGTCCGGTGGCACGGAGGCGGCCACCCTGAAGGGCCGCCCGATCATCGTGCTCACCTCGGTGGGCGCCCGTACGGGCAAGCTCCGCAAGACCGCGCTGATGCGGGTCGAGCACGGCGGCGAGTACGTCGTGGTCGCGTCCAAGGGCGGCGCACCGGAGCACCCGGTCTGGTACCACAACCTGCTGGCCCACCCGCTGGTGGAGCTGCAGGACGGCGCGGTACGGCGGGACTACCGCGTGCGCGAGCTCGACGGCGTGGAGCGGGACCTGTGGTGGCGGCGCGCGCTCGAGGTGTGGCCGTCCTACGAGGAGTACCAGGAGCGGACGGATCGCACGATCCCGGTGTTGCTCCTCACCCCCGCGGAGTAACGCTGCTCACATCGTGAGACGCGATGCGTCCACAAGCGCCGATCCACGGCCCGGCACGCCCGACCGGGCGCGGATGACCCGCCCTTGACCCTCGGCCCGTCGACCGCCGACCCGAGCACGGCACGAGGCTCGTGAGGCGCGCCCGGCGGCCGGTCGCCCGACACTTTCTTGACCCTGGCTTTACTCGTTGCGGAATGCGCTTGTGGCTGCCTTGGAATGCATTCTCGTGAGCAGCCGGTAACAACCGTGTGAAGCCATTCCCCGGGGACCAAAGACCCCCTCAGATCTGGCCGTTGAGCACCGATGATGCTCATGTCCGCACAAGCGCGAAACCGTAAAGGTGAGTCCAGAGATGTCGCCCGTCACCATCGAGATCGTTGACCAGATCGACCTCGAGCTCGAGCACCTCGACGACACCGCTGACCAGTTCCTGTTCTGGGACTGACCGCAGCCGTGTCCTGATCCCGGACACCGTCCGCGTCGCCCTCGTGGCACGCCGCGACCGGTGCCGGTGACTCGCTCACCCCGTCGGCTCGCCGTCTCACGGAGCGGCGCCGACGCCCTCCTCGCTTCATGATCGGTCGCTCGTTCCGACCCGGTCCAGGCCTCGCGCGCAGCACCCGAAGGTCCCACCGCCGCTCGGCGGGCCCCACCTACCGTCTCGGTACAGTTCCTCAGGCGCCCGCCGCTGTGCGACCTGCCCACCTCGAGCGAGGAGCCCTCCGTGACGACGATCGCCCACCGTCCGCTCATCCCGGACGTCACGCTGCCTCCGGCAGTGCGCGAGGCTCTGGACTCGTGCCTCGACGTGACGATCCCCGCGACCCGCGAAGAGCTCTACTGGCTCTCCCTCGGCCCTGAGCGCGGACCGAAGTTCGACGTCTCGTACGAGGTGAACGGCACGCGCGTCAAGGAGGTCGACGTCGTCCGGTGCACCAACGGCATCGCGGTCAACTACGTCGAGGACTACATGCGGCGCCGCGACCCCGACTGCATGCGGATCGCTGACGACCTGCCGAGCAACAAGCCCCGCTACCGCGACGTCTTCGGCGCCGAGTTCGCCCCGGTCAAGGCCGAGACGCTGCAGTGGCTGTCCCAGCAGTCCCTGATCGTGGTGCCGTTCAAGGCCGGCGGCCTGACCTTCGGCTCCCCCTCGATCGCGATCATGCCGGCGAACGCGGCGTTCTTCGGCACCGCGCTGATGGACCTGCAGGGCTGGGTGACCTTCGACGAGCTCGGCCCGTTCACACCGCGGTCGATCCTCTACGTGGCCCCGCCGTTCCGGCACACCCACTTCGGCGGCAAGCAGGTCGTCGTGCACGACCGGACGGACGACCTGCACGAGGTCTACGCCTACAACCTGTACCCCGGGCCGAGCGCCAAGAAGGGCGTGTTCTCGGTGCTGCTCGACATCGGCGAGCACGAGGGCTGGGTCACCGCCCACGCGTCCTCGGTGCGGGTCACCACGCCGTACGAGAACGAGACCGTGGTCATGCACGAGGGCGCCTCCGGCGGCGGCAAGTCCGAGATGTGCCAGGACATCCGGCGCGAGGACGACGGCCGCATCCTGCTGGGGTACAACGTGGTCTCCGAGGAGCCGTACCACATCACGCTCAGCCAGTCCTCGAAGCTCGAGCCGGTCACCGACGACATGACCCTGTGCCACCCGGCCGTCCAGGACGGCTCCGGCAAGCTGATCGTCGCCGACGCCGAGGACGGCTGGTTCGTGCGGGTCGACAACCTGCAGTCCTACGGCGAGGACTACGACCTCGAGAAGGCGTTCATCCACCCGAAGAAGCCGCTGGTCTTCTTCAACATCAAGGGCGTCCCGGACGCGACCGCGCTGCCGTGGGAGCACATCATGGACTCCACCGGCAAGCCGTGCCCGAACCCGCGGGTGGTGATCTCGCGCGCCGAGTTCGCCGACGTGGTGAACGAGCCGCAGCCGGTGGACATCCGGACCTTCGGCGTCCGCCAGCCGCTGTGCACGAGGGAGAAGCCCACCTACGGGATCATGGGCATGACCCACTTCGTGCCGCCGTCGATCGCCTGGCTGTGGCGCCTGATCGCACCGCGCGGCGACAAGAACCCGTCGATCGGGGCGACCGACGCCGAGCTCGCCACCGTGCAGCACGGCGGGATGATCTCCGAGGGCGTCGGCTCGTTCTGGCCGTTCTCGACCGGCACCAAGGTCGCCGGCGCGAACCTGCTGCTCCGCCAGCTGGTCGACGCCCACCGCACGCGCTACGTGCTGACCCCGAACCAGCACATCGGTGCCTACCGCGTCGGGTTCTCCGCCGAGTGGCTCACCCGCGAGTACCTCGCGCGCCGCGCCGGCCGGATCCGCAAGGACAAGCTGGTCGCCTCCCGCCTGCCGCTGCTCGGCTACACGCTCGCCGACATGCGGATCGACGGTCAGGAGATCCGGCCGACGTTCCTGCGCACCGAGCGGCAGTCCCGGGTCGGCGTCGAGGCCTACGACATCGGCGCGACGATCATCACGGACTTCTTCAAGTCCGAGCTCCGGCAGTACCTCACCGACGAGCTCGACCCGCTGGGCCGGGAGATCATCGAGCTCTGCCTGCGCGACGCACCGATCGAGGACTACGAGGCGCTCACGCCGATGTACGCCTGACACAGCAGGGGGCCAGGCCCGCGGGCGGGCGGCAACGGCGCCGTTCGTCCGTGGTCGGGCTGTCTCCTCAGGTGAGTCGGGCGCCCAACGCGTGGGCCCGCGCCCCGCGCGGGGTCGGGCCCTGCCGCCGGGTCGGGCGCCTCGCGCGGCACAGAGCGCGGTCGCCTTCGTCGCGCCGCGCTACGGTCGCACCATGACCGGGCGTCCGGCGGGCGGAAGGGTGGCGCGCGCGCTCCTGGGCGTCGCGGCGGTCGCGGCGTCCCTCGCCGGCTGCAGCAGCGGCACACCGTCCACGCCGTCCACACCGGTCCTCCGGCTCGAGGTGACCAGCACGGCCTTCGTCGACGGCGGCGCCATCCCGCAGCGCAGCACGTGCGACGGCGAGGACGTCTCACCCGAGCTGCAGTGGACCGCCGCACCGGACGGGACCGCGGCGGTCGCCGTCGTCGTGATCGACCGGGACGCCGGCGGCTTCGTGCACTGGGTGGTCGGGCCGCTGCCCGCGACCACCACGGAGCTGCCCGAGGGTGCGGGCTCCGACACCGCCCTGCCGCAGGGTGACAACGACTTCGGGGAGCCCGGGTGGGGCGGACCGTGCCCGCCGTCCGGCACGCACCGGTACGAGTTCCGGGTGATCGCCCTGGCCGAGTCGCCGCACGAGCCGCTCACCGCGAACGAAGCGCTCGGCGCGGCGGCCCTGGCCAGCGGCACGCTGACCGGGTCGTACCGACACGGTTGAGGACCGGCCTGATCGCGTACCGGTCAGCGGTCAGAGGGGCCGGACCGGTCCACTATTGTCATGATGTCTGGACCTGTGCGCGCCGCCGCGCACCCCTGCCGCCGCTCATCCGGGAGATGACACCGTGGAGCTGACCGTCGCCGTCGTCCTGGTCGGCTCGCTCGCGACGTTCGTCTTCGGCCTGTCCAAGACCGCGATCCCCGCCGTCGGGTCGTTCGGTGCGGCGCTCCTCACCCTGGTCCTCCCAGCGTTGCCCTCCACCGGGGTGGCGCTGCCCGTGCTGCTGGTCGGCGACCTCATCGCGCTGAGCTTCTACGCGCGGCACGTCGAGGTGAAGGTCCTGGTGCGGATGCTTCCCGCGGTGCTCGTCGGCGTCGTGACCGGCTTCCTGGTGGTCGACCACGTCGACCGGCACGTCGCGGCCCGGATCATCGGCGTCCTGCTGATCGTCAGCGGCCTCGGGGAGATCGCGCGACGCCGCAGGGCGGCCGCGCACGGCGGTCAGCCGCCCGCCGCCGGGCACTCCGACGTCGGGTCGCTCGCCCTCGGCGCGGGCGCCGGCTTCTCGACCATGGTCGCGAACGCCGGTGGCCCGATGATGACGCTCTACCTCCTGCGCCTCGGCGTCACCACGACGACCTTCCTCGGCACCGTCGCCTGGTTCTTCTTCGCCCTGAACCTGCTCAAGGTCCCGTTCAGCATCGGGCTGGGGCTGATCACGCCGCAGTCCCTGGTGATCAGCGCGGCCCTCGTGCCGGGCATCGTGATCGGCGCGCTCGTGGGCCGCCGCCTGGTGCTCGGCATGTCCCGTGCACTGTTCGAGAACCTCGCGCTGATCGCCACCACCGCCGCGGGAGTCTGGCTCCTCGTCGTCTGAGCGTCCGGTCATGGGACGGTCAACGATCACCCGTCCATGCCGCTCCAGATGGTCACGCGGGCGCAACAGGCACGACACACAGCGGCCTTAGCGTCGCTCGCACGTCGGCCGCCGCTGCTCGGCGCCTGGCCCACGCACTAGCCGGACGGGGGTGAGCCGTGTTCGACGTCGTCGACCCTTTCATCGGGACCGAGGCGACCGACCTCCCCACGCCCACCGGCCTCGCCGCCTCGTGGTGGCCGCCCAAACCGCTGGTCGGCAACACCCACCCCGGAGCGACGCACCCGCTCGGCATGGTGTCCGCGTGCGCCTACTCGGGGGCCTACCCGACCGGCTACGGTCGCTACGACCTCTCGCTCGAGGGCCTGCCCCCGGTGATGCACGACGAGCTGGTCGCGTCCGGCGTGACGCACTTCCAGCAGTCCGGCACCGGTGCGATCCGCAAGTACTACAACTACGTGCGCGTCACGCCGATGCTGCGCCCGCTCGACGACCTGGGCACCCTGTACGGGCTCAGCGACGAGCGCGCCGAGCCCGGCTGGTACGCGGCGACCCTCTCCAACGGCGTGCGCCTCGAGGTGACCGTCGGACCGAAATCCGCGGTGCACCGCTACACCTTCCCCCGGCACACCGACGCCCGCGTCGTCCTTGACTTCTCGCTGGGCGGCCTGGCGATCCCGTACGGCGCGACCGTGCCGCTGCGCGCCCACCTGCAGTCCCTCGCGCCGGGCGTCGCGGCCGGCGAGGTGGTGGTCGAGGGGGCGCCGCTCGCGGTGCACGTCGAGTGCGACACCCCCCAGTGGCGCCAGATGCTCTGGTACGACCGTCGGCTCATGCCCGGTGGAACCCGCCTGGACTTCGACCGCATCCGGCCCACCACGCTGCGACCGTTCGGGCTGATGTGGGCCGGTCCGAGCGAGCCCGGCGAGGTGGTCGAGCTGCGGATCGGCTTCTCGCTCCGCGGGGTCGACCAGGCTCGCCGCAACCTCGAGGCCGACTGCGGCACGGGTGTCACAGCGTTCGACAGCCGCCGCGCCGCGACCGCGGCGACCTGGCGCGAGCACCTCGGCAAGGTGTCGGTGGACGGCCCCGCGCCGCGCACCACGGTTCTGGGCACCGCGCTCTACCACTCGCTGATCAAGCCGAGCTTCGCGCACGGCGAGAGCCCGTTCTGGCCGACGCCGGGGCCGTTCGCGTTCGACATCTCGACGATGTGGGACATCTACCGGACCCAGCTCCCGCTGCTGACCACGTTGCTCCCGGACCGTGCGGTGGAGCTCGGCGAGGCGCTGCTGCACATCTGCGAGGAGGAGGGGAACTTCCCGATCGGCTACCGGATGGCGCGCGGCGCGGACCGGTTCTCCCGGCAGGCGAGTGCGCTCGCGCACACGTTCCTGGCCGACCTCGCCGGGATCGGGCTGAGCATGGACTGGGAGTGGGCGCTGGTCCACCTGCACAACGACCTGCGCCGCTCGTACGGCGAGGAGTACCTGCAGCGCGGCCGCGCCGAGCCGATCACCCACACCCTCGACCTCGCGTTCGGCTACTGGTGCACCGCCCGCGTGGCGCAGCGCCTCGGCGACCTCACGTTGCTCGAGCAGTTCGAGCCGCTCGCCGCCGGATGGGTCAACGCCTTCGGCGGCACCGGTCTGCTGCGCGACTCGACGTTCTACGAGGGCGGCGCCTGGAACTACTCGTTCCGCCTCCTGCACGACATGGCCGCCCGGATCAGGCTGTCCGGCGGGGACTCGGGTTTCGTCGACCAGCTCGACGCCTTCTTCGGCTTCGGTGCCGCACCGGTGACCTGGCCGGGGCTGCAGCCGAGCGCGACCGAGATGGCCGAGGGTTACGCGCTGTGCCGGTTCGAAGGGCTCAACAACGAGCCCGACATGGAGGCGCCGTGGGCCTACATGTACGCGGGTCGGCCGGACCGTACCGCCGAGGTCGTGCACCACGCGGTGCATCAGATGTTCGGCACCGGGCGCGGCGGCCTGCCCGGCAACGACGACTCCGGCGGCCTGTCCTCCTGGTACGTGTGGGCCTCGCTCGGGCTGTTCCCGGTGGCCGGGCAGAGCCTGTGGCTGCTGAACGCGCCGTCCTGGCGCGAGGCCCGGCTCGCGGTCGGCGATCGTGAGCTGACGATCGACACCGAAGGGTTCGTCGAGCCGGAGCACGGCGGAGCGCCACAGTTCGTCCGGTCGGTCCGGCTCGACGGCCAGGCCCTGGACCGCACCTGGATCACCGGAACCGAGCTGCACCGCGGCGGGCACCTGGTGCTCGAGCTCGGCCCCGAGCCGTCCGGCTGGGGCACCGCAGTCAAGGACCGACCACCCTCGCAGTCCACCGGCGGACCGTTCCCGAGCCTGGTCGCAGGTCCGCCCCCGGCCCCCGCACCGTTGCGCTGACCGGACCGACGGACCCGTGCAGCCCCGAGCTGCACCACCACAACAGCACAGCACCGCACCACGGCAGCACCGCAGCACCGCAGCACCTGAACCAGGAGCACCCGAACACGCAGCACCCGAACACGAAGTACCCGCACCACCCGCACGACCCACCGACCGGCTCCCGCCCGAGGAACGGAGACACCGATGGATCGCAGGCTCGTCATCGTCGTCCGCGCCGACCCCGTGATCTGCGGGCACTCCGGCGAGGCACGCAACCTCGCCGAGGCCGCCCTGGACCGCGGCTTCACGGAGGTGCGCATCCTGACCTGGCCGCTCGACCGCCTCGAGGAGACCGGCCTCCCGCTCAAGCCGCTGGACCGTGTGCTGCCGTACCGCGACGGCGTCGTCGTGGAACGGCCCGAACCGGTGGGCGACTACAGGGTGCCCGACGGGCGCTACCTCGCCGGTCTCACCGGGCGCCTCGTCGAGCTGTTCACCGATGGCGTGCCGACGGTGTGCCTCGCGCTGTACCTGTCCCCGCACGCGGTCGCCGTCGCGGACGCGCTGCGTGTCGCGGAGTCCACCGGGCTGCCCACCGCGGTGGTGACCGCGGCCGAGGCGGTCGGCTCGGACATCACGAACGTGGTGCGGGCGTGCGTCGCCGAAGGTCGCTGGGGCGCTGCCGCGCACGTGCTCTCGGCGTACCTGGCGCACGACGTGCTGCTCGCGGTCTCGGAGTACACCAAGGAGGTCGTCGTGTCTGCCGCCGCCGAGGTGGACGCGCGGCACGGCACGTCGTTCGCGGCGCAGCTCGAGCGCCGGGTGGCGATCTCCTACCCGGCGATCGACGTCCAGTCGTACCTGGACCTGGACACCGCCCGGACACCGGACGTGCTCGCGGCCCGCGGCCTGGAACCCGACCGCTACGTGCTGTACCTGTCCCGCCTCAGCCACGCCAAGGGAGTCGACGACCTGATCGCCGGCTACGCGTCGAGCGCCGCCGCCGAGATCATGCCGCTGGTGATCGCCGGCCGCGGACCCGACGCAGGGCGGCTCCGCGAGATCGCGGCAGCCTCACCGGTCGCGGATCGGGTGCTCTTCCTCGACGACGTCGACGACGCGGAGAAGCAGCACCTCATGGCGGGGTGCACCGCCTACGTCCTGCCGTCGAAGCCGACGCCCGAGTTCACCGAGACCTTCGGCATCGCCCTGGTGGAGAACATGCTGTCCGGCGGCGGACCCGTGATCACCACGGACACCGGCGGCATCCCGGAGGCCGTCGGGGACTGCGCGACGATCGTGCCGGTCGAGGACCCCGCGGCGATCACCGCGGCCCTGGACCGGGCGGTCGGGATGTCGGCCTTCGAACGCGACCTGCTGGTCCACCGGGCCCGGCACCACGCGGGTCAGTTCGACCGCGCGGTCGTGCTGGACAAGATCCTGCGCCGGGTCGAGGAGCTGCCGGTCTCGGCGGCGCCGCGGCTGCGCCGGGTCGTCTGAGCGGGGCGGTCCGAGCGGGGCGGTCCGAGCGGGGCGGTCCGAGCGGGGCGGTCCGAGCGGGGCGGTCCGAGCGGGGCGGTCCGAGCGGGGCGGTCCGAGCGGCGCG
>NZ_JAOVZU010000011.1:0-60775 GCF_025717005.1 Actinotalea endophytica
CGCCTGCACACCGAGCTCGGCGACATCCCACCGAGCGAGCACGAGACCAACCACTACCGTCAGATCAGCACCTCGACGACCCTGGAAACCAAAGAACCGAGCCTCCACTGAACCCGGGGCGGTTCACCTGCGTGCTAGCGGTGCAGGGAGGCATCATGAGGCGCATGGGTGAGGGGCCGCGGCGGGTAGTGAAGGTGACGCGCGCCCAGGTCGCGGCCGCACAGGCGAAACTGAGTTGGATGACCGCCTCGGCAGGGCCCACGACCCGCACGTGCTCAGGATCGCCGCGGCGCTGCCCACCCCGAGACACCCCCGACCCGAACGTGGTGTCCCCCCATATGGGGCATAGGGAAGGGCCTGCCGCCTGGGGGAGCGACAGGCCCTTCCCGCCCAGCGCTACCCCGCCTACGCGGGGCTGACTGATACCCCCGAAGAGGTCCAGCGTTCGGCTACCTCCACCGCACCCACGCAGGGTTCGAGCTTGACAGGCGAAGACGGTCCCGGTCTCGCTGCCTCAAGCCGTCACCGACAGCGACAAGGCGGTTAGCATCGACTCGACGATCAGCCGCTTGTGCCGACAGGTGATGACTCTGCCCTGGGGGGCAAGGGGACCTGCCGGGTCACACGAGTCCCCACGAGTCGGTCTGGGCGGCAGGTCGGCGGAGGTGTCAGCCCCTGCCTTCTGGCGCTGCGACGCCGAGCAGTCCCTCGGCTGTCCTGTACGGGCGGAGCGTGAGGTTGTCACCGTCGGCGAGCCACCCGAGGGTGTCACGGTTCCATCGTCGGGAAAGCCGGGAGACCTCGCGGGCAGTCCCCGGGCGGGTGTCCTGCTGTCCCGCACCGGGTCGAGCTAGCGGGGACGGTCCGGCTTGTCGGACACGTCGTGATCTGAGGAAGCCCCTCGGTCGCCCGAGGCTCCGTAGATCCAGCCGATTGCGATGCCGGCCAGACCGCTGATCAAAGGGAGGTAGTCACCCGCAGTCGTGCTCGCGGTGCCGATAGCGAACGTCACGGACAACAGCAGGCCACCGACCAAGACCGCTGCCAGGGTGAGGCGCGCCCTGTCCAGGTTCCTTTCGCGTCGCAATGCCGCTCGCCTGCGAGGCTGGCCCGGATCGCTCGGCACCAGACGGTCCACGATCTCGTCGTACCGGTTCAGGTCGCCGCTCTTGGACGCCTCCAGCGCCTGCTGGAGGAGCGACCTGTTTACTTCCAGACGGAGCTTTGCGGCCTCGCGCTCTGGATCAAGGTCGCTGCTGCTGCCGTCGCCGTCGCCGTCACCAGCCGTGGCGCTGGCGCCGGTGAATACAGGTGTGCCGCTCATCGCCGACCCCCGATGACGGAATGATGATCTTCTGTGACGCCGCTGCGTCGCGGGCCCGTCGGGCTAGCTCTCCTGGTTGGGGTTGAGGACGAGACCGAGTAGGCCGGCGAAGCTGGTCGTGAACAGCCCAATCAGCACGTCCGGCGCCGTTGCATCGTTGCCGTCGAGGACCGCTACGAGGATTCCGACCATGGAGATCACCGCCAGCCCGGCCGCCGTGTACACGAGGACCCGCCAGATTTCGTTGATCACCTGGCGGCCAGGCAGCCGCAGCTGGTTGAGTTCCCTTGTCTTGTCCTCGGTGCTCAAACCCGGGTCGGAGATGACCGGTTCGATCGTCTTAACGAGTTCGTCGGTGAACTTCATGACGCCCCCTGTGCGCCAGGCCCGCAGACGCGGACACGCCCAACATCCCGCCCGAGTCGGCCGCGGGGAAGGGTCGTTCGTCCCCTATGGGTGCCGCTGGGCCCAATCTGGCACCGAGAGCTCCACCCGCCTCGACCTCACCACCCACGGGTGCTACCAGTTGTGGATCGCGGCCGGGATGGCAATCCTCGACCTCGATGCGGGCGAGTTGGTGTTCGGCACCGGTAAGGCCGTGGTGGTCGGCGTGACCTGCCCCACAGGTCACGCCACCCTCGAGGTCGGCCACGCGCACAGCTGGGACCTCCTCGCCCGCAGCGGTCCGGTCCGCTGGACCCAGGACCCGATCACCCACATCATCCCGGCCTGAGAACACCTCGGGCGGGGAGCGGAGCCTGACGCTCGACGCTCCCCGCCACCAGGGAGGGCACCACCCCGAAGGGGTGGACCAACCGGTACCGGGCACCACCCCGATCACCAGCAACCGTCGGCGACTGCCTGCGCCAGCCCGGCGTGCAGCACCCGGTAGGCCTGGGTCGCTGCGGTCTGGCCCGCGTTGCGGCGCAGCGGTCGGGCCGGTGGCAGGGAACCGCCCGTGGCCGCGAGCCAGGCCTCCCGCGCCCAGGACGGGATGCGCCCCGCGGGGGCGAGCGGTGCGCCCTGCTCGGCCGCCCAGGCACGGATCGCGGCCGCGGCCCGCTTCGGGTGCTCGGTCTGCAGGCGCCAGCGTTCGGTCTCTCGTCGGGTTGACTCGGTCATCACGGCGTGGTGCCACTCGCGCACGAGGGCGGGCGTGATCGACGCGAGGGTACGGATCCCCAGGTGCACCGTGCGTGGCTTGCCGGTGCGACCGGTGGTAGGCAGCGCGGCATCGATCCAGGTGGCCACGGACTGCAGGTACAGCGCCCGGGTGGACTCGGCGATGTCGGTGCGGGTGGCAATCCAGCCGTGCAGCCACTCGCCGAGCAGCTGTTCGCCGAGGCGCGGGTCGCGCCACTCGCCGCGGGCGATCCGGGAGACCTCCTGGGCCAGCCTCTGATCGGCCTCGGCCTTGGTGGCGAAGGTCCCCAGCGTCCGCATCGCCCCGTCCGGGCCGGTGTAGCGGGCCTGCCAGCGGCCCGAGGGAAGGTGGCGGATGGCGCCGCTGGTACGGCGACTGGCGACACGCGTTGTGGACATGGCGAGGTCCCTCCCCGGGGCCGAAGTGGCACGTTATGGCACGACGGGCCTGGAACGAGGGTCCACCGGGGGTCTGACATGGCCACCGCAGGTCTCTGACCTGCGGAAACGTCGGAGCGGACGACGGGAATCGAACCCGCGTAGCCAGTTTGGAAGACTGGGGCTCTACCATTGAGCTACGTCCGCGCGCGGCCCGGTGGGGCCGCCGCCCCAGAGTAGTGGGCTCGGCGGTCGGTCTCCCAAACGCCCCGGGCCGCGCCGTGCCTCACCCCGAGCTCTGCACCGGTTCCGGCGTCGCGGTCGGATCCGCCGTGGGATCGGCCGTCGCACTCGGATCGGGTGTCGAGCTGGGTTCGGGCGACGGGCTCGGGTCGGGCGTCGCGCTCGGGTCCGCCGTCGCGCTCGGGTCCGGCGCCGCGGTCGCCGACGGATCGCTGCTCGGACTCGGCGTCGGGCTCGGGCTCGCCGTCGCGTCCGCCGCGGTGGCGGTCGGGGACGGGTCCGGGGTGGCCGCGGCCGTCGCGGCTGCGGTGGCGTCCGGGGTCGCCTCGGCGGCGGCCGGTTCGGCTCCACCGGCGACGAACCCCGCGGCGGGATCCGTGATGCCGTCGATGAACGCCTGCAGCGAGTCGCGCCGCGAGTCGATCCGCCAGTCGTTGGTGATCCGGGTCCCGCCCGAGTACGTGGTGATCGCGTGGTTGAACCAGGCGAAGCCGATCACGTCGTCGTACTTCGGGTCGGTGAACGCGTCGAAGAACGACGTCAGCCACGCCGGCTTCTGGTCGCCGATCTCCGACGCCCCGACCTCGGCCAGCAGGATCGGTTTGCCCGGTGCGACCTCGCGCAGCTGGGCGAGTGAGCGGTCGAACGTGTACGAGAACGTCGGGGTCTGGTCGGACGCGTAGGGCGGCCGGAAGTAGCCGGACAGGCCGACCCAGTCCACGTAGTCGTCGCCGGGGTACAGGCTCGCCATGTACCACGAGCTCCACTTCGCGTAGTCGGGCAGGCGGTTGACGATGTTCGGGGCCCAGACCCAGATGACGTACGCGTTGGCACCCTCCTCCTCGAAGATGTCGTGCACGTGCCGCCACATCTTCACGTAGTCGCCCTTGCTGTTGCCGTTCTGGAAGCCGCCGCCCCAGCTGCGCTCGCCCCACGGGTACCAGGAGCCGTTCATCTCGTGGTCCAGGCGGATCGCGAGCGGCAGGCCCAGGTCGGCGACGTCCTTCGCGTACTGGTGCAGGTAGTCGTCGTACGTGCCGTTGATGATGCTCGGCAGGTTGTACGCGGCGTTGGTCGGCTGGTCGTTGCCCGCCGTGGAGTCGATCGACTCCCAGGACAGCAGGGGCATCGCGCCGCGCTGCCAAGAACGGATCACCGCGTCCGGCCGGAATGGCTTGTCCCAGCCCTGGAAGTACCCGGCGATCGTCGGCTTCACGCCCACCTTGCCCACGATGTCGTCCCACTCCGCCCAGTTGAACGGCGACTGCGTCGTGTAGAGGCCGAACTGGCGTGTGCTCGGGTGCAGGAGCTCGGCCAGCGAGGGCGTGCTCGGGAGCGCCGGCTCGGTCGGCGTCGGCGTCGGGGTCGGTGTCGCGGCGTTCTTCTCGGCGTCGATCGCGCGCTGGAGCCGAGCGTCGGCCAGGCCCTGGTAGTAGTCGGCCCGGCCGTCGGCGGCCGCCGCCTGCTCCTGGCTCGCGGCCGCGTCCTGCTCGGCCGTGGCCTTCTCCTGCCAGGCCTGCTTCGCCCGGTCGAGGGCCCAGGTGTAGCGCCCCTGCGCCGCAGCGGCGGCGCGTTCGGCCGCGGCCTTCTCGCGGGCGGCCTCCGTCTGCGCCTCGGAGTCCGCGGACCCGCTCGACGTGTCGCCGATGGACGGGTCGGTACCGGAGGAGTCCTTCGCGGCCTGCAGTGAAGCGATCTCGTCGTCGCGTGCCGCGAGCGAGTCCTGGGCGTCGGCCAGCTGCTTGTTCAGGTCGGCGACCTGCGCGGCGAGCGCCTCGGCCTCCGCGCTGGTCAGGGCGGCACCGGTGGCCGGGCCGCCCGGCGAGAGCCAGACCGTGACGCTGACCACCGCGAGCAGCATGCCGATGGCCGTGGTCGCGACCCGCGACCGGCGGGAGAGCCGGCCGCCGGCCCACCACTGACGTGTTCCACGACTAGACATAGAGGAGTACCTCCAGACCGATGAGGACGGCACCGATCAGATACGGGATCGCAGCCAGGGGGTTGGGTCCACGACGCGTGGGCGCCGGCGCGGTGGCGGCAGCGGCGCGGAGCGTCGTGCGGGTGGCAGTGCGGGTGGCGCCCTGGGGCTCGGCGAGGGCGACCGTCCCGCGGTCCACCACGTCGAGCGGGGCCGTCCCGCGCTGGTCGTCCAGCTCGGCCAACCAGTCCTCGGCGCCGCCGCTGACCCGGAGCGCACCGGGGTCGGTCAGGCTCTCCCGGCCCGCGTACGCACCCGCCCGGGTACCCCAGCCGGCCACGTGCCCCATCCGGAAGAAGCCGAAGAGCCGGATCGGCATGAGGAAGAAGGTCGAGACGATGATGAACACCGGCAGCCGGAGGAAGTCCGTCGGCACCTCCTGCAGGTGCCGGATCTGCCGGATCGCCATGCTGAGCACCGACGACAGGATCATCAGCGTGATGACGGCGGCCCAGCCGACCTCCTGGCCGTAGGTGGCCAGCATCGCCTGGTAGAAGTTCACGCCGGTGTGCGACACCGCGCGGTAGACCCAGCCGCCGATCGTGCCGAGCAGCAGGAACGGCAGCAGGATGTCGGCCACGAAGAACACCGCCAGCACCGGGGCGTGCCCGACCATCCAGGGCAGCATCCGCAGCGTGTTGTACTGGCTGCCGCGCGCCCAGCGCAGCTGCTGCTTGGTGAGCTTGCGGACTTTCAGCGGGGCGTCCGTGTACACCAGGCTGGTGTGCTGGTAGACGGTCCGGAAGCCTTCCTTCAGCACGAGGTTCGTCAGCGTCCGGTCGTCGGAGATCTCGAGGAAGACCCCGAGGAACTTGTCGGTCATGAACCGGTCCATGACGCGCACCAGGAGCTCGCGGCGGAACGCGATCGTGCGTCCGGGCAGGCACCCGACCTGGCCGAGCGTGCTCTGGGCGGGCATCGAGTACAGCGAGCGGGTGTTCTCCAGCCAGTCGGCCCAGCGGGTGATCCAGGACCGGCTCGGCTCGAGGATCCGCTGGCGGGTCGTGACCCCGCCGACCCGTGCGTCCGCGAACGGCTTGACCAGCTCGGTCAGGGTGCCCGGCGTCCAGACCGTGTCGGAGTCCACCAGGACCGTGATCTCCCCGGCCGAGAGCAGGGTGCCGATCCGGACGGCGTTGCGCTTGCCGGGCACCGTGGTGTGCACCCAGCGGACCAGCGGCGCGAACTCCTCGCTGACCTGCTCCAACGTGGGGTTGCGGGCGCCGTTGATCACGACGATCACCTCGTCGGGCCGCTGCTCGCAGATCCGGCCGAGCACGTCGCGGAACAGGTCCTCGGGCTCGTCCACGACCGGCACCACGACGCTCGTGGTCGTGGAGTGCGGCTCGGTCCAGGGCCGGTAGCGGCGGGAGAGCACCACCTTGGTGAGCCACAGGGCCCAGACCAGCGCGCTGAAGAACGCGAACAGGTAGTACTCGTCCTGGTCCGCCAGCATGTGGCGGACCTGGAGCAAGAAGATGAACATCCCTGCCTCCACGGGCGCGCGAGGTGTCACCGCCGCCGCGGGAGCGACGGTGGGATCGACATCGATGGGGACCGGCCGGAGACGGTCGGTCGTGGAGCGGCCCGGCCGTGCCGGTGCGTCGCTCTGCGTTGTCCTGTGATGCGGACCGGGGGTTCCGAGGTCGCGATCCTCGTCACCCGTTCGGGTGAACGCGGCGTGTGACTGACCGTCGCGTCCCTGTGTGACACACCGTGCGGGACGATCACGGGTGGCGCAAGACGGCAATCGGCCACTCGGGGGAGGCGTCTCCCGAAATGTCCGGTTCGCCAGCACGGGGGACATTCCGGCGATGCCCGCCGGTAACAGAAACGTCACTCCACGATGCGAGACATCGGGCGGTGCCGGTGGGGCGGCCGGCGCTGACAGCGTGGGCGGCCCGCGCGTGACTGGCACGCGACCGGGCGAGTCGGGCGCGGGCTCGATCCGGCCACCGGCAGGTGGTGCGCTCGGCCGCCGGCGGCTGCCGGCGTGCCCGAGTGACCGATCAGGCTGATCGCCGACTACGCTGCGGCCGACGGGATGTGGCGCAGGTTGGTAGCGCGTCCGCTTTGGGAGCGGAAGGTCGTGGGTTCAAATCCCGCCATCCCGACTCTCGGACGAGCGAGAGCGAGGCAGGTGCCGCGCACCTGCCGACGATGCCTCGTCAGGCGGAGCGGCGGCCGCCGAAGAACCGCCAGGCGGCGGTGACGATCACGGCACCGACCACGGAGCCGATGATCCCCGACGGCCGCAGCGCGAGGCCGTCCCCGGCGAGCAGGCTCGCGAGCAGACCGCCGACGAACGAGCCGACCAGGCCGCTGACGATCGCCATGGTCCAGTCGACGCCCTTGCGCGAGCGCCCGAGCAGGAGCTGCGCCGCGGCGCCGACGAGCATGCCGAACAGGATGATCCCGAGGATGAGCACGTTCGTACCGTAGTGCCACGGGTGCTCCGTGGTGGTAGGGGTGCTCGCGTGCCGTAGGATCGGTGGGCCGTGCGCGCCGTTTCGTCGCGCCCGCGGACCTTCGACCACCACCCATCTGGAGACCACTGCTGTGAAGAGCGACGTCGAGACCCTGGACGCCACCACGGTCAAGCTCACCGTCGAGGTGACCGGGGAGGAGCTCAAGCCGAGCATCGACCACGCTTACCAGGCGATCGGGAGCCAGGTTCAGGTGCCCGGATTCCGCAAGGGCAAGGTCCCGACCCGGATCATCGACCAGCGGATCGGCCGCGCTGCCGTGGTCGAGCAGGCCGTGAACGAGGGCATGGCGACGTTCTACCGCCAGGCCGTCACCGAGGCCGACCTGCGCCCGCTCGGCCAGCCGGAGATCGAGGTCACCGAGCTGCCCGCGCTGAACGACCCGGCCGCCGGCATGACCTTCACCGCGCAGGTCGAGGTCCGCCCCGAGATCACCCTCCCGGAGCTCGACTCGCTCACCGTCACGGTGGACGGCGTCGAGGTCACCGAGGACGACGTCGCCGAGCGCCTCGACGCGCTGCGCGAGCGGTTCGGCACCCTGGTGGGCGTCGACCGTCCGGCGGGGGACGGCGACTACGTGGTCCTGGACCTGACCGCCACCGCCGGCGAGGAAGAGATCGACGCGGTCAGCGGCGTCTCCTACCAGATCGGCTCCGGCAACCTGCTCGAGGGTCTCGACGAGGCGCTGCTCGGCCTGTCGGCCGGGGAGACCACGACCTTCGAGACCGCGCTCGCGGGTGGCGAGCACGCCGGCGAGAACGCCGTGGTGACCGTCACCACGACCTCCGTGAAGACCCGCGACCTGCCCGCCGCGGACGACGACTTCGCCCAGCTCGCCTCCGAGTTCGACACGCTCGACGAGCTGCTCGAGGACCTCAAGGTCCAGGTCGCCGCCGCCAAGGCGAACAACCAGGCGGTGCAGGCGCGCGACAAGCTCCTCGAGGCGCTGCAGGAGGCCGTCGAGATCCCGGTCCCGACCGGCGTGGTCCAGGCCGAGGTGCACCGCCACCTGGAGTCCGAGGGCCGGCTCGAGGACGACGAGCACCGCGCCGAGGTCGAGGCCGACGCCACCAGCACGCTGACCCAGCAGATCCTCCTCGACGTCCTCGCGGAGAAGCTCGAGGTCAAGGTCTCCCAGAGCGAGCTGGTCGACTACCTGGTCAACGCCGCGCAGCAGTACGGCATGGACCCCAACCAGTTCATCCAGACCGTCGACCAGCAGGGCCAGCTCCCCGCGATGATCGGTGAGGTCGGCCGCTCGAAGTCCATCGCCGTCGCGCTCCGGCACGTCACGGTGACCGACTCCTCGGGCACCGTGGTCGACCTGACGCAGTTCATCGGCACGGACGACGAGCCGGTCGCCGACGCCGTCGCCGAGCCTGCTCCCGAGCCGGCCGACGAGCCTGCCGAGGACGCTGCCGAGGACGCTGCCGAGCCGGCCCCGGCCGACGAGGCCTGACCTCGCGCCACGACGGCCCCGCCCCGTTCCGGGTGCGGGGCCGTCGGCGTTCCACCACCCGGGGGTCGTGTGGTGCGCCGACAGCGAAACCCGTCCGGAGCGCGCGTGGCGGCGAGCCGCCCCGGGTTAGGGTCCAGGAGCACGTTGACCCAGCGGAGGAGAACCGTGAACCAGTTGCCGACCACCCCGCGCGATGCCCGGGGCGAGGGGCCCCAGATGGGCGGCCTCAACGACCACATCTTCAACCGGCTGCTGCGCGAGCGGATCATCTGGCTCGGCTCGGAGGTCCGTGACGAGAACGCCAACGCGATCTGCGCGCAGATGATGCTGCTCGCCGCGGAGGACCCGGACAAGGACATCTGGCTGTACATCAACTCCCCGGGCGGCTCGATCACCGCGGGCATGGCTATCTACGACACCATGCAGTACATCCAGCCCGACGTCGCCACCATCGCGATGGGCATGGCGGCCTCGATGGGCCAGTTCCTGCTCTCCTCGGGGGCCAAGGGCAAGCGGTACGCGACGCCGCACGCGCGGGTCATGATGCACCAGCCCTCGGGCGGCATCGGCGGCACCGCGACCGACGTCCGGATCAACGCCGAGCTCATCCTGCACATGAAGCGCGTGCTGGCCGAGCTCACCGCCGAGCAGACCGGCAAGAGCCTCGAGCAGATCAACCGCGACGCGGACCGCGACCGTTGGTTCACCGCGGACGAGGCCCTCGAGTACGGCTTCATCGACCACGTCGTCACGCACGCCGGTTCCGTCAGTGGCGGCGGCGGCACGTCCGCCCGCTGAGGGAACAAGGAGAGAACATGAACGACTTCCTCGCCCGTGCCGAGCGCCTCGGTGGCGGTCGCGCGATGCCCTTCGGTGCGCCGTCGTCGCGCTACGTCCTCCCGCAGTTCGAGGAGCGCACCGCCTACGGCTTCAAGCGCCAGGACCCCTACACCAAGCTGTTCGAGGACCGGATCATCTTCCTCGGCGTCCAGGTCGACGACGCGTCGGCGGACGACATCATGGCGCAGCTCCTCGTCCTGGAGAGCCAGGACCCGGACCGCGACATCACGCTCTACATCAACTCTCCGGGCGGCTCGTTCACCGCGATGACCGCGATCTACGACACGATGCAGTACATCAAGCCGCAGATCGCGACCGTGTGCCTGGGTCAGGCCGCGTCCGCCGCGGCCGTGCTGCTCTCCGCGGGCACCAAGGGCAAGCGGCTCGCGCTGCCCAACGCGCGCGTGCTCATCCACCAGCCGGCGATGGAGGGTGGCGGCTACGCCCAGGCCTCCGACATCGAGATCCACGCGAACGAGCTGATCCGGATGCGTGAGTGGCTCGAGGAGGTGCTGGCCAAGCACACCGGGAGGCCGCTGGAGCAGGTCCGCAACGACATCGAGCGGGACAAGATCCTCTCCGCCGAGCAGTCGCGCGACTACGGCCTGGTCGACCAGGTGCTGGAGAGCCGCAAGGCGCCGACCCTCTGACGGGGACCCATTCGGAGCAGACACACGTGGTGTCCGGCTGACAGGCGGGCCGCCGTGGTGTGCAATGGTCTTTGACACGGGTCGAACGGGAGAGGAGGCGTCGTGGCGCGGATCGGTGACGGTGCCGACCTGTTGAAGTGCTCTTTCTGCGGCAAGAGCCAGAAGCAGGTCAAGAAGCTCATCGCCGGGCCCGGCGTCTACATCTGCGACGAGTGCATCGACCTGTGCAACGAGATCATCGAGGAGGAGCTCGCCGAGGCCACCGAGGTCGGCATGGTCGAGCTCCCCAAGCCGCGCGAGATCTTCGACTTCCTCGAGCAGTACATCGTCGGCCAGGAGGCGGCCAAGCGGTCGCTCGCCGTGGCGGTCTACAACCACTACAAGCGGATCCAGGCCGGTGAGCCGAAGGACGCCGACGCGGTCGAGCTCGCGAAGAGCAACATCCTGCTGATCGGCCCGACGGGCTGCGGCAAGACGTACCTCGCGCAGACCCTCGCGCGGATGCTCAACGTGCCGTTCGCGATCGCCGACGCGACCGCGCTCACCGAGGCCGGCTACGTCGGTGAGGACGTCGAGAACATCCTCCTCAAGCTCATCCAGGCGGCCGACTACGACGTGAAGAAGGCCGAGACCGGGATCATCTACATCGACGAGGTCGACAAGATCGCCCGGAAGTCGGAGAACCCGTCGATCACGCGCGACGTGTCGGGTGAGGGCGTCCAGCAGGCGCTGCTGAAGATCCTCGAGGGCACCACGGCCTCGGTGCCGCCGCAGGGTGGGCGCAAGCACCCGCACCAGGAGTTCATCCAGATCGACACGACGAACGTGCTGTTCATCGTGGCCGGGGCGTTCGCCGGGCTCGACGAGATCATCGCCGCGCGTGCCGGGCGCAAGGGGATCGGGTTCGGCGCTCCGCTGCACTCCGCGGACGACACCGACGTCTACGGCGACGTGATGCCGGAGGATCTCCTCAAGTTCGGTCTGATCCCGGAGTTCATCGGTCGTCTGCCGGTCATCACGACGGTGTCGCCGCTGGACCGCGCCGCGCTGGTGAAGATCCTCACCGAGCCGCGCAACGCGCTGATCAAGCAGTACAAGCGGATGTTCGAGATCGACGGCGTCGAGCTCGAGCTGACCACGGACGCGGTCGAGGCGATCGCCGACCAGGCCCTGCTGCGCGGCACCGGTGCCCGTGGCCTGCGGGCCATCCTCGAAGAAGTGCTCCAACAGGTGATGTTCGACGTGCCGAGCCGGGACGACGTGGCACGCGTCGTGGTGACCCGTGATGTCGTGCTCGACAACGTCAACCCGACGATCGTGCCGCGCGAGACGAAGCGGACTCCGAAGGAGAAGTCCGCCTGACGGGCGCGTCGCGACCGGTCGTGGGCAAGTGACAGTGCCGACGAAAGGTGTGCGATGAAGCTGGACTCGCTCAAGCCCCTGCTCGACCACGAGGGCGCACTCACCACGGTGTGCATCGACGTGACCAAGCCCGACGAGGTGGGGGACCGCGAGATCCGGAACCGCTGGGGTGCGCTCAAGCGATCCCTCGAGCACCAGCAGGCACCACCTGAGTCGGTTGCGGCGATCGCCGAGGTCGTGCTCCGCCCGACGCACGTGCCCGGCCCGCACGGGCGCTTCGTCGTCGCATCCGGGACGGAGATCCTGTTCGACCGGGTGCTGGCCGACGCGCCGGCCCGCGAGGAAGCCTTCCACGCCGGCGTGCCGTCGCTGATGCCGGCTGCGCAGGCCATCGACGAGGCGGTGCGCTACCTGCTGGTCGAGACGGACCGCAACGGCGCGGACCTCACCTGGTCGGGGATCGACATCCCGGACGAGCAGGTCGTGGGCGGTCACGACGTGATGCACAAGGTGCACGCGGGCGGTTGGTCGCACCGCCGGATGCAGACCCGCGTGGAGGACTCGTGGGAGCGCAACGCCGAGGCCGTCGCGGACGAGCTGGACAAGCTCGTCGCCGCGCACCACCCCGAGGTCGTGCTCATCACGGGCGACGTCCGAGCGGTGTCGATGATCCGGGACGCCGTGGGCAAGCACTGCGCCGAGGTGCTCGTCGAGGTGCCCGGCGGTTCACGGGCCGACGGCGTCAAGGCGGACGTGTTCGCGGGCCGGCTGCACGAGGCGATGGAGGCGTTCCGCGCGCGCCGGCGCGACGTCGTGCTCGACCGCCTCCGCGAGGCCCTGGGTCGCGGCGACGGCGGCGTCACCGCGCTCGCCGACGTGGTCGAGGTGCTGCGCCGTGGTCAGGTGGCCGAGCTGGTGATCCTCGAGAACGCCGCAGGCGTGCCGGCCCCGCTCGGCGAGCGCCGGCTGTGGGTCGGCTCGGACCCGCTCGCGATCGGGATCCGCCGAAGCGAGATCGAGAGCCTCGGGCAGGAACCCACCCAGGTGCGGGCCGACGTCGCGCTGCTGCGTGCCGCGGTCGCCCAGGACGCGGGCGTCACGTTCGTCGAGGAGGGCAGCGTCGCGCTGATGGACGGTCTCGGCGCGCTGCTGCGCTGGACCGACCCGGCGACACCGCACGAGGCGGCGCCGAGCTACGGGGCCGACCACGGGCGGCGCCGGGCGCCGTGACGATCGGGCCGGGCGCCCTGTCGACGACGGGGTGCCGGGCGCCGTGACGTTCGGGCCGGGCGCCCTCCGGACGAGGGGGTACCGGGCGCCGTGACGATCGGGCCGGGCGCCCTCCGGACGACGGGGCGCCGGGCGCCGTGACGATCGGGCCGGGCGCCCTCCGGACGACGGGGCGCCGGGCGCCGTGACAATCGGGCCGGGCGCCCTGCCTACGACGGGGCGCCGGGCGCCGTGACAATCGGGCCGGGCGCCCTGCCTACGACGGGGCGCCGGGCGCCGTGACGATCAGGGCTGGTAGATCGCCTCGATCTCGGCCGCGAAGTCGTGCAGCACGGCCGCCCGCTTCACCTTGGTCGACGGGGTGAGGTACCCGTTCGCCTCGGTGAAGTCGAGGTCGAGGACCTTGATCTTCCGGATCGACTCCGCGCGGGACACCGCCTCGTTGGTGCGCGTCACCGCGCGGTCGAGCGCTGCGAGCACCGCGTGGCTGCGGGCGGCCTCGGCGACCGTCATCTCGGGCAGCCCGTGCCCGGTGAGCCAGCCGGGGAGCATGTCGGCGTCCAGCGTGAGCAGCGCCCCGATGAACGGCTTGCCGTCGCCGACCACGACCACCTGGCTGACCAGGGGGTGACCGCGCAGCCGGTCCTCGAGCACCGCGGGCGCGACGTTCTTGCCACCCGCGGTGACGATGATCTCCTTCTTGCGGCCCGTGATCGTCAGGTAGCCGTCATCGTCCAGGGCGCCGAGGTCCCCGGTGTGGAACCATCCGTCGACCAGTGCGGTCGCGGTCGCCTCGGGGTTGTTGTGGTACCCGCGGAACACGTGCGCGCCGCTGACCTCGATCTCGCCGTCGTCGGCGATCCGGATGCTCGCGCCCGGGAACGGCGGACCCACGGTCCCGATCTTGGACTTCGCGGGCATGTTGACCGCGGTCGGGGCGGTGGTCTCGGTGAGGCCGTAGCCCTCGAGCACCCGCAGACCGATGCCGCGGTAGAAGTGGCCGAGCCGCTCGCCGAGCGGCGCCCCGCCGGAGATCGCCCACCGCGCCGACCCGCCGAGCGCGGCGCGCAGCTTGTGCAGCACGAGCGTGTCAGCGACCTTGAGCCGCAGGCGCAGCATCGCGCTCGTCGAGGAGTCCAAGGACTTGGAGTAGTCGATCGCGGTGCGGGCCGCCCAGCGGAAGAGTCCGAGCTTGACCTTGCTGGTCGCCGCCTTCTGCTCGGCCGAGTTGTAGACCTTCTCGAACACCCGCGGCACCGCGAGCAGGTAGGTGGGCTTGAAGCCCGCGAGGTCGGCGAGCAGGTTCTTGATGTCCGGGGTGTGGCCGAGCACCGAGTCCGACGCGACGCACATCACCTCGATGTAGCGCGCGAACACGTGCGCCAACGGCATGAAGAGCAGGGTCCGGGCGCCCTCGTGGTGGACGACCTCGGGCAGGCCGACGGTGCCCTCGAGCGAGAGCGAGGTGAAGTTGCCGTGGGTCAGCTCGGCGCCCTTGGGGCGGCCCGTGGTGCCCGACGTGTAGATGATCGTCGCGAGGTCGTCCGCGGTCGCGAGCTTCGAGCGGCGCTCGATCTCGGCGTCGTCGATCGAGCGTCCTTCCGCGACGAGGGTCTCGATCGCGTCCTCGTCGATGACCAGGATCGGGACGTCCACAGCGGCCTTGGTGGCGGCGGCGTGCGCAGCGGTCTCCACGACCGCGAGGCGCACCCCGGCGTCGTTGAGGATCCAGGCGATCTGGTCGCTCGAGCTCGTCTCGTACACCGGCACGGGCACCGCGCCGGCGGCCCAGATCGCGAAGTCGAGCAGGGTCCACTCGAACCGCGTGCGGCACATGATGCTGACCCGTTCCCCGGGCTCGATGCCCCGTGCCACCAGTCCGCGGGCGACCGCGTTCACCTGGTCGACGAAGGCGCGGGTGGACATCGTCGTCCACGAGGCGCCGATCTCGGACTTCCGCTCGCAGAACGTGCTCTGCGGCGCTCGGGCGAGGCGATCGGCGAGCAGCCCGGGGATCGACGGGAGGTCGGGGTCGATGAGACTGGGCGAGGTGGCGGTACGCACGTGGACTCCTGGGGGTGTGCGGCCCACGATCGGGCCTGCTCGACCCTAGCGTGCCGGGGGTGCGCTTCGGGCGGCCCGGGCGCCGCGGGGTAGCGAGGTTGTAGCCCTGGCCCGGCGCGACGAACGGAACCCAGGCAGAGGTCCGCCGAGCGCAGGACCCCAGGCGTCGCAGCGCCCCGGGGCATCAGACGTCGTGGGGTGCGGGGCGCCTCGGGCGTGGCGCCCGGAGCGGAGAACCGGAGGGGTGGCGCGTCCCGTGGGGCATGGCGGGGTTCGGGTGGTGCCGCGGATCCTCAGGCGTCGTGGTGGTGCGTGGGGTCGAGGACCCGGGCGAGGAACGTCTTCGTCCGCTCCTCGGTGGGCGCGCCGATCACGGTGTCCGGCGAGCCCTGCTCGACGATCACGCCGTCGTCCATGAAGACGACCCGGTCGGCGACCTCACGCGCGAACGCCATCTCGTGCGTGACGACGAGCATCGTCATGCCGGCGTCGGCGAGGTCACGCATCACGGCGAGCACGTCACCGACGAGCTCGGGGTCGAGCGCCGAGGTCGGCTCGTCGAAGAGCATGAGCGCCGGGTCCATGCTGAGCGCCCGCGCGATCGCGACACGCTGCTGCTGACCTCCGGAGAGCTGGCCGGGCATCGAGGTCTCGCGGTCGGCGAGCCCGACCTGCGTGAGGTTGCGGCGGGCGACCTGCTCGGCCTCCTCGCGCGGCCGGCGCAGCACCTGGCGCTGGGCGAGCGTGCAGTTGTCGAGCACGTTGCGGTGCGGGAAGAGGTTGAACTGCTGGAAGACCATGCCGACGTGGGTCCGCACGGCGTCGATGTCGACGTCCGGGTCGGTGACCTCGGTGCCGAGCACCTCGACGGTGCCTCCGGTCGGCTGCTCCAGCAGGTTGACGCAGCGCAGCAGGGTGGACTTGCCGGAGCCGGACGGCCCGATGACGCAGACCACCTCACCCTCGGCCACCTCGAGGTCGATCCCCTTGAGGACCTCGCGCTCACCGAAGGACTTGTGCAGGTCGGTGATCCTGACCACCGCGCTCATACGTGCCCCTTCGAGCCGGTGGTGCGTTCGAGGTGCCGGGTCAGCGCCGACAGCGGGATGGTGATCAGCAGGTACGCGATGCCGATCACGAGGATCGAGGTCAGGCCACCCCCCGCTGAGCTGAGCGCTGTCCGGCCCACCTTGGTGAGCTCGTAGTCGGTCGTGGCGAGACCGAGGCCGAAGACCAGTGAGGTGTCCTTGAGCAGCAGCACGATCTCGTTGGTCAGTGGCGGCAGCACCATCCGGAAGGCCTGCGGGATGACGATGCGCCGCATCGTGGCGCCCGACGACATGCCGAGCGAGCGCGCTGCCTCGACCTGGCCCTTCGGCACGGCCTGCAGGCCGGCCCGCACGGTCTCGGCGATGTAGGCCGCGGACACCATGCCGAGCGCGAGGCTGATCTGCAGCAGCACTGAGCTGAACCGGATCTCGAAGGCGGTCGGGATCGCGTAGCCGTAGGCGAACACGACGAGCAGCGCGGGGATCCCGCGGAAGAACTCGATGTACCCGGTGGCGAGCGCCCGCCAGACCCGGATGCTCGACAGCTTCATCAGCGCGAGCGCCGTGCCGAGCGTCAGACCCACCGCGAACGCGCCGAGCGTGTACATCACGGTGTTCAGGGCCGCGCGGGGGATCGCGGGCAGGATCGCCTTGATCGACTCGGGGTTGAGGAAGACCTCCGCCACCCGATCCCACTGCGTGGTGACGACGATCACCAGGCCCAGCACGATCAGGATCCCGTACTGGATCCGCCGGGACAGCTCAGCCCGCCGACGCGGGCTCATCCGAGCCCGGGCCGCGAGTGCGGCCCGGGCGTCGGACGACGCGCTCGTCATCAGTTGGACGGCGCGGTGCCGATGTAGGTGGTGTAGATGTCGTCGTAGGTGCCGTCGCTCTTGATCCGCTCGAGCGTGGCGTTGACGGCGTCGAGCAGCGCGGTGTTGCCGGTCTTCACGCCGAAGCCGTACTGCTCACCGGTCGGGAACGTGGCGCCGACCTCGAGGGAGTCGTCGACGAACGGGCCGAGGACCGCGATGTCGTTGATGATCGCGTCGACGGTGCCGCCGCGGAGAGCCTCGACCTGGAGCCCGAGGTCCTCGAACTGGACGGTCTTGAGGCCCTGCTCGGTCGCCCACTCCTCACCGGTGGTGGCGGCCTGGACGCCGACGGTCTTGCCGTCGAGCGACTCAACGCTGTTGAGGCCCGAGCCGGCGGGGACGAGCAGGCCCTGGTCGGCGTCGAAGTACGGGTCGGAGAAGTCCATCTTCTCCTCGCGGACGTCGGTGATCGTGATCCCGGAGGCGACGAGGTCGCAGTTCCCGGCGTCCAGGTCCGCACCGGACTGGATGCCCTCGAACGGGGTCACGATGGTCTTGAGCTCGACACCCAGGTCGTCGGCGACCTCCTGGACGATGGCGATGTCGAGGCCGACGATGGCGCCGTTCTCCTCGTACTCGAACGGCTCGTACGGCGGGTTGGTGCACACCGTGAGGGTGCCGGGGGTCAGCAGCTCGACCCCACCTTCGCCGGTCGCCGCGCCGTCGGACGCGGTGGACGAGCAGGCGGTCAGGGCCAGTGCCGCGACGGCGGCGAGGGAGAGGGCGCGGGTCAGCCGGGCCATGGGGGTCCTTCCAGGGAACGCGAGGAGCACGCGGGGAGGGTGTGGTGCGCCCACGGTAGGGAAGATCACCTCGCCGGCCCGCGACCTTAGTCCTGAGGGAGCGTAGCGCCGCGTTCGCCCCTCTACCGATTCCTGGGACGATTCGACGGCGTCGTCTCACTACGCGGGCGCGGGCTCCTCGGGGATCCTGCGGAAGCCGATGAGGCCGACCGTGTTGCCCTCGGGATCGGTCACGAACGCCTGGACCTCGTCGTGGCCGGCGGGCCCGAGCGTGTCGTCGTCGTGCCGGAAGATCACGTGCGGCTCGCTCACCACGGGCGACGACGCGCGGAGCCGTTCGACCGCGGCCGCCACGTCGCCGACCTCGAGGTAGAGCATCGCCGACGGCGCACCGGGTTCGAGCAGCAGCCGCACGCCGTCCAGGTCGAAGAACAGCAGCCCGGGCGGGTCGAACCGCGCGGTCGGTGGGACACCGAGGAGCGCCGAGTACCACGCGGCGGCGCGGTCGAGGTTGTCCGCGTGCTGCGCGACCTGGCGCAGTCGCACGTCAGGCCTCGCCGAGCTCGGGTTCCCGGACGACCGGCAGGTCGCGCGTCTCGTCGGCGAGGATCACCGCGGCGCGGCCGGCCGCGAGCACGTCGGCGAGTGCGGCCTCGACGAGCGGGCGGTCGACGGTCGGCACGACGAGCTCGCCGCCGACGATCGGCGTGCGCATCGAGACCTTCGCCTCGCTCTTGACCTTGCGCAGCGCGGCGAGGGCGCGGCCCGCGGCGTCGAGCATGGTGGGCTGCCCGTCGCCGGCGACTTCGCGCAGGGGTGCCGAGCCGGGCCACGGGGCCCGGTGCACCGAGCCTTCGCGCCACCACGACCAGACCTCTTCGGTCGCGAACGGCAGCACCGGCGCGAGCAGGCGCAGCAGCGTGTCCAGCGCGGTCGCGAGCGCGAGCCGCGCGGACGCGGTGGCGGCCGGGTTCACGCCGTCGGCGCCGTAGGCGCGGTCCTTGACCAGCTCGAGGTAGTCGTCGCAGAACGTCCAGAAGAACGTCTCGGTCGCCTCGAGCGCACGGGTGTGGTCGTAGGCCTCGAGCGCGTCGGTGGCGGCGTCGACGACGTCGGCCAGGCCGGCGAGCATCGCGCGGTCCAGCGGCTCGGTGATGGTCGCGGAGTCGTCCACGGCGCCGAAGCCGAGCGCGAACTTGCTGGCGTTGAGGACCTTGATCGCCAGGCGGCGGCCGATCTTCATCTGGCCTTCGTCGAAGGCGGCGTCGGTGCCGAGGCGCGCGCTCGCGGCCCAGTAGCGCACCGCGTCGGACCCGTGCTGCTGCAGGAGCCCCATCGGGGTGACGACGTTGCCCTTGGACTTCGACATCTTCTTGCGGTCGGGGTCGAGGATCCAGCCGCTGATCGCGGCGTGCGCCCACGGCAGCGAGCCCTCTTCGAGGTGCGAGCGGACCACGGTGGAGAACAGCCAGGTGCGGATGATGTCCTGGCCCTGCGGGCGCATGTCCATCGGGAACACCCGCGAGTAGAGGTCCTCGTCCCAGCCCCAGCCGCCGGCGATCTGCGGCGTCAGCGAGCTGGTGGCCCAGGTGTCCATGATGTCGTTCTCGCCGACGAAGCCGCCGGCTGCGCCGCGCTGGCCCGCCTCGTAGCCCGGCGGGACGTCGCTGCTCGGGTCGATCGGGAGCGAGCCCTGCTCGGGCACGATCGGGTGGTCGAAGTCGGGTTCGCCGAGGTCGCTGATCGGGTACCAGAGCGGGATCGGCACACCGAAGAACCGCTGGCGGGAGATCAGCCAGTCGCCGTTGAGCCCGTTGACCCAGTTCTCGTAGCGCACGCGCATGAACTCGGGGTGGAACGCGAGCTCGCGGCCGCGGCCGATGAGCGCCTCGCGCAGCCCGACGCCCGCGCCCTCGGCCTTGCCGCCGTTGCGGATGTACCACTGGCGCGAGGTGACGATCTCGAGCGGCTTGTCGCCCTTCTCGAAGAAGTTCGCCATGCGCTGGGTGGGGGACGGCTCGCCGTCCAGGTCGCCGGTCTCGCGCAGCCCGTCGACGATCGCGGCGCGCGCCGAGAACGTGGTCTTGCCGGCGACCTCTTCCCAGAAGCGCTGCGCCGAGGCGGTGGTCAGCCACTCCGGGGTGTCGCGGATCAGGCGGCCGTCCTTGGACAGGATCGAGCGGGTCGGCAGGGACAGCTCGCGCCACCACTGCACGTCGGTGAGGTCGCCGAAGGTGCAGCACATCGCGATGCCGGCGCCCTTGTCCGGCTCGGCGGCCGGGTGGGCGAGCACGGGGATCTCGATGTCGAAGAGCGGTGCGCGCACCGTGCTGCCGAACAGGCCCTGGTAGCGCTCGTCGTCCGGGTGCGCGATGAGGGCGACCACGGCCGGGATCAGCTCCGGGCGGGTGGTCTCGATGTAGACCGGGGAGTCGTCGGCGACGTTGTGGAACGCGACCCGGTGGAAGTGCCCGGGGTACTCGCGGGCCTCGAGCTCGGCCTGCGCGACGGCGGTCTGGAAGGTCACGTCCCACAGGCCCGGCGCCTCGGCCTGGTAGGCCTCACCGCGGGCGAGGTTGCGCAGGAACGCGCGCTGGGCGACGGCCCGCGAGCGGGCGTCGATGGTCTGGTAGTTCTGCGACCAGTCCACCGAGAGGCCGAGGTGCCGCCACAGCGCCTCGAACTGGCGCTCGTCCTCGACGGTGAGCCGCTCGCAGAGCTCGACGAAGTTGCGGCGCGAGATGGGCTGCTGGTCGGCGGCCTTGATGGACTTGCCCTCGCCACCCTCGTGCGGCGGTTCGAAGCCGTCCTGGTAGGGGAGTGACGGGTCGCAGCGCACGCCGAAGTAGTTCTGCACGCGGCGTTCGGTGGGCAGGCCGTTGTCGTCCCAGCCCATCGGGTAGAAGACCTCGCGGCCGCGCATCCGCTGGAAGCGGGCGACGACGTCGGTGTGCGTGTAGGAGAACACGTGACCGACGTGCAGGGACCCGGAGACGGTCGGCGGTGGGGTGTCGATCGAGTAGACCTGCTCGCGGGTCTTGGTGCGGTCGAACGCGTAGGTGCCCTGCTCGCGCCAGACGCCGTCCCACTTGTCCTCGAGGCCGTCCAGGCTGACCTTGTCCGGTACGCGCGACGTCGAGGGGCTCGACGGTGCGGTGGTCCGGGGCATCTGGTCGTCGCTCATGGCCGGTGATTCTCCCAGAGAACCCACGGTGGTCGCGCACGCAATACGGGGTGTGGCGCGCGCCGGTGGGGTGCGTCGCGCCTCGGGCTGCGTGCCGGTGGAGCGGGTCCTGGTCATGCGGACTCCGCGAGATCCAGGCAGGGCTCTGCCAGATCCAGGCGGCGCTCTGCCAGATCCAGGCAGCGCTCCGCCCGATCGGTCTCCGTCGGTGGCGCACTGTGATCGAGGTGTGCGGTGTCGGGGACCTCCGTCCCGTCGGGTCGCCAGAAGCGCCATCGGCGATGGTCGCGGGTGATCCTCAGCTGTCGTCGATGGACGAGGTCGTGGTGGTGCCAGCACACGAGGATCCCCCGCGCCACATCGGTCTCGCCGTCATCTCGTGCCCACCAGTCCACGTGGTGCACCTCGCCGAGCCCGGGCGGGGCGCCGCAGCCGGGGAACTGGCACGACCGGTCCCGCGCGAGCACCGCGCGGCGCTGCGCCCCGCTGTACGTGCGCTGCGACCGACCGAGGTTGAGAACTTCGTCGCCGGGCCCGAACACGATGCGGGAGATCTCCGAGTCGCAGGCCAGTCGCGCGAGAACGCTGGGCGGGATCGGCGTCCCGTCGTCCAGCTCGGCGGGCTCGTCGGCGCGCCGGTCGGCCGTGTGCCACGCGTCGGGCAGCCAGTCCAGGTCGGCGCCGGTCCGGCCGTCGTGCAGCGCTGCAGCACCGATCTGGCGCTGGAGGGACTCGTACGAGACCACCACTGAGAGGTGAGGTCGGACCGCCCGCCCCGCGCCGGCGAGACCTCGATCGAGGACGAGCCGTGCGGCATCCGCGAGCGCGACGGCGCGGCGTTGCTCGGCCGTCCGTGGGTCGTCGGCGGCCGGAACGCCGCCGACCGCGTCGAGGGCGATGCGCAGTGCCTCGCCGTGCTCGAGCGTGAGGAAGCCGGTCAGTGCGACCCCGTCGGAGCGGCGGGTGAGAGTGAGGTGCTCGCGCTCGCATGCTGCGGTGTGCTCCGCCTCGGCCGAGGCTGCGTCGACCGTGTGCGCCCAGCGCTGCACCACCTTGCGGAACCGGTCGGCGCCCATCCGATGCGCCTGCCGGACGAGCTGGGCCTCGTTGACCTCCGGGTCGTCGGATCCGAGGGCTGCGCGGCGGGCGTCGGAGCTCATGCCATAGCTCGCGAGGATCTGGGCGTGCTCGAACGGCATCGAGCCTCCAGCGACGGCCTCGGCCGTGCGGGGGAGTGATCCGTCGAGCGCCTGCCCGAGCCCGACCTCACGGCGTGCGGCGCCCACCGAGCCGCCTTCACGCTGGGCGACCCACTGCTCGAAGGTGCGCGACGTACCGGCCTGCCATCGACCGTCTGCCTCCACGCGCGCGAGGACCCGCGCCGCCACGGCCTGCACGCGACCCGCGAGCCGGGACAGCTCGGCGTGGAGCCCCGGCCCCGAGGCCCCGTCCACGTCGGAGAGCTCGAGATCCGCGAGAGCGGAGACCGCGTTGCGCAGCTGCGACACGGCCGTCGCCGTCGCCACGTCGCTCCCCCTGCGCATAGAACAAGTGTACGAACGACCACTGACACAGCGGGTCGCGGGTGTGTGCGGTGGCCCGCGCGGATGCGGGTGGAGCAGCGTCGCCTTACCGACCTGTGTCCCACCCGGCGACCGATGCCACCACACGCCGTGCCGGCCGACCCCGTGCCCGGCCCGCCCCTGTGCCTGACTCGCCCTGTGCCTGAGCCGCCCTGTGCCTGAGCCGCCCTGCGCCTGAGCCGCCCCGTCCCGTGGCTCCGCTCCCGAGCCCAACCAGCCGTGACCCTTTTGTCACGTTCCGACCATTGATCAACCCGTTCCGCCGTCGGTACGTTCCAAGTGCTCACCGCGGAGTCCGCGGCGGGGGGTGGGTGCGGCCACGGGCCGTGTCGTGCGGCCCGACCGACGACATGAGGAGGACACGTCCCGTGCGCAAGAAGCTCCTTGCAGCCGCCGCGGCGGTTGCCACGCTCGCCACAACCATGGCCGTCGGTCCCTCGGCCTACGCCGTCACAGACGGAGAGCTCGACGGCGACGGCCACCCAGAGGTCGTCCTGATCCTGATGGAGGTCGACGGCACACCCGCGTACCGGTGCAGCGGCACGATGATCGCCCCCACCTACGTGCTCACGGCCGGGCACTGCGCCGGCGCTCCCGGCGAGTTCTCCGGCATGCGGATCTTCACCGAGTCCGATGTCGAGGCCGGTATCGGTGTCACCAACAACTACCCGTTCGGTGGCGGCGACTACTCGATCGAGGCGGTCCGGTGGGCCGCGCACCCCGACTACCCGGACTACCCCTTCTTCATGAACGACGTCGGCATGATCGAGCTCGCCGAGCCGTACGACCCGGGTGTGTTCGGCACCCTCCCCGCGGTCGACTCGCTCGACCAGTACAAGACCAAGCGCGGGCTCAACCCGCTCACGTTCACGTCGGTCGGCTACGGGCTGCAGCAGAGCTTCCCCGACGCGGCGTACTGGCTGGCGAGCAACACGAGGACGAGGTACGTCGCCCATCCCCGGCTGATCCAGATCAACACCCCCGGATTCACCGGTGACTTCTCGATGCTGCTCTCCAACAACGCCAACACGGGCGGCACGTGCTTCGGTGACTCGGGCGGCGCCAACTTCCTCGGTGACACGACCATCGTCGCCGGCATCACGTCGTTCGGCCTGAACAGCACCTGCGGCGGCACGGGCGGCGTGTTCCGCACCGACCGGCAGAACGTCCAGGACTTCATCAACGACTTCATGAACCCCTGAGCCACAGCTAGGCGCACGTCGACGAGCCCCGGGCGGACCTGCCCGGGGCTCGTCCGGCCTCGGCCGGGCCACCCGCGCCGGGACCTGCGTCTCTTGCCCGGGCGAACGCGCCTGGGACGGTGGAAGTAGCCGCCGACATCGTCCGCTGGAGGTGGCGAGATGAGTTCGGCTGCACCGGGAGGACGGGGAGCTGAAGGTCCACCACGAGGTCATGTGCGACCCGATCCTGTTCCGGTCCATGGGGCTCTAGGGTCGCCGCCCACGCGCCGGCCGGCGATCTCCGCCCGGCGCAGCCTGGTCGCGGTTGCCGCCGTGGCCGTCGTTGCCGGCCTGGGCGCGTGCACGGGCGACGCCGGCACGACGTTCACCGGAGCGATGATGCCCTGGAGCCAGGTCCAGGCGGCCGCCGAGCGGGCGTCGAGCGTCGCCGAGAGCGTCACGGTCGGACTCAACCGACCCGACTCGGGGCTGTTCCTCGCCCAGTTCGCGGACGGGGCGGTGGTGGTCGACCCGGTCGACGCCGTCGACACACCCGACGTGGCTTCGTGGTTCTCCGGTGAGCGCGGCCTGTGCGAGACGTGGGGCCTGGTCGACGTCTTCGTGAACGCCGACGGCTCGCTGACCGACGCGTACTGCGAGGGCTTCTTCGCCCCGACCGCGGGTGGACCCGACCGGCTCGACGCCGCGCGTCACCTGCTGATGACGGACGGGCTGGCGACGCGAATGATGCACCGCTTCGACGTGGACCACTACGGGTCGTACCCCGACGAGATCCTGGCGGTCATCGGCTACCCGTCGGACCGGGCGGGCGCGGTGCTCGAGCAGGTCGATGCGGCGCGCGGCTTCGCCGAGTCGCTCACCGACGCGTGGACCTCGGCCGACCCGGTCCGGATCGCAGCGCTGTACGCCGCCGACGGGTTCCGGGACGACCCCTTCGCGGGGCTTGCGCCGAACCACGACGCGACCGTGGCCTGGTTCGCGGACCTGACCGGGGCGTACGACTCGATCGCCTTGTCCCTCGACACCCTCGACGCGAGCGCCCTGGGCCCTGCCGCCACGTACGAGCTCCGGCTGGTCGACGGGACGACGGAGTGCAGCATGCGACTCGCGTCGGTGTGGAACCTCGACGACGAGGGCCGCGTCACCCGCGAGTGGCTCTACTACGACCCGGACACCCTGAACGCCTGCGGATGGTGGGACGACGGGGCCTGACGCCGACCCCGACCCGGACCCCGGCCCCCACCCCACCCCGATCAGGGGTGCCCCAGGGGTGGACCAGGGGTGTCCCCGATGCCGCCCGAGTCCTCACCTCGCGAGGATCGACACCGACATCAAGGACGAAGCCGCGTCCGGCGGCGAACGGAGCCAATCATGCGAGCACTCGCGGCAGACCCGAGCACAGACGCGCAGATCGCGTCGGCACGCGGTCTGGTCAAGATCTACGGGACGGGTGCGGCGCAGGTGCGTGCCCTGGACGGCATCGACGTCGACATCGCGCGCGGCGAGCTGACCGCGGTCATGGGCCCGTCGGGCTCGGGCAAGTCGACGCTCATGCACTGCATGGCCGGGCTGGACACCGCGACCGCGGGCCGGATCCTGGTCGACGGCGAGGACATCGGCGCGGCCAACGAGCGCCGCCTGACGAAGCTGCGGCGCAACCGCATCGGGTTCGTCTTCCAGGCGTTCAACCTGATCCCGACCCTGACGGCGGCGGAGAACATCACGCTCCCGCTGGACATCGCGCGCCGCCCGGTCGACCAGGACTGGTTCGACGCGGTGGTGGATGCGGTCGGCCTGCGCGACCGGCTCGCGCACCGCCCGGCCGAGCTGTCCGGCGGGCAGCAGCAGCGCGTGGCATGCGCCCGCGCCCTGGTCTCCCGGCCTGCGGTGGTGTTCGCCGACGAGCCGACCGGCAACCTGGACTCGCGGTCCGCCGCCGAGGTCCTGTCGTTCCTGCGTCGCTCGGTCGACGAGCTCGGCCAGTCCGTCGTCATGGTCACCCACGACCCGACCGCGGCCTCCTACGCGCACCGCGTGCTCTTCCTCGCGGACGGCCGGCTGGTCGCCGAGGTCGAGCACCCCACGCCCGACACCGTGCTCGACGTGCTGCGAGACCTGTCCGGCCCGGCCCGCGGCGCGCACACGTCCGCGCCGACGGCTGCTCGTACCGCGGAGCCGGTCCGATGACACGGGTCGCGCTGCGCAGCATCCGCAGCCACCTCGGCCGCTTCGTCATGTCGATCGTGGCCGTGCTGCTCGGGGTGGCGTTCGTCTCCGGCACGTTCGCGCTGCGGACCATGATGGCCGGGACGTTCGACGACATCGTCGCGACCTCCGCGCAGGCCGACGTCTACGTGCGCGGCACCGAGATCGCCTCGCAGACCGGCGGCGGCTCGATGGGTGTCGGCGGGAACCGGACGCTCGTGCCGCTCGCGCTGGCGGACGAGCTGGCCCAGGTCGACGGCGTCTCCGCGGTGACCCCGGACGTCACGGGTCCGATCATCCTGGTCGGCTCGGACGGCACCGCGGTGCTCGCGGCCGGTGGCGCGCCCAGCTTCGGCCTCGGCTACGACCCGCAGGACCCGACCACGACGATCGCGGCCGGCCGTGCGCCGACCTCGCCCGGTGAGATCGCGCTCGAGACCAGCACGCTCGAAGCCTCCGGGCTGGCGATCGGCGACCCGACCCAGGTGCTGCTCGGCGGTGCGCTCACCGACGTCACCGTGGTCGGTGAGGTGCACTTCGACGCCGCGATCGCCGGTGCGATCTTCGTGATGCTCGACCTGCAGACCGCCACCCAGGCGTGGGCGGCCGACGGCCTGGTCCCGGACATCGGCGTCTTCGCCGCCGACGGCACCGACACCGACCGCCTGCTGGCCGACGTCCAGGCCGTCGCGGGCGGCGACACCGAGGCGATCTCGGGCGCCGACCTGCGCGCCGAGACCACCGCCCAGATCCGGGAGATGCTCGGGTTCGTCGGCACGTTCCTGCTGGTCTTCGCCGGGATCGCGCTGTTCGTCGGTGCCTTCATCATCGCGAACACGTTCCAGATGACCGTCCGCCAGCGGCAGCGCGAGTTCGCGATGCTGCGCGCGGTCGGTGCCTCGCCCAGTCAGGTCTTCGGGTCGATCCTGGTCCAGGCCCTCGTGGTCGGGGTCGTGGGTGCCGCGGGCGGCATCGCGGCCGGCGTCGGCCTGGTGGCCGTGCTGCGCATGGTGCTCGGCTCGTTCGGCATGGAGCTGTCCGGCGCGATCCCGCTCGACGGCTTCACGGTCGGCGTGTCGATCGCGATCGGTGCGCTGGTCAGCCTGGTCGCCGCGGCGATCCCCGCCCGGCACGCGGCCCTGACGCCGCCGGTCGAGGCCATGCGCGAGGAGGACGTCCGCCACGAGGGCGGTGCAGCTCGGTGGTCCGGCGCCCTCGGCGCCGTGCTCACGGTGGGTGGCGCGGCGGCGGTCGTGCTCGCGGCGACCGACCGGCTCGGCGACGGCAACGAGCTCGGCCTCGCGGCCGGTGCGATCGCGGCGCTGATCGGTGTGCTGCTGCTCGCACCCGCGCTCGTCCCGGGCGGTCTCGGCGCGCTGGCCTGGCCGGCCGCGGCGACCATGCGCCCGCTCGGCGGCCTCGCCCGCGGCAACGTGACGCGCAACCCGCGTCGCACCGCGAGCACCGCGGGTGCGCTGATGATCGGCATGGCGCTGGTCGGAGCGGCGGCCGTGATCGCCTCCTCGACGCAGGCGTCCGTGCGGTCCGTGGTCGAGACCGAGTCGACGTCGGACTACCTGCTCCGCTCGGCCACGTACGACGTGCCCTCCGGTGCCGTCGACGCGGTGGCCGCGCTCGACGACGTCGACCAGGTGCTCACGGTCGAGGTCGCGATGCTCGCCGTCGACGGCTCCGTGCACGACGTGGTCGGCGTGGACCGGGCGCTCTTCGAGCGCGCGCTGGACGTCCCGGTGGTCTCGGGCGACCTGGCCGCGCTCGACCGGGGCGAGGCGGTGGCGCGGGTGTCCGCGGCAGAGGAGAACGACTGGCAGGTCGGCGACCGGATCGCCCTCGAGGGCAGCACCGGGTCGCAGACGGTGACGCTCGGCGCGATCGTCGACACGCAGGCGATCGACACCACGCTGATGGTGCCGCAGGGCGTGCTCGACGAGCTCTCGTCGCCCGCCGAGCAGACCATCAACACCGCGTTCGTGATGCTCACCGACGGTGCGGACGCCGCGACCGCCCGGGACGACCTCACCGCCGCGGTCCAGCCGTTCCTGATCGTCTCCGTGATGGACAACGACGAGTTCGCCGACGCGTTGTCCGCGCAGGTCGACCAGGTCCTCGTGATCCTGTACGCGCTGCTCGGGCTGTCCGTGGTGATCGCGGTGCTGGGCATCGTCAACACGCTGGCGCTGTCGATCGCCGAGCGGACCCGCGAGATCGGGCTGCTGCGTGCGGTGGGTCTCGGCCGGCTGCAGCTCGCGTCGGTCGTGACGATCGAGTCCGTGCTCACCTCGGTGTTCGGCACGCTGCTCGGTGTCGGGCTCGGCGTCGGGCTCGCCTCGGCGCTGCCCTCGGTCTACGCCGACTCGGGGTTCACGGACCTGGTGATCCCGTGGGCACAGCTCGGGACGTTCGTCGGCCTGGCCGTCGTGGTCGGCGTGCTCGCCGCGATCTGGCCGGCGGTGCGGGCAGCCCGGATGGACGTCCTGGACGCCGTCTCGTACGAGTGAGGTCCCGGCGGCCGGTGCGCCAGGCGGTGCACCGGCCGCCGTTCGTTCACCCGAGTGGCCCAGCCAGAGCGGATCGCTTCGTGCCGATATCGCCATCGGTGTGCACGTTCGCGCACCGTGAGAGGGGGCATCGTGACCTGGCAGCCGGAACCCGTCCCGCCAGAGCGCAACGACTGGGCGCCGCCGACCGAGCCCGTCGGACAGCCGACGGTCCCCGGCTACCTGCCCGACGGAGCGACCGAGGACCCCTATCGCGCGAGCGACCCGTACGCCCCGCCACCCTCGGACCGGGCCCCCGCGGCACCACAGGGCTACGGCCAGCAGGCGTACGGCCAGGCCGCCCCCTACGGCCAGGCCGCCCCCTACGGCCAGGCCGCCCCCTACGGCATGCCGGTGGCGCCGTGGACCATGCCGACGATGCCGCGGACGTTCGAGCACGGCGCCTGGTCGCGCACGCTGCTCGTGGTGACCTGGCTGGGCATCGGCCTGACCGTCCTGGGGACCGTCGCGGTCCTCGCCTCGCTGGACACCCTCACCGGTGGGACTCTGCCGGTCGACACCCGGGGGTTCGTGTACGGCGTGGTGCTCGTCGCTGTGGCCTTCAGCCTGGCCATCCTGATCGTGCTGCTCTGGCTCACCACGACCGGACGCCGACGCGCCGACCAGGGGCAGCCCGGTCGTCTGCGGGGCGCCGCGATCATGGCGATCGTCCTCGGCGCGCTGGCCGTGCTCGGTGCCGTCGAGTCGCTCGCGAACGGTCAGTTCCCGAGCGGTCTGGTGGGCGCGGCGCTGTACCTGGTCCCGGGCATCCGGCTGCTGCAGATCACCAAGAGCTGACCCGCGCCGACCCGCGGGTCTGCCCGCTCGGGACTAGCCTCGACGGCAGGCAACGAGCGGAGGTCGAGACGTGGGTCTGACGGTCGGTCTGGCGGCGGCGCTGGAGCAGTTCTCCCCGACGGAGATCCTGTCCCATGCGGTGCTCGCCGAGCAGAACGGGTTCAGCGGCGTGATGGCCGCCGACCACTTCCAGCCGTGGGTCCCGGCGCAGGGCCAGGCGAGCTTCGTGTGGAACGTGATGACGGCGATCGCCGAGCGGACGTCGGGTGATGTCGGTCCGGGGGTCACGGCGCCCACCTTCCGGTGGCACCCCGCCATGGTGGCTCAGGCCTCGGCGACGCTGGCCACGATGTACCCCGGGCGGCACTGGCTCGGCCTGGGGTCCGGCGAGGCGCTCAACGAGCACATCCTCGGCCAGTACTGGCCGGAGGTGCCCGAGCGGATCAACCGGATGTTCGAGGCCATCGAGATCATCTCGAAGCTCTTCCAGGGCTCGCTGGCCGGCAAGGACGTCAAGCACGCGGGTCCGTACTACACGCTCGAGTCGACCCGGCTGTGGACGATGCCCGAGGTGGCGCCCGAGATCTACGTGGCCACCGCCGGTCCGGTGACCGCCAAGCGGGCCGGCAAGCACACCGACGGCCTGATCACGGTCGGCGCGCCGCTGGAGAAGATCGGCGGCCTGTTCGCGAAGTTCGACGAGGGGGCCCGCGAGGCGGGCAAGGACCCGTCGACCATGCCGCGGCTGCTCCAGGTGCACCTGTCGTGGGCCGAGACCGACGAGGAGGCGCTCGCCAACGCCATGCAGCAGTGGCCGAACGGCGGGATGAAGTTCCCGAAGGGCGACATCCGCTCGCCGCACGACCTCGCGGCGATGGCGGCCCTCGTGCGGCCGGAGGACTTCGAGGGCCGGATGGTCATCTCGTCCGACCCCGACGTGCACCGGGCTGCCCTGCAGCGCTACGTGGACCTCGGCTTCGACCGGGTCTACCTGCACAACGTGGGCCGCAACCAGGAGCGGTTCTTCGAGGTCTTCGGCCGCGAGGTGCTGCCGAAGCTGCACCGGTGAGCAGTGCCGTGCGGCTGACGGTCTGGGCGCCGGACGGCCTGCCGGAGATCCGGCCCGGCGACGACCTCGGCGCGATGGTCGCCGACCTGCTCGCGGGGGACCTCGAGGACGGCGACATCGTGCTCGTCACGTCGAAGGTGGTCTCGAAGGCCGAGGGCCGGGTGCTCGCCGCCGAGGACCGCGAGCAGGCGATCACCGACCAGACCGTCCGGGTCGTCGCGACGCGCGAGCACGCGCGCGGCGTGCTGCGCATCGTCGAGAACCCCCAGGGTCTGGTGATGGCGGCGGCCGGCGTCGACGCGAGCAACACCCCGGAGGGCACGGTGCTGCTCCTGCCGGAGGACCCGGACGCGTCGGCCCGCGGGCTGCGAGCCGCGCTCCGCGGACGCACCGGGCTGACGCTCGCGGTGGTGGTGACCGACACCGCGGGCCGGGCGTGGCGCGACGGTCTGGTGGACATCGCGATCGGCGCGGCGGGCCTGGCCGTGACCGACGACCTGCGCGGCACGGTCGACTCCCACGGCCGGCGCCTCGACGTGACGGTGACCGCGGTGGCCGACGAGGTCGCCGCGGCGTCGGAGCTGGTGCGCGGCAAGGCCACCGGCCGGCCGGTGGCCGTGCTGCGTGGGCTGGCGCAGCACGTCACCGAGGACGACGGTCCGGGAGCGCGTGCTCTGGTCCGGACCGGCCCGGACGACCTGTTCCGCCTGGGCACCCGGGAGGCCAGGGACGAAGGCTTCGACGCCGGACGTCGCGCGGGCTACGACGCCGGGTACCGGGCCGGCTACCGCACCGGGTTCGACGCGGGCTGCGCCACCGGCCACGGGGGGCACGCGAGCACGCCGGAGGAGATCCGGGCCGCGTGCGAGGCGGCCCGTCGCACCGCGGCGGACGCGGGTGCCGAGCAGGAGGGGTGGTGGTGAGCGAGCGCTGGACGCTCGTGCTGCCGGTCAAGCGCCTCGAGGCCGCGAAGTCGCGCCTGGACGTCGCCGCCGACGCGCGCGCCGAGCTGGCGCTCGCGTTCGCGCTCGACACCCTCGCGGCGGTCGCGGCCTGCGAGCAGGTCGAGGACGTCGTCGTGGTCACGTCCGAGCCCCGGGTGCCCGAGATCGGGATCCGGGTGGTGGCGGACCCGGGGGGTGGGTTGCTCGCGGCGATCGGTGCCGGCCTCGCCGCGGTGGCCCAGGACCGGCCCGTCGCCGTGCTGCTCGGTGACCTGCCCGCGCTGCGGCCCGAGGAGCTGGACGCCGCGCTCGCCGCGGCCGCGAGGCACCGGTCGGCCATGGTGGCCGACCTGGACGGCACCGGCACGACACTGCTCACGGCGCGCCGCGCCGCCGACCTCGACCCCCGCTTCGGGCCCGGCTCGCGCGCGGCCCACGAGGCGGCCGGCCACGTCCTGCTCGACGCCGGCGACGGCCTGCGCCGCGACGTCGACACCGCCGCCGACCTCGCAGCGGTGGTGCGGCTCGGGGTCGGGCCGGCGACCGCTGCCGTGATCGCCGCCGTCTCGCCGCTGCAGCCTTGACAGGTAAGCGCGCGCTTGCCTATCGTGCCGGCGTGAGCGACATGCTGTTCCGGGCGCTCGCCGACTCGACCAGGAGGGCGATCCTCGACGAGCTCGCGGTTCGCGACGACCAGACGCTCTTCGAGATCTGCTCCCGACTGGCCGTGAACCACGGTCTGACGCCCACCCGGCAGGCCGTCTCCCAGCACCTCGACGTGCTCGAGGACGCCGGTCTGGTCCACTCCCGCCGGGAGGGCCGCTACCGGTACCACACGCTCGACACGTCACCGCTGCGCGAGATCACGCGGCGGTGGCCCGTTCCCGGCGACGCCTGACGTCGCCGGCCAGGAGGTCCCGTGCCCCGCATCACCGTGTTCAGCATCTTCGTCGACGACCAGCGCGAGGCGTTGGCGTTCTACACCGACGTGCTCGGGTTCCGGCTCAAGGCCGACATGCCGATGGGTGAGCACGCGTGGCTCACCGTGGTGGACCCCGCACACCCGGACGGGACGGAGATCAGCCTCGAGCCCGCCGAGCACCCTGCGGTGGGACCGTTCCGCGCGGCACTCGCGGCCGACGGGATCCCGTTCACCTCCTTCGGGGTCGACGACCTGGACGCCGAGGTGGCCCGACTCACCGAGCTGGGCGTGCGCTTCACGCAGCCACCCCTGGACTTCGGACCCGTGCGTACGGCGGTGCTCGACGACACCTGCGGGAACCTCATCCAGCTCGCGCAGCACGTCTCCTGACGCCCGTGCACGCGCAGGCCCCGACGTGCGGGTCGGTCAGCGGGTGCGGGTGGCGGTGAGCGAGGTGCCGAGGTCCAGCGCGGCACGCGCGATCGCCGCGGTGGCCGACTCGTCGCTCATCAGCAGCGGCAGCGCCCGCGTGGCGATCCCGGCCTGCTCCAGCGGAGCCACGGCGTCCGCGTCGGCGCCGTCGACCAGCCAGCCGTCGATCAGCCCGCCGGCGGCCCGCGCGCCGTAGTGCTCCGCGACGGCGCGGGCCGACGTCTCGACGCCGATCGCCGTCAGGCACGCATCGGCCATGCCGCGCACCGGCGCGCCGCCGATGATCGGCGAGACTCCCACGACCGGGGCCGACGCCGAGCGGACGGCGTCCGCGATCCCGGGCACACCGAGGATCGTGCCGATCGACACCACCGGGTTGGACGGCGGCAGCACCACGAGGTCGGCGTCCGCGATCGCGTCCAGCACGCCGGGGGCCGGCCGGGCGCCCGCGACGCCCCGCTGCACGAACCGCCGCGCCGGGAGCCCCGCGCGGTACCGGACCCACCACTCCTCGAAGTGGATCGTGGTGACCTCGCCGTCGCGCTCGACCTCGACCCAGGTCTCCACCTCGTCGTCGGACATCGGCAGGACCGTGGCGCCGGGTTGCCAGCGCTCGTTGAGCCGGGCGGTGACCTGCGACAACGTCAGGCCCGAGCGCAGCAGCTCGGTGCGCGCGACGTGCGTGCCGAGGTCGAGGTCACCCAGGGTGAACCAGTCCCAGCCGAGGCCGTAGGCGTGCAGCTCCGCGGTGACCCGGGTCGACTCGTCGGCCCGGCCCCAGCCCTGCTCGCCGATCACGCCGCCGAGCGTGTACATCACGGTGTCGAGGTCCGGACAGACCCGCAGCGCGTCGAGCCACAGGTCGTCGCCGGTGTTGACCACCACGGTGAGGTCGAGCCCGAGGTCCTCGGCGCGGCCCAGCTCGCGCAGACCGCGCGTGAAGCGCGCCCCGCCGACCCCGCCGGCGAGCAGGACGACCCTCATCGGCGTGCTCCGCGGGTGGTCGAGGCGGCGGTCTTCGACGTGCCGGTCTTCGAGGCCTTCGCGGCCGCCTTGGTCGCGCGCTTCGACTCGCGCACCCGGCCCAGCGACTCGGCGTCGACGACGTCGGCGACCGACAGGTAGGTGCCGTCCGGCCCGTACCTGCCGGCGGCCTCGCGCCAGCCGGACGGCCGCACGCCGTGCTGCTTGCCGAGCAGCGCGAGGAAGATCTGCGCCTTCTGCTCACCGAAGCCCGGCAGCGTGCGCAACCGGCGGAGCACCGCGGTCCCGTCCGGGTCGCCGTCCGTCCACAGCCGGGTGGCGTCGCCGTCGAGGTCGTCCGCGACGGTGCGTGCGAGGGTCTGGATCCGTTCGGCCATCGACCGTGGGAAGCGGTGCACCGCCGGGGGAGTGGCGCACAGCGCCGCGAACTCCTCGGGGTCGGCCGTCGCGATCGCGGTCGGGTCGAGGTGGTCGCCGGTGCCCATCCGCTCGGCGATCTTCGCCGGTCCGGCGAACGCCGACTCCATGGTCACCTGCTGGTCGAGCAGCATCCCGACCAGCAGGGCGAACGGGTCTCGGTCGAGCAGCGCGTCGGCCGCGGGGTCGCCGGTGAGGTTCATGCCGCCATCCTCGCACCGGGCATCTGGTCGGGCAGGTCGTGGCGCCCGCCGGGGTGGCGGCGTGGGCGGGTGGCCGCCCGGCGCTGCGTTCAGAGCGGGACGACGACGCCCTCGGCGGCCGACCGGCGAGCGGCGTCGAGCACGTCGAGGAGCGCCGCGCCCTCGTCGGCGGTCACCGGCAGCGTGGCCGTACCGGCCACCGCAGCGGCGAACTGGCTGTAGTAGTCCTGGTAGGCGCCGCGCTCGGACGGCACGCGCTCGACGCCGTCCGCGGTGCTCAGCAGCCCCCACCGGGACTCGGCCTCGTACCCCCACCGCTCGCCCTCGTCGGCGGGGCGGCGGCCGGAGAGCAGCGCCTGGGTCTGGGTGTCGGACCCGAAGGACACGTAGCTGCCGCCGCTGCCGTACACCCGCCAGGACTTCTCGACGTGCCGGTTCAGCTTGCCCGCGGCCACCCTCGACCGGACGCCGGACGCGTGCACCAGGCTGATCGCGAACCCGGCGTCGGTGCGGCCCTCGGGCAGGTCGACCTCGTCGAGTTCGGCGTAGACCGAGCGGACCGGGCCGAGCAGCCACATCATCTGGTCCACGAGGTGGGTGCCGAGGTCGCGCAGCAGGCCGCCGGTGGGTCCGGCGTCGAGGGTGGACGGCTCGTCCAGCTCGAAGCGCGACTCGACCCGCCACAGGTCACCGAGCCGGCCCGAGTCGATCAGCGCACGCACCGTGCGCACGTCGGTGTCCCAGCGTCGGTTGTGGAACACGGCGAGCAGCAGGCCGGCGGCCTTCGCGGCGTCGGCCAGCTCGCGGGCCGCGGCGGCGCTCGGCGCGAACGGCTTGTCCGCGACCACGTGCGCACCGCCCGCGAGCGCCTCGAGCACGAGGTCGTGGCGGGTCTGCGGCGGGGTGGTGATCGTGACCGCGTCGACGCCCGCGGCGAGCAGGTCGGCCAGCGAGTCGTAGATCGGGACGTCGGGCCGGTCCGCGGCGAGCTGCGCGCGGCGCTCGGGGCTGCGGGTCACCACCCCGACGAGGTCGACGCCGTCCGCCGCGTCGATGTACGGGGCGTGGAACAGGCGCCCGCCCGCGCCGTAGCCGACCAGACCCAGCCGCATGGTCTCCTCCTCGTCGTCGAGGACTGCAGCATATGTCTGGTTGTACGGACATGGGAAGAGTGGCGAGGTCGAGACGCGGACTCGCGCCGCACGGCGGTCGCCGGCGTTCTAGCGTGTCGTCATGACCTTCCCCATCCGGATCGGTGTCCAGCTCCAGCCCCAGCACGCCGACTACGCCGGCATCCGCGACGCACTGCGGCGCGCGGAGGACCTCGGTGTCGACGTCGCGTTCAACTGGGACCACTTCTTCCCGCTCTACGGCGACCCCGACGGCAAGCACTTCGAGTGCTGGACGATGCTCGGCGCGTGGGCCGAGCAGACCAGCCGGATCGAGATCGGCGCGCTGGTCACCTGCAACTCGTACCGGAACCCTGAGCTGGTCGCGGACATGGCGCGGACGGTCGACCACATCTCCGGTGGCCGGCTGATCCTCGGGATCGGTGCCGGCTGGTTCCAGAAGGACTACGACGCGTACGGCTACGAGTTCGGCACCGTGGGCAGCCGGATCGCCGACCTCGCCGAGGCGATGCCCCGGATCACTGCGCGCCTCGCCGCCCTCAACCCCGCGCCGACCCGGCACATCCCGGTGATGATCGGCGGCGGCGGCGAGAAGAAGACCCTGCGGATCGTGGCCGAGCACGCCGACATCTGGCACTCGTTCGGCGACGCTGCAGTCCTGCGTCGCAAGAGCGTGATCCTCGACGAGCACGGCGCCGCCGTCGGCCGCGACACGGCCGCCCTCGTCGAGCGGTCGATCGGGGTGTCCGCAGCGCCCGGTGCCGTCGCCGAGGAGCTCGTCGAGTCCGGGGCCACGCTGTTCACGATCGGCCTCGACGGTCCCGACTACGACCTGTCGCTGGTCCGCCAGTGGGTCGAGTGGCGGGACGCCCGATGAGCACCCCGCTGCGGGCCGTCGTCACCGGCGGGTCGTCCGGGATCGGGGCGGCCACCGTCCGGCGCCTGCGCAACGAGGGCTGGGACGTCGTGGCGGTGGCCCGGCGGGCGGACCGGCTCCAGGCGCTCGCCGAGGAGACCGGGTGCGACACGTTCGTGGCCGACCTCACCTCCGACGCCGACGTCGAGCGGCTCGTCGAGCACGTGCGTGCCACCGGCGGCCTGACGTCGCTGGTCAACGTCGCGGGCGGGGCGCTCGGCCTCGACCCGGTCGAGGGTGCCGACCTCGAGGACTGGCGGTGGATGTTCGAGGTCAACGTCCTCGCCACGCTGCGCCTCACCGAGGCGCTGCTGCCGATGATCGAGGCCAGCGGTCGCGGTGACCTGCTGTTCGTCACCTCGACCGCAGCGCACGGCACCTACCCGGGCGGCGGTGGCTACGCGGCCGCGAAGCACGCCGAGCGGGTGATGGCCAACAACCTGCGCCTCGAGCTCAAGGGCCGGCCGATCCGGGTGCTCGACATCCAGCCGGGCGCGGTGGCCACCGAGGAGTTCTCGCTCGTGCGGTTCGGCGGGGACGCCGAACGGGCGGCCAAGGTCTACGAGGGCTACACCCCGCTGTCCGCGGACGACGTCGCCGACACCATGGTGTTCATGCTCACGAGGCCGCACCACATCAATCTCGACACCGTGGTGATCCGCCCGATCGCCCAGGTCTCGCACACCGAGATCGCCAAGGGCTGACCTGCCGGCCCGGCCGACACCCGGCGAGTTCGCTGGGTGTCGCCGAGTTCGCTGGGTGTGCGCAGCGAACTCGCGCACAGCCGGCGAACCCGCGCACGTGCCGGCGGCGGGCCCGGCGCGCGAGTGTCGGACCGGGTTCGTAGGCTGGCGCGGTGCCCTCTGATCCCGGCGGCGCCGTCCCGGCGCCGTCCGCTCCGCGCCGCGTCGGTGCCGTGGTCTCACGGCTCGGCACGTGGCTGCGGCCGGTGCTGCCCCGGCTCGTCCTCGGCGGGCTCGGCGCCCTCGGTGCGAGCCTGCTCGCGCTCGCGGTGCCGCAGGTGCTGCGCTGGGTGGTCAACGGCCCGCTGATCGGCGGCGGCAACCTCTCGGCGGTCGTCGCGGCCGCCGGGCTCGTCGCGCTGCTCGGCGTGCTCGAAGCGTTCCTGGTGTGGACGCGGCGCGCCCTGATCGCCTCGCCCGGCACCACCGCCGAGCGCGAGATGCGCACGGCGCTGTTCGACCACCTGCTCGACCTGCCGATCGCGTTCCACGACCGCTGGGCCGGTGGGCAGCTGCTGTCCCGGTCGATGTCCGACCTGTCGATGCTGCGCCGGTGGATGGTGTTCGGCCTCGTCATGCTCGTGGTCAGCGCGACCACCGTGGTGGTCGGCGTGGTGCTGATGCTCAGCACGAGCTGGCCGCTCGGCCTGGTCTACCTGACCGGCGCCGTGCCGGTCATCTGGCTCGGGTTCCGGTTCCGCGAGGACTACAAGGTCATCGCCCGCCGCGCGCGCGACCAGGCCGGCGACCTCGCGACCACGGTCGAGGAGTCGGTGCACGGCATCCGCGTGCTCAAGGCGTTCGGGCGCGGCGAGGACGCGCTCGAGGAGTTCGCGCAGCAGGCCGACGAGCTGCGGGGAACGGAGATCGTCAAGGCCCGGACGCTGTCCCGCGTGACCTTCGCGCTCGGCACCGTCCCGGAGGTGGTCCTCGCGCTCACGCTGGGCCTCGGTGTGTGGCTCGCGGCACGGGGCGCGGCGGACCTCGGCGACCTCGTCGCGTTCTTCGCCACCGCGGCCGTCGTCAACGCTCCCGTCGAGCGGCTCGGCCAGCTCCTGGCCATGACCATGGACGCACGCGCGGCCGCCGACCGGTTCTTCGAGGTGATGGACACCGAGCCGGCGCTGACCGACCCGGCCCACCCGCTGCCGGTCCCGCCCGCACCTCCCGGCGGCAGCCGGGTCGAGCTCTCCGGTGTGCACCTGCGGTTCGGCGCGCAGCAGCCGGGTGCGCGGGACGTGCTCGACGGCCTCGACCTCGTGGTCGAGCCGGGCGAGACGCTGGCTCTGGTCGGCCTCACCGGGAGCGGGAAGTCCAGCCTGCTCGGCCTGGTCCCACGGCTCATGGACGTCACCGCCGGGTCCGTGCGGATCGACGGGGTCGACGTGCGCGACCTGCGTCGGGCCGACGTACGCGCGATGGTCGCGATCGCCTTCGAGGACCCGGTGCTGTTCTCCGCGCCGGTCGCGGAGAACGTGCTGCTCGGGGTCCGTGGGCTCGGCGAGGACGAGGCGCTGGTCCGGGCCGAGCAGGCGCTCGCCGTGGCGAGCGCGGACTTCGTCGCCGACCTGCCGCAGGGCATCGCCACCGTGATCGGCGAGGAGGGGCTGTCGTTGTCCGGCGGGCAGCGCCAGCGGGTCGCGCTCGCCCGGGCGATCGCCGCGCGTCCCCGCGTGCTGGTGCTCGACGACCCGCTGTCCGCGCTCGACGTGAGCACCGAGGCCGTGGTGACCCAACGGCTGCGCTCGATGCTCGCCGGCACCACCACGCTCGTCGTCGCGCACCGGCCCTCGACCGTGGCCCTCGCCGACCGGGTCGCAGTGCTCGAGGACGGCCGGATCACGGGGGTCGGGCGGCACTCCGAGCTGCTCGCGACCCACCCGCACTACCGCTACGTGCTCACGGCGCTCGCGGCCGAGCACGCGGAGCCGGCCCGGTGAGCGCGCAGACCCGCGCGCCCCGGGACGCCGAGGAGCTCGCGTCCGGGCACCTCACCGCGACCCGCGAGGACGCCCGCACGGCGCGACGCCGGTCCTTGGCCCTGCTCGGCTCGCTCCTGCGTCCCGTGCAGGCGCGCGCGTGGGCCACGGTCGCGCTCGTCGTGCTCGCCCAGGCCGCCCAGGTCGCGGGGCCCGCTCTGGTCGCGGTCGGCCTGGACCGTGGGCTGCCGGCCCTGCGGGCCGGCGACGCCGGGCCGATCTCGCTGGTCACCCTCGCCTACCTGGCGACCGCGCTGCTCGGCGGGCTGCTCACCGCGGCCGTCGTCCGGGTCTCCGCGCAGGTCAGCCAGGCGGTCCTGCTGGACCTGCGGCGCCGCGTCTTCCGGCACACCCAGCTGCTCTCGCTCGAGTTCCACGAGCGGTACACCTCGGGCCGGATCATCTCCCGTCAGACCTCCGACCTCGACGCGTTCCGCGAGCTGCTCGACGGCGGCGTGACCACCCTCGCGACGAGCGTGCTCACCATGGTGCTCACCGCGATCTCGCTCGCGGTGCTCGACTGGCGCAGCGGCCTGGTGCTGCTCGTCGCGGTCGTCCCGGGCATCGTGCTGACCCGGCACTTCCAGGTGCGCAGCCAGGAGCAGTACCGGCGCAGCCGGACCGCCTCGGCCCGGCTCATCGTGCGGTTCGTGGAGACGATGACCGGGATCCGGGCCGTGCAGGCGTTCCGGCGTGAGCGGCGCGAGGCCGGGCGCTACGGGGCGCTCGCGGAGGACTACCGCGCGACCAGCAACGCCGCGATCCGGTTGCACGGCCGGTTCGACACCGGCCTGACGCTGATCGGCAACCTCACGGTGGCGACCGTGCTGCTGGTCGGCGGGCTGCGCGCGATGAACGGCGACCTGACGGTGGGCACGCTCGCCGCCGCGGTCCTCTACGCGCGGCGGTTCTTCACCCCGCTCGCCCAGATCGGCATGTTCTACAACGCGTTCCAAGCCGCCGTCGCGGCGCTCGAGAAGCTCTCCGCGCTGCTCGCCGAGGAGCCGAGCGTCGCGGCGCCCGTCCACCCGGTGCCGCTGCCCGCCGCGCGCGGCGACGTCCGCTTCGAGGGCGTCGAGTTCGGCTACGGCGACGGGCCGACCGTGCTGCCGCACCTGGACCTGCACCTGCCTGCCGGGCACACCGTGGCCCTGGTCGGCGAGACCGGCGCGGGGAAGTCGACCATCGCGAAGCTCCTCGCCCGGTTCTACGACGTCCGCGACGGCCGTGTGCTGCTCGACGGCGTCGACCTGCGCGACCTCGACCCGCGTGACCTGCGCCGCGCCGTGGTGATGGTGACCCAGGAGGCGTATCTCTTCTCCGGCTCGGTCGCCGCGAACATCGCCCTGGGCCGGCCCGGTGCGACCCGGGCCGAGATCGAGGACGCCGCACGCGCGGTCGGGGTGCACGACGTCGTGATGTCGCTGCCCCAGGGGTACGACTCACCGGTCGACAAGCGGGGCGTGCGGTTGTCCGCGGGGCAGCGTCAGCTGGTCTCGTTCGCGCGGGCCTTCCTGGCCGACCCCGCGCTCCTGGTGCTCGACGAGGCCACGAGCTCGCTCGACGTGCCGGGGGAGCGCCTCGTCCAGGAGGGCCTGTCGACCTTGCTCACCGGTCGCAGCGCGGTCGTCATCGCCCACCGGTTGTCGACCGTGATGGGGGCGGACCGCGTGCTCGTCGTGCACGACGGCCGGGTGCTCGAGGACGGCAGTCCCGGTGCTCTGGTCGAGGCCGGCGGGCGCTTCGCCGAGCTGCATGCGGAGTGGCGGGCGTCCCTGCGCTGAGCCGCCCGGGCGGCCCCGCTCGACGCGCGGGCCGGCGCGGTCCCACCTACGTTGCTCCGATGAGCACGGTGCGTCGGCTGGTCCGCGCGGTGGCCCTCTCGGCCGCCGCGGCGGTGCCGGTCGCCGTGCTCGCGTTCGGGGTGCGGGTCGGGTGGCACGGCCTCGTCGAGGTCGACCGGAGCGCGATCGGCGCGGCGACCGACCTCACCCGCGCCCAGCCGGCGCTGCGACAGGCGCTGCTCGTCGGCCAAGAGGTGCTCCAGGCGCGCTGGCTCAACCTCGGGGTCCTCGCGGTGGCCGCGTGGGCGTGGTGGCGCCACGGCCTGCGCCGCCGAGCGCTGTGGGCCGTCGCGACCCTCCTGGTGGCCTGGGGCATGGCCAACCTGGTCAAGCTCTTGGTCGAGCGTGCCCGCCCCGTGGTCACCGACGCGGTGGCCGATGCGCCGGGGTACAGCTTCCCGTCCGGGCACACCGCGAACGCGACCGCGGCGGCCGGCGTCACGGTCGTGCTTCTGTGGCCGCTGCTGGGCCGGTGGGGGCGTCGGGTGGCCGTCGTGCTTGCCGCCGCGCTCGTCGTGGTGACCGGCGCCGACCGTGTGCTGCTCGGGGTGCACTACCCGTCGGACGTGATCGGCGGTGTGCTCCTGGGTGCCGCCGTGGTCGCAGGCTCGGCCGTGGAGCTGCTGCGCGACGCACCTGCCGATCGCCCCGAACGTCCCGCTCGTCCCGAACGACCCGATCGACCCGTCGACGAACCCGACCACACCGTCATGGAGGAACGCCCCCGATGACCAGCCTGGATCCTGCCGCCGACCTGCCCTCCCGTCCCGCCGGCCCGTTCGCGGGTCGGCTCGACCGGTACGCCGACCCGACCCGCCCCACGGTCGGGCAGGCGTGGTCCGACCTCTGGCGCCGCGCGCTCCTGCCGGCGGTCGGCCTGCTCGCCCTCGTCACCGGGCTCGGGTTCCTGATCGTCGGTCCCCTCGGCGGGCTCCCTGCGGAGACGGCGGTGAACGAGTGGCTCGTCGAGCGTCGCGTGCCCGTGCTGGACTCGCTCACCGCGGCGTGGTCGCTGGTCGGCAGCACCGAGATCATCATCGGCGGCTGTCTGCTCGTGTTCGGGATCGCGTGGTGGGCCACCCGCGAGTGGTGGTTCGCGATCATCCCCGGCGTCGCGGTGGCGATCCAGGCCGCGGTCTTCATGCTGTCGGCGCTGCTCGTGGGCCGTGAACGGCCAGACGTCGAGATGCTCGACGACGCGCCGCCGACCTCGAGCTTCCCGAGCGGCCACACCGGCGCGGCGACCGCGTTCTGGCTCTCGACCGCCCTGCTCGCGCAGCGCATCCACGCCACCTGGCTGCGGGTCCTCGTGACCGTGGTGTGCGTCGCGGTCCCGCTGCTGGTCGCGTTCTCCCGGCTGTACCGCGGCATGCACCACGTGAGCGACGTCGTGGTCGGGGCGCTCAACGGTCTGGTGTGCGTCTGGCTGGCGTGGCACTACCTGCGTCGCGAGCCGCAGGCCGAGACCGCGCCGTAGCGTGCGTCAGACCCGCGCGTAGGCCGCGCGGGCGAAGGAGTACAGGCCGTAGCAGGCGAACCCGACGGCGATCGCGGCGACCAGCACGGCCCCGGCCGGGACGCCGAGCAGTGAGTGCAGGGCGTCGTCCAGCCCGCCGGCCTTGTCCGGGTCGTGGTTGACCGCGGCGACCGCGAACAGCACGCCCACGGCGCCGAGGGCGATGCCTTTGGTCACGTAGCCGACGCGCGCGATCCGGATCACCCATCGGTGCGGGTGCTCGCGCAGGTCCCGCAGGAACGTCGCCCGGGCACCCTTGACGACGTGGAAGACCCCGACGCCGACGATCACGGCTCCGGTGACACCGACCAGCCACACGCCGGCCGGCTGCGACATCAGCCGGGCGGTGGCGCTCTGGGCCTGCTGGTCGCTGCTGCTCGACGCGCCGCGCAGCACCGACACGGTGGAGAACGCCAGCGCCGCGTAGACCACGGCCTTCGCCGCGGGCCGGACCCGGTCCGACCCGCGCCGTGCCACCGCCTCGGTCACCTGCCACACGCCCAGCAGCACGAACCCCGCGAGCAGGGCCCACAGCAGAGCCGTGCCGAGCGCGGTGCCGGCCAGCTGTGCCAGGGCGCCGGACTGGTCGGCGCTCCCGCCGCCGGAACCGACCACGAGCTGGAGCGTCAGCCAGGCGAGAACCAGGTGCAGCAGGCCTGAGGCCGCATAGCCGAGCCGGGCCCCCGCCTCGACGACGGGGTTGTCCCCGGCACGCCGGGCCATGCTCCGCGCGGATGTCGTCATCGCGGCAGCATCGCATCGGCGTGCCGGTTGCGCGCGTCGGGCGTCGTCCCCTCAGAGGTGCAGCTCGGCGTAGCGCGCGAGGGCGTCGCGCACGAACGCCGCGCCCTGCTCGCCGCCGTAGTTCTTCGCGAACCGGGGGTCCGCGACGTACATCTCGCCGAGGCCCAGGACGTACTCCTTGACCGGTGCGGTGCCGTACCCCGGGGTGCCCGGGATGCTCCCGAGCCAGGCGACGTGCCGGGCCGCGAGGGCCTGGGCGCGCTCCGACGCCGGGTCGACGCGCTCCTGCGCCGCCGCGGTCCAGTCGGCCGCGAGCGTCGTGGAGGCCGTCTTCCAGTCCGCCCGCTCCGCCTCGCTCATCCCGCGCCACCAGGCGTCGGACGTCGCGTACGCGTCCTTGCCCCAGCGCTCGACGACCTCGTCCTTGTACCGGGTGTGGTCGAACCCGTCCAGCATCTCCTCAGCCATGAGGTCTCCTCCTTCTTCGAGTGTCGTGATGGTCCGCTCGACCGTGGTCCTCAGCCGCTCGAGGCGCGCGGCCTCGGCGTCGAGCCAGGACAGGTGGCGGCGCAGCGCCGGGACGGGGTCGTCCGCGGCGTCGAGCACCTCCCTGATGGTCTCCAGCCCGAGACCGAGCTCGCGCAGCAGCAGGATCTGCTGCAGCCGGACGAGCGCGTCCCGGTCGTAGAACCGGTAGCCCTGGTGGCCGATACGGGTGGGGGGCAGCAGCCCGATGGCGTCGTAGTGCCGCAGCGTGCGGCTGGTGGTCCCGGCGATCCGGGCCACCTGCTGGATCGATGCCTCCACGCGTCCTCCCTCCACGACGACGACGCTAGAAGTTGACGTTACGTCAAGGTCAAGGGCATCGTCACGTGGCCGCAACCTGGGCGACCCACGACCCCGCTAGCCTCGCGCCATGAGCGAGACAGCCCCCGGCCAGCAGCTGCCGACCGACCGTGAGGTGCTCAGCTGGGAGCAGATGGGCGAGGCGTGCCGCTCGCTCGCGCAGGCCGTCGCCGACTCCGGCTACCGGCCCGACGTCGTGGTCGCGGTCGCGCGGGGCGGCCTACCGGCCGGCGGGGCGATCGCCTACGCCCTCGGCACCAAGACGATCGGCACGCTGAACGTCGAGTTCTACACCGGAGTCGACCAGCGGCTCGCCGAGCCCGAGGTGCTCCCGCCGCTGCTCGACACCCACGCGCTGGCGGGTCAGTCCGCGCTCCTGGTCGACGACGTCGCGGACACCGGCGAGACCCTGGCCCTCGTCCAGCGGCACCTGGCGCGGCACTGCGGCGAAGTCAGGACCGCGGTGATCTACGCCAAGCCGCACTCGGTGGTCGATCCCGACTACGTGTGGCGCCGCACCGACCGGTGGATCACGTTCCCGTGGTCCGCGCTGCCGCCGGTGATCGGGCTCGGCACGGCGTGAGACCCGCGCCGGGTGCGGGCAGCACCGCGGCGGAGGTCCGGGCCGCCGTGCTGGATCTGGCCGACCCGGACCGTGCCGCAGGTCTCGCGCGCTACTTCCAGACCGGTCCCGGTCAGTACGGCGAGGGCGACACCTTCGTCGGTGTCATGGTGCCCGGCGTGCGTGGCGTGGTGCGTGCCCATCGCGGGCTCGGGTCGTCGGAGATCGGCGTGCTCCTCGACGACCCGGTCCACGAGGTCCGGCTCGCCGCGGTGCTGCTCCTGGTCGAGCACTCGCGCCGTGCTCCCGAGGAGGCGCTGGCGCTCTACCTCGACGCCCTGCACCGGGGCCGGGTCAACAACTGGGACCTGGTCGACCTCAGCGCGAAGCAGGTGATCGGCGTCGCTGTCCAGCACGGTGATCGCGCGCTGCTGGATCGGCTGGCCGCGTCCGGTTCGGTGTGGGAGCGGCGCGCGGCGGTGCTCGCGACCTTCCCGTTCCTGGCGGCCGGCGACGCCTCGACGTCCCTCGAGCTGGCCGAGCGGCTGCTCGACGACCCGCACCCGCTGATGCACAAGGCGGTCGGCTGGATGCTCCGGGAGACGGGTGTCCGGGTGGGTCGCGACGTGCTCACCGGGTTCCTCGACGTGCACGCGGCCGCGATGCCACGAGTCATGCTCAGCTACGCCACCGAGCACCTCGACCCCGAGCAGCGGGCGCACTACCGCGCGCTGCGCTGAGCGGCCCGGCCGCTCCGCGTGACCGGCCGGCAGGTCACGCCTGCAGCGCATCCAGGCAGGCCCGGTACAGCGGGCGGTCGTCCACCTCGCCGGCCTCGACACGGGAGTGCGCGCGCGTCCCGTCCGTCGTGGCGAGCACCACGAGCGTGAACCCCGGCCCACCCCCGCCGTGGCCGACGACCCTGGCCGGTCGCCCCGACGTCATCAGCCCGAGCCCGTAGCCGGGCTCGTCGAGGGGGTGCCCGGGCGCGTCGACCGCCCGCCCCTCGCTCATCCGACGCATCACGTCGTGGCCGAGGTGCCCGGCCGCGACGCCGCGGACCAGCGTGGCGAGACCGCGCCCGTCGGTGACGAAGGTGCCGGGGTAGACCCACCCCGGGTCGTACGCGGCGAGCTGCGGCTCGACCGGGAGCGACGCGGCGACCCCGGCCCAGTCGGCCCGGGTCACGAACGGCCGCGCGTCGATCCCGAGCGGCGCAAGGACGCGTGCGGTGAGCACGTCGTGCAGCGGTGCACCGTCGTGCTCCTCGAGGGCGCGCCGCACCAGCAGGTAGCCGACGTTCGAGTACCGGAACGCCCCCGGGGTGGCGAGCGGCTCGCGTGCCGCCCGGGCGAGCACCTCGGCGGCCGGCCAGGCGTCCTCGCGGGCGGCGACGGCCGCGCGGTACTCGGGCCACCCGGCGTAGTCGCCGAGTCCCGACCTGTGCGCGAGCAGGTCGCCGACCGTGAGTGCCGCGAGCGGTCCGGGCGCCTCGGTGAGGCGCCCGATCGGTGCATCGAGCGGCAGCCCCGCGCGCAGGACCGCGGCAGCGGTCGCCGTCTTCGCGACGCTGTAGGCGGGCACGAACGACGGCGGGTCCGGGTCCGTGCCCGCCCGGCCCATGCCCGTCAGCGTGCTGCTCCCGCCTGCGGGCGTGCCGCTCCTGCCTGCGGGCGTGCTGCTCCCGCCAACGGGCGTGCCGCTCCTGCCTGCGGGCGTGCCGCTCCCGTCCTCACTCGCGCCGCTCACAGGTGCAGCTCGGCGAGGTACTCGCCGGTGGGTTCCTCCGAGCCGCCGGACGGCTCCTCGGTCACCATGAACGCCGCCACGTCCGACAGGTCGCCCTCGACGAGCGCGGTCACGTCGCCGTCGCGCGGCATGAACGTCGGACCCGCGACCATCGAGCCGTCACCGTGCATCATCCACACCTGGTAGACCATGCCCGAGTCCGGCATCGGCACGTCCGAGCCCATCACGGCCGCGGCGTCCATGTCCTCGCTCATCACGAGGTGGCTCGCCCCGAGACCGAGGTCGTGGCTCACCATGTCCGGCGCGGAGACGATCTTCATCACCTCGGCCTGGAGCTGCTCGGACGCGCGATCGGCACGCTGCGCCTGCACGAGGAGCGTGCCGCCGACCGCGAGCAGGACGGCGATCGACGCGGCGACGGCCACGGTCGGCCAGGACGCCCAGCGTGCAGCGGCCCGACGGCGGGCGCGTCCGGCCGACGAGCCGGCGGGTGCGCGGTTCGGGACGAGCGGTGGCACCTGGGGTGTGCGGCGGACCTGTTCGAGCACCGCGTCGCGCAGCGCCGGGGGTGGCGCAACGGACTCGGCTGCGGCCATCCGCGAGGTGGCCTCGCGCAGCGACGTCACCTCGGCGGTGCAGTCGGTGCACGCCGGCAGGTGCGCCTCGAACGCCGCGCGCTCCTCGGGGTCGAGGGCGTCGAGGACGTAGGCGCCGGTCAGGGCGTGCAGGTTCGTCTCGCTCATCGGTCCACCTCCTCGACGTGCAGAGCATCCCGCAACCGGATCAGGCCGTCGCGGATCCGGGTCTTGGCCGTGCCGAGCGGCACGGCCAGCGCGGCGGACACCTCTTGGTGGGTGTAGCCACGCCAGTAGGCCATCTCGATGGCCTCGCGCTGGACGGCCGAGAGCCCCGCCAGGGCGCGGCGCACCCGAGCACCCTCGAGCGACCGGTGCGCGGCGAGCGGCACCTCGTCGGGCTGGGGGACGTCGTGCACGGCGGCGGCCTTCTCGCGAACGCCGGACTGGGTCTCCTCCCGTCGAACCCGGTCGACCGCGCGACGGTGGGCGATGGTCAGGATCCAGGCCATGGCCGATCCCCGGTCGGGGTCGAACCTCGGTGCCTGGCGCCAGACCTCGACGAGGGCCTCCTGGGAGACGTCCTGGGCGAGGTCGGGGTCGCGCACCACGCGCACCGCCAGGCCGTGGACCGGCCCGGCGATGCGCGGGTAGAGCGCGTCGAAGGCGGCTGCGTCGCCGCGGCCCACCGCGACGAGCAGCTCCTCCGGACTCGGCGTCGGGTCCGGCACGCCGAGCGCCCGATCGACCTTCACGTCAGCCGTCGCTCCCGTCGGTCATGGTGTCGTCGGTCATGCTGTCCTCGGACATGGTGTCGTCGGTCATGCTGTCCTCGGACATCGTGTCATCCGACATGCTGTCGTCGGTCATCGAGTCGTCGGACATGGTGTCGTCGGTCATCGAGTCGTCGGACATCGTGTCGTCCGTCATGGACTCGTCGGACATCGAGTCCTCCGAGGCCGGTGCGGTGTCGTTGCACGCGGTCAGCAGCGACGCGGCGAGCACGGCTGCGGCGGGCACGGCGATCAGTCGGCGGTTCATGGGTCCTCCCGAAGGGCGCAGGTGTTCCGGACGGGAGTGGTTCGCGCGACCGAGCCCGGCGGATGGGTCCGCCGGGCTCGGTCGCCGTGCCTCGTCTCGAGGTGCGGGGTGGTCAGGCCTTGGCGCCACCGTTGGTGGGCGCGACCGCGGTCACCTCGGCGCCGCCGGTGAAGCGATCGAGCAGCGCCTGCAGATCGAAGCCGGTGGTGTTCTTGAGCATGGCCAGGGTCTGGGTCAGGTTGTCCGTGACCTGCTTGGGCAGGGCTGCGGCGCCGTCCGTCGACAGCACGGTCAGCTGGTCGATCGCGGCCATCGGTGCGGCGACCTCGTGCGCGACCTGGGGCAGCACCTCGACCAGCATCTGGAGGATCGCGGCCTCGTTGTACCGCGCGAACGCCTCCGCACGCTTGTTCATCGCCTCGGCCTCGGCCCGGCCGGTCGCGAGGATCGCGCTCGCCTGCGCCTCACCCTCGGCGCGCAGGGCCTCGGCCTGCGCGACCCGCAGGGACTTGTCCGCCTCGCCGCGCCGCTGGCCCTCGATCGCCTCCGCGTCGGCGAGCGCGGAGCGCCGCGCCTTCTCGGCCTCGCCGGACAGCCGCTGCTGCTCGGCGTCGGCCTCGGCGGCGGCGATGCCGGCAGCCTTGTTGGCCTCGGCCTGGGCGATCGCCGCGTTCCTGGCGGCCTCGGCCTCCTGCTCGACGCGGTATCGCGCGGCGTCGGCGGGCTTGCGCACCTCGGTGTCGAGCTGGCGCTCGGTGAGCGCGGCCTGGCGGACCGCGACCTTCTCCTGCTCGGTGAGGATCGCCTGGTCGCGGTCGGCCCGGGCGAGTGGACCGGCTGCGGCCGCCTGGGCGAAGGCGGCGTCGGTCTCCGCCTTGATCTCGGACTGCTTGAGGGCCAGCTCGCGCTGGGAGATCGCGATCTCCTGCTCGGCGGCGAGCCGGGCCTGCTCGGCGGCCTGGCGTGCGTTCGCCTCGGCGATCGCCGCGGTCTGGCCGACGCGCGCCGCCTCGGGCCGGCCGAGGTCGGACAGGTAGGTGCCGTCGTCGGTGATGTCCTGGATCTGGAACGTGTCCAGCACCAGTCCCTGGCCGGTCAGCGAGGACTCGGACTCGTCCGCGACACGCTGCGCGAACGCCGCACGGTCGCGGATGATCTGCTCGACCGTGAGCGAGCCGACGATCGATCGGAGCGAGCCTGCGAGCGTCTCCTGCGTGAAGGTCTCGATCTCGTCCTGCTGGGTGAGGAACCGCTGTGCGGCCGCCCGGATGGAGTCCTCGTTGCCGCCGACCTTGACGATCGCGACGCCGTCGAGGTTGAGCTTGACCCCTTGACCGGACACCGCGCCACGGATCTGGACCATGATCCGGCGGCTCGACAGGTCCAGGATGTGCAGCCGCTGGACGAACGGGACGACGAAGACCCCGCCGCCCATCACGACCTTCTGGCCGGACAGGTCGGTGGAGAGCTCACCGGTCTCCGGGTTGCGTACCTCGCGCCCCTTGCGTCCGGTCACGATGTACGCCTCGTTCGGTCCGGCCACCCGGTAGCGGGACGCGATGATCAGACCGACGAGGAGGACGAGCAGGACGAGCCCGAGGACGGCGATGAGCGTCACCGAGGCGTCGGACATGGCCGACCGGCCTTTCCGGGCATGAGGGGTGCCCAGGTGGAAGTGGTGTGGACGCGCGGTCCTGCCCCCGATCTCGTCCCGCGCGGGGTCGACGTCACCCGGTTTGCCGGGCGACCATCACTGCGGTGGGGCTGAGGACCGTCGTGACGACCACGGCGGTTCCGCTGGGCAACGGCTCCGCGGCCCGCGCGTTGAGGCGCGTGATGTGCCCGGCGGCCACGACGCTCACCATCCCGTAGCCGGCGTCGGGGACTGCCTCGACGACGGTGCCGGCGAGACCCACCAGCCCCGAGGTGCGGACGTTCGACTCGTCGCCGCCGCGCATCAGGCGGACGCTCGCCACCCCGACACCCGTTCCGACGACCGCACCCGCGCCGAGCCCGGCCAGGATCGCGATCCCGCTCGAGGCCCCCGCATCCAGGGTCAGCGCGCCCACGAAGCCGAAGGCGGAGAGGAAGCCCGCGACGGCGAGCCCGGACAGTGCGTCCGGCCCGACGCCTTCGAGGACCCCGTCGAGGAAGTCACCCACGAGCAGTGAGATCAGCAGCAGGACGATGCCGACACCGCCGATGACGAGCATCGTGATCTGCATCGCTGCCCCCTGACCCGCGTATCGACACCTGCGCCACGACGGACGGGCGCCCCGCAGGAGCGTAGCGGGCGCACCGGCCCCAGGGACGGGACAGCGGCGTGACCACGCACGGTCGGGGCCCGGGTTCACCCGAACGTGAAGGCGTACGCCTGGATCCCGGGTCCGGCGGTCAGGTGCAGCACGTCGCTGGTCTCGCCGCCGTCGTAGAGCGTGTACAGCGCCGGGCTGCCGGACACGTCGACCTCGTGCGTCTCGCCGCCGACGGTCACGGTCACGGCACCGTCGCCGGCCAGCACCAGGTAAACGGCCGAGGCGTGGAACCCGAGCGTGAGCCGGGCGTCGTCACCCGACTCGACGTACTCGGCCTCGACGGTCCAGGTGCCGCCGAGCGAGAAGGTCGACTGCGGCGGGTGGTGGTCGAGCGTGTAGGTGGCCGGCTCGCCCGGCGTGACGCCGGCGTTGGTGTGCGGACCCATCCGAGCCGACCCCAGGTACGTCTCGGGTGTGCGGTCGGCGGTCAGCCCGCTCGCCGCGTCGGCGGTCCCGGTCCCGTCGGCCGGCGCACCGAGCAGCTCTTGGATCAGCGCCTCGGTCTCGGCGTACGCACCCTCGCCGTAGTGCACCTGGCGCACCTCGCCGGTCCGGTCGATGAGGTAGTGCGCGGGCCAGTAGTGCTGGTCGTAGGCGCGCCACGTCGCGAAGTCGTTGTCGAGCGCCACCGGGTACGTGACACCGAGGCGTGCGGCGTTGTCCTCGACGTTGGCCGGGACCTGCTCGAAGGCGAACTCGGGGGAGTGCACGCCGAGCACCACGAGCCCGTCGTCGTGATACGTGTCGTACCACTGCGTGAGGTAGGGGAGCGTCCGCTGGCAGTTGATGCAGGAGTAGGTCCAGAAGTCGAGCAGCACGACCTTGCCGCGCAGGTCGGCGAGCTCGAGCGGTGCGCTGTTGATCCAGCCGGTGATCCCGGTCAGCTCGGGCGCGGTGCCGCAGTCGGCGAGCTGCGAGGGGTCGGCGGCGCACTCGTCGAACGTGCGCGGACCGGTGCTCGCGGCACCCACCTCACCGCCGGTGCCGGCTTCCCCGGCCAGCGCGTCGAGCTGGGCCCGGACGGCGGTGTCGTTCTCCACCCGGTCGCTGAGGCCGGAGAGCCAGGACGGCGTGAGCCGCTGCAGGGGCTCGGCGATGTTGGTCGCGATCACCAGCGCGGTCACGATCATGATCACGCCACCGGCGGTGCGCACGGCGGGGGTGCGCTCGCGGAACGCCTTGACCCGCCCGAGGATCGCGCCGCCCGCGCTCGCCATCACGAGCAGCGGGATCGCGATGCCGACGCAGTAGGCCGCCGTGAGGACGACGAGGCCCGGGCCGATCTGGGCGGTCGCCGCCAGGACCGTGATCGAGGCCAGGATCGGCCCCGCGCACGGGACGAACACCAGGCCCAGCCCCAGGCCGAGCACGAACCCGTTGCCGTTCCGGTCCAGGGCCGGCATCCGGGTCCGCGCGAACGGTGCCTCGAGCAGGTGGCCGAACCGCGGCCACACGAGCCCGAGCCCGACGACGCCGAGGATCGCGACGCCGATCCAGCGCAGCAGGTCCGCCGGTAGGTGCAGCAGGGACAGCAACGCGCCGCCGAGCAGGGTGAACACCCCGAACGACAGCACCAGCCCACCCACCACGACCCAGGGCCGGCGCCGTGACCCGGGTCCGGGCGCAGCGGTGGTGAGCACGACCGGGAGCACCGGCAGGACGCAGGGTGACAGGGCGGTGATGACGCCGGAGACGAGGCCGACGAGCACGAGCGTGGTCATGCCAGAGGTTCGCCCGTCCGCCGTGGACGGATGGCCCGCGTTCGGGCGCGGGCCGGGTCAGCCGAGCGCCGCGATCGCCCCGTCGTAGTCCGGTTCGTCGCCGATCATCGGCACGACCTGGGTGTGCAGGACGGTCCCGTCGGCGTCCAGGACGACGACCGACCGTGCGTACAGCCCGCGCATCGCGCCGTCGGTCATCAGCACGCCGAAGTCGGTGCCGAACGTCGAGCGGAAGCCGGAACCGACCACGACCCGGTCGATCCCCTCGGCCGCGCAGAACCGTCGCATCGCGTACGGCAGGTCCATCGACGCGCACACCACCGTGGTGCCGTCCAGGCCTGCCGCGATCTGGTTGAAGCGGCGCACGCTCGTGGCGCACGTGGCCGTGTCCAGGCTGGGGAAGATGTTGAGCACGACCCGCCCTGCGGGTCGGCTCACGTCCGACAGGTCCTGCCCGGTCAACGTGAACTCCGGTGCCCTGCTGCCCACGGCAGGCAGGTCGCCGACGGTGTGCACCTCGGTCCCGTCCCTCAGCTCCGTCCTCGCCATGGCCGAGAGTCTGCCGTGACGGTCCGCCGGCCGCACCCGCCCGGGCCCCGGCCGGTCGTGGTGCGCGGCCGCGCCGCCGAGGCGCCGCGGGCGGCGCCGAGGATTCGAGGAGGCGATCCGCCGCGGGGCTGTTCTAGACTCCCGCCCACAGGCGTCGACCCGGCCATCACCGGTGAGCCTCCGGAAGAACGGACCTCGCGGTCGTCCCGCGGGTCTCAGTAGAACCGGACGGGGCAGGCCCGTCACAGCCGCAGCGGAGAGGTCGGCACGGCCGGGCATGGCCCGGGCACGGCCGGCAAGCGGGGTGGTACCGCGGTGAGGCCCTCCGGGCCGAGTCGTCCTCGCGACGCACACGTCCCACCGGACGAGGAGACCACCCGCGTGTACCCGAAGCACCGCCCGGAGACCCCCGTGCCCGCCGCCCCGGACCTGCCGGGCATCGAGCACGAGACGCTCGCGCACTGGGAGGCCGACGGCACGTTCCAGGCCTCGGTCGACGCCCGCGACGCGGGTGAGCACGGCGACAACGAGTTCGTGTTCTACGACGGCCCGCCGTTCGCCAACGGCCTGCCGCACTACGGTCACCTGCTCACCGGCTACGTGAAGGACGTCGTCCCGCGCTACCGCACGATGCGCGGCCAGCGGGTCGAGCGCCGGTTCGGCTGGGACACCCACGGCCTGCCCGCCGAGCTCGAGGCGGAGCGGATCCTCGGGATCACCGACAAGTCGCAGATCGAGGAGATGGGCATCGCGGCCTTCAACGCCGCGTGCCGCGAGTCGGTCCTGCGCTACACCGGCGAGTGGGAGACCTACGTCACCCGCCAGGCGCGCTGGGTGGACTTCGAGAACGACTACAAGACGCTCGACCTGTCCTTCATGGAGTCGGTCCTGTGGGCGTTCAAGCAGCTCTACGACAAGGGCCTGGCCTACGAGGGCTACCGGGTGCTGCCGTACTGCTGGCGTGACCAGACGCCGCTGTCGAACCACGAGCTGCGGATGGACGACGACGTCTACGCCGACCGGCAGGACCGCACGGTGACCGTGACGTTCCCGCTCGAGGGCGAGCGCGCCGAGGCCCTGGGCCTGGCCGGCGTGGCGGCGCTCGCGTGGACGACGACGCCGTGGACCCTGCCGACCAACGCGGCGCTCGCGGTCGGTCCGGACGTGACGTACGTCGTGGTGCCGCACGCGGTGCCCGAGGGCGAGCGCGCCGGCAAGCAGGTGCACCTCGGCGGTGCCCGGTTCCTGCTGGCGAAGGACCGGCTGGCGGACCACGCGAAGGACCTCGGCTACGCCTCGGCCGACGACGCCCTGGCCGCGGTCGAGGAGCGCACGTTCGTGGGCACCGAGCTGGCCGGGGTGCGCTACCGACGGCTGTGGGACTACTTCGCCGACGGCTACGGCGAGAACGCCTGGCAGGTCCTGGTCGAGGACTACGTCACGACCGAGGACGGCACCGGCGTGGTCCACGAGTCGCCGGCCTACGGCGAGATCGACCAGGAGTCCTGCGAGCGGGCCGGCATCCCGACGATCCTCTCGGTCGACGAGGGCGGCGTGTTCACCTCGGCGGTGCCCGACCTCGCCGGTCAGCAGGTGTTCGACGCGAACCCGGCGATCATCCGCCGCCTGGAGGCCGACGGCCGCCTGCTGCGCGAGTCCAGCTACGTGCACTCCTACCCGCACTGCTGGCGCTGCCGGAACCCGCTGATCTACAAGGCGGTGTCCAGCTGGTTCGTGCGCGTGACGCAGTTCCGCGACCGGATGGTCGAGCTCAACCAGGAGATCACCTGGGTCCCCGACCACATCAAGGACGGCCAGTTCGGCAAGTGGCTGTCGGGGGCGCGCGACTGGTCGATCAGCCGCAACCGCTACTGGGGCACCCCGATCCCGGTGTGGGTCTCGGACGACCCGGCCCACCCGCGGCTCGACGTGTACGGCTCGCTGGCCGAGCTGGAGGCCGACTTCGGCCGGCTGCCGCGCAACGACTCCGGCGAGGTGGACCTGCACCGGCCGTGGATCGACGACCTGACCCGACCGAACCCGGACGACCCGACCGGTGCGTCCACGATGCGCCGGATCCCGGACGTGCTGGACGTGTGGTTCGACTCCGGGTCGATGCCGTTCGCCCAGGTGCACTACCCGTTCGAGAACGCGGACTGGTTCGAGCACCACTACCCGGGCGACTTCATCGTGGAGTACATCGGGCAGACCCGGGGCTGGTTCTACACGCTGCACGTGCTGGCCACGGCGCTGTTCGACCGGCCCGCGTTCCGGTCGTGCGTGTCGCACGGGATCGTGCTCGGCGACGACGGCCGCAAGGCCAGCAAGTCGCTGCGGAACTTCCCCGACCCGTCGGCGATGTTCGACCGGTACGGCTCGGATGCGGTGCGCTGGTCGCTGATGAGCTCCCCGGTGCTGCGCGGCGGCAACCTGGTGGTCGCCGAGGAGAACATCCGCGAGGGCGTCCGTCAGGTGCTGCTGCCGCTGTGGAGCACCTGGTACTTCTTCACGCTCTACGCCGGTGCCGCCGAGGACGGCGCGGGCTACCAGGCGCAGCCGGTCACGGCCGACCGCGTGGCCGCGCTCCCGGTGATGGACCGCTACCTGCTGGCCCGGACCCGGGAGCTCGTCGAGGCCGTCACGGTCCGGATGGACGTCTTCGACATCGCGGCGGCGTGCGAGGTCGTGCGCGAGCACATCGACATGCTGACCAACTGGTACGTGCGCACGCAGCGCGACCGGTTCTGGTCGGAGGACGCCGACGCGTTCGACACGCTCTTCACCGCGCTGGAGGCGCTGACCCGCGTCATGGCGCCGTTGGCCCCGATGGTGGCCGAGGAGGTGTGGCGCGGCCTGACCGGTGGTCGGTCGGTGCACCTGACCGACTGGCCGGCGACGGTCTCGGGGGTGACCGCGTCGATCGAGGTCGACCCGGCCCTGGCGCCCGACGCGGACCTCGTGCGCTCGATGGACCGGGTGCGCGAGGTGGTCTCGACCACGCTCGGCCTGCGCAAGGCCAGCGGGCTCCGGGTGCGCCAGCCGTTGCGCGAGCTCGGTGTGGCGGCGTCCGACCCGGCCGCGATCGAGCCGTACACCGCGCTCCTCGCCGCCGAGCTCAACGTCAAGCACGTGACGCTCGTGGACCTGGCCGAGGTGGGCCTGGCCGAGCTCGGCGTCGAGCAGCGCCTCGCGGTCAACGCCCGTGCGGCCGGGCCACGGCTGGGCCGGCAGGTCCAGGCGGTCATCCGGGCCGCGAAGGCCGGGAGCTGGAGCGCCGACGGCGACACCGTGGTCGTCACCACCGACGACGGCCCCGTCGACCTCGTCGCGGGCGAGTACGAGCTCGCCACCGTGGTCGCGGACGGCGGCCCGAGCGATCGGGTGGCCGCCGTGCTCGCGGACGGCGGCGTCGTGCTGCTGGACACCGGCCTGGACGCCGAGCTCGAGGCCGAGGGCTTCGCGCGGGACGTCGTGCGCGTGGTCCAGGACGAGCGCAAGGCCGCCGGGCTCCAGGTCAGCGACCGGATCCGGTTGGTGCTCACGGTCCCGGCCGACCGGGTGGCCGCGGTCGAGGCGCACCGCGACCTGATCTCCTCGGAGACCCTCGCGCGCGAGCTGGTCGTCGAGGCCGGGACGGTCGACGGGCCTCGGGCGACGGTCAGCCTCGCCGGCTGAGCGGCACTGATCCGGGCCGGTCGCGCGGTCGGCCGGCCCGGATCAGTCGATCGTGGACGACGTGACCACGGGTCGCGCGGTGCGGCCCAGGTAGAAGATGTCGTGGTACGGCGAGGTCCAGAAGCTCTCACCGGTGTTGCCGGTGATCGTCGAGCCCTCGATGGTCAGCTGGCCGGTCCGGGAGTTGCTCACGTAGAAGATCCCGGAGCCACCCTCGGGAGCGACGTTCCCGGTGATCGAGGTGCGCGTCACTCGCACCGTCTCGCCGGTGCCGTCGAAGTAGACCGCTCCGCCGTTGCCGCCCTGCCCGGACGACGCGCCGGATCCGGTCGCGCGGTTCCCGGTGAAGACCGAGTCGCTGATCACCAGTGAGGCGTGCAGGCTCGACACGGCGCCGCCGTTGGCCCCTTGGTTGCCGGTGAACGTGCTGCGGGTGATCGTCGCCGTCGCGGTCATGCCGGTCACCCGCACGGCGCCACCGCCGCGGTCGGAGTCCGCCGTGACCGTCCGGTTGCCGGTGAAGACGCAGTCCTCGACGACGAGCGTCCCGCCGCGCATCGCGATCGCGCCGCCTCCGCCGACGTCGTCGCGGCCGGCCGGCGCGGACTGGGCGTTGCCGTTCGCGAACGTGAGGTTGCGGAAGACGATCCGCGGCCGGCTCTCCAGGTCGCAGCGGCTCGACAACCAGCCGAAGTCCGCCTCGCAGGTGTTCGCGTAGTAGATCCCGCGGGTCCCACCGCCGCTGAGCGTGACGGTGCCGCCGCCGTCGAGGACCAGGTAGTCGACCGGCGTGGCGCCCTGCCAGAGGTGCTGGCAGGTCGTCGTGTTGCAGGTGTACAGCGTCGAGGTGAGCGTGATCGTCACGGGTCCCGAGCCGCAGTCGAACTCGACCACGCCACCGTCCCGCACGGCTGCGGCGAGCGCCGCCGAGGTGCAGGAGGCGGCGGTCCCGGTGCCGACCACCTCGACCCACGGCGCCGGTGAGCCGTTGTCCGGGTAGCGGCTCTGGGCGCGCGCGAGGTACTCGTCGGAGCCCGCGATGGACGCGGCGAGCACCAGGTCGCCCTGTGCGCGGACCACGGCGGGCCAGTTCGCCAGGCCGGTCGCGTCGGCGCTGCGCCCGAGCAGGAGGCGGTAGAGCGACTGGATGCGGACCTGGATGGTCTCGGTCGACTGGTAGAAGCCGAGGGCTGCGACGTGCCGCGGCGTGCCCTGGGCGATGAGCTGCACCCAGCTCGCGACGCCGGCGGGCTCGCCGGTGCGGAACAGCAGGGCTCGGTAGAGCGCGCGGATCCAGGTCGCGACGTCGGAGTGCCCCACGGTCCGGAAGTACTCGTCGGAGGCGTAGAACCGTGCCGCGATCTCGGCGATCGGCATGCCGGCCCGGGCCTGCGCGATCCAGAACTGCAGCCCGGCGGTGTCCGGCGCGCGGTGCAGGGTGTCCCAGTAGAACCTCGTGATCACGACGGAGAGCCACTCGGGCGAACGGGCGAGCTCGATGGTGAAGTCGGCTCGGCTGGTCATCCCGGACTGGATGCGCGGGCCCCAGAACCGCAGCTCGGTCGAGCTCGGGGAACGGCGGAGGAAGTCGCGATAGCCCGCGCGGACGAAGGACTCGACGGCCTTGGAGGTCAGGGCGCCGGGTGCGACCGAGGCCTGCTGGACCGCGGTCGGCGTCTCGATCGCCGCCTGGGCCGCAGCGGTGCTCGTCGGGCTCGCTGCGCTCGCGGCGCCGACCTGCGGGAGCACGCCGAGCACCACGGCGCCGATCGCGGCCGTCAGTCGGATGGTGGCGCGCCGGACGTGACCAGCTGACATCGTTCCTCCTCGTCGGCTCGACGCGAGGGTAGTCGAGCGGGCAGGTCGGCCGTGGCCCTTCCGGACCCGTCTTCTCCCGGTGCCCCGCCGAGCGCAACGGTTCGGATGGCTCAGAATGGGTCCATGCTGCTGAGGACCCCTGCGTGACCGACGCCGACCACGACGCCCTCGCGGAGGTCTACTCCGGCATCCTCGACCGCGCTCCCGAGCACGACTTCGCCCCGACCCTGGACCGGGTCGAGGCGGTCTGCGACCTGCTGGGCCATCCCGAGCGGGCCTACCGCGTGGTGCACGTCGCGGGCACGAACGGCAAGACCTCCACGAGTCGGATGGTCGAGCGGCTGGTGCGGGAGCACGGCCTGCGCACCGGGCTGTTCACCAGCCCGCACCTGACCAGCGTGACCGAGCGGATCCGGGTGGACGGCGAGCCGCTGTCCGACGCCGCGTTCGTCGCGGCGTGGCAGGACGTGGCCCCGTACGTGCACATCGTCGACCAGCAGTCGCTCGCGGCCGGCGGCCCGCGGATGAGCTTCTTCGAGGTGCTCGCGGTGATGGCCTTCGCCGCGTTCGCCGACGCCCCGGTCGACGTCGCCGTGATCGAGGTCGGCATGGGCGGCACGTGGGACGCCACGAACGTGGTGCAGCCAGAGGTCGCCGTCGTCACGCCGATCGCACGCGACCACGAGCGCTGGCTGGGCCACGACCTCGTGGACATCGCGGGGGAGAAGGCCGGGGTGATCAAGGAGCGGATCACCGCCGTGCTCGCGGAGCAGCGCGAGGAGGCCGAGGGTGTCCTGCTGGCGGCCGCCGCCGAGCGCGGTGCGCGGGTGCTGCGCGAGGGCGTCGACCTCGAGGTGGCCGCCCGGCACGTCGGGGTCGGTGGGCAGCTCGTCGACCTGCGGACGCCGGCAGGCCTGTACACGGAGGTGTTCCTGCCGCTGCACGGCGCCCACCAGGCGCACAACGCGCTGCTCGCGCTCACCGCCGCCGAGGTCCTGATCGGTGGTGACCGCCCGCTGTCCGGGCCGATCGTCGAGGCAGCGTTCCGGGACGTCGCGTCGCCCGGGCGGCTCGAGGTGGTGCGCAGCTCGCCGACGATCGTGGTCGACGCGGCGCACAACCCGCACGGCGTCGAGGCGACGGTCGCCGCGCTCCAGGAGGCGTTCGCGTTCGAGCGCCTGGTGGGCGTGGTCGCGATCCTCGCGGACAAGGACGTCGAGCAGATCCTGGCGGGTCTCGAGCCGGTGCTCGCCGAGGTCGTCGTGACGCGGTCCTCGAGCGAGCGGGCGCTGGACGTGGCGGACCTCGCCGAGGTCGCTATGGACGTGTTCGGCGAGGATCGGGTGCACACCGCGGAGCGCCTCGACGAGGCGGTCGCGCTCGCGGTGGATCTCGCCGAGAGCGGTGCGGCGTCGATGACCGGCGCCGGCGTGCTGATCACCGGGTCGATCACGCTCGTGGCCGATGCGCGGGTGCTGCTCGGCCGCGCCTAGGCCCCTCGAGGCACATCTGCACAAACGTGCAGACCCTGTGCACGCACTCCCCTTGACCTGTTTGTGACCTGCCGCACACGATGGCGACGAGGGGGCAAGGGGCACCACGACGGGTGTCCCGGCGCCGGTGGCGACGATGCCCCGGTGCACGCGCGGTCGAGGGGAGTCTCAGTGAAGAAGCTCATCAACGATCCGGCTCGTGTCGTCGACGAGTCGGTCGAGGGGTTCGGTCTTGCGCACGCGGACCTCGTCGCAGTGCACACCGATCCGATCTTCGTCACCCGCGCGGGTGGAGCGAAGCCCGGAAAGGTCGGCCTGGTCAGCGGCGGTGGCAGCGGTCACGAGCCCCTGCACGCGGGCTTCGTCGGCCTGGGCATGCTCGACGCCGCGGTCCCAGGAGCCGTGTTCACCTCGCCCACGCCGGACGCCATCGCCCCCGCGACCCAGGCGGCCGACGGCGGCGCGGGTGTGCTGCACATCGTGAAGAACTACACGGGTGACGTGCTCAACTTCGAGACCGCGGCCGAGCTCGCCGACGCCGAGGGCATCGAGGTCAAGGCCGTCGTCGTGAACGACGACGTCGCCGTCGAGGACTCGCTCTACACCGCGGGGCGCCGCGGCGTGGGCGGCACGGTCCCGGTCGAGAAGATCGCGGGCGCGGCGGCCGAGCGTGGCGACGACCTGGCGACCGTGGCGGCGGTGGCCGAGAAGGTCATCAAGAACGTGCGGACCATGGGTGTCGCGCTCACCGCGTGCACCGTGCCGCACGCCGGCAAGCCGAGCTTCGACCTCCCGGAGGACGAGATCGAGATCGGCATCGGCATCCACGGCGAGCCGGGCCGCAGGCGGATCCCGCTGGCCTCGGCCGACGAGATCACCGAGATGCTCACCGTCCCCGTGCTCGACGACCTCGGGCTCGGCAGCGGCGAGCAGTGCCTGCTGCTGGTCAACGGCATGGGCGGCACGCCGGCCTCCGAGCTCTACATCGTCTACCGGGCGGCGCGGAAGCTCATCGAGGCCCGCGGCGCGACGGTCTCGCGTTCCCTGGTCGGGAACTACGTGACCTCGCTCGAGATGCAGGGCTGCTCGGTCACCGTGCTGCGCCTGGACGACGAGCTCACCTCGCTGTGGGACGCCCCGGTGCACACCCCGGCGCTGCGCTGGTGACCTGACGGTGGTGGCGGGCGGGGGGGGGGCGGCCCGCCCCCCCCACCCCCCCCGCGGGGGG
>NZ_JAOVZU010000011.1:60785-70815 GCF_025717005.1 Actinotalea endophytica
CGGGGCCCCCCCCCCCGCCCCCCCCGGGCGGGGCCGGGGCCCGCGGGCGGGGGGGGGGGGGGGGCCGCCCCCCCCCCCCCACCACCCACGCCACGCGCGGTGGCCCGGCGTGGCAGGCTGCACCCAAGGCCCGGAGCCGACCGGCGCGGGCCGCTGCCCGGACGAAGGAGAAGCATGGCTCTGGACGTCGCGTGGGCCCAGACCTGGGTCCGCCGTACCGCCGAGGTCATCGCGGAGAACCGTGACGAGCTGATCGAGCTCGACCGGCAGATCGGCGACGGCGACCACGGCGAGAACATGAAGCGCGGCTTCACCGCGGTGGTGGCCAAGCTCGACGGGCTGGAGGCACCGCCGGAGCAGGTCGGTGACGTGCTCAAGCTGGTGGCCACGACGCTGATGTCCACCGTGGGCGGCGCCGCAGGCCCGCTCTACGGCACCGCGTACCTGCGCGCCGCGAAGGTCGCCGGTCTCGCTGAGCTCGACGGCCCCGCGGTCGTGGCGGTGCTGGAGGCCGCGCTCGAGGGGATCGTGGCGCGCGGCAAGGCGACGACCGGTGAGAAGACCATGGTCGATGCCTGGACGCCCGCGGTGAACGCCGCACAGGAGGCGTCCGGCAACGGCTCCTCGCCCGCGGCCGTGCTCGACGTCGCAGCGGCCGCTGCCGAGGCCGGGGCCACGGCGACGATCCCGATGCTCGCCACGAAGGGCCGCGCGAGCTACCTCGGCGAGCGCAGCATCGGCCACCAGGACCCGGGAGCGACCTCCACCGCGCTCATCCTGCGGGCCGCGGCAGACACGGCGGCGGCGTGACGGCGGGCGTCGCGCTGGTCCTGGTCTCGCACTCGGCGGACGTCGCCGCAGGCACCGCGGAGATCGCCGGGCAGATGGCGCCGGACGTCCTGCTGCTGCCCGCCGGCGGGATCCCCGAAGGCATCGGGACGAGCGTGGACCGGGTGATGGCGGCCGTCGAGGAAGGCCTGCAGACGTGCCCGGGCGGTGTGGTCGTGATGACCGACCTCGGCTCTGCGGTGCTCACCACGGACCTCGTGCTCGAGATGGTCGACGACGCCGAGCGGGTCAAGGTGCCTCGCGCCCCGTTCGTCGAGGGTGCCGTCGCGGCCGCGGTCGCGGCCCAGCAGGGCGGTGACCTGGCCGCGGTCGAGGCGGCCGCGCTCGAGGCCGGTGTGTCCTTCGCACCGGAGGGAGCAGCGGCGCCCGAGGCGTCCGACGAGGTCGACGCGGCGGGGCAGGACGGCCAGGTGACCGCGCTGGTGACCCTGCGCAACCCGCTCGGGCTGCACGCCCGCACGGCCGCCCAGGTCGCGCGAGCGGTCGCGGACGCGGGCGTCCCGGTGCGGATCGAGGGGGTCGACGGCGCGAGCGTGCTCGCGCTGATGGCCCTGGGCACCACCGGCGGTCAGGAGATCACGGTGAGCGCCACGGGTCCGGACGCGCAGTCGGCGGTCGACACGGTCGTCGCGCTGGTCGAGGGCGGGTTCGGCGAGGTCTGAGCAGGTAGCCTCGCCGCCGTGCCCGCACCCGCCCGCCGCTCCGCCCGCCGGCAGTTCTGCGCGACGATCCTCGGCCTCGAGGTCCTCGTCGTGCTCTTCGCCGCGCTCGTGCTCTACGGGCTGCGCCTGCTCGACCCGACGACGCTGCTGATCGCCTCGGTCGCCCTCGGCCTCTCGCTCACCGTGGCGGCCGGGCTGCAGGGAGGTCCCGGCGGCGTGGTGGCCGGGTCGGTGCTCCAGGTGCCGCTGCCGCTGGCCGGGATCCTCGTCGGTGAACCGATGCTCATCGTGATCGGGCTGATCTTCGTCGCGTTGTGGGTCGTGGCCGTGCGCCTCGGCGGCCGGATCGACCGCGAGCGGGCCGAGCGCGAGGCGCAGGCCTGAGCGAGGCCCTCGGCGCGGCGCGGTGCGGGTCTGCGGCTAGGCTTCCCGGCATGTCGCAGGCCGCCCGCACCCTTGTCCTCGTCAAGCCCGACGCCGTCCGGCGCGGCCTGAGCGGTGAGGTGCTGAGGCGCGTCGAGGCCAAGGGCTACACGCTCGCCGCGCTCGACCTGCGCACGGCCGACCGGGACCTGCTCGCCGCGCACTACGCCGAGCACGTGGGCAAGCCGTTCTTCGAGCCGCTGCTGGAATTCATGTCGTCCGGTCCCGTGGTGGCCGCCGTCGTCGAGGGCCACGGTGTGATCGAGGGCTTCCGCTCGCTCGCCGGCGCGACCGACCCGACCACGGCCGCTCCGGGCACCATCCGCGGCGACCTCGGCCGGGACTGGGGCAAGGCCGTCGTGGAGAACCTGGTGCACGGTTCGGACTCGGCGGACTCGGCGCGCCGCGAGATCGCCCTGTGGTTCCCGGATCTGTGAGCCGGACCTCCTAGGCTCGCCACGTGCATCTCAAGACGCTGACCCTGCGGGGGTTCAAGTCGTTCGCCTCGGCGACGACGTTGGGCTTCGAGCCGGGCATCACGTGCGTCGTGGGACCGAACGGCTCCGGCAAGTCCAACGTGGTGGACGCGCTCGCGTGGGTGATGGGCGAGCAGGGTGCCAAGTCGCTGCGAGGCGGCTCGATGGAGGACGTGATCTTCGCCGGAACCGCAGGGCGCCCGCCGCTGGGCCGTGCCGAGGTCGCGCTGACGATCGACAACTCCGACGGTCACCTGCCGATCGACTACACCGAGGTGACCATCTCGCGGACCCTGTTCCGCAACGGCGGCTCGGAGTACGCGATCAACGGCTCGTCCTGCCGTCTGCTCGACATCCAGGAGCTGCTCTCCGACACCGGCATGGGCCGCGAGATGCACGTGATCGTCGGCCAGGGCCAGCTCGACGCCGTGCTGCGGGCCAACCCCGAGGACCGCCGGCACTTCATCGAGGAGGCCGCCGGGGTCCTCAAGCACCGCAGGCGCAAGGAGAAGGCGCTGCGCAAGCTCGACGCGATGCAGGCCAACCTGACCCGGCTGACCGACCTCACCGGCGAGATCCGGCGACAGCTCGGGCCGCTCGGCCGCCAGGCCGAGGTCGCCCGTCGAGCGGCCGGGATCCAGGCCGACGTGCGTGACGCCCGCGCCCGGCTGCTGGCCGACGACCTCGCGCAGCTCACCGCGACCCTGGAGCAGGAGATCGCCGACGAGTCGGCCCTGCTCTCGCGCCGCGACGAGGTCGAGACCTCGCTCGCGCGGGCGCGTGCCACGCTCGCCGACCTGGAGGCCGCCGCGGCCGCGGCGGCGCCCGAGCTCTCGGCCGCGAACGACGTGTACTTCCGGCTCTCCGGGGTGCGGGAGCGCCTGCGCGGCCTGGCGACGCTGGCCGAGGAGCGCAGCCGGCTGCTCGGCGGCGCCGAGCAGGAGCTCCCGGTCGGCCAGGACCCGGACGACCTGGACGCGCAGGCCGCCCGGGCCCGCGCCGCCGAGGCCGAGCTGTCCGGTGAGGTCGACGTGGCCCGCGGCGCGCTCGAGGCGGCCGTCTCGCGCCGCGCCGAGGTCGAGAACGCCGCCGCAGCGGCCGAGCGTCGGGTCGCGGAGCTGCAGCGCGCCGCGGCCGACCGCCGCGAAGGTCTGGCCCGGCTGGCCGGCCAGGTGGCGGCACGGCGCACCAGGCTGGAGGCGACCGAGGCGGAGATCGGGCGGCTCGAGGAGTCCCTCGCCGAGGCCGAGCGCCGCGGTCACGAGGCGACCGTCGAGTTCGCCGCGCTCGAGTCCACCGTCGCCGGGGTCGAGGAGGGCGAAGAGGGCCTGGACGCCGACCACGAGGCCGCGACCGTCGAGCTCGACGAGGCCACGACCGCGGTCGCGGAGCTCGAGCGCGCCGAGCAGGTCGCCGAGCGCGATCGCGCCACCTGGCAGGCGAAGGTCGAGGCGCTCGAGCTGAGCCTCGAGCGCAAGGACGGCGCGGGTGCCCTGCTCGCGGCCGACGACCTCGCGGGCGTCCTCGGGTCGGTCGCTGCGCTCCTCGGTGTCGAGCCGGGCTACGAGGACGCGATCACCGCCGCGCTCGGCCCGCTCGCGGACGCGGTCGCGGTCGGTTCGGTGGACGACGCCGTCGACGCGCTGCGCCGGCTGCGCAGCGACGACGCCGGACGTGCCGGGCTGCTCATCGGTCGAGGCGGTGACCTGGGTGGGCCGCCGGCCGACCTGCCGGCGGGTGCGGTGCCGGCGGTCGAGCTGGTCCGGCCCGCGCCCGCCGTGGCAGCCGCGATCGGTGCCGCGCTCAGCGGTGTGGTGGTGGTGGAGGACCTCGCGCACGCCCGCGCGCTGCTCGGCGCCCGCCCGGAGCTGGTCGCGGTCACCCGGTCCGGTGACCTGCTCGGCGCCGTCCGGGCGTGGGGCGGTTCGGCCGCGGCACCCGGCGCGCTCGAGCTCCAGGCGACCCTCGAGGAGGCCCGCGCGCGGGTCGCCGAGGCCACCGCCGTGGGGGAGCGCACCCGGTTCGAGCTGGTCGCCGCGCGTCGACGCACGGACGAGGCCGGGGAGCGTCACGAGGCGACCCTCGACCGGCTGCACGAGTCGGACGCCGCGCTCGCGGCCGTGGCCGAGCAGCTCGGCCACCTCGGGTCGGTGGCACGTGCGGCGCGGGGCGAGGCGGAACGGGCCGCAGGCGCGCTGGCGAAGGCGAACGAGCGGCTGGCCGAGGACCAGCGCGAGCTCACCGAGCTCGCCGACCGGCTGCAGCGCGCCGAGGCCGACCCGAGCGAGTCCGAGTCGGACCTCACCGAGGCGGTGACGGTCCGTGACGCGGCGTCCGCGGAGGCGTCGGCCGCCCGGGCCAAGGAGACCGAGGCCCGGCTCGCGCTGCGCACCGGGGAGGAGCGCGTGCGCGCCGTGGCCGGGCGTGCCGAGTCGCTCGAGCGTGCGGCGACTGCGGAACGTGAGGCACGCGAGGCCGCCGCGACCCGGGCCAGGCGGCGCGCAGCGCAGGCCGCTCAGGCTCGCGCCGTCGGTGCCGGGGCCCACCGTGCCCTGACCGTGATCGAGGACTCCCTGGCCGAGGCGGACGCCGCGCGCCGGGCAGCCGAGCTGGCCCGTGCCGAGCGGGACGCAGCGCTCGTCGCACGGCGTGCGGACGTCGACCGCTGGTCCGGTGAGTTCGCGCAGCTCACGGACGCGGCGCACCGCGACGAGGTCGCGCGTGCCCAGCAGGTGCTCCGGATCGAGCAGCTGCAGACCCGTGCGATCGAGGAGCTCGGGGTCGACCCGGAGGTCCTCGTCGAGGAGTTCGGGCCGCACCGGTCGGTCCCGGGGGTCGACCAGGACGGTGAGCAGACCGAGGCGCCCTACGTCCGCGAGGAGCAGGAGAAGCGGCTCCGGAAGGCCGAGCGCGAGCTGTCCCAGCTGGGCCGGGTGAACCCGCTCGCGCTGGAGGAGTTCGCCGCGCTGGAGGAGCGCCACGCGTTCCTCACCGGCCAGCTCGGCGACCTGACGAAGTCGCGCACCGACCTGCTGCAGATCGTCAAGGACATCGACGAGAAGGTCGAGCAGGTCTTCGCCGAGGCGTACGCGGACACCGCGGTGCAGTTCGAGCGGGTCTTCGCCCGGTTGTTCCCCGGTGGTGAGGGACGCCTCGTGCTCACCGACCCGTCCGACATGCTCGGCACCGGGATCGAGGTCGAGGCGCGCCCGGCCGGCAAGAAGGTCAAGCGGCTCTCGCTGCTGTCCGGCGGCGAGCGGTCGCTCACCGCCGTCGCGCTGCTGGTCGCGATCTTCAAGGCACGGCCGAGCCCGTTCTACGTGATGGACGAGGTCGAGGCCGCGCTCGACGACGTCAACCTGGGTCGGCTGCTCGAGATCTTCACCGAGCTGCGCGACGACTCCCAGCTCATCGTCGTGACGCACCAGAAGCGGACGATGGAGATCGCCGACGCGCTGTACGGCGTGACCATGCGCGGCGACGGCGTCACCACCGTGATCAGCCAGCGGCTGCGCGAGGAGGACTGAGGCCTCGCGCCAGGCCTCGCGCGAGGGTCCGCGCCAGGCCTCGCGCGAGGGTCCGCGCATGGCCTGACGCACGGGTGTGGAGATCCTGTGCCGAAGCCGCGACGACCTTCGGAGGGGCCCCGTGGTCGTCCGACGACCGCCGGATACTGACGCCATGACTCCTGTCGTCCTCTCGGTCCTCCTGCCGTTCGTCATCGCGCTGGTCGTGCTCGGCCTGGCGGTCTGGATCGGTGGCGGTACCCCGGTCGCGGACCTCCGCTCGGGCCTGCGCCGCGAGTCCGGCGAGCCGCGCCTGGGCGTGATCGCCGCGGCGCGTCGCGAGCACGCCGAGTCGGCCGCGGCGGAGAAGGACCTCTTCGAGGACCTGCTGCGCTGACCGAACGCTGAGCCGCCCGGCCCTGCTCGCGTCCCGGCGACCCCTGCGACTCCTGGCAGACTGACGCGGTGACCGATCTCAACGACGTCCTGCTCATCGGGGTCCCGTCGCTCGTCGTCGTGGGGACCACGGCCGGCCTGCTGATCCGAGGGCGCCGTCGCGGTGGTTCGAGCGAGGCGTCCTCGTCCGCCGTCGACACCGCACCGGCCCCCACCGAGGCTCCGACAGCGCCCGCCGGCTCGCCGGCGGCGGCCCCTGCAGGTGTCGAGACGCCTGCGCCGGCCGCGGGGCGGATGGTCCGGCTCCGGGACCGGCTCGCCCGGTCGGGCTCGCCGCTCGGCGCCCGACTGCTCGCCGTCCTCTCCCGTGACCACCTCGCGGAGGAGGACTGGGAGGAGATCGAGGAGACCCTGCTGCTCGCCGACGTCGGGGCCGGCCCGAGCGGTGAGCTCGTCGACGCGCTGCGGCAGAAGGTGCGCGTCCTCGGTGTGCGCGAGCCTGCGGCGGTGCGCGCCCTGCTGCGCGAACAGCTGCTCGCCCTGGTCGACCCGACCATGGACCGCACGCTCGCCACCGAGCCCGTGATGGCGACGGGTGACGGCGCGGCGGGTGTCCAGCCCGCCGTGGTGCTCATGGTCGGCGTGAACGGGACCGGCAAGACGACCACCGTGGGCAAGCTGGCGCGGCTGCTCGTGGCGGAGGACCGCACCGTGCTGCTCGGCGCCGCCGACACCTTCCGCGCCGCGGCGGCGGACCAGCTCGCGACCTGGGGGGCCCGGGTCGGGGTCCCGGTGGTGCGCTCGGACCGGGACGGCGCCGACCCCGCATCGGTCGCCTTCGAGGCGCTCTCCGCCGGGCGGAGCCAGGGCGTCGACGTCGTGCTCGTGGACACCGCGGGCCGCCTGCAGAACAAGGCCGGCCTGATGGACGAGCTCGGCAAGATCGGCCGGGTGCTGTCCCGCACCGCGCCGATCAGCGAGGTGCTGCTGGTGCTGGACGCCACCACCGGGCAGAACGGGCTCACCCAGGCGCGGGTCTTCGCCGAGGTTGCCGGGGTGACCGGGATCGTGCTGACCAAGCTGGACGGCACGGCCAAGGGCGGCATCGTGGTCGCCGTCCAGCGCGAGCTCGGGGTGCCGGTGAAGCTCGTCGGGCTCGGCGAGGGCCCGGACGACCTCGCGGAGTTCGACCCGGAGGCCTTCGTCGACGGCATCCTCGGCTGACCGACGCGGCCCGCGGGTCACGCGAGCCGTCTCGGAATCGTGGGACTTCGGTCCCACAATTCGGACGGTGAGCACGGCGCGAAACTGCTCGTTCACATGCCCACGGTCCTTGTCACCGCGTCGTAACGAGGCGCGCTCGGCATCGAAACGTCCCCCCGCCAGGGTTGTTCCCGACCCCAGCCGACCGGCTGGCGAGGGAGAGGCGATCTGCATGGACGAGTTTGTCCTGGACACAGGGAACACCGCCTGGATCATCGTGGCATCGTCGCTGGTGCTGCTGATGACGCCGGGTCTGGCGTTCTTCTATGGCGGCATGGTGCGCGGCAAGTCCGTGCTCAACATGATGATGATGAGCTTCGGCGCGATGGCGCTCATCGGCCCGATCTGGCTGCTCTACGGCTACTCCGGAGCGTTCGGCTCCGACGTCGGTGGCATCATCGGCAACCCGTTCGAGTTCTTCGGCTCGAACACCATCACCGACGCCGACAGCCTGATGGCTGGTTCCGGAGTGCCGGCGCTGGTCGCGATCGCCTTCCAGGCGACGTTCGCGATCATCACCGTCGCCCTGATCTCGGGTTCGGTTGCTGACCGCATGAAGTTCAGCGCCTGGCTGGCCTTCGCTGCGATCTGGGTGACCATCGTGTACGTGCCCATGGCGCACATGGTGTGGGGCGGCGGTCTGCTCGGTGGCGACGGCATCACCTCGGGCCTGTCCACCCCGATCGACTTCGCCGGTGGGACCGTGGTCCACATCAACGCCGGTGTGGCTGGTCTGGTGATGGCGATCCTGCTCGGCAAGCGCAAGGGCTTCGGCAAGGAGCCGATGCGTCCGCACAACCTTCCGTTCGTCATGCTGGGCGCCGCCCTGCTGTGGTTCGGTTGGTTCGGCTTCAACGCCGGTTCTGAGTTCGCGGCGGACGGCACGGCCGGCCGTGCGTGGGTCAACACCACGGTCGCGACCTGCATGGCGATCCTCGGCTGGCTCGCCACGGAGAAGGTCCGTGACGGCAAGGCCACGTCGCTCGGCGCCGCTTCGGGTGCCGTCGCGGGCCTGGTCGCGATCACCCCGGCCGCGGCCTCGGTGGACACCTACGGCGCGATCGCCATCGGCACCATCGCGGGCATCCTCTGCGCGATGGCCGTGAGCCTGAAGTACAAGTTCGGCTACGACGACTCGCTCGACGTCGTCGGCGTGCACCTCGTCGGTGGTCTCACCGGCACCGTGCTCATCGGCTTCTTCGCCAACGTCTCGGACACCACCAACGGCACCTGGTACGCCGACGGCTCCGTCAACGGCCTGTTCTACGGCGGCGGCGTCACGCAGCTCCTCACCCAGATCATCGTCGCGCTCGCCGCGGTCGTGTTCAGCGGTGTTGTGACGTTCATCATCGGTTCGGCGCTCAAGGCGACCATGGGCATCCGGGTCACCGACGAGGTCGAGGCCAGCGGTGACATGGCGATGCACGGTGAGACCGCGTACGAGAGCCTCGGGGTCGGCCGCATGGAGGTGAAGGCATGAAGCTGGTCTGCGCGGTCATCCAGCCCCACCGGCTCGACGACGTGAAGTCGGCCCTCGAGGCCGCTGGCGTGCGCGGCATGACGGTGAGCGAGGCCAGCGGCTACGGCCGTCAGCGTGGGCACACCGAGGTCTACCGCGGTGCCGAGTACACCGTCGACCTCGTGCCGAAGGTCCGCATCGAGGTCCTGGTGGGCGACGAGGACGCGGCCAGCGTCACGTCGGTCATCGTCGGCGCGGCCCAGTCCGGCAAGATCGGTGACGGAAAGGTCTGGACGGTGCCGGTCGACGACGTCGCCCGGGTCCGGACCGGCGAGCACGGTCCTGACGCTCTGTGAGATGAGTCCGTGAGGGTCCCGCGCTCCGGCGCGGGACCCTCACGGCGTTCAGGACGAGGAGCCCGGGGCGAACGGGCGGCTCAGGACGAGCCGTGTCGTACGACGAGCGCCGTCGCACGGCGAACCGTGTCCCGGACGACGAGCAGCGAGATGATGGCGGTGGGAGTCGCCCACCGGGGTGCCGGTCACCCGGCACCCGGACGCCACGAAGCGCACAGGAGGTCGAACCATGAAGCTGGTCACCGCAGTGATCCAGCCGCACAAGCTGGACGAGGTGAAGGAAGCGCTCCAGGGCGCCGGCGTGCACGGCCTCACGGTCAGCGAGGCCAGCGGCTACGGCCGCCAGAAGGGGCACACCGAGGTGTACCGCGGCGCCGAGTACGTCGTGGACCTGGTGCCGAAGATCAAGGTCGAGGTGCTGGTCCGGGCCGAGGACGTGGCCGCGATCACCGAGGTGGTCATCAAGGCCGCGAGCACCGGGCAGATCGGTGACGGCAAGGTCTGGAGCGTGCCCGTCGAGGACGTCGTGCGCGTCCGTACCGGCGAGCACGGTCCGGACGCCATCTGAGCCCATGACGCAGCAGGGGGGGTGCGCCGGCCCCGCCCCCGGGGGCGCGGGCGTTGGGGGGGGGCGGTGGGG
>NZ_JAOVZU010000011.1:70825-117340 GCF_025717005.1 Actinotalea endophytica
CCCCCGCCCCCCCGCCGCCGCCGGGGGGGTCCGCGGCCGCCGCCGCGGCGGCCTCGGACTTGCGTGGGCTCCGTAGCGACCGGCTCGACCTCGCGGCGCGGATGATCGGTCCTGGCGCCGACGGCCTGGTGCGCCGCGCCGCCGTGACCACGATGGTGGCCGGCCGGCTCGCGCAGCTGTGGGACGCCGCGGTCGCCGAGCTCGACGACTCCGAGGGCGTCGCGCTCGCCGCGGTCGGCAGCCTCGGGCGAGGCGACGCCAGCCCGGCCAGCGACCTGGACCTGCTCCTGGTCCACGACGGGCGCAGCCACTCGGCGGCCGAGGTCGCCGCACTGGCCGAGCGGCTCTGGTACCCGATCTGGGACGCCGGGCTCCAGCTCGACCACTCCGTGCGGTCGCTGGCGCAGTGCCGCCAGGTGGCCTCGCACGACCTGCCGGCGGCGGTCGGGCTGCTGGACCTGCGCCCGATCGCGGGGGACCGGGCGATCATCGCCCGGGCCGGCTCGGCGTTGCTCGCCGACTGGCGCTCCGCCGCGCGCCGGCGGCTTCCCGAGCTGCTCTCGTCCACCAAGGCCCGGGCGGACCGATCCGGCGAGCTCGCCTACCTGGTCGAGCCGGACCTCAAGGAGGCGCGCGGCGGCATCCGCGACGCGGTGGTCGTCTTCGCCCTGGCCGCGACCTGGCTCACCGACCGCCCGCACGGCGCGGTCGACGACGCCTACACCCACCTGCTCGACGTGCGAGACGCGCTGCACGTGGTGACGCGTCGGGCGACCAACCGGCTGCTCCGGGTCGACCAGGACGAGGTCGCCGAGCTGGTCGGCGCCGAAGACGCCGACGAGCTCCTGGCCGGCCTGGCCGAGGCCGGACGCACGGTGTCGCACGCGCTCGACACCACCGTTCGGCACGCCCGCCAGGCGCTCGAGCGCCCGTCGTTGCGTCGTCCGGTCCTGGTCCGCGGGCGCCGGCAGGCCCCGCGACTGCGCTCGGTCGGCGAGGGTCTGGTCGAGCACGACGGCGAGCTCGTGCTCGCCGCCGGCGTCCGGCCCGAGGACGACGCGCTGCTCGCCCTGCGTGCCGCGGCGACGTCCGCGCGCACCGGGCTCCCGCTGTCCCCGGTGACCGTGACGTCGCTCGCGCGGACGCCCGACCTTCCCGAACCCTGGCCGGCCGCGGCGCGGACCCACCTGCTCGCGCTGCTCGGCTCGGGCAGCGCCCAGATCCCGGTGTGGGAGACCCTCGACCTGGCCGGCGTCGTGACCCGCTGGATCCCGGAGTGGGCGGCAGTGCGCAACCGCCCGCAGCGTTCGCCCATCCACCGGCACACCGTGGACCGGCACCTGATCGAGACCGTGGCGCGTGCCGCGCGGCACAAGGGCGACGTCCGGATGCGCCGGGACCTCCTGCTGGTCACGGCGCTGCTGCACGACATCGGGAAGGTCAAGGGCTCGACCGACCACTCGGTCACTGGCGCCGAGATCGCGCCGGGCGTGGTGCGACGGATGGGCTTCGACGACGCCGAGGCGGTGGATGTCGGTCGCCTGGTGCGCCATCACCTCACGCTGGCGGACCTGGCCACCCAGGAGGACCCCGAGGCCCCGGCGACGATCGACGCGCTGCTCGAGGCCGCGGACCACCGGCTCGACCTGCTCGAGGTGCTGCGTGCGCTCACCGAGTCCGACGCCTCCGCGGCCGGGCCGAAGACCTGGACGCCGTGGCGCGCGCGGCTGGTCGACGACCTGACCGTGCGGGCCCGCGCCGCGCTCGGCGAGGCCTGACCGGACCGCTCGGGCGGTCCACCCCGCGGACACACGCCGGGTGGGCCACCCGGCGGGCTGCGTGGGGCCGCGCACAGGTACCCTGTGGGGGCTCGTGCAGCAACCACCGGTGAGGTCCTGTGTTCGCCACTCTGTCCGACCGCCTGTCCGCGACGTTCAAGAACCTGCGGACCAAGGGCCGGCTCTCCGAGGCCGACATCGACGCGACGATCCGTGAGATCCGTCGCGCGCTGCTCGACGCCGACGTCGCCGTCCCCGTGGTCCGTGACTTCGCCGGCACGGTGCGCGAGCGCGCCCTGTCGGCAGAGGTGTCCGGTGCGCTGAACCCGGCCCAGCAGGTCGTGCAGATCGTGCACGAGGAGCTGATCGCCGTGCTCGGCGGCAGCCAGCGGCCGCTGACCTTCGCCAAGCGCCCGCCGACCGTCGTGCTGCTCGCCGGCCTGCAGGGCGCGGGCAAGACCACCCTGGCGGGCAAGCTCGCCCTGCACCTGCGCGAGCAGGGCCACACCCCGATGCTGGTCGCGGCGGACCTGCAGCGGCCGAACGCGGTCACCCAGCTCCAGGTGGTCGGCGAGCGGGCCGGGGTCCCGGTCTTCGCGCCGCACCCGGGCGCGAGCGACGAGGGCGAGCCGGAGGATGGTCGCCGCTGGTGGCAGCGCTCCGCCAAGGCCGACCCGGTCAAGGTCGCCCGCGACGGCCTCACGGAGGCGCGTGAGAAGCAGTACGACGTGGTGATCGTCGACACCGCCGGCCGTCTGGGCGTCGACGCGGAGATGATGCAGCAGGCCGCGGACATCCGGGACGCGGTCGACCCCGACGAGATCCTCTTCGTGGTCGACGCGATGATCGGCCAGGACGCCGTGACCACGGCCCAGGCGTTCGCCGAGGGAGTCGGGTTCACCGGCGTCGTGCTGTCGAAGCTCGACGGCGACGCGCGCGGCGGTGCCGCGCTGTCCGTCGCGAGCGTCACCGGCCGGCCGATCATGTTCGCCTCGACCGGCGAGAAGCTCACCGACTTCGAGGTCTTCCACCCGGACCGGATGGCCTCGCGCATCCTCGACATGGGCGACGTCATGACGCTCATCGAGCAGGCGCAGAAGTCCTTCGACGCCGAGCAGGCCGAGAAGATGGCCGGCAAGCTCGTGGCCGGCGAGGACTTCACGCTGGACGACTTCCTGGTGCAGATGCAGCAGCTGCGCCAGATGGGCTCGATGAAGAAGATGCTCGGCATGCTGCCCGGCATGGGGCAGATGCGGGAGGCGATCGACTCGTTCGACGAGCGCGAGGTCGACCGGGTCGAGGCGATCGTGCGCTCGATGACACCGGGCGAGCGCGCGACCCCGAAGATCATCAACGGGTCGCGCCGCGCCCGCATCGCGCGCGGCTCAGGGACGTCCGCGACCGAGGTCAACCAGCTCCTCGAGCGGTTCACGGCGGCGCAGAAGATGATGCGCCAGATGGCCAAGGGTGGCGGGATGCCGATCCCGGGGATGGGCAACCTGCCCGGGACCGGACGCAAGGGCCGCGGCAAGCAGCAGGCGCCACGCAAGGTCAAGGGCCGGTCGGGCAACCCGGCCAAGCGCGCCCAGCAGGAGCGTGAGGCGTCCGAGCGTCGTTCCACGGCCCCGTCCGCACCGGGCGCGGCCTTCGGCCTCGGCGCCGGGCAGCCGAACGCGGACCCGTCGAAGGTCGAGCTGCCGCCGGGGATGGACAAGCTCTTCGGCCGCTGAGCGGTCGCGCGCGCCGTCGGTGACCTCGAGTTCGCCACCACCCCTCGTCCGGTGTGACCGGGAGGCACGTGGTCTGGCACAATGTCCCGCTGTACCCGGCGCGGACGGCCCCTCTACCCGTCCGTACGTCGTGTCCTCGGTCCGATCGGCTGCCTACCCCACGGGACGCCCACCCGGACCACATCGCCAGAACCAGGAGTGACCACTCAGTGGCCGTCAAGATCCGTCTGAAGCGTCTCGGCAAGATCCGGGCGCCGTACTACCGCATCGTCGTCGCCGACTCCCGCACCAAGCGGGACGGTCGCGTGATCGAGGAGATCGGCAAGTACCACCCCACGGAGGAGCCCTCGCTCATCGAGGTCAAGTCCGACCGCGCGCAGTACTGGCTCGGCGTCGGCGCGCAGCCGACCGAGCAGGTGCTCGCCATCCTGAAGATCACCGGTGACTGGCAGACCTTCAAGGGTCTCCCGGGCACCGAGGGCACCCTCAAGACCAAGGGCACCTCGGTCGACGCCGCCACCGCCGTCAAGGCCGCGACGGACGCCGCCGAGAAGGCCAAGGCCAAGGCTGCCGAGAAGAAGGCTGCTGCCGAGGCTCCGGCCGAGGAGACCGCTGAGGCTCCCGCCGAGGAGACCGAGGCCTGATGCTCGCCGACGCCCTCGAGCACCTGGTCCGCGGCATCGTCGACCACCCGGACGACGTGCGCGTCCAGGGTCGGACCCTGCGCCGCGGCGAGCTGCTCGAGGTGCACGTGAACCCCGAGGACCTGGGCCGAGTGATCGGCCGGTCGGGGCGCACGGCGCGAGCGCTGCGCACCGTGGTCGGTGCGCTGAGCCGCGGCAACGTCCGGGTCGACGTCGTGGACGTCGACCGGCGCTGACCGCACCGCACTGCTCGGGCCCGGACCCCTACGCTGGGGACCGGGCCCGACGTGCGTCCGGGCCCGGCCACCCGGTCAGGCACCGACCACCGCCCGTCCAGCACCAGGAGGACTCGTGCAGCTCGCCGTCGGGACCGTCGGACGCGCCCACGGGCTGCGCGGCGAGGTGGCCGTGGACGTCCGCACGGACGTGCCGGCCGAGCGTTTCGCCGCCGGCGCCGTGCTCGGCACGGACCCCGATCGGGGCCCGCTCACGGTGGTCCGGGCGCGCCCCCAGGGCGAGCGGTGGTACCTGACCTTCGAGGGTGTCGTGGACCGCACGGGTGCCGAGGCGCTGCGCGGCACGGTGCTCCAGGTCGAGGCAGAGGTCTCGGACGAGGACGACGCGTGGTACCTGCACGAGCTGGTCGGCCTGCGTGCCGAGCTCGTGGACGGGACCTCGGTGGGTGAGGTCGTGGGGCTCGAGCACCTCCCTGCGCAGGACGCCCTCGTGGTCGCCGAGCTGGACGGGAGCCGGACGTTGGTGCCGTTCGTGGCCGCCATCGTGCCGACGGTGGACATCGAGGGCGGGCGGGTCGTGCTCGATCCGCCGGCCGGCCTCCTCACCGGGGTCGGCGAGCCCGATGTCGACCTGCCGGACGAGGGCTGACGTGCGCGTCGACGTCGTCACGATCTTCCCCGAGTACCTCCGCCCGCTCGAGCTCTCGCTGGTGGGCAAGGCCCGCGAGGCGGGGTTGCTCGACCTTCGGGTGCACGACCTGCGGGGCTGGACGACCGACCGGCACCGCACCGTCGACGACACCCCGACGGGCGGCGGCGCGGGGATGGTCATGCGCCCGGACGTGTGGGGCGTCGCCCTGGACGACCTGCTCGACGAGGGGTCCGAGCTGGTGCTACCCACCCCGTCCGGTGAGGTGTTCACCCAGCGCACGGCGGAGCGCCTCGCCGACGTCGGCCACCTGGTGGTCGCCTGTGGGCGGTACGAGGGGATCGACGCACGGGTCGTCGAGCACTACCGCGCCGCCGGGGTGCGCGTCACCGAGCTGTCGATCGGCGACTACGTGCTCAACGGGGGAGAGGTCGCCGCGCTCGTCGTGGTCGAGGCCGTCGCGCGGCTGCTGCCCGGGGTGGTCGGGAACCCGGAGTCGCTCGTCGAGGAGTCGCACGGCGCGGCCGGGCTGCTCGAGTACCCCGTGTACACGCGGCCGCCGTCCTGGCGCGGGCTGGACGTGCCCGAGGTGCTGCTCTCCGGGCACCACGCGAAGATCGCCCGCTGGCGCCGCGACCGGGCGCTCGAGCGCACGGCTGCCCGCCGACCCGACCTGCTCCGGGCGCTGGCCCCCGACGGCCTCGACGCCGCGGACCGAGCGGTGCTGGACGCGGTCGCGGCCGAGGAGCCAGGTCCCGACCTCGGGTGACGCCGGGACGGGCGGGGCGGAAGCGTGCGGACCCGACGTCGCTCGCAGCGCCGCGGGTGTGGCAAACTAGTCGGTCGGTGTGCGCCCGCTGGCCTCTGCCACAGGGGAGGCGGCTCGAACGGCGTGCACGACTCAGATGAGCCGGGGTCCTGACGGGACCCGGCCCGACACCGCGTCTGACCTGTGGCAGGGGCGAAGGAGAGACGATGCACATCCTCGACTCGGTCGACGCAGCCTCGCTGCGCGACGACATCCCCGCCTTCCGGCCCGGCGACACCGTCAAGGTGAACGTCAAGGTCGTCGAGGGCACCCGCTCCCGCATCCAGGCCTTCCAGGGTGTGGTCATCCGCCGCTCCGGCGGTGGCGTGCGCGAGACCTTCACGGTTCGCAAGGTCAGCTTCGGCGTCGGCGTCGAGCGGACCTTCCCGGTCCACTCGCCGACCATCGAGTCCCTCGAGGTGGTCACCCGCGGCGACGTGCGGCGCGCGAAGCTCTACTACCTGCGCAAGCTGCGCGGCAAGAAGGCGAAGATCAAGGAGAAGCGCGAGACCGTCGCGCGCTGAGCTCCACGACGGGCGGCCATCCCACGGGGTGGCCGCCCGTCGGCGTCCCCGCGCTCGTCCCGTCCGCGGCGCGCCGTTCCTCGATCGGGTTCGGGACACGCCGACCGGCATGGCAGAGTGGTGGCCGTGACCGACGAGCACCCCACCCGCGAGCGCGTCGGACGGCAGCGGAGCGGGTGGGCGACCCTCGTCCGGGAGACCGCGATCATCGTGGTCAGCGCGATCGTCCTGTCCCTGGTCATCAAGACCTTCCTCGCCCAGGCGTTCTACATCCCCTCGGGTTCGATGGAGCAGACGCTCATGGTCGGCGACCGGGTGATGGTGACGAAGCTCGCGCCCGGCCCGTTCCAGGTGCACCGCGGCGACATCGTGGTGTTCGCCGACCCGGGCGGCTGGCTCTCCGAGCCTCCTCCCCAGAGCTCCTCCGGCCTCGGCGGCGTGATCGGGCAGGTGCTGACCTACATCGGCCTGCGGCCCTACGACGCCGGGGAGCACCTGATCAAGCGGGTGATCGGGGTCGCGGGCGACCACGTGGAGTGCTGTGACGAGCAGGGCCGCCTCATGGTGAACGGCGTGCCGATCGACGAGCCGTACCTCGCGGCCGGTGCGATGCCGAGCGAGATCGACTTCGACATCACGGTGCCCGAGGGCTCGCTGTGGGTGATGGGCGACAACCGGCAGGACTCCGAGGACTCCCGCTACCACCAGGGCGACCCCGGCGGCGGTTCGATCCCGGTCTCCAACGTCGTGGGCGTGGCGTTCGTGACGCTCTGGCCGTTCGACCGGATCTCCTTGCTGCGCAACCCGGGCGCCACCTTCGCCGACGTACCGGACCAGAGCGGGCCGTGACCCGCCCCCGGCCCGACCTCCGCCTCGAGCGCAGCCTGCTGCGCGCCGGTGCCCGCGTCCTGGTCGGGATGGACGAGGTGGGCCGTGGTGCGCTGGCCGGCCCGGTCAGCGTCGGGGCCGTCGCGGTGGACCTCACCACCCGGTCCGGGCCCCGCGGTGTCGCGGACTCGAAGCTGTTGACACCGGCCGCGCGGACCGCCCTGCTTCCGGCGCTGAGCCGTTGGGGCGTCGCGCGGGCCGTCGGGCACGCGTCGCCGGAGGAGATCGACGCACTGGGCATCATCGGGGCGCTCCGGCTCGCGGGCACCCGGGCGCTGGCGGCCCTCGGGACCGAGGTCGACGTCGTGCTCCTGGACGGCTCGCACGACTGGCTCACCCGGCCGGCAGGTGAGCTCGACCTGTGGGAGCTCGACGTGGCGCCGCCCGACCAGGAACCCGTGGTGCACACCCGGGTCAAGGCCGACCAGCGGTGCGCCTCGGTCGCCGCGGCCAGCATCCTCGCCAAGTGCGAGCGCGACGCGCTGATGGTCGGGCACGCGGCCGACCACCCCGCCTACCGGTGGGACGAGAACAAGGGATACGGCGCCCCCGAGCACCTGCAGGCCCTGCGCACGGTCGGACCGAGCGCGCTGCACCGGCGCAGCTGGAACCTGCCGGGAGCGGAACCGGCCGTGGATGCGGTGGCGGGTCGGCCGCTGGCGTCTCGATAGGCCATCATGGAGCCGTGAGCGCAGAGGACCTCGAGAACTACGAGACCGAGATGGAGCTCGCGCTCTACCGCGAGTACCGCGACGTCGTCGGGCTGTTCTCCTACGTCGTCGAGACCGAGCGCCGGTTCTACCTCGCCAACCAGGTGGACCTGCAGGTGCGATCGGCCGCCGGCGAGGTGTACTTCGAGGTCACCCTCGGTGACGCGTGGGTGTGGGACGTGTACCGGTCGGCGCGGTTCGTGCGCGCGGTCCGCGTCGTGACCTTCAAGGACGTCAACATCGAAGAGCTCGCGAAGTCCGAGCTCGACGTCCCGCGCTGAGCGGCTGACGGCGGCTACGCCGCCGGCGAGGCATCCCGTCCACAGCGTCGGTGCCTGCCGTCCACACTGCCGGCGCCGGCCGGCGCGTCCCCAGCCGGGCCGGGCCCTCCGACCAGGGCTGACCGTATGCCGCGACCGTGGTGCGCGGAGGTGGTCGCGTGAGCGCGAGACAGGCCCTCGGGCGGTACGGCGAACGGGTGGCGGCCGCGCACCTGGCCGCGCGCGGATGGCGGGTCGTCGACCGCAACTGGCGCGGGCGCGACGGCGAGCTCGACATCGTCGCGATGGACGGCACGACGCTCGTCGTGGTCGAGGTCAAGACCCGCAGCGGCCCCGGGTTCGGCCACCCAGCGCTGGCCGTGACACCCGAGAAGCTGGCCCGGCTGAGGCGACTCGCGGGGCAGTGGCTCACCGAGCACGACCTGCGTCCCGCGGAGGTCCGCCTGGACGTCATCGCGGTCCGCACCGACGTCCCGGTCGCCGAGCGGGTCGAGCACCTGCGCGGCATCTCGTGAGCCTCGGTCGCACCCGGGCCGTCGCGCTGGTCGGTCTGACCGGGCACGTCGTCGACGTCGAGGCCCACCTCGCCGCGAGCGTTCCGGGCCTGGCACTGGTCGGCCTGCCCGACGCCGCACTGAGCGAGGCGCGGGACCGCGTCCGCGCCGCCGTCGCCTCGACCGGGCTGGCGTGGCCGCAGCGGAAGATCACGATCAACCTCTCTCCTGCGTCGCTGCCCAAGGCCGGCGCCGGCTTCGACCTGGCGATCGCCGTCGCGACACTGGCGGGGGCCGGGTTGTGCCCGGCCGAGGTGGTCACCGACGTCGTGCACCTCGGCGAGCTCGGGCTCGACGGGCGGCTGCGCCCGGTGCGCGGTGTGCTGCCCGCGGTCGCGGCGGCGGTGTCGGCCGGGTACCGCCGGGTCGTGGTGCCCGCGGCGGACCTCGGCGAGGCACAGCTCGTGCCCGGCGCCGACGTGGTCGGCGCCGCGTCGCTCGCCGAGGTCCTCGCCGTGCACGGTGCCGAGGTCTGCGTGCCGGACCTGGTGCCGGTGCGGCGGACCGAGCCGGAGACTGCGAAGGCCGGTCAGGGCGGGGACCTCGCCGACGTGGTCGGGCAGGGCCTGCCGCGGCACGCGCTCGAGGTCGCGGCCGCTGGCGGGCACCACCTGCTCATGCTCGGCCCACCCGGTACGGGCAAGACGATGCTGGCCGCGCGGCTCCCGGGGCTGCTGCCAGACCTGGACGACCACGACGCGGTCGAGGTCACCTCGGTGCACTCGGTCGCCGGGACGTTCCGGGCGGCCGACGGGCTGCTGCGTCGCCCGCCGTTCGAGGACCCGCACCACACGGCTACCCCCGCTGCCGTGATCGGTGGCGGCTCCGGCCTGCCTCGTCCGGGAGCCGCCTCGCGCGCGCATCGAGGGGTGCTGTTCCTCGACGAGGCACCCGAGTTCTCCCCGCGCGTGCTGCAGACCCTGCGCCAGCCGCTCGAGCACGGCGAGCTGGTGCTCCACCGCGCCGCCGGATCGGCCCGATACCCCGCACGCTTCCAGCTGGTGATGGCCGCGAACCCCTGCCCGTGCGGCAACTCGGTGGGCATGGGACTGACCTGCACGTGCAGCTCGATCGAGCGACGCCGGTACTTCTCGCGACTGTCCGGTCCGCTGCTGGACCGGGTGGACCTGCAGATCGACGTCCTCCCCGTCACGAGGGTCGAACGGCTGGCGGGTCCAGGGGAGCCGACCGCGGCCGTCGCGGAGCGGGTCGCCCAGGCACGGGCCCGTGCGCAGCACCGGCTCGCCGGGACGGGCTGGCGCACCAACGCGGAGGTCTCGGGCCGGTGGCTGCGCGCGCACGCTCCTCGGGACGCCGCGACGGCGATGCGGGGACTCGAGGTGGCGATCGACCGCGGAGAGCTCAGCCTGCGTGGTGCCGACCGCGTGCTTCGCATCGCCTGGACCCTCGCCGACCTGGCGGCCGTCGCTCAGCCCGGTCCGGATCAGGTAGGCGAAGCCCTCGTCCTGCGCGGCAACCGATGAACGACCTCGAGGCCCGGATCGCCTGGAGCGGGCTCGTCGAGCCGGGCGATCCCGTGGCGGGTGCCCTGGTCGAGTCCCTCGGTCCGGTCGACGCCCTGGATCTGGTCGCTCGTACGGCACGGGCCGATGCCGTCCTTCTGCCAGGACTGACCACGGTGGCCCACGGCCGTGTCCGGCGTGGGCTCGAGGGCTGGGCGCAACGCTGGGGCGCGGACACGTGGCGCCGGCACCGGGACTGGATCGAAGCGCTGTCGGGGCGCGTCGTGGTGCCCGGCGACCCGGGCTGGCCGGCCGGGCTGGACGACCTCGGCCTCGCTCGCCCGATGTGTCTGTGGGTGCGTGGCGCGGATCCGGCGCCCCTGCTCGCGCGCGCCGTCTCGGTGGTGGGGTCGAGGGCCGCGACCAGCTATGGCGAGCACGTGACCGCCGAGCTCTGCGCGGGTCTGGCCGACGCGGATGCCTGCGTGGTCTCCGGTGGGGCGTTCGGCATCGACGCCATGGCGCACCGCGCGGCGCTGACCGCCGACGGCGGCACGGTCGCTGTGCTCGCGGGTGGGCTCGACCGGCCGTACCCGGCAGCGAACGCGCGACTCCTCTCGGCCGTCGCCGAGAAGGGCGCACTCCTGGCTGAGGTTCCGCCGGGTACGGCGCCGACGAGGCATCGCTTCCTGCTCCGCAACCGCCTGATCGCGGCGCTGGGGCAGGTCACCGTGGTGGTCGAGGCGGCCCGGCGGTCGGGCGCGCTGAGCACGGCCGGTCACGCGACGGCGTTGATGCGTCCGGTGGGCGCCGTGCCCGGTCCGGTCACATCGGCAGCGTCGTCCGGGTGCCACCATCTGCTGCGCGACGGCGCTGTCTGCCTCACGAGCGCGGCGGACGTGCTCGAGCTTCTGGACGGGACGCCCGCCGACTCCGGCATCGCCGAACCTCTGCTCGGCGCCAGGGAGCGGATCGTGCTCGACGCCTTGCCGGTTCGCCAGGGGACCGCGCCCGAGGGGTTGACACGCCCGTGCGGACTGGCGCTCCCGGAGGTGCTCGCTGCGCTCGGTACGCTCGAGCTGTCCGGGCGTGCCGTGCGGTCCGCCGGGCGATGGCGACGGGCGTGAACCGCGGTACGTCAGGCATGCCGTGACGTGCAGGAGCGACCACGTCCGCCGTCGTCGGCTTGTGGCTCGAGCGCGGACACGCCACCGTAGGGCCATGCGTGCGCCGGGGGTGGTCGTGACCGAGCAGGTCGTGGCGCGCTTCGCCACGCATCTGGCCGCAGGACGCGGGCTCTCCGCGCACACCGTCCGGGCATACACCGGCGACGTTCGGCACGCACTGGCCTACGCGGCGCGCCATGGCCGTTCCTGGCAGGAGGTGGACCTCCCGCTCCTGCGGTCCTGGCTGTCGTCCATGGTGGCCGCCCACCTGAGTCGCGCGACCATCGCGCGCCGGGGGGCAGCCGTGCGGGCCTTCTTCGCGTGGGCGGCCGCCGAGGGGCTCATCCCCGTGGACCCGGCCGCGAGGCTGGTCACGGCGCAACCCCGGGCCGCGCTCCCGACCGCGCTCGGTGTGAGGCCCGCCGCTGTCCTGGTCGACCGGGCCGCCGAGGCCGCCGCCGACGGCGAGCCCGTCGCGATCCGGGACTGGGCGGTGCTCGAGCTGCTGTACGCGACCGGTGCGCGGGTCGGCGAGGTCGTCGGTCTCGACGTCGACGACGTCGACCTCGACCGACGGCTGGTTCGGGTGATGGGAAAGGGTGCGAAGGAGCGCATGGTGCCGTTCGGCGCGCCGGCGGCCCACGCCGTGTCGGCATGGCTGACGTCGGGGCGTCCACGGATGGTCGTCGACGGCAGCGGGCCGGCCATGTTCCTCGGGGTGCGCGGCGGTCGGGTGGACCAACGCCAGGTGCGGTCTGCGGTGCATGCGGCGGCGGCCCGGGCCGGCGTCGACGACGTCGCGCCGCACGCGCTGCGCCATACCGCCGCGACCCATCTGCTCGCGGGTGGGTCGGACCTGCGTTCCGTGCAGGAGCTGCTCGGCCATGCCAGCCTGGCGACGACGCAGCGCTACACGCACGTCAGCGCGGACCGGCTCCGCGCGTCCTACCGGCAAGCCCACCCCCGAGCCTGACAGGATCATGACCATGCCTCCCCAGGCCGACGCCGAGAACGAGCGCCCGCCGTCCGAGCCGGACGGCCGGGTGTCCGCGCCGCCCGACGGCGGTCCGCTGGGTACTGCGGACCCGGAGCTCGACGAGGCGGACCCGGTGGAGGTCGAGGACGAGCCGGTCGAGCTGCCGGGCCCTGACACCGACGGCATCGCACGGGTCTGGTCGACCTTCAAGGCGACCGGTGACCGCGGTGCGCGCGAGCAGCTGATCCTGCACTACGCGCCGCTCGTCACGATGGTCGCCAACCGGGTCGGGGCAGGGCTGCCGACCTCGGTGGAGCAGGCGGACCTGGTGTCGTACGGCATGTTCGGCCTGATCGACGCGATCGAGAAGTACGAGACCGACCGCGCCGTGAAGTTCGAGACCTACGCAAGCTCGCGGATCCGCGGCGCGATCATCGACGAGCTCAGAGCGATCGACTGGATCCCCCGTTCGGTGCGCACCAAGGCGCGTGCCGTGGACCGCGCGTTCGCTGAGCTCGAGGGCGAGCTGCACCGCGCACCGACCGAGGACGAGGTCGCGTCCCGGCTCTCGATCAGCGTCGGTGAGCTGCGCGGCATCTTCTCCCAGCTGGCCACGGTGAACGTCGCGGCGCTCGACGAGCTGCTCGGCGCGGGCTCGGAGCGCGGTGACGCCCTCTCGCTGATCGACACGCTGGAGGACCCCGGTGCCGTCGACCCGCAGGGCAACCTCGAGGCTCAGGAGACGAAGGTTCTTCTCGCCCGCGCGATCGAACGGCTGGGCGAGCGGGAGAAGATCGTCCTGGTGCTCTACTACTACGAGAACATGACCCTCGCGGAGATCGGCCGCGTGCTCGGCGTGACGGAGTCCCGGATCTCGCAGATGCACACCGCCGCGATGCTGCGGCTGCGGTCGTACCTCCAGGAGGCCGAGCGCGTCTGAGCGGTCATCCGCCGGGCGGGAGCAGCACGACCGGCGCGGTGCGCCCGAGCAGGTCGAGCGGGTTGAGGTAGGTGTCCCCGTCCCGGACGCCCCAGTGCACGCCGTCGTGGCCGCTCCGGGTCTGCAGCGTGCCGAGGACGTCGCCCGCGTGGACCTCGTCGCCGACCTCGACACCCGGGTCGACCGGCTCGAGGCTCGTCCGCAGCCCGTCGGGATGGAGCACCGTGACCACGCCCCGGTCCACCACCGTGCCGGCGAACACGACGCGGCCGTCGCCAGGGGAGTGCACGGTCTGGCCGGGCGTCGCGGCCAGGTCGACACCGCGGTGGCCCGAGCTCCAGCGGAACAGCGGCGCGTCGAACAGCCTCGTCACGGGCCCTGGCACGGGCGCGCGGTAGGCGATACGCGCGCTGTCCGCCGCGGCCTCCGCGGTGCGGACCGGCGACGCGGCCGACGACGTGCTGACGACGACGTCGTCGCTCCAGACCGGCGTCGCTGCCGTGAGCAGGGCGACCGACCCGGCCGTGAGCGCGAGGACCTTGCCGATCGCTGCAACCATGCCGAGATCCTGTGCCGCGGAGGCCGTCCTGCCGCCGCCGGTCCGCCCCACCTGGGGATCGAGCCGATCCGAGGTGGTCGGTGGACGCTGGCCGTCGGTGCCCGCGTAGGACAGGCGGCGGCGACCGGCGGCCAGGAGCGGCTCGCGGCGATCCTCGACCCGTACCCGCGCACGGCGACCCGCGACCCGCACCCGCGTCCGGCGACCCGCCGCGGGTCCGCTACCATTGATCCGCGCCCGGGCTCGCCCGGGTGACATCGCGTGCCCTCTTCCCGCCACGATGCCCGGTCCCATACGGCGCCGGACGGCGGGAGCGTGTGCCGGCAACGGTCCGCCTCACGGCGGCGTCGGCAGCGCGGGGTACCAGGGGCGTCCGGCCACCCGGTCGGCGCCGACAACCGGATCCGGGCCGCCCTCGCGGCCCTCGTCAGTGCGCGGCCCCGGCCGCGTCGGAAGGACTGCGTCATGGCCGTCGTGACCATGCGCCAGCTGCTCGAGAGCGGCGTCCACTTCGGGCACCAGACCCGTCGGTGGAACCCGAAGATGAAGAGGTTCATCCTCACCGAGCGCAACGGCATCTACATCGTCGACCTCGAGTCGACCCTCACCCACATCGATCGCGCGTTCAGCTTCGTCAAGGAGACCGTCGCGCGCGGCGGCACGATCCTCTTCGTGGGCACCAAGAAGCAGGCTCAGGAGCCCGTGGCCGAGCAGGCAGCCCGGGTCGGCATGCCGTACGTCAACCAGCGCTGGCTGGGTGGCATGCTCACCAACTTCCAGACCGTCAACAAGCGACTCCAGCGGCTCAAGGAGCTCGAGGAGATCGACTTCGACGACGTCGCGGGCAGCGGCTTCACGAAGAAGGAGCTGCTCATCATGCGTCGCGAGAAGGACAAGCTCGCGAAGACGCTGGGCGGCATCCGCGACATGACCAAGGTGCCGTCGGCCGTGTGGGTCGTGGACACCAACAAGGAGCACCTCGCGGTCGACGAGGCGCGCAAGCTCGGCGTCCCGGTCGTGGCGATCCTGGACACCAACTGCGACCCCGATCAGGTCGACTACCAGATCCCGGGCAACGACGACGCGATCCGTTCGGTCACGCTGCTGACCCGTGTGATCGCCGACGCGGTCGCCGAGGGGCTCATCGCGCGACACTCCGCACGTGCCGCCACCGAGACGGACACCCCCGAGGCCGAGCCGCTCGCCGAGTGGGAGCGCGAGCTCCTGGCCGGCGCCGAGGCGGAGGCCGCGCCGGCTGAGGCTGCTGCTGAGGCGCCTGCCGCTGAGGCTGCCCCTGAGGCTGCTGCTGAGGCGCCTGCCGCTGAGGCCGCCCCCGAGGCTGCTGCTGAGGCGCCTGCCGCTGAGGCTGCCCCTGAGGCTGCCGCTGAGGAGGTCGCCGCCGAGGAGACCCCGGCCGCGGCCGAGACGACTGCTGAGGCGGCGCCCGTCGAGGCGCCCGCCGAGAGCTGACCGAGAGGACAAGGGACCACACCCATGGCGAACTACACCGCCGCTGACATCAAGGCACTGCGCGAGCGCACCGGCGCAGGCATGCTCGACGTCAAGAAGGCTCTCGACGAGGCCGACGGCGACGCCGAGAAGGCCCTGGAGATCATCCGCGTCAAGGGCCTCAAGGGCGTCGCGAAGCGCGAGGGCCGCGCGGCCTCGGACGGCCTCGTGGCCGCGCACGTGTCCGAGGACGGCCAGACCGGCGTGCTCGTCGAGCTGAACTGCGAGACCGACTTCGTCACCAAGAACGCGAGCTTCATCGCGCTCGCCGACAAGGTCCTCGCCGCCGTCGTCGCCTCGGGCGCCGAGGACGCCGAGGCTGCGCTGGCCGCCGAGGTCGACGGTGCCACCGTCGCCGACGCGATCACCGAGACCGCGGCGACCATCGGCGAGAAGCTCGTGCTGCGCCGGGTCGCCCGGGTCAACGCACCGGTCGTGACGGTCTACCTGCACAAGGTCAACAAGGACCTCCCGCCGCAGGTCGGCGTCCTGGTCGGGACCGACGCCGCAGGCGCTTCGGTCGCCAAGGACGTGGCGATGCACATCGCCGCCTTCTCGCCGGCCTACCTCACCCGGGACGACGTCCCGGCGGACACCGTCGAGAACGAGCGGCGGATCGCCGAGGAGACCTCGCGCAACGAGGGCAAGCCCGAGGCAGCCCTGCCGAAGATCGTCGAGGGTCGCCTCAACGGGTTCTTCAAGGAGGTCGTCCTGCTGGACCAGGCCTTCGCCAAGGACCCGAAGACCACGGTCGGCAAGGTCGTCGCCGGAGCCGGCGGCACGGTGACCGGCTTCGCGCGGTTCCGCGTCGGGGCCTGAGGTCCTCACGGTGGCGGTCCCTTCGGGGGCCGCCACCGTCGTATGTGCGTCATGTCAGCGGTGTGGGACCCTGTGCCCGGGACGGGCCGGGGTCCGGTGAGGCCAAGGAGGAGGCAGGGGTGACGACCGACACGCATCGACGGGTGCTGCTGAAGCTGTCCGGCGAGACCTTCGGCGGTGGTGGCATCGGGGTCGACCCCGTCGTGGTGCGACGCGTCGCCGAGGAGATCGCCGCCGCGGTCACCGACGGCGTCCAGGTCGCGATCGTGGTCGGCGGCGGCAACTTCTTCCGCGGCGCCGAGCTCGCGCAGGCCGGTATGGACCGGGCCCGCGCGGACTACATGGGCATGCTCGGCACCGTGATGAACTGCCTCGCGCTCCAGGACTTCCTGGTCCAGGCTGGCGTGGACACCCGGGTGCAGACCGCCATCGCGATGGGGCAGGTCGCCGAGCCGTACATCCCGCTGCGTGCCATCCGCCACATGGAGAAGGGGCGCGTTGTCGTGTTCGGCGCGGGCGCGGGCATGCCGTACTTCTCGACCGACACCGTGTCCGTGCAGCGCGCCCTCGAGACGCACTGCGACGAGGTGCTGATGGCCAAGAACGGGGTGGACGGCGTCTACTCGGCGGACCCGCGCACCGACCCGTCGGCGGAGTTCCTGTCCTACGTGACGTTCACCCAGGCCATCGTCGACGACCTCGGCGTGATGGACACCACCGCGCTGTCGCTGTGTCGCGACAACCACATCGTGATGCGGGTGTTCGGCATGGATGCCCCGGGCAACGTCACGCGTGCACTGCGAGGTGAGAGGATCGGCACGTTGCTCACCGCGGCAGGAGACGGCGAGCAGGTCGGGACGACGACGAAGGAGCAGCGGTGATCGACGAGACCCTCCTCGAGGCCGAGGAGAAGATGGACAAGGCCGTCGAGGTCGCCAAGGAGGAGTTCGGCGCGATCCGCACGGGCCGGGCCAACCCGGCGATGTTCACCAAGCTGACGGTCGACTACTACGGTTCGCCGACCCCGCTGCAGCAGCTGGCGTCGTTCGCAACGCCGGAGGCGCGCACGGTCATCATCTCGCCGTTCGACATGTCCGCCATGGCGAACATCGAGCGCGCGATCCGTGACTCGGACCTCGGGGTCAACCCGACCGACGACGGCAAGATCATCCGCGTCGTGCTCCCCGAGCTGACCGAGGAGCGCCGCAAGGACTACGTGAAGCTCGCCCGGCACAAGGCCGAGGAGTCGCGCGTGGCCGTGCGCAACGTGCGCCGGCACGCCAAGGACGAGCTCGACCGGATCGCGAAGGACGGCGAGGCCGGCGAGGACGAGGTCGTGCGTGCGGAGAAGGAGCTGGAGGGGCTCACCAAGAAGCACGTCGAGCTGATCGACCAGCTTCTCGCGCACAAGGAGAGCGAGCTCCTCGAGGTCTGAATGACAGACCACGCGACCGTCGCCGCGCCGACCTCACCCCGGGCCGGGCGCGATCTTCCCATCGCGATCGGTGTGGGGCTGGGCCTGCTCGCGCTCGTGGTCGTCTCCCTGTGGTGGCGCAAGGAGGCGTTCATCGCCGTCGTGGCGCTGGCCGCCGGCGTCGCGCTGTGGGAGCTCGCGCACGCGTTCCGGCGACGCAACGTCTCGCTCCCGCTGGTGCCGATGCTCGTCGGCGAGGTCGGGATCCTGGTGTCGGCGTACCTGTCCGGTGCCGAGGCGCTGTTCGTGGCCTTCATGCTCACGGCCGGCGGCGTGGTGATCTGGCGTGTCCTGGACGGCATGGGGGCGGCCGCGCTGCGGGACGCCTCGATCGCGACCTTCGCGGTCGCCTACGTGCCGTTCATGGCCGGCTTCATCATGCTCATGCTGGACCAGCCCGACGGCGTGTGGCGGGTCGGGCTGTTCATCCTGCTGTCGGTCGCCAGCGACACGGGTGGATACCTCGTCGGGGTGCTCTGGGGGCGTCATCCGCTCGCCCCGACGGTCAGCCCGAAGAAGTCCTGGGAGGGCCTGGTCGGCTCCCTGCTGCTCGCCGGTGCGGTCGGCGGCGTGGTCGTCTGGTACATCTTCGAGTCGGCCTGGCCGCTGGGGTTGCTGCTCGGGGCCGCGGCCGTCGCGTCCTCGACGCTCGGCGACCTCTCCGAGTCGCTGCTCAAGCGGGACCTCGAGCTCAAGGACATGGGCCGGGTGCTGCCGGGCCACGGTGGCATGCTCGACCGGGTGGACTCGATGTTGCTCAGCGCGCCGCTGGTCTACATCCTGATGCTCGTGCTGCTCCCGACCTCGACCGTGGCGCTGCCATGACCGGACCGATCCCGCTGACGATGACGGCGCCGCGACGGGGTAAGCCGCCGCGGCACCTGGCCGACCTGTCGACCGACGAGCTGCGTGCCGCGGTGGCCGAGCTCGGCGAGCAGGAGTTCCGCGCACGCCAGCTCCAGACGCACTACTTCACGCACCTGGAGACCGATCCGGCGGCGATGACCGACCTGCCGACCCGGTCGCGCGAGCGTCTGACCGAGGCGCTGCTGCCCTCGCTGCTCGAGCCGGTGCGCACCCTGACGGCGGACCGCGGGACGACCGTCAAGACGCTGTGGCGGCTGCACGACGGCGTCAAGGTCGAGTCGGTGCTGATGCGGTACCCCGACCGGGCCACGCTGTGCGTCTCGAGCCAGGCCGGCTGCGGGATGGCGTGCCCGTTCTGCGCGACGGGGCAGCTCGGGCTGACCCGCAACCTGTCGGCCGGCGAGATCGTCGAGCAGGTCCGCCAGGCAGCCCGGGCGATGGTCCGCGGTGAGATCGCGGGGGGACCGGGGCGGTTGTCCAACCTGGTGTTCATGGGCATGGGTGAGCCGCTCGCGAACTACAAGGCCGTGCTGGCCGCGGTCCGCCGGTTCGTCGGTCCGCAGCCGGACGGCTTCGGGGTCTCGGCCCGGAACGTGACGGTGTCCACCGTCGGGCTCGTGCCCGCGATCGACCGGCTGGCCGGCGAGGGGCTCCCGGTGACGCTCGCCCTGTCGCTCCACGCGCCGGACGACGAGCTGCGCAGCGAGCTCGTCCCGATCAACACCAGGTGGACGGTCGACGAGGCGCTGGACGCCGCGCGTCGCTACTTCGAAGCCACCGGCCGGCGGGTCAGCATCGAGTACGCCCTGATCCGCGACATGAACGACCACGCCTGGCGCGCCGATCTGCTGGCGCGCAAGCTCAACGAGCGCGGGCGTGGCTGGGTGCACGTCAACCCGATCCCGCTCAACCCCACGCCCGGCTCGATCTGGACCGCCAGCGACCCGGGCGTGGAGGCGGAGTTCGTGACCCGCCTGAGGGTCGCCGGGATCCCCACGACCATCCGGGACACCCGGGGCAGCGACATCGACGGAGCCTGCGGACAGCTGGCAGCAGAGGAGGCGTCATGAGCGGCATGTTCCGGACCGCGGGACGGATGAAGACGGGCTACGACCCGGATCAGGTCGACGAGTTCTTCACCCACGCGCGCAAGGTCTACGAAGGTGCGCCCGGAGAGCCCCTGTCGGGCTACGACGTGCGGCGCGTCGCCTTCGACCTGGTCCGTGGCGGCTACCGGCCGGCCGCGGTGGACGCGGCGCTGGACCGGCTGGAGCGGGCGTTCGTGAGCCGGCAGCGGGCCGAGTTCGTCGGCACGCACGGCCAGCAGGCCTGGCTCGAGCACCTCGCGGCCCAGGCGCGCACCCTGTACGGGCGGCTCGCGCGCCCGGACGGTGAGCGCTTCGCGCGCGGACGCGGCGGCGAGCCGTCGTACTCGACCGAGGACGTCGACGAGGTCTGCCACCGGCTCATCGAGTACTTCGACCACGGGCAGCCGCTCGGCTCGGAGGAGCTGCGCCAGATCACGTTCGCTCGTCGGCGCGGGTCGGACGGCTACGGCGAGGCCGCGGTCGACGCTTTCCTCGACCGTGCCGTCGAGGTGCTGCTCGGCGTCGAGTGACCGACCCGGCGGTCGAACCGCTCGCGCTGCGCGCCGACTGCGCGGCGTGCGTCGCCCTGTGCTGCGTGGTGCCGGCGTTCACCAGGTCCGCGCAGTTCGCGATCACCAAGGCCGCCGGGACGGCGTGCCCGAACCTCGACGGGCACCGCTGCTCCATCCACCCGACGCTGCGGGACTCCGGGTTCTCCGGCTGTGTCGCGTACGACTGCTTCGGCGCGGGTCAGCGGGTCACCGCGGAGGTGCTCCGCGGCGAGGACTGGCACGGCTCGCCCGAACGCCTCGCTCTCGCACGTGAGGCGTTCCCGCTCGCGCGCCGGTGGCACGAGGTCGCCTGGTACCTCGACACCGCCGCGCGCCTTCCCGAGGCCGCCGCCCTGCACGCCGCCCTGCTCGCGGCGCGTGACGCAGCCCTCGACCTGGCGACGGCTCGGCTCGACGAGGCCGAACGACGCGACGCGGACGTCCAGCGGGCCGAGATGGACGAGCTTCTGCGCCGGGCCAGCCGGCTGGCCCGGCAGGCGTGGCCGGCGGGGCAGGACCTGCGCGGGGCGTCGTTGGCCGTCCAGGACCTGTCCGGTGCCGACCTGCGGGGTGCCGACCTGCGGGGTGCGGTGCTGCTCGGCGCGGACCTGCGCCGGGCGCAGCTCGACGGCGCCGATCTCACCGGTGCCGACCTGCGGGCCGCCGATCTGCGGGGTGCCGACCTGAGCGGTGCGTTGTTCGTCACGCAGGCCCAGCTCGATACCGCGCGCGGCGACACGGCCACCGGCCTGCCGGCGGACCTGGAGCGTCCGGCGCACTGGGACGGCGACGAGCCCGGTTGAGTGCTCAGCGCGCGACGGCTCGGTGATCGACGGCTCGGTGATCGACGGTCAGGTCCCGTCGCCTTCGTCACCCGTGGTCCGCCTGACGTCGGCGACCGGTGTGCCGTCGCCGCCCGCGTCGGCGTCAGCGGTCGGCTCCTCCGCGTCGTCCGCGTCGTGCGTGTCGGTCTCGCCGACCGGCGGGTTCCCCTCGGCGGGGATCTCCTCGTGCAGGAGCAGCTCCTGCACCTGCAGGATGCGCCGCTCGAGGTGCGCGACGTCGTACAGCTCGACGTCGCTGGTCTCGCCGGCCGTCTGCACCACGAGCGTGCCGCAACCGAGCATCCGGTCGAGCAGGTTGCGGCGGTAGGAGACCGACTGGACGCGCTCGACCGGGATCTCGCGGCCCTCCCGGGACAGGACCCCGCGGCGGGAGATGAGCCGACGGGTGGTCAGGGTGTCCGTCGAGGCGAACCAGCCCAGGAAGGGCCACAGCCCGAACCAGACGGTGAGCACCGCGGCGATCCCCACGAGTCCCCAGCGCAGCACGGCCTGGCTGTCCGGGTCGGGGATCAGGACCAGGAGCCCGTAGAGCACGGCAGCGACGGCGAGCAGCAGCACGAGGCCCGGGCCGACCAGGCCCTTCCAGTGCGAGTGCGCCGTGAAGATGACCTTCTCGCCGCGGGCGAGCATCGACTCCTTGACCATGGTGCAGATCCTCGCATCGCGCCGACGGCGGGCGCACCAGGTAGGCCACCTGGCAGGATGCCGGGGTGGCTCCCCGCAGCGTCATCCTGCTCGGCTCGACCGGATCGATCGGCACGCAAGCCCTCGATGTGGTGGCTCAGCACCCGGACCGGTTCGACGTCGTCGGGCTCGCCGCGGGTGGAGCGGACCCCGACCTCGTCGCGCGGCAGGTGCTCGCCACCGGGGCACGGGTCGTGGCGGTGGCCGACCAGACCGCCGGGCCGGCGGTCCGCGCCGCGATCGAGGTGCGGGCGGCCGCCGCGGGCCGGCGGGCGCCGGACCTCGAGCTGCTCTCCGGGCCGGACGCCGCGAGCCGGCTGGCCGCGCGCGGTGCCGACGTGGTCCTGAACGGCATCACCGGGTCGGTGGGGCTCGGTCCCACCCTCGCCGCGCTGCGCGCCGGCTCCACGCTCGCGCTCGCGAACAAGGAGTCGCTCGTGGTCGGTGGGCGGCTGGTACGGCAGGCGCAGGTGCGGCCGGACCAGATCGTGCCGGTGGACTCCGAGCACTCCGCGATCGCCCAGTGCCTGCGGTCGGGCTCTGCCGCCGAGGTGCGTCGCATCGTGCTCACGGCGTCGGGCGGCCCGTTCCGCGGCGCGAGCCGCACGGACCTCGCCGGGGTCACCTCGGAACAGGCCCTGGCGCACCCCACCTGGTCGATGGGGCCGGTCGTCACGGTGAACTCGGCGAGCATGGTCAACAAGGGCCTGGAGCTCATCGAGGCGCACCTGCTCTTCGACGTCCCGGTGGCCGACATCACGGTCGTGGTGCACCCGCAGTCGATCGTGCACTCGATGGTGGAGTTCACCGACGGCTCGACCATCGCACAGGCCTCGCCGCCCGACATGCGGCTGCCGATCGCGCTCGGGCTGTCCTGGCCCGACCGGCTGGACCCGGTGACGCCGCCGTGCGACTGGACGCGAGCGGCGTCCTGGACCTTCGAGCCGCTCGACGAGGAGGTGTTCGCGGCCGTGCGCCTGGCCCGCCGGTCGGTCGCCGCGTCCGCCACCCATCCTGCGGTCTACAACGCCGCCAACGAGCAGGGCGTCGCGGCGTTCCTCGCCGGGCGGATCGGCTTCCTGGACATCGTCGACACGGTGGCCCAGGTGCTCGACGAGCACGACGGGACCGCCGCCTCCGATGTGTCGCTCCAGGCCGTGCTGGACGCCGAGCGCTGGGCACGGGGTCGTGCCGACACGTTGCTGGCACGCCGCTGACGACCCGTTCGTTGCGGGGATCTCGCAAAGGTTCGCTCGCAGCGCACCGCCGGGATGCGTGTGCACGCCCGCAGCGGGGGATGATGGTGCCCCACGACGAGGGGGAGCTCGATGTTCCTGATCGGCCTGCTGGTGCTGGTGGTCGGCTTGCTGGCATCCATCGCGCTGCACGAGGTCGGGCACATGGTGCCGGCCAAGCGGTTCGGCGTCCGGGTCAGCCAGTACATGGTCGGCTTCGGGCCCACGCTCTGGTCGCGTCAGCGTGGCGAGACCGAGTACGGGTTCAAGGCCATCCCGCTGGGTGGCTACGTCCGTCTGGTCGGCATGTACCCGCCGGCCGAAGCCCTGGACCGGCCACCGCGTCCGGGCCGGTTCGCCGAGCTCATCGACGCGGCCCGGCAGGCCAGCGCCGAGGAGATCCGGCCCGGTGAGGACCACCGCGCCTTCTACCGGCTCTCCGCCCCCAAGAAGGCCGTCGTGATGCTCGGCGGTCCGTTCATGAACCTCGTCATCGCCGGTGTGCTGCTCGCCGTCGTGCTCGTCGGGATCGGTGTCCCGGGCTCGGCGACCACGACCGTCGCGGTCGTCGGGCAGTGCGTGACGACGGACTTCGCGGCCGAGTGCACGGCGGGGGACACCCCGACCCCGGCGGCCGCGGCCGGCCTGCAGCCCGGCGACACGATCCTGTCCTACGGGGGCCGTGAGGTCACCAGCTGGTCCGACGTGCAGGCCGCGATCAAGGAGGTGCCCGGCGAGGACATCCCGGTGGTCGTCGAGCGCGACGGCCAGCAGATCACCCTGAGCGTCAGCCCGGTCACCACCCAGCGGCCGGTGTACGGCGCCGACGGCCAGGTCGAGACGGACGCCGACGGCAACCCGGTGCTCGCGCCGACCCGCTACGTCGGGTTCAGCCCGACCGCCGCGATCGAGCGTCAGCCGGTGTCGTCCGTGCTGCCGGCGCTCGGCAGCGCCGTCTGGCAGACGATGGGGATCGTCGTGGCGCTGCCGGTCCAGATGGTCGACGTCGTCAAGGCTGCGGCCGGGCTCGAGCAGCGCGACTCGTCATCGGTCCTCGGCGTGGTCGGTGTGGCGCGGGTGGCCGGGGAGATCGGCGCGGTGCCGGATGTCGACCTCGGGCAGCGGATCGCCGCGTGGCTGGCGCTGCTCGCCTCGCTCAACGTGGCCCTGTTCGTCTTCAACCTCATCCCGCTCGTCCCGCTCGACGGCGGGCACGTGGCCGGCGCCGTGTGGGAGGGCGCCCGCCGCACCAGGGCGCGACTGCGCGGCCTGCCGCGTCCGGCGCCGTCCGACGTGGCTCGCATGGTCCCGCTCGCCTACGGGGTCTTCGCGGTCCTGGCCGTGCTCGGCCTGGTGCTGGTGGTCGCCGATCTCGCCGCACCCGTGACGATCTAGGCGGCCGCGACCACGCAGCCGCTGCGGGGCCGTCAGCCGCGAGCGCGGACCCACTGCTGAGCGACCGCGTGCACGTGGCTCGGGTCGCCGGACAGCGTCCAGGGCCACGGGTCCAGGTGGATCATGGTCCGCGCGAGGTGTGGTCGTGCTGCGCGCCGGTCACGCGCGAGCCAGGAGAAGTACGCCAGCGTGTTGTGCGCACGGGCGCGGTTCACCGGCGACGGACCGTCCGGCCCGGACTGCCAGGCGTGCACCGCCGACGCGACCTCGTTCCGCACGGCCGGCGACGCGACGTAGCGGTCGGCCTGGGTCTGGGAGTGCTCCGCGAGCGTGAAGTAGTGCTCGATGTGCGCGTGGACGACGAGGAGCGAGAGCGCGCTGCCCGCCGGGGCGGCGGCCGAGGCGGCCCGCGCGTGCGCGAACATGTCCTCGGTCGAGCCGAACCACTTCTGGGAGCGGTACTGCAGCTCGGCCTCGTGCCCACCCTGGTGGTGCGGGGCGAGCTCGTACAGCGCCGCGGTCCGGCTCTCCAGCACGTCGACGTCGACCTGCTGGCCGCGGGCCATCTCGACGAGCACGGCCCAGGGCGTGGGGTCCGTCGTGTCGTTGTGCACCGCCTCGCGGGCGACCTCCTCGGCCTCGGCGAGGGCGGCGAGGAAGGCGTGCTGGTTCCGTGGTTCCCAGTCGGGCCCGCGCAGCTCCCACGCTCGGCGCACCGCGAGCATGGTCTTCAGGGCCTGGGCGTTCGGGTCGGTGGGGCGCGCCTGCAGCCACGCGTCCAGCCAGCGGCTGCGACGCAGCGCGTGGATCGCCAGCACGCTGGTGCGGGTGTAGCGCAGGTCGTGGTCGACGGATGCGGCGAGCAGCGCGGCCGCGGGGCGCCACTCACCGTGGTCGGTCGCGGCCCGTGCGGCGGCCAGGTCCCGGTCGTCGAGCGCGGGGTCCGGGGTGCGGAACAGCGACGCGTCGGGTTCGTCCAGACCCATCCGGCCACCGGTGGCGATCCGCAGCGCGTACCGCGTCACGTGCCCGGCGGTGAGCACGAGCAGCCCGACGACCATGAGGCAGGCCAACGTCCAGCCGATCGCCGGGGAGCGGTCGAGCACGTCGACGACGAGCAGGTCGATCCCCGCGCCGATCGCGAGCATCGTGCCCAGGTAGGCGGCGAGCATGCCGTAGGCGCGGCCGGCGCTCGGGCCGGACCACCACGGCGCGTCGTCGCGCATGCCGAGGACCGGCGCGAGCCTCGTGCCCGCCACCGCGAGCAGCACGAGGCCCCCGGCGACGAGCACGGCGGCACCGATGAGGGTGTAGCCGGCCGGCGAGCTGAGGTCCACTCCCGGATGGTCACAGATCCCCCGCTCGGAGGACACCCCCGCTGCTCCGGACGGGTGACGACGAGCCGATCTGCGCGCCCGAGGGATACTGGGTCGGTGAGCACCTCCATCGCACTCGGCATGCCGCAGGCCCCGCCCCCCGTCCTCGCCCCACGTCGACCGACCAGGAAGATCCGGGTCGGGAAGGTCGAGGTCGGCGGCGACGCGCCGATCAGCGTGCAGTCGATGACCACCACGCCGACCACGGACATCAACGCGACCCTGCAGCAGATCGCCGAGCTGACTGCGGCCGGCTGCGACATCGTGCGGGTCGCCGTGCCGAGCCAGGACGACGCCGATGCCCTGCCGGCGATCGCGCGCAAGTCGCAGATCCCGGTGATCGCGGACATCCACTTCCAGCCGAAGTACGTCTTCGCCGCGATCGATGCGGGCTGCGCGGCCGTGCGCGTCAACCCGGGCAACATCCGCAAGTTCGACGACCAGGTGAAGGAGATCGCGAGGGCTGCGAGCGACGCCGGGGTCTCGCTGCGGATCGGGGTGAACGCGGGTTCGCTCGACAAGCGCCTGCTGGAGAAGTACGGCAAGCCCACCGCCGAGGCGCTGGTCGAGTCGGCCGTGTGGGAGGCGTCCCTGTTCGAGGAGCACGACTTCCACGACTTCAAGATCTCGGTCAAGCACCACGACCCGGTCGTGATGGTGCGTGCGTACGAGCTGCTGTCCGAGCGCGGCGACTGGCCGCTGCACCTCGGTGTCACCGAGGCCGGGCCGACCTTCCAGGGCACCATCAAGTCCGCGACCGCGTTCGGCGCGCTGCTGAGCAAGGGGATCGGGGACACGATCCGGGTCTCGCTGTCGGCGCCGCCGGTCGAGGAGGTCAAGGTCGGCATCCAGATCCTGCAGTCGCTGAACCTGCGGCCGCGCAAGCTGGAGATCGTCTCGTGCCCGTCGTGCGGGCGCGCGCAGGTGGATGTCTACGAGCTCGCCGAGAAGGTGACCGCGGGCCTCGAAGGCATGGAGGTGCCGCTGCGGGTCGCGGTGATGGGCTGCGTGGTCAACGGTCCGGGCGAGGCACGCGAGGCCGACCTCGGTGTGGCGTCCGGCAACGGCAAGGGCCAGATCTTCGTCAAGGGCGAGGTGGTCGCCACCGTGCCCGAGTCGCGGATCGTGGAGACCCTGATCGACGAGGCGATGCGGATCGCCGAGTCGATGGAACCGGTCGAGGGCGAGGGGCCGACGGTCTCGGTCGGCTGAGGAACCGCGCTCGTCCGATCGGTTCGGGTCTCGTCGCCCGGCGTACCTCCGGCGGGCGTGCCGTGCCCTCGCCGGGCCACCCTGGTGCACAATCGCCGCATGGCAGTCTGGCGGACCGAGCTGCCGACCCACCGGTCGGTGGACGTCGACCTGGCCCGGGCCGCTGCGCTGTGCGCGCAGGACCCGGTCGGGTCGGTGCTGGTCGCCGCGCGGATCGAGGCTGCCATGGCGACCGGCGGTCGGTCCGGCGGGCCGCAGCTGTGGGGTGTCGAGCGCGGCGGTGAGCTGGTCGCCCTGGCCTGGGCCGGCGCGAACCTCGTCCCGGTGGTCCGCGCGGGGGACGAGGAGTCGCTCGATGTGATCGCCGACGCCGCGCGGCTCCAGGGACGGCGGTGCTCGTCGATCGTCGGGCCGGCCGAGCAGGTGATGGGGCTGTGGGCCCGCCTCGAGCACGAGTGGGGTCCGGCCCGTGACGTGCGGGCCGACCAACCCTCGATGGCCATCGAGACGGCCCCGCTCGTCGCGCCCGACCCGCTCGTCCGGCTCGGCCGCCGCTCGGACATGGCGGTCCTGCTGCCCGCCTGCGTGCACATGTTCATCGAGGAGGTCGGCTACTCGCCGCTGGAAGGCAGCCCGGGCTCGTACGAGGCGCGGGTCCGTGGCCTGGTGGCCGACGGCCGGTCGTACGTGCGGATCGATCAGACGGACGACGGCCCCGAGGTCGCCTTCAAGGCCGAGCTCGGGGCGGTGAGCTCGCGGGTGGCGCAGGTGCAGGGCGTCTGGGTGCCACCGGCGCGGCGCGGCCGAGGCCTGGCCACGGCGGGGATGTCCGCGGTGGTCGAGCACGCGCTCGAGGCCGTTGCGCCGATCGTGTCGCTCTACGTCAACGCCTACAACACGCGTGCCATCGCGGTCTACGAGAAGGTCGGCTTCCGCCAGGTCGGCACGTACGCGACGATCCTGTTCTGACTCGATCCTGCACAGACTCGGTCCGGCTCCGGTTCGGCCCCGCTGCGACTCAGCGGAGCAGCCGAGACATCCGGCGGTCGGCGAGCGGCTTGCCGCCGGTCTGGCACGTCGCGCAGTACTGCAGCGACGAGTCGGCGAAGGAGACCTCGCGGACCACGTCTCCGCAGACCGGGCAGGACTGGCCCGTGCGGCCGTGGACCTGCATCCCGCGCCGCTTGGCGTCCTTGAGCTGGGCGGCCGGCTTGCCGTCGGCCTCGGCGACCGCTGCGGTGAGCACGTCGCGGATGATGCCGTGCAGCCGTTCGAGCTCGGCGCGGTCGAGCCGCGCCGAGAGCGCGAACGGGCTCATCCGGGCCGCGTGCAGGATCTCGTCGGAGTACGCGTTGCCGATCCCTGCGATGCTCCGTTGGTCTCGCAGCAGGCCCTTGATCTGCTGGTTCTTCGCGGTGGCCAGACCGGCGAGGTGCTCCGTGGTGAACTCCTCGGACAGCGGGTCGACCCCGAGGGTCGCGACCTGTTCCACGTCGGTCGGTTCGGCCACGACGTGCACCGCGAGCCGCTTGCGGGTGCCCTGCTCGGTCAGGTCGAAGCCCGACCCGTCGTCGAGCCGGACGCGCAGGGCCAGCGGCGAGCGTCCTGGCCGCACGGGAGTCGTGGGCAGGGAGTCCGACCAGCGCAGCCAGCCGGCCCGGGACAGGTGCACGAGCAGGTGCGGCCCCGTCGTGGTGAGGTCGATCCACTTGCCGTGCCTGGATGCCCCGACGACCCGCGTGCCGACCAGCGCGTCAACCGGGGGGTCGAACGTCTTGAGCGCACCGATCGCGCCGACGTTCACGGCGGCGACCGTCCGGCCGGCGGTCCGGCCGGACAGGAACCTGACGAGGCCCTCGACCTCGGGAAGCTCGGGCACGGGTTCATGGTGCCGTCCACGGCGCCGCGGCGGAAGCGGGACGCCTGCGTCGCGCCACTAGGCTGACCGCCATGCTGCTTCGGATGTCGACCCTGTTCGTGCGCACCCTGCGCGAGGATCCGGCGGATGCCGAGGTCCCGAGCCACAAGCTGCTCGTCCGGGCCGGCTACATCCGCCGCGCCGCGCCGGGCATCTACACCTGGCTGCCGCTCGGTCTGCGGGTGCTCGGCAAGGTCGAGCAGGTCGTCCGCGAGGAGATGGACGCGATCGGCGCGCAGGAGGTGCACTTCCCGGCGCTGCTGCCGCGCGAGCCGTACGAGCGCACCGGCCGGTGGACCGAGTACGGCCCGAACCTGTTCCGGCTCCACGACCGCCGCGAGAACGACTACCTGCTCGCGCCGACCCACGAGGAGATGTTCACGCTCCTGGTCAAGGACCTGTACTCCTCGTACAAGGACCTGCCGCTGGCGCTGTACCAGATCCAGACGAAGTACCGCGACGAGGCCCGGCCCCGTGCCGGCCTGCTCCGCGGGCGCGAGTTCATCATGAAGGACGCCTACTCCTTCGACCTCGACGACGCCGGCCTCGACGCCGCCTACCTGCGCCAGCGTGAGGCCTACCAGCGCGTGTTCACCCGGCTCGGTCTGGACTACGTCATCGTCGCGGCGATGTCCGGGGCGATGGGCGGCTCGCGCAGCGAGGAGTTCCTCATGCCGACCGCAGTGGGTGAGGACACGTTCGTGCGCTCGGCCGGCGGGTACGCCGCCAACGTCGAGGCGGTCACCACGGTCGCGCCCGAGCCGCTGCCGTTCGACGACGCCCCGGCCGCGCACGTCGAGGACACGCCCGACACCCCGACGATCGAGAGCCTGGTCGCGCACGCCAACGCGCACCAGGCCCGGGCCGATCGGCCGTGGACCGCGGGCGACACGCTCAAGAACGTCGTGGTCGTGGCGTGCGAGCCGGACGGTACGCGGGAGCTGCTCGTGGTCGGGGTCCCGGGCGACCGCGAGGTCGACATGACGCGCCTGGAGGCGGCGCTCGCCCCGGCGTCGGTCGAGACGGCCGGGGAGGCGGACTTCGCGGGGCACCCCGAGCTCGTCAAGGGCTACATCGGGCCCGCGGTCCTCGGCCGGGCCAACACCGGCCGCGAGGACGCCGTTCGCTACCTGCTCGATCCGCGGGTCGTGGCCGGCACCCGCTGGATCACGGGTGCGAACGAACCGGGCCGGCACGTGTTCGACCTCGTGGCGGGCCGCGACTTCGTGGCGGACGGCACCGTCGAGGCGGCCGAGGTGCGTGCGGGCGACCCCGCACCGGACGGCTCGGGGCCGCTCGAGCTCGCGCGCGGCATCGAGATCGGGCACATCTTCGCGCTCGGCCGCAAGTACGCCGAGTCGCTCGGGCTGTCCGTCCTGGACGTGAACGGCAAGGCCGTCACGGTCACGATGGGCTCGTACGGCATCGGCGTCTCGCGCGCGGTCGCCGCGCTCGCCGAGACCAACCACGACGACGCCGGCCTCGCCTGGCCCGCTCCGGTCGCGCCCGCGCACGTGCACCTGGTCGCCGCCGGCAAGGACGAGGCGGTGCACACCACCTGCGAAGAGCTCGCGGCCGACCTGCACGGGATGGGCGTCGAGGTGATCTACGACGACCGGCCCAAGGTCTCGCCCGGGGTCAAGTTCGCCGACGCCGAGCTGCTCGGTGTGCCGGTCCTGGTGACGGTCGGGCGCAGCCTGGCCGACGGTGTGGTCGAGGTCCGCCTGCGCCGACCCGCCGACGCCGGTCTGCCGGCCGGCGAGCGACCGGACGCGGAGCGGGTGCCGGTCGCCGATGCCGCCACCCGGATCGGCGAGCTCGTCGCCAGCCTGCTCGAGCGGTGAACGGCAGCCCCGCCAGGGGCGTCAGCCGTCGATGCCGGGGAGCGCCGGCACCGCGCCGGTGAGGCTCGTCGCGGTGGTCGCGGCGCTCTGCGCCGAGGCGTACAGCTCCGCGCGCGACCCGGGGGAGGCCCGGCCGAGCAGGTCGACCCAGACCGCGGTGAGGTCGGTCTCGAGCTCGGCGGCCGCGGCGAGCCGGTCGGCCTCGCTCGCGCCGGGGTCGGCCACGGCATCGGGCAGGTCGTACGAGGCGTCGCGCGGGTCGTCGGCCGTGCCCGCCACCCCGGCGGCCTCGGCCCAGGCCTCGGCGCGCGCCCGGTGGGCCACCGCGAGGTCGACGGCCTCCTGACGCGCCTGGTCGCGGCTCCGGGCTGCGACGACCTCCCAGACCAGGCCGAGCGCGTCCTCGGAGACGATCGCCGGGCCGAGGGCGCTCGCCGACAGGCCCGCGGGGATGGTCGTGGGTTGCGCCGTCACGGCGTCGGTCGTCGTGCTCTCGGGGGTCGAGCCCTCGGGCGTGCCGAGGGCGGTGAGCAGCGCCGCGCCGGCCAACGTGCGGTTGAGGGCGATCCCGGCGACGAGCCGCGCGAGGCGCCCGTCGGTGGTGGTGAGCGCATCGGTCCGGGCCGAGTCGGCCTGGTCTGCGAGCAGCGCGACGATCTGCTCCGGGTCGACCGGCCCGGGCTCCGTGGTCGGGCCGGTCGAGGTGTCGGGCTCGGGCGTGGCTGACGGGAACGGGACCCAGACCCCGCCGAGGGCGTCGAGCTGGGTCTCGGCGGCGTCGGCGACGTCCGCGAGGACCGCGTCGACCTCCGGCTCGCCGGAGGGCACCAGCGCGAGCTCGTCGAGCAGCACGGTCGTCGCAAGCGCCTGGCGCTGGCGGACCTGCTCGACCTCGTCGGCGGCTGGGGTGGTCGGCGGCGGGGACTCGACGCGCAGCGCCGCGCAGCCGCCGAGCAGGGCGGCCGCGAGGAGCACCGCCGAGGCTCGGACGTGGCTCGTTCTCATCGGCGCGATCCTGCCATGCGTCCGGACTCGATACCCTGTGCTCGACAAGTCCACAGGGTCCGTCACCCAGCCGGCCCGCCACGATCAGGAGGCGACGATGGCGAACGACACCTCGCCGGCGCAGCGCCTACGTGCGGTCGTCGAGCCGTCGGTCGCAGCCGAGGGCCTGTACCTCGAGGACGTGGTCGTCACCCGTGCGGGTCGACGCTCCGTCGTCCGGGTCGTGGTGGACCTCGCGGACGGGCCCGGCGGTGTCGGCTCGGACCGGCTCGCCGACGTGTCGCGCGCGGTGTCGGCGGCGCTGGACGCGGCGGACCCGGTCGCCGGCGAGTACCTCCTCGAGGTCTCGACCCCGGGGACCGACCGCCCGCTGACCGAGCCGCGGCACTTCCGCCGCGCGGTCCGCAGGCTGGTGCGCCTGACCCTGCGGGACGGCTCGACGCGGTCCGGCCGGCTTGTCGACGCAGGTGAGGAGCTGGTGCTCGAGGCCGACGGCCGCCGTAGCACGGTGCCCGCCCAGGACGTGGTTCGCGGCAAGGTCGAGGTCGAGCTGACCCGCGACGAGGAGGGTGAGGTCTGATGGACATCGACATGACGGCGCTGCGACTGGTCGAGCACGACCGGGGGATCAGCCTGGACACGCTGGTGGGTGCGATCGAGCAGGCGCTGCTCTCCGCCTACCACCGGACCCCAGGTGCGTACCCCGACGCTCGCGTCGAGGTGGACCGGCGTTCCGGGCACGTCACGGTGTGGGCGCGTGAGCGGCTCGCCCCCGCCGAACCGGCTCCCGACGAGCCCGAGGACGGCGCGGTCGTGACACCGCCGCCGCCGACGTTCTCCGAGGAGTTCGAGCACACTCCCGAGGGCTTCGGGCGCGTCGCCACGGCGACCGCGCGCCAGGTGATCGTGCAGCGGCTGCGCGACGTCGAGGACGAGCAGGTGCTCGGCACGTTCAAGGGCGCCGAGGGCGAGCTGCTCGCGGGTGTCGTGCAGCAGGGACGCGACCCGCGCACCGTGCTGGTCGACGTGCGGGGCACCGAGGCGGTCCTGCCGCACCACGAGCAGGTGCCGACCGAGACGTATGCGCACGGCGAGCGGCTGCGCGCCTACGTGCTGGACGTGTCCCGGGGGCCGAAGGGGCCGTCGATCACGCTCTCGCGCACGCACCCCGGGCTGGTCCGCAAGCTGTTCGAGCTCGAGGTCCCGGAGGTCGCGGACGGGTCGGTCGAGATCACCGCGATCGCCCGCGAGGCCGGTCATCGCTCCAAGATCGCGGTGCGCTCGACGGTGCCCGGCCTGAACGCGAAGGGCGCCTGCATCGGCCCGATGGGGGCACGCGTCCGGGCGGTGATGACCGATTTGCACGGCGAGAAGATCGACATCGTCGACCACAGCGACGACCCCGCGACCTTCGTCGGCAACGCGCTGTCGCCGGCGCGGGTGAGCTCGGTGACCGTGGTGGACGCCGCAGCGCGGTCGGCGCGCGTCGTGGTGCCCGACTACCAGCTCTCCCTCGCCATCGGCAAGGAGGGGCAGAACGCCCGGCTCGCGGCGAAGCTCACCGGCTGGCGCATCGACATCCGTTCGGACGAGGAACCGGGTGCCGGCGGCCCGCAGACCACGCCGTCGGAGGCGCCGGGTCACGCTCCGTGACGAGGAGCGCTAGAATCGACGACGCTGGGCCGCGGGCCCGGCTCCCCGAGAGCGTGGGCGACGGCACTGCCGCCGCGGGTCGTGCTGCGGCCCTCACCGGATCCGACGGACCGGTGCGCACGTGCGTGGGGTGCCGGAAACGTGGTCCACGCTCCGCCCTGGTCCGTGTGGTCCGGGTCGAGCGGGACGGTTCAGACCGTGCCGAGGTCGACCCGGGGCGCTCCCGGCCCGGACGGGGAGCCTGGTTGCACCCCGATCAGCACTGCCTCGAGCTCGCCGAACGGCGTCGGGCACTGCCTCGCGCGTTGCGCGTCGCATCGCTCGACGTCACCGACGTGCGGCGGGCGTTCGGCGTGGACCGGGCACGGACATGAGTGGTTCACCGACATGGGAAAGCGGGTTGGAAGCCGATGGGCACCCGATGAGCACCTCGCGATGAGCACCCAGCACTAACCACGGTCCACCCCCTGTCCGGGGCGGACCAGGACAGGAGAGTTGTGGCAAAGGTCCGCGTCTACGAGCTCGCCAAGGAGCTCGGCGTCGAGAGCAAGGCCCTGATGGCCAAGCTCAACGAGCTCGGCGAGTTCGTTCGTTCGGCGTCCTCGACGATCGAACCCCCGGTCGTGCGCAAGCTGCGCGATCTGTACCCCGCTGCGCCGGCAGCTCCGGCGCCGGCCCCGAAGGCCGCTCCGGCCGTCAAGCCGGCCCCGGCCCCCAAGCCCGTTCCCGAGCCGAAGCCCGAGCCGGCTGCCGAGCAGCCGACCCCGGCGCCGGCCGAGCAGCCGGCCCCGGCCGAGCCGCCGGCTGCGGCGCCGGCCGAGTCGGCGCGCCCGGTGCCGAGCGCCCCGGCCCCGGCCGCCGGTCCACGTCCTGGTGGTCCGCGTCCCGGTGCCCCGCGCCCGGGCAACAACCCGTTCGCGCCGAGCCAGGGCATGCCCCGGCAGGGTGGTCCGCGTCCTGGTGGTCCGCGTCCCGGTGCCCCGCGCCCGGGCAACAACCCGTTCGCGCCGAGCCAGGGCATGCCCCGGCCCGGCGGCAGCGGCGGTGGCGGCGACCGGCCCGGTGGTCCGCGTCCGGGCGCGCCCCGGCCCGGTGGTCCGCGTCCGAACCCCGGCATGATGCCCGGCCGTACCTCGGTCGGCCGTCCCGGTGCCGGTGGCGGTGCCGGTGGCGGGCGTGGCGGCGGTCCCGGTGGTGGCCGCGGTGGCGGCCCCGGTGGCGGCCAGGGTGCCGGTGGCGGCGGCTTCCGCGGAGGTCCCGGTGGCGGTGGCGGCCGTGGTGGCCGTGGCGCCGGCCGTGGCAGCACGCAGGGTGCCTTCGGGCGCGCCGGTGGCAAGCCGGTCCGTGGGCGCAAGTCCAAGCGCGCGAAGCGCCAGGAGTTCGAGCAGATGCAGGCGCCGTCGCTCGGCGGCGTCCAGGTGCCTCGCGGCGACGGCACCACTGTGGTGCGTCTGCGCCACGGCTCGTCGCTGAACGACTTCGCGGACAAGATCGATGCGAACCCCGCCAGCCTGGTGACCGTGCTGTTCCACCTCGGTGAGATGGCCACGGCCACCCAGTCGCTGGACGAGGACACGTTCGGCACCCTCGGGGCCGAGCTCGGCTACCGCATCGAGATGGTCTCCGCGGAGGAGGAGGACCGCGAGCTGCTCGAGTCGTTCGACATCGACCTCGAGGCCGAGGAGGCCGCCGAGGACGACGAGGACCTCGCTCCGCGTCCGCCGGTCGTGACGGTCATGGGTCACGTCGACCACGGCAAGACCAAGCTCCTCGACGCGATCCGTTCGGCGGACGTCGTCGCGGGTGAGGCCGGCGGCATCACCCAGCACATCGGTGCGTACCAGGTGCACGCCGAGCACGAGGGCATCGACCGCCCGATCACCTTCATCGACACCCCGGGTCACGAGGCGTTCACCGCCATGCGTGCCCGTGGTGCCCAGGTGACCGACATCGCGATCCTGGTGGTCGCGGCGGACGACGGCGTGATGCCGCAGACGGTCGAGGCGCTGAACCACGCGCAGGCGGCCGGCGTCCCGATCGTGGTCGCCGTCAACAAGGTGGACAAGGAGGGGGCGAACCCCGCCAAGATCCGCCAGCAGCTGACCGAGTACAACCTGGTGGCCGAGGAGTACGGCGGCGACACGATGTTCGTCGACATCTCCGCGCTCAAGCGGGTCGGCATCGACGAGCTGCTCGACGCGGTGCTCCTGACCGCCGACGCGGCGCTCGACCTGCGGGCCAACCCGGACAAGGACGCGCGCGGTGTCGCGGTCGAGGCGAACCTCGACAAGGGCCGCGGTGCGGTCGCGACCGTGCTGGTCCAGTCGGGCACGCTGCACGTCGGTGACGCGATCGTGGCGGGCACCGCCTACGGGCGCGTGCGGGCGATGTTCGACGAGCACGGCGACACCGTCGCCGAGGCCTCGCCGGCCCGGCCCGTCCAGGTGCTCGGCCTGACCTCGGTGCCGCGTGCGGGTGACACCTTCCTGGTGGCACCCGACGACCGGACCGCGCGCCAGATCGCCGAGAAGCGTGAGGCCGCGGAGCGGGCCGCGCTGCTGGCCAAGCGTCGCAAGCGGATCAGCCTCGAGGACTTCACCCAGGCTCTGCAGCAGGGCAAGGTCGAGACCCTCAACCTGGTCCTCAAGGGCGACGTCTCGGGTGCTGTCGAGGCCCTCGAGGACGCGCTGCTCAAGATCGACGTGGGGGAGGAGGTCGCCCTGCGGGTCATCCACCGAGGTGTCGGTGCGATCACGCAGAACGACGTCAACCTCGCGACGGTCGACAACGCGATCATCCTCGGGTTCAACGTCAAGTACGCCGAGCGGGTCGAGGAGCTCGCCGAGCGCGAGGGCGTCGACGTGCGGTTCTACTCGGTCATCTACCAGGCGATCGAGGACGTCGAGGCTGCGCTCAAGGGCATGCTCAAGCCGGAGTACGAGGAGGTGCAGCTCGGTACCGCCGAGGTGCGCGAGATCTTCCGCTCGTCGAAGGCCGGCAACATCGCGGGCTCCCTGGTGCGTTCGGGGATCATCCGGCGCAACGCCAAGGCGCGGGTGCTGCGCGGTGGCACGGTCATCGCGGAGAACCTGTCGATCGAGTCGCTCAAGCGGTTCAAGGACGATGCGACCGAGGTCCGCGAGGGCTACGAGTGCGGCATCGGCCTGGGGTCGTCGTACAACGACATCCAGATCGACGACGTGGTCGAGACCTACGAGATGCGGGAGAAGCCGCGCTCGTGAGGTGAGTCGCGGGTGGGTCGCGTCCTCGGAGAAGGGGTGCGCGACCCACCCGGCGGCCGCTGACGCGACCGCCCTGCCAGGCCCGCCAGGGTCGCGTACCCCTTCTCCGATCCCGCTCTCCCGGGTCACCGTGGGTACCCGCGCGGGGCATGCACAAGTCGCTCCCCGGCAGCACGTCGACCGCCGAGGGGCAGGACCACCGGAGGCTGTGATGGTCGACCACCCCAGGGCGAGAAAGCTCGCCGACCGGATCCAGCAGATCGTCGCGCAGATGCTCGACACCCGGATCAAGGATCCGCGGCTGGGCTTCGTGACGGTCACCGACGTGCGGGTCACCGGCGACCTGCAGCACGCGTCGGTCTTCTACACGGTGCTCGGCGACGAGGCGGCGCGGGTCGACAGCGCGGCCGCGCTCGCGAGCGCGACGGGGCTGATCCGCTCCGAGGTGGGGCGGCAGACCGGCGTGCGGCTCACGCCGACGCTCGAGTTCATCCCGGACGCCGTGCCGGAGACCGCCGCGCACCTCGAGGACGCGCTGCGGGCTGCGGCCGAGCGCGACGCCGAGGTCGCGCGGCTCGCCGCCTCCGCCAGCTACGCCGGCGAGGCGGACCCGTACCGGCGGGCCGACGAGTCCGACGAGGACGAGGACTGACCCCGACCGTGGGCGGAGCGGGGGCCTGATGGCCGGCGACCCGGACGGGCTGCTGGTGGTCGACAAGCCGGCGGGCTGGACCAGCCATGACGTCGTGGCTCGTGCCAGACGGCTCCTGGGCACCCGGAAGGTCGGGCACGCGGGCACGCTCGACCCGATGGCGACCGGCGTGCTGGTGCTCGGTGTCGGCCGGGCGACCAGGTTGCTCACGTACCTCGTCGGCGCAGACAAGGAGTACCTCGCGACGATCCGGCTCGGCCAGACCACCGTCACCGACGATGCCGAGGGCGAGGTGGCGCAGGCCCAAGGCGTGGACCGGATCGACCCGGACGAGCTGGCCCGCGCGGTCGCGACGCTGACCGGGCCGATCGACCAGGTGCCCAGCGCCGTGAGCGCGATCAAGGTCGACGGGCGCCGCGCCTATGCCAGGGTCCGGGCGGGCGAGGACGTGCAGCTCGCTGCGCGCCCGGTCACCGTGCACGCCTTCGAGGTGGGCCCGCCGCGCGCCGTGACGGCCGCGGACGGCACGCGGCTCGCGGACGTGGACGCCCGCGTGGTGTGCTCGTCCGGGACGTACGTGCGTGCGCTGGCGCGGGACCTCGGTGCGTCGCTCGGTGTCGGGGGCCACCTGACCGCGCTGCGGCGCACCCGCGTCGGCGGCTACGGGCTCGACGGCGCCGTCGACCTGGCCGCCGCGGTCGCGGGCAGCGAAGCGCCCCGCCTGCTGTCGCTCGCGGACGCGGCGCGCGCGACGTTCCCCGCGCGCGAGCTGGACGCCGACGAGGCCGTGGAGCTGTCGTTCGGGCGGTCGCTGCCGCCGTCGGACGGCACGGCGGGCACGCGGGAGGCGCCGGTCGCCGCGTACGCGCCGGACGGCGCGCTGGTGGCGCTGCTGGCGCGTGAGCGGGGCAGGGACCGACCGGTCCTGGTGGTCGCGCCGGCCTGAGCCCACCCGTCCCGCGGGCCCCGACCGGTTCGGACCTGGGACCTGGGCGTGGCAGTCTTGTCCCCGCGGTGATCGTCGTGCCGCCGTGGGACCGAGGATCGAGGAGAGCGCGTGGAGCGGTGGACCGATCTGGCGCAGGTCCCTGCCCTGGACGGCTCGGTCGTGACGATCGGCAACTTCGACGGCGTGCACCGCGGTCACCGGTCGGTGCTCGGCGCCATGGTCGCGGACGCGCACAAGGTCCGCTCGACGTCGGTGGCAGTGACCTTCGACCCGCACCCGGCCCAGGTGCACCGGCCGGAGAGCGCCCCGCCGCTCATCACGGGCCTGACGGACCGGCTCGAGCTCCTCGCCGAGACCGGCCTGGACGCGACCCTGGTCATCCACTACACGCCGCAGTTCGCCGCGCAGGAGCCCGAGGAGTTCGTCCGCCGCTACCTCGTCGACGGGCTGCACGCGACCGTCGTGGTGGTCGGCCGGGACGTGCGGTTCGGTCGCCGCAACTCCGGGGACCTGCGGACCATGGTCGAGCTCGGTGAGCGGTACGGGTTCACCGTGCAGGTGATCGAGGACGTGCACGGCGGGCCGGACCCGTCGCGGCGCTGGTCGTCGACCTGGGTGCGCGAGCTGCTCACGGCCGGCGACGTGCGCGCCGCCGCGGAGATCCTCGGCCGCCCGCACCGCGTGCGCGGCGTCGTGGTGCACGGCGACGCCCGCGGGCGGGAGCTGGGCTTCCCGACGGCGAACCTCGGCCCGGCGATGCAGGGCATGGTCCCGGCCGACGGCGTCTACGCCGGCTGGATGCGTCGGGTCGGCCATCCGGACGACGCACCGGACGGCTTCCTGCCGGTCGCGATCTCGATCGGCACCAACCCGACGTTCGACGGCGACTCGCGACGGGTCGAGGCGCACGTGCCGGACCGCACCGACCTCGAGCTGTACGGCGAGGAGGTCGTGCTCGAGTTCGTCGAGATGCTGCGGCCGACCGTGCGGTTCGAGTCGATCACCGAGCTCATCGACCAGATGCACGACGACGTCGAGCGCACGAACGCGCTCCTGGCCGGCGGGCCGCTGCGGGCGGGCAAGGCCGAACCCGGCTGGTGAGCCCCGCTCGGTCCGACCGATTGGGGCGGCGGCTCGCCTGCTGATAGGATCACAGCCGCCGTGATTCCGGCCGCGGATCAACAGCGCCCGGGTGGACATGCCCCGGAGCACCGCGCAACGAACCCTGAAGGAGAACCAGTGCCCCTGGACGCCGCTACCAAGCAGCAGATCATGACCGAGTACGCGACGTCGCCCGGCGACACGGGTTCGCCCGAGGTGCAGGTCGCGCTGCTCACCCAGCGCATCAAGGACCTCACCGAGCACCTCAAGGAGCACAAGCACGACCACCACTCGCGTCGTGGGCTCCTGCTTCTCGTCGGTCAGCGTCGCCGACTGCTCGGTTACCTGCAGAAGGTCGACATCGACCGCTACCGCAGCCTCATCGAGCGTCTCGGTCTGCGCCGCTGACCCACTGCCCGGGCCCTAGGGCCCGGGCACGCTCATGTTCACCGCCCCCGACCGGTTGCCGGTCCTCGGTAGTGGCTCGCGGACAGGGCAGGTCCCGGTCCGCGGACCTCGATCGAAGGCCGTCACCGACGGGGCTTCGTAGAGAGGGGCTCCCGTGGAGGGACCCGAGATCCAGTTCGCCGAGGCCGTCATCGACAACGGTCGCTTCGGCACCCGCACCGTCCGGTTCGAGACCGGGCGGATCGCCAAGCAGGCCGCCGGTGCGGCGGTCGCCTACCTGGACGGCGAGTCGATGCTGCTGTCCGCGACCACGGCCGGCAAGCACCCGAAGGACCAGTTCGACTTCTTCCCGCTGACCGTCGACGTCGAGGAGCGGATGTACGCCGCGGGCCGGATCCCCGGCTCGTTCTTCCGGCGTGAGGGCCGCCCGTCCACCGAGGCGATCCTGGCCTGCCGCCTGATCGACCGCCCGCTGCGCCCGCTGTTCGTCAAGGGCCTGCGCAACGAGGTCCAGGTCGTCATCACCGTCATGGCGCTGCACCCGGACGACGCGTACGACGTGGTCGCGATCAACGCCGCGTCGATGTCCACCCAGCTGTCCGGCCTGCCGTTCTCCGGCCCGGTCGGTGCCACCCGCATCGCGCTGATCGACGGCCAGTGGGTCGCGTTCCCGCGCTACTCCGAGCGTGAGCGTGCCACCTTCGACATGGTGGTCGCCGGTCGCATCGTCGGTGACGACGTCGCGATCGCGATGATCGAGGCCGAGGCCCCCGAGGGCGCCTGGAACCTGATCAAGCACGAGGGCGCCGTGGCGCCGTCGGAGGACAAGGTCGCCGAGGGGCTGGAGGCCGCCAAGCCGTTCATCCGCGCGCTGTGCGAGGCGCAGATCGAGCTGGCCGGCAAGGCCGCCAAGGAGACCCGCGAGTTCCCGACCTTCCCGGACTACCAGGAGGACTCGTACGCCGCGGTCGAGGCCGCTGCCGAGGGCCCGCTGGGCGAGGCGCTGTCCATCGCCGACAAGCAGGACCGCGAGAACCGCCTGGACGAGCTCAAGGCGCAGATCGTCGAGCAGCTCGCGGGCCAGTTCGAGGGCCGCGAGAAGGAGCTGTCGGCCGCCTACCGGGCCGTGCAGAAGAAGGTCATCCGTCGCCGGATCCTCACCGACGGCTTCCGGATCGACGGCCGTGGCCTGCGCGACATCCGGACGCTCTCGGCCGAGGTCGAGGTGCTCCCGCGGGTGCACGGCTCGGCGCTGTTCGAGCGCGGCGAGACCCAGATCCTGGGTGTCACCACGCTGAACATGCTCCGCATGGAGCAGCAGCTGGACACGCTGTCGCCGGAGACCCGCAAGCGCTACATGCACAACTACAACTTCCCGCCCTACTCGACCGGTGAGACCGGCCGGGTGGGTTCGCCCAAGCGCCGCGAGATCGGTCACGGCGCGCTGGCCGAGCGGGCGCTGGTGCCGGTCCTGCCGAGCCGCGAGGAGTTCCCCTACGCGATCCGCCAGGTCTCCGAGGCCCTCGGCTCCAACGGCTCGACCTCGATGGGCTCGGTGTGCGCCTCGACCCTGTCGATGCTGAACGCCGGTGTGCCGCTGCGCGCCCCGGTCGCCGGCATCGCGATGGGCCTGGTGTCCGACGTCGTCGACGGGCAGCCGCGGTACGCCGCCCTGACCGACATCCTCGGCGCCGAGGACGCGTTCGGCGACATGGACTTCAAGGTCGCCGGCACGCGCGAGTTCGTCACCGCGATCCAGCTGGACACCAAGCTCGACGGCATCCCCGCCGAGGTCCTGGCCGGTGCGCTGACCCAGGCCCGCGAGGCGCGGCTGCACATCCTCGACGTGATGAACGAGGCGATCGACGGTCCGGACGAGATGTCCCCGACCGCGCCGCGCGTCATCACGGTCAAGGTCCCGGTCGACAAGATCGGTGAGGTCATCGGCCCGAAGGGCAAGATGATCAACCAGATCCAGGAGGAGACCGGCGCCGACATCACCATCGAGGACGACGGCACGGTCTACATCGGCGCGACCGACGGTCCGTCGGCCGAGGCCGCGCGGGCTCAGATCAACGCGATCGCGAACCCGCACATGCCCGAGGTCGGCGAGCGCTTCGTCGGCACCGTGGTGAAGACGACGTCGTTCGGCGCGTTCATCTCGCTCACCCCCGGCAAGGACGGTCTGCTGCACATCTCGCAGATCCGCAAGCTGGTCGGCGGCAAGCGGGTGGAGAACGTCGAGGACGTCCTGGCGGTCGGTCAGAAGGTCCAGGTCGAGATCGGCGAGATCGACCCGCGCGGCAAGCTCTCGCTGCACGCGGTCGTCGAGGAGGACGGCGCGAAGCCGGCCGACGCGCCGGCCGAGACCGAGGGCGTCCAGGCCTGAGGTGCCGCTCGCTCTCCCGCTGGAGCCCGGTCACGAGCTGACCGCCGGGCAGGACGGCGGCGCCCTGGTGCGCCGCTCCGTCCTGCCCGGCGGTGTCCGGGTCCTCACCGAGTCGATGCCGGGCCTTCGCTCGGCGACGATCGGTGCCTGGGTCGGGGTCGGCTCGCGCGACGAGCGCGACGGGCATCACGGCGCGACCCACTTCCTCGAGCACCTGCTGTTCAAGGGCACGGCTCGGCGCACCGCGATGGACATCGCCGAGGCGTTCGACGCCGTGGGTGGTGAGGCCAACGCGGCGACCGGCAAGGAGAGCACCTGCTACTACGCGCGGGTGCTCGACGCCGACCTGCCGATGGCCGTCGACGTGATCGGCGACATGGTCACCTCGGCGCGCCTCGACCCCGACGAGCTCGAGGTCGAGCGCGGGGTGATCCTCGAAGAGCTCGCCATGAACGACGACGACCCGAGCGACGTCGCGCACGAGCAGTTCGCCGCGGCCGTGCTGGGTGACCACCCGCTGGGACGCCCGATCGGCGGCACGCCCGGCACCATCCGGGCGGTACCGCGCGACGCGGTCTGGGAGCACTACCGCGAGCACTACGGGCCTGCGGGCCTGGTGGTCACGGCGGCCGGCGGGGTGGACCACGACGCGCTCTGCGCGAGCGTCACCACGGTGCTGCAGGACGGCGGCTGGCCGCTCGACGACAGCACGGCACCCGTGGCCCGCCGGGTCGCCGGGTCCGCGTGGGTGCCCGACGCGGGCACCGAGGTCGTGGTCCGGCGCGCGACCGAGCAGGCCAACGTCATCGTCGGTGGCGTGGGTCTCACCGCGACCGACGACCGTCGCTACGTGATGTCGGTGCTCGGTGCCGTGCTGGGCGGCGGGATGTCGTCGCGACTGTTCCAGGAGATCCGGGAGCGCCGGGGACTGGCCTACGCGGTCTACTCGTTCTCCTCGAGCCATGCCGACACCGGCCTCTTCGGCCTGTACGCGGGCTGTGCCCCGGACAAGGTCGACCAGGTCGAGCAGCTCATGGTCGCCGAGTGGGAGCGCCTCGCCGACGAGTCGATCACGACGGCGGAGCTCGAGCGAAGCATCGGCCAGCTGTCCGGCGGACTCGTCCTCGGTATGGAGGACACCGGCTCGCGGATGAACCGGCTCGGCAAGGCCGAGCTGGTCCAGGGCGAGCTCGTCAGCCTCTCCGAGGCCCTCGAGCGGATCCGTGCGGTGACGGCCGACGACGTCCAGAAGCTCGCCGCCGAGCTCGCGTCCCGTCCCCGTTCCATCGTGCGGGTGGGGCCGTTCGGTGGCGGGGCGTAGGGTGCCGCCCGTGACCTCGTCGCCCGTGACCCGTGTGGCGGTGCTCGGCGCGGCCGGGCGGATGGGGCGCACGGTGTGCGCCGCCGTCGAGGAGGCCGAGGCCCTCCGGCTCGTCGCCCGTCTCGACGTCGGCGACGACGTCGCGTCGCTCGCGGGTGTGGCCGACGTGGCCGTGGACTTCACCGTGCCGTCGGCGACCGAGGCGAACGTGCACGCCCTGCTCGACGCGGGGGTGCATGCGGTGGTGGGCACCACCGGCTGGGACGAGGGCTCGCTGGGTCGGGTGCGTGAGCACGCGGCCGCGTACCCCGGGCTCGGCGTGCTCGTCGCACCCAACTTCGCGATCGGGGCCGTGCTCGCGATGGCGTTCGCGGCCAAGGCCGCGCCGTGGTTCGAGTCGGCGGAGGTCGTCGAGCTGCACCACCCGGACAAGGTCGACGCCCCGAGCGGGACTGCCCGGCACACCGCGGCGGGCATCGCGGCAGCTCGCGCTGCTGCCGGCATGCCGGGCATGCCGGATGCGACCGCGGCGGCGCTGGACGGCGCGCGCGGCGCCGACGTCGACGGCGTGCGCGTGCACGCGGTCCGGCTGCGAGGCCTCGTCGCGCACGAGGAGATCCTGTTCGGCAACGCAGGGGAGCTGTTCACCATCCGACACGACTCGCTCGACCGCGTCTCGTTCATGCCGGGTGTGGTGCATGCGGTGCGTACCGTGGCGTCCCGCCCCGGCCTGACGGTCGGGCTCGAGAGCTATCTGGACCTGTGAGGACGACGGCGTGAAGCGTGGCCTGGTCGCTGCGGTGGTGGTCACCGCCCTGCTGCTCATCTACCTCGTCGTGGCGTTCGGCCGCGGCGTCGCACTGCTCGGGTCCGGTGACCTGATCGGCGTGCTGCTGGGCGTGGCGGTGCTGGCGCTCCCGGTGCTCGGGATCGCGCTGCTGGGCCGCGAGTGGTGGCTCGCCCACGAGGTGCAGCAGATGGCCGACGAGCTCGCCGCGACCGGCGGCCTGGACGCCGACACCCTGCCCCGCACGGCGGGCGGCCGGATCGACCGCTCGGCCGCCGACGAGCAGTTCGAGGTGTCTCGGGCTGCGGTCGAGGCGGCCCCGGAGGACTGGGGTGCGTGGTTCCGCCTCGGCTTCGCCTACGACGCGGCCCGCGACCGGCGCCGCGCCCGCGAGGCGCTGCGCACCGCAGCGCGTCTGCACCGCTCGACCCGTACCGCCTGACCGCGGGAACCGCTCACAGCCAGCCGTTCTGCTCGGCGGTGAGCACGGCCTCCGCACGGTTGCCGGCCGCTGTCTTGCCGATCGCCGACGACAGGTGGTTGCGCACCGTGCCTTCGGACAGCACGAGCCGCCTGGCGATGGTCGCGACCGACGCCCCGTCCCGGGCGGCGCGCAGCACGTCGGTCTCGCGGGGTGTGAGCGGCGACTCGCCGGCCAGCAGCGAGTCGGTGGCCAGGGCCGGGTCGACCACCCGGAGCCCCTGGTGCACACGCCGGACCGCGTCCGCCAGGCGGGCGGCCGGGGTGTCCTTGACCACGAACCCCGCGGCGCCGGCCTGCAGAGCGCGCCGCAGGTAGCCCGGCCGCCCGAACGTCGTGACCATGAGCACCTTGGTCGTGGGCACGCGATCGCGCAGGGCGGCGGCGGCACCGAGGCCGTCGAGCCCCGGCATCTCGACGTCGAGCAGGCAGACGTCGGGTCGATGCGTCAGGGCGGCCTCGACCACCTCGTCGCCACTGCCGACCTCGGCCACGACCTCGAGGTCGGGCTCGAGGCCGAGCAGCGCGGCGAGGGCTCCACGGACGAGTGCCTGGTCGTCCGCCAGCAGCAGCCGGATCGTCATCGCGCGGCTCCGCGGTCCGGCGCCGGGACGGTGACCAGGAGTGAGAAGCCGCGTGGCGCGACCGGCGACGTGACGACCTCCGCACCGGCCGCGGCCGCGCGCTCGCGCAGGCCGAGCAGGCCGTGGCCGAGGTCGTCGGGGCCGACTGGTCCGTGGCCGTCGTCGAGGACCTCCGCGGACGTCGGGCCGAGTCGCACCTCGCAGCGGCCGGCGCCGGAGTGCCGGATCACATTGGTGACTCCTTCGCGCACGGTCCAGGCGAAGAGCTCGCGCAGGTCGCTCTCGACGGTGTCCGTCGAGTTGGGCAGGTCGGCGGTGATCTCGGCGGCATCGAGGGCCGCGCGGGCTCGGGCGAGCTCGCCGGGCAGGGTCAGCTCCCGGTAGCCGGCGACGGCACGCCGGACGTCGGCCAGCGCGTCGCGGGACAGCCGCTCGAGCTCGAGCACCTCGGCCCTGGCGCGTTCCGGGTCCACGTCGATCAGCCGGCCCGCCAGCTCCGCCTTGACCGTGATCACTGTGAGCGAGTGGCCGAGGATGTCGTGCAGGTCGCGTGCGAAGCGGTTGCGCTCCTCGGCGATCGCGAGGCGCTGGTTCTCCTCCTGCGCGGCGCGGAGGCGGGCGTTGCCGATGGCCATCTGACGGAAGCCGAAGGCCGCGAGCATCGCGGCCAGCGTGCCGAGCAGCAGACCGTTGTCCGGCTGCCAGCCGGGCACGACGAAGCCGGTCGCGTACCAGAGCGCGGCGTTCACGGCGCCGAACGCCAGCGCCCGACGACCCGGCAGCGTCATGACGAGCATCACGCCGACGTACACGGCGGTGGTGTCCGCGACCTGGCCGAGGAGGAGGCAGCCGAGCACCGCGAGCGCGAGCGCAACGCTCACACCGACCACGGCGACCGCGGGTCGCGGCACGAACCAGCCGCCGGCGAGCCGCCTGCGACGCAGCAGGATGAAGTACCCGATGTACCAGGCACCGAAAGCGAGGGTCACCACGAACCCGGCGAGGCCCTGGGCGGTGTCCCGCCGGTCCCAGGCCGCCGCGAGCGGCTCGCCGAGGAACACCGTCCACAGCAGGAGCCACAGCACGCCGAACCGCGCGAAGGCGGGCCGGCGCGCGGCCCACGGGGGTGCGACGGCCCAGGGCACAGCCGGTTCGGGCGGGGGGGGGGGGGGGCGGGCCGGGGGGGGGGGGGGGCGGGGGGGGGGGGGGGGGGGGGGGGGG
>NZ_JAOVZU010000011.1:117350-143547 GCF_025717005.1 Actinotalea endophytica
CGCGCCCCGCGGCGCGGGGCGCCCGCCCCGCCCCGGGCCCGCGCGGGGCGGGGCCGGCCCCGGGCTGCGGGTCGGGCATGCCGGTCACGCTAGTCCGCGCGCCGGGGTGCGAGGGCTGTCAGACACGTGCGGTGTCCCGGGCCATGCGCCAGGCCGCACCCGCGACGAACAGCACGAACCACACGACGGCGTTCGCCACCGCGTACCAGGTGAGCTCGCCGGTCAGAGGGGCCCGGGCGACCTCGGCCACGCCGTACATCGGCGTCCACACCGCGACGTGCCAGATACCGCTGCCGTGCTCGAGCGGGATGAACACGCCGCCCAGGAAGGACAGCACCGCGAGTCCCGGGCCGAGGATCTGCATGACGTTCTCGCTCGGCACCAGGTAGCCGATGAAGACGCCGAGCGCGGCGAACGTCAGCGTGCACACGAGGGTCACGACGCCACAGGCCAACCAGGTGCTGGCAGGCATCTGAGGCAGGCCCTGGACGGCGCCCGTGAGGTTGACCATGGCGATGGCCATCGCGCCCGACACGAGCGCGACGATCGCCTTGGTGCTCACGTACGCGACGGGGTTGAGCGGGGTCAGGCGCAGCTGGCGGGACCAGCCGAGCGAGCGCTCGACGGCCACCATCGCGCCGGAGGCCGCAGCGGTGAGCGCAGCGGCGTACAGCCCCATCGACACCATGACGTACGCGGAGACGTTGCCGTCGCCGATCCGCTCGGCGGTGCCGGTCCCGGTACCGAAGGCGAGGAACATCGTCGCCGGGAAGATCAGGGTGAAGATCAAGGTCCGCCGGTTGCGCAGGATCCGCCGCAGCTCGATCCCGAGCATCGTGAGGTTGAACCCGCCGAGCGGCGGCACGCGCCGGTCGGTGAGCAGCTCGTCGGCGGAGGCGAGGGTGGCCGTGGTCATCGCTGGGCTCCTTCGGTCTGGTCCTGGGCCCCGGTGAGGTTGAGGAAGGCGTCCTCGAGACCCTGCGACGTGATCTCGAGGTCGTGCGCACCGGTCTCGCAGAGCAGGTACCGGGCGACCGCGTCGGAGTCCGTGGTGTGCACCAGGACCTGGTCCCCGCGCAGCTCGACGGCGTCCACCCCGGGCAGCCCCCGTAGACGGGCCGGGTCGGGCTCGGGCAAGGACGCCCGCACGACGCGACCGGACGCGAGCGCCTTGACCTCCGCGCCCGTCCCGTCGGCGACGACACGGCCACGCGAGACCAGCACGATCCGGTCGGCGTACTGGTCGGCCTCCTCCAGGTAGTGGGTCGCGAAGATCACGGTGCGGCCGCGCTGCGCGTCGCGTCGGATGGCCGCCCAGAACGCCCGTCGTCCCTCGACGTCCATCCCGGTGGTCGGCTCGTCGAGGAGCAGCAGTGCGGGGTCGGGCAGCAACGCCATCGCGAAGCGGAGCCGCTGCTGCTCGCCGCCGGAGCACTTGGCGACCTTGCGATCGGCGATCTCGGTGATCCCGGCCACGGCGAGCACCTCGTCGACGGTCGTGGTGCGAGCGAACAGGCTCGCGGTGTACTGCAGGGTCTCGCGCACGCTGAGGTCCTTGAGCAGACCGCCGGTCTGCATCACGGCGGCGACGAGGCCGTGCGAGACCGCTTCGCGCGGTCCCATCCCGTGCACCTCGACGTGGCCGGAGGTCGGCTGGGTCAGACCGAGCACCATGTCGATCGTGGTCGTCTTGCCGGCACCGTTGGGCCCCAGGACGGCGACGACCTCGCCGGGGGAGATGTCGAGGTCGATGCCGCGCACGGCGTGGACGTCACCGAAGTCCTTGGTGACCGCGCTCAGGCGCACGGCCGACGGCGGGGCGCAGTGCCGGGGGTCGGCCGGCGTGCTCACAGTGGTCTGGATGCTCATGGGCCAAGCGTGCTGCTCGGGACGGTCCGTGCCCTGGTCCAGGCATCACGACCTCGCCGTGACAGGTGTCACGGGTCCGCGCTCGCTACAGGAGCGCGACCCAGCGCCGTTCGACGACCTCGCGTCCGGGCCGTGCCGCGAGGACCCGCTGGGCTCCGTCGGGGCCGAGGCCCGCGCCGGCGAGGAAACGCTCGCGCACCTCGTCGCCCTCCAGGACCCAGGTGCTCACCAGGACGGCGCCGTCCGCGCGCCCCAGGTCCACGCTCGCGGCGAGCAACCTCGAGCCGTGGCCGGCTCGTCGGTGGTCGGGGTCGACCTCGAGCGCGGCGACCTCGACCCCTACGCCGTCGTCGCCCAGGTCGGTCGGGACGACGGCGGCCACGCCGACGACGCGAGGTCCGGCGCAGGCCACCAGGACGTGGTGCGCCGGGGACGGCGCCTGGGAGATCGCCTCCGACCAGCGCTCGCGCACGGCGTGCGCGTCGATCAGGTCGAGCACCTCCTGCCCGAGCACCTCGGCATGCTCGGTGCGCCATGCGCGCAGCTGGGTCCCGGCGATGGCGACCGCGTCGTCGGGCACGGCGGGCCGGACCGAGGAGTCGGCCGTCGGGTCGGAGCTGTCTCGCAGGAGGGGCATCGCACCAGGCTAGGTCACGCGGTCGAGGCGCCCGCGCGGGCCGTCAGCCGAGCCCGAGCGCCCGGAGCGCCGCGGCGACCGCGGCGGCCAGGACCACCACGACGATGAACGGCGCGCGCAGGGCCAGCGCGACCGCGGCCACGGCGACCGCGACGACCCGTGCGTCGAGCACGAGCACGCCGCCCGCGGTGAACGTCTGCACGCCGACGAGTGCCGCGAGGAGCGCGACCGTCACCAGCGCCGAGATCCGGGAGACCCGCGGCTGGGCGAGCCAGTGCGCGGGGACGCGATGGCCGAGCAACTTGGTGAGGTAGCACGCGAGGGCTCCGGCGAGCACGGCGGCCCAGGTCGCGATCGGGCTCATCCGGACCTCCTCGCAGTTCCCTCGCGACCGCCCGTCTCGTCCGAGCCGTCGACCTCGTCCGAGCCGTTCACGTCCTCGGTCCCCGGCACGCCCGGGACCGCGGACGGGCCGGGCGGGGACCGCCAGCCGATGACGACCGCGACCACGGCCGCGGCGAGCACCGGCACCCCGGCCGGTGCCACGGGCGTGAGGACCAGGGCGACGACCACCGCTCCGGCCGCGACGAGCTGTGCGCTGCGCGCCGCGAGGCGCGGCCACAGCAGGCCGAGGAAGGCCGCCGCCGCTGCGGCGTCCAGCCCCCAGCGTCCCGGGTCGCCGAGCGCGTTGCCGAGCAGCGCGCCGGCGAGCGTGAACACGTTCCACAGCACGAGCACCCCGAGCCCGGCCCACCAGAACCCGACCCGGCTCGCGGTGAGGTCCCGCTGCGCCGTCGCCACCGCGGTGGACTCGTCGATCGTCACGTGTGCGGCGAGCAGCCGGCGTGCCCCGCGCAGGTCGAGCAGCGGAGCCATGACCGCGCCGTAGAGGGCGTTCCTGGCGCCGAGCAGCGTCGCGGTCGCGGCCGCCGCGACGCCCCCGCCGCCGGCCCCGATCACGCCGACGAACGCGAACTGCGAGCCACCGGTGAACATCAGCAGGCTCAGTGCCTGGGTCTGCAGCACCGAGAGCCCGGCCGCGACCGACAGGGCGCCGAACGAGAGCCCGTACAGCCCGGTGGCGATCGCGACCGACGTGGCCTGCCGGATCGCGCGGCGACGTTCGGCTGCCGGGTCGTGCGGCTGGGCTGCCTCGAGCGCGTCCGGGGGCGGCGGGGAGGCGGGCACCCAGGAAGGCTAGTGGGGCCGCGTCCCGGGTGGGACAGCCACCTGACGACCGGTGGCCACCCCCGACGCTCGTCAGATCGCGACGTAGATCGTCTCGAGGTACTCCTCGATGCCCTGCTCGCCGCCCTCGCGGCCCAGGCCCGAGGACTTCACCCCGCCGAACGGTGCCGACGGGTCGGACACCAGGCCGCGGTTGATCCCGAGCATGCCTGCCTCGATCCGCTCCGCGAGCCGGAAGGCGCGGTCCAGGTCACGCGTGTACGCGTAGGCGACCAGGCCGAACGGCGTGCCGTTCGCGAGGGCGATCGCCTCGTCCTCGTCCCGGAACGTCACGATCGGTGCGACCGGCCCGAAGATCTCCTCGGTGACCACGCGCGCCTCGGGGCGGACCCGCAGCAGCACGGTCGGGTTGTAGAAGTAGCCCGCGAGGTCGGGCCGGTCGCCGCCGGTCACCACCGACGCGCCACGCGACACCGCGTCGCCGACCAGCTCCTCGACGAACGAGACCGCCGAGGGCCGGATGAGCGGTCCCACCGTGGTTCCCTCGTGCGAGCCCGGGCCGACCACGAGCCCGCCGAACGCCGCCGAGAGCTTCGCGGCGAACGCCTCGGCGACGTCCTCGTGCACGAGGAAGCGATTGGCGGCGACGCAGGTCTGCCCGGCGTTGCGCATCTTGGCGACCATCGCGCCCTCGACCGCTGCGTCCAGGTCGGCGTCGTCGAACACCAGGAACGGCGCGTTGCCGCCGAGCTCCATCGAGGTCCGCAGGACGTTGTGCGCGGCGCCGCGCAGCAGCACGCGGCCCACCTCGGTCGACCCGGTGAAGGACAGCTTCCGCAGCCGCGGGTCGCGCAGCAGCGGGTCGGTGAGGGCGGCGGCGCGCGTGGTCGGCACCACGTTGATCACCCCGGGCGGCAGGTCACGCTCGGCCAGCACCTCCCGGACCACGTCGGCGAACAGCAGCGTGGTCAGCGGGGTGTACGCGGCCGGCTTGATGACGACCGGGCAGCCGGCCGCGAGCGCGGGTGCCGCCTTCCGGGTCGCCATCGCCAGCGGGAAGTTCCAGGGCGTGATGAGCAGCGCCGGCCCGACGCCGCGGCGCATCACGAGCTGCCGGTTCGCGCCGGACGGCGCGGTGCGCACGGTGCCGGTGATCCGGACCGCCTGCTCGGAGAACCACCGCACGAACTCGGCGCCGTAGGCGGTCTCCGCGCGTGCCTCGGCGAGCGGCTTGCCGCCCTCGGCCGTGATGCACGCCGCGAACTCGTCGGCGCGCGCCATGACCCGCTCCCACACCTCCCGGAGCACCTCGCTGCGCACCCGGGGTGGGGTCGCCTGCCAGGCGGGCCACGCCTCGTGGGCGGCGGCGAGCGCGTCGAGGCCGTCGGCCGGCGTCGCGTCGGCGACCTCGGTGAGCACCGCGCCCGTGGCGGGGTCGTGCACGGCGAACCGGCCGCCGTCCCCGCCCGGCCGCCACCGCCCGCCGATCAGCAGGTCGGTGGGCAGGTCGCCGGGCAGGGACGCAGGCAGGGGAGCGACGTCGGTCATGGTCGTCAGTATTCGCTGCGCCGCCTGGCAGCGCAGCGCGGTCTAGCATCGGGCGCATGACGATCCCCACCCCGTACGAGGATCTGCTGCGCCACGTGATGGAGCACGGCACACCGAAGTCGGACCGCACGGGGACCGGGACACGCTCGGTGTTCGGTCACCAGATGCGGTTCGACCTGCAGGGCGGGTTCCCGCTCGTCACCACCAAGCGGGTGTTCATGCGGGGTGTCGCCGAGGAGCTGTTCTGGTTCCTGCGCGGTGAGCGCAACGCCCGGCCGCTGCAGGACAAGGGTGTGCACATCTGGGACGAGTGGGCCGCCGAGGACGGCGACCTCGGTCCGATCTACGGCTTCCAGTGGCGGTCCTGGCCGGCCCCGGACGGTCGGCACATCGACCAGGTCCAGCAGGTGCTCGACACGTTGCGGGCCGATCCCGACTCGCGTCGGATGATCGTCTCGGCGTGGAACGTCGCGGACATCCCGACGATGGCGCTCGCCCCCTGCCACGCGTTCTTCCAGTTCTACGTCGCCGACGGACGGCTCTCCTGCCAGCTCTACCAGCGCTCGGCCGACCTCTTCCTCGGTGTGCCGTTCAACATCGCCTCCTACGCGCTGCTCACCCACATGGTCGCCCAGCAGGTCGGGCTCGACGTGGGGGAGTTCATCTGGACCGGTGGCGACTGCCACGTCTACGACAACCACGTCGAGCAGGTGCGCGAACAGCTGTCCCGGGAGCCCTACCCGGCGCCGACGCTGACCCTGCGCAAGGCGCCGGCGATCGACGCCTACACCTGGGCGGACGTCGAGATCGTCGACTACCGGCACCACCCGGCGATCGCCGCGCCGGTCGCCGTGTGAACGGCGGCGACGGCACCCTCGTGACCGGCCCCGACGACGCCCGGCCTGCGCCGCGCGGTCAGCACGCCACGGTGCCCGGGCTCGGTCTGGTGTGGGCGCAGTCGACCGACGGTGTGATCGGGGTCGACGGGGACCTGCCCTGGCACCTGCCCGAGGACCTGGCCCACTTCCGCCAGGTCACCGACCGGTGCGTCGTGCTGATGGGTCGCACGACCTGGGAGTCGTTGCCCGCGCGGTTCCGGCCGCTGCCGGGCCGGGTGAGCGTCGTGCTCTCCCGCGCACCCGGGCTGCGGCTGCCCGGCGCGGTCGTGGTGCCCGGTCCGGCGCAGGCCCTCGAGCTCGTGGCGGACGCGGGCCGGCCGGTGTGGGTCGTCGGCGGCGGCCAGGTGTACGCGGCGTTCGAGCCGCATGCCGACCGCGCCGAGCTCACCGAGGTGGAGGTCACCGTCGGGACCGGCACCCGTGCCCCGGACCTCGCCGGACGTCGGGGCGGCTGGCACACCGTCGCGCGCGACCCGGAGGAGGGGTGGCTGAGCTCCACCTCGGGCCTGCGGTACCGGTTCGTCACGCTCTCGCGGACGGCCTCGGGCCCGACGCCTGCCGGGGAGTAGGTTGTCGCGCATGGTCACCCGGACGTCCAGCCCGCAGCGCCCGTTCGGCGCGCTGCTCACGGCGATGGTCACCCCGATGACCCCGGACGGCGACGTCGACATCGACGCCGGGGTCGCGCTCGCACGGCACCTCGTGGACCACGGGCACGACGGCCTCGTGCTCAACGGCACCACGGGCGAGGCCCCGACCACGCACGCACCGGAGAAGGCCGAGCTGGTCGCGGCCGTCGTCGAGGCGGTCGGGGACCGGGCCTGGGTCATCGCCGGCGCCGGGTCGAACGACACCGCGCACGCCGTGCGGATGGCCGAGCAGGCCTTCGACGCCGGCGCGCACGGCCTGCTGGTCGTCACGCCCTACTACTCACGTCCCTCTCAGGAGGGCGTCTACCGGCACACCGTCGCGGTCGCCGACGCGACGCCCCTGCCGGTGATGCTCTACGACGTTCCCGGCCGCACCGTCGTGCGCTACGCGCCGCACACCCTGGACCGGCTCGCGGCGCACCCCAGGATCGTCGCGATCAAGGACGCCACGGGCGACCCGCAGGCGGCGATGCGTGGCATCGCACGCACCGGCCTGGCCTGGTACTCCGGCGACGACGGGATGCTGCTGCCGCTGCTGTCGGTCGGTGCTGCCGGCCTGGTGAGCATGGCCGCGCACCTCGTGGGCGACGAGCTCGCCGCGGTCTTCCGCGCCTGGGACGCCGGCGACCACGACGCGGCGCGCGAGCAGTTCGTCGCGATCCTGCCCGTGGTCGACATCATCGCCGGCAGCGGCAACGGCGCGCTGCGCTCCAAGCTGGCCCTGCACCTGACCGGACTGCTGCCCAGCGCTGCGATGCGCCTGCCGCAGGTCGAGGCGGACGCCGACGAGGTCGCCGAGGTGCGGTCCGCGATGGTCGCCGCGGGCCTGCTGGAGGCCTGAGCCTCACCAGCCCCACATCTCCGAGGCCCGCCCGGGCCGATCTCCGCCCGAAGGAGTCGTATGTCCCACCCGCACCCCGAGCTCGGCGGACCTCCCACGCTGGAGCCGGGCACGTTGCGCATCGTCCCGCTCGGTGGGCTCGGCGAGATCGGCCGCAACATGGCGGTCCTCGAGCTCGACGGCCGTCTGCTGATCATCGACTGCGGTGTGCTGTTCCCGGAGGACCACCAGCCCGGCGTCGACCTGATCCTGCCCGACTTCGACTACATCGCGGATCGCCTGGACGACGTCGAGGCGCTCATCCTCACGCACGGCCACGAGGACCACATCGGCGCGGTGCCCTACCTGCTCCGCCTGCGCCCGGACATCCCCGTGATCGGTTCGCAGCTGACTCTGGCGTTCGTCGAGGCGAAGCTCAAGGAGCACCGGATCACGCCGCTGACGCTCGCGGTGCGTGAGGGCCAGGTCGAGCGGTTCGGGGCGTTCGAGTGCGAGTTCGTCTCGGTCACCCACTCGATCCCGGACGCCCTCGCGGTGTTCGTGCGCACCACGGCCGGGACGGTGCTGCACACCGGCGACTTCAAGATGGACCAGCTCCCGCTGGACGGCCGGATCACCGACCTGCGCGCGTTCGCGCGGCTGGGCGAGGAAGGCGTCGACCTGTTCATGGTCGACTCCACGAACGCCGAGGTCCCGGGCTTCGTCACGCCGGAGCGGGAGATCGGCCCGGTGCTGGACTCGCTGTTCGCCCAGGCCGACCAGCGGATCATCGTCGCGTCGTTCGCCTCGCACGTGCACCGCGTCCAGCAGGTGCTCGACGCTGCGCACGCGCACGGTCGCAAGGTCGCGTTCGTCGGCCGGTCGATGGTCCGCAACATGGGGATCGCCGCCGAGCTCGGCTACCTCTCGGTGCCCGACGGCATGCTCGTCGACGCGCGCGAGATCGACGCCCTCCCGCCGCACCAGGTGGTGCTGATGTCCACCGGCTCCCAGGGCGAGCCGATGGCGGCCCTGGCCCGGATGGCCGGCGGGGACCACCCCGTGAAGATCGGCGCCGGCGACACCGTCGTGCTCGCGTCGTCGCTGATCCCCGGCAACGAGTACGCGGTGTTCCGCGTGGTCAACGGGCTGATGCGGCTCGGGGCGACCGTGATCCACCAGGGCAACGCCCGGGTGCACGTCTCGGGCCACGCGGCCGCCGGCGAGCTGACCTACTGCTACAACATCCTGCGGCCCGCGAACGTCCTGCCGGTGCACGGCGAGGTGCGGCACCTGGTGGCGAACGGCGCGGTCGCCCGGCGCACGGGCATCCCGGCCGAGCGGGTGCTGCTCGCCGAGGACGGCGTGGTCGTGGACCTGCGCGACCACGTCGCGAAGGTCGTCGGTGCGGTGCCGTGCGGCTACGTGTACGTGGACGGCGCGAGCGTCGGTGAGCTCACCGACGTCGAGCTGAAGGACCGCCGGATCCTCGGCGAGGAGGGTTTCATCTCGGTCTTCGTGGTGATGGACTCCGCGACCGGCAAGGTGATCGCCGGGCCGCAGGTGCACGCCCGCGGCGTGGCCGAGGAGGACGAGGTCTTCGAGGCGATCCTCCCCGACGTGGTCCGGGCGCTCGAGGACGCGGCCGAGGGCGGCGCCTTCGACCCGCACCAGCTGCAGCAGGTGATGCGCCGGGTCGTGGGGCGCTTCGCGTCCAACCGCCTTCGTCGCCGGCCGATGATCATCCCGGTGGTCGTCGAGGCCTGAGGCTCAGTCGGCGGGCACCGGCACGGGCGGCGTCCAGCGTCCGTCGAGGATCTCGGCGCGCGGGCGGTAGAAGCGGATGGCGTAGTTCCAGCCGTCCATGACGTACAGGTGGTTGCGGTAGCCGCGGTCCTCGGTGTCGAGGTCGATGACGACCGCGCCGTCGTCGTCGGCGGCGGCGGTGACGCTGTTGAAGCTGTACCGGTCGGCCGGGTTCGCCGCGAAGTAGCCGTCCCGGTCGTACACCGAGAACGACCAGAAGGCGTCGACGGGGACGTCGCGGAACTCGATCCGCCGGTGCCCCACCGGGCGTGGGGCGGTCTCGATGGCGTAGTAGGCCTCCGACTCGGGCAGGCCGCCCCAGCCGATCGCGGTCCCGGTCAGGTGGCGCACCGGGTCGACCTCGCCGGCGGAGCCGAACGTCCGTCGCGAGTCGGGCACGCCCGCGCCGAGCCGGAGCAGCAGCTCGCGCGTCGCGTCGAGACTGGCGGGGTCGTAGTCGGGGTGCGTGTAGGGCCCGGCCGCCCCGGCGTCGATCCGCAGTCCGTCCTGCAGCCGGTTCACGGCCGACACGTCGGCCGGGTCGTCCGGGTCGGCGAAGATCCGCGCAGCGACCGCGACGAACTCGGTGTCGTACTCCTCGACGGTCAGCCGGTGCGTACCGGGGTCGCGCAGCAGGCGGTTGATGTAGTGGTCCTCGTTGATCACCATGACCGACAGGTAGCGGTCACCGGGGTCCGGGATGGTGAGCTCCGCGCCCTCCCGGAGGTCGAGCACCGCGGAGCTGTACAGCGTGTCGCGATTCATCCGGATCACGGTCTGGGCGTCGAGCGGGACGGGACCTCTCAGGTGCCACCACCGGTTCACGCCACCGGCCCGCTGCGCTGTCGCGTCGAGCATCCGCGCCGTCTCCGCGCGGACGAAGTTGTCGACCGAGACCGTGACAGTCATCGTCGCCTCCAGGTCTGAGCTGTCGGACCATCTCATCGTCCTCCGCCTCGGTGCACACCGTGGCGGATTCGCCGGCCGGGCGCCGCCGGTCCGGGCCGGCCCACCGGTCATCGAGGACCGTGACTCGGCGTGACCCGTGTCACCCGTACGGCCCAGTCGCGTCTCGGCGTGTGCCGGGGCGGACCGGGACAACCCGGTCGCGCCTCCGCGGCGCCCCGCGCACGCCCGGGTACCGTGAGGACCATGGCGACCCGTACCTCCGGTCGCGGGCAGACCACGTCCAAGCAGTCGTCCGCGCGTTCCGGTTCCGGACGGGGTTCGCGCACGCCTGCTCGATCGAGCTCGCAGCAGGCCCGCAAGCCCGCGTCGCTGCCGGTGCGGATGCTCAAGGGCACCTGGATGGGTGCCGCGCACCTGGTCGGCGGCGCCGGGCGTCGGATCGGTCAGGGGGCGCGCGACCTGGATCCGGCGCACCGTCGGGACGGCGCGGCCCTGGCCGTGCTCGGCCTCGCGATCGTCGTCGCGCTGCGCGAGTGGTGGAACCTGTCCGGACGGGCCGGGACCGTCATCCACGACGTGGTGGCAGGCACGTTCGGCGTCGTCGGCGTGGTCCTGCCGATCGTGCTGGTCGCGGCGGCCGTCCGGCTCATGCGCCACCCCGACAAGGCGCAGGCCAACGGGCGGATGAGCATCGGGCTCGGCGCGGTCCTGCTCGCGGCGTGCGGCATGGCGCACCTGGTCGACGGCGCCCCCAACCTCGATGCCGGGGTCGAACGCCTGCAGACCGCGGGCGGGGTGCTCGGCTACCTGATCGCCGAGCCGCTCGAGTCGCTGCTCACCGCGTGGGCGGCGTGGCCGCTCCTGGTGCTGCTCGGCTTCTTCGGGCTGCTCGTGCTCACCGCGACGCCGGTGCACATGATCGTGCCGCGGCTGCGCGGTGCGTACCGCTGGCTCACCGGCGCCGACCGGGCCGTGGCCGACGAGGAGAGCCTCGCCGACCTGCCCACGATGGCCGAGCAGCAGGTCGAGCCGAAGCGGCGCCGCTTCGGACGCAAGCCGCGCGCGACCGGGCCCGCTCCGGACGACCCCGACGACGGGACCAGGGCGGGCGACGAGGCGTTCGAGCGGGCGGCCGTCACCGAGCTCGTCGCGCTCGACGCCTCCTCGGACGACGCACCGGCCACGACGGTGATCGCTTCCGGCTCCGACGCGACGAGCGTGCTCCCGACGGAGGACGAGCCGGTCGAGCGCGCCGCGCCGCCGACCGGGGGCGTGCCGCGGGGTGAGCAGCCGATGTTCGACGGCGACGTCGTGTACACGCTGCCGTCCGACGAGGTCCTCGCCAAGGGCATGGCGCACAAGGTCCGCTCGGCCAGCAACGACCGTGTGGTCGAGGCTCTCACCGGGGTGCTGGAGCAGTTCGACGTCGACGCCGAGGTCACCGGTTTCAGCCGCGGCCCGACGGTGACCCGGTACGAGCTCGAGCTCGGCCCGGGCGTCAAGGTCGAGCGGGTGACGGCGCTGACCCGGAACATCTCGTACGCGGTCGCCAGCGCCGACGTGCGGATCCTCTCGCCGATCCCCGGCAAGTCGGCGATCGGCGTGGAGATCCCGAACACCGACCGCGAGACCGTGTCGCTCGGGGACGTGCTTCGGTCGTCGGCCGCGCGGCGCAGCGAGCACCCGATGGTGATCGGGGTCGGCAAGGACGTCGAGGGCGGCTACGTGGTCGCCAACCTGGCGAAGATGCCGCACCTGCTGGTCGCCGGTGCGACCGGGTCCGGCAAGTCCAGCTTCGTGAACTCGATGATCACCTCGCTGCTGATGCGGGCCACGCCCGACGAGGTCCGGATGGTCCTGGTCGACCCGAAGCGCGTCGAGCTGAGCATCTACGAGGGCATCCCGCACCTGATCACGCCCATCATCACCAACCCCAAGAAGGCCGCCGAGGCGCTCGAGTGGGTGGTGCGCGAGATGGATGCGCGCTACGACGACCTGGCGATGTTCGGGTACAAGCACATCGACGACTTCAACGCCGGGGTGCGGTCCGGGAAGGTCACGCCGCTGCCGGGCAGCGAGCGCAAGATCGCGCCGTACCCCTATCTGCTCGTCGTGGTCGACGAGCTCGCCGACCTGATGATGGTGGCGCCGCGGGACGTCGAGGCGTCGGTCCAGCGGATCACCCAGCTCGCGCGCGCCGCGGGCATCCACCTGGTGCTCGCCACGCAGCGCCCGAGCGTCGACGTCGTCACCGGGCTCATCAAGGCCAACGTGCCCTCGCGCCTCGCGTTCGCGACGTCGTCCCTGACCGACTCGCGGGTCGTGCTCGACCAGCCGGGCGCGGAGAAGCTGATCGGCCAGGGCGACGCGTTGTTCCTGCCGATGGGATCGGCCAAGCCGATGCGGGTCCAGGGCGCGTGGGTCGCCGAGAGCGAGATCCACGCCGTCGTCGAGCACGTCAGGACCCAGCTGAAGCCCGCCTACCGGCCCGACGTCATCGCGCCGGCCGCGAAGAAGCAGGTGGACGAGGACATCGGCGACGACCTCGACCTGCTGCTGCAGGCGGCTGAGCTCGTCGTCACGACGCAGTTCGGCTCGACCTCGATGCTGCAGCGCAAGCTGCGCGTCGGTTTCGCCAAGGCGGGCCGGTTGATGGACCTGCTCGAGTCCCGTGAGGTGGTCGGCCCGTCCGAGGGTTCGAAGGCACGCGACGTGCTGGTCAGGCCGGACGACCTGCCGGCGACCCTCGCTCTGCTCCGCGGTGAGCAGCTCGCCGAGACGGACGACGACGAGGAGCGATGGACCTCCTGATCGCCGTGGCGGTCGTGCTCGGCGCGGCCACGCTCGCCCTCGCAGTGGCCGCCGGCGTCCTGTGGTGGTCGCGCCGCCGCGCGAGGGTGGACACCGCAGAGGCCGTCCAGCACGCCGACGCGCTCGAGCGCCGGACGCTGAGTGTTCTCGCGGCGGGGCGCGACGGCGTGGTGCTGCACGCGCCGGACGGTCGGGTGATCGAGCTCAACGAAGCCGCGGCGCGGGTCTTCGACCGGCCACGAACCGACCTGATCGGCATGCTCGTGACCGACATCCCGGTCACCTGGATCAGCGAGGACAACCTCGCGGTCTCACCGGCCTCGGTGTTCGCGGGGCGCGGCGGGGGGCTCCCCGGCGACCCCGCGACGTTCACGGTGGGCGCGGTGCCCGCCTCCGGGGCCTCGGTGCGTTGGGTACAGACCAGCACGCGCGTCGTGCCCAGTGCGGGCGGTGGGCACGAGCTGCTCACCACGCTCGCCGACGTGACCGGCCCGCGCGAGATCCGGGCTGCGCTGGCCCGCTCCGAGACCCAGTTCCGCCTCGCCATGGAGAACGCCCCGATCGGCATGGTGCTCACCGACCGGCAGTGGCGGCTCGTCGAGGTGAACGCGGCGTTCGCCCAGCTGCTCGGGGTCACCCCGGACTCCCTGCTGGGGCGCGATCTGTCCACGCTGTCGCACCCGGGGGACCGCGCGGCCGAGCGTGCGCACGTCCAGCAGGTCCTGGCCGGGGTCGGCTCGCGGTTCTCCCTCGAGAAGCGCTACCTGCGGGCCGACGGGCAGACCGTGTGGGCCGTGCTCGACGCGGTCCTGGTGCGCTCGCCCAGCGGCGAACCGGACCAGTTCGTGGCGCAGGTGCGGGACTCCACCGAGGCGCGCATGCAGTCGGAGATGCTCGCGCACCGGGCCATGCACGACCCGCTGACCGGCCTCGGGAACCGCGCCGCCATGCAGGAGGAGCTCACGGCGGCCCTCGCCGAGCCGGACGCGGACGGGCGGGTCGCCGTCATCGTCACCGACCTCGACGAGTTCAAGGAGATCAACGACAGGTACGGCCATGCCGCCGGGGACGACGTGCTGGTGCACGTCGCGGGCGTGCTGCGGGCGTCCTGCGGGGGCCGGGGCACGGCCTTCCGCCTCGGCGGCGACGAGTTCGTCGTCGTCGTGCGCGACCCGCAGGCCGGCCCGGCCGCGTTCGAGATCGCCACGGCGGTCCACCGCGGCCTGGCGAACCCGGTGCGCACCCAGCAGCGCCGCTTCCCGGTGCGGGCGAGCCTCGGCGTCGCCGTGGTCGACGACGACCTGCTGCCGGCCGGCGCGACGGGCCTGCTCGCGGCGGGCGACGCGGCGCTGTACCGCGCGAAGAACGCCGGGCGCGGCCGCACCGAGGTCTACACGTCCGACATGGACGTCCCGGAGGTCTCGCGGCACGGGCTTCAGCACGAGCTCAGCCGAGCCCTCGAGGAGGGGCAGCTGGTGCTGCACTTCCAGCCGGTCGTCGACCTCGCGACACGCCAGGTCGTCGGGCACGAGGCGCTGGTCCGCTGGCAGCATCCCGACCGTGGCCTGCTGCTGCCCGGTTCGTTCCTCGAGGCGGCCAGCGAGGGTGGGTTGTCCGTCCGGCTCGGGCTGGAGGTCGTCCGGCTCGCGGCGACGCACCTGGTGTCCACCCGGTCCGCGGGGCGGTGGGTGTCGATCAACGTGTCGGCGGAGCAGCTCGGCGACGGGGAGCTCGTCGCAGCGATCCGCACGGCGATGTCGCGTGCCGGCCTGGAGACGGGGCGGATGATCGTCGAGCTCACCGAGACCAGCCTCGACCCGTCGCCGGGGATCCGCCGTGACCTGGTCGACCTGCACGCGGCCGGGGTGCCGGTGCTCATCGACGCGTTCGGCACCGGTGTGCCGCCGCTGCCGTACCTGCGGGACCTGCCGCTGGCCGGCATCAAGCTCGACATGTCGTTCACGGCGGGCATCCCCGAGGACCCGGCGGCGGCACGCGTGTCGGTCGGCCTGGGCGCGATGACCCGCGCGATGGGCCTGATGAGCGTCGCCGAGGGGGTCGAGACCTCCGAGCAGGCGACCTTCCTGCGGGACAGCGGCTGGCAGCTGGGGCAGGGTTGGCTGTTCGGTCCGGCGCGGACCGAGTCCTGACCGGCGTCAGCCCGTCTGGGTCGCGGCCGGTTCCGCGCCGGTCTCGACGCGTTCGAGCTCCGGGCCGGAGCCGGACGGCGTGGGCGGTGTCGTCGTCTGCTCGGCGGAGTCGCCGACCACGGCGGTCACGCGGTCCAGCCGGGCCTGGACCTCGGCGGCCGAGAGGCTGCCGACGCCCTGCCCGGCCGCGGCCAGGACCGACAGAGGCTCGACCTTGTGCCCGTCGGCGAGGTCGACCGTGACCGCGGTCCACTGCAGGTTCTCGACGCGCGCCGGACCGTCCACCGGCTTGCGGATCGTGGCGATCATCAGCAGGCCCGAGTCGGTGCGGGCGGTGCAGCAGTGCGCACCCTGGTTGGAGATGTAGTTCCCGAGCCCGTAGGAGACCCACATCCCCGTCCCGTCCGGCCCGCCGGCGAGGTGGGCGAAGGGCAGCGGCACGTGGGCGTGGTGGCCGATCACCAGGTCGACCTGCCCCGAGTCGGCCAGCGCCTGCGCGACGTCCACCTGCTGCTGGGTCGGCTCCGAGACGTACTCGACGCAGCAGTGCACGGAGACGACGACCAGGTCGGCGCCGGCCTCGCGAGCCGCCGTCGCCTCGGCGACGATCGCGGCCGGGTCGATGATGTCGACGCTCCACGGCGCGGGCACCGGCATGCCGTTGGTGCCGTAGGTCGTCGAGATGTGCGCGATGGTGACGGTCTGGCCCTCGCGCTCGAAGCGGTAGAGCTGGGTGGTGAGCGACTCCTCCTCGGTGCGGGCGGTCCCGGCGTGGCCGAGACCGACGGCGTCGAAGGTGTCGAGCGTGGTTGCGAGGCCGCTCTCACCGCGGTCGACGCTGTGGTTGGAGGCGGTCGAGCAGCCGTCCCACCCGGCCTCGGCGAGGTCGCCCGCGATCTGTGCGGGAGCGCCGAAGAGCGGGTAGCCCGAGGGCGCGACACCTGCCGGCGCGATGGGCACCTCCATGTGGCACAGCGCGAGGTCCGCGCCCTGGATCCACGCGTCCATCGGGGAGAACTCAGGGGTGAAGTCGTAGCCGTCCGCGGTGCGGGCGTCGATGTCGACCGCCTGGTGCGGGAGCACGTCGCCGGCCGCGACCAGGGTCAGGACGGCGTCCGGGGGCGGCGTCGGAGTGGGGGTGGGCGTCGGCGTCGGAGTCGGAGTCGGCGTCGGTGACACCGAGGCGGCGTCGGCGACGGGAGCTCCGCCGTCGGGCCACCAGCCGTTGGCGGCTGCGGCGGCGACGCCGGCACCGGCCGTCAGGGTCGCGCCGAGCAGCACGGCGAGCACCCTGAGTCCTCGCCGCTCGCTCCCTGCGTGGCGGCTCACGCGGAGACAGTACCCCGCAGCGCCGGCGCGTCCGCACACGGCCGCCTGCGCACGCCGTGGCGGTGCCCGGCCCGGACGCGCCGTAGGGTTGGGGCGTGGCACGGACCCCGATGGTGTGGAACGCACCCAACGTCGTCACCCTGGCGCGCTTCGCGCTCGTGCCGCTCGTGATCGTCGCGCTCGTGCTCGGCGAGCAGGCCGTCGGCTGGCGCTGGGCTGCGGCCGGCATGTTCGCCTTCGCCGCTGCGACCGACAAGGTGGACGGTTGGCTCGCCCGTCGATCGGGTCAGGTGACCGACTGGGGCAAGCTGGTCGACCCGATCGCTGACAAGGCGCTGGTCGGCACCGCGCTGGTCGTGCTGTCGATCCTCGGCGATCTGCCGTGGTGGGTGACGGTGCTGATCCTGGTGCGCGAGCTCGGCATCACGGTGATGCGCTTCCGGCTGCTGCGATACGTCGTGATCCCGGCCTCCCCGGGCGGCAAGGCGAAGACCGTGCTGCAGACCATCGGCATCACGCTGTTCCTCATGCCGTTGGGCACCCTGCCCGAGGCGCTGACGGTGGTGGCCTGGGTCGTGATGGTCGCTGCGGTCCTGCTCACCGTGATCACGGGACTGGACTACGTCCGCCGCGGCCTCGCGGTGCGGTCGGCGGCTCACACGTGACCCTTGCCGCCGACGCGGTCCGCCGGCTGACCGAGGCCCGGCTCACGGTCGCGGTCGCGGAGTCCTTGACCGGCGGAGCGGTGTGCGACGCGCTGGTCGACGTCCCCGGCGCATCGGTCGTGCTGCGTGGCGGGGTGGTCGCGTACGCGACCGGCGTGAAGGCCGATCTGCTCGGGGTGCCGCGTGAGCTGCTGGACGCCCACGGCGCGGTCCACCCGGAGGTGGCTCGCGAGATGGCCGAGCGGGTGCGGGTGCTGCTCGGCGCGGACCTCGGCGTGGCCACCACGGGCGTCGCCGGTCCGGACCCTCAGGACGGCCGCCCGCCGGGCGAGGTGTACGTGGCCCTGGCCGGGGCGGGGCCCACGGCGGTGGAGCCGTTGACCGTCACGGGAGATCGCGCCGCCGTGCGTGCGGCCGCGGTGCGCCGAGCGCTGGAGCTGCTGCTCCGAGCGGGTGACGCGAGGCGTTGACCCTGGACCGCCGGGGCCCCGTGCCGATGGGCCGGATGACCGATGCGTGCGACCCGATGCGCGTATCGGGAACACGTCGGGCCCCCGTCGCGTTGCAGCAGTCGTGACACGAACGACCCGTGATGGCCGGCACGGCGGTGCCGGTGTCCGACCGGCGGGGTACGGTAGGGCAACTTCGGGGCGCGGTTCCGCGCCCCGGCCGGCACTGGAGACGAACGAGCGGAAGGGAGGGCAGCCGATGATCATCCTGCGACGCGAGATCGGTGACGTCCTGCGAGCTGCCCGCCAGCGCCAGGGGCGCACGCTGCGTGAGGTCTCCTCGGCCGCGCGCGTCTCGCTCGGATACCTCTCGGAGATCGAGCGGGGCCAGAAGGAAGCCTCGTCGGAGCTCCTCGGTGCGATCTGCGAGGCGCTCGACGTCCCGCTGTCGATCGTGCTGCGTGACGTGAGCGACCGGGTCGCGGTTGCCGAGGGCATCTCGATCCCGGACACCGTTCCGGCCGACCTGGAGCGCACGCTCGGTCGCTCGGCGGGTGGCTGGGCTCCGGCCGGCGAGCTGGTTCGCGCCGGCTGACGACTACCGCGCGGTCTGGCAGACCGGGCAGTAGAAGACCGGTCGCTCCATCGGGGGCTTGCGCGCTGTACCGCACGCCACGGGGCTCCCGCACCGTTCGCACGGCAGGCCTTCTCGTCCGTGCACCCGCGACGGCCGTGGCCGCGGGATGCTCCTGGACATCAGCTCACGGCCGGTCATGACGAGCGTCGCGGGATCCGGCACGTCGCGTGCTGGGGTCCACGGCCACAGCCGTCGCGCGAAGAGCGCCTCGGCGGTCCAGATCGTGCCGAAGCCTGCCTGCACCGTCTGGTCCAACAGCACCTCAGCCGTCGGTCGGGGGTCCTGGGCCCACCGGGCCAGCACCTCGGGCAGCCGCTCGACCGGGAAGTCGTCGTCGAGCACGTCGGGTCCGAGATGGCCGATGACCGTGTGCTCGTCGACGGTCCGCAGCACGTCCAGCATCCCCAGGCGGATGCCGAGAGCCACCGCCTCCGGTCCGGCGAGCAGCGCCCGGACGAACGGGTCGGCCTCACCCGGTGCCCGCCTGCCGCGGTAGGTGCGCCACGAACCGTCCATCCGCAGGTGGGTGTGCAGGGTCCGGCCGTCGTCGAACCGGGTGAGCAGGTGCTTGCCGTAGGCCCGGGTCCCGAGCACGGTCCGTCCGGTCAGGTCGATGCCGGCGGCGTCGGGCCAGCGCAGCTCGGCGCGGACCAGTGCGCGGCCCGCCAGCGCCGCGTCGAGCGTGGCCGCGGTCCGTCGCAGCACGTCGCCCTCGGGCATCAGCCGATCCTCAGGCCGCGCGGGGTCGCGGCGAAGCCGGCGGCCTGGAGCGCGGTCGCGGCCGGTGTCGACAGCACCGCGCGGTCGAGCACCTCGGCGCCGTCCAGGCGGCGCAGCGTGACCCGACCGAGCCGGCCCGTGCGAACCAGGTCGGCGAGGGCTGCCGACCCGGCCGCCAGGTGCGCGGCAGCGGCGGTCTCGTCGCGGTCGCCGGGGAAGGAGAGCACGGTTCGGCCGCCGCGCTCGAGGTAGAAGGCCAGGTCCCCGTCCACCACGACGACGAGGGCGCCGGCGGTTCGGCCGGGTCGGTGACCGGTCGACCCGGCCGGCCACGGCAGTGCCGCACCGAACGGGTTCGCCGGGTCCGTGGCAGCGAGCACCACGGCGTGGCCGTCGGGGCGTTCGGCCCGCAGCTCGTCCACCGCTCCGGGCAGGGCGAACTGGGACCCGCCGAGGTGCTCCACGAAGTACCCGCGCCGCACGGTCCCGGTCTCCTCGAGACCCGCGAGGACGCGGTAGACGTCCGTGAACCGGCCGGCGACCCGTTCCGCCGCGGCGACGGCGCGGGTGAGGACCCCGTGCCGGTCGAGCAGCTGGGCCGCCGTGGCCCTGGCGACCGCCGTCGGATCGGTCTCCCGGGCGGGCAGGGTCGACCACCGCCCCGCGCCGTCCGCGCGAGGCGCGCCCGCGCGGGGTCCGGCCCGAAGCGACAGGCCCGAGCGCAGTGCGCGCCCCCGCGGCGCGGCCGCGCGCACCTTGTGCGTCGTTCCGCGCCCGCCGAGCCGGGCCCGCAGCACGGCCACGCCGTCGTTGCTGACCTCGCCGGACCAGACCAGGTCCCACAGGGCGTCGACCACCGTGCCGCCGGCGACCTGTTCCCCGACTGTGTCGGCGACCCGGTCGGCCAGCGCGTCGAGGAACCAGCCGCCACCGGCGCCGAGAGCCGCCCGCAGCGCGTCGTGGACCGGACCGCTGGGACCGTCGAGCGGAGGCGGCACGGTGAGGTCGGCAGTGCTGGCGGGGTGGAGGCTGACGAGGCCGTCGCGCGTGGCGAGCGACCCGTGCCCGGCCCAGACGACCTCGCCGGCCGCGGTGAGCTCGTCCAGCATGGCGGGGGAGTAGTCGGCGACCCGGGCGGGGAGCACCAGCGTCTCCCAGGCCGAGGCGGGCAGCGCGAACCCTGCCAGCTGTTCGACCACGCGTGCGACGCCGTCGACGCCGCGCAGGCCGCGCCCGGCCGCGCGGCGCACGGTGGCCGGCGCGCTGCCCGGAACCCGGCTCGCGGTGGGTTCGACCACCACGTCGACGCCGGTGACCTGCTGCCACTCGGGAAGGAAGCGGGCCAGGGCGTTGCTCGGCACGGGCTCGACCTCGGCGCGCAGCGCGGCCAGCGAGCGCCGACGGATCCTGCGCAGGACCTCGGCGTCGCAGTGGTCCTCGCCGGTGCCTCCCAGCACCTCGGGCCGCAAGCGGCCCACCACGATCGCTCCGCCGGCCCCCAGCCTGTGCAGCACCTCGGCGACGGCGGCCGGGGGCAGCGCGAACCGCTCGGCCACCTGGTGCACGGTGAACGGTCCGTGACCGCGTGCGTGACGCCGCACCAGGTCGCCGAGCGGGTCCGGGACGGGCGCGGCGAGCTCGGCGGGGACGCCGGGCGGCAGTGCGACGCCGAGCGCGTCCCGCAGGCGTGCCGCGTCTTCGACCACCGCCCACTGGGTGCGGCCGGCGACCCGCACGGCGAGGGCTCGCCGGCTCTCGACGAGCCGGTCCAACCAGCCGGCCGCGTCGTCCTGCGCGGCGTCGGCCGTGCGGGCCAGGACGCCGTCCAGGTCGAGCGGGCCGTGGCGCCGCAGCACGTCCGCGAGCTGCTCGAGGTCCTGGGCCCGGCGGTCCGGCGCCGTGCCGCCGACCTCGGCCTCCACCGCCAGCACGGCGTCGGGATCCAGCAGGTCCGCCAGCGGCGGCGCCTCGCCGGCCAGGAGCTCGGCGAGCAGCGCCGGGTCCAGGGTCAGCGCTGCGGCACGGCGTTCGGCGAGCGGGGCGTCGCCCTCGTAGAGGAACTGGGCGGTGTAGCCGAACAGCAGCGACTGGGCGAACGGCGAGGGCTGGGTCGTCGTGACCTCGACCACCTGCACCCTGCGGGCCGCGACGTCGGCCATCAGCCGGGTGAGCTCGGCGGTGTCGAAGTCGTCCTGCAGGCACTCGCGGGCGGCCTCGAGCAGGATCGGGAACTCCGGATGGGCCGAGGCGACCTGCAGCAGCTGCGCGGAACGCTGGCGCTGCTGCCACAGCGGCTGGCGACGGTCGGGCCGGCGTCGGGGGAGCAGCAGCGCGCGCGCGGCCGCCTCGCGGAACCTGGCCGCGAAGATCGTCGAAGCGCCGAGCTCCTCCTGGACGGCCGTCGCGACCTGCTCGGGCTCCACGAGCAGGTCGGCGAGGTCGACGCCCGGAGCCTCGGGCACGGACCACTGCCCGGCCGCGGTGTCCCAGGTCGCCTCGCCGGTCGCCACCGCGTCCGGCAGCCGGAGCACGATGCCGTCGTCGGAGTGCATCACGGCGACGTCCAGGCCGTGCCGCTCGCGCAGCCGACCGGCGAGCACCAGGGCCCACGGCGCGTGGACGCGCGCACCGAACGGTGAGTGCACGACCACCCGCCAGTCGCCGATCTCGTCGCGGAAGCGCTCGACCACGATCGTGGTGTCGTCCGGGAGCCGGCCGGTCGCCTCGCGCTGCTCGCGCAGGTAGGCGACCAGGTTGTCCGCTGCCCAGGCGTCGAGCCCGGCGGCGCGCGACCGTGCGGCGGCGTCGGCCTCGGGCAGCGCGGCGGTCTCGCGCAGCCACCCGCCGATCGCCCGACCCAGCTCGGCGGGTCGGCCCATCGAGTCGCCCTTCCAGAACGGCAGCCGACCGGGTTGGCCCGGCGCCGGGCTCACCAGCACCCGGTCAGGGGTGATGTCCTCGATCCGCCAGGTCGAAGAGCCCAGCGTGAACGTGTCGCCGACCCGCGACTCGTAGACCATCTCCTCGTCGAGCTCGCCCACGCGAAGCCCGCCACGCGTGCCCTCGCGCTCCGACCCGGCGAGGAAGACGCCGTACAGGCCGCGGTCGGGGATCGTCCCGCCGCTGGTGGCGGCGAGCCGCAGCGCGCCCGGCCGGCCGTGCAGCAGCCCGGCGGCACGGTCCCAGACGAGCCGTGGGCGGAGCTCGCCGAACTCCTCGCTCGGGTAGCGGCCGGCGAGCATGTCGAGCACCGCACGCAGGCTCGCGTCGCCGAGCGTCGCGAACGGCGCCGCGCGCCGGACCACGGCGGCGAGGTCGTCGACGTGCCAGTCCTCGGTGGCGACCATCGCGACGACCTGCTGCGCGAGGACGTCGAGCGGGTTGGCCGGGACGTGCAGCTCCTCGATCGCCCCGGTGCGCATCCGCTCGGCGACGACCGCCGCGGGCGCCAGCTCGCCCCGGAACGTCGGGAACATGACGCCCCGCGACACGGCGCCCACCTGGTGGCCCGCGCGACCGATCCGTTGCAGTCCGGAGGCCACCGACGGCGGTGCCCCGACCTGCACGACCAGGTCCACCGCGCCCATGTCGATGCCGAGCTCGAGGGACGACGTCGCGACGACGGCAGGCAGCCGGCCCGCCTTGAGCTCGTCCTCGGTCCGGGTGCGCTCCGCGCGGCTCATCGAACCGTGGTGCGCCCGGGCGAGGACGGCCTCGACGCCCACGGCGGCCCCGGACTGGGCCGTCACCTGCGCCGGGTTCAGCGCGCCGTGGTCGGGAACGTCCTCGCCGCGGCGCTCCGCCCAGACCTCGTTCATCCGCGCCGTGAGCCGCTCGGCCCCGCGCCGGGAGTTGGCGAACACCAGGGTCGAGCGGTGCGACGCGACGAGGTCGACGACCCGCTCCTCGACGTGCGGCCAGATCGAGGGGCGCCGGACGGGCCCGCCGTCGGGGCTGCCGGCGGTCCCGTCGTCCCCGGTCGCGCCCTCGGGCGTGCGCGGGGTCAGCTCGGTCAGGTCCGGCACCGGGACGACGACCTCGACCTCGACCTGCTTGGCGGCGGGCGGCTGCACGACGGTCACGGGGCGCCCGCCATCGCCCTCGCGCCGTGCGCCGCCGAGGAACCGGGCGACCGCGTCCACCGGGCGCACGGTCGCCGACAGCCCGACGCGCTGGGCCGGGCCGCCGTGCTCCTCGAGGAACGCGTCGAGGCGCTCCAGGCTCACCGCGAGGTGCGCGCCGCGCTTGGTGCCGGCCACCGCGTGGATCTCGTCCAGGATCACGGTCCGCACGCCGGCCAGCCCCGACCTGGCGGCCGACGTGAGCACCAGGAACAGCGACTCGGGGGTGGTGATGAGCACGTCCGGCGGGCGGGTCGCGAACGCGCGCCGCTCCGCGGGCGGGGTGTCCCCGGTGCGGACGCCGACGGTGACCGGCGGCAGGTCGACGCCGGCCGCGGCGGCGGTCCGCCGGATCCCGACCAGCGGTGTGCGCAGGTTCCGCTCGACGTCGGTCGCCAGGGCCTTGAGCGGCGAGACGTAGAGCACGCGGCAGCGCTGCGTCGGGTCCTGCGGCGGTCCGTCGACCAGCAGCCGGTCGATCGACCAGAGGAATGCGGCGAGGGTCTTGCCGGAGCCGGTCGGAGCGACGACGAGCGCGTGGTCCCCGGCGCGCACGGCCGACCACGCCCCGGCCTGTGCCGCCGTCGGTGCCTCGAAGGTCTCGGCGAACCACGCACGGGTCGCCGACGAGAAGCCCGCCGTCGCCGCTGCCGTCGCCGGGTCGGTCGGCGGCGTCACGTCGGCCGTCGGGTCGTCCACCCCTGCATCGTGGCAGCAGGGACCCACACCCGCGTCGTGGATCAGGTCCAGGACATCAGCACCTTGCCGCACCGGCCCGAGGACATGGTCGCGAAGGCGTCGTCGGCGTCCGCCGCATCGAACCGGTGCGTGATCACGGGGGACACGTCCAGGCCGGACTGCAGCATCGCGGCCATCGTGTACCAGGTCTCGAAGATCCGGCGGCCGTAGATCCCGGCGACCGTGAGGCCCTTGATGATCAGCTCGTCGACGTCCAGGGTGACCCGGTCCGGCGGCAGTCCGAGGAGCGCCACCCGCCCGCCGTTGTTCATCGCGTGCAGCAGCTGCGTGATGCCGCCCTCGGCGCCGGACATCTCCAGGCCGACGTCGAAGCCCTCGGTCATGCCCAGGTCGGCGGTCACGGTGTCCAGGTCCTCGGTGCGCACGTCGACCACGCGCTCCGCACCCATCCGGGCCGCCATGTCCAGCCGGTAGGGGTTCACGTCGGTCACCACCACGTGCCGGGCGCCGACGTGCTTGGCGATGGCCGTGGCCATCACCCCGATCGGTCCGGCACCGGTGACGAGCACGTCCTCGCCGACCATCCGGAACCGCAGCGCGGTGTGCACGGCGTTGCCGAGCGGGTCGAGGATGGCCGCCACCTCGTCGCTGATGTGGTCCGGCAGGGGGAACACGTTCGCGGCCGGGAGGACCAGCAGCTCGGCGAACGCGCCGGGTCGGCTCACGCCGAGGCTGAGGTGGTTGTGGCAGAACTCGCGTCGGCCGCCGCGGCAGTTGCGGCAGTGCCCGCAGGTGATGTGACCCTCGCCGGAGACCCGCTGCCCGACGTGCAGCCCCTCGACGCCGTCGCCGAGCGACTCGATCACGCCGGTGAACTCGTGCCCGACCACCATGGGGGTCGGGATCGTGGTCTGCGCCCAGTGGTCCCAGCGGTGGATGTGCAGGTCGGTGCCGCAGATCGAGGTGAGCGTGACGCGGATGCGGACCTCACCCGGGCCCGCCTCGGGCTCGGCGACCTCGGTGTACGTGAGGCCCGGTGCGGGCTCGGCCTTGACCAGGGCCTTCATGCGATCACGCCCAGCCGGCGACCGACGGTCGCGAACGCGTCGACCGCGCGATCGATCTGCTCGGCGGTGTGGGCGGCCGACATCTGGGTGCGGATCCGCGCCGCGCCCTCGGGGACCACGGGGTAGGAGAACCCGATCACGTACACGCCGGCGTCCAGCAGCTCGTCGGCCATCCGCCCGGCGAGCGTGGCGTCGCCGATCATCACGGGGATGATCGGGTGCCCGGCGCCGGCGAGCGTGAAGCCGGCCTCGGTCATCGCGGTGCGGAACCGGGCTGCGTTGGCGCGCAGCCGTTCGCGCAGGTCGTCCGAGCGCTCGATCAGGTCCAGGGCCGCGAGGGTGGTCGCGGCCACGACCGGCGCGAGCGAGTTGGAGAACAGGTACGGCCGCGAGCGCTGCCGCAGCCACTCGACGAGGTCGCGCGGACCGGAGGTGTACCCGCCGGACGCGCCGCCGAGCGCCTTGCCGAGCGTCCCGGTCAGGACGTCGACCCGGGCCGCTGCCCCGGTGGCCTCCGGCGTGCCGCGGCCGCGCTCACCCACGAAGCCCACCGCGTGCGAGTCGTCGACCACGACGAGCGCGTCGTGCGCCTCGGCCAGATCGCAGATCCCGGGCAGGTCGGCGATCACGCCGTCCATCGAGAACACGCCGTCGGTGACGACCACGCGGTTGCTCGCACCGGCGGCCTCGACCAGACGCTGCTCGAGCTCGGCCATGTCGGAGTTCGCGTAGCGCAGCCGCCGGGCCTTGGACAGCCGCACGCCGTCGATGATCGACGCGTGGTTCAGGGCGTCGGACACGATCGCGTCGTCCGGGCCGGTGATCGTCTCGAAGAGCCCGGTGTTCGCGTCGAAGCACGACGAGTACAGGATCGTGTCCTCGGTGCCGAGGAACGCCGAGAGCCGCTCCTCGAGCTCGCGGTGCACGCTCCCGGTGCCGCAGATGAACCGGACCGACGCCATCCCGTAGCCGTACTCGTCGAGCGCGCGGTGGGCGGCGTCCACGAGCACGGGGTGGTCCGCGAGGCCGAGGTAGTTGTTGGCGCACATGTTCACCACGCTGCGACCGTCCGCGAGCCGGATCTCGGCTCCTTGCGGTGAGGTGATGACGCGCTCGGGCTTGTAGAGACCCCGGGTGGTCAGCTCGGCGGTCTGCCGCGCCAGCCCGGGGAGCAGGTCGGTTCGCATGGAGCCGACGCTAGTGGTTCTCCGGTCGGTGGCGGG
>NZ_JAOVZU010000012.1:0-36097 GCF_025717005.1 Actinotalea endophytica
CGGCACGAGGCCGGGGTCTCGTTCGCGGGCGCCCGCGGCTTCCTGCTCGACGAGTACGTCGGGCTGCCCGCCGGGCACCCCGAGGGCTACCGCGCCGTGATCCAGCGTGAGGTCGTCGACCACCTCGACATCCCGACCGAGGCGGTGCTCGGCCCCGACGGCTCCGCGGACGACCTGCCCGCCGCGTGTGCCGCGTACGAGGCCGCGATCGCCGCGGCCGGCGGTGTCGACGTGCAGATCCTCGGGATCGGCACCGACGGGCACGTCGCGTTCAACGAGCCGGGCTCGTCGCTCGCCTCGCGCACCCGGGTCAAGACGCTCACCGAGCAGACCCGGCGGGACAACGCACGGTTCTTCGACGGCGACGTCGACGCGGTCCCGCGGCACGTGCTGACTCAGGGGCTCGGCACGATCCTCGAGGCCCGGCACCTCGTGCTCGTGGCGAGCGGTCGGGGCAAGGCCGAGGCGGTGCACCAGATGGTCGAGGGCCCGGTGTCGGCCATGTGGCCCGGATCGGTGCTCCAGCTGCACCCGCACGTCAGCGTGCTGGTCGACGAGGCCGCCGCGAGCCGCCTCCAGCTCGCCGCCTACTACCGGGAGACCTGGCGCGCCAAGCCCGCGTGGCAGTCCCTCTAGCCGCGACGCCGACGCACCCCGCGCGGGGCACCTCGCCCCGCCACGCGGTTCTCGCCGAGTTCGCTGAGCGTCGCCGAGTTCGCTGCTGGTACCCCGCGAACACGGCGCCGGCCAGCGAACTCGGCGGGCGTGAGCGGGGGCACGTGGGCCGGCGGCACGTGGGCCGGCGGCACGGTGGTGAGCTCGGCGCTCGGCACGAGTGGCACGGGTGGCCGTGCGTCCATAGGGCGTGCGGACCGCCGGCCGGGCGTTGAGGCGATCGGCGAGTGTCGTGCGGGTGAGCAGCCTGACACCTCCGATCTTGTTGAGCCGCCCGGAGACCTCAGCGGACCTGCGACGACGGGTCCGCCGTGGCGAGCTCGAGCGTGTTCGGCGCGGCGCGTTCGTGCGTTCAGCCGACCTTGGCGAGCGCCCGCTGCGTGCCGAGACGCTCGCGAGGGCCCGGATCGTGGCCGTCGCTCAGCAGCTGCGGACGGACTTCTGGTTCAGTCACACGAGCGCGGCGCTCATCTGGGGATGTGACCTCCTCAGGTCACCTGATCACACCGAGGTGATCCAGCGGTACCGGGCCGGCCACCGACGGGACCGTGCCGTGGTCCGGCACTTGTGCGGCATCGCGCCGTCGGACCGCACCTTCGTCGAGGGACTCCCGGTCACGACTCTCGAGCGGACGATGGTCGACTGCGCGTCGCGGCTGCCCGTGCGAGACGCCTTCGTGATGATGGAGTCCGGCTTCAGGCTCGGAGCGGATCGCGCGGTCGTCGGGTCGATCGTTGCGGCGCGGCCGGGCGCCCGAGGAGTCCGACAGGCAAGGCTTCTGCTCGGCCTTGCCGACGGCCGGACCGAGTCTGCCGGGGAAGCGCTGACGCTCTGGGTCCTGCGCGGGGCGGGACTACCGGAGCCCGAGCTCCAGGTGGAGCTGCGGACGTCGCTCGGAGTCTTCCGGACGGACTTCGCCTGGCCCACCGCGAGGGTCGTTCTCGAGTTCGACGGGCACCTCAAGTACTCGGGACGCTTCGGTCACGCGACTGATGTGCTCCAAGCTGAGAGACGGCGTCAGCAGGCGATCGAGGACGCGGGGTGGCGGGTCATCAGGCTCACCTGGGACGAGATCGACGATCCGAACCGCTGGCTCGCGGCGCTCCGTCGCGCCCTCGCCGTGAGAACGGGGTGAGCCGGGGCGACCTCGATGAGTTCGCTGATCCGTCGCGAGTTCGCTGGCCCCACTCAGCGAACTGGGCGATGCCCAGCGAACTCGACGTTGTGGGGCGTTGGGAGGCCGTGGGGCATGGGGCACCTCGCCCCGCCACGCGGTGGGCGGGGCGCGGGGTCTGTCGGGTGCGGGACGTAGACTCGGGACCCATGCGCTCAGCCACTCGCCTTGCTCCCGTGAACGGTCCGAGCCTGGACGAGCCCGGCCGTCCGGACGCCCCGTCCGGTCCCGGTGCCGCGACCAGCGTGCTCGAGCAGACCGAGACCCGCGAGGAGCTCGAGCCCGGCGATCGCGAGCGGTTCGCGCACTACGTGCGCAAGGAGAAGATCCTCGAGTCCGCCGTCAACGGCACGCCGGTGATCGCGCTGTGCGGAAAGGTCTGGGTCCCGGGGCGCGACCCGAGCAAGTTCCCGGTCTGCCCGGTCTGCAAGGAGATCTACGACGGCCTGCGTGACCCGCAGGACGGGGGCGACGGCAGCGCCCCGACCGAGTGACGGGCGACTCCGCCGCCCGCCGTCACGCCGACCCGCACGCCGCATCGACCGCGGCTGCCCAGAGCCTGTCGCCGGCCTTCCCGGCCCGCGCAGCGTGGGGCACCGCGGGACACCTGCGTGCGTGGCAGGCGGCCGCCCTGGAGAGCTACGGGCGGCGTGAGCCCCGGGACTTCCTCGCCGTCGCGACCCCGGGCGCCGGCAAGACGACGTTCGCGCTGCGGGTCGCGACCGACCTGCTCGAGCGACGGGTGGTGCGCCGGATCACGGTCGTCGCGCCCACCGAGCACCTCAAGCGGCAGTGGGCCGACGCGGCCGCCCGCGTGGGCATCCACCTCGACCCGAACTTCCGCAACGCGCAGGGCCGCCACGGCGCCCAGTTCGACGGCGTCGCGGTCACCTACGCCCAGGTCGCGATGAACCCCGCGCTGCACGCCGCACGCACCTCGGCCGCCTCGACGCTCGTGGTGCTCGACGAGATCCACCACGCGGGCGACGCGCTGACCTGGGGCGACGGCGTCCGCGAGGCGTTCGAGGGGGCGACCCGGCGGCTCGCCCTGACCGGAACACCGTTCCGCAGCGACACCGCGGCGATCCCGTTCGTGACCTACCTGCCGGACTCGGACGGCATCCGCCGCTCGTTCGCCGACCACTCCTACGGCTACGGCGACGCGCTGCGCGACGGGGTGGTCCGCCCGGTGATCTTCCTGTCCTACTCCGGCCAGATGCGGTGGCGGACCCGCTCGGGCGACGAGGTCAGCGCGGCGCTCGGCGCCGACGGGCTCACGAAGGACCTCACGGCGCAGGCCTGGCGCACCGCGCTCGACCCGCAGGGCCAGTGGATCCCGTCGGTGCTCGCCGCCGCGGACGTCAGGCTGACCGAGGTCCGGCGCAGCGTGCCGGACGCCGGCGGGCTCGTGATCGCCTCCGACCAGGCGGACGCCCGCGCCTACGCTGCGCACCTGCGGCAGATCACCGGCGAGCCCGCCACCGTGGTGCTCTCCGACGACGACGGCGCCTCGGAGCGGATCGAGGAGTTCGCGGCGTCCGAGACGCGCTGGATGGTGGCGGTCCGGATGGTGTCCGAGGGCGTCGACGTGCCGCGGCTGTCGGTCGGGGTGTACGCCACGTCGACCGCGACGCCGCTGTTCTTCGCCCAGGCGGTCGGCCGGTTCGTCCGGGCACGGCGCCGCGGCGAGACCGCGTCGGTGTTCCTGCCGAGCGTGCCGCAGCTGCTCGCTCTCGCGGCGAACCTGGAGGCCGAGCGCGACCACGCCCTGGACCGCCCGGTCGGCGACGAGGACCCCGAGCTGCTGCTCGCCGCCGCCCAGCGCGAGGAGAACGCCCCCGACACGCTCGACAACGGCGAGCAGGGCACGTTCGAGGCGCTCGAGGCCCAGGCGAGCTTCGACCGGGTGCTGTTCGACGGCGGCGAGTTCGGCTCGCACTCCGACGAGGAGGCCGACTTCCTCGGGCTGCCGGGCCTCCTCGAGCCCGACCAGGTCGCGATGCTGCTCCGGCAGCGGCGCGGTGGGGCGGAGGCCGGCCGCGACCGTGCACCGGAGGTCGACCACCGGCGCCTCGCCGAGCTTCGGAAGGAGCTGAACGCGCTGGTCGGCGCGTGGGCCCGGCGCAGCGGTCAGCCGCACGGCTCGGTGCACGCCGAGCTGCGCCGCCGCTGTGGCGGTCCGGAGGTCGCGCTCGCCTCGCAGGACCAGCTCGAGGCGAGGACGGCGCTGGTTCGCGGCTGGTTCGTCGGCCGTCGCTAGCGGTGCGTCCTTGCAGGTCACAGGCCTGCGATAGCACGGCTTCGGCCCTCGTGCCCGACGTGCGAGGTGCCGTGCGGACTGCCAGCCTCGATGGGTCGGCACCACCTCTCGCCGACCCGCGTTAAGGAGGCACGACCCATGCCCAGCTGGCTACTCATCCTGATCGTCGGCGTCGTCCTGCTGGTCTTCGGTGTGGCCATCGAGGCCGCGAAGATCCTGATCTGGATCGGCATCGCCGTCCTGGTCGTCAGCATCATCCTGGGGATCGTCGGACGGACGCGATCGAGGATCTAGGCACCTGCTCGTGCCGAGGCCGTCCCCGTGACGGCCAGGGACGCGGCCCGGGATCCCCGGGCCGCGTCCGTGCGTCCGGGGGTGTCAGACCCGGACCCGCACGGTGGGCAGCACCGGCTCGTCGGGGCTGAGCTGCAGCGCCTGAACCGGCAGCTCGGCCAGCGACTCGGCGTGCCGGTGCACCGCACGGAGCACGCCGTCCTTGCCGGTCCAGCCGGGAAGCACCTCGCCGTCGCGCATCAGGGGCACCTGGAGCGCGCGCATGTCCGGGCCGGGCAGCCATGCCTGCACCGACGGGTCGTGCCCGCCGACCACGACCTCCTCGACGGCCCTGGCCCGCGCCAGCCGGCGGGCAGCGACCTTGCGGCCCTCGTGCCCGACCTTCGCCATGGACGCCTTGGCCACGGGCTGGATCGTGCCGGCGGCGTCCTCGCGGGCGACCAGCTTGTAGACCATGCCGCAGGTCGGTGCGCCCGACCCGGTGACCACGGACGTCCCCACGCCGTAGAAGTCCACCGGGGCCGCGGCCAGGGCCGCGATCGCGTGCTCGTCGAGGTCGGAGCTCACCACGATCCGGGTGCCGGTCGCGCCGAGGGTGTCGAGCTGGGCGCGCACCTCGCGGGCCAGCGACAGCAGGTCGCCGGAGTCCAGCCGGACCGCGCCGAGCCCCGTCCCGGCGGCCTCGACGGCCCGACGGACGCCCTCGGTCACGTCGTAGGTGTCCACCAGCAGGGTCGTGCCGATGCCGAGCGCGTCGAGCTGCGACGCGAACGCGGAGGCCTCGTCGTCGTGCAGCAGCGTGAAGGCGTGCGCAGCGGTGCCGATCGTGCTCAGGCCGTAGCGCCGCCCGGCCTCGAGGTTCGAGGTGCCGGCGAACCCGGCGACCACGGCCGCCCGCGCCGCAGCCACGGCGGCGTCCTCGTGCGCACGTCGGGACCCCATCTCCAGGCACGGGCGCTCGCCGGCCGCCGAGGTCATCCGGGACGCGGCCGCCGCGACCGCGGAGTCGTAGTTGAGGATGCTCAGCACGAGGGTCTCGAGCAGCACCGCCTCGGCGAACGACCCGTCCACCACCATGATCGGCGAGCCCGGCAGGTACACCTCGCCCTCGGCGTAGCCGACGATCGAGCCGGAGAAGCGGTAGTCGGCCAGCCAGGACAGGGTCGCGTCGTCGACCACGCGCTGCTCGGCCAGCCAGTCGAGCTCGGCGGTGGTGAACCGGAACCGCTGGACGGCCTCGAGCACCCGGCCGGTGCCGGCGACCACGCCGTAGCGCCGCCCGGGCGGCAACCGCCGGGTGAAGACCTCGAACACCGTGCGCCGGTGCGCCGTGCCGTCGGCCAGCGCGGCCTGCAGCATGGTCAGCTCGTAGCGGTCGGTGAGCAGGGCGGTCGACGCGGCCATGCGCTCACGCTACGGGGTGGTCACGGAGCCGGGCGGCCCCTCCCGCACCGTCGGGCCCGCCACCTACGATGGCCGGGTGAGCCGGTCCTTCCAGGTGGAACCGATCGAGGAGTCCGCCACCGTCGAGCACGGCGAGGGCTGGGTCACGGTCGTCTGGAACGACCCGGTGAACCTGATGACCTACGTCACCTACGTGTTCCGCAGCTACTTCGGCTACCCGCAGGAGAAGGCCGAGCGCCTCATGCTCCAGGTGCACGAGCAGGGTCGTGCCACCGTCTCCCGCGGCCCCCGGGAGCAGATGGAGTCCGACGTCCAGGCGATGCACGGCTTCGGCCTGTGGGCCACCGTGCAGGCGTCGGGCTGACGTGCGGGGCTTCCGGCGCGAACGGGGCGTCTTCGTCGCGCGCCTCGAGTCCGCGGAGCGGCCCGTGCTGCTCGACGTCGTCAACGGCGTCATCGACCTGTTCGGCGAGGTGCCGGACCCCGGCGACGTGCTCGACCCGTTCACCAGGTTGACGATCACCGAGGAGCCGGTCGACCCGCCGGAGGACCCTGCGCTGCACCGCCTGCTGCCGGACGCCTCGCCCGACCCCGAGCTGGCCGCGGAGCTTCGCAGGCTCACCGAGGCGGACCTGCGCACCGGCAAGGTCGCTCGGCTGCGGTTGCTGCGTGGCGCGCTGGAGCAGGCCGCGCCGGATCTCGTCGTGTCCCCGGCCGGCGCGCCGGACGTCGCGGCCGCGCTCACCGACGTCCGGCTCGTGCTCGCCCAGCGACTGGGCCTGGAGACCGACGACCAGGCCGACGAGATCCGCGAGCTGGCGATGGCTCGCGGGGCCGCGGCCGACGATGCCGAGTCGACCCGGCGGTTCCTCGCCGCGGTCTACTCGGTGCTGACCCAGCTTCAGGGCGACCTGGTCGAGCTGATGGTGTCGGAGCTCGATCACGGCACGCAGTGACGGCGGGGCCGCCGGGGACCGTGTGGCGACCGTCACGCAGCCGCCGGTGCGGAGTGGTCCGCGGCCCCAACTAGAGTGCACCCCGTGAATGACGCGCCCATCGGGATCTTCGACTCCGGTGTCGGCGGTCTCACCGTGGCCCGCGCCGTGCTGGACCAGCTTCCGCACGAGTCGGTCCTCTACATCGGCGACACCCAGAACGGCCCGTACGGGCCCAAGCCGCTGGCCGCGGTCCGCGCCCACGCGCTCGAGGTGATGGACGACCTGGTCGATGCGGGCGTGAAGATGCTCGTCATCGCGTGCAACAGTGCGTCGGCCGCGGTGCTCCGGGACGCGCGCGAGCGCTACACGCAGCGCAAGGGCCTGCCGGTGGTCGAGGTGATCCTGCCCGCCGCGCGCCGGGCTGCGGCGGCCACCCGCAACGGCAAGGTCGGGGTGATCGGGACCCGGGCGACGGTCGGCTCTCGCGCCTACGACGACGCGTTCGCGGTGGCGAGCGACCTCGAGCTGACCTCGCAGGCCTGCCCGGAGTTCGTCGAGCTCGTCGAGGCCGGCCGCACCTCGGGCGCGGACGTGCTGGAGATCGCGCGCCGTGACCTGGCCCCGGTGGTCGAGGCCGGCGTCGACACCCTCGTCCTCGGCTGCACGCACTACCCGCTGCTCACCGGCGTCATCTCGTACGTGATGGGCGAGGGGGTGACGCTGGTCTCCTCGGCTGAGGAGACCGCGAAGGACGTCTACCGCACGCTCGTCGCGCACGACCTCGAGCGGGACCCGTCGCTGCCGCCGCCGACCCACCGCTTCCTCGCGACGGGCGACGCGGAGTCGTTCGCGACCCTCGCCCGCCGGTTCCTCGGCCCCGAGGTGAGCAGCGTCGAGCACGCGTCGGAGCTGCGCCGATGAGGCTCACCGTCGTGGGGTGCGCCGGCTCGTTCCCCGGCCCGCACTCGGCAGCCTCGTGCTACCTGGTGCAGGCCGACGACGCGCACGGTCGCACCTGGAGCGTGCTGCTCGACCTGGGCAACGGTGCGCTCGGCCCGCTGCAGACCCACGTCGACCCCGCCGACCTCGACGCGGTCGCGCTGTCCCACCTGCACCCGGACCACGTCGCCGACATCAGCGGGCTCTACGTGTACCTGCGCTACCACCCCGACCTCACGCCCGGTCGCGCGCCGCTGCCGGTCCACGGGCCGTTCGGCACCGCGTCCCGGCTGGCGGACGCCTACGGCCTGGACCCCGGCGAGGAGATGACCGGGCAGCTGGTCGTGCACACCTGGCAGGCCGGGCACCCGGTGCAGGTCGGGCCGATGCGGCTCACACCGGTCCCGGTCCGCCACCCGGTGCCGGCGTATGGCGTGCGGGTCGAGGGGCCGTCGGAGCAGGACCCGGACCGGACGGTGACGATCGCGTACAGCGGTGACACCGACGCATGCGTCGGCCTGGACGACCTCGCGACCGAGGCGGACCTGCTGCTCGCCGAGGCCGCGTTCGTCGAGGGGCGGGACGAGGTGCGCGGTATCCACCTCACCGGCCGCCGCGCCGGGGAGGCCGCGGCCCGCGGTGGCACCCGCACGCTGCTGCTGACCCACGTGCCCGCCTGGAACCCGCCCGGGGTCGCCGCGGCGGAGGCCGCGGAGGTCTTCGACGGCACCGTCACCACCGCCGTCCCGGGGATGGTCGTCGAGCTCTGAGCGTCGTCGGGCTGCCGTAGGGTGCGGCCCATGACGAACCCCACGCGCCCCGACGGCCGACGCCCCGACGAGCTGCGCCCCGTGCGCCTGACCCGGGGATGGCTGGACGAGGCCGAGGGCAGCGTGCTCGTCGAGTTCGGCAGCACGCGGGTGCTGTGCGCGGCGTCGTTCACCGCGGGCGTGCCGCGCTGGCGCAAGGGTTCGGGCCAGGGCTGGGTCACCGCGGAGTACGCGATGTTGCCGCGGGCCACGTCCACCCGGTCGGACCGGGAGTCGGTCAAGGGCCGGATCGGCGGCCGCACGCACGAGATCTCCCGCCTGATCGGCCGGTCGCTGCGCGCGGTGGTGGACCTGTCCGCCCTCGGCGAGAACAGCATCGTGCTGGACTGCGACGTGCTGCAGGCCGACGGCGGCACCCGGACCGCGGCCATCACGGGTGCCTACGTGGCGCTCGCCGACGCGGTGACCTGGGCGCGCACGCAGGGCCTCGTGCCGGCCGACGCCCCGGTGCTGACCGACTCGGTCGCTGCGGTGAGCGTCGGCATCATCGACGGCACGCCGATGCTCGACCTGCCGTACGTCGAGGACGTCCGCGCCGAGACCGACATGAACGTCGTGGTCACCGGCTCGGGCGGGTTCGTCGAGGTCCAGGGCACCGCCGAGCGCACCCCGTTCACGCGGGCCGAGCTCGACGTTCTGCTCGACCTCGCGGTGAGCGGCACGGCGACGCTCGCGGGGCTTCAGGCCGAGGCCCTCGCGGCCGAGCCTGCGGGTCACCCCGTGGCCGGGTCGTGAGCGGCGCCCGCCTGGTCCTGGCGACCCACAACCCGCACAAGGTCGGCGAGCTCCGTGCGATCCTCGCGGCCGCCGGCCTGCCGACCGAGGGTGTCGTCGGTGCTGCGGACGTCGGCGCCGAGCCGCCGGTCGAGGACGGCGTGACGTTCGCGGAGAACGCCCTGCTCAAGGCGCGCGCGCTCGCGGCGGCGACCGGGCTGCCGGCGGTCGCGGACGACTCGGGGCTCGCGGTGGACGTGCTCGGGGGAGCGCCGGGCATCTTCTCGGCCCGCTGGGCCGGCGGCCACGGCGACGACGCGGCGAACCTCCGGCTGCTGCTCGACCAGCTGGCCGACGTCCGCGCCGAGCACCGCGGTGCGCAGTTCGTCTGCGCCGCCGCGCTGGTCACGCCGGACGGCGCCGAGCACGTCGAGACCGGGATCATGCGCGGGCAGCTCACCACGGCACCGCGCGGCGACGGCGGGTTCGGCTACGACCCGATCCTCGAGCCCGACGAGCAGCCGTCCCGCGCGACCCGGACGTTGACGTCCGCCGAGCTCACCCCGGAGGAGAAGAACGCGATCTCGCACCGCGGCCGCGCGTTCCGCGCGCTCGCCCCGCAGATCGCGGCCGTGCTTCGCCCCTGAGCGTTCGTTCGACGCTGCGTCGGCGGGCGCCTCAGCGCCGAGCGCGACGGCGCGCGATCCACTGGTTGGCTCCCAACGACCCACCCACGATCAGGACGCATCCCAGCGCGCTGACGAGGGCGGACGCGGCGTCGGCGCCCGTCGCGAGGCGGAGCGCGGCGATCGCCGCGGCACCACCGAGCACGAGGCTCGTGACCGCGAGAACCGCACGGCGTGGCACCACGGCAAGCCTCAGGGCAGCCGGCCGACGTGGGCCATCGCCTGGCGCAGGAGGTACCCCTGGCCGCCGCTCATCTCGGCGATCACCCGCTCGCTGCACGCCTCCTCGGGGGTCATCCACGCGAGGTCCAGGGCGTCCTGCTGCGGTGAGCAGTCCCCGGCCATGGGCACGACGTACGCGAGCGACACGGCGTGCTGACGAGGGTCGTGGTACGGCGTCACGCCGGGGGTCGGCAGGTACTCGGCGACCGTGAACGGCTGCGGCGTCGGCGGGACCGCCGGGAGCGCCATCGGCCCGAGGTCCTTCTCGATGTGCCGCAGGAGCGCGTCGCGGATCCGCTCGTGGTACATCACGCGACCGGTGACCAGGGCCCGGCTCATCGCGCCGTTGACCATCCGCAGCAGCAGTCCGACGAGGATCACGTCGCCGCTCTCGTCGACGCGCACCGGCACGGCGTCGACGTAGACGATCGGTAGCTGCCGGCGCACGGCCGCGAGGGTCGCGTCGTCGAGCCAGCCGTCCGGGCGGGCACCCCAGTCCGCGGTGTCGGTCATGCCGCAGAGCCTAGAGCGGTCCGGCGGGCACCGCCCGGGTGCGCCTCAGGCGTGGCGCGAGTGGTCCCGGATACCCGTGGGGGAATACTGAGCGCCGCGCACCGTTGACGATGGGCGAAGCCGACGGAAGGACCGACATGCCCACCACCGAGCTCACCGAGCAGACCTTCGAAGAGGTCGTCACGAGCAACGACATCGTTCTCGTGGACTTCTGGGCTGCGTGGTGCGGTCCGTGCCGGATGTTCGCGCCGATCTTCGAGCAGTCCTCGGAGGAGCACACGGACATCGTGCACGGCAAGGTCGACACGGAGGCGCAGCAGGGTCTGGCCGCGGCCGCCGGGATCACCTCGATCCCGACCCTGATGGCGTTCCGTGAGGGCATCCTCGTGTTCGCCCAGCCCGGTGCTCTGCCGGCCGAGTCGCTCGAGAAGGTCGTCCAGGCGGTCAAGGGCCTCGACATGGTCGACGTCCGTCGCCAGGTCGAGGAGGCACGCGCCTCGCGCGAGCAGGCCTGACCGGGCGGTGCGCGAGGCGGGACTCGAACCCGCACGCCCGAAGGCACCAGGACCTAAACCTGGCGCGGCTGCCAGTTACGCCACTCGCGCTCGGGGGCGAGCCTAGGGGCTCGCGACCCCGGTTGTGCCAGTCCGGGACGGTCCGACAGCCGAGCCGGAACCACTACGGGGACGTCCGACCGGGTTGGGGAGCGGGCCCGCCGCCTCAGTCCAGGCTGAGAGCCTTGCGCAGCGCGCTCACGTGACCCGTGGCCCGCACGTTGTAGCGGGCGACCTCGACGGTCCCGTCCGGGCCGACCACCACGGTCGACCGGATCACCCCGACCACGGTCTTGCCGTAGAGCTGCTTCTCGCCGTACGCGCCCCAGGCCTCCAGGACCGAGCGCTCGGGGTCGGACGCCAGCGGGTAGGTGAGCTGCTCGGCGTCGACGAAGACCGCGAGCTTCTCCACGGTGTCGGGGGAGATGCCGACGACGGTGTAGCCGGCGGCCTGGAGCGACGCGTAGGAGTCGCGGAAGTCGCACGCCTCCTTGGTGCACCCGGGCGTCATCGCGGCGGGGAAGAAGAACACCACCACGCCGTGGCCGCGCTGCTCCGAAAGGGTGAACGTGCCGCCGTCGGCGGTGGGCAGCGAGAAGTCGGGTGCGGCGTCGCCGACGCTGAGGCGGGGCATCGTGGTCCTTCCGGTGGAGGGTGGCCAGCCTAGCGAGCCGAGGGCCGGTAGCGTCGGGTCCGTGAGCCAGCCCCGTCCTCCGATCCGGATGCTCTCCGACCGTGTGCTGGTCCGGCTCGACGCCGAGTCGGCGGAGCGCTTGTCGACCTCGGGCATCGTGATTCCGGCCACGGCGAGCGTGGGCCGACGTCTGGTCTGGGGTGTGACCGTGGCCACCGGCGAGCACGTCCGTCAGGTGGAGGTCGGCGACCGGGTGCTGTTCGACCCCGAGGACCGGGCGGAGGTCGAGCTCGGCGGGGTGGGGTACCTGCTGCTGCGCGAGCGCGACCTGCACGCCGTCGCCGAGCCCGAGGCGGGCGGCGAGCGCACCGGGCTGTACCTGTGAGGATCCCGTGAGCGTTCGGGCGGCCGGGCGGCCAGGACACTTGTGCCGGGGGTCACGGCTCGGCGATGATCGGCGCGCATCAGGTTGCGGCCAGGGGCAGGGTCGCAGCGAGGACAGGAGAGGTGGACGTGAGCGGCCAGAACGATCAGGTTCCGTCCCCCGAGGAGCGGGGTGACGACGTCATCTCTGCCGAGATGATGCACCTGCTGCACGAGGGGGTCCCTCTCGCGCTGATCGCCGACCTGGCGAGCCCGGGCGGCCCTGACTCACCCGAGATCCTCGCCGAGGAAGGCCTGCCGGACGTGGACTGGCTCGGTGAACGTCCGCCCTCGGAGGGCACGCCCGACGACGAGGACGCGGACGACGAGAACACCTTCGACGAGGACCTGGACGACGAGGACTGAGCCGGTTTCGTAGCACCCCTACGCCGGTGCTACCCTTCTGCACCGCGCGCCATTAGCTCAATTGGCAGAGCAGCTGACTCTTAATCAGCGGGTTCGGGGTTCGAGTCCCTGATGGCGCACCAGCAATGCCACCGGTGAGGACTCATGTCGCTCCTGACGACCCGATGGGTCGCGGACACGCTCACCGCTCTGATGGGCCGGGGTCCCGGTCCGCGCATCCCCGCTGAGCTCGCGTTCGCGGAGATCCCGGCGTCCACCGTGGAGATGACGGTGCCGACACGGCACGGCGATCTCGACGCCACGGTGTACCGGCCTGCCGGGGGGAGCCAGGGCGCCCCGGTCTACCTGAACTTCCACGGCGGCGGGTTCGTGGTTCGCCACCGCGAGCAGGACGATCCGCTGTGCCGGTTCATCGCGGCCGAGGCCGGTGCAGTCGTGGTGAACGTCGACTACGACACCGCCCCGCGCCACCGGTTCCCGGTCGCCGTCGAGGAGGGCTTCGACGCCGCAGTGTGGGCGGCGGACCCCGCACGCGAGTGGGACGGTTCACGGCTCGTGGTCGGCGGGCAGAGCGCGGGCGGTGCGATCGCTGCCGCGTGCGCGCGGCAGGCCCTCGAGGCCGGCGGTCCGGTGATCGCGCTCCAGGTACTCCACTTCCCGCCGCTCGACCTGGTCACGCCGGGGGACCAGAAGCACGCCGCAGGACCGAGCATCATCACCGTGCCGATGACCAGGCTGTTCGACACCGCGTACGCGCCGGACGCCGGCTCGAAGCGCCACCGGCTGGCCTCTCCGGCGTGGGGTGCCAACGCTGACGGGATCGAGGGGATCGCACCCGCGCTCGTGATCAGCTGCGCCCTCGACCGCCTGCACGACGAGGACGTCCGCTACGCCGACCGGCTCCGGGACGGTGGTGCGCTGGTGGAGCACATCGACCTCCCGGGCGCCGACCACGGGTACACGGTCCGAGGCGGGACGCGCGAGCTCGTCAGCGACGTGTACGCGCGCATCGCGCGTCATGTCGTCGAGGCGGTGGCCTGAGCCGGCGCGAGCTGGGCCGGCGCTGTTCTCGCAGACGGCCTCCTGGCCAGCGCACACGCTGGCCCGGGGGCCTTCGTCGTGGGTCGGAGGTCCCGACTCGGGTCTGCGGGCCCCGCGTCGAGCGCACCGCTGCGCCAGGTGATCGCTCGGGGAAACACCGCGGCAACCATCGAGCCCTAGCGTGCGGCGTCAGCAGCCGGGTCGACGTTGAGCCGGCACGTCACCTGGAGGCGCCATGCCCGCTCGAGTCGTCGCCCTGGCCGAGGATGTGCAGCAGCTCACCACGGCCAAGCTCGGCGAGATCGACAAGGTCGCTGCGAGCACCAAGATGCTCGCCCTGAACGCCCGGATCGAGGCGGCGCGGGCGGGGGAGGTGGGCAAGGGATTCGCGGTGGTCGCCCAGGAGGTCGGGTCCGTGGCGGACGCCGCGAAGCTGATCTCGGACGAGCTGTCCGGAGAGCTCGCGCCCAAGCTCGACGAGCTGCGCACGCTGGGCCGCGAGCTGGTCGCGCGGGTCCAGGGTCAGCGGCTCGCGGACCTCGCGCTCAACGTCATCGACATCGCCGACCGCAACCTCTACGAGCGGTCCTGCGACGTCCGCTGGTGGGCGACGGACTCGGCGATGGTCGACGCGGTCGCGGCCGGCGACCCGGACGCCGCGGCGCACGCGTCCGCCCGCCTCGCGGTGATCCTGCGCTCGTACACCGTGTACCGGGACCTGTGGCTCGCCGACGCCGACGGCCGCGTGATCGCCAGCGCCTCGGCCGGCAGCGGGCCCGGGGTCGGGGTCGACGTCTCGCACGAGCCGTGGTTCATGGCGGCGATGGGGACCGCGAACGGCGACGACTACGCGGCGCTCGACGTCGCGCTGCACCGCGAGCTCGGCGTGCCGGTCGCCACGTACGCGACGGCGGTTCGGGAGGGCGGGCGCGAGGACGGGCGGCCGATCGGCGCGCTCGGGATCTTCTTCGACTGGCACGGTCAGTCGCAGGGCATGGTGGACGGCGTTCGCCTGTCGCCGGACGAGCGGGCGCGGACCCGGGTGCTGATCGTCGACTCCGGTGGCCGGGTGCTGGCGTCGTCCGACCGGACCGGTGTGCTCTCCGAGCAGGTGGTCCTGCGGACCGATGGCAAGGTGAACGGCTACTACTCGGAGGGCGGGACGACCGTGGGCTTCGCGCTCACGCCCGGGTACGAGACGTACCGCGGGCTCGGTTGGTACGGCGTCCTGGTCCAGGATCCGGCCTGACCGTGCAGGACGTCGCAGGCCCCTGAGGCGTGCGGGCACGGTTTGCGCTGCCGGGGCCATGGGCGCACGGTGACGACATGGCTTCTCGCGCCCTGCTGCCCGACACCGTCCGGGTGGCGGCACGCGCAGTCGCGCTCGGCCTCGCGGCGGGTGGCCGGGCGTCCCTGGGCGTCGCTGCGCCGGTGCTCGCCCGCGGGCCGCGCGCGGCGCAGGTCCTGCTCGGTCTCGCGGTCGCCGGTGAGCTGGTCGGGGACAAGCTGCCGACGACGCCCGACCGCACCGAGTCGTTGTCGCTGGTCGGCCGGGCCGCGTCCGGCGCGATCGGTGCCGTGGTCCTCGCGCGGCGCGCCGGTGGTGCACCAGTGCCGGCCGCACTGGTCGGTGGTGCGGCGGCCGTCGCCGGGTCGTTCCTGGGGATCGGCTGGCGACGCGGCGCCAGGGGTCACCTCCCGGACCTCGGCGCGGCTCTGATCGAGGACGCAGCGGTGCTCGCGCTCGCCGGCACGGCGTGCGCGACGTTGCCGCGGCGCGGGAGGCCGTGACCATCGGGCACCTCGACGCGGGGCCTGCGCCGACGATTCGGCATCCTTGTCCCCAGGTGCGTCGCGGCCTCCCTGCCCTGAGCATGGAGGCACCCGACCGGAGGAGCGCACCATGCCCGAGTCCCGGACCTACGACGTCGTCGTCCTCGGCGCCGGCGCGACCGGCGAGAACGCGGCGGATCGCGCCTCGCGCGGTGGGTTGAGCGTGGTGGTGGTCGAGTCGGAGCTGGTCGGCGGGTCCTGCTCGTACTGGGCGTGCATGCCGTCGAAGGCCCTGCTGCGTCCTGGTCAGGTGCTGGCGACCGCGCGGGCGGTCGGTGGGGCCGCCGGTGCTGTGACGGGCGACGTGGACGTCGAGGCGACGCTGGACCGGCGCGACTACTTCGCATCGGACTGGGACGACTCCGGCCAGGTGCACTGGCTCGAGGGCGCGGGCCTCGACCTGGTGCGGGGTGAGGCTCGGCTGACCGGCGCGAAGACGGTCGAGGTGACCCAGGACGACGGCACGCTCGTCCTGAAGGCGCGGCACGCGGTCGTGGTCGCGACCGGGAGTGAGCCCGTGATCCCCGGGATCGAGGGCCTGGCCGAGGCGGCACCGTGGACCAGCCGTGAAGCGACGTCGGTGCAGCACGTGCCCGAGTCGCTCGTGGTGCTCGGCGGCGGCGTGGTCGGTGTCGAGACGGCCACGGCGTACGCCGATCTGGGTGCGGCGGTGACCGTGCTGCAGCGCGGCGAGCGGCTCCTGACCGAGGCCGAGCCCGTGGCCGGCGAGGCCGTTGCGGCAGGACTCCGGGAGCTCGGGGTCGACGTCCGGCTCGGTGTTCACGTGCTCCGGGTCGAGCGCGGTGACGACGGCGTGGCGGTGCACCTCGACTCCGGCGAGGTGCTGCACACCGCCGAGCTGCTGGTCGCGACCGGTCGACGCCCGCGCACCGAGGAGCTCGGGGTGGACTCGGTGGGCCTCCGACCCGGCGCCGCGCTCGACGTCGACGACCAGCTGCAGGTCCGCGGGGTCGAGGGTGCCTGGCTCTACGCGGTCGGCGACGTGACCGGGCGCTCGCACACCACGCACCAGGGCAAGTACCAGGCCAGGGTCGCCGGAGACGTCATCGCAGCGCGGTTCGGCGCCGAGGGCGGCGCCCCCGAGGCGGCGCCGTTCAGCCGCTACGCCGCATCCGCCGACCACGCCGCGACGACGCAGGTCGTGTTCTCACGCCCTGAGGTCGCCTGGGTCGGGCTCACGCAGGCGCAGGCCGAGGAGGCCGGTGTCGACGTCCGGCTCGTCGACGTGCCCCTGTCCAGCGCCGCCGGCACGGGGTTGCACTCCGACGGCGCCGGCGGGCACGCCAGGCTTGTCGTGGACGCGTCGCGCCAGGTCGTCGTCGGGGCGACCTTCGTCGGCCCCGACGGCGCCGCGCTGCGGCACGCCGCGACGAGCGGGGTGGGCGGCGAGGTTCCCCTCACGCGGCTGTGGCACGCCGTGCCCGCGTACCCGACCATGAGCGAGATCTGGCTGCGTCTGCTCGAGGCCGCGGGCCTGTGACGTCGAGCCGGGCTCAGCCCGCCAGCGACGCGTCCGAGGAGAACACCAGGCCGAGGGCGATCTCACCCTGCTGCAGTGCGGACTTGGTCAGCGGTCCGCCGACGTCGAGCGCGGTGAACTCGGTGATGGTGAGCCCGTAGACGCTCTCGAGCCCGACCTGGCAGAAGTCGCGCTCCGGGCACTCCGGCGGGCCACCGAGGGTGATGCCGCCCGAGCACGCGTCGGCCAGCTCGGAGAGCGTCGAGACGCCGTACTGGTCGGCGAACGCCTGGGTCACCGCGAAGGCGTTCTGGTCCTGGGCGGCGGCCGGCAGCCCGAACACGAGCCCGACCTGCTGACCGAGGTCGGTGAGGTTCGACATCGTCGCGTCGAGGTCGCCGCTGGCGACCGGCTCCGCCGAGTCGCCGTTGACGGCGCTGTTGATGAACGTCGCGAGCGTGCCCACGTACTCGGGCACCACCGTCAGGTCGCCCTGCTCCAGGGCCGGGAGGTACGTCTCGCGGTTGCCGATCGTCTGGACCGTGGCCTTGAAGCCCGCGGCGTTGAGCGCGCCGGCGTACAGCTCGGCGAGGGTGGCGTTCTCGGAGAAGTTCGCGGCACCGACCACGAGCTCCTCACCGTTGCCGACCTGCTCCTGGGTGTCCAGGCTGTGCTCGGACAGGAACGCCGCGGCCGCCTCGGACGAGGTCTGACGGTCCACGTCGACGGCCTTGTTGAGCTGCACGAGCGTCGGGGTGTCCAGCGTGGCCGACACGGTGTCCAGCACGTCGACCAGGCCGGGCAGGTCCGCCGCGGCGGACGCGTTGACGGCCGGGACGATGTTGTCGACCTGCTGCAGGCCCTTGTCGTCCGCGAGCACCACGAGCTGGTCGCCGGCGACGGCCTCGCACACGGCGCCGCCGGCCGCGGAGGAGGACTCCGCGGCGGAGCCGGAGTCCGACGGCGAGGTGCTGCCGGACGAGGAGCCCGGTGAGCCACAGGCCGCGACGAGCAGCGTCACCCCCAGGCTCGCGGTGGCAAGGACGGTGCGACGAGCGCGCATGCGTACTCCTCGGTCGAGGCTTGGTTGCGGACCCATTCGATCGTGAGCCACCGACACGGGCAACCGAGATCGACGTCGGTCGGCCTCCCGTGACGTGATCGTGACGCCTCGGACGGGCCTGTGTACACCCCGGACGCCGCGTCGTCACCGCAGCGCGAGCGGTCGCTCCGTCTCGGCCGCCCCGTCTCGCGCGGCCGCCGTCCGGTCCGTCAGGCCGCCGCTGCCCGGCTCTGCGCCGCGCGGGCCCGCATCGGCGCGGGGGTGAGCAGCCGCTGGCCCCAGCCCAGCACGCCCTCGGCCACCAGGCACAGCACGGCGACCAGCACGCCGCCCGCGAGCACCTGCCCGTAGCGCTGCAGCGCGAAGCCGTTGTTGATGATCACCCCGAGGCCGCCGCCGCCCACGAGCGCCGCGAGCGGGATCGTCGCGATCACCTGGATCGCGGACGTCCGCAGCCCCGCGCCGACCAGCGGCAGCGCGAGCGGCAGCTCGACCTGCACGAGCGAGCGCAGCCCGGACATGCCCATCCCGCGTGCGGCGTCCCGGGCGGCCGGGTCCACGTCGAGCAACCCGGTGTACGTGTTCGACAGGATCGGCGGGATCGCGAAGATCGCCGCGGCGATCACCGTCGGCCGGTTGCCGAAGCCGAGCCCGGTGGTCGCGAAGATCAGCAGCAGGGCCAGCGTGGGCAGCGCGCGGGTGGCGTTCGCGACCACGACCGTGACGGTGCCGCCGCTGCCGCGGTGACCGAGCCAGATGCCCAGCGGCAGCGCGACGAGCGCCGCCAGGAGCACGGCCATCAGGGACATCCCCAGGTGCTCGGCGGTGAGCGCCGGCACGCCGTCCGGGCCGGTCCAGTTGAGCGGGTCGTTCAGCCAGACCAGAGCCTCCTGCACGACGTCCATCAGGCCACCGCCGCCCGGCTCCACGGTGTGGCCGCGCGCCCGGCGAGCCACAGCGCGACGTCGGCGACCACCGCGATCGCGACGGTGAGCAGCGTCGCGGTCATGATCTCGGCGTGGTACTGGCTGCGGAAGCCGCGGAACATCAGCTGGCCGAGCCCGCCGTAACCGACGATCACGCCGATCGTCACCAGCGCCACCGTGGTGACCGTCGCGAGCCGCAGCCCCGTGACGATCGACGGCAGCGCGTTCGGCAGCTCGACCCGCAGCAGCACGCGCCACCGCCCGTAGCCGAGGCCGCGTGCCGCGTCGGTGACCGCCGGGTCGACGCCCTGCAGACCGACCAGGATGTTGCGCACCAGCACGAGCAGCGCGTACATCACCAGGCCGGTGAGCACCGTGACGCGCCGGTCACGCACCAGCGGGTACAGGATCGCGAACAGCGCGAGCGACGGGATCGTGTAGAGCACGCCGGACACGCCCAGCACCGTTCCGGCCAGCCGCGGGCGCAGGTGCGCGAGCACGGCGAGCGGGATCGCGATCGCGGTGGCGATGAGGATCGCCTCGACCGTGAGGCTGACGTGCTGGCCGAGCGCCTCGGTGATGTCCGCCGAGTTCCGCTGCACGTAGTCCCAGGACAGCCACGGGTTGTCCGGCGCCGCACTCATCGGTGTGACGCTACCGTGCAGGTCCCGACGGTGCAGCGGGTCCGGGACGAAGATCACGAACGATCCGGCACCGACGGCGGGACCCGCGTCGGGCCGCTACGGTCTCAGGATGACCGACGCCCGGCCGGCCGAGCCGATGATCCGCCTGGACGGCGTGCGCAAGGAGTACGCCGACGGGACCGTCGCCGTGGAGCACCTCGACCTCGAGGTCCGCGAGCACGAGCTCATGGTGCTCGTGGGCCCGTCCGGCTGCGGCAAGTCGACGACGCTGCGCATGGTCAACCGGCTCGTGGAACCGAGCGGGGGCCGGGTGGTGGTCCAGGGCGAGGACGTCACGACCACCGACCCCGTCGCGCTGCGCCGGCGGATCGGCTACGTCATCCAGCACGTCGGGCTCTTCCCGCACCGCACCGTGGCGCAGAACGTCGGGACCGTGCCGGCGCTGCTCGGCTGGGACGCCAGCAGGACTCGCGACCGCACCGCGGAGCTGCTCGACCTCGTCGGCCTGGACCACCGGACCTACGCCAAGCGCTACCCGCACCAGCTGTCCGGCGGCGAGCAGCAGCGGGTCGGGGTCGCCCGTGCGCTCGCGGCCGACCCGCCGGTGCTGCTGATGGACGAGCCGTTCGGCGCGGTCGACCCGGCCGGCCGCCGGCACCTGCAGGCGGAGTTCTGGAAGATCCAGCGCGAGCTCGGCACCACGGTGATGCTCGTCACGCACGACATCGACGAGGCGGTGCGCCTCGGCGACCGGATCGCGGTTCTCTCCCGCGGGGGTCGCCTCGAGCAGGTCGCCGACGCGGTCACCCTGCTCGCCCGGCCCGCGACCGACATGGTGCGGGACTTCGTCGGCACCGGGCGGGCGGTGCGGCTGCTCGGCATCGGCGAGCTGGACGCCGCGGACCTCGAGCCGCTCGGCCGGGCCGCGGGCGGTGACGACGTCGCTCCGGACCTCGCGCCGGTGGACTCGCTGACGTTGCACGGCCGGCTCGACGACGCGTTCGCTGCGCTGGCCGCCTCCGGCGGGCGACCGGTCCCGGTGCTCGACTCCGACGGTGCGCCCGCGGGCCAGCTCACCACCGAGGGCCTGCTCGGTGCGCTGCGCAGGATCACCGGCGCTGCGGCCTAGGACCTCACCCGCGAGCCTGCGTCACCGACGCGCCTCGGCGTGCTCTCCTCAAGTGTCAGGAGGGAGCGTGTCATGCACACCCACGACGACACGCGAGTGTGGCCGATGGTCGGCGCGGTGCTGGCATCCGTGGCCGGCGTGGTCGCCGCCGGTCTGGCGGCGTTGCTCGGCGCCTGAACGGCCCGAACGGCCCGAGCGGCAGCCTGCTCAGCCGGGCAGCCGGCCGACCGCGGCCGCGACCTCGTCCTCGGTGAGGACGCCCGCGCGACGTAGCGCGCCGAGCATCGCGAGCGCGTCGGCCTCGGTGGTCGTGGCCGTGCTCGGCTCGACCCCGGCCGCGGTCTCCGACTCGGCGCTCGCCGACGCGCCGAGCTCGACGATCGGCATCTCGGTAGGTTCGGACTCAGCCGCCTCCGCGGCCTCCGCGGCCTTCGCCGCCTCCTCGGGCTCCTCGGTCTCTCCGGTCTCCTTGGTCTCCTCGGCCTCGAGCTCGGCCTGGACCTCCTTGCCGGTCTCGCGGGCGCGTTCGGCGGCCTCGACGAGCCAGGCAGCGACGCTCGCCGTGACCACGCCGAGCACGCTGATCCCGACGATCATCAGCGCGGCGGCCACGAACCGCCCCGCTGGGGTGACCGGGTACAGGTCGCCGTAGCCGACCGTCGTCACCGTGGTGATGGCCCACCACAGGGAGTCGCCGAACGTGACGATCGAGGCGTCGGGGGCTCCCTTCTCCGCGTCCAGCTCCGCGAGCGCGCCGATCAGCACCAGGGCCAGGGCTCCGTAGAGGATCGCCTCGCCGGTGCGCAGTGCGCCGTCCCGCCTGGACATCAGCGACTGCCCCGCCGTGAACACCCGCAGCGCACGCAGCGGGCGCAGCGCCGGCAGCAGGACGGACACCACGTCGATGGGGTGGCTCTTGGCCCAGGCCACCTTCTCCTCGGCGAGGTAGAGCCGGATCCCCAGGTCGACGGCGAACACCAGCCAGATCGCGGTGTTGAGCAGCTCCGCGGACCTCATCAGCCAGTCCGGGAACCCGGTCGCGATCACCGTGACCGCGTAGACGCCGAGGAAGATCAGCGCGAGCACCGTCATGAAGAGGGACGTTCGGGCTTCGTACCGTGCGAGTCTCACGCGTCCCGATCGTGGCGCGATCCGCGCGCGCCCGCCACCCCCTTCGGGCCGAAGATCGGACTCGGGAGGCGGAGCCGCCGCCGGACGTGACTACTCTGGCCCGGTGAGGATCGCCCTGGCCACGTGCTCAGCCCTGCCCGACCTCGACCCGGACGACATGCCGCTCGCCGATGCGCTGCGTGCGCGCGGCGCCGAGGTCGACGTCTGCGTGTGGGACGACCCGACCGTGCTGTGGGGCCACTACGAGCTGGTCGTGGTCCGTTCGACGTGGGACTACTCGCAGCGTCGCGGGGAGTTCGTCGCGTGGGCCGAGCGCGTCGCGCGGGTCACGCGCCTGTCGAACCCGTTCCCGGTGATCCGGTGGAACTCCGACAAGCACTACCTCGCCGAGCTCGACGCGGCCGGTGTGGCCGTCGTGCCGACCCAGTGGCTGGAGCCGGACCGCCATCTGTCCGGGCGCGCGCTGCACACCCGCTTCCCGGCCGGTGGGGACTTCGTGATCAAGCCGGCGGTCTCCGCCGGGTCACGCGACACCGGGCGGTACACCGCGATCGACGCCGGGTCGCGCGGGCTGGCGATCCAGCACGCGAAACGACTGCTCGGCGAGGAGCGCACGGTCATGGTGCAGCGCTACCTGAGCAGCGTCGACACGCACGGCGAGCGGGCCCACATCTTCATCTCGGGGGAGTACTCGCACTCGGTCCGCAAGGGCGCGCTGCTCGACGGTCCCGACGTGGCCGTCAACGGCATCTACCGGCCCGAGCGGATCGCCCCGCTCGAGGCCGACCAGGCCGAGGTCGAGGCGGCCCGGCACGTGGTGCGCACAGCCCGCCGCCTGCTCACCGAGGCTGCGGACGGTGTGCCGGTGGAGTCCGACCCGTTCCTCTACTCGCGCGTCGACCTCGTGCAGGACGACGAGGGCGCGCCCGTGCTGCTCGAGCTCGAGATGGTCGAGCCGTCGCTGTTCTTCCAGCACAGCGAGGGTGCGCTCGACCGGTTCGCCGACGCCGTGATCGCGCGCGCCGACGGGAAGATCGCGCGGTAGCCGGAGCGGCCACGGGCCGCGCCCGACCGCCCGGTGGATCGCGTGGTCACCACAGGCCGTAGCACCTTGTAGACTTCTCGCCGGTCCAGGGCCGCGTCCCTGGCCCGTGGTGGCTGTAGCTCAGTTGGTAGAGCACCTGGTTGTGGTCCAGGGGGTCGCGGGTTCAAGTCCCGTCAGCCACCCCAATATCGCCGCAGGTCAGAGGCCTTGTCGGTGGGGTCCGGTAGACGTTGGTGACAGGGTGCGGTAACACCTGACGCGCTCCGACCGACCACAAGGACCGTGAGAAGCCCATGGCGAGCATCGTCGTGCGCAAGCGCAAGGACGACAGCAGGACCTACCGGATCGCGTACCGGCAGAACGGGAAGCTCTGCTGGACGCCCACCCTGGAGAACGCCGCCGGCGCCGCAGAGATGCTCCAGGTGGTCGAGCGCCTCGGGCCCGACACCGCGATCGCGATCCTGCGGCAGCGCTCCGGCCGCGACGCCACCAGCGCCCCACTCCTTCGCGACTGGCCCGACCGACACCTGCAGATGCTCGAAACCGACGCCACGCCCGGCACCATCGCCGAGTACCGGCGCATGGCCGCGCGGACCTGGCTCGACCGGCTCGGCCCGCTCCCCGTCGACGCGATCACCCGCGACGCGGTCCGGGAGTGGGTCGGCTGGCAGCGCAAGCAGTCCACCCAACGCGGCCGGCCGTACTCGGCGAAGTCGATCCGCAACGCCCACGGGCTGCTGTCCGCCGTCTGGCGAGTGCCGTCGAAGCCGGGCACCTGCAGGCCAACCCAGCACGAGGCGTGCGGCTCCCATCCGACCAGGCCGACGCCGAGATGGAGATCTTCACCGACCAGGAGTCGACGCGGTTCATCGTCGCCGTCGACCCGCACTACCAGCCCCTCACGCGCTTCCTGCTCGCGACCGGCTGCCGGTTCGGCGAGGCCGCCGCCGTCCAGGCGGGCGACCTCGACCCGGATGCGCGCACCGTCCGGATTCGGCGGGCGTGGAAGAAGGGCGAGACCGGGGTCTACCTCGGCGCGCCGAAGACCCGGCGCAGCACCCGGGCCGTCGTGCTCCCACCCGCCCTCGCCAGCGAGCTCGCCGATCTCGCCTCCGGCCTGACCCACGACGAGTTGCTCTTCACCTCTCGACAGGGCCGGCGAATCCAGGCGCAGCACTACCGCGAGCGCTTCTGGCTCCCGGCGCTCGAACGAGCCGGGATCACCAAGCACCTGACGCCCCACTCGCTCCGGCACACCGGCGCGTCCTGGCTCCTGGCGCGCAACGTCTCACCGATCGTCGTCCAGCACCGCCTCGGGCACGAATCGCTGTCCACGACGTCGAAGGTCTACGCCCATCTCCTGACCGACGAGCAGCTCGGCGCCGCGGCCGCAATGGACGCAGCGACAAGCCGACCCGCCGAGCTCGTCCCGGCGACCTAGACCGTCACCGCGACCTCGGCCCGCGTGCTCGCGTCGCCCAGCAGTGTGGGAACCCAGAGCCCGGCGCGGGTGACTTCGCGAGGAGGCGCTGGGACGATGCACCCCGTGGCTAGCCTTCGGCACTGTGCACTCTGCGGTGCTGGAACCCGCGACGGCCTGCTCGTCTGCGACAGATGCCTTCCCGATGGACACCTCCGGCAGCACGCGACGATGCGCGTGGGCCGCGGCGAGCGCAACCCGATCACGATGACGCTGCGCGTCGGCACACCGCCGGTTCTCAAGGTCACGATGAAGGTCGAGTGGAACCACGATCGCGCCCGGTACGAAGACAAGTTCCTGATCTTCGATCGACGCACCGGTCGCTACATCGAGCGGTGGCGAGACCGCGAGACCGGGGAAGTCTCGTGGGAGAGGGACGTCGACCGGAAGGACCAATCGGCGCACGGCCAGCCCTGAGCCCGCGACGTGGCTTGCCGGGGCGACTAGATCGGCTCGACGAGCGCAGCCGGCACCCACGCGTTCCACGGGTCCGGCATCCCACGGTCCTGCCGCACGCAGACGACGTCGCGCGCGGCCGCTGCCTGCTCCAGCTCGAGCGTCACCTCGTCGCCTCCGTAGGTGCGCCAGCGCACGCGCACCCGGCGTGGTCGGTCGAGCATGCGCGAGGACTTCGGGTCGCCGACCGTGACGAGCAGATCGGCGTGGGGGACGAGCGCGGGATGGATCACCCGGCCAGCATGCTTCGCTGCCCTCAAGATCGCACAACCTTGCGCTAGCACAAGGTGACACGTAGGCTGGACTTGTTCACGAGATACTGAATTCAGGAGCTCCCGCGATGGCCGCCAGCTACAACGTCGTGGTCGACATCGGCCGCGTCGACCCGGTCGCCCTCGACCTCGACCCGCTCGCCGAGCTCCATGCCGTCGCCGCCGGCACCTGCTACGGCACGCTCGAGCTCATCCTCACCCTGCCCGCCGAGGACTTGCGCCAGGCCGCATCCCTCGGCTGGTCCGTCGTGAAGGCCGCCGGCCACGAGCCGCAGGCGCTCACGGTGATGACGATCGCGGATTTCGACCTGCGGTGGGGTCTGGACGAGCCTGCCACGATCACCGTGCGCGAGGCCGCCGAGCTGCTCGGCGTCTCCCCGCAGGCGGTCCGGCAGCGCCTGGACTCCGGGTCCCTGCCCGGCGAGCGCCGCGGCCGCGACTGGCACCTGCCCAAGCGTGCGATCGAGCGGCTCGCGGACGAGTCGTAGACGACCGGACGCCCCGTCCGCAGGGGGCGCTCGACGGGGCGTTCGGGGCCTCGCTCGCGCATTCATGTGGGGGGCGGGCCAGGCGCAACGTTAGGTCTGCCTAAGTCGGCGGCGTCCGGGCCGTTGGTCCCTTCCTCACCCGGATGGATGAACGACGAGATCGCCCCCTCCCAGCCGTGAGCCAGGGGCTCAGGCCGGGAGGGGGCGGTGCGGTGAGGTGGTGGGTGTCTACTCCCGGCCCCCGAGCACCTTGATGCGTCGGTGGATCGAATCGCCGCGGCGGTGGTGATGGTCACCGTGTCGCTGTCGGTCAGGGCGGTTGCCGGCGGAGCTGACTGCTGAGGATGTTGCCCCCCGACCAAGTGGTTGGCGGAATCGACTCGTACCTGATGAGCTCGACGGGCTCCCCCTCTTCGGTGCCTGGGACCCAGGAGATGTGGAGCGGCGCCGACCCGCCGATGACCGCCGGCGGCTGAACCATGTGGTTCGTGATGACCCAGGGGGTGAACGCCTGCCGCGCGACGCCGCGCGCGGGGTCCTGGCGGTAGCGGACGCGGAAGAGTGGCGACCCGAAGGGATCGTGGGTGATCGCCATGACGTCGGTTCCGATCGCTCCGCCACCGGGAGACGACGCCGCGAGGCGAATGTGCTCGGAGAGAAACTCCTCAGCAGACTCATCCGTGAGCTCGGGAAGCCCGGTCCGGTACCGCTCACGGAACGCTGCGAGCGTGTCCTTGACCCCGACGGTGGATCCGATCGCCGCGAAATCCACGGACCGGAGCGGGGCCCGGCGGAGGGCTCGATAGCGGTGCCGCGGCCCGACGGTCGTGCACTCTTGGTCATCGCCTCTGATCGATGCGGTCCACAAGAACGTGCGCGGGGGTGCACCGACGCGCAAGGCCCTGGCCGTGAATGTCCAGCCGGACGCGAGCAGTTCGATGCCATGCTCGCGAATCGGGGCTGGCTCCTTCGGGAACACCGCACCGAGGCGGGTGGCCACGGCGGCGAGTGCTAGCCCGACCCGAATCCGCTGTGGGAGTGGGCCTCCCGTGATCGCCGGTGCGAGAGGGCCTCGGGGGCCGGGAGTTGATGGGCGGCCGGTGATGGTCTCGGCGAGCCACTGATCGGTCGGCGTACCTTCGATGAAGGCGCTCCCCGCGTAGGACAGGGTGATCTCCCCGTCGTCGGCGATGACGATCACCGACTTGTTGGAGTAGAGGTCCCAGGGCGTGAACGTCTCGCCCGACTTCACCGTTAGGAGGCGATCGCCGACCTGGGTGATGTAGCACGGCGTCGCGACTACCAGGTGCTGCGTCATGACACACCCCCGTGTCGGGTCAACCTCGTCTGCAGGGTACCCAGAGTGCCGAGACGCACGCTGAAGCCTGAATCCGCCTCATCCCGGCCGTGAGCCGAGGCTCAGGTCGGGAGGAGGCGTTGTTCATCGGGGTAGTGCGCTACTGCCAGCGGTCTCCGATGCGCACGAGTTCGCCGACGCGGCGGGTCGCGGTGACGGCGGGCAGGGCGATCGTTCCCGTGGCGGTGTCGACGTCGTCGGTCAGGGAGACCCCGATGGTGTGCCCGGTGCCGTCGTCGTCGAACACGAAGACCCCGGGCGTGACCTGCTCGTAGGTCAGGCCGTCGGCGTCAGTGATGGCGAAGGTCGGGGTGCCGGTGTGGGTGGAGCCGCGGGCGTCGATGACGTTGCCGACGCGCGCCAGGACGAGGGTGGGCGCGGTGAGGAGCTCGTCGAACACGGCGGGCGCGGTGAGCTGGTCGACGCGCAGGTCATCCAGGTCCATGACGGACCATCCGCCGGCGTTGGTGACGCCGCCGAGGGGGGTGGCGTCGGCGATGTCGGTGGCGACGAGCTTCACGGTGAACGCCCCGGTCGCGTCCAGGGTGACCGTGATGGGCTTCGGCACGAGCGTGGTCGGGGGCACCGCGGTGCCCAGGAGCACGGCCGTGGTCGACGGCGTGAAGGTGACCGTGCCCGCCATCGCGGCGGCGTCGGGCAGGTCGTCCGCGTCGGCGCTGTCCGTCGTGGCGGCGATCAGACGCCCGATGACGGTGCCGTAGACGATCGGGTCAGGCAGCGTGGTGGACACGGGTCACCTCCGAGCTCGCCGGGCTGGTGCTGGGTGCAGCTACGCCGCGAGCGCGACGTCGGTCTTGTTGGGCAGGGCGCCGACGCCGATCGCTCCGAGCGCGGCGAGCGCGACGGTGATCCAGTCCGACAGGGAGACCGCGGCCCAGCCGTTGACGTCGGCGCGGATCACGACCAGGGCGCCGAGTCCGGCTCCGGTGAACGCGACGATGCCCTTGGCGTAGGCGCGGATCCCGGTGTCGAGGTTCGGCACGAGGTAGACCTCGGCTGCGGTGACGACGGCGATCGCGATGTTGATGGCCTCGACCGGGGTCACGATCCCGTCGGTGGTCGCGGCGCCGAGCACGGCGAGCGCGGACGCGATGATCGCGACGATGGCATTGGTGTAGGTGGTGAGCATGAGGGACTCCTCAGGGGTTGACGATCACGCCGGCGAACCCGGCGAGGGCGAGTAGGGCGGCGACCAGGAACGGCACCCACCAGGCCCGGGAGAGCCGCCAGGGTGGCGTGTGTGCGGGCCGGTGGTCGTCGGTCATCAGAGCTCCGACCGGTGTGACTCGGGTCCTAGCCAGTGAACGTGCATCGGAGGACGCTGTACGTGCGCGTCGCCGCGCCACCGGCGGCCATGGTGGCTTCGGCGCACCCCGACAGCGTGCAGTCCTTGATCTGCACACGAGCGACGAAGGAAGGAAGCTGGATCACGATGCCCTCCGATGACAAGTCCTACGAAGATCGAGTTGTCTATCTGACTGACCTGATCGATCGGACCGGCCCGCCGCGTCCCCTGGACGGCTTCACCTTCGTCCGATGTGTGCTGCGTGGACCCGTGGTCTTGGCCCCGATGGATGGGTTCCACATGTCCGGGTGCCGTCTCGATACCCCAAGCGCGGATGCGATGTTCTACGAGATCGAACCCGGGTACCACCTCGGGATCGTGCCGGTGATGAACTGGACGATGGAGGACTGCACCCTTGAAAACGTCGCCCTCGCCGGGTCGGCGGAGCTTAGGGCGATGCTCCTGGGAGGCACGAGCTAGCCTCCGGAGGTTCCGCCCGGTCAGATCCCGATGAGCAGGCCGACGATGCGGTCAGCCATCGCGACGAAGACCGTGGTCACGACCGCGAGGCCTGCGATGACGACCCCGACGATCTGCCAGGCGGCCATCCGGGGCGCCGGTGGCGGGATTGCGGCGATCTGCGTCGTGTGTTCGGTGAGCGTGCTCGCGTGCGCGTTCAGACGCGTGTCGTGCACGTCGAGGCGCCGGGCGTGCTCAGCCAGCGTCGCCGTGTGAGTAGCGAGGGCGGCGTCGAGCTTGCCCTCGAGCCGGGCCGCGCTCGGCCGGCCCGGGGTCGACGGCGTCCCGGTTCTGATCGCGCGGGCAGCGGCGAAGCTAGAACGCCAGGAGGACGGGTCGCTCGTGTTCACGGATGCCGAGCGTGCTCAGATGCGCGAGGTCCTCCTGGAGACGATCGACGGGAACCTCACGACAGATGGTTCTCCAGCGCCCACCAGACGCAATCTGCCTCGTGCTGCGGGCTGAGGTCGCTCCTCACGAGGATCACGTGGTGCGGCTTGACGACCGAGACCTCGACCGCGAGGTCCGGGACGCGGTACACCCACATCCCGAGTGCTGCTGCCATCTCCTGAGCCGTCATCCTGCGCCGCGCCTCCTCTACCACCGCGTGGGGCAAAGCATGGCGAGGCGCACGGACACGACAGCTAGATCTGATCATCCGAACGGGTGAGGATGTGACGCACGTCACACTATCTGCGCGTTACCGAGGCAACGGGGTCGACCCGGCTCAAGCAGGAAACTGTCCGGTCGGGCTGTTGGGATGACCAGGGCAGATGGCATGATCTGAGCACGAAAGCGCACGTCAGGTAGCCGGGTTCAAGTCCCGTCAGCCACCCCATCCGCACCCCGTCCGGTCCAGCCGGGCGGGGTGTCGCGCTTCTCGGGCTCAGGACCGCTGGTACCGGGTCGCGACGACCTCGGCGGCGATCCGCTTGGCCTCGGCGGAGTCCGGCCCGGGCTGGGCGACCATGAGCGCGGCGCGGTAGTAGCGCAGCTCGTCGATGCTCTCCAGGATGTCGGCCAGTGCCCGGTGGCCACCGGCCTTGTCCGGGGAGGCGAAGTAGACCCGCGGGTACCAGCGCCGCGCCAGCTCCTTGATCGAGGAGACGTCGATCACCCGGTAGTGCAGGTGGTCGATCAGGTCCGGCATGTCCCGCTCGAGGAAGCCCTTGTCGGTGCCGACCGAGTTCCCGGCCAGCGGAGCCTTCTTCGGCTCGACGTGGCCGCGCAGGTAGGTCAGGACGGCATCGGTCGCGTCCGCCATCGTCATGCCGCTCGCGAGCTCGTCGATCAGCCCCGACGACGTGTGCATGTCCCGCACGAACGGCACCATCTGCTCCAGCGCCTCGGCCGGGGGCTTGATGATCACGTCGATGCCGTCGTCGAGCACGGTGAGCTGGGAGTCGGTCACCACCACGGCGACCTCGACCAGCGCGTCGACGGACAGGTCGAGTCCCGTCATCTCGCAGTCGATCCAGACGATCCGGTCGTTGGCGGCAGGCACGGCACTCACGCCGGTCACTGTACGGGGTGGCGTGCGGCACTGGTGCGCGCAACCCAGGTGGCGAGGACCACCAGCGCCGCGGCGCCCAGGCCGGCGAGACCGGCGGTGAGGGGTGCAGTGCTGGTCCACCACAGCACGCCGGCGGTCACCAGGCCGACGACGAGGGCGAGGACGAGCGAGGCCAGCGGTCCCGGGGTGTGGTCCTCATGGTGGGCCGCGCCGGGTGCGTCGGGGCCGGGCGCTCCGTCGTCGGGCGGACCCGGGGCTGCGTGACGCCCCATCAGCCGTTGCTCCGCATGCCGTCATGCTACGAGGGCCCCGACCGTCAGACGGTCGGGGCCCTCGGGTGCGTGGTCGCGGCGCTCATCGCCGTCCGCGCCGCTCGTGCGTGCGGGCGCGGCGGATGTCGAGCATGCGCGACTCCGCAAGGGCGCGCTGCTGCTGCTGCACAGCGAGCCAGTACGTGAGCTGCGAATGCATGACTGCTCCAAGGTCGGATGGTTTGGGATGGTGGTCCGGACGGGCCAGGTCCGGTGCCGCGGCAGGCATGACGATGCCAGCCTCCGGGGTGCGGGTGCACGGCTTTTTCCCGGCGGTCTTCCGGTGTGGCCGGGAGCGTGGCGCGCAGGCGTGGCGGTCGCCCGGGGACGGCCCGGCTGGGATGCTCGGGGGATGCCCGAGCCGACCCACCGACCGGCGCCTGCCACTGTCGCGGGCTGGGTCGGCACGGCCGTGATGCTGGTGGGCCTCGTCGCGTTCGTCGGCATCTACGACTGGGTGCGCGAGGGCGAGGACCTCGCGGTGCTCGACCAGCCGCTGCTCGACCTGCTCGTCTCGGTGCGCAGCCCCGCGCTGACCTGGCTGCTCACCGCGATCACCACGGTCTCCGGCCCGGTGGTGCTGCCGATCCTCGTCGCGAGCGGTGGACTCGTGGCCGGCGTGCGCTACGGGCAGTGGCGCTCGGCGCTGCTGCTGGTCGGGGCGATGGCGACCGCGGCGGGCGTCGCGATGCTGATCAAGGTGGTCACCGGTCGCGCGCGGCCCGCGGAGGAGTTCTGGGTAGTGCCCGGCGCGGAGACGAGCGCGTCGTTCCCGTCCGGGCACACCGTCGGCGCGGCGACGTTCCTCCTGGTGCTCGGGTACCTGGCGTGGGTGAACCACCCGACCCTCGCGACGGCGGTGCGGTGGTTCCTCGCCGCGGTGCTCGGGATCGGCCTGGTCGCCTTCTCGCGGCTGTACCTCGGCTACCACTGGCTGACCGACACCGTGGCGGCCATGGCGCTGGCCGTCGCGGTGCTGGGGGCGGTGGTGGTCGTCGACCGGCGGCGGGCGGCGGACGCGTTCGGGCGGATGCTGGCCGGCCGGCGGCCGGGCGACGGGGGCTGAGACATGGCGGCAGGAGAGTCGGAGGGGCGCCCGCAGCGGGGTCCCGTCGACCTCGCCTACCCGTTCACCGGTCGATGGCTCGTCCAGAACAGTCCCGCCGACCGTGTGCCCAGCCACGGGACGCGCCGGTACGCGACGACCTTCGCGATCGACTTCGTCCCGGTCGACGATCGCGGTCGGTCGGCTCCGGTGACCGCGCGGACCCTCGTGCGGCCGGAGCCCCCTGAGCGGTTCCCGGGGTTCGGCCTCTCCGTCACCGCGCCGGTCGGCGGCACGGTCGTCGCCGTGCACGACGGTGAGCCGGATCACGCGGCGTACCGCGGGCTGCCGTCGCTCTGGTACGCCCTGACGCAGGGCCGCCGCGTGTCGCGGGGCTGGGTCGGCCTGGCCGGCAACCATGTCGCGATCGAGGCGTCACCGGGGGTCGTGGTGGTGCTGTGCCACCTGCGCCGCGGCAGCGTCGACGTCGAGGTCGGGGACGCGGTCGCGCCGGGGGAGCGGGTCGGCGAGTGCGGGTGCTCCGGGAACAGCACCGAGCCGCACCTGCACCTCCAGGCGATGGACCGCCTCGACCCGAGCTCGGCGAGGCCGATCCCCGTGACGTTCGCCGGTGGACTCCCCGGCGGCGGCACGGTCGTCACGCCCTGAGGCCGCGCCCGCTGCGGCCGGTGCCGGCGATCCCGGGAGCGGCGACAGTACTAGGTTGACCCAGGTTCCTTGTAGTGCAAGGATCCATGCCGTGCCAACGACCGATCGAACCGTGCAGCTGCGCAAGGGCGTGCTCGAGCTCGCGATCCTCGCCGTGCTCGGCCGCGAGGAGTGCTACTCCATCGAGATCATCGAACGGCTCGACGCCTTCCCGGCGCTGACCGCGACGCCCGGCACCGTCTACCCGCTGCTCGCCCGGCTGGACAAGGCGGGGCTCGTCGCGACGCGGTGGGTCGAGGCCGGCGGCGGGCCGCCGCGGAAGTACTACCGGCTGACCCGTGACGGCCGCGCCTCGCTCGCCGAGGGCGCGACCGCGTGGGCCGCCCTGAGCAGCGAGATGACCGAGATCCTCGGGGAGGGACTCTCATGACCGACGAGTACCTGCGCGCCGTGCGAGCACACCTCGCCCGCCTGCCCGAGGCCGACCGAAGCCGGGCCCTCTCCGCGCTGTCCGCCCAGCTCGACGAGCTCGCCGCGATCGGCGCCGATCCCGTGGAGGCGCTCGGGGACCCCGCGACCTACGCAGCCGACCTGCTCGAGGCCCTCGCCGAGGAGTCGCCGACCGACTCCGCCCAGTGGCGGGTGCTCGGCCTGCCGGTCGAGACCCGCGGTCCGGTCAGCGCCGAGGTGCGCTCCCGCACCTGGGACCCGGCGAACCCGAGCCTGGTCGTGCCGCGCCTGTTCGGGATCGGCTGGACCCTGAACCTCGGAGCGGTCGCGGTGCGGATGGGTCTCATCCGGCCCGACGACACCGACGACGAGGTCCTGGCCAACGTCCCGGAGGGCCACCTGCGGGCCGCGCAGGCCGTGCCGATCGCGATCGCCGGTGCGACGGCGGCCGGCCTCGCGCTCGTGTGGCGCGGCCTGCCGGCGACCGTGGCCTCGGGGTTCGACGTCGGCGGCCGGTCGCGCGGTGACGCGCCCCGGTCGACGCTGCTCGCCGCCCTCGCTCTCGGGGTCGGACCCGCGCTGTGGGCGCAGCGACGCGACGCAGCGGTCGAAGACCGCCTGGTCAGCGCTGCCTCTGCGACGTCGCTCGCCACGATCTCGGCGGGCGTCGTCCTCGCCACCGTCGCCGAGGCGCGCCATCCCCGCGGCCGGTGGGGGCTGCTCGTCCCTGCGGCGCTGCCGGTCGGCGCGGCCGCCTCGCTCGCCGTCGTCGTCGGGCCGCTGCGCGCGGGGCTACGGCGAGCCTGGCGGGGCGCGGCACCCGAAACCAGCACACCCATGCCCACGACGGAACCGTCGTGAGGCGGAGCACGACCTCGATCGGAGTGGAGACTCTCGCATGATCACCGGGCAGATCGCCTCGGACGTCACGGTCGCGACGGACCTCACGGTGTCCGCGTCCGGCCTGACGAAGCGTTTCGGCACCCGAGCCGTCGTCTCGGACCTGTCGTTCGGCGTGGCCAAGGGGCACGCCTTCGGGCTGCTCGGCCCGAACGGGGCCGGCAAGACCACCACGGTCCGGCTGTTGACCGGCCTCCTGACGCCGGACGCCGGCGCCGTCACGCTCTTCGGCGAGCCGCTGGACGCGTCGAACGCCGACGCGCTACGCCGCCGGATCGGCGTGCAGACGGACACGAACCTCTACGACACGCTCAGCGCGCGGGAGAACCTGCGCGCGTGGGGTGCGCTCTACGGGATCGACCGCAACCGGCTCGACGAGCGGATCGGCGACGTGCTGGGCGTGCTCGGGCTGTCCGACCGCGCCGACTCGCTGGTCGGCGAGCTCAGCAAGGGGATGCGGCAGAAGCTCGCGGTCGGCCGGGCGGTGATGCACGAGCCGGAGCTGCTCTTCCTCGACGAGCCGACCGCAGGGCTGGACCCGGAGGCCTCGGCCGACCTGATCGGCTACCTCAAGGAGATGATCCGGTCCCTGAGCACCACCGTGATCATCTGCACCCATCAGCTCCACGGGCTGGAGGCGCTCTGCGACGAGATCGGGATGATCAAGGGCGGGCGTCTGCTCACCTCCGGGACGGTCCAGGACCTGCTCCACGCGAGGTGGCCCGAGCACCGCTTCTCGCTCACGGTGGGCGGCGACGTCGCCCGGGCCCGGGAGGTGGTGTCGTCGCTGGTCGGACCCGGCCTGGAGCCCGGCGCGGACGGTGAGCTCGCGTTCGTGACGACGGACGCCGAGCTCGTGCCCGCGATCGTGGCAGCGCTGGTGCGCCACGACGTGCCGGTCAAGACGGTGGTCCCGCACCGGCGGACCATCGAGCAGTTCTACTTCGCCACGCTCGACGAGGACGGTGTCGCATGATCAGCTGGCGGCGGGTGCAGGCCGTGATCCGCAAGGACTGGCTCGAGGTCGCCCGGAACAAGCAGGTGCTCAGCTCCCTGGTCGTCGTGCCGTTGGTGTTCGCCGTCCTGCTCCCGGCCGGGGTCATCCTGCTCGGCGACAGCGGGGTCCTCACGTCCACGATCGGCGGGATGCAGGGCTTCCTCGACAACCTGCCGGCCGGCGTCGTTCCCGCCGACTTCACGGCCGGGCAGACCATGATCTACACGCTCATCGTGTACTTCTTCGCGCCGTTCTTCCTGGTCATCCCTGTGATGGTGGCCAGCATCACGGCGAGCTCCAGCTTCGTCGGCGAGAAGGAGCGGCGGACGATCGAAGGGCTCCTGTACACCCCGCTCAGCAACCGGGAGCTCGTCCTGGCCAAGGTGCTCGGCTCGGTCGTCCCGTCCGTCGTGCTCACCTGGGTCTCGTTCCTCGCGTACACGATCATCGTCAACGCGCTCGGGTACCGGGTGATGGGCGGGATCTTCTTCCCCACCTGGACGTGGGCGGTCCTGGTCGTCGCGCTGGTCCCGCTGGTGGGCTTCCTCGCGACCAGCCTGATCGTCGCGGTCTCGGGGCGCTCGACGACGATGCAGGGCGCGCAGGGCACCGCGATGTTCGTCGTGTTCCCGATCCTGGCGATCGTGATCAGCCAGGCGACCGGGCTCATGCTGTTCGACGTGACCGTCGCGCTCGTCGCGGCGGTGGTGCTCGCCGCCGTCGACGTCGCCGCGTTCGTGCTCGTCGTGGCCAGGTTCGAGCGGGAGCGGATCGTCACGCGGCTCTAGCGGGCGTGGGGCCGGCGAGGGGCTTCTCACGTTGCGCTCGCCAGGCGAATGCCAGGCCCGAGCGCCTCGTCGCTGCTAGCGTCGCGAGCGACCGAGCGCGTCGGCCGGTGACGCTCAGGGGGAGCGTCTCCGATGCGCTGGGCAGGGGGAAGTTGTGACAAAGACCCAAGTTCTGCGCGCCCTCATGGCAATGGTCCTCGGCGGGCTGATGCTCATGACCGGGGGACAGGCGGCAACCGCGGCCGTCAAGGTCGCCCCGGCTCCGGCCGCGGCGTCCGCCGTGCTGCCGGCCAGCTCACCGATCATCACCTCGGAATGCCAGAACACGTACCTGCACTACGGATCGCGCGGGGAGTGCGTCAGGCAGCTCCAGTTCGCCATGAACATCTTCTTCAACCGTGGCCTCGCCGAGGACGGCATCTACGGGCCCGCCACGACGAGCGCCGTCTACTGGTTCCAGGCCCGCTACGGCCTCACCTACGACGGCAGGTGCGGTCCCCAGACGTGGCTGCAGCTCCTCTGGGTGAACATCCGGTTCAACCAGGGCCTGCCCTACTGATCCAGGCGCGGGGGGGGGGGCGGGCGCGCCGCGGCCGGGGGGGGGGCGGGGGGCGCAGGGGGGGGGGGG
>NZ_JAOVZU010000012.1:36107-91225 GCF_025717005.1 Actinotalea endophytica
CAGGCGCGGCTTCGCCTCGGCCCAGCGCTCCTGTGGGCCGAGGCGAAGCCGCTTCTTGGCTGGCCGCGCTTTTGGTCGTTGCCAGCGTGCCGTCTCGGCCAAGGGAGGGCCGCGTCCGGCGGGAGGGCAACGCACCGACCAGCACGCCGGTGACCACCACGACCCCACCGAGCAGCTCGAGCCAGGTGGGCCGCTCGCCGAGGACGAGCGCCGCGGTGAGCAGGCCCGCCACGGGTACCAGCATCGAGAACGGGGCCACCACGCCGGCCGGGTGCCGGGCCAGCAACCAGGTCCAGATCCCCGAGCCGATGACGGTCGCGACGAGGCAGGTGTAGGCCAGGCCCGCCCACGCGGGTAGCGCGTCCGCCGACACCGAACCCGCCAGCGCCGCCCAGATCCGCGTGGGCCCCTCGAACACCAGGGACAGGGCGAGCATCGGCACGGGCACGACCACCGACATCCACAGCGTCAGGTGCAGCGGGTTCGGCGGCTGGGCCAGCCGGCTGGCGAGGTTCCCGAACGCCCAGCCCAGGCCGCCGGCGAGGACGAGAAGGAACGGCACCAGCGCGGCGGCCTGGGCACGGGAGAACCCCACGAGGGCCATCCCGGCGATCGCCACCGCGATGCCCACCCACTGGCGTCCACGCACGCGCTCGCGGAGCAGCAGCGCCCCGAGCGCCAGCGTGAAGGGTGCGGATGCCTGCAGCACCAGGGAGGCGAGCCCGGTGGGCATGCCTGCTGCCATCCCCCAGTACAGGAAGGTGAACTGCGCGACCCCGAAGCCGAGCCCGTAGCCGACCAGCCAGCGCACCGGGACCCGCGGGCGGGGCACGAACAGGAGCGTCGGCACGGCGATCAGGGTGAACCTGACCGCGACGAGCAGGAACGGCGGGAACTGCTCCAGCGAGGCGTGGATGGCGAGGAAGTTGACGCCCCACAGGGCGGCCACGGCGATGGCGAGCAGTCGGTGACGGGCGGGCACGCACACCATGGTCGGCCAGGTGATCGTGAAGAACCAGCGCACGGTGCTGAACGGTCGCTTTAGGATTCCTTCATGGATGTCCGGCACCTCGAGCTGCTCCGCGAGCTGGCCGACCGCGGAACGGTCACGGCCGTCGCGGAGGCCACCTTCCGCTCACCGTCCGCCGTGAGCCAGCAGCTGCGCAGCGCCGAGCGCGCATTCGGCGTCGCGCTGGTCGAGCCGGACGGACGCGGTCTGCGGCTCACCACGGCCGGACGCCTGCTCGCCGACGGCGCGGTAGGCGTGGCGACCGAGCTGGGGCGGCTGCAGCGCGAGCTGGACGACCTGCGCGGCCGGCCGTCCGGCCTGGTCCGGATCGCGGGGCTGCCCAGCGCCGTGGAGTTCCTGGCGCCGGGGCTGGTGTCCCGGTTGGCCGGCACCGGTGTCGACGTGGCGCTCACCGACGAGGACGTGGCCGAGGCCGACTATGCGAGCCGGGCGGCCGACCACGACCTGGTCATCGCGCACAGCCTCGCCGAGGCGCCGGCCGGTTCGGATCGCCTGGTCACCCGCACGATCGCGCGCGAGCCGCTGGACGTCGCCGTGCCGGCGTCCCACCGGCTGGCCGGACACCGCACCCTCCTCGCCTCCGACCTCGCAGCAGAGGCCTGGATCGGGGTGCCGCTGGGCTACCCGTTCGACACGGTCCGGATCGCCATCGAGCACCGGGCCGGTGTGCCCCTGGAGATCGTCCAGCGGATCCGGGACAACCGGGTGGTCGAGGCTCTGGTCGCGTCGGGCCGGGGCTGCGCGCTGCTGCCCCGGTTCACCACCCGCCCGCGCCCGGGCGTGGTCCTGGTGCCGCTGTCCGACGTCCGCGCGGTTCGCTCGATCGTCGCGCTGGGCCGCCCCGATCGGCTCGAACGAGCGGCCGTCCGGGTCGCGCTCGCGGCGCTGGTCGAGAGCGGCCGGGAGGTCGAGGGGGTCGCGGCCCGGCACTGACCACGCGTCGCCCCCGGCTGGTGCCCCCGGCAGGATTCGAACCTGCGACCAACGGATTAGAAGTCCGACGCTCTATCCACTGAGCTACGGGGGCGGGACGTGCGGGCGCCGGACGACCGCGGCGCGTTGCACGGTGCGGGAGAACCCGCACCGACGGACCAGGCTAGCCGGAGTGGGCACCCGTGGGTGTGCGCGGGCGCGCTGGCCGCGAACCTCTGCCGGCTCAGGCCGAGGCGGGGACGGGTCCGGCGAAGCTTTGCCGCCGGCGGGTGGCCAGCAGCGCCATGGCGAGGGCGAAGCACACCACCTCGGTCACGGTGATCGCCCAGATCACCCCGTTCAGGCCGACCCACGCCGACCCGGCGAACAGCAGGGGCACGAACAGAACGCCCTGCACGGTCGCCAGCACCGCGGCGGGGCCGGCCTGCCCGGTCGCCTGGAACAGCGTGGTCACCAGGCCGGTGAAGCCGTTGAACAGCGCGGACACCAGCTGGGCGGCGAGCACGACGAAGCCGATCCTCAGCACGTCCGGGTCGGCGGAGAACATCCTCAAGAGGTCCTGGCCGAGCACGAGGACCGGCACGAAGAAGGCGACCACGATCGCGGCCACCCAGACCGCGGAGGCCCTCAGCCCGGCGCGCAGCCGGGTCGACACCCCGCCCCCGAAGGCCGCGGCGAGCATGGGCATCGCACCGAGCTGGACGCCCATCGCGAGCATCTCCGGCACCTGGACGATCCGCTGGCCGACGCCGAACGCCGCCAGCGCGGACTCGCCGTACCCGGCCGCGACGCGGGCGAACAGCACGCCGCTCAGCGTCATGAAGCCCATCATCAGGAGCTCCGAGGACCCCACGGAGAGGACCTCGAGCGTGTCCTTGCGGTTCGGGGTCAGCCATCGGGGGCTCGCTGTCAGCAGCGGTGACTGCCGGTGCAGGTAGGTGAGGAAGTAGATGACGGTGACGACGTTCGAGCCGACCATCGCGCCGGCCGCGCCCGCCACGCCCCAGCCCATGACCAGGATGAACACGACGTCCAGGACCAGGTTGGCGACGGTCGAGATGATGATCCCGGTCATCGACGCGCGTGCGGCGCCCTCCGAGCGCACCAGCTGCTCGAGGGCGAAGGCGGCGGTCAGGACGGGCGCACCGATGAGCATGACGCGCAGGTAGTCGGCGGTCGGCACCGCGGCATCTCCCGTCGCACCGAGCAGGTGGGTGACCGGGGTGAGGAACATCAGACCCAACGCCCCGACGGTCGCGCCGGCCGCGACCGCGCCCCACGTGGTCAGCGCGGAGAGGTTGCGGACCCGGCTGCGCAGTGCGGCGGCAGATGCCTCGTCGGCCTGCCGGAGCCGTCCCAGCAGGCGGCTGATCGCTGCCGATCCGCCGGTGCCGAACACCCCGGCCACGGCCATCAGCAACGACGTCAGCGGCAGCCCGAAGGTGAGCGCGGCGAGCAGCGCCGTCGAGTGCAGCGAGCCGATGAAGCCTGCGTTGACGACGTTGTAGACGACGCCGACGGACGTCGCGGCCATCATCGGGACGGCCAGGTGCGCGAGCGCCCGGCCGACCGGCGCGTGGTGCAGGTACCAGGCGTCGTCGCGCGCCGCGGGGGCGTCTGCGGTGGTGATCTCGGACATCGGAACCTCCTGATCGAGGGCGTGCGAGGGCGCGCGAAGGCGTCGCGGGGCGTGGGTGGGTCGGTGTGCTGCGCGGGCCCGGGGTCGGGGCGCGGTAGGTGGGGTCCGGGCCGGCGTGCGGCGTGCAGCCCGTCAGGTCGTCGGCGATACCTCGGCGAGGTGACGGTCGAGCTTGGTGAGCGCGGCCACCAGGGCGGCGCGGTCGGCCGCGTCGAGCGCAGCCTCGATCTGGGGCTCGACGCCGGACCACAGGCCGGCTTCGAAATTCTTGACCAGGTCGTAGCCCTTCGGCGTGACGTGCAGGGTCTTGCGTCGGGAGTCCGCAGGGTCGGGCCGTCTCTCGATCCAGCCGTCCTGCTCGAGGCCGGCCAGGACCGGTGAGACGCTGGCCGGCCGGGTGCCGGTGGCCTCGGCGATGTCGCGGGCGATCACTCCGCGGTCCTGCGTCGCCTCGATGAAGCCGAGCATCCGCGCCTGGTGCATGGTGAGGCCACCGAGGTCAGCGGCGTCCATCCCGGTCGCCATGAACTGTCGCAGGCGGTTCGAGACCCGTGCGATGAGCTCGACGACCGTTGCGGCGCTGGTGTCTGCCATGGGGACGACGATAGATAGATAGAACTCAAACTGTCAAGAACCTAACTATTGTCGTGGACGTGGGCTGCCGACACTCCCCAGGGCTTGAGTTGACCCGTCGGACCGCCGATGGATCAACCGAGTGTCGGCGAGCGGGGGCGCAGTGAGGTACACGCGGGTGGCGTTGGCAGCTGTCGTGGTCGCATCGGTGGCGGCGTGTGCACCGGGGCCGACTCCACTCCGGCTCGGAGACGTGCCTCTGGACGAGACGTCGGATCCCGCGCTCCTGTGCGAGGCATTCACCGAGGGCGACCTCGCCGCGCTCGTCGACGCACGTCTGGGTGATCCGGCGCCTGGCACCGGGTCCGGAGACCTCGCGAGCGGCAGCCCGTGGGCCTTCTGCATGGCACGGACGGCCGAGTCCGACCCGGACGGCCTCGTCGGCATCGGCGTCTTCCCATCCGGCTTCGTGCCGATGGTCGCCGCTGGTGTCGACGAGTTCTGCGACGGGGCAGCCGGAGAAGCCGTCCTGATCGACGAGCTTCCGGCCGCTCAGGTCGGGTGCCTCGACGGGGACGCCTACGCGACCTTCGCGGCCGCCCAGGTCACGGACGATGCCGCTCTGGTCATCACTACCCGGCAGGCGGGTGGTGGCGAGGCCCGGCCGGACCCGGACGAGGTCACGGCTGCGCTCACGAGCACTCTCGAGCGCATGCGCTCCGAGGCCGACGGTGGCTGAAGCCCAGCGCTGAGGTGGGCCCGGGCCGTTTCGCACGCCGATGAGGCATGGCCAGGCCCGCTCGGATCGATGTCGGCCCGCCGCGGGCCGGGCGGCGCATGTCCCGACTGTCCCGATCGTCTCCGCCATGCGGGTGCAAGGCCTCGCGACCACCTCACGACCGCCGCTGCCCGGCCGACGGAGAGGTGCGGACCGCTGCTCGTGCGCAGGTCGTGGGCAGGGTGCGCAGGGACCATGACGGACCCCGGACGCACCCCCGCGCCCGCCACCTGAAGGACCAGGTACCGGATGAACCTCAGCAGAACCCTCGCGATCGTCGTCGCGGCCGGAGTCGTGACCGCTGCCGTGAGCGCGGTCGCGCTGCCGGACCGGACCGAGGTGGCGGTCGCCGACGGGTTCGGCGACGGTGACGGGCTCACCCGGTACGTGGTCACGGTGGCGCTGGAGAACGGGCCGGCGGGGGCGCCGACCGCGCTGCCGGTTCCGGCCGACCCGGTCGCGCCGCTCGACATGGCCGCCCTGGCCGTCGCGCAGGACGAGCTCGGGCCGGGCGGGACGCTGCAGGTCAGCGGTGGGGTGCTCTACTACGTCCTCGGCGACTCGGCCGTGGCGGTCTCGGCCGACGGCGACGCCGCGGTCGTCGACGCGCCCACCGCCGAACCCGATGCCGACCAGGCGCTCGAGGCGCTCGCCGCCACGCCGGGGGTGGTCTCGGCCCAGCTGCTCGACGACGGCCGGGTCCTGGTCGCGACCACGCTCGAGCGCAGCGAGCTCGCCGCGCTGGACGTCGTGGCGGACGTCGAGGTCTCCGAGCAGGTTCCGGTCGCGGGCGAGGCGGTCAACCCGACCGACCCTTACTACTCGACGTACGCGTGGTCGCTGAACAACACCGGGTCGAACGCCTACCTGCAGCCGGAGGCTGTCGCCGGAGCGGACATCGACGCCCCGACGGGCTGGTCGGTCAGCCAGGGTGAGGGCGCGGTGGTCGCCATCGTCGACACCGGGTACGACACCGATCACGCCGACCTCTCCGCGGCGCTGTGGACCAACCCCGCCGAGCCCTGCGGGGCCGCGGACGTCGACGGCGACGGCAAGGCCGGCGCGTGCCACGGGTGGAACTTCTACGCGAACTCCGCCGACGTGAACAACACCGGGTACGGATCGCACGGCACCTCGGTCGCCGGAGTCGTGGCCGCGGCCATGAACAACGGCGCCGGGACGGTCGGTGTCGCCCCGAAGGCCCGGGTCATGCCGCTCGTCGTCGGGGGCGGGGAGACCGTCGACGTCAACCTCGCCTCCGAGGCGATCCGGTGGGCCGTCGACCACGGCGCGGACGTGATCAACGCGAGCTTCGGCGGTCAGTTCACCGGCGCGGCCCTGACGAACCTGCGGTCCGCGGTGGACTACGCCGCGGCCGCGGGCGTGCTGGTGGTCGCCGCCGCCGGCAACGACACCGGCGACCGGGACTCCTCGATCCTGTACCCGGCGAGCCTGACCAGCGACGGCGTCATCACCGTCGGGTCGACGAGTGCCGCGGACGTGCCGGCCGCGTCCAGCGCGTACGGCGCCACGAGCGTCGACCTGTTCGCGCCGGGGGAGAAGGTCGTCACCACGTGGGACGACGGCGGGTACCGCCTGGTGTCCGGCACGTCGATCGCAGCACCGCACGTGGCCGGGGCGATCGCGGACTACGTGGCGGTCAACCCCGGCGCCGGGTTGGCCGAGCTCCGGGCGTTGCTGCTCGCCGGGGTGACGCCGCTGCCGTCGCTGTCCGGCCTGTGCGTCACCGGCGGGCGGCTGACGATCGCGGGGCTGCACGGGCCGGACGGGACGGTCGCGTACGCGTTCGACCAGATGGTCGCGCAGCCCGGCGAGATCGCCCCGAGCGTCGAGGTGACCTCAGCCGCGGGAGCGGGCTCGTACCAGGTTGTGCTCGGGTTGTCGATGCTCGTCGACGGGCAGGTGTGGGCGGTCTCCGGTGAGCAGGTGTCCCTCGGCGGGACCACCGCAGCGACCGACGACGACGGGCTGGTCAGCTTCGACCTCGGCGTCCTGTCCGAGCTCGGGACCCAGATCCTGAACCCGACGATGGAGCTGGGCGCCGGCCAGTTCGGGCTCAGCGCGCAGATCCTCAAGGACGGCGAGGCCCTGACCCGGCCGTTCGCCGCACCGCTGGTGGTCGCCGACACGCCGGCCGGGGGTGCCGGCGGGGGCGACGCCTCCGGCGGGTCGGGCGCCGACTCGGGGTCGTCGTCCGGCGGCGGGTCAGGTTCCGACGCAGGGTCGGGTACGGACTCCGGCTCGGGTTCGGACTCCGGGTCGAGTTCGGACTCCGGCTCGTCGAGCGGCAGCGACACCGGCTCGTCGTCCGACTCCGGTTCGTCCGGCGGGTCCGGTTCGGACACGGGCTCGGGGTCCTCGGGCTCGTCCGACTCCGGTTCGTCCGGCGCCTCCGGCTCGGATGCCGGCGCGGACTCCGGCACGGGCTCCGGGACCGACTCCTCGTCGGACTCCTCGGGGTCGTCGGGCTCGTCAGGTGGCTCCGGCACGGACGCGGGGTCGGGCTCCGGGTCGTCGGGTTCCTCGGGCTCGTCGTCCGGCGGGTCGGGGTCCGACGCGAAGTACTTCGACGCGGTCGGGGACTTCCAGGTCACCTCGATCAGCCAGGTCCACGTGGCGACCGCCGGTGGCGACCTGGTCCTGGTGCGCGGGCTGGCCATGACCCAGGCGTCGGGTGTGCGGGTGGGGCCGTCGGCCACGGCCCACGTCATCGGTCTGGTGCTCGACGGCGCCAACGGCACCCTGGCCTTCCTCACCCCGGCGATGCCGACCGGGACCTACGACGTCACGGTCTACGGCTCGGGCCTGAGCAGCGTCCTCCCGGACGCGTTGGTGTACTCCGTCGACCCGCCGGCGGATGCGGGCACGGGTGGCGGGTCCTCCGGCCTCGGGGACTCCGGCTCCGGCGGATCGGGCGCCGACTCCTCGGGCGACTCGGGATCCGGCGGAGCAGGCACCGGAACCGGGACGGGCGACTCGGGATCCGGCACGGGTGGCTCGGGCGCCGACTCTTCGGGCGACGGAACCGGCACGGACTCGGGCACGGGCAGCGGGACCGGCGGGTCGGGCACCGATTCCGGCAGCTCCGGCAGCTCGGGCAGCGGGACGGACGGTTCGGGCACCGGATCGGACTCCGGCGGATCCGGTACCGGGTCCGACACCGGCTCGGGCGGGTCCGGAGCGGGCGACTCGGGTTCGTCCGACTCCGGTTCGGGCGCCGGCCCGGCGCAGCGGGTCGGGCCCAACGGCGAGCGCCTGGTCGCCTCCACCGTGTGGTCGGTCCCGACCAGCCTGTGGTCGCTGTCGTGCACGGGGCGGTGCACCGGCATCGAGCTGTGATCCGCGTGCGATCGGGGCGCTGAGAGCGTCCTGGTCCGTGGACCGGCCCGGTGCGATGCGGCCGCGGAGTCGTGCGGCCGAGCCGATCGTCCGGCGTGCTCCCTTGGTGCCTGCGGCGGGCCGCGCAAGGATGACGGCGTGCAGCCGACCCCGTCCACCTCGACCCAGTGGGGTCGGGTCGCCGACGTGCACGGCGACCACGACCCCGAGCGGCCGGTGGCGCGCGCGTCCCTGCTGGATGCCGTGACCGACCTGCGCGCCGACGTCGAGGCGACGGTCTTCCCGCTGCCGCTGGCGGACGTCGAGCACGCCCGGGAACGTCGCCGGGCGCTGCTCGAGCAGCTCGACGACCACCTGCTGCCCCGGCTGCGCGAGCTGTCCGCGCCCGGTCTCGTGGTGGTCGCGGGCTCGACCGGGGCCGGCAAGTCCACGCTGGTGAACTCGATCGTCGGGGAGGAGGTCAGCCAGGCGGGCGTGCTGCGGCCGACCACCCGTCGACCCGTGCTCGTGCACCACCCGGCCGACGGCGACCTGCTGGCCGAGCACCCCCTGCTGGCCGAGGTCGACGTGGCGGCGCGCGACGTCGTGCCGCGCGGGATCGCGCTGATCGACGCTCCCGACCTGGACTCGTTGGTCGAGGACAACCGGAGGGTCGCGCAGCGGCTGATGGACGCGGCCGACCTGTGGCTGTTCGTCACCACGGCGGCGCGGTACGGCGATGCGCTGCCCTGGCACGTGCTCGACCAGGCCGCCGAGCGCAAGGTCTCCATGGCGATGGTGCTCAACCGGGTCCCGAAGGACGCGGTCGTCACGGTGCGCTCCGACCTGCTCGCCCGCCTCGGCGCGCGCGGGCTGTCCAGCGTCCCGCTGTTCCTGGTGCCGGACGCCGGGCCGCACGAGGGCCTGCTCGACGACAAGGCCGTCGCCCCGGTGCGCCGGTGGCTCACCGTGCTCGCCGGTGCAGACCGTGCGCAGTCGGTCATCGCGCGCACCCAGCGCGGCGCGATCGGTGCGCTGCGGCCGTGGATCGGCGAGCTCGCGGACGCGGTCGAGGCCCAGGTGGAAGCCAGGGCCGACCTGGAGCGCCGGGTCGACGCGTGCCTGGAGAAGCCCGGTGCGGCCGCGGCGGCCTCGGTGCAGCGCGGCGGGGTCGCGGAGGGGCCGGTGCGCAGCGCCTGGTCCTCGCGCGCGGGGTCGGGGCCGCTCGGCCGGGGCTGGACCTCGCGTCGCGGGCACGCCGCACGGGTCGAGGCACTCGAGCACGTCGGGTCCGAGCTCGAGGGTGCGGCGCGGGTCGCGCTCGTCGCGGCACGGCGTTCCGGCGCGCGCGCGGTCGACGCTGCGGTCGGGGACGAGCTCGACGACCTGCCGGTGCCGGAGACCGCCCCGGTGGTCCCGGCCCCCGACGTCGACGCCGTCGCCTGGCTCGCGGACACCGCCGCGGCCGTGGAGCACGAAGCGGCACGCTCGAGGGGCGCCGCGCGGCTCGTCCGCCTCGCGGGTGCGCGGGGAGCCGGCGTCGTCGTCGCCGGTGCGGCGGTGGGGCTCGGTGCCGCCCGGGTGCATGTGGAGCAGGCCATGGGTTCGCAGGCCGGGTCCGAGCTGGTGCAGCAGGCGGCCGACGACCTGGTGACCAGGGTCCGTGCGCAGGTGCTCGCCGCCGGGGCCTCGGTGCGCGCCGCGCTGGACACGCCCGACCTCGCCGCGGACGCGGCGGCCCGGCTCCAGCTGCGCCGTGCCGTGCTCAAGGAGTGGACATGACTGACGCACCGGTCGCGCCCGGGGAGCGCACCGCGGCCCTGCTCGAGGAGGTCGAGAACCTCGAGGCGGCGCTCGCCCTCGCCGGCGAGCGGGCCGACGCCGACCTGCGTGACCGGGTCGGCACCCTGCTCGCGGGCGTGCGCGAACGGCTCGCCCTCGGCGTCGACCACACCGTCGTCGCGCTCGTGGGTGGCACCGGTTCGGGCAAGTCGTCCCTGTTCAACGCGCTGTCCGGGCTGAAGTTCGCCGACGTCGGGGTGCGCCGGCCGACGACCTCCAAGGTCACCGCGTGCGTCTGGGCGCACGACGCGACGGCGCTGCTCGACTGGCTCGGTGTCGACCTGGAGCGGCGGATCGAGCGCGAGTCGGCGCTCGACGGCGAGACCCAGGCGGCGCTGCGCGGCCTGGTGCTGCTCGACCTGCCGGACCACGACTCGGTCGAGGCGGCCCACCACGAGGTGGTCGACCGCCTCGTGCCGCAGGTCGACCTGCTCGCCTGGGTCGTCGACCCCCAGAAGTACGCCGACGACGCGCTGCACACCGGGTACCTGTCCCGCCTGGCCGGGCACGAGGCGACGATGCTCCTGCTGCTCAACCAGATCGACACGGTGCCGGAGCGGGCCCGCGACGAGCTCGTGGCCGACGTCGAGCGGCTGCTCGAGGCCGACGGCCTGCACGGCATGCGCACCCTGCCGGTGAGCGCGGCCACCGGTGCGGGCCTGACGGACGTGCACGACGTGCTCGCCGAGGTGGTCGCCGCGCACGGGGTCGCCGAGGCGCACGCCGCTGCCGAGCTCGACGACGCTGCCACCGCCCTGGCCACGGCCGTCGGCGACGGCGAGCCCGAGCCGCCGGTCGGTCGTGCGGTCGACGCCCTGCTCGAGGCGGCCGGGGTGCCCGGCGAGGTCGAGGCGGTGCGGGCGGGTGCTCCGGCGGCCTCGGAGCCGTCCACGCTGGCGCCGACGCTCGGACCGGTGCAGGCCGAGCGCGCGGGACTGGTGCGGGAGGCGTGGCTGGCCGACACGACCGCCGGGCTTCCCGCACCGTGGCGCGACTCGCTGGTCGACGCGGTTGCGGACGACGCCGGCCTGGTCCGCGCCGTGGACACCGCGCTCGCCGCCGTCGAGATCCCGCCACGGGCGAGGCGCTCGACAGTGCAACGGTGGGCGCCGTGGGTGCTCGTCCTGCTCGCCGCCGGAGCGGCCGCCGCCGCGGTGCTGCTCGACCCGTGGTGGTGGGCCGTGTGCGGTGGCGCCCTGCTGCTCGCGGCGGGCTCGCTCTGGTGGACGCGTCGCTCGCTGAGACGGGCAGCACGTGCGGCCGCCGCGCAGCTGCTCGCCGCGGGCCGACACGCGGTGCAGTCCGCCGTCGAGGAGGCGTTGGGCGCGCCGACCCGTGAGGTGCTCGGCGACCACGAGCTGGTCCGCCTCGCCGCGGCGCGCGCGGACGTCGAGGTGCCCTCCACGGACCCCGGACCCGAGGACGCGTCCACCGACTGACCGGGCGCCGCCCGCAGGGGAGCCCTCGGCCGGGCACCGTCGCCCCGTGGCCGGACGGACCGGCCGGGATCGAGGCGAGACATGCGCAAGGCAGCGACCGTGACGGTGACCGGGTGGGTCGGCACGGTGCCCAGAGAGGTGTCGGGGGAGGGCGTGCCGTTCACGTCGTTCCGGGTGTCGGTGGCCGAGCGGCGGTTCGACCCGCAGACCCGCGAGTGGGGTGACGGGCCCACCGAGTGGTTCACGGTCAAGGCCTGGCGGGACCTCGCGATCAACGTCTCGGAGTCGATCCGCAAGGGAGATCCCGTCATCGTCATGGGCCGGCTGCGCACCGACCAGTGGGAGTCGGACAAGGGCACCCACGCGGGGTTCGTCATCGAGGCCGACTCCGTGGGGCACGACATGGTGTGGGGCTCGGGGACGTTCCGCCGCAGGGTGCACCGTTCCGGTGCCGCCGGGGTCGAGCGGGTCGAGGACGCGACGCCCGAGGAGCCGGCCGAGGACCCGTGGGCGACGGAGCCGGCCGCGGCCGAGGTCGATGCGCCGGAGCCCGTCCTCACGCCGTAGGCTGTCGGGTCGGAACAACGACCCCGCGACGACTGGAGCGAGCCCGCAGTGGCCGAGTTCATCTACACCATGCACAAGGCGCGCAAGGCGCACGGTGACAAGCTCATCCTCGACGACGTCACGATGGCGTTCTTCCCGGGTGCCAAGATCGGCATGGTCGGCCCGAACGGCGCCGGCAAGTCGACGATCCTCAAGATCATGGCCGGGCTGGACCAACCGTCGAACGGCGAGGCACGGCTGTCGCCCGGCTACTCGGTGGGCATCCTGCTCCAGGAGCCCCCGCTGAACGAGTCGAAGACCGTGCTCGGCAACGTCGAGGAGGGTGTCGCCGAGGTCAAGGCCAAGCTCGACCGGTTCAACGAGATCAGCGAGCTCATGGCGGACCCGGACGCCGACTACGACGCGTTGCTCGCCGAGATGGGCGAGCTCCAGGAGGCCCTGGACCACGCCGACGCGTGGGACCTGGACAACCAGCTCTCGCAGGCGATGGACGCGCTGCAGCTCCCGCCGGCCGACGCCGACGTCACGGTGCTCTCCGGCGGTGAGCGGCGGCGCGTCGCGCTGTGCAAGCTGCTGCTGGAGAAGCCGGACCTGCTGCTGCTCGACGAGCCCACGAACCACCTGGACGCCGAGTCCGTGCAGTGGCTCGAGCAGCACCTCGCGCAGTACGAGGGCGCGGTCATCGCGGTCACCCACGACCGCTACTTCCTCGACCACGTCGCGCAGTGGATCGCCGAGGTGGACCGCGGGCGGCTCTACCCGTACGAGGGCAACTACTCCACGTACCTGGAGAAGAAGCGTGCCCGCCTGGAGGTCCAGGGCCGCAAGGACGCGAAGCTCGCCAAGCGCCTCGCCGACGAGCTCGACTGGGTCCGGCAGTCCGCCAAGGGTCGCCAGGCCAAGTCCAAGGCACGTCTGCAGCGCTACGAGGAGATGGCGGCCGAGGCGGAGCGCACCAGGAAGCTGGACTTCGAGGAGATCCAGATCCCGCCGGGTCCGCGTCTGGGCACCCAGGTCATCGAGGCCACGGACCTGAAGAAGGGCTTCGGGGACCGGACTCTCATCCACGGGCTGTCGTTCTCGCTGCCGCGCAACGGGATCGTCGGCGTGATCGGCCCGAACGGCGTCGGCAAGACGACGCTCTTCAAGACGATCGTGGGCCTCGAGCCGCTGGACGACGGCAACCTCAAGGTCGGCGACACGGTGAAGATCTCCTACGTCGACCAGTCCCGCGGCGGCCTGGACCCGAAGAAGACCCTCTGGGAGACGGTGTCCGGCGGGCTGGACTACATCAAGGTCGGCAACGTCGAGATGCCGTCGCGCGCCTACGTCGCCGCGTTCGGCTTCAAGGGTCCCGACCAGCAGAAGCCCACCGGGGTCCTCTCCGGCGGCGAGCGGAACCGCCTGAACCTGGCGCTCACGCTCAAGGAGGGCGGCAACGTGCTGCTCCTCGACGAGCCGACCAACGACCTCGACGTCGAGACGCTCGGTTCGCTCGAGAACGCCCTGCTGGACTTCCCGGGCTGCGCCGTCGTGGTCTCCCACGACCGGTGGTTCCTGGACCGCGTCGCGACGCACATCCTCGCCTACGAGGGCACCGACGCGGACCCGGCGAGCTGGTACTGGTTCGAGGGGAACTTCGAGGCGTACGAGCAGAACAAGGTCGAGCGCCTCGGCATCGAGGCAGCCCGTCCGCACCGGGTGACGTACCGGAAGCTGACCCGCGACTGAGCGGGCCGCGCCCGCGCTCGCTCGGGCATGATCGACCTGTGACGCAGAGCAGCACGGCACCGGCCGACCACGAGCTGGTCGCCGGGCTCACCGCGCTGCGGGCCGCCCTGGCCGAGATGCGCCTGCCGCTCGAGGTGGCGGGCGCGGCCGCGGCCAGGGTCGAGACGGCGCGGCTCGTCGCGCACCTCGACGACTACCTGCTTCCGCGGGTGCGGCAGATGGGCGCGCCGCTGCTCGCAGTCGTCGGCGGCTCGACCGGCGCCGGCAAGTCCACCCTGGTCAGCTCACTCGTCGGGGCCGTGGTCAGCCCCGCCGGGGTGCTGCGGCCGACCACCCGGTCGCCGGTGCTCGTGCACCACCCCGACGATCTCGCCTGGTTCGCGTCCGACCGGATCCTGCCCGGGCTCCCGCGCTGGACGGGCGAGGGCGGCGAGGGCGGGCTCCGCCTGGTCGCGCACCCGGCGGTGCCCCGCGGCCTCGCGCTGCTCGACGCACCGGACATCGACTCGGTGGTCACCGCGAACCGCGAGCTCGGCGCGCAGCTCCTCGGAGCCGCCGACCTGTGGGTCTTCGTCACCACCGCGGCGCGCTACGCCGACGCCGTGCCCTGGGACCTGCTCGCCGAGGCCGCCGCGCGCCAGGCCGCGGTCGGGGTCGTGCTCGACCGGCTCGAGCCGCACGAGCGGGAGGCCGTCACCGCGGACCTCGGGCGGATGCTCACCGAGCGTGGGCTGGCCGGGGCGCGGCTGCTGACCGTCCCGGAGGCGGCGCTGCGCGACGGCCTCCTGCCGCCCGACGCGATCGCAGGCGTGCGGGACTGGTTGCACCGTGTCGCCGACGACGCCGACGCACGCGAGCACCTGGTCCGGGCCACCGTGCGCGGCGCGGTCGCCGACCTCGTCGCGCGCGCACCGCACCTGGCAGCGGCCGCGGACGACCAGGTGACCCACGCCGAGTGGCTCGCCGGCGCCGTCGACGACGCCTACGCGAACGCGTCGCGCACCGTCGCCGACGCGACCTCCGACGGCACCATGCTGCGTGGCGAGGTGCTCGCCCGCTGGCAGGAGTTCATCGGCACCGGGGAGCTGCTCCGCGCGGTCGAGGCCAAGGTCAGCTCGTGGCGCGACAGGCTCACCGCCGCGCTGCGCGGCCGCCCCGCGCCCGAGCCGGTCGCCGCCGCGATCGGTGCGAGCCTGGTCGACGTGGTCGCCGACGCCGCCGACCGGGCCGCCGAGCAGGCCTGGACGACGTGGCACGCCGACCCCGCGGGGGCGCGGCTCCTCGACGGGCTGCGCCTGTCGCGGTCCTCGCCGGACCTGCGCGACCGGGTCGCCGAGGAGGTCCGCGGCTGGCAGACCTCCGTGCTCGAGCTGGTGAGCAGCGAGGGCGCGGACCGGCGGGTCACCGCGCGCGTGCTGTCGTTCGGCGTCAACGGCCTGGGGGCCGCCCTGATGATCGTGATCTTCGCGCACTCGGGCGGCCTCACCGGCGCCGAGGTCGGGGTCGCCGGCGGCACCGCGGTGCTCGCTCAGCGCCTGCTCGAGGCGATCTTCGGCGACGACGCGGTGCGGCGCCTCACCCGGGTCGCGCAGGCGGACCTGCAGGCCAGGGTCGAACGGGTCCTCGCCGACGAGGCGACCCGCGCGGCGACGCCGCTCGCAGCCCTCGACGTGACGTCGGCAGGTCCGCAGATCCGCGCAGCGCTCGCCCGGATCGGTGTGCCCGAGGCGCCGCCGGCGCCGGCCGTGCCCGAGGTCGAGACCGAGCCCGAACCGGAGACCGGCGGTCTGCGCGCCTGGTGGAGGCGGCTGTGGTCCTGATCGTCGAGCGGCTCGAGGCGCTGACCGAGGCGGTCGCCGCGGGGCACGACGTGCTGCCCGTCGAGCTCGTCGACCGCGCTCGCGGTGTCGGCGCGCGGGCCGGCGACCGCCTGCGGCTGTCCGAGGAGCACACCGTCGTCGCCGTCGCGGGCGCGACCGGCTCCGGCAAGTCGTCCATCGTCAACGCGCTGGTGGGTGGGCCGGTCGCCAAGGTCGACGTGCTGCGCCCCACCACGTCCGCCGCCCTCGCCGCGGTCTGGGGCGCCGACGGGTCCACGCCGCTGCTGGACTGGCTCGGAGTGCGTGAGCGGGTCGTGGTCGCCGAGCACGCCGACGCAGGTCTCGTGCTGCTCGACCTGCCCGACCACGACTCGGTGCGCACCGAGCACCGGCTCGAGGCCGAGCGGCTCATCGCGCTCGTGGACCTGATGGTGTGGGTGCTCGACCCGCAGAAGTACGCCGACGCCGCGGTGCACGAGCGCTACCTGCGCAACCTGCGTGCGCACCGTGACGTGCTGCTCGTGGTGCTCAACCAGAGCGATCGCCTCACGCCCGGCGAGGTGGACGCCACCGTCGCCGACGCCCGTCGGCTGCTCGCCGAGGACGGGCTCGACGGCGTGCCGGTGCTGCCGGTCTCCGCGCGTACCGGGGCCGGCGTGGACGCGCTGCGCGATGCGCTCGGCGACGCCGCGCGACGGCGGGAGGCCCGCGTTGCGCGGCTCCGGGCAGACGTCGTCACGATCGCCGGCGACGTGCTGTCGCAGTGCGGGGCGGCGGCGGTTCCGCGGCCCACCGCCGACCGCGAGCTCGTCGATGCGTTCGCCGAGGCGGCCGGGGTCCCGACCGTGGTGTCCGCGGTCGAGGGCTCGGCGCGGCTCTCCGCGCACCTGGCGACGGGCTGGCCACCGACCCGGTGGGTGGGCCGTCTCCGCGCCGACCCGCTGCACACCCTGCACCTCGCCGCACCGCGGGCGGGCGCCCGGGACGATGCCGGTGCAGGCGAGGACGTGACTCGCACCTCGCTGCCGGCCCCCGGCCCGGCCGAGCTCGCCCGTGCGGCCGGCGCGATCCGGGACTGGCGGGAGCGGGCCACCGACGGGCTGCCCGACGCGTGGGTCCTCGCCGCCCGCGGGACCGAGCCCACCGAGGCGCTCGCGGACGAGCTCGACCGTGCGGTCGCCCGGACCCACGTGACCAGGCTGCGCCGGCCGCTGTGGTGGCGCGCCGTGGGCGTCGCGCAGTGGTTGCTGCTCGCCGTCGCGGTGGGTGGACTGGGCTGGCTCGGCGCCCTGGCGGGTCTGGACGCACTGCGGATGCCCTCACGCGAGCCACCCGAGTGGCACGGCTGGCCCGTGCCGACGCTCATGCTGCTCGCCGGGGTGGTCGCCGGACTGGTGCTCGCGGGCGTCGCCCGCCTCGTCGCGGGGGCGGGGGCGCGGCGACAGGCCCGCCGGGCGACCGCTGCGCTGCGGCGATCGATCTCCGACGTCGCCGACCGCGTGGTCGTCGAGCCGGTCGCCGAGCTCGTCGAGCGTCACGAGCACTGCCGGGCGGCTGCACTGCGAGCCGCTGCCGAGGAGTCGGCGCGGCGCCGAGGAGGAGGGCGATGAGACTGCAGATCCCGGTCACCCTGCGCTGGGCGGACCTCGACGCCTATGGCCATGTCAACAACGTCGAGGCCCTCAGACTCCTCGAGGAGGCCCGGATCGCGGCGTTCTGGCGGCACGGTCCCGGCTCCACACCGACGGCCGTCATCGAGTCCGGTCCGGGCGCCGCGACCCACACCTTCGTCGCCGCGACCGAGGTCGAGTACCTCGCGCCGCTCGGCTACCACCGGGAACCGGTGATCGTGGAGCTGTGGATCGGTCACCTCGGCGGCGCGAGCATCGACGTCTGCTACCGCGTGCTCGCACCCGCCGAGCCCCGGACCCCGGGTGCAGCGCTGACCGGGTCACCCGTCGCCCCGGCCGACCTCGTGGCGCACGTGCATGCCCGGACCACGATGGTCATGGTCGATGCCGGGACCGGCCGCCCGCGGCGCCTGACCGACGGCGAGCGCGCAGCCTGGCTGCCCTACGTCGAGGACCCGGTCGTCTTCCGCCGGCGTCGTCGCTGACCCGGCTCAGCTGCCCTGGACGGGGGCTTGCGGCGGCCCGCCCTGTGCGGCCCGCCGCTCGGCCTCGGCCGCCATCCCGCGCTGCATCGAGCCGAACACCACGCCGTGGAACGGGGTCACCGACCACCAGTAGAGGTGCCCGCCCAGACCCTGCGGGTGGAAGATCGCGGCCTGGCGCAGCTCGCTCCCGTCCCCGTCGGGGGTGACCTCGAGCTCGAGCCAGGCGAGTCCCGGCAGCCGCATCTCGGCGCGCAGCCGCAGCAGGTGACCGGGCTGCACCTCCTCGACCCGCCAGAAGTCCACCGCGTCGGCCACCCACAGCCGGTGCGGGTCGCGCCGCCCGCGGCGCAGCCCGGGCCCGCCGACCAGCCGGTCGATCAGCCCGCGCATCCGCCACGCCAGCGGCCAGGAGTACCAGCCGCGCTCGCCGCCGAGCTCCTGGAGCACCCGCCACACCACATCCGGCGGGGCGTCGACGTGCGTAGCGCGGTCGTCCCGGTACAGCGAGCCACCGGCCCAGTCCGGGTCCGACGGCAGCGGGTCGCTCGGGGCGCCGGGGACCGAGGCCGAGGACCAGCGGGTCTCGACGTCCGCCCCGGCGATCCGGGCGAGCGCCAGCCGCACGGCACGGTCGAAGCCGACCAGGCCGTCGGCCGGGTCCGGCACCCACCGGGCGATGTCGTGCTCGCGGCAGACCACCTCGTGGATGAGCGAGTCGACCAGCGGCCGGGCGATCGACGCGGGGACGGGCGTGACCAGCGAGACCCACAGGCTGGACAGCCGCGGGGTCAGCACCCCGACCGGCACGATCAGCCGTCGCCGGAGCCCCGCGGCCGCGGCGTAGCGCTGCATCATCTCGCGGTAGGTGAGGACGTCCGGCCCGCCGATGTCGAAGGCCCGGCTCACCTCCGGCGGCATCGTGGCCGCACCGACCAGGTAGCGCAGCACGTCCCGGACAGCGATGGGCTGGATCCTGTTCTCCACCCAGCGTGGGGTCGTCATCGCCGGCAGGCGCTCGGTCAGGTAGCGCATCATCTCGAACGACGCCGAGCCGGAGCCCAGGATCACGGCGGCCTGCAGGACCGTGGTCGGCACGCCGCCGGCCAGCAGGATCTCGCCGACCTCGCGCCGGGAGGCCATGTGCGGCGACAGGTCGTCGGTGTCCGGGTGCAGCCCGCCGAGGTAGACGATCCGCCGCACACCCGCCTCCCGAGCGGCCTGGGCGAAGGTCAGCGCGAGGCGCCGGTCGCGCTGCTCGAAGCGCTTCCCGCCGGCCATCGAGTGGATGAGGTAGTACGCGACGTCCGCGCCGCGCAGGCCCTCGCGGATCGCATCGAGGTCACCCGCGTCGGCCTCCACGATCTCGACGTCGCCCGCCCAGGGGCGGTCCCGGAGGCGGTGCGGCTGGCGAGCGATCGCACGCACCCGATGGCCCGCCGCGAGGAGCTCGGGGACCAGACGTCCGCCGACGTAGCCGGTCACTCCCGTGACGGCGCAGACCAGGCACTGCTGCGGCGCCAGGTCGTCGGTCGGCCCGGCGACCTCCGGCGTGGCGGGCTCCGCTGTGTCGCTCACCGTCCCAAGTCTGCGGGGCGCCCGAACGGCTCGCACGGCGAGCGCGCCCGCCGCGGCCGACGCTGTGCCGTGTGCCGTGTGCCGTGTGCCGTGTGCCGTGTGCCGTGCGCCGTGCGCGGTGGGCCGGGCCGAGCCGCGACGGGCGCCGCCCGGCGCTCAGGGCAGCCGGACCATGCCCTCCTGGGCGATCGTGGCGACCAGCGCGCCGGCGCGGTCGTACACCGAGGCGCTGCCGAGTCCTCGCCCGCCCTGCGCGCTCGGCGAGCTCTGCACGTAGAGCAGCCACTCGTCGGCGCGCGCGGGCCGGTGCCACCACATGGCGTGGTCGAGGCTCGCGACCGACAGGTCCCGGGACGCCCAGCTCGCACCGTGCCGGCGCAGCACGGGCTCGAGCATCACCTGGTCGCACGCGAACGCGAGCAGCGCGCGGTGCAGCACCGGGTCGTCCGGCAGCGGCCCGCGTGAGCGCATCCACACGTGCTGGAGGTCGGTGCGGGTCGGGTCGGGGCTCAGGTAGAGCTCCTGCTCGACGTGGCGGACGTCGAACGCGCCGTAGCGGCCCCAGAACGTGGCCATCGGGTGGTCCAGCGGCGCGAGCACGTCGAGCGACATCGGCAGGCTCTCCGGGTCGGGCACGTCCGGCGCCGTGGAGGTGTGCTCGAGCCCGTCCTGGTCGAGCTGGAACGACGTGATCATCGACAGCAGCGGCTGACCGTCCTGCAGCGCGTGCGTGCGTCGCGCCGTGAACGAGCGACCGTCCCGGAGCCGCTCGATCGCGAACGTGATCGGCGTGGTGATGTCGCCGGGACGCAGGAAGTAGCCGTGCACCGAGTGCGGCACACGGTCGTGGGGGACGGTGGCCGCGGCGGCCAGCAGCGCCTGGGCGAGGACCTGCCCGCCGAACACCCGGCCGTGCGGCATCGGCATGTTGTGCCCGGTGAACGTGTCCGGGTCCACCTGCTCCAGCCGGAGCGTCTCGAGCACCCGGTCGAGTCGTTCGCTCACCGCCTGCTCACCGTCCCTCGTCGAACGTGTTGACCATGGAGTGGGCGGCCCGCTCGAGGTAGTCCCACAGCTCGGCCTGGTGGAGCGGCGCGAGGCCGAGCGAGTCCACCGCGGCCCGCATGTGCACGAGCCACCGGTCGCGCGCTGCCGGGCCCACCGGGAACGGTGCGTGCCGCATCCTCAGCCGCGGGTGCCCGCGGGTCTCGGAGTAGGTGCTCGGCCCGCCCCAGTACTGCTCGAGGAAGAGGCGCAGGCGCTCGGCCGCGGGGCCGAGGTCCTCCTCGGGGTACATCGGTCGCAGGATCTCGTCCTCGGCGACGCCGGCGTAGAACCGCTCGACCAGCCGCGCGAAGGTCTCCGTACCTCCGACGGCCTGGTAGAAGCTCGGGGCGGTGTCGGTCACCGCGACAGTGTTCCAGGTCGCGACGGCAGCCGCTGCACGTCGCCGGTGGGACGGCGGTGCCGGCGCAGGTCCCTGTTCGGCCCCTGGTCGCAGGCAGTGCGGGCACGCAGGACCGGGCTACGCTGGACCTGCGGCGTCCGCACAGCGCCAAGGAGGACCGATGAGCAAGGCCGAGGACATCCTCGCGGCACTGGGTGGCGGCACTAACGTGGTCGACCTGGAACCCTGCATCACGCGGTTGCGGGTCGAGCTCACCGATCCGGGCAAGGTCGACGAGGCCGCCCTGAAGCAGGCGGGCGCCTTCGGCGTGGTGCGTTCCGGCCGAGTGGTGCAGGTGGTCGTCGGTCCCGAGGCGGACTCGTTGGCCGCCGAGATCGGCGAGCTGCAGTGAGGGTGCCGACCATGGCCGAGCAGCTCACCGTCCGCGCCCCGATCGCCGGGGCGGTCGTCGCCCTGAGCGACGTGCCGGACGAGGTGTTCTCGCAGCAGATGCTCGGCCCCGGCATCGCGGTGGACCCCGGCAGCACGGGCGTCGTCGACGTCGTCGCTCCGATCGACGGTGTGCTGTCCGCCCTCCACCCGCATGCGTTCGTGATCCAGGCTCCCGACGGCCGCGCCGTGCTGGTGCACCTGGGGCTGGACACGGTGCGGCTGCTCGGGGAGACCTTCACGCTCGACTGTGGCCAGGGCGACGAGGTGAAGGCCGGGCAGGTGCTGGTGACCTGGGACCTGGGCGCCGCGGTCGAGCACGGCAACCCGCCGCTGTGCCCCGTCGTCGCGCTGCAGGCCGAGCCGGGTGCGCTGCACCTCGCCGCGCCGGAGGGCAGCACGGTCGCTGCGCTCGACGACCTGCTCACCTGGGCTTGACCTCGGCCTGACCAACGCCTGACGCTCAGCCGGGTCCGCTGTGACCTCGCACTGGTGATGCACTGGCCGGGCGCGGCCGCCGGAGCGCCGGTAGCGTGCGTCTCGCACCTGCCGAAGGGAGGCGCCCGTGGCACGGTCCGTGCTCGAGGTGGTCGCGCCGTTCCCCGGCACCATCGTCCCCCTGGCCGACGTGCCCGACCCGGTCTACGCCGGGGGCGTGGTCGGCCCGGGCATCGCGGTGCAGCCCGACCTGACCGACGGCGCCCTGGTCGTCACGGCACCCTGCGACGGGCTCGTCCATGCGTTGCTGCCGCACGCGGTCATGGTGGTGGCCGAGGCCGGCCGTTCCGTGCTGGTGCATCTCGGCGTCCGGCTCGAGACGCTCGGGCACGTCGCCGCGCACGCGGCCGTCGGGGACCGGGTGCGGACCGGTGAGCCGCTGCTGTCCTGGTCGGTCGGTGAGGCCGACGGCGGTCCGGACCGCCTCGCGAGCCCGGTGGTCGCGCTGCAGGGCTCGGTCTCGGCAGTGCTGGCCGTCGCCGAGGCAGGGGACCGGGTCGTGCGGGGTCAGCCGTTGCTGTTCTGGTCCTGAGCCGCCGCCCGGTTGCGGACCTGCACCTCGCGGTGCGGCAGCGCGAGCGCCACGCCCGCCCGCGCGAACGTGTCGCGGATCCTCGACCGTAGCGCGCGCTGCACGTCCCACTGCTTGCCCGGCACGGTCTTGATCATGACCCGCAGGCGCACGGCCTCCGCGCTGAGGTCCTCGTACGCCGTCACGCCCGGCTCGTCGAGCAGGAGCGGTGCGATGTCGGGGTCGTCCGCGACCGCCGCGGCCGCGCTGCGGAGCTGGTCGACCGCCGCGGTGACGTCCTGCTCGGGGGTGACGAGCACCTCGACGAACGCCCGGGACCATCCCTGGCTCTGGTTCCCCACCCGCAGCACCTCGCCGTTGCGGACGTACCAGAGGGTGCCCTGCAGGTCGCGGACCTGGGTGACCCGCAGCCCGATCGACTCGACCACGCCGCTGGCCTCGCCGAGGTCGACCACGTCGCCGACGCCGTACTGGTCCTCGACCAGCATGAACAGGCCGGACAGGAAGTCCTTGACCAGGGTCTGCGCGCCGAAGCCGAGCGCGACGCCGACCACACCGGCCGACGCCAGCAGCGGGCCCAGGTCCCACCCCCAGATGTTCGCGAGCACCGTGATGACGACGATCCCGACGAGCAGGGCCGCGGCGGACCTGAGCACCGAGCCCATGGTCTGGACGCGCTGCGCCCGGCGGGCCTCGGCGAGGACGTCGTCCTCCGGGATCTCCATGCCGGACCGCAGCATCAGGCGACGGGCGTGCGCGCGCACCTGCGTCCCGCCCTCGATGACCGACCGGACGGTGCGCCCGATGATCCGGCGCAGGATCACCAGCACGAGCGCGCCGATCGCGATCGTGATCGCGGTGCTCAGCGGTGGGCCGAGCAACCACTCGAGCCAGGCGGGCATCGTGTCCGCCGACACGGCGAGGACGGCAGGGGCGGCTGGGTATCCGGTCGCGAGCATGGCCAGCAGGCTAGTCACCTCGGGCGCGCAGGTGCGCGAGGGCGGCTCGGGCCTCGCGCAACCGGGAGGCCGCGAGCAGGGTCACCCCGATCCCGGCCTGCACCAGGCACAGCAGGCAGAACGCGTGCAGCACGAACGCCTGCACCGCGGTGAGCGCGAGCCCGGCACCCGCGGTCGCCACCAGGAGCGCCTCGAACGTGAGCACGAGCCACGGCGCCGTGCGCCATCGCTGCGGCCCGCCGACCAGCGCGAGGACGGCCTCGGCGGTGTAGAGCACCGCGCCGAGCAGGGCGTCCGGCACCGGGAAGAGCTGCGACACCCAGGAGTGCAGCACCTCGTCGGTGGTGCCGAAGACGGGGTCCCACGCCGGTGCGACGCCGACCTGCACGAGCGTGAGGTACGTCGCCAGGACGGCGCCGAGCGCCGCCCCGAGCGCGAGGCGGCGGCGCAGACGGAGGTCGGACGGGCCGCGGTCGAGGTCGGTCTGTCGTGGTAGGTCTGTCCGAGCCATCGATCCACCGTAAGGCGGCCCGGACGGACCGACGACTCAGGTCTCCAGGAGGGCGTCCTCGAGGGTCGGTTGCTCGGCGTGCCGCATCGCGACCGGTTCGTCGAGGACCGCTGCGAAGGCGTCCCGCTCGGCTGCGGTGAGGCGGCGGGGCCGCTGGGTCGCGGGGTCGAGGTAGACCAGCGTCGAGACGACCCGCGCGTACACGACCTCGTCCTCGCCCGCGGGCGAGCGGAGCTGGTGGCACACGTCGATGCTCGAGGTCCCGAGCCGCGACACCCACAGGTCGACCTGCACGGGGCGCGGTGACCACGGCATCTGCCGGAGGTACTCGATCTCGTGCCGAGCGACCACGACCGGTGGGCGGCCCGCGCTGCGGAGCGCGCCCCGCTCGTCCGCGAGGGTCCCGATGATCGGGTGGAGCCCACGGATGCGGACGTCCTCGAGGATCGTGAGGTACGCGACGTTGTTCACGTGCCCGTTCGGGTCCAGGTCCGACCAGCGCAGGCTCACCGGGATGGTCAGTCGCGCCACGGGGCCCTCCCGTCGGGGGTCGTCACGGTCCGCCGGTCGCAGCCCACTACGAGGCGAGCGGTACGGAGACCCGGTCGGCGGCGCGCAGCGCGACCTTGTCGACCTTGCCGGCGGCGTTCCGGGGGAGTGCCTCGACGACCGTGACGGCCTTGGGCTGCTTGTAGCGTGCGAGCTTGTCGCCCAGCCAGGTCTGCAGGTCGGCGAGCTCGACGGACTCGCCCGGGCGCAGGACGAGCGACGCGACCGGCACCTCGCCCCACCGCTCGTCCGGGCGCGCGTAGACCGCCGCGTCCAGGATCGACGGGTGGGACATCAGCGCGTTCTCGACCTCCGCGCAGTACACGTTCTCGCCGCCCGAGATGACCATGTCCTTGAGCCGGTCCACGACCCACACGAAGCCGTCCGCGTCCTTGCGCACCAGGTCGCCGGAGTGGAACCAGCCGCCCTCGAACGCGAGGGCGGTCTCGGCCGGCTTGCGCCAGTAGCCCTTCATCAGGTTCGGGCCCCGGTAGACGATCTCGCCCACCTCGCCGGGAGCGACGTCGTGGAGCTCGGGGTCGACGATCCGGTACTGGACGGTGGGCAGCGGGCGGCCGACCGAGCCCAGCTTGGCCAGCGCGTCCTCGCCGCGCAGTGCGCACGTGATCGGCGACAGCTCGGTCTGTCCGAAGACGGTGACCATGAGCGTGTCGGGGAACGTCTCGGCCATGGTCCGCAGCAGCGTGTCGGACGCGGGGGCGGCGCCCCAGCTGATCACGCGCAGGGCGAGGTCGCGCTCGCGGATGCCGGGCACGGCGCAGATCGCCTGCCACTGCTGGGGCACGTTGAACACGATCGTGGCGCGCTCGCGCTCCCACGCGTCGATGATCTCGACGGGGTCGAAGGCGCCGAGCGGGTGCAGGACGGTCGGGATGCCGACGACGAAGTTCGCCCCGATCGACCCGAGTCCGGCGATGTGGAACAGCGGCGCCGTGAGGAACGAGACGTCCTTCTCGTCGACGATGTTGTTCACCCGGAGCACGGTGAGCGCCTGGGCGGTCATGTTCGCGTGGTCGAGCATCGCGCCCTTGGGACGGCCCGTGGTGCCCGAGGTGTACATGATCAGGCAGGTGGTGTCCTCGGGCACGTCCGGCGCCTCGAAGTCGCCGACCGGCTCGGACAGCAGGTCGGCGACGCTCTCCTGGCCCTCGCCGGCGTCGCCGATCACGATCACCCTGCTCAGCCGGTCGGTGATCTGGCTCGCCGCCGCGACGAGCGGGGCGAGCGGCTGGTCGACGACGATCACGTCGGCGTCGGCGTCGTCGATGATGTAGGCGCACTCGGCGGGGGAGAGCCGGAAGTTCACCGGCACCGCGATGGCTCCGAGCCGGTTGATCGCGAACACGGTCTCGACCACGAGCGGGTGGTTGAGCGTGAGCAGCAGCACGCGGTCGCCGAAGCCGACGCCGCGCCGCTGGAGGGCTGCGGCCAGGGCGTCCATGTGCTCGGCGACGTCGCGCCACGTCGTGTCCTCGCCGCGGAACCGGAACGCGGTCGCGTCGGGCCGCATCGCCGCGTGGCCGAGCACCTGGTTCATCCAGTGGTTGCGACGGACGGCCGCGGGGATGACGGACGGGGACTCGCTCATCGCATGCACCTCTTCGTACATCGAGTCGTCGCGGCGCGGGCGCCGTTGCCTCACGCCGCCGGCAGCTGATTCTCGCCGGTTCCGGTTTTCATCGGCCAGGACCGGTGTATCGCATGTTACTCATGATTCACATCACATGGCTAGCGATTGTCGCGATCTGCCGCCCCCGTTAGTGTGAGTCGGTGAGCGAGACGACGGCAGCGGCGCCGGTCCGGCGACGTCCCCGCGACCGCCGTCAGGCGATCGAGGCGGCCGCCGCCGCGGCGTTCTCGGAGCACGGCTACCACCGCGTCGCGATGCAGGACGTCGCCGACGCCGTCGGGATCTCCGCGGCAGCGCTCTACCGGCACTTCGACAACAAGTACGACCTGTTCCGCGAGGTGGCGCTGGGCCTCGCGGCGCGGTTGGCCGACGCCGTCGCGACCGTCGAGGACGACCCGGGGCCGACCGCGGAGTCCGCTCGGGCGAACCTCGACGCGGTGCTCGACGCGATCGCCGGCGGGACGATCGCGCTGCGCGGCTCCGGCGGCATCTACCGCTGGGAGAGCCGCTACCTGCACCCCGTGGACCGTCACGCGCTCGGCGCCGAGTTCGCGGCGCTGCGCCGTCGCGTCGCGCGGCCGACCGGCGTCCTGCGACCGGACCTCGACGCCGAGACGCTCGACCGCGCGGCGCTCGGCGCCCTCAGCGTGATCGCGAGCATCACGACGCACCGGACGGCGATGCCGGCCGCCCCGCTGCGCGCGCTGCTCCGGGACGCCTCGGTGCGGGTCCTGATGGGGACCGTGGTGCCGGGGCCGGTCGCGGTGGACGCTCCGTACGAGCACGCCGTCCGGCCCCGTCGGCGCCGCGAGCAGCTCGCCCAGGCGGGCGTGGAGCTGTTCGCCGAGCGCGGGTACCACGAGGTGACGATCGAGGACATCGCGACCGCCGTGGGGCTCACGCCGTCCGGCGTGTACCGCCACTTCAGCGGTAAGTCCGAGATCCTGCGCACGGCCTGCGTGCGCGCCGCGTCTACGCTCGACCAGGCCGCCGACGAGGCGCTGAGCAGGGACGACGGGCGCGAGGCGCTACGGATCCTCGAGTCCGCCTACATCGACTTCGCGGTGGACGACCGGGACCTGATGGGCGTGTACGTCGCCGACGTCGGCGCGCTGGACGTCGAGGACCAGCGCGGGCTGCGACGCCTGCAGCGCGCGCACGTCGACGACTGGGTCGAGCTGCTCGGTCGGGTCCGCCCGGAGCTCGAGGCGCGCGAGGTGCGGTTCCTGGTGCACGCGGGCTTCAACGTCGTCGCCGACGTGAGCGTCGCGCTGCGGCACCAGCCGGCGCCGGTGGCCAAGGCGTGGATCGCGCCGATGCTCGAGGCGGTCCTCGGCGTGTAGCGCAGTGCCCGGACGCCCGCCGGCTCGTGCCGACCGCCGCCCGGGCGGTGACCTGCGGGAAGCGTGGTCCCTACTGGTGCGAGCCCTTCGACCGGCCGTGCAGCATCGGGATCATCCTGGCCACCATGTGCACGTCCTTGTCGGTGCGCTCCATCGACAGGTCGACCATCGCCTTGCGCGTCTGGCGTGCCACCGACTTCGCGGTGCTGAACTCGCGCAGCCCGTCGGCGCCGTGGATCCGGCCGAAGCCCGACTCCTTCACGCCGCCGAACGGCAGCGCGCCGACCGACGCGAAGCCGAGCACGGAGTTGATCGAGACGGCGCCGGTGTGCAGCGCCGCTGCGGCCCGGTCGGCCGTGGCCCGGCTGCGGGTGAACACCGCCGCGGCGAGCCCGTACGGCGTGGCGTTCGCGCGTCGCACGGCCTCGTCGAGTGACGTGACCCGGTTGACGACCACGAGCGGCCCGAACGTCTCGCACTGCATCGCGTCCGACATCTCGTCGACGTCCGTGATGACGATCGGCGCGATCGTCCGGCCCCCGATGCTCTCCGGACCGCCGAGCACCGCGGTGCCGGACCTGAGCGCGTCCTCGACGTGGCGTCGCACGACGTCGGTCTGGGCGGCGAGGGTCATCGGACCGTAGTGCGCGTCCGGTCCGCCGGCCCGCAGCCGCGACGCACGCTCGACCACGCGCCGCACCAGCTCGTCGCGGACCGAGTCGACGACGTAGACCCGCTCGACCCCGGCGCAGGTCTGTCCGGCGTTGCCCATGCCGCCCAGGACGATGAAGTCGGCCGCGACGTCGAGGTCGGCGTCGGCCGCGACGAGCACGGCGTCCTTGCCGCCGCACTCGGCGACGATCGGCGTGAGTCGCTGCGACGCCGTCGCCATGACCTTCTTCGCGGTCGCCGTCGAGCCGGTGAACGCGATCTTGTTCACCCTCGACGCGGCGAGCGCGGACCCGGTCGACCCGTCGCCGGTCACGGTGACGAGCACGTCGTGGCCCACGGTGCGGGCCCACTGCTCGGCGAGCCAGACGGCCGGGCCCGGGGTGAGCTCGCTGGGCTTGAAGACCACCGCGTTGCCCGCGGCGAGCGCGTAGGAGATCGAGCCCATCGGGGTGTACAGCGGGTAGTTCCACGGGCCGATCACGCCGATCACGCCGTACGGCTCGTAGCCGACGGTGGCGCGCTGGTTGAAGTTCATCAGGCCGGCCTTGACCTTCTGCCGCCGCAGCACCCGCTTGGCGTTCTTCGCCGCCCAGTCCAGGTGCCCGAGCGTCAGCATGATCTCGATCAGCGCGTCGCTCCCGGGCTTGCCGGTCTCGGCCGAGATGACCTCGGCGAGCTCCTGGGCGTTGGTCGCGATCGCGGCCTTGAACCGGACCAGGTGGTCGCGGCGGCCGCGGAAGCCCTGCTCGCGCCACCAGGTTGCGCCGGCGCGGGCGCGCTCGACGGCGGCGTCCACGGCGGCCCGATCGCCGAGCGGGTAGGTGGCGACGGTGGATCCGTCCCCGGGGTTGCGCGTGGTGACCTGCATCGCGTGCGGGGTCTCGTCCAGGAGGGCCATTGCCGCGTCTCCTACTCCTCGTCGAGCAGATAAGTTAATGGCGAGTCACATCGTATGTCGACGTGTCGGGCTTCGCAACAGGGAATCTAATCCGGGTTAGAATGGTCGCGATGAACACGACCGCGACCGAGTCGACCAGCCCGACGCCGAAGTCGGCCCTCACCCGCCAGCGCATCCTCGACGCCGCGGCGGAGGTGCTCTCGCGCAAGGGGTACGCCGGGACGCGCCTGGTCGACGTCGCCGCCGTGGCCCGCGTGCAGGCCCCGGCGATCTACTACTACTTCGCCTCCCGAGACGAGCTCGTCGAAGAGGTCATGTGGGTCGGCGCCAACCGGGTGCGCCTGCACGTGGAAGAGGTGCTCGCCGCGCTGCCCGAGGACGCGTCGCACATGGACCGGCTGATGGTCGCGGTCGACGCGCACCTGCGCTACGAGCTCCAGCTGTCCGACTACGCGACCGCCTCGATCCGCAACGCCGGCCACGTCCCCGAGCAGCTGCGCGTCCGGCCGGCCGCCGAGGAGGCGCTGTACAGCCGGCTGTGGCGCGACCTGTTCGTCGCCGCGCAGCAGGCCGGCGAGGTCCGTGCGGACCTCGACATCAACGTGTTCCGCCTCCTGCTCCTCGGCGCGATGAACTGGGTCGTCGAGTGGTGGAACCCGCGCACCCGGTCGCTCGACGAGCTGGTCGCGACCGCGCAGGACATGGTCAGACATGGAGCCGGGGTCGGCTGAACAGCTCCAGCCGCGTCCGCAGGATCTCCTCGGCGTCGTCGACGATCCGACGCACCACCTCGCCCGCCGGGGGGACGTCGTGGATCAGGCCCTGCACGAGCCCCACGGTCCAGATGCCCGCGTCGAGGTCGCCCTCCTCGAACACCCGCCGCCCGCGAGCGCCCGAGACCAGGGAGCGGACGTCCTCGAACCGGCCGCCGCGCTCGAGGATCCCGACCACCTCGTCGCTCACCGCGTTCTTGGCGACCCGCGCCGTGTTGCGCAGCGAGCGGAAGATCAGGTTGGTGTCGAGCTCTGACGCCTCGACGATCCGCCGCTTCACAGCCTCGGAGATCGGGGACTCCTGGGTGCACATGAAGCGCGAGCCCATGTTGATGCCGTCCGCGCCGAGCGCGAGCGCGGCCGCGAGCCCACGCCCGTCCGCGAAGCCGCCGGACGCGATGAACGGGATCGTCAGCCGGTCCGCCGCGGCCGGGATCAGCACCAGACCGGGCACGTCGTCCTCACCGGGGTGCCCGGCGCACTCGAAGCCGTCGATCGACACCGCCGTCACGCCGACCCGCTCGGCCTTGAGCGCGTGCCGGACGCTCGTGCACTTGTGGATCACCCGCACGCCGTGCTCGCGGAACAGGTCCATGTGCGGCTCGGGGTTGGAGCCGGCCGTCTCGACGATCGTGACACCCGCGTCGACGATCGCCCGTCGGTACTCGTCGTACGGCGGCGGGTTGATCGACGGCAGGATCGTCAGGTTCACCCCGAACGGCTTGTCCGTCATCGACCGGGCCCGCTCGATCTCCTTGACCAGGTCCGCCGGGGTGGGCTGGGTCAGGGCCGTGATGATGCCGAGCCCGCCGGCCTCGGACACCGCCGCGGCGAGCTCGGCCCGGCCGACCCACATCATGCCGCCCTGCACGATCGGGTGATCGATGCCGAACGTCTCGGTGAATCGCGTCGTGAGCACGGGGCGACCGCCGGCTACTCGTAGATCTCGCCGGAGGCCGCCCGCGCGACGAGCGACGCGGGGGGTCGGAAGCGCTCGCCGTAGGCGTCGGCGAGCTCGTCGGCACGGGCGATGAACCCGTCCAGCCCGCCCTCGTACTGGTTCACGTACTGCAGCACGCCACCGGTCCACGCGGGGAAGCCGATGCCGAAGATCGAGCCGATGTTCGCGTCGGCGACAGAGGTGAGCACGCCGCCGTCCAGGCAGTCGATCGTGTCGAGCGCCTCGGCGAAGAGCATCCGCTCCTGCAGGTCCTTCATCGGTAGCTCGGTGCGCCCGGACCCGTACCGCTCGCGCAGGCCGGGCCAGATCCCGACCCGACGACCCGTCTCGTCGTAGTCGTAGAAGCCCTTGCCGGCCTTGCGCCCGGGGCGGCCCTGGTCGTCGACCATCCAGTCGACGACGGCCGCGGCGGGGTGCTCCACCCAGGTCCCGCCCTCGGCCTCCTCGGCCGCGCGGGTCTCCCGGCGGATCTTCTGGGTCAGCGACAGGGTGAGCTCGTCGAGGAGCTGCAGCGCCCCCGCCGGGTAACCGGCCTGGAGCGCCGCCTGCTCGACGGTCGCCGGCTCCACGCCCTCGCCGACCGCGGCCACCGCCTCGTCGATGAACCGGCCGATCACCCGCGAGGTGAAGAAGCCGCGAGCGTCGTTCACGACGATCGGGGTCTTGCGGATCTGCAGGACGAAGTCGAAGACCTTGGCGAGCACCGCGTCGCTGGTCCGCCGGCCGCGGACGATCTCGACCAGCGGCATCTTGTCGACCGGGGAGAAGAAGTGGATGCCGATGAAGTCCTCGACCCGGTCGACCCCTTCGGCGAGCAGCGAGATCGGCAACGTCGAGGTGTTGGAGCCGAGCACGGCGTCGGGCTCGACGACGTCCTGGACCTCCTGGAAGACCGCCTGCTTGACCGGGACGGACTCGAAGACGGCCTCGATCACGAAGTCGACCCCGGCGAAGCCGGCGGCTTCACCCGTGGTGGTGATCCGGTCGAGCAGCTCGGCGCTGCGCTCGGGCGTGGTGGTGCCCCGCGTGAGCGCCTTCTGCTCGAGGCGGCGCGCGTAGTCCTTGCCCTGCTCGGCGGCGTCGGTGGACACGTCCTTGAGGACCACGTCGATGCCGCTGCGCGCGGCCACGTAGGCGATCGCCGCGCCCATCATGCCCGCGCCGATCACGCCGAGCTTGCGCACCTGGTGCGGCGGGTAGCCGATCGGCCGGTTCGCGCCCGCGTTGATCGTCTGCAGGTCGAAGAAGAACGCCTTGATCATGTTCTTGGCGACCTGGGTGTGGGTCAGCTGCACGAGGTACCGGGTCTCGACGGTCGAGGCGGTGTCGAAGTCGACGTACGCGCCTTCGACCGCGGCGGCCATGGCGGCGCGCGGCGCAGGCATCGGTGCGCCCTTGAGCTGCTTGCGCAGCAGCGCCGGCATCGCGGCGAGCATGGTCGCGACCGAGGGCGAGGCGGGGGAGCCGCCCGGGAGCCGGAAGCCGGCGACGTCCCAGGGCTTCACCGGCTCGGGGTTCTGCGCGATCCAGGCCTTGGCCCGGGCGCGGATCTCGGCGGCCGGCGCCAGCTCGTCGACGAGCCCCGCGGCGAGCGCGCCCTCCGCGGTGAACTTGGTCGCGGGCAGGATCACGTCGGCGAGGGCCTTCTGCAGGCCCAGCATCCGCACCGTGCGGGTCACGCCACCGCCGCCGGGCAGCAGGCCGAGCGACACCTCGGGCAGCCCGAACCGCGCCTTCGGCACGTCGGACGCGGCGATCCGGTGGTGGGTCGCGAGCGCGACCTCGAGGCCGCCGCCCAGAGCCGTGCCGTCGAGTGCGGCGACGACCGGCCGGCCGAGCTTCTCCAGCCGTCGCAGCAGCGACTTCACGTGCTCGATGTGCGCGGTCTCCTCGGCGGACCTCGCGGGGTCGGCCGCGCGCAGCAGGGTCAGGTCGCCGCCGGCGAACCAGCTCTTCTTCGCCGAGGCGAGGATCACGCCGGTGACCCGGTCGCGCTCGGCCTCGAGGCGGTCGACGGTCGCCTCGAGCGCGCCGACGAAGTGCGCGTTCATCGTGTTGGCCCCGCTGTCCGGGTCGTCCATGGTGACGGTGACGACGCCGTCGGAGTCCTGCTCCCAGGCGTAGGTGGGGGACACGTCGGTCCGGTCCTCGGTGAGGCTCATGTCCTGCTCCTTCGCTAGACGCGCTCGATGACGGTGGCGACGCCCATGCCCGCGCCGACGCAGAGGGTGGCCAGGCCGCGCCGGAGGTCGCGGCGCTCGAGCTCGTCGAGCAGGGTGCCGAGGATCATCGCCCCGGTGGCGCCGAGCGGGTGGCCGAGGGCGATCGCGCCGCCGTTGACGTTGACCTTGTCGTGCGGGACGCCCAGCTCGCGCTCCCAGCGCATCACGACGGACGCGAAGGCCTCGTTCAGCTCGAAGAGGTCGACGTCGTCGATCTCCAGGCCCGCCTTGGCGAGCGCCTTGCGCGTCGCGGGGGCCGGGCCGGTGAGCATGATGGTCGGCTCGGAGCCGGTCACGGCGGCCGACACGATGCGGGCGCGCGGCGTCAGGCCGAGTCGCTCGCCGATCTCGCGGCTGCCGACGAGCATCAGCGCCGCGCCGTCGACGATGCCCGAGGAGTTCGCGGCGGTGTGCACGTGCTCGATCGCCTCGACCTTGTGGTACTTCTGCAGCGCGACCGCGTCGTAGCCGGCCTCGGCGCCCATCGCGGCGAAGGCCGGTCGGAGCGTTCCGAGGGACTCGACCGTGGAGCCCGGCCGGCGGTGCTCGTCGTGGTCCAGGACCGTCACGCCGTTGAGGTCGCGCACCGGCACGACGGATCTCGCGAACCGCCCCTCGCGCCAGGCCTCGTCCGCGCGCCGCTGCGACTCGACCGCGTACGCGTCGACGTCCTCGCGGCTGAACCCCTCGAGCGTGGCGATCAGGTCCGCGCTGACGCCCTGGGGGATGAAGTGCAGGTCGTAGTTCGTGGTCGGGTCCTGCACGTAGGCCCCGCCGTCCGAGCCGATCGGCACGCGGGACATCGACTCGACGCCACCGGCCAGGACGAGGCTCTCGAACCCGCTCGCCACCTTCTGCGCGGCCGTGTTGACCGCCTCCAGGCCGGACGCGCAGAAGCGGTTGAGCTGCACACCCGCGACGGTCTCCGGCAGGCCGGCGACGAGTGCCGCGGTGCGCGCGATGTCCCCGCCCTGCTCGCCGACCGGCGACACGACGCCGAGCACGATGTCGTCGATCAGCGACGCGTCCAAGGTGGGGTTGCGCTCCTGGATCGCGTGGATCAGCCCGACCACGAGGTCGACCGGCTTGATGCCGTGCAGCGAGCCGTCCCGGTTCTTGCCCCGCGGGGTGCGGACCGCGTCGTAGATGAATGCCTCGGTCATGTCGGTCCTCACAGTCCGAGGCCCCGGCCGACGATCTCCTTCATGATCTCGGTCGTGCCCCCGTAGATGGTGGTGATGCGGGCGTCCTCGTAGTCCCGCGCGATCCGGTACTCGCGCATGTAGCCGTAGCCGCCGTGCAGCTGCAGGCAGCGGCCGACGACGTCGACGTACTGCTCGGTGGTGTGGAACTTCGCGGCGGCGGCGTCCTCCGGGGTGAGCCGGCCGTCGTTGTGCCGGGCGAGCAGGGCGTCGATCCAGGCGCGGCTCGCCCGGACCGCGGTGACCATCTCGGCGAGCTCGAAGCGGGTGTTCTGGAACGAGCCGATCGGTTTGCCGAACGCGAAGCGCTGCTTGACGTAGGCGAGCGTCCGTTCGAGGACGCCTTCGGCGGAGGCGACGGCCGCGGCCGCGATCGAGATGCGCTCCTGCGGGAGGTTGCGCATCAGGCCGGCGAACCCGCTGCCCTCGTCGCCGAGCCGGTTGGCGACCGGGACGCGGACGCCGGTGAACGCGAGCTCGCTGGTGTCCTGCGCGTGCAGCCCGATCTTGTCGAGCTTGCGCCCGCGGGAGAACCCGGGGGAGTCGGTCGGGATGACAAGCAGGCTGAGGCCGCGGTGCGGGTCCTCGCCGGTGCGCACGGCGGTGACGACCAGGTCGGCGTTCTGCCCGTTGGAGATGAAGATCTTGGACCCGTCGACGACGTAGTCGTCCCCGTCACGCACGGCCGCCGTGCGGATCCCGGCGAGGTCGCTGCCCGTGCCGGGTTCCGACATGGCGACGGCCACGATCTGCTCGCCGGCCGCGATGCCGGGCAGCCAGCGCAGCTTCTGCTCGTCGTCGGTCAGGTCGGTGAAGTACGGGATCACGATGTCGTTCGACAGCGCGATGCCGGCCATGCCGGAGGACACGGGGTTGCGGGCGAGCTCCTCGCCCATGACGGCGTTGAACCGGATGTCCTCGGACCCTCCGCCGCCGTACTTGTCCGGGATGCCGAACCCGAGGATCCCGGCCTCTGCGGCCTTGGTGAAGAGCCAGCGGTCGACCTTGCCTTCCTCGTCCCACCGGTCGGCGTTCGGGCGCGCGTGCTGCTCCACGAACGCCCGCACCATGTCGCGGAACTGCTCGTGCTCCTCCTCGTAGAGGTCGCGAGGCCCGACGATGTCGCTCATCCCGTCTCCGATCGCCCTTGATCTCGAGTTGCGAGTTTTTATACCATATTAGAAACTGCGATGGCGAGCACAAGTCTGCCGCTGGATCGGACGACCTGCTCGCCGAAGCGTTTAACAGGCATTAAGTGATCACGCAAAGGAGCGTGGCATGGGTGCGGGAACCTCGCGACGCGGCGGCGCCCCCGGGCGGCTGACCGGGCGGGTGGCCGTCGTCACCGGCGCCAGCCGAGGCATCGGGCATGCGATCGCCGGGCGCCTCGCCGCGGACGGCGCGTCCGTCGTCCTGACCGCGCGGTCCGCGGACGGCCTCGCCGCCGCCGCGCAGTCGCTTCCGGCCGACCGCGTCCGCGTCGTCGCAGGTCGCGCCCAGGACGCCGAGCACCGACGTGAGGCCGTCGCGACGGCCGTCCGCGAGTTCGGGGGGCTCGACATCCTGGTGTGCAACGCCGGCATCAACCCGGTGTACGGACCGCTCGACGGGCTCGACCTCGACGCCGCGCGCAAGGTGCTCGAGGTCAACGTCCTGGGCACGCTGGGCTGGGTGCAGCAGGCGTGCGCCGCGGGTCTCGGCACGCGCGCCGGTGCCGCGGTGCTGACCATGTCGTCGGTCACGGCCTCGGTCCCGTCGCCGGGCATCGGCTGGTACGGCGTGAGCAAGGCCGCCGTGTCCCACCTGACAGTGACCCTGGCCGCCGAGCTCGGCCCGAGGATCCGGGTGAACGCGCTCGCGCCCGCGGTCGTCCGGACCCAGTTCGCCCGCGCGCTCTACGAGGGCCGCGAGGACGAGGTCGCCGCGCGCTACCCGCTCGGCCGGCTCGGCACGCCCGAGGACGTCGCCGACGCGGCCGGGTTCCTCTGCTCCGACGAGGCCGGGTGGATCACCGGGCAGGTGCTCGGCCTCGACGGCGGGCTGCTCGCGGCGGGGGGCACAGCGTGAGCGCCCGGGAGCGCGGCCTCACCACCGACGAGGTCGTCGCCCGCACCCGGCGGTTCATCCGCGACGTCGTCCTTCCGGCCGAGCCCCGCACGGGGACCGCGCTCGACCCGGCGAGCCGTCGCGACCTCCAGCGGCGCGCGCGCGAGGCGGGCGTGTTCGCGCCGCACGTCCCGGTCCGGCTCGGTGGGCTGGGGCTGCCGCTGACCGAGTGGTCCGCGGTCTTCCAGGAGGCCGGGTACTCGCCGATCGGCGCCGCCGCGCTCAACTGCATGGCCCCCGACGAGGGGAACATGCTGCTGCTCGAGACGATCGCCGACGAGCGGCAGCAGGAGCGGTACCTGGCGCCGCTCGCCGCGGGCGAGGTGCGCTCGTGCTTCGCGATGACCGAACCGCACCCCGGCGCCGGCTCCGACCCGGCCGCGCTCGCGACGGTCGCCCGGCGCGTTCCCGGCGGCTGGGTCCTGGACGGCGAGAAGCGCTTCATCTCGGGTGCCGACGAGGCCGACTTCGCGATCGTGATGGCCCGGACGCCCGAGCTGGGCGACGACGCCGCGACCCTGTTCCTGGTGCCGATGGCCGCGCCCGGCGTCGAGGTCGGCCACCCGATCCACACGCTCGAGACCGCGATCACGGGCGGCCACCCGCACGTGCGGTTCGCCGGCTGCCGGGTGAGCGACGACGACGTGCTCGGCGCGCCGGGCGAGGGGTTCCGGCACGCCCAGGTCCGGCTCGGCCCGGCCCGGCTGACCCACTGCATGCGCTGGCTCGGCCTGGCCCGCCGGGCGCAGGACACCGCGCTCGACCGGGTGCGGCAGCGCGAGCTGTTCGGCTCGCGGCTCGCCGACCTCGGCCTGGCCCAGGGTCTGATCGCCGACTCGGAGATCGACCTCACCACGTGCTCCGCGGTGATCGACCGGGCCGCGCGGCTGCTCGCGCGGGACCCCCGCGCCGGCGCGACCGCGTCGTCGATCGCCAAGGTGCACTGCTCGGAGGCGGTCGGACGTGTCGTGGACCGGGCCGTGCAGCTGTGCGGCGGGGACGGGGTGACCCTCGAGCTCCCGCTCGTCGCGTTCCTCAACGAGGTGCGCCCGTTCCGGGTCTACGACGGGTCCAGCGAGACCCATCGGTGGGCGATCGCACGCCGCGCCGTCGCGCGCCGCGGCCGTGAGGTCGACGCGGGCGAGGCGGTCCTCGACACCCCGGAGGCACGCCGATGAGCGTGCTCGTCTCCACCCCCGACGACCTCGAGGTCGTGCGGGACGCCGACGCCGCCGCGCGGGCCACGCAGTCCCCGCTGCTCGTGCTGGAGCCGCTCGAGGGCTTCCTCGACACGATCGGCGTGCCGCGCGGCGAGCTCGCGTGGCGCCGGATCGGCGACGGGCAGGCGAACGTCACCTACGAGCTGCGTCGCGGTGGCGAGCGCCTCGTGCTGCGACGCGGCCCGCGCCCGCCCTACCCGCCCTCGGCGCACGACATGCTCCGCGAGGCCCGGGTCGTGACGGCGGTCACCGCGGCAGGGGTGCCGGCCCCGCGCGTCCTGGCCGTCTGCGAGGACACCTCGGCGCTGGGCGTGCCCTTCTACCTGATGGCCTTCGTCGAGGGTCACGTGGTCACCGACCGCCTCCCGGCGGGCTTCGACGGCCCGGCCGCGAGGTCCGCGATGGTGCGCTCCGCCGTCGACGCACTGGCCGCGCTGCACGCCGTGCCGCTCGACGGCGACGTCGCCCGGCTCGGCCGGCCGGTCGGCTACCTCGAGCGGCAGGTGCGCAGGTTCGCCGAGCTGTGGCCGATGAACACGCGGCGGTCCGTGCCGCTGGTCGACGAGGTGGGTGCACGGCTCGCCGCGACGATCCCGACGCAGGGGCGGTCGAGCGTCGTGCACGGCGACTACCGCCTGGGCAACCTCATGCTCGACGCCCCCGACCGCGTCGCGGCGATCCTCGACTGGGAGATGGCGACGCTCGGCGATCCCCTGGCCGACCTGGGCTACCTGGTCGCCACGTACAGCCAGGCGGACATCCCACGCACCCCGATGGACCTCACACCGGTCACCGCGGCACCGGGCTTCCCCACCCGGCAGGACATCGCGGACCACTACGCCGAGCGGACCGGCGCCGACCTGTCGGTCCTGCCCTGGTACGAGGCGCTCGCCCTGTGGAAGTCCGCGATCTTCTGCGAGGCGATGCTCACCCGCTGGCTCGACGGCCAGCGACCTGGCGACACGTTCGCGCCGTCCCTCGTGGCCGGCGTCCCACAGCTCGCCGACGCCGCGCACGCGGCGCTGGCGCGCCTGGCGAAGGGAAGCCGATGAAGATCCTCGTCCTGGTGAAGGTGGTCCCGGACACCTACAAGAGCCGCGCGCTGTCGCTCGAGACCGGGCTCGCCGACCGGAACGCCGAGGACGCGGTCCTGGACGAGATCGGCGAGCGCGCCCTCGAGGTCGCGCTCGCCCACGCCGATGCCCACACCGGTACCGAGGTCGTCGTCCTGGCCATGGCCCCCGAACTCGCGCAGGCCAGCCTGCGCAAGGCGCTCGCGATGGGCGCCTCGGCGGCGGTGCAGGTCACCGACGAACGGCTGGTGGGTGCTGACGTCGTGCTGACCGCACAGGTGCTCGCCGCCGCGGCCAGGCACCTGGGCTTCGACCTGCTCGTCGCCGGCAACGCGTCCACCGACGGGTCCGGGGGAGCGGTGCCGGCGGCCATGGCGGAGCTCCTCGCGGTGCCGTGCGCCACGTCGCTCAGCGAGGTCGAGCTCACCGAGGCCGCGGTCACGGGCACCCGGGTGACCGAGGGCGCCGCGCTCCGGATCGAGGCGCCGCTTCCGGCGGTCATCTCGATCACCGAGGCGCTCCCCGACGCGCGGCTGCCCAGCTTCAAGGGGATCATGGCGGCGAAGAAGAAGCCGCTCGACGCCATGGCGCTCGACGACCTCGACGTGGACCCCGACGCCACCGACGCCGCGAGGTCGATCATGATCGCCGTCCGCGAGCGGCCGCCGCGGACCGCGGGCGTCAAGATCGTCGACTCGGGCGACGCCGGTGCTCGGCTCGCCGACTTCCTGGTCGAGAACCGGCTGGCGTGAGGGAGACCGAGATGACCCACGAGACGATCCTGGTCCTCGCCGACCGCGCCCCGGACGGCGCGCTGGCGTCCTCCACCGCCGGCCTGCTCGCGGCCGCCGCGTCGATCGGCACACCGGTCCTGCTGATCGTCGGCTCCGGCGCCTCGGCGCAGACCGACGTGGCGGCCGCCCTCGGTGCCGGCCGGGTGCTCGTCGCGCCCGCCGAGGGCGGGGCGTACGCGGTGTCGTCCGTCGACGCGCTCGCGGCGGCCGCCGAGCTCGTGCGGCCGGCCGCCGTCCTGGCCTCGCACTCGGTGGAGGGGCGGGAGGTCGCGGCCCGCTACGCCGCCCGGTCCCGCTCGGCGCTCGCGGTCGACGCGGTGGGCGTCTCGCGTGACGACGAGGGCGTCGTCGTGCACCACTCGGCCTACGGCGGGGCGTACCTCGTCGACTCCGCGGCCACGTTCGGCGCGCCGGTCGTCACCGTTCGCCCCGGCGCGATCGACGGCCGCGCGCCCGCGGTGCCCGACGCGCAGGTCGAGGAGATCCAGGTGCGCCCGTCCGGTCTCCCGGCGGTCACGGTCCGGTGGGTCGAACCGGTCGAGGTGGCCACGGAGCGGCCCGAGCTGCGCGGGGCGGCCAAGGTCGTGTCCGGCGGGCGCGGGCTCGGATCGGCCGAGCAGTTCGTGCTGGTCGAGCAGCTCGCGGACGCCCTCGGCGCCGCGGTGGGCGCCTCGCGTGCGGCGGTCGACGCGGGCTACGTCCCGGCGTCCTGCCAGGTGGGGCAGACCGGGGTGTCGGTGTCGCCGCAGCTGTACGTCGCGCTCGGCATCTCCGGCGCGATCCAGCACCGTGCCGGGATGCAGACGGCGAAGACGATCGTGGTGGTCAACAAGGATGCGGACGCCCCGCTGTTCTCGATCGCGGACTTCGGGGTCGTCGGCGACGTGTTCACCGTGGTGCCGCAGCTGATCTCGGCGCTCGGCGAACGGCGGCGGTCATGACCGTGACGGTGCGGCAGGGGCTGCCGCGTCGCCCGGGCGGGCCGGCCTGGCCGCCGAGGGCTCCCGGCGGGGTGGCGGTCGGCGTCGAGGCCAACGGCATCGAGCCCGACGGCATCGGGGCGGAGGGCATCGGGGCGGACGGCATCGGGGTCGGCGGCACCGGGGTCGGCGGCGTGGCCGTCCGGGACGAGCCCGTCCCGGTCCTGGGCCAGGCGCGCCGCCGTGGCCTTCCTCGCGTCGCGCCGTCGGGTGCGGACCGGGCCGCGGCTGCACCGGCGGTGGAGCCGGCCGCGCTGACGGCGGTCCCGCTGCGCCGAGGGTTGCCCCGCGTGGTCGGCGGTGAGCCCTGGCCACCCGCGGGCGAGGTCGTCGTCGCGTCCGCACCCGCGCGGCCGCCGGCCTCGGCTCTCGGCGCCGCCGGCCGAGCCGAGCCCGACCTCGTGATGGACCGTGGCGCCGCGGCCGTGGTCGGTGTCGCCGGATCCGTGGCCGAGGTCGCCGACGGGTCCGCTCCTCGCGGGCGCGGCCGATCACGACCCGCGAGCGCCGAGCTCACGCAGCGGCGTGCCGGCGTGCGCCGGGCGGCCGTCTGGACCGGCGCACTCGTCCTCGCCGGTGCGGTGGCCGTGCTGGTCGCGCGCCTGCTCGTGCAGTTCGCGCCGGTGCAGGACTTCCTCGCCGCCTACCCGGGTTCGTACCCGCCGCCCGAGGGCGCGCCGGTCGGCATCCCGGTGTGGTTGTCCTGGCAGCACTTCTTCAACGTGTTCCTGATCTCGATGATCCTGCGCACCGGGCTGCAGGTGCGTCGCCAGGCGCGACCGGAGGCGTACTGGGCCAAGCGCTCCGAGCCGCGCACCCGGATCAGCCTGGTCGCCTGGACGCACCAGGCGCTCGACGTGCTGTGGGTCACGAACGGGGTCACCTACGTGGTGCTGCTCGTCGCGACCGGCCAGTGGATGCGGACCGTGCCGACCAGCTGGACCGCGTTCCCGAACGCGGTGTCCACCGCGCTGCAGTACCTGTCGCTGGACTGGCCGGTCGAGGACGGGTGGGTCTACTACAACAGCCTGCAGCAGCTGTCCTACACGGTGACGGTGTTCGTCGCGGCGCCGCTGGCGATCGCGACCGGCGTGCGGATGAGCATCTTCTGGCGCGGCGGACCGCGATGGGACCGGGTCTACCCGATCGCCTTGGCCCGGCGCATCCACGTCCCGGTGATGCTCTACTTCGTCGCGTTCATCGCCTCGCACGTGGCGATGGCGTTCGCGACCGGGGCGCGCCGGAACCTCGACCACATGTTCGCCGCGCGGGACGACGTGAGCTGGGTGGGCTCGGTGCTCTTCCTCGTGGCGCTCGCCGTGATCGCCGGGGCACTCGTCGCCGTCCGGCCGATCCTCGTCGCGCCGGTCGCGAGCCGGTTCGGGGCGGTGAGCGGCCGATGATCGCCCGGCTCCGCACCACGATCCGAGCCCGTCCCGGCCGCTCGGCCCCCTCCGGCCGCCCGCCCTCGCCGGGCCACCCCGCCCGGCCGGGCCGCGCGACCTCGCCCGTCCGCTCCGCCCCGCCCGGCCACTGCGCCCCGCCCGACCGCCCGACCTCGAGGGAGTACCGCCCGTGAAGGCCTACACCGTCCGCGCCCACCGATCCGCCGAGGCGCTGCCGACCAAGGAGCAGCTGGCCTGGCGGATCGCCGAGGTCGCCGCCGACCCCGTCGAGGTGGCGGCGGACGTCGCCGACATGGTGGTCAACCGGGTGATCGACAACGCGGCCGTGGCGGCGGCGTCCTACTCGCGGGGTGCCCCGTCCGCCGCGCGCGCCCAGGCTCTGGCCCACCCACCCTCGTCGGGGGGTGCCGGTGCGTGCGTCGTCGGCGAGCCGCTGACGACCCGGGTGAGCGCGGAGTGGGCAGCCTGGGCGAACGGCGTCGCGGTGCGGGAGCTGGACTACCACGACACCTTCCTCGCGGCCGAGTACTCCCACCCCGGGGACAACATCCCGCCGGTCGTCGCGGTCGCGCAGCACGCGGCGGCTCGTGGCCTCACCGGCCGGGACCTGCTCCGCGGCATCGTCGCCGGCTACGAGATCCAGATCGACCTGGTCAAGGCGATCAGCCTGCACGAGCACAAGATCGACCACGTCGCGCACCTCGGCCCGAGCGCGGCAGCGGGGATCGGCGCGCTCCTCTCGCTCGATCCCGGGACGATCTTCCAGGCGGTCGGCCAGGCGCTGCACACGACCACGGCGACCCGGCAGTCGCGCAAGGGCGAGATCTCCTCGTGGAAGGCCTACGCACCTGCCCTGGCCGGCAAGCTCGCGGTCGAGGCCGTCGACCGCGCGATGCGCGGGCAGACCTCGCCCACCCCGATCTACGAGGGCGAGGACGGTGTCATCGCCTGGCTGCTCGGCGGCTTCGACGCGCGCTACGAGGTCCGGCTGCCGGAGCCCGGCGAGCCGAAGCGGGCGATCCTCGACTCGTACACGAAGGAGCACTCGGCGGAGTACCAGTCGCAGGCGTGGATCGACCTGGCGCGCCGGCTGCACCGCGAGCACCCGGAGGTGGCCGACCCCGAACGCGTCGAGCGCATCGTGCTCGCGACCTCCCACCACACCCACTACGTGATCGGCTCCGGCTCGGCCGACCCGGAGAAGTACGACCCGGGCGCGTCCCGCGAGACGCTCGACCACTCGCTGCCGTACATCGTCGCGGTCGCGGTGCAGGACGGCGTCTTCGACCACGAGGCGTCCTACCGGCCCGAGCGTGCCTCGCGGCCGGACACCGTGGCCCTGTGGCAGCGGATCTCTACGACCGAGGACCCCGAGTGGACCCGGAGGTACCACTCGAACGACCCGGCGGAGAAGGCGTTCGGCGGGTCGATCGAGGTGACCTTCACCGACGGGACGGTGTTCCGGGACGAGATCGCGGTCGCCGACGCGCATCCGCTGGGCGCCCGTCCGTTCGCGCGAGCGGACTACGTGGCGAAGTTCCGCCGGCTCGCCGAGGGCGTCGTCCCCGAGACCGAGATCGACCGGTTCCTCGACGTCGCGCAGCGCCTGCCCGAGCTCACGTCCGACCAGCTCGGGCAGCTGTCGTTCACGGTCGACCCCGCGTCGCGGGCTGCGGCTCCGGCACCGGCCGGACTTCTCTAGGAGGGGATCGGGATGCTCTACGCCACCTCGACGCCGGCGGACAAGCGCCGTGCCTTTCGCGCCAGGCTCGCGACCGGTGAGCTGCTCCGGGTGCCGGGTGCCTTCAACCCGCTGTCCGCCCGGCTCATCGAGCAGAAGGGGTTCGACGGCGTCTACGTCTCCGGCGCCGTGCTCTCCGCGGACCTCGGCCTGCCCGACATCGGCCTGACGACGCTCACCGAGGTCGCCGGCCGGGCCAAGCAGATCGCCCGCACCACCGAGCTCCCCGCGCTCGTCGACGCGGACACCGGCTTCGGCGAGCCGATGAACGTCGCCCGCACCGTCCAGGAGCTCGAGGACGCCGGCGTGGCCGGGATGCACATCGAGGACCAGGTGAACCCGAAGCGGTGCGGTCACCTGGACGGCAAGGAGGTGGTGGACCGGGAGACCGCACTGCGCCGGGTGCGCGCGGCGGTCGAGGCGAGGCGCGACCCCGACTTCCTGGTCATGGCGCGCACCGACATCCGCGGGGTCGAGGGCCTGGACGCCGCAGTCGACCGGGCCAAGGCGCTGGTCGACGCCGGGGCCGACGCGATCTTCCCCGAGGCGATGGCCACGCTGGCCGAGTTCGAGGCGGTGCGACGGGCCGTCGACGTGCCCGTGCTCGCGAACATGACGGAGTTCGGCAAGTCCGAGCTGTTCACCGTCGACCAGCTGCGCGACGTCGGCATCAACATCGTCATCTGGCCCGTCTCGCTGCTGCGCCTGGCGATGGGCGCCGCCGAGCGGGGCCTCGACTCGCTCGTGCGGGACGGGCACCTGGCCAACCGGCTGCCCGAGATGCAGCACCGCGCCGACCTGTACGAGCTCCTCGACTACGAGGGCTACAGCCGGTTCGACGGCGGTGTCTTCACCTTCACCGTCGCCAAGGACTGACCCGCTCCGGCACCGCCGAAGCGAACGATCCCGCCTCCACGACGTTCCGGCCACCACGAAGTTCCCGCCACCACGAAGGAGTGACGATGGGCGACACCACCGAGATCAGGAAGGGCCTCGCCGGCGTGACGGTGGACCACACCGCCGTGTCGAAGGTCAACGTCGAGACCAACTCGCTGCTGTACCGCGGCTACCCGGTGCAGGAGCTCGCCGCGATGCGGTCGTTCGAGGAGGTCGTGTACCTCCTGTGGCACGGCGACCTGCCGACGCCCGACCAGCTGAAGGACTTCGTCCGGCGCGAGCGTTCCCGGCGTGCGCTCGACCCGGACCTGGTGCGCATGCTCGACGCGCTGCGCGACGACGCGCACCCGATGGACGTCGTGCGGACCGCGGTGAGCGTGCTCGGCGCGGACGACCCGGACGCGTGGGACAGCGACCCCGAGGCGGTCCGGGAGAAGGCGCTCACCCTGTTCGCCAAGCTCCCGGCGGTGGTCGCCCACATCCAGCGGCACCGGCGGGGCCTGCCGAGCATCGAGCCGCGGCACGATCTCGGCTACGCCGCGAACTTCCTCTGGATGACGTTCGGCGAGGTGCCGTCCGAGGTCGTCCGGAAGGCGTTCGACGTGTCGATGACCCTCTACGCCGAGCACTCCTTCAACGCCTCGACCTTCACGGCCCGCGTGGTGACCTCGACGCTGTCGGACTACTACAGCGCCGTCGTGGCCGCGATCGGCGCGCTCAAGGGTCCGCTGCACGGCGGCGCGAACGAGGCGGTCATGCGCACCTTCGACGAGATCGGCTCGGCGGACAAGGTGGTGCCCTGGCTCGAGGACGCGCTCGCCCACAAGCGCAAGGTGATGGGCTTCGGGCACCGCGTCTACAAGCGGGGCGACTCGCGGGTCCCGACGATGAAGGCCGCGCTCGACACGCTCGTCGCGCACTTCGAGCGCCCCGACCTGGCCGACCTCTACACGACGCTGGAGTCGGAGTTCGTCACCCGCAAGGGCATCTACCCGAACCTCGACTACCCGTCGGGGCCCGCGTACCACCTGATCGGGTTCGACACCTCGGTGTTCACCCCGGTGTTCGTCGCCTCCCGGGTCGCGGGCTGGACGGCGCACATCCAGGAGCAGCTCGCGGACAACTCGCTGATCCGCCCGCTCAGCGCCTACAACGGCAAGCCCGAGCGGCACATCCGCGGGTACGTGCCCGACGCCGCCGCACTCGAGGCGATGAGCCGCCAGGAGGAGCTCGCGGGCTAGCTCACCCGACCCGCGAGGGCGTCGTCGCTCACCGTCGCCAGGTCAGCGCCTTCGCGAACGCGTCCCGGTCGCCCCAGACCATCGCGGCACCGGCAGCGGCGAGCGCGACCAGGTTCACGGCGCCGGCGACCAGCCATGGCGAGCTCGTGAACGACGCCTGCCAGGAGCGGTCGGTGGCCCGGGCGTCGAACTCGCCGTGCGAGCCGAGGTCGTGCTCGTCGTCGACCGGCGCGAACAGGTTCGACGGGCGGTCGGGGGAGACCGGGTCGGCGGTCTGCTGCGAGTCGTACCCGGTCAGGGCGAGGTAGCGGTCCAGCAGGCCGCCGGCGACCTTGTTGCCGAGCACCGTGGCGACCGTCGAGGAACCGACGTAGTACTCCCGGCGGCGCGGGTTCGCGGCCGCAGCGACGATCGCGCGGGCGGCGACCTCCGGCTGGAAGATCGGCGGCACCGGCTGCGGGTGGCGCGGCAGCCGGGAGAGCACCCAGCTGAACTGCGGCGTGTTCACCGCGGGCAGGTGGACCATGGTCACCCGCACGTTGCTGCCGTCGTGCATGAGCTCGGTGCGCAGCGACTCGGTGAACCCCACCATGGCGTGCTTGGCGCCGCAGTAGGCGCTCTGCAGCGGGATCCCGCGGTAGGCCAGCGCCGAGCCGACCTGGACGATCGTGCCGCGGTCGCGCGGCAGCATCCGGTCCAGCGCGGCGCGGGTCCCGTGCACGTAGCCGAGGTAGGTCACCTCGGTGGCCCGGACGAACTCCTCCGTGCTGACCTGCATGAACGGTGCGAAGACGCTGGAGAACGCGACGTTGATCCAGGTGTCGATCGGGCCGAGCTCGGCCTCGGCACGGTCCGCCGCCGAGGCGACCTGCGCGGCGTCGGCCACGTCGGTGGGCAGCACCAGGGCGGTCCCGCCGGCCTCCTCGACCTCGGCCGCCGCCGCGGCGAGGCCCGCCGCCCCGCGCGCGACCAGACCGATCGAGACACCGGGTCCGGCGAGCTCGCGTACGACGGCCCGGCCCACTCCGCCGCTGGCTCCGGTGACCACGATCACGGGCATGGCTGGTCCTCCTGTCGGTCGACGGTGGGGGTGCCGCGGCGCCGCGGCGGGCGGCGGCGCCGTCGTCGTGCGAGCGGTCGCCCCGTGTCTTTGACTGTAGGCAAGCTCCTGACGTGGGGCATCTGGAGGAGTCGGGCGCCGCGCGCCCAGGGAGGACCGGTGGTGGGGACACGGATCGAGGACTACGGGCTGATCGGCGACCTGCAGACCGCGGCGCTGATCGGTCGTGACGGTGGCGTCGACTGGCTGTGCCTGCCTCGCTTCGACTCGGCGGCCTGCTTCGCGGCGCTGCTCGACGACGAGGCCGCCGGGCGCTGGCGGCTGGCCCCCGCCGGTGCGCAGGTGTGCACCGCGCGCCGCTACCGCGGTGACTCGCTGGTGCTGGAGACCGACTGGGAGACCGACGTCGGTGCGGTCCGGGTGATCGACTTCATGCCGCCACGCGGCGAGGCCGCGGACCTCGTGCGGATCGTCGAGGGCCTGCGGGGCACCGTGACGATGCGCTCGACGCTGCGCCTGCGGTTCGACTACGGGCACGTGGTGCCCTGGCTCGACCTCGAGGACGGGCGGGCGACCGCTGTCGCGGGCCCGGACGCCACCGTCCTGTCGACGCCGGTGCCCCTCGAGCGCGACGACGGCGACCTTCTGGCGACCTTCGACGTCAGCGAAGGTGAGCGCGTCCCGATGGTGCTCACGCACTACCCGTCCTGGTCGTCGGTGCCCGCACCGGTCGACGCGGAGGACGCGCTGTGCGACACGGTGCGGTTCTGGGACGGCTGGATCGACCAGCTCAGCTACCAGGGGCGTTGGGCCGACCAGGTGCGCCGCTCGCTCGTCCTGCTCAAGGCACTGACCGACGACGTCACCGGCGGGATCATCGCCGCGGCCACCACGTCGCTGCCCGAGCGGCTCGGCGGCGCACGCAACTGGGACTACCGGTTCTCCTGGCTGCGCGACGCGTCGTTCACCCTGCAGGCCCTGCTCGGCACCGGCTACGTCGAGGAGGCGCGGGCCTGGCGGGCGTGGTTGCTTCGTGCCGTCGCCGGCGACCCCGCGGACCTGCAGATCATGTATGCGCTGGACGGCGCGCGGCGGATCCCGGAGACCGAGCTCGGCTGGCTGTCCGGCTACGAGGGGTCGGCGCCGGTCCGGGTCGGCAACGCGGCGTCCGACCAGCGCCAGCTCGACGTGTGGGGCGAGGTCCTCGAGGCCCTGCACCTGGCCCGGCGGGCCGGTGTGGGGACCACCGACGAGGGCTGGGCGGTGCAGCGTGCGCTGCTGGACCACCTGCGCGAGATCTGGCGTGAGCCGGACAACGGGCTGTGGGAGATGCGCGGGCCGCAGCGGCACTTCGTGCACTCGAAAGTGATGGCCTGGGTGGGCGTGGACCGGATGGTCAAGGCGGTCGAGGAGCACGGCCTGGACGGTCCGGTCGACGAATGGCGCACCCTGCGCGACGAGATCCACGCCGAGGTGTGCGAGCGGGGCTTCGACCCCGAGCGGGGCACCTTCACCCAGTTCTACGGGTCCCAAGGCCTGGACGCGGCCCTGCTGCTCATCCCGCAGGTCGGCTTCCTGCCCTGGGACGACCCGCGCGTGGTGGGCACGGTGGACGCGGTCGGGCGCGAGCTGCTGCGCGACGGGTTCGTGCTGCGCTACAGCACGGACGAGGGGTCCGAGGGCGACGGCCTGGAGGGGTCCGAGGGCGCGTTCCTGGCCTGCAACTTCTGGTACGCGGACGCGCTCTGGGAGACCGGGCGGACCGATGAGGCCGTCGAGCTGTTCGAGCGCCTGCTCACCCTCGCCAACGACCTCGGGCTGGTCTCCGAGGAGTACGACCCGAGCACGGGCCGCCAGCTCGGCAACACCCCGCAGGCGTTCAGCCATGTCGGTCTGGTCACCACGGCGCGGCGGCTGTCCGGGGAACCGACCGCGAAACGCGAGCACGCCTGACGAAGGCCCGAGTGGCGGGGTTCCCAGACCCGCGCGCTCTGGCAGGATCAGGGGGTGGGATTCGACGACGAGCGGCCTGAGGGCCTCACCGACGCTCTCCTCGAGCTCGCGAACCGCCATGGCGTGGTGCCCGACTTCTGGGGCTTCGACGGCACGCACCGGTGGGTCGCACCGGGGACCCTCGTCGGTGTGCTCGGCGCCCTGGGCGTCGATGCGTCGAGCCCGGAGCGGATCGCGGTCGAGCTCGGGCACGCGGAGGACGAGGTGTGGCGCCGTGGCGTGCCGCCCGTCCTCGTGCTGCGCGAGGGGCAGGGCGCCGAGGTCCCGGTGCACGTCGACGACGGCGCACCGGTGCAGGTGTGGATCGAGCTCGAGAGCAGCGGCGAGCGCCGCGAGCCCGCGCAGCTGGACCGCTACGTGCCGCCGCGCACCGTCGACGGGCGTGCCGTCGGCCGCGCGACCTTTGCGGTGCCGGACGACCTCCCGCTCGGCTGGCACCGTCTGGTCGCCGAGTCCAACGGCGCCAGGACGTCCGGCGCGCTGGTCGTCACGCCGCGTCGCCTGGAGCTCGTCGACGACCTCGACCAGCGGCGCGCGTGGGGCTTCATGGCCCAGCTGTACTCGGTGCGCTCGCCGCGGTCCTGGGGCCTGGGGGACCTGTCCGACCTCGCGGACCTCGCGTGGGGCTCGGGCCGCGCGGGGGCGGACTTCCTGCTGGTCAACCCGCTGCACGCCGGTGAGTGCGTGCCGCCGCTGACCCCCTCGCCCTACCTGCCGACCACGCGCCGGTTCGTGCACCCGCTGTACGTGCGGCCCGAGGACGTACCGGAGGTCGCGTACCTCCCGATCGCGGAGCGCTCGCTGGTCGAGTGGCAGGCCGAGGTCGCCCGGCCGCTGTCGGCCGACCCGGGCCCGATCGACCGGGATGCGGTGTGGGCCACGAAGAAGGTCGCGCTCGAGGTGATCCACGCGGCGCCCAGGTCGGCGGCCCGCCAGGCACGGTTCGAGCACTTCCGGACCGAGCAGGGCCGCGGCCTGGAGGACTTCGCCATGTGGTGCGCGCTGAGCGAGCGCTACGGCGAGGACTGGCCGGCCGACGCGTCGGACCGGACCTCGCCGCTCGTGCAGCAGCTCCGCGCCGAGCTCGCCGACCGGATCGACTTCTACTGCTGGCTGCAGTGGGTGGCCGACGAGCAGCTCGCCGAGGCGCAGCGGACCGCCCGGGAGGCGGGCATGCGGCTCGGCATCATGCACGACCTCGCGGTCGGCGTGCACCCGGAGGGCGCCGACGTCTGGGCGCTGCGCGACGTGCTGGCGACCGGGGCGTCCGTCGGCGCGCCGCCGGACATGTACAACCAGCAGGGCCAGGACTGGTCGCAGCCGCCGTGGCAGCCCGAGGCCCTCGCGCGGGCCGCCTACCGGCCGTTCCGGGACCTGCTGCGCACCGTGCTGCGTCACGCGGGTGCGATCCGGATCGACCACGTGATCGGCCTGTTCCGGCTGTGGTGGATCCCGGCCGGCAACAGTGCGCGCGACGGCGCGTACGTGCGCTACGACCACGAGGCGCTGATCGGCATCCTGTGCCTCGAGGCGCAGCGGGCCGGCGCGCTGGTGATCGGTGAGGACCTCGGCACGTTCGAGCCGTGGGTGCGCGACTACCTGTCCGACCGCGGCGTGCTGGGCACCTCGGTGCTCTGGTTCGAGTACGAGGACGGTGGCGTGATGCCGCCCGAGCACTACCGGCGCCTCGCCCTGGCCACCGTCACGACGCACGACCTGCCGCCGACCGCGGGGTACCTCGCCGGTGAGCACGTGGACCTGCGCCACCAGCTGGGGCTGCTGTCCGAACCGTTGGAGAAGGTCCGCGCGGATGCGCGTGCGGAACGTGACCGGATGGTCGACGTGCTGCGCGCGAGAGGCCTGGTCGGTGACGACCCGTCGGAGCGGGAGCTCGTCGAGGCCCTGCACCGTCTGGTGCTCGCCTCGCCCTCGGTGCTCGTCGGGGTCTCGCTGGCTGACGCGGTCGGCGAGCGTCGTACCCAGAACCAGCCTGGTACCGACCAGGAGTACCCGAACTGGCGCGTCCCCCTCGCCGACGCCGCCCAGACCCTCGTCTCGGTCGACGACCTGTTCGACAACGCCCGGCTGCGCTCCCTGGTCCGCGTGCTGCAGGCATGACGGCCGCTCCCCGCCGGGTGCGGGTGGTCGGGCTGCCGGGTTCCGGCAAGACCACGCTTGCCCGGGAGGCCGCGCACCGGCTGGGCGTCCCGCGCCTGGACCTGGACACGGTGATGCGCCTGCCGGGTGGCCGGGTCGCGGGACAGGCCGAGTACCGCGCCGCGGTGCGGTCCTTCCTGCAGACGCACACCGACGGCTGGGTGGTCGACGGTGACGACGTCGACCAGGTGGGCGTGCGCTACGACGACGCGGACCTCGTGATCTGGATCGACGTGTCGCGGGCCGTCGCCGTCGGCCGGGTCCTGCGGCGGGCGCTGCTCGACCTGCTCACCGACACGCGGGCGTGGCACGGCGGCCGGGAGACGTGGGGCCTGCTCGTCGGGCGCGGGCCGAGCGCCGACCTCGCCCGGTGGACGTGGCGCCGGCACGCCGAGCGCACCGCCCGCTACGCCGGACTCGCGGCGGCCGAGCCGGACCGGTGGGTGCGGGTGCCGTCGCGGGACTCACGCTGGTGGCTCGAGGCACGGCTGGCACCCCGGCCCCGCCGGGTCCGCGTGCTGGGTTCGAGCGGGGCGGGCAAGAGCACGTTCGGTGCCCGGCTCGCCGAGCGTCTCGGAGTGGCCTTCCTCGAGATCGACTCGGCCTATCACCTGCCGGGCTGGCAGCCGGCGACGCAGGAGCAGGTCGCCGCGACCCTGGGCGCGTTCCTCGACGGTCCCGGCCGCGACGGTTGGGTCATCGACGGCAACTATTCGAGCCTCACGGCGGTCGCGGCCCTCGAGCCCGACCTCGTCGTGTGGCTGGACACGCCGCGGGCCCGGCAGATGTCCCGCCTGGTGCGCCGCACGGTCGGCCGTGCGGCGCTGCGCCGCGAGCTGTGGAACGGCAACCGCGAACGCGCCCGGTCATGGCTGCGCCGGGAGCCGGAGGAGAACATCCTGCGCTGGGGCTGGGTGATGGGTCCCCGACAACGTGCGCAGTTCGCCCGGCTGATGGCAGGGGCCGACGTCCCCTGGCTCAGGCTGCGGACCCGCAGCCAGGTACGCCGCGCACTTCGGGCGCTGTGACCGGTGCCGCCCCGGCGGTCAGCCCTCGTCGCGGGCCTGCGCCACCAGGGCTCGGTGCACGCCGTCCCGGGACTCCTTGACCAGACGCAGCAGGGCCGGCGGAGCGTCCTGGTGCGCGGCCAGCCACGCGTCGGTGAGGGCGAGCACGTCCACCTCGCTGCCGGCGAGGCGGGTCGGGAACAGCCCGAGCACCACGTTCTGGGCGGTCTCGTTGGTGCGCTCGTGCCACACGTCGACCAGGGCGTCGAAGTACGGCTCGACCAGCGGCGCGAGCAGCCCGAGGTCGTGGGCTCGGCCGAAGCCCGCGATCGTCGAGGTCTGCAGCGCGTTGGCCAGGGCGGTGTCGTGCACAGCGGCCTCGAAGGCAGCGGCCTTGGCCTGTGCGGTCGGCACCGCGGCGCGTGCCGCGGCCGCGGCGCGCGCGCCCGTCGCGGTCCGGTCGGCGGCGAGCTGCGCGGCGATCTCGGCCTCGCCGGCGCGCCCGCCCGCGACGAGGGCGCTGAGCAGCTCCCAGCGCAGGTCGGTGTCGATGCCGAGCCCCTCCAGCGGGGCGGAGCCGTCGAGCAGCCCCTGGACGGCGTCGAGGTGTGCCGCGGTCGTGGCCCGGGCGGCGAACGAGCGCACCAGCTGCAGCTGCGTGTCGCTGTCCGGTGCCGCCTCGACGGCCAGGCACCACAGCGTGTCGGCCGCCGCCTGCGAGGTCTCGGCCCGCGCCGCGCGCGCGACGTACAGGTCGATCGTGGTGGCGAGCTGGCGCAGCAGCACCTGCACCACGCTCGAGTCGGACTCGTCCGCGACGTTGGCGAGCACGAGGTCCACGAAGCTGCGGGCCGGGACCTCGGCGTCACGCGTCATGTCCCAGGCGGCCCCCCAGATCAGGGTCCGCGGCAGCGAGTCGGCGAAGTCGCGCAGGTGCTCGGTCGCGGTGGCGAACGACGCGTCGTCCAGGCGGACCTTCGCGTAGGCCAGGTCCTCGTCGTTGACCAGCACGAGGTCCGGCCGGGCCCGGCCGACCAGGTCCGGCACCGGGGTCCGCGGGCCGTCCACGTCCAGCTCGGCGCGCGACGTGCGCGCGAACCGCGAGCCGTCGCCGTCCGGGACGAGGTCGTACGCCGCGACGACGAGCCGGTGCGGACGCTGCACGGGGTGGGCGTCGGGGATCTGCTGGACGATCTCGGCGTGGGTCACCACACCGTGGGCGTCGACGTCGACCACGGGCCGCAGCAGGGTGACGCCCGCCTCCTCGAGCCACAGCCGCGACCAGGAGGACAGGTCGCGTCCGCTCGTGGCCTCGAGCTCGGTCAGCAGGTCGTGCAGCTCGGTGTTGCCCCACGCGTGTCGCGCGAAGTACGCCTGCACGCCGGCGAAGAACTCCTTCTCGCCGACCCACGCGACCAGCTGCTTGAGCACCGAGGCGCCCTTGGCGTAGGTGATGCCGTCGAAGTTGACCTCGACGTCCTCGAGGTCGTGGATGTCGGCGACGATCGGGTGGGTCGAGGGCAGCTGGTCCTGGCGGTACGCCCAGGACTTCTCCAGCGAGGCGAACGTGGTCCACGCGGCGCTCCACCGGGTCACCTCGGCCGTGGCGAGGTGCGAGACGTACTCGGCGAACGACTCGTTCAACCACAGGTCGTCCCACCAGCGCATGGTCACGAGGTCGCCGAACCACATGTGCGCGAGCTCGTGCAGGATCGTCACGGCGCGCCGCTCGACGGTCGCCTCGGGCACCTTGGACCGGAAGACGTAGTTCTCCAGGAACGTCACCGCACCGGCGTTCTCCATCGCGCCGGCGTTGAACTCCGGCACGAAGATCTGGTCGTACTTCGCGAACGGGTACGCCATCGCGAACCGGGACTCGTAGAACTCGAAGCCGGCCTGCGTGACGGCCCGGATCTCGTCGGCGTCGAGGTGCTCGGCGAGCGAGCGCCGGCACAGCACGTCGGCGCCGAGGACCCGCCCGTCGGTGCTGGTCACGGTGCCCGGGTCGCGGTGGTACGGGCCCGCGACGATCGCGGTGACGTAGCTCGACAGGCGCGGTGTGGGCTCGAACACCCAGCGGGCGCTGCCGTCCGCGGCCGGCTCGGGCTCGGGCGTGGGGGAGTTGGACACCACGGTCCAGTGCTCGGGCGCCGTGACGGTGAACGCGAAGGTCGACTTGAGGTCGGGCTGCTCGAACACCGCGAACACCCGGCGGGAGTCGGCGACCTCGAACTGGGAGTAGAGGTAGACCTCGTCGTCGACCGGGTCGACGAACCGGTGCAGGCCCTCGCCGGTGTTCATGTAGGCGCAGTCGGCGACCACGCGCAGCTCGTTCTCGGCCGTCAGGCCGTCCAGCGCGATCCGCGAGTCCGCGAACACCGCCGCCGGGTCGAGCGACCGGCCGTTGAGCACGACCTCGTGCACGGCGGGTGCGATCAGGTCGATGAAGGTCGAGAACCCCTCGGGGGCGCCGAAGCGGACCACCGTGGTGGAGCGGAACGTCGTGGGCCCGGTCGTCAGGTCGAGGTCGACGCCGTAGCTCGAGACCGAGAGGACGGCGCGGGTACGCGCCTCGTCGCGGGTGAGGTTCTGACCGGGCACGGTGGTGCTCCTTCGCAAGGGATGGCTCGGCGCATCCTTTCACGACGTGCCCGAAGGTTCCGCCGTGCGCGACGTACCGCGTGGACGCACCGTGCAGGATCGGCGTCGGCACGGCACAGTGGACCGGCGCACCGTCGAGAGGAGACCGTCCATGACCACCGCGGCCGAGGCCGACGTCTGGTTCGACCCGATGTGCCCGTGGGCGTGGATGACGACCCGCTGGATGACCGAGGTGGAGCGCTCCGGCGTGCCGGTGCGCTGGCACGTGATGAGCCTCGCGCTGCTGAACGAGCACCGCGACGTCGACGAGCGGCACCGTCGGTTCCTGGACCGCGCCTGGGCGCCGGTGCGGGTGGTCACCGCGGCACGCGTGGAGCACGGCGAGACGGCGGTCAAGCCGCTGTACGACGCGATCGGCACGCGCGTGCACCCCGAGGGGCGCAAGGACCTCGACGCGGTGCTCGCCGAGGCGCTCGCCGAGGTCGGGCTGCCCGCCCGGCTGGCCGAGGCCGCCAGGTCGGACGCGTACGACGACGCGTTGCGCGCCTCCCACGCGCGGGCGGTCGCGCTGGTCGGCGACGACGTCGGGACGCCGGTCGTGGCGATCGACGGCGTGGGCTACTTCGGCCCCGTGGTGACCCCGGCGCCGACCGGTGACGACGCCCTGCGGCTGTGGGACGGGCTGGTCGCGATGACCCGGCTGCCCGGCTTCTACGAGCTCAAGCGCACCCGCACCGAGGGCCCGTCGTTCTGAGCATCGCCGCGCCGCCCCGGGGGGGCGGCCCGGCCCCGCCCCCGACGATGCCGTGCGGACGGCGGGCCGATGGACGAC
>NZ_JAOVZU010000012.1:91235-110638 GCF_025717005.1 Actinotalea endophytica
CCCCACCGCCCCCCCCCCCCCCCGCCCCCCGCCCCGGGCCGGCGCCCCCCCCCCCCCCCCCCCGGGGGGGCCCCCCCGGCCCGGCCCCGTACGATGCCGTGCGGACGGAGGGACGATGGACGACGCTGACCGTGGTGGCACCGGGCTCGGCCCTGCGATGACCACGTTCGTCGTCGTGGACGTGATCCTGGTCGTCACCTTCCTGCTGCTGGTCGTGCTGCTGCGGCCGTTCTCCGGCTCGGGCGAGCCGGCGGCGTCCGAGACCACGTCGACCGCGGCGCCGGAGACGACGCCCGACGAGTCGGTGCCCGCCGAGCCGACCGACGCCTCGGAGATCCACACCTTCGTGCTGCCCAGCGGCAACATCTGGTGCGAGATGACCGACACCTCGGCCACCTGCACGATCCTGAGCTTCACGTTCACACCGCCGGACGTCCCGGCCGGGTGCGACGGCACGGTCGGCAACGTGCTGACCGTCACGGCCGGCCAGGAGCCCGAGATGGCGTGCGTCGTCGGGGACCCGCCCGCCGTGCCGGACGGCGCACCGACGCTGGAGTACGGCCAGGCGAGCACGGTCGGGGAGATGACCTGCCACTCCTCGACGAACGGCGCGACCTGCCGGCACAACCCGACCGGGTCGGGCTTCTCGGTCGCCCGCGCGGGCTACCGGTTCTTCTGACCGGGGCGTCGGCTGTGCAGTCCGGGCGCCCGGCCGGACACACCGGTGGGCGCCCGGCCGGTCACCAGATGCTGACCCGCTGGTCCGGCTCGAGCCACAGCGCGTCGGTGGGCTGCACGTCGAACGCCTGGTAGAACGCGTCGACGTTGCGGGCCACGCCGTTGCAGCGGAACTCGGCCGGCGAGTGCGGGTCGACCGCGATCTGCTGGACCATCGCCTCGTCGCGGCGCTTCTCCTGCCAGATCCGGCCCCAGGAGAGCAGGACGCGCTGGGTACCGGTCCACCCGTCGAGCACGGGCGCGGAGTCCAGCGGGCCACCGAGCGCGAGGCGATACGCCTTGAGCGCGATCGACAGGCCGCCGAGGTCGCCGATGTTCTCGCCGATCGTCAGCGCACCGTTCACGTGGTGCGACCCGTCCAGCTGCACGGGGGAGAACGCCGAGTACTGGTCGATCAGGGCCGAGGTGCGGGCCTCGAACTCGGTGCGGTCGGACTCGGTCCACCAGTTGTGCAGCCGGCCGTCGCCGTCGTACTTCGAGCCCTGGTCGTCGAAGCCGTGCCCGATCTCGTGGCCGATCACCGCGCCGATCCCGCCGAAGTTCACCGCGTCCTCGGCGTCCGCGTCGAAGAACGGTGGCTGCAGGATCGCGGCCGGGAAGACGATCTCGTTCATCCCGGGGTTGTAGTAGGCGTTCACGGTCTGCGGTGTGAGGAACCACTCGTCGCGGTCCAGCGGCCTGCCGATCTTCGTCAGCTCGCGACGCTGCTCGTAGGCGGCGGACCGCCGAACGTTGCCGAGCAGGTCGTCCGCCTCGACCTCGAGGCCGTCGAAGGTCTTCCACGTGTCGGGGTAGCCGATCTTCGGGGTGAAGGCGTCCAGCTTCGCCAGCGCGCGCTCGCGGGTCTCCGGGCCCATCCAGGTGAGCGTGGAGATCGACTCCCGGTAGGCCTCGACCAGGTGCCCGACGAGCTCGACCATCCGCTGCTTGTGCGCGGGCGGGAAGTGCCGGGCCACGTAGACCTGGCCGACCGCCTCGCCGAGCGTGCGCTCGACCAGCATCACGCCGCGTCGCCAGCGGTCCCGGACCTGCTGCGCCCCGGTGAGGGTGCGGCCGTAGAAGTCGAAGTTCGCCTGGACCACGTCGTCGTGCAGGTACGGGGCGCGTGCGCTGATCAGGTGGTAGCGCAGCCAGGCCTTGATCGTCTCGACGTCGGCGCCGCCCCAGACCTCGCTCAACCCGGCCAGGAAGCTCGGCTCGCGCACGACCAGGTCGTCCATCGAGCCGTCCGGCGCGTTGAGCGTGGCACGCCAGCAGGACCACGCGAAGCCCGGCGCGAGCTCGGCCACCGCGGTGAACGACATCGGGTTGTGCGTGCGCTCGGCGTCGCGGTCGGCGACCACGTCCCAGTGGTGCGCGGCGAGGGCGGTCTCGAAGGCGACGACCTGCTCGGCCGCGGCGCCGGCCCGGTCCGCCGCGAGACCGCTCAGCGCGAGCATCCGTGCGACGTGCGGCGTGTAGGCCTCCCGGATCGCCGCGTACTGCTCCTCGCGGTAGTAGGCCTCGTCCGGCAGGCCGAGCCCGGACTGGTACAGGTGCACGACGTAGCGCTCGGGATCGGCGGCGTCGTTGTCGACGTAGAACCCGGTCGCGTCGGCGCCACCCGTGGACTGCAGCGCCCCGAGCACCGCGGCGAGCGTGGCGTGGTCCTCGGCGGCGTCGATCGCCGCGAGCTCCTCGTGGATCGGGGCCAGCCCGAGCCGTTCCACCGTGTCGGTGTCCATGAAGCTCGCGTACATCGCACCGATCCGCGCCGCGTTCGGGTCTGCGGGTGTGTCGTCCTCGTTCGCCGCCTGGGCACCGAGCTCGGTGATGATCTCCCGCACCTGCTCCTCGGCCTGGTCGTGCAGTGCGCGGAAGCCGCCGTCGGAGGCCCGGTCCGCGGGGATCTCGTGGGTGGCGAGCCATGGCCCGTTGACGTACCGGAACAGGTCGTCCGCGGGACGGACGTCGGGGTCGAAGGACGCGGTGTCGATGCCGGAGATCATGGGCCCCAGGCTAGGCGAGGCGGGTGCCTGCGTCGTGCGCGCGGTGCGGCAGGATGGGCGCATGCGCATCCACATCGCCGCCGACCACGCCGGGTTCGAGCTCAAGGCCGCGCTCGTCGAGCACCTCGTGGCCGCCGGCCACGACGTGACCGACCACGGCGCCGAGACGTACGACGCCCTGGACGACTACCCGCCGGTCTGCTTCGCGGCGGGCGAGGCCGTGGTCGCGGACCCCGGCAGCCTCGGCGTCGTCATCGGAGGTTCGGGCAACGGGGAGCAGATCGCGGCGAACAAGGTCGCCGGGGTGCGCGCCGCGCTCGCCTGGAACGAGGACACCGCGCGCCTGTGCCGCGCGCACAACGACGCCAACGTGGTGTCGATCGGTGCGCGTCAGCACTCCGTGGACGAGGCGATCGCGCTGGTCGAGGCGTTCCTCGCCGAGCCGTTCAGCGGTGACGTGCGCCACCAGCGCCGGATCGACCTGCTCGCCGCGTACGAGGCGCAGCGCGGCTGACCCGTCCACGGGCCTGCCGCGCTGCGCCCGGTCACCGGCTCGCGCTGTCGCGTCGGATCCCGATCTCGTCGGATCCCGATCCCGTCGCCGAGTCAGAGACCCGGCCCCGTCACCAGATCCAGCTGCTCACCGGGGCGACCGGCCACCCGAACGCGATCGCTGCGGCCCGGGCCGAGCCGGGCACGTGCTCGGTGACGAGCCCGGCGGCGGCCAGACCCTCCAGCGAGACACCGCCGAGGTAGGCCGCCCCCAGCTCGCGCACGTCGAGCGCGAGATCCGGTGCGTCGCCGGTCCGGGTGACCTCGGCGCCGTCCGGGCCGCCGACCAGCCGCCACCGGCCCGCGTTGGCCGGCAGGCGGGTGTCGGTGACCTCGAGCACGACGTCGACCGGCGCCTGGTAGCGGCGCGCGGCGAGCGCGACCGGCAGGTCGAGGATCCGGATCCACAGGTCGTCGCGCAGCTGCGGCTGCGCCGCACGCGAGTCGACGAGCAGGTGCACGAGCGGGTCGTCCACGGCGAGGTTGCCCACCTCGACGGTGGCCATCAGGTCGAGGTCGAGCAGCACCCCCCACAGCGCACGGGCCGCCGCGGCGTCCTTGACCACGACCTCGCCGACCCGGACCACGCCGCGCGGGCCCTCGGGCCTCCAGTCCATCTTGCGGCGCAGCATCGCGTAGCCCACCGCAGTGCCGTCCCGCTCGGCGATCGCGATCCGCAGCGGCTCGGCGCCGCGGCGCCACTCCGGCGGGTCGTGCAGGAAGGCGGCGCGCTGCTCGGCACTGGACCGCGGCGCCCACCCGGGCCGGTCGACCGCATCGTGCAGCTCGGCGACGAGTGCGCCGTGCGCGTCGGCGTCGGCCGAGACCAGACGGATGCGGACCTGGTCCGCACCGGGGACGTCGCGCAGCGCGGCTCCGCGCGGGACCGTCAGCCGTAGGCTTCGCGCCGCGTGCCCGTAGCCGAACCGGCCGTAGATCGCGAGCTCGGCCGCGTACAGCGCGGACACGGCCTCGCCGCGGTCCAGCGACCGCGTCATGTGGTCCTCGATCATCGAGCTGAGCAGCCCGCGGCGTCGGTGCCCGGGGTGCACCCCGACCCAGGTCAGCCCGGCGACCGGGGTTCGCGCACCGGGGACCGGGAAGCCGGTGTACGGGTAGGACGCGTGAACGGCGACGAGCTCGCCGTCGGCGGCGCGCACGCCGCGTGCCCGCTCCCAGACGATCGGCAACGGCCACTCGGCGACCTTGTCGAGGTCGATCGAGTCGGGGAAGGCCCATGCGTCGATCGTGAGGAGCTCGCGGTGGTGGTCGGCGGTGAGGTCGACGGCGGTGTAGCCGTCCGGCAGCGGCGTCATGTCGGTCATCGTGGCCCGAGGCCCGGCCGGATGGCACGGGGTTTTCGTGCTCGCCGGTGCGGGCGCTGCGGGACGTGGGCGCGGCCCGGTAGCCTGCCCGGCGTGAGCGTGACCGCACCGCGGCCGCGGGCTCACGCCGGGGGCGCCATGGGGCGTCTGCGACGCAACCTTGCGGTGCGCGCGGGCTTCACCCTTGGCGAGGCGCGCGGCAGATTCGTCAGCCAACCGGCCCTGGCCGCCTGGCTGATCCTGGCATCCCTGATGGTCGCTGCCGGGATGATGCTGCTGCCGGACTGGATCCCGCCGGCGGCGATGCTCCTGGTCCTGCTCGGCGGGGTGCTCGTGCTGCGCCGGGCCGCGATGGTCGCGCTCGCGGTGGCGATGATCATCGAGACGGTGGTGCTCGCCAGCGGCGACTGGGTCGAGTTCACCCCCGGGGTCGTCGTCGTGCAGGGCGTCGCGCTGGTGATCGGGCTGCTGTTCGTGCGCAGCCGCGAGCTGCTCGGGCTCCAGGGTGCGCCGAGCCAGCTCATGCTCGTGGACCTGCGGGACCGGATCGCGGCGCACGGCAGGATCCCCGCGCTGCCCGAGGGCTGGCGGGTCGAGTCCGTCGTGCGCTCCGCGAACGGCGAGGGTTTCTCCGGCGACTTCGTGGTCGCCGCTCGCGGTGCTGGCGGCCCGGTGCTCGAGATCGTGCTGGTCGACGTCTCCGGCAAGGGGCAGGAGGCGGGTGTGCGCTCGCTGCTGCTGTCCGGTGCGTTCGGCGGCCTGCTGGGCGCGATGCCGCCACCGCAGTTCCTGCCCGCCGCGAACGCGTACCTGCTCGAGCAGCGCTGGCCCGAGGGTTTCGCGACCGCTGTGCACCTGGCGGTGCACCTCGAGACCGGCGTGTACCAGGTCGCCGCAGCAGGCCACCCGCCGCCCATCCACCATCACGCGGGGGAGGGACGACTCGAGGTGATCCGGAGCACCGGTGGACCCGCGCTCGGTGTGGTGGGGGCACCGACCTACGTCGCCCACGAGGGTCGGCTCGCGTACGGCGACACGCTCCTGCTGTACACCGACGGTCTGGTCGAGGACGCCGGGCGAGACCTCGACCTCGGCATCGACCGGCTGATGGGCGTCGTCGAGCGACTCGTCGCGACCGGCAAGGGCGGCGCCGAGGAGGTGCTCGCCGAGCTCAAGGCCGGTGAGGGGGACGACCGTGGGCTCATCCTCGTCCAGCGGGTCTGAGCCCGGGAGTCGGTCGCGGCGCGGCGGCGCCGTGCACGGCGCCGAGCCCGAGATCGGACCCCCACCCGGGGCCGACGACTACCTCGAGGCCGTGCTCGACCTGGTCGCCGAGATCCCGCCCGGCCGGGCGGCGACCTACGGCTCGATCGCCGAGGTGCTCCGCGACCGCCTGGGCATCGGCGGCCCGCGCCAGGTCGGCACGGTGCTCGCCCGGGCGGGCTCGGGGGTGCCCTGGTGGCGGGTCGTCAACGCGTCCGGTCAGCCGCCACGGCCCTACCGCTCGGACGCCCTGGCCCGGTTGCGCGGCGAGGGCTGCCCGCTCACCGAGCCGGCCGACCCGGACGACGCACGGGTCGTGCTGCGCCGAGCCCTGTGGTGGCCGGAGGACTGACTCAGATCCAGATCGCCGGGTCCAGCTCGAGCGCCGGCTCGTGCACGTCGTCCCGCACCGCGCCGGCCGGCCGCTCGTGCCGCCGGATCACCGCGGGCACACCGACCGCGGTCGCGCCGGCCGGCACGTCCTTGACCACGACGGCGTTCGCGCCGATCTTCGCGCCGTCGCCGACCCAGATCGGCCCGAGCACGCGCGCGCCCGAGCCCACCACGACCCCGTCGCCGAGCGTCGGGTGCCGCTTGCCCTTGTTCATCGAGACCCCGCCGAGCGTCGCGCCGTGGAACATCACGACGTCGTCGCCCACCATGGCGGTCTCACCGATCACGATGCCCATGCCGTGGTCCATGAAGAGCCGGCGGCCCAGCTGGGCACCGGGGTGGATCTCGATCCCGGTGATCGAGCGGATGATCTGGGACAGCAGCCGGGCCGGCAGCCGGAGCCCCGGCTCGCGCCACATGCGGTGGGCGATCCGGTAGCCCCAGATCGCGTGCACGCCCGGGTAGGCGAGCGCGACCTCCAGTGCCGTACGGGCCGCGGGGTCGCGGTCCCGTGCGGCCTGGAGATCCTCGCGGAGCACAGCCAGGAAATGTCTCACCGTCAGTCCATCAGGTCGGCGTAGAGGGCCGTGGACAGGTAGCGCTCGCCGAACGACGGCACGATCACGACGATCAGCTTGCCCGCGTTCTCGGGGCGCTGCGCCACCAGGTGCGCGGCGTGGATCGCGGCGCCGGAGGAGAACCCGACCAGCAGTCCCTCGTCCCGAGCGGTGCGGCGGGCGACCTCGGCGGCGGTCTCGGCGTCGACGTCGATGATCTCGTCGTAGACCGTGGTGTCGAGGATCTCCGGGACGAAGTTCGCGCCGATGCCCTGGATCTTGTGCGGGCCGGGCTGGCCGCCGTTGAGGATGGGCGACTCGGCGGGCTCGACGCCGATCACCTGCACGCCGGGCTTGCGCTCCTTGAGCACCTGCCCGGTGCCGGTGATCGTGCCGCCGGTGCCGATCCCGGCCACCAGGATGTCGACCGCGCCGTCGGTGTCGGCCCAGATCTCCTCGGCCGTGGTGCGACGGTGGATCGCGGGGTTCGCCTCGTTGGCGAACTGGCGGGCCAGGACGGCGCCGGGTCGCTCGGCGGCGATCTGCTCGGCCCGGGTGACAGCGCCCTTCATGCCCTCGCTCGCCGGGGTGAGCACGAGCTCCGCGCCGAACGCGCGCAGCAGGGCGCGCCGCTCCTTGGACATCGATTCGGGCATCGTGAGCACCACGTCGTAGCCGCGGGCCGCGCCGACCATGGCCAGTGCGATCCCGGTGTTGCCACTGGTGGCCTCGACCACGGTGCCGCCGGGCGGCAGCGCGCCGGACGCCTCGGCGGCGTCGATGATCGAGACGCCGATCCGGTCCTTGACGGAGTTGGCGGGGTTGTAGAACTCGAGCTTGGCGACCACGGTCGCCTGGGTGTCGGAGAGCCGGTTGAGCCGGACGAGCGGGGTGTTGCCGATCAGAGCGGTGACGTCGTCGTAGATGCGTGCCATGGGACAGATCCTTCGCGTGCGGGGGCGTGGTGCGCCGTGGTGGTCAACGGCCAGGAGGGCCGATGGATTCCGGGGCTGGGGCACGAGCGCCGGCGCCGTGGCCGACGGCCACGGGTCAGTGCCAGCGCTCTACAGACAGCAGCAGCGCCGGGCGCACGCGAGGGAGCACACCTGGGTCGGGGCGATCGCCACGGCCGTGCTCCTCTCGTCGGTCGGTCAGACCGTAACCCCTGACCTGCGTCGAGGCAATCGCTCGGTAGGTTGGCGCGGTGAGCACGCGTCCGTACCTGGCGCCGGGCCTCGTCGCGCTGGTGGTCGCCGGCGGTGCGGTGGGGTCCGTGGGGCGTGCCGCGCTCGGGCAGGCACTGCCCGCCGACGGTGGTTGGCACTGGGGCACGCTCGCCGCGAACGCGCTCGGTGCGTTCCTGCTCGGCCTGCTGCTGGAGGTTCTCGTCCGGCGCGGTCCGGAGAGCCGTCGTGGCCGCACCGTCCGCCTCGCGCTGGGCACCGGGGTGATGGGCGGGTTCACGACCTACTCGACGTTCGCGGTCGAGGTCGAGCGGTCGCTCGCGGACGGGCAGGTCGCGACCGCGCTGGGCTATGCGGCGACGATCCTGGTTCTCGGGCTCGTCGCGTGCTCGGCGGGGGTGCTGCTGGGTGCACGCCTGCACCGGTGGCGCGTGACCGCGAGGGAGGCGACGTGACGCTCTGGCTCGTGGCGCTCGGGGGCGGGCTCGGCGCCGGTTCCCGGTTCGTGGTGGACGGCTTGATCCGCGCTCGCTCCAGCCGGCCCCTGCCGGTGGCCACGATGACGATCAACGTGGTGGGCTCGCTCCTGCTTGGTCTCCTGACCGGCCTGGTGGTGTTCCACCACGTCGCCGGGCCGTGGATCACGATCGCGACCACCGGGTTCTGCGGTGGCTTCACCACCTTCTCGACGGCGATGGTCGAGGCCGTCCGGCTGGTCCAGGTCGGCGAGCTTCGGGCGGCGGCGACGAGTGTGCTCGGGACGCTCGTCGCCGGTGTCGGTGCGGCTGCGCTCGGAGTGGGCCTGGTCGCGCTGACCGCCTGACCCACCAGGCGTGTGACGGCAGCGGCGAGAGGGCGCCGGCCGCGTGACCGCTGTGTCCGCATCTGGCTCGGCCGATCGCGTGCTTCCGCAGGTCGCGGAAGGATTCCGGACCCGGAAGTCCGGCGTGTCGCACCATCGGAGCGGGCATCATTCGTTCATGAGTCCCGTTATCGGTTGGCTGGCGCTCGCGTTCCTCGCCAGCGGCCTGGAGACGATCGCGTCCTACGCGCGACGCATCTTCTGACCGGGGACGGCAGGCGATCGCACCGCCGCCGTCCCGAGGGTGAGCCATGCCCATCGGACGGCGGGCGGCCCGGGTGGGACCGAGGCCGGGCGTTGACGGCCGGACGGGGCGCTACTGTGCGCGCGTGGCTCAGGCTGACTACACGATCACGGGGGACCTCGACCGTTTCGTCGCACATCTCGATCACGCGATCGAGCAGGGCAGTGCGACCGCCATGGTGGAGGCCAAGGCCGAACGCCGGCTCGGCGACGCGCGGATGGCGGTGCGGGTCTACGAGCGCTTCAGCATGGTGGGCGGCAACCGGCTGAGCCTGTCCGTGAGCGCGCTCGCCGTCGGCGACCGGATCGAGGTCGTGGTCGTCACCTCGGGCGGCAGCGAAGGCGTTGTGATGAAGCTCAACACGTTCGGCGAGAAGGCGTTCCTCGCCAAGGCGGACGAGGCCGTGCGGGCGTTCCGGGGCTGAGCCCGGACCGGCGGAGCCCGCAGGAACCGAGGCGCCGCCGACGGTCAGGCCAGGTCGAGGCGCATGCGGCGCCCCTCGCCGAGCGGCGTGGTCACGCCCTGGCCGTCGACGAAGCCGGCGGCCAGGTAGAACGATCTGGCGTGCGGGTTGGCGGTGACCAGGATCCGCCGGAAGCCGGCCGCTGCGCCCGACCGAGCTGCGTCGACCACCAGCCGACGGGCGACGCCTCGGCGCTGGAACGGCGGATCGACGAAGAGGTCGTCGAGCTCGAGCTCGCTCTCCGAGACGGGAGATGCCGTGGCGAACCCGAGGACCCGGCCCGTCTCGTCGGGTCCGGCGTGCGCGAGGCGGGTGCGCCCTGCGGCGATCCCGTCACCGGTGAAGGCGAGGTACTCCGGTCGAGCGAGGAGCATCAGCGCGTCACCCGGGTTGGACAGCGACGCCGCGCGATACACCCGCTGGAGCTCGGGCAGATCGGCCGGCGACGCGGTCCGGATCCCCAGGACGAGCCCATCGCGATCCACCGGGGGAGTCGACCACCCCAGGTCCGGCCCGTCAACGGGTTTCGTCCGGCGCTCCGCCCGGCCGGCGTGAGGCGCCCGCCCTAGCCCACGGCCACGGCGCTGACCCCCGCGAGGGTGGGGACCAGGACGAACCCACCGGCCAGGACGGGCGACGCGAACCGGCTCGTCGTTCCCACGTCGGCCGTGGTGATCGAGGCGCCGGTCACCTCGTCGAGCGCGTAGAGCCGCCCGCCGGCGGCGTCGACCGACCACACGGCGCCGTGGCCCACGACCGGCGAGCCGGCGATGTTCGCCGGCGCCTTCCAGCCGCCCTGCAGCGTGGTCGACCCGACGTCCACGCGGAGCAGCCCGTCCCGGCACGGGACGAAGGCGGCTGCGGCCGTGCGGTCCCACGCGATGCCGCCGTACCCGGCGCAGCCGGTCAGCGTCGCGAGCTGCCCGCCGACGCCACCGAGGTGCTCACCGTCGAGGAGGTAGACCTCGGCGTCCTTCCCGGAGACCAGGACCCGGTTGCCGCCGAGCAGCACCGGACCGGTGCTGCCCAGGTCTTGGTCGCGGGCGTTCTGCGAGCCCCACGACGCCGGGGCGAAGTAGTCGAGCCGCTGCGAGAGGTCCGGAGCCAGCCGGAGCACGGAGTCGCTGCCGTCGTAGGTCCCGCCGGTGCTGGCGCCGTTGCCCACCGCGACCCACGCGTCGCCACCGCCGTCGACGGCCACCCCCGAGGCGGCCCAGATGCCGCCCTCACGACTCGTCGGGACGGCGTACGAGGTGGTGGTGCCGCCGCCGACGGGTGTCGCGGTGACGTAGCCGACGTAGTCTCCGCAGTCCCCGTAGAGCCCTCCGAAGGGCACGTAGACCCGGCCGTTCGCGACGGCGAGCGCGCCCCGCTGCTGCTCGGCGAGCGGGTTGCGCGTCGTGACGTCGAGCGACTGGCGCCAGCGCTCCGTCCCGGTCAGCACGTCGAGCGCGACCAGGTCGTGACGCCCCCCGGTGGTCTCGGCCACCACGAACACCGAGCCCGTGGTCGCGTCGTACGCCGGGGTCCCGGTGATCCCGAGCGGGTCGATGTTGCCGCACGGCAGGTCGCTCCTGGGCACCGGCGTGCCGAGGTGGGTCGTCCAGCGGACCGCACCGGTCGTCAGGTCGAGCCCGTACACCGTGTCGGCCTCCGTGGCCGCGATCGCCAGCCCGCCGACGACGATCGGCTGCCCGTACACGGCGCCGTCGAGCGCTGCGGTCCACGCGGGGGTCAGCTCGTGCACGGCGGGCAGACCGGCCACGGTGCCTGCGCGGTCGAGAGTGCGGTGGTAGGAGGGCCAGTCGAGCGCGCTCGGTCCGGTCGGTGTCGGGCTCGGGGACTCGGGCGCAGTCGGAGTCGCGGCGGTGCCGCTCGGGCCTGCGGTTCCCGGGCTCGGGGTGGCGCTGCTCAGGGCGGAGCCGCTCGCGCTCGCACTGCCGGCCGACGACGACGGGGTGCCGGCGGGCGAGCAGCCGGCCGCCGCGAGGAGCGCGGCGAGCAGCACCGGGACGGCCAGCACCGGCCGTGCGACGCGATCCACCCGGTCACCGTAGGCACGATCGATCCGTGCGGCGCGTCGACGCCGGTTCCGTCCCGCTACGGGCCGGGCGTCGTGGCGCTCGGGTCGAGCATCGCGATCAGCCCGTCGATCGCGGCCTCGACGCGCGCTGCGGCCGCGTCCTTGGTGGCGGGGAGCTCGATGGTCCCGTCGGCGTCCGGCAGCTGCATCGTTGCCAGGACGCCGAACACCGCCCCGCCGAGCAGCCGCACCCGAGGGTCGTCCTGGTCGCTGCGAAGGATCCGCGCGCAGTAGGCGAGGGTGAGGCCCATCGGGCGCAGCGCCTCCTGGGCGAAGCCCGGCCGCAGCTCCGGCACGGTCTGGAGCAGGTGGATGCGACGGCGCTCCTGGTCGAAGTCGGCGTCGTCCATCGCGCGGTACGACTCGGCGATCAGGGACCGCAGGGCCGCCAGCGAGTAGGCGGGCTGGTGCTCGACCAGCGGCCAGAACTGCTCGGCCGGCAGGTCGGCCTCGAAGACCGCTGCCTTGGTGCCGTAGTACCGGAAGAAGGTGCTCCGGGAGACCTCGGCGGCGGCGCAGATGTCCTCCACGGAGACCGCCGCGTAGCCGCGCTCCTCGACCAGGTCGATCGCGACACGTTGCAGGTCGGCCCGCGCACGGGCGCGCTTACGCTCCCGCAGCGAAGGCTGCGCACCGGGCTCGCGTCGATCTGGCATGCCGGGCCTCAGGCTCCGCCGCGCCCGGGCCGCACCCCGGTGGTCGGGGTCGACGGGGCGACGGTGCGAGCGGCTTCACCGAGCGTCGCCGGCATCCACACGGCCGTGGCGAGCGCGAGCAGGCACGCGACGCCGACGCCCAGCCACATCTGGGCCGCCATCCCGGAGAGGAAGGCGGATCGGACCGAGGCGGCCAGCGCCGGGTCCTGCAGCTGCTCGGCCACGGCCAGTCCTGCCTGCATGGACGACCGGACAGCGGCGGCCGCAGGGTCGGGCAGGGTGCCGGTGTCGACCTGGCTCCGGTAGACCGAGTTCAGCACCGAGACGAGCACCGCGATGCCGACGACGCTGCTGGTCTGCCGCATGACCTGGATCGTCGCGGCGCCGGCTCCGGCGCTGTCCGCGCGCAGGCTGCTGAGCGCGAGGTTCTGGCACGAGAGCATCACGACGCCGTACCCGATTCCGAAGACGATCATCCAGGTCGCGGCCTCACGATACCCGGTGGTGATCGTCGTCCTGGTGGCCAGCAGGCACCCGGTGCCGATCAGCAGCAGCCCGACCTGGGCGGCGGCACGGTAGGAGAACCTGCGGGAGAGCGGGACGCTGATCCCCACGCCGAGGAAGATCCCGCCGATCAGTGGGATGAGTCGCAGGCTCGATCCCATCGCGTCGACACCGAGCACGCCCTGCAGGTAGCTCGGCACGGAGAAGAGCGCCACCACGCCGAGCATGGTCGCGGCGCTCAGCACGCCCGTGCCCCACGCGAACGACCGGTCGGCCCACAGGCGCATGGTCATCAGTCCGTCCTCGGGGTGCCGCAGCTCCCAGGCGACGAACGCCGCGAGCACCGATGCGCCGACCAGCCAGCTGCCGAGACTCAGCGGGTCGCCCCAGCCGCGGACCGGCGCCTCGATCAGTCCGTAGGTGAGGCCGGTGAGCCCGACCACCGACAGCGCGATCCCGACCGCGTCGGCGCGGCGGTACGTGCGGGGAGTGGAACCGGGCAGGAGCGTGGCGGCCCCCACGAGTGCGAGGGCGACGATCGGGACGTTGATCATGAAGACGCTGCCCCAGGCGTAGTGCTGCAGGAGGTACCCCGCGACCACCGGCCCGAGGGGGAGACCGATGAACGACGCGGCGCCGAGGACGGCGAGGGCGCGGGGGCGTTCGTCCTCGTCGAAGAGCACGACGAGCCACGAGAAGGTCAAGGGAGTCGCCAGGGCTGCGCCGGCACCCATGACTGCTCGAGCCGCGATCAGCACGCCTGCGGTCGGAGCGGCGGCGCTGGCGATCGACCCCGCGCCGAAGACCACCAGGGCGGCCACGGTCATCGGCTTGAGCCCGAGCCGATCGCCGAGCAGGCCGGCCGGCAGCAGGAGGACGGCCAGCGTCAGCAGGTACGCGTCCGCGAACCACTGCAGCTGCGACGTGCTCGCATCCAGGTCCGTCGCGAGCGTCGGGAGCGCGACGTTGAGCACGGTGGTGTCGAGCGCGATGACGAGGCCGACCAGGGAGAGGACGCCCAAGGAAGCCCAGCGGCGAGGAGTGGTCATGGCTGACACTCTGTCTCAAGTGAGACGAAGTGTCAATCAGGTCGATGTCTCACGACGCCGCGTCGAGGAGGAACCGCGGCCGTGCGCACCAGGCCTCACCGATACGCGTCCCCAGCCACGACCACCATGGGCGATCGCGCCGACTGACGTGGATCAGGTGGGCTCGCGTCGGTACCTCCCTGTCGCGCGCGAACGGGCGAGCGTACGTTGGCGGTGACGGGAGGGCGAGGACCGTGATCCCGACGATGATCGCGTTCGGCTTGGTCTTGGGACGCTGGTGGCGGCTCACCCTCCCGCTTGCGGCCGTGGTCTGGGTCACGGTGCTGGTCGCCGACGGTGTGATGGGCCTCGAGCCTGGGTTGATCGGTGCGGCGCTGCTGGCGGTGGCGAACGCCGGCCTCGGTGTGCTCGTGCACCAGGGCGTCCTTCAGAGCTACCGGTGGCTTCGGCGGCGGGCATCGCATCGGTCGCACTCGCACACGCCCGCCTGAGCCCGCCAACACGCCGACCTCCCCACCACCGGTCGCCATCCCCGTGGTACGACTCAGCGGGTCAGCCCAGACCTACTCGGCCGTGATGACGCGCCGCTCCGCACGCTCGCGGGCGTCGCGCTGGGTGGCGCCCTTGAGCACTTCCATGGCCCCCTGGTCTGCCGACAACGCCGGTTGAATGGCGCTGCTCTTGGTGGGCGGCGCCATCCGGAATGATCGACCATCGGCGGCGGATCTTGACCGACGAAGGGCCCGCGTCGAGCCCCGGCGGAGGGGTCATCCAGCGGCGCAACGGCAACGGGGTTGCGAGCCTGGCCAGACGATCGGCCCGAGCCGGTCCGCTTCGGATCGCGCCGGCGTCAAGACGAGGGTGCGTAGATCGTGTCCTCGATCGGCAGGAGATCGGACTGCTCGACCACCCACGTGTCGCCCTCACAGACCTCACCGTTCGGCGAGGCGGCAAGCGCTGCGACCATCGAACCGTCGTCGGTGATCGCGTTGATGCTGCCGTCTGTGTTCACGCACTCTCCTCGGGGAGCGACGGAGACCTCTCCGCTGTCGCCAGCGGGTACGTCCGCAAGGCGTGATCCGCCGAGCCTGATGGTCAGGTCGTGGGTGGTGTGGTTGGTGACGGTCATCGTCCACGGTCTCGGGTCGTCGCCCATGATGAGCCCGCATCCGGCAAGGAGTAGCGCCACAGAGAGCACCACCGCGCCCAGGATCGCGGCGTGGGCGCCACGCCTCGCAGGTGTCGTCATCGTCCCTTCCGTGGGTCGTCGATGGCCGAGTATCAGGCTATCGGCCGCTCGGCGTGTCAGGTGAGGATCGGACCTCCGCCGCCTCCGCCGCCGTCTCCGGGGTCTGGTGGGGTGTAGTGAGGGCGGCTCTCGATGAAGACGGCTCCGATCTGGATGTGTCCTTGGGTCTCGAGGGCGAAGTGGTTGATCCCGTCGTGAATGGCGCCGTCGGGCAGAGTGGACAGGCCGTCGCAGGACCGGTCCCAGGTGTACCAGGAGCCGGTGAAACCGATCAGGTACCGCCCGCCGTAGATCGTGAGCTGCCGGTCCAGCTCCAGGTCGTAGGCCACGCCGTTGACCCAGATCTGGTCTGAGGATCGCGGGTGGCTGTCGCTGGAGTAGAAGCACAGCGTTTGTGCGTCACGTGTGGTCGTGAAGTCCGATCCGAGGTCGACGTCGACGCTGAACTGGGTGCCAGCGGTCAGTGGCTCGTCCATACCCGGACCCGTGTTCACGCGATGCTGCCACCCCATCGCACCGTCGTCTTCTACCACGGTGCCATCCGAAGCTGACCGTGCGCTGACGGTGTAGGGGACCTGGGTGCCGAACCGAGCGAATGGGTCGACCTGGGAGATGATCACGACGGCGGTCGGGCAGCCGGGGAACAGGGTGACCTGGTAGTCGAACGTCCGTCATCGTTCGCGCTGTACTGACCCGGCAGGTTGGTCAATCGGGTGACTGGTGGCTTGTTGCCGCAGGCGGTGTGGGGTCGGTGGTGGTTGTACTCGTGGAGCCATGCTGCCAGGGCGGCTCGTCGTTCGGCTTCTGAGGTGTAGCAGCGGGCGTAGCCCCAGCCGTCGGCCATGGTGCGGTGGAAGCGCTCGATCTTGCCGTTGGTCTGCGGACGGTAGGGCCGGGTGCGGGAGTGGTTGATCGCGAGTTCGGCGCAGACGTCGCGCCAGAGGTGGGAGCGGTAGGGCGAGCCGTTGTCGGACAGGACTCGCTGGGTGGTGATGCCGCGGGCGGCGAACCAGGCCACCGCCCGGCGCAGGACGCCGGTCGCAGTCAGTGCGGTCTCGTCGTCGTGGACCTCGGCGTAGGCGACGCGGGAGTGGTCGTCGATCACGGTGTGCACGAACGCGTGGCCCATCTTCGGGTTGTGGTGGGCGTTCTTGGGCTTGTCGGGAGTGGCTGAGCGGTGCCGATCGCCCTGGGCGCGCCCGACGAACCGCCAGCCACCGCCATCGGGGATGTTGCCGAACTTCTTGACGTCCACGTGCAGCATCGCGCCGGGGCGGTCGTGCTCGTAGCGGCGCACCGGCTGCCCGGTGGCCCTATCGACATGGGCCAGCCGGTTCAGCCGGCACCGGGTCAGGACTCGGTGCGCGGTGGAGGGCGCGACACCGGTCAGCGCTGCCAGCTGCACCGGCCCCAGGCGTCTGCGCAGGCGCAGGGAGACGATCCGACGCGTGGTCAGCGCGTCGGTCTTGCCCGGCATCCGTCGCGGACGTGAGGAGCGGTCCTGCATCGACGGCCCCGCCGCATACCGATCAGCCCAACGCTTCACCGTCGGCCACGAGCACTGGAACCGGGCCGCGACCTCGGCGATCGGGACCTTCTGATCCACGACCAGTCGGGCGACGGTCAGCCGGGCCCGGGGCGTCAAGGCAGCGTTAGCGTGGACCACGAGGGCCTCCTGTGAGCGAAGCGGATACCTAGGCAGTTCCACTCCACCGCGGGAGGCCCTCCTCGCGCCATCACTCAGATCAGCGCATCACACAAACTCGACCAACGTCTCGGGTCAGTACAGCTAGGCCAGGTCGGGTGCGGCGTCGACCTCCCGAATCAGAGCGTTGACGAGCTCCGCCGCAGCAGTGACGTCGGACGGCACGACCCCTTCGAGATCCCTCGCGGCCGTGGTGTACAGCGCGGGCCAGTGGGGTTCAGGCTCGACGACCGGTGGCCACGAGTGCATCGCGCGGGTAGCGAAGATCGACAGGCAAGCAGCCTTCACGGCTGGGAGGTCCGCTCGGACAAGCTCGGCCAGCAGGGCGATGTCCACAAGGTCGTGTGCACGGTCGTTCCTGAACCCGGACCGACGTTCGGTGCAGGCGTGGAGCTTCTGCGCGACCTGGTACTTCACGCCGAGGATCAAGAACCCCTCTGCCTGGGTGACGAAGCCGACGTCGCGGAGCGCGACCACGGGTACAAGATCGGTGGAGTCGGCCGCTCCGGCTTCCTCAGGCGAGACCTCGAGGGTCACCGTGGCATACGGCTTGCCGCCGTATGCCATCTTCACGGCGACGCGCCGCGGGCGAACGGGTGAGGCCGGCAGGGCGATCTCCTGTTCCCTGACGAGCGTGAAGTTCCAGCCGAGGTGGCCCGTACGCCCCAACTCTCGGAGTCGGTCGAGGAATGCCGTGAGCGAGCCGCGGAGCATCGCGTCGAGGTCTTTCGAGAAGCGGCTCCGGTCGATGCCGAGGCGCAGCATCAGGGCGGACCCGCCCTTGATGGCGAACTTGTCTTCGCCGTCCACCGGCACTACGGAGGCGATGGCGTCCGCGAGGACCTCTACTGCCAGCCGATGGCGAAGTCGAGCGCTTGGCGTACCGGTGTCGGCGGCGAGGTTCCGCACTCGCTGCTCGATCGCGCTGAGGTTCTTCGGTGGTACGCCGACGTACCGGTCGCCGATCGGTGTCATCGGAGCCTCGGCCACAATCGGGCGGCTTCACGGCGCAGCAGGAGTCCGCGCTGGCTGGCGTTCCTGACCGCGAGTCGGAGCTGCTCACGGTCTTCGCCGTCGGCGAGTGCTTGTGTGATCGCGGTTGCGGCTGTCACTACGGGGACCCCCTCGTAGTTGGTGATGGCGTCTGGCGGGAGGGTCAACCGGTGCACGTGGTACTGGTCGTGACCCGCCTTGCGTGGGTTGTATGCCCGAGGGACGGTCAGGTGGATTCTGCGCGGCAGGATGTCGCACAGCTCCTGCATCTCCAGTGCGGACGCGTGGGAGATGACACCAACGCCCCGTGCCCAGAGGACAGCTTCCATGTATGGGGTGAGGCGGTCGAACGGGACGGCTCGAACGTGGTACAGCCCGTGCGCGATCCGTTCCAGCCGTTGATCTTGAGCGAGGCGGTGGAGGGCGACTGCAGTCACCCCTTCGCGGGTCGCGTCCTCGGCGCGGACGAGTCCGTGCGCGTCGGCAGCCAAGCCCACCACGACGTCGTACGCTCCCATGTGCAAAATCTTATCGCCTGGTAGTGGTTCTGCACACACCTTGAGCGTAGCGAACTACGAGTCGGTAGCGCCCGAGCTGGAGGGCGATCGGAGCCTCACATCACAGGTCGAGGTGGGAGTTCCGCCTCCACGGAGACCGGCACGCGCGGCGTGTCACGCCCCGAATCCCCACCTCCTCACCTACGCTGCTACCACCCGCCGCCGGCGAGGTCCCTGTCTACCTGCGCCAGTACGCATATGGGGCGGTGGGGCGCGAGTTGGGTCACCGTTGCAATACGGCAGAGACGCGGCGTTGCGCGGAGCGCTTCGCGAGCTGATACCCGTCGCGTTCGAGAGCCCGGTACGGAGCACCCACGAGGAGCGACCAGGACGTGGTCACGTAGCGCGAGCCACCCATCCGGTCGCCGTGTGAGCGAGGCGATCGTCGCGTGATTCCCGGGCGCGACGTGGACGGTCACCGCGCACTGCGCCGCCACCCGCTCGACCTCATCCTCGAAACGCGCGGCGCCTCCTGTCCAGGGACCGATCCCGAAGTCGCCGACCTGGACGAGCCTGGTGACTCCCAGGTCGGCAGCGGTCCCGAGTGCGCCCTGAGCCCATGCGAGGTCCCGATCCCAGTCGCCGGCGACGAGGATCTGCGTGGCGGGCTGGCCGGGGTCGCCTGGCGCCATTCCGACCCCCCTTCTAGCGCGCTAGAGTGCTGCGTTGGCGCAGGTCAGCGGCCTGAAACACTATCGTGCCACGCGTCCGGCTCGTCGCCGAGGACCTCGGGCGCCGCGCGGCCGGCGTCAGCTCGCGCCTGCGCCAGCCACGCGGCCCGGGCCGCCCGGCTACGGCCCGAGACAGGCGGCGCGGGGCGTAGCACGCGTGGCTGGCGAGGCGCTGGGGTGCGGGAGGGACGCCGGCGTGGCACCCGGGCAGGCTAGCCCGCGCCCGCGACGGCACGCCTGTGAACCGCCCCGGGTTTCGTAGAGGCTCTCAATCCACGGAGGATGAGAGTCATGGCAGCACCGAGGAAGTACCCGGAGGAGCTCCGGGAGCGGGCGATCCGGATGGCGGTCGATCTGCGGCGTGACC
>NZ_JAOVZU010000013.1 GCF_025717005.1 Actinotalea endophytica
GGTCACGCCGCAGATCGACCGCCATCCGGATCGCCCGCTCCCGGAGCTCCTCCGGGTACTTCCTCGGTGCTGCCATGACTCTCATCCTCCGTGGATTGAGAGCCTCTACGAAACCCGGGGCGGTTCACAGAGGGCCGCCACCGGAACGCCGGGGCGGGCTTCCGGCTGTGTCGTACGCCGTCAGTGAAGGTCCATGACGTCCGCCGCCGGCCCGCCCGCACGCAGGAGCGAGGCCATCGCATCCAGGGCAGGCCCCGCGTGGGTGTAGAAGCGGTAGTACCCGGCACACAGGTAGTTCAGCCCTGGTTCGCCTGCGGCGGTCGTGGTGAACCGATCCTTGGGGCAGCCGCCGTGGCACGCCCACCGCACCGGGCAGTCGAGGCACTGGCCGGGCAGCTCGGTGAGCTTGGACCCGCCGAACCGGCGCTGCTCAGGTGAGCCCAGCATGCTGCGGAACGAGTCCTCGGCCACGTTCCCGAGTCGGTACTCCGGCTCGACGTAGTGGTCACAGGAGTACACGTCGCCGTTGTGCTCGACCGCCAGCGCGGCGCCGCACTCGGGCGAGTGCACGCAGAGGCTGTAGTGCCCGAACAGGTTGCCGAGCGCCACGTCGACGTCCTGGACGAACACCGTGCCGACGTCGCGCGAGAGCCACTCGTCGAAGATCGCGACCAGGAACTCGCCGTACGCGGCCGGGTCGACCGACCGCGACGTCACGGCGTCGCCGCGCTGCTGGTAGAGCAGGGTGCGCGGGCCGTGCGCGCCCGGACGCCACCCCTGCTCGGCCAGCGGCAGCGAGTCCGCCGGCACGCGCTCGACGATCGGGATGAACTGCAGGTACCGCGCGCCGAGCTCGTCACGGAAGTAGCGGTACACCTCCAGCCCGTGCTCCTGGTTCGCGGCATGGACGGTGCACAGGATGTTCGTCTCCACGCCGTGCCGCTGCAGGACGTCCCAGCCGCGCAGCACCTGGTCGTGCGTGCCGCGGCCGGCCTTGTTCACCCGGTACGCGTCGTGCAGGTGCGCCGGGCCGTCCATCGACAGCCCGACCAGGAAGTGGTGCTCGGCCAGGAACGCGCCCCAGTCGTCGTCCAGCAGGGTGCCGTTGGTCTGGATCGCGTGATGCAGCTGCTGACCCGGTCGGGCGAGCTCGGCGGCCAGTGCCACGGCCCGCCGGAAGAACGCGAGCCCACGCATCGTCGGCTCGCCCCCTTGCCAGGCGATCTCCACCGGCCCGTCGGGCTGGGAGTCGAGCAGGTTGGCCAGGTAGGTCTCCAGGCCCTCCTCGCTCATCCGCTGGGAGTCGTGGTCGTACAGCAGCTCCTTGGACAGGAAGAAGCAGTACGTGCAGTCCAGGTTGCACGCCGCGCCCGTCGGCTTGGCCAGCACGCTGAACGGCAGCCGACGAGCCCCGGGCGGTGGAGCGGGCGCGCTCATCTGGACACCGCCATCACCAGAACCGCGGCGATCGCCACACCAGCAACCCCGCTGACGGCTACCGCGACCGCCGCCGGGAGCCGGCCGTCAGGTAGTCGGGGCTGCCCTGCGAGGAGCGCCGCGACGGCCGCCGCCGATCGCCGGTGCGCCGCGACCCCAAGAAGCCCCGCGGCCCCCAGCACGAGCACCGCGAGGACCACCCCGACCACCCCGACCAGCCCAGGGAGCACCTTCAGCCCGGCCACACCCGCGACCGCGAGCGACAGCGAGGTCCGGTTCCACGCGAGCGCGGTCCGCTCAGGCTGCAACCCCGGATCGAAGGTCATCCGCCATCTCCCACCATGACGCCCAGGACGGACAGGATCCCTACGATCAGCACCCCGACGGCCATCGGGAGGCCCAGTCGCGGCACGGGCAACGGGCGGCCGTGACGCATCGCCGTCTCGACGTGGGTCCAGTGCCACCATGCGACGACCGGCACGACCAGCCCCATACCGAGGAGCAGGAGCGAGGCCGCCAGGCGGAGCCCGGGGTGCAGCGGCAGACCCAACGCCTCGAGCGCGACACCGCCCGCGATCAGGGCCAGGGCCGTCCGTATCCATGCCAGCAGCGTGCGCTCGTTGGCCAGCGTGAACCGGGGATCCGGCTCCACGCCTGCGTCGTACACACGCCCCGGGAACCGACGCCTCACCGCTCCCGCTCCCGTGTCCGCGGCGGACCCACCGCTACCCACCGGCATCGGACCGAACCACCCTTCCCGCGCACCACCCGCCCGGAGATCACAACTAGCCCTTGATCTGCCTGCGGCTCTCGTTCGTGAGGTCACCGGGCCGGCGGAACTGCGAGGGGTGCGGCGCGTCGTGCAGGCGCTCCTGCTCGCGGCCCATCGCCTCGGTGAGACCGGCACGCACCGACGCGTAGGCCGGGTCGTCGGCGAGGTTGTTGAGCTCTGACGGGTCCTCGAGCAGGTCGTAGAGCTCCCACTCCCCCGGGTACTGGAAGACACCCGTCCCCGGCAACCCCAGGCCGTCGTTGTAGTAGTAGATCAGCTTGTAGCGCTCGGTCCGGTACCCGTAGTGCGCAGGGGCGTGATGGAAGACGTCGTCATGCTCCCAGTAGCGGTAGTAGATGCCCTCCCAGTCCGGCTGGGCGGCGACGTCGGCCGCGATGTCGCCGAAGAAGCTCCGGCCCTGCATCCGCTCGTGCGCCGGTACCCCGGCAGCCTCGAGGAAGGTCTGGGCGAAGTCCACGTTCGTCACCAGGCCGGAGTGCACCTGCCCGGGTGCGACACGCCGCGGGAAGCTCATCAGCATCGGCATCCGCAGCGACTCCTCGAACATGAACCGCTTGTCGAACCAACCGTGCTCACCAAGGAAGAACCCTTGGTCGGAGGCGTACATCAGCACGGTGTCATCGAACTCGCCGCGCTCCTCGAGCCAGTCGATCACGCGACCGACGTTCTCGTCGACGGCGTCGACGCACCGCAAGTAGTCCTCCATGAACCGCTGGTACTTCCACAGTGCCGCGTCCTCGTAGGACAGGCCCGATGGCGGTTCCTCCTTGAGGTCCTCGGTGTTGAGGTTCTCCGCGAGGCGCATGAGGGCGCGACGGACTGACGCCGACCGCGTCGAGTAGTCGTCGTCCCACGTGTCGGGGACCGGGATCGTTCCCGTGTAGTTGTCCTTGTGGCGCGGGTGGGGCTCCCAGGGGCGGTGCGGTGCCTTGTGGTAGATCAGCACGCACCACGGGTCATCGCCCTCGAGCGAGTCCACCCACCCGGTCGCCATGTCCGTGATCTTGTCGGTCGAGTACCCCTCGACGATGCGGTCCCCGCCCTCGTCGAGGAAGATCGCGTCCCAGTACTCGCCCTGGCCATCGTGCCCGATGAGGATGTCCCAGTAGTCGAAGGACTCCGGACGGTTCCCCTCGTGCTCCCCCATGTGCCACTTCCCGACGATCGCCGTCTTGTAGCCGGCCGCCTTGAGCTGGGAGACGAACGTCGGCTGCGTGGCATCGATCGGCGTGACCAGGGTCGTCACGCCGTTGACGTGCGAATAGGTGCCGGTCAGGATCGACGCGCGGCTCGGCGAGCACAGCGCGTTGGTGGCGAAACAGTTCTCGAAACGCACACCCCGCTCGCCGATCTCGTCGATCCGTGGCGTGCGGTTGTAGACCGATCCGTAGGCGCTGATCGCCTGCGAGCCGTGGTCGTCCGTGAGGATCATCACGATGTTCGGGCGGCGTGGATCCGTCAAGGAGCTGCTCCTTCGTGACGTAGGGCGATGCTCGGGCGGCATCCCCCCGGGAGAGGACGGTGCCAGAGCGCGTCAGGCATCGTCGGCCGCGCGATAGGTCGACTCGTCGAGACCGGACATCGTCGGGTCGTACTCGACGTCACCGATCTCGAACATCGTGGTCATCCAGTGGAAGAAGTTGTCCCCACGGTCACGAAGGAGGCGGTACAGGCGAGCCATCAGATCCCGACGGACCTCGGCGTGCTCCGGGTGACCGTAGACGTTGTGCAGCTCGTCCGGGTCGGCGCGGAGGTCGTACAGCTCGTTGACGGACTCCGGGTTGACCACCAGCTTGTAGCGGTCGGTCCGGAGCATTCGCTGGGGGTACGGGAAGTGGTGTCCGTGGAACTCGCCGACGATCTCCTGGCGCCAGTCCACCTCCTCGCCTCGGAGCAGCGGGACCAGGCTCACCGAGTCCACGGCATCACCCGTGGGAAGCCCGGCGAGCTCGAGGATCGTCGCGGTGCAGTCCATCAGGCTGACGAACTCGGAGCGCACCTGGGCCGGAGCCCCGGGCACCCGCACGATCCCGGGGGTGCGGTAGATGTCGTCGTACATCGCCGGCCCCTTGTCGTGCAGGCGGTGCGATCCCGTGAACTCGCCGTGGTCCGCGGTGAAGACCACGGCGGTGTCGTCGGCCAGGCCGAGGCGTTCCACGGCCGCCATCACACGCCCGATCTCATCGTCGATCAGCGCGACGTACCCCCGGTAGACCGCGAGCAGCTTTCGGGACACCTCCAGCGGCATGGTGTCGAACGTCCAGTGCGCGCTGTAGTTCGCCTGGACCGGCGGCTTGCCGGCGAAGGTCTCCTGGACCGAGGGTGGCAGCTCCACCTCGGTCGGGTCGACCAGGTCGAAGTACCTGTCGGGCAGCACGTACGGCAGGTGCGGGCCGAAGAAGTGCAGCGCGAGGAAGAACGGGCGCCGCCCGGCGCGGAAGTCCTCCCCGTAGCGCTCGAGCATCTCGATGGCCCTCGTGGCGAGGTAGTGCTCGAACGTCGCTTCGACGGGCTGGTCGAGACGGGCCGCCAACAGGTTGCCGGGTCCGCCGTTGGGCAGTACCCCGCGGATCTGGTCATGGACCCTGTAGGGCGGGTACCCGTGCTCGTCAAGGTAGGCGAGGTAGTCGGGATGGTCGACGGGGTTGTGCCAACCGGCAAGGCTGGGACCGTCGAAGCCGAACGTCGCTGCGGTCTTCTCCGTCCCCGCGTGCCACTTGCCGATGAGCCCACAGTTGTAGCCGGCCGCACGCAACGGCTGCGAGAACGCCCACTGCCCGTCCGGGAGGTCCTCGAGATAGCCGACGTTGCGCTCGTAGTTCGCCAGGAGCCTGTGCCGGAAGGGTGCACTCCCCGTCAGCAGGCTCGCCCTGGCCGGCGTGCAGATGGCCGTCGGGGTGTACCAGTGGTCGAACCGGGTCCCGGCACTCGCAAGCGCGTCGAGCGCGGGGGTCAGAGCCGGGGTGGCGCCGTAGGCGCCGAGGGTGTCCGCCCGATGCTGGTCGGTCATCAGGAAGAGGATGTTCTGTGCCATAGCGTGTTGTCTCCCTCGGCGCCTACGGTCTGCTCAGCGTCCGGCGCTGGGTCTAGTTGCCTGCCTCGGCGAACATGTCACCGAGGTAGTAGGTGGCGGGGTCCCCGTTGGCCTCGAGCTTGCCCGCCGAGACGAAGAAGTCACCCATGTTCGACAGCCAGGTGTCGATGAGGCCGTTCTCGGTCCACTCGGTGACCTCGTCCACGGTCAGGATCTGCTGGTTGGCCGCGTCGGCGCTGACGTCAGCGGCATCCAGCCCGAGCATGTCGGCGGTGAGCTGGATCGCCTCCTCCGGGTTGTCGGTGCGCCACTGCATGGCCTCCTTGAGAGCCGCGAGCACCGCTTCGACCGTCGCGGGGTCATCGGCAACCAGGTCGTTGCCCACCACGAAGGCCGTCGGGAAGGCCATGGTGTCGATGAAGTCCGCGTTCTTCGCGAGCTCGACGAGGTCGGGCACCTGCTCCTTGATGGTCGCGATCGCGGGGTACCAGTAAGCGGCCGCGTCGACCTGGCCGGACGCGAACGCCGTCACGATCGCAGCAGCGTCCATCGGGACTGCTTCGATGTCGTCCTTCGTCATGCCGTTCGCCTCGAGCGCGAGTGTCAGGATCATGTCGCCGCTGGTGCCCTCGGGGTAGGCGACGGACTTGCCCTCGAGGTCTGCGATCGACGTGATCCCGGGCTGGGCGATGACTCGGTCCGCGCCGCCGACCGTGTTGATCATGGCGATGGAGACCTCGCCCGACATCGGCAACCAGAACGCGCCGGGGCCGATGTAGCCGAAGTCGAGGTCGCCGGTGCCGATCGCCTGGATCTGCAGCGGCCCATTGGTGAAGACAGGGGTCTGAACGTCCAGGTTGTACTCGTCCCAGATCCCCTGGTCCGCGGCGATGGCCAGGAGCGAGGCTCCGTTGAAGTCGGCGATGTAGCCGAAGTTCACCTTCGTCGGCTCGGTCGCACCTGCCGCGGTCCCGGCCGCCGAGCTCCCCTCCGTGGAGCCGTCGCCGGAACCGCCGCATCCGGCGAGCATCAGTGCGACCGCAGTCGCGGCGACGACGCCGAGGCGCCGACGCAGTGGGAGTGCGAGAGACATCGTCGTTCTCCTCATCCTCTTCCTATGGTGGTCACCCCGAGCGGGGCAGTTCCGTTCACGTCTGCTGCGCCGCCGGCGCGGGCGCTCAGTGCTCCCCCGGCTCCGACTGGTGGTAGACGGCGGTCCAGACGCGGTTGCGCAGCTCGGAGAACTCCGGCGAGAGCCGGACCTCCTCGGTGCGCGGGTAGGGCAGGTCCACATCGATGACCTCGAAGATGCGGCCCGGTCTCGCGGCCATCACCACGACGCGGTTGCCGAGAATCACGGCTTCGTCGACGTCGTGCGTGATGAACATGACGGTGCGCTTCTCAGCGCTCCACGTGTCGAGCAGCTGTTCCTGAAGCTTCACGCGGGTCAGGGCGTCGAGGGCACCGAAGGGCTCGTCCATGAGCAGGATCTCGGGGTTGACGGCGTACGCGCGTGCGATGGCGCACCGCTGCTTCATGCCGCCCGAAAGCATCTTGGGCAACGCGTCAGCGAACTGGTCGAGGCCGACGAGGCTGATGAAGTGCTCGGCGCGCTCGCGGCGTTCAGCCTTGCCGACCCCCGCCGTCTTGAGGCCGAACTCGACGTTCTTGCGCACGGTGAGCCACGGGAAGAGCGCGTACTGCTGGAAGATCACACCCCGCTCCGGGCCCGGCCCGTTGACGGCAGCGCCGCCGACGAGGGCCTCGCCGGACGTCGGGCTGTCGAGCCCGGCGAGGATGTTCAGCAGCGTGGACTTCCCACAGCCGGACGGTCCTACGACTGTGACGAACTCGTTGTCGGCGATCTCGAGATCCACGCCGTTGAGAGCGACGAACTCCTCGCCCTTGAGCGGGAAGACCTTACGGACTCCCCGCACGGAGATCCTTGGAGCCGTGCCGGTCTGCTCAGTCATCGCCGCTCCTGCCATCCGGTGAGCTTCTCCTCCGCGGCCAGCAGCAACCGGTCCATGATCAGACCGAGCACACCGATCAGCACGATGCCGACGAAGATCGTCGGGAGGTCGTAGTAGATCTGGGCGAACTGCATCCGGTGGCCGATGCCCGCCTGCGCGGCGAGGAGCTCGGCGGCCACCAGGGTCGCCCACGCAGAGCCGAGACCCACCCGCATCCCCACCAAGATGAAGGGGGTCGAGGCCGGCACGACGACTCGCGAGAAGATGATCCAGTCGTTGGCCCCGAGCACCCGCGCCGCATTGATGAGCGTGCGGTCGACGCTGACGACGCCTTGGTAGGTGGAGATGACCGAGGCGAGGAACGCCGCCAGGAAGATGACGAAGATCTTCGGCGTCTCACCGATCCCCATGAGAACCAGGACGAGCGGTAGCAGGGCCAGAGGCGGGATGGTCCGGAAGAACTGGATCCACGGCTCGAAGATGCCGCGCGCAACCACGTACCAGCCCATCAGGAAGCCCGTGGGCACCGCCGCCGCCGTGCCGAGGAGGAATCCGCTCAGCACCCGGCCGAGCGAGGCCATCACGTCCTCCTGCAGCAGCCCCTTCTGCCACAGGTCGACCGCCGCCTCGACGACCTCGGGCGGGGTCGGGAAGTTGAAGCCGTGCTCGGCCAGGTACCACCAGAGGGCGATGCCTCCCACCACGGAGGCGATGTTGAGGACGACGAGCCGCGCACTGGGTGATATGCCGCGTCGTGTCGTCAGGCTGGCGGTTGCCATCAGGCTCCCATCCTCGGGTGCACCGATCTGTGCACGGGTTGACTCCCGGCCGCGGGCAGCAGGTCGGTGCGGTAGAGCGCCGCGATGGCGCCATGGGCGCCACCGACATCGCCGAGGTGTGCGCCCCTGACGTTCGGTACGGTCTCGGCGATCGGCGAGAGCTCGAACTTGAGGGTCTGGGCGACCGCCTCGATGATCGCGGGGGCCACTCGGCCGGCCTGGCCCGCGACGACGACCTCGCTCGGGTTCACGACCATGGCGACACCGGCGAGGACGCGCCCGATCGTCGTGCCGACACTTCGGAGCACTCGATCGACCGCCGGGTTCCCCGACTCGACCGCTGCAGCGAGATCGTCGATGCTCGCGACGTTCGCTCCTGCGGCGCGACAGCTCTCGAGGATCGCCGGGAGCGAAGCGACCGTCTCGAGGCATCCGGTCTTGCCACAGCGGCACACCGCGCCATCCGGGGCCACGCTGACGTGCCCGAACTCACCCGCCAAGCCGGCCGACCCGGAGACGAGGTGCCCGTCCACGATCACCGCGCCCCCCACCCCGTCGCCGATGCGCAGGTACAGGAGGTCCCGCACGTTCTCGGCCCCCGCAAGGATCGCCTCGGCCAGGCCGGCGAAGCGCGTGTTGTTCTTGACCAGGACGGACACACCGAACCGCTCGAGGAAGGCATCCTCGACCCCGGGAGGAACTCGCGGGGCGAACGCCTGCGAACCTGGAGACCTCGGCGGCGGATAGGGGCCGGGCACTCCGATCCCGACGCCCTGGATGGCGTCGAGGTGCGTCCCGGTCCTCCTGGCCTCGCGCTCGATGAGATCGATCGCGGCGGCGATTCGCTCTGGCCACGGCGTCTCGGCGCTGTACGTGGCGGTGCCCGATGCGACGATGGCGTGCGACGCGTCCGCGATGGCCACGTGTACCCGTTGATGCCCGAAGTCCACACCGACGAACTGCCCCGCGGCCGGGTCGAGCGCGAGGTACTCGGCCGGTCTGCCACTGCCGAGGCGGGTGTCCGCATCTGTGGCAGCGACAACGATCGCACCGCGGGCGAGCAGGTCGGCGGCGATCTCCGACGTAGTCGTGCGCGACAGCCCGACCTGCTGGGCGATCTGCGCCCGGGACATCGCGCCTCGCTCGCCGAGTGCGGCGAGAACGCGCGCCTCATGGGTGCGACGCAGCTGCGCGTGGATCCCGGTCGACTCTGACATGTGATGGAACGTACGGAGGCCACATTCTTCCGTCAAGAGTCCGGCATAATTCCCTTTTCCTTCTACCGGACTCTGGCCGAATGGGGTCGCGGGTCACCGCCGTGAGACCCATCCCTTCGCTTCGGGCGGCGGCAGCTGCCGACACCGACGTCGCGGCGCACGCGACGCCGTGGGCGATCTCGAGCAGACGCGTGCGCTGCAGGCCATGCGCCCGGGCCAGCGGGCCCCTGGTCAGCGGGCGTCCAGCTCCCGCGGCTCGGCGATCACGTCGACCAGCGCACCGTTGCGCCAGACCGTGATCTCCACCGGCCGGCCGATCGCACCCTCGACCATCAGCTTCTGAATCTGCGTGGTGGTCGTGATCGTCCCGCCTGCGATGGCCACCACCAGGTCGCCGCGGCGCAGCCCGGCCTGCGCTGCGGGGCTGCCCGGGACCACCTGGGCGACCTGCACACCGGTCGGCCGCCCGAGCCTCGCGGCCAGCGGTGCCGGCAGGTGGGTGGGCGTGCCTGCGATCCCGAGCCAGGCCCGCCGCACGGAGCCGTGGCTGATCAGGGTGGTGATGATCTCCCGCGTGGTGTCGTTGATCGGCACGGCCAGGCCGAGGCCGACACCGGCCACAGCCGTGCTCACCCCGACCATCCTCCCGAGGCTGTCCGCGAGCACCCCGCCGCTGTTGCCCGGGTTGAGCGCCGCGTCCGTCTGGATCACCTCGTCGACCACCCGGCCGGCACGGGTCGGCAGGGATCGCCCGAGCGCCGAGACGATCCCGGCCGTCACGCTGCCGGCGAGCCCGAGGGGGTTGCCCAGCGCGATGACGAGCTGACCCACCCGGAGACCGGAGGCATCACCCATCGGCACGGGCGCGGGGACGTCGCCGCGGGCCAGCAGCACCGCGAGATCGGACAGCGGGTCCCGACCCACCACGTCCGCGACGGTCTCCGTCGCGTCGGAGAGGGTGGCCGTCGCGCGGTCGGCGCCCTCGACCACGTGCGCGCTGGTCAGCAGGTAGCCGTCGGTGGTGAGCACGCTCGCGCTCCCCGCGCCGGCGCCCCGGGCGGTGCGCACCTCGAGGCTCGCGACACTGGGCAGCACAGTCTCCGCGACCCGCACGACCGCAGCCGAATAGGCGTCCAGGGGCTGCTCCACACCTCATCCAACGTCGCAGCACCCACGCCCGACCACCGCGTTCACCCAGAGCGCACGAGAGCCACGGGTCGGGTGCTCCCGGACGCTCGGCGCCCGCTCCGAGTCGAGGATCACGTGGGGCTGACGGCCTCCGGCCCGTCTGCAGACATGCGTCACGGTTTCTGTGACGCAGGTCACACACATCGTTGACACGTGCACAGGGCGGTCCTAGGTTCGAGGGCGTCGCGCCGCAAGGGCGCCGCGCGACGGTGACGAGCGACCCGGTCCACGGCGCGGCATCGTTCACCAGCGGATGGAGTTTCGATGAAGAGACTGCGCACTCCGGTCATCGCACTCGTCGTCCCGGTCCTGCTCGCACTGACCGCGGGCCAGGCCCAGGCGACGCGGCCACCGGTCACGAACCCGTCGAGCGCCACGTTCACCATGAACGCCGAGGTGCTCGACGGCGGGCAGCAGATCGTGTCCCTGACGATCGACACCAAGCGATTCGGGGTGAAGCGCTCGAGCGTGTCGACCGACACGTTCAGCGTGCACGCCACGGGGGTCAACCCGTACACCTCGCTCGACCCGAGCACGGTGTTCGGAACCTTCGACGTCGACCGCGAGGTCACCGGGGCCCACGTCGACCGCGCCGGCCGGATCGTCCTCGACCTCGCGTACGGGTTCGGCACTCCCGGCGCCTCGACGTTCGCATGGGCCAACAGCATCGGTCGCAACATCATGCTCGACCTGACGTACACGATCACCCAGAACGAGCCGATCACCGTGCGCGGCGACCGCTCGTTCACCTTCGCCGCGCTCGAGCAGGGCGACGTGGTCGACCGGGAGGTCGACGCGTTCGCCGCCGGCGAGTCGAACGGGCTGAGCTACCGGCTCTACAGCCCGCGGCGCAGCAGCGACCGGCCGCTGATCGTGTGGCTGCACGGTGGCGGCGAGGGCGGCTGGGCCGAGGCCCAGGACAACGACCTGCCGCTGATCGCCAACCGCGGCGCCCTCGGGTTCGCCACGCCAGAGGCCCAGCGGATCTTCCGCGGCGCCTACGTGCTCGCCCCGCAGGCGACGGACTACTGGCTCAACGACCCCGTGATGGGGTACTCCGCCCAGCTCAAGGCGCTGATCGACGACGTCGTGGCCACCCACGACATCGACCCCGACCGGATCTACGTGGTCGGTGCGTCCAACGGCGGGTACATGGCGCCGCGCCTCGCGGTCGACTACCCGGACTACTTCGCGGCCGTCGTGCCGATCTGCCCGGCGCTCGTCTTCGGGACCACGACCATGATCTCGGACGCGGAGCTCGCGACGCTGTCCTCGACGCCCACCTGGATCGTCCAGGCGGTGAACGACCCGGTTCTCCCGTTCGCCGCGAACGGCCAGCACATGGCCGACGTCATCGACGGCTCGATCCTGTCCGCCTACCCGGACGTCACCTGGGACGGCGTCACCTACCTCGGCCACTGGTCGTGGATCTACGTCGCCCGCAACGACCCGGTCGACGACGCGGGCGTGCACATCTGGCAGTGGATGGCGGCCCAGTCGCTCGACTGAGCTCGCAACCCTGCCGGCAGGCTCCGGCGCGGCGTCCTCGTGGCGCCGTGCCGGAGCCGTCTCACACGTTCGTGTCCCGGCGCACGAAGCCCGCGATCCCCGCGGTCGCGGCCAGGGCGCCGAGCACGACCAGCGCGGCCATTCCGACCCAGTCCGCGCCGTTCAGCAGCGGGCGGTCGCCGACGTACCACCAGTACGGCGAGAGGTTCGTCATCCAGTCGAGCTCTGCGAGCGGGCCCAGGTACGCGAGCAGGTACGACGCGACGGCCAGGCCGCTCCCGGCCGCGAGGGCGTGGGCGCGCCGACCGGTGATCGCCCCGATCGCGTAGGTGACCGTCCCGATCGCGCCCGCGAACAGCCACAGGGCGACAGTCGCGGCGACCAGGTGCCCGACGGGGATCTCCAGCGAGAGGACGGGGTCCAGCACACCGACGACCAGCAGCACACCCCCGGCCGGACCGAGAAGGAAGACCCACAGGGTCGCGATCCGGTGCCAGTAGACCGCGCCGCGGCTCACCGGCGCGGCGAGCTCGAGCTCGAGAAGACCGCGTTCCTCCTCGCCGGCGATCAGCCGCGCGCCGGCGCCGATCCCGCAGGTCAGCGTGAGCACCGCACCCACCAGCGAGAAGACCGTGGCGTTCACGTACCCGGCACCCGAGGTGAACGCGTCCCAGCCGAGCGCGACCAGCACCGCGTCCGGGAAGGACTCCAGCATCCCCTCGATCTGCATGCCCCCGATGACCGGGTAGAACGCGGTGTACATCGCGGCGACCGCGGCGATCGCTACGGTCCACCAGAGCATGGCCCGCCGCCTGGTCCCGAGCAGGTACGCGGTCACCGGTAGAACTCCATGAACAGGTCCTCCAGCTCGCGGTCCTGCGCGCGGAGGTGGACGACGTGCCACGGCGTCACGGCGCGCAGCAGCGGATCCGCCTCGCCGTGCAGCAGCAGCCGAGCCGTGGTGCCGGTCACCTCGACGTCCGTCACGCCCGGCACAGCCAGCACGTCCGCGGGCACGGGCGCCGCGAACGTGATCTCGACCTCCTGACCCGCCCGCCTGCGCAGCGTGTCGACGTCGTCGACGTCCACCACCACACCGGCGCGCACGATCGCGACCCGTGTGGTCAGGGTCTCGACCTCGGCGAGCACGTGCGAGGAGAGGAACACCGTGGCGCCGTCGGCGACGCGCTCGCGCACCAGGGCCCGGAACTCCTGCTGCAGCAGCGGGTCCAGGCCGGACGTGGGCTCGTCGAGCACGTACAGCTCGGGCTCGTGCATGAAGGCCTGGACGAGGGCGACCTTCTGCTTGTTGCCGCGGGACAGCGTCGCCATCGAGCGCGACAGGTCCAGACCGAACCGGGCCGCCAGCGGTCCGGGATCCACTCGGCCGCGCAGACGGCCCAGGTAGCCGAGGTACTCCCCCGCCGTGACGTCCGGGAGCGCCGGCTCACCCGGGAGGTACCCGATCCGGCGTCTCAGGTCGGCCGCACCGCGCGGCGACCGCCCGAACACCTCGACCACGCCCGACGTCGGGCGGATGAGGTCGAGGACGAGCCGGATGGTCGTCGTCTTCCCGGCGCCGTTGGGGCCGAGGAACCCGGTCACGCTGCCGGACTCGACCTCGAGGTCCAGGCCCCGGAGCGCCTCGACCGAGCCGTAGTGCTTCACCAGGCCGCGCGTCGCGATCGCGAGCATGCCTCCTGTCTAGCAGGTCGTGTGCGCCGTGGAGGCACCCTTGCCCGCGAGGTGCACGTGGAGCACGCTGGCGGGCATGGAGATCGTCGAGGTCCCGCAACAGCTGCTCGCAGTCATCACCGGCGAGGTCCCGGCCCCTGAGCTTCCCGCGTTCTTCGACCGGGCCTTCCACGAGCTCGGCGAGCTCATCAGCGCCGGACAGCTCGAGCCCGTCGGCCCGCCACTGGCCCGGTACCCGAGCATGCCGACCGACACGGTCCTCGTCGAGGTCGGTTTCCCGGTCGCCGCCCCCACCACCTCCGAGCGCGTCGAGTCCCGGGTCCTCGACGCGTGCCGCGCCGCGCACACCGTCCACCGGGGCGACTACGCGGGCCTCGCCGACGCCTGGCAGGCCCTGATGGAGTGGAGCGCCGAGCGCGGCCTGTCACCGCGGGGACCGTTCTGGGAGGTCTACGTGACCGACCCGTCCCAGGGCGAACCCGTCACGGAGCTGTACCAGCCCGTCGGCTGAGGTTGCCGCTCACCCGGGACGCTCGGTCCCGTCGCGGGAGGCCTCCCGCCGCCGGGCCCGCGCGGGACCCCAGGGCACGGCCCGGGGCCCGCCCCGGCGCACCGGGGCCCGGCGGTACCGCTCGGTCGCCCGGGCCATCTTGCGCTCGCGGTAGAGCCGTCGGGCCCAGAAGGACTCGGGCCTGGCCAGCCGGACCGCGCCGACCAGGGCGATGCCGGGCAGCGGCAGGCCGACCAGGCCCATGACGACCTTGCCCTTCAGCAAGCACGTCACGGTCGTCGCGGTGTGGATGACGATGCCGACCGCGACGACGCCCCACCCGGTCTCCGCGACGTCCGACGAGCCCACGCCGACCGGCGACGTCCCGGCCAGGAGAGCCGCGCCGACCACGACGGCGATGAGCACGGCGTCGATCGACTTGCGCCCCTCCTCGGTCCAGTACACGTCCTCGAGGTGGAGCCAGAGCGCGAACTCGTCCAGCGCGAGGGCCGCGCCGGCGCCGAACAGCAGGGCGAGGACCTCCAGCCACGGCGACCCGGGACGGAAGCGCAGCTCGAGCACGCCGGTGAGCAGCACGAGCAGGATGCCCCACACCTGGTGGTGCACGTGCACACCGCCGATGTGCACGTCCTTGATCGCCGAGCCGCTGCCGCCACCGCGGGCCGCCCGGCGCCGGATCGTGACCGTGACCCAGCGAGTGACGCCGAACGTCACCACGAACCCGAGGAGGAGCCAGATCGTCGCCGCCCGGCCGGAGTCGACCAGGTCCGTGTACCAGGCGCCCGCCATCGGCGCCCCGTGCTCGATCACGCCCACGCCCTGGCCTCCGGTCCCCGGTACGTGCAGGAGACCCACCATGGCGCGAACGGCGGGCCGTTGCCAGCCCGCCGTCCACGGTCACAGCACGGAGCGGTACAGCTCCTCGAGCTCGGCCACCGACGCCGACCGCGGGTTGCCACCCGCACACACGTCGTCGAACGCGGCCTGGGCCAGCGGGGCGAGGTCGGCCTCGCTCGCGCCGATCGCGGAGATCCTGGTCGGGTTGCCCAGGTCGACCGTGAGCTGCGCGACCGCGTCCACCGCGGCCTTGCGGACCTCGTCAAGCGGCATCGCCGCTGCGCCCGGCACCCCGAAGGCCAGCGCGATGTCCCGGTACTTCTCACCGGACGCCGCGGCGTTGAAGGCCATCACCGGTGCGAGCAGGATGCCGTTCGCGAGCCCGTGCGGCGCCGAGAAGAACGCGCCGAGCGGGTGCGCCATCGCGTGCACCAGTCCCAGGCCGACGTTGGAATAGCCCATCCCGGCCACGTACTGGGCCAGCGCCATCCGCTCCATGGCCTGCTCGTCGCCGTCCGCCGCCGCGCGCAGCGACGAGGCGATCACCTGGATCGCCTTGAGGTGGAACAGGTCGGAGAGCTCCCACGCGCCCGCCGTGATGTAGCCCTCGATCGCGTGCGTCAGCGCATCCAGGCCGGTAGCGACCTTCAGCGCGCGCGGGGCGGTGGCCATCATCTCGGAGTCCACGACCGCGAGGACGGGGATGTCGTGCGGGTCGACGCAGACGAACTTGCGGCGGTTCTCCACGTCGGTGATCACGTAGTTGATCGTCGTCTCCGAGGCCGTGCCGGCCGTCGTCGGCACGGCCACGATCGGGACGCTGGGGTTCTTCGTCGGCGCCACGCCCTCGAGCGAACGGACGTCGGAGAACTCGGGGTTGGCGACGATGATGCCGATCGCCTTGCAGGTGTCCTGCGGCGAGCCGCCGCCGATCGCGACGAGCACGTCCGCGCCGCTCGCCCGGAACGCGGCCACGCCCGCCAGGACGTTCTCGATCGGCGGGTTGGGCGCCACGTCGGTGTACAGCTCGTAGGCGAAGCCCGCCTCGTCGAGCAGCGCCGTCACCTTGGTGGTGACGCCGGTCTCGACGAGCACGGCGTCGCTCACGACGAGCGCCTTGGAGAAGCCTCGCGAGGTCAGCTCACCCGGGATCACCGAGATCGAGCCGGCCCCGAAGTACGCCATCTGGTTCCACACCATGCGATGCGCCACGAGCATGATCCTTTCATCGGGATGAATCGATTCACAGAGTAGTGATCGCACCAATGGGATCAGCGGGCTCAAGGTCCTGCGCCGGAAGGTGACGCGGCGCCGCCGCGCGCGGCCGAACGGTCGCCCTACCGCCCGGTCTCCGACCACCCGTACCGCGGGCCCGGCTGCGACGGTGGGAAGGCCAGCGCCTGGGGGTGCCAGACGGGCATCGGGATCGGCTCCCTCGGGGCGGCAGCCAGCACGGCCGGCTCGGGCGGGTCGTCCACCGCGCGGCCCCGGCCCGCGAGCACGAGCCAGACCGCGCAGACGACCGCGGCCAGCCACAGGAGCCCGGTCACCGCGGCCAGCCAGAGCGTCGTCGCGTCGATGTCGCACCTCCGACGTGTCACCCGGATGGAGCAGTCCTTGTCCCGATCGTGACACACCGGGGCTCCGTCCGTCTCCCCTTGCCGACATCATCGCCCCTGCGCCCCGGATGGGCCGTAGGCCTCACGCCCCCACCCGACGACCGCGCCAGAGTGAAGGTATGCGGACCACGCGCGGGGTGGTCGCCGCACTCCTCGCGCTGGCCGTGCTCGGCGGCGCCGGGTGCGCACAGCCCCCGGGCGACGGGACCGACCAGGCGCGCGAGTGGGCTGCGTCGGCCGAGACCTGGCTCGGCGCGTATCGCGCCGCGCTGGGCGACCGCGGCGGTGCGCCGGCGCTGTTCTACGCGGTCGACGCCGTCGACGACGCGACGATGCTCGGCGGCCGGTACCTCGCCGAGGGACGCGTCGCCGTCGCCGAGCTCGAGCAGGACGTCCTGAGGGACGTCCCGACCGGGCCGCTCTACCTGGGCACCGGATCGGCCGTGCGCGTCGGTGCCTGGACGTCACCCGACGGGCACCGGCTCGGCACCCTCACCAGGCTCGAGATCGACACCCCGGGAATCGTCCGGCTGACGAGGTACGTCGGGGCCTGGAGCACGTGGGGGGCCGGAGTCACGCTCCCCCAGCAGAACGCCGGGACGACCGCGACGACCCTCGCCGAGGACTACCTCACCGCGTGGCGGACCGGAGACCGCACCCTGCTCGGCACGCTCTACGACCCGGACGCGACCGTGACGGACCGCCTCACCGGTGCGGCCGCCCGTGGGCTCGACGCGATCTCGACGCTGGCCGACGAGGGCCGCCCCACACTGTCGCTCCTGACCGCCGACGACACGCTCGACCGTGCCGCGATGGTGTTCACCCTCCTCGAGCCGACCCGGCACGGCCGGCTCACCGAGGTCTGGTTGCTGGTGACCGGCGCCCCGCCGTGCGCGGACCAGATGGCGGTCGCGCTCCACCTCGGGAGCCGAGGGGTGATCGACGCCGAGCAGAGGTTCCCGGCCGTCGGTGCGGCTCGGCGCTGCACGACCCTCGCGGACGGCCCCGACGGCTGGTGGACGGACCGCGACCTGCCCGTGCCGCTCGGGGAACGCGTCACCGGGGTGCTGGCCACCGACGCGGGTCCGGTCCAGCTCCGCAACGGCTCGGCGACCGCCGACGCGCTGGTCGCGTGGGCCTTCGGACGGTTCCGCGAGGCGGGCCTCACGGCACCGCAGGTGTCGACGGTCGCCTTCGACCCGTACGACCAGCGGTGCTCGGACGCCACCGGTCACGCGGAGTGGAACGACGGGGCGACGACGATCCTGGTCTGCCTCGACGCCAGCCAGGTCCGGTCGCCGGCTGAGGCCCCCGCGCACACCGGATGCTCCCCGGGCACGACCTCGGACGCCCACGTCCTGCTGCACGAGCTGGGCCACGCGTGGGTCGCGACGCACGTCGACACACCCACCCGGACCGCACTCACGGCGCTCGTCGGAGCGCAGACCTGGGCGGCGCCGAGCAGCCCGTGGCGCCTGCGCGGGTCCGAGTGGGCGGCCGAGGTCCTCGCCTGGGGACTCGACGAGGTGGCCGTGCCCGCGGGGTGGATGGACGGCCCGTCGAACGAGCTGCTGACCGACGCGTTCGCGCTCCTGACCGGAGTCGCGCCCCTGACGACCTGCACCGGCGACCTTTGATCTCCTCCTCGGCCGCCGGTGCAGGTCCTGCGTGATCGACAGCTCGGGTCAGCCCGTGACCAGCGTGGTCTCGACCGGTGTGGTGTTGGCGAACAGGTCGAGCACCGGGCAGTGCTCGTCGACGACGCGCGCGAGCTCGGCGTACCGCTCCGCGGTCTCCGGCCCGGACGGGCGAACCCGCACGCGCACCCTGCTGAACCCGGGACGCACGCCCGGCTCGAGCCCGAAGAAGCCCCGGACGTCGAGGTCACCCTCGGCGTCCAGCTGCAGGTCGTCGAGCCGGATCCCGAGGCGGGCGGCCCAGAACCGGTAGGTCACCGTCTGGCAGGCAAGGAAGGCTCCGAGCGCCGCCTCGACCGGGTTGAGCGCCTCGTCGTCGCCGCCGAGGCTCCCCGGCTCGTCGACGAGCCACGCGTGGCCCCGGGACAGCAGCGCCGTCGCGACGGCGCCGGTCGCGTGGCCGGTCGTCGAGAAGGTCACCGACGCGGCGCCGGGCGTGGTCTCGACGGCACTGCGGGTGGCCTCGACGATGCCGACGAGAGCTCGGTCGGTCGCTCCGCGCTCGTCGGTGGGGTCGCCGATCGCGGCGAGCTCCGCCGCGAGCCGTTCGGTGCTCGCGGTGGCGCTCTGGGCCCGGGTCCCGGAGCCTGCGGCGCCGTTGGTGGTCGGGTCGATGATCTCGGTCGGGTCGGTCGTGCTCGTGTCAAAGGTCGTGGACATGGTCGTGCTCCGATGCTGGTTCCGTCGTGGTGGCGGGGCGGGCACGCACGGACCGCGGGCCCCGGCGCGAGCCGGTCGGCGCTCAGACGGTGCGCGTGCCCCGGAGCATTCGGGCCACCATCGCGCAGGTCATCGACATCGACGACGCCGCGGTACCCATCGACAGACCGGCCTCCCGTACGACGGCCGGACCGGCCGTCACGGCGCAGCGCGTTGCCCGCAGGGCGGACGCGGCGGCCGAGGTGGTCATGACGCCGAACGCAACCACGACGCACCCCGACGGTCCAGCAGCATCCGCGATCCGGGCATACCCGGTGGGGTGCCCGGCCACCCGCCGCGAACCGCTACCCGCGGCCGAGCACGGTCAGCACGACGAGTGCGACGTTCAGCGCCGCGATGGCGCCGACCACGAGCCAGGCGACGGCCGTGAGCACCCGGCCGTTCGCGTGGCCACGCATCACGCTTCGGCGTCCGGTGAGGACGACCAGCGGCACGAGCGCGAACGGTATCCCGATCGACAGGAACACCTGGCTGAGCACGAGCGCCCAGGTCGGGTCCACTCCCCACGCGAGCACGGCGAGGCCCGGCAGCATCGTCACCGCGCGCCGCGCGAGGAGCGGGACGCGGACTCGCAGCAGGCCGGCCATGATCGTCGACCCGGCGTAGCAGCCGACCGACGTCGAGGCGAGCCCCGAGGCGAGCAGCCCGACCGCGAACAGCGCCCCGACCACCGGCCCCAGGCTGTCGGTGATCGCAGCGTGCGCGCCGTCGATGGTGTCTGTACCGGCCCGGCCACCGAGCCCGGCGGCGGCGAGCAGCAGCATCGCGACGTTGACCGAGCCGGCCACCAGCAGCGAGAGCACCACGTCCAGCCTGGTCGCCCGGAGCACCCGACCGAGCTCGGCTCCGGACGGGGCACCGTGCCGGTCCCGCGAGAGGCTCGAGTGCAGGTAGATGGCGTGCGGCATCACGGTCGCCCCGAGCATGGAGGCGGCCAGGAGCACCGAGCCGGTGCCCTCGAACCGGGGCACCAGCCCGCCGAGGGCGTCGGGCACCGACACCGGCGCGACCACGAGGCCGGCGAGGAACCCGACGGTGATGACCGCGAGCAGCCCGACCACGAGCGTCTCGAAGGGCCGCTGGCCGCGACGGTTCTGCACCTCGAGCACGACCATGGACACGATCCCGACGATCACGCCGCCGAGCAGCAGGGGGACGCCGAACAACAGCTGCAGCGCGATCGCACCGCCGATCACCTCGGCGAGGTCGGTCGCCACGGCGACCGACTCCGCCTGCAGCCAGAACCCGACGCGTGCGCCTCGAGGGAGCCGCTGCCCGAGCAGCTCGGGAAGGCTCGCACCGGTCACCAGCCCGAGCTTGGCCGAGAGGTACTGCACGAGCACGGCCATCAGGTTCGCGGCCACGAGCACCCAGACCAGCAGGTAGCCGTACCGCGCCCCTGCGGTGACGTTGGCCGCGACGTTGCCCGGGTCGACGTAGGCGACCGCCGCGACGAACGCCGGTCCGAGCAGCCACCCGATGCCGGATCGGCGCCGAGCGCCGGAGACATCGGTCGTCGCGGTCACGCGAGCCAACCTAGGGCCCGTGGTGCGCACGACGCGCGCCGAGGCTCCACTGCGTGGACGGATATTTGACACGGCCCCCGGCGGGTCTCTAGCGTCCGGGCCAGCCCGATCGACTCTCGATCGGCACGTCCGGGGAGGAGGAGCGATGGAGCGTCGAATGTCGTGCGCTGCGCCCACGCCCTCCTGTCGGTGTCGCTGAGGCGCAGCCCTCGCACGACCCCGCACGCCCGCGGCCCTGCCGCGACGACCCCAGGACACCCATGATCCCGCTGATCACCGCCTTGCTCCTCGCCACGCTCGTCGGCCTCGCGCTGCGCCGACGCGACGGCCGCTTCACCGCACCCACCGCGTCCTCCCCGACCGACCTCCCGGTGGTGGGCAGCGTCGCCACGTTGGTCCAGATCTCCGCCGAGGCGTGCGCGGTGTGCCCGCGCGTGGCCCGCACGCTGACCGAGGTCGCCGACGCGACACCAGGCGTGGCCCATGTCGAGCTTCGCGCGGAGGACCACCCTGAGCTCCTCACCCGGCACGACGTGCGACGCTCTCCGACCGTCCTCGTCGTCGACGGGCTCGGACAGGTCCGTGGCCGCGCGTCGGGGGCCGTGACCGCTGCTCAGGCCCGCACCGTCCTCGCTCCCCTGCTCGACCCGGAGGCCCTCGATGTCCACGCCGCCTGAGACCACGCCACCTCAGACCACGCCACCCCAGACCACGCCACCCCAGACCACGCCGCCTGGCCCCGCGCTCGCCGGCTCCGCGACCACGACGCCCGTACCCGCGGCCGGCATCGACCCGCGCGGGCCGCGAGCGGGCGCCGCCGTGACGTCCGCGCTCCTCGCGGGAGTCCTGCTGCTCGGCGACGGCGCAGCGGGTCGCGCCCTGCTCGGGCTCGTCGTGCTCCTGTTCGCCAGCGGCGTGCTGCTCGGCCCGGCACGGTCGGTGCTCGGCGTCGCCTACCGACGGCTCGTCGCTCCACGCCTGCGACCCACGACCGAGCGCGAGGATCCTCGGCCGCCCCGCTTCGCCCAGGTGGTGGGCCTGCTGGTCGCGGGCACCGGACTCGCCCTCGCGCTGCTCGGGGTCCCGGGCGCACTCGTCGTCGCCACTGCCCTCGCGTTCGTCGCCGCGTTCCTGAACGCGGCGTTCGGCGTGTGCCTGGGGTGCGAGCTCTACCTGATCGGCCTACGGCTCCGGACCCGCCGAGCCTGACGACCGCCCGAGCCGGCACCCGCGCGAGTCAGCCCGAGTCGCGCACGGCGCGGCTCTCGACGTCGTCGAGCACCTCGTCCGCGGCCTCGGGGCTGACCTCGCCGCGTCGCCGCGCCTCGATGACCACGTCACGCTCCACCTCGGCCGCCCGGCGCAGCAGGTCGTCGACCGCCTGCTCGTCGCCGGTGTCGTCGTCCACCGCCTCGTCGCCGTGGCGCGCGGTCACGAGGGCGTCCTGCGCGGCGAGGTAGCCGCGGTACTGCATCACCACGGCCTCGTGCACCCGCTCGGGCACGTCCGAGGTGTCGCTGCGGAGCATGTCGAGCGCCTCCGCGGTCGCCCGGCGCCGCAGGCGGCGCGCCTCGAGCGTCACGTCCACGTCGCTGCCCACGCCGAGCCACCGGACCACCGGGGCGAGGGTGAGCCCTTGGACCACCAGTGTGATCAGCACGGTCACCAGGCCGACGAAGACGATCACCCGGCGTTCCGGGAAGGCGGACCCGTCGCCCGTCACGGCGGGCAGCGCGAGGGCGGTCGCGACGGTGACCACGCCGCGCATGCCCGCCCAGGCGGTGACCGCGGTCTCCCGGCCGCCGACCGGCGTCGCCTCCTCCGGGTGACGGCGCCGCCGCAGCCGTGACGCGGCCACCGCAGGGAACAACCACCCGAACCGCACCACGACGATCGTCCCGACGACCGCGAGGGCCAGGACGATCGTGCTCGAGTTCAACGGCTCGGTCTCGAGGACCGCCGTGAGCTCGAAGCCGATGAACACGAACACCAGGCTCGTGATGATGTAGTCGGCGTACCGCCACACGGCCCGGCCGAGCAGCCATCCGCCCGACGTCATGGCGGTGTGGCTGAAGGTCCGCAGGTACAGGCCCATCACCAGCACCGCGAGCACGCCCGACCCCTCGAGGTGGTCGGCCAGCAGGTAGACGCCGAAGGGGACCGCGAGCGTGACCGTGGTCTCCGGCGCCGCCAGGTGCAGGCGCGCCAGCGCCGCCTGCGCCAGAGCCCCGCCGACCAGCCCCACGCCGATGCCGACGACCACCGCGAGCACGAGCGAGATACCCAGCGAGGCTCCGGAGAGCCCGCCGACGACCACCGCAGCGACCGCGACCTTGTAGAGCACGAGCGCCGTGGCGTCGTTGAACATGCCCTCGCCCTCGAGCACGGTGACCAGCCGGCCAGGCAGCCGGAGTCGCCGCGCCACCGCCGTCGCCGCGACCGGGTCGGGCGGCGACACCACGGCGCCGAGCACGAACGCCGGACCCCAGGCCAGGCCCATCAGGTGCGCGACCACGGCCGCCGCCACGGCCGTCACCGTGGTCAGACCGACGGCGAGGACGAGGATCGGGCGCGCGTTCTCCCGGAAGTCGCGGGCCGTGGCCCGCTGGGTCGCCGCGAACAGCAGCGGCGGCAGCACCACCGGGAGGATCAGCTCGGGCTCGATGCGCAGCGACGGCACGCCCGGGACCAGCGGGACGAGCAGGCCGAAGATGGTCAGGAGCACGGGGAACGGGACCCGCCAGCGATCGGCCAGCGGCGTGAGCACGACGATGCCGGCGAGCAGGGCTCCGAGCAGGAGGACTTCGGTCACGCAGCGATCGAACCATCGGGGGTCACACCCCGTCGACTCACATCGCCTCCTTGACGCCGCGCCGGATGAGCCACCAGTTCACCGGGTAGGCCGTCGCGAACCCCGCCAGCATCGCGACCTGCATCACCGCCCAGAACTGGGGCGTGCTCACGGCGACCCGACCGCCGAGCAAGGTCGGCAGCACCAGCAGCTGCGCGAGCCCCATCACGCCGTACATGCCGACCTGCCAGGACGTGATCGACCACGTGTCCGCCTTGACCGCCTGCCACAGCACGGCGCGCCGCGGCCCGCCACGCATCGGCGCCAGGGCGGCGTACTGGAACGCGATCCCGAACAGGTACGCGGCGACGAAGTCGACGATCCAGCGCGCGTAGAGATCGTCCGAGTACAGCGTCCCGAGGCCCACGGCGGTCGCAAGGGCCGGCACGAGGACGAGCAGCGTCTCCCCCACCATGTCGCCGAGCGCGCACCCCGCGCCGCAGTGGCTCGCCCCGGTCGCGACCGAGACCCGCATCGGCGTCTCGCCCCTGCGGGTCGCCCGGCCCCAGCGAAGGTAGAACCACAGCCAGAGCAGCCCGCCGAAGAGCATCGTCACCGGCCACACGACGGCCATCACCCGCATCCGCGGCGGGTGGCGGACGACGTCGAGGGTGACCCACGCGGAGCACACCACCCCGACGCCGAGCAGGATCCCCGAGACCACGGTGCTCCAGGTCGGGAGGTCGGCCAGGGTCAGCGGGTCGGACGAGGTCATCGAGTCGACGCTAGGGCGCCCATGCCCGCCCCGCACCCTGGGAGCGCCGCGCCCACGGCGCCACGACCAGGGCTCGCGGCCGGGTCCGAGGTTCGGATCCCGGCCGCGTCCCGCACTCAGCCGTCCGTCGCCTCCGCGGTCCGCCCGGCCGCGGACGCGTCCGCCTCGCGCCGGGTCGCGAGCAGGCTGGTGACGGTGACCAGCGCGAGGATGCCGAGCACCCCGACCAGCGAGGCGAGGGTCGGGATGGTCGGCACGCCGGGCCAGATGCCGTGCGCCCAGTGCAGCACGAGCTTCACGCCGATCAGCGCGAGGATCGCGGCCAGGCCGTAGCCCAGGTGCACCAACCGGGACAGGGCGCCGGCCAGCAGGAAGTACAGCGCGCGCAGGCCGAGCAGTGCGAACGCGTTCGTGGCGAACACGAGGTAGGGGTCGCCGGTGATCCCGTAGACCGCCGGGACCGAGTCGACCGCGAAGACCACGTCGGTCGCGAACACCGCGACCACCACGACCGCGAGCGGCGTCAAGGCGCGTCGGCCGTCCTCCACGACCGACATCCGGGTGCCGCGGTAGTCGTCGGTGACCGGCCAGAGGCGACGGAGCAGGCGCACCGACCGCATCGACGACACGTCGACCTCGTGCGACTCGGAGCGCTGGTCGCGCAGCAGCTTCACGCCCGTCGCGAGCAGGATGAGCCCGAACGCGAGGAACGCCCAGCTGAGGTTCGCGAGGGCCGCGGCGCCGATCGCGATGAAGACACCGCGGAGCACCAGCGCGCCGACGATGCCGTAGAGGAGCACCCGTTGCTGGAGCTTCGCCGGCACGGCGAACGCGCTCAGCAGCAACATGAAGACGAACAGGTTGTCGACCGAGAGCGACTTCTCCACCAGGTACCCGGTCAGGTACTCGACTCCGGTCTGCTGCCCGTACCGGGCCCACAGGAACGCGCCGAACCCGAGCGGCAGGGCGATGTAGAAGACGCTCCACCCGGTCGCCTCCCGCATCGAGACCTCGTGCGGGCGGCGGGTGAGCAGGAAGTCGACCACGATCAGCAGCGCGACGGCGCCCAGCGTGACCGCCCACAGGGTCGGGGTGCCGATCGTGGAGAGGGCAGCCGTGGCCGGTTCGACGGGTGCCGTGGGTGTGGTGAGCATCAAGCAGAGTCCTTCCTCGGAACGTGGTCCGAGGTCTCTTCCACCCTGGTCGGGCCACCGTCCGAGGTCGCGTGTGCGCCGTACTGACCGGATCGGTGCGTGGGAGTACTCCCCTCGCCGCACAGCGTAGGCGACGCCCGGCCGCGACGCACCGCCGTCCATGGCGCCCGCACCGACGGACTCCCCCGTCCCGTCCCCGTCCGCCTGCCCGTCTGCGTACCCGTCCGCCTCCCGCGCGGGTCGATGACGTGGCACCGTGGTGGGATGGAGAACGCACCGCACGGCAGCATCACCGATGTGCCCGGTGTACGCGTGGGGCACGCCCAGCGCAGCGACGAGGGCTGGCTCACCGGAGTGACCGTCGTCCTCCCGCCACCCGGCACGGTCGGTGGCGTCGATGTCCGCGGGGGTGGGCCGGGTACGCACGAGACCGACGCGCTCGACCCACGCACCCTGGTACCGACCGTCGACGCCGTAGTGCTCACCGGGGGCAGCGCCTTCGGCCTCGTCAGCGCCCACGGCGCACAGCGCTGGTGCGCCGAGCACGGGCGCGGGTTCCCGGTCTCCGACCGACCAGGCGAGGTGGTCCCGATCGTCCCGGCCGCCGCCGTGTTCGACCTGGGTCGCGGCGGGGTGTTCGGCCACCACCCCGACGAGCAGATGGGCTACGACGCCACGGCGGCGGCCGCCGCGACCCCCGAGCACGCGCCGGTCGCACGGGGCACGGTGGGTGCCGGCACGGGCGCCGCGATCGCGGCCCAGCGGTTCAAGGGCGGCGTCGGCACCGCGTCGGTGCGGATCAGCGGAGGGCCGGTGGTCGGGGCGATCGCCGTGGTCAACGCCGCCGGCGCGCCGGTCGTCCCCGGTGCACCGGTCCCCGACCTGCCACCGTGGGCGACGACGGAGCTGAACACCACCCTCGCCGTGGTCGCCACGGACGCCGCGCTCGACCCGTCCGAGGTCTCGCGCACCGCGACCGCGGCCCACGACGGGCTCGCACGGGCCCTGGACCCGGTTCACACGCTCGCCGACGGCGACACCGTCTTCGCGCTCGCCACCGGGCGGCTGGAGCTGCCGTCCGACCGCCCGGCGCGGGTCACCTCGCTCGTCGCGCTCCAGGCGGCCGCGGCGACAGCGGTCCGACTCGCGGTGCTCGACGGGGTCACGCGGGCGACCGCCGTGCACACGTCCCGGGTCGACCTCCCGGTCTGGCCGCATGCGCCCGCGTGACGCAGGAACCCCTGCCGCGTGGCGCTCGGGGTGCCGTACCCGGAGCGGTCTGGGACCGTCGGCCCCCGCGGGAATAGTGAGGACTCGCTAGCGTTATACCCCCCGGGGTATCCCGAGACCACGGAGCAAGGAGCACACATGGCCACCGTCAACCTGACTGCCGAGACCTTCCAGGACACGATCAGCAAGGACGGGATCGTCCTGGTCGACTTCTGGGCCGCGTGGTGCGCGCCCTGCCGGCGGTTCGCCCCGGTGTTCGAGGCGTCCTCCGAGCAGCACACGGACGCCGTCTTCGCGAAGGTCGACACCGAGGCCGAGCAGGAGCTCGCCGGCAGCCTCGGCATCACCTCGATCCCGACGCTGATGATCTTCCGTGACGGCATCCTGCTCTACGCCGACCCGGGCGCCCTGCCCGCCTCGGCGCTCGAGGACCTGATCGGCCAGGCCGAGGGCCTCGACATGGCGGACGTCCGGCGCCAGATCGCGGACCATGACCACGACCACGACCACGACCACGACCACGACCACGAGCACTCCCACGCCTGACCTCGCCGAGCGCGTCGCCCAGCTCGAGGGCGCCGCGCTCGCGCGCCTCGACGCCCTGCTCGCCGGGGTCGCGATGTGCCGCATCGGCGAGCAGCACCGCGGGGCCAAGCACTGGGAGGGTCGCACGGCGGCCCTCGGTCAGGTCCGCCGTGCGCTGCGCAGGTCCGGGCCCGGCACCGAGCACGACGTCCTCGGTGCGGTGCACGAGGCCTGGCTCGCCCAGCGCGACTCGCTCGGCGGCCCGGCCTGGCAGGAGTACACGACCGGGGGGCTCGAGGCCCTCGAGGAGCTGAGATGACCGACGCGCCCATCCGTACCGAGCCGCGCGCCGGCGCGCTGACCCGGCGGCTGCACCCTCGGCGGGTCGCGGCGTGGGCCGTGCTCGCTCCCCTGGTGGGCGCGATCGGCTGGGGTGTGCTGCACCCTGGCGACCCGGCCGGGGTCGTCGGGCTCACGCTCGTCGCCGTGCTCGGTGCGGCGACCCTCGCCGACTACGTCCCCACCTCCGGTCGCACGCTCGACGTCGGGTGCGGGTCCTGCGCCGTGGGCGCCGCGCTGAGCGTTCCTGCAGCGATCCTCCTCAGCACCGCCGTCGGGCCGCTGTTCGGCGTCGCGATCGCCACGGCCGGGCTCCTGCAACGCCTCCGCCAACCGGACGCCTGCCCCACCTGACGTGGCCGGCCGCCGACGCACACTAGGGCTTTGGTCCCACGCGACACCGTCTGACAGGTACCGTGGCCGCGTGGGAACTCCGGACGGACGCGTCGCGACCGTCGCGCGTGCTGCCACCGTGGCGACCACGACCACGGCGACGTCGGCCGCAGCCCACGCCGTCGGCGGCGGCCACCTCACCCCGCCCGTGCTGCTCGGTGCACTGGGTGTGCTGCTGCTCGCCGCTGCGGTGCCGATCGCCCGCCGACGGCTCACCGCGCCCGTCCTTCTCGCGTGGACCGGCGCCGCGCAGCTGGCCGTGCACCTCGCCCTCAGCTGGCTGCACCCGGTCGCCGGCACGGCCGTCTCCGTCGCTGCCCACCACGGCGTCGAGTCCGCGACCGCGCTGACCGGTGCGGCGCCCGGCGCCGCACTCCCCATGCTCGCCGCGCACATCCTCGGGACCGTCCTCGCCGTGTCGCTCGCCGTCTCGGCCGACCGCTCGGTCGAGCTCGCCCGCTCGTGGTGGGCAGGCACTGTCGCGGTGCTCCTCGGCATCGCTCAGCCCGGCGCTCGCCAGGCCCGCGCCGTCGCCCCCGCGCACGTCGACCGCCCGACCGTCCGGATCCTCGCGCACGCGGTCGCCCGGCGCGGCCCCCCGCTGCCGACGGCCGCCTGACCGACGCCCCGCGCTCGGTCCGGCACACCGCTGCCCTGCCGCCGTAGCGGCCCACCCGACCGAGGGAACCACAGTGCTGCACGTCCGACGTGCCCTGGCATGCCTGCGCCCTGCGCTCGCCACGCTCACCGTGGCGACCGCTCTCGTGGTGGCCGGCGCCCAGGGGGCTTCCGCTCACGACGTCCTCGTCGCCACCGATCCGCAGGACGGTGCCGTGCTCGACTCCGCACCCGACCAGGTCTCGCTGACGTTCAGCGCCGACCTGCTCGACATCTCGGCCACGATCCTGGTGAGCGGGCCCGAGGGCTCGGTGCCGACCACGGTGACGGTCGATGGCCCGGTGGCGAGCGCCGAGCTGCCGGAGGGCCTCGGCAGCGGCGACTACACCGTCACGTGGCGGGTGGTGTCCAGCGACGGGCACCCCGTGCAGGGCAGCTTCGGCTTCTCGGTCACCGGCCCCGCCACCTCCCCGTCGGGCACCCCGTCCGACACCGCGTCCGGCGCGACCACCGAGAGCGCGCCTCCCGCCACCACAGACACCCCGTCCGCGTCCGCCCAACCCGCGGCCTCCGCCACACCGTCGAGCACTCCTGCGACCTCCTCCGACGCATCCTCGGGCACCACTGACGTCCCGTGGCTGCCGATCGGGGCCGCCGTGCTCGGTGCGGCTCTCGTCGGGCTGCTGGCCGCGTGGGCGTTCCGAAGGAGATCCTCATGACATTCCTCCGCCGCGCCGCCCTGGCGCCGCTCGTCGCCCTCGTGGCGACCCTCGCCGCCTGTGGCTCGACCCCGGGCGGCACCGACGGGCTCACCGTCACCGACGCCTGGGTCAAGGCCGCCGACTCCGGTATGACCGGAGCGTTCGGCATGCTCGTCAACGACACCGACAACGACATCACGATCACCGCCGCGAGCAGCGACGTCGCGCGCATGGAGCTGCACGAGATGGCGATGAACGACGCCGGTGAGATGGTCATGCGCCCGAAGGAGGGTGGGTTCGTCGTGCCCGCGCACGGCACCCACGAGCTCGCACCTGGTGGCGACCACATCATGTTCATGGACCTCACCACGGCGCTGCAGCCTGGCGACGAGGTGACGGTCACGCTGACGACCTCGGACGGCGAGACCTACACGTTCGACGCCGCGGTGCGGACCTTCACCGGCGCCGACGAGAACTACGAGGGCTCCGACACGAACGGCGACATGAGCACCGACATGAGCACCGACGGAGCCACGGACATGAGCACCGACGGAGCCACGGACTCGTGACCGTCGATCGCCGGACCTTCCTCCAGGGCGGGGCCGTCGCCGTCGGCGGCGCGGCCCTCGCCCTGGGGGGCCGGACCGTCTGGGACCACACCGTCGCGCCGCAGCCGGCCGACGACGCCGTCGGGACGGCCACCGAGTCCTTCCGCGGCGCCCGGCAGGCCGGCGTGTCCACCGCACCGCAGGCGTTCGCGGCCTGGACCGCGTTCGACCTGCTGCCCGGGACCGACCGCGACGCACTGGTGCGCCTCATGCGGATCTGGACCGATGACATCGAGCGCCTGATGGGTGGCCGACCGCCGCTCGCCGACACCGAGCCGGAGCTCGCGACCGCACCGGCCCGCCTCACCGTGACGCTGGGCCTCGGCGAGGGGTTCTTCACCGCGGCCGGGGCCGAGGACCGTCGTCCCTCGTGGCTCGCACCTCTGCCGGACCTCGCCGTGGACCACCTCCAGGAAGGCTGGTCCGGCGGCGATCTCGTGCTGCAGGTCGCCGCCGACGACCTCATGGCCGTGACCCATGCACTGCGGGTGCTCACCAAGGGAGCGACGACGTTCGTCGTGCCGCGCTGGACCCAGCGTGGCTTCCGCGAGGCGGTCGGGACCCGGCCGTCGGGCACCACGATGCGCAACCTGATGGGCCAGGTGGACGGGACCGCGAACCCCGACCCCGTGCTCCAGCCGGACCTCGTGTGGTTCGGCAGCGACGCGGAGCCCTGGCTGGTCGGAGCGACCTCGATGGTGGTGCGACGCATCGCCATGGACCTGGACGGCTGGGACAAGGTGGACCGCACCGGCCGCGAGTTCACGATCGGCCGGCGGCTGGACAACGGCGCACCGCTGACCGGCACCGACGAGCACGACGCCCCGGACCTGACCGCGACGGACGCGCTCGGACTGCCCGTGATCGACACCGCGGCCCACATCCGCCGCGCCGCCGCCTCCGGCCCGCGCGAGCGATTCCTGCGCCGGCCGTACTCGTTCGACGATCCGGACCAGCCCGCGGCGGAGCGGTCCGGCCTGGTGTTCGTCACCTTCCAGCGGGACGTGGTCGAGCAGTTCCTGCCCGTGCAGCGCAGGCTCGCCGAGATGGACCTGCTCAACCAGTGGACCACCCCGATCGGGTCCGCCGTGTTCCTCGTCCCGCCCGGGCCCGGGCCCGGCGAGCACCTCGCACAGTCGATCTTCGCGTGATGCACCTGTGCTCAGCGTCACACGCCTGTGACTGAAACGATCTGTCGCCACGGCCTAACGTCCCGTTACTGTCAGTACGAAACGTCCATACTGCGGCTTGTCGACTGCCCCCGCGGCCGACCTGTCATGCGAACGATGACTGGAGACGCGACCGTGATCGATCTGGCCCCGGAGATCTACCGGCAGCGGATGGTCGTCGAAGGGCTCGTGACCGAGTCGATCGACGCGGAGTCGATCAAGGGGTACCTCTCGCAGCTCTCCAAGGCCATCGACATGGTCGAGCTGATCGAGCCGGTCACCCATCAGTCCCCGCTCTACGGCTGGGCCGGCTGGATCCACTGGGAGACCTCCGGAGCCCACTTCTACGCCTGGGACGAGCCGCGGCTCTTCTTCTCGGTGGACGTCTACGCCTGCAAGCCGTTCTCCGCCCAGACCGTCGTGGACCTCACCCGCGAGTGGTTCGACGCCACGACCATCGAGTACAAGGAGTTCTGATGTCGGTCGACGCGCGCCTGCACGTCAACCCGACGGGCGACCTGCTCGAGGCGGCCAAGGACTGTGAGGCCGACGTCTTCCTGCGGTGGTACGGCAACACCCGAGCAGAGCTCGACGACGAGTACGGCCCGTACGAGGACGCCTCCGTCTTCCTGGCCGTCACCGACGCGCTCGGTGACGTCGTCGCCGCGATGCGGCTGCTGGTCCCCGGCGGTTCGGCCGGGCTCAAGACGCTCAACGACGTCGCGCGCGAGCCATGGCAGGTGGACGGAGCACGGGTCGCCGCGGCCGCCGCCCTGGATCTCGCGTCGACCTGGGAGATCGCCACGCTGACCAGCCGACGCCAGCAGGCCGCCAGCCAGATCCGTAACGCGATGACCCTGTACCACGGCTTCGGGACGGTGGCGCGAGTCAATGCGATGAGCGCCTTCGTCGCCATCCTCGACGCCCGGGTCCGACGGCTGCTCGACCAGGTCGGCTACGTCACCCGGACCTTGCCCGGAACCCGGCCGGGGTACTACCTCGGCTCGGAGTCCTCGGTGCCCGTGTTCGCGAACATGGCCACGATGGTCGGCCTGCAGCGCCGGGACTACCCCGACTCGTTCGCGTTGGTCACCCTCGGCAACGGCCTCGACGGTGTCGCGGTCCCGACGGACGAGGAGTTCCTGGTGATCTCCCGGCCCGACCCGATCCCGTCGAGCTGGCTCTCCCCCGGGATGCTCGCGACCGTCTGAGCGGGCCGCCCGCGGATCCACCAGCGGCGGGGTGCTGCGCTCCGTCGGCTCTCAGGAGAGCCGGGTGGACAGGTGCAGCTCGGTCCAGTGCCGCACCCACGGGCCCACCGCGTCCGGCGGCATCGGACGCGCGATGTGGTAGCCCTGCAGCACGTCGACGCCGAGCGGCACGAGCTCGCCGACCGCGATGGCGTCCTCGACGCCCTCGGCCACGAACCGCAGGCCGAGCGCCCGGGCCATCTGGGTCGTCGTCTGCACGATCATCCGGCTGCGCTCGTCGCTCGCGACCGGGGCCACGAACGCCCGGTCCATCTTGAGCTCCTGGACCGGCAGGTCGCGCAGGTAGGCGAGCGACGAGAACCCGCTGCCGTAGTCGTCGATCGCGACCTGCACACCGTGCGCGCGCAGCTCGTGGAGCACCATCCGCGCCCGCTCGGGGTCCGCGAGGAACGAGTCCTCGGTGACCTCGACGAGCAGCGAGTCGGCCGGCAGTCCGGCGCGCTCCAGCGCGGTGAACAGCTTCGGCAGCAGCTGACCGCTCACGAGCTCGGGGGGCGCCCAGTTCATCGCGACCCGGAACGTGAGGCCCTCGGCGCGCCACCGCGCCGCGTCCTTGATCACCTGGAGCATCAGGGCCTCGGTCAGCGCAGGCATGAGGCCGGCACGGCGGGCGTCGGGGAGGAACGCGATCGGCGGGAGCAGACCCTCGGTCGGGTGCCACCAGCGGACGAGGGCCTCCATGGCGACGACCTGCCGCGTGCGTGCGTCGACCTGCGGCTGGTACCAGGCCAGCAGCTGTCCGTCCGCGATCGCCGCGCGCAGCGCCTCGCCGCGCAGCAGCCTGAGGTGCGACATCCCGTCCTGCGCCCGGTCGAAGAGCAGCACACCCGCGCGGGACTGCTTCGCCTCGTACATCGCGACGTCCGCACGCCGGAGCATCTCGATCGCCGAGGTGTCGCTGTCCTCGCGCACCGCGATGCCGACCGAGGCGTCCAGCGACAGGTCGATGCCCTCGACCCTCAGCGGCTGGCGCAGCGCCGCGCGGATCGACTGCGCGACCTCGAAGAGCTCGAGGTCGTCCTCGCTCGGCACCACGAGCGCGAACTCGTCGCCGCCGAGCCGGGCGACCGTCGTGCCGGGCGCCGCGACCGCGCGCATCCGCTCGGCGAGGCTGATCAGGACCTCGTCACCGATGGAGTGGCCGAGCGAGTCGTTGATGTCCTTGAACGAGTCGAGGTCCAGCAGCAGCACCGACACGGGGCCGTGATGCTGGATCGCGTGGTCCGTCGCCGCGGTCACCGAGCGCCGGTTGGGCAACCCGGTCAGCTCGTCGGTCAGCGACAGCCGCATGGCCTCGGCGGCCCCGCGCGCCTCGCGCAGCGCGAGCGTGAGCCGCCACCCGGTCGCCGCGAGGGTCACGGCTGCGGGCAGCCGGACGATCCAGCCGACCGCGTCCGACGGGGCGAGGACGAGGACGACGATCGCGAGCGTGGCGGCGACCAGGAGCACGGTGGCCGAGCCCGTGCGGCGCGGGACGAGGATGTCGACCGGTCGGCGCGACGCCGCCTCGGCGATCAGGCCGAACCCGATGCCCCACACCACCGCGAGGAGCACGCTGGTGGTGTAGACGCCGCTCGCGCTGAGGCTGAGCAGGAAGCTCGAGTCGGCCGCGGCGATGAGGATGAAGCCGACCGCCAGCATCGCCGACCGCAGCGTGCGCGCCCGCGCGCGCAGCATGATCTGGCTCAGCACGACCGCCGCGAGCATGAGGTTGATCAGCGGGAACAGCACCGCGACCAGCAGCGCCAGGAGGCTGTCGGTGAACTCCCGCGCGACCGGGAGCACCAGGACGAACGCCGACAGGCAGACGGCCGCGCCCCAGACCACCACGGCCTCGAGGCCCACGGACAGCGAGACGCCCCGACGGGCGTCGACGATGAGGAACGCGGCGAGACCCACGTACGCGAGCACGCACCCGATCTCGCCGGGAGCGGGGAACGCGACCGACTCGATGGTCTGCTCGGCATTGACGGTCGCGGACCCGAGCGCCCACAGCAGGATCGAACCCGTGAGGGTCAGGACCGCGAGCCGGCGCCCCGGCTCGAGCGCAGCGACCAGGGCGAGCCGGAGGACGACCGCCACGAAGAAGCCGGTGAGCGTGGCGAGCACGGTCATCCTGGCCGGGGGGTCGTCCGGCCCGCCGGGGACGAACGCGTACACGATCACCCCGAGGACGATCACGACCCACGGCACGGGCGCGAGCAGGCGCACGGCACGCGTCAGCGCTACCGTCCGTCCCTCCTGCATGTGCGCCTCCCGTGTCACAGTCCGCCCCGTGCCTCGACGTCATCGACCGTCGATCTTCCCGGCTTGAGCGTTTCGCACGTCCCGAATGTGCGAATTCACCCTCTCAGCCTGTCACGAAACCCTGTGACCGCGACACTCACCTGGAATGACGCACGATGACCGGCACGCGCGGCCGTTCGCCCGAGGTCCCGGATCCTGAGACCGCTCCCGCCTGGAGCGGACAGCCGCGGCACGCGGCCGACGGCGCGCACGACGTGCACGGCTCGTGCCGGACCCCGGTCGGGGTGACCTCGACGAGGCCCATCCGCGCGAGCTCGTCGACCATGGTCGCGGCGAGGTCGGGCGCGATCCCGAGGCGGGCGGCGATGCTCCCGGTCGTGCTGCCCGCCGCGACCAGCGCCGCCACCGCCTGCAGGTCCGCGCGCGGGCTCACGGGACGAGCCGCCCGAGCTGGAACACCACGACCGCGAGCGTCCACGCCGCGACCAGCTGCACGCCGACGGCGACCACGGTCCATCGGGTCCCGAGGATCCGCCGCTGCTCGGCGATCGTCGCCACGCACGGGGTGTAGCCGAGCACGAAGACCATCAGCGCGAGACCGGCCGCCTGCGGGTGGCCGCCGGACGTGGCGTCCAGGGTCGACTCGATCGCACTGACCAGCCCGCGCGGCTCGGCCTGGGCGTCGACCGCGTAGGACTGTGCGAGCTGGCCGACCACGACCTCCTTGGCCACGAAGCCCCCGGCGAGAGCCGAGACCACGTGCCAGTCGTCGAACCCGGCGGGGCCGAAGACCGGGGCGACCGACTCGGCGGCCCACCCGTACAGGCTGTCCTGCGGTGAGTCCCCGCCCTGGTGGCCCGGTGCAGGGATCGCCAGCAGCGCCCACACGATCACCAGCGCCGCCACGACCACCTTGCCCGCACCGGTCGCGAAGGCCCACACCCGCGCCCACACGGTGGCGAGCATCGGGCGCAGGCGGGGACGCTGGTAGGGCGGCAGCACGAGCACGAGCGGCTCGGCCCGCATCTCCCGGAAGGTCGTCAGCCGCAGCGCCGCCCCGCCGACCAGCACGAGCGCGACGCTCAGCACGTACATCCCGAACACGACGAGACCGGCGTGCTGCGGGAGCACGACCTCGGCGAGCACCACGTAGACCGTCAGGCGAGCGGTGCAGGACGTCCACGGGACGAGCAGCGCGGTGAAGAGCCGGTGCTTGATGCCCGGCAGCGTCCGGGTCGCGGCAAGCGCCGGGACGTTGCAGCCGAAGCCGAGCACGAGCGGGAGGATCGCGCGACCGTCCAGCCCGACGACCCGCATCGCGTGATCGGCCAGGTACGCGGCCCGGGCCAGGTAGCCGCTGTCCTCGATCACCGCGAGGGCCAGGTAGGTGATCGCCATCACGGGCAGGAAGGTGGCGACGACGCCGAGACCGACCAGCACGCCGTCGACCAGGAGACCGACGACCCAGTCCGGCGTGAACCCGCCGAGCCAGCTCGCGGCGACCGTCGCGACCGGACCGGTCACCACCCGGCTCACCAGGTCGATGACCGGACCCGCCACGCTCGTGGTCAGCTCGAACAGCGCCCACAGCACGAGCAGGAACACCGGCAGACCGATCCACGGGTTGAGCAGCACCCGGTCGACCCGGTCGGTGCGGGTGACCCGCGGCGTGGGCTGCGGCAGCAGGCTCGCACCGATCTGCTCGACCCAGCCGAACAGCTCCTGCGCCTCGGCGAGCCGGGCCGTGAGCTCGCCGTCCCCGCTCACGTCGGACGCAGCGACGCCACGCACGTGCCCGGCGCCCGGCAACGCCTCGGCAAGCTCGGCCAGACCGGCGCCGGTGCGCGGGTCGACCCCGACGACGGGCACCCCGAGCAGGTCCGCCATCACGTCGAGGTCCACTGCGGTGCCGTGCTCACGGGCGACGTCGAGCATCGTCACGGCGACCACCACGGGCCGCCCCGTGCGGGCGACCTGCGCGAGCAGGTACAACGAGCGGGACAGCGCCGCCGCGTCCAGGACGACGACCGCGATCGCGTCCCGGTCGGCGAGCGCGTCGACCACCACGTCCTCGTCCGGGGAGCGCGCGATCAGGCTGTAGGTGCCGGGCAGGTCGAGGACGTCGCGGACCATGCCGGGCCGGCGCCAGACGCCCCGCTGCATCTCGACCGTGGTGCCGGGCGCGTTGACGACCCGGGCGCGGGTCCCGGTCATCCGGGAGAACAGCGTGGACTTGCCGGCGTTCGGGTTGCCGACGAGCAGCACCGCCGCCAGGCGCGTGGTCGCGCTGCTCACGAGAGGGAGCGGACCTCGACGCCGGCGGCGGTCCCCCCGTCGATCGCCAGCCGGGCCCCACCGAGCGCGATCACCCGCGCACCGAGCGGCCCGCGGTGCAGCACCCGGAGCGTCGAGCCGACCCGCAGACCCAGCTCGCCGGCACGCAGCAGGGCGGCCTCGTGCAGGCCGAGCGAGACGACCTCGACCTCGACACCCGGCGGGCAGGTCCGCAGCTGCATGCGGTCATCCTAGGGTGAGGTAAGGCAAACCTCAGGCTCCGAAGGTCCCAGCCACCAGGGACCGTCCGCCCCGACGGATCAGGCCGTCAGCGCCAGGTAGGCCTCGTCCTGCGCGCAGCCCACGACCCGCGCCACCGCCCCGGACAAGGCACCGAGGGTGACGAGCAGCCCCTCGGGCCCGATGCGGTGCCCGCCGGACGGCCCGCGCAGCTCCGCCCAGTAGCACTCGAAGACCTCGTCGTAGCCCCACGTGGAGTCGGTCGACCAGCCCTCGATCGCGAGGCTGCGCCGGAACGCCGGTCGGTCGTGTGCCGCCATGGAGCCATGCTCTCCCCCGCCACCGACACGGGTGGCCGCCGGAGCGTTCCCCGCCCCTGCCCGCGGCAGCGTTCCCCGGCACGTCACCCGCCGTCCACCCGCGCACCGCCGCGCATCCGCCTGCTGCACACCGCCTGGCAATACGATGCCGCGATGGACACCGGCGCCCCCCAGGGTTCTCCGACGCCTGACCCCCGCCCCGACCTGACCGAGGGGCCCGCTGCCCAGGGCGCAGCGCCCGCCGCGTCCCCTGCGGCCGGGCCGTCCGCGCTCGATGCGCTGCCCGCTCCTGTGCGCCGGCGTCGCATCGTGTCCTGGGCGCTGTGGGACTGGGGGTCGGCCGCCTTCAACGCCGTGATCACGACGTTCGTGTTCACCGTGTACCTGACCGGCACGTCCTTCGTGGATCCCGACGTGGTGTCCGCCGCCGACGGCGCACCGGACGGGTCGGCCGCGGCGCAGGCGCTCGACTCGGCGATCGCCGCCCACTCCTCGTGGCTCGGGTGGGGCCTCGGCATCGCCGGGTTCACGATCGCACTGCTCGCCCCGGTCATGGGCGCCCGCGCGGACGCGACCGGGCGTCGCCGTTTCTGGCTCGGCGTGCACACCATGATCGTGGTCGCGCTGAGCGCGGCGATGTACTTCGTCCGGCCCGCGCCCGGCAGCCTCGACTTCTACGTCCTGCTCGGGATCGGTCTGCTCGCCGCCGGCAACATCTTCTTCGAGCTCGCCGCGGTGAACTACAACGCGACCCTGTCGCAGGTCTCCACGCCCGCGAACGTCGGCAAGGTCAGTGGCTTCGGCTGGGGGGCCGGGTACCTCGGCGGGATCGTCCTGCTGCTCGTGCTGTTCTTCGCGTTCATCGACCCGGAGGTCGGCCTGTTCGGCGTGACCAGCGCGGACGGCCTGAACGTGCGGGTCTCGATGCTGGTGGCCGCGGCCTGGTTCGGCCTGTTCGCGATCCCGGTGCTGGTCGCGGTCCCGGCCGCCCCCGCCACCGGGGGCCGGGGCGACGGTGGGCTGATCGCGTCCTACCGGGGGCTCTTCCGGGACGTCGCACGCCTGTGGCGCGAGGCGCGGCACACCGTGTACTTCCTCGTCGCCAGCGCCATCTACCGGGACGGCCTCGCCGGGGTCTTCACGTTCGGCGCGATCATCGCGGCCGGCACCTTCGGCTTCTCCAGCTCGCAGGTGATCATGTTCGGGATCGCGGCGAACGTGGTGGCCGGGCTCGCGACCATCGCCTCGGGGTGGTTCGACGACCGGTTCGGCCCCAAGGCCGTGGTCGTGACGTCGCTGATCGGCCTGATCGTGGCAGGCATGGCCGTCTTCTTCGGCCACGCGGGCGGTCCGACCGTCTTCTGGGTCTTCGGCCTCGTGCTGACGATCTTCGTCGGGCCCGCGCAGTCGGCCAGCCGCACGCTGCTGTCCCGGGTGATCCCGCCCGGCCGCGAGAGCGAGGTGTTCGGCCTCTACGCCACCACCGGCCGCGCAGCGAGCTTCCTGGCCCAGGTGGGCTTCGCCGCCTTCATCCTGATCGGCGGCGCGCAGTACTGGGGCATCATCGGGATCATGCTGGTCCTGGCCCTCGGACTCGCCCTGCTGCTGCCCGTCCACCCCGAGCGCGCCACGTGGACCGACTGAGCGACTGGCGCCCCGACCTGCTGCCCGGGTGGCAGCAGGCCACGATCGACCTCGGCGAGGACGACGAGGGACCACTCGTCGCCACCCTCGTCCGGCGCGACCCGGGCGAACCGGAGATCGCCCGCCACCTCGCCGCGGGCCGCACCGCGCAGCGACCGGCCGTGCTCTACGTGCACGGGTTCAACGACTACTTCTTCCACACCCATGTCGCCGACGCCCTGGCCGGCGAGGGGTACCAGCTGTACGCGCTGGACCTTCGCCGGTGCGGACGGTCCATGCGTGCCGGCCAGACCCCCCACTGGTGCACCGACCTCACCGAGTACGCCGAGGAGCTGACCATCGCCGCCCGGCTGCTGCGGGGCGAGCTCGGCCACGACCGGCTGGTCGTGATGGGGCACTCCACGGGAGGCCTGGTGGCGAGCCTGTGGGCGCACAGCCTGCGACACGCGAGGGTCGTGGACGCGTTGGTGCTCAACAGCCCGTGGTTCGACCTCAACGCCGGCTGGTTCCACCGGGTGGTGTCCACCCGGATCCTCGACGTGGCCCCGGTGGACCCGCGGCAGGTCGTCGTGGACGGCCCCTCGGCCTACTCGTGGCACCTGCACGTGGACCACGGCGGCCGCTGGGACTACGACCTCGACCTCAAGCCACCCGGCGGGTTCCCGGTCCGGGCGAGCTGGCTGCGCGCCGTCCGGCGCGGTCAGTCACGGCTGGCCCGCGGGCTCGAGATCGCCGCACCGGTGCTGGTGGCGACGTCGACCGAGAGCGGCCCGAACACGCTCGACAACCCCGCGCTCGACGCGCAGGACACCGTGCTCGACGTCGAGCAGATCGTCGACCGTGCGTTGCGCCTCGGCACCGAGGTGACCCTGCTCAGGGTGCCCGGTGCGGTGCACGACCTCGCGCTGTCGGCGCCGCGGCCCCGGGCGATCTACCTCGACGCCGTCCTGGCCTGGCTCGCCGCCGTGCTGGACCACGCGGACGACGCGACGGTGGCGGCCGACCGCGAGGAGCAGGCCGCCCGGGCCGGGCTGCGTGCCTCGGCCCTCAGCGAAGAAGACCGGCCGTCCGCGCCGGGTCGTCCGTCGTGACCTCCGTGACGCCGAGCGCCAGGCACGCCTCGACGTCCGCCGCGGTCGACACGGTCCACACCCGCACCACCCGCCCGGCCGCGACCCACCGCGTGACCCGGTCGGGGTGCGCCGCGAGGTAGGCCACCGACGGCCCCACCCCGCCCACCTCGTCCGCCAGCGCGACCGCGTCCCCGACCAGGGCGGCCGCCACGCCCGCATCGACACCGTGCGCCACGAGCTCGGCGACCTCGGCCGCGTCCAGCAGCGGCATGAGGCAGTGCGCCGGCGCGCCGAGCCGGGCCAGCTCACGCAGGGCGCCGGGATGGAAGCTCATCAGGCTCACGGTGACGCGCCCGTCCGAGCCCAGCCGACCGTCGTGGAAGCCCGCGTCGGCCAGGATGTCGAGCACCGCGCGCTCGGCGGCGAACCCGTAGGGCGCGGGGTGCTTGAGCTCGATCACGAGGGTCACCGGCCGCCCGGCGTCGAGCGCGAGCCCGACGAGCTCGGCGAGGGTGAGCACCTGGTCGCGCGGACCACCCCAGGCCGGAGGCGGCACCGCGCCGCGCAGCACGTCGAGCGCGCGGAGCTCGGCCAGGGTGTGCGCGTGCACCGGTCCCGTGCCGTCGCTGGTGCGATCGACCGTGTCGTCGTGCCAGCAGACCGCGACGCCGTCCGCCGTCAGGTGGACGTCGCACTCGAGGCCGTCCGCGCCGTCCGACAGCGCTTGGAGGTAGGCCGCCCTGGTGTGCTCGGGCCAGCTCGCACTGGCGCCGCGGTGTGCGATCACTCTCACGCCGACCACGCTAGCGACCCCGCACGACCCGGGCGCCCGGAGCCGGCGCGCGTGCCGATCCGGGACCTTCGTCCGTATACCTGGCGGGGTATGACGAACGTCCTGGTGCGGGCCCGCGCCATTACCTAACCTTGGCCGTACCGACCCGATCCGGGCCGGCTGGATGGACCTGACGAAGGAGTCACCGTGCCATCACTCGTCGTCCTGGGCGCCGGGACCGCCGGCACCATGGTCGTGAACAAGCTGCGGCCGAAGCTCGGCCCCGAGTGGTCGATCACCGTGGTCGATCCGTCCGAGCTGCACCACTACCAACCCGGCTACCTGTTCCTGCCGTTCGGCACCTACCAGCCGAAGGACGTCGTCAAGCCGATGACGCACGTCCTGCGCAAGGACGTGGACCTCGTGCGCGCGTCCGTCGACCGGGTCGACGTCGACGCCCGGACGGTGCACCTCACCGACGGCCGGACGCTCGACTACGACTACCTGGTGATCGCCACCGGCACCACACCGCGCCCCGACCAGACGCCCGGCATGGCCGAGGCGATGGGCAAGAACGTGCACGAGTACTACACGTACGACGGCGCGATGGCCCTGCGCCGCGCTCTCGACGGCTTCACCGGGGGCCGCCTGGTGGTCCACATCACCGAGATGCCGATCAAGTGCCCCGTCGCGCCGCTCGAGTTCGCCTTCCTCGCGGACTCGTACTTCTCCGAGCGCGGCATCCGGGACAAGGTCGAGATCTCCTACGTCACGCCGCTGCCGGGCGCCTTCACCAAGCCGGTCTCTGCGCGGGCCTTCGGCGACGCGCTCGCCCACAAGGGGGTGCAGCTCGAGCCCGACTTCGTGGTCGAGCACGTGGACGGCGAGGAGGGCCTGCTGGTCTCGTACGACGAGCGCGAGATCCCGTTCGACCTGCTGGTCACGATCCCGCTGAACATGGGCGCGGACTTCGTCGGTCGATCCGGGTTCGGCGACGACCTCAACTACGTGCCGGTCGACAAGCAGACCCTGCTCTCGGACTTCTCCGACCGGGTGTTCGCGGTCGGCGACGCGACGAACATCCCGGCGTCCAAGGCGGGCGCGGTCGCGCACTTCGCCGTGGACGGCTTCGTGCCGAACTTCCTCGCGCACATCCAGGGCAGGCCGATGACCCACCTGTTCGACGGGCACGCGAACTGCTTCATCGAGTCCGGGCACGGCAAGGCGCTGCTGATCGACTTCAACTACGACACCGAGCCGCTGACCGGCGTCTACCCGTACGCGAAGGTCGGCCCGCTGAGCCTGCTCAAGGAGACCCGGCTCAACCACCTCGGCAAGCTCGCGTTCCGCTACATCTACTGGCACATCCTGATGCCGGGCCGTCACCTGCCGGTGCCCATCCGGATGTCGATGGCGGGCAAGGTGCCCGCTGCGGACGTCGAGGCCGAGCCCCACGACGACGCGCCACCCATCCCCACGTTCTGACGACACACGCCGCCGGAGGACCTGCGGCCCACCACCCGAGGAGGGGACATGCCCACCACCACCATCAACGGCAAGGAAGTCCACATCGATGCCGAGGGGTTCATGACCGAACCCTCGGAATGGGACGAGGGGATCGCGAACGTCCTCGCCGGGAACATCGGCATCGAGCTCACCGAGGCGCACTGGCGGCTCCTGAAGTTCCTGCGCGAGGACTTCGCGCAGCAGGGCGAGACCGCCACCACGCGCCGCGTGCAGACCGTCGGCGGCGTGCCGACCAAGGAGCAGTTCGCCCTCTTCCCCAAGAAGCCCGCCAAGAAGATGGCCTACATCGCCGGGCTGCCGAAGCCCAAGGGCTGTGTCTGACCCCCACCCACTCCGCGGAAGGACAACCCCATGACCGACCAGCCCGTGATCCCGTCGTTCGGTGACGACGAGGAGTCGGACCGCAAGCTCGCCATCATCTGCTCCAAGGGCAACCTCGACATGGCGTACCCGGGTCTGATCCTGGGCAACGCCGCGCTCGGAGAGGGCGTCGAGACCCACCTGTTCTTCACCTTCTGGGGCTTCGACATCATCACCAAGTCGCGGATGCACGACCTGAAGTTCACGCCGGTCGGCAACACCGCGACCCACATGCCGATGGGCCTGACGCCCCTGCCCGGGATGACCGGCATGGCGACGAAGCAGATGAAGAAGGCGATGGACGACCTCGAGATCCCGACGGTGCCGGACTTCCTCGACCAGATCGTGGCGTCCGGGGGCCACCTGTGGGCCTGCCGCCTGTCGGCGGACATGAACAAGCTGACCGACGCCGACCTCCGGGACGACGTCGAGGGCATCATCAGTGCGTCCGACTTCATCGAGATGACGGCCGGCGCACAGCTGCTCTTCATCTGACCGCCCGGTGCCGGGGTCGCCGTCGCGACCCCGGCACCTATACCCCCGGGGGTATATACTCCTCGCCATGACCCAGCGTTCCCGTCTCCTGCGCGGTGTGGCCGCAGCCGCCTTCGGCGTCGCCATCGCCGTGTCCGCCGCCGGCTGCTCGTCCTCGGCCGAGGGCACCAGCCAGTCCACCTCCGCCGCCACCCTCTCCGTGGTCGACTTCGCCAAGCGCGTCGCCACCGACGGCGTGGTCACCATCGACGTGCGCACTCCCGAGGAGTACGCCTCCGGCCACCTGCCGGGAGCGATCAACATCGACGTCGAGGCGGCCGACTTCGCCGACCAGGTGGCCAAGCTCGACCACACGGCTCCCTACGCGCTCTACTGCCGGACGGGCAACCGCTCCGGCATGGCGATGGGGATCATGGCCGACGAGGGCTTCACCGACCTCGCCCACCTCGACGGCGGGATCACCGACTGGGCCCAGCAGGGCGGCACGATCGTCACCAACTGAGTGACGCGCAGGGCCCGGCCGGACCGGGTCCGCCGACTCGGCGCACGATCGGCCGGGCGCTCGGCCGGGACTGCTGGCAAGGTTGTCGCATGCAGATCTGGCCCGGTCGGCCGTACCCGCTGGGTGCCACCTTCGACGGCAGCGGCACCAACGTCGCGGTGTTCTCCGAGGTCGCCGAGCGCATCGAGCTGTGCCTCTTCGACGCCGACGGCGCCGAGACCCGCGTCGACCTGCCCGAGGTCGACGCCTTCGTCTGGCACGGCTACGTCCCCGACATGCACCCCGGGCAGCGCTACGGCTTCCGTGTGCACGGGCCGTACGAGCCCGAGCACGGCCATCGCTGCAACCCCGCGAAGCTCCTCCTCGACCCCTACGCCAAGGCGATCGACGGACAGGTCGACGGGGACCAGGCGCTCTACTCCTACGACTTCGGCGACCCCGACTCGCTGAACGCCGAGGACTCGGCCGGGCACACCATGACCTCGGTCGTGGTCAACCCGTACTTCGACTGGGGCCACGACCGCCCGCCGAACCACGGCTACCACGAGACCGTGATCTACGAGGCGCACGTCAAGGGCCTCTCCGCGCTGCACCCCGACGTCCCCGAACGGCTCCGCGGCTCCTACGCCGGCCTGGGGCACCCGGCCGTCGTCGACCACCTCGTCGAGCTCGGCATCACGGCCGTCGAGCTCATGCCCGTCCACCAGTTCGTCAACGACCCGACCCTGCAGGACAAGGGTCTGTCGAACTACTGGGGCTACAACACGATCGGCTTCTTCGCGCCGCACAACGGCTACTCCTCCTCGACCGTCCCGGGCGGGCAGGTCCAGGAGTTCAAGCAGATGGTCAAGACCCTGCACGAGGCCGACATCGAGGTGATCCTCGACGTCGTCTACAACCACACCGCCGAGGGCAACCACCTCGGCCCGACCCTCTGCTTCCGCGGCCTGGACAACGCCGCCTACTACCGGCTCGTCGACGACGACCCCGTGCACTACTACGACACGACCGGCACCGGTAACTCGCTCCTGATGCGGCACCCTCACGTGCTCCAGCTGCTGATGGACTCGATGCGGTACTGGGTCAACGAGATGCACGTCGACGGGTTCCGCTTCGACCTCGCGGCGACCCTCGCCCGTCAGTTCCACGAGGTCGACCGGCTGAGCGCGTTCTTCGACCTGGTCCAGCAGGACCCGGTGATCAGCCAGGTGAAGCTCATCGCCGAGCCCTGGGACCTGGGCGAGGGCGGCTACCAGGTCGGTGGGTTCCCGCCGCTGTGGACCGAGTGGAACGGCCGCTACCGCGACACCGTGCGCGACTTCTGGCGCGGCGAGCCCGCGACGCTCGCGGAGTTCGCCAGCCGGCTGTCCGGCTCGGCCGACCTGTACGAGCACACCGGTCGCCGTCCGATCGCGTCGATCAACTTCGTCACCGCCCACGACGGGTTCACCCTCACCGACCTGGTGTCGTACAACGAGAAGCACAACCAGGCGAACGGCGAGGGCAACGCCGACGGCGAGAGCCACAACCGTTCCTGGAACTGCGGCACCGAGGGCCCCACGACCGATCGCGCCGTGCAGACCCTGCGACGGCGCCAGCGGCGCAACTTCCTCACCACGCTGCTGCTCTCCCAGGGCGTCCCGATGCTGAGCCACGGCGACGAGCTCGGACGCACCCAGCTCGGCAACAACAACGGCTACTGCCAGGACAACGAGCTCACCTGGATCGACTGGGACCTCGACCGGAACCAGACCTCGTTGCTGGACTTCACCCGCCACGCCGTGCGCCTTCGCCGCGAGCACCCCGTGCTGCGCCGGCGCAGGTTCTTCGCCGGGCGCCCGGACCACGGTGGCGAGTCGGAGCTCGGCGACATCGCGTGGCTGACCACCACCGGTGAGCACATGGCCGACGAGGACTGGTCGGAGAGCCACGCCAAGGCGTTCCAGGTCTGGCTCAACGGCGAGGCGATCGCCGAGCCCGACACCCGCGGCGAGCCCATCGTCGACGACAGCTTCCTGATGCTGTTCAACGCCGCGGAGCACGGCGTGCAGTTCACGCTGCCCGGGCCCGACTACGGCGAGAAGTGGACGTGCGAGCTCGACACGTCCATCTCGCTCGCCGAGGGGAAGGTCGTCGCGGCAGGGTCGACCCTGACCCTCGCCGGTCGGTGCTGCCTGGTCCTGAGCCGGAAGGCCACCACGTCGTGAGTGATCGCGGACCGGGCCGGCGTCGTCCCCCCGAGGGGCGGGTCGTCCCGACCTCGACCTACCGCGTCCAGCTCGGCCCGGGTCTCGACCTCGACGCCGTCGCCGCCCACGTCGGCTACCTCGCCGGGCTGGGCGTCTCCCACGTCTACCTCTCCCCCGTGCTCCAGGCGGCCCCGGGCTCGACCCACGGCTACGACGTGGTCGACCACGACGCGATCTCCCCCGAGCTCGGTGGCCGGGCCGCCCTCGACCGGCTCGCCGCGGCCGCCCGCGACGCGGGCCTCGGGCTCGTGGTCGACATCGTGCCCAACCACATGGCCGTGCCCACCCCCGCGTACCACAACCGTGCGCTGTGGTCGGTGCTCTCCGAGGGCCCGGTGTCGGAGTTCGCCCACTGGTTCGACGTGGACTGGTCGGCCGGCGAGGGCGCCCTGCTCATGCCGGTGCTCGGCCGTCGGATCGGGGCCGTCCTCGGCGACGGCGAGCTCACCCTGGACGAGATCACCCTGCCCGGCGACGACGTGCCCCAGCCGGTGCTGCGCTACTACGACCACGTCTTCCCGATCCGACCCGGCACGGAGGCGCTGCCGCTGGCCGACCTGGTCGCCGCGCAGCACTACCGGCTCGCTTACTGGCGGGTGGCCGACGAGGAGCTCAACTACCGGCGGTTCTTCGACGTCGGCACCCTCGCCGCGATCCGGGTGGAGGACGAGGAGGTCTTCGCCGCGACGCATCGCCAGATCGTGGGCCTCGTGACCGACGGTGTGGTGGACGGCCTGCGGATCGACCATCCCGACGGGCTCGCCGACCCGCAGGGCTACCTCGCCCGGCTGGCCGAGGTCACCGACGACGCCTGGGTCGTGGTCGAGAAGATCCTGGCGCCCGCCGAGGAGCTGCCGGACGACTGGCCGACGGCCGGCACCACCGGCTACGAGGCACTGTGGCGGATCCAGCAGGTGTTCGTCGACCCCGCCGGCGGGGGTGAGCTCGGCGCCCTCATGCACCAGCTCACCGGCGACACCGCCGACGCGCTCCCCTCGGTCGTCGAGCAGGCCAAGCGGGAGGTGGTCGCCGGACCGCTGTACGCCGAGGTGCACCGGCTCGCCGAGCTCGCCGCCGAGATCTGTGCCGACGACGTCCGGCTGCGCGACCACACCCGGCGTTCGCTGCAGGACTGTCTGATCGAGCTCCTGGTCGCCGCGGACCGCTACCGGTACTACGTGGTGCCCGGCGAGCCGATGGCCGCCGAGGCCCGGTCCGCGTTCGGGGAGGCGGTCGAGGTGGCCCGGTCCCGGCTCGAGCCGAACCGGCAGGAGACCATGGACCTGCTGGCCGAGATGCTGCTCGGCAAGGAGTCGGGCTCGGCCGGCCGGACCCGCGAGCCGCGGCGCGACGAGCTCGTCGTCCGCTTCCAGCAGACCTGCGGCGCCGTGATGGCCAAGGGCGTCGAGGACACCGCCTTCTACCGCTGGACGCACCTGGTCGGGCTCTGCGAGGTCGGTGGCGCACCGGAACGCTTCGCGATCTCGCCCGAGGAGCTGCACGCCTGGGCCGCGCACGCCCAGGTGCACGCCCCGGTCGCGATGACGACCCTGTCCACCCACGACACCAAGCGCAGCGAGGACACCCGAGCCCGGCTCGGCGTGCTGTCCGAGCTCCCGGCCGCGTGGACGGCACTGGTCCAGCACGTGCGCGACGCGACGGCCCCGCTGCGGCCGGCACTCCTGGACGGGCGGACCGAGTCGCTCCTCTGGCAGACGCTGGCGGCAACCTGGACCGACGGTCCGCTCGCGGCGGACCGCCTGAACCAGTACCTGACCAAGGCCATCCGGGAGGCGAAGGAGCACACCAGCTGGACCACCCCGGACGAGGCCTACGAGCAGGCGGTCCTCGGCTTCGCGGCGGCCGCCCTCGAGCACCCGGACGTGCTCGACACCTTCGAGTCGTGGGCGCGTCGCACGGCGCCCGGGGTCCGCGCGGCGACCCTCGGCCAGAAGCTCGTGCAGCTCACCCTGCCCGGTGTCCCGGACGTGTACCAGGGCACCGAGTCCGTGTCGGTCGCGCTGGTGGACCCGGACAACCGGCGCCCGGTCGACCACGCGGCGCTCAGCGACGCGCTGACCCGCCTCGACGCGGGTGAGGCGCCACGGGACCTGGCCGAGGAGAAGCTCCTCGTGACGTCGCGCGCGCTCCGGCTGCGTCGTGCCCACCCGGAGGCGTTCATCGGGCCGCAGTCCGGCTACCTGCCCCTGCCGTCCTCGTCGGGGCACGCGCTGGCGTTCAGCCGGACGCTGGCGGACACCCCGGTCGCGGTCACGATCGCGACCCGGCTCGCGCTGTCCCTCGACCGCTTGGGCGGCTGGGGCACCCACACGGTCGCGCTGCCCGAAGGGGCCTGGCACGACCTGCTGACCGATCGCGTCGTCCCCGGCGGCCTGGTGCCGCTCGGCGAGCTGCTCGACGCCCTCCCGGTCGCCCTGCTCGTCCCGGCCCAGGACCGCGGATGACCTCACCGGACGGATGGAGCGACCGCGGGTGGCTGCCCCGGGTCTGGGCACCGGGTGCTGGCTCGGTCACGCTGCACCACGGCCCCGGAGGGATCGAGGCGTCCCGCCCGATGACGCGCCTCGAGGCCGGCTGGTGGACGAGCGACGTCGCGCTCGGCCACGGCACCGACTACGCGTTCGCCCCGGACGGCGCCGACCCGCTCCCCGACCCGCGCAGCGCGTGGCAGCCGCACGGGGTGCACGGCCCGAGCCGGGTGTTCGACCCTCGGCGGCACACCTGGACCGACGCCGACTGGACCGGCGTCGACGCCCGCGGTGCGGTCGCCTACGAGCTGCACGTCGGCACGTTCACGCCCGAAGGCACGCTCGACGCGGCGATCGGACGGCTCGACCATCTCGTCGCCCTCGGCGTGCAGCTCGTCGAGCTGATGCCGCTCGCCGCGTTCCCGGGCGTGGCCGGGTGGGGCTACGACGGGGTGGCGCTCTATGCGGTGCACGACCCCTACGGCGGCCCGGCGGCGCTGCAGCGGTTCGTCGACGCGGCGCACCGGGCGGGCATCGGTGTGTGCCTCGACGTGGTCTACAACCATCTCGGCCCGTCCGGGAACTACCTCATGCAGTTCGGGCCCTACTTCACCGACACCCACGAGACACCGTGGGGCTGGGCGGTCAACCTTGACGCGCCGCACGCCGCCGGCATGCGATCGTTCCTGATCGACAACGCGACCCGGTGGCTGCGCGACTTCCACCTGGACGCGCTGCGCCTGGACGCGGTGCACGCCCTCGCCGACGACTCCGAGCGGCACCTGCTCGCCGAGCTCGCCGACGCCGTCGCGCTGCTCGCCGCGGAGCTCGGCCGTCCGCTGTCCCTGGTCGCCGAGTCGGACCTGAACGACGCGACGATGGTCACGCCCACGGCCGAGGGCGGCCTCGGGATGACCGCCCAGTGGGCGGACGACGTGCACCACGCCCTGCACGCCTGGGTCACCGGCGAGCGGCACGGCTACTACGGCGACTTCGGCGACGCGGCCACGCTCGCGCACGCCCTGACCCGGGTGTTCGTGCACGAGGGTGGTTGGTCGACGTTCCGCGGCCGACCCTGGGGTGCCCCCGTGCCGCCCGGGACCGACGGGCACCGGTTCGTCGTGTTCGCCCAGAACCACGACCAGGTCGGCAACCGCGCGCTCGGTGACCGGCCCTCGGCCCGACTCGCCCCCGCTCTGCTGGCGCTCGAGGCCGCCGCGGTGCTCACCTCGCCGTTCACCCCGATGCTCTTCATGGGCGAGGAGTGGGGTGCCCGGACCCCGTTCCAGTTCTTCACCGACCACGCCGAGCCGGACCTCGTCGAGGGCATCCGACGCGGCCGCGCGCAGGAGTTCGCCGGTCACGGCTGGGAGGAGCTCTACGGCGGTCCCCCCGACGTGCCCGACCCCCAGTCCCCCGCGACGGTCGAGGCGAGCCGCCTGGACTGGTCCGAGCCGGAACACCCGGACCACGCACGCATGCTCACCTGGTACCGGACGCTCGTCGCACTGCGCGCGAACGAACCGGACCTCGCATCGGGCGACCTCGACACCACCGGCGCCGTCGCCGCACCCGACGGCACCTGGGTGGTCCTGCACCGAGGTCGCCTACGGGTCGTCCTGCACCGGGGGGACGGCCCGACGAGGGTGCCGCTCGGCGGCACGGCCGTCGAGGTGCTCGCTGCCTGGGAGCCGCTCGAGGCCGGCCTGCAGCACGTCACGCTCCGCGGGCCCGGGGCCGCCGTCGTCCGTGTGTCCGAGGAGGACCGATGAGCAAGAACCCGTGGGACGTCCACCCCGTGCAGGCGCTGCGCGCCGGGCCCGGGTTCGACCTGTCGACGTTCGACCCGTCCGCCACGCCCGGCTGGTCGGACGACCGCGACGACGGCGAGGAGCGGATGGCCGAGCAGGGCGCGCGTCTGGCGGACCTGCAGGAGATGCTCTTCGCCGAGGGACGCAGCGGCGGCGCGCGCAGCGTCCTGCTCGTGCTGCAGGGCATGGACACCACCGGCAAGGGCGGGATCGTCCGGCACGTGGTCGGCATGGTCGACCCGCAGGGCGTGGACCACGCGTCGTTCGGCAAGCCGACGCCCGAGGAGCTGGCCCACCACTACCTGTGGCGGATCCGCAACGCGCTGCCCCGCCCGGGCCGGCTCGGGGTCTTCGACCGGTCGCACTACGAGGACGTGCTCGTCGTGCGGGTGGAGAACCTCGTGCCGCCGGACGTGTGGGGCCAGCGGTACGACGAGATCAACGCCTTCGAGGCCGAGCTGGTCGGGTCCGGCACCGCGATCGTCAAGGTCGCGCTGATGGTCTCGCTCGACGAGCAGCGCTCGAGGCTCGGCGAACGCCTCGAGCGGCCCGACAAGTACTGGAAGTACAACCCGGCCGACCTCGACGCCCGCGCCAAGTGGCCCGACTACCGCGAGGCGTACCAGGCGCTCCTGGACCGCACGTCGACCGAGATCGCCCCGTGGTTCGTGGTGCCGGCCAACCGCAAGTGGTACGCGCGCCTCGCCGTCACCGAGCTGCTCGTGGACGCGTTCGAGCGCCTCGGGCTGCGCTGGCCCGCCGCGGAGTTCGACGTGGAGGTCGAGAAGGACCGCCTCGAGAACTCCTGAGGGACCGGTCGACGGCGGCCGGGCGAGCCGACCGGTCCACCGACGACGCGCGCTAGCCCGTAGCCGGCTCGACCGCGCCCCGGACCCGCCGCAGCTCCACGAGCGGGACGAGACCGGCGATCAGCGGCACGAGCTGGATGCACACCCGCCAGACGATCATGCCGGCCACCAGCGCGGCCGGGTCCGCCGTGCTGCGGTCGGCGATCAGCGCGACCACCGCGGCGTCCAGGATGCCGAGCCCGAGGAACGGCGTCGCCATGAGCAGGTACATGGACATGAACGACGCGACGATCACCAGCAGCGGAGCCTCGGAGGGCGGCACGCCGAGGAACCGCAGCGCCGCGACCAGGATGAGCGACTCGGTGACCACCATCATCGCGAGCGATCCGCTCGCCCAGCCCCAGTACCGCTCCCACCGGCCCGCGACGTTGCCGTGGAAGTCGACGAGCCGCTGCTCCATCGCCTCGGGACCCGGCAGGCTCGGCCGGATCCGCTGACCCACCCGCCCGAGCAGCCGCCCGAGCGCCGCCGCGGACGACGACCCGCGGAAGAGCACGACGAGCGCGACCACGATGACCGTCGCCGCAAGGCCGGACACCACGGCGGTCCAGCCGACGGCCGTCTCGTCCCCGACCGTCCAGAGCATCAGCACCGCGCCCACCACCGGGACGGTCAGTCGCACCGCGTAGAAGAGCACCGAGTTCAGCACCAGCCCGGCGAGCCCGCGCGCCACGTCGATGCCCCATGCCCGGAACAGGGCGGCCCGCGCGACGATGTCGGCCGGCGCCGGCGTGACCGTCGCGACGAGCACGCCCACCAGGTCGTTCGCCACGGCACGCCGGATGCCGAGCCCCTCGGTGAACAGGGCCAGCGGTGTCGAGGAGAAGAGCTGCCGCACGGCGACCAGGGCAAGGAGCACCAGGACCTGCCACCAGCTGAGCTGCCCCAGCGCGTGACCGACGGCCGGCCAGTCGACGTTGCGCAGCACCCGCACCACGTACCAGACGATCCCCGCGAGCGCGGCCCACAGGACGGCGCGGAGGATCGCGGCAAGGATCAGCCGACGACGACTGCGCGCGGTCAGGAGGGGCGGACCGGGGTCCGGTCGGCCGTTCTCGACGGGACCCGACGGCTCGGCTGGCAGCACCCGGCCATGCTAGGGGTTCGTGATCATCCCTCGGTCAGGGCGCCCAGCCGGGACAGCGCCCGGTAGTACTTCTTCCGGTACCCACCGCGCAGCATCGCGTCGGTGAACAGCTCGCTCGTCCCGGACCCGCCGAGCAGCACCGGGACGTCCCGGTCGTAGAGCCGGTCCACCAGCACGACGAGGCGCAGGGCGTCGTTCTGGTCGGTCAGCCGGCCCACGCCGGTCAGCCCGACCCGGCGCACGCCCTCGAGCAACGCCCCGTACCGGCTCGGGTGCACGGTGCGCAGGTGCTCGACGAGCGCGCCGAAGTCGTCGCACGTCACCCCCTCGCCGACGGCCCGGCTGCGGACCTCCTCGTCGGGCAGCCCGCGGCTCGCCGTGACCACGTTGCGGTGGCGGTAGTCGTCACCGTCGATCCGCAGCACCTCGAACCGGGCCGCCAGCGCCTGGATCTCCCGCAGGAAGTCCTCGGCCGCGAACCGGCCCTCGCCGAGCGACTCGGGCAACGTGTTGGACGTCGCGGCGAGCGTGACGCCGGCGTCGCCGACCTCACGGAGCAGGCGGGCCATGAGGACGGTGTCGCCCGGGTCGTCGAGCTCGAACTCGTCGATGCACACCACCCGGCGTGCCGAGAGCTCACGCACCGTGGCCGCGAAGCCGATCGCACCCACCAGGTGCGTGTACTCGACGAACGTCCCGTACACCACGTCCCCCGCGGATCGTTGCCCCACCGCGTGCGCGAGACCGGCGAGCAGGTGGGTCTTGCCGACCCCGAAGCCGCCGTCGAGGTACACCGCGGCCGCCGCGCGCGCGCTCGACCGGTGCAGCAGTCGCGCGAGGCCCTTGGCCGGCGGGGCGGCGAGGCCGTCGGCGACCTGCGCGAGGCGTTCGCGAGCCACCGCCTGGCTCGGGTGCGCGGGCCGGTACGACTCGAAGGTCGCGTCGCCGAAGTGCCGTGGCACCACGAACCCGGCGAGCAGGGCGTCGGCCGGCACCTCGGGCCGGCGCAGCAGCGTCGTGGTCACGACACCTCGACCACGGCCGGTGACGCAGGGTCGGCGAGCGTCCGGACCACGGCTGCTGCGACGTCGGCGCGGTCGACCTCGGAGCCGGGGTCGAGGTTGCGCTCGTCGCCGCCGACCGCCGCGAGAACGCTGACCTCGTGGAACCGGACGCGTGCACCGACCGGTTCCTCGCGCAGCACGCGCACCATCATCCGCTGGGCGGCACCGGTGACGTTCACCGGTCCGGAGCCCGGCATCGGTTCGGTCGCCGCGGCGCCGTTGAGCAGCACGTACGCGGGGTCCGGTCCCACCAGCACCGGCGCGATCGCCCGGACCGCGAGCCAGTGCGCGGTGAGGTGGCTCTCCAGGATCCGCCGCCACACGTCGGGTGCGACGTCGACGAGCTGGTCCCCGAGCCACCAGCCGCCGAGTGCGGCGACCGCGCCGGTCGGAGCCCACCCGGGCTCGGTGAGGACGTCCAGCAGCGTCTCGGGGTGCTCCCAGTCGACCCCGCGGACCACACGAGCGCCGTCCGGGGCGTGCGAGTCGGCCCCACGCGTCGGGACCACCACCCGGGCCCCGTCCGCCACCAGTCGCCGGACCACCGCCGAACCGACCAGCCCGGTGCCGCCGGCCACGACGACCACCTGGGGGTCGGGCTGCTCGGCTGGCACGGCGGTCATGGTACGTGCGGGCGGCACGGGCCGCCTGGTGGCTAGGCTCCAGCCATGACCCTCATCGTCGTGCTCACCGAGGAGACCCTCGGCTCCGCGGACGTCGCGAAGATCGCCGAGCTGCACCCCGACGCCTCGTTCCGTGTGCTGGTACCGGCCGACACCGAGCGGAACCTGCTCGCCTCGATCGTGGACCACCTGAGCCTCGGCGAGCTCCGCGAGGCGCTGGACGACGTCGTGCGCCGTGAGCCGCCGACCACCCCGCAGGAGACCGCGGCCCAGCAGCTCTCCGCGAGCCTCGACGCGTTCCGGTCGTCCGGGTCCCAGGCGGACGGCGCGGTCGTGGACGACGACCCGCTGCCGGCCCTGCGTACCGCGGTCGCCGAGCTCGACGCCGACGAGGTCGTCGTGGTGACGACCCCGCACGCGCTCGAGGACACCTTCCACACCGACTGGGCCTCACGAGCGCGCGAGGAGCTCAAGGTGCCGGTCATGCACCTGTACGCCGGGACCAACCAGCTCGGCTGAGACTCAGTCGCGCACCCGGTGCCCGGCGCGCTCGATCGTGCGCCGGGCCAGGACGTCGAGGGAGTCCACCAGCAAGCGGTCGGCGCTCAGCAGGTCGAAGTCGGCCGCGACGATCGACAGCTCGGTGCAGCCGAGCAGCACGACCTGGGCACCCGCGGCCCGCAGCCGCTGCACGACACCCTGGAAGGCCTCCAGGTCGATCGGCCGGCCTGCCTTGACCTGGTCGTAGATGATCCGCATGACGATCGCCTGATCGGCCTCGTCCGGGGTCAGGCAGGTCATCCCGCGTGACTCGATCTCCGCGTGGTAGACCCGCGCGGCGAGCGTCCCGCTGGTGCCGAGCACCCCGACGCGCTCGAGCCCGGGCACCCGCCGGGCGGCTTCGTCGACGGTCTCCCCGACGATGCTCACGACCGGGATCGAGACCGCCGCGTGCACCTGGTCGGTGAAGTGGTGCGCGGTGTTGCACGGGACCACCAGGAACGACACGCCGAACGCCTCGAGGCGCGCCGCGTCGGCGGCCATCACCGGACCCGGGTCCTCGTCCGAGGTGCCGAGGATGTACGCGGTGCGGTCCGGGATCGTCGCGTGGTTCAGCACCACCATGTCCAGGTGGTCCTGGTCGCGCGCGGCCTCGGTCAGCCGCACGATCATGTCCAGGAAGTACGCGGTCGCCTGCGGCCCGACCCCACCGATCACCCCGACGGGCAGCGCCGCCCCGTTCACGGCCGGCCCCCGGCGGCCCGCCACACCTCGACCGGGTAGTGCGTGCCGTACTTGCGGAACTGGTTGAGCTGCGCGACCACGAGGTACGCCACCCTCCGCGGGTCCCACTCGTGCCGGTACCAGAGCGGGTTGGTCACCCGGCGCGAGCGCCACAGTCGCCGCACCCGCTCACCCAGCGCCGGGTCGGCCAGGTAGCGCAGCAGGAGCCGCTTCGGCAGGACCGTGTAGAGGTGTTCGGTGGTGAGCTCGGTCGCCGCGCCCTCGGGCAGCGGGTCGAGGCCCTGGACGTGCTCACGCACCGTGATCTCGGCGGTGTTCTGCCCCGCCGAGGTGATGTAGAAGTTGCTCCGGCCCAGTCGGGGGTTGAGCTCGAAGAAGACCGTCCGGCCGTCGCGCGGGTCGTGCTTGAGGTCGAAGTTCGCCCACCCGGTCCACCCGATGTGCTCCAGCAGCCGGGTCGCCTGCGCGACCAGCTCGTGGCCCGGGCCGGTGATGATCCCGGCCGGGTTGCCGAGCGCTCCCGGGGTGTGCTCCTCGAGGAGCACGTCGCCGAAGCAGGCGAACCGCACCCGCCCGTCGCGGTCGCTGTAGCAGGTGAGGATCCGCATCCCGGAGTCGTCGCCCGGGATCATGTCCTGGATCACGAACGTGTCCGTGTAGCCCGACGCGCGGACCTTCTCCAGCAGTGCGGTGAGCTCCTCCGGCGTGTCCACCGTGAAGACCTTCTTCTTCCCGGGGAACTCGACGAGGTGGTACGCCGCGGTGTTCCCGGTCTTCGCGATCACCGGGAACCGCAGGTGGGCCGTGTCCGGGACACCGCCGCTGCCGACGTCGTGCACCACGGTCGTCGGATGGGCCAGGCCGAGCTCGCCGCAGAGCCTGCCGAAGGACTCCTTGTCCGTGACCAGGTCCAGTCGCTCGCGCGTGGTGTACGGGATCGTGTATCGGTCCTCGAGTCGTGAGCGCTGCTCGACGATCGTGCGCACCAGCCAGTCCGCGCTGCCCATCAGGATCAGGTCGGCGTCGGCGTGCTGGTCCGCGATCGCATGCAGCCGGGCGACCACCGCGTCCGGCTCGTCCATCCGCGGCTCGACCACGTTGGTGAGGATCCGCGAGTGCCGCACGAGCCCGGTCGACACGGTCGAGACCACCACGGCGCGCACGCCGTAGGCCTCGTGGAACGTCCGCGCCAGGCTGTAGGCGCCGATGTCGCCGCCGAGGATCACCGGCTGCAAGCGCCTGTCCGGCGCATCCCGCCGCTGCTCGACCTCGGCCACGTCCGTCGTCCCCTCGTCCGCCACGTCCGGTCAGCGTAGTGCGCGATCGTCACCCGGATGCCCCGCGCGCCGCCGCCGGTCGGCCGGGTCATGCGACGTACGCTGCGAACGTGATGACGGCCCACGACGCCCCTCACCCGTTCCTGCAGGCGCTGCACGCCCTGCGGGAACGTCGCCTGCGGGCCGAGGTCAGGTTGACCGAGGTCCCTGCCCCGGCACGCATCGCCCCCTACGCCGTCGCGCTGAGCGCCGAGGTCGACCCCGAGCGCAGCGGCGACGAGCTTGCCTCCGGCAGGTTCGTGCTGCTCCACGACCCGGCGGGCCAGGAGGCCTGGGACGGCACGTTTCGCGTCGTGACCCTGACCCGCGCGACGCTCGAGGCCGAGCTCGCGGCCGACCCGCTGCTCTGCGAGGCCGCCTGGAGCTGGGTCACCGACGCCCTCGTCGGGACCCCGTACCACTCCCTCGGCGGCACCGTGACCCGCGTCGTGTCGCAGTCGTTCGGCGCCCTCGACGACCGGCCGGACCAGGTCGAGGTGGAGATCCGTGCCTCGTGGACGCCGGACGACGACGCCGGGTCCCACCTGCAGGCGTGGTCGACGCTGCTGTGCACCGCAGCCGGGCTGCCGCCCCTGCCCGACGGCGTCACAGCCCTCTCCCGGCACCACTGACTCTCACCCGCCGGAGTGACTCAAGGGGCCCTTTGCCTCTGCCGATACAAGGGCAACGTCCCGACACGCCCTGGAGCCACCCGTGCCCGTCGAGCAGGTCCGTACCACGCAGGCCGTCCGCGGCCCGGTCCGTCCCGTGCGCCCGCGGGCTCCGTTCCCGCCGTCGCAGCGCACCGCACCGCCCCGCGAGGGCGCCGCGGTCTGCCTCGTCCTTCCGGAGATCGGCGACGGCGACGCCGCGGTGCTGGTGCGCAACCTGCGCCGACGCGAGTCGTCCCACGCCGTGCTGCTGGCCCGCTCCGCCGGCCGTCGCGAGCTCGTGACGCTGCTCAACGGCGGCATCCGTGGCGCGATCACGACCGAGCCGGACGGCGACGGTGGCCTGGCCTCGGCCGCGCACCGGACCGGTCCCGAGCTCACCGCCCGTGAGCTCGGCGTCCTCGAGCTGGTCGCCGAGGGGCGGTCCAACAAGCAGATCGGCGAGACGCTCGAGCTCAGCGCCCTGACCGTGAAGAGCCACCTGGCCCGGATCTCCCGGAAGATCGGCACGGGCGACCGCGCCGAGATGGTGGCCTTCGCGATCCGCAACCAGCTGCTCGGCTGACCCGCCCCAGGTCGTCCGGTCCGGCGTGCGCCGAGACTGCCCCCGGAGGGCCTAGGTTGGTGGTCATGCATCACGACGACGACCCCGGCGTGCCGGTCGTCGTCCCACTCCTCGAGCCGGCCGACGGCATCCCCGACGTCGTCGTGTCCGACGCGCAGCTCGCCGCGGCCGTGACAGCCCTGGCCGCGGGCGCCGGTCCGGTCGCGGTGGACGCCGAGCGCGCCTCGGGGTACCGCTACGGGCAGCGCACCTACCTGGTGCAGCTCCGACGCGCCGGCGCGGGCAGCTGGTTGATCGACCCGATCGCCCAGCCCGACCTCTCCCCGCTCGGCGACGCGCTGCGGGGGGTCGAGTGGGTGCTGCACGCCGCCTCGCAGGACCTGCCCGGCCTCGCCGAGCAGCGCATGACCCCCGACGCCGTGTTCGACACCGAGCTCGCCGCGCGGTTGCTCGGCATGCCCAGGGTCGGGCTGGCCGCGGTCGTCGCCGACACTCTCGGCCTCGGCCTCGCGAAGGAGCACTCGGCCGTCGACTGGTCGACCCGGCCGTTGCCCGAGGCCTGGCTGCGGTACGCGGCCCTCGACGTCGAGGTCCTCGTCGAGGTGCGCGACGTCCTCGCCGAACGGCTCGAGGCGGCCGGGAAGACCGAGTGGGCGCACCAGGAGTTCGAAGCCGTGCGCCTCGCCCCGCCACCGGCTCCTCGGCTCGACCCCTGGCGGCGCACGTCGGGGCTGCACGGCGTCCGACAGCCGCGCGGTCTGGCCGTGGTGCGCTCGCTGTGGCACGCGCGGGACGCCGACGCGCGGCGCCGGGACATCTCGCCCGGACGCGTGCTCCCGGACGCGGCCATCGTCGCCGCGGCCGTCGCCCAGCCGCGGAGCGTGGCGGACCTGGTCGCCCTGCCGCAGTTCTCCGGGAAGGGCACGCGCCGCCGCGCCGCCCAGTGGTTCGGCGCGATCGAGGAGGCCCTCGCGCTGCCCGACGCTCAGCTCCCACCGCTGCGCGGCCCGGGCACACCCGGCCCTCCCCCGCCCCGTGCCTGGGCGGACCGGGATCCCGCGGCTGCGGCACGGCTCACCGCGGCCAAGGAGCTCGTCGCCGGCGTGTCCCAGGCCCACGACGTCCCGGTGGAGAACCTGCTGCAGCCGGACCTGCTGCGGCGGCTGTGCTGGACCCCGCCGGAGCCGGTCACGGCCGAGTCCGTCGCCGCCGCGCTCACGGCCGGCGGCGCCCGTGCGTGGCAGGTCGAGCTGCTCGCCGGGCCGTTGGCCGGCGCCGTTGTTACTCTCGGGTAACCCCCGGGCACCGTCGTCCGAGACGTTGCGCACCGGCGGGGTCCGGCCCGAAGGAGCGGTGAGCGAACGTGATCGAGGACCGACCCACCGCGGAGCACGTGACCCGCGCGTCCGTCAGCGACCACGTCGGCCCGGCGGGGACGATCGCCGTGGTCACCCTGGACAACCACGAGCGCCGACCCGTGACGCTCGGACCGGTGGGGCTGGCCGGGCTCCGGCAGGCCCTGCTGACGCAGCGCGCCCGCGCCGAACGGGGCGAGATCCAGGCGGTCGCCGTGACCGGCCGCCCGGGGCACTTCTGCGCCGGTGCGGATCTCAAGGCCGTGGCCGCGATGACCGGCCCGGACCAGGCGCGTGCCATGGCGCGGGCCGGTCACGACGCCCTGCGGGCCCTGCCTGAGGTCGGCGTGCCCAGCTTCGCGTTCATCAGCGGCCTCGCGCTCGGCGGCGGGCTCGAGGTCGCCCTGCACGCGCAGTACCGCACGGTCGCCGAGGGCACGCGGGCCCTGGGCCTGCCGGAGGCGTTGCTCGGGCTGGTGCCCGGGTGGGGCGGGTGCTGGCTGCTCCCCCGGCTCGTCGGCGTCGCCGAGGCGCTGCGGGTGATCCTCGACCACCCGCTCGGCGGCAACCGCACCACGGACGCCGGCACCGCGCAGCGCGTCGGCCTGGTGGACGTCGTGCTGCCCGCCGACGGGTTCCTCGAGGCGTCGCTGGCCTGGGCTCAGGACGTGCTGGCGGGCAACGAGGTGGTTCGCCGACCGCTGGACGACGCGGAGACCTGGGCACGCGAGGTCGAGGCCGCCCGGACCCGGGTCGACCGCCGGCTGCACGGCGCCGCCCCCGCGCCGTACCGGGCGCTGGACCTGGTCGCCGCCGCGCGGGACCGGGACCGCGACGCCGGGTTCGCCGCCGAGGACGACGCCCTCACGGACCTCATGACCACCCCCGAACTCGCCGCCGGGATCCACGCGCTCGACCTCACGACGAGGCACGCGCGCGCGCCGCTCGGTGTTCCCGAGGCTCCGGCTCGAGCGATCCGTGAGGTCGGCGTCGTCGGCGCGGGTCTGATGGCGGCCCAGCTCGCCGTGCTCCTGGCCGGCCGGATGCACGTCCCTGTGCGGATGCGCGAGGTCGACGAGGAGCGCGCGCTGGCCGGGCGCGAGCGGGTGGCCGGCCTGGTGCGACGTCAGGTCGAGCGCGGCAGGCTCACGGACGAGGCCGCCGCCTCGCTGCTCGGCACGATCTCGGTGGGTACCGACCTCGGCGCCCTGGCCGGCGCCGACCTCGTGATCGAGGCGGTCACCGAGGTGCTTGAGGTCAAGCGGGCCGTGTTCGCCAAGCTGGAGGATGTGGTGCGCCCCGACACGGTGCTCGCCACGAACACCTCTGCGCTGTCGGTCTCGGCGATGGCGGACGGTCTGCGACATCCCGAGCGGGTCGTCGGGCTGCACTTCTTCAACCCGGTCGCGCAGATGGCGCTCGTCGAGGTGGTGCGGGCCGAGAGGACCGACGAGCCGACGCTCGCGACGGCCTTCGCCGTCGCCGGCGGGACGGGGAAGACCGCGGTGCTCGCCACGGACCGCCCGGGGTTCGTGGTCAACCGGCTGCTGCTGCGCGAGCTCTCCGACGTGCTGCACACGGTCGCCACCGGCACACCGGTCGAGGTGGCCAACCGCGCCCTGCGCCCGCTCGGGCTCCCGATGGACCCGTTCACCCTGCTCCAGCTGGTCGGTCTGCCGGTCGCGCTGCACGTGCTCGACTCGCTGCACGACGACCTCGGGGATCGGTACCACCGCTCCCCCGGACTGGCCGCGCTGGCCGCCGCAGGTCGGCGCGTCGTCGGCGCGGACGGGAACCTGGACCGCACGATCCAGGACACGTTCGGGTCGCCGGGCGGCCCGAACGCGCTGGACGAGCAGGGTGTGCGCGACGTCGTGCTGGCGGGCCTGGCCCAGGAGGTCGGGCTCATGCTCGACGAAGGCGTCGTGCTCGCCCCCGGGCAGATCGACCTCGCGATGATCCTGGGGGCCGGCTTCGGCTTCCACCTCGGCGGGCTGCTGCCCTACCTCGACCGCTCCGGCTGGTCCGAGCGGGTCGCGGGTCGCCGGTTCCTGGGGCGCTAGACGACGGTGAGCGCGCTCGCGCGGAGCTGGGTGCGCACGCGCTCCAGCAGGCCGCCGTCGGGCTCCTCGGTGAGCTCGAGCCGGTACTCGGTGCCGAGCGAGTGCCACACCTCGCGACCGCTCTGCGCGAAGGGCAGCACCTCGACGCGCTCGACGTTCTCCAGCGCCGCCAGGTGCTCGCCGACCGCCGCGACGTTGTCCCACGCGTCCGTCAGACCGGGCACCACGACGAACCGCGCCCAGACCCGCATGCCGCGCTCGGCGAGCCGCCGCGCGAACTCGAGCGTCGGTGCGAGGTCCCGCCCGGTCACCGTGTGGTAGATGTCCGGCAGCCCGGACTTCACGTCGAGCAGCACCAGGTCGGTGTCGTCGAGCATCGCGTCGGTCGCGCGGCGGCCCAGGTAGCCCGAGGTGTCCAGGGCCGTGTGCAGGCCGATCTCCTTCGCCCCGCGCAGCACGGCCGCGGTGAAGGCCGGCTGGAGCAGCGGCTCCCCGCCGGAGATCGTCAGACCGCCGCCCGAGGCGAGCAGCACCGACGCGTCCCGCTCGATCCTGGCCATGGTCGCGTCGATGGTGTGCATCGACCCGTCCCGCATCAGCCAGGCGTCCGGACCGCTGCAGTACTGGCAGCGCAACGGGCACCCGGACAGCCGGAGCACGAGCCGCATACCGGGCCCGTCCGCGTCCGTGGTGCGGTCCCAGGAGTGCACGGACCCGATCTCACCGAGGTGGAGGGCCTTCATCTGCGTGGCACGTCCGTCCTCGCAGCAGGCTGACCTCTCGCCCAGGACACTCATCTCGACCTCCCCCGATGGTGATCGGCCACCGTCTGGTTGTCAGTGTGCACCGGCGGGGCCCCCCGGTGGGCGGGCCGGCCGCCGGGGCACCGCGCCCCCGGGCGGGGGGGGCGCCCCCCCCCCCCCCCCCCCCCCGGGCCCCCCCCCCCCGTCCGGGTCACAGCGCGCCGTGGAAGGTACGCGACAGGACGTCCAGCTGCTGCTCACGGGTGAGCCGCACGAAGTTGACCGCGTAGCCCGACACCCGGATGGTCAGCTGGGGGTACTTCTCCGGGTTCTCCATCGCGTCCTCGAGCGTCTCGCGGTTGAGGACGTTGACGTTGACGTGGAAGCCGGTCGCGACGTTGTAGCCGTCGAGCACGCCGACCAGGTTCGTGACCTGCTCCTCGCGGGTCCGCCCGAGGCCGGAGGGGACGACCGTCGCGGTCAGCGAGATGCCGTCCTGCGCCTCCTCGTACGGCAGCTTCGCGACGGACAGCGCCGAGGCGACCATGCCGTGGGTGTCGCGGCCGTTCATCGGGTTGGCACCCGGCGCGAACGGCTCACCCGTGCGGCGCCCGTCCGGCGTGTTGCCGGTGTGCTTGCCGTACACGACGTTCGAGGTGATCGTCAGCACCGACTGGGTGTGCACCGCGTCGCGGTACGTCGGGTGCTTGCGGATCTTGTCCATGAACGCCGAGACCAGCTCCACGGCGATGTCGTCGGCACGGTCGTCGTCGTTGCCGTAGGTCGGGAACTCACCGGTGACGTCGTAGTCGACGACCAGGCCGGACTCGTCGCGCACCGCGCGGACCGTCGCGTACTTGATCGCCGCGAGCGAGTCGGCCGCGACCGACAGGCCGGCGATGCCGCACGCCATGGTCCGCAGGACCACCCGGTCGTGCAGGGCCATCTCGATGCGCTCGTAGGCGTACTTGTCGTGCGACCAGTGGATGCAGTTCAGGGCCTCGACGTAGGTGCCGGCGAGCCAGTCGAGCAGCACGTCGTACTTCGCCCGCACGTCCGCGTAGTCGAGCACGTCACCCGCGACCGGCGTGCTGGCCGGCGCGATCTGCTTGCCGGACATCTCGTCCCGGCCGCCGTTGATCGCGTAGAGCAGGGCCTTGGCCAGGTTGACCCGCGCGCCGAAGAACTGCATCTGCTTGCCGACCGCCATGCCGGACACGCAGCACGCGATGGCCGCGTCATCGCCGCACTGGCTGCGCAGCAGCTCGTCCGACTCGTACTGGATGGCGGAGGTGTCGATCGAGACCTGCGCGCAGAACTCCTTGAAGCCGAGCGGCAGGGCCGGGCTCCACAGCACGGTCAGGTTCGGCTCGGGCGCCGGGCCCAGGTTGTACAGCGTGTTGAGGTACCGGAAGGACGACTTGGTCACCAGCGAGCGGCCGTCGTCGCCGAGGCCGCCGATCGACTCGGTGACCCACGTCGGGTCGCCCGAGAACAGGGCGTCGTACTCCGGGGTGCGCAGGAAGCGCACGATCCGCAGCTTGATCACGAAGTCGTCGATGATCTCCTGGGCCTGCGACTCGGTGAGGGTGCCCTCGGCGAGGTCGCGCTCCATGTAGACGTCGATGAAGGTCGAGGTGCGGCCGAGCGACATGGCCGCACCGTTCTGCTCCTTCACGGCAGCCAGGTACGCGAAGTACAGCCACTGGACGGCCTCACGGGCGTTCGTCGCCGGGCCGGAGATGTCGTAGCCGTAGGACGCGGCCATCGTCTTGAGCTCGCCGAGCGCGCGGATCTGCTCGGCGTTCTCCTCGCGCTCGCGCAGCGTCTCCTCGTTCGGCTGCTCCATCATGAGCTCGGCGCGCTCGACGTTCTTCTGGGCGATCAGCGCGTCGATGCCGTACAGGGCGACCCGGCGGTAGTCGCCGATGATCCGGCCGCGGCCGTAGGCGTCCGGCAGGCCGGTGATGATGTGCGAGTGGCGGGCGGCCTTGACGCTCGGCGGGTACACGTCGAAGACACCCTGGTTGTGGGTCTTGCGGTACTCGGTGAAGATCTTGGCGACCTCGGGGTCGGTCTCGTAGCCGTAGGTCTTGAGCGCGCCCTCGACCATCCGCCAGCCACCGTTGGGGATCATCGCGCGCTTGAGCGGCGCGTCGGTCTGCAGGCCGACGATCACCTCGTCGTCGCGCGAGATGTAGCCGGGAGCGTGCGAGGTGATCGTGCCCGGGGTGTGGGTGTCGATGTCGTAGACGCCGTTGGCCCGCTCCTGCGGGAACATCTCGGTCAGCGTCGTCCACACCTTGGTGGTCCGCTCGGTGGCCGGCGCGAGGAACGCGGCGTCACCGTCGTACGCGGTGTAGTTGCGCTGGATGAAGTCGCGGACGTCGATGGCGTCCTGCCAGGGGCCCGTTGCGAAGCCGCGCCACGCGACCTGCGGCTCCTCCGCGCTCGTGCCGGCGGTGGTCTTGTCGGTCGTGATCGCCATGACCTGGTCTCCCTCGTCTCGCTCCGGTACCCCCGACGGTACGCGTCGGGTCATGGGATGACTTGGGACCTTTGGGCCGGTCATGGGATCGATTATCCGCCGAACGCCTCCAGCCGGCGCAAGGTGTCGTGCGCGACGTCTTCCGCGCGCAGCCGCAACGCCTCGATCAGCTCGGCCCGCGAGGCGTGCCCGAGGAACTCCAGCGGGATCCCCACCGGGTGCACCGGCGTGCGCACGCCGACCTCGGAGCACTGCTGGCCGAGCAGCGCGCCGACCCCGCCCGCGACCACGCCGTCCTCGATCACGACCGCACAGGTGTGCTCGCCGACGGCCTTCACCAGCGCATCCGGCACCGGCAGCACCCAGCCGGGATCGACCGCCGTCACCGCGAGCCCCTCGGCCGCGAGCAGCTCGGCCGTCCGCACCGCGGTGTGGGCCATCGGCCCCACCCCGACGACGAGCACCGAACGCGCCACGTCACCGTCGTGCCGGGCGAGCACGTCCAGCCCGTCGACCGAGTCGAGCGCGGGCAGCGCCGGCGGGAGCGGTCCCTTCGGGTAGCGGACCACGGTCGGCCCGTCCGACACCTCGATCGCGGTCCGCAGCGCGGCCCGCAACGAGTCCTCGTCGCGGGGAGCCGCCATCCGCAGACCCGGGACCAGTCGGAGCAGCGACATGTCCCACTGGCCGTTGTGGCTCGCGCCGTCGTCGCCGGTGATCCCGGCCCGATCCAGCACGAACGTCACGCCGGCCTTGTGCAGCGCGACGTCCATCAGCACCTGGTCGAACGCCCGGTTCAGGAACGTCGCGTAGACCGCGACCACCGGGTGCAGCCCCGCGAACGCCATCCCCGCCGCCGAGGTGACCGCGTGCTGCTCGGCGATGCCGACGTCGAACACGCGCGAGGGGAAGGCCTGCTCGAACGGCGCGAGGCCGACCGGCTCGAGCATCGCCGCCGTGATCGCGACCAGGTCCGGCCGGCGCTTGCCCAGCTGCACCATCTCGTCCGCGAACACCGACGTCCAGCCGAACCGCGACGGCGCGATCGGCAGACCGGTCTCGGGATGGATCACGCCGACCGCGTGGAAGCGGTCGGACACGTCCTGCTCGGCCGGGGTGTACCCGCGCCCCTTCTCGGTGATCGCGTGCACGATCACCGGGCCGGCGAACGCCTTGGCGCGGCGCAGGGCCGACTCCACGGCCCGCACGTCGTGCCCGTCGACCGGGCCGATGTACTTCAGGCCGAGGTCCTCGAACATGCCCTGCGGCGCGAGCACGTCCTTGATGCCCTTCTTCAGGCCGTGCAGCGCGTCGTAGGCCATCCGTCCGGGCGGGCCGGACCGCTGCAGCGTGCGCTTGCCCCAGGCCAGCACGTCCTCGTAGCCCCGCGTGGTGCGCAGCGTCATCAGGTGCGCCGCGACGCCACCGATCGTCGGCGCGTACGACCGCCCGTTGTCGTTCACCACGACCACGAGGCGCCGGTCCGCGCCCGCGGCGATGTTGTTCAACGCCTCCCAGGCCATCCCGCCGGTCAGCGCGCCGTCGCCGATCACCGCGACCACGTGCCGGTCGACCTGGCCACGCAGCGCGTTGGCCTTCGCTATCCCGTCCGCCCACGACAACGCCGTCGAGGCGTGCGAGTTCTCCACGACGTCGTGCTCGGACTCGGACCTGCTCGGGTACCCGGACAGGCCGCCGCGCTGGCGCAGCCCGGAGAAGTCGCTGCGCCCGGTCAGCAGCTTGTGCACGTAGGCCTGGTGGCCGGTGTCGAACACCATCGTGTCGCGCGGCGAGTCGAAGACCCGGTGCATCGCGATGGTGAGCTCGACCACGCCGAGGTTCGGTCCGAGGTGCCCACCGGTGCGGGAGACCGACTGGACGAGGAAGTCCCTGATCTCGGCGGCGAGCTCGTCCAGCTGAGCGGGCTTGAGGGCTCGCACGTCAGCGGGCGAGGAGATGCTCGGCAGCAGGGCCATCGGGCCATCGTACGGTCTGACCTCCGAGCGTGCCCGTGGCCGGTCCCGGCCACCCCTCGGCGCACCGATCGGGCACCCGGCCGCGGCCTACCCTTGCCTCATGCGCTTCATCCCCGGCCACACGCCGACCACCGACCTCACCTATGGCGACGTGTTCCTCGTCCCGTCCCGGTCCGCCGTCTCCTCGCGGTTCGACGTCGACCTCGCGACCGCGGACGGCACCGGGACGACCGTCCCCGTGGTCGTCGCCAACATGACGGCCGTCGCGGGTCGCCGGATGGCCGAGACCGTCGCCCGCCGCGGCGGGATGGCGGTGATCCCGCAGGACATCCCGGCCGACGTGGTCGCCGACGTGGTGCGCTCGGTCAAGGCCGCCCACCCGGTCGTCGAGACGCCGGTCGTGGTCTCGCCGCACGACACCGTGCACACCGCGATGACCCTGATCGGCAAGCGCTCGCACGGCGCAGCGGTGGTCGTCTCCGACGGCCGCCCGGTCGGGGTGGTGACCGAGACCGACGGAAGCGGCGTCGACCGGTTCACCCAGGTCGGCCAGGTGATGAGCGCCGAGCCGACGGTCGTCCGGCTCGAGGTGCTGGACGGTGACGAAGGCCTCGAGCGGGCCTTCGAGCGGCTGCACCACTCGCACCGCCGGTTCACCCCCGTGGTCGACGACCACGGGGTCCTCGTCGGTGTGCTCACCCGGATCGGCGCGCTCCGCAGCTCGATCTACTCGCCGGCGCTCGACGGCCAGGGCCGGCTCCGGGTCGCGGCCGCGGTCGGGATCAACGGGGACGTGCGGGCGAAGGCCGAGGCGTTGCTCGACGCGGGGATCGACTGCCTGGTCGTGGACACCGCGCACGGCCACCAGGCCAAGATGTTCGAGGCGCTGGCCGCGGTGCGCAGCGCCGACCCGCAGGTGCCGGTCGTCGCCGGGAACGTGGTCACCGCCGAGGGGACCCGCGAGCTCGTCGAGGCCGGCGCGGACATCGTCAAGGTCGGCGTCGGCCCGGGTGCGATGTGCACCACCCGGATGATGACCGCGGTCGGGCGGCCGCAGTTCTCCGCCGTGCTCGAGTGCGCGGCCGAGGCGCGGCGGCTCGGGGCGCACGTCTGGGCCGACGGCGGCGTCCGGTACCCCCGCGACGTCGCGCTGGCCCTCGCCGCAGGAGCGTCCCAGGTGATGATCGGGTCCTGGTTCGCCGGTACCCACGAGAGCCCCGGCGACCTGCACGAGGACGGGACCGGACGGCTCTACAAGGAGAGCTTCGGCATGGCCTCCGCGCGTGCGGTCGCGGCCCGGACCCGGGGCGGCACCGCGTTCGAGCGGGCCCGCAAGGCGCTGTACGAGGAGGGCATCAGCTCGTCCCGGATGTACCTGGACCCTGCCCGACCGGGCGTCGAGGACCTGCTCGACCAGATCACCTCCGGGCTGCGCAGCGCGTGCACGTACGCCGGTGCGGCCACGCTCGACGAGTTCGCCGACCGATCCGTGGTGGGTCTGCAGTCCGCCGCCGGCTACGACGAGGGCAGGCCGCTGCCCGACGGCTGGTGACCAGCACCGGCGTCCCCACGCCACGCGACCAGCTCGCTGCGCTCGTCGAGCGCGGTGTCGGCTGGCCGCCGATCCCCGGGGACCGGAGCACGCTGCGGCCCGCGGCGGTCCTGGTGCTGCTCGGGGCGCTCGACGCGACGCCGGCGCGGCACACCTCACCCGTCGTGCCGGCCGACCTCGACGTGCTGCTCGTGGCGAGGTCCGACGAGCTGACCCACCACCCGGGCCAGATCGCGTTCCCCGGCGGTCGGGTCGATCCCGAGGACGACGGCCCGGTGGCCGCGGCGCTGCGCGAGGCCCGCGAGGAGACCGGGCTCGACCCGGAGGGTGTCGAGGTGCTCGGCGCCCTCGCCCCCTTGCCGCTGCCGGTCAGCCGGCACCTGGTCACGCCGGTGCTCGGCTGGTGGCACCGGCCGTCCACGGTCGGGGTGGTCGATCGACGCGAGTCCACCGAGGTCTTCCGAGCGCCGGTCGCCGACCTCGTCGACCCACGACGCCGGGGAGTGGTGCAGGCGCGGCGTCCACCGACCTTCCGCACCCCGGCCTTCGAGCTCGACGGGCACCTGGTCTGGGGCTTCACCGCGATCGTGCTCGACACGCTGCTCGCGGAGCTCGGCTGGGCCGAGCCGTGGGACCGCGAGCGGGTGATCCCCCGGTAGGACGACCGCCGGCCTCGTCGCGCGCACCACCGCGCTCGGTGCGACCCTGGACAGATGAGCCTCGGACCGATCGACCGGGATGGCGACCCGGTGCAGAGCCTCCCGCCGGGCGCCTTCGACCCGGACTGGCTGGTGCCGTCGGTGCTGGTCGGCGCACCCGGCCACAGCCCGGAGGAGGCGCGGGACGCGCTGCTCGCGGGGTGGTCCGCGATCCGCGCGGGCGGCATGCCGCCGGGCGGCACGATGCTCGCCGACGCCGCCGCCGAGGTCCTCGGCGAGGCGGCCACGGCGTTCGGTGCCGGTCCGCCGCTGGCGCCGCCCGCCTAGGATGGCCGGGTGCGCACGCTCCCGACCCGGCGCGCCCTCGTCCTGCAGCATGCTCCCTGGGAGGGGCCCGGCCTGATCGGCGCAGCTCTGGCCGCCGCCGGTGTCGAGACGTCGACCCGCACCGTCCTGGACGACCCGGTCCCGGATCTCCCGGAGCCCGCCGACCTCGCCGCGCTGGTGGTGATGGGCGGATCCATGGGTGCGACCGACGACGCGGTGCACCCCGGTCTCGCCGCTGAGCGCGAGCTGCTCGCCGCCGCGGTCGACGCCGGCGTCCCGGTGCTCGGCGTGTGCCTCGGCATGCAGCTCCTCGCCGTCGCGCTCGGCGCGACGCTCCACCCTGGCGCCGGGACCGAGATCGGCTACCGGCCCCCGCTCGACCTCGTCGCGCCGCATCCGGTCCTCGACCCCCTGGGGTCCGCACCGCGGGTGCTGCACTGGCACTCCGATGCGGTGGACCTGCCGTCCGGCGCGACCCTGCTGGCCCGCACCCCGCTCACACCGGTCCAGGCCTTCGCCGCCGGCAGTGCGCTCGGGCTGCAGTTCCACATCGAGGTCGACGGGCCGTTGCTGAGCACCTGGCTGGCCACCCCGGTGATGGCCGAGGACCTGCGGAGCCACTCCGCGACGGACGTGCCCGAGGACGCGCGCGCGGTCCTCCCGACGCTCGAGCCCGCCGCACGCACCGGTCTGGCCACCTTCGCCGCGGCCGCGAGGGAGCGACGGTGAGCCACCCGCTGCACGAGGTCGTCGTCGACGCCGACCTGGTCCGCGCGCTGCTCGCCGCGCAGCACCCTGACCTCGCGGACCGACCGCTCCGGGTCACGGCTCAGGGCTGGGACAACGTGACCGTGCGGATCGGCGAGGACCTCGCTGCGCGCCTCCCGGCCCGTGAGCTCGCCGCTCGCCTGCTGCTGAACGAACGACGGTGGCTGCCGCTGATCGCCACGCTCGTCCCGGTCGCGGTACCCGTGCCGGTCCGCTCGGGGCACGCCACAGCCGACTACCCGTGGGCCTGGAGCGTGGTCCCGTGGCTTGCCGGCTCGCCGGCGGACACGCTGACCACGGACCGCCGCGACCCGTGGGCGGGACAGCTGGCCGAGACGCTGGCGGCGCTGCACTCCCCCGCGCCCGACGACGCACCGGCCAACGCGTTCCGCGGCGTACCCCTCGCGGCACGGGACGCCACAGTCGCGGACCGGCTCGCCGAGCTGCCCGGTGACGAGGGTGCGGCGCTGCGGCAGGCATGGGCCGACGGCCTCGCCGCGCCGGCGTGGGACCGCGACAGCGTCTGGCTGCACGGCGACCCGCACCCCGGCAACCTGCTGGCCGGGCCGCACGGGCTCGCTGCGGTGCTCGACTTCGGCGACCTCACCGCCGGGGACCCGGCGAGCGACCTGTCGACGGCGTGGCTGTGCTTCGGTCCGCAGGCCCGGGAGGACTTCTGGGCCCGCTACGCGGACCGCAGCGACCTGCCCGGGACGGCACTTGCCGCGCTGCGGCGCCGCGCACGGGCCTGGGCCGCCGCCATGGTGCCGGTCATGCTGGCGCACCCCGACGCCCACCCGGGGCTCGCCGCGGTCGGCAGGCACGCCACGGCCCAGCTGGTCGCCGAGCTGAGGTGACCGCCACGGGGCCCGACCGCGTCAGGTGCGCGCGCTGACGTCAGGCGTGCCGTCGAACGTGTAGAGGTCGAGCGGACGCCCGTCCAGGTCCAGCACCTCGTGCGCCGGACCGAGGTCCACCGCCGAGCACGACTCGAACGTCGTGCCGTCCACCAGCACGCTGTCCACCCGGGCCAGGGCGGCCAGCGCGAGGGCCCTGCGGACCGGCTCGCCCCACGCCCCGAAGGTCAGGGTCCCGGTCTCGAGCACCCCGGTCCCGACCGCACCGGTGGACAGCCCGAGGTGGACGTCCAGCGACAGGTCGGGATCCGCGGCGAGCCGAGCCTGGAACTCACGCGCGAACCGCAGCCCCACGTCCGCCCCGTCGTCGTCCGCCCCGAGACCGCCGATGAACAGGTACCGGTCGGCCGCGACCCGGACACGTTGCAGACCCGCCTCCTCGGCCACCCGCTCGGCCAGCTCGGCCGACCTGCCGAGAGCCTCGCCGAGCTGGTCCAGGTCGTGCTCGGCGTCGGCCGCCGCGATGGTCACCGCGACCACGGTCGCGAGGTCGGCGGCCTCCCCGGTCCCGACGACCTTGCCGTCGGCGTCGACGAGCTGCGGGGGCAGCACGGCGAGGAGCAGCCTGCGGGTCCGCTCGTACTCCTCGGCCAGCTGCGCCTCGTGCGCGGCCAGCGCTTCCGCCATGGCCGTCAGCCGGCGGCCGAGGTCGCCGAACTCGTCGCGTCGCGCGGTGTCGACCTCCGGGTGACGCTCGCCGTCCACGATCGCGGCCGCAGCGTCGACGGTCGGCGGGATCGGACGGGTCAGGAGCCTCGACAGCCACAGCCCGAGACCGGCGACCACCGGAAGCACGATCGCGAGCACGAGCAGGATGCGCAGCACGTACTCGGTCAGCGGCGCCAGCGACGACGACCGCGGGACCTCGGTGACGACCACCCATTGACGACCACCGGGGTTGAACGACTCGGCGGCGGCGAACGTCTGGTCGCCGAGGTCCGAGCGGGTCGCGCCGCGGAACGCCGCCCCGTCCAGGGCGGCTCGCACCGGCGCGGTGTCGACCACCTGGATGCCGACCGGTGAGCCGAAGACCTCGATGAGGTCCGCCTCGGCCTGCTCCTCCTCGGTGCCGCTGCGCAGCCGTTCGAGGTAGCCCTGCGGGTCCTCGAGCCAGGCTCGCGGCTCGCTCTGCAGCGTCAGGTTCGCCGAGACCAGGTACGCGTCGCCGTCCGCGAGACCGATCGCGTCCCACGAGCCGTCGGCACTGGTCAGCGCGTTGATCGCGGACACCGGCACCTGGACCGCGAGCGCTCCGACGACCTCGTTGCCGCTGCGCACCGCGGTCACGGCGAACAGCGCCACCCGTCCCGTGGCGTAGATCGTGAAGTCGGTGAGCAGGGTCGTCCCGAGGCGGGCGAGCGGGAGCCGCTCGGTCACCACGCGGGCCAGCTCGCTCCCGGCGTACGGGCCGGTGACCAGGCTCGTGCCGAGGTCGTTGCCCTTGTCCAGGGAGAACACGATGGTCCCGGTCGCGTCGACGAGCAGCACGTCACCGCCGCCGAGACCGTCCGACATCCCCTGCAGCGGCGCGGAGAGCGAGGCGCTGACGGCCGAGTAGGTCGTCCCGTCCCCCGCGTCCACCGGGGGTTCCGCCCCGGCGGGACGCATCGTGTACTGGTACTGCACCCATCGTCCGGCCGTCGTGCTCGGCAGCATGGTGGCGACGTCGTACGGGCCGAGACCCGCGTCGTTGGCCGGGCCGACCACCCGGTCGGCGTACCAGCTCTCGAGCTCCGCGAGCTGCTCGGGCGTCAGCTCACGGTCCTCGAGCTCCGCGAACGCGGCGGTCACGTCCTTGAGCCCGGTCGCGATCGCCGGGTCCGTCGACGCCGTCGAGACCTCGGCGATCAGTCGCTGGGCACCCGCCTCGATGGTGTCCGCCCGCGTGGCCCCGACCGCAGCGAGCTGCGCCTCGGTGCCACCGACCAGCAGGTTGCGCGCCGCGACGAAGTTCAGCACGCCGAACGTCACCACCGCGAGCAGCGCCGTCACGACGAGCGCCGCCGCAAGCTGCCGGCTCAGGCGGCGCGGCCGCCGCCACCACGGCCGCCGGCGCGGCTGCTCGGTCACGTCGCCTCCCCCGGCCGCTGGGCGATCTGCGGCGTACGACGGGCGATCAGGCGCTCGACCCGCCTGGTCCGCAGCGCCACCAGGCGGTTGAACGCGGCCGCGATCTCGGCGTTGCGGCTGGCCGTCTCACCGACGACCTCGGCGGGGAGCAGCACGACGACGCAGTCGGTCACGGCCCGGACGGCGACCACGAGGTCGTCCTCGAGGCGCCCGTCGAGCAGGCCGACCAGGTCTCCGGTGCCGATGTCGCTCACCACGGCCTCGTCCGACCCGGGCACCAGGAGCACCAGCTGTGCCTGCCCGTCGACCACCACGATCAGGTCCGGCGCCTCCGCGGCGGGGTCCACCATGAGCTCACCCGCACGGAACCGCACACGGCGCGCGACCTGCGCGAGCCGGTCCAGGTCCGGGTCGGGCAGCTGGGCCAGCAGCGGGGACAGGCGGACGCCCTCGCGCAGCTGGGCGAGGGTCGGCGCCGCCGCCTCGGCCTCGGCCGCGGGGTCGTGCAGGAAGATGTCCTGCGCGGGGCTCGGCAACGGCACGTTGTGCCGGTGCGACTGGTACCAGACCAGTGCCCCGAAGTCGCCCTTGACCCGAGGCACGATCGCGTAGTCGTCGACCCACATGTGCACGTCGTAGCCCATCAGCGGGTCGTCGATCACCGTGACCAGCACCGCGGGCGGGGGCTCGGCCAGGACACCGGGGACGGACCGCGCGGCGTCGAGCAGCATCTCCTTGGCCAGTGTGGGTGGGTTGGCGAATGCCACCTGGAGCGAGACCACGACCCGGTGCAGCGGGACCGGCGCGCTGTGGTTGACCAGGCTCGCGTTCGCGAGCTCGCTGTTCGGCACCACGATCATGTCCCCGTTGCGGTCGCGGATCCGCGAGGTACGCCAGTTGATGTCGACGACCTCGCCCTCCGTGCCTGCCGCCGAGATCCAGTCGCCGGTCTTGAACGGGCGGTCGCTCAGGAGCAGGAACCCCGACGCGAGACCGCTCAAGGTGTCCTGCAGCGCGAAGGACACCACCAGCGAGGTCACGCCGAGCGCCGTGAGCGCGGCCGACAGGTTCACGCCCCAGACCCCGCCCAGGAGCAGCCCGCCGACGCCGATCACCAGCGCGAGCCTCGGGATCATCAGCACCAGCTGCGGCACCGGGCGCGACCCCGGACCGGACGGGCGGGCGCGCACCCCGCGCCCGACGAGCTGGAGCACCTGCCACGCCGCGACGGCCAGGGAGAGCAGCAGGCCCGTGCCGACCACCCTGCTGTACCAGGTCGTGGGGTCGACGCCCAGGACCGGACCGAGCAGGGCCCACGCGGCGAAGAACGGCAGCACCCAGTTGCGCACCGTGAGCACCGGCGCGCGCAGCGGGGAGTCGGCCTGCCGCAGACGCTCCTCGAGCTCGGCCGCGCCGATGATGACCAGCGGCACGACCACGATGACGGCCACGGTCCACAGCGCCTCTGCCGACACGGTCATCGCCCCGCCTCCGTCCCGGCCTGCTCAGCCGGCTCGGCGACCCGCCACAGCCGCTCGTCGCCGGGCTCCTCGCCCGCGCGGTGCCACGCCACGAGGCCGATCTCGTCCGGGAGCCGACCGCGGGTCACGTCGGTGACCACGATCTGCCCGGAAGGCGCCGACCTGGCGAGCGTGTGGGCCGTGGTCACCGCGGGCCCCCAGACGTCGTACACGACGGCGCTGCCCCCGGAGAGCCCGACCGTGACCGTGCCCGTGCTGATCCCGATCGCGGTGTCCAGGGGCACCCCGGCCGTCGCGGCGAGGCCGCGGACCCGGTCCGCGACCTGCTCGGCGAAGGCCAGTGCCCGCGGGGCGTGGTCGATGTAGGGCCGGTCGTGCCCGCAGACCGCGAAGTAGGAGTCGCCGACGACCTTGATGCGATCCAGGCCGTGCACGGCGGCGATGCCGTCCAGCTCGGCGTGCAGCTCGTCGAACAGCCGGCGGTCGACACCACCCTCCCGCCCGACCGCGCCGCCCAGCCCGAGCACGACGACCACGGCGACGGTGGCGCTCGGGACCTCGTCGAGGGAGTCGACGTCGCCGCGCGCGATCCGCTGCGCGGCCGCGGGCGGCAGCATGCGCTGCAGGACCGCGAGCCGTTCGGCACGCGCGTCCCGCAGGTCCCGCTCCTGCCGGCGCAACGAGTCCCCCATGGCCCGAAGGCTCCCGGCCAGGCGGTGCAGCTCCACCGGGCTGGAGTCGGGGATCGTCACCGGCCCCGGGTCCCCCACGCCGGCGCCGGCCCGCACGCTGCGGCCGAGCCAACCGGCGATCATCCGGACCGGGGCCATGAACCGGGTCGCCCAGGTCACCGCCGTGAAGGCCAGCGCCACGACGAACACCGCCGCGCCGACCAGCAGGATCTGCCGGAAGGACGCGATGGTGGACCGGGCCGCCTCGGCGTCGACCTCGGCGACCACGTACCAGGTGACACCGTCCACCGGGACGGCCGCGACGGCGTCGAGACTGCCGGCCCCGGTCATGCTCGTGCTCGTGACGACCCCGGTCTCGCCGTCGAAGGCGGCGTTCACCGTGCCGTCCGCGGCCGGTTGCGTCAGCGCGGCCGTGCCGGTCGCCTCGATCTCGGTCCGGTCGGCCGCCGTGATCGTGCCCGCTGCCGCCGCGGCGTCCAGGAACGCGGAGCGGTCGGCGCGCAGCGACCGCGGCTCGCTGCGCAGCCTGCCGTCCGCGCCGACCAGGTAGAGGTCACCGCTCGCATCGCTCGGGTCGGCGCCGGCAGCCGAGGCGGCGAGCGAGACGAGCCGGTCGCCGTAGACGCTGCCGTCGTAGGTCACGACGACCACTCCGACGAGCCGGTCACCGTCACGGACGGGCGCCGCCGCCGCCGCGACCGCCACACCGGGCACGGCGTCGTAGAAGCTCATGTCGACGACGACCCCGCCGTCGGCGGACAGCGCGGCGTCCGCCGCCCTGGCGACCACCGACCCGCTGAACGGGCCGACGGCCAGGCTCGTGCCCAGGTCCGGGCCCTTGGCCGCCGAGTAGACGATCCGCTCGCTCGCGGCGTCCACCAGGTAGACGTCGAGCAGGTCCGCCTGGCGCACCGTGTCGCGGTAGGCAGGGTGCACCTCGGCATGGACGGCCGACCAGGCGCTGCCGTCCCCGGCGTCGGTCACCGAGATCGGGTCCGAGCCCGAGCCCTCGGGCAACGAGTAGCGGGCCTGCAGGACGATCGCCGCCGGGTCGGTGGCGAGGATGTCGCTCATCGCGGTGTCGGCGTCGATCTGCTGCAGCGGCGCCAGGAAGCGTTCCTGGTACGCCTCGACGAGCAGGTCGCGATCCGCGCGGACCTCTGTGGCGGGCGTGCTCTCGAGCTCGGCGACGCCCGCCGCGAAGTCCTGGATCGTGGCCGCCGCGTCCTCGGTCCCGGCGAGCTGGCCGGCGATCCGCTGGTAGTGGCGCAGCTGCGCGGCGACGTCGAGGTTCCCCGCGCCGCGCAACGACACGAGCGAGTCGTCGACGATCGACTCGCCCAGCGCCTGGCCGGCCTGGACGCCGACGAGCGTGGCCGCGACCAGCGACACGAACCCGACGCCGAGCATCGTCGCGGCGAGCCGCGACGCTATCGAGACGCCCCGCCCGACCGGACGACTCGCATCACCCGACGACGGGTGCCGGGATCTCCGTGCCACACCTGGTGAGCCTAGATCACCGGCTCGGCCCGCAGGAGGTCAGTCGACCAAGGAGCGCAGCACGTACTGCAGGATGCCCCCGTTGCGGTAGTAGTCGGCCTCACCCGGGGTGTCGATCCGGAGCACCGCGTCGAACGAGACGACCGAACCGTCCGCCTTGGAGGCCCGCACCGGCAGGGTGCGCGGGGTGACGCCGTCGTTGAGCGCGGTCACCCCGGTGATGTCGAACGTCTCCGTGCCGTCCAGGCCGAGCGAGTCGGCGGACTCCCCCGCCGGGAACTGCAGCGGCAGGACGCCCATCCCGATCAGGTTGGAGCGATGGATGCGCTCGAAGCTCTCGGCGATCACCGCGCGGACGCCGAGCAGGCTCGTCCCCTTCGCGGCCCAGTCGCGCGACGAGCCGGAGCCGTACTCCTTGCCACCGAGCACGACGAGCGGGACACCGGCCTCGGCGTAGGCGACCGACGCGTCGTAGATCGAGGTCTGCTCGCCGGTGAGGAGGTTCCGGGTGACGCCGCCCTCCACGCCCGGCACGAGCTGGTTGCGCAGCCGGATGTTGGCGAACGTCCCTCGGATCATCACCTCGTGGTTCCCGCGGCGCGAGCCGTAGGAGTTGAAGTCCTTGCGCTCGACCCCGTGCTCGGCGAGGTACCGCCCGGCCGGGCTGTCCGCCTTGATCGCGCCGGCGGGGCTGATGTGGTCGGTCGTGACCGAGTCGCCGAGCTTGGCCAGCACGCGCGCCCCGGCGATGTCGCCGACCGGTTCGGGCTCGCGGCCCATGCCCTCGAAGTACGGCGGCTTGCGCACGTAGGTCGAGGCACCGTCCCAGTCGAACACGTCACCGGTCGGGGTGGGCAGCTGCTGCCAGCGCTCGTCCCCGGCGAACACGTCGGCGTAGTCCTTGGCGAACATGTCGCGGTCGATCGCCGAGTCGATGGTCGCCTGGACCTCGTCGGCGCTCGGCCACACGTCGCGCAGGAAGACCGGGTCACCGTCCGGGTCGGTGCCCAACGGTTCGGTCTCGAAGTCGAAGTCCATGGTCCCGGCCAGCGCGTAGGCGATCACGAGCGGCGGCGAGGCCAGGTAGTTCATCTTCACGTCCGGGTTGATCCGGCCCTCGAAGTTCCGGTTCCCGGACAGCACCGAGACGACGGCGAGGTCGTTCTCGTTGACCACCGCGGAGACCTCCGCGGGCAGCGGCCCGGAGTTGCCGATGCACGTGGTGCAGCCGTAGCCGACCAGGTGGAAGCCGAGCTTCTCGAGGTAGGGCCACAGGCCGGCCTTCTCGTAGTAGTCCGAGACCACCTTGGAGCCCGGCGCGGTCGAGGTCTTGACCCACGGCTTGGAGCCGAGACCCTTCTCGACCGCGTTCTTGGCGAGCAACCCGGCGGCGAGCATGACCGACGGGTTCGACGTGTTCGTGCACGACGTGATGGACGCGATCACCACGTGGCCGTGGTCGAGCTCGGTCGTCGTGCCGTCGGCGAGCGTGACCGGCACGATCTTGTGCGGGCGCCGCGACGGCGCGCCCGTGACGTGCTCGGGCAGCGCCGAGGCGTCCCGGTGCTCGCCGGCGGCGATCGGGTCGGACGCCGGGAAGGTCTCCTCGACCGAGTGGTCGAGGCCACCGAGGGCGGCCGGGTCCTCGTGGTCGACGTAGCTGAGCACCGAGCCGGCGAACGACTCCTTGGCCTCGCTGAGCTCGACCCGGTCCTGCGGCCGCTTGGGTCCGGCGATCGAGGGGACCACCGTCGACAGGTCGAGCTCGAGGTACTCGGAGTAGACCGGCTCGACGTAGTCCGGCGACGCCGGGTCGTGCCACATGCCCTGGGCCTTGGCGTACGCCTCGACGAGCGCGATCTGCGAGTCCGAGCGACCGGTCAGCCGCAGGTAGTCGAGCGTGACGCCGTCGATCGGGAAGATCGCACAGGTCGAGCCGAACTCCGGGCTCATGTTGCCGATGGTCGCGCGGTTGGCGAGCGGCACGGCTCCGACGCCCTCGCCGTAGAACTCGACGAACTTCCCGACCACACCGTGGGCACGCAGCTGCTGGGTGATGGTCAGCACGACGTCGGTGGCGGTCACGCCGGCCGGGATCGACCCGGTGAGCTTGAAGCCGACGACCCGCGGGATGAGCATGCTCACCGGCTGGCCCAGCATCGCGGCCTCGGCCTCGATGCCGCCGACACCCCAGCCGAGCACGCCGAGGCCGTTGACCATCGTGGTGTGCGAGTCGGTGCCGACGCAGGTGTCCGGGTAGGCGACGACCGGGCCGTCCGAGCCGCCCTCGGGGCGGGTCATCACGACGCGGGCGAGGTACTCGATGTTGACCTGGTGCACGATCCCGGTGCCCGGCGGCACCACCTTGAAGTCGTCGAACGCGGTCTGCCCCCAGCGCAGGAACTGGTAGCGCTCCTGGTTGCGCCCGTACTCGAACTCGACGTTGCGCGCGAAGGCGTCCCGCTGGCCGAAGACGTCGATCTGGACCGAGTGGTCGATCACCAGCTCGGCGGGAGCGAGCGGGTTGATCAGCGAGGGGTCGCCGCCGAGGTCGGCCACGGCCTCGCGCATCGTCGCGAGGTCCACGACGCACGGCACGCCGGTGAAGTCCTGCATCACGACCCGAGCGGGCGTGAACTGGATCTCGGTGTCGGGCTCTGCGGCGGGGTCCCAACCGGCCAGCGCCCGGATGTGGTCGGCGGTGATGTTCGCGCCGTCCTCGGTCCGGAGCAGGTTCTCGGCGAGCACCTTGAGGCTGAACGGCAGGCGCGCCAACCCGTCCACGGCGCCCAGCCGGTAGATCTCGTAGGGCGTTCCCCCGGCCTCGAGGGTGGATCGTGCTCCGAACGTGTCGACGCTGCTCACGAGTGCTCCTTCGGCGATCGTGGACGGTGGCGTGGCCCACTCAGGCTAGTCGTCCGGCGGCACGCTCTCGCGTCGAGCCGGAAAGTATCTTGACGTCAAGATACATCACGTCGGGAACGATGCCAGCCGCACGCGCCGGCCCACGCCGATGACATCCGTGCGCGGCACCGTCAGCGCGGCTCGAGGACCGCGACGGCTTCGACGTGATGGGTCATCGGGAACAGGTCGAAGGCCCGCAGGCCGGTGAGCCGGTAGCCGCCCTCTGCCAGCAGCGCGACGTCCCGGGCCAGTGCGGCGGGGTCGCACGCCACGTACACCACGCGCGCGGGCCGTCGGTCCGCGACAGCCGCCACGACACCACGCCCCGCACCCACCCGAGGCGGGTCCAGCACCACCAGGTCGGCACGCGCCGGCAACCCGCCGGCCAACGCCTCGGCGACCGCCGCGCGGTGCAGCACGATGCCCGGCCGGTCGTGCGCGTTGCGGCGCGCGTCCCGCACGGCGCCCGCGTCCCCCTCGACCGCGTGCACGGTCGACGACTCCCCCGCCAGGTCGGCGAGGACCGACGTGAACAGTCCGGCACCCGAGTACAGGTCCAGCACGGTGCTGGGTCCCGCACGCAGCAGATCCCGGGTCGCCTCGGCGACCGCCTCGGCGAGCGCGACCGGGGCGGACCGGTGGACCTGCCAGAACCCCGACCCGGCGACCCGCCACGCGTAGCCACGCCCCGCGACCTCGGCACGCTCGCGCACCGACGTCCGCGCGGTCGGCCGCCGGTCCGGGCCGTGCGGCCCCCACGGCACGCCGTCCACCAGCAGCAACGGCCGGTCGCCGCCCACCGGGCCCACCGCGGTCAGCCGCGACCCGGCCGGCCAGCGACGTCCGAGCAGACCCGGCGCATCGATCTCCGGCACGGCCAGCGGCATCGAGTCCAGCGGGACGACCTCGTGCGAGCGGTAGCGGTGCATCCCGGCGCGGCCCTGTGGGTCGGCCACGAGCTCGATCCGGGTGCGCCAGCCGAGTCCGTCCGTCTCCCCCGGCGCGGCCTCGACGACCACCTCGGGCTCCAGGTGCGCGAGCCTGCGGAGCTGCTCGGCGACCACGGCCGCCTTCCAGGCTCGCTGTGCGGGCAGCGCGACATGGCCCAGCTCGCCGCCGCCGACGCCGCCGGGGCCGGCCGCCGGCCACGGGCTCTCGACCCGGTCCGAGGACGGTTCCAGCACCTCGACCGCGTCCGCACGCCAGTAGCGCGCGCCGGGCTCGGCGTCGGTGAGCCGGACCCGGACGACCTCGCCGGGCAACGCGTGCCGCACGAACACCACGCGGCCCTCGTGCCGCGCGACGCAGTGCCCGCCGTGGGCCACCGGGCCGACCTCGACGGTGAGCGGCTCCGGGCTCACGCTTGGGGCGTCTCGTTGCGCAGCACGACCTGGGCGTCCCGCGCGGTCACCGGCTCGGACTTGCTGGTGCGGGCCTCGGCCACCGCGGAGTCCAACTGCCAGGGCACCGACGCCACCACGACACCCGGGCTGAACAGCAGACGGGTCTTGAGCCGCAACGCGCTCTGGTTGTGCAGGATCTGCTCCCACCAGTGCCCCACGACGTACTCCGGGATGTACACGACGACCAGGTCGCGCGGGCTCTCCCGGCGGATCGACTTCACGTAGCCGAGCACCGGACGGGTGATCTCCCGGAACGGAGAGTCCAGGACCGTCAGCGTCACCGGGATGTCCAGCTCGTCCCACTGACGACGCAGCTCTGCGACGTCCTCCGGGTCGACCGCGACCGTGACGGCCTCGAGCCGCGACGGCCGCGTGGCCCGCGCATAGGCGAGCGCGCGCATCGTCGGCTTGTGCAGCCGGGACAGGAGCACGATCGCGTGCACGCGGCTCGGCAGCGCCTTCGCGGCGTCGGCGTCGTCCAGCGCGGTCTCGTCACGGACCCGGTCGTAGTGCCGGCGGACACCGAGCATCGCGACGTACACGATCGCCATCGCCAGGATCGCGATCCAGGCCCCACGGGTGAACTTGGTGACGAGCACGACGATGAGCACCAGGCCGGTCATCACCAGGCCGACGCTGTTGATCACCCGGGACCGCTTCATCCGCTTGCGCGCGTCGGGGTCGGGCTCGGTGCGCAGGTGCCGGTTCCAGTGCTTGACCATGCCGAACTGGCTGAACGTGAACGACACGAACACGCCCACGATGTAGAGCTGGATCAGGCGCGTGACCTGCGCGTCGAACGCCACGATCAGGATCGCCGCACCGCCGGCCAGCGCCACGATGCCGTTGGAGTAGGCGAGGCGGTCGCCGCGGGTGTGCAGCTGACGCGGCAGGAAGCCGTCCCGCGCGAGGATCGAGCCGAGCACCGGGAAGCCGTTGAACGCCGTGTTCGCGGCGAGCACCAGGATCAGGCCGGTCACGATCGAGACCACCACGACGGCCGGCGTGAACCCGGAGAACACCGCGGTCGCGAGCTGGCCGAGCACGGGGTGCTGCTCGTAGCTGTCGCCGACCGGCACTCCGTCGAGCAGGAGGTTCGTGGCCGGGAACTCGACGTAGTGGACCTGCGCGGCCCGGGCCAGCAGCAGGATCGACATCATGAACGTGATCGACAGCGCGCCGAGCATGGCCAGCGTCGTCGCGGCGTTGCGGCTCTTCGGCTTGCGGAACGCGGGGACGCCGTTCGAGATCGCCTCGACGCCGGTCAGCGCCGCGCTGCCGGACGCGAAGGCCCGCAGGATGAGGAACGCGCCCGCCAGACCCGTCAGACCAGTCTCGACGCCGTCCTCGAAGAAGCTCTCCTCGGGTTTGATCGTGAACTGCGCCGTCTCGGCGAGCGGCAGCGTGCCGGTGCCGGCCCGGATCGCGCCCACCACGATCGTGGTCAGCACGGCGATCATGAAGAGATAGGTCGGGATGGCGAAGAGGGTCCCGGACTCCTTGACCCCGCGCAGGTTCATCAGCATCAGGATCGCCACGATGCTGAGCGCGAAGGTCACCTCGTGCCCGCGCAGCGCCGGGATCGCCACCGACGCGTACTGCGCGCCCGACGAGACCGACACCGCGACCGTCAGCACGTAGTCGACCAGCAGGGCGCTCGCCACGGTGAGCCCGGCCTTCGGCCCGAGGTTGGTGGTGACCACCTCGTAGTCGCCGCCGCCCGACGGGTACGCGTGCACGTTCTGCCGGTAGGAGGTCACCACGACCACGAGCACGGCGACCACCGCGAGACCCACCCACGGCGAGATCGCCGTGGCGCCCAGGCCGGCGATCGCCAGGGTCAGCAGGATCTCGTCCGGCGCGTAGGCGACCGAGGACAGCGCATCCGAGGCGAACACCGGCAGGGCGATGCGCTTCGGAAGGAGGGTGTGCCCCAGTCGGTCGCTACGTACCGGGCGGCCGACGATCAGCCGCTTTGCGGCATCGACGATGTCCGACACACGCGCCATGCTAGGCCGACACGGGCCGCGGAAGTGAACCGGGCGCATGGCGCGTCCGGAACTGCCGGGCGGTCCCGGGACGGTATAGCGTCATCACCCGTGCACTTCGTCATCATGGGATGCGGTCGGGTCGGCGCGACCCTGGCGTCCTCGCTGGAGCATCGTGGCCACTCGGTCGCTGTGATCGACCAGAACCCGGACGCCTTCCGACGGCTCGACCCGGAGTTCTCGGGCAAGCGCGTCACCGGCGTGGGCTTCGACCGGCAGACGCTCGTCCAGGCCGGCATCGAGGACGCGTGGGCGTTCGCGGCGGTCTCGGACGGCGACAACTCGAACATCCTGTCCGCGCGCGTCGCGCGCGAGACCTACGGTGTGGACAACGTGGTGGCGCGGATCTACGACCCGCACCGCGCCGAGATCTACCAGCGTCTCGGGATCCCCACGGTCGCGACGGTCCGCTGGACCTCCGACCAGGTGCTGCGCAGGCTGCTCCCGATGGGCGCCACCGACGAGTTCCGCGACGCGTCCGGGCAGATCGTGATGGCCCAGGTGGACCTGCACCCGGCCTGGGCCGGACGGCCGCTCGCACGGCTCGAGGAGGCGACCGGCGCACGGGTCGCCTTCATCACCAGGTACGGGGACGGCGTGCTCCCCACCTCGACGACGGTGATCCAGGAGAACGACCTCGTGCACCTGCTGCTCCAGGCCACCGACCTGACCAAGGTCGAACGCATCTGCACCAAGACCCCACCGGAGGTGGACTGATGCGGGTCGTGATCGCCGGGGCCGGCTCGGTCGGCCGCTCGATCGCCAGCGAGCTCCTGGCGGCCGAGCACGAGGTCACCCTGATCGACCGCAACCCCGCCGCCATGCGCGTCGCCTCGGTGGCCGACGCCGAGTGGCTGCTCGCCGACGCGTGCGAGCTGTCGGCGCTCAGCCAGGCGCGCGCCGACCAGTGCGACGTGGTCGTCGCCGCGACCGGTGACGACAAGGTCAACCTCGTGGTGTCCCTGCTCTCGAAGACCGAGTTCGGCGTGCCGCGCACGGTCGCCCGGGTGAACAACCCCCGCAACGAGTGGATGTTCGACGAGGCCTGGGGCGTCGACGTCGCGGTCTCCACGCCGCGGATCATGACGGCGATGGTCGAGGAGGCCGTCGCCGTCGGCGACCTGGTGAAGATCTTCACCTTCCACCAGTCCGGTGCGGACATCCTCGAGGTCACGCTGCCCGAGGACTCGACGATGGTCGGGCGGCTCGTCGGCGACGTCAGCTGGCCGCGGGACACCGTGCTCGCCGCGCTGGTGCGCGACACCTCGCCGATCGCCCCCAGCCCCGAGGACACCCTCGAGGCCGGGGACGAGCTGCTCATCGTGGCGGGCGCTGAGGCTGACCTCGACGCTCTGCACGAGCTCCTGGTGACGCCACCAGCAGCCACGTGATCCACAGCGCGACCGCGAACAGCGGCACGCCCATCGCGAGCTTCGCGGTCCCCAGCGCTGCCACGGCGCCCTCACCCGCGAGGTAGAGCGGCACCTGCACCGCGAGGCGCAGGGCGAACATCGCGGCCATCACCCAGGTCGCCCACCCGAACCGGCGTCGCTCGTGCTCCCGCTCGGGATCGGTCCGCCAGGCCATGTCCTCGCCACGCAGCAGCGCGACCACGACACCGACCAGCGGCCAGCGCACCGCGATCGACACGAGCACCGCGACCAGGTACCCCGCGTTCGCCAGCAGACCCCCGACGAAGTAGTCCTGCGCGCGGCCGGTCGACCACGCCCAGACCACGCCGACCCCGACGCCGAGCACCCCGGAGAGGGCTTGGGTCAGCGGCGTGCGCTGGACGAGACGGACGACCACCGCGGCCAGGGCGACCGCGACCGACGCGACCAACGACGGCACGAGCGCGCGCGTGACCACGTAGACGACGACGAACACGAGGCCCGGAGCGGTCGACTCGACCAGGCCGCGCACGCCGCCGATCGCGTCCGCGAAGGAGAAGTCGTCACCGACCGCCGCTCGCAGGCCACCGAGCTGCCCGCCGGGCCGGTCGGTGCCCTCGGCCGTCTCGCTCTCCGGTCCGGCCGGAACCTCGGGATCACTCACCGGGGCGCGGCGCCAGCTCGTAGCGCGGGTTGTAGACCGTGGCGCGACCGCTCGCGAAGCTCACCAGGCCCTCGAGCCGGATCCGGCGCCCGGGGTCGATCCCGGCCACCTCGCGCCGACCGAGCCACACCACCCGCAGGGAGCCCGAGCCGTCGTACAGCTCGGCCTCCAGCGCGGGCACCTGGTCCGCAGGCCGCAGGCGCACGCTGCGCAGGACTCCGGAGACCTGCGCGCGGTGCCGGGGCACGAGGTCGCTGACGGCAGTGCAGCCGCGACGTTCCGTCTCCTGGCGTTCCTCGGCGGCCTCGATCTCGGCCCGTGAGGCGAGCAGGGAGCGCACCGCTCCACGCACGCCGTGGCGGGTCTTGTCTGCTGTGCCGTGGGGGGCGGCGACCATCAGTGCACCTCGGTGATCTCGGGTCCTCGTTTGAACGGGTCGAGCAGGTTCTGCTGCTCCTCGGGCTGCGCGGACCGTGTCCCGGGCGCGGTCAGCGGGAGCAGCTCACGTGGCGCGCGGGCCTCCGAGCCGCGCACCACGACGATGTCGGCGAACACGTCCTCCAGGGTCCGCGCCGCCTCGGGGTCCACCGCGGCCCGGCCGGTGACCACACCGCGCAGGAACCACCGAGGGCCGTCCGCGCCGATGAACCGGGCCGGGCGGTGCCCGGTGCGGCCCTCGGAGGTCCGCACCGGCAGCCGCGCGAGGAGCTCCCGACCGAACGGGCCGGGCAGGTCGTCGACCGACCCGCCCTGCTTGGTCACGGACTCCCCGATCTCGGCGCGGATCTCGTCCCAGATCCCGGCGCTGCGGGGGGCCGCGAACGCCTGCACCTGCAGGCTCGAGCCGTCGATCGTGACGGTGGCCGAGGTGACCGTGCCGCCCTGGGCCGTCGCCTCCAGGCGTAGCTGCATGCCGTCGACGCCGGGGAGCCAGATCGCACCCAGGTCGACCCGGGATCCGCGGTCGGGTCGGGACTCGACGTCCCACGGTCCCCGATCCGAGCCTGCCTCGGTCGCGTCGACGTCACCCTGCGGATCCTCGACGGCGCCACCGTCGGTGGTGGTCGGCTCGTCCTGTGCCGGTTCCTCCTGCGAGGCCCGGGCACGCCGGAACACTGCCACGCCTGTCCCTTCCGTTCTGGTCTGCTGCACGGACGACACTAGTCACCGATCCTGGAGATCGGGACTCAGGACGGGTCCCACCCCCCGCTCGACCCGAAGCCCCGCTCGCCCCGGCTCGACCCGGGCAGCTCGGGGACCTCGACGAACAAGGCCTGCGCGACCTGCTGCACGACGAGCTGAGCGATGCGGTCGCCGGCCCAGAGCGCGAGCGGCTCCGTGCGGTCGGTGTTCAGCAGCGTGACCTCGATCTCGCCGCGGTACCCCGCATCGACGGTGCCGGGCGCGTTGACCACCGTCAGCCCGTGCCGCCGAGCGAGCCCGGAGCGAGGATGGACGAAGGCCGCGTACCCCGGCGGCAGGGCGATGCGCACCCCGGTCGGCACGGTGACCCGCTCACCCGGACCGATCGTGACGTCGACCCGGGTCACCAGGTCAGCCCCGGCGTCGCCGGGATGGGCGTAGCCGGGCAGCGGGATGTCGGCGCTGCGCACCACGAGCACCTCGACGGGCTCGGCCTCGTGCGTCGTCACGGGCGACGACTCTAGCGTCCGGCGGCCGCAGGGTGCAGGTGCCGGTCCAGGTGCGGGTGCACAGCGTTCCGGAGACGGCGACCTGTGCGCGGCACCGCCACCGTGCTGGGATGCTTGAGCCATGAGCACGACCACCTACCGCGAGCGTCTGTGGCCCGGCCCGCTGGGCTGGTCGATGGTGCTGGGCGGCGCCGCGCTGGGAGCCATCACCGTCACGCCCCTGGGTCACACCGCCCAGGTCGTGGCGGGAGTCGTGGTGCTCACGCTGCTGGGCGCCGGCGTGTGGCTCACCTCATCGGTCGTGGAGGTCGTCGACGAGGTCTTCGTCGCCGGACGCGCACACATCCCGGTCACGCTGCTGGGCGAGCCGCACGCCCTGGACCGGTCGGAGCTGCACGCGGCGCTCGGGCCGGGCTCGGACGCACGCGACTTCGTGCTCGTCCGGTCGTGGCTGCCCGGCGCGGTGAGCGTCGCGGTGGACGACCCTGCCGACCCGACGCCGCGCTGGCTCGTCTCGACCCGGCGGGCCGAGGAGCTCGTCGCAGCGATCGTGTCGGCTCAGGCGGCGCACTCCGAGCAGATCGGCTGACCGTTGCGCTCGCCGGCGAGCTGGCTGCGGTGGTGGACCAGGAAGCAGCTCGCGCAGGTGAACTCGTCCGCCTGACGCGGCAGCACGCGCACCGACAGCTCTTCACCGGACAGGTCGGCGCCAGGCAGCTCGAAGCCCTCGGCGGCCTCGGCCTCGTCCTCGTCCACGACCCCCGAGTTCTTGTCGGCGCGGCGCGCCTGGAGCTCCTGGAGCGAGTCCTCGGAGAGATCTTCCTCGGTCTTGCGAGGGGCGTCGTAATCGGTGGCCATCAGGCGTTTCCACACTCCGTGTCGGTCGGGCTCGGCTCCCGCGCGTGGGCGGGTAGTACGTCGTCAATGCGCGGGACCGGGGATTTGTTCCCGCCATCGCAGCGAGGGGATTGTGCACCATCCGGCCGGCAGATGCATCCACCCGAAGGTCACGTTTCGGCGTCGCCACCGGATGGGAGCGGTCCCGGACCGCTCCCCGGACCTCCGAACGGCTCAGTCGTCCGCGTCGGCGTCCAGCGCCTCGAGCACCGCGGCGAGCTCGCCCACCAGGCGTGCCGGCCCGGCGACGGTCATCGCCACACCGGGCGGACCGCCCCGAAGACCGGTCACCACGCCGCCCGCCTCGACGACCATGAGAGCGCCCGCGGCGAGATCCCACGGATTGAGACCGCGTTCGTAGTGCGCGTCGAGCTGGCCGCCCGCGAGCTGGCACAGGTCGATCGCCGCCGAGCCGATCCGCCGGATGTCGCGCACCCGCGGGAGAAGGGCCGCGACCACGGTCGCCTGGCGTCGCCGTCGCTGCTCCGTATAGCCGAAACCCGTACCGACCAGCGCGCCGTCCAGGCCACGGTCCGGGTTCACCGAGAGACGGCGCTCACCGGACCACGCCCCTTCGCCGCGTCCGGCGACCCACGTCCGCCCGTCGGCGACCGAGTGCACGCAGCCCGCCTGGACCGTCCAGCCGGCCGGGTCCGGCTCGCCGGTCACCGCGGCGATGCTGACCCCGTACGCGGGGATCCCGTACAGGTAGTTGACGGTGCCGTCGATCGGGTCCACGACCCAGGTCACGCCGGTCGTGCCGGCCTCGAGGCCGTGCTCCTCCCCGAGCACCCCGTCGCCGGGCCGCAGCTCGGCCAGGCGACGCCTGATCAGGTCCTCCGAGGCGATGTCCATCGCGGTCACGACGTCGACCGCGCTCGACTTGGTCTTCGCCACGTGGACCTGGTCCGGCCGGCCCTCGCGGACCAGTGCACCGGCCTCGCGGGCGATCGTCTCGGCCACCGTCATCAGCTCACGCGGATCCACCACGCGTCCATCCTGCCCGAGACCCGGCGGGGCGCGCCTCCCTGCCCACGCGGTCCGAAGGTGGCACCCTCGTGCAGGAGCGGCGAGGAGGTGCCATGAGCGAGCTGCGCCTGGTGGGGTTGAACGACGACGGGGACCAGATCGTCCTCGAGGGACCGGACGGCCAACGTTTCGCACTGCCGATCGACGACGCCCTGCGCGCCGCGGTGCGCAGGGACCGTCCCCAGCTGGAAGCCCTCCGGGCGCACGCCAGCGCCCTCATCCCGCCGCGGGAGATGCAGGCGAGGATCCGGGCGGGTGCGACGGCGCAGGAGGTCGCCGAGGCCGCCGGCGTCCCGGTCGAGATCGTCGAGCGGTACGAGGGACCCGTGCTGGCCGAGCGCGACTGGATCAGTGGGCAGGCGCGCGACACCAGGATCGGCCACGAGACCAGCGCACCGACGCTGGGCGACCTCGTCACCGACCGGCTCGCCACCCGCGGCGTCGTGCCCGGGACGGTGCGCTGGGACGCGGCCCGGGACGCGACCGGGCCCTGGACCGTGACGCTCGCGTTCGAGGTCGGCGAGGTGACCCGGACCGCCCGCTGGGCCTTCGACCCCGCGGCACGCACGATCCACGCCCTCGACGACGAGGCTCGCTGGCTGTCCGAGACCGAGCTCGCCGACGAGCCCGTACCGCGTCGTCACCTCGCCGCGGTGCGCCTCCACCAGGTCGACACCGACGTCGAGGTCGCCGTGCGCCCGGTGCTCGCGGCCGTCGACGCCCCGACCCTCGAGCCGGAGCCCGACGAGGAGGACGACCCGTTCGACGCGACCGAGGCGCTCCTCGAGGACCTGCACGGCAAGCGCGGCGTACGCCAGCCGCTCGACGAGGACGACGACGAGGACTTCGAGGGCTTCGGACCCCAACACGCGTTCGACTTCGAGCACCCCGGCCTGACGACGCCACCCGCCGCCCACCCGGCCGACTCGCGGCCCGAGGAGGCGACCGACGCCACCGTCATCGCGCTGCCGTCGCCGCCCCCCGTACCGGATCACGACGAGCTGCAGGACGCCGACGTCCGGGACGCGGCGGGAGACGCCGAGGACGCGACCGACGCCGACGGTGCCGACGCGGACGGCACGCCCGCGCCTGCCCCGACCACCCGATCGAGGAGCCGGAAGGGTCGGGCGAGCGTTCCCAGCTGGGACGAGATCGTCTTCGGCGCCAAGCCGGAGTGAGCCCACCCGGGCCGCCGGCTCAGCCGATCTCGAAGGGCAGCGTCTCCGGCAGCTCGGCGGTGGCGCGTGCCACGGCGTGCGTCATGCGCCGCATGTGGTGACGCCGGCAGAGCACCTCGTAGCCGATCTCCTCACCCGGGCCGGTGTCGCCCACCACGACCTGTTCTCCCTCGACGGTCATCCGGCCGCCGACGGTCCGGGCGTTGTGGGTCGCCCGGGCACCGCACCAGCACAGCGCGGGCACCTGGAGCACCTCGAGCCGGTCGGCGAGCTCGACCAGCCGCGCCGAGCCCGGGAAGAGCTTCGTGCGGAAGTCCGCCGTGATCCCGAACGCGTACACGTCGACGCCCATCTCGTCGACGAGCTGGGCGAGCTGTTCGATCTGGGTGGGTGTGTAGAACTGGGACTCGTCGCATACCAGGTAGTCCACCCGGTCCCCGCGCCGGCGCCGGCGCACGACGTCCTCCCAGAAGTCCGTCTCGTCACCGACCTCGACGGCGGGCCGCCGCAGCCCGAGCCGGGACGAGAGCACCTCGGCGCCCGCGCGATCCTGGCGGGTGTAGAGCACGCCGCCGCGCCCCGCCTCGGCATGGTTGTGGTCGAGCTGCAGGGCGAGGGTCGACTTGCCGCAGTCCATCGTCCCGCTGAAGAACACCAGCTCCGCCACAGGTCCTCCTGCTCCTCAGGTGACCACCAGGGGAACCGACATCTCCCCCGGCGTCAACGATCCGTGCATCCCGCGCAGCTGCATCGAGTGCGGTGTCTGGGTCCGTGAGTCCGCGACACCACCGCTGCCGAGCGCGGCGACGACGAGGTCGCCGATCACGGGTACGACGTGCGCGGCGACCGCACCGAACCAGCCTGCGTCGATCGCCTCCTGGCGGCTCAGCACGAGGGCACGCCCCTCGAGCGTGGCCCGCCACCGCGCCCCGACCTCGTCGACGTCGACACCGTCCAGGAGGTGTACGTACGCCGCACGCGGCTCGCCCGCGACGAGCGCCACGTCACGTGCGAGCTCCGGCACGGTCGCGACGTCGACCAGGCCGTCCCGTGCGACCTCCATCTGACCGTGGTCCGCGGTGATGAGGAGCAGCGTGTCGGCAGGCATCGCCCGCGCGAGCCGGCCGAGGCCGCGGTCGAGCTCGCTGAGCGCGTCACCCCACTGCGTCGACGTCCAGCCGTAGGCGTGGCCGGCCTTGTCGACCTCGCCCCAGTACAGGTAGACGAGCCCGGGGTCGCGCAGCGCGCGCAGCGTCGCGTCGACCCGGTCCTCCCACCCGCCCGCGACGAGGTACGTCCCGCCGTTCAGCGCGGCACGCGTGAGCCCGGAACCGCGGAACTCGGCGGGGCCGACCGACGTGACCCGGACGCCGGCGTCGGCGATCAGCCGCGTCAGGCTCGGCTCGCGCTGCCACTGCTCGGGCTCGTCGGCGCCCTCCCAGGACACCAGGTTCGCCAGCCCCCCGGTCCGGGGGTTGCGCACCGTGTAGCCGGCCAGACCCGTCCGCCCGGCCGCACGGCCCGTGCCGAGCAGGCCCATCGACGCCGCGGTGGTCGAGGGATAGCCGCAGACCAGCTCCCGGGTGGCGCCGAGCCGGGAACGCAGGAACGCCGCGTGCCCGGCGCGCTCGCGCAGCTGGAGCAGCCCGAGCCCGTCGACCAGGACCACGCACACCCGGCTCGCCTCCGGGAGCCCGAACCGGTCCCGCGCCTCCACGGTCGCCGCGCCCCAGCCGGGCAGCTCGAGGCCGAGCGACCCGGCTGCCGCCGGGAGGACTTCCCCCAGGCTCTCGCCGCCGTGGTCCGGCTCGACCAGCCCGAGGTCTGCGAGATCGATCACGACACCCGTGCCGTGGCCAGCGACAACGCACGTGCGAAGGACAGCGCGGCGGCCACCGCGTCGGCCCCCTCGGCCGCCTCCGAGACCCGGACCACGACGTCGTCCGGGCTGATCGTGCCGGTCAGCCCGTGATCCGCGTCGCACTGCGGGTCCCCGCAGGTGGCCGGCTCGAGGTCGACACGTCGCACCGCGCCCCAGCCGAGCGACAGGGTCAGCTCGGTGGGCGGGGCTCCCCGGCGGTGCTTCTCCGGGACCGGGACGCCGTGGGTCAGCGCGACGGTGTGCAGATGGCGCAGCGGGACCGACTCGGTGGTCGCCGACGCGCTGGTCGAGGGGTGCTCGGCGTCCGCCGGGTGGTCGTCGACGTGCGCCAGGACCAGCCGGGTCGCGGTGAGGACCAGAACCGTGACATGCCTGCGCACCTCGGTGCGGTCGAACATCGTCTCCGGGTGCACCAGGTGCGCCAGGACGTCCTCACCCGCCAGGGCCACGTCCAGGACGTCGGCCACGAGCTCCGGGTAGTACCCGGTCAGGTGCAGGCTCTCGCGAAGGTCGGTCGTGGGTCGCACCCGGACATCTTCCCATCCCGGGACCGGGCGCCGTGATCGCCGGCGCACGGCTAGCTGTAGTTCCCAGGGACGTTGTGATCAGCGTGGTGTGAGTGGGAAGGCGAGGACCTCCGGTATCGAAGGGGTTACCACACCATCCTCGATGACCCGGAGGTCCTCGTGACCCACGCTAACGCC
>NZ_JAOVZU010000014.1:0-16913 GCF_025717005.1 Actinotalea endophytica
AGCTGGAGTCGACCGACTCCACGGCGTCGCTGCAGGTCGCTGGTGGGGTCGGGGTGTCGACCTACCTGTTCAGCACGGCCGCCAACGCACCGGTCACCTTCACCTACGACGACCTGTGGGCCGGACCGCTGCCGTGAGGCCGCCCGGCGGAGGGCCGGAGAACCTGCGCATCAGCGTGGTGACCCTGACCTTCCGCCGGCCGGACGACCTCGCCGCCGCCCTGCCGACCCTCGTCGACGCCGTGCAGGCGACGCCGGGTGCAGAGCTCCTCGTGATCGACAACGACACCGTCCCGAGCGCTCGCGCGACGGTGGAGGAGTGGTCGCAGGCGCACCCGGTGCGCAACGTGCACGAGCCGCGCCCGGGCATCGCCGCGGCCCGCAACCGTGGGCTGGCGGAGGCAGCGGCCAGTGACGTCGTCGTCTTCATCGACGACGACGAGCGTCCTGGGGACGGGTGGCTCGATGCGCTCGTCGCCACGTACCGCCGGTTCGAGTGCGTCGGGGTCGCCGGGCGCGTGGTCTCCGAGTTCACCGGACCGCTCGACCCGTGGCTGGTCGCGGGCGGCTGGTTCGACCGCCTGGACCACCCGACCGGGACCGTGGTGCCGGTGGTGGCGACCAACAACCTCCTGCTGGACATGTCCTCCGTGCGCAGCTGGTCCTTGCGGTTCGACGAGGAGTTCGGCCTGACGGGGGGATCGGACACCGTGTTCGCCCTCGAGGCAGGGCGGCGCGGTGGGACGTTCGTGTGGTGCTCGGAGGCCGCGGTCGTGGACGTGGTGCCGGCCGCCCGAGCGACGCGGCGCTGGGTCGTGCGCCGTGCGCTGCGCTCCGGCAACTCGGGGGCCCGGGCCCAGGTGCATGTGACGCACGGCCGGGAGCGTCTCGCCGCGCGTGCGACGTTCGCGGCGAAGGGCCTCGCGCGGCTCGTCGCCGGATCAGCCAGGGCGGCGTTCGGCACCGTGACCAGGAACCTCGGGGCACGTTCGCGCGGGACGCGGACCGCCGCGCGCGGCGCGGGCATGCTGCTCGGCGCGGTCGGGTACGTGCACTCGGAGTACGCGCGTCGCTAGGTCTTCGCGCGTCGCTCGATCGCGAGCAGGCCGAGCGCCAGCACGAGCTCGTGCGACGAGGTGAAGAACGGACTGAAGCCGAGGTTCCAGACCGTGCTGATCGCGAGGTAGGCGGTGAGGGCCGCGACGTCCCGGGCCGCGAGCTGCGTGATCAGCCCACGGATCACCTGGATGCCGATCAGGAGCGCGACGAAGAGCCCGGGGATGCCGTAGAGAGCCCACAGGTCCGCCGTCACCGAGTGCAGCTCGACCGCGGTGCCGAGCATGTAGGTCTCGACGTAGTTGTTGTTGGGGTCGTAGTTGAGCTTCGCCATCCCGGCCTTGGCCGTGAGCACGTCCTGGGTGTTCGGCGACGTCCCCGAGCCGAAGCCGATCGGCCGGTCCACCATCAGCGCCATCGACGCGCCGAGCTCGGGCCGGGCTCCCAGCAGGACCGACCCGGACGCGGCGATCTGCTCGGCGGTGCGTTGCTGGGTGTTCTCGCCGAGATAGCCGTCCAGGATCAGGCCGAGCCCGACCTGGTAGACGGCGAAGCCCAGCAGCGCGAGCATCGCGGCGATCCGCATGCGCGAGCCCCGGGGAGTCCGGGGACGGGGGAGCGAGTTCCACATCGTGACCACGGCCGCGACGAAGAGCATCGCAGCGAGGGAACGCCCGCCCGAGAGGGCCGTGATCGCTGCGAGCAGGCCGGCCAGGCCCACCTCGAGCCACCGGCGTCGGGAGTACCACGCGAACGAGAGCGCGAGGATGATCACCGGTGCCGCGAACCCGAAGCGCCAGGGGTTCTCGGCGAACCGGCCTCCGGTGGAGATGCCGGCGACCAGGCCGATCCCGAACGCGATCCCGATGGCGGCGCGCGACATGATCGTGCGCGCCCAGAGCACGACCCCGGTGCCCAGGCCGACGTTGAGCAGGGTGACCGTGGTGGCGAGCATCAGGCTCGTCGAGGTGGCGTGGTCGATGGACGCCCACTTCGTGAGCCAGATCCCTGAGGCCGCGGCCAGGAGCAGGGCTCCCATGAGCAGCCGGACGCCCCGGTACCGCGCCAGCGTGGGGACCCAGACCGGGGCGAGGGCTGCCGCGACGACGCTCCCGAACGTCACGTTCATCATGATCGGGAGCCTCGCGGCGATGATCACGATCGCGACGAAGGCGGTGGCCACCGGCAGGGAGACGTTGCGGTGCAGGATGCTGGGGCGGCGCTGCAGCTCGGTCGTCGGTTGCACCTCGCCCGTCACCTCCGTCCCCGTGCGCTGTGCACCGGCCCGAGGAGTCTACGTCGCCGCGACCCGACCACCGCCGTCCGTGGTCGGGTGAAACGGCACCTCCGCCGTGCCGCACAGGGTCGTGGCCCCCTACGATCGCTGCATCCAGCCCGTACCAGGCAAGGAGCCGGCATGGCAGATGGCTCGACGTCCGCAGCGCCCGAGCGCGTCCTCGTCGCGATCCCCACGTACAACGAGGCGGAGAACATCGAGGAGATCGTGCGGAGGCTGCGCGCAGCGGCTCCGGGCGTCGACGTCCTCGTGCTGGACGACGGGTCACCCGACGGCACGGGCGAGCTCGCGGACGCGTTGGCCGCGGACGACCCCCAGGTCCACGTTATGCACCGGACGGCCAAGGAGGGGCTCGGGAAGGCCTACCTCGCCGGCTTCGCGTGGGCCTTCGAGCACGGCTACGACGCCGTCTGCGAGATGGACGCGGACGGCTCCCACCAGCCCGAGCAGCTTCCGTCGTTGATCGCACGGCTCGACGACCCGGACGTCTCCGTGGTGCTCGGGTCGAGGTGGGTCCCGGGCGGCCGGGTGGAGAACTGGCCGTGGCACCGCCTGGTGCTGTCCCGGGGCGGGAGCCTCTATGCCCGGCTCGCGCTCGGCCTCGGGGTCCGCGACGTCACCGGGGGCTACCGCGTCTACCGGTGCGATGCGCTGCGACCGCTGGTGAGCGACGGCATCGAGAGCGCCGGCTACTGCTTCCAGATCGACCTGGTCCGGCGTGCGGTCGCCGCCGGTGAGACGGTCGTCGAGGTGCCGATCACCTTCGTCGAGCGCGTCCGCGGCGAGTCGAAGATGAGCGGGCGGATCGTCCAGGAGGCGATGCTGCGGGTGACCGTCTGGGGCGGTCAGCGCGTCGCCACGGGGGTCCGAGGCCTGGTCGGCAAGGGCCGCGCGGCCTGAGCCTCGCGCGCGCGGGGTGAGCCTCGCGCGGGGCGGCAGGCGGTCGCCCGGGGCGGACGCCGGTAGGCGGGTCGGTGCTCAGTCGGAGTGCTCGGCGCGCGAGGCCCGGTCCTCGGCCTCGATGGCGGCCTCGACGGCGGCGGGCTCGGCTGCGCCGGTGAACACGAAGAACTTGTACGCGACGTAGCGGATCGCGGTGCCCAGCGCGACCCCGACCACGTTCGCCGAGATGTTGTCGGCCAACGGCGACGTCAGGCGCAGGACGTAGTGCGAGAACCAGAGGCTCACGACGGCAGCGCCCATCGCGGCGACGTTGACCACGATGAACACGACCAGCTCCCTGACCGGGCTGCTGGTGCGCTTGGTCGCGAACGTCCAGTACCGGTTGCCCACCCAGGAGAACAGGGTCGCGAGGGTGGCCGCGATGATCTTGGCGGTCAAGGGCTTGTCGGCCAGCAGCTCGCCCGGCCCGTAGCGGAGCAGGTTGAACAGGCCCGCGTCGATCACGTAGGCGACCGCCCCGACCGACAGGAACCGGCTCAGCTCACCGACGTGGCGGCGCGTGAGGTCCCACAGGCGAGAGGCGAGCGGCGCCCGGGCGTTCACGTCGGCTGTCACCCCCTGATCGTAAGCGGCGGCCCCCCTGGCGCCGCCACCCCCTATGTCCGGTTTCACCCGTTTCCCCCCTGTCCTACTGCACCCGCCTGCTTGTAGCCTGGCGATCTCCGGTGGCCCGGGTACCCGTACCTGGCACGACGACGTGTTCGGCCCTCGTCCCCTGTCGCCGACCCCGAGGAGACCGACGTGACCCGAGTTGGATACGCGCCCGGCGCGTACGACCTGTTCCACATCGGACACCTGAACATCCTTCGCCACGCCCGTGCGCACTGTGACCGGCTGGTCGCCGGCATCGTGGACGACGACGTGCTCGAGATCACCAAGGGCCGCCGCCCCGTCATCCCGATCGCGGAGCGCGTCGAGATCGTGCGGCACATCGACCTGGTCGACGACGTCTACGTCGAGACCCAGCCGGACAAGCTCATCACGTGGGAGGACGTGCGCTTCGACGTCATCTTCAAGGGCGACGACTGGCGGGGCACGCCCAAGGGGGAGAAGCTCGAGCGCGACTTCGCGACCGTGGGCGTCGAGGTCGTCTACTTCCCGTACACCGTGCACACGTCGAGCACGCTGCTCCGCAGAGCGCTGGCCCTCCTGGAGGCCGAGCAGGGCGCGTCGGCGGCGATCGGCGACTGATCGTGCTCCGCGCAGGCGTCCTCGCGGTCGCTCGTGCAGCGGTGCCGCCGTGGTAGCCGAGGAGACCGTCACCCAGCGGCCGGCCACGTTGGCCACGCTGGTCGACCCGCGCGCCAACGCGCTCAACTCGGTTCGGCTCATGCTCGCGGCGAGCGTGCTCGTGTGGCACGCCTACCGGCTGAACGGTCACCCGTGGCCGAACGCCTGGACGGAGTCGTTCGCCGGGATGTTCGGCGTCGACGGCTTCTTCGCGATCAGCGGGTTCCTGCTGGCGGGCAGCTGGCTGCACAACCCGAAGCTCGTGAGCTACTTCCGCAACCGGATCCTGCGGATCATGCCCGCGTTCTGGATGTGCCTGGTGGTCGTGGCGTTCGGCTTCGCCCCGTTCGCCATGCTGCTCGACGGCCGGCCGGTGTCGGACGTGCTCGTGGGCGAGCACAGCGCGGTGCACTACGTGCTCGTGAACCTGCCGCTGCAGATGCAGTTCTGGGACGTCGCCGGCACGCCGGCCGGCGTGCCCTACGACGGGGTGTGGAACGGCTCGCTGTGGACGCTCAAGTGGGAGGCGCTCGCCTACGTCGGGCTCGCGGCCCTCGGCGTCGCCGGCCTGGTTCGCCGCCGCATGGTGCCGCTCGCCCTGCTGGTGCTGACCTGGTTCGTCATCGTCGGCCAGACCTACGGCGTGGTTCCCGCGAACTACTGGCTCGACAACGGTGCCCGGCTCGGCTTCATGTTCCTGGCCGGCATGGTGCTCCAGCTCTACGGGGACCGGATCTCGGCGTCGCCGGTGCTCGTCGGGGTCGCCGTGGTGCTGTTCGCGGTCTCGCCGGTGCTGCCGAACTACGAGATCATCGCCGGCCTGCCGCTGGCGTACCTGGTGATCTGGGTGGGCGGGCGGCTCAAGGACCCGCGCCTGCGGCTGACGGACCGGGACATCTCCTACGGGCTGTACATCTACGCGTTCCCGGTCCAGCAGAGCCTCGTGCTCCTCGGGTCGCCGGGGTGGAACCCGTGGTTGGCGGCCCTGGTCGCGCTGGCCCTGGCGGTGCCGCTGGCGGTGCTGAGCTGGGTGCTCGTCGAGCGCCCGGCACTACGGCTCAAGAAGCGCCGACCACGACCGGCACCCGACGCCGCGCCCTCGTAGACTTCTGCGGTCGCGCTGCCGCCTGCGCGCGGCACACCCACGCTGAGGACTCATGACGCTCTCCGGCCTGCTGCCCGTGCTCGCGGGCGACCCCGCACTCGCGCGCCTGCTCCAGGCCGCGCACGCCCCGACCGCCGCCGCGCGGGAGGCCGAGCTGGACGTCGTGGTACCGGTCGGCATGCGCCCGGCGGTGCTGGCCCACCTGCTCACCGGCGCGTCGACCGGTACGGCGGCCGCCGGGAGCGGTCCGGCTCCCGACCGCCTCGTGGTGGTGACGGCCACCGGGCGTGAGGCCGAGGAGCTCGCCGCCGCGGTCGGCGCGTACGCCCCGCACCTGGCCGACGCGATCGCCGTGCTGCCGTCGTGGGAGACGCTGCCGCACGAGCGGCTGTCGCCGCGCAGCGACACCGTCGCGCGCCGCCTGGCCGTGCTGCGCCGGCTCGCCCACCCCGACGCCGAGGGGCCCGGCGGGCCGCTGCGCCTCGTGGTCGTGCCGGTGCGAGCGCTGCTCCAGCCGGTGGTCGACGGCCTCGGCGAGCTCCGGCCGGTGGCGCTGCGGGCGGGTGACACGGCCGACCTCACCGAGATCGCCGAGGCGCTCACCGCGGCCGCCTACACGCGGGTGGACATGGTCGAGCGCCGCGGCGAGTTCGCGGTGCGCGGCGGCATCCTCGACGTCTTCCCGCCCACCGACGACCACCCGCTGCGGATCGAGCTGTGGGGCGACCAGGTCGAGGAGATCCGCTGGTTCGCGGTCGCCGACCAGCGCAGCCTCGAGATCGCCGACGACGGCCTGTGGGCGCCGCCGTGCCGCGAGGTGCTGCTCACCGACGCCGTGCGCGCGCGGGCGGAGGCACTGGTCGACGACCTCCCGGGGGTCGCCGACATGCTGACCAAGCTCGCCGCCGGGATCGCCGTGGAGGGCATGGAGTCGCTCGCGCCGGTGCTCGTGGACCGGATGGTCCCGGTGCTCGACCTGGTCGGCGATGCGCTGGTGGTGGTGTCCGACCCGGAGCGGGTGCGCCGCCGCGCGCACGACCTGGCTGCGACCACGAGCGAGTTCCTCGACGCCGCCTGGACCGCCGCGGTGGCGGGCGCGGACACGCCGATCGACCTGTCCGCGGCGTCGTTCTCGAGCTACGCCGACACCCGCGAGTTCGCGCTCGAGCGTCGGCTCGGCTGGTGGTCGCTGAGCCCGTTCGCGCTCGCGGTCGACGACGGCGCCGCCACCGAGGTGGACGCCGTGCCCGAGGTCGCCGAGGGTGCGGCGCTCGCGGTCGGCGCGCGGGACGTGCACGGCTACCACGGTGAGGTCGCCCGGGCCGTGGAGGACCTGCGGGACCTGCAGCGCGACGCCTGGCGGCTGGTGCTGGTCACCGAGGGCCACGGGCCGGCCACCCGGATGACCGAGCAGCTGAACGCGGCCGACGTCCCGGCGCGGCTGGTCGCGTCGATCGACGCCGAGCCGGAGGCGGGCGTCGTGCTGGTCACCGCGGCGCGGATCCCCCGGGGCTTCGTCGCCCCCGACCTGCGGCTCGCGGTGATCACCGAGCCGGACCTCACCGGGCGGGCCGGCACGTCCACGCGCGACATGCGGGCCATGCCCTCGCGGCGCCGGCGCACGGTCGACCCGCTCGCGCTGCGGCCGGGCGACTTCGTGGTCCACGAGCAGCACGGCGTGGGCCGGTTCGTCGAGCTCACCGCCCGGACGATCGGCTCGGGCCAGGCCGCCGGCACCCGGGAGTACCTGGTCATCGAGTACGCGCCGTCCAAGCGCGGGCAGCCGGGTGACCGGCTGTGGGTGCCGACCGACCAGCTCGACCAGATCACCCGGTACGTGGGTGGTGAGTCGCCCAGCCTGAACCGGATGGGCGGGTCGGACTGGGCGAAGACGAAGGGGCGTGCGCGCAAGGCGGTCCGGGAGATCGCCGGTGAGCTGATCCGGCTCTACTCCGCCCGGATGGCGACCCCCGGCCACGCGTTCGGCCCGGACACCCCGTGGCAGCGCGAGCTCGAGGACGCCTTCGCCTACGTCGAGACGCCCGACCAGCTCGCGACCATCGACGAGGTCAAGGTCGACATGGAGAAGCCGTACCCGATGGATCGCCTGGTCTGCGGCGACGTCGGCTACGGCAAGACCGAGATCGCGGTGCGGGCGGCCTTCAAGGCCGTCCAGGACGGCAAGCAGGTCGCGGTGCTCGTGCCGACCACGCTGCTCGTCCAGCAGCACCTGGACACGTTCTCCGAGCGGTACGCGCCGTTCCCGGTCACGGTCAAGGCGCTGTCCCGCTTCCAGAGCGACGCCGAGGCCAAGGAGGTCGTCGAGGGCCTCGCCTCCGGCGCCGTCGACGTCGTGATCGGCACGCACCGGCTGATCACCGGGCAGGTGAGGTTCAAGAACCTCGGCCTCGTCGTCATCGACGAGGAGCAGCGCTTCGGGGTCGAGCACAAGGAGACCCTCAAGGCGTTGCGCACCGACGTGGACGTGCTCGCGATGAGCGCGACGCCGATCCCGCGCACCCTCGAGATGGCGGTCACCGGCATCCGGGAGATGTCGACGCTGGCCACGCCGCCGGAGGAGCGGCACCCGGTCCTGACCTTCGTCGGCCCGTACGACGAGAAGCAGGTCGCCGCCGCGATCCGGCGCGAGCTGCTGCGCGAGGGCCAGGTGTTCTACGTGCACAACAAGGTCGCGTCGATCGACAAGGCGGCCGCCCGGCTCGCCGAGCTGGTGCCCGAGGCCAGGATCGCCACGGCGCACGGCAAGATGAGCGAGCACCAGCTCGAGCGCGTGATCATGGACTTCTGGGAGAAGCGCTCGGACGTGCTGGTCACCACGACGATCGTCGAGACCGGGCTGGACATCTCCAACGCGAACACGCTGATCCTCGAGCGGGCCGACCTGCTCGGCCTGTCCCAGCTGCACCAGCTGCGCGGACGGGTGGGCCGTGGACGCGAGCGGGCCTACGCGTACTTCATGTACCCGCCGGAGCGGCCGTTGACCGAGACCGCGCACGACCGGCTGCAGACGATCGCCGCGAACACCGACCTCGGGTCCGGGATGGCGGTCGCGATGAAGGACCTGGAGATTCGCGGCGCCGGCAACCTGCTCGGCGGCGAGCAGTCCGGGCACATCGCCGGCGTCGGGTTCGACCTGTACGTCCGGATGGTCGGCGAGGCGGTCGCGGCGTTCCGTGGCGAGGCGGACCAGACACCCGCCGAGGTCACCCTCGAGCTCCCGGTCGACGCGCACGTGCCGACCGACTACATCGAGCACGAGCGCCTCCGCCTGGAGGCGTACCGGAAGATCGCGGACGCCACGACGGCGGACGCCCTGGACGAGGTCCGCGCCGAGCTGGTCGACCGCTACGGCCAGCTCCCCGCCCCGGTCGAGGCGCTGCTCGAGGTCGCGACCTTCCGGAACCTCGCCCGCCGGGCCGGCCTGACCGACGTGACCGCGCAGGGGAAGTTCATCCGGGTCGCACCGGTCGAGCTGCCGGAGTCGGCCGCCCTGCGGCTGCGCCGGCTCTACCCGGGCTCGGTGCTCAAGCCGGCGGTGCGCACGGTGCTCGTGCCGTTCCCGACCACCGCGAGGGTCGGCGGACGTCCGCTCTCCGGGGCGGCGCTGCTCGGCTGGCTGACCGATCTCGTGGAGCAGGTGCTGGTCAGGCAGCCCGCCTGAGTCGCTGTATCGTCGGGACAGCCTTGGGCCGATCAGGAGGACAGATGTCGAGGACCGCAGTGCGCGCACTGGTCGGGGCGATGCTCGCCACGGCGACCCTGCTCGCCGGGTGCAGCCCGCAGCCGGGTACGGCGGCGGTGGTGGACGGGGAGCGGATCCCGCAGTCCGACGTGGCCGACGCGATCGACGACCTGGGCCCGGTGCTCAGCTCGACCGACCCGGCCGCCATGCTGAGCTTCCTGATCATCTCGCCGGTGTTCGTCCAGGTCGCGTCCGAGGCCGGCGTGGGCGTCTCCGAGCAGGACGGTGCGTCGTTCCTCGACAGCGCCTTCGAGCAGTCCGGTCAGACGCCGCCGGCCACCTACAGCGACGCGGCCGTGCTGCTCGGCGAGCAGGCCGCCGCGTCGACGAACCTGAGCGGTCTCGACGACAGCTCCACGGCGCTGTCGACCATCACCGAGCGGATCGCCGCGCTCGACGTCGAGGTGAACCCGCGCTACGGCACGTTCGACCCGTCCTCGGGCAGCATCACGGCGATCAGCCTGCCCTGGATCGCCCAGGGGTGATCCCCGACCCGGGCCCGGACGGGCCGCTGCCGAACGTCACCGACCTCGTCGCGGTGATGGACCGGCTGCGTTCTCCCGGCGGCTGCCCGTGGGACGCCGAGCAGACGCCCGCGTCGCTCGTGCAGTACGCGGTCGAGGAGGTCTACGAGGTCGCCGAGGCGGTCGAGACCGGGGACCGCGAGCTGCTCCTCGAGGAGCTCGGCGACCTCCTGCTCCAGGTGGTCTTCCAGGCCCGGGTCGCGCAGGAGCACCCGACGGAGCCGTTCGACCTCGAGGACGTCGCGGCCGGGATCGCCGCGAAGCTGCGCCGCCGGCACCCGCACGTGTTCGCCGGCGTCGAGGTGCGGGACGCGGACGAGGTGCACCGCCGGTGGGAGCAGATCAAGGCCGCCGAGAAGGTCGACCGGACGTCCGTGCTCGACGGGGTGCCGCTCGCGCTGCCCGCGCTGCAGCGTGCGCAGAAGGTCGTCGGCCGGGCGCGCCGCGCGGGGCTGCCCCTGCCGCCGCACGGCGAGGTGCTGGACGAGGCGGGGCTCGGATCGGCGCTGCTCGCCCTGGTCGCGGCCGCTCAGGAGGCCGGGCTGGACGCCGAGGCGGCGCTGCGTTCCACCCTTCGGGACTACGAGGTGCAGGCCCGCGCGGCCGAGTCGAACGGCGGGTCGACGAGCACACCGTGACGGCTCCGACGCGGGCCGAAGGTCATGGGTCCTCCGACGTTTGTCAGCACAAGATACGAGTGGCCGAGAAGTGGGCCGCTGGCAGGTGGACAGAGACGTCCCTGGGGCGCAAAGGTGTCCGGGGCTAGCAGCACGCGCCGGATGGGCGATCGGACGAGCGAGCCGTTCGCTGGCGCCACGAAGGAGAGGCATATGCGGATCGGAGTACCGCGGGAGTCCAAGCCAGGCGAACGGCTCGTGGCCGCGACCCCCAAGACGGTCGGCCAGCTGGTCGGCCTCGGATACGAGGTGGCGGTCGAGAGCGGCGCCGGTCAAGGCGCGACGTTCAGCGACGAGGCCTACACCGAGGCCGGGGCGAGCGTGGTCGGCCCCGACGAGGTGTGGGCCTCGGACGTCGTCGCGGCCGTGAACACCCCCACCGACGCCCAGCTCGCGTCGATGACCTCGGGCTCGACGCTCATCTCGATGATGATGCCGCCGGCTCACCCCGAGCTCGTCGAGACCCTGACGAAGGCCGGGATCACCGGCATGGCGCTGGACGCGGTCCCACGCATCTCGCGTGCGCAGGCCCTGGACGTGCTGTCCACGATGTCGAACGTGGCCGGCTACCGCGCGGTGATCGAGTCCGCCGAGGAGTACGGCGGCATGTTCACCGGCCAGGTGACCGCGGCCGGCAAGACCCCGCCCGCCCATGTGTTCGTGATCGGCGCCGGCGTCGCGGGCCTCGCGGCGATCGGTGCGGCCGCGAGCCTCGGCGCCGAGGTCCGTGCGTTCGACGTGCGGCCCGAGGTCGGCGAGCAGATCGAGTCGATGGGCGCGTCCTTCGTGCAGGCCGAGGCCGCGCAGCAGGAGGTCTCCTCCGACGGCTACGCGAAGGCCCTCACCGAGGAGCAGGAGCGGCTCACCGCGGAGATGTACGCCGCCGAGTCCGCCCGGGCCGACGTGGTGATCACCACGGCGCTGGTCCGGGGCACCGCACCCCGCACGATCAGCGCGGAGATGGTCGCGGCGATGAAGCCGGGCTCGGTGATCGTGGACCTCGCCGCCTCCGGCGGCGGCAACTGCGAGCTGACCGTGCCGGGCGAGAAGATCGTCACCGACAACGGCGTGACGATCATCGGCTACACCGACCTGACGTCCCGGATGCCGCAGCACACCTCACAGCTGTTCGGCACGAACATCGTCAACGTCATGAAGCTGCTGACCCCGAACAAGGACGGCGAGCTCGTGCTCAACCTCGAGGACGAGGTCGTGCGCGGGATGACCGTCTCGCACGCGGGTGAGACGCTCTGGCCGCCACCCCCGGTGAAGGTCTCGGCGGCAGCCCCCGCGGCCGCCCCGGTCGAGGAGATCGACCCGGCCGAGAAGGCCCGGCTCGAGGCCGAGGCCGCCGCCGCCAAGGCCCGCCGCCGCCTCATCGGTGCCGCGGTCGCCGCGGTGCTGGTGATCCTCGCGGTGACCTTCTCGCCGGCGAGCTTCGTCACCGCGTTCACGGTGTTCACCCTCGCGGTGATCGTCGGCTTCTACGTGATCAGCGGTGTCTCGCACTCGCTGCACACGCCGCTGATGGCCCAGACGAACGCGATCTCCGGGATCATCCTGGTCGGCGCGCTCCTCCAGCTCGGGTCGTCCGACCCCTGGGTGATGGGGATGTCGTTCGTCGCGGCCACGATCGCGTCGATCAACATCTTCGGTGGCTTCCTGGTGTCCTACCGGATGCTCAGCATGTTCAAGAAGGAGGCGTGAGCATGCTGCTCCAGTTCATCCAGGGCCTGTACATCGTCGCCGGGGTGCTGTTCATCCTGTCCCTGGCCGGTCTGTCCAAGCAGACCACCGCACGGACCGGCAACATCGCGGGCATGGTCGGCATGGTGCTCGCGCTCGGCGCGACCATCACGCACTCGCTCTACCTGTCGGCGGAGGACCCGGAGAACCGCCAGTCGGTCGTGGTGACCCTGCTGCTCATCGTGGTCGTGCTCGCGATCGGCGCCGCCATCGGCACCCCGATCGCGCGCAAGGTCGAGATGACCCAGATGCCCGAGCTGATCGCGGCGTTCCACTCGTTCGTCGGCATGGCGGCCGTGCTCGTCGGGTTCAACTCCTACATCGCGCCCGAGGGGCAGGCCGGGGCCGTGCACATCGTCGAGGTCGCCCTCGGCGTGCTGATCGGTGCCTACACGTTCACCGGCTCGGTGGTCGCGTACCTCAAGCTCTCGGCGAAGATGAAGTCCGCGCCGCTGGTGCTGCCGGGTCGGAACATGCTCAACCTCGGCGGGTTCGCGGCGTTCGTCGCGCTGATGATCTGGCTGATCGCGCTGCCGCACGACCAGATCGGCTTCGGCGTCGCGCTCGTCGCGGTGATGGCCGTGATCGGCTTCCTGCTCGGCTGGCACATGGTCGCCGCGATCGGCGGCGGCGACATGCCGGTCGTGGTGTCGATGCTGAACTCGTACTCCGGCTGGGCCGCCGCGGCCGCCGGGTTCATGCTCGGCAACTCGCTGCTGATCATCACCGGGTCCCTGGTCGGTTCCTCCGGTGCGATCCTCAGCTACATCATGTGCCGTGCGATGAACCGCTCGTTCATCTCGGTGATCCTCGGCGGCTTCGGCGCCGAGGGCGGCACCGTGGCGTCCGGTGACCACGACTACGGCGAGCACCGCGAGGTGGACGTGGACACGGCCGCGGACCTGCTGGTCAACGCCAAGTCCGTGATCATCACGCCGGGTTACGGCATGGCCGTGGCGAAGGCCCAGTACCCGGTCGCCGAGCTCACCTCGAAGCTGCGGGCGCACGGCGTCCAGGTCCGTTTCGGTGTGCACCCGGTGGCCGGTCGTCTGCCCGGGCACATGAACGTGCTGCTCGCCGAGGCCAAGGTGCCCTACGACATCGTGCTCGAGATGGACGAGATCAACGACGACTTCGACGAGACCGACGTCGTCCTGGTGATCGGCGCCAACGACACGGTGAACCCCGCCGCCATGGAGGACCCGACCTCGCCGATCGCGGGCATGCCCGTGCTCGAGGTGTGGAAGGCCAAGCAGGTCATCGTGTTCAAGCGCTCGATGGCCACCGGGTACGCCGGCGTGCAGAACCCGCTGTTCTTCCGGGAGAACACGGCGATGCTCTTCGGTGACGCCAAGACGCAGGTCGAGGCGATCAACGCGGCACTCCCGGTCGGCGTGAGCTGACCGCACGCACGACCCGACGGGCCCGGACCGGGAGCGGTCCGGGCCCGTCGTCGTGCTGTCGGGTGGGCGCCTGCGCAGGTGCGCCACGCCGCCCGCGCAGGTGCGCCCGTCGCCCGCGCTGCTGCGCCGGGTGCGGCATGATGCTTCGCGGGCGGGGACGTGCCCGCCGCGGGCCGGAGGTGGAGCGATGAGCCTGATCGTGCGCGGCGTCGAGCTCGGCGCCGGACGCCCCGCGGTGATCGTGCCGCTGACCGGGACCGACGTCGCCGAGCTGCGCGCCCAGGCCGGCGCCGTGCGCGCCGCCGCCCCGGACGTCGTCGAGTGGCGCGTGGACCTGGCCACCGCGCTGCAGGGCGACCTCGACGCGCTCGCCGCGGCCGGGCACCAGGTCACCGACGCGCTCGACGGCCTGCCGCTGCTCGTCACGCTGCGGACCCGGGAGCAGGGCGGTGCGGCGGACGTGGGCGGCGAGGAGTACCTCGAGGTGCTCGGGACCCTCGTCGGCGCAGGCGTCGCCGATCTCGTGGACGTCGAGCTGTCCCTGCCGGCTCCGACACGGGCGGGCGCGATCGGCCTGGCCCACGACGCCGGTGTCGCCGTGGTCGTCTCCCACCACGACTGGCAGGGCACACCGCCCCGCAAGGAGCTGCGGGGGTTGCTCGACGACATGGTGGCCGCAGGCGCCGACGTGGCGAAGCTCGCGGTCACGCCGCGCGACCCGGACGACCTGCTCGCGCTGCTGCGCGCGACCCGTGAGGTGAGCGAGCGGGCCGGAGTCCCGGTGATCGCCGTCGCGATGGGTGACCTGGGCGCGGTCGTCCGACTGGCCGGCGGCGTCTTCGGCTCGGCCGCGACGTTCGCGACCGTCGGGGCGGGGTCCGCGCCGGGCCAGCTCGACCTGGACATCGTGACCGCCGTGCTGGACGTGCTGCACGGCGAGGCCGGACCACGGGGTTCGGGCAGGCACGCGTGACCCGACCGTCCGGGCCGGAGCAGGGCCCGCTCGCCGTGCTGTGCGGCCCGATGGGCTCGGGCAAGAGCGCGGTCGGTGGGACGCTGGCTCGCCGGTGGGGGGTCCGCCTGCGCGACACCGACCACGACGTCGAGGCAGCCGCGGGATGCACGATCCGTGAGGTCTTCGCCGAGCACGGCGAGGAGGGCTTCCGGGACCTCGAGCACCAGGCGCTGGTGCGTGCGCTTGCGGGGCACGACGGGGTCCTGGCGCTCGGCGGGGGAGCGGTGCTGCGGGCCGACTCGCGAGCCGCGCTCGCGGAGTACGTCGCGCGCGGCGGGCACGTCGTGTTCCTCGACGTCGACGTCGACCACGCGATGGAGCGGGTCGGTCGGGACCGGTCCCGGCCGCTGCTCGCCGAGGACCCCCGCGCCCGGTGGTCGGCACTGATGGCCGAGCGCCGCCCCGTCTACCTCGAGGTCGCCACCGATCGGGTGCGCACCGGCGGCCGCTCGCTCGGCCAGGTCGCCGCCGAGATCGAGCGACGGCTGCTGCGGAGCGAGCGGTGAGCCGTCGACGGTTCCCCGGCCGGGTCGTCGCCGAGCTCGTCCCTGGACCGTCGCTGGGCCTTCGCTGAGTGTTCGCTCGGTCCCAGGAACGTCCCGTGTTCCCCGTCGATCACCGGGTCTAGGGTGGACCGTGGCCGGTTGAGGTTGACCGGCGGTCGGCGTACGGGATGCGCCGGGCGTCGGCACCGTTCGGTGTCGACGGAACGATCGTCCGAAGGAGCAACCTGTGGCCACTATCGAGGCCGTTGGCGCCCGCGAGATCCTGGACTCGCGCGGCAACCCCACCGTCGAGGTCGAGGTCGCGCTCGACGACGGCACCATCGCACGGGCCGGTGTCCCGTCCGGTGCCTCCACCGGAGCCTTCGAGGCCGTCGAGCGTCGTGACGGCGACAAGGGTCGCTACCTGGGCAAGGGTGTCCAGGACGCGGTCAACGCCGTCATGGATGAGATCGCCCCCGAGCTGATCGGCTTCGAGGCCAGCGAGCAGCGCCTCGTCGACCAGATGCTGATCGACCTGGACGGCACCCCGAACAAGGGCAAGATCGGCGCGAACGCGATCCTCGGCGTCTCGCTCGCCGTGGCGAAGGCGGCCGCGGACTCGGCCGACCTGCCGCTCTTCCGCTACATCGGCGGACCGAACGCGCACGTGGTGCCGGTCCCGATGATGAACATCCTCAACGGCGGCTCGCACGCGGACTCGAACGTCGACATCCAGGAGTTCATGATCGCTCCGATCGGACCGTCGACCTACCGTGAGGCGCTGCGCACCGGCGCCGAGGTCTACCACTCGCTCAAGTCGGTGCTGAAGGCCAAGGGCCTGGCGACCGGCCTCGGCGACGAGGGCGGCTTCGCGCCGAACCTGCCGAGCAACCGCGCCGCGCTGGACCTCATCCTCGAGGCCATCGAGAAGGCCGGCTTCGTCCCGGGCACCGACGTCGCGCTCGCGCTGGACGTCGCCTCGACCGAGTTCTTCAAGGACGGCGCCTACCAGTTCGAGGGTGCCGCGAAGTCCGGCGCCGAGATGATCGCCTTCTACGAGCAGCTCGTCGCCGACTACCCGCTGGTGTCCATCGAGGACCCGCTGAGCGAGGACGAGTGGGACGACTGGGCCGGGCTCGTGGCCAAGGTCGGCGACAAGGTGCAGATCGTCGGTGACGACCTGTTCGTCACCAACCCGACCCGCCTGGCCAAGGGCATCGAGATGAAGGCCGCGAATTCGTTGCTGGTCAAGCTGAACCAGATCGGCACGCTGTCCGAGACGCTGGACGCCGTCACGATGGCCCAGCGCGCAGGCTTCACCGCGATGGTCTCGCACCGTTCCGGTGAGACCGAGGACGTCACCATCGCGGACCTGGTCGTCGCGGTGAACGCCGGCCAGATCAAGACCGGTGCGCCGGCCCGTGGCGAGCGGATCAACAAGTACAACCAGCTGCTCCGGATCGAGGAGGAGCTCGACGACGCCGCCGTCTACGCCGGTGCGTCGGCCTTCCCGCGCTGGAAGAAGTGAGCTCGACCTGAGCTGAGACGAGGGGCCCGGTCCGCACGGACCGGGCCCCTCGTCGGTCCCGCGACGCCTCGCCGGGAGGGGTCCGGCGCGCCCGCCCGCGCGCCCGGGGGGCCGGGTGGCAC
>NZ_JAOVZU010000014.1:16923-79663 GCF_025717005.1 Actinotalea endophytica
CCCCCCCCCCCCCCCCCCCCCCCCCCGCCCGCCGCCGGGGCCCCGCCCCCCCCCCCCCCCCCCCCCTCGTCGTTCCCGCGACGCCTCGACGGGAGGTGTCCGGCGCGCCCGCCCGCGCGCCCGGGGATCCGGGTGGCACGATCAAGGGGTGACCCGACGGCCGACGCTTCCGCACGCCCACGGGCCGGCAGGCGGACCGGCCCAGCAGCGCCGTGACTCGTCCACGCGCCCGGCCCGCTCGAGCCGCGCGCCGCGTCGCGAGGAGCGCACCGGCGGCGTCGACCTCGCCCGGTTGCTCTCGGTGCGTGCGCTGCTGCTCGGCGTCGTGGCGCTGATCGCGTTCGCCATGGTGTTCCCGACCGTGCGGGCCTACCTCGGGCAGCGCACCGAGCTCGACGCGCTCGCCGCGGAGGTCGCCGCCGCCGAGGCGCGTGAGGAGCAGCTGAACGCCGACCTCGCCCGGTGGCAGACCGACGCGTACGTGATCGCGCAGGCCCGTGAGCGGCTGTCCTACGTGATGCCGGGCGAGACCGCTTACCGCGTGATCGACCCGGAGGTCGTGCAGGAGGAGAGCCATGTCTCCTCGTCCGACCCGGACTCCGAGACCGGCCTGGCCCTGCCGGTCGGCGGCTCCGCGGCGCCCTGGTACACGACGGTCTGGGAGTCGGTCCAGCTGGCCGGCGAGGCGCCGCTGCCCGGCGGCGGGTCGGCCGGGACCGAGGCGTCGGACGGCGAGCTCGGCCCCGCGGAGGACCCCGCGACCGGCACCGCCGAGGACCCGGCCGACGAAGGCGACGGCTGATGGCCGAGGAGCCGGCGGCGTACGGCCCGACCCCCGCGACCGAGGCGGACCTCGCGACGCTGGCCGCGCAGCTCGGCCGCGTGCCTCGGGGGGTGGTCGACGTCGCCGCCCGGTGCGTGTGCGGCCGGCCCACCGTGGTGCGGACCGCGCCGCGGCTCGAGGACGGCACGCCGTTCCCGACGACCTACTACCTGACGCACCCGGTCGCGGTGGCGGCCGTCTCGCGCCTCGAGGCCGGCGGCGCGATGAAGGAGATGAACGAACGGCTCGCGGCCGACCCGGAGCTGGCCGCCGCGCACGCGCGGGCCCACGAGGACTACCTCGCCCGGCGGGCGGAGCTCGGTGACGTCCCGGAGATCGCCGGGGTGTCGGCGGGCGGCATGCCGACCCGGGTCAAGTGCCTGCACGTGCTCGTGGGCCATGCCCTCGCGGTCGGCCCGGGCGTCACGCCGCTGGGCGACGAGACCCTCACCCTGATCGAGCACGAGTGGTCGCCCCGGGTGTGCTGGTGCCCATGAGCGTTCCCAGGAACGTCCCCGCGAACGGCCTCACGAACGCCGCGCGGACCGCGGGCGGTGCCGGGACGGGTGGCGCCCCGTGACGCGCGTGGCCGCTGTGGACTGCGGCACGAACTCGCTGCGCCTGCTGGTGGCGGACGTCGACCCGGCGAGCGGCCGGGTGGCCGACGTGGTGCGCCGCCAGGAGGTCGTGCGCCTGGGTGAGGGAGTGGACCGCACCGGACGGATCGCCCCGCAGGCCCTGGCCCGCACGCTCGAGGTGACCCGGCGCTACGCGGCCGAGGCCGCCGAGCTCGGCGTGACCGCGACCCGCTTCGCCGCGACGTCGGCGAGTCGTGACGCGAGCAACCGGGACGAGTTCGTCGCCGGCGTGCTGGACGCGATCGGGGTCGAGCCCGAGGTGCTCACCGGCGCCGAGGAGGCCGAGCTGTCGTTCCGCGGCGCGACGTCCGCGCTCGCCGGCCGGCACCCGGCGCCGTTCCTGGTCTGCGACCTCGGTGGTGGCTCGACCGAGCTCGTGCTCGGTGCGGGGTCGATGACCGCGGCGTTCTCGATGGACGTTGGGTCGGTGCGACTGCACGAACGGCACGCCTTCGGCGACCCGCCGACCGCGGAGCAGGCCGCGGCAGCCTGCGCGGACATCGCCGAGGCCCTGGACGAGGCTGCGCTGCACGTGGCGCTCGGTGACGCCGCGACCCTGGTCGGCGTGGCGGGGACGGTGACCACGATCACCGCGCACGCGCTGCGCCTGGACCGCTACGACTCCGCCCGGGTGGACGGAGCCGTGCTCGGCGTCACGCAGACCCTCGAGGCGTGCCGCTCGCTGCTCGCCATGACGCGTGCCGAGCGTGCCGCGCTGCCGTACGTGCACCCCGGGAGGGTCGACGTGATCGGCGCCGGGGCGCTGGTCTGGGCGGACGTGGTCGCGCGGGTCCAGGACGAGGTGGCGTCGCACGGCGGTGAGCTGACCGGTGTCGTGACCTCGGAGCGCGACATCCTCGACGGGCTCGCGATGAGCGCCGCCGGCGTGCAGGGCTAGGGTCGGGCCGTGCTCGAGGACCGCACCCTGCTGGTCGCCGCCGCCTACCTCGTGCTGCGTCGAGGCGACGAGGTGCTGCTCCAGCTGCGAGCCGGGACCGGGTACCGCGACGGCCACTGGGCGCTGCTCGCCGGGCACGTCGACCCGGGGGAGTCGGTGGTGGACGCCGTGGTGCGCGAGGCGCACGAGGAGGGCGGGGTCGACGTCGACCCGGCCGACCTCGTCCCGCTGACCGCGATGCACCGCTTCGAGGCCGGCGGGCCGCCGGTGGAACAGCGGATCGACGTGTTCTTCGAGACCCGCCGCTGGACCGGCGAGCCTTCGGTCCGCGAGCCGCACCGGACGGCCGCGATGGACTGGTTCGCGCTCGACGCACTGCCGGAGCCGGTGGTCCCGCACGAGCTGCGGGTGCTCGAGGCGCTGAGGTCGGGTGGGCTGCCGGCCGTCCTGGTGCACCGCATGGACGCCGCGGGCGAGCGCTACTCGTGACCCTGCCACACCCGCGCACCGGGCAGGTCTTCGAGTCGCCCGTCCCGCCAGGAGCCGGTTGGCCGGGCGACCCGGCGGACGCCGCGACGCCCGCCGCGGCGGGCCCGGCCGACGTCGTCGCGGTCGCCGCATCCGCGGACCTCGACGCGTTGCAGGCGGCGTCGAGCGTGTGCCGCGCGTGCCCGCGGCTGGTCGCGTGGCGCGAGGAGGTCGCCGTCACCAAGCGGCGGGCGTACCTGGGGGAGCCGTACTGGGGGCGGCCCGTGCCGTCGTTCGGAGACCCCGACGCCCGGGTGCTCGTGGTCGGGCTGGCGCCCGGTGCGCACGGCGCGAACCGCACGGGGCGGCTGTTCACCGGCGACCGGTCCGGCGACTGGATCACCGCCGCACTGCACCGGGCCGGGCTCGCGACCTCGCCCACCAGCACCGATGGGGCGGACGGGCTACGCCTGGTCGGCGCGCGGATGGTCGCGCCCGTGCGGTGCGTGCCGCCGGACAACGTGCCGACGACGGCCGAGCGGCACACCTGCGCACCTTGGCTGCGCCGCGAGCTCGAGCTGTTGCGGGGTGTGCGTTCGCTGCTCGCGCTGGGCGGGATCGGCTGGGCCGCGTCACTGGCCGCGGCGCGCGACGCGGGCTGGGTGGTGCCGCGGCCGGCCCCCCGGTTCGGCCACGGCGCGACCGCGACGCTGACCAGGCCGGACGGTGTCGCGGTGACCCTGGTGGGCTGCTACCACGTCTCGCAGCAGAACACCTCGACCGGGCGGCTGACCGCCGCGATGCTCGACGACGCGGTGGCGACGGCCGTGCTCGCCGCCGGTCCGCTCGCCTAGGTCACTCCTCGGCGGCCGTGGCGCAGAAGCGGACCCGGCCCTTGCGCTGGCTCTTCTGCGCGATCAGCGCCTCGTCCGCGCGGCGCAGCATGAGGTCGAAGTCGTCGTGGCCGGCGGTGACGCACAGCCCCGCGGAGGCGCCCAGACCGGTGAACTCGGGGTGGGCCCTGCGCAGGTTCGTGGTCACGCCGTCGACCACGCGTTGGGCCAGGCCGGAGGCGTCCTTCGCGTCGGCGACGGCGGAGACCACGACGAACTCGTCGCCGCCGAGCCGGCCCACGACGTCCCCCGGCCTCGTGAGCTCACGCAACGTGTCGCCGACGCCGCGCAGCGCCTCGTCGCCGACCGCGTGACCACGCGCGTCGTTGAGCGACTTGAAGTCGTCCAGGTCGATCACGAGGACGGCGGTCACCTGCCCGCGCCGCGCGGCGTCGGCCACGACGCGGGCACCGAGCTCGGCGAGGGCCCGCCGGTTGACGACGCCGGTGAGCGGGTCGAGCGTCGCGTCGTCCTGGAGCCGGCGCAGCGGGCGGGTGACCCGGAACATCACGACCGCGGCGAGCGCGAGCACGACGGCGCCGGCCAGCCAGACCAGGGTCATGGCGCGCTGCTGCTGGCGCACCGCCTCGGTGAAGTCGCTCTGCGGCGCCCGGATCACGGCCGACCAGCCGAGCCCGTTGTCCGCAGGGAAGTCCGTGCGCCGCACGAGCTGGCGCTCGCCGTCCATCACCGTGACAGTGACCGCGACGCCGGACGACGCCTCGACGAGCGTGTCGATGCCGAGCTCGCTGGTCGTGAGCAGGCGCAGCGAGCCGTCCTCGTCGACGGTCGACTGCTCGGTGTAGCGCGACGGCGCGGCCACGACGGTGTCCCCGGAGACGATGAATGCCTCCCCGTTCGCGGACACCGCGAGCTCGTCGATGAACTGGGTGAGCCCGCTGAGCTCGACGTCCACCCCGACCACGGCGTCGACCGCGCCGTCGGCGCCCACCACGGCGCGGCTCGCGGTCACGCCGGGGTGGCCCGAGGTGAAGAACACGTAGGGGTCGGTCCAGGTGACGTCGTCCGACTCGACCGCCTTGCCGTACCAGGGTCGTTCCCGGGGGTCGTACTCGTCCTGCGGGGTGTCCACCGAGAGCACGTCGAAGTCGCTGTCGAGCTCGGTGACCACGACGCTGCGGGTCGGCTGCGTGGTGATCCGCTTGGTCCGGTACCCGTCGCCGTCGCGCGTGACGAACACGAACGCACCGTCCGGGTAGCCGACGAAGATGCCGGTGGTCTGCGGCATCACCGCGAGCTGCGTGTACAGGTAGCGCTCGAGGCCGGGTGCGGCGAGGTCGAGCAGGTCTCCGGCGATCAGCCGCGCGGTCACCTCGACGGACTGCTCGGCGGGGTCGAGGTGCCGCAGCACCGACTCGACCGTGGTCTCACCCTCCCGGTCGATCGCGTCCGCGGCCACGTCGAGCGCCGTGCGCTCCGCCGCCGAGCCGGTGATGCCGGCGGCGACGAGCTGGACGAGGAGCATGAGCGCGACCGACGCGCCGATGACGACCCAGCGCAGCCGCGAGCGCTGCAAGGACATCGAGTCTCCCCGTCGAGGTGGGTGTGGAGGGCCGAGCCTCTGAGGCGTGGGCGGCCGGGCCAAAAGTACCGGGTCGTAACCCTCCGTGGTGTGATCTGCGGCACACTTCGACCCGGTCGCCGGGTGCGCGTGACACCGGCAGTCGATCGCCTCCCCACGTGGTGCCTGTGCGCGGACCGCCATACCGTGGCGTCATGACGACCCCAGCTGAGGCGGCAGCGGCTACGAAACCGCGCAAGGTTCCCCGGGTGCTGATCCTGGGCGGCGGCACCGTCGGGCTGTACACGGCGCGCCGGCTGCGCAAGCGGCTCGGCCGGCGCGAGGCGGCGATCGTCGTGGTCGACCCGAGGCCGTACATGACGTACGCCCCGTTCCTCCCCGAGGTCGCGGCCGGGTCCATCGACCCGCGGCACGTGGTGGCTCCCCACCGGTTCGCGCTGCCGGGCATCGACTCGCTGCAGGGCAAGGTCAGCCGGATCGTGCACGCGGAGCGCAAGGTCGAGGTCACACCGGAGGAGGGTGACCCGTACTGGGTGACCTACGACCACCTCGTCGTCGGCCTCGGCGCGGTCGCGCGCACGCTGCCGATCCCGGGTCTTGCGGAGGTCGGGGTCGGCTTCAAGAACGTCGAGGAGGCCATCGCGCTGCGCAACCACGTGCTCGGCCGGATCGATCTCGCGGCGAGCACGTGGGACCCGGAGCTGCGCGAGCGGATGCTCACGTTCACGTTCGTCGGTGGCGGGTTCGCGGGCATCGAGGCGCTCGCCGAGCTCGAGGACATGGCGCGGGACGCGGTCGAGGGCTACGAGACGATCAGCCCCGAGGACCTGCACTTCGTGCTGGTCGAGGCGAGCCCGCGGATCCTGCCGGAGGTCAGCGCCGAGCTGGGCGGCTACACGCTGGACCAGCTGCGCAAGCGGAACATCGACATCCACCTGTCGACGTTCCTGAAGTCCTGCGTGGACCGCCACGTGGTGCTCTCCGACGGCACCGAGTACGACTCGGAGACCGTGGTCTGGACCGCAGGGGTGAAGGCGAACCCGGTGCTCGCGGACTCGGACCTGCCGCTGGACCAGCTCGGCCGGGTGCGCTGCTCGGCGACGCTGCAGGTGGCCGACGAAGACGGGACCGTGGTCGAAGGGGCCTGGGCCGCGGGGGACTGTGCGGCGGTTCCGGACCTGCTGAACCCGGGGCAGTTCTGCCCGCCGAACGCGCAGCACGCGCTGCGCGAGGCCAAGGTGCTCGGCGACAACATGGCTGCCTACCTGCGCTCGGCCCCGGTGCACGAGTACAAGCACTCGAACGTCGGCACGGTCGCCTCGCTCGGCATGCACCAGGGCGTCGCGCAGATGTTCGGCCGGTTCAAGGTCCGCGGACTGCTCGCCTGGTTCCTGCACCGCACGTACCACCTCTATGCGATGCCGACCCTGAACCGGAAGTTCCGGATCGCCTCGGGGTGGACCGCGACCCTGCTGTTCCGTCGCGAGGTCGTCGCGCTCGGGACGCTGCACGACCCCCGGGCCGAGTTCCGGGCCGCGGCGGTGCCGCCGACGAAGCCGGGTTCGGCTGGCGCCGCGAAGGACGCTGCGAAGGACGCCGCGAAGGACGCGGCCGATCCCGAGGTGGCGGCCGAGGCGCAGCGCGAGGCCACCGAGGAGGAGTGAGGAACGGGGGCGGCATCGCTGGCAGGATGCTGCTGGGTCGTCGCGACCCCTCAGCGCCCCCGTAGCCCAACTGGCAGAGGCAGCCGGCTTAAACCCGGCCCAGTGCAGGTTCGAGCCCTGCCGGGGGCACTGCGAGTCCGAGGGGGCGACCCGGGTGGGGAGGAGTGCGCGTGACCACGACCGCGGTGGAGCGTGAGGTCAAGCTGGACGTCGACGCCGACTTCACGGTCCCGGACCTCACAGAGGTACCGGGCGTGGACCACGTCGAGGACGGGGGCGAGCACGAGCTCGTCGCGACCTACCACGACACCGCTGACCACCGGCTTCTCGCGGCCCGCGCGACGTTGCGCCGCAGGACCGGCGGTCACGACGCCGGGTGGCACCTGAAGCTGCCGGCCGGTCCCGACGGCGCACGCCTCGAGGTTCGGCGCGAGCACCCCCGGCCCCCGCACGCGGTGCCGACCGCGCTCGCGGACGCGGTCACGGCGCGCACGCGCGGCGCGGCGCTCGAGCCGGTGATGGAGCTCGTCACCATCCGCCACGTGCGCAACCTGGTCGCGGCGGACGGCACGGTGCTGGCCGAGCTCGCGGACGACCGGGTCACCGCGCAGGCGCCCGGCGGCCCGGCGCAGTCGTGGCGCGAGGTCGAGGTCGAGCTCGTGGCGGGTGGACCGGAGCTGCTCGAGGCTGCGGTCCATGTGCTCCTGGACGCCGGGGCACGACCGGCCGGTGGCCCGTCGAAGCTCGGGCGCGCGCTCGGCACGCCCGCAGCGGTCCGTCCGCCGGTGCGGCGGCCGCGCAAGCTTCCCGGTCTGGTCCTCACCTACCTGCGCGCTCAGGTGGATGCGCTGGTCGACGCCGACGCGCGGGTGCGGCTCGACCAGCCCGAGGGGGTCCACGACCTCCGGGTGGCGACGCGCCGCCTGCGCAGCACGCTCGCGACGCATCGGCGCCTGCTCGAGCCGGCTCTCGTGACGCACCTGCGCGACGAGCTGCGGCACCTGGCGACGGAGGCGTCCGCGGCGCGGGACGCGGAGGTGCTGCTCGAGCGCCTGCCTACCGAGCTCGCCGCGCTGCCGACTGACCTCCGCAGCCGGGCCAGCGAGCGCCAGACGATTGAGGAGCTCACCGCCGACCTCGCGGCGGCCCGTGCTGCGCTGCTCGCCGAGCTCGGGTCGCCGCGGTACCTCGCGCTGCTCGAGGACCTTGAGGCGCTGGTTGCAGGCGGGTCGCTGCCGCCGCGGGTGACCGACGGGAAGCCGAGGCGCGGCGTCCGCGCCTCGGTCCGGCACGACCTGCGCCGGGTACGCCGGTCGTTGCGTGCGGCGCGTGCGGCTCGCGGCACGCCCGAGGCTGCGGCGGCGTTGCACGCCGTGCGCAAGGCCGCCAAGCGCGCCCGCTACGCCACGGAGGTCGTCGTTCCTCGTGCTGGGGAGCGCGCCCACGTCGTGGTGGCGGATCTCACCCAGGTACAGGACCTGCTCGGCGCGCACCAGGACGACGTGGTCGCGCAGGCGCGGTTGCGCGCGCTGGCCGAGTCGGCGCTCGCGGCCGGGGCCCCGGCCTTCTCGCTCGGTGCGCTGCACGAGCGGCTCGCGTCGTCCGAGGAGGTTGCGAGGCGTGAGGCGCGACGTCTGGTCCGCCATGCGTGGCGTCGCTGGGCGGACTGAGCGGGGCGCCGCCCGGGCCCGTCGCGAGGCGCGGCACCCGACGCCCGGGAACGAACTTGGGCATACGTACGTTGACCAGGGCAGGATGGGCGCAGACCCGCGCGCGCCCGCGCGCAGACCAGGAGGAACAGTGGCCAACCCCGTCTTCAACTCCAGCGACGTCTTCGGCGAGCCTCGCCGCGGCCGCGCCGGTACCGCGACGTCGCAGGGGCCCGTTCAGTACGGCACCGCCGGGTACGGGACCACCGCGCAGGCCGGCGTGGACGCTGCGTCCCTCGAGACCATGTACGGCGCCCCGAGCGCGACCACGCGCGACACCAAGCGCCTCACCTACGACGACGTGATCGTCAAGACCGCCGGGCTGCTCGTGCTGCTCGTCGCGGTCGCGGCGGTCGCCTGGTACCTCACCCCGACCATGCCGTACCTGCTGTGGATCGGGATGCTCGGCGGCCTGGTGCTCGGCCTGGTCAACGCGTTCAAGCGCGAGCCGAGCCCGGCGCTGATCATCGGCTACACGGTCTTCGAGGGCATGCTGCTCGGCCAGATCAGCTTCCTGTTCCAGTACATCGTGGTCGAGGGCACCACGACCGGGACGGCGCAGCCGATCGTGCTGCAGGCGGTCCTGGCCACCTTCGCGACGTTCGGCGCGGCGCTCGCGCTGTACAGCTCGGGCAAGGTGCGGGTCACGCCGAAGTTCACGCGGTTCCTGCTCGTCGCGATGGGCGGCTACCTGCTCTTCTCGCTGCTGAACTTCGGGCTCTCGTTCTTCATGGCGAGCGACGGCTTCGGCCCGCTGCGCAACGGCGGCTGGGGGATCCTTGCCGGCCTGGTCGGCGTGGTCCTGGCGTCGATGTCGCTGATCGTGGACTTCGACTCGATCAAGCGCGGCGTGCAGCGCGGCGTGCCGGCCCGGTACGCCTGGTCAGCGGCGTTCGGCCTGATGGTCACCCTGATCTGGCTGTACCTGGAGCTGCTGCGCCTGCTTGCGATCTTCAACCGGAACTGACCGTCGGCTGGAACTGACTGTCGGCGAAAGGGCCGACCGCCTCGTGCGGTCGGCCCTCTCGTATCCCCGGTGCGACCCGACTGATGCGCCGGAGAGCGCGACCCCGCTCGGGTGCACTGGCCCGCGGTCGACGAGCGGACGCGACCGCCTGCATCGTTCGGTACGTCGGGGTGGCGGTGGTGTCGTCCGAATCCTGCATCGTTCGGTACGTCGGGGTGGCGGTGGTGTCGTCCGAATCCTGCATCGTTCGGTACGCCGAGGGAGCGGTGCTGCTCTCCGGGTCGTGCATCGTTCGACGCGTCGAGGGAGCGGTGCCGTCTGCCGGGACAGTGCGGTGTCGCCATCGGTCGTGCGCCTCCACCGACGCCGGACCTGGCCGCGCGTCGGCCGATGCGGGTCTGGGAGGTGGTGGCCGGGTGGGGCGTGTGTCGGGTGATGCGGGTCTGGGAGGTGGTGGCCGGGTGGGGCGTGTGTCGGGTGATGCGGGTCTCGGAGGCGGTTACCGGGTGGGTCGCGCTTCGGGCGATACGGGGTCTGTCCTCGAAACTCAGCACGTCCGCGTGACGCGCCCCTGTCGTGGTGAATGACGCGGGGCCGGTTTCCTCAGCGGGTGAGGCCGGCGACCAGCGAGGCCACCGCGCGATCGAAGCTCGCGTCCACGTCGTCGGGCAGGCCGAATCCGCCCGCGGCCTGCAGGGTGACGAACCCGTGCACCAGGGCACGCACCGCGCGTACCGCGTCGATCTCCGCACCCGGCTCCAGGCCGAGGGAGCGCAGCGCGTCGGCGATCGTCTCCACGGTCACCGCAGAGGCCGCAGCCAGCTCCTGCGCGTCCGGCCCGTGCGCCCAGTCGCCGCCCTGCACAGCGGCGTAGCGGCCCGGTCGGCTCACGCCGTACCGCCGAGCCGCCCGGGCGAGCGCGACGACGTCGGGCCCCGCGGCGCGGAGCACGGCGTCGAACTCCTCGACGCACACCAGGGCCACGTCGCGGCGCAGCCCGGGCAGGCCTGCGACGTGCTTGTAGAGGCTCGGCACCGCGACGCCCGCGCGCGCGGCCACCGCTCCCAGGGTCATGCCGTCCCACCCGTCCTCGTCGAGCGTGGCGAGGGCGATCTCGACGACCCGCGTCCGGCTGAGGCCGGCCCTAGGCACCGCGGACCGCCCAGCGCTCACCGTCGCGCGTCAGTGACGCGATGAGCTGTTCCGTCGCATCGAGCACGACCTCGGGTGCCTGGTGCTGCGCGTAGTGCGCGACGTCGGGGACGAGCACAGCGGAGGCGTGCAGGCGCTCCGCCATCGTCGCGAGCGTCGCGGCCGGGTCGCGGTAGTCCGGGTCGCGGTCGCCGACGACCACCACGGCCGGGGTCGTGACCTGGTCCGCGACGGCGTCGGCCACACCATGGTCGAGCTGGTTCACGAGCGCGCGGAACGCTCGCATCCGTCCGGGCCGACGCAACGCGGCGACGACCTGCTCGACGTGCTCGGCGAGTCGCGGGGAGCGCCGGCCGCGGCTCAGCGGCGACGTGTAGTAGCGCCCCCAGAGCGCCGGACCCCACGGGCCCGAGAAGAGGACCCGGAAGGTCATCTTCACGGCCACCTCCATCGCGCGCCCGCCCGTGGAGAGCAGCGGCGACACCAGCACCAGGCCGGCCACGAGGTCGGGCCGTTGCGCCGCAGCCCACACCGCCGCCGACGCGCCCATCGAGTTCCCCATCAGCACCGCCGGCCCGGCGTCCAGGTGCTCGACCAGGGCGAGCACGTCCTCACCGGTCGCGTCGTCGCCGTGGCGGGTGAAGCTCGTGTCCGAGTCGCCGTGGCCGCGCAGGTCCGTCGTGACCACCCGGTACGACCCGCGCAGCCCCTCGACGACGTCGCGCCAGGTCGCCTGCGTGTCGCCCATCCCGGGCACCAGCACGACGAGCGGCCCGGTGCCCTCGTCGGTGTACGCGATCCGGCCGTCGGGCCGCTCGAGCATGCTCATGGTCGCTCCCGTCAGTGATGTCATACCGAAAAGCTAAGACCATTAGCCAAGCCGTGTCAACGGTTGTCTGCGAGGATGGCCGACGCCCACACCGACAGGAAGGCGACCCATGACTCTGCCCAGCGCCAGCGGCGGCTTCGGCGACAAGCCCGTCCTCACGTTCCCCGAGACGCCCATCCCGGAGGACCTCGGCGTCGAGGTGCTCGTCCAGGGCTCCGGCGACACCGTCTCGGCCGGCGACACCATCGAGGTCAACTACTACGGCCAGTGCTGGGGCGGCCGGATGTTCGACAACTCCTACGACCGTGGCTCGTCGATCTCGTTCCCGATCGGCGTCGGCGCCGTGATCGGTGGCTGGGACGACGGCCTGGTCGGCAAGCAGGTCGGCTCGCGCGTGCTGCTGTCGATCCCGCCGCACCTCGGCTACGGCCCCGGCGGCATGCCCGCCGCGGGCATCCGCGGCGACGACACCCTCGTCTTCGTCGTCGACATCATCGGCACGTCGCGCCGCTGACCCGACGAACATCGCGAGACCGCCGCCCCGGGAGAGCACCGGGGCGGCGGTCTTCGTTCGTCAGCCGGGGATCGGGCAGGCGACGCCCGTCGAGTGGACCGGGCAGTAGCCGTTCGGGACCTTGTGCAGGTACTGCTGGTGGTAGTCCTCGGCGTAGTAGAACCGGCCCGCGCCCGGCACGCCGTCGCGGTCGTCGACCGAGCGGATCTCGGTGGTGATGTCGCCGTAGCCGTGCGCGCGCAGCTCGGGGGCGTAGGCGTCGCGGGTGGCGAACGCCGCCTCGAGCTGCTCGGGCGTCGTGGTGAAGATCGCGGAGCGGTACTGCGTCCCGCGGTCGTTGCCCTGCCGGAAGCCCTGCGTCGGGTCGTGCAGGGTCCAGAACGTGCGGAGCAGCTCGGCGTGCGACAGCACGGTCGGGTCGTAGGCGACCAGCACGGTCTCGGTGTGGCCGGTCCGACCGGTGCAGGTCTCCTCGTAGGTCGGGAAGGGCGTGTACCCGCCCATGTACCCGGCCGCGGTCGTCACCACGCCGGGCAGCTGCCACAGCGCCTTCTCCGCGCCCCAGAAGCAGCCCAGGGCCAGGTGCAGCACCGCCGTGCCCTCGGGCCACGGGCCCATCAGCGGGGTGCCGAGCACCGCGTGCCGCTCGGGGATCCAGTATGCGTAGTCGTCGCGGCCCCTGAGCGCGTGCTCCGGGGAGACCATCGTGGGGTTGAGCATGCCGAACATGGGTGCACCTCCGGGGTGGTCAACGTCGTGGCAGGTCCGCGGTGTTCCCGCGCGCCACGACGTGAGGCGTTCGCGGCGGAGTCCGACGCGGATGGTGCGAACCCCTAGCCTGGCTCCGTGAGCTCCGACCCGTCGCCCAGCGCCGCCGTCCCGTACTCGGTCAAGGCTGCCGCGTCGTGGTCGTGGCGTGTGCTCGTCATCTCGCTGGTGGTCGTGGCCCTCGTCGGGCTGCTCTCGGTCGCGAAGCTGCTGTGGGTGCCGGTGGTCATCGCCCTGCTGCTGTGCGTGCTGCTCCAGCCCCTGGTCGACCTCCTGGTCGACCGGCTGCGGATGTGGCGTGGTGGTGCGGCGGTGGTCGCCGTGCTCGCGCTGGTCGGCGTGGTCGCCGGGCTGCTGACGCTCGCCGGGCGCCAGCTGATCACCGGGGTCCAGGACCTGTGGGCCCAGGCGGCGGCCGGGCTCCAGGAGCTGCTCACCTACCTGTCCGAGGGGCCGCTCGGCCTCGACCCCGGCCAGCTCGACAGCTGGATGAACCAGATCGGCAGCCAGCTCGGCTCCAACTCGCAGTCGCTGCTCTCCGGTGCGCTGTCGGTCACCACGACGATCGGGCACGTCCTCGCGGGCGCGCTGATCACGCTCTTCACGCTGCTGTTCTTCCTCAAGGACGGCCCGCTGATCTGGACCTGGTTGGTGCGGCTGCTCCCGGCGCCGTCCCGCCCGCGCGTGCACGAAGCCGGCCGGCGCGGGTTGGTGACGCTCAGCGCGTTCACCCGCACCCAGATCCTGGTCGCGCTGATCGACGCGGTCGGCATCGGGCTCGGCGCGCTCATCCTCGGGCTGCCGCTCGTCGTCCCGCTGACCGTGCTGGTCTTCCTGGCGAGCTTCGTGCCGTTCGTCGGGGCCATCACCACCGGGGCGATCGCGGTGCTCGTCGCACTCGTCGACCAAGGGCCGGTCACCGCGCTGATCATGCTCGCGGTCGTCCTCGCGGTGCAGCAGATCGAGGGCCACGTGCTGCAGCCGCTGCTGCTCGGCCACGCGGTCAGCGTGCACCCCGTCGCGGTGCTGCTCGCAGTCACCGGAGGGTCGCTCGCGGCCGGTGTGGTGGGTGCGCTGCTCGCCGTGCCGTTCGTCGCGACCCTCAACACCGTGGTGCTCTACCTGCACGGGCACGACAAGTTCCCCGAGCTCGGGTCCGACCTGCCGCGGCTCGACGCGAGGCTCGCCGCCCTGAACGCCGGGCAGATCGACGAGGTCGTGGCCGTCACGGCGGAGGCCGGCCCCGCGCCGGCTCGCGGCGAGAGCCCGACCGACCCACCGCCCGTCAGTGGCGCGAGCCCGACAGACCCGTCCACGACGACCGACGAGGAGACCGACCGGTGAGCGTGACCCGCGCCGACGTCGAAGCAGCGGCAGGCCCGCTCGAAGGTGTGGCGATCCGCACGCCGGTGGTGCACAGCCGGGCCCTCGCCGAGCTGGTCGGCGGTCCGGTGACGCTGAAGTGCGAGAACCTGCAGCGGGCCGGGTCGTTCAAGATCCGCGGCGCCTACACCCGGATCTCGCGCCTGAGCGCCGAGGAGAAGGCCCGGGGGGTGATCGCCGCGAGCGCGGGCAACCATGCTCAGGGCGTCGCGCTCGCCGCGCAGATCCTCGGGCTGTCGGCGACCGTCGTGATGCCCGAGGGCGCCGCGATCCCCAAGGTCGCCGCGACCCGCGGGTACGGCGCCGAGGTGCTCTTCGCCGGCTCGAGCGTCGACGAGGCTCTGGTCACGGCGCGCTCGATCGCCGACGAGACGGGCGCGGTGCTGATCCACCCGTTCGACCACGAGGACATCGTTCGCGGCCAGGGGACGGTCGGCCTGGAGATCCTCGAGCAGGTGCCCGACGTGCGCACCGTCGTCGTGCCGATCGGTGGCGGCGGGCTCGCCGCGGGGATCGCGGTCGCACTGGCCGGGACCGGGGTCCGGGTCGTCGGCGTGCAGGCCGCCGGAGCGGCCGCGTACCCGACCTCGCTGCGCGAGGGCCACCCGATCCCGTGCGCCTCGATGTCCACGATGGCCGACGGCATCGCGATCGCGCGGCCGGGCGACGTGCCGTTCGGCCTGCTGGTCGCGGCCGGCGTCGAGGTCGTCACGGTCGAGGAGGAGGACCTCTCGCGCGCGCTGCTGCACGTCGCCGAGCGCTCCAAGCTGATCGTCGAGCCCTCGGGCGCCGCCGGGGTCGCGGCGCTGATGGCCGGGCTCGAGGTCGAGACGCCCGCCGTCGTGGTGCTGTCCGGCGGGAACATCGACCCGCTGCTGCTGCTCCGGGTGGTCCGTCACGGTCTGGTCGCGGCCGGCCGGTACCTGCAGCTGCGGGTCCGGGTGGACGACACTCCCGGCCACCTCGCGGCGCTCCTGACCGACATCGCCGCGGCCGGCGGCAACGTCGTGCACGTCGAGCACGACCGGACGGCGCCCGACCTCGCGGTCGACGACGTCGAGATCGCGGTGCAGGTCGAGACCCGCGGGGCCGACCACGCCGAGCTGCTGCTGGGCACCCTCCGCGAGCACGGCTTCGCGCTCCGCTGAGCGCGAAGGCCGTTCAGGCCGGGCTCAGGGGATGAACGGCTTGGCGTCCTTGACGACGACCGAGATCTCCTTGCCCGCGGGCGTGGTGTAGCTGGTCGTCTCACCCGGCGTGCGGCCGAGGATCGCCGCGCCGAGCGGGGACTTCTCGGAGTACACGTCGAGGTCGGTGCCGTCGGCCGCCTCGCGCGAGCCGAGCAGGAAGGTCATCTCGTCGCCCGCGATCTCCGCGGTCACGACCATGCCGGGCTCGACCACGCCGTTGTCCGCGGGCGCCTCGCCGACGGTCGCGTTGCGCAGCAGCTCGGTGAGCTGGCGGATCCGGGCCTCGATCTTGCCCTGCTCCTCACGCGCCGCGTGGTAGCCGCCGTTCTCCTTGAGGTCACCCTCCGACCGAGCAGCCTCGATCTTCTTGGCGATGTCCGTGCGGCCCGTCGTGGAGAGCTCGGAGAGCTCGGCGGACAGCCGGTCGTAGGCCTCCTGGGTCAGCCAGGTGGTCGACGTCGTCTCGGGCACTGCGTCCTCCGTGCGGTGGTGGTTCAGGCGTGCGGGGGTGGTTCAGGGTCGCGCGGTGCGGCGGCCTGCCTCTGCCACCGCCATCCTCGGCGCGGGGAACGACAAGGATAGCAACCTCACTCCTGCGTCACCCAGCAGGAGTGGACCACACCGGTGACGGCCTCCTCGGTGGTGGCGATCTCGACGCGCTCGCGCTGGGCCGAGAGCTCGCCGGGCTCGACGTCCACGGTCACCACCCCGACCTGGGCGTAGTGGATGTTCAACGCCTGGACCCGGCACTGCACCGGGACCGACGGGTCGGCCCGCATCACGTCGAACGTCACGGTGACCGCGCGGCTCCCGTCGACCTCGAAGCCGACGTCCCGCCAGCTCACCGCCGGGTTCGCGGTGTTCGAGATCACCCAGCCGAGCACCGCGAGGCCCGCGACGGCGAGCGCGGCGACGCCCAGCACCGCACGCCGGCGACGCCCCGGGGTCGCGGGTCGGCCGTAGCGGCCCTCGGGCACCGTGGGTGCGGTCATGCGGTCTCCTCGTGGTCATGCGGTGCTGACCGTCGGCGCTGGATCGGGTCGGTGAGCGGCCGGGTGGCTGCCCGTCGGGTCGATGGGACACCATTGTCCCCGGTGCGCCCGGTCAGCGGGCGACGGAGGGAGCATCGTGACGGACCGGACCGGTCTCAGGCTGATGGCGGTGCACGCCCATCCCGACGACGAGTCGAGCAAGGGCGCTGCGACCACCGCGAAGTACGCCGCCGAGGGCGCCGAGGTGATGGTGGTCAGCTGCACGGGCGGCGACCGCGGGTCGCTGCTGAACCCGAGCTACCCGCGTCAGGTCGCCGAAGGCCCCGAGATGGTGGCCGTCCGGCGCGAGGAGATGGCCGCGGCCGCTGCGGCGCTCGGGGTGCGGCACCACTGGCTCGGGTTCGTGGACTCGGGCCTGCCCGAGGGCGACCCGCTGCCGCCGTTGCCGGAGGGCTCGTTCGCGGCGACGCCGCTCGAGGATGCGACGGCGCCGCTGGTCGAGCTCGTGCGCTCGTTCCGCCCGCACGTCATCACGACGTACGACCCGACCGGTGGCTACCCGCACCCCGACCACGTGATGACCCACCGGGTCGCGTTCGAGGCGTACCACGCGGCCGGCAACCCGGATCACTACCGGGGCCGTGGTGAGCCGTGGACCCCGCTCAAGCTCTACTACAACCACGACTTCTCGCTGCACCGGATGCGCACCGTGCACGAGGCGCTGCTCGGGCTCGGCCTCGAGTCGCCGTTCGGGGACTGGATCGAGAGCCGCGAGGTCCGCGAGGTGCCCGAGCGCCCGGTGACCACCCGCGTCCAGTGCGCCGACTACTTCCCGGCCCGCGACGCCGCGCTGCGCGCCCACGCGACCCAGGTCGACCCCGACGGGTTCTTTTTCGCGGTGCCGCGCGACGTCGAACCGAGCATCTGGCCGATCGAGGAGTACGAGCTCGCCGACTCGCGGGTCCCGGTCTCGCTGCCCGAGGACGACCTGTTCGCCGGGATCCACCCGGAGGACCGGCGGTGACCGCCGTCGTGCCGGGCGCAGAGGTGTTCGCGCACGTGCCCGTGTCCGGGACGGTCGCCGGCACGGCCACACCGTCCCCGACCGACGGGACCGAGCTCGACGCGTACGACGTGACGCCCGGGCTGCTCGGCTTCGTGGTGATCTTCGCGGTCGTCCTCGCGGTGATCCCGATCTTCCTCAACATGACCGGCAAGCTGCGGCGGCTGCGGCACCGTGCAGAGCTGGAGGAGGCCGAGGCCCGCAGGCGGGCCGAGACCGACGAGCCGGAGCCCGACCGACCCGGCGAGGACTGACGTGCGAGCCCGGCTCGTGGGCCTCGCCGCGACCGCGGACGCGGCCGCGAACCGCGAGGCGGCGGTCCAGGCCGTCCGCGACGCCGCCGCTGACGGCCTGGACCTGGTGGTGCTGCCCGAGTTCGCCGGCGGCTTCGACCCGCGAGGCGTGGGACGCGAGCTCGCCGAGCCGCTGGACGGTCCGTTCGTCGGTGCGCTGCGCGCCGCGAGCGCGGGGATCACCACGATCGCCGGCACCGTGGTTCCCGCAGCGGACGACCGCGCGGTGAACGTCGTGGTCGCGGTGCGGGACGGCGTGCTGCTCGGCAGCTATGCGAAGGTGCACCTGTACGACGCGTTCGGCCAGCGCGAGTCGGACCTCCTGGTGCCGGGGCCGCCCGACGTCGCGCCGCTCGTTCTGGACGTCGCCGGGCTGAGGGTCGGGGTCATGACCTGCTACGACCTGCGATTCCCGGAGTCCGCGAGGCGGCTGGTCGACGCGGGCGCCGAGGCGATCGCGGTCCCCGCGGCGTGGGCGGGGTCCGCGGCGAACCGGGAGCTCAAGTCCGACCACTGGCGCACCCTGCTGCGCGCGCGGGCGATCGAGAACACGGTGTGGACGTTCGGCGTGCCCATGCGAGGTGCCGGGGTGGTGGGAGACCTGCTCGCGGTGGATCCGCTCGGGGAGGTGGTCGCGGAGGCGGCGCCGGCCCCGGGGGTCAGGGGCCCGCGTCTGGTGGACGCCGTGGACGTCAGCGCGGACCCCGCGGTGGTCGCCGAGGTGCGGGTCACGAACCCGTCGCTCGCCAACCGGCGCTACACGGTGGTGCCGCGCTGACGGCGGTCGCCACCGGTCACAGGCCGCCCCGTCGCCGACTCCCGGGCCCGAGCGGTCAGCGCTGCACCGTGTACGCGGCGATGCTGACCGCCACGTAGTGGCAGACGAACCCGACCACCGTCAGGGCGTGGAAGATCTCGTGGAAGCCGAACCAGCGGGGGCTGGGGTTCGGCCGCTTCGTGCCGTAGACCACCGCGCCCAGCGTGTACGCCAGGCCGCCCGCGGCGACCAGCCAGACGATCGCCGGGCCGTACGGCGTGAGCTCGGTGTTCCAGAAGTCGTCCAGGAACCACACGGCGACCCAGCCCAGCGCGACGTAGACCGGCACGTACGCCCAGCGCGGCGCCTGCAGCCAGAACACCCGTGCCAGCAGCCCGCCGAGCGCGCCGACCCACACCACGATCAGCAGCGTCCGCGCCGTCTCCGGCGGCAGCAGCAGCGCCGCCAGCGGGGTGTAGGTGCCCGCGATGATGAGGAAGATGTTCGTGTGGTCCATCCGGCGCAGGACCGCGTTGGCGCGGGGGCCCCAGGAGAACCGGTGGTAGATCGCGCTCGTGCCGAACAGCATGATCGCGGTCAGGCCGAAGACGGCGCACGACACCTTGCCGACCGTGGTCGGCGCGAGCGCGACGAGCACGATCGCGGCGGCGACGACCAGCGGGGACATGCCCGCGTGGATCCAGCCGCGAAGGCGGGGCTTGACTGCTGCGATGAGCTCCGAGGCCGCCTCGCTGCTCGCCCGCACGGGGTCCATCCGACTGCCTCCTTCGAGCATCATGTCGGCCATGTCCGGCCTCTCCGTGCAGGGCCGGGGACCGGCCGGGTCAACCATACGGAACCGTAACCTACGCTACCGTAGGTTACGAAACCCAGCCCCGACCGCCGGTCGGGCGACATGCGCACCGGACCTCCACATGGTGCACCGCACGGCGCCACGGACGCAGCACGGTCGGCAGGCCCGCGAGGGGTAGCCTCACCGCATGCGCCTGCCCAACCCGCTCTACGGTCTGTACGAGCGGCACCTGGCCAGATCGCTGCCCACCATCCCGCGGCACATCGGCGTGATCCTGGACGGCAACCGTCGGTGGGCCAGGACGACGGGCGCGCGCGCGGCCGACGGTCACCGGGCCGGCGCCGACAAGATCGCCGAGCTGCTGGGCTGGTGCGAGGACGTCGGTGTGGACCGGGTCACGCTGTGGATGCTCTCCACCGACAACCTGGCACGCGGCGCCGAGGAGCTGGACGACCTGCTCGCGATCATCGCGGACGCCGTGCGGGGGCTCGCCGCCACCAAGCGCTGGCACCTGCAGGCGATGGGTGCCCTCGAGCTGCTGCCGCCGGACGTCGCGGAAGTGCTGCGCAAGGCCGAGCGGGACACCCGCGACGTGCGCGGGCTGCACGTGAACGTCGCGGTCGGCTACGGCGGCCGCCGTGAGATCGCCGACGCGGTGCGGTCGCTGCTGCGGGAGCACGCCGCGAGCGGCACGGCGATCGAGGAGCTCGCCGAGACGTTCGACGTCGAGCACATCGCCGACCACCTCTACACCAAGGGTCAGCCCGACCCCGACCTGGTGATCCGCACCTCGGGTGAGCAGCGGCTGTCCGGCTTCCTGATGTGGCAGTCGGTGCACTCGGAGTTCTACTTCTGCGAGGCGTACTGGCCCGACTTCCGGCGGGTGGACTTCCTGCGTGCGCTGCGCTCGTACGCGGCCCGCGAGCGGCGCCTCGGGCGCTGACCGACACGGGTGCGCACGGCTGCACCCGGACGAGTGCCCTCAGGTGAACTCTGTGTGACGTGAACCTGGGCGTGTGCGTGTCGCGGCGGGAACGCGGAGGCCCCGGCGTAGCGTCGAAGCACTACGGACGGCATCCGTCGTCCCTCGGGAGGCCAGCCGATGGCTCTGACCGTGGGAGGCCGGGTCCCGGCTTCACGGCCGGTCTACCGGGCCCACCGCACCGGGAGCCGGCGTGCGCGTCGGTGACCACGACCCGACGCGGCGCGCCGCCGCGCGAGGGGAGCCCACGTGAGCCGCACCTACGTCCTGGACACCTCGGTCCTGCTGTCCGACCCGCGCGCGATGCTGCGGTTCGCCGAGCACTCCGTGGTCCTGCCCGTGGTCGTGATCACCGAGCTCGAGGCCAAACGGCACCACGCCGAGCTGGGCTACTTCGCGCGAAGCGCATTGCGCACCCTCGACGACCTGCGGATCAAGCACGGCCGGCTGGACGAGGCGGTGCCGGTCGGTGACGTCGGCGGCACGTTGCGCGTCGAGCTGAACCACATCGACCCTGCGGTGCTCCCGGCGGGCTTCCGGCTCGGCGACAACGACACGCGGATCCTCGCGGTGGCGAAGAACCTCGCCGACGAGGGGCACGACGTCACGCTGGTGTCCAAGGACCTGCCGATGCGGGTCAAGGCCTCGGCCGTCGGCCTGACCGCCGAGGAGTACCGCCACGAGCTCGCCGTGGACTCCGGCTGGACCGGGATGGCCGAGCTCTCGGTCTCCGAGCAGCAGATGGCCCAGATCTACGAGTCGGAGCGGCTCGAGCTCGCCGACGTCGACCTCACCGGGCAGGACCCGGGCCCGCTGCTGTGCCACACGGGTGTCGTCGTGCACTCCCCGCGCGGGTCCGCCCTCGCCCGGGTGACGGCGGACAAGCAGTTGCGGCTGGTCCGCGGGGACGCCGACGCGTTCGGCCTGCACGGCCGCAGCGCCGAGCAGCGGATCGCGATCGACATGCTGCTGGACGAGGAGATCGGGATCGTCTCGCTCGGCGGCCGGGCCGGGACCGGCAAGTCGGCGCTCGCGCTGTGCGCCGGGCTCGAGGCCGTCCTGGAGCGTCGCCAGCACCGCAAGGTCGTGGTGTTCCGCCCGTTGTACGCCGTGGGCGGCCAGGAGCTGGGCTACCTGCCCGGCAGCGAGAACGAGAAGATGAACCCGTGGGCGCAGGCGGTGTTCGACACGCTGGGCGCGGTGGTCTCCGGTGACGTGGTCGAGGAGGTCATCGATCGCGGGATGCTCGAGGTCCTCCCGCTGACCCACATCCGCGGGCGCTCGCTGCACGACGCGTTCGTGATCGTCGACGAGGCGCAGTCGCTCGAGCGGAACGTGCTGCTCACGGTGCTGAGCCGGATCGGGCAGAGCTCGCGGGTGGTGCTCACGCACGACGTCGCGCAGCGCGACAACCTGCGGGTGGGCCGGCACGACGGCGTCGCGGCGGTGATCGAGGCGCTCAAGGGCCACCCGCTGTTCGCGCACGTCACGCTGACCCGGTCGGAGCGCTCGCCGATCGCCGCCCTGGTCACCGAGATGCTGGAGGGGCTCGACCTCTAGACGCGGCGTCGCGCCCGCGCAGCGGGCCGCGCCCGCAAGGCGCTGCTCCCGAGTTCGCCGGGCGCCGCCGAGCGCGCCGCGCTCTGGTCGACGCCGCCACCCGGCTGCTCCTCGAGGAGGGCGTCGCCGCCGTGACGGTGCGCCGCGTCGCCGCGGAGGCGGGGTACTCGGTCGCCTCGCTCTACAACCACGTCGACGGCATCGAGGACCTGCTCGCGGCGGTCCGGGACCGGCTCGAGGCCGACCTGGTCGCGGACCTCGGGCGCCTGGTCGACCCGGCGCCGAGCACGATCGACGAGCTCGCCGAGGTCTTCGTCGGGCTGGCGCGGTTCCACCTCGACCACCCCGCAGCCTTCGAGCTGTTCTTCAGCCGGGCGCCGGAGACCCGCGCGGCCGTCCGGGCCCGCCGTGCCGGACACCGAGACCACCCTCGCCGACATCCGAGCGGCCGTCCGTGCCGTCCTCGGGCACTGATCACCGGGAGAACTGATGTCTGAGCTCCGCCGTCCCGTCTACCGCGGCGCGTCCTGGTCCGCGTTCGCCGTGCTCGTGCTGATCGCCATCCAGCTCGTGGTGTTCGCCGTGTGGCCGCCGCCGGGCAGCGCCGAGGCGTGGCTCGACGTCTTCGCCCGCTCGCCGCTGCTGGGCCTGATCAACGCCGACGCTCTCTACCTGGTCTCGACGGTCCTGCTGATCCCCGTGTACCTCGGGCTGGCGGTGCGGCTCGCCGCCGAAGAGCCGGCGCTCGCCCTCGGCGGCGTCACGGCCGGGCTGGTGTCGGTCGTGACGTTCGTGCCGAGCAACGTCGCGGCGGAGCTGTGGGACCTGGCCGGCCGGGCGTCGGCAGGTGCGGAGCGCGAGGTCGTGATCGGGGCGGTCGAGGCCACGCTCGCTCGCAGCTCGGGGAGTGCGTTCCTCGTCTCCTACGTGCTGGGCGGGGTCGCCCTGCTGCTCTTCGCGCTCGCCCTGCGGCGGACCGGGGTGTGGGGGCCGGCAGCCTGGCGGACCTGTGGCGTCGCCGGCGTCCTCATGCTCGTCCCGTCGACGGTGGGCGTGGTCGGCGTCGTCTTCTCGCTGGTCTCGCTGGTGCCCTGGGTGTGGTTCTGCGTGCTCGCGGTGCGACGGCTCGGGGACGACGCTGCGGCATGCCTGCTGCCGGCGAGGCCGGTGGGGCTGGAGGACCTGGAGGAGCCGGCGGAGGCTGGTCGGCTCGAGGGGTGGGCTCAGTCGCCCAGCAGGTCGGCGATGCCTCGCTCGTAGATCCCCGGGTCCGCCTCGTCCCCGAAGAGCGCCTGCTGCACGACGTGGCCGAGCACGAGGCTGAGGAGGATCGGTGCGACGGCCTCGGGGTCGAGGTCCGGCCGCACCCGGCCCTCGTCCCGCCAGGAGCGCAGCAGCGTGGCGATCTGGGCGCGGAACGTGCCGTAGCCCTCGTGCACGAGGGAGTGCAGCTCGTCGTTCCGCAGCGCCTCGGTCCAGCCGTTCAGTGCGATCCGGGTGATGTCCACACCTCCGGGCGAGCTCGCGAACGGCAGGGTCCGCAGGACGTCGACGACAGCCGCCGCCGGTGAGGTCCCGGTGGCGAGGTCGAGCCTGTCGAGCCGGTCACGGATCGAGCTGAGCGCCTCGGCGGCCGCGGCGACGATGAGCTCGTCCTTGCTGCGGTAGTACTGGTAGACCGCTCCCGCCGAGAGGCCCGAGGCGCGGATCACGTCGTCCATCGACGTCTGGTGGAAGCCCTCGGCGGCGAAGCACCGACGCGCGGCGTCGAGCACCTGGGCGCGTCGGGCCGCTCGATGCTCGTCGGTCACTCGAGGCACTGTGGGCTCCTGGTCTCCGGGTCTGCGACGCGGCCGGGGCGGGTGGCCGGCCGTCGGCACGAGCCTATTCCGAACGATCGTTCTTGACGTGGGCGAGCGCCGAGGCGCATGCTAACTATACAGAACGAACGTTCGTTTTAGGAGGAGAGATGGTCGCCACGATGTCCGCACCCACGATCGCCCCGGCTGTCCCGGCGCGTTGGAGCCTGCGCCGTGCCGGCGGCGTGGGCGCGCTGCTCGCCCTGGTCGTCGGGGTCATGGTCACCGCGTTCGCCTGGCCGGCCGTGAGCACCAGCCCCCGGGACGTGCCGGTCGCCGTCGTGGGGCCGCAGGCTGCGGTCCAGCAGGTCGCCGGTGCGCTCGAGCAGGCGGAGCCGGGCGCGATCCAGGTCGTCCCGGCGGTGGACGAGGCCGATGCTCGCGCCGCGATCGAGTCGCGAGAGGTCGCCGGAGCGATCGTCCTCGGCCAGCAGGGCGTGACGGTCCTCACCGCTCCGGGCGGCGGGCAGGCCGTCGCGACGCTGCTCGCGGGCGTCGGCGACGCGCTCGGTGCCCAGCTCCTGACCGCCCAGGGCGTCGCCGTCACCCCGCCTGCCACGACCGAGGTCGTCGTGCCCGGCGGCGTGGGGGACGGCTACGGCGTCGGCTTCCCGATGATGACGCTGCCCGTCGTGATGGGATCGCTGCTGCTCGGCCTCGTGGCGTCGCTGGCGGTGCGCGGCGCGGCCGCGCGGCTGACGGCACTGCTCGTCGGTGGCGTGGTCGCCGGCGCGGTCGTGACGCTCGTGGCCGGGTCGTGGCTCGAGATCGTGCCCGCCACCTGGGGTGTCGCCGGTGTGCTCGGCCTCGGCGTCGTCGCGGTGAGCGGTGCGGTGGCCGGGGCGCACGCCCTGCTCGGCCGCCTCGGCGTCGCGCTGGTCGCGCCGGCGATCTTCCTGCTCGGCAACCCGCTGTCGGCCGCAGCCACCGCGCCCGAGCTGTTGCCGGCGGGCTGGGCGTCGCTCGGGCAGGCACTCCCGCCGGGTGCGCTCGTGCAGGCGCTGCGGTCGGTCGCGTTCTTCGACGGCTCCGCCTCCGCCTTCCCGCTCACGGTGCTCGGCATCTGGGCCGGCGCCGGGCTCGTGCTCGTCGCGACCACGCTGGCCGGTGAGCGGCGGACCCGACTCGTCCCGACGTCGGTCGTGGCCGGGTAGTCAGCGGCGCTTCGAGCCGCCCACCCAGGCCCGGATCGCTGCCTCGTCCTGCGGGCCGAGCTCCATCCGTGCTCCGCGGCAGAGCCCGACGACGTAGTCCGTCCAGGTGCGCGTCACCTGCGCGAGCGTCGGGGACGCGGCCAGGTCGAGGCCCGAGTACAGCACGCCGGCGATGACGGCGTTCACCGACGAGCGTCCGATCGGCTCACCCTTGGCCTGGCACGCGTCGTGCACCCGGCGGGCGGTCTCGACCCGCTCGAACGGCGTCGCAGCCACGTCCCGGGCGAGCTCGCCGAGCAGCACCGCGTACCGCTCGGTCGGCAGGTTCGGGATGTCGGTGACCTCGACGACCTGGCGCTGCAGCGGCGGCAGGTCCACGCCGTCCACGCCCGGCAGATCGGCCTCGCTGAACCGGCGCGGGTCCCAGACCCAGCCGGGCGCCGGCTTGGACGCCGTGCCGAGCTCGGGCACCACGTTCGCCAGCCAGTCGAAGAAGTTCCCCGCGCCCGCCCAGCCGGACCCGGCGAGCGACGGGTCAGCGTTCTGCGCGGCCTGCGCGACCGTCCCGCCGTGCAGCGGCCGGTCAGCGGTGCGGACCATCCGCAGCACGGCTCGGCGGGCGGGGCCGGCCGCGGGGCGGGAGCCTCGGCTCGCAGCCGGCGCGGCCGCGGGCTCCGCGGGCTCCGCGGGCTCTGCGGGTTCGGTGGGAGCCTCGTCGGTCACGGTCGGCTCACGGACCAGCTCGACCAGCTCGTCGGCGGTCACCACCGTGTCCGCGACCGCGCGGTAGGCGCTCGCCGCCGGGCCGGCCGTGACGATCGTGACGCGCCGGTCGGCGGCCCGGCAGCGCAGCGCCAGTGGAGTGAAGTCGGCGTCGGCCGAGACGATGACGAACTCGTCGTACCGGGTGTGGGCGGCGAGCGCGTCGACGGCGTCGAGCACCAGGTTGATGTCCGCGCTGGACTTGCCCTGCTGGGTCAGCGACGGGCAGTCGACCACGCTGAAGCCGGCGCGCGTGAAGTTCGGCCGGAACTGCGAGAACGCCGACGGGTTGAGGTAGCACGAGCGGACCAGGAACCTGCGGGTGAACGGCCCGTCCTCGTCGCTCCCGGACTCCAGCGCGGCGAGCCAGTGCGCCGGCGACGCCGCGAACGCGTCGGCCGCCGCTCGGTCCAGGCGCTGCAGCCCGATGTAGACGTTGTCGAAGTCGACGAACAGTGCGCAGCGCAGGCGTCGGACGCCGTCGGTCTCCTGACTCATCGGCTGCTCATCGGGCCCGCGGCGGGCGGGTCATCGACAGCACGTCGAGCGCGGCGTCGAGCTGTTCCTCGCTGACCTCGCCCCGTTCGACGAAGCCGAGGTCGATCACGGCGTCGCGCACGGTCATCTTCTGTGCCACGGCGTGCTTGGCGACCTTCGCCGCGGCCTCGTAGCCGATCACCCGGTTCAGCGGGGTGACGATCGACGGCGAGGACTCGGCGTACGCGCGCGCCCGCTCGGTGTTGGCCGTCAGGCCGGCCACGGTCTTGTCCGCGAGCAGACGGCTCGCGTTGGCCAGCAGCCGGATGGACTCCAGCACGCCGAGCGCCATCACCGGGATCTGCACGTTCAGCTCGAACGCCCCGCTCGCGCCGGCCCAGGCCACCGTCGCGTCGTTGCCGACCACGCGGGCGCACACCATGAGCACCGCCTCGGGGATCACCGGGTTCACCTTGCCCGGCATGATCGACGAACCGGGCTGGAGATCGGGCAGCGCGATCTCGCCGAGACCGGTGTTCGGACCCGAGCCCATCCACCGCAGGTCGTTGCAGATCTTGGTGAAGCTCACCGCGATGGTGCGCAGCGCGCCGCTGAGCTCGACCAGGCCGTCCCGGGCGCCCTGGGCCTCGAAGTGGTCGCGCGCCTCGGTGATCGGCAGCCCGGTGTCCTCCCGCAGCAGGGCGATGACCCGCTGCGGGAAGCCCGCCGGGGTGTTGATGCCGGTACCGACCGCGGTACCGCCGAGCGGGACCTCGGCGGTCCGGTGCAGCGCCGCCACGAGCCGCTCGATGCCGTGCCACGTCGCCGCCGCGTAGCCGCCGAACTCCTGGCCGAGGGTCACCGGGGTGGCGTCCATCAGGTGGGTGCGGCCGGACTTGACCACGGTGTCCCACTCCTCGGCCTTGGCCTTGAGCGCCGTGGCGAGGTGCTCGAGGGCGGGGATGAGGTCGTGCGTGACGCCGGCGGTCGCGGCGACGTGCACCGAGGTGGGGAACACGTCGTTGGACGACTGCGAGGCGTTGACGTGGTCGTTCGGGTGCACATCGCGACCGAGCGACCGGGTGGCGAGCGTCGCGAGCACCTCGTTCATGTTCATGTTCGAGCTGGTGCCCGACCCGGTCTGGAAGACGTCGATCGGGAAGTGCTCGTCGTGGCGACCCGCGGCGACCTCGTCGGCGGCCGCGACGATCGCCTGCGCGACGTCGGCGGGCAGCACGCCGAGCTCGGCGTTGGCGAGGGCGGCGGCCTTCTTGATCCGGGCCAGGGCCTCGATGTGGGTGCGCTCGAGGCGGGTGCCGGAGATCGGGAAGTTGTCCACCGCCCGCTGGGTCTGCGCGCGGTACAGCGCGTCGACGGGGACCTGGACGTCCCCCATGGTGTCGTGCTCGATCCGGAACCCTGGCGTCGCTGCGGGGGTGGTGTCGGTCATGCGCCCATCCTGGCATCGACCGGGCCCGCGCGACGCCCGGCAGGCTCAGGCCACCCGTGCGTGCACGAGCCCGACGAGGCGCATGGGGCGCAGGTGGTCCGGGCGCTGCCAGGCGTCCGGGCCCACGGCCTCGGCGTCCGGCAGCGTCGTCACGGCCGTGAAGCCGCAGGTCGTGAGCATCGACCGGACCTCGTCCGGGGTCGGCGCCCAGTGCCACGGCTCGCCACCGGCGCCGGCGGCGGCCGCGATGGCACGGGCGTAGACGCGGCCCGCGTCGTCCCGCTGCGGGTCGGGCAGCACGTGGTCGAGGACCAGCTCGGTCCCCGGCGCGAGCGTGCCGAGCTCGATGAGCGTCCGCCGGGCTCCGGGCTCGTCGAGGTACATGGTCGTACCGAGCCACGAGACGAACGCCGGTCGGGTCCGGTCGAGGCCGGCGGTGACCAGGGTCGACAGCAGGGGCTCGGTGCCCAGATCGACCGGGACCTCCCGGGCGTGCGGTGGCGTGTCGATCCCGGCCGCCGCGAAGGTCGCGCGTCGCCAGGTGAGCACGTCGGGAAGGTCGACCTCGAACACCGCGCGGCTGCCCGCGCACCGCAGCGCGGACGAGTCGAGCCCCGCGCCGAGCACCACGTACTGGTCGGCGGTCGAGGCGGCGAGTCGATCCTCGGCGAACCTCGAGCGAAGGGTCGCCGAGACCCGGGAGCCCGCCAGCACGGGCTCGGCGGGGAACCGGCGGTGGTACTCGAGGGGTCCGGGGTCGGCCGCCTCGACCAGGGCGGCGGCGAAGGGGTCGGCGAGCAGGTGGGGCGGGCCGTCGACCTCGAGGTGGGCTGCGCGCGCCGCAGCGGACATCAGCGCGGTCGGGCTGGGAACCGGAAGAGTGGTGTCGGGCATGCACATTCATCTATCAGAGAATGTGCGGAAGAATCGAATCAAGAATACCAGATGAATTGTCGAGAAAGTAGGCTCAAAAGTCCCGGGTCCGGCCCCGGTGCACCCGGCTCAGGTGAGAGCGCCGCGGACGTCAACGGCTCGCGCGCGCCCCTCGGCCAGGGTGTACTCGACGCCGACCACGGCGCAGCGGCCGGCGTCGACGGCCTCGGCCAGCGTGCGCGAGTAGGACAGCAGCATGTCGACCGTGTGCGTCAGGTGCTCGCGGCCGAGGGCCTCGGGGGAGGGCACCACGACCCGCCGGGGTTCGCCGTCAGCGCGCACCTCGTCGGCGGAGGGCAGGTCGACGATGCTGGGGATCACCCGGTCCACCACCGCGCGCACGAACCCCGAGGGCATCACGCCGGTGGTGAGCGCCTCGGCCGCAGCGGCCACCGCACCGCACGAGTCGTGCCCGAGGACCACGACCAGCGGGGCGCCGAGCACCTGCACGCCGTACTCGATCGAGCCCAGCACGGTGGTGTCCACGACGTGCCCGGCGGTGCGCACCACGAACAGGTCGCCGAGGCCCCGGTCGAACACGATCTCGGCAGCCACGCGGGAGTCGGAGCAGCCGAACAGCACCGCGAACGGGGTCTGTGCGGCGGCGAGCATGCCGCGCCGGTCGACGTCCTGCGACGGGTGCTCCATCTCGCCGCGGACGAACCTGTCGTTGCCCGCGAGCAGCGCGGACCATGCCTCGGCCGGGTTCATGCCCGCCATCCTGGCAGGTGCGCCCCGACCCGGCGCGGCGGGTCGGTCAGACCCCCATCAGGCCGATCACGAGGCCCATCACGAGCACGGTGAGGAGCTCGTGCGCGAGGTTCACCGCGGTGAGCCCGGCGGGCCGGGCCTCGAACGCGTCGTGCGTGATCATCCGGGCTGCCGTGAAGCCGGCCCAGAGCAGCAGCGCCGTGATCATGGCGTCACCGAGGAACGAGCCCTGGTAGAAGTCGTGTGCGATGGCGGTCGCCCCGGCGAGGACCCACGCCGTCACGAAGCTCACCACCACGGTCACGACGATCGGCCACGCGCCGCGGGACGTCGTCGTGTCCCGGTTCACCGCGGCCTTCGCCATCCAGTACTCGCCGAAGACCTTCGGTGAGTACCACAACGAGCCGACCACCATCGTGGACAGCGTCGCGAGCACGACGGCCCAGATGTTGATCTCCGGCACGGTCATCGTCGGCTCCTCACAGCACCCTGACGCGGGCCGGGTGGCGCCGCCGTCGTGGGCGGCAGTCTAGGGCTGGTCGAGCTCGGCGGCGGTCGGCGGGTTGGCGCCGGCCCGGCTCACCGTGATGGCCGCGATCCGCACGCAGCGGTCGAGGACGGCGCGCCAGACATCGGCGTCGGCGGCGTGCAGGGCGGTTCGCCGATCGCCGCCGAGCAGACCGGCCGACCACAGTCCGTCGATCAGGCCGCCCATGAACGAGTCGCCCGCGCCGACCGTGTCGGCGACCTGGACCCGGGGCGCGCTCACCTCGACGCGCAGGCCGGTCGCCGTCAGGGCAACGGCTCCCGAGCCGCCCTGGGTCACCACGACCGCCGACGGGCCGAGCTCGAGCCACGCGGCCGCGGTGTCGAGCGGCTCGCTGCCCGAGACGAGCCAGGCGAGGTCCTCGTCGCTCACCTTGACCACGTCGGCCAGCCCCACGAGGTGCTCCACCAGCGGCCGGGTCTCCTCGGGCGGCGGCATCAGGGAGGGGCGCAGGTTCGGGTCGTAGGTGATGGTCGCGGTCGGGCGGTGCGCGCTGAGGATGTGCGGGATGTCGTGCGAGCCGGGCTCGATCGCGGTCGCGATCGAGCCGGTGTGCACCACGAGGGGCGCTGCCGGCGGGGCCGTCCACGTCGAGGGGATCTCGTACGACACGTCGAACTCGTAGCTCGCGGCGCCGTCCGGGCCGATCGTCGCGATGGCGACCGGGGTGCGCTCCGCGCCGTCCGAACCGGGCACCACCGCGACCCCGGACGCGGCGAGGTGCTCGGCGATCATCGTGCCGCGCTCGTCCTTGCCGAACCAGGTCAGCAGGTCGACGCCGCGGCCCAGGCGGGCCAGGCCGATCGCGACGTTCATCGGGCTGCCCCCGGCGTGCTCGCGGACGTCGCCGTCCGCCCGGTGCACCACGTCGATCAGCGACTCGCCGACCACGAGCGCGCGGCGCTCCTTCTCCTCGACGGTCGACTCCGGTGTCCGCTCGGCGAGCGGGTCGTACTCCCGCTCAGGGTGATCGGTGGTGGCGACGGGCTCGCTCATCACGGCTCCTCGGGGTCGGCGCCGTCGTCGGCGCGGGAACTGGACTCGGCGCCGGGCTGACCGGAGCGCGCGGCCTCCAGGCGGGCGCGCGCGCCGTCCAGCCACTCCTGGCAGCGCGCGGCCAGTGCCTCGCCGCGCTCCCAGAGCTCGAGCGAGCCTTCGAGGGTCTGGTCGCCGGCCTCGAGCCGCTGCACCACGGTGACGAGCTCGTCCCGGGCCTGCTCGTAGGTCATCTCGGCCACGTCGGCGGGAAGTTCGACCACGGACCTAGTAAACCGTGCCGCGCGTGGGACCTCGTTCGTCATGGGCGTGCCCGCTCCGCAGTGCCCACGACGTCGGCCGCGATCTCACCCTCGGCGACCCGCAGGCGGAGGCGTTCGCCCTCGTTCACCTCGGCGGGCGAGCGGACCACGGCCCCGTCGGCGCGCTGCACCACGGCATAGCCGCGGGCCAGGGTCGCGGCCGGGGACAGCGCGGTGACCTGGGCGGTCAGCCGGCCGAGCGCCGCCGACTCGGTGTCGAGCACGGCCGCCAGCCCCCGGCGCAGTGCCGAACGCCGGCGCTCGACGTCCTCGGCGTGCCGGTCGAGCAGTGACGTGGGCGCGGCCAGCGCGGGCCTCGATCGCAGGGCTGCCAGACGCTCGGACTCGCGGTGCAGCATCCGGTCCAGGGCGGCGAGCGTGCGCGCCCGGGCCTGGCTGATCCGCAGGCGCTCCTCGGCGACGTCCGGCACCAGGCGCTTGGCGGCGTCGGTCGGCGTCGAGGCGCGGTAGTCGGCCACCAGGTCGAGCAGCGGAGCGTCGGTCTCGTGACCGATCGCACTGATCAGCGGTGTGCGGCAGGCCGCGGCAGCGCGCACCAGGGTCTCGTTGGAGAACGGCAGCAGGTCCTCGACCGAGCCGCCGCCCCGGGCCACGACGATCACCTCGACGTCGGCCATCGCGTCGAGCTCCGCGATCGCCGCGCTGACGTCGGGCACCGCTCGCGGTCCTTGGACCGCGACCTCGCGGATCACGAACTCGACCTGGGGCCAGCGCGCGCGGGCGTTGACCACCACGTCGTGCTCAGCCTTCGACTCCCGCCCGCACACCAGGCCCACCACGGCGGGCAGGAACGGCAGCGGTCGCTTGCGTTCCCGGTCGAACAGCCCTTCGGCCGCGAGCACGCCGCGCAGGTGCTCGATCCGAGCCAGCAGGTCGCCGAGGCCGACGACCCGCATGGTGTCGGCCTGCAGCTGGAGAGTGCCGCGCTTGGACCAGAACGTCGGGGTGGCGTGCACGACGACGTGGGCGCCCTCGCCGATCTCACCGAGCACGCGGGTGTGCGCGACGAGGCTCAGGCTGACGTCCGCCTCGGTGTCGCGCAGCGTCATGAAGCTCATCCCGGCGCGGCGGTTGAGCTGGACGAGCTGTCCTTCGACCCAGACCCCGGGCATCCGCTGGATGTACTCGCCGATCTTCGCCGAGAGGTGCCGCACCGGCCACGGCTGCTCGGCCGAGGTGTCCAGCGCCTTGGCGGGGAGGTCGCTCACCCGCCCAAGCCTGCCGCATCCGGGCGTGAAGCAACGGCTCCGACCCGTCCGGGCCGGGCCGCCCGAGAGGCCGACCCGGCCGGGCTACCTAGACTCGTACCCATGAAGCGTGTGCTGCTCGCCGCCCCCCGCGGGTACTGCGCCGGGGTCGACCGGGCCGTCATCGCGGTCGAGAAGGCCCTGGAGCACTACGGTCCGCCGGTCTACGTCCGCAAGGAGATCGTGCACAACAAGCACGTCGTGGCCACCCTGGCTGCGCGCGGTGCGGTGTTCGTCGACGAGACCGACGAGGTACCCGAGGGCGAGCGCGTGGTGTTCTCGGCCCACGGGGTCTCGCCCGCCGTGCACCAGGCGGCGGCGGCGCGGAACCTGCGCACGATCGACGCGACGTGCCCGCTGGTGACCAAGGTCCACAAGGAGGCCGTGCGGTTCGCCGGCCAGGACCTCGACATCCTGCTGATCGGCCACAACGGGCACGAGGAGGTCGAGGGCACCGCGGGCGAGGCGCCCGAGCACATCCAGGTGGTCAACTCCCCGGACGAGGTCGACGACGTCGTCGTGCGTGACCCCGACAAGGTCGTGTGGCTGAGCCAGACCACGCTCAGCGTGGACGAGACGATGGAGACGGTCCGTCGGCTGCGCGAGCGGTTCCCGAACCTGCAGGACCCGCCCAGCGACGACATCTGCTACGCCACCCAGAACCGCCAGGTGGCGGTGAAGAAGATGGCGCCCGAGTGCGACGTCGTCGTGGTGGTGGGGTCGGCGAACTCGTCGAACTCGGTGCGGTTGGTCGAGGTTGCGCTGGACGCCGGGGCGCGCGCGTCGTTCCGGATCGACACCGCGGCCGAGATCGACCCGGCGTGGTTGGCCGACGCGCAGACCGTCGGGGTCTCGTCGGGCGCCTCGGTCCCGGAGATCCTGGTCCGAGACGTCCTGGAGCGCCTCGCGTCGCTCGGCTTCGACGAGGTCAGCGAGGTGCGCACCGCGACCGAGGACCTGATGTTCTCCCTGCCGCGCGAGCTGCGCACGGATCTGCGCGCTGCGGGTCGTGACGACGCGCACGGTCGTCGCTCGCCGGCCGAGACGCACTGAGCACCGGGGACGCACCGAGCGCGCCGGGACGCACCGAGCGCGCCGGGACGCACTGAGCACGCCGGGACGCACCGAGCGCGCCGAGGCAGGCGCGCTCACGGGGCGAGGTCGTCGACCAGCTCGGGGGCGCTGGGCACGGCGGCACGCGACGTGACGGCCCGCGGCGGCTCGAGCTCACCGTCCACCACGTCCAGCGCAGCGAACCGGCGCGCGCTGACCAGGACCCGGGTCTCGAGCGAGGCGACCGTCTGGTTGTAGGCCGTGGTCGCCGTGTCGATCGCGCGGCCGAGCCGCGCGACGTGCGTGCCGAGCGTGCTGAGCCGGCCGTGCAGCTCTCGTCCGAGGTCGAGGACCGCCTGGGCGTTGGCCGCCAGGGAGTCCTGCCGCCAGCCGTACGCAACCGTCCGGAGCAGTGCGAGCAGCGTCGACGGTGTCGCGACCACCACGTTGCGCTGGAACGCGTACTCGACCAGCCCGGGGTCGATCTCGACGGCGGCCTGCCAGAACGCCTCCGCGGGGACGAACATCACGACGAACTCCGGCGCGGGGGCGACCTGCTCCCAGTACCGCTTCGCCGCGAGGGCGTCGACGTGCGCGCGCACGTGCCGCGCATGGGCCGCGAGCCGTTCCGACCGCAGCCCGGCGTCGTCGGCCTCGGCCGCCTCGAGGAACCCGAGGAAGGCGACCTTCGCGTCGACCACGACCTTCTTGCCGCCTGCGAGGTTGACCACCATGTCCGGCCGCACGGTGCCGTCGTCGGTGTGTACCTGGGCCTGCTCGACGAAGTCGACGTGCGGCAGCATCCCCGCGGTCTCGACGAGCCGGCGGAGCTGGAGCTCGCCCCAACGGCCGCGCACGTGCGACGCGCGCAGCGCGGTCACCAGGCGTGCGGTCTCGCCGCGCAGCCGCTCGGACGACTCGCGCATCGCCGTGACCTGCTCGCGCAGCGCCGCGGTGCCCTCCGCCCGGGCGCGCTCGGCGGTGCTCACCTCCTGCCGCACGGCCTCCAGCGTCCTGCTGAGCGGTTCGACGAGCTCCCGCACGGCGTCCTGCCGGCGGTCGAGCTCCATCTCGCCGTGCTGCTGCGCGGCGGCGAGGCGCTGGTGGGCCAGGGCGAGGAACTGCTCGCTGCTGGTGGTCAGCGCCTCGGCGGCGAGCGCCTTGAACTGCTCGGCCTGGTGCCCCCGCTCGGCCTCCCACCGAGCGGTCGCGCGCGCGGCCGTCAGCTCCGCCGAACGGACGCGTGCGGCGCCGCGCGCGGTGCCGACCGTCCAGCCCGCCGCGAGGCCGAGCACCAGCCCGAGGGCCACCCACAGCACTGCCACCATGACGTCCATGCAGGTCACGGTGCCACCGCGCACCGACACTCATCCGTCGGGCGGACGCGGACGGTGGCCGGCCTCGCCTACCGTGGCCCGGTGACCGTTCCGCCCCCGCCGCCCGAGCCGCCGGTGCCCCCGGCCCCGTCGCCAGGCCCGGCCCAGCTCTCCGACCCGGCCGCGACGACGCCGGCGGGTTCGCTGCCGGTGCCCGCGCTGGCGGTTCGCGGGCTGTGGCGGTCGTTCGGACGGAAGGTCGCCGTCGCCGGGATCGACCTCGACGTGCCACGCGGGTCCTTCTACGGGCTGGTCGGCCCGAACGGAGCGGGCAAGACGACGACCCTGTCCATGGCCACCGGGCTGCTCGTGCCTGACGCGGGCCGGGTGCTGGTGCACGGCCGCGACCTGTGGGCGGACCCGACGGTCAAGGGCACGGTCGGCGTGCTGCCGGACGGCCTGCGGCTGTTCGACCGGCTCACCGGAGCGCAGCTGATCACCTATGCGGGGCTGCTCCAAGGGCTCGACCGGCCGACCGTCGCGGCGCGCACCGCGGACCTGCTCGCCGCGGTGGACCTGGTCGCCGATCGCGACACCCTGGTGGTCGACTACTCGGCCGGCATGACCAAGAAGGTCGCCCTCGCCTGCGCGCTGGTGCACGCGCCCTCGCTGCTCGTGCTGGACGAGCCGTTCGAGGCGGTCGACCCGATCTCGGCGGCCAACATCCGCGACCTGCTGGCGTCGTACGTCGGCTCCGGCGGCACGGTGATCGTCTCGAGCCACGTGATGGACCTCGTCCAGCGCATGTGCTCGCACGTCGCGGTGATCGCGGGCGGCAGGGTCCTCGCGGCCGGGACGGTCGAGGAGGTGCGGGCCGGGGCGAGCCTCGAGGACCGGTTCGTCGAGCTGGTCGGCGGACGGACCACGGGGGAGGGGCTCGCGTGGTTGCGCACCTCGTCCGACTGAAGCTCGCGCTGCTGCGCAACGGTCTGCGGCGCTCGCCCTGGCAGGTCGTCGCGATGGTGTTCGGCGCCCTCTACGGCCTCGGGGCGCTCGCGCTCGTGTCCTTCGGGCTGGTGGGTCTGGCCATGTCGGACTCGGTGGTCCTGAAGCAGGCCGTGCTGGTCGTGGCGGGGTCCGCGCTCGTGCTCGGCTGGGCGGTCCTGCCGCTGGTCGCCTTCGGTGTCGACGCGACGCTCGACCCGGCGCGTTTCGTCACCTTCCCGATCCCTCGGCGTCGCCTGCTCGCCGGGCTGGGGCTGTCCGGGCTGATCGGGGTGCCCGGTGCGGTCACCGTCCTCGCGGTGGCCGGCTCGGCGATGGTCTGGTGGCGCTCGCCCGCCGCGGTCCTGGTGGCGCTGCTCACCGGAGCGCTGGCCGTCGCGCTCGCGGTCTCCGCCTCGCGCGCGACGACCACGGCCGCCGCGCGGGCCCTCAGCGGCCGCCGGTCACGCGAGGTCACGGGGGTCGCGGTGATGCTGCTGCTCGCCGTCGGGTACCTGCTCTTCGGCCGGCTGGTCACCGGCGAGCTGAGGGCGGACCGGTTGCGGGAGTCCCTCTCGGGTGTCGTCGACGTGCTCGGCTGGACGCCGTTCGGGGCGGCGTGGCAGGCGCCGGCCGACGTCGTCGCGGGTCACTGGTCGTTCGTGGCAGCCCGGGTCGGCGTCCTCGTGGTGAGCCTCGCGGTGGTCGTGCTGGTGTGGGACCGCGCACTGGCGCGTGCGCTGGTCCAGCCACTCGGCGAGGCCTCGGGTACGGGCGGCAGCGCGCGTGGCCTCGGGTGGTTCGGCGTCCTCCCGGACCGGCCGCTCGGCGCGATCGCCGCTCGCTCGCTGACCTACTGGCGTCGGGACCCCCGTTACTCGACCGCGTTGCTCGCGGTGCCGCTGATGCCGCTGGCGATGTGGGCGTTCGGGGTCGGCGAGGGCGTGATCGCCCTCGTGCCGCTGCTCGCGGCGGTGATGGGCTGGACGCTGTCCACCGACACCTCCTCGGACGGCACGGCGCTGTGGCTGCACGTCGCCTCACCGCTGCGCGGCGTGGACGACCGGGCCGGTCGCGTGCTCGGGGCGGGCGCCGTGATGGTCCCGCTCCTGATCGCGCTGACGGTGGTGCTCGGCGTGATCGCGGGGCACCTGGCCGACCTGCCCGCGCTCCTCGGTGGGGCGCTCGGCACGCTGCTCACGGCGCTGGGTGCGGCGAGCGTGATGTCCGCGCTCGTGGTGCTGCGGGTCCAGCAGGCGGGGGAGAACCCGTTCGGGACCAGGCAGGGGGCGTCGGTCGTGTCCGTGCTCGGACAGCTCGGTGGCTTCCTCGTGGTGGGTGTGCTCGCGCTGCCCGGGAACCTGCTCGGGCTGCTCGCCGTGCTGTGGGGCTCCGCCGCGCTCGGCTGGGTCGCGCTGCTCGTCGGTGTGGTGCTCGGTGCAGTGCTGCTGGTGATCGGGGTGCGGTGGGGCGGCCACCTGATCGACCGGCGAGGTCCGGTACTGCTCCAGCAGCTGGTCTCGGTCGCCTGAGGGCGGTCCCGCGGCGGGGACGGCCGCGGTCGTCCCGGGGCACCGGCACGGGAGGTGGCGCGGTCGCCCGTAGACTTCTCGCCCGTGGCTCTCACCATCGGCATCGTCGGGCTGCCCAACGTCGGCAAGTCGACCCTCTTCAACGCCCTCACCCGCAACGACGTGCTCGCGGCGAACTACCCGTTCGCGACGATCGAGCCGAACGTGGGTGTGGTGCCGCTGCCCGACCCGCGCCTCGCGACGCTGTCGGACCTGTTCGACTCCGAGCGGATCGTCCCGGCGACCGTGTCGTTCGTGGACATCGCCGGCATCGTCAAGGGTGCGAGCGAGGGCGAGGGCCTCGGCAACCAGTTCCTCGCGAACATCCGCGAGGCCGACGCGATCTGCCAGGTGGTCCGGTCCTTCACCGACGCCGACGTCGTGCACGTCACCGGGACGGTCGACCCGGCCGACGACATCGAGACGATCAACACCGAGCTGATCCTCGCCGACCTGCAGACCCTCGAGAAGGTCGTGCCGCGGCTGGAGAAGGAGGTGCGCGGCAAGAAGGCCGACCCGCTGGTGCTGACCGTCGCGCAGGCCGCCCAGGAGATCCTCGGCGAGGGCACCACGCTGTTCGCGGCCGCGGACCGGCTCGCCAAGGTGGGTGCGACGCCCGCGATCCTGCGCGAGCTCGGGTTGCTCACCACCAAGCCGTTCATCTACGTCTTCAACACCGATGACGCCGGCCTCGCCGACGACGACATGAAGGCCCGGATGCGGGCCCTCGTCGCCCCGGCGGACTGCGTCTTCATGGACGCCAAGCTCGAGTCGGAGCTCGTCGAGCTCGACCCCGAGGACGCCGCCGAGATGCTCGAGGCCTCCGGGCAGAGCGAGCCTGGTCTGGACCAGCTCGCGCGGGTGGGCTTCCACACGCTCGGCCTGCAGACCTTCCTCACCGCCGGCCCCAAGGAGTCGCGGGCCTGGACGATCCGTCAGGGCTGGACGGCCCCGCAGGCGGCCGGCGTGATCCACACCGACTTCGAGAAGGGCTTCATCAAGGCCGAGGTGATCTCGTTCGACGACCTCGTCGAGACCGGTTCGGTCGCCGCGGCCCGCTCGGTCGGCAAGGCCCGGATCGAGGGCAAGGACTACGTCATGGCCGACGGCGACGTGGTCGAGTTCCGCTTCAACGTGTAGCCGTCGTTACGGCGCGACCTTCTCGACCAGCTGCACGGGATGGCCGTCCGGGTCCTCGACGAACGCGACCGAGAGCAGGCCGTCGCGGAACGGGTGGGGTCCTCGCAAGGCGGTCGCTCCCGCCTCGAGTGCCGTCGCGTAGGCGCCTGCGACGTCGTCGGTCCACAGCGTGAGGCACGCCCGGTGCCCGGCGGTCACGGGAGTGAGTCCGTGGCTCTGCGCCGCAGGCTCGGGCAGCGCCAGCCCGAGGCCGAAGCCGCCCTGGAGCATCTCGATCTTGACCGGGTCGGCCGCCGGGGAGCGGAACGTCTCGCGGAAGCCGAGGTGGGAGTAGAAGGTCGCGGCCCGCTCGCAGTCCGCGACGAACAGGATGACCTGCGGGTCGGAGAACTCCATGACGTGACGCTAGACGATCAGCGCGCCGCCGCCTCCTGCCGCACGTACTGGTTGCCGAGGTTGGTGCCGATCACCGTGCCGGCCGGGTAGCGGTCGGCGACCAGCAGCACCTCCATCACGGCGGAGTGCACGGCGTCGTCCGCCTCCTCCGCGGTGGCGCTCTCGAGCCAGCCGCCACGCTGCAGGCTGTCCCGGAACGCGAGCGCGAGGTCGTCCAGGCTCGAGCCCCACTCGACCACCTCGGCCGTGGTCGTCGCGCGCTCGGAGTGCAGCCCGGCGAAGCCGCGCCCGCACCCGCAGCCGCGTCCGACCCCGCGCAGGTCGGTCGCGCAGATCAGGCCGAACATCACGAGCTCGCCGGGCGTGGCCCACGAGTAGTCGTCCGCCCGCGCACCCTGGGTCGTCTCGGTCGCCACCAGCACCTTCATCCCAGCCTCCTTCGACGGGTCGAACGCTAGTTCGAGCTGCCGACACGACCGCCGGCGCGACCGTGGGCGTCACCGGGTAGGTTCGCCGGGTGACCGTCGAGACAGAGGTCGATGCCGCCGCCGGGGCGATGTTCGCCGGCGACGGGCGCGCGCTGCAGCGCTGGCTCCTCGACGCGCTCGCCGGGCAGGACGGGGGCACGGCGCCCCTGCCTGCCGAGGCCCTCGACGGGCTCGCGCACCTCACGGACCTGCTCGGCGACGCCGACGCCTGGACCGCCTCCGGTGCGGCCTCGGCCCGCGCGCTCGTCCCGGAGGTCGTGCGGTCGGCGGCGGCCCGGCCGGCGGCCCTGACCGCGTTGCTGCTGCACGTCCGGCACGCGTGCGAGCGGGCCTGGGAGCTCACCTGGGACCACGGGACGATGGCCGACCTGATGGACGTGGTCGACGCCGCCTGGCAGGAGCTGCCGGCCGACCGGCGCGAGGGCACTGAGGTGTGCCGTGACCTGCTGCTGTTCCTCAGGCACGAGTTCGCCGTCGAGTCCGCGATGCTGACCGGCTGCCTGCCCGTGGCCGAGCGCGTGGTGGGCGAGGCGCTGGCCGAGGTCCGACGGATCGTCGCGTCGGCCGAGGCTGCCGGAGCGGACTGCCTCGATCAGGTGCGTGACGAGGTCCGTCGCGAGGTGGCGTACTTCGAGGCGGTCGACACCGCGTGCCGCGCCGCGATCGGCTTCCTCGGCGACGGTGAGCCGAGCGTCGCGCCGGCGATCGAGGCCTTGCGCCGCGACCTGGCCGGACCGCTGCTCCGGGGCGAGGACGCGAGCGAGGTCCGCAGCCAGCTCGCCGCGCTCGAGGCGCTGGACGCCGCGCGGAGCTCGGAGTGGTTGCGCGTCGACGAGGGCAGCATCGTCGTGCTCTACCCGTTCAGCCTGCGCTCGCCGGCCTCCGCGATCAACGAGCAGGTCGTCGCGGCCGTCCGGGCGCACGGTCGCGACTGGGACCTCGGCGGGCTCGTGCCGACCGAGCCCCCGTCGGCCGCGCTGGAGATCTCCGACGCCTGGCAGGGCGACGACGCGCTCGGTCGCCACTTCGCGGGCACCGAGCTGGTGCTCCCCGACCTCGAGCTTCGCCGGACCCCCGACGTCCGCCACGGCGCCTGCACCCGGCCCATCCGGGTCAAGGTGCAGTTCTCCGAGCTGGGCAACCACTGCGTGCGCTTCGAGCTCGCCGTGGCCGACGCCGACCCGTCCGACCTGGCGGAGATCGTCTCGACGGCGTCCCCGGTGTACGGCGACCTCGACGAGCTCGGCGGTCTGCTGGCCCTCGTGCGGGCGGACGACCCGGCCGGGACGCCGACCCGGTGGCCGCGCCTGGCCGCGGTCGCCTCGACGATCATCCGGCGGGTCGCGGACGAGGTCGACCGAGCCGTGCCGCACCACGTCGGCGTGGACGGGCGCCCGGCCGGGGTGTCGGTCGGCTGGCGGCGTGGCATGTACTCGGTCATAGGCGTCATCGACCGGGCACGGATCTGTGCGGGCGCCCAGGACACCGTCGGCCGGGTCGCGGACGACGCGCGCGTGCTGCCGCGGCTGTTCGGGGCGCAGCCGCTGGTCCACCCGATGCCGGGCGGCGCGACGTCGATCGCCGACTGGGCCAGCTACGACGTCGAGGACCTGCGCGAGTACCCGATCCTCACGCTGCACCAGGAGATCCTCGTCGCGAACGCGAACACGACCCTGCTCGCGAGCTTCCGCTCACCGGCCTACTCGGTCGGCACGGTCCGCGGATACGTCGAGTTCGCGCACAGCCTGCACGGCATGTACGCGGGCTGGAACGACGAGGTCGCCAAGCACGCGCAGGAGATCGCCGCGGCGGTCGACGTCGTGGACCGGCTGCTCGCCGAGGCCCCCGAACCGGCCGCGCCGAAGCGTTCTCGCCGTGCGGCCGCCCGGCAGCGTGCGGCAGCAGCGGCACGGGACCGGGTGAGCATCGAGACCCTGCAGCGAACCATCGTGGCGATCGAGCGCAGCGAGCTCGAGCTCCAGCGGTTCGTGCAGTCCAACCAGGCGACGATGCTCTTCATCGAGTCCCCGGCGCTGGTGACGTCGACGTCGTTGCGCCTCGACCTGGACACCGTCCTCGAGTCGTCCGGCTACCCGGCGCTGCGCGACGGCTTCGTCAAGGCCAAGGAGCAGGTGCTCGGCAACCGGCTGCAGCAGCTGCTGGAGATCACCAGCCGGCGGATCGCCGACCGGTTGGAGGAGCGCCGCAACGAGCAGAGCGCGCGCACTCGGCAGCTGATCGAGGCCGTCGGGATCGGGATCATGATCATCGGGCTCTCCGGCCTCGTGTCGGTGCTCCAGGCCGGGTACGACCTGTCCGGCCTGCCGACCCTCGCGGCGGTGCTGATCCTCGTCGTGCTCGCAGGGGTCTTCGCGTTCCTGAACTGGCGTGCCACCCGCGAGCTGCGTGCCCTGCGCGACCAGGTCGAGGCGGACCGAGGCTCGCCGTGACGCTGCGGGAGGTCCGGGACCCGGCCGAGATCGCGCAGGTCCACGCCCGGCTGCTCGAGCCGGCCTTCGAGCCCACCGAGCTGGTCACGGTCGAGAGCCTCGTCGAGGGCGTCGCTGCGGGCGAGACGGAGGTGCTCGTCACGGCGCGCGACGGGGAGCCGCAGGCCGTCGCGGTCGGTGATTTCTCGCCCGGGGTCGCGCTGCTCAGCTACCTCGCCGTGGCGCCGGGCCACCGGTCGACCGGGCTGGGGGCAACTCTCCTGGCGGCCGCGGTGGCACGCTGGCTGGCCCGGGTAGATCCCCCGGCTGTCGTGCTCACCGAGGTCGAGGACCCGGCGTGCCACGAGGCGCACGCGCTGCGCGGCGACCCGGCCCGCCGGGTCCGGTTCTACGCGCGCGGCGGCGGACGCCTCCTGGACGTCCCGTACTTCCAGCCGTCGCTCGGCGCCGGGCTGCCGAGGGTCCCCGGCATGCTGCTGGTGGCGCTGCACATCGACCCACGCCTCGAGCACGACGGACGGCTGACCGACGCCGCGCCGGTGGTCGCGATGCTCGAGGGGTACTTCGACTGGGCCGAGGGTGTCGCGCGCCCGGCCGATGCCGATGCGCGTGCGCTGTTCGCGGCGCTCGAACGTCCCGGCGGGGTCCCGATCGCCGCCCTCGAGGGCTAGAGCTCGCGCACCCGCGGGGTCGCCATCCGCCGAACCGCCACGGCGCTGCCCGCCGCCACCGCCGCGACCAGCGCGAACGCGGCCCAGTCGCCGGCGATCTCGGCCACCCCGCCACCGGCGAGGTTCCCGATGCCCGTCCCGACGCCCCAGGAGAGGTTGGCCATCCCGAACCCGAACGCGGGATCGACCCCGCCGTCCTCGGCACCGTGCGTGAGCAGCGTCATGGCCGGCGTCCAGAGCGAGCCGAGCACGGCGCCGGTCAGCGGCACGAGCACGGCGATCGTCCAGGCGCTCGCCGGGCCGCCGCCCCAGCGCGGTGCGAGCAGCGCGAGCCCGATGCCGGATGCGGCGAGCGCGACCCAGCCCGGGACGTGCGGGCCGTAGCGGTCCGCGGCACGGCCGGCGACCGGCGAGGCGAGGGCCTCGGTGACGGCGGCGACCAGGAACACGGCGCCGATCCCTGCGGCGGTCCAGCCCCGGGCGTCCAGCCGCAGCGGCACCAGCAGGGCGATCACGCCGAACCCGATCGACGGGACGACCATGAGCCACACGCCGAGCCGGACCCGGCCGTCGTGCGCGGCCCGCACCAGGTCCCGGAGGCCCGACGCTCGAGCCACCGTGGGTGGTGCCGGGCGCCTGGCCACGAGCGCACCGAGCACGGCGGGCACCGCGACGAACACGAGGAACACGGTCCGGATGCCGATCAGGTCGCCGAGCACCCCGAGCACCGGACCGCCGACCGCACCGACGATCGCCGCGCCGGTGACTGTGCCGATCACCTCCGCGCGGCGGCCGGCGGGTGCGATCGCGATGGCCCAGGCCAGCGCTGCGGACCACAGGCCGGCCGCGCCGCAGCCCTGCGCGAGGCGCGCGAGCGCGAGCAGCGGCGCCGTCGTGGCGAGCGCGAAGCCGAGCGAGGCAGCACCGAGCAGTGTCAGCGAGAGCAGCGTCACCCGCTTCGGCCCGACGCGAGCCACGAGCCATGCGGCGGGCAGCGCGAGACCCACCGTGCCGAGCGGGTAGGCCGCGGCGAGCAGTCCCGCGCCGACCCGCCCGAGGCCGTAGGTGTCGACGAAGTGGGGGAGCAGCGGGGTGATCGCGGAGTAGCCGGCGGTGTCGACCACCATGGCTGCGGACAGCAAGATCAGCAGCCCGCGAACGCGGGTCATCGGGTCACCTCGGGCAGCACGCGAGCACTCTAGGCGTGGCGGAAGTAAAACCTGTGTTTCGGCTGTTCCGGTTCGTCCCGGTGCCCCGGCTCCGCGGTGGCGGCCGAGGGGTGCCCGAGGTGCGGACAACCTGTCCACGCACTGACCGGCAAGACGGCGCGCCGTCGCCTCTCGCCGGCCCGGCGAGTGCGGTCTGACCAGGGGGAACGTGATCAAACTGGGGCGGGCGCCGCCGGTCTGTCGCGGTGGACGCCTCCCATCGCTGACCCACGATCTGTCTCGCATGTCGGGACGTACTTGGCAGTATCAATCCCGTAACGATCCCCCTGGGCGGGCGGGAGGGGTTACTTCACCCGTTCCGCCGAGGGCTACCGTGTCACCCACGCGACAGCGGTCAGTCTGTGGCGCACCCACGGGTGTGTGCAGCAATGGGGGCGGCCGCTCTCCCTTACCAGGAGGAACATTGAGGATCACACGCAAGTCGGCAGCGGTGGCGGTGCTCGCCGCGAGCGCGCTCGCGCTCACCGCGTGCTCGGGTTCGAGCGGTGGCGACGAGAGCTCGTCGTCCACCTCCGACAATGCCGGGCTCGGTCAGGAGACCGCGGTCAACATCGCTTGGAACCAGCCGTTCTACTCGTACAACCAGAACACTGCGACGGGTAACGCGACGGCCAACGCGATCATCAAGTACCTGATGACCGACGGCTTCAACTACTACGACAAGGACCTGAACCTCGTTCAGGACCCGGGCTTCGGCAGCTACGAGAAGGTCTCGGACGACCCGCTGACCATCAAGTACACCTTCGCCGACACCGCCATGTGGTCCGACGGCGTCGCGGTCACCCCGGCCGACTTCCTCCTCGAGTGGGCTGCCCAGAGCGGCAAGTTCAACAACGTCGAGCCGACGTACGACGAGGACTACAACGTCACGAACCAGGACGAGCTCGACGCGGGCATCTACTTCGACGCCGGCGGCGGCTGCGTGCAGAACTACATCTCGCAGACCCCGGCGATCGACGGCAACACCATCACGCTGACGTACGACAAGCCGTTCGCCGACTGGGAGACCTGCATGACCGGGTCGTTCATGCCGGCACACGTCGTGGCGCAGCGCGCGCTGGGGATCGACGACCCGACCGAGGCCACCCAGGCCCTGGTCGACGCGATCGACAACGAGGACCTGACCTCGATCGCCCCGATCTCGCAGGTGTGGAGCAACGACTTCAACTACACCTCGCTCCCGGACGACGCGTCGCTGTACCTCTCCAACGGTGCGTACCTGATGACCGACTTCGTCCAGGACCAGTACATGACCCTGAAGGCGAACGCGGACTACACCGGTGACCACGCGGCCACCATCGACACCGTGACGATCCGCTGGAACGGCGACGCCATGGGCCAGGTGCAGGCGCTCCAGAACGGTGAGGTCGACCTGATCAGCCCGCAGTCGACCGCGGACGTCCTCGAGGCGCTCAAGGCCATCGACGGCCTGACCGTCACCACCGAGGACGAGGCCGTGTTCGAGCACGTCGACCTGCAGTTCGCCAACGGCGGCCCGTTCGACCCGGCCACCTACGGCGGCGACGCTGACGTGGCGCTCAAGGTTCGCCAGGCGTTCCTGCACACGATCCCGCGCCAGCAGATCGTGGACAACCTGATCAAGCCGCTCAACCCGAACGCCGAGCTGCGTCAGTCGTTCACCGTGGTGCCCGGCTCGCCGAACTACGACGCCGTCGTGGCCGCCAACGGCCAGGCCGACGTCTACGGCTCGCCGGACATCGAGACGGCCGCGAGCCTGCTCGCCGACGCCGGTGTCACCACGCCGGTCCAGGTGCGCCTGCTCTACGACCCCAACAACCCGCGTCGTCAGAACGAGTACGAGCTGATCGCGGCTTCGGCCAAGGACGCCGGCTTCGACGTCGTTCCTTACGAGGTCCAGAACGGTTGGGGTGCTGACCTCGACGGTGCGATCAACTACTACGACGCGGCGCTGTTCGGGTGGCAGTCCACCTCGACGGCCGTGACCGAGTCCGATGCGAACTACCGCACCGGCGGCCTGAACAACTTCTACGGGTACTCGAACCCCGAGGTCGACGCGCTGTTCGACCAGCTCGGTGTCGAGACCGACTCGACGAAGCAGGGCGAGATCCTCGGTCAGATCGAGAAGCACCTCGTCGACGACGCCTTCGGCGTCACGCTGTTCCAGTTCCCGGGCGTCACCGGCTGGAACCCGGCGAACATCGGCAACGTCCAGAAGATCTCGCTCTCGCCGACGATCTTCTACGGGTTCTGGGAGTGGACGCCGGGCGACGCCGCGGCGGCCAGCTGATCTCCTGACCCTGACCGCCCGGTTGGGAGGGGCTGCGGTCCCTCCCAACCGGAGGTCCTGACTGAGGGCGCCGGAGCACCTGCCCCGGCGCCCTCAGTTCTGCCGGGCGCAGCCGCTGGTCAGTGCCCGGAACGCCCCCGTTCGTGCGGGTGACCGCCTCCACCGGGGTTAGGATCACCCGCTGAGTCTTTCCGCCGGAGCAAAGGCCCCCTGGTGCTCTCGTTCCTCGTCCGCCGTACCCTCACCGGGCTGGCGACGCTCTTCACGGCGATCTTCTTGATGTTCCTTCTGGTGAACCGCGCCGTCGACCCGCTCGACGACCTGCGGCAGTCCACCGCGCTCAACAAGGAACAGCTCATCGCTCAGCGCATCGATCAGCTCGACCTGAACACACCGGTGGTCATCCGGTTCTTCAAGTGGCTGTGGAACTTCGTCCAGGGCGACCCGGGGGTGGCCTGGCGCAGCGGTGAGCCGGTCGGCCCGCTGATCGCCCACGCGATCGGTTCGACGCTGCAGCTGGTCACGGCGGCCACGTTCCTGGCCCTGGTCCTCGGCGTCACCGTCGGCATCGTGTCTGCACTGCGGCAGTACTCGACGTTCGACTACCTGATCATCTTCCTGTCGTTCCTGCTCTACTCGCTTCCCTCCTTCTGGGTCGCGGTCCTGCTCAAGCAGTGGGCGGCGATCGGCTTCAACGACTTCCTCGCGGACGCCTTCATCCCATGGCCGGTGGTCGCCGCGATATCAGCGGTCGCCGGCGTGCTCTGGATGTTCGCGATCGGCGGCACCGCTCGGCGGCGAGTGCAGACCTTCCTGCTCGGGGCCGCGGCGACGTTCGCCATGCTGGCCTACCTCCAGCTCACGGACTGGTGGCAGAACCCGACCGTCGGCCCGGTGCTCCTCGCGGTGGTCGGCACGGCGATCGCGTTCGCGGTGGCCGGGATCGGCGCCGGGCTGCGCAACCGGCGGGCGCTGTTCTCCGCGCTGACCGCCGTCGCGCTCGGTGTGGTCCTGTACTTCCCGATGCAGTCGTTCTTCGCCCTGCCGATGTTCGGCACCAACGGCAGCGTGACCGCGACGCTGATGATCTTCGGCCTCGCCGCGGTCTCGATCGTGGTCGGCCTCGGGATCGGCTGGCTGTTCGCCGGGCCCGACCGTGGGATCTCGATGCGGACCGCGGCGATCACGTCGTTCCTGGTAGCAGCCTTGATCTTCATCGACCAGGTGATGCAGGTCTGGGGGCCGTACTCCAACTACCTGCGTGGCCGACCGATCCCGACGTTCGGCGACCGCACGCCGAACATCGGCGGGAACTACTGGGTCGGCGTGCTCGACTCGTACACGCACCTGATCCTGCCGACGCTGACGCTCATCCTCATCGCGTTCGCCGCGTACACCCGGTACTCGCGCTCGAGCATGCTCGAGGTGATGGGCCAGGACTACATCCGGACGGCGCGAGCCAAGGGCCTGCCGGAGCGGGTCGTCGTGGTCCGGCACGCCTTCCGGAACACCCTCATCCCGCTCGCCACGATCGTGCCGATCGACGTCATCACGCTGATCGGAGGCGCGATCATCACCGAGGCCGTCTTCGCCCGGCCGGGCATGGGCCAGCTGTTCATCCAGTCCCTCGGCGGCGCCGAGGTCGAGCCGGTGATGGCGTACCTGGTGATCACCGCCACGCTGGCGATCCTCGCGAACATCATCGCGGACATCATCTACGCCGCCGTCGACCCCCGGATCAGGTTGGAAGCATGAGCACGGAACCGACTCAGCCGGACGCCGGCCTGGAGCACGCCGAGAACGCGATCGAGCTCAAGGAGGTCGAGGGCCTCTCGCAGGGGCAGATCGTCCGGCGCCGGTTCTTCCGGCACAAGGGCGCCCTCGCCGGCCTGGCTGTGCTGCTCTTCATCATCGTGCTGGCCACGTCCTCGGTCGGCGTCGGGCCGATCCCGGGCTGGTGGCACTTCACCGGTAACGAGACCGGCGCGATGGTCAACCCGGGCGGGCGCCCGACCCTGACCATGCCGACGTGGCTCGGCGGGACCGGCTTCTCGCTCGGCGAGCACCCGTTCGGCCAGGACGAGGTGGGTCATGACAGCTTCGCGCGCGTGATGCGCGGTGCGCAGACCTCGCTCATGGTCATGTTCATCATCGGTCTGACGTCGATGATCATCGGTGTGATCGTCGGATCGTCCGCCGGCTACTTCCGCGGCAAGGTGGACACCCTGCTGATGCGTGCGACCGACCTGGTCATCACGATCCCGGTGCTCGTGATCGGCGCGGTGATCGGAAAGCTCGCGGGCCGGGTGTCGGGCATGCTCTTCGCCGTCGCGATGGGCTTCATCCTCTGGACGGGCCTGGCCCGCCTGGTCCGCGGCGAGTTCCTCACGCTGCGCGAGCGCGAGTTCGTGGACGCAGCGCGGGTCGCCGGCGCGAGCAACACCCGGATCATCTTCAAGCACATCCTGCCGAACGCGATCGGCGTGATCATCGTGGCGACGACGCTGCTGATGAGCTCCGCGATCCTGCTCGAGACCGCGCTGTCCTACCTCGGGTTCGGCATCCAGCCGCCCGAGGTCTCGCTCGGCCGGCTGATCTCGGACTACCAGGGCGCGTTCGCGACCCGGCCGTGGCTGTTCTGGTGGCCCGGCCTGTTCATCGTGGCGATCGCGCTCAGCGTGAACTTCATCGGCGACGGCCTGCGCGACGCGTTCGACCCGCGGCAGAAGCGCATCCCGTCCCAGCGCAAGATGGAGAAGGCCAAGCTCGCCCAGCGCGGCAGCGGCCCGGACGACCGGATCGACGCGGCCGGCCGGCCGCTCGACTCGAACGTCGAGCGCGCCGCGGACAACGTGCGCAGGTCGGGCGGCCAGCAGGGCGGCTACTCCGGTGGTTCCTGACGTGCGGCTCCCGCGGTCAGAGCGTCGCGGCCACGCCGACGAGCGTGACCAGCGCGAGCGCGCCCGCGATCGTGCCGCGGTGCCAGGTGACCGTCTCGGTCACACCCTGCTCCTCGGCGGCACGGCGAGCGCCGTCCAGGGCGCCGGAGGCCACCAGCTCGTCCTGACGGCGCCGGATCGCCGCGGCGACCACCTCGGCGGACGCACGGCTCGGCTCGGCCGGTGGGCGACCGCGCCGCGCGGCCTGGGACAGCGTCTGCTGGGTGCCGCTCGCCCGGGGTGCCGCCCAGGCGGTCCAGCGGTGCCGCGGGGTGCTGAGCACCAGGGACCAGCCGGCCTCGGCATCGACCACCAGCGGCCAGGGCACCTGGATGGTGCGGACCACGTTCACCACGGTGACGCCGCCGTCGTCGAGGATCACGCGCGGACGCCAGAACAGCGCCCAGCTCATGCCGACCACGAAGCCCGCGATCGCCACCGCGAGCACCGAGGTGCGCAGGTCTCCGCCGGACACCACACCGCCGACGCCGAGCGCGCCCGCCGCAGCGGTGACCACCGTGAGCACTCGCCCGTACGTCGACACGTAGACGTCCATGCCCCCATGCTCCCTCATCGGCCGGCGGTCACCTCCGCCCACGCCGCAGGAAGGACCCACCTGTGACCACTGACGCGTCCGTCGCCACCGACACCCCGGTGCTCAGCGTCCGCGACCTGGGCGTCGACTTCTACGTCGACGGCCAGTGGTTCCCTGCTGCCACCGGCATGAACTACGACGTGCATCCCGGTGAGGTGCTCGCCATCGTCGGCGAGTCCGGCTCCGGCAAGACCCAGTCGTCGATGTCGCTGATCGGCCTGCTGCCGCCCAACGGCCGGGCGAGCGGCAGCGTCAAGCTCGGCGACCGCGAGCTGATCGGCATGCCCTCCTCGCGGCTGCGCCGGATCCGCGGCCGCGAGATCGCGGTGATCTTCCAGGAGCCGATGACCGCGCTGAACCCCGTCTACACCGTCGGGTTCCAGATCGTCGAGACGCTGCGCACCCACTTCGACATGGCGCCCAGCGAGGCGAAGAAGCGGGCGATCGAGCTGCTCACCATGGTGGAGATCCCCGACCCCGCGGGCCGGTTCCACTCCTACCCGCACCAGCTCTCGGGCGGCCAGCGCCAGCGCGCCATGATCGCCCAGGCGCTGGCCTGCGACCCGACCCTGCTGATCGCCGACGAGCCGACCACGGCCCTCGACGTCACCGTGCAGGCCGAGATCCTCAAGCTGATGCGTGACCTGCGGTCGCGGATCAACTCCGGGATCATCCTCATCACGCACGACATGGGCGTGGTCGCGGACATGGCCGACCGGATCATCGTGATGAAGGACGGCGTGGTCGTCGAGCACGGCACCTCGGCGGAGATCTTCGGCAACCCGACCCACCCGTACACCCAGAAGCTGCTGGCCGCGGTGCCGCACCTGGGCCGGACGGGCGGTGTCGACCTGACGGCGACGCTCGGGGCGGCCGCCGAGGCAGGGCCCGAGGAGACGACCGCCCCGGCCGCGGAGGCACCGGTCGCCCCTGTCGTCAAGGAGCCGGAGGCCGCAGCGCCGGCCCCGACAGCGCCGTCGACCGCGCCGGTCGTCATGGACGCGCGCGGCATGATCATCGAGTACCCGGGGCGCCGCCGCACCCCGGCCTTCCGGGCCGTGGACGGCGTGGACCTGATGATCCGGCAGGGCGAGGTCGTCGGCCTCGTCGGCGAGTCCGGCTCGGGCAAGACCACGATCGGGCGCTCGGTCGTCGGCCTGCTGCCGGTCACCGGCGGTGAGCTCGACGTGTGCGGCATCTCGATGGTCGGCGCGACCTGGAAGTCGCTGCGTCCGCTGCGCACCCAGGTCGGCATCGTCTTCCAGGACCCGGGCTCGTCCCTCAACCCGCGTCTGCCGATCGGTGAGTCGATCGGCGAGCCGCTGCGACTGCACGGCGGCAAGAAGGGCGCCGACCTGGATCGTGAGGTCGAGCGTCTGCTCGACCAGGTGCAGCTGCCCCGCTGGATGCGCAACCGCTACCCCCACGAGCTGTCCGGCGGCCAGCGCCAGCGGGTCGGCATCGCGCGAGCCCTCTCGCTCGAGCCGAAGCTCCTGGTGGCCGACGAGCCGACCTCGGCGCTCGACGTGTCGGTGCAGGCGACCGTGCTGGAGCTGTTCCAGGAGCTGCAGCGCGAGCACGGCTTCGCCTGCCTCTTCATCTCGCACGACCTCGCCGTCGTCGAGCTGCTCTCGGACCGCATCGCCGTGATGCACAACGGCAAGCTGGTCGAGGTCGGCGAGACCGCGCAGGTCGTCAACCACCCGCAGGACCCGTACACCCAGCGGCTCATCGCCGCGGTGCCGGTGCCCGACCCGGAGGAGCAGCGCAAGCGGCGCGAGGCACGCGACGCGATGCTCGAGGCCCAGCGGCTCGAGATCGAGCGCGAGGAGGCGGAGGCTGCCGCGGGTCACGGTCGCCGTAGGCGGCACGGCGAGGACGCGGTGCGGCACGGTGTGGAGGACGCCGAGACGCAGGACCCGAGCCGCGGGTTCTGAGCGGAGGTCTTCAGCGCGGGGTCCGGGTGCGAGAGCGCTCGGTGCGCTGCTCGGTGCGTGCGCGAGATAGGATGGCCCGTCCTGCACCGGCGTCGGTGCGTCCTCCCCATGAACTGCGAGTCCTGGCATGCCCATGCGCACCGACCTGCGCAACGTCGCGATCGTCGCCCACGTCGACCACGGCAAGACCACGCTGGTGGACGCCATGCTCTGGCAGTCCGGCTCGTTCGGTGCGCACGCGCACGTCGACGAGCGGGCCCTGGACTCGGGCGACCTCGAGCGTGAGAAGGGGATCACGATCCTCGCCAAGAACACCGCGGTCCGGTACCGGGGGCCCGCCGCGCTCGCGGCCGGTGAGGCGGACGGGATCACGATCAACGTGGTCGACACCCCGGGCCACGCGGACTTCGGTGGTGAGGTCGAGCGTGGCCTGTCGATGGTCGACGGGGTCGTGCTGCTGGTCGACGCCAGCGAGGGTCCGCTGCCGCAGACCCGCTTCGTGCTCCGCAAGGCGCTGGCGGCGCGGCTGCCGGTGGTGCTCGTGGTCAACAAGGTCGACCGGTCCGACGCCCGGATCGACGAGGTCGTGCACGAGACCACCGACCTGCTGCTCGGCCTCGCCTCTGACCTGCACGAGGACGAGCCCGACCTGGACCTGGACTCGGTGCTGGACCTCCCGGTGGTCTACGCCTCGGCCAAGGCCGGCCGAGCGTCGCTGACCCAGCCCGCCGACGGCGAGCTGCCCGACTCAGCGGACCTCGAGCCGCTGTTCGCCACCATCGTCGAGGCCATCCCGGCGCCGACCTACGACGACGGCGTGCCGCTGCAGGCGCACGTCACCAACCTGGATGCCTCGCCGTTCCTCGGCCGCCTCGCCCTGCTGCGGATCTACAACGGGACGCTGCGCAAGGGTCAGCAGGTGGCCTGGGCGCGTGCGGACGGCACCGTCGCCCCGGTGAAGATCACCGAGCTGCTGGAGACCAAGGCGCTGGAGCGCGTGCCGGTCGCCCAGGCCGGGCCCGGTGACATCGTGGCCGTCGCGGGCATCCCGGAGATCACCATCGGCGAGACGCTCACCGACCTCGAGGACCCGCGTCCCCTGCCGCTGATCACGGTCGACGACCCGGCGATCTCGATGACCGTCGGGATCAACACCTCGCCGCTCGCGGGCAAGGGCGGCAAGGGGCACAAGGTCACCGCGCGCCAGGTCAAGGATCGGCTGGACGCGGAGCTGGTCGGCAACGTGTCGCTGCGCGTGCTCCCCACCGAGCGCCCGGACGCCTGGGAGGTCCAGGGGCGCGGCGAGCTCGCACTCGCGATCCTGGTCGAGACGATGCGCCGCGAGGGTTTCGAGCTCACCGTCGGCAAGCCCCAGGTGGTCACCAAGCGGATCGACGGCGCCGTGCACGAGCCGATGGAGCACCTCACGGTCGACGTGCCGGAGGAGTACCTCGGCGCCGTCACCCAGTTGCTCGCGGCGCGCAAGGGCCGGATGGAGACCATGGCGAACCACGGCACCGGCTGGGTTCGGATGGAGTTCGTCGTCCCTGCTCGCGGTCTGATCGGGTTCCGCACGACGTTCCTCACCGAGACCCGCGGCACCGGCATCGCCTCGTCGATCGCGCACGGCTACGAGCCGTGGGCCGGGCCGATCGAGCTGCGCACGACCGGGTCGCTCGTGGCCGACCGCGCCGGCAAGGCGACGCCGTACGCGATGCTCAACCTCCAGGAGCGCGGTTCGTTCTTCGTCGACCCGACCGCCGAGGTCTACGAGGGCCAGGTGGTGGGGGAGAACCCGCGCCGCGAGGACATGGACGTCAACATCACCAAGGAGAAGAAGCTCACGAACATGCGGTCCTCGACGGCCGACACGTTCGAGAGCCTCGTTCCGCCGCGCAAGCTGACTCTCGAGGAGTCGCTCGAGTTCGCGGCCGACGACGAGTGCGTCGAGGTGACGCCGGAGATCGTCCGGATCCGCAAGGTCGTGCTCGACCAGGCCGAGCGGGCCCGGATCACCGCGCGGGCCAAGCGGGCGTGACCCCCGGCGCCGGTTCCGGCGGGCTCGTCGCGGTGCATGCGCACCCCGACGACGAGACCCTCTGGACCGGCGCGCTGCTCGCCACCTGGTCGCGCTCCGGCCGGCCGGTCACCGTGGTCACGTGCACCCGCGGTGAGCAGGGCGAGGTGCTCGGCCCGGACCAGCACCTGGCAGGTGACCCCGCCGGACTGGCTCGGCACCGTCTCGGCGAGCTCGCAGGTGCACTCGCCGCGCTCGGCGTCGCCGACCACGCCTTCCTCGACGAGCTCGGCGGCGGCGACCGGTGGGTCGACTCGGGGATGGTCTGGGGACCGGACGGCCGGGCGATGATCGGCCCCGACGTGCCGGCCGGAGCGTTCGCCCGGGCGGACGTCGGCCTGGCCGCGACGGGGCTGGCCGCGCTGCTGAGGGCCCGGCGCCCCGACGCGGTGGTCGGTTACGAGCCTGGCGGCGGCTACGGTCACCCGGACCACGTCCAGGCCCACCGGGTGATGATGCGCGCCGTGCGCCTCGCGGCGGACGACGTTGACGGGGTTCCCGGGTGGGAGGTGCCGTGCGTCCTGTGGGCTGCCCAGGACGGTGACGCGCTCGTCCAGGGCAGGCAGAGCTGCGCGGCGCGCGTGCCTGCGGGTCTGGTCTCGTCGGTGGGCTCGCCGCTGCCGTCGGCGGCCGTGCCGCCCGACGAGGTCGACGTCCTGGTGGACGTGGCACCGGTGCTCGACCCGCTGCTCGAGGCGCTGCGGGCGCACGTCACCCAGGTCCAGGCCGCGAAGGCCGTGGTGCTGCCGGGTGTCGTGGCGCAGTACGCCCTCAGCGGCGGACTCCTCGAGCCCGTCCTCGCGACCGAGTCGTACCGCCTCGCGCCCGGATCTGACGCGTCGGCTGTGCGGTGGCCTCAGGGAGTTCGCGTACCGTGACCGCCGTGGACCTGAGCCCTCGCACGCTGGCCCGGTGGGCCGGCAGCTTCTTCCTCGGCGTCGTCATCGGCGTGATCGGGACCGGCGTGCATCGCCTCTCTCGGCCGTGGGGCCTCGTGCTCGCGCTCGCGATCGTGCTGCTCGGCGGCGTGGTGGCGCGTGCCTGGACCGGTGGCGGTGGGATGCTCGCACTCGGTCTGGGCGTCGCGACGACGACCGCGGTGCTCGGGACCGAGGGTCCGGGCGGTGACACCTTGGTGCCGGCTGACGTGTACGGCTACATCTGGTACGTGGGCGCGCTCGTCGTGGCACTCGCCCTGCTGCTGCCCGGTGCCTGGTTCCGAGAGCGCGCCGAATCGCGCCCCGACGCGTGACCCTCCGCACGTAGAATCGCCGTTCGGCGCTGAAGAGACGCCAGTCTCCCGACCCGCAGGAGAGAGCACCACGCATGACGGAGCGCGACGACGCCCCGGACGCGACGCCCGAGGAGCCCGCGCCCGACACTGCTGTGCCCGAGTCTGACCAGCCGTCGGACGCGGCCGACGACGAGACCGAAGCGACCACCGACGACGCGGACACGGCGGACCCGGAGGCGGGTTCGGAGCCGGAGGCCGCGGTCGGCGCGGAGTCCGAGGCGGAGGCCGAGGCCGAGTCGGCCGAGCCTGAGCCCGAGCCCGAGCCCGAGCCCGAGCCCGAGCCCGAGGCGCAGGTCTCGCCCGACGGTGAGTCTGAGCCCGAACCAGAGGCTGAGCCCGAGGTGGAAGGCTCGCCCGACGGTGAGGCCGGACCCGAGCCGGTCGCCGCGGCTTCGTCTGAGGCCGAGCCGGAGCCGGAGTCCGGACCCGAGCCTGAGCCCGAGGCCCAGGTCTCGCCCGACGGTGAGTCTGAGCCAGAAGCCGAGGCGGAGTCCGAGCCTGAGGCGGAGGCCGGGGTCGAGTCCGAGCCTGAGGCGGAGGCTGACGCCGAACGCGAGCCGGTCGCCGCGGCTTCGTCTGAGTCCGAGCCGGAGCCCGAGGCCGAACCCGAGCCTGAGCCCGAGGCGCAGGTCTCGCCCGACGGTGAGCGGGAGCCAGAAGCGGAGGCGGAGTCCGGGCCGGAAGCGGAGGCTGGGGGCGAACCCGAGCCGGTCGCGGCGGTTTCGCCCGAGTCCGAGCCCGACGCTGAGCCTGAGCCTGAGCCTGAGCCTGAGGCGGCGGTTGAGCCGGAGCCTGAGCCGGTCGCGGCAGCTTCGTCCGAGCCGGAGCCGGAGCCGGAGCCGGAGCCGGAGCCCGAGCCCGAAGCCGAGCCGGAGCGCGAGCCCGAGCCGGCCCCCGCGGCGTCGCCCGAGGCCGCACCCGAGCCGGAGGCGGAGGCGACGGCCGGGGCGGTCCTTGCATCGGCCGCGGAGCCGGAGCCCGGTACCGAGCCGGAGCCCGCGCCGGTGGCCGACGCCACCCCCGAGCCGACCCTCGCACCCGAGGCCACCCCGGGCTCCGAAACGGAACCGGCCACCACTCCGGCGCCCGAGGCAACCTCAGCGCCGACCCCCACGCCGGAGCCTGAGCCGACCCCGGAGCCGGCTCAGGAACCGACCTTCGACGCAGATCGCACCGAGGTCCTCGAGCCGGTCGTCGAGCCGGTCGTCGAGCCGGTCGTCGTCACCGCTGCACCGGAGGCGTCGTCCGAACCGCCCGCGCGGCGCCGGTGGACACGGGTGCTCGGCGTCGTCGTCGCGACCCTCGTCGTGCTCGCGGGGCTCTACGTGGGCGCGCTGTGGTTCCTCGCCGACCGCGTTCCGCCCGGCACCACCGTCGCCGGCGTACCGATCGGTGGGCTGGGTGCCGACGCGGCCGTGACGGCGCTCGAGGACGGTCTCGAGCAGGCCACGACCGAGCCGATCCCGGTGTCCGCAGGGGACCAGCGCACCGAGCTCGACCCGGTCGCTGCAGGCCTGTCCCTCGATGCCGCGGCGACCGTGGACCAGGTGACCGGGTTCGGCCTCGAGCCCGCCCGGCTGTGGCGTCACATCTTCGGCGGGGGCCCGGTCGATCCGGTCACCCGCGTCGACGACGCCGAGCTGGACGCCGCCGTCACAGGTCTCGCCGACGCGCTCGACACCCCGGCCGTGGACGGCACGGTCGTGTTCGTCGACGGCGAGGTGCAGACCACGGCTCCGTCCGACGGGCTCACGGTCGACACGACGGGCTCCCGCGACGTCCTGGTGGCGGGGTGGCTCACCGCGCCGAGGCCCGTGGATCTGCCGACCGACGTGATCGCTCCGGCGATCGGCCAGGACGAGGTCGACCGCGCGGTGCGTGAGCTGGCGCACGGCGTCACCGAAGGACCGGTGGTCGTGCTGGTCGACGACCAGCGGGCCGAGCTGCCGGTCTCGGTGCTCACCGACGCCGCATCGTTCGTCACGGACGGCGACCAGCTCGTGCTCCAGATGGACGGTGCGCTGCTCGCCGACGCCGTCCTCGCGCGGACGACGGACCTGCTCACGGAGGCTGCCGACGCGACGTTCGCGTTCGTGGACGACAAGCCCCAGGTGGTCCCTGGCACGCCCGGCACCACGCTCGACCCCGATGCCCTCGGCGAGGCGGTCGCCGCCGCGGTGACCACGACGAGCCGCGAGGCCGACGTGACGCTCGTGCCGACCGACCCGGCGGAGACCGACGCCGACCTCGAGGAGCTCGGCATCACGGAGGTCGTCTCCGAGTTCGACACCCCGCTGACCTCGGACCGGATCCGCACCATCAACATCGCCAACGGTGCGAGCAAGCTCAACGGGATGCTCATCCGCCCCGGTGAGGAGTTCGACCTCGCCGACGCCCTCGGACCGATCGACGCCGCCCACGGCTACGTCGAGGCCGGCGCGATCGTCAACGGCGAGCACACCTCGGCGTGGGGCGGCGGCCTGTCGCAGATCTCGACGACCACGTACAACGCCGCGTACTTCGCCGGCATGGAGCTGGTGGAGCACTGGCCGCACAGCGAGTACTTCCAGCGCTACCCCGAGGGCCGCGAGGCGACGATCTTCACCCCGACCATCAACATGCGCTGGAAGAACAACACGCCGTACGGCGCGCTCGTCCAGGCGTGGGTGGACTCCGGCACGAACCGCGTCTACGTGCGGATCTGGGGCACGAAGTACTGGACGGTCGAGTCCGAGACCAGCGGGCGGTGGAACGTCACCTATCCGACGACGGTCTACTCGCAGTCGGCGACCTGCTCGCCGCAGAGTGCGGGCAACCCCGGCTTCAGCGTGAAGGTCACGAGGCGCGTGCTGCTCGACGGCGAGGTGAAGGACGACGAGTCCTGGACCGTCACGTACCGCGCCCAGAACAAGATCGTCTGCGGCCCGGCGCCCACCGAGAGTGGTTGAGCGGGCGGGCCGCTGATCGGCGGGGACACCGGTAGCGTCACTCGTCGAGGTCGCCGCGCAACCTGCCGGTGAACGAGTCGACCGCTGCGCCGACCGTGGGGGCGAACCGCTCGGGGCCGAACCGGGCGGGCTCGTAGCGCCGGAGCCGGTCCTTGACCGGGCCCTTCGCCTCGGCCAGCACGAACGTGATGCCGCGCGAGGTCAGCCAGTCGTCCAGGGCGACGAGCTGCTCGACCGCCGTCGAGTCGACGTCCGTGATCGGCTCGGCCGCGAGCACCACGAGGCGTGCGTCGTCGCGCCTCGCCACGGTGCTCCGCACGAACGCGTCGAACCGTTCACCGTTGCCGAAGAACAGGGGCGCGTCGAACCGCACGATCACGCACCCGGGCACCCGCTCGCCCTCGGGGTGGCGCGCGAGGTCGTGGTAGCCACGCACGCCGTGCACCAGACCGAGCTCGGCGCGGTACGGGCGGGACGCCTGGTAGACGAACGCGGCGAGGGACAGCACCACCGCCACGACGATCCCCTGCAGGACGCCCAAGGTCACCACGCCGGCGAACGCGATCATCGAGAGCGCGCCGTCCAGCGGGTTGGTGCGCACCAGCCGGGCCAGGCCCGGCACGTCCACCAGGCTCGACGCCGCGACCACGACGACGGCGGCCAGGGTCGCCGAGGGCAGCCACGCGGTCGCCCCGGGTGCGACCAGCACGAACGCCGTCACCCCGAGCGCGCCGACCACGCAGGTCAGCTGGGTCCGCGCGCCGGCCGTCTCGGCGACCGGGGTGCGTGAGGACGACCCGCTGATCGGGAAGCCGGCGAGCAGTCCGGTGGCGAGGTTGGCGGCGCCGAGGCCGCGCATCTCCGCGCTCCCGTCGACCGTCTCGCCGTGCCGTGCCGCGAGCGACCGGGAGAGCACGCCGGTGTCCGTGAACGCGATCAGGGCGATACCCGCCGCGGGCGCCACGAGCGCCCGGACGTCGGCCCAGGTGGCGCCCGCCAGCGCGGGGTGCGGCAGACCGGACGGCAGTGCACCCACCACCGGCAGCCGGTCGCCCAACCCGAGCAGCGCGACCAGCGCGGCGGAGGCCACGACGACGCCGGCCAGGCCGAGCACGGTGTGCCCGGTCAGCCGTGCCACGACCAGCGCCGCCAGGCTGCCCAGCCCGAAGCCGAGGGCGAGCGGGACGAACGTGCCGCCGTGCACGGACCACGGCAGCTCGAGCGAGATCCCCGCACCGTCCAGCCCGAGCAGGGCCGGCAGCTGGCCGGCGAGCACCACGACGGCGATCCCGTTGAGGTAGCCGACCCGGATCGGCCGGGACAGCAGCGCGGTCACGGCGCCGGCCCGGAGCAGGCCGCCGAGCACGAGCCAGCCTCCGACGAGCACCGCGAGAACGCCTGCGAGAGCGATCCGCCGGTCCGACCCCGCGGCGAGCGGCAGGACCGCGGCGGCGATGATCGGCGCCAGCGAGGAGTCGGGGCCGAGCACCAGGATCCGCGAGGGGCCGAGCACCGCGTACACCAGCAGCGGCACGACCGTCGCGTACAGGCCGGTCTCGGGCGGCAGGCCTGCGGCGCGCGCATAGCCGATCCCCGCCGGTACCAGCATCGCGGTGAGCACCAGGCCCGCCACGAGGTCGCGGCGCCACCACTCGCGTCGGTACCCCCGGACCGTCGCGACCGCCGGCGGCCACGCCTGTGGGCGGGTCATACCTCACGCTAGCGCCGCGGGGTGGTCGTGGGCGGGCCCGTCGGCCAGGTGCCGCCGGCCCGTTCGGTCAGCGTGGACGCGGGCCCAGCCTCGGCGGCGGGACGACCTTCCCGATCGCGATCTCGGCGGCCGGGACACGGACCTCGCCCCGGCGCCCGTGGACCAGCACATGGTCCTCGTCGCGCTCGACGAGCAGACCCACCACGTCGGAGTAGCCGCCGTCCGGCAGGCGCCGCCGAACCATCACCTTCGCCCCGAGCGGCCACGCCAGCCAGGGTCGTGCGTCGTCGGTACCGCTCACCTGGGGGATACTAGGCGCGTGCCGCCCGGCGCCCCGCACCCGGTTGCCCGAAGGGATCGCTCGTGACCTACGTCATCGCCCAGCCATGCGTCGACGTCAAGGACAAGGCCTGCATCGACGAGTGTCCGGTCGACTGCATCTACGAGGGCAAGCGTTCCTTGTACATCCACCCCGACGAGTGCGTGGACTGCGGGGCGTGCGAACCGGTCTGCCCGGTCGAGGCGATCTACTACGAGGACGACGTCCCCGAGCAGTGGAGCGACTACTACACCGCGAACGTCGAGTTCTTCGAGCCGATCGGCTCGCCCGGTGGTGCGACGAAGCTCGGTGAGATCGACCGCGACCACCCGATGATCGCCGCTCTGCCGCCGCAGAACGGCGCCTGATCCCGCCGGTGGGCCTGCACGTCGGGGACCTGCCCGACTTCCCCTGGGACACCCTTGCGCCGCACGCGGCACGGGCACGCTCGCACCCCGACGGTGTCGTCGACCTGTCGGTCGGCACGCCGGTGGACCCGACCCCCGAGCTGGTGACCGCGGCGCTCGCGGCCGCCGCCGACGCGCCCGGGTACCCGACCACGCACGGCACGCCGGAGCTGCGCGACGCGGTCGTGCGCTGGTACGCGAGGCGTCGCGGGGTCCCCGACCTCGATCCCGCTGCGGTGCTGCCGACGATCGGCTCGAAGGAGCTCGTCGGCCTGCTGCCGTCGCTGCTGGGTCTGGGCCCCGGCGACGTCGTGGTGCACCCCGCGGCCGCGTACCCGACGTACGACGTCGGCGCGCGGCTCGCCGGGGCGACTGCGCTCGCGACCGACCGCGTCGCGGACTGGGCCGGTCGCGACGGCGTCCGGTTGGTGTGGCTCAACTCGCCGTCCAACCCGACCGGCGCGGTCCTGGGTGCCGACGAGCTCGCCGAGGTGGTGGCGGCTGCGCGGGAGATCGGCGCGGTGGTGGCCTCCGACGAGTGCTACGCGCTGCTCGCCTGGGACGAGCCCTGGCGCACCTCCGGTGTGCCGAGCGTGCTCGACCCGCGGGTGAGCGGTGGCTCGCACGACAGCCTTCTCGCGGTCCACTCGCTGTCCAAGCAGTCCAACCTGGCCGGCTACCGTGCGGCCTTCGTCGCGGGCGACCCGACGCTCGTCGCCGGGCTGCTCGAGACGCGCAAGCACCTCGGCCTCATGGTCCCCGCGCCGGTGCAGGCCGCGATGGTCGCGGCCCTCGACGACGACGAGCACGTCGCGGCGCAGCACGCCCGGTACGCACGGCGCCGGACGGCGTTGGTCGCGGCGTTCGAGGGCGCCGGGTACCGGGTCGAGGCGTTCCCCGCAGGGCTGTACCTCTGGGTCACGGCTCCGGGGCAGGACGCGTGGACGACGGTGGCGGACCTCGCGGACCAAGGTGTGCTCGTGGCGCCGGGCACCTTCTACGGAGCGGCGGGCGCTCGTCACGTACGGGTCGCCCTGACCGCGACCGACGAGGCCGTCGCCCGCGCTGTGTCGCGTCTCACGGGAGCCTGAGGCACACTCATCCCAGGTTCCTCTGCTTTACTGACCCTTGACTGATCCGGGGCTCTCGCCCCGGATCAAGGTCGATGAGGACCTACGGCCGGTACGGCACCGGGCACCAGCAGTGCCCCGAGACCGAGGCGGTAGCGTTCGCCTCGGCCGGCGACCGAGATGGACCACCCCGACGAGGAGGACCAGATGACCGACACCGACACCCCGGCTCGTCTCGAACTGGACGGAACGTCTCTCGAGCTGCCCAGGGTGCGCGCGTCGATCGGCAACGACGGGGTGCAGGTGTCCTCGCTGCTGCGCGAGACCGGGCACGTGACCGTGGACCCCGGCTTCATGAACACCGCGTCGTGCGAGTCGACCATCACCTACATCGACGGTGACAAGGGTGTGCTGCTGTACCGCGGCTACCCGATCGAGCAGCTCGCCGAGCAGTCGTCGTTCCTCGAGGTGGCCTACCTGCTCACGCACGGTGAGCTGCCGACCCATCCGCAGCTGTCCAAGTGGATCGAGCGCGTCGAGCGCCACACCCACCTGCACGACAACTTCAAGGCCCTGATCGGCGCGTTCCCGACCAACGCGCACCCGATGGCGGTCCTCTCCAGCGCAGTGTCCGCGCTCCCCGGCTACTACCCCGAGAGCGTCGACCCGTTCGACCAGTCGACCGTCGAGCTGGCAACCGTGCTGCTGCTCGCGAAGGCGCCGACCATCGCCGCGTACGCGCACCGTCGCGCGCTGGGGCAGAACATGATCGGCCCCGAGCGGGGCCTCGGCTACGTCCCGGACTTCCTGCGGATGTCCTTCCAGCCGACCGCGAAGCACTACGACGTCGACCCGGCGATGGCCAAGGCGCTCGACGTGCTTCTGCTGCTGCACGCCGACCACGAGCAGAACTGCTCGACGTCGACCGTCCGGATCGTCGGGTCCGCGCACGCGAACCTCTACGCCTCGGTGTCGGCGGGCATCAACGCGCTGTCCGGCCCGCTGCACGGTGGTGCGAACGAGGCCGTGCTGCGGATGCTCAACGAGATCCAGGCTGACGGCGGTGACGCGCGGGCGTTCATGACCCGGGTCAAGAACAAGGAGGCCGGCGTCCGGCTGATGGGCTTCGGCCACCGCGTCTACAAGAACTACGACCCGCGCGCCGCCATCGTGAAGAAGCACGCCGACGAGATCCTCGACGCCCTCGGCAAGCGCGACCAGATGCTCGACATCGCGATGAGCCTCGAGGAGATCGCGCTGTCCGACGACTACTTCATCGAGCGCAAGCTCTACCCGAACGTCGACTTCTACACCGGGATCATCTACAAGGCGATGGGCTTCCCGACCCGGATGTTCACGCCGCTGTTCGCGGTCGGCCGGATGCCGGGCTGGATCGCCCAGTGGCGAGAGATGATGCTCGACCCGGCCACCAAGATCGGCCGGCCGCGGCAGATCTACACCGGCCCGACGCCGCGCGACTACCCGCCGATCCGCCAGCGGTAGCCCGAGGCGCGGGT
>NZ_JAOVZU010000015.1:0-61381 GCF_025717005.1 Actinotalea endophytica
CGGGTGCCCGGACGCCGTCGGGTGCCCGGACGCCGTCAGGTGCCCGGGCGACACCGCGTGCTCGTCGGTGCCGGCGTGCTCGTCGCGGTCGTCGGCGTGCTCGGCGTCGCGGCGGTCGGCCGGCAGGTCGTCGGCGGGCTCGGGGGCACGGCGCGTGCCAGCGGCGCTTCGCAGGCGGTGCTCGCGGCGGCCGAGCGAGCCGCGGTCCGCCTCACCGAGCAGCGGGTCACGGCGCAGGCGGCGGGTGACGCCGACGCCCTCGCGCTGGGGACCGAGCCGGGCTCGCCGGCCGCCCTCGCCGACGCGGGCGTGACCCCGTCGCCCGTCGACCTCGCGACGGTCGAGGCTCGTGCGGGGACGGCGCAGTCGTGCGGCGACGGGCTCGTCTGTGTCCCGGTCACGACGACGACGCAGGTCGTGGGTCAGGAGCAGACGACGGTGACGGTCACGCTCGAGCTGCGCCCGGGGACCTGGCGCGTGGTGCGGGTCAGCGGCTGAGCCAGGCCGCCGCATCCTGGATCGTGGGGTGCTGCCAGCTGAACCCCGAGCCGGCCAGTGCCGCGGGAAGCGCGCGCTGCCCGCTGAGCAGGAGATCGTCGGCGGCGTCGCGGAGCACGAGTCGCAGGGCCCAGGCCGGCACCCGCAGCACCGCAGGTCGGTGCAGCGCCCGCGCGAGGGTCGTGATGAGCTCGCGCTGGGAGACCGGGTTCGGCGTGGTCAGGTTGACCGGGCCGGCGACCTCGGCGGTGAGCAGGTGCGCGATGGCCGCCGCGTGGTCCGGGACCGTGATCCAGCTCCAGATGTTGTCGCCGGGCCCGAGCGGCCCGCCGAGGCCGAGCTTGATGGCGGTCAGGATCAGGCCGGACGAGCCGCCCGCGGGGGCGAGCGCGACCGCGCCGGTCCGCAGGTGGGCGACCCGGATCCCGGCGGCCTCGGCCGGGGCGGTGGCTGCCTCCCAGCGGCGCACGAGGTCGGCGAGGAAGCCCCGGCCCGGCGGCGAGGACTCGGTGAGCTCCTCCTGGCCGCGGTCACCGTAGTAGCCGACCGCCGACGCCTGGAGCAGCACCGGAGGCGGCGAGTCCATCGACGCCAGCGTCGTGGCCAGCAGCGCGGTCGGGACGGTGCGCGACGCGACGATGGTCCGGCGGTAGGACTGGGTCCACGGGAAGCGGGCGAGCGTCGCGCCGCCGAGGTTGACCACCGCGTCGACGCCCGCGAGGTCGCCCGAGTCGAGGTGCCCTGCGGACGGGTCCCAGGAGATCTCCCGGCGGGACCGCGCCTGGCGTCTGACCAGGCGCTGCACGGACCAGCCCTGCTCGGTGAGGAGCTGGGTCAGCGCGCTGCCGAGCAGCCCGTGGGAACCCGCGACGACCACCTTCATGCGGTCACGCTACGGCCGAGGGGTCGGGCCCGCGCGGTGGCGGACCCGACCCCTCGGGTGCTCGACGAGGCTGGGATCAGAGTCCGACCTCGGCCTCGAACTCGCCGTCCTCGATGCGCGTCTTGATCGCCTGCAGGTACCGCGCGGCGTCCGCGCCGTCGACCAGCCGGTGGTCGTAGGAGAGCGCCAGGTAGCACATCGAACGGATCGCGACGTACTCGCTGCCGAGCTCGTCGGTCGCCACGACGGGCTTCTTCACGATCGCGCCGGTGCCGAGGATCGCCGAGGTCCCGATCGGGACGATCGGCGTGTCGAACAGCGCGCCGCCCGAGCCGGTGTTGGTCACCGTGAACGTCGCCCCGCTCAGCTCGTCGGGCGTGACCTTGTTCGCACGGGTCCGCTCGGCCAGGTCGGCGATCTTCCGTGCGATGCCGGCGAGGTTGAGGTCGCCCGCGCCGCGGATCACCGGCACGACGAGACCGCGCTCGGTGTCCACCGCGATACCGACGTTCTCCTCGGCGTGGTACGTGATCTGGTCGCCGTCGAGCACCCCGTTGATCTTCGGGTGCGCCTTGAGGGCCTCGGTCGCGGCCAGGACGAAGAACGGCAGGTACGTGAGGTTGACGCCCTCGCGCGCCTTGAAGTCGTTCTTCGCGCGGGCGCGCAGCCGGGCGACCTTCGTGACGTCGACCTCGACGACCGTGGTGAGCTGGGCCATCGACTGCATGGACTCGTGCATCCGCGAGGCGATGATCTGGCGCAGCCGGGACGCCTTCTCGGTGGTGCCGCGCAGCGGGGAGATCGCCTCGGCGGCCTTGGCGGCCTTGCTCGGCGCGGCCGGGGCCGCGGGCGCCGCGGCTGCGGCGGCCCTCGCCCGCTCGGCGGCTGCGGCGGCCTCCAGGACGTCCTCCTTGCGGATCCGCCCACCGACGCCCGAGCCGGTCACGGTGGCGAGGTCGACACCCTTCTCGGCCGCGAGCTTGCGGACCAGCGGCGTGAGGTAGCCGCCGGCCTGGGCCGGCGGTGCCGACTCGGCCGCGGGAGCCGCTGCCGCGGCGGGCGCTGCCGGGGCCGGTGCGGGAGCCGCTGCCGGAGCAGGTGCGGCCGGAGCAGGGGTGGGTGCGGCCGGAGCGGGAGCCGGGGCCGGTGCGGGGGCCGCTGCCGGAGCGGGTGCCGGGGGCGCCGGGGGAGCGGCCGGTGCCGACTCGGCCGCAGGAGCCGGAGCCGCGGCTGCCGGGCCGCCGCCGATCCGGGCGAGCACCGCGCCGACCTCGGCGGTCTCGTCCTCGCCGACCAGGATCTCGCTGAGCGTCCCCGCGAACGGCGAGGGGATCTCGGTGTCGACCTTGTCGGTGGACACCTCGAGCAGCGGCTCGTCGACGGCGACCTCGTCGCCGACGCTCTTGAGCCAGCGGGTCACGGTTCCCTCGGTGACCGACTCGCCGAGCGCGGGCATCGTCACGGCCTCCCCGCCGCCCGCAGCCGTCGCGGGTGCGGCTGCCGGCTCCGCGGCCGGAGCGGCCGGCTCAGGTGCCGGTGCGGGCTCCGCGGGAGCGGGCTCGGGCGCAGGCGCCGCCTCGGCCACCGGCGCGGCAGGCTGCTCGGCCGGCGCAGCGGGGGGCGCCGCGGGTGCGCCCGCCTCGTCGGCACTGCCGATCCGGGCGAGCACGGCACCGACCTCGGCGGTCTCGTCCTCGGCCACGACGATCTCCAGGAGCGTCCCGGCGAACGGCGAGGGGATCTCGGTGTCGACCTTGTCGGTGGACACCTCGAGCAGCGGCTCGTCGACGGCGACCGTGTCACCGACGTTCTTGAGCCAACGCGTGACGGTGCCCTCGGTGACGCTCTCGCCGAGCGCCGGCATCTGGACGGACTCAGACATGACCTGGCGTCTCCTGTCAGTTGTGCGCGTGCAGCGGCTTGCCGGCCAGCGCGAGGAACGCCTCGCCGACCGCTTCGTTCTGGGTGGGGTGGGCGTGCACCAGGGCGGCCACGTCCTCGGGGTAGGCCTCCCAGTTCACGATGAGCTGGCCCTCACCGATCAGCTCACCGACGCGGGCGCCGAGCATGTGCACGCCGACCACGGGGCCGTCCTTGCGGCGCACGAGCTTGACGAAGCCCGTCGTGCCGAGGATCTGGCTCTTGCCGTTGCCGGCGAGGTTGTACTCGTAGGTCTCGACCTGGTCCGCGCCGTAGAGCTCGGCGGCCTTCGCCTCGGTGACCCCGACCGAGGCGATCTCCGGGTCGGAGTACGTGACGCGCGGGATGCCCGACTCGACGATCGGCGCGGGGTTGAGACCGGCGATCTCCTCCGCGAGGAACACGCCCTGCGCGAAGCCGCGGTGGGCGAGCTGCAGGCCGGGCACGATGTCGCCGACCGCGTGGATGTTCGCGACCCCGGTGTGCAGGCGCTCGTCGGTCAGCACGAAGCCCCGGTCCATCGGGACGCCCTGCTCCTCGTAGCCGAGGTTCGCGGTGCGGGGTCCGCGGCCGACCGCGACGAGCATCAGGTCGGCGTCGATCGCGGTGCCGTCCTCGAGGGAGACGTGCACGCCGGCGTCGTCCTGGGTCACGCCCGAGAACCGCACCCCGGTGTGGAACGCGATCCCGCGCTTGCGGAAGGCGCGCTCGAAGGCCTTGCTGATCGCCTCCTCCTCGTTCGGCACGAGGTGGGGCAGCGCCTCGACGATGGTGACCTTGGCACCGAACGAGGTCCAGACGCTGGCGAACTCGCAGCCGATCACGCCGCCCCCGAGGACGATGACCGACTGCGGCACGTAGTCCAGCGACAGCGCGTGCTCGGAGGTGATGACCTTGCCGCCGATCTCCAGACCGGGGAGCGTGCGCGAGTACGAGCCGGTGGCGAGCACCACGTGCCTGCCCGTGTACCGCTCGCCGTTCACCTCGACGGTGTCCGGCGCGACGAGCCGGCCGTGGCCCTCGACGTAGGTGATCCCGTGGGCCTTCACCAGGCCCTGCAGGCCCTTGTAGAGCCGGCCGATCACGGCGTCCTTGTAGCTGTTCACCCCGCCCATGTCGATGCCCTCGAGGGCGGCGCGGACACCGTACTTCTCGGACTCGCGGGTCGAGTCGGCGACCTCGGCGGCGTGCAGCAGCGCCTTGGTCGGGATGCAGCCGACGTGCAGGCAGGTGCCGCCGACCTTCGCCTCCTCGATCAGCACCACGCTCAGTCCGAGCTCGGTCGCGCGCAGGGCGGTGGCGTAGCCTCCGCTCCCTCCGCCCAGGACCACGATGTCGGCGGTGTCAGGCACGGTCAGGCTCCCCTCGGGCACAACGGTGGGTCGGGCGCTGTCGCCATCTTGTCATCACCACGCACCCGGCGGCATCCGAGCCCGCGCTGTACCGACAGCACCGGCAATCATCCTATGTCTTGGCCGTCTCCGCACGCCGGAACGAGGACCGGACCGTAGGCTGGAGTCATGGCTTGGTTCCGCCGGCGCAGCTCCGCGCCCACGACCCGCGACGCGCGCAAGGCGACCCTCGAGCACTTCGCCGAGTTCACCCGGACGCGGGTCGGTGTCGAGGCGTACATCGAGCCCGTGACCAACGTCACGCAGACCACGGTGGTGCTCATCGCGACCACAGGGGAGTGGACCCGCCGCCGGGTTCCCGACGCCGCGACCGCACGGCAGATCGCCACCGAGCTGCGCATCCCGGTGTACGACGTCCAGCTGGTCGGGTACCCGCAGCGGATGCGCGACTGGAACGCCCGCCAGCGTCGGGCGCGCTCGGCCGGCGTCGACTAGGCGGACTCGAGGTAGCGCAGCAGCGTGCGCACGGCGACGCCGGTGCCGCCCTTGGGGGTGTAACCCCACTCGGCACCCTCGTTGAACGCCGGCCCGGCGATGTCCAGGTGCGCCCACGGTGTCTCGCCCACGAACTCCTTGAGGAACACACCGGCGGTCAGCATGCCGCCATTGCGGTCCCCGGCCACGTTCGCCAGGTCGGCCACCTGGGAGGTGAGGCCGGCGCGCAGCTCCTCGGGCAGGGGCATCGGCCACATCAGCTCGCCCGCCTCGCCGGCCGCGGACACGACCGAGTCCCGCACGGCCTCGGTACCCATCACGCCGGACACCCGCGTGCCGAGCGCGACGACCTGGGCACCCGTGAGCGTGGCGACGTCGAGCACGGCGTCGGGCTTCTCCTCGCACGCGGCGACCAGGCCGTCGGCGAGCACCAGGCGCCCCTCGGCGTCCGTGTTCAGCACCTCGACCGTCTTGCCGCCGCGCTGGGTGATGACGTCGGACGGGCGCTGCGCCGTCCCGGACGGCATGTTCTCCGCGAGGCACAGCCAGCCGGTGACCTTGACCGGCAGCTTGAGCGACGCGGCCGCGAGCACGGTGTGCAGCACCGCGGCCGCCCCGGACATGTCGGACTTCATGGTCTCCATGGACTTCGGCGGCTTGAGCGAGAGGCCACCCGAGTCGAACGTGATGCCCTTGCCCACGAGCGCGACCGAGCGCTTCGCCCGCGCGGGTGCCCAGACGACCTTGACCAGCCGCGGGGGACGGGCCGACCCCTGGCCGACGGCGACGAGACCGCCGTAGCCGCCCGCTGCGAGCTCCTTCTCGTCGAGCACGGTCACCTTGACCTTGAGGCCCTTGGCGGCCTGCTTGGCGATGTCGGCGAACGCCGCGGGATACAGGTCCCGCGGCGGCGTGTTGACCAGGTCCCTCGTGCCGTGGACCGCAGCTGCGATCACCTCGGCCCGCGCCACGGCCGCCTTCGAGGCGGCGGAGCGGGCCAGCGAGGTCACGACCTGGATCTCCTCGACGGCGCGCTGGTTCGGCTCGGGCGTGTGGTACCGCGTGTAGCCGTAGGCGCCGAGCGCCGCTCCCTCGGCCACCGCGGCGACGTCGTCGGCGTCCCGCAGCGGCAGGGCGATCGCGACGGTCCGGACGCCGGTGAGCTGGCGGGTGGCCGCACCGGCGGCGCGGCGCAGGCTCTCCGGGTCGGCCGGGTCGGCGACTCCGACCACGGCGACCACGCCGGCGGCGATCGCGCCGCCGGTCGGGATCCGCACCACCTGGTCCGCCTTGCCGGTCACGCCGAGACCCGGTGAGGTGATCGCCCCGGCCAGTGCGGCGGGCACCGCGTCGCCGAGCAGGCGGACGCCCCCGGCGTCGGCGGTCACCCCCACGACGAGCGCGTCGACGGACAGGTTGGCGGGCGAGGCGGAGGTCAGTGTGATCACGCGACGATGCTAGGCGAGAACGGCGCCGGGGTGTCCGCGTGGCCCGGACGGCGACTGCCTTCTAGGGTCGGGGGCGTGTGGATCCCCCTGGCCGTCCTGGTGGCCGCTCTCGCGTTCGTGCTGGGTGGCTGGGCCGGTCTGCGGACGGTGCGGAACCAGCCGGTGATCTGGCGGCAGATGCTCGCCGGGGGCGGGGTCGAGGTCGTGCTGCTGGTCCAGGCGGTCAGCTGCGTCGTGGTCGCCCTCGCGGGCCCCGGCCCGGCCGACCCGCCGACCTTCTGGGGCTACCTGATCACGACGCTGCTCGTGCTGCCGGTCGCGGGCGCCTGGGCGTTCGCCGAGCGCACCCGGTGGAGCTCGGTGGTGCTGCTGGTGGCCTCGGTGACCGTGGCGTTCCTGCAGCTCCGGATGGTGCAGGTGTGGTTCGGATGACCTCCTCCGACGACGAGAGCCGGGTGGTGGCGGGCCCGTCGAGCGCCTCGACGACGTCCTCCGGGCCGGGCCGCGCCCTCGTGCTCGTCTACGGCATCCTCGCGGTGGCGGCCACCGCGCGATCCGGCGTCCAGCTGGCCACGAAGTACGACGAGGCACCGCTGGCCTACCTGCTGTCCGCCGTCGCGGCGGTGGTGTACGTCGTCGCGACGATCGCGTTGGCCAAGGGGCGTGGCGTGTGGCGCCGGGTCGCCTGGGTCGCGGTGAGCGTCGAGCTCGTCGGCGTGCTCACGGTCGGGACGCTGTCGCTGGTGCGCTCGGACCTCTTCGCCGACGCCACGGTGTGGTCGGACTACGGCCAGGGCTACGGCTACGTGCCGCTCGTGCTCCCGGTGCTGGGCCTGTGGTGGCTCCGACGGACCGGTCGGACGTCCTCGGGTCAGGACGCCGTGCCCCGGTAGGTTGCCCAGCGTGTACGCGTTGCTCTTCCGAGTCGTCTTCCGCCGGATGGACCCCGAGGCCGCCCACCACTGGGCGTTCGCGCTGATCCGGTTCGCCGCGCGCGTGCCGGTGCTCTCCGGACTGCTCCGCCGGTACTGCGCCCCGGCCGGGCCGCCGGTGCACGTGCTCGGTCGCGCCGTGCCGGGCCGGCTCGGGCTGGCCGCGGGCTTCGACAAGGACGCCACGGGTGTGGTCGGCATGACGATGCTCGGCTTCGCCTTCGTCGAGGTGGGAACCATCACACCGGTCGCCCAGCCGGGCAACGAACCGCCCCGGCTGTGGCGCGTGCTCGAGCAGCGTGCCCTGCGCAACCGGATGGGCTTCAACAACCAGGGCGCGGCCGCCGCGGCGGCGCGGTTGCGCCGGCTCCGATCGACTCCCCGCGGTCGCGAGCTCGTGGTCGGCGTGAACATCGGCAAGAACAAGGTGACGCCCGCCGAGCGCGCGGCGGACGACTACGCCGCCTGCGCGAAGCTGCTCGCGCCGTGGGCCGACTTCCTGGTCGTCAACGTGTCGTCGCCGAACACACCCGGTCTGCGCGACCTGCAGTCCGTGGACTCGCTGCGGCCCCTGCTCGTCGCCGCGCGGTCGGCCGCGGACAGCGTGACCGATCCGGGCAGCGTGCCGCTGCTCGTGAAGATCGCGCCCGACCTGGCGGACGACGACGTGCTCGCGGTGGCCGACCTGGTGACCGAGCTCGACCTCAGCGGTGTGGTCGCGGTCAACACCACGATCGCCCACGACCTGGGTGAGGGCGGGCTGTCCGGGCCGCCGCTGCTCGACCGGGGCGTGCAGGTGGTGCGCCTGCTGCGCGAGCGCCTCGGCACGGGGCGGACGATCATCGGGGTGGGCGGCGTGACCACGGGCGCGGACGCCCGGGCGTACGTCGACGCAGGCGCGGACCTCGTCGAGGGCTACACCGGTCTGATCTACGAGGGACCGTTCTGGGCGGCCCGCGTGCACCGCGGGCTCGCGGAAGGAGCCTGATGCCGACCACCGAGCGCGCCCAGTGGCGCTGGAGCTTCCGCAACCGGTCCGACGAGTCGCTCGACCGCCCTGTGAGCCCGGTCTTCACCAGCCGCTTCGACGCCGAGTCCTGGCTCGGCGAGCACTGGCGCGGGCTCGTGTCGGACCACGTCGCGCGCGCCCAGCTCCTGGAAGGGGAGACGAAGGTCGGCAGCCCGGTGGAGCTCCGGGCCGCCTGACGCGCAGTCGGCGCCGCGCCTAGATCGGGACCGCCGCGCTCACCGGCGCCGCCGTGTCCGGGGCCAGGACGGACCACGCGTCGGCGAGGCGGCTCGCGGCCAGGCGCAGCCGCTCGGGGCTCGCGGCGAAGGGGAGACGGACCCGGTTCTCGAACGAGCCGTCCACGCCGAACGCGGTGCCCGGTGCCACTCGCACGCCGTGCCGGGGCGCGACGGCGGCGAGCGCCGAGGACAGCGGTGCGCCGAGATCGGCCCAGACCGACAGCCCGCCGGCCGGACTCGTGATCGTCCAGGGCACGGCATCGCGCAGCGCGTCCACCAGGGCGTCGCGTCGGGCCCGGAGCCCGGCGCGGCGTTCGGCCAGCACGGCGTCCTCCTCGCGGAGCAGCTCGACCGTGATGAGCTGTTCGAGGACCGCGGTCGACAGGTCGTGGTGGACGCGCTCGCGCCCCAGACGCAGCACGAGGTCGCGCGGCGCGCGCACCCAGCCGATCCGGAGCCCGCCCCAGAACGACTTGGACGCCGAGCCGATCGCGACCAGGTTGTCGTCCGGTGCGGACCCGAGGAACGGCGACGGCGGCTCGCCGTCGAGGGTGAGGTCGGTGAGCGTCTCGTCCCCGACGACGGGGGTACGGAAGCGGGTCGCGAGCCCGCGCAGCCGGACGCGACCGTCCGCGTCCAGGCTCGTGCCGGTCGGGTTGTGGTGGTCGGGCGTCAGGTGCACGAGCCGCGGCGCGGCCTGGCGGAGAGTGGCCTCGAGCATGTCGAGGTCATGGCCGTTCGCACCGACCGGGACACCGACCGGGCGCGCGCCGGTCGACCTGATCGCGGCGATGGCGTGCGGGTACCCGGGGTTCTCCACGGCGACGCGGTCGCCGATGCCGGCGAAGAGGCGGAGCAGGAGCTGGGTGGCGTGCTGGGCCCCGGTGGTCACGAGGATCTGGTCCGGCCGGGTGGGCACGCCGCGCCGGGTGTACCGCGCGGCCAGCGCCGATCGCAGCTCGGGCAGCCCCAGGTAGGCGTAGCCGCCACCGGCGGCGTAGGCGGGCAGCTGCTCGACGGCCCGCCGGGCCGCGTCGACGAGCGCCGAGGGCGCCGGCGGGGTGGCGATCGTCAGGTCGATCGTGCCGTCATCCCCGGTGTCGGGCACCAGCAGCGCGCCGCCGCGGGGGGAGTCGGCCGGCAGCGTCGTCACGCTGCCCGAGCCGCGGCGCGTGCGGAGCACGCCGAGCGACCGCAGCCGGTCGTACGCGGCGGCCGTGGTCGTCCGGGACATGCCGAGAGCGAGGGCGAGGTCCCGTTCGCTCGGTAGCCGCGTGCCGAGCGGCAGGGCGCCGTCCAGCACGGCCCGGTGCACGGCGTCGGAGAGCGCCTGGTAGGCGGGCGCACCCGGCGGCAGGGGTCCGAGCAGGCGGGTGAGGGCGGTCGAGGTGATCTGGCGGTCGGGCATCACGGGGCCACTATCTCGGAAGTGGCTATGTCTGGCAATGCCACTGGGCTCGCATGATGGCGCCATGGTGATGCAAGTGGCTCTGGAGCTAGCTCTGGTGGCTGTCCTCGTCCTGGGCTGTGCGGTGGCGCTGATGCGCGTCGTCGCCCAGGACGGTCGCGGTCACCGTCTGCCGCCGCGCAGCCACCGCCGCTGGGACGAGGGCACGACCGTGGCGGGGCCCCGGTGAGCCGGGCGGCGCGCAGGGGAGCGCAGCTCGCTGCCGGGCTCGTGCTCTACGCGGTGTCGATGGCGCTCGTGCTCCGAGCCGGTCTCGGCAGCATGCCCTGGGACGTGCTGACCCAGGGGCTGGTCCGGCACGTGCCGCTCAGCTTCGGCACGATCACCGCACTGACCGGTGTGCTCGTCCTGCTCTGCTGGATCCCGCTACGCCAGCGGCCCGGCGTCGGCACGGTGGCGAACGTCGTGGTGATCAGCGCCGCGATCGACCCGGCGATCGCGCTCCTCGCCCTGCTGCCCGACCCGCTGCCCTGGTCGGTTCGCGGAGTGCTGCTGCTGGCCGGCGTGGGGCTCAACGCGCTCGCGACGTCGCTGTACGTCGGCGCAGGCCTCGGCCCGGGGCCGCGCGACGGCTTGATGACCGGGCTGGTGGCCCGGACCGGCTGGTCGATCCGCCTGGTGCGCACCGGGATCGAGGTGACGGTGGTCGCCGCCGGGTGGCTGCTCGGCGGCCAGGTGGGGCCGGGAACCGTGCTCTACGCGCTGGCCGTCGGCCCGCTCGTGCACCTGTGGCTGCCGCGCCTGGCGGTGCCGGCGATCAGGACGGGAACTCGCCCCGGCCGACCTGCGGCTTCGGAAGGCGCAGCCGACGCAGCTGGAGCGCACGCGACACCGCGTACATCCGGATCCCTCGCGGAACCCGGTCCGGGCCGAACTTCGCCGTGACCCCGGCGAGCACCTTGCGGGCGAGGATGAACGCGTCGACGATCCCGGCCAGCAGGCCGAGGTAGGCGATGCCCACGATGCCGAGGTACACCGCGGCGTTCCGCTGCGCGAACGGCATCGCGAGCAGCGCCAGGAACGCGAACGGCAGGAAGTACTCGCCGATGTTCCGGCGGGCGTCGACGAAGTCGCGCACCCAGCGCCGCTCGGGGCCGCGGTCGCGCGGGGGCATGTGGCGCTCGTCGCCGGTCTGCAGGGCGCGGTACTCACGATCCCGCGCTGCCTTGCTCTCGGCGCGCTCCTTCTGCCGGGCGAGCTTGCGGTCGGTCGGGACCAGTGGTCGCTTGCGAGCGGCCTCCTGCTCCTTGCGGCTCGGCGTGGGGCGACCCTTGCCGGTCTGCGGCTCGTCCTGGTCTGCGGGCGTCGTGTCGGGCACCGACCCAGGGTAGACGAGGTGGAGGGCGACTCTGACGCCCGGTCGTCCCAGGCGGTGCCCCGGCGGCGCTGCGGCCGGGCGGTAGCGTGGCGGCCGTGCCGACCCCACCCGCTCCCGCCCTGTCCGTCGACGTCCTGCGAGCCCGTGTCGCCGCGGGGTTCACCCGCGTCCGCGCCGATCTCGAGCAGCTCGTACGCATCCCGAGCGTGTCCAGCGCGACGTTCGACCAGGAGCAGGTGGCCCGCAGCGCCGAGCTGGTGGCGACGATGCTCGGCGAGCTCGGCCTCGACGCGCAGGTGCTGACCGTCACCACCACGGACGGTCTCGTCGGCCGCCCCGCCGTCGTCGGCACGCGGCCCGCGCCGGACGGAGCGCCGACGGTGCTCCTGTACGCCCACCACGACGTGCAGCCGCCCGGCCCGCGCGAGAGCTGGGACACCGAGCCGTTCGAGCCGACCGAGCGTGACGGCCGGCTGTACGGCCGGGGCGCCGCCGACGACAAGGCCGGCATCGCCGCACACCTCGGGGCGCTGCGAGCCCTCGGCGACGACCTCCCGGTCGGCGTGACGGTGTTCGTCGAGGGCGAGGAGGAGGTCGGCAGCCCGACGTTCGTCGAGTTCCTGCGCACCCACCGCGACCTGCTCGAGGCGGACGCCATCGTGGTGGCGGACTCGGTCAACTGGAAGGTCGGCGTCCCCGCCCTGACCGTCGGGCTCCGCGGCCTCGTGGACTGCACCGTGGAGGTCGCGGTGCTCGAGCACGCCGTGCACTCCGGCATGTACGGCGGCGCCGTGCTCGACGCCCCGACCCTCCTGGCCCGCCTGATCGCGACCCTGCACGACGAGCACGGGTCGGTGGCGGTCGCCGGGCTGCACCACGCACCCGACCCGACCGTCGACTACGACGAGGCCGACCTGCGCACGGACACCTCCGTGCTCCCCGGCGTGCAGCTCGCCGGCACCGGCCCGCTCACCGCGAGGCTGTGGACCCGGCCGGCGATCTCGGTGATCGGCATGGACGTGACGTCGGTGGCGGAGTCCTCGAACACGATCGCGGCGTCGGCGCGCGCGAAGCTCTCGATGCGGATCGCGCCGGGGGAGGACCCCCGCACGGCCGCGGCCGCGCTGCGCTCGCACCTGGAGGCGCACGCCCCGTTCGGCGCCCGGGTCACCGTGACCGACGGTGAGCTCGGCAAGCCCTTCGCGGCAGCCGGCGACACCCCGGCCATGCGGGTCGCGCGGGCGGCGTTCGCCGACGCGTGGGGCACGCCTCCGGTGGACATCGGTGTCGGCGGGTCGATCCCCTTCATCGCCGACCTGCTGGAGGTGTTCCCGGACGCGGCGATCCTGGTGACCGGCGTCGAGGACCCGGACTCCCGGGCGCACAGCGAGAACGAGTCGGTGCACCTCGGCGAGCTCGAGCGGGTCGTGCTCGCGGAGGCCCTGCTGCTCGCGCGCCTCGGGACGCCCTGACCGGCGCGGCACGGAGGCGCGCGACCGGCGACGATGAGCCGGTGCTGTCGATCCTTCGCGTTCCCGTTCGTACAAGGGGTGGGACCGGCACGGTGCAGGTCCGTCACGTGAGGAGTCGCCATGACCCACTACCTGCTTGCGATGTACCAGCCGCAGGACGGCATCCCTGAGCCCGAGGTGCTCGACGGCGTGATGCGCCGGCTCGCCGAGGTGACCGACGAGATGCGGGCCGCCGACGCCTTCGTGCTCAGCGCCGGGCTGCACCCGGCGTCGACCGCGACGGTCGTCCGCTCCGACGCACCGCTCGGTGTGGCCCCCGTGGAGTTCCTGATGAGCGACGGCCCGTTCGCCGAGGTGAAGGAGCAGCTCGGCGGCTTCTGGCTGATCGACGCCCCGGACCTCGACGCAGCTCTGGGATGGGCCCGCCGGATCGTCGCGATCACGAGCCTGCCGATCGAGGTCCGTCCGGCGGCCGGTCTGGTGACCTGAGTGCTCGACCCCCGCGACGAGGTGGCCGTGGTGTTCCGGGAGCACCACGGCCGGGTCGTGGCCGTCCTCGCTCGGGTTCTCGGCGACCTGGGGCTCGCCGAGGAGGCCGTGCAGGACGCGTACCTTGCCGCGCTGCGGACCTGGCCCGAGCGCGGCGTGCCGCCGAGCCCGGCGGGCTGGATCCTCACCACGGCGCGGCGCGGGGCCGTGGACCGATGGCGACGCGAGCGCCGGGGCCGTGACAAGCAGGACGAGGCGGCGCGGCTCCGCGGACCGGCGCTCGGGTCCGATCCGGTCGAGGACCTCCTCGACGCGCCCGACATCGCCGACGACCAGCTGCGCCTGTTGTTCACCTGCTGCCACCCCGCGCTGTCCCTGCCGGCGCGCGTCGCGCTCACGTTGCGCCTCATCGGCGGCCTGACCACGACGGAGATCGCACGCGCGCTGCTGGTCACCGAACCGACCATGGCGGCCCGGCTGACCCGGGCGAAGGCGAAGATCCGGGACGCGGGGATCGCCTACCGGGTGCCGACCGCGGACGAGCTTCCCGAGCGGCTGCCCGCGGTGCTCGCGGTGGTCTACCTGATCTTCACCGAGGGCCACCGCAGCACGGCGGGGGCGGACCTCGTGCGGGCCGACCTGTGCACGGAGGCGATCCGGCTCTCGCGTCACCTCGTCGGCCTGCTGCCCGACGAGCCCGAGGTGCGCGGTCTGCTGGCGCTCGAGCTCCTCACCGAGGCGCGACGTCCGGCGCGCACGGAGCCCGACGGGCGCCCGGTGGCGCTGCCCGAGCAGGACCGGCGGCTGTGGGACCGCAACCTGCTCGCCGAGGGGCGCGCCACGCTGGACGAGGCCAGGAGATCGGGCGTCGCAGGCCCGTACCGGCTGCAGGCCGAGATCGCGGCGGTGCACGCGGACGCCCCCACCGCCCCGGAGACCGACTGGCCACGGATCGTCGCCCTGTACGACGCGCTGCTCGCGCTCACGCCGTCGCCGGTGGTGCGGCTCAACCGGGCCGTGGCGGTCGCGGAGGCGCGCGGCCCGGAGCAGGGCCTCGCCGCCCTCGAGGGTGTCGAGCTGGCGGGCTACCGGCCGTGGCACGTGGCTCGCGCGGAGCTGCTGCACCGGGCCGGCCGGACGAGCGAGGCGATCGAGGAGTTCCGGCTCGCGCTCGACTGCGCGGGCAGCGAGCCGGAGTCCGCGATGCTGCGCGAGACCCTGGCGCGGGTCGTGGGCTGACGGGACCTGAGCGGTCAGACCGAGCGGTGCGCGACGTCGACCGACCGCGCCCACGCGGCGACCTCGTCGGGCAGCACCGGAGACGCGGCGTCGGGGTCGATGGCGCGCGAGACCTCGGGCGCCGGGATCCGTTCGCCGGACCGTGCCAGGAACCGGCCGGCCACCCAGCCTCGGGCGACATGGTCGCCGCCCCTGGCGAAGAGCTGCTCGATGTACACGACCCGTTCGTCCCAGCCGAGCACCCGGGTGGTGATCTCGAACCGCTCGCCGAGGGTGAGGGACCTCCGGTAGGTCATCGTGGATGCGGCGACCACGGGGTACCAGCCCCGTTCGCCGAGCGGGCCGAACGCCCCGAGGTCCGCCAGGTAGTTCGTCCGCGCGACGTCCATCATCTGCAGGTACGCGCCGTTGTTGACGTGCAGGTAGATGTCCAGGTCGGTCGGCACGACCCGCATCCGGGTCACCGAGGCGTCGAGCAGGTGCATGCCGGGCACGGCGCGCCGCGGGCGGCGGTAGGCCAGGGCGAGGTGAAGGGTGCGAGCCACCGGGGCAGGCTACCGATGCCGTCGCGCCCGCCGCGCGGCCGGCGTGCCACGACTGCCCCGCGCCCCTCACGCAGTTCACCCCTGGCATTCGGGTGAAGATCATCCGGACGGTGCCGGCGCGCCCCTAGGGTGACGGCGATCGCCCGGGAAGGGACCCGGGCCGCCACCAGGGGGCCACAATGTCAGCCGCGTCGTTTCCGCCCGTCCCGGCTTCGTACCGCGACGCGAACGTGGGTCGCGGTGCCCTCTTCGCACTGGCGACCATCCCGGTGGGCGTCGCGGCCTGGGTCGTGCTCTGGGGTCTGGGCTTCATCGCCTCCCTGGTCGCGGCGCTGGTGGCGTTCCTCGCCCTTCGGCTCTACCTGTGGGGCGCCGGGCGCATGACGTCGGTCGGAGCGGTGGTGGTCCTGGGCATCACTGTGGTGACGCTCCTCGTGGCGTTCTTCGGCGGGATCGTGCTCGACGCCGCGATGGGTCTCGGCGACGCCACCGGCCTGGGCGCGTGGGGGGCGTTCACGCACGAGCAGTTCTGGCCGACCTTCTGGGACGTGCTCCCGGAAGCGCTGCCGGACTACCTGCCCGACTTCGGGTGGGCGCTCGGGTTCGGCGCCCTGGGCGCCTTCGCCACGCTGCGCGCCGCCTTCGCGGCGGCCCAGGCGGGCGACGCGGCGGCCGCGACCCCGACCCCGGTGGTGGAGCCGGAAGGGCCGGCGCCGTACGACGAGCTCTGACGGCAGGCGTCGGGCCCGCCGCGCGGGGAGGCGGGTGTCGTCCGACGAGACCTAGACCGGCGGTGCGGGCTCGTACTGGATGGCGCGCTTGACCTGACGGGCCATCGCGACCGACTCGAACCGCGACACCAGGTGCAGCGACATGTCGATCCCGGCCGACACCCCGGCCGAGGTGACCACGTCGCCGTCGTCGACGAAGCGGGCGTCCGCGTCGACCAGCACGCTCGGGTCGATCGCGACGAGCTCGTCGAACGCGGCCCAGTGGGTCGTCGCCGGGCGGCCGGCCAGGAGTCCGGCGGCCGCGAGCACGAGCGCACCGGTGCAGACGGACGTCATCAACGGCGTGGTGCTGCGCATGTCGCGCAGCCACGCGAGGTGGTCGTGGTCGAGGGTCAGCGGACGGGTTCCCTGGCCACCCGGGTGGACCAGCACGTGCAGCGGGCCGACCTCACCGAGGCCGCAGTCCGGCAGCACGCGCAGCCCCTTGGCCATCCGGACCCCCGCGCCGTCCCGCGAGAAGAGCACCACCTCGGGACGCATCTCGCTCACGGCCGCCCAGGCCGTGAGCACCTCGTACGGGCCGACGACGTCGAGCTCCTCGGCGTCGTCGAACACGACGATCCCGATCCGCAGCGGGTTGACCGTGCTCATCACTGTCCTCGACTTCTCTGCTGGAGCGGTCCGGGGTCCGGCCCGTGCCGGCCGGCCCCGTCAGTCCACGCGGGCGGGCGCCGGGTCGATCCCCGGCAGGGCCAGCATCTGGTCCAGCGCGGCGCGCGCCCAGCGTGCGTCGTCCGGGTCGACCACGATCTGGTTGACCATCCGGCCCTCCACGAGCTGTTCCATCGCCCAGACCAGGTGCGGCAGGTCGATGCGGTTCATGGTCGAGCAGAAGCACACCGTCGAGTCGAGGTAGTGGACCTCGAGCTCGGGGTGCTGGGCCGCGAGCCTGCGCACGAGGTTCAGCTCGGTCCCGATCGCCCAGGCGGAGCCCGGCTCGGCCGCGTCGAGGGTGCGGATGATGTGCTCGGTCGAGCCGACGTGGTCGGCCGCGGACACCACCTCGTGCTTGCACTCGGGGTGCACGAGCACGTTGATCCCCGGCACCTTCGCGCGGATCTGCTCGACGTTCTCCGGCGAGAACCGGCCGTGCACGGAGCAGTGCCCCCGCCAGAGGATCATCCGGGCCCGCCGCAGCTGGTCGACGCTCAGCCCGCCGTCCGGCCTGCGCGGGTCGTACACGACGCAGTCGTCCAGGGACATCCCCAGCTCGAGCACCGCAGTGTTCCGGCCGAGGTGCTGGTCGGGCATGAAGAGCACCTTGCCGTCGCCGTCGACGCCTCCGGTCTTGGGGGACGCCCCCCCCCGGGCGCGGGGGGCGGGGGCCGACGGGGACACCCGCCCGCCCGGCCGGGCGGTGAACGCCTTGATCGCCGCCGTGGAGTTCATGTAGGTGACCGGCACCGTCACGTCGGCGACGCCCGCCTCGGCGAGCACCTGCCAGGCCTCCTCGACCTGGGCGATGTCCGCCATGTCGGCCATCGAGCAGCCCGCCTGAAGGTCCGGCAGCACGACCTTCTGACCGTCGTGGGTGAGGATGTCGGCCGACTCGGCCATGAAGTGCACGCCGCAGAAGATCACGAACTCCGCGTCGGGTCGGGCGGCGGCCTGCTGGGCGAGCTTGAACGAGTCCCCGGTCACGTCCGACAGCGCGACGATCTCGTCACGCTGGTAGTGGTGGCCGAGGATGAACGCGCGATCACCGAGTGCCTCGCGAGCGGCGTGCGCGCGAGCGACGAGGTCCGGGTCGGACGCGGCGGGCAGGGACCCCGTGCACTCGACGCCGCGTTCCGACTCGAGGTCGGACCCCTGGCCGAGGAGCAGCAGCGCGCCGCTGGGACGGGGCTCGGTGAAGGTGGAGGTCACGCCCGGATTCTCCCACACGGGGCGTCGCCCGCCACCGCCGGTCCCTTGCTCCTGGGCCCGGGCGGCGCGCCGCGCGAAGGCCGCGGCAGGCAGGGCAGGATGTGGCGCGTGCACGTGCTCGTCGCCCCGGACCGGTTCGGTACCGCGCTCTCCGCCGCCCAGGTGGCCACCGCGATGGCGGACGGCTGGGCTGTCGGGGCGCCCGCGGACGTGCTCGACATCGCGCCGCTCGGCGACGGCGGGCCGGGGATGGTGGAGGCGGTGCACCGAGCCGTCGGCGGCGAGCTGGTGCCGCGGACGATCCTCGGCGTGGGCGGCACCCCGTTGCCGGTCGTGCTCGTGCTGCTGGACGACGGCACCGTCGTCGTCGAGGTGGCCCAGGTGCTCGGTCGCGCGATGGTGCCGGGCGGGGCGCCGACGGGCAGCCTGCCGGCTGCGGCGCTGCTGGACGCTGCGCTCGACCTCGGTCCGCGGCGGTTGGTGGTCGGGGTCGGTGGGCTCGCGGCGCACGACGCAGGTTCGGGCCTGCTGGCCGGGCTCGGTCTGCCGTCCGCCGCGCTGCGCGGGGGTGGCGCCGCGCTGCCCGGGCTCGTCGCCGAGGACCTCGCCGGTCTGGCCGAGCTCGACGCCGCGGTCGGTGACCGGTGGTCCGGGGTGGATGTCGTCGTGGCGGTCGACACCGAGGTGCCGTTGCTCGGGCTGCACGGCGCGAGCGCGCTCCTGTCGGTCCCGGACGCCACGGTGCTGCGGGTCGAGGCCTCCGAGGCGCAGCAGCTGGAACGCGCGTTCGGGCACTGGGTGCACCTGATGGGTGGTGCGCTCGGACCTGGGCGGGTCCGCGCCGCGGCGACGGCCTACGGCGCGGGCGCGGGGGGCGGGCTGGCGTTCGCGCTCGCCCTGCTCGGAGCTCGGACGGTCCCTGGTGCCGAGGTGATGGCGGACCTCGTGGGTCTGCGGGCCCGGGTCGCCCACGCCGACCTCGTGCTGACCGCCACGACCGTGCTCGACCCGCACGTGCTGCACGACTCCGCGGTGGCGACCTGCTCGGCCCTCGCGGCGCAGGACGCGCTGCCGACGGTCGTGGTGACGGGCGAGAGCGTGCTCGGTCGCCGCGAGTGGGCCGCCCAGGGACTGTCCGGGGTGTACGCCCTCGCCGACGGCTCGATCGGGTGGCAGGACGTCGTCGACCCGGCGAGCGCGCTGCGGGACCGGACGACGCGGGTCGCGCGGACCTGGTCGCGGTGAGGACGCCGAACGGGGTCGGCGCGGTGCCGGACCGGCGTTCGCGCGGCGGGTCCTGGCTGCGGGTCCTACGCGCGGGTCCCGTGAGCGATCCCGGCACGAGGACGTACCCTGGACCCGGAATGCCCGGCCATCGCCGGGTGTTCCCCATTGACGAGTGACACCACCCACCTTCGGAGGGGCCATGACCGAGACGACCGAGACCGCGACCCACGGCGTCATCCTGACCGACGTCGCCGCGGCGAAGGTCCGCAGCCTCCTCGAGCAGGAGGGGCGCGACGACCTGCGGCTGCGCCTGGCCGTTCAGCCGGGCGGCTGCTCCGGCCTGATCTACCAGCTCTACTTCGACGAGCGCGTGCTCGACGGCGACGCGCTGCGCGACTTCGACGGCGTCGAGGTCGTCGTGGACAAGATGAGCGTCCCCTACCTCGACGGCGCGACCATCGACTTCGCGGACACGATCGAGAAGCAGGGCTTCACGATCGACAACCCGAACGCCGGCAGCTCCTGCGCCTGCGGCGGCTCGTTCAGCTGATCAGAGCCTGACGGAACGGCGGTCACCTGCGGGTGGCCGCCGTTCGTCGTACCCGGGACCGGGCGCGACGTCGGCTTGCGACGGGACCGAGGGCGGTCCGCTCAGCGCGGTGGTCCGAGCACGAGCGTCGTCGCCCAGGCCTCGACCCCGTCGAGCGGCTCGGCGGGCACCACCTCGGCGACGTTCGCGCCACGCATCCGTGCCCACGCGGCGAGGTCGGAACGCGCAGCGGGGTCGGTCCACAGGACCGTGACCGTGGTGCCCGCGGGCTCGCCACGGGTGTCGGCCGCGAGCCGCACGATCGGCATCGGGCAGCGCAGTCCGCGGTAGTCGAGCACGCGGGGCACGGGTGGCGTGGCGGCCTGGCTCACAGCGCGTCCGCACCCAGGGCTCGGCGCACCGTGGCCACGGCGTCCGGCAACGCGGCACAGAGCCGGTCGACGTCCTCGTCGCTCGCCTCGAGGGACAGGGTGAGCCGGACGTTCCCGTGCGTCAGCACCCCCATCGCGACCAGGACGTGGCTCGGTTCGAGCGAGCTCGCCGTGCAGGCCGAGCCCGAGCCGACCGCGATCCCGCGGCGGTCGAGCTCGCCGAGCAGCGCCTCACCGTCGACGTAGAGGCAGGAGAACGTCATGACGTGCGGGAGGGACTCGTCGGCCCGCGCCGCACCGGGCACGTCGACGTCCGGGATGCCGGCCACGCAGGCCCGGATCCGCTCGAGCAGCGCACGTCGCCGGCGCTCGGCGGCCTCACGCCCGGTCAGCACGGCCCGCAGGCCCGCTGCCGCGCCGACCAGCAGCGGGACCGAGACACCGCCGGGCGCCCACGGGTCGGGGTCCTCCGGACCGACCGGTCGGACCCGGACGCGGCTGCGCACCGCGAGCACGCCGACCCCGGCCGGGCCGCCCCAGGAGGTCGGGTCGGCGGCGAGCAGGTCCCAGGCCTCGGGCACCGGGACGTGGCCGACGCCGGCACCACCGTCGACCAGGAGCGGGACACCCGCCGCCGCGGCGACCTCGTGCGCGGCGGCGATCGGCTGCAGCGTGCCGACCTCGGGGTTGGCGAGCTGCAGTGCGGCGAGCGCGGCCGGTTCGCCCAGCGCCTGACGCCACGTCTCGAGCTCCACCCGCCCCGTCCGGTCCACCGCGACCGGGGCCGAGCCGACCTCGCGGGCAGCGGCGATCAACGCCCCGCGCTCGACGGCCGAGTGCACGACGCGCGCCGCGACCCGTCGCCGGGCCGTCGTCACCGCGGCGACCGCTGCGTGCAGCGACGCGGTGTGCGAGGGGGTGGCGTGCACCTCCTCCGGGCGGCAGCCGAGGGATTCCGCGAGGGTCGCCCGCGCGGCCGCGAGCAACGTGGCGGCGCGGCGACCCTCGGAGTGCAGCCGGGTGGGGTCCGCCCACCCTTCGTCGAGGGCCGCGAGGACCGCCTCCCGGGCCACCGGGTGCAGCGGCGCACGGGCGTCGAGGTAGCTGCGGGTCGTCACCGGGCCAACCTACGGGGGCGCGTCGGGCGACGCGACGCGGTTCAAGTCTCCCGACGGCGCTCGACCCGCTACTGTGAGCACCCAGGGACGAAGGTCCTAGTTCCCGCACGGCCAGGTCCGGGTGCGCGCGGGCAGGACACGGAAAGGCGAGGGTGGACGTGCTACAGCCTCGGGGTCGCCGCGCGACCCGGCTCGTGGTCCTCGCGGCGGGGGCCGCCGTGCTGCTCAGCGGATGCTCGTCCGAGGTGCAGCGCGGTTTCCTGCCCGGGTACGACGACGGCCCGGTGACCAACCAGACGGACCGGATCACGAGCCTGTGGACGGGCTCCTGGATCGCGGCGCTCGCGGTGGGTCTGATCACCTGGGGCCTGATCATCTGGTCGGTGATCGTCTACCGGAAGCGCAAGGACGACGACACCCTGCCGGTCCAGACCCGGTACCACGTGCCGCTGGAGATCATGTACGTGGTCCTGCCGATCTTCATGGTGGGCGGGCTGTACTTCTTCACCGCGCGGGACATGTCCGAGATCCAGGACACGTCGGCGACGCCGGACGTCACGATCGAGGTGATCGGCCAGCGCTGGAGCTGGACCTTCAACTACCTCGACTCGGACGTGTGGGACGCCGGTGAGCACGTGGCCGAGCCCGGCTCCGTCCAGCTCGGCGACCCGGAGCTCCCGACGCTGTACCTCCCGGAGGGTGAGCGGGTCGAGCTCGTGCTCGAGTCCCGAGACGTCATCCACTCGTTCTGGGTGCCCGCGTTCCTCTACAAGAAGGACATGATCCCGGGCCGCACCAACACCTTCCAGATCGTCCCCGAGCGTGCGGGCATGTACCTCGGCAAGTGCGCCGAGCTGTGCGGCGAGAACCACGCCGGGATGCTGTTCCAGGTCTCGGTGGTCTCGCCCGAGGAGTACGAGGCGCACATGGCCGACCTCGCCGCGTCGGGCCAGACCGGACGACTCGGCACCGAGCTCGACCCGCATGACCCGAATGCCGTCGTGACCAGCGAGGAGGGCTGATGGTCACCGAGAGCCAGGCCATGCCCGGAGTGGCGGTCCGCCGCTCCAAGGGGAACGCCGTGGTCCGGTGGATCACCTCCACCGACCACAAGACGATCGGGTACATGTACCTCGTCGCGTCGTTCGGGTTCTTCCTGTTCGCGGGCGTGATGGCGTTGATCATCCGCGCCGAGCTGTTCGCGCCGGGCGTGCAGATCGTGAGCAACGAGCAGTACAACCAGCTCTTCACGATGCACGGCACGATCATGCTGCTGCTGTTCGCGACGCCGCTGTTCGCCGGATTCGCGAACGTCATCGTGCCGATGCAGATCGGCGCCCCGGACGTGGCGTTCCCGCGTCTGAACATGTTCGCGTTCTGGCTGTTCCTGTTCGGCGGCCTGATCGCCGCCAGCGGGTTCCTCACGCCGTCCGGCCCCGCCTCGTTCGGCTGGTTCGCCTACGCGCCGCTGTCGAACGCGATCAACTCGCCGGGAGTGGGCGGGGACCTGTGGGTCTTCGGCCTCGCGATGGGCGGTTTCGGCACGATCCTCGGCGCGGTGAACTTCATCACCACGATCCTCACGATGCGTGCGCCCGGCATGACGATGTTCCGGATGCCGATCTTCACCTGGAACACGCTGGTGACGAGCCTGCTGATCCTGATGGCCTTCCCGCCGCTGGCCGCGGCGCTGTTCGCCCTCGGGGCGGACCGCCGGCTCGGGGCTCAGGTCTTCAACCCCGAGAACGGTGGCGCCATCCTCTGGCAGCACCTGTTCTGGTTCTTCGGCCACCCGGAGGTCTACATCATCGCGCTGCCGTTCTTCGGCATCGTGACCGAGATCCTGCCGGTGTTCAGCCGCAAGCCGGTCTTCGGCTACAAGGGGCTGGTCTACGCGACGATCGCGATCGCCGCGCTGTCGGTCACGGTGTGGGCGCACCACATGTACGTGACCGGCGCGGTGCTGCTGCCGTTCTTCGCGCTGATGACGATGCTGATCGCGGTGCCCACCGGGGTGAAGTACTTCAACTGGATCGGCACCATGTGGCGCGGCAAGCTCACGTTCGAGACACCCATGCTGTGGGTCGTCGGGTTCCTGGTGTCGTTCCTGTTCGGCGGCCTGACCGGGGTCATCCTGGCCAGCCCCGCGCTCGACTTCCAGCTCTCCGACACCTACTTCGTGGTGGCGCACTTCCACTACGTCGTCTTCGGCACCGTGGTGTTCGCGATGTTCGCCGGCTTCTACTTCTGGTGGCCCAAGTTCACCGGGAAGATGCTCAACGAGCGCCTCGGCAAGATCCACTTCTGGCTGCTGTTCGTCGGCTTCCACACGACGTTCCTGATCCAGCACTGGTTGGGCGTCGAGGGTATGCAGCGCCGGATCGTGGACTACATCCCCGAGGACGGCTTCGAGTGGATGAACCAGGTCTCGACGGTGGGTGCCTTCATCCTCGCGGCGTCGATGCTGCCGTTCTTCTGGAACGTCTACACCACGGCGCGCAACGCGCCGCGGGTGGCCGTGGACGACCCGTGGGGCTACGGCTGCTCGCTCGAGTGGGCCACCAGCTGCCCGCCGCCGAGGCACAACTTCGTCTCGCTCCCGCGGATCCGCTCCGAGCGGCCCGCATTCGACCTGCACCACCCCGAGGTGGCCGCGATGGATCACGTCGAGCCGCAGCTGATCGGAGCGGGTGCGACGCCGCCCGGGCAGACCTCCGCGGACGGAGGTGAGGCTCGATGAAGACCACGATCAAGCTCTTCGTCGTCCTGACCGTCTTCTTCCTGCTGGTGGGCACGGTCTACGGCCTGCTCACCCACGGCGAGGCCGTCGGCATGGGCGCCCTGCTGCTCTCCGGTGGCCTGGCCGGGATGATCGCCTTCTACCTGGTCATCGTGGACCGGCGCAGCGGCCAGATGCCCGAGGACGACCCGCACGGTGAGATCGCGGACGGCGCCGGCGACCTGGGGACCTTCGCTCCGTGGAGCTGGTGGCCGCTGGTGCTCGGGCTCTCGGCCGCCGTCGCCTTCACGGGGCTGGCCGTCGGGTTCTGGATCATGGTTCCGGCCGTGGTGCTCGCCACGATCGGCCTGGTCGGCTGGGTGTTCGAGTTCTCCCGCGGTCAGCACGCGCACTGAGCCGCGGCCGGGCACGACGGGCGGGTCAGGGCAGGTAGAACTGCCGCACGGCCACCACGACCCCGTTCGAGACGCGTAGCGTCGCGAACAGCGCGTCCGGCGACCCGATGGCCCAGTCGGGCGCGTCGCCCGCCAGGAACGCCTGGAACGTGGCCGCGTCGACGTCGTGCGTCACCGAGATGTCGGTGTTGTCGAGCAACGCGATCGTGAGGTCCGGCGAGGTCTCGAGCTGCACGACGCCCGCGCCGAGCGGGATGTAGAAGTCGTTCGGCAGGCCCTCCGAGACGTCGACGCCGTCGGCCTGCGCCGCGGCGAGGGCGTCGGCGCCGGTGAGGATCGGCGCGGGGTCGAACTCGATCGTGGTGCCGTCGTAGCCCCGGACGAACCCGGTGTGGTCGCCGTCGGCGAGGATGGCGGCGGTGGCGGACGTCGTGGCCGTCGTGCTCGCGGTGGGCGCGACGGTCGTCGAGGGTGTGGCGGGCGTGGTGGGAGACGCGGTCTCCGTGACGGCACCCGAGGCGCTCGTCGTGGGGGAGGCCTCGGCGGGCGTGACGTCGCCCGACGCACACCCGGCGAGGGACACCGCGAGCACCAACCCGGTCGCCGCCGCGCAGCCCAGCCGCCTCATCGGACCCCCTCGTGCCGTTGAGCCGAGTATGCCTCGACCACGGCGTGCCCGGGCGAGGTTCCGGCCTCGGTGGCGGGGGAGACGGCACGGCGCCCGGCCCCTGGGCGGGACCGGGCGCCGGAGACCTGGCGGTCGTCAGCTCGGGACGATCAGGCCTGCGGTCTTGGTCGTCGCGCGAGCGAAGCGATCCTGCGCGTCCGCCCAGCTCACGATGTTCCACCAGGCCTTGACGTAGTCACCCTTGACGTTCGTGTAGTCCAGGTAGAACGCGTGCTCCCACATGTCGAGCAGCACGATCGGCACGATGCCCAGCGGGATGTTGCCCTGCTGGTCGTAGAGCTGGAAGATCACGAGCTTCTGACCGATCGAGTCCCACGCGAGGATCGACCAGCCGGAACCCTGGATCGTGGTGGCCACCGCGGTGAAGTGCGCCATGAACTTGTCGAACGAGCCGAACTGGTCGTCGATCGCCTGGGCGAGCTCACCGACGGGCTTGTCGCCGCCCTCGGGGGACAGGTTCTGCCAGAACGCGGAGTGGTTGACGTGCCCACCGAGGTTGAACGCGAGGGTCTTCTCCAGGCCCATCACCGAACCGAAGTCGTCCGAGTCACGAGCCGCGGCCAGCTTCTCCAGCGTCTGGTTCGCCGCCGTGACGTACGCCTGGTGGTGCTTGTCGTGGTGCAGCTGCATGATCCGACCGGAGATGTGCGGCTCAAGGGCTGCGTAGTCGTAGGGAAGGTCGGGAAGGACGTAGTCAGCCAAGCGAGGCTCCTCCAGGTCGTTCGTGTGCTCCGCTGTCGGGCGGGCATCTGCAGCCCCCACTCTGCCCCTGTGGGCGCGACGTCGCGAGGCGAACGGCAGCGAGTCTCGTCTGTCGATCATGGACGTGGGACGCGCGGTCACGTGCTGCCGCCCGGGCGGCATGCGACGAGGGGCGCCGGGTCGGTCCCCGGCGCCCCTCGTCCGCGCTCTGCTGCTGGTGGTCAGCCCTGGTGTACCGAGGCCGGGCTGCTCGAGCCGATCGCCGGCGTCTCGTCGTGCTCACCCGCGGTGAGCTGGTCGTGTGCACCGTGCGCCTGGGCGGCGGCCAGCTCCGCCGGGGTGACCGGCTCGACCCGGTCGGCGTAGAAGAAGCGCGAGACCTTCGCCCGCAGGGCGTCGCTCCGGTAGCCGGGTCGACGGACCCCGCGCGCGTCCTCGGCCGGGAGCAGCGGCAGGGGCCGCCGCGGGTCGTGCTGAACCCGGATCCAGCGCTCCTGCTCGTCGAGCGGCCGGTGCACCTCGATGTACTCGCCGTCCTCGAACCGCACGATCTGGCCCGTCTCGTGCCCGTGCAGCACGAGCTCGCGATCCTTGCGCTGCAGGCCGAGGCAGATCCGCTTGGTGGCCCAGAACGTGACCACCGGCAGCACGAACACCAGGATCCGGAACGTCCAGGTGATCGCGTTGATCGACATGTGGAAGTGGGTCGCGATGAGGTCGTTCGAGCCCGCGAGGATGAGCACCGTGAACCCGGTGAGCATCGACACGCCGAGCGCGGTGCGGACCGGAGCGTTGCGGGGCCGGTCGGCGAGGTGGTGCTCACGCTTGTCGCCCGTGGCCCAGGCCTCGATGAACGGGTAGAGCGCGAGCGGGCCCAGCAGCGCCACGGGGACGATCATCGCCGGGATGATCACGTTGAGCGGGATCGTGAACCCGGCGATCACCACCTCGAAGAAGCCGGGTGTGAGCCGTAGCGCACCCTCGAGGAAGAGCATGTACCAGTCGGGCTGCGCCCCTGCGGACACCGGTGACGGGTCGTAGGGCCCGTAGTTCCACACCGGGTTGATCGTCATCGTCGCGCCCATCAGCGCCAGGACGCCGAAGACGATGAGGAAGAAGCCGGCCTGCTTGGCCATGTACACCGGGAAGATCGGGTAGCCGACGACGTTCTTCTCCGTGCGGCCGCCGCCCGGGAACTGGGTGTGCTTGTGCAGCACGACCAGGAACAGGTGCAGGCCGATGAGCGCCAGGATCAGGCCGGGCACGAGCAGGATGTGCACGGTGAACAGCCGCGGGATGATGTGCGTGCCGGGGAACTCCCCGCCGAACAGGAAGTACGACATGTAGGTGCCGATGATCGGCACGCCCTTGGTGATGCCCTCGGTGATCCGCAGGCCGTTGCCGGACAGGACGTCGTCCGGCAGCGAGTAGCCGGAGAAGCCGGCCGCGAGGCCGAGGACCATCAGCGTGAAGCCGACCAGCCAGTTGATCTCGCGGGGCTTGCGGAAGGCGCCGGTGAAGAACACCCGCATCATGTGCGTGACGATCGCCGCCATGAAGACCAGCGCCGCCCAGTGGTGGATCTGGCGCATCAGCAGCCCGCCGGTGACCTCGAACGACAGGTCGAGCGTGGAGGCGAAGGCGCGGGACATCTGCACGCCGTCCATCGCCGCCAGCGGACCGGTGTAGGTCACCTCGTCCATGCTCGGGACGAAGAAGAGCGCGAGGAACGTCCCGGTGGCCAGCAGGATGATGAACGAGAACAGTGCGATCTCGCCGAGCAGGAACGACCAGTGGTCCGGGAAGATCTTGCGCGCGAAGCCCTTGATCGCCGTGGCGATCCCGGTGCGCTGGTCGAGGTAGTCCGCCGTCGCCGCCGCAGCGCTGGCGGCCGGAGTCGAGGTGCTCACTTCAGACGCTCCCAGAAGCTCGGGCCGATGGGCTCGTGGAAGTCGGACTGGGCCACGAGGTAGCCCTCGTCGTCGACCGTGATGGGCAGCTGCGGCAACGGCCGGTCAGCGGGGCCGAAGACGACCTTCGCGCCGTCGGCGATGTCGAACGTCGACTGGTGGCACGGGCACAGCAGGTGGTGGGTCTGCTGCTCGTACAGCGCGACCGGGCACCCGACGTGGGTGCAGATCTTCGAGTAGGCGACGATCCCCTGGTAGGACCAGTCCTTGCGGTCGTCGGCCTCCTTGAGGTCGCGCGGGTCCATCCGGATGAGCAGCACGACTGCCTTGGCCTTCTCCTCCAGGACGTCCTCGACCTCGGACAGGCCGTCCGGGATGACGTGCACCGCCGACCCCACGGTGACGTCCGACGCCTTGATCGGCTCGCCGGACGGGTCGTGGGTCAGGCGCAGGCCCTGCTTCCACATCGTGTGGCGGAACTTCGAGACGTTCCAGTCGCCGCCGACCGAGCCGATCAGCGGCACCGCGAAGCCCAGCGGGGCCAGGGCGAGGGCCGAGATCATCGCGCCCTTGAGCGCGCCGCGCCGCGACAGGTTCGTGTCCTCGGCGCCCTCCTTGAGCATCGCGACCGCCTCCTCGCGGGTCGCGCGGTCGCTCGCCTGCGGGTGGCGGTACTCGACCTTCTCGTGGTCGTTCATCAGGGCCTTCGACCAGTGGATCGCCGCGATCCCGGCGGCGCCGAACGCAACCGCGAGACCGAGCCCGATCAGCAGGGTCGACAACCGGATGCTCGCGACCGTCTCGCCCGGCGGCACCGCGAAGTACGCGACGAGGGCGCCGATGGTGCCGAGCGCCGAGAGCCCGAAGAGTCCCGTGATGATCCGTGCAGCGCGCTTCTCGGCCGCCGGGTCGGTGTCGGTCAGCCGCGCGTGGTGCTCGGGCAGGCCGGGGTTCTCGAACCGCTCGGGGAGCCGGTTCCGGTCGACGGGGAGGCCGACCTCGGTCGACTCGTCGCTCATGAGGACTTCGCTCCGATCCAGACGGCGGCACCGATCAGCAGGCCGATCCCGATGACCCAGGCCCACAGACCCTCGGCGACCGGGCCGAGCGAGCCGAGCGTGAGGCCGCCGGGGGAGCCCTGCTGCTGGGCGTCGAGGTACGCGATGATGTCCCGCTTCTCCTCGGGGGTGATCGTCGCGTCGTTGAAGACCGGCATCGACTGCGGGCCGGTGACCATCGCCTCGTAGATGGTCCGGGGCGCCGACTCCGAGAGGTTCGGCGCGTACTTGCCCTGGGACAGTGCGCCGCCCTGGCCGACCGAGCCGTGGCACATGGCGCAGTTCGTCCGGAACAGCTCCATGCCGTTCGCCGCGTCGCCGAGGGCCGGGTCGACGGCCTCGTCCGACGGCACGGACGGCCCGGCGCCCAGCGAGGCGACCCACGCGGCCATCTGGCGGATCTGCTCGTCGGTGAAGATCGGCACCTTGGACGGCGCCTGCGCGCCGTTGGCCATCATCGGCATCCGACCGGTGGAGACCTGGAAGTCGACGGCCGCCGCGCCCACCCCGATCAGGGACGGTGCGATCCCGTCCCGCCCGGCGGCGTCCACACCGTGGCAGGTCGAGCAGTTCGCCCGGAACAGGTTGGAGCCTGCGGTCAGGTCGTCCTCGGACGGCGCCGCGGCTGCCTGCGCGGAGCTCGGCGAGAAGGCGGCGTAGAGCACGCCGGTGACCAGCAGAGCAAGCGCCAGGAGCACCACGGGAGCGAACCGGTGGTGCCGGTGGGCGGCGATCGCCTTCACGAACGGGACCTCGTCTCTGGCTCAGCGGGAAGGGGGACGGTCAACGGGGCGAGCGTTCGTGGCATCGGCCGGTCACCGGATCAGGTAGATCGAGGCGAACAGCGCGATCCAGACCACGTCGACGAAGTGCCAGTAGTACGACACCACGATCGTCGTGGTGGCCTCGTGGTGGCCGAAGCGCTTGGCGCGGAACGACCGGCCCAGCACGAACAGGAAGGCGATCAGGCCACCCAGCACGTGCAGGCCGTGGAACCCGGTCGCCAGGTAGAACACCGAGCCGTAGGGGCTCGAGGAGATCGTCAGCCCCTCGTGCACGAGGGCCGCGTACTCGAACACCTGGCCGGCGACGAAGAACCCGCCCATCAGGAACGTCAGGGTGATCCACTCCTGCATGCCCCAACGGCCGACCTGCCAGATCTTGCCGGTCCGGCCGGGCTGGAACCGCTCGGCCGCCCCGACGCCCATCTGGCACGTGATCGAGCTCGACACCAGCACGAGGGTGTTGATCGTCGAGAACGTCAGGTTGAGCTTGCCGGACTCGATCGGCCAGATCTCGGGGACCGTGGACCGGATCGTGAAGTACATCGCGAACAGGCCGGCGAAGAACATCAGCTCGCTCGCCAGCCACACGATCGTCCCGACGGAGACCGGGTTCGGGCGGTGGACGCTCAGCTCTGGGCGCAGGGGCGCGGTGACGGCAGCGGTGGACACGTCGGTCATTATTGCGGAGATCGGCGTTTTGTGGGTCCTAAGACCTAGATTCGGCGCGGGCGAGTTGTGGGCGTGACGTCCGCAGAGCCGCGTCGGGCGCGTGACGCTCGCGGGTCGTGGAAGGATGCCGGTGCACGAGAGCCCGGACGAGCACGGACGAGTGAGGCACGCATGGCGAGCAGCGAGGGTGAGACCTGGGTCGGCGAGGAGGAGCCCGCGCCGGAGTCGGTGCGCATCCTGCTCTACAGCGATCACGTCGAGACCCGGGCCCAGGTCCGGGGTGCGATCGGTGACCGCGTCGCCGCGGACCTGCCGCCGGTGGAGTGGGTCGAGGCCGCGACCCAGCCGGTCGCGCTGGCTCAGGCCGAGGCCGGCGGCTTCGACCTGCTGATCCTGGACGGCGAGGCCGGCAAGGCCGGTGGCATGGGGCTGTGCCGCCAGCTCAAGGACGAGGTCTACGCGCTGCCGCCGGTGCTCCTGCTCATCGCGCGGCCCCAGGACGCCTGGCTGGCCTCCTGGTCGGAGGCCGACGAGGTGGTCGCCCAGCCGCTCGACCCGTTCGACTTCGCCGAGACGGTCGCAGCCATGCTGCGCACGGTGCGCGCGTGACCGACGCGCTGAGCTGGCCCGGGCTGCTGCGCACGCTGCTGGCCGGCCAGGACCTGGACGCCGAGGCGACCGCCTGGGCGATGGACCAGGTCATGTCCGGCGAGGCGACGCCGGTCCAGCTGGCCGGCTTCCTGGTCGCGCTGCGCGCCAAGGGCGAGACGGTCGACGAGCTCACCGGCCTGGCCGACGCGATGCTCGCGCACGCGCTGCGGATCGAGGTCCCCGGCCCCGCGGTCGACATCGTCGGCACGGGCGGCGACATGCACCACACCGTGAACGTGTCGACGATGGCCGCCCTGGTCGTGGCGGGCACGGGCGTCCGGGTGGTCAAGCACGGCAACCGGGCGGCCACGTCGTCCTCCGGCAGCTCCGACGTGCTCGAGGCGCTCGGGCTGCGGCTCGACCTCGAGCCTGCGCGGGTCGCCGAGCTGGCCACCGAGGCGGGCATCACGTTCTGTTTCGCCGCGGTCTTCCACCCCTCCATGCGGTACGCCGCGCCGACCCGGCGCGAGCTCGGCGTGCCCACCGCGTTCAACGTGCTCGGCCCGTTGACGAACCCCGCCCAGCCGCACGCCTATGCGATCGGCTGCCCGGACCCGCGGCTCGCCCCGCTGATGGCCGGCGTGCTCGCGGGCCGCGGCGTCGACGCGCTGGTGTTCCGCGGCCACGAAGGTCTGGACGAGCTCGCCGCCAACGGCCCCGCCGACGTCTGGTGGGTGCACGACGGTCGGGTCGACCACACGGTCGTGGACCCGGTCGCCGACCTGGGTCTGTCGCCCGTGGCCCTGGCGGACCTGCGTGGCGGCGACCCCGAGTTCAACGCCGACGTGGTCCGGCGGGTGCTCGCCGGCGAGCCCGGCCCGGTGCGGGACACCGTGGTGCTCAACGCCGCCGCGGCGCTGGTGGCCGACGGGACGTTGCCGGGCACCGCGGACGGCGACCTCGTCGCACGGCTCCGCAAGGGCCTGGAGCACGCGGCGGCCGCCGTGGACACCGGCGCCGCAGCAGCCGCTCTCGAGCGCTGGGTGGCCGCCTCCCGGCGCTGACCCGCCGCCGGAGCCGTTCGCGTGCGGGCCAGGGCCGTCCAGCGGTGGGCCGTCAGCCGAGACCGAGGGCGAAGGCGGCTTCGAGGTCGCCGCGCGAGTAGGCGCGGAAGGCGATGTAGGTCTGCGTGCGGAGCACGCCGTCAACCTTGGACACGCGGTCCGCGATGACGTCGGCGAGCTGCTCGTGCTCGCGGACACGCACCATCGCGATCAGGTCGGTCTCACCGGTCACCGAGTAGACCTCGGACACGCCGGGCAGGTCCGCGACGGCCTGGGCGACCTCGGGGATCCGTCCGGGGTCGGTGTCGATGTGCACGATCGCGGTGATCATGGTTGCCCTCTCGCTCGGTTGCCGGACCATCATGCCGCGCCGTCCGCGGTCTCGCGGTCGGCGGGTCCGGGCGCGCCGTCGTCGGCCGCCGCGTCGGCGAGGGCGACGACGAGCGGGTCGTCCGCGTCGCGTCCCCATGCGCGATCGGCGACCTCGGGCTGGACGAGCAGGCGAGCGCCGATCGTCGCCGCCGTCGCGCCGGGCGCCCGGAGGCGTTCGGCGCCACGGACCGGGCTCGCCCAGCCCTCGTCGACCTCCACCAGCCGGACACCCGGCTCGTCGAGCCAGCCGAGCAGGATCTCGGTCTCCTCGGGGTGCGCGGCCGTGGCGGGTGCCACGGGTGCGTCCACGTGCTCGGCGGCGGACACGAGCGAGGGGATCACGGCGCGCGGGTCGACGCCGCGCGGCGCGGCTGCCGTCGCGGCGAGCCGTCCGTGGCGGACCACGACGAGCTCCCAGCCGCCGTCCTTGCGACGCGCGGCGACGAGCTCGCGGTGCCGCGCAGCCCGGGCGGATCGTTGGGCCCGTGCCGCACCGCGGAGGAACGCCTCGAGCCGGTCCCGCACGACGGCCGCCTCCTCGAACCGCTCCTGCGCGACCAGGCGTGCGATCCGCTCCGCGTGCCGGTCGACCACCGGCTGGGGGTCGACCGTCATGGCGGTGCGCACCCGGTCCACGAGCCGGCCGTACTCGTCGGGGTCGGTTCCGCCGATGCACGGGGCGGAGCACCGACCCATCCCCGCGAGCGCGCACGGGCTCGCGTCCGGCGCGGCGTCGCGCGGGAGCCTGGCGGTGCACCGCCGCAGGTCGAACGTCGACTGCAGCGCCTCGAGTGCCTGCTGGGCCGCGGCACGGCTGCTGAAGGGACCGATGTGCGCCTCGGTCTCGTCCCGCCCGCGCTCGCGGCGGACCTCACGCACCACGGACAGCCGGGGGAACGGCTCGGCGGTGAGTCGCACCCACGGCATCCGTTCGGGGAACCGGGAACGCCGGTTGTACCTGGGGGAGTGCTCGGCGATGAGCCGGAGCTCGCGCACCCGCGCCTCGAGCACCGTCGCGCAGACCACCGGGACGACGCGCTCGGCGATGCCGACCATCTCGGTGATCCTCCGGCGGTGCTCGGCGGCCGTGAAGTAGGAGCGCACGCGGGTCCGGATCGACGTCGCGGTGCCGACGTAGAGGACCTCGCCGCGCGGACCGATGAACTCGTACACGCCCGGCGCGTCCGGCAGGCCGTCGGCGAGGTGGCGCTTCTTGCGGCGTTCCGGGGGCACGGGGTCGGTCGCCGTGGCGAGGTCCTCGAGATGCGTGATCCCGAGGGGACCGAGCCTGCTGAGCAGCGCGTGCAGCACGTCGACGGTCGCGCGGGCGTCCGACAACGCGCGGTGGTCGGGAGTGACGGTGGCGTGGAAGTAGGCGGCGAGCGTCGCGAGCTTGTGGTTGCGGACCTCGTCGCGGGTCACCGCGCGGCGGGCCAGCGCCACGGTGTCGAGCACGGGGAAGCCGGGCCAAGGGTGCTCGAGCTCGCGTGCGGCGGCCTTGAGGAAGCCGACGTCGAAGTTCGCGTTGTGCGCCACGAGGACGGCCCCCGCGGCGAACTCGAGGAACGCCGGGAGGACCGAGCCGATGCCGGGCGCGGCAGCGACCATCGACGTGGTGATGCCGGTCAGGGCCGTGATCTGGGCGGGTACCGGTCCGCCCGGGTTCACCAGGGTCTGGAACTCGCCGAGCACCTCGCCGCCACGGACCTTGACCGCTCCGATCTCGGTGATCGCGCACGACGAGGGCGAGCCCCCGGTGGTCTCGAGGTCCACCACGACGAACGTCACCTCGGACAGCGGCGTGCCCATGTCGTCGAGCGTCGGCTGGACGGGAGTCCCGTCGACCGGGGTCGCGGCGGTGGGCATGGCGTCACGGTAGGAGCGGGGTGCGACACGCACCGGCGTGACACGCGGGCCGCCGGCGTCAGCCGGCGGACCCGGGCGTGTCGGACCCGATGGCTAGCGTGCCGGACATGTTCATCGACTGCGGGCAGTGCGCGGTGCGGGGCGATGCCTGCGCCGACTGCGTGGTGACCTTCCTGACCATCGGCGCGCCCGAGCGGGACGTCGAGACCCCCGGCGTCGCGAGCGCGACCGCCGCGGACCTCGACGCCGCCGAGCGGCGGGCGATCTCCGTCCTGGCGCGGTCCGGCCTCGTGCCGCCGCTACGGCTCGAGGACCGGCGTGAGGCGATCTAGCCGGGCTCAGGCACCCTTGTCGCGCGTGTCGACGTACAGCTGGTCGATCTGCCCGGCGAAGTCCTTGAGCACGAGGTGCCGCTTCACGCTGAGCTTCGGCGTGAGGTAGCCGTTGGCGATCGTGAGGTCGTCGGTCAGCACCTCATACTTGCGGATCGACTCGGCGCGCGAGACCGCCTCGTTGGCCCGGGCCACGGCACGGTCGAGCGCCGCCCGAACCCCGGGGTTGGTCGCCGCCTCCGTGACCGACATCGGCGGCAGGTCGTGCGTGGCGAGCCACCCCGGCAGCGCCTCCGCGTCCAACGTCACCAGGGCGCCGATGAACGGACGCTGATCGCCGACCACCACGACCTGGCTGACCAGCGGGTGGCCACGCAGCCGGTCCTCGAGCACCGCGGGTGCGACGTTCTTGCCGCCCGCCGTGACGATGATCTCCTTCTTGCGGCCCGTGATGCGCAGGAAGCCGTCGGAGTCCATCGAGCCGAGGTCGCCGGTGCGGAACCAGCCGTCGTCGACCGCTTCCTCGGTCGCCTGGGGGTTGTTGTAGTACCCGCGGAAGACACCGTCGCCCTTCACCAGGATCTCGCCGTCGTCGGCGATCCGGATCGCGGTTCCCGGCAGCGGCGGACCGACCGTCCCGACCTTGGTGAGCTCGGGCAGGTTGACGTTGGTCGGCGCGGTCGTCTCGGTGAGGCCGTAGCCCTCGAGCACGCGCAGGCCCACGCCGCGGTAGAAGTGGGCCAGGCGCTCGCCGAGCGGCGCTCCGCCGGAGATCGCCCAGGCGGCCTGGCCGCCGAGCACCTCGCGCAGCTTGTGCAGCACCAGGACGTCGGCGACCTTGTGCTGCAGGCGCAGCCACAGGCTGGGTCCACCGGGCTGGTCCAGCGCGCGGGAGTAGACGATCGAGGTCTTCGCGGCGCGCTGGAAGATCGCGCGCTTGCCGCCCGCAGCGGCCTTCTGCTCGGCCGAGTTGTAGACCTTCTCGAAGACCCGAGGCACGGAGAGGATGAACGTCGGCCGGAACGCCTGGAGGTCGTCGACCAGGGTCGTAGTGTCCGGGACGTGCCCGAGGATGGCGTCCGCCGGCAGGACGAGGACCTCGATGAAGCGCGCGAACACGTGCGCGAGCGGCATGAAGAGCAGGGTCCGCGACCCGGGCGGGCAGACCTGCTTGCCGAGCTTGGCGACCGCGCTGCGGGTCAGCGCGGAGAAGTTGCGGTGGGTGAGCTCGACGCCCTTGGGTCGCCCCGTGGTGCCGGAGGTGTAGATGATCGTGGCCAGGTCGTCGGCACGGGCCAGCCCGGAGCGCCGGACGATCTCGTCGTCGGGAACGCCGGCGCCGGCCGCGACCAGCGTGTCGATCGCACCGTCGTCGATGACCAGGAGGTCGCGCACGTCGACGCCCGCGGCGCTGCGGGCCTCGACGACCACCGACGCGTGCCGCGCCGCCTCGACCACGACGACGCCGACGGCGGCGTCGGAGAGGATCCAGGCGACCTGCTCGGCCGACGAGGTCTCGTAGATCGGCACGGGTACGGCACCGGCCGCCCAGGTGGCGAAGTCGAGCAGCGTCCACTCCCAGCGGGTGCGGCTCATGATCGCGACCCGGTCGCCCGGGCCGACGCCGTGCGCGACGAGGCCCTTGGCGACCGCGGCGACCTGCGCGGCGACCTCACGTGCGGTGAGTGACGTCCAGGCGCCGTCGGCGCCCCGGACCTCGACGAGGGTCCCGTCGGGCGTGCGTGCGACACGCTCGGCGAGAAGGGTGTTCAGGTTCGACTCGTCGTCGGTCTCGACGAGGGGGGCGGTGACGAAGTCGTCCATGCTGGCTCCATCGGCAACGGGACGTTGGGCGCGACGACCATAACCGAGCGGCGCGGTCCCGGCTCGGTCACGCGCCGGATCGGTACTCTGCGGCGCATCGGTCCATCGGGGGCCGAGAGCGCCCGCGGGGCGCCGGACACGTCACGAGGGGTTGTCATGCACGCGATCGGCGTGGACATCGGCGGCACGAAGATCGCGGCAGGTGTGGTGGACGAGTCGGGGCGGATCGTCGCCCAGACCCGTCGCTCGACCGACCCGTCCGACGCGGACAGCGTCGACGCCGGCGTCGTGGAAGCGGTCCGCGAGCTCGCCGCCGAGCACGAGGTGGGTGCGATCGGGCTGGCCGCTCCCGGGTTCGTCAGCAGCGACCAGTCGACCGTGCTGATGTGCCCGAACCTGCCGTGGCGCGACCACCCGCTGCGCGACAAGGTCGCCGGTGCGCTCGGCACCGACGTCCCGATCGTGGTCGAGAACGATGCGAACGCCGCGGGCTGGGCCGAGTTCCGGTTCGGCGTCGGACGCGACGTTCACGACATGCTGCTGCTGACGATCGGGACCGGGCTCGGCGGGGCCCTCGTGGTCGCGGACCGTCTGGTGCGCGGTGCGTACGGCGTGGCGGCCGAGGTGGGCCACATGCGGGTCGTGCCGGACGGGCACCTGTGCGGCTGCGGCCTGCACGGCTGCTGGGAGCAGTACGCGTCGGGACGCGCCCTGGTGCGTGCCGCACGCACGGCCGCGGCCAACCTCCCCGAGGCCGCTTCGCGGATGCTCGAGCTCTCCGACGGCCCGAAGATCAAGGGCCCCGCGATCACCCAGGCCGCTCAGGAGGGCGACCCGCTGGCGATCTCGCTGCTGGCCGACCTCGGGCGTTGGATCGGCGAGGGGTCCGCATCCGTCGCTGCGTTGCTCGACCCGGCGCTCGTGGTCATCGGCGGCGGCGTGGCCGACGCGGGCGAGCTGCTGCTCGAGCCCGCCCGGCAGGGCTTCCTCAACGCGCTCTCGGCGCGGGGTTTCCGGCCCGAGGCCCGGTTCGCCATCGCGTCGATGGGCAACGACGCGGGGATCGTCGGGGCGGCGGACCTGGCGCGTCAGTGACGGACCGCGGCCGGCGGGGCCGGCAGCGGGGAGCTCAGACCACGGCGCCCGGGTCGTCGTCGTCGCGCCGGTGCGGCATGCGCCACACGAGCACGCCGACGGCCAGCAGGAACGCGACACCGGCCACCTGCAGCAGCCAGGACGGGATGTCGCGCCAGGCGATCAGCGCCACGACGGCGAGGGTCGGCGCGGCGAGGACCACCACCCAGGCCATGGTGAGCAGCGGATCGCCGCCGAGCACCGGACCGGGGTCCGGCGGGACGAAGTGGTCCTCGGCCTCGGCGACGTCGGGATCGGGAGCCCAGGCACGGGGGTCGGAGGCGGGCGGTCCGGACCCGGAGGGCTCGTCCTGCCCGGTGCGGTCCTCGTCGGCGTCCGCCTCGGGTCGCGGCGGGTGCGCCGGCCGGACGGTGTGGGATCCCGGCAGGTCGGTCTTGCGGCGCTGCGGCCTCGTCCGGCGCGGGTCCCGGTCCTGCGGCTCGGCCCCGGGTTGGTCGAGGTCGCCCAGTCGGGCGACGATGTCCCGCCACTGCGCGTCGACGTCGTGCTCGTCGGACGGTTCGTCCGGCGGGAGGTCGCGTGCAGCCATGGTGAGCACTCTAGAGTCGTGCTGGTGTCCTGCGTCGGTCGCGGACGCACCGCAGCGGAGGTGATGGCTTGTTCTACTGGCTGATGAAGGCGATCGTCGGCCCGCTGCTGCGGCTCATGTTCCGTCCGTGGGTGCGCGGCCTCGATCACGTCCCGGAGTCGGGCGGGGCGATCCTGGCGAGCAACCACCTGGCGGTGATCGACTCGTTCGTGCTGCCCCTGGTGCTCTCGCGCAAGATCCGGTTCATCGGCAAGAGCGAGTACTTCACCGGCACCGGGATCAAGGGACGTCTCAAGGCGGGCTTCTTCCGCGGGGTCGGCACGATCCCGGTGGACCGCACCGGTGGCAAGGCGAGCGAGGCCGCGCTGCGCACCGGACTCGGTGTCCTGCAGTCCGGCAACCTGTTCGGGATCTACCCCGAGGGCACCCGCAGCCCCGACGGACGCCTCTACCGCGGCAAGACCGGTGTCGCCCGCCTCGCTCTCGAGGCCGGGGTCCCGGTCATCCCGGTCGCGATGATCGGGACGAACATCGCCCAGCCGATCGGCAAGGTCATCCCGAAGTTCATGCGCGTCGGTGTGGTGATCGGCGAGCCGCTGGACTTCTCGCGGTACCACGGCATGGAGAACGACCGGTTCATCCTGCGGTCGGTGACCGACGAGATCCTGTACGCGCTGATGAGCCTGTCCGGCCAGGAGTACGTCGACATGTACGCGGCGACCGCGAAGGCGCGGATCGCGGCCGGGCACACCGCCGAGGAGGTCGCTTCCGCGGACGCCGGTTCGGCCCCCGGTGGGCGCACCGCGCCGGACGTCCAGGTACCGGGACCACCTCAGGAGGAGGACGAGTCCTCAGTAGGATGAGCCGCATCATCCCCGGGACGTAGGGCCCGTCGCCGTGCGGGTCGGTACCGCATGCTCGGGGGGTTCGTGTCTCGCCCTATGGAAGGTGTCTCCCGATGTCTGATGGTCGGTCGGTTCGCCGCGTCGCCCTGCTCACCGCCGGTGGTTTCGCGCCCTGCCTGTCGTCCGCTGTCGGTGGCCTGATCGAGCGCTACACCGAGATCGCGCCCGAGGTCGAGATCATCGCCTACGAGCACGGCTACTGGGGCCTGCTCAAGGGGCAGAAGATCGTCGTGGACGACGAGGTCCGCGCGAAGGCCGGCATCCTGCACCGGTTCGGCGGGAGCCCGATCGGCAACTCGCGGGTCAAGCTCACGAACGTCGCCGACTGCGTCAAGCGCGGCCTGGTCACCGAGGGCCAGAACCCGCTGGAGGTCGCTGCGGAGCAGCTCAAGACCGACGGTGTGGACGTGCTGCACACGATCGGCGGCGACGACACCAACACCACCGCCGCGGACCTCGCGGCGTACCTCAAGGAGCACGACTACGACCTGACGGTCGTCGGCCTGCCCAAGACGATCGACAACGACGTCGTGCCGATCAAGCAGTCCCTCGGCGCGTGGACCGCCGCCGAGGAGGGCGCTGGGTTCGCCGAGAACATCATCGGCGAGCACCGCTCGGGCAACCGGATGCTCATCGTCCACGAGGTGATGGGCCGGCACTGCGGCTGGCTGACTGCCGCGACCGCGGCGAAGTACCGCGAGCTGCTCGACGCCAAGGAGTTCCTGCCCGGCATCGGCCTGACCCGCGAGCGGTGGGACGTGCACGCGGTGTTCCTGCCCGAGCTGGCTCTGGACATCGACGCCGAGGCCGAGCGCCTCCGGGGCGTCATGGACGAGATCGGCAACGTGAACATCTTCCTGTCCGAGGGCGCGGGCATGCACGAGATCGTCGAGCAGCTCGAGGCGGCCGGCGAGGAGGTCCAGCGCGACGCGTTCGGCCACGTGAAGCTCGACACGATCAACCCGGGCCAGTGGTTCGCGAAGCAGTTCGCGTCCAAGCTCGGCGCCGAGAAGGTCATGGTGCAGAAGTCCGGGTACTACTCCCGTGCCGCGGCGGCGAACGTCGAGGACCTGCGCCTGATCAAGTCGATGACCGACCTGGCCGTCGAGTGCGCGCTGCGCGGCGACGCCGGCGTGATCGGCCACGACGAGGAGCAGGGCAACCGGCTGCGTGCGATCGAGTTCCCGCGGATCGCGGGCGGCAAGGCGTTCGACGTGAACCAGACCTGGTTCATCGACCTGCTGGCGGGGATCGGCCAGCCGTTCAAGCCCGCGAGCAGCGAGTGAGCGTCGAGCCGGAGCCGGGCCTGCTGGAGGGCCTCGAGGTCTGGCGCACGCTGGCGGTCCGGCAGCAGCCGGACTGGCCGGATCCTCAGGCGGTCAAGGAAGCTGCCGCACAGCTCGCCTGCGAGCCCCCGCTGGTCTTCGCGGGCGAGGCGGACGTGCTGACCGAGCGCCTGGCGGCGGCTCAGCGGGGTGAGGCCTTCCTGCTCCAGGGCGGTGACTGCGCCGAGACGTTCGCGGACGTCACGGCCGACAACATCCGCAACAAGATCAAGACGATCCTGCAGATGGCCGTCGTGCTGACCTACGGCGCGAGCCTGCCCATCGTGAAGATGGGCCGGATGGCCGGGCAGTACGCCAAGCCGCGGTCCAGCAACTTCGAGACGCGCGACGGTGTGACGCTGCCCGCCTACCGGGGTGACGCCGTCAACGCGCACGCGTTCACGCCGGAGGACCGCGAGCCGGACCCGTTCCGGATGCTGTCCGCGTACCACCGCTCCTCGGCGACGCTGAACCTCATCCGGGCCTTCACGCAGGGTGGTTTCGCGGACCTGCGCCGGGTGCACGAGTGGAATCGTGGCTTCACCGCGAACCCCGCGTACGCGCGCTACGAGCAGCTCGCCGCGGAGATCGACCGGGCCGTGCGGTTCATGGCCGCCGCCGGTGCGGACTTCGACGCGCTGCGGACCGTCGAGTTCTTCTCGAGCCACGAGGCGCTCCTGCTCGACTACGAGCGCGCGCTGACCCGGATCGACTCGCGGACCGGCACCGCCTACGACTGCTCGGCGCACTTCCTGTGGATCGGCGAGCGGACCCGGGAGCTCGACGGTGCGCACGTGGACTTCCTGGCCCGCGTCCGCAACCCGCTCGGGGTGAAGCTCGGCCCGTCGGCGACCGGTGACGACGCGCTCGCGCTGATGGACAAGCTCAACCCGGACGACCTTCCCGGGCGCCTGACCTTCATCACGCGGATGGGTGCGGGCCGGATCCGCGACGCGCTGCCGCCGCTGGTCGAGAAGGTCGCTGCGTCCGGTCGGCCGGTCACGTGGGTCACCGACCCGATGCACGGCAACACGATCACCTCCGCGAGCGGCTACAAGACCCGGCGGCTGGAGGACGTGCTGGACGAGGTCCGTGGCTTCTTCGAGGTCCACCGTGAGATCGGGTCGGTGCCCGGCGGCGTCCACGTCGAGCTCACCGGGGACGACGTCACGGAGGTGCTGGGCGGGTCCGAGCAGATCGACGACGAGGGCCTGGCCCGGCGCTACGAGACCCTGGTCGACCCGCGCCTGAACCACCAGCAGTCGCTCGAGCTCGCGTTCCAGGTCGCGGAGATGCTCCGCGAGCGCTGACGGCTCGCCGCCACGGGCTGTCACGCGACCCGGGTCGTCGTTGCTGCGCCTCCGGCTTGGCGCGGTGAGGTAGGGCGGGCTCGGTCAGGTGATGGTGATCGTCACGGTGCTGCCCTTGGGTGCCTCGCGCCCACCCTTGGGGTCCTGCTCCACGACGAATCCGAGACCGAAGTACGCCGACGCGTGCTTGATCTCGACCACGAACCCTGCCTCCTCGAGCTTCTTGGTCGCCGCGGCGACGCCGTTGCGGAGCACGTCCGGCACCTCGACGAGCGGCGGGCCCTGGGAGACCGTGATCGTGATCGAGTCCTTGCGGTGCGCCTCGGTGCCCTCGGGCACCGACTGCGCCATCACCTGGCCCGCGGGGTAGTCCTCGGAGTAGTCCTTCTCCTCGGTCACCTTGAGGCCGTAGTCCTGCTCGAGCTGCTTCTTGGCGTCCCCCGCGTCGGTGCCGACCACGTTCGGCACGGTGATCGGTGCCGGGCCGTCGGAGACGGTGACCGTCATCTCGGTCCCGACCGGCTGGTCCGACCCTTCCGCGGGCGAGATCGAGAGCACGTGGCCCGCCGCGACGACGTCGTCGTAGTCGTGCTGGACCGGGTCGGCCACGGCGAGCCCGGCGTCCGTGAGCGCGGCGGTGACGTCGTCGAGCGGCTTGCCTGCCAGATCGGTCGGCACGGTGGTCATCTGCGGGCCCTTGGACACGTCGAGCGCGACGGAACCGTCCTTGCGCACTGACTCGCCCTCGCCGGGGTCGGCCGACACGACGGAGCCCGCCGGGACGTCGGCGTCGAAGACGTCGGTGACGGCGCCCACCTCGAGGCCGTGCTCGGTCAGCGCCTGCTCGGCGGATGCGAGCTCGGCACCCACGAGGCCGGTCGGCACGGTGGTCCACGCACCCGGCCCGGACGTCATGTACCACCATGCGCCGCCGGCCAGGGCCGCCACGAGGGCGAACGCGATGAGCAGCCAGCCGATCAGCCGGCGCCTGCTGCGGGGATCCGCTGCGCGGGGTTCGGCATCGGGCAGGCCGGTGCCGATCCGTAGCGCCATGGTGCGTCCGAGCGGCACTGCGGCGACCTGCTCCGCGTCGAGCACGGTCGTGGCGTCGGGATCGTCCGGCACGCTGGGGTTCGTGGCGCCGGTCGCGGGCGCGGCGGCGCCGGCGGGGTCGCCCGCGGGATCCTCGTCCTCGAGCGCTGCGGCAGCCGGCACCACCGGCACGTCGGCCCGGCGGGCGAGGGTCTCCTCGTCGAGCCGTTCGCGGGTACGCCTGACCAGGGCGAGGGCCTGTCCCGCGTCGGTCGGGCGGTCGTCCGGGGCCCGCGCCGTGAGTGCACCGACCAGCTCGTCGAGCTCGATCGGCAGCCAGTCGACGCGCTCGGAGGGAGGCGGGACGTCGGAGTTGACGTGCTGGTAGGCGATCTGGATCGGCGTCACGCCGGTGAACGGCTGGCTGCCGGTGAGCATCTCGAACAGCAGGATGCCGACCGCGTACACGTCGGTGCGGGTGTCCGCCACACCGTGCGCGACGAGCTCGGGCGCCAGGTAGGCGACGGTGCCGAGGATCGTCCCGGTCGTGGTCGAGGTCACCTCGGTGACGGCGCGGGCCAGGCCGAAGTCGGCGACCTTCACGCGGTCGTGCCGGCCGAGCAGGACGTTCTCGGGCTTGATGTCGCGGTGCACCAGACCGGCCTGGTGCGCCGCGGTGAGCGCGTCGAGGACCTCCTCGGTCACGCGGAGGGACTCGTCGACGGTCAGGGCGCCCTGCTCACCGATCCGGCGCCGGAGGTTCGAGCCGTCGACGAACTCCATCGTCAGGTAGGAGGTCTCACCGTCGACGCCCTGGTCGAAGACCCCGACCAGCCCCTGGTGCGTGAGCCGCGCGGCCGCGCGCGCCTCGCGACGGAACCTGGCGATGAAGTCGGCGCCTGAGGCACCCTCGGCGAGGTGCGGGTGCATGACCTTCAGCGCGACGTCCCGGTCCAGCCGCCGGTCACGGGCGAGGTAGACCGTGGCCATGCCGCCGCGCGCGATCCGGCGGAGCACCTCGTAGCGGCCGTCGACCAGCTGGCCCAGCAGGGGGTCGGTCACGGTGGTCGCCACGTGGGCAGTCTACGGTCGCGGTCGCCCTCAGCCCGTCAGGCGAACCGCGACATGAGCGTCCGGACGCTCGCGACGTAGCGGCGGGTGTCCGCGAACATGCCGTTCCGCCGAACGCTCGCCAGACCCTGGTAGTAGCCGGCGATCGCGGTGGACGTGTCGTCCGTCGCCGAGGTGAGAGCGCGCAGGATGGCCACGCCCGCGACGACGTTGTCCTGCGGGTCGAGCAGGTTCAGGTCGCGCCCGACCAGGTCCGACGCCCACTCCCCGGACGACGGGATCACCTGCATGACCCCGATCGCGTTGGCCGGCGAGACGGCCGCCTGGTTGAACCCGGACTCCTGGTACGCGACGGCCAGCGCCAGCGCCGGGTCGACGCCCATGTCACGGGCGGTCTGCTCGACCAGGGCGCGCATCTCGGAGCGCGACGGCACGCCGATGGCGAGCAGCGTGGCCTTGTTCTGGTTGGCCGAGGCGACCGTGGCCGCCGGGTACGTGCGCCCCTCGAACGTGGAGCCGACCAGTCCGGAGGTGACCGTGGTGCCGCCCGTGCTGGTCGGGATGGTCAGGGTCTGGCCGATCCGGATGAAGGCGCGCGAGTCGAGCCCGTTGGCGGCGACGATGGCCTGGACCGTGGTCCCGTAGCGCGCTGCGATGTGGGAGACGGTGTCGCCCGAGGCCACCGTGTAGGTGGTGGTGCTCGTCGCGCTGCTCGTGGTGCTGGCGGAGGCGCTTGCAGCGCCGGTGGTGCCGCCCGTGCTGGTGGGGATGGTCAGGGTCTGGCCGATCCGGATGAAGGCGCGCGAGTCGAGCCCGTTGGCGGCGACGATGGCCTGGACCGTGGTCCCGTAGCGCGCTGCGATGTGGGAGACGGTGTCGCCGGAGACCACGGTGTACCTGGTGGTCGTGGCGGTCGGGGTGCTGGTCGTCCGGGACGCGGTCCCGGTCGTCGCGTCCGACGCGGTCGGGATCGCCAGCGTCTGGCCCACGCGGATGAACGCGCGCGAGTCCAGCCGGTTCGCGGCGACGATCGCCTTGACGGTGGTGCCGTAGCGCAACGCGAGGTGCGAGACCGTGTCGCCGGGTTCCACGACGTGGTCCTTCGCCTGTGCCGGCTGGGCGGTCACCACGGTCGCGGCAACCAGGGCGAGTCCCACGCCTCCGGTCGCGCGCCGGAGCGCGGTGGTGCCCAGGGCCGAGCGCGGCTGGGAGCTCATCGGACCGTCCTAGCTGTTAAAGGTGTGACACATGTGAATGGTGTGACAGAAGAGCACGGTACCTGACGTGATCAGACCGGGAAAGGGCCGCGCTGCGCGCGAACGGGTGAGTCCTAGGCTGGGTCCGTGGATGAGACGACGTTGGAGCACCTGGTCGGTGCGTGGCTCCCGCTGCCGGACGTGGCCGAGCGGATGGGCACGGACGTGGGGAAGGTCCGCCGCATGCTGGCCGACGGCACCCTCGTCGCCGTGCGGCTCGGCGAGCGCAAGGTCCTCGGGGTTCCCGAGCGGTTCCTGCGACCGGCCGACGAGGGGTGGACGGTCCTCCCGGCGCTGGCCGGGACGGTGAGCGTGCTGCGCGACTCCGGCTTCGCCGACGACGAGGCCGTGGCCTGGCTCTTCACCCCGGACCCGTCCCTGGCGGACCTGGGCACCGGTGCCCCGACCTTGACCCCCGTGGACGCCCTCGCGGCCGGTCACAAGACCGAGATCCGGCGGCGGGCCCAGGCCTTGGCGATCTGAGCGGGCACTGCGGCGGGCGGCTCAGGCGGAGCGCTGCACCGCCGCGCGGCCCAGCCCGAGCAGGACGGTTCGAGCGGGTTCGGCGAGCTCAGCCTCCGCCAGCGCAGCCAGGGCCGGGCCGGCGAGGTCGTCGATGAGGCGCTCGACGGAGTCCACCGCGCCCGTCGACCGGAGGATGGTGCGCAGCGCCTCGACCTCGCTCGTCGAGAGGTCGGCGCGACCGAGGCCGCGTCGCAGGGTGGCGGCATCCTCCGGGCCGGCCGCGGCCAGCCCGCGAAGCGCGAGCACGGTGCGCTTGCCCTCGCGGAGATCGTCGCCCGCGGGCTTGCCGGTCGTGGCAGGGTCGCCGAAGACGCCGAGCAGGTCGTCGCGGAGCTGGAACGCCTCGCCGAGCGGGAGGCCGACGGCCCGCAGCGTCCGCATCGCGGCGTCGTTCGCGCCCGCCAGGGCGGCGCCCAGGCTCAGCGGGTGCTCGACGCTGTAGCGGGCGCTCTTCGCCCGCACGACGGTGCGTGCGGCGGGTTCCTCGGCCACGGGCTCGCCCCAGGGCACCACCTCGGCGAGGACGTCGAGGTACTGCCCGGCCGTGACCTCGGTGCGCATCTCGTCGAAGATCGCGCGAACGGCGGAACGGCGGGCCGCGTCGAGGTCGCCCACGGCGTCGGTCAGCTCGCGCTCGCTGGTGATCAGGGCCAGGTCGCCGAGCAGGATCGCCCCGGCCACGCCGAACCGCGCACCGTCCCCGCGCCAGCCGTGCGTGCGATGGAGCGACTCGAACACCCGGTGGGCGGCCGGCAGCCCGCGCCGCGTGTCGGAGGCGTCCATCACGTCGTCGTGGAGCAGCGCCGCCGCGTGGAACAGCTCCAGCGCGGCGCCGATCCGCAGGGCCCGCTCGTGGCCGGGATCGTCCTCGCGGGGGTCCGCGTGCGCGCGCCAGGACCAGTAGCAGAACGCGGCGCGGAGCCGCTTGCCCCCGCTGAGCGTGTCCCGGAGCGTGGCGACGAGCGGATCGCACGCCTCGCCCAGGGCGGCGAGCTCGGCGGCGAGATCGGCGAGGTGACGGTCGAGGAGCGCATCGACGGCGACGCGCACGCCGGGCACGTCGGCGGGCGGTGTGGTCACCCGTTCACCCTAGGGGTCAGCCCTGGGTGTGGATGCGACCGCCGATCGTGACGGTGCGCGTGCCGTTGTCGTCGAGCACGCCGATCGAGACCAGCTCGTCGCCCCCCGAACGGGTGAACGACAGCTCGGCCGCGAGCGCGGTGTCAGGGATGTCGATCTCGCTGAAGCCCGCGGCGGTCAGGGCGGTGCGGTAGAGGTCGACGACGTCCGGGACCGACATCGCGGTGTGCAGGTTCAGCGAGAGCTCCTGGACGTCCGCGTCGCCGACCGGGACCGACGAGGTGACGAGGATCACCGCGTCGTCCGGGACCGGCAGGAGGTCGACCGGGAAGTCCGGCGTGAGCCGGCCGACCTCGGAGTGCTCGTCCGGCACGGCGGTGACGAGGTCTTCCGGCGTGGGCGACGGCGCCACCGACCCGACTCCCGTCGCGGCTGCCTCGTCCGGCATGGTCGGCGTGCTGCAGCCGGAGGTGACGAGCAGCAGTCCTGCGGCGCCGAGCACGGTGGCCGCGGCCCACGATGCGGGCGCGCGACGCTGCTGCCGCGCGTGCCGGGGGCGGGTGGGGGGCACTCCCCAACGGTACGCCAGCGCGAGCATCCACAGCGCGCGACGCCCGGGTGATGTCCACAGGTCGGGGAGGCGGCTGCTCGGCGATGCGTCGTGGCCCGCTGCGATGGCGGCCATGACGACGACGATCCGCACCGACTCCCCGCGCGAGCTGCTCGCGCTCGTTCCCTATCAGCTCGGGTTCCGGCCGTCCGAGAGCGCGGTCGTGCTCAGCCTGCGGAGGGGGACCCGGGTCGGTCTGGTCGCGCGGGTCGACCTCGCGGACCTCGCTTCACCGCAGACCGGGCCTCAGGTGGCCAGGTCGCTGGTCGGGCACCTGCTCGCGGACGGGGCGGGCGTGGCGGTGCTGGTCCTCTACACGGCCGAGGACCTGCAGGCGGACCCGAGCACGGGCCGGCGAGCGGTCGCACAGCTCGCCGACGCGGCGGACGGGCTGCTGCCCGAACCGGACTGCTGGGTGGTGGGTCCCGGCGGGTACCACGCCCTGGAGTGTCCGGACCGGGCGTGCTGCCCGGAAGGGGGGCGACCGCTCGCGGAGCTCGAGGGAACCCGCGTGGGAGCCGAGATGGTGCTGCTCGGAGCGGCGGTGGCGGGCAGCCGCGAGGAGCTGGCCACCCTTCCCGACGCGTCGCCGACCGCCCGACGCGCGGCGCGTCGGGCGGCGCAGCGGTGGGAACGGCGCGGTGGCGACGCGATCGAGCACGGGCAGGTGCACCGGTGGCGGCGCGACGGCCTCGCACTGTGGCGGAGCCTCCTCGGCGCCGAGGAGCACGGGGCGACCGACCTGGGCCGTCTGCAGGCAGCGCTCGACGACGTGCTCGTGCGCGATGCCGTGCTGCTGGACCTCGTCCCCGGGCGAACCAGGCTGGCTGACCGGGTCGTGGCCGGCTGGACGGGCGACGAGGTCGGCGAGGCGCTCGGGCTCATCGTGGACCCAGGACGTGGGGTCGCCCCGCCAGCCGGACGGATCGAGGACGCCGTCGAGCTGCTTCGCCAGGTCGCGGGCCATCGCCCGCGCGCCGCGGTCCCGGCGATCTCGCTGCTGGCGATGCTCGCCTGGTGGACCGGTGACGGCGCCAAGGCCGCAGTACTGGTGCAGCGCGCGCTCGCGACGGAACCGGGCTACCGGCTGGCCCGGCTCCTGGAGGAGGCGCTGACGGTCGGGATGCCGCCGGGATGGGTGCGCAGCGCCTCGAGCTGACCGCGGTCGCAGGTGGGGCGCGGGCCCGAGCGATCCGGTAGCGTCCGACCAGGGACATCGTCGTCGCTGGAGGGCTCATGAGCGTCGTCGTCGGATACGTCGCGACCGCCGAGGGCGACGCGGCGTTCGAGACCGCGATCGCCGAGGCCCGCCGGCGCGCGGTGCCGCTCGTGGTCGTCGTTGCCGGGCGGGCATCGGGTTTCGGGCCGAGGCCGGAGGCGGACCCCGAGACGATCGCGGCCGTGCGCGAGCGGCTCGCGCTCCAGGCAGACCTGATGTCGGAGCTGGTGACCGCGAGCCGTGGGCGGGACGTCGCGGACGACATCGTGAGCGCCGCGGTCGACCGCGCTGCCGAGCTGATCGTGATCGGGCTGCGCCGGCGCAGCCCGGTCGGCAAGCTCCTGCTCGGGTCCAACGCGCAACGGATCCTGCTCGACTCGCCGTGCCCGGTCCTTGCGGTGAAGCCGGGCTGAGAGTCGTCCGAACGAGCGCGCGGACCGCTCCGGGAGTGCTCCTGTCGGGGTAACCGGGCCGCACCCGCGGCCCTCGCCGGGCATGCCACGGCGCGAGCGGACGTTACAATGGGTGTCTGTTTTCCGGACCGTGATCGCGAGTCCAGCCGAAAGGTACCCCGTGACGTCTGATTCCCCCCGTTCTGCTGCGCCCGAAGCCACCCGTGTGCACGCCGCCGCCGCGCGCCGTGCGTCCGCGGTGACGGCCGAGGTCGACGAGTCGCCCGCGCGCGCCAGGCGTGCCAAGGCCACGGCCGACGAGCCCGCTGCTGCGGCTGTCGCGACGGCCTCGAAGGGGGCGGCTGCGACGGGCGGCGCGAAGGCCAAGGCCGCGGCGAAGGGCGGCGCGAAGGCCAAGGTCGCGACCAAGGCCGGCGCGAAGGCGACGAAGGACGAGGTCGACGACGAGCGCACGACCGACGAGGACGTCGAGCAGAACGACGGCCCCGACGAGGACGTCGACCTGTCCGACGACGTCGAGGCGGGCGACCTGGAGGACTCCGACGACGAGTCGGACTCCTCGGGCGACGACTCCACGGAGGAGTCCGACGAGGAGGAGTCCGAGGCGCCCAAGGCGAAGCCGGTCGCGGGGGAGTCCGAGGACGAGCAGGCCGGGTTCACGGTCTCCGACGCCGACGACGACGACGCGCCGGCGCAGCAGGTCGTCACGGCCGGCGCCACGGCGGACCCGGTCAAGGACTACCTGAAGCAGATCGGCAAGGTCGCGCTCCTCAACGCCGAGCAGGAGGTCGAGCTCGCCAAGCGGATCGAGGCCGGCCTGTTCGCGGAGGAGAAGCTCGCGGGGGCGTCGACCATCGAACCCAAGCTCCGTCGCGAGCTCGAGTGGATCGCGAACGACGGCCGCCGGGCCAAGAACCACCTGCTCGAGGCGAACCTGCGACTCGTGGTGTCCCTCGCCAAGCGGTACACCGGCCGCGGCATGCTCTTCCTGGACCTGATCCAGGAGGGCAACCTGGGCCTGATCCGTGCGGTCGAGAAGTTCGACTACACCAAGGGCTACAAGTTCTCGACGTACGCCACGTGGTGGATCCGCCAGGCGATCACCCGCGCGATGGCCGACCAGGCGCGCACCATCCGCATCCCGGTGCACATGGTCGAGGTCATCAACAAGCTCGCCCGCGTGCAGCGCCAGATGCTCCAGGACCTGGGCCGCGAGCCCACCCCGGAGGAGCTGGCCAAGGAGCTGGACATGACGCCCGAGAAGGTCGTCGAGGTCCAGAAGTACGGCCGCGAGCCGATCTCGCTGCACACCCCGCTCGGCGAGGACGGCGACAGCGAGTTCGGCGACCTGATCGAGGACTCCGAGGCCGTGGTGCCCGCCGACGCGGTGAGCTTCACGCTCCTGCAGGAGCAGCTCCACCAGGTGCTGGACACCCTGTCCGAGCGCGAGGCGGGCGTGGTCTCGATGCGGTTCGGTCTCACCGACGGCCAGCCGAAGACGCTGGACGAGATCGGCAAGGTCTACGGCGTCACGCGCGAGCGGATCCGTCAGATCGAGTCCAAGACGATGTCGAAGCTGCGCCACCCGAGCCGCTCGCAGGTGCTGCGCGACTACCTCGACTGAGGCGCTCCCGGCACCCCGGGGGATGTCCGGCGCGATGCCGACCGAGGGCCTTCGCCCCTGGTCAGCGGCATGATCGTTGCGGGACGATGGTGACATGGCACGGGCCGATCGGGTTCTGGCCGTCGCTGTCGGCGCCATCGTCGTCGCGGCGGGTGCTGCGGCCGTGGTCGCGACCCAGCGCGGTCCCGAGGCCTATGACCCGGCGTCGCCGGCCGGCGTGGTCCAGGTCTACCTCGGTGCGCTGGCCGATCACGACCCGGTGTCGGCGGCCGGCGAGCTCGCCGACGCGAGCCCGTGCACCGCGTCCGACGTGACGCAGGCCTACCTTCCCGAGACGTTCCGCGCCGACCTGCGCTCCGAGACGACCCGCGCGGACACCGCGACGGTGCAGGTCCGGATCACCGAGGGGAGCGACGGCCCGTTCGGCGAGGGCTGGAGCCACGACGAGACCTTCCAGCTCGTGCTCGAGGACGGCCGCTGGCGGGTCGCGGGAGCGCCGTGGCCGATGGGGTGGTGCGAGGGGCAGGAGTCGCAATGACGGGTCTCGGGATCGTCTCGGTGCTCGGCACGCTCGCGGTGCCCGTGCTGGTGGTCGTGCTCGTGGTGCGGGCGTTCTCCGCCCGACGTGAGGGGCGTCCGGGCGAGGGGCACGGCGTGCGCCGGTTCTTCCAGTACCTGCTGCTGCTCGGGCTGCTCGTGGTCACTCTCGTGGGCATCGTCACGATCGTGTCGTTGGCGTTCTCCACCGACGCGATGGTGGACCGCGGCCCCGACCTCGCGCGTGGGCTCACGTTCACGGTGTTCGGCGGCGGGCTGCTCGCCGCCGTGGTGGTCTGGACGAGGTCGACCATCCGGTCCGACCCCGGTGAGCTCGGTTCGACCGCGTGGACGATCTACCTGACGTTCGCCGAGCTGATCCTGAGCGTGGTGGCCGCGGTCTACCTGGCCGGGCTGCTCGGCAGCGCGCTGGACGGCGGCGGTCTGGAGGTGGAGGCCGCCGCGGGCACGGTCGTGTGGGGCGTCGCGTGGGGAGTGCACTGGCTGCTGGTCGGCCGGACCCTCGACGAGTCGCGGTCGCTCGCCATGCTCGTGCTGGGCAGCCTGATCGGCTGGGTGCTCGGCCTGATCGGTCTCATCGGCCTGCTGGCCCGGGCGCTGCAGCTCTTGCTGCCGACGTCGAGCATGGTCGGCCCGGTGACCGGGGGGTTCGGTGAGATGGCCGGGCTGCTCGCGGCCGGGGCTGCCATCTGGGTCCCGCACTGGGCGCTGCGGCTGTCGCGTGCGCGCACCGGTCCGCTGTGGCACGGGTACGTGCTCGTGGTGGGCGTCGGGGCGTCCCTGGTCGTCACGCTCTCCGGGGCGAGCGTGGCCCTCTACCGGCTGCTGGTCTGGGTGTTCGGCGACGCGGGTGCGGTCTCGGGGGCCGAGTACCTCGGCGGGACGGCGACGCCGCTCGCGGTGGCGCTCGTCGGCGCGTTGAGCTGGTGGTACCACCGCACGGTCCTGGCCTCCCGCGCCGCGGTCGAGCGCACCGAGGTGACCCGGGTGCACGACTACCTGCTCGCCGGGGTCGCGTTGGGCGCCGCCGCCACCGGTGTCGCACTCGTCGTCGTGGCGCTGGTGGACGCGATCGCGCCACCGATGATGGTCGCCGGGTCGGTGGTGAACAGCGTCCTGGCGGCACTCACGCTGCTCGCGGTCGGCGGACCGTTGTGGTGGCTGTTCTGGCGGCGGGTCCAGCGTGCCCGGGACCAGGACCCGATCGGCGAGATCGGCTCTCCGACGCGTCGGATCTACCTCGTGCTGCTGTTCGGCGTCGCCGGTGTGGTCGCGGTCGTCGTGGTGCTGGTGACCGCGTTCATCATCCTCGACGACGCCATCCGCGGGTCGATCGGCGAGGCGACGCTGCGCGACGTACGGATCCCGGTCGGCATCCTGCTCGCTGCGGGCGCGGTGTCCGGCTACCACTGGATGGTGCAGCGCGAGGATCGTGCCGCGGCTCCGACACTCCCGGTGCGGCACGGGCCGCGGCTCGTGCTGCTGGTCGGCCCCCGCGACGACGGGCTCGCGCTGCGGATCCACGAGAGCACCGGGGCGAGGGTCGACGGATGGGCCGCCGCAGGCCCTGCGTGGGACGTGGACGAGGTGCTCGCTGCGCTGGCTCCGATCGACGGTGGGCGGGTGCTGCTGCTCGCCGCGCCGACGGGGCTGCTCGTCGTGCCGGACGGCGCGTCGCCGATGGCAGGTCCGGTGCCGCCGTTGCCCGCGGTGCCGCCGCCGTCACCGGCCGGTCCGGTGCCGCTGCCGTCAGGGGTGGACACCGAGCAGCACGGCGACGAGCCAGGTCCCGGTGGCGAGCAGCGCCAGTCCTAGCTCGATGACCATCCCGAGCGCGTTCGCGCGGATGGCGGTCCAGGCGGAGTCCCACGCCGCGGCCGCGTCGTGCAGGCGCCGGTACTCCATCGCGAACAGGGCCGCGGGGAAGGCGACCAGGAAGCCGATCACCGGGATCACGAAGAACCCGGCGATCCCGGCGAGCGTCGCCACCACGAGCGACGGGCGCGGCACGCCCGAGGCCGCCACCCGCCGACCGGCGAGCAGGTAGGTCGCGGACCAGCCGGCGGCGAGCAGCAGCCAGGCGACGCCCGCGACCAGCCACGCGGCCGGGTGGGCGGTCGCCACCGCCCAGACCAGGAGGGCGGCACCGATCAACCACGAGCCGGGCAGCACGGGCAGCACGATCCCGACCAGCCCGACCACGATCAGCAGGCCGACGATGATCGTCACGACGTCCATCGGTCACTCCCTGGACGAGGCCGGCACCGCCGGGATACGACGACACCGCCGGTCCCTCGGGACGCGGCGGTGCCGGGCAGGTGTGCGGTCGATCAGCGCAGGACCGGGCCGTGCTCCTCCTGGAGGCGGTCGGTCTCGTCCTGGACGGAGACGGCGACGTCGGCCCAGGCGGAGGCATGCTGTCGGGCATGGTGGCCGCAGAAGAGCAGCTCGCCGGTCGGCAGCAGGACCCGCACGTAGGCCTGCGCGCCGCAGCGGTCGCAGCGGTCAGCTGCGGTGAGCGGTGCGAGAGTCGTCGTGGTCATGCACCCATGGAAGCACGAGGATCGTGTCGGAGACGTTTCCAGCGCGTGAGGTTCGCTGTCCGCGTAGCGACCGTCCACCGTGTGGTCCAGCACGGCACCGCTGAGTCTGATCTGGTGTCCCCGAGGTGAACGCGTCGCGCCTCCCGGAGCAGGTCGGCCCGCTCGTCTACCCTCCTTCGAGTGACGAGCACGCTGTCCGAGCAGAGCTACACCGCACGCCACCTCTCGGTCCTCGAGGGGCTGGAGGCGGTGCGCAAGCGACCGGGCATGTACATCGGCACCACCGACGGTCGCGGCCTCATGCACTGCGTGTGGGAGATCGTCGACAACGCCGTCGACGAGGCGCTCGGAGGACACTGCGGCCGGATCGACGTGCTGCTGCACGCGGACGGCTCGGTCGAGGTCCGCGACGACGGTCGTGGCATCCCGGTCGACGTCGAGCCGAAGACGGGCCTGACCGGCGTCGAGGTCGTCTTCACCAAGCTCCACGCGGGTGGGAAGTTCGGCGGCGGGTCGTACGCGGCCTCGGGCGGTCTGCACGGCGTGGGTGCGAGCGTCGTGAACGCGCTGTCCCAGCGGCTCGACGTCGAGGTGGACCGCAGCGGTCGCACGCACCGGATGACCTTCCACCGCGGCGAGCCGGGCACGTTCGCCGACCCGGCCACCGGGCCGGACCCGGACGCGTCGTTCACCCCGTTCGTGGACCACTCCGAGCTCGTCAAGGGTGGCAAGGTCGCTCGCGGTGTGACCGGCACCCGGATCCGCTTCTGGCCGGACCGGCAGGTGTTCCCGAAGACCGCCCAGTTCTCCTACGAGGACCTCGTCGGCCGGGTTCGCCAGACGACGTTCCTGGTGCCGGGCCTGAAGGTCGCCGTGCACGACGAGCGCCGCCTGCCGGGCACGCCGGGGGAGCACGGCACCCACATCGAGGAGTTCGTCCACGAGGGCGGCGCCGTGGACTTCGTCGACTTCCTGGCGCCCGACACGCCGCTGACCGACACGTGGCGGCTGACCGGGTCGGGCACGTTCACCGAGACCGTCCCGGTGCTGGACTCGCGGGGCCACCTGGTCTCCGCCGAGGTCGAGCGGGAGTGCGTCGTGGACGTCGCGCTGCGCTGGGGGACCGGCTACGAGACCGAGGTCCGCAGCTTCGTGAACATCATCTCCACCCCGAAGGGCGGGACCCACCTCGCGGGCTTCGAGCAGGCCCTGGTCAAGACGCTGCGCAAGCAGGTCGAGGTGAACGCGCGCCGGCTCAAGGTCTCGACGAAGGACACCAGCGAGCGGATCGACAAGGACGACATCATGGCCGGCCTCACGGCCGTGCTCACGGTCCGGCTGGCCGAGCCCCAGTTCGAGGGCCAGACCAAGGAGGTGCTCGGCACCGGACCGGTGCGCCAGGTGGTCGCGAAGGTCGTCGAGTCCGAGCTGACCGCGCTGCTCACGGCCACGAAGCGGGACCTCAAGACGCAGTCCGCGCTCGTGCTGGACAAGGTCGTGGCGGAGATGCGGGCACGGTTGTCCGCCCGCAAGCAGAAGGAGATCTCCCGGCGGAAGAACGCCCTGGAGACCTCGGCACTGCCGGCGAAGCTCGCCGACTGCCGCAGCGACGACGTGGACCGGTCGGAGCTGTTCATCGTCGAGGGAGACAGCGCGCTCGGCACGGCCAAGCTCGCGCGAACCTCCGACTTCCAGGCCCTGCTGCCGATCCGCGGCAAGATCCTCAACGTCCAGAAGGCATCGGTCTCGGACATGCTTCGCAACGCCGAGTGCGCCGCGATCATCCAGGTGATCGGTGCCGGTTCGGGTCGGAGCTTCGACCTCGAGCAGGCCCGCTACGGCAAGGTCGTGCTGATGACCGACGCGGACGTGGACGGCGCACACATCCGCACGCTGCTGCTCACGCTGTTCTTCCGCTACATGCGCCCGATGATCGACGCGGGCCGGGTGTACGCGGCCGTGCCGCCACTGCACCGGGTCGAGGTGATCGGTGCCGGCAAGGCCAAGAACGAGTACCTGTACACCTACTCCGAGGCCGAGCTCGCCCAGACGCTGAAGCGGCTCGACCGGGCCGGCAAGCGCTACAAGGACGACATCCAGCGGTACAAGGGCCTGGGTGAGATGGACGCCGACCAGCTCGCCGAGACGACGATGGACCCTCGCCACCGCACGCTGCGACGGGTCACGGCGCGCGACGCAGCCGCGGCCGAGCAGGTCTTCGAGCTGCTGATGGGCTCGGAGGTCGCCCCGCGGCGCGACTTCATCGTGGCCGGTGCCGCCAACCTGGACCGGGCGGCGATCGACGCGTGAGTCACCGGAACGGGTGTCCGTCGCTCGGGCGGATGTCAGGTGCGAGGGGTCGTAGGGCCTAGGTTGTTCTCCGTGAGTCGCGTGCACCGAGCCGGAACCGACGTGTCGGGCCCGATCGCGGACCGCGCGGACGCACCCGCGGTGCTCGAGCTCCCGTCACCGCACCTGGGGCTGACGTGGCGCCCGCTGACCATGGACGACGTTCCTCAGCTGCATCGGCTCATCGGCGCGCTCGAGGTGGCCGACGGGGTACCGCGCCGGTCGTCCGAGGCCGAGGTCGCGATGTGGCTCCGGATGCCCGGCCACGCGCTGCCGACCGACTCGCTCGCGGGTGTCGACCACACAGGTCAGCTCCGGGCGTACGGCCTGGTCGAGGTGCGGCCGGGCGACGAGACGTGCCTGCGTGCCTTCCTGGACGGTGGCGTCCACCCGGAGTGGCGTGGCGGCGGCTTCGGGCGTGCGCTGGTCGCGTGGATGGAGGGGCGCGGGCGCCAGATGCTCGCCGCGAGCGGTCGCACCGGGCCGGCCCGGCTCGCCGCCTACGTCGACGAGTCGGCGCGCGCGCGACGGCAGCTGTACGCGGCCGCCGGGTTCAGCCCGATCCGCTGGTACACCGACATGCGCAGGGACCTGGCGCAGCCGCTGCCCGAGGCGCCGTTGCCCGAGGGCGCTCGGGTCGAGACCTGGTCGGCCGAGCTCGACGACCTCGTCCGGCTGGCTCACAACGAGGCGTTCCGCGACCACTGGGGCTCGCAGCCGCACAGCGCCGAGACCTGGCAGACCTGGTGGCAGGGTCCGCACTCCGTGCACGAGTGGAGCCTCGTCGCTCTCGACGACGCGGGCACGGTGGTCGGCTACCTGATGTCCGAGCGCGTCGGTGCCGAGCTGCAGGGGTTCGACAGCGGCGTCACGGCGCTGCTCGGCGTGCTCCGCCCGTGGCGCCAGCGGGGCCTCGCCTCGGCACTGCTCGTCGAGGCGATGCGGCGCTACCGCGAGGGCGGCATGCCCTACGCGACCCTCGACGTCGACGCCGACAACCCGAGCGGCGCGCTCGGCTTCTACCAGCGCCTCGGCTACGAGCGCACCCACGGCTCGGTGCTCTACAGCGTCGAGATCTGACGCCTCGGGCGCGGGGAGGCCCCCGCCGGGCCCGGCGAGGTTCGGATCGACGTGCGGCGTCAGCCGACGGCGTGCACGGGCGCCGACAACGACGTGCCCGAACCGTCGCGGCGCTGGTCCACGGCCGGGAGCTCGACGGCCTGGCCCGCCGACCCGCAGGCGCGCGCCGGTGCCGCGCCGACCCACGCGAGGATCAGCGCGTCCTCGCCGCGCAGGAACCGCTGGGCGCGGACGCCACCGGTGGCGCGCCCCTTGGCCGGGAAGACCTCGAACGGGCTCACCTTGGCCGACCCTGCCTGGGTGCCGGGCAGCGCGTCCGAGGCCCCGGCGACCGTCACCACGAGCGCGTCGGTGCCCGCGCGCACCACGCCGGCGAACACGACGGTGGCACCGGCCGAGAGCTTGATCCCGGCCATCCCGCCGGCCGCGCGGCCCTGCGGGCGCACCGCCGACGCGGCGAAGCGGAGCAGCTGCGCGTCGGAGGAGATCAGGACGAGCTCGTCGTCGTCGTCCACCGGGACCGCGCCGACCACCTCGTCGCCGTCCTTGAGCGAGATGGCCTCCCACGCGTCGCGGTTCGGCGGTGCATCCTTCGCCACCCGCTTGACCACGCCCGACGCCGTGCCGAGGGCGAGGGTCGGCGCGTCCGGCCCGAGCGCAGTCAGGCCGACGACCCGCTCGCCGCGCTCGAGCGGCAGCAGCTCGGAGACCGGGACCCCGCCGGAGAGCGACGGCGGGCCGTCGGTGGGTGGCAGCGCAGGGAGGTCGACCACGCCGATCCGCAGCACGCGGCCCTGCGAGGTCACCGCGCCGATGTCGCTGCGCGTGGTCGTCGCGACGGCGGCGATCACCACGTCGTGCGCGGAACGGCGCCCCTCCCGGGTCGGCGCGACGTCGTCCGCGGTGCGGGCCAGCAGGCCCGTGCCCGAGAGCAGGGCGAGGCACGGGACGTCCGCGATCTCGAGCGACGCGGCCGCCGACCGCGGCGCCGCCTTCTCGCCGACGACCCCCGCTCCGCCGGCGTGCTCGAGCAGGATCGTGCGCCGCGGGGTGCCGTACACCTGGGCGACCTCGGCCATCTCGTCGCTGACCACGGTGCGCAGTCTCGCGTCGTCGCCCAGGATCGACTCGAGCTCGGCGATCTCCTCGCGAAGCTCGTCGGCCTCGCGCTCGAGCTCCAGGGTCGAGAACCTGGTCAGGCGGCGCAGCCGCAGCTCGAGGATGTACTCGGCCTGGGCCTGCGACAGGTCGAAGACCCCCATGAGCCGCTCGCGCGCCACGTCCGCGGTGTCCGACGTGCGGATCACCTGGATGACCTCGTCGATGTCGACGATCGCGATGAGCAGGCCCTCGACGAGGTGCAGGCGTTCGCGCCGCCGGTCCAGCCGGTACTGCGAACGGCGGCGAACCACCGCGAGGCGGTGCTCCACCCAGACCACGAGCAGCTCACGCAGGCCCAGCGTGCGCGGCTGGCCGTCGACCAGGGCGACGTTGTTGATCCCGAACGAGTCCTCCATCGGGGTGTGCTTGTACAGCTGCTCGAGCACGGCGTCCGGGTTGAAGCCCGACTTCACCTCGACCACGAGGCGCAGCCCGTGCTGGCGGTCGGTGAGGTCGATCACCGCGGAGATCCCCTGGAGGCGCTTGGCCTGGACACCCTCCTTGATCTTCTCGATCACGCGCTCGGGGCCGACCATGTACGGCAGCTCGGTGACGACGATGCCCTTGCGCTTGGGCGTGACGTTCTCGATCCGTGCGGTGGCGCGGGTCCGGAACGTGCCGCGACCGGCCCGGTAGGCGTCACGCACCCCCTCCAGGCCCACGATCTTGCCGCCGGTCGGCAGGTCCGGCCCCGGGACGAACCGCATCAGGTCCTCGAGGGTCGCGTCGGGGTGCGCCACCAGGTGGCGGGCCGCCGCGACGACCTCGACGAGGTTGTGCGGCGCCATGTTCGTCGCCATGCCGACCGCGATCCCGGCCGCACCGTTGACCAGGAGGTTTGGGATCGCCGCCGGAAGGACCTCGGGCTGGGTGAGCTTGTTGTCGTAGTTCGGCACCAGGTCGACGACGTTCTCGTCGAGCCCCCCGACCATCGCCATCGCGGCCGGGGCGAGGCGCGCCTCGGTGTATCGCGGCGCCGCGGGGCCGTCGTCGAGCGAACCGAAGTTCCCGTGGCCGTCGACCAGCGGCAGCCGTAGCGCGAACGGCTGGGCCATCCGCACCAGGGCGTCGTAGATGGCCTGGTCCCCGTGCGGGTGGAGCTTGCCCATCACCTCGCCCGTGACACGCGCGCTCTTCACGTACGGCCGGTCGGGACGCAGGCCCATCTCGGCCATCTGGTAGAGGATCCGTCGCTGCACGGGCTTGAGGCCGTCGCGCGCGTCGGGCAGCGCCCGCGCGTAGATCACCGAGTACGCGTACTGGAGGAACGAGCCCTCCATCTCCGCGGCGACGTCGATGTCGACGATCGTCTCGGCGACGTCGGAGGTCTCCGGGTCGCGCTGGTCGCGACGGCGGGCCATCGGGCTCCCTCGGTTCGGCGGTGGTCGGTCCCGGTCGACCGGACCCGGGACGGTCCATTCTCGCCCGACCGCGGCCGTGCACCGGCGAGGCGCGCGGAGACCCTGCCCGCCGGGGCGCGCGGCTGGCTAGCCTGGCCGGGTGGAGCCTGGGTACCCGAGGCACTGGGAGGCCGACGTCGTCCTGAGGGACGGCGGAACCGCCCACGTCCGTCCGATCCGCCCCGAGGACGCCGACGCGCTGCAGGCGTTCCACATGGGCCAGTCCCAGCAGTCGACGGTCTTCCGGTTCTTCGCACCGATGGAGCGGCTCGGCGACGCCGACCTGCACCGGTTCACGCACGTCGACCACAACGACCGGGTGGCGTTCGTGGCGGTGAGCACCGAGGGCGACCTGGAGCGGATCCTCGCGGTGGCCCGGTACGACCGGATCGGCGAGGACGACGCCGAGGTCGCGTTCAACGTCTCCGACGCCCATCAGGGCCGCGGACTCGGCTCCGTGCTGCTCGAGCACCTCGCTGCGGCCGCCCGGGAGCGAGGCATCAGACGCTTCACCGCCGAGGTGCTGCCGCACAACGGCAAGATGCTGGCGGTGTTCCGTGAGGCGGGCTACGGGGTCTCGCAGCGGCTCGAGGACGGCGTCCTGCAGGTCGACTTCGGCATCGACCCGACGGCGACGTCGTTGCGCGTGATGGCCGAGCGCGAGCAGCGGGCCGAGGCGCTGAGCATGTCCGGGCTGCTCTCGCCGCGTTCGGTCGTCGTGGTCGCCGAGCCCGGGCCGGGCGCGGACCCGGGCCTGGCCGCCGCCGTCGCCCGCCACCTGGCGGCACCCGCGGACGGACCGACGGTGCACCTCGTGGGCCTGGAGGTGCCAGGGCTGGAGACGACCGACCTCGGCGCGCTGGACCAGGTCGACCTCGTCGTGCTCTCGGTGCCCGCCGCACGGGCCGCGCACGTCGTCCGGGCCTGCGCCCGGTTGCGTGCGCACGGGCTCGTGGTGATCTCCGGCGGCTTCGCCGAGACGGGGGCCGACGGGCTGGACCGGCAGCGGGCGCTGCTGCGGGCGGCGCACGGCGCGGGGATGCGGGTGCTCGGGCCGTCATCGTTCGGGTTCTGGCGTGGTGGCGGGACCGGGCGGACCGTCAACGCCTCGCTGGCCACCGAACCGCCCACCCCCGGCCGCGTGGCCCTGTTCTGCCAGTCGGCGCCGCTCGCCGTGGGGTTGCTCGGGTCGGCGAGGCGGCGCGGGCTCGGCCTGTCGACGTTCGTCTCGGCCGGTCACCGGGCGGACGTGTCGGGCAACGACATGATGCAGTTCCTGGTCACCGACGACGCGAGCTCGGTCGCCGGGCTCTACCTCGAGTCGATCGGCAACCCGCGCAAGTTCGCCCGGGTCGCGCGGCGGCTGTCGATGACGATGCCGGTGGTCGTCGTGACCGCCGGGCGCTCGGGGCACGTCGTGCCGGCGGGGCACGCGCTGCGGCGCACCCGGGTGCCGCGCCGCGCCCTCGACGAGCTGCTGCGCCAGTCGGGTGTGATCCGGGTGGACAGCCAGCACCAGCTGCTCGACGTGGCCCAGCTGCTCGCCGCCCAGCCGCTGCCGACCGGCCGGCGGGTCGCGGTGCTCGCCGGCTCCGGCGCCCTGGCCGCGCTCACCGCGGAGGCCGCCGCCTCGGCCGGGCTCACGGTCTGCACCCAGCGCGCCATCCTGCCGGGGGGTGGGCACGGCACGGACGACCTGGCGAGCCTCGAGGCCCAGCTCGACGAGGTCTACCGCGCGGGGACCTGCGACGCGGTGATCGTGGTTCACGTGCCCACGCTCGGCGCGCCCGACCCGCGGATCGCCGCGGCGATCGCCCGCCGGTCGGCGGCCGGGCCGACCACGGTGGCCGTCGTGCTGGGGTTGAGCGGGCTCACCCCCGACCTGACCTCGAGCGACGCCGGTGGCGTCCCGCGGACCGTCCCGGCCTTCGCCACCCCGGAGGACGCCGTGGCCGCGCTCGCGGCCGCGACCCGGTACTCCGCGGGGCGGGGCCCCCACCCCCGGGGGCC
>NZ_JAOVZU010000015.1:61391-62421 GCF_025717005.1 Actinotalea endophytica
CCCCCCCGGGCCCCCCCGGGCCCCCCCCCCGCCCCGCCCCCGCCCCCCCCCCCCCCCCCCCCCCCGGGCCCCCCCCCCCGCCCGCGACCCGGTACTCCGCGTGGCGGGCCACCGACCACGGCGTGCCCCTGAACCCCGGTGGGCTCGACCGGTCCGCAGCGCGCACCCTGGTCGACGCTGCGCTGGGCCGGCTCGTGGTCGGTGGCGGTGGTGACCCGGAGCCCGTCGAGCTCGCCCCGGACGAGGCAGTGGACCTGCTGGCCTCTTACGGCGTGCCCGTGTGGCCGAGCGAGGTCGTGCTCGACGTCGATGCGGCCGTGGCCGCCGCCGAGCGCGTGGGCTGGCCGGTCGCGCTCACGGCGATGAACCCGGCCCTGCGGCACCGGGTCGACCTGGGTGGGGTGCGGCTCGACCTGCCGAACCCGACCGCGCTGCGTGAGGCGATGGCGGCCGTGCGGGTGCAGCACCCGGAGGCCGGCCCGTGGCGGGTGCAACGGATGGCACCGACCGGCGCATCGTGCGTGCTGCGCTCGACCGAGGACCCACGGTTCGGTCCGGTGGTGTCGTTCGGCCTGGCCGGTGACGCCGTCGACCTGCTCGGTGACATCAGCTACGGCGTCGCGCCGCTGTCCGACGCCGACGTCGCGGAGATGGTGCGGTCGGTGCGCACCGCGCCACGCCTGTTCGGCTACCGCGGCCTGCCCGAGCTCGACGTGCCCGCGCTCGAGGACGTGCTCGCCCGGCTGGCCGTGATGGCCGACGACCTGCCCGACCTGCGCAGCGTCGAGCTGCACCCGGTGGTCGTCGGTCCGCACGGGGCGGGCGCAGCCGTGCTCGCCGCCTACGTGCAGGTCGCACCGGCCGGTCGGGTCGACACCGCGCGCCGGTCGCTGCCCGGCTAGCTGTAGTTCCTCGTGAGGTTGTGAACGCGGTCTGAGGGGACGGCGCCGCCGATGCCGGTGTGGGGTCGGTGGTGGTTGTAGTGGTGTAGCCAGGCAGGGTAGGCCGCGGCGCGGGTCTCGTCGCTGGT
>NZ_JAOVZU010000016.1:0-18833 GCF_025717005.1 Actinotalea endophytica
CGGCGCTTGCGGCGGTGAGGCGCGGGCGGTGCGAGGTGCTGGCTGGGGCCACGGGGCGCGCCCCCGCCGGACGCGCCAGGGCCGGGTCCAGGTCCGCTCGTCCACATGGGCCCCGGACCGACCGGACGCGAGGTCCGACCCATCTGTGGACGCGGCACCTTCAGCGGCGACAGTGGATGAAAGCCCAGGTCAGAGGCACTATCGATCTTGACACGCCTGTTGCTGACCGCTAGGCTCGAACACATGTTCGACAGCCCGCGCGCGCAGCTCCCCGGGTGGGCTGTCGCCGGCCCTGCACCCAGCGAGGGTGGGTTCGCTCCGACGGGCCGGCCGGGAACGCCGACGCATCACCGTTCCGTTCCGCAGCAGACTGCCCTCCCGACACCTCTGGAGACCGCTGCGGTGCCGACGACCGCGGGCGGGGCGGGAGCGGCCGCCTCGCTCACGTCAGCGGCTCGGGCCCTCGCGGCAGCCTGCACGCGCTGTGCGGACTGGACCGCGGCGGATCGCGCCGCGGCGCTGCGAGAGCTCGAGCGTGCGTCCGGGGCCCTTGCGATGGCCCGGTCGCGGCTCCTTGTCGCCGAGCGGGACGAGGGCACGGCGATCCGCCCGGGAGACCGCGACCTCGTGGCCGCTCGCGCCAGGCAGGCGCGCACCGGACTCGGCGAAGCCCGGCGTGAGATCCGGCTCGCAGACGCGCTCGAGGCGATGCCTGCAGTCGAGCAGGCGGTCGGTGACGGCCGACTCCCCCTGGCGCACGCCGACGCCCTCGCCCGAGCCAACGCGCGCGCCGGGGAGAACGCTCAACGACGACTGGCCGAGCCGGAGACCCAGGCGGAGCTGGTGCGGATGGCCGAGCGTCTGCCGTTGCGGGACTTCGCCGCCGCAACCGACCGGATGGTCGCCCGATGGGACCCGACGTCCGTCGAGCGCGACCACGCCGCCCAGCGAGCGGCCCGCTTCCTCATCCTCACCCAGCGCCCCGACGGTACCCACGTGCGCGGGCGCCTCGACCGGGTCGCGGGGGCCGCCCTGCGTGCCGCGCTGGACGGGATGGGCATCGCGCCGGACGCCGAACGCAGCAAGGAGCAGGCTGACGCCGACGCCCTCGTCGCCGCCGTCGAGCGTGGCACCAGCGGAACCGCCGGAGTCCGGCGGACCGGGCGTCCGGCGGAACCGTCGGCCGCACAGGCCTGGGACGACGTGCAGCGGGACGCCGACTCGCGGGTGAGCGGGCGGTCCGTCCGGCCAACCGTGTGCGTGCTGGTCCCGGCCGAGACCGTGGCCGAGGTCGCCGCGCGCCGCGCGCCGACGGCGGAGACCGAGCCTGCCTTGCTGGACGACGGCACGGTGCTGCCGATGAGCGAGCTCGGCCGGTTCCTCTGCGACTCCGAGATCGGCCGCCTGGTGCTCGACGCGGACTCGACTCCGCTGGACGCTGGACGAACCGAGCGGTTGTTCACGGCGGCACAGCGCCGCGCGATCATCGTCCGGGATCGCGGCTGTGGCTGGAACGGCTGCGACGTGCCGGCCGCCTACTGCGAGATCCACCACATCCGCTGGTGGGATCGCGACCGCGGGCCGACGGATCTTGAGAACGGAGTCCTGCTCTGCTCGCACCACCACCACACGGTGCACGCCCACGACCTCGCGATCACACGCCTCGGGCCCCCGGCAAGACCGGGAGACGGCGTGTGGGCCGAACCGCGGCGCTACGAGTTCCGCGACCCCTACGGACGCGCCTTCAGCGTGCCTACCGGCGATCCCGTCGCCGACCTCGAACGCACGGGCTGAAGGGGCGTCGCTGGGGTCTGGGGCCGCTCGACTCGCGGCCCGGCGCTTCAGGCGACACCACAGGACTCGAGGCCGGGCACACCCCAGGGCGACACCACAGACTCGGGGCCAGGTACACCTCGGGCCGGGATGCCGCGCGCATCCCGGCCCGAGGTTAGGGGGCAGGTGTCCGGTAGGGCCTCCTCAAGCCCTTCTGCCCCGGGGCAGGCTCCTCAGGGCAACGTCACTGAGAGCCGGAGCTGAGCGCCGCGAAGGTGACATCGACGTCGAACGCCGAGCCTCCGCGGACCACTGTGAGAGTCGCGCTCTGACCGGAGGCCAGCTCGCGCACATAACCGGTGAGTGACTCGGCGCCGTTCACCGGGTTGCTGTCGATCGCCACGATCACGTCGCCGACCTGGAGGCCGGCGTCGTCCGCGGGCGAGCCCTGGGTGATCTGCTCGATCACCGCACCGCGCCGCGTCACGCCATCGGCGGTCGCCGTGCCGTCACTCAGCGAGACGCCCAGGAAGGCGTGCGACGCCGTGCCGGAGTCGAGCAGCTCGGCCGCGACGCGATCGACCAGGTTCGACGGGATCGCGAAGCCCAGCCCGATCGAGCCCGACGACTGCGACAGCGACGCGATCGACGACGTGATGCCGATGACCTCGCCCGAGCTGTTGAACAGCGGGCCACCACTGTTGCCCGGGTTGATGGCGGCGTCGATCTGGATCGCGTTGGTGACGACCGTCGTGCTGCTGCCGTCCGATGTGGAGACCGGGCGATCGATCGCGGAGACGATGCCCGTGGTCGCGGTGCTCGACAGACCGAGCGGGTTGCCCACGGCCATGACGGCCTCGCCGACCTGCACCTGGTCGGAGTCACCGATGCTGGCCGGCACCAGGTCGCTCGGCGGGTCGGTCAGCGCGATGACGGCAAGGTCCGTCGTCGGGTCGGTGCCGACCACGGTCGCGGAGTAGACCCGCCCGTCGGACAGCGTCACGGTGATGCCACCCTGAACGGCGTCGGCGACCACGTGGTTGTTGGTCACGATGTTGCCGCTCGAGTCGATGATCACGCCCGACCCCTCAGCGGTGCCGCCCTGGATCTGCACCTCGATCGCCACCACGGACGGACGAACCGCCGCCGCGACTGCCTCCCAGTCCGGAGCGGCGGCGCTCGAGCTCGACACCGGGACGCTCGAGGTCCCCGTGTCGTCCAGCGACGCGAGGGACACCGAGGTGGTGTTCTGCGGCTCGAACGCACCCAGCAGGCCGGCCGTCCCGAAGCTCGCGAGCACCGCGGCACCTGCGGCCGCGGACACGATCGGCAACCAGAGACGGTTGCGGCGCGGCGGCGGCGGAGTCTGCCCGACCGGCTGCTCGGAGCCGAGCGGGGGCTCACCACCACCTGCCGGCGGGGCGGGCGGCGCAGGCGGGTACGGGCCGTAGGTGTTCGCGCCCTGACCCGTAGGCGAGCCATACGGGTACTGGGGCGCCACCGGCGGGTAGCTGGCCAGGGGCGGGGTCGTCTGCGCGGTCGGCGCGACGGTCTGGACGACGCCGGACGGCGCCACCCACGGAGCCGCGGTCTGCGGGCGCATGGGCTGGCCGTTCTCGGGCCTCTCGGACGGGTGCATTGTCGACCTCCTTCGACCTCTAGGAGACCTCAGCCCGCTGATCACCCGCTGGGGTCGACCTGGGAGTCTCCTGAGAGACCGGTCGGGGAGGGTGACAGGAGGCTCGTGGCGGGACCGAACGCTCTGGGAAGGAGGCGAAGCGGACCCGGGCGAGCGGCTGAGCGGCCGAGGCGGACGCGGCTGAGCGGCAGAACGGCCGAGGCGGGAGTGGCTGAGCCGGCGAGGCGGACCCGGCTGGGCCGGACGGTCAGTCGACCGCGGACCGCACCGACTCGGACAGCCGCGCCGCGAGCTCGCGCCGGCGGCTCCGGTCGACGTGCACCTGGAGAACGCTCGTGCCGTGCACGGGGTCGCGGAGGGCCGCAGGCAGCTGGGCGGCGGAGACGGCCCGGTGGGGCACGCCGTAGCCGGCACAGAGAGCCGCGATGTCCGCATCGTGCGGCGTCGTCATGACCCGTTCGGCGAGCGGGGCCAGCGCGGGATCGCCGTGCTCGAGCGTCGCGAAGATCGACCCGCCGCGGTCGTCGGCCACGATCACCTGCAGGTCCGGACGTTCCTCGCCAGGCGGCGAGAGGAGCCCGCCGACGTCGTGCAGGAACGCGAGATCACCGAGGTACACCCGGACCGGACGGCCGAGCCCCAGCGCGAGCCCCGTTGCCGTGGACACCGTGCCGTCGATCCCGGCGAGCCCCCGGTTGGCGACCACGAGCGGCGGGTCGTCCCAGGCAGCCACGAGGTCGAGATCGCGGACCGGGTTGCTCGCGCCGACCACGAGCACGTCCCCCGGGCCGAGCTCGGCCGCGAGCAGTGCGGCGACCAGCGGGCCACTGTCCGCCCCCTGCTCGCCGATGAGCACGTCGGCCACGGCACGCGCGGCCGCCCGCCCGGCCTCCTGCCATCGCGGCAGCCAGCCCATGCCACGGCCGAGATTGCCGCGCATCAGCTGACCGGGCACTCCCGGCACCACCAGGTCCGCGCGTCGCGCCGCGTCAGTCCAGTCCCGGCCGCGCTCCGCCACGACCCAGACCTCGACGTCGGGACGCGCCAGCAACGCCTGCACCGGTCGCGACAGGGTCGGCCGGCCGAGCACCACCACGCGTTGAACCTCGGACGCGAGCGTCGTGCCGTCCAGCAGCAGCCGGTACACGGGGATGCGGTTGGGGCCACCGCCGACCCGCGCCGAGGGTTCGGCCAGCAACGGCCACTCGTTCGCATGGGCGACCACCGACGCCTCCACCCCTGCGTCGTCGCCCGCGACCACGACGGTGCGCACACCGTCGGATGCCGACACCGGACGATTCGCGTCGGAGAACGCCGCCAGCTCGATGCCGGCCGGCGTCCCGGGGTGCGCGTGCACCCGGGTCAGCCCGTCGGTCGACGGAGCGGGCCACGGCCCCGTGGGCACCAGTGGCTCCCGAAAGGCGAGGTTGACGTGCACGGGTCCGGGGTTGTGATCGCGGCTGCCGAGCGCGACGCCGACGGCACGGGAGACGACGTTGCGGACGTCCCGATCCTCGTCAGGTCGACCACACGGCGCAGGCACGTCGAACGTGATCCGCACCGCGGGCTCGAGCAGCCCGACCTGATGCGTCGTCTGGTTCGCACCGGTGCCGCGCAGCTCGTGCGGGCGATCGGCGGTCAGGAACAGCAGCGGCAGACCGGAGTGCGCCGCCTCGAGCGCCGCGGGGAGCAGATGGGCGACCGCCGTGCCCGACGTGGTGATCACGGCCACGGGCCGCTGGTCTCCGCTGCGCCTGGCCGCGCGGGCCAGGCCGAGGGCGACGAAACCGGCCACCCGTTCGTCCATCCTGACGTGCAGACGCAGCCGCGGCGCGTTCGGGTCGCGGGTCGGGTCGTCGTCCGCGAGGGCCGCCTCGGCGACGGCATACGCCAGCGGTGCGCTGCGCGAGCCGGGTGCGAGCACCACATCGCGGACGCCCAACCCGGCCAGCGCCTGGACCAGGACCCGCGCCGCCTGGGTCGACGGGTTCCTGGCGCTGTCGAGCGGGCTGTCGAGCGGGCTGTCGAGCGGGCTGTTCATCGCGCCATCCCTCGGTCCGGTCATGCCGCCACACCTACGACCCGGGCCACCCGGGCCGCCCACCGCGCCGTGAGCTCGTCGTCCGCGGCGTGGGTGGCCAGCAGAGCCCGCTCGGGACTGACGGCGCGGACGCGGATCGCTCCGTCGACCGGGGTGAGCGGCTCGGCCACCACGTCGTCGGCGAGAAGCTGCGCCGTCGCGAGCCCGCACGCATACGGCAGCTCGGGCAGCGCCGCCGCGAGCGCCACGCCCGCCGCCAGCCCGACGGAGGTCTCGAGCGCCGAGGAGACCACGACCGGCAGCCCGGTCTGCTCCGCGAGCCTCAGGCAGGCGGACACCCCGCCCAACGGCGCGACCTTGAGCACCAGCACGTCGGCGCCGCCCGCCCGGGCCACCGCGAGCGGGTCCTCGGCGCGGCGCACCGACTCGTCGGCCGCGACCGGCACGTCGAGCGCGCGACGCACCGCCGCCAGGTCCTCGACCGTCGCGCACGGCTGCTCGACGTACTCCAGGCCACCGGCCGCGCGGTCGAGGACCGGTAGTCGCTGGAGGGCCGTGGCGAGGTCCCAGCGCCCGTTCACGTCGATCCGGATCGCGCCGCCCGGGCCGAGCGCGTCGCGGACCGCCTCGAGCCGCGCGACCTCGTCACCGAGGTCCTGGCCGACCTCGGCCACCTTGACCTTCGCGGTGCGGCAGCCCCCGGACGTGAGCACGAGGCGGCGAGCGGTCTCGGGGTCGACGGCCGGCACGGTGACGTTCACCGGCACCGCGTCGCGGACCGGGGTGGGCCAACCGTGGTCGGCGGCCTCGCGAGCGGAGGCCCACCAGGCGCGCGCCGCGACGTCGTCGTAGTCCCAGAACGGCGCGAACTCGCCCCAGCCGGCGTCACCGCGCACGAGCACCCCGTCGCGCGAGGTCAGACCACGGAACCGGGTCCGCAGCCCCAGCCGGTAGACCCAGGTCGCCTCGGAGTGCACAGCGACACGGTAGTGCCCGGGTCGGCACCGAGCCCGAGGGGCCACGTGGCGGGCCGCGCGGGGGCGGGGCCGATCGGGCGAGCAGGCCGGGGGTCGAGGGGCCGGGCGGCGGGCCGGGCGGGGCCGGCCTCGGTCGGGCGAGCAGGCCGGAGTCGAGGGGCCACGTGGCGGGCCGGGCGGGGCCGGCCTCGGTCGGGCGAGCAGGCCGGGGCCGAGGGGCCGGGCGGCGGGTTGTGACGACCCGACGGGCCCGTGACCGCGCCCCTACGCTGGCGCCCATGAGTGCACTGCCCCGCAAGGTCTCCGAGACGTTCGACCCGCAGCGCTGGCGAGAGGTCGACGGCTTCGCGGACCTCACGGACATCACGTACCACCGAGGCGTGCTCCGGAACGCCGGGCCGGCGAGCGGCGACGCGACGGCAACCGAGCGGGACCTGCCGGTGGTGCGGGTCGCGTTCGACCGGCCCGAGGTGCGCAACGCGTTCCGGCCGCACACCGTCGACGAGCTGTACCGCGTGCTCGACCACGCCCGGATGAGCCCGGACGTGGGGGTCGTCCTCCTGACCGGCAACGGCCCGAGCCCGAAGGACGGCGGCTGGGCGTTCTGCTCGGGTGGCGACCAGCGGGTGCGCGGCAGGGATGGCTACCGGTACGCGACCGGGACCGGCGAGTCCGACCCGCTGGATGCGGCTCGGGCCGGCCGGCTGCACATCCTCGAGGTGCAGCGCCTCATCCGCACCATGCCGAAGGTGGTCGTCGCAGTGGTGGACGGCTGGGCCGCCGGCGGCGGGCACTCGCTGCATGTGGTCGCCGACCTGACGATCGCGTGCCGGGAGCACGGGATGTTCAAGCAGACCGACGCGGACGTGGGCTCGTTCGACGCGGGGTACGGCTCCGCGCTGCTGGCCCGCCAGGTCGGCCAGAAGCGGGCCAGGGAGATCTTCTTCCTCGCCCGGACCTACACGTCGACGGACGCCGAGCGGTGGGGCGCGATCAACGAGGTCGCCGAGCACGCGGACCTCGAGGGCCTCGCGCTGGAGTACGCCCGCACGATCGCCGGCAAGTCGCCGCAGGCCGTGCGGATGCTCAAGCTCGCGTTCAACCTCGCCGACGACGGGCTCGCCGGCCAGCAGGTGTTCGCCGGTGAGGCGACCCGCCTGGCCTACATGACCGACGAGGCCGTCGAAGGTCGCGACGCGTTCCTCGAGCGTCGAGACCCGGACTGGTCGGCGTTCCCGTACTACTTTTAGCCACTGGGCTACCGGGCTACCGAGCCGCGCGGCTCACTCCTCGAGCAGCGCGGTGAGCCGCTCCCCGGTCATGGGCCGACCGATCAGGTAGCCCTGCGCGCGTGTGCAGCCCATCTCCTTGAGCAGCCCGAGCTGCTCGGCGGTCTCGACCCCCTCGGCCACGGTCACCAGCCCGAGCGCGCGGGCCAGCCCGATGATCGCCTCGACGACGGCCGTGTCCTGCTCGCGCCGGCCGAGCCCCGACACGAAGCTCCGGTCGATCTTGAGCTGGGTCACCGGGAACCGGGTGAGGTATGCCAGCGACGAGTACCCGGTGCCGAAGTCGTCGATCGCCAGCCCGCAGCCCTCGGACGTAATGTCCCGCAACTCGGCCAGCATGTCCTCGTTCGCGTCCAGCAGCACCCGCTCGGTGATCTCGAGGTGCAGGTCCCTGGCCCGGAGCCCGGACGCGGCCAGCGCCGAGACGACCTGGTCCCGGACGGCCAGGTGCCGGACCTGGCGCGGTGAGACGTTCACCGACATCTGGGTGCCCGGACGGATCTCCTGCCACCGAGCGAGCTGCCGCGTCGCCTCCTGCAGCACCCAGCCGCCGATCGGCACGATCAGCTCGCTGTCCTCGGCCACGTCGATGAACTCGGCCGGGCTGAGCAGGCCACGTTCAGGGTGCTCGAGTCGCAGCAGGGCCTCCGCGGCGACGATCGTCCCCTCCGGCAGCGACACGACCGGCTGGTAGAGCAGCCGGAACCCGTCGTCGCGCAGAGCCGTCCGCAGGTCCTCCTCGACGGCCAGCCGCCCGACGGCGAGCGCGTGCAGGTCGTCGTCGTACAGCGCCCACGGGTCCGCGCCGCGGTGCTTCGCGTGGTACATGGCCAGGTCCGCCCGCCGCAGCAGGTCGTCGCCGCTCGTGGTCGGGTCGGTCGTCGTCGCGACCCCGATGCTCGGCCGCACGACGATCTCGCGGGTGCCCAGGAGGATCGGCCGGATGATCGCGGCGTGCAGCCGCTCGGCGATCCGCACCGCCGAGAGGTCGTCGGCGACCAGGCTGCCCACGACGAACTCGTCACCGGCGATCCGCGCGGCCGTGGCGTCGGCGCGCAGGACGTCGGTGATGCGCGTGGACACCTCACGCAGCAGGTCGTCGCCCGCGGCGTGACCGAGGGTGTCGTTGACGTCCTTGAAGTGGTCCAGGTCGAGGTAGAGCACCGCGGCCCGCCCACCGGTGCGCGCCATCGTGCGGGTGGTCTGGGCCAGGTGATCCATCAGGAGGGTCCGGTTGGCGAGCCCGGTCAGCGAGTCGTACAGCGCGCGGCGCTCCAGCTCGGCCTCGACCGCGCGGCGTTCGGTGATGTCCTCGACGTGCGTGATGACGTACTGCGGACCGCCGTCCACGAAGGCGGGCGCGGCGGACATCCGGACCCAGACCGTCTCACCGTCGGCGCGCACCAGTCGCTTGTCGCGGCGGTAGCCGGTGCGGTCACCGGCCCGCAGGCCGGCCAGCAGCTCCTCGTCGCGCGCGCGGTCGTCGGGATGGGCGAACTCCGTACCCAGCCGCCCCTCCATCTGGACGGGCTCCATGCCGAGCATGGCGGCGTAGGTGCCGTTGACCTTGACGTAGCGGAGCCCGACCTCGTCGAGCTGGGCGATGGCCATGCCGACCGGGGCGTCGTCGAACGCGAGCCGGAACCGCTCCTCGCTCGCGGTGAGCGCCTCGTCGGCCGCGTGGCGAGCGGTCACGTCACGCCACGACGCGATCAGGCCACCGTCGATCTCCACCGCTCGCAGGTCGACCCAGCGGGACGAGCCGTCCTCCGCGACAACGCGCACGTCGTCCACCACCGCCGGGTGTCCGGTCCGTACGACCTCCAGCCCCATCGTCAGGAGGTCCACGCTGTCGGTGCGGCCCAGCTGGGCGCCGAGCCGCGTGCCCTCGTCGATACCCCACTCACGGGCGGCCCGGTTGAGGTACCAGGCCCGCAGGTCCACGGGCGCGCCGTCGTCGTCGAGCACAGGCAGGGCGAGCATCGCGGGGTCGGGGTGGTTGCGCAGCACGGCCTCGAACCGCGCCTGCGCGGCCGCGCGCTCACGCTCCGCCTCGAAGCGGCGGCTGACGTCGTGCCAGGTGACCAGCAGCTGGTCACCGAGGCGCGTCGCACGAAGGTCGATGAACCGGAAGGTCGCCGAGCCGGGCGCGGCCTGGACGCCGTCCAGCACGAGGGCGTGCCCGGTGAGGAACGCCTCCAGCAGCTGCGCACCACGCACGCCGGCGGTGAGCTCGGACCCGAGCCCCATCCCGAAGCCCGAACGCTTGCCCCAGGCCAGCGCGGCTGCGTTCGCGTAGACGACCACGAGACGGGTCGGCGCGTGCGCGTCGGGCTCGGGGGAGGCAAGGACGATCGGGTCGAACGTCTCGTCGAGCGCCGCGCCGGCCCACCAGGCGAGGTCGTCCACGCGCACCGGAGCCGCATCGGGGCGAGCCGGACCGGGCTCCCGCCCGAGGTCGTCCACGCGCGCCGGAGCCGCGTCGGGGCGAGCCGGACCGGGCTCCCGCCCGGGGTCGTCGACGTGCTCGGCCCGCGCTGTCCGCACGTCCCGCTCGTCCCGCATCGACCCCCCAGCCCCCGTGCTCCGAGCACGGGACCTCGATGGTATCGGGGCTCGCCGCCGGGAAGCGTCGGCGTTCGGCCGTTCGGCCGAGCGCCCGCGCCCTCGCCGGCGGGCCGACGGGTGACCGGCTCAGCCGATGGTGACCGAACCCGTGCCCTGGGGCACGAGCTCGACCCAGGTGTTGCCAGGTGCGAGCTCGACGGTCTGCCCGTCAGCGGTGAGCAGCTGCAGCGGGGTGTCCTCGGCGTCCTTGTGCCACGTCACCTCGAGGACCTTGCCGCCGGTCGCGACCCAGCCCTGACCGTCACCCACGAGGTTGTAGGTGGGGACGGGCGCTCCGAGCTGGGCGTTGAACCCGCTGTCCGGGTGCGGCGCGACGACCATCACCACGTTCACCGCACCGATCCGGTCGCCGCTGGCCACCGTCGCGGGAGTGCTGCCCTCCGACCGCAGCCATCGGCCGCTGGCGGCGTCCCACGTCCACGACGGGCTGGACTCGGTCGACAGCCGCAGCGAGACCGTCGCGGCGTCGGTCCCGGAGACCACCGCGGTCGCCCCCTCGGCGTGGCGCGCGAACGCGAACTGCTGCGGCGGGGTCGACGAGTGGTCGGCGTCGGCGTTGTCCATGAACGTCTGGACGTCGCCGTAGACGTTGTGCGGCGCCGAGCGGAAGGACACCCGGTACATGCCGGGCGCGCCGTAGTCGAAGTTCATGCCCTGGATGCCGGCCTTCGGCACCAGCGCGAGGATGCCGGCCTGCCCGCCGGAGAACACCAGCGGCCCCTGCAGCGGCGCGGCGATCGCCATGTCCATCGGCCGCACGGACCGGATCGGGCCGATCCCCTCGGGCGTCTGGGAGTGGAACACCGCCACCAGCCGCGAGATGTCGAAGTCGATGATCGTCTCCCAGACGATGTCCGCCTGGTCGAGTCCGGTCTGGGGGCGGGCCAGGTGCGAGTTCTCGATCTTCACGGCGACGGCCGGCCGGTCCGGCAGCTCGTCGGTCTCCACCCCGGTCAGCGGCCACACGGTCGGGACCACCGGCTCGGGCGGCGTGGTCCGGACCGGCTCGATCGTCGGGGTCACCGTGACGGGGTCCGGCGGCTGTGCCGGCTCCTGGGTGCAGCCGGCGAGCGCGACCGCAAAGAGAACGGTCAGACCGGCCGCGGCACGGGACCGCAGCGAGCGGGAGGGGGCGAAGCGCACGACAGCTCCTTGGGCGTTGCCGACTCTCGGGGCGCCGGTGGCGCCGCCTCACTCTACGTCCCGCCTAGGGTGGAACTGTGCGACCCCTCCTCCCGTGGCCGGTGTCCGGCCGACCGGTAGGTGCCCTCGCGCAGGAGGTCGCAGCCGCGCTCGACGGCTCCGGGCCGGCGCTGGCGCCGCACGGCGGGACGCCGCTGCCACCGCTCCCGGCCCACGTGCCGGACGAGGTCGCCGCCGTGGTGCACACCTCCGGGTCGACCGGTGTCCCGCGAGGAGTCCTGCTCGACACCGCAGCACTGCGCGCCTCGGCGGAGGCGACGCACGAGCGGCTCGGCGGCCCGGGGCGCTGGCTGCTGGCCCTGCCGGCGCAGCACGTCGCCGGGCTGCAGGTCCTGGTGCGTTCGGTGCTCGCCGGCCACGAGCCGGCCGTCGCCGACCCCGGCGACATCGTCGCCATCGCAACTGCCGCCGCGGGCGCCCGCTACGCGTCCGTGGTGCCGGCGCAGCTGCACCGCGCGGTGTCGGCCGCCGACGACGCCGGTGGGCTGGACCGGGCCGGCCTCGGACCGCTCGCCGGGCTGGACGCCGTGCTCGTGGGCGGGGCGGCGAGCTCGCCCGACCTGCTCGACCGGGCGCGCGACCTCGGGCTGCGGGTCGTGACGACCTACGGGTCCACCGAGACCGCGGGCGGCTGCGTCTACGACGGCGTGCCGCTGACGGGCGTGGAGATCGAGCTCGACGACGGCGTCGTGCTGCTCTCCGGACCGACGCTCGCGCGCGGCTACCTCGACGGGGACGCGGGCTTCGAGGTCCGCGACGGCCGGCGCTGGTTGCGCACCGCCGATCTCGGCCGGCTGGTCGACGGACGCCTCCAGGTGCTGGGGCGGCGCGACGACGTACTGGTGGTCGGCGGGACCAACGTGGTGCCGAGCAGCGTCGAGCGGGTCCTCGTGACGCTGCCGGAGATCGCCGAGGCGTGCGTGGTCGGCGTGACGTCGGAGCGATGGGGCGTGGCGCCGGTCGCCGTCGTGGTCGCGGGCCGGGGAGCACCGGACCTCGAGCGGGCGCGGGACGCGGTGGTGCGTACCCTGGGCTCCGCCGCGGCCCCGCGGCGGCTGGTGGTCGTGGCGGCTCTGCCGCTCCGAGGCCCGGGCAAGGTCGACCGGGTCGCCGTGGCACACCTGGCCGCGCAGGACCCGGCAGACTGACGCGTCGGAACCGGCGCGCCGCCGCTCGCCGAACCGGTGCGGGAGGACCAGCGCCGGACGACGCACCGTCGCCGTGTGACGCCCGAGGAGGACCGATGGCCACAGCAGCCGAGTGGCTCGAGGGCGCCCGCCTGCGCACGTTGCCGGCGGCGGTGGCACCCGTGCTGGTCGGCACCGGCGCGGCCGCCCAGCTCGGGTCGGCCGACCTCGGCCGCGCGGGCCTCGCCGCGGGTGTGGCGCTCGCCCTGCAGGTCGGCGTGAACTACGCGAACGACTACTCCGACGGGATCCGCGGCACCGACGTCGACCGGGTCGGCCCGATGCGCCTGACGGCGAGCGGCGCGGCGCGTCCGGGCCAGGTCAAGGCGGCCGCGTGGGCGGCGTTCGGGGTCGGCGCGGTGCTCGGGCTCGCCCTGGTGGCCGTGAGCGGGCAGTGGTGGATGATCGCGGTCGGCGCGCTGGCGATCGCCGCGGCGTGGGGGTACACGGGCGGGCGCAACCCGTACGGCTACCGCGGGCTCGGCGAGGTCGGCGTGTTCGTGTTCTTCGGCCTGGTCGCCGTGCTGGGCACCACGTGGACCCAGGCCCTCGCTCTGTCCTGGCCCGCGTGGGCCGGGGCGATCGGCATCGGCCTGCTGGCCTGCGCGCTGCTCATGGTGAACAACGTCCGGGACGTACCCACCGACGCACTCACCGGCAAGCGGACCCTCGCGGTCCGGCTCGGCGAGCACCGGGCCCGCCGGGTGTACGCATGGTTCCTCGGCCTGTCGATCGTGCTCGGCGCCTCGTGCGCGGTGGTGGCGCCGTGGTCACTGCTCGTGCTGCTGCTGCTCCTGCCGGCCGTGATGCTCAGCAGCACCGTCGTCCTCGGCGCGCGCGGCGCCCTGCTGCGACCGGTCCTCGCCGGGACCGGGATGCTCGAGCTCGCCTACGGCGTCCTGCTCGGCCTCGGCCTCGCGCTCTGAGGAGGCGCCCGCGAGCGGGTCGGCCTCGGCGTCGGCCGGACGGCCGACGTCGACGTCGCCCTCCAGAGGACCGCCGGCCAGCAGGCCGGCCTCGGCGTCCTCGGCGTCGACGTCGCCCTCCAGAGGATCGCCGGCCAGCAGGCCGGCCTCGGCGTCCTCGGCGTCGGCGTCGGCCGCCAACCCGGTGCCGAACCGGCCGGCGGAGCGCCCGCTGACCCGGTCGTGCAGCCACAGGGCGGCAGCATCCCGCGAGCGCCCGAGCAGCACGTAGGACAGCGCCCAGGCGATCAGCGCCGCGAGCAGCACGAGCAACCAGCCGCCGACCCGCAGCCAGTAGAGCGCCGCGAGCGCCGCGGCGAAGAGGGCCAGGCGTTGTGCGGAGTAGACCACCAGGGGCACGTCGCCACCCTAGGTGGTGCCGGGACGCCCGGTGGCCGGGTCGGCCGGCGAGGCCGGGTCGGCCGGCGAGGCCGGGACGGCCGGCGGGGGCAGGACAGCCAGCGGGGCCGAGACAGCCAGCGGGGGCAGGACAGCCAGCGGGGCCGAGACGGCCGGCGGGGCCGGGAAGCGCGTCGGGGCCGGGAAGCGCGTCGGAGGCACGACCTAGCCTGAGCGCATGACACGGGGTCCGGCCGAGCTCGCCCTGCTTCGCCTGGTGGCGCAGCGGGTCGCCGGCCCGCCGCTGGCCGACCCGCCGTCAGTGGTGCGCCACCTGCTCGCGGCCCAGGGCCAGGACGCGGCCGGCGTGGTGCGGTCGATCGCGCTGCGGTGCGGAGCCGGCGGGGACGACGTGCTCGCCGCGTACGACAGCGGCACGATCGTGCGTTCGTGGCCGATGCGCGGCACGTTGCACGCCGTCGCGGCCGAGGACCTCGGCTGGATGCTGGCCCTGATGACCGGTCGGCCGCGCGCCGCGGCGCTGCGGCGACGCGGCGGGCTGGGCCTCGACGAGAGCGACGTCGGCACGGCGCACGGGGTGGCCGAGCAGGTGCTGCCGGGCCGTGGCCTGCCGCGCGCCGAGCTCCTGGCCGCGTTCGGAGCCGCCGGGCTGCCGACCGACGCGGGGCGCGGCTACCACCTGATCGTCGAGCTCGCGCAGCGCGGCGTGCTCTGCCAGGGCCCGCACGACGGCGGCAGCGAGCAGCGCTTCGTGCTGAACGCCGAGTGGATCAGCCACCCGCGGGAGCTGAGCGGCGACGAGGCTCTCGCCGAGCTCGCCCTGCGCTACCTGCGCTCGCACGGCCCGGCCACGGTGGCCGACCTCGCGCGGTGGTCCGGGCTGCCCCTCGGGCAGGTGCGCACCGGTCTCGCCGCGGTCAGCGACCGCCTCGCCCGGCTGGACGTCGGCGGTACCGAGCACTGGCTGGCCCCCGAGGTGCCGGGACTGCTCGACGAGTACCGCGCGCCGGCCGAACGGGTGCACCTGCTGCCCGGCTTCGACGAGATCGTGCTCGGCTACGCCGATCGCACGGTGACCGTGCCGCCCGACGTCGCCGACCGGGTGGTTCCGGGCAACAACGGAGTGTTCCGACCGACGGTCGTGCATCGCGGCGTGGTGGTCGGGACCTGGACCAGGTCCCGGACGGGCGTCGAGGTCGAACCGTTCTCCCCGCTGTCCGCGACGGTCGAGCGCGGCGTCGCGGCAGCGGCGCGGCGGCTGCCGTAGGCGGCGAGGAGGCGGGCGGTCGTCCTGCACGGCGTCGCGGCAGCGGCCCGGCGGCTGCCGTAGGCGGCGAGGAAGCAGGCGGTCGTCCCGCGCGGCGTCGCGGCAGCGGCGCGGCGGCCGTAGGCGGCCCGGCGGCCGAGGGCGGGACGGCTCACACCGATCCGCCGAGTCGTCAGGCCGACCCTCAGGCCGAGGCGTCCTGGATGACGGCGACGAACAGCGGCGAACGGGTCGCGGTGTCGGTGAGCACCAGCAGGTAAGGCCGGTCGACCACCAACGAGGGACGCTCGCCCGGCGCGGAGCCGGCCATCCCCGCGCCCGCGGCGGCCGCCGCCGTGGTGCCCTCCTCGTCGACGTCGAGCAGCACCTTGAGCACCACCTGGCTGACGACCAGGTCCTCGCCGAGACCTGACCAGTCACCGTCGGCCGGCAGACCCATGTCGGTCAGGGTGGCCAGGAGCTGGTGGGTCTGCTCGCGGTGCAGCCGCGGCATCGCGACGTCGCCGGGCACGTCCTCGGCCTGCTCGAGCCCGGCGAGCACGTCCGCGCTCACCGCGCACGGGTCGACGCCGTCGGGGGGCAGGACCACGATGGCCGCCATCGTGCCGTCGACGTAGTCGAGCTCGGCCCGCTGCCAGCCGTCCGCCTCGGCGATCGCCCCCTCGCCGCCGAGCATGAGCGGCACGGTCACGTCGCCGTCAGCCGTGTGGAACGGCGCGTCCACGGTCTCGGTGAAGGGTGTCGTCCAGGTCGCGTCGAGGTACAGCGCATCGGTGAGCACCACCCGGATGTCGGGGCTGAGCGGCTGGTCGAACAACGTCGGGATCAGGCCGTGCGTGTCGTCCCGCACCGAGTCGTTGATCCGCCGGGTCGCGCCGTCCGGGTCGCCGGCCAGGTCGACCTCCCACACGCTCGCGTCGAACGCCGTCGCGACGTCGTCGAGGTACTCCTGCTCGGGCGCGACGCCGAGCGCGGTCCACAGCCGGTTGCTCATCTCGAGCGTGTCGCGCCCCTCCTCGGTCGAGGACAGCGAGGTCAGGGCCGTCGTGTGCTCGCGCTGCGCCGCGACGAGGTCGTCGGACCAGAGCGGCTCGTGCAGCAGGTCGGCGAGCGCGGTCGCGGTCCCGCCGCGCGCTGCGGGCTGGAGCATGCCGAGCACCTCCGCGAGCGCGGTCGGCGAGACCAGCACGTCCTGCGAGCCGGCCGGTTCGCTGCACAGCGCGTGCACGAGGTCGAGACCGAACGCGGTCTGCGCGTCGGCGACGTCGCCGGCGTCGAGCTGCCCCGGCGGCACGCTGCGGACCTGCCCGGTGTGCTGCACCGCCTCCGCCGCCTGACCGCACCCGGCCAGCGTGACCAGGCCGGTGATCGCGACCAGCGCCGCGAGCGCGCCCGGGACCCGCGCTCGCCCGACCATCGCCGAACCCACCATCGAGGTTCACCTCCACGTCCCCGGGCCGGTCCACGTCCACCGGCCGCGCCGGTCCACCCCGGCAGGGCCGCGCCGGTCCGCCCCCGCGGGGCGCGCGGTCCCGCCTCCACGTGGACTGTGTCGCCGGCCACCGAGTCCTGACGCGCGGATGAGGTCACGATCCGGCATCCGAAGGTCACGGTTCGGACTCGCCCGGGGGGTCGCCCTGAGGCACGCCCGCACGACGAACATTGCAGGGGCGTAAAAATCGTGAACAGTGTTCATCTGTTGGGACAGGAGTGTGCTAACCATGGACAATTCCCCGCGCTGGGCCCGGTTTCAGCGCGCTCCTCAGGAGAGAAGGTCACGCATGGTTCGCCTGCCTCATCGCCGAGCCGCCGCCGCCGCGGCGGGTCTCGCCGCGACGGCCCTGGTTCTCACCGCCTGCTCGAGCGGCGGTTCCGACAACGGCGACGGAGGTGACAGCTCCGGCGGTGGGTCCTCGGACTCGATCATCATCGGCACCACCGACAAGATCACCACGATCGACCCGGCCGGCTCGTACGACAACGGTTCGTTCGCGGTCATGAACCAGGTCTTCCCGTTCCTCATGAACACCCCGCTGGGCAGCCCGGACGTCGAGCCGGACATCGCCGAGTCGGCCGAGTTCACCTCGGACACCGAGTACACGGTGACCCTGAAGCCGGGCCTGAAGTTCGCCAACGGCCACGACCTCACGTCGTCCGACGTGAAGTTCACCTTCGACCGCCAGCTCGCGATCGGCGCCTCCGGTGCCGACGACGGCAACGGCCCGAGCTCGCTGCTCTACAACCTGGACAGCGTCGACGCGCCTGACGACACCACGGTCGTCTTCCACCTGAAGTCGGCGAACGACCAGATCTTCCCGCAGATCCTGTCGAGCCCGGCCGGCCCGATCGTCGACGAGGAGGTCTTCGCCGCCGACGCGCTGACCCCCGACGCCGACATCGTCGCGGGCAACGCGTTCGCCGGTCCGTATGTCATCACCAGCTACGACCAGAACAACCTGGTCAGCTACGCGGCGAACCCCGACTACCAGGGTCTGCTCGGCGCACCGAAGACGGCGAACGTCGACGTCAAGTACTACGCCGAGGAGTCCAACCTGAAGCTGGACGTCCAGCAGGGCAACATCGACGTCGCGTACCGCTCGCTGTCCGCGACGGACATCGAGGACCTGCGCGGCGACAGCAACGTCCAGGTGGTCGACGGTCCCGGCGGTGAGATCCGCTACATCGTCTTCAACTTCGACACGATGCCCTACGGCGCCACGACCCCCGAGGCCGACGCGGCCAAGGCCCTGGCGGTCCGCCAGGCCCTCGCCGACCTGGTCGACCGCGAGGAGATCGCGACCCAGGTCTACAAGGGCACGTACACCCCGCTGTACTCCTACGTCCCGGCCGGTCTGACCGGCGCCAACGAGGCGCTCAAGGACCTGTACGGCGACGGCTCGGGTGGCCCGGACGCCGACAAGGCGGCCCAGACCCTGTCCGACGCCGGCGTGACGACCCCGGTCGAGCTGAGCCTGCAGTACAACCCGGACCACTACGGCTCCGGCTCGGCCGACGAGTACGCGCTGATCAAGGACCAGCTGGAGTCCAGCGGCCTGTTCACCGTGAACCTGCAGTCCACCGAGTGGGTGCAGTACTCGAAGGACCGCACCACCGACGTGTACCCGGCCTACCAGCTCGGCTGGTTCCCGGACTACTCCGACGCGGACAACTACCTCACGCCGTTCTTCCTGATCGACAACTTCCTGCACAACCACTACGAGAACCAGGACGTGAACGACATGATCCTGGAGCAGGCCACGACCTCCGACCCGGAGGCCCGTGCCACGCTCATCGGCGACATCCAGACGGCCGTCGCCGAGGACCTGTCGACCGTGCCGCTGCTGCAGGGTGCCCAGGTCGCGGTGACCGGGACGGACATCTCGGGTGCCGCTGACACCCTGGACGCCTCGTTCAAGTTCCGCTACGGGGCCCTGTCGAAGGGCTGACCTGACCGGGGACCGGGCGCTCGGCACAAGCCGGGCGCCCGGTCCCACGTCCGGCCCG
>NZ_JAOVZU010000016.1:18843-56404 GCF_025717005.1 Actinotalea endophytica
GCGCCCGGCGCCCGGGGCGCGGCGCCCCCGCCGCGGGGGCGGGCCCCCCCCCCCCCCCCGGCCCCCCCCCCCCCACGTCCGGCCCGCATCGTCCCCCAGGCCCCCGAGGCCAGTCAGGATCCACCCATGAGCACGACCCTCGAGCAGGAGACCCCCGAGACCAGCACCAAGGAGTCCGGAGGGTCGCTCGGCCGCTACATCGTCGTGCGAGCCCTGCTCATCATCCCGACGGTGTTCATCCTGGTCACCACCGTGTTCCTGCTGATGCGGACCACGGGTGACCCGATCACGGCGTCCCAGGGTGGCCGGCTGCCACCCGACCAGCTGGCCGAGCGGATCCACGCCGCCGGCTACGACCGCCCGCTGATCACCCAGTACCTGGAGTACCTCGGCGGCATCCTGCGCGGTGACTTCGGCACGACGCTGTCCGACCATCGCCCGGTCACCGAGGTGCTGCTCACCTTCGGCACCGCGACGCTCGAGCTCGCGTTCTACGCGCTGATCGTCGCGTTCGCGATCGGCATCCCGCTCGGCCGGCTCGCCGCGTACCACCGGGACAAGGCGCCCGACGCCGTGCTGCGCGTCTCGGCGATCCTGGCCTACGCGACGCCGGTGTTCTTCGCCGGCCTGATCCTCAAGCTGATCTTCTCGGTCTGGCTCGACGTGCTCCCGGTCGCCGGTCGAGCCTCGACCAGGGCCGAGCTGACCATGCAGAAGGTCGACAACCCGACAGGCATCTACCTCATCGACGCGATCCGCACCGGTGACCCGGCAGTGGTCGGTGACGTGCTCACGCACGCGATCCTGCCGGCGCTCACGCTCGGCCTGCTGACCGCAGGTGTGTTCCTCCGGCTCGTGCGCACCAACGTGATCTCGACGTTCGGCGCCGGCTTCGTCGACGCGGCACGGTCGCGAGGCGTCGCCGAGCGCCGGCTGCTGCGCAAGCACGCCTACCGGCCGGCCCTGATCCCGATCATCACCGTGATCGGCCTGCAGATCGCGCTGCTGCTCGGCGGCGCGGTGCTGACCGAGTCGACGTTCGAGTGGAAGGGGCTGGGCTTCCAGCTCGCGCAGTACCTGCAGGCCCGCGACTTCGTGGCCGTCCAGGGCATCGTCGTGATGCTCGCGGTGATCGTCGCCCTGACCAACTTCATCGTCGACGTCATCGCCGCGCTCATCGACCCGAGGGTGAGGTACTGACATGGCCGCGACCACCCCCACCACCGGCGACGCCGTGCAGCGGCGCTCGCGCTGGAGCCGGCTGCCGATCGTCACCCAGCTGCGCCAGAGCGTCGGCCTGCAGCGCGGCATGCTCATCGGCGGCCTCGTGCTGACCGCGTTCTTCCTGTTCACCGCTGCCTTCGCACCGCTGCTCGCGCCGTACGGCTACGCACAGCTCCGCTCGGACTCCGGGCCGTTCGGCGCGCAGCAGCCGCCGTCCGCCGAGCACTGGCTCGGCACCACCGTCGGCGGGTACGACGTGCTCTCCCGGGTGATCTGGGGCTCGCGCACCGCGCTGCTGGTGATCATCGTCGCGGTGACCGCATCGATCCTCGTCGGTGTGCTGCTCGGCCTGATCTCCGGCTACTTCGGCGGCTGGCTCGACCGGATCATGGTGATGATCGCGGACGCGATCTACGCGTTCCCGTCCCTGCTGCTGGCGATCGTGCTCGCGATCGTGATCAGCGGTGGGCAGTCGAGCATGTGGGGCGGCATCTTCGCGGCGGCCCTGTCGATCACGGTGATCTTCATCCCGCAGTACCTGCGGGTGACCCGGTCCGAGGTGATCCGGATCAAGGCCGAGGCGTTCGTGGAGTCCGCGCGGGTGATCGGCGCCGGGCACGTCCGGATCATGACCCGCCACGTGCTGCGCAACGCGACCCGGACGCTGCCGCTGATCCTCACGCTCAACGCGTCCGAGGCGATCCTCACGCTCGCCGGCCTGGGCTTCCTGGGTTTCGGTATCGAGCCGACGGCCGCGGCCGAGTGGGGCTATGACCTGAACAAGTCGCTCTCGGACGTCACGGCCGGGATCTGGTGGACGTCGATCTTCCCCGGCCTCGCGATCGTGCTGGTGGTGCTCGGCCTGACACTGGTCGGCGAGAGCCTCAACGACCTGGCCGACCCGCGGCTGCGCAAGCGCGCCGCCGGCCCCGAGCCCGTCGAGGACCTCGGCGTGGAGCTGCCCGACGCGCAGCAGGAGGGCGAGCAGCGATGAGCGACGTCGTCGAGATCCGCGACCTCGCGGTCAGCTTCGCGACCGACGCAGGCCAGGTGCAGGCCGTGGACGGCGTGACCCTGTCGGTGCACCCGGGTGAGGTGCTCGCCGTGGTCGGCGAGTCCGGCAGCGGCAAGACGGTCACCGCCAAGACCATCCTCGGCCTGCTCCCGGAGACCGCGAGGATCCGCGGCGCGGTCATGCTGACCAGCAAGGACGGCGCCAGCGAGGGTGACGTCGTGCAGATGTCCGGCCAGCGGCTCCGGCAGGTGCGTGGCCGGGACGTCGCGATGGTGTTCCAGGAGCCCTCGACCGCCCTGAACCCGGTGTACCCGGTCGGCTGGCAGATCATCGAAGGACTGCGCGCGCACGGCAAGTACACCAAGGCCGAGGCTCGGGCCAAGGCGATCGACGTGCTGCGCCGGGTCGGCATCCCCGACCCGGAGGAGCGGATCGACCACTACCCGCACCAGTTCTCCGGCGGGCAGAAGCAGCGCATCGTGATCGCGCAGGCGCTCGTGCTGGACCCCGGCGTGATCGTCGCGGACGAGCCGACCACCGCCCTCGACGTCACCGTGCAGGCCGAGATCCTCGACCTGCTGCGTCGTTGCCGGGACGAGTTCGGCGCCGCGATCGTGCTGATCACGCACAACATGGGCGTGGTCGCGGACCTCGCAGACCGGGTCGCGGTGATGTACCAGGGCAAGCTCGTCGAGCAGGCGCCGGTCCGCGAGCTGTTCGCGAACCCCCGCGAGCCGTACACGCAGCAGCTGCTCGCGGCGGTGCCGCGGATCGGTGAGGGCCTCGCCCGCGCGCACGAGCGGGCCGCGCGCCGCAGCGACGGCTGGGCCGAGCAGACCCCCGTGGTCGAGGCCAAGGGACTGCGGATCAGCTACCCGGGTCGGTTCCGTCAGCCGGACTTCCTGGCCGTCGACGGCGTCGACCTGGCCATCCGGCCGGGCGAGGTGCTCGGCCTGGTCGGCGAGTCGGGCAGCGGCAAGACCACGATCGGCCGCGCGATCGCCGGCCTGACGAAGGTCACCGGCGGGTCGCTCGAGGTGCTCGGCGTGCAGATGCACGGCGTGCACGAGCGCGACTTCCGGCCGGTCCGCAGCAAGATCGGGTTCGTCTTCCAGGACCCGGCGACCAGCTTCAACCCGCTGCTCACGATCGCCGAGTGCGTCGCCGAGCCGCTCGTCGTGCACGGCCGCGCGGCGGACGCCCAGGACGCCCGCACCCGGGTCGACGAGCTCCTCGAGGCCGTGCAGCTGCCGCGCGCGTTCGGGGCGCGGTTCCCGCACGAGCTGTCCGGCGGTCAGCGTCAGCGTGCGAGCCTCGCGCGGGCCCTCGCGCTGGACCCCGAGCTGCTGATCGCCGACGAGCCGACGTCCGCGCTCGACGTGTCCGTGCAGGCCCGGGTGCTCGACCTGTTCGACGAGCTGCACCGCGAGCTGGGCTTCGCCGCGCTGTTCATCAGCCACGACCTGGCCGTCGTGGACATGCTCGCCGACCGGATCGCCGTCCTGTGGCGCGGTCGCCTCGTCGAGGAAGGCACCGGCGACGAGGTCCTCGGCTCACCGAAGCACCCGTACACCCAGCGGCTGCTCGCCTCGCTGCCCGTGCCGGACCCGGTCGAGCAGGCCGAGCGGCGTGCCGAGCTGGAGCGGCTGCGTCAGGCGGACCGGGCGAGCTAGCCGCGCTCGCCGCACCCCGACCCGGCCGCCCTGCGGCAGCTCGCCGCACCCGACCCGGTCGCCCGCGGCAGGTGGACTCGGGCTAGGCGCGGTCGCGGCCGCCCGAGCCCGGGACCGCGGCCACGTCCGCCGCGACGTGCACCGCGGCACCGTAGGGCCCGTGGACGGCCACGTGCCCCGGACCGGCGTCGGCCGCGGCCCGCAGCGCGCGGCGCGCGCGGCGCAGCAGCACGTCCGTGGTGTCCGCGGCGTCGCTCATGGTGCCGACCCCCGCGACCACGCCGTCGGGCAGCCCTTCCGCGGCATCCGCGGCGAGGGTCACCCGTGCCGCATAGACGATGGCGTCGGCCGGCCGGGCACCGGGCAGCACGACGGCCACGCCCTCCGGGAGCAGGGCGACCAGGTCGTCCGAGCGAGAGCGCTCGGCCAGGACGCGCACCGTGGCACGCAGCTGGTCGGGGCCGCCCGCCCCGGCGGGAGCGACCAGTGCGACCGCGAGCTGGTCCCCCGCCGCGATCGCGGCCTCCGCGAGGGTCTCGAGGCGGGGCCGGAGCCGCGCGAGATCCAGTGGGGCACCGTCGCCGTCGGGCGACCCGGCACCGGGGCCGGCGCGCAGCATCCGCACGCCCAGTGCGAGCAGCAGCGCCCCCACGGTCGGACCGACCAGCAGGTCGAGCCGCACGAGGGCGAGGTCCCGCAGCGCGATGCCGCACCCGATCGCGACGACCATCACGACCAGTCCGGTGACGAGTGCCGGTGTGCCGGAGAACGCCGCGAGCAGCAGCACCGGGCCGAGCGCGAGCCACGGCTCGATCCCGACCGGCTCGGACAGCCACACCAGCACGCCGACCAGGCCGAGGCTCGCGACGGCGAGCACCTCGATGCTCGCCCGCGACGCACGGCCGTTGACCACGAGCGTCGCCGCACACGCCAGCAGCGCGACGCCTGCAGCGCGGTGCGCCACGGCGGAAGCGGTGGAGTGGGGCACGAAGACCGGCAGGGCGACCGTCATGACGCCGACCGCGGCGAAGTAGGCGATCGCGACCCGGCGCATGACGGCGAGCCCGCTCGGGCTCGTCGGCCGGACCGGGATCAGCACACCCCGGTATCGGCGCGGGCGAGCAAGGAAGTGAGCAGGTTCGCCCGCTCGGCGGCGCGCCGGTGGTGGCCACGGGGCGGCCGCGGCGAAGGCCGCCCGTGCGTGCGGTCCCGCGGGCTGAGATGGGCCGTTCCACGGCGACGCAGGGTGCTCAACCCGAGCCGATCAAGCACCGATACTTGAAGGGTCGGGCACCCCCGACGCCTTTGGCACGCCCACACCCCAGGAGCGCACCGTGGCCACGATCCAGGCCCCTGTCCACCAGCCCGCAGCCGTCAACCAGGAATGGCACGCACTGAACACCGTGCGTTGGGCCCCGGCACCGCGCTGGGAGGGCTCCGCGGCGAAGAAGACTCGCTTCGCGGCGTACCTCGTCGGCAGCATGCTCGCCTGGATCGCGATCGGCCTCGGCGCCTCTGCCGCGCTCGGCGGCCTGGTGGGCCTCGGCGGCTGAGCCGCCCCCTGGCGCCTCGGCCGGCCCGGGTACCTCGGCTGAGCCGGGGCCGGCACGTCGGCTGACACGTCGCCCCTGGTGTCGGCCGCCCCGCCGCTCCCAGCACCTCGACAGCACCGCTCGGCACTGCCGGTGCGGTGCTGCGTGCTGTCCGCGCGCCTCCGCGGTGGCACGCGGCGGTCCCGGCACGCTGGCTCCATGCGTGAGAGCCACAGCAAGGACCTTCGCGACGTCGACCGCGTACACCTGTCGGTCATCCTCGACGCGCAGAACCAGCGCCACCGCGGAGAGATCATCCTCTACGGCGCGGGTCGGCCCATCCTGTACGGCCCCGTCGGGCCGGCGGTGTGGGACCACGTGTTCGGCGACCCGAACATCTGGCACGAGCGGGACGACCTCATGCGGCTGATCGCGTCGTTCGAGCTCGAGGCGCTGGGTCTCACGCTCACCGGCGACACCTCGACCGAGGACTTCACACCGTCCGCGGGGGGCGGTCCGATGCTCTACCGCGGCACCGTCGAGCGGCTCTGGTAGCCACCGCCGGGTTCGCCCCGCACGCTCCTCGCGCAAGAACGACCCCCGGTCGCGACACAGACCAGGTGTGATCACGACACGTGCGCAGACGCTGGTCGGCGCGCTCGCCGTGGTGGGCACGATCACCGTCGCCGCGTGCGCCGGTGCGGGCCTGGGACGCGGCGCGAGCGACGCGGGAGCGGTCGACGCCTACCTGTGCGTGGGCAGATCCGTCCCGGTCGCGGCGCTCGCCGACCCCACGACCGCCGAGGCCCTCGGTGCGGACCGACGTGCCGCGCTCGACGAGGCCGAGCAGCGGTCCGGCATGGACCTCGGCGACCTCGCGGGGTGGTGGGTGCTGTCCGCCTCGGCGTCGCAGATCGTGCTGCTGCGCCCGCTGCCCGTGCCCGAGGTCCTGGGCTCGGGCGACGTGCTCACGCACGAGGTGGTCGCGGCGGAGCACGTCGGCTCTGCCACGGGTTGGACGGTCACCCAGCGCAGCGGCTGCGCGCTGACGCCGCCCCGAACCGGCACCGCCGCGGTGGGCACGCCCGAACGTACGCCGCCCATGCTGACGACGCCGTAGCCCCCGCAGCGTTCTACGCTCGTCTCACCGCGCGGAGGGGACGGGATGCTGCCGGACACGTCGTACACGCACTACGAGGTGCTCGACGTGCCCCCGGACGCGTCCGCCGAGGAGCTCCGGACCGCGTACCGCCGGGCGCTGCGGCGCGCGCACCCGGACCGCGACGGGCACCCGGTGCTGTTCCGGATGGTGCAGGCCGCCTGGCAGGTGCTGTCCGACCCCGGCTCCCGGGCGCGCTACGACGCCGAGCTCGCGGCGGGCAGGACCAGCGCGGGCAGCGGGGCTCGGGGCGCGAGCGCCCACAGTCCGGCCGGCTCCTCGTGGGGACCAGGCACCCGCCCGGGCCCGTCCGGTGCGGCCGGCTCGCAGCCGGGCGACGCCGGTGCACCCCGCCACGCCGGCCCACCGCCGCGCACCGAGCGGCGGGAGGCACCGGCGCCGCACGTGTGGCTGGCCGACCACCCGCACGCCCGCTCCGGGCTGCCGTTCGGCCGGGTGGCCGACGCGCCCGACCCCGCGCGGCTCCGACCGGGTGCGTGGGTGGTCACCGGGCACGGCACGTCGCGGTCGGTCGGCTACGTGCGGCGCACCGACGGCGTGCACGTCGAGCTCGACCTGCCACCTGCGCCGCTGGACGGCACCACGCTGCTCGCGGCCCCGTTCGACGGCCCCGAGTCGATCCCGCTGCTGCACGGCCACGTCGCGTCCGACGGACGCCTGGCCACCGTGCCGCTCGAAGGGATCACCACGGTCCAGACGCCCGACCCCGGTCAGCGTGCCGTGGTCGCGACCCAGGCCTCGTGGATCCCCGGCACCGTCAGCGACGTGCTCGACATGCCCAGTGGCACGCTGGTCTGGGCGGTGCGGCTGTGGACCTGGGACCTGGGCCGGCCCGGGCGACACCGCGCAGACTGACCATCGGTGGGCGACCCGCCCGCCCCGCACCAGGAGGCAAGCCGTGTTCACGTTCAGCACCGCGAGCAGGATCGTCGTCGGTGCGGGCACCGCGCAGCAGGTGCCCGGGCTGGTCGAGCGCCTCGGCGAGCGGGTGCTCGTCGTCCACGGGCATCACTCGGACCCCGGCACGGGCCCACTGGCCGAGCTCGCGTCTCCCACGTTGGTGCCGTGGACCGGCGAGCCGACCGTCGAGGGCCTGCAGCACGCGGTCGAGTCAGCGCGGGCGGCCCGCCCCGACGTCGTGGTGGCCTGGGGCGGGGGCTCGGTGATCGACCTGGCCAAGTCGATCGCGGTGCTCCTGGCGAGCGGCCACGACGTGCTGGACCACCTCGAGGTGATCGGCGCCGGGGTGCCGCTGCCCACCACATCGGTGCCGGTGGTCGCGGTGCCGACCACGGCCGGTACCGGCGCGGAGGTCACCGCGAACGCCCCGATCCTGTCGCCCGAGCACGGCGTCAAGGCCAGCCTGCGCTCGCCCGCGATGCTTCCGGCGCTCGCCCTGGTGGACCCCGAGCTGACCCTGACCTGCCCGCCGGGGGTCACCGCGTCGGCCGGCCTGGACGCCCTGACCCAGTGCCTCGAGCCGCTCACGTCGATCAAGGCGAACCCGATCACCGACGCTCTCGCCCGGGAGGGCCTGGGCCGCGCGTCGCGCGGGCTGCGGCACGCGTTCGCCGACGGCGGCGACCTGGCGGCGCGCACCGACATGAGCCTGGCCGCGCTGCTGTCCGGGATGGCGCTCGCGAACAGCAAGCTCGGCGCCGTGCACGGTCTGGCGGCTCCGCTCGGTGGCGCGACCGGCGCGGCGCACGGCGCGCTGTGCGCGGCGGTCCTGGCCACCACCACCGAGGTCAACGTGCGCGCCCTGGAGGAGCGCGAGCCGGACTCCCCCGCGCTCGCCCGGTACCTCGAGGCCGCGCGGATCATGACGGGGCAGCGGTCGGCGAGCGTGGCCGACGGCGTTGCCTGGATCCGGGAGACCGTCGAGCTGCTCGGCGTCCCCGGGCTGGCGAGCCTCGGGCTGGACCCCGACGAGCACGAGCGCACCGCGGACGCTGCGCTCGCCGCGAGCAGCATGGCGGGCAACCCGATCCGGCTGACCCGGGACGAGGTGCTGGAGATCCTGGAACGCTCGTCCTGAGACAGGCCTGCCGCTGGCCCGAGGTCGAGTGGTTGGATTTGTGACGTGATCTCGCCCACGTTCGGCCTCGGCACGTTCGGTGATGTCTCGACCGATCCGAGCGGTGCACCGGTCCCCATGCACCGCGTGCTGCGCGCGGTCGTCGAGCAGGGCACGCTCGCCGACCGGGTCGGCGTCGACCACTTCGTCCTCGGCGAGCACCACCGCGACGACTACGCGATCTCCTCGCCGGACGTGGTGCTCGCGGCCGTCGCCGCGCGCACCGAGCGGATCACCCTGGCCTCCGGCGTCACGGTGCTGTCCACCGACGACCCGGTGCGGGTCTACGAACGGTTCGCGACGCTCGACGCGCTGAGCGCGGGCCGCGCCGAGATCCAGGTCGGGCGGGGCTCGTTCACCGAGAGCTTCGACCTGTTCGGCTACGACCTCGCCGACTACGTGGTGCTGTTCGAGGACAAGCTCGGGCTGCTGGCCGAGCTCCGCACCGAGCGGGGCGTGACCTGGAGCGGTCGGACCCGCCCGGCGCTGCACGGCGAGCAGGCCTACCCGCCCACCGAGCGCGGGTCGTTGCCGGTGTGGGTCGGCGTGGGCGGCAGCGGCGAGTCGGTGGTCCGCACCGCGCGCTACGGGCTGCCGATGATGCTCGCGATCATCGGCGGGCCGCCGCAGCGCTTCAGCTCGTTCGTCGAGCTCTTCCACACCTCGGTGGCCGAGCTCGGCACCGCACCGAACGGCCGGCTGCCGGTCGGGGTGCACTCCCCGGGATTCGTCGCCGAGTCCGACGCGATGGCGCGCGACCTGCTCTTCCCGCACTTCAAGGCGAACCGGGACCGGATCGGCAAGGAACGCGGCTGGGGCGAGATGACCCGCGAGCAGTTCGAGACCGAGGCGGACACCGGCTCGCTGTACGTGGGGTCCCCCGAGACCGTCGCACAGCGGATCGCCGAGACCGTCCGGACCCTGGGGATCGACCGGTTCGACCTCAAGTACGCCAACGGCCCGCAGCCCCACGCCGAGCTGATGGGCGCGATCGAGCTCTACGGCACCGAGGTGGTACCGCGAGTGCGGGAGCTGCTGGGCACGGAGGGCTAGCCAGGCCTGCGACCATCGCCCGTTGCGCACCTGCTGCGCGCAGGGCAGGCTTACCTCAGAGAAACGGACTCGGGTGTCCGTTTTACTCGAGGAGGCCCCCATGACCACGTTCGACCACACCTACGACGTCGTCGTCATCGGCTCCGGCGGCGGCGCGTTCGCCGCCGCACTCGGTGCCGCCGACTCCGGGCTCAGCGTCCTGATGCTCGAGTCCACCGACAAGTGGGGCGGCAACACCGCCATGTCCGGCGGCGGCCTGTGGCTGCCCAACAACCCGCTCATGCGCCGCGACCGCGCCGGGGACTCGCGCGACGAGGCGCTCACCTACATGGAGGAGACGATCGGTGACGTCGGCCGGGCGACGTCACCCGAGCGCAAGGAGGCGTTCGTCGACGGCATCGACGACCTGATCCTGACCGCCGAGAAGTACGGCATGCAGTTCTCCCGCGCCACCGACTACCCCGACTACTACCCCGAGCTGCCCGGCGGGAAGATCGGCCGCGCGATCGAGCACGTCCCGTTCGACAGCAAGCGGATCGGCGAGTGGTGGACGACCTGCCGCGCGCTGATGCCGCTGCCTGCGAAGACCGACGACGTGTGGCTGCTGGAGCGCGCGTGGTCGACGGCGGGCGGGTTCGCGCGCGGCGCGCAGTTCGCCGGCCGGGTCGTCGGTGGACTGGTGCGCGGCAAGCGGCTGGTCGGTATCGGCGGGGCGCTGGCAGGGTCGTTCCTGGACGTCGTGGTGCAGCAGCTCGGCGTGCCGTTGTGGCTCAGCTCGCCGGCCGAGGAGCTGATCGTCGAGGACGGCCGCGTGGTCGGAGTCCGCGCCCAGCACGAGGGTCGGCCCGTGACGATCGGCGCGACCCGCGGCGTCGTCCTGGCCGGCGGCGGCTTCGACCACAACAAGGACTGGCGGCAGAAGTACCACCACATCGACGGCGCACCGTCCGGCAGCCCCGGCAGCCTCGGCGGCCCGATCGCCATGGCGCAGGAGGTCGGCGCGGCGCTCGAGCTGATGGACGACGCGTGGTGGGGCGCGTCGACGATGGCCCTGCCCGGTGCCGACCCCGGCTTCCTGGTCGGCGAGCGTTCGCTGCCCTACTCGATCATGATCGACGCGAAGGGCGACCGGTTCGCCAACGAGTCCGAGTCCTACGTCGATCTCGGGCATCACATGCTCGCGCACGACAAGGACGGCACGTACTGGCTGGTCGCCGACGTCCGCCACGCGCGCCGCTACCTGCGTAGCTGGGCGATGGACCCGCGCGCGTCCAAGGCGATGGCCGAGCGGGGCATCATCCGCAAGGCCGGCACGCTGGCCGAGCTCGCCCGGGCGATCGACGTCGAGCCCACCCGGCTGCAGGCCACCGTCGACCGGTTCAACGGCTTCGCGCGGACCGGCGTGGACGGCGACTTCGGCCGCGGCAACTCCGCGTACGACCGGTACTACGGCGACCCGACCGTGCACCCGAACCCGAACCTCGGCCCGCTCGAGAAGGGCCCGTTCAGCGCGGTGCGCGTGGTGATCGGCGACCTGGGCACCAAGGGCGGCGTTCTCACCGACGCGGACGGCTGCGCGCTGCGCGAGGACGGCTCGGTGATCGAGGGCCTCTACGCGACGGGGAACAGCTCGGCGTCGGTCATGGGCCACACCTACCCGGGTCCCGGCTCGACCATCGGCCCGGCGACGGTGTTCGGCATGCGGGCGGCGCGGCACATCGCGCGGGAGGCGAAGGCTGCGGTCTGACGGGGTGGCGGTACGGCCCGGCGCGCCGTGCGCTCCGGGCCGGATTGCGGCATGGCACCCGAACGCGTCCACGGGTCCGGGTGACCTTGGCTCCCGGCTGGAGCGGTTCGCATCCACGCATGCATCCCAGAATGGGATGCATGTCGGTATGATGTCGACATGAGCACGCAGATCGCGGTCCGGCTTCCCGACGAGATGGTGGCCTTCCTCGACCGCGAGGTCGCCGAAGGCAGGGCGCCGAGCCGCGCCGCGCTCGTCGCATCGGCGGTGGAACGCGAGATGCGCCGGCTCCTGGCGGAGCACGACTCCCAGACGCTCCGGCGTCAGGGGCCGGCCGACGACCTGGACGACCTCGTCCGGTGGACGACGACCCACGTCGAGCTCGGAGACTGAGCGGTGCGGGAGATCTGCCTGGTCCACCTGGACAAGACGCGACCAGCCCTGGTCCTGACCCGGCAAGCATCCCGGAGCGCGATGACCAAGGTCACGGTCGCGCCCGTCACCAGCACGGTCAAAGGACTGACCAGCGAGGTCCGGGTCGGCCCGGACAACGGCCTGGATCACGAGTGCGCGATCGCGCTCGACAACGTCGTCACCGTCCCGACCGCGCTGCTCGGCCGAACCGTCGGCTACCTCAGCGCCGCCCAGGAGCTCGAGCTGGCCCGAGCCGTCGTCCTGGCCTACGACCTGGAGCTGCCGCTCCTCGACTGACGCCCGCGCGCCGCCCGGCAGCGGCACGAGCAGACGATCTCCGACCTCGGGCCGCGGACTCGAGGCAGGGTCTCCTGCCCGAGGCAGGGTCTCCTGCCCGAGGCAGGGGTTTCGGCGCGAGACAGAGGCCAAGACACCCCTACCTCGGCCTAGAACCCCTCGCTCGACGCCCGAGCGGTGACAACCACGCCCGGGGGCACGCCGCTTGCGCACTTCGGCAGGCCCGGGCGTCGCGGCGCCGGCGAGCGCTCCTCCTGACCAAGGACAATCGGCCCTCGCCGCACCCGGCGCCGGGAATAGCCTGGAAGCGCTGCGCACCTCGTCGGGGAGGTGGGGACCATGTCGGCAGCGCCCCTCTCGGATCGTCCGCACGTCGTGGTGATCGGGGGTGGGGGCACCGGCGGCGCGGTCGCGCACGACCTGGCCCTGCGGGGCATGCGGGTCACCGTGCTGGAGCGTGGCGAGATCACCTCCGGCACGACGGGACGCCACCACGGGCTGCTGCACAGCGGCGGTCGCTACGCGGTCTCCGACACCGAGTCGGCCGTGGAGTGCATCGAGGAGAACCGGATCCTGCGCCGGATCGCGCCCGGGTCGTTCGAGGAGAACGACGGCCTGTTCGCGGCGATCACCGACGAGGACATGGACTACCTGCCGCTGTTCGTCGACGGCTGCCGCGCGTGCGGCATCCCGGCTGAGGTGCTCACCGGCGACGAGGCGCGCCGCCGCGAGCCCGGCCTGAGCGACGCCGTGCGGGCGGCCGTCCAGGTGCCCGACGGGACGATGGACGCGATGCGGCTGCCGCTGCGGTTCTTCGCGACCGCGCAGGCGAACGGCGCGACGATCCGGCCGTGGACCGAGGTGGTCGGCCTGACCCGCACCGACGGCACGGTCACCGGCGTGCTGCTGCGCGACGACCTGACCGGCGAGGAGGACGAGCTCGCCGCGGACCTCGTGGTCAACGCGGCCGGGCCGTGGGCCCAGCACGTGGCGGCGTTCGCCGGCGTCGAGGTGCCGTTGCGGTGCTCGCCCGGCGTGCTGGTCGCGGTGCGGGGCCGGCTGTGCGACATGGTGGTCAACCGCCTGCACAAGTCCGGTGACGGCGACATCGTGCTGCCGCAGCGTGGGCTGTCCGTGATCGGCACGAGCTCGTGGGTGGTCGAGGACCCGGACGACCTGCACCTTCCGGTCGACCACGTGCACACCATGCTCCGGGAGGGCACCCGGCTGGTGCCCGCCGTTGCGGACGTCGAGGTGCGGGCCGCGTGGTCGGCGGTCCGGCCGCTGATCGGCGACGCCGGCAGCACGACCGGCCGTGAGCTGTCCCGCACGTTCAAGTGCTTCGACCACGCCGAGCGGGACGGCGTCGAGGGCTTCGTGACGATCTCCGGCGGCAAGGCGACCACGCTGCGTGCGATGGCCGAGGCCACGGCGGACGTGGTGTGCACGCGGCTCGGGATCCTGGCCACCTGCCGGACCCGCGACACCCTCCTGCTGCCGCACACCGCGTACCGGACCGAGATCGACTCGCGCAGCGCCCGGAGCGGCCCCGCTGGCACCTCCCGCACGCCGCAGACCGCCGCGGACCGGACCGGCCGCCGGATGGCGCTCAGCGCGACAGCGACCGCACCGGCCCACCCCCAGCCCGCCGCTGCGGAGGTCGCGAGCGGTGCGGGGCCCGGTGGCGCGTCGACACCGAGCGGTGCAGGGCCCGGTGGCGCGTCGACACCGAGCGGTGCGGGGCCCGGTGGCGCGTCGACACCGAGCGGTGCAGGGCCCGGTGGCGCGTCGACACCGAGCGGTGCAGGCCAGGGCGCCGCAGCCGGGACGACGAGCGCGGCGCACGGCGCCGGCGTCCCGAGCGCCACGGAGCTGGTCCCGCGGATCCTGCGGGTGCAGCGGTGGAAGCCCGGCTGGGACCGCCCGGAGACCGTCGAGTACGACGTCGCGGTGGAACCCGGGACGACGGTGCTCGACGCGCTGCGCTCGGTGCGCTGGCACAGCGACCCGACGCTGATGCTGCGGCACTCGTGCTGCCACTCGTCGTGCGGGACCTGCGGGGTCCGGGTCAACGGCGCCGAGGTGCTCGGCTGCGTCACGCAGCTCGACGACCTGCCGGCCGGCCCGGTGACCGTGGCACCGCTGCTCAACGCACCGCTCGTGGGCGACCTCGTGGTGGACATGGCGCCGCTGAACGACGTGCTCGCGGAGATCGGCCGCCCGCTGATCCGGGTCAGCCGAGCCTCGGCCGCCGACCTGCCGACCCCGCTGCGCCTCGAGGACTGCGTGGAGTGCGGGCTGTGCGTGTCGGCCTGCCCGATCTGCGCGACCGACCCGTCCTACCTGGGGCCGGCCGCGCTCGGCGCCGCGTGGCGGCTGGTCGCCGAACCCCGTGGGGCCGACCCGGGCTCGGTGCTCGACCTGGTCGACTCGCACGAGGGCTGCTGGCGGTGCCACCTGAGCTTCGCGTGCACCGAGGTCTGCCCCACCGGGGCCGACCCGGGCGAGGGGATCATGCACCTGCGTGGTGCGCTGACTCGTCGGCAGCTCGCCGGGCCGGGACGCCGGCGCGAGCGGGCCGCCGCAGGACGGGGGTGACCCGATGACCGTGCGCAACGACCGGACGGCCAACCGAGGCGGCGTCCGCGGCTGGCTGGCCCGACCCGGCGGCGGGCCCGGGACGTGGGCGTTCCTCGCCAACCGGGTCTCCGCACTCGTGCTGGTCGGCTACCTGTTCCTGCACCTGGGGGTGCTGTCCCTGCTGGCTCGCGGCCCGGCCTCCTGGGAGACCTTCCTCTCGCTGGCCGGCCACCCCGCGTTCATCGCGGTCGACCTGGTGCTCTTCGCCGCGGTGCTGTGGCACGCGGCCAACGGCGTCCGGGTCGCGGCCGTGGGAACCGGGCTGGCGGTGACCCGGCAGCGGGTCCTGGCGGCGTGGGCCGTCGTGGCCTGCGTCGTGGTGCTGGTGGCCGCGGGCGTCCTGCTGCTCGGGGAGGTGTGAGCGATGAGCGTCGACCTGCGCGGCTGGAAGGAGATCCGGCGCCACCCCGAGGCACCCGAGGACCTCAAGCACCCGCAGCACGACGGGCGCGGGCCCGCCCACGCGTCCCCGCCGGCCCACCGCTCGACCGGTGGCGGCTGGGGCTGGATCCTGCAGGTGGTCACCGGCGCGGCGCTGCTGGTGCTCGTGGTCGTGCACCTCGTCGCGCAGCACTTCGTGGTCGACGCCCCCGGCGGGCTGCGCGACTACGAGTCGGTGCTCGACTACCTCGGCAACCCGGTGCTGCTGACCGTGGAGATCCTGTTCCTGGTCGCCGTGGTCTGGCACGCGATGCTCGGGCTGCGCTCGATCCTGCTGGACCTCGGGCTCGGCGCGACCGGCCGCCGGCGGGTGACGATCGGGGTGAGCGTGCTCGGTTCGGCGACCCTCGCCTACGGCGTCGGGCTGCTCGTGGTGCTCGTGACGTAGCGGCGCGGGCCGGACGTGTCGCGAGCCCGACCCGCCGACCGGCGAGGCACAGAACGCCGGGAGCCCCGGCCGGACCCGCCGACCGCGAGGCGCGGAACGCTAGCGGCCGACCAGGCCGGTCTCGTAGGCGACGATCACGGCCTGCACGCGGTCCCGCACGCCGAGCTTGGCCAGGACCCGGCCGACGTGCGTCTTGACGGTCGCCTCGGTGACGAAGAGCCGCTCGGCCACCTCGGCGTTGGACAGGCCCTCGGCGACCGCGCGGAGCACCTCGACCTCGCGGGGCGAGAGCTCGGCGAGCCGGGGGTCGCCCGGTGCGGGGCTCGGTCGGCTCTGGTCGGGCAGGTGGGCGGCGAACATCTCGAGCATCCGGCGGGTCACCCGCGGCGACATCACGGCGTCGCCCGCCGCGACCGAGCGGACCGCGGCCACCAGCTCGGTGGGCTCGGCGTCCTTGAGCAGGAAGCCGCTGGCGCCCGCGCGCAGCGCCGCGAAGGCGTACTCGTCGAGGTCGAACGTCGTCAGGACGAGCACGCGGGTCCTCGGGTGCTCGGCGGTGATGTGCCCGGTCGCCTCGATGCCGTTCATGCCCGGCATCCGCACATCCATGATCACGACGTCCGGGTCGAGCGCGCGGACCTGCGCGAGCGCGGAGCTGCCGTCCGCCGCCTCACCGACCACCTCGATGCCGTCGGCGGCGTCGAGCACCATCGCGAACCCGAGGCGCATGAGGGCCTGGTCGTCGACGAGGACCACCCGGACCGCGCCCTCCGGGTTCATCGCCGACCCCCCGCCGGCAGCTCGACGTGCACCCGCCAGCCGCGCCCGGACGCGCCCGCCTCGACGGTCCCGCCGAGGACCTCGACCCGCTCGCGCATCCCGATCAGGCCCAGGCCGGCCCCACCGGCGTCGCCGACCGGGAGCACCGCGCCCTGGTCCACGATCTCGATCTCCCAACGGTCGGGGTACGGGCGCACGGCGAGGTCGACCCGCTCGGTGCCCGGAGCGTGCCGCAGCACGTTGGTCAGAGCCTCCTGCACCACGCGGTAGACCGCCAGCCTCAGGCCGGTGTCGTCCGGCATCGGCTCACGGACACCTTCGGCGCGGACGGGCAGCCCGGCAGCGCGGAACCGTTCGACGAGCGTGTCGAGGTCCTGGCCCTCCCCCGTCGGCTCGAGCGGCGCGTCGCCGTCGGAGAGCGCCCCGAGCACGCGGCGCATGTCCCCGAGGGCCGCACGGCCGGTGGCCGACAGCTCCCCCAGGGCTGCGCGGGACCGGTCCGGCGCTCGGTCGAGGGCTGCGGTCGCGCCGTCGGCCAGGGTGATCATCACCGACAGGCTGTGCGCGACCACGTCGTGCATCTCGCGCGCGATCCGGCTGCGCTCCTCAGCACGCGCGAGCTGCGCCTGGCGGTCCCGGTCCCGCGCGATCGCGTTGGCCCGCTCGAGCAGGTCCGCGAGGTGCTCGCGCCGGTTGCGCACGCCGATGCCGATCGCGATCGCGGCGAGCGTGACGATGACCAGCCCGGTGATGCTGCTCACGCGGTCGTCGGTGACGACCGACGAGCCGACCTCGATCGTGGCGGTCGGGTCGAGGCTCGGCTCCTCCCACAGCGCCACGGCGAGCGCGGTGAGGACCAGGATCGCCCCCGCGGCGATCCAGGTGGTGCGCTGCGGACGCGCGACCGCGACCGCGTAGAGCGCGAACCCGATCCCGAGCTCGAGCCCGGCGAGCCCCCCGGTCCACGCGAGCGCGACGACGGCCAGGCCGGCCAGCACCCCGGCGACCAGCAGCGGCCGGTCCCGCCGCAGCAGGAGGGCGGCCGACCCCACGACGGCGATCAGCGCCGTGGCCCCCGGGTTCCCGGCCTGCGCCGGGTCGATCTCCGAGGCCAGGACGGCGATCGCGAACAGCGCCACGACGACGGCGTCCATGGCCCGCGGGCGGCGGACGAAGAACCGGCGGACCGGGCCCAGCCGACGCGAGTTCAGCTCGGTGAAGGGCCCGGTCTGCGGTGTCACGACGCCACTCTCCCATCCGGCCTAGGCGTCCCGTCGGCGCAGCAGCCACGCGCCGAGGACCAGGAGCCCGGCGACCCAGGCGAGCAGCACGCCGTAGCCCTGCCACGGGGTGAGGTGCGCACCGCTGGTGGCGGCGTCGACGGCCGTGAGGGTCTCCTGGTCGAACAGCAGCCGGCGGCCCGCGGTCGAGGGCAGGAACGGGCTGATCAGCTCGATCACCCGCAGCGGGATGAGCATCAGGACGTTCTCGACCACCAGCAGGAGCGCGATCACGGCGGTCAAGGCACCCGCGCTGTGGCGCACCAGGACGCCGACCCCGAAGGCGAGCAGGGAGATCGCGACCAGGTACAGCGGCACGCCCAGGGTGAGCCGCAGGGTCTCGGGGTCCCCGAGGTCGAGCCGCGCGCCGAGCGCGTCGTGGAACGGCATCGTCGCGAGGTAGGACAGCGCCAGCGAGACGAGCGACGTGAGCGCGACGACGCCGGCCAGCACGAGCGCCTTCGCACCCAGCACCGGCACGCGCCGCGGCACGGCGGCGAACGTCGAGCGGATCATCCCGGTGGAGTACTCGCCGGTGATGGTGAGGACGCCGAGCACGGCGACCGAGAGCTGGCCGAGCTGGTAGCCCGCGCCGAGGAACTGCGCGAGGTTCATCGGGCCGGTACCGGCGTCGACCGCGTCGATCGTGGTGCCCCAGGCGGCGAGCACGCTGACGCCGACCATCGCCACGACGGTGGCGACGAGCGTCCAGGTCGTCGAGCGCAACGAGGTGAACTTGGCCCACTCGGCGACGACGACGCGCGCGAACGTCACGCCGTCGCCGGAGCGCGTCCGGTTCGTGCGGGACGTGCGGGCCTCGGGCAGAGCGGGGAGGGCGGTCCGGGTCGTGGTGGTCATCGCAGTGCACCTTCGGTCGTCGGCGCGAACGCACCGGTGGTCTGGTCGAGGGCCGAGGACTGGTACTCCAGCTCCTCGGCGGTCAGCTGGAGGTAGGCGTCCTCGAGGGAACCGCCCACCTCGGTGAGCTCGTGCAGGGGAAGTCCGGCGTCGGCCGCGGCGTCCCCGACCTGCGAGCGCGATCGGCCGGTGACCTCGAGCAGCCCGGGCTCGGTCGTCACGACGCCGGCGCCCGCGCGGCGCAGCAGGTCCTCGAGCTCGGTGGCCCGAGGACTGCGCACCCGGACGACCTTTCCGGTCGCTCCCGCGACGACGTCGGCGACCGGTGCGTCGGCCAGCACCTTGCCGCGGCCGACGACGATGAGGTGGTCCGCCGTGAGAGCCATCTCGCTCATCAGGTGGGAGGACAGGAACACCGTGCGGCCCTGGGAGGCGAGGTGCCGGGCGAGCGTCCGCACCCACAGCACGCCCTCGGGGTCCAGGCCGTTGACCGGCTCGTCGAGGATCAGGACCTGCGGGTCGCCCAGCAACGCCGCGGCGATCCCGAGCCGCTGGCCCATCCCGAGGGAGAAGCCGCCGACCCGCTTGTCGGCGACCGGCGCCAGCCCGGTCATGTCGATCACCTCGTCGACCCGGGATCGACCGATCCCGTGGGTCGCGGCCATGGCGCGCAGGTGGTTGCGGGCGCTCCGGCCGGTGTGCACGGCCTTGGCGTCCAGCAGGGCCCCGACCTCGTGGAGCGGGGCGTGGTGCTCGGCGTAGCGGCGGCCGTTGACCGTCGCGGTCCCGGCGCTCGGGTGGTCCAGGCCGACGATCATCCGCATCGTCGTGGACTTCCCGGCGCCGTTCGGCCCGAGGAAGCCGGTGACCCGGCCCGGGTGGACGGTGAAGGACATGCCGTCCACGGCTGTCTTGGGGCCGTACCGCTTGGTCAGGCCCTGAACCTCGATCATGGTCGTCTCCTCGTCATCGGATGAGACGAACCTAGGAATCGGGCACCCCGGCGACGACCGTCCCAGGATCGATCCTGCGCCCCCCGTCCGGTACGACTCAGGTATGACCGCCTCGGCCGCACGGGGGAGAACGGATCCCGTGCGGGAGGGCGCGCCCGCTCGCGGCGGGGCGTCGCAGCGGCCCGGCCCGGGTGCGCCGGATGGCTGACAGTGCTTCATACCCCGGGCCGATCGCCCGATGTGACAGGTGGACCCGCATCCCCCCAGAACACCTGCGGGCCAGGAGGTGCGCCCCGGCGCGCGTCCGACCACTGATCCGTACCGCTGCGACTCGCGGCCGACCTGGTGTGATATGCGACGTGGGCGCGCGAGCGTCCACGCCACGGACTCACACGATCGGATGACGCAGGAACCATGATCATGGTGTCGTCGTCCACCTGACAGCAGCACCGAGGCATGACCCGGACCGAGGAGGCAGGTGGACGCCCAGCGCACCAGCCGCCGCCCTCGCGCGGACCTCGGTCTGCCGCGCGGTGAGGACCTTGCCGCGCTCGCGCGCCGCGTCGTGGTGCTGGGCATCGCGGTCTGCGCGCCGGTGGTCGCGGCGATCTGGCTGATCGAGGGCCGTCACGACCCGTGGGTGCGGTGGGGCTACCCGCCGATGAGCGTGCTGCTCCTGATCTTCACCTGGGTCCTCGTGCGCCGGCCCGCCTGGGCGCAGCGCGCGGCCGTCGTCGGGCTCGTGCTGCTCGAGGGCTGGTGGTTGGCGTTCGCGCTCGGCCGGGTCACCGAGGCCCCGGACGCGCAGGCCGCCTGGGCGTCGCTCATGCCCACACCGCTGATCGACGTGATCGTCTGCATCATGGTCGGCTTCCTGTTCCAGCGGACCAGGACGGCGCTCGCGCACGGCGCGGCGTACTCGACCCTCGTCACCGTCACCCTCGCGGTGGCGCTGGCCCGGATGCCCGGCGGCGAGTCGTACGGATGGTCGGCGGCCAGGTACGGGGTCTACCTGTGGGTGCTGCTCGTGCTGCTGCTCGCGCTGTCCAGGGCCAAGGAGCGGGTCGCCTCCGCGGTCGCCCGAGCGGCACGGGCCGACGCGCACGCCTCGCAGATGCGGGACATGGCGTACCTCGACGAGCTGACCGGTGTCGCCAACCGTCGACGGGTGATCGAGGAGATCGGGCACCAGGCCGAGCTCGTCGACCCGGCGAACACGGTCTGCATCGTCTACTTCGACCTCGACCACTTCAAGGGCGTCAACGACACGCTCGGGCACCACGTCGGCGACGTCGCGCTGCGGGTCGTCGCGCAGACCGCGGGCACCCTGGTCCGCGAGGGCGACCTGCTCGGCCGGATCGGCGGCGAGGAGTTCGTGGTCGTCGCACCCGCCACCACGCGCGAGCAGGCACGCCAGCTCGCCGAGCGGCTGCGTGCGGCCCTGCCCGAGGCCCTCGCGGACGAGATCGGCACCGCGGTCACGGCGAGCTTCGGCGTCGTCGAGCTCGCTGCCGGCGAGTCCGCTGCGGCCGTGCTGCGGCGCGTGGACGCCCTGATGTACCGGGCGAAGGCCGCCGGCCGCGACCAGGTGCACGCCGCGGAGGCGCACACGCCCGAGGTTTCGCCGGGCTGAGCCCGCGACCGACCACCGGCGCCGGGCGCGAGCCGGCGCCGGGACGGGAGCCGCGTCAGCCTGTCGGGCGTCGCCGCCGGGCGAGCGCGTCGATCGTCACGGCGACCAGCAGCACGACGGCCGTGACCACGTACTTCGCGGCTGCGCTGAACCCGAGCAGGCCCATGCCGTTGTCGATCGCGGCGATGACCAGCCCGCCGAGCACGCCGTGCAGCGCCTTGCCGCGCCCGCCGAACAGGCTCGTGCCGCCGATCACGGCGCCGGCCACGGCGTAGAGCACCAGGGTGCCGCCGTCCAGCGACGTGGAGATGGACCGCAGCCGGGACGCGTACACGATCCCGGCGATCCCGGCGGTCAGCGACGCGAGCATGAACGACAGCGTGCGGATCCGGGCGAGGCTGATGCCGGCTCGGCGTGCGGCCTCGGCGTTGCCGCCGACCGCGTAGACGTACAGACCGAACCGCCGTCGGCCGAGCAGGTACGCCCAGACCACCAGCACGGCCAGCACCAGGAGCACGACCCACGGCAGGCCGTACACCGGCGCGAGCACGCCGCGGTCGACGTTGGCCAGCAGGATGAGTGCGGAGCCGCCGGCCAGGCTCGCGATGATCTTCGCGGCGCTCAGTGCGGCGGGTGGCGCCGCGAGGCCCGAGCTGCGGCGCCTGGCGTCCCGGCGCCAGATCACCACGCCGGAGACGCCCACCACCACGAGCATGATCACCCAGCCGGCCAGCCGGGGCACGGTCGCGCTCGCGATCCCGGTCAGCACCGGGTCGGAGATCAGGATCGACCCGCCGTTGCCGAGCACGAACAGCATGACGCCCTGCCAGAACAGCAGGCCGGCGAGGGTCACCACGAACGAGGGCAGCCCGATCCGGGTGATCAGCGTGCCTTGCAGCAGCCCGATCAGCGCCGTGATCACCAGGGCCGCCAGGATCGCCACCCACCACGGCCAGCCGAGCTGCGGTCGCGCGAGCCAGGCGAGGACGACCGCACCGATGCCGGCGACGAACCCGACCGACAGGTCGATCTCGCCGAGCAGCAGCACGAACACCTCGGCCATCCCGAGCAGCGCGAACACGGCCGCCTGGACCAGCAGGTTGATCAGGTTGCCGGGCGTGAGGAAGTGGCTGTCGAGTGCCTGGAAGAGGACCGAGACGAGGAGCAGGCCGCCCACGACGGGGAGTACCCCGGTCTCGCCGCCCTTGATCCGGCTCCAGGTCAGGCTCAGGTAGCTCCGGACGTCGCTGGTTCCCGTCGTCGGCGCGACGGCGGTGTCGGTGCTCACGAGCCCACCTCCCGGTCGGACGTGCCGGTGGTCATCAGGTCCACGACGATCCGCTGGTCGATCTGGTCGATCGGGCGGATGTCGACCATCCGGCCCTGGCGCATCACTGCGACCCGGTCGGCGACCTGGAACACGTCGGTCATGTTGTGCGAGATGAGGAGGACGCCGTGGCCACGTTCCGCGAGCCGCCGGACGAGGTCGAGCACCATGCGGGTCTGCGCGACGCCGAGCGCCGCGGTCGGCTCGTCCATGATCACGAGCTTCGACTCCCACAGCACGGCCTTGGCGATCGCGACGGACTGCCGCTGGCCGCCGGAGAGCGACGCCACCGGCTGGCGGACCGAGCGCACGGTGGTCACCGCGAGCTCCTTCAGGGTCTCGGCGGCGGCCTGCTCCATCGACACGTCGTCGAGCTGCCCGCGGCGCAGCCGCTCGCGGCCGAGGAACATGTTCTGCACGATGTCGAGGTTGTCGCACAAGGCGAGGTCCTGGTACACCGTCTGGATGCCCAGGGCCGCGGCGTCAGCCGGGCCGTGCAGACGGGCCTGCTGACCCTCCCAGAAGAGCTCGCCGGAGTCCGGGGGATGGATCCCGGCGACGCACTTGATCAGTGTCGACTTGCCGGCCCCGTTGTCCCCGGCGAGCGCGGTGACCGCGCCGCCGGGGACGTCGAGGTCGACGTCGACGAGCGCCTGGACCGGACCGAACGACTTGGAGACCCCCCGCAGCCGCAGCAGCGGGGTCGCCGTCGAGTCCGGGGCGCTCGCAACGTCGGCGGACATCTCAGCTGATGCCCGCGTCGGTGCACGCCTGGGCGACGTCACCGGCACACAGGTCGGCGACCGTCACGGCGCCGTCCTTGACCACGGTGTCGGCCATGTTCGACGGGGTGACCCAGATCGGCGTGGTGTACACCGACGGGATGTCCGCGTTGAGCGTGGTGTCCGTCGTGGTCGAGTTCACCAGCGAGTCAGGCGGGGTCACGCCGGCGCGCAGGTAGATCGCCAGCGCCGCGGCCGCCTGGGCCTCGAGGTAGATCGGCTTGTAGACCGTGCCGCACTGGTAGCCGGTCAGCACGTTCTGCAGACCCGGCAGCGACGCGTCCTGGCCGGTGGTCGGGAACGTCTTGGCCGCGACCCCGTTGCTCTTCAGGATCGAGATCACCGCGTTGGCGTTGTCGTCGTTCGGGGTGATCGCAGCGTTGATCTCCGGGTGGGCGGTCAGCTGCTGCTCGAACGTCGTGGCAGCGGTCTGCGGGTCCCACGTACCGGCCGGCTCGGCGACCTTGGTGTACGTGCCGTTGTCGAACTCGGTCTTCAGGACGTCGGTGTAGCCCTGGGCGAACAGCGTGGCGTTGTTGTCCGTGGGGTCACCGTCCATGATCAGGACCTGCGGGCTCTGAACTCCCCAGTCCTGCACGCACTGCACGAACCCCTGGCCGATGAGCGTGCCGACCTTCACGTTGTCGAAGCTCACGTAGTAGCGGTCCGCCGGCCCGCCGGTGACGAGACGGTCGTAGTCGATGACCGCGACACCCGCGTCCTTGGCGGCGTTCTCGATCGCGGCACCACTGCCCGGGTCGAGCGGGTCGACGAGCAGCACCGAGGCGCCGGCGTTGATGTCCGCCTCGGCCTGGGTCTGCATCGTGGAGGCGCTGCCGTTCGCGTTGTCGATCTTGAACTGGTCGGCGCTGAGACCCGCGGCTTCGAAGGCCTGCTTCAGGTACGGCGCGTCGTACTGGACGTACCGCGTCGAGGTCGTGGTGTCGGGCAGCAGGACGCCGACCAGCCCGCTGCCCTGCGCGGCGAGGTCGGTCAGCTGCTTCATCACGGAGAAGTCGGCGGTGAACGAGCCTGCGTCGATCGCGGGCGCGCTCGCCGACATCGACGGCGACTCGGACATCGACGACGAGGTCGAGGACGACGAGCCTCCGCTGCTCGATGAGCTGCACGCCGTGAGGGCCAGGCCTGAGACGGCGAGGACCGCCGCGGTGGAGACCAATCGGCGACGAGACATAAGCACTCCTTCCGGATGGCAGCCGCGATTGCGGCACATTCCATGCTCAGCCCGCGCCAAGGTTGTGGAGCCACCTTCGAGCACATTCCCACCACATTGTGAGGGAATTCCCAGATTGACATTCAGAAAACTCTGAAGAGGGAACAGGAGGCACCGAGGGGGGACTCGACGCTAGGACGTGTGCGCCGCTCGTCCGGCGGCGACGTCGACGCTGGCGCCGCCAGGAGGGGCGGACCGGGCGCAGTGTGACCCACCCGCAGAGTAGGCACGTCGACGCCGGCCGCGCATGGCGAACGGGGCAGCGCCTCGCCGGACGCGTTCGCCGGCGGGCCGCCGGCCATGCGACCGCTCGCGCGCGGTCCGTCGCGACGGCCCGGCGGCTACCCGCGAGCGTTGCGCGGCGACCGCTCGCCCGTCGCGCGTCGCGAGGACGCCCCGGCGGCTACCCCGCGAGCGCCGCGCGGCGCCACTCGCGCCCGGCCAGCGCGGCGCTGCCGACAGCGACCAGCGCGAGCACCACGACGACCAGCCACTCCAGCTCGCCGCTGCCGCCGTCCGGCTCGACGCCGAACACCGCCTCGATCCAGGTCGGGACCGCGATCGTGACGACGGCGAGCGCCGCGGCCAGCGCGGCCAGCGCGGACTCCGCCCAGAACCTCGTGCGCAGCGTGCGGGACGGCATCTGGCCTCCAGGGAACTCGTTGGGCGGACCGGGCGGGCGGGTCATGCGACGGCCTCCGGCGGGCCGCCCACACCCAGGACGTCGAACAGCACGGCGACCATGCCGGCGGCCGTGGTGGTCCCGGTCCCGAGGAGCGTCACCACCTGGCCCTGCGTGCCGCCGGCGACCACCAGACCACCCCGCACGGTGCCGTTGGCCGTCGGGTCGAACCGGACGGTGACCGGCACGGCACCGCTGGGTGGCACCGTGAACGGCACGGCCGGCGGCGCGACGAGGCTGAACCTCGCGCTGCCGTGGGCGTCCAGCGCGAGCGTCGTGACCTGCAGCGGTGCGTCGCCGACGTTCCGGATCGCCAGCGGCAGGTCGCCCGGCGAGCCGGAGCGCACGACCCCGAACTCGAGGAAGGCCCGGACGGCGAGCCGTGGCGTGCCCGCGGCCACGCCGAACCCGGTGACCTTGACCTCGACCGCCGGGTGGGCGGGGTCGTCGGACGCGACGAGCAGGAAGGCCCCGCGGTTGCCGGTCGCCGACGGCGCGAAGACCACGTCGAACGGCCGGTGCTCCCCGGGGGCCAGGGTCACCGGGAAGGCCGTGCCCGGCGGGATCGACGCGACCGTCACGTCGCCCGTCGCCCCCGAGATGTCCGACACGTGCACCGGGGCGTCGCCGACGCTGTGCAGCACCAGCCGCCGCCGCACCGTGGTCCCGACCTGCTGGTCCCCGAAGCCCAGGTCGGCCTCGACGTGCAGGCTCGGACCGGTGGGCACCCGCAGCTCCCAGGCGCTGCGCCCGTACGTGCCGATCCGGACCACCGACGGGTTCACCGAGGTGTCCGACGCGATCGCCTGGACCCCGACCTTCGGCAGGTTCGGCCCGACGCGCTTCCAGCTCGGCGCACCCAGGTCGAGCTGCAGCACACCCGCGTCCGTGGCGACCAGCAGGTCGGACGGCGCCGCAGGGTGGGTGACCCAGGTCGCGCCCATCACCGGGACGTCCGGCAGGTTCCCGCTCGCGGCGTTGAACACGCCGCCGACCTCGTGCCACGGCACCGCGCCACCGGTGTTCGTGCCGCCGGTCGTGGTGAGGAACACGTGGCGGCTGCGCCGCTGCGTCGCCGTGCCGCTGTACCCGGCCGTCACGACGGCGACCCGCTGACCGCCCGCGACCGCGGGGTCCTCGACGATCTGCGAGACGAAGCTGCGCGCGCCGATGTCACTCACGAAGTGCTGCGCGGCGCCGGCCCAGTGCGCGCCGCCGTCGGCGGAGAACCGGACGCGGAACCGGCGGACGCCGGAGAGGCTGGACGTGCCCACCCACAGCCGGTTCGCGGCGGGCGCGTGCAACGCCGTGATGATCTCGGTGAAGTTCGCCATCGGCACGAAGGTGATCCCGCCGTTCACGCTGCGGAACAGGGTGAAGTCCTGGGAGAAGAACACCGTGGTCGCCGGGTTGGCCCCGTTCGGCACCACGGCGATCCGCTCCACGTGGTCGAACGCCGGGTTCGGCGCCGGCAGGCCCCGGCCGACCGTGCCGCCGCGCACCCGTGGCATCGCCCCGGGGTTGGCGTTGCCGGCCACACCGACCAGCTCGAAGCTGTTCGCGTCGAGGACCCGGATCGCCCGGCCGGCGACGTTCGCCGCGGTGTTGCCCAGCACCCCGACGATCGTCACCTGGTCACCGCTGGCCAGCTCGTGGCCCTGGGCCGTCACGACCAGCGGGTTGCCGTTCACCGTGCCGAAGACCGGCACGCTGCCGGCCGTCCCCGGGCCCCGCATCCGGCCGGTCCCGGGCACGTAGGGCGGGGACAGGCTCCCGTCCGAACCCTGGAGCGACAGCCGCGTCGGGGAGATCACCGTGACCTGCCAGGTGGGCCGCGCAGCCGTGCTGTTGGCCGCGACGTTGCCCTCGACCGCCTCGATGACGACCTTGTCGTTCGTGGCGCACCCGTGCGGCGCCGCGGTCTCGATCTCGATCGGCGCGCTCAACGTCGCCGCGACGACGTCGTGGCGGCCGAGGAACCGCGTGCCGGTCACGGTCGGCAGCTGGCCCAGCGCGAGGCCGGTGCCGTTCTTGCCGTTGAGGGTGAAGCTCGTCGGGCTGGTCACGGTGATCGTGGAGACGCCGTTGGCCACACCTCCGCCCGGGATCCCGGAGACCGTGACGGTGTCGCCGGTGCGGAACGAGTGGCCCGCCGTGGTGATGCCGACCGGGTTCGTGGCGGTGACCGCCTGGACGGGGATCGGGTCCACGACGCCGGCCATGAACCAGGTCGCGCCGCCGTTGGTGGAGCGGATCAGGTTGTGGTTGTCCGTGCCGAACACGATCGCCGGGTTCGCCGGGTCCACCGCGACCGGCCCGCCGTCGCCGTCGATGCCCTCCAGCCAGGTGCGGGCCGCGTCGCCCGCCCGGTGCCCGGCGGTACCGGTGTCCTGCATCCCGGCGAACGTCGCGGCGTTGTTCGCCGCGCCGCGCCCCATGTCGAGCGAGACCAGCAGCGACGTGGCGATGCCTTCGTTGAGGTCGGTGAACGTCATCGCGCCGGCCGCGTCCACCCCGCTGCGCGAGATCCCGCCGTCGGTGCCGTGGTACGCCGGGGTCGGCCGGACGGGGTCCGCGCCCGCCCAGTCCCACCAGGTCGGAGGCGCGAACACCAGCTCGTGGTGGTCCCAGTGCAGCAGCGTGGTGGACGGCGACCGCCCGAACCCGGCGATCCGGTCCACCCCGCCACGGGTCGCGGGGTTCACGGTCGGCCAGGTCGCCCCGCCGTCGACCGAGCGCCACAGCTGCTGCTGGGCCGCGTACAGCCGGGTCGGGTCCTGCGGGTCGACCGCGACGACCAGGTCGTACGCGGTCTGGCCCGCGCCGTCGACGTTCACCCGTGGCGCCAGGCCGGGGCGCACCTGCCAGGTCGCACCCGCGTTGGTGCTGCGGAACAGCCCGACGAAGATCCCGCCCGCGGCGGTCTGGTCCTGGACCGAGACGACCAGGGTCCGGGTGCGGGGCAGCAGCGACTGGGTGAACGCGACGCGGCCGAACACGCCCGGCGGCCCGCCGGTGTGCCGCAGCAGGTTGTCCGACAGGACGACCTCGCCGGTCGACGTGATCGCGAGCCGGAAGAGCCCCCGGTCCGGGTTCACCGTCGTGCCGCCGAGCAGGCGTCCGGCGGCCGCGACGTACGCCGTGTTGTAGGCGTCGGCCGGGCCCAGCAAGGTCGCGCCGGGTGGGGCGTACGCGGCGTTGAGGTGCAGGCCGGCGAGCCGGACCGTGTTCGCGTCGACCACGTGCGCGGTCGCCGAGTTGCGCGGCGCGGCGACGCCCGGCAGCCCGAGCACGCTGACCAGGTCACCCTCGACCAGCCCGTGGCCGGCAGCGGTCACCGTGATCCCGGCACCGGCGTTGGCCGCCGCCGTGATCGGCCGCGGCGCGGGGTGCCGAGGTCCGTCGACCACACCGCCGTTGGTGTAGGCCCCGGTCCCCCGCGAACCCACCAGCTCGAACGTGTCCGGCGTGCGGACCCGGATCTGCCACGACCCGTTGGCCCCGGTGTTGCCACCGACTCCGCTCACCGCGACCACGTCACCCGTGACGAAGCCGTGCGCGGCGCAGGTCAGCACCACCGGGTTGGGTGCGGCGGGGTTCGTCGCCGCGGTGACCGGGTGGGTGACCGGGTGGGTCGGACCCACCGCGAAGCCGGTCACCGCACCCGTGCCGTTGCCGGTCGACCCGCGCAGCGTGATGTGGTCGGCGTCGACGACGTCCAGGGTCCAGGTGCCGTTCGCCTCCCGATTCGTCGTCACGCCGCCGAGCAGCACGGGGTCACCCGAGACGAACCCGTGGCCGGGCAGGGTGACCCGGATCGGGCTGGTCGGCGTCGCGTCCTGGACCCGCATGGTCCGGGTCCAGCCCTGGTCGATCTCGAGCGCCGAGATCAGCCCGGTGCGCAGCGGGCGCCCATCGTCGTACGCCGGGTGGTTCGCGCCGAACGAGCGGCCACCGTCCGCGGAGTAGTACAGCCCGGTCTCCGAGGCGACCAGGAGCGCGCCGCCGGCCGGGCACACCATCCGGATCACACCCCGGTCGGACAGGAACGGTGCCTGACGCGCGTCGTACAGGGTCGCGCCGGCGCCGCCGTAGGCGCCGGTCATCGTCACACCGCCGATCCGCAGCCGGTCGGCGTCGATCCGGCGGACCGGGCCCTCGCCCCTGGCCCCGATCACGCCCGGGAGCCCGACCGCGACCACCCGGTCCAGGCTCGCGTACCCGTGCCCGGCGACGGTCACCCGCACCCCGCCGGCGACGTTGGCGGCGGCGGTGATCGGCTGCGGTGGGCGGCCCGCCGGTGAGGTGAGCCGCGACCAGCTGCGGCCGCCGTCGACGGACTTGAACAGGCCCGCGGCCTTCGCCATGCCGTTCGCGCCGTTGAACAGGTTGCCGGTGCCGACGTAGACCACGTCGGGGTCCACCGGGTCCAGCGCGACCGCGCCGATCGAGGTGGCCGGCAGCTGGTCGGTCATCGGCCGCCAGGAGACGCCGCCGTCGGTGGTCTTCCAGACCCCGCCGTTGCCCGCCGCGGCGTACATCGTGCGGGTGTCGGAGCGCGGGTCGATCGCGATGTCGACGACCTCCCCGGAGTCCGGGCCGATGCCCTGGAAGATCTGCTGGTTGCCGACCAGCAGCGGTGCGGGGCCGATCTGCTGCCACACGCCGGGCCCGGTGTGGTCCATCGCGTCGAGGTCGTGCACGGCGTACCGCCAGCGCCGGTTGTCCGCCTGGCCGGACGTGTCGCGCTCGCGGTGGATGAGCGCCTCGGGCCCGTGCTCGGACTCGCCGACGTTCGCGTCGTTGACCCGCTGGTCGGACTCGGTCACGCGGCACCTCCCTCGTCGGCGCGGGGCGCTCGGCGGCTCGTGGCGGGCACGGCGCTCACGGCAGCGGCTCGTCGGGCGTGAGGCGGAGCCAGCCCTCCTGGCCCTCGGACGGGTCGGGTGGCAGGCGCGCGTCGCCGAGACTGTTGGTGACCGGCTCGTCGGCCCAGGTGGTCGCGTCCTTGCGGTGGCTCCAGCTCCACGTGCCGCGGATGTCCGAGGCCACCGGCATCCGGATCAGGTTCGGGTCCAGCAGCACGGGACCGAACCGGAACAACGGCGCGAGCCGCGCCAGACCCGGCGCCACCCAGGCCCGCCGCATGCCGATCTGCTTGCGCGGCAGGAACCCGGTGGTCGCGCTCACCACGCCGTGCGGCTCCACCAGCATCGTCACGTGCACGTCCTGGCCGGGCTGCACCCACAGCACGCCACTGGTGTCGACGTACGGGTGGTCCACCGGCGTGGCACCGGGGTCGGCGACCACGCCCAGGTCGTCGGCGAACCGGTCGTAGTAGCCCGACGTGGTGGTGGCCTGGCCGTTGAAGCCCTGGTGCGGGCCGATCGGCCGGGCGAAGTCCGTCACCGCCGGGTCCGGCACGTGCAGCGTGTGCGCGTCGTCCCCCACGAGGTACGCGAGCAGGCCGTCCTGCCAGTGCGCGAGCGCGCCGATCCGCACCGGCACGCGCAACCCGGCGACCCGGGCGGGGTCCACCGGTTCGGCGACCTCGACGCGGACCAGACCGCGCAGCACCGCGAGCGGGTGGCCGACCAGGAGGGCCAGGTGCTCCTCGCCGACGTGACCGAACGGGTCGACGCTCCACAGCGAGGTGTCGATGATCCGCAGCAGCGAGGACAGCGCGGTGTCGAGCTGGGGGGTGTCCGGCGTCGAGTCGAGGGCGCCCCAGTCCAGCAGGCCCTGCGCGAGGCCCGCGAGGTGCCGGTTCGGCACGATCGACGCGGGCGACGCACCGATGGTGGACGGCTGGCCGGGCGACTCCTCCCACACCACGCCCGCATCGGCGTCGAACCGCACCGCGCCGAGCGCCGTGCCGTCCGCGGCGTACAGCTGCAGGTCGCCGTCGAGGTGGTTGGGCAGCACGAACCCGCACACCGGCGACGCGGCATCGCTGGCGTCGACCGCGTCGTCGTCGGCCGAGACGAACCGGAACCACAGCCGGGTCGGTGCGGTGAACCGCGGCGCCAGCTCGACGAGGTCGGCGCGGTCGGCCACGGTCAGCGGCTCCGAGCGGAGCACCTGCTCGGCGGCCGCCGGGGTGCCCGGACCAGAGCCGAGCAGGTCGAGGGTCTGGCCGAACGCGTCGACCAGGCGCAGCCGGGTCACCTTCAGGAAGCCCGAGCGCACCGGCCAGAACCCGGGCGGCACGGCGCCGTCCTCGGGGGCGTCGGTGCCGTCGGCGACGAACCCGGAGCGCAGCATCGAGGTGAACCGGTCCATCGCGCCGACCAGGACGTCCATCTTCTCGAGCTCGTCGGCGACGTGGTCCAGGTCGGCGGCGGTCGCGGCCGCCTCGGCCTCGGCCCCGCCGCCCGCCGCGTGCACCGCCGAGCGGAACGCCTTCTCGGCGTAGACCGACCGCATCGCGGTGATCTGCTCCAGCGCGGCCTTCGCGGCCGGCGAGTTGAAGGCGTGCACGATCCCCGGCTTGAGGGGCGCCGACCCGCCGGTCAGCTGGGCCTGCTCGAGGACCCTGCGCACGGTCGCGGCGGCGACCCGGGCCGCGCCGCCGCCGAGCAGCGCGCGGCCGCTGAGGGTCTGCACGGGCGCGGCGTCCGGCGCGGGCACGGTCGCGGCCAGCGCGTCGAAGTCGACCTCCTCGAGGTCCCAGCCGGCCAGGTCGGTCGCGGCGTAGAGGTCGACCTGCCAGTCCAGGTGCAGCGGGACCCACGGGGCCACCGGCAGGGCGACCGCGACCGGCGACGGCAGCGTCCCGTCGAAGCCCGAGAACGCGAGCAGCGGCGCGGCGTCGCGCCGCTCGTCCCGCGCGATCCACCACGCGGTCTGCTCGACGGCGTAGACCCGCGCGTTGACCTGCAGCCGCTCGGCGTTCAGCCCGCGGCCCACCGAGCTGACCGCCGCGGCGGTCTCGGCGCCACCGGGGTCGAGCAGCGCGAGCTCGCGCAGCAGGTCCTCGCACTCGGGCGGGATGCCGCCGTGGTCCAGGCCCCGGGCGAGTAGGTCCTCGCCGCGCACCGCACCGCCCGCACCCTCCGAGAGCGTGAACGGCGACAGGCTCCGCACGGTGTGCCCGCTGAGCCGGCAGACCAGCGACCCGGTCTCGGAGTGCAGGTCGTCGAAGCCGTGCTTGTAGGACCGCCCGGCGCCCTCGAGCAGGAACACCGGGTCCGACGGGACGAAGAACCGGGGCAGCGGCCGCTCGGACGCGACGGTCTCGGCGGGGGCGTCCGCACCGGGCGGGCGCGGCACCCCGACCCGCACGGGCGAGTCCACCCGAAGACCGTCCTTGACCTGACGCAGCACGCTGTCCATCGCGCCGTGCCTGAGCTGCGGCGAGATGCGCAGCTGGGCGGCGTCCTGCACCCGGCCGGCGAGCGTGCCGGCGGTGCCGCCCGCGGCGGGCGAGGTCGCGGCCCGCACCGGTGGCGTGGCCTGGCCCGCGAACACCCCCGGGGCGGTGCGGGATGGGTCGGGGACGACCGAGGTCGGCGGGACGACGGCGTGCTGGGTCACGGGCTCGGTGCGCGTCCCGCCGGGCAGGCCGGCGAACCCGGCCGCGTGCAGCAGCGCGTCGATCCGGGCCGGCGCGTCCGGCGCGTCGAGCTCGGCGGTGCCGCCGAGCAGCACGGCCTCGAGGATCCGCGACTCCTCCTCCTTGCCGGTGTTGTGCGCGAGCCGCGCCGCGAGCGCCTCGACGAGCGTGTTCCCGACCGTGACCGTGACGGACCCGGCCGCCGGTGGGCCGCCCGCGTCCCCGCCGAGCAGCCCGTCCGGCGCGACCCCGATCCCGGGTCCGGGCCAGCCGAGACCCACGACGGCGCCGTGGTACAGGGTCAGCTCCGGCCAGGACACCGCACGAGCCGCCCACCGCCTCAGCACGGCGCTGCCGTCGCGCTCGAGCAGCGTGGGCTTCTCCTCACGGACGCCGACCGGCTTGACCGTGGCGCCGGCGTCGGCCGTGGCGACCCGTTCGAAGGTCGCTTCGCGGACCGCGAGACCCAGCTTCGTGGCCGCGGTCACCCGGGTGTCGGCGTAGACGAACGCGGCCGCGACGTCCGCGGGGTCGATCTCCCAGCCGAGCGCGTCCAGGCGCGCGCCGAACGCCGTGGGCGAGGAGAGGTTCTCGCCGATCGGGTCGTCGACGTGCCGGCTGTGCCAGCCGCACACGAGGTAGGCGACCGGGCCGCGCGCGTCCGACAGGTCGTCGTAGAACGCGAGCCGGTTCTCGACGTTGTCGTAGTACGCGGACCACACGGCGTCGCCGTGGCCGAGCGCGGTCAGCGGCTCGGCGCCGGGCGTGGTGGTCCGGTCCGGGTCCTCCGGCTCGAACCAGGCGTCCAGCGGCGTCACCACGGGCTCGGCCCCGCCGGACTCGAGCACCCACGCGGTCAGGGCGCGGCGGGCACCGACCTTCGGCGTCGAGACCCGCACCACGAGCCATCGGTCCGGCACCGGCGGGAACGACACGTCGCCGCCGTGCGCGGTGCCTGCGCCGCGGGTCAGGGCGTCCGGGAGCGCCCAGTGCAGGTACGCGCCGGGCGGGCGGGCCTCCCGCTCGGCGAACGGCTCGGCGAGCAGCGTGTGGGCGGCCGGGGTGGTGCCGGCGTCCGGCGCCTGCATCGCGGTCTTCGCCCACGTCCCGCCCTCCTTGCGGACCATCAGCACGTCGAGCTGGATCGGGACCAGCACGCGCGGGGTCCGGGCGATCCGGGAGTCCCAGGTGGCCAGCACGCCGGGCGTCAGGCCGTGCGCGATCGAGGCGGAGATCAGGTTGTCGTCGAGCTTCATCTCAGCCCCCCAGTCCCAGCACGGTGGTGACGCCGGTGAGCACGAGCGGCTGCTGGACGGCGTCGGCGACGTGGATGAACACGCGGTCGAGCGGGACGCCGGTGTCGGCGTGGTCCTCGGTGCCCTGGAAGTGCTGGCGCCACGGCGGGTCGAGCACCGAGATCGCGAACGCGCCTGAGCCGGTCTGCGGCACACCGCGCGGGTCGGCGGCGAGCGCGTCGCGCAGGGCCTTGACCCGCACGACGTCGGTGCGGCCCGGCCGGGTCGGCACGGTCACCGGCACGGCGTCGTCGCCGACCTTGACCTGCTCCCCCTTGCCGTTCCGCAACGGCACGGCCAGCCCGGCACCCCGGTGCCGCACGCCGAACTGCACGCCGTGGTGCGGCTCCTCGAGGAGCACCATCTGCGGCTCGCCCTGGAACAGCGCGATCATCACCGACGGTGCGAGCAGCTCGAGACGGAGCAGCGGGAGCTGGTGCGCGACGATCTCGGGGTCGGCGGTCTTGAACGGCTCGCCGATCGTGCGGTCGTAGGCCCGGACGTCCATGTGCGGCCAGTTCCGCACCGCGCTGGACCGCAGCAGGAAGCCGGTCACCACGCCGGCCGGGGTGCGGTCCGCGTCGCTCGCCTTCTTCGCGTCGACGAAGTCGGTGCCGCGCTGGAGCGGGCGGACCATCCGCTCGCTCTGGTCGAGCCGCTGGCTCAGCACCGCGGCACGCGCCTGGTAGTGCGCCTCCTCGCGCGAGCCGATCTGGCCGACGGCGACCGCGCCGTCGACCACGCGGTCGGTCCAGGACCGGTCGAGGTAGAAGAACCGGATCGACTCGGGCGGCAGCAGCCGGTCGTCCGGGACGAGGTACTCGAACGGCACGCCGACCAGCAGGCGCAGGTGCGCGAGGAACGACTCCATGTACGGCGGCAGCGCACCCTCGGGCTGCAGCGGCGCCTCCTGCGCGGGATGGGTCAGCCTGGCGTGCAGCGCCAGGCGGGCCGTGGTCGCCGGGACCCTCATCGCAGCTCCCCCTCACCCTGGATGCGGACCGCGTCGATCGCGGCGGCGCGCACGTCGGCGAGCGCCGCCAGCCCCACCTCGTCGCCGAGCACGTCGTCGACGGTGCCGAGCACCCGGTCCTGCGCCCGGACGGTCACGGGGGCCGCGAGCCCCGGCTCCTCGCCGAGCAGCACGCGCGCGTCGGCGACCGACTCGAGACCGAACGCCTGGGCGATCACCTCGGGCTGCAGCAGCGGGCTGCCGAGCACCCGCTCGATGCCGAACGGGTCCACCGGCGCGACGATCCCGGCGGTGATCTTGTCGAGCACGTCGACCGTGTAGCGCAGCGCGACGGGCTCGCGCGGGTCGGTGATCGCGGTGAGGTGCATCGCGTCCTTCAGCGTGACCACGCTGCCCTGCCGCGAGCTGGCCCGGAACGCTCCGCGCCGCCAGCGCATCAGCTCCTGGGCGAGCCGCGCGTCCGCCGCGGCGAGCAGGCGGCCGACCTCGAACGCGCTCGCGTAGGAGATGTTCTCGGCGCCGGTCTCGGCGACGACCCGGCGGGCCTGGTCCGCCGAGTGGTACGGCCCGAGGGCGTCGCGGGTCAGCGGCTCGGACACCAGCGGCCCGCGGTACCAGGACTGCTCGGGCGCACCGAGCCGGTCGGTCACGTCGATGGTGATGTGCCCGGTGTCGGTCACCGCGAGCTTCGACGCCGGGTCGACGTCGCCCATCATGCCGACGTCCAGGGCCTGCATGAGCTGGCGGAACGTGCCGTCGCCCTCGCAGACGAACGTCCAGCTGTGCAGCAGCACGAGGCGCGCCTTGGGGTGCAGCACCACCGCGCCCAGCCCGAGGCGCTGCCGGTCGAGGAGCTTGCCCACCTGGAGCTGCGTGCCGCTCGTCGCGGCGACCGGGGCGGAGACGGCGGCGGTGGCGGCGTGCGCCGCGGTGGCGGGCGACGCGACCAGGCGCATCGCGTCGGCCTGCGGCGCGGTGACGCTCGTCCCGAGCGCGCTGGGCGCGAGCTCGGACGACTCGGCGATCTGGGCGACCAGGACGCCGTCGAGGACACCGCCGTGGAAGGCGCCGTCCGGGTCGGTGGTCGGCAGCAGGTCGGTGCGTTCCTCGACGGACACCAGGCAGGCCACGTACGACCCGCCGGCGCGCGGCACCCGGTTGCTCATCACGACCGCGAAGTACCCGTCCGAGTCGCCGGCGGCGAGCTCGCGGTCGTTCACGTTGACCTGGCGCACGTGGGTGAGGAGCTGGAGCTCCTCGGGCATCGGGAGGATCCCGCGGAGCAGCTGCTCGTCGGCCTCGACGGCGTCGCAGCGGATCCCGGCCGGGCTGCCCAGCCGGGTGAACACGGCACCGGGCACCACGTCGGTCAGCGCCTGGTCGTGCAGGATCTCGCACTCGTCCTGCTCGAGGAGGACGAGCGCGAGGAACGGGTACGGCGTCTGGCCGGGGGGCGCGGTGTAGGCGTCGCCGAGCGCGCGCTCCCACGGCAGGGTGCGCCGGCCGAGGGCGACGTGCGGCAGCGCCGAGTCGAACGGGCCGTGCCCGTTGCGCGGCGGGAAGACCCCGGCGACCTCGGACGGTGCGAGCGAGAACCGCGGGCCCTCGACGTCGAAGTGGAAGTCCTCGCCCGGCAGGGGCGTCGCGGTCGTGGTGACCGTGACGTCGGTCTGCACCCGCATGCGGTACTGCCCGGCGAGCAGGGAGGGGCGGATGTAGTCGTAGAGGACCATCTCGCCGATCTGCGGGTCAGCCATCGGTGCCGCCTCCCTTCGTCAGGCGCACCCGCACGGTGCCGTCGGGCGTGAGCTGTTCGTCCGGGACGAGCTGGGTCAGGGTCGTGCCGGCCAGGGTGGCGGCCCACTCGTCGGCCGAGCCGTCGGAGGCGACCACGCCGGCCAGCGCGGCGTCCGGGGCACCGACGGTCACGGTGATCGTCTCGGCGCCGTCGTCGAGCTCGGTGACGTCGTACAGGAAGGCGGTGCGACGTCCGGCGGCGACCTGCGTGGGGACCGGCGCGAGGCTCGCCCCACCGACGTGCACCACGACGTCCTCGGGGCCGAGCAGCGCGTCGGTCGGCGCGTCGAGCAGCACGCCCACCACGGTGACGTGCGCCGGCAGGTCGGTCTGCACGGCGGCCTGGTCCAGCATCGCGCGGGACACCGTGGCGATGCCGGACGCGGCGACGTGCGAGCGCACCCGGGTGCCGGTCGGGGCGCCGAGACGGACCACCGCGCCGCGGGCGAGGAGTGCGGTCGGCCCGACCTGGACCACCGAGGTGCCGACCTGCCAGCCGAGCACTGCCGTGCCACGCGAGGCGAGCGCTCCGGTGATCGCGCCCGGCCGGGCGGGCCGGTCGGCCCGGTCCTTCGGCAAGGCCGACCGGCCGAGGGCCGTCACGGCGACCATCCCGCAGCCGGGTCGCAGGTCCATCGGGCCCGGGGCCAGCTCACGGTCGGACAGGACCGTGCCTGCGGTGGAGAGCTCGGTGACCCGCACGGCGCTGTCGCCGGCGAGCTCGAGCCGCC
>NZ_JAOVZU010000017.1 GCF_025717005.1 Actinotalea endophytica
CGCCCGCGCTCGCCCTCCGGCCCCTCCTCCCCCTCGCATGCCCGTGGCCCCCGCACCCGGAGTGCGGGTGCGGGGGCCACGTCCTGGCGCGCTGCTGAGCGCCGATCAGGCCACTGCCTGCTTGCGGGGGCGACCGCGACCGCGCTTGCGCGGCACCACGACCCCGTCGATGAAGACCTCGCCGCCCCAGACACCCCAGGGTTCGCGCCGCTCGATCGCGCCGGCGAGGCAGCCTTCCCGGACCGGGCAGGCCTGGCACAGGGCCTTGGCCTGCTCCACCTCGGCCTCGCGCTCGGCGAACCACAGCTCGGCGTCGTTCTGCCGGCACGGGATGAGGCTGGAGATGACCTGGTCGAAGTCACCGCCGAAGTCGGGACCCTGCGCCGGTGTGGTGGCAGGGAGGCTGGTCAGAGGCGGCCACGGTCCGGATCCGCCTTCGTTGAGAGTGTCGAGCAGCGTGGTGAGCCGCACGGCTCCTCCTCGATCGTCCTGAGGTGGTTCAAAGGGCTTGTGTTGGGAGCCGGCCCTCAAAGACGAAGGCCGCGGGTCCCGGTGGACTCCGCGGCCTGGTGAGGCGAGTGGTCTGTCAGACCGTGGAGTCAGGGCTGGGGTAGGTGCCGACGAGTCCGCCGCTGCGGAACGTGGCAGTGCTCGTCACGCGAGTGCGCGCGGACACACTGGTCCCCTTGAGCGAGAGCGCGGGTGCAACGGGCAGAGCGCCGCCGATCGCGTAGACCGCCGTACCGATGATCATCATTCGTTCACCCACCCCCTCTCGCGCTGCGCCCCGGGCGTCTCTCAGCCCCTGGCTCCGGTCAGGACTTGAGAACCGTAACGCTGTCGCGCCGGAGGGCACAACGAATTAAACGCAGAAGTTTCGAGAAGCCTGCCGAGGCCCTCTCCGGCACCGGCTTCGGACGGCCGAAGGTCCCGACGCGATCAGCCCGGACGCCGCCCGGCCACGATCGCGAGCAGGGTCTCGCCATAGCGGTCGATCTTGGTCGGGCCGATCCCCTTGACGTCCCTCAGCTGGGTCAGCGTCGTGGGCCGGACGGCCGCGACGCCGCGCAACGTGGCGTCGGCGAGCACCGTGTACGCGGGCTTGTCGCTCTCGGTGGCGACCTGCTGGCGCCATGTCCGCAGGGCTTCGAACAGCTCGGGGTCGACGTCGGCGTCGCGCACGGGCGCGGCGGGCGGGCGGGCACCCGTACGGGTCTGCTCGGGCAGCACACCGGCCAGGAACCGGGTGCGCCGGCGGCTCGCGCGGCCACCCGGGGTCCGGGAGCGAGACCAGGACAGGTGCAGGTGCTCGCGCGCCCGGGTCACCCCGACGTAGAGCAAACGGCGCTCCTCGGCGATCGCGTCGTCGGTCTCCGCGAGCGAGATGGGCATCAGGCCCTCGCTGAGCCCGGCGAGGAACACCGCATCCCACTCCAAGCCCTTGGCGGCGTGCAGCGACGCGAGCGTGACGCCCTCGACCGCCGGGGCGTGCTGCGCGGCCGCGCGCTCGTCGAGCTCCGCGACGAGGTTCGCGAGTGTCGCAGGCGTGGGACGGGTGGGGTCCGCAGCGAGCTCGTCGGCGAGGGCGACCAGTGCCTGCATGGCGTCCCACCGCTCACGCACCGCACCGCGCGCTGCCGGCGGCTCCGGTGCCCAGCCCGCCTGCGCCAGGACGTCCCGTGCGGCCTCGCCGAGCGGGACGTCCGCCATCGAGCGAGCCGAGCCGCGCAGCAGGACGATCGCCTCGCGCACCTCACGGCGCTCGAAGAACCGCTCACCGCCGCGCACCAGGTAGCCGATCCCCGCGTCGGCGAGTGCCTGCTCGAAGGCCTCGGACTGCGCGTTTGTCCGATACAGGACGGCGATCTCACGCGCCGGCGTCCCCCCGGCGAGGAGCCGGCCGATCCGGGCGGCGACACCCGCCGCCTCGTCCTCGTCGTCGTCGAAGGGCGTGCACTGCACCGGCGGGCCGGACGGACGCTGAGCGATCAGCTCGAGGCCGCCGTTCGCCCGACGCCGGCGCTCGCCGAGGATGCGGTTGGCGAGGTCCACGACCTGCGGCGTCGAGCGGTAGTCGCGGACCAGGCGGACCGTGCGCGCCCCGGGATGGTCGGCGGCGAAGGTCAGCAGGTGGTGCGGGCTGGCACCGGTGAACGAGTAGATCGTCTGGTTCGGGTCGCCCACCACGCACAGCTCGTGCCGCCCGCCGAGCCACTGCTCGAGCAGGTACTGCTGCGCGGGCGAGACGTCCTGGTACTCGTCGACCACGAAGTGCCGGTACTGCGAGCGCACCTGCTCGGCGACGTCGCGACGCGACTCGAGCATGTGCGCCAGCAGCACGAGGACGTCCTCGAAGTCGATCACGCCGCGCGCGTCCTTCACCTCCTCGTAGGAGGTGATGAGCCGGGAGACCGCGGCCCGGTCGAAGCCCGCCGGCTCCGGCCGGCCGGTCGCCGCCGCTGCCGCCAGGTAGTCGTCGGCCGGGACCAGGGACACCTTGGACCACTCGATCTCCGCGGCGAGGTCACGCACCGCGAGCCGGTCCACCCGCAGGCCGAGCCGCGCGGCGGCCTCCGCGACCACGGGCGCCTTGTGCTCGAGGATCCTCGGCGGTGCGCCGCCGACCACCTGCGGCCAGAAGAACGACAGCTGCCGCAGCGCGGCGGCGTGGAACGTGCGCGCCTGGACCCCGACGACGCCGAGGTCCCGCAGGCGCGTGCGCATCTCGCCGGCGGCCCGCGCGGTGAAGGTCACCGCGAGCACGCTGGTCGCGGGGTAGGTGCCGGTGCGGACGCCGTAGGCGATCCGGTGCGTGATCGCGCGGGTCTTGCCGGTGCCGGCGCCCGCCAGCACCACCACCGGCCCGGTGAGCGCGAGGGCCACCTCGCGCTGCTCGGGGTCCAGGCCGTCCAGGAGCGCGTCGGCGGAGGTGTCGGTGGGCATCGGGCCGAGTCTCGCAGGTCCCGCCGACGCGGCGCGCCGGCCGTCCGCCTCCCCTCCGGGCCCGGGCCCGGCCGGCACCGCGCGAGCCCAGGGGCGGGTCAGCGCGGCGCGGCTGCTCCGTCGGCAGGATCCGTCGCGATGGGGCCGCCGAACCAGTCCTCGATCAGCGCGCGGGCCACCGAGGCGCGGGTCGGCAGGATCACCCCACCGTCGGCCACCGCAGCGCTCAGCGCAGCCCGTGAGAACCAGTGCGCCTCGGTCACCTCGAGCGCGTCGACCCGGATGTCCGTGGTCGTGGCGCGCGCCGTGAACGCGAGCATGAGCGAGGCCGGGAACGGCCACGGCTGCGAACCCTGGAACCGTGGGTCGACGACGTCGATCCCGGTCTCCTCGTGCACCTCGCGCACGACGGCCTGCTCGGCCGACTCCCCCGGCTCGACGTACCCCGCCAGGGTGGAGAAGCGGCGTGGCGCCCACGCGGCGCCGTGCGCGAGCAGGATCCGGTCGTCCGGATCGGTGACCGCCATGATCACAGCCGGATCCGTGCGTGGGTAGTGCTCCGACCCGTCCTGCGGGCAGCGTCGGGTCCAGCCCCCCATGTCCGGCTCGGTCGGGGCGCCGCACTGCGCGCAGCGAGGGTGCCGCGCGTGCCAGGCCGCCAGACCGACCGCCGCGGTCGCCAGGCCGGTGTCGCGGTCGCCGAGCAGGTGCCCGCACTCGCGCAGCGACGTCCAGGTCCGGGTGGGGTCCGGGTGGTCGCGGACCACGGCGAGAAGCTCGCCCTCCTCGTCGGTGCCCAGGTAGAGCGTGAGGCCCGCGTCGGCGATCGCGCTCGGGCGCACCAGGTCCAGCGACGTGCCGTCAGCGGCCGTGGCCAGCCGCGCGCCGTCGACGAGCACCACCCGGGTCCGCGGATCGGCCCAGGCGCGGGAGAGCAGCTCGGGCTCGGAACGTCGATGAGCGACCCGGTCGGTCGTCGCGCGGGCGAGCGGGAGCCTGGTCCAGTCCACGGGTCTCACCGTAGGGGGCGGGCGGTCCCGCGGCGCGCCACTGGCCACCGGATGCCCAGGACACGCGCGGGGGTACGTGCCTGGCACCCGGGCAACGCCTACGGTGGGCCCGTGGTTCGCTCCCCGTTGGTCCTCGCGGCGCTGTCCACGGTCGCCGTGCCGGGCCTCGACGCCATCGACGTGCGCCGCTCGCCGCACCCCGGCGTCGGGATGGACGCGGCCGTCGTCGTCGGCACCGACGGCCAGCGCTGGGTGGTCCGGGCCCCGCAGGACGCCGCCACCGGGGCGGCCCTCGAGGCCGAGGTCGCGCTGCTCCAGGCCCTCGCCACCCAGGTCGATGTCGGCGCCCTTCCGTTCGACGTGCCACGCCCTGCCGGGGCCGTGAGCCTCGAGGAGGGCGGCCGTGCGATCGTGTCCCGCCAGCTCCCCGGTCGCGCGATCCGGCTCGAGAAGCTCGGGCCCGGGCCGGGGCTCGCCGCGGCCCTGGGCCGCGCGATCGCCGCGATCCACGAGCTCCCGGTGTCCGTGGTCGAGGACGCGGGGCTCCCGGTCTACGAGGCCGACGAGTACCGCCGCCGCCGGCTCGCCGAGCTCGACGAGGCAGCGCGCACCGGCTACGTGCCGGCGTTCCTGCTGCGTCGCTGGGAGCGCGCCCTGGAGGACGTGGCACTGTGGCGTTTCCAGCCCACCGTGGTGCACGGCGACCTGTCGTCCGAGCACGTGCTGTGCGAAGGCGACTCCCCGGTCGGCATCCTCGGCTGGTCCGAGGCGAAGGTCGCCGATCCTGCGGACGACCTCGCGTGGCTGCTCGTGGCGGCGCCGCAGCCAGCTGTCGACCCGATCGTCGAGGCTTACCACCTGCGCCGCACGGAGCTGCGCGACCCGCACCTGCCCACTCGTGCACTGCTCGCCGGCGAGCTCGCGGTCGCCCGGTGGCTGCTGCACGGCGTGCACACCGACGACGGGGCCGTGATCGACGACGCACGCTCGATGCTCGACGAGCTCGAGGTGCACCTGACCCGGTACGAGGAGGCCGCACGCGCCGCCGTCGCGTCGGCGCCGGTCGACGGGCCGGACGAGCAGACCGCGCCGGACGAGGTCGAGGACGCTCCGGTCTGGCGCGAGATGACGGCCGAGCACGGCCCGCTGGTGCAGGACGAGCACTACGGCACGGTCGCCGAAGCAGCGGCCGAGCTCAACGGCGCGGGCGGCGACGGGTTCGACGACGAGGAGTACGGCGCGGACCCCCGACCCTGGGGGTAGCGGGCAGGCCGTCCAACCCGCAGGTCCCGGTTCCGTGCCGGGCAAGGGCGCTGCCGGTCAACAGCGCAGCCGGTCGACCGCCTGACAGGTCAACCGCGCAGCAGCTGCTCGAGCTCGTCGGAGCCGGCCATGTGCTCGGGCCGCAACGTCACGCCGTGCGCGACGTAGACGAAGGCGGCGCGCACCTTGTCCAGCGGCAGCCCGGTGCGGCGCGACCAGGCGAGCCGGTACACCGCGAGCTGGAGCTCGCGGCTGCGCAGCGCCTCCGGCCCCGGGACGGCACCGGTCTTCCAGTCGACGACCACCACCCCGCCGTCGGGCTCGGCGAACACCGCGTCGATCCGGGACCGCACCACGACGTCGCCGATCGGGGTCTCGACGTCGACCTCGACCTCGACGGGCCGGCGGTCGGCCCACTCCGACGCCAGGAACGCGGTCCGCAGCGCCTCCAGCTCGGGGTCGACCAGCACGGAGGTGTCGTCCGCACCCGGCAGCGCGTCCACGTCCACCAGGGCGGCACGGCCGAAGTACTGCTCGACCCACGCGTGGAACGCCGTGCCGCGCCGGGCGACCTGCGACGGCGCGGTCGGTACCGGTCGGCGCAGCGCGAGGGTGAACGCGTCGCGGTCCTCGGCCAGGTGCACCACCGCGGAGGCGGACAGGTGCTCCGGCACCACGACCGCGGCCTGCTCGACGCGGCGGCGCTCGCGCTCCGCGAGCAGCAGCTCGGCCAGCGCGCCGAGCTCGTCGTCCGGGACGCGGGGGGCCGCACTGCGCACCACCGCTGCGGCCCGCTCGACCTGTGCCTGGCGCGCCCCCAGCGGGGCGGCCGAGGGCCACACCGGCGGTTCGGCGTCGGCGTCTCGCTCCGGGCGGTCGCACGCGGGCACCCAGTCCTCGGTGGACCCGCCGGCGATCTCCAGCAGGTAGGGCGAGTGGTCGTGCGGGCGCTTGCCGTCGCGCCACCACGAGCCGGTGAGCAGCAGGGCGTGCCGGGCCCGCGTCACGGCGACGTACGCCAGCCGGCGCTCCTCGCCCTCGTCGTGGACCCGCAACGCCTCGGTGTAGTCCGCGACGCGCCGGGACAGCTCGCGGCCGTCGGCCAGACCGGCGAGCGGCAGGTCGGGCAGCGAGGCGGCGTCACCGCGCAGCGTGGTGGGCAGGACGCCGACGGCGGTCGGCCAGCCGCTGCCGCGGGAACCGGCCGGGAAGTTGGTCGCGGTCATCCCGGGCACCGCGACCACGTCCCACTCCAGACCCTTCGCCGCGTGCACGGTGAGCACCTGGACGGCTTCCGGGTCGAGCTCGGCGACGGGCGCGTCCAGGCCGTTCTCCTCGTCCTCGGCGACCTCGAGCCAGGCCAGGAAGGCACCGAGCGTGCCGCCCTCCTCGGTGTCGAACCGAGTGGCCTCGGCACGGAAGGCGTCCAGGTGGGCCCGAGCGCCGGCCGGACTCACCGGTCGCAGCAGGACCTCGATGTCGAGGCCGAGCAGCACCTCGGCCTCCGCGACCAGGTCCGCGACGGGCAGGAAGGTCTGCCCGCGCAGCGCACGCAGCACACCGGCCAGCTCCACCAGGCGCGCGCGACCCGCGTCACTCAGCCTCCGCCCACCCGGACTTGTCCAGCCCGGCGCCGGCAGGTGGTCCAGCGCGTCGACGATCGACCGCTCGTCGACCACGTCCGGGAGCGCGCCCTCGACCAGCGTCGGGCGCGGCCCGCCGAGGTGGCGCGACCAGTCGTGCAGGGCCGCGAGGTCGGCCAGACCCAGCCGGGCGCGAGGCCCGGTCAGCAGCCGCATCAGGGCGTCCCCGCGCGAAGGGTCATGCGCAGCCTGCAGCGCGGAGACCAGGTCCACGACCTCCGGCGTGGTGAGCAGCCCACCGAGACCCACGACCTCGACCGGCAGACCCGCGGCCCGCAGCGCCTGCTCGACCGCGGCGAACTGCGAGCGCTTGCGGCACAGCACTGCGGCGGTGGCCGGTGCCCCGTCGCCGAGCGAGGTCCGGTGCTCGGCGACGAACGCCGCGACCGCGGCGGCCGCGGGGACCTCGTGCGCCACGCAGGCGGTGCGCCCCCGACCGGCCTCGGCCCGGGACCCGGCCTGCAGCTGCTGAACGGCGTAGGGCGATGCGGCCTGCAGAGGACCGGCGACGACGTTCGCGGCGGCCAGGATCGCGTGGTCGTTGCGCCAGGACGTGGACAGCGTGAGCACGCCCGCCGGTTGGTCTGCCGGACCCGCGCTCCCCGGCGCGCCGGCCGGCGCGTCCCGCCGCGCGGTCGAGCGGGTCCGCCGGAACTCCTCAGGGAACCGGAACAGGCCGCCGGCGCTCGCGCCGCGCCAGCCGTAGATCGACTGGTGCGGGTCGCCGACCGCGGTGACCGGGTGGCCCGCACCCGGGAGGTCTCCCGCCGTGCCGCTGCCGAACAGGTGCCGCAGCAGGTCGAGCTGGGCCACCGAGGTGTCCTGGTACTCGTCGAGCAGGACCACCTCGTAGCGACTCCGCTCGCCGGCCCCCACCTCGGGGATCTCCCGTGCGACCCGTGCGGCGAGCGCCACCTGGTCGGCGAAGTCCATCAGATCGGCCTGGCGCTTGCGCGCGGTGAGCTCTTCCAGCATCGGCGCCATCGCGGACCGCAGCCGCAGCGTGCCGAGGACCTTGGCCAACGTCGCCGCGTCGGTCTTGCGGCTCCCCGGCGGGACGTCCGCCAGCAGCCCCGCGAGGCGGTCGCACTCGGCCCGCAGCTCGTCGGGGTCGTGCAGGTGCTCGGCGAGGCCGTCGGCGAGGGCGAGCAGCGCGCCGGTGATGGTCCCGGCGACCAGCTCGGTGTCGAGGTCCTCGGCCCAGTGCTCGACGACCTCGTGCGCGAGCTGCCACCGCCCGGCCTCGCCGAGCAGCCTGGACGCGGGTTCCAGGCCCAGCCGCAGCGCGTGGTCGGCGACGAGCGAGGCCGAGTACGCGTGGTAGGTCGAGACTGCCGGCGCGAGGAACACCGACGAGCCCGGTGCCGCGGGGTCGTGCCTGCGCAGCGCGGCGAGTCGAGCTCGCACCCGTTCGGACAGCTCACCGGCCGCCTTGCGGGTGAACGTCAGCCCGAGCACGGCGTCGGGCGCGACCTGCTCGTTCGCGATCAGCCAGACCACCCGGGCAGCCATGGTCTCGGTCTTGCCCGAGCCCGCACCCGCCACGACGAGCAGCGGTTCCAGGGGCGCCTCGATCACGGCGACCTGCTCGGGGGTGGGGCGAGGTCGGCCGAGCGCCTCGGCGATGTCGACGGCGGACCAGCGGGTCATCCGCCCACCACCCGCCCCTCGGGCCGGGCGGGGCAGGAGCGGCGCACCGGGCAGGTGCGGCACAGCTCGTTGCGGGTCGCGCACATCACGGCGCTGGTCACCACGTCGGCGACCTCGGAGACCAGGGTGTCCACCCAGTGCGGGTCGGTGTCGGCGCTGAGCGCCGGCTGGTCGCGGGTCACGGCCGCTTGCGCCGTGGTCCCGACGTAGAGGAGCGTCGCGCCGTCGGCGCGGGCGTCGGGCGCCACGGACGAGACCCCGCCGGTGTCCAGCGCCGCCTGGTAGAGGCCGAGCTGCGGGTGGCGCAGCGCATCGTCCTTGGAGACCGGGTTCTTGCCGGTCTTGAGGTCCACGACCCGCAGCAGCGGGCGCCCGTCGGCGTCCACCCCGACCCGCTCGAGCCGGTCGACCTGGCCACGGACCTCGACCCGGCCGAGCCGGACCCGGACGTCCTCCTCGACCGCGACCGCCTCACCCGCGGTCGCCAGGTACGCCGCGAGCTTGCGGACCATCGTGTCGGCGCGGCGGCGAGCCTGGCGGTCCAGCCATCCGTCGGGAAGGCCGAGCTCGGACCAGCGCTGGTCCACCAGGGCACGCAGCTCGTCCTCGCTCCCGGCCGGGAGCGCGGCGGCGACCGCGTGCATCAGGGTGCCGAGCGACTGGTCGCGGGACTCGGCGGCCGTCCCACCGACCGACTCCAGGGCCCAGCGCAGCGCGCAGGTCCCGGCCTGCTCGACCTTCGACGGCGACAGCGGCACGGGACCCTCGACCGGCCACAGGGGGGAGTCGGTGGACAGGGCACGCGTCCCGAACCAGGTGTCCGGGTCCGCGCCCTCGACCCCACGGTCCGCGAGCGCGGCGAGCAGACCGCCCGCCGGATGCGCCGGGTCGGCCTCGACCGCGGCGCGGCAGCGGGCCACCACGGAACGCAGGTCGAGCGCGGCGGGGACCGCACGCACGCGGTGGTCGGGGCCGTCGCCGTCCCAGGTGTCCACGAGGTCCACGAGCGCCGAGGGCTGGTGGTCGGTGTCGCGCACCGCGGTGACCACGAGGCGGGTCCGGGCGCGCGAGGTTGCTACCGCGAAGGCGCGGAGCTCGTCGGCCAGCACCGCCTGGCGTGCTTGCGCCGGGGACTCCTCGGCACCGGCCCGGCGTGCCAGCACCTCGACCAGGTGCGCTGCACCGAGCATCGAGTCGCGCAGGCGCAGGTCGGGCCACACTCCCTCCTGAACGCCGGACACCACCACGAGGTCCCACTCGAGCCCGGCAGCGCTGGCGGCGGTGAGCACGAGCACGGTGTCGGCGGCTCCACCGCGGGCCGCGAGCGAGTCGGCGGGAAGGTCCTGTGCCTCGAGATTGTCGAGGAAGGCCTGCGCGGGGGCCTGCGGCAGCCGGTCGACGAACTGTTCCGCGGCGGTGAACAGGGTGAGCACCGCGTCCAGGTCGCGGTCGGCGCGCGCACCCGCGCTCCCGCCGGCGAGGGCGGCGCGCCGCCACGCGTCGGCCAGCGAGGTCGCGGACCACAGCGCCCAGAGCACCTCGAGGACGCCGTCCCCGGCCGCGTCCCGCCCCGCGGCGAGCACGGTCGCCATCCGCTGCACGGGGCCCCGGTGCTCCGCGGGCAGGGTCGCGGCCCGGGCCGGGTCGCCGAGCACCTCGACGAGCAGCTCGTCGCTCGTCCGCCCGCCACCGCCGGCCAGCTCCTCGGCGCGCAGCGCGCGCCGGACGCGCCGTAGCCCGACCGGGTCGAGCCCGCCGATCGGCGAGGTGAGCAGGGTCGCGGCGTGATCGGCCAGCAGCGCGGGGTCGAGCACGCACGCCAGGGCGGTCAGCAGCGGACGCACCGCCGGCTCGGCGCGCAACGGCACGTCGGAGCCGAGCACCTCGACCGGGACCCGGGCCGCGAGGAGCGCACGGCGCAGCTGCGCGACCTGGCTGCCGGAGCGGACCAGCACGGCCATCCGGTTCCACGGCAACCCGTCGTGCAGGTGCGCGCTGCGCAGCACGTGCGCGACGTCCGCGGACTCCTGAGCCGTGGACCGGAGCACGTGCACCTCGGCCGACCCGGACGCCTCGGTCCCGGCCGCAGCGCGGTGCCGACGCTGGGTGCCGCGGATCTCCGCAGTGACGCCGGCGACCACCTCACGCAGCCGGGCGCCGTGCCGCCAGACGTTGTCGAGCACCAGCGTGTCCGCACCGAACGCGCCGAGCTCGCTGCCGGCCGGGAGCGAGGCGCGGTCCACCAGACCGGGGCTCGCGCCACGGAACGACTGCACTGCGAGATCCGGGTCGGCGAGCAGCACGAGCTCGGCACCGTCGGCGGCGAGCTGGTGGAGCAGGCGCACGGTCGCCGCGGTGGCCTCCTGGTAGTCGTCCACGACCACCAGGCGCCAGGCCGGTTTCGCGGCGCCGGCGATCTCGTCCGACCAGGCCGCGAGGGCCTCGGTCGCCTCGTCCACGACCACGGCCGGGTCGTAGCGGGCGCCGGCGTCGGGCGTACCGGAGCGCAGCTGGGTGACGTCGAGGTACTCCCCGTACACCGTCGCCGCTGCGCTCCACTGCGGGCGGCCGAAGCTCTGCCCGAGGCGGTCGAGGTCGTCGGGGCGCAACCCGCGCTCCGCCGCGCGCATCAGCAGGTCGCGAAGCTCGTCGCGGAACGCACGGAGGCTGAGGGCCTCGGCGGGGACCCCGCCCGGCCAGTCGACCCGCGCGCCCTCCCCGGCCCGGTGCCCCGCGAGCAGCTCGGCGAGCACGAGGTCCTGCTCGGGCCCGGAGATCAGGGTCGGCGTCGGCTCACCGAGCAGCGAGGCGCGGGCGCGCAGCACGGCGAACGCGACGGAGGACGCGGTGCGCACGCCCGGCGCACCGGTGGTGGTACGCAGCCGGGCCGACAGCGCGTCGCGGAGGCGTGCCGCGGCTCGCCGGGTCGGGGCGATCAGCAGGGTGTCGGCCAGGTCCAGCTCGCCGGAGACGACCCGGTCGGCGATGACGGCGAGCGCAGTGGTGCTCCGTCCGCTTCCCGGCGCGCCCGTGACGAGCAGCGGGCCGCGGTGGTCGACGACCCGGCGCTGCGACACGTCCGGCTCCGGCCACGGGGCACGCGGCACCGGTGGCACGAGCTCGAGCATGGACCGATCCCACCACACCCCGCCGACACCGCCGGGAGGGAATCGCGCACGGCGCGGGACTCAGGTCTGGTCGGGGTAGGGCCAGCCGTTCGCGATGCAGGGCAGGACGGAGACGGACTGCTGCTGCATGATCGGCGCGGTCTCGCCGGCGCCCGGGCAGTCGACGTGCGGGTGACCCAGCAGGTGCCCCACCTCGTGGTTGATCACGTACTGCCGGTACTGCGTCATCGACGTGAAGTCGCCCGCACCGGCCACCCAGCGCGTGTAGTTGATCGCCGCGTGCCCGTACCGGCCGCACGAGTACGTGCCGTCCGTGGTCAGCGGCGCGCACAGCTCGTCGACCTTGTCCGGCGACGCGAGCACGACCCTGATGTCCTGGTCGTCGCCGTCCGTGCGCGCGAAGCTGAGCTGTCCGTCGTGCCCCCAGCCCTGCGGGTTGTTGAGGATCCCCATCACGAGCGTGGCGAACTTCTCGCCGTCCACCGGCAGACCCGCCTCGACCTCGACCCGCACGACGCGCACGGGCGCGGCCGGATCCGGCGCCGGGGACGAGCCGGGCACCACGACGAGCTCACCGTCCGCGCTGGTCGGGGTCTGCGTCGTGAGCAGGCCGGCCATGACGTCCTCGACGCTCACGTCGTCTGGCACCGCGCTCACCCGCTCCGGGTCGAGCTCCGGGACGAGATCGTCCAGGGGGACGACCTGCGTCGTCGCGGTCACGTCGCCCGCCGTGACGTCGGCCGCGCCGGACGGGGTCGACTCGACCGCAGGCGGGTTCGCCTCGGCTCGCGCGCCGTCCGCCGATCCCGTGCCTGCGAGCGGGGTCAGGCTCACCGCCGCGGCATCCTCGGCGGACCCCACGGGGTCCGCGCCGAGCACCGTCGTACCGACCACGGCCCCGGAGCCCAGGCCGACCATGGCGGCCGGCACCAGGGCGAGCATCCCGAACCGGGCCTTGAGCAGCCCACCGCGCACACCGGTCGCGTCGCGCACGTGGTGCACCGGCCGTGCGTGCTGAGCCTGCATCGAGCCATGGTCGCACCGGTGGGCCGCGTCCGTCACACGGTTGTGACCTGCCGCCCGCTCTCACGCAACCCGGACCTGGCTAGCATCGGCGGATGGTGCCCCGCCCGCCAGGGATGTCCCACGACGACCGCCACCTCCAGGTGCTCGCGCTCGCCGAGGAGCTGTTCGCGCGCGACGGCTTCCACCACGTGTCGATGGACGACATCGCCGAGCAGGCGGGCGTGTCCAAGCCCGTGCTGTACCGGCACTTCCCCTCCAAGCTCGACCTGTACCTCGCCGTCGTGGACCGTCGCGGTGACGCACTGGTCGCCGCCGTCGACGCGGAGCTCGCCCGGGCGGAGGCCGACGCGAGTGCTGGGGGCCAGGAGATCATCCGCGCGATCATCGCGGCGTTCGTGCAGTTCGTGGAGCAGGCCGGTCAGACCTCGTCGTTGATCTTCGAGTCGGACGTGACCCGCGACGCCGAGGTCAAGGACCGGGTGGAGAGCGCGTCGCACCGCACCGCCGAGGCGATCTGCCGCAGCCTTCGCGCGCTGACCGGGCTGTCCCAGCACGAGGCCGACCTGCTCGCCGAGGTGCTCGTCGCCATGGCCCAGGTCACCGCCACGTCCCGGTTCCGCCCCACGGTGATCGGCACGGACGAGGCGGTCGACCTGGTCGCACGGCTGGCCTGGGGCGGGCTCCGCAGCGTGGTCACCGAGCTCGCGGAGGACTGAACGCCTCCCGGGCCGTCGAGCGCCGAACGGCACCGGTACCCGCAGGTGCCTAGGATGGCGCCAGCGACGTCGGAAGGATGAAGGTGCAGATCACGATCGGGGTGCAGAACCTCTCGCGCGAGGTGGTCGTCGAGGTCGACGGAACGTCGGACAAGATCGCCAAGGATGTTCTCAAGGCGCTCGAGGTCGGCGCACCGATCGACCTGACGGACGCCAAGGGTCGCCGGGTCATGGTGCCCGCGAACGCAGTGGGCTTCGTGGAGCTGGGCTCCGACGAGGCCCGGCGGGTCGGTTTCGGCGCCTGAGCGGTAGGAACCCGGGCCCCGCCGCCGCGGGTCCCGGGCCGCGAAACCCCCGGGTCAGGCCGCGAAGCCCAGCCGGTCCATCCGGCGGGTGTGCTCGGCCGTGAGCTGCGCGAACAGCCGCTGCTGCGGCTCGTCGCCGGGGAGCACGAGCTCCAGCAGCGCGACGATCTCCCGGTGGCCGGCGAGCACGCCCTGCACGACACCGAGCGACTCGCCCACGAGCCGGCGCCCCCACAGGGCCAGGCGCGGCGCGAGCGTCGCGTCGGCGGCGCCGGCCTCGGCGAGCAGGTCGACCACGTACGCGGTGTGGCCGTGGTCCGAGAGGACGTCGAGGAGCAGGTCCCGGCAGGTCGACTCGACACCGCCGGCCAGGATGCGGGAGAAGTCGTCGGACACCCCGTAGCCGACGTAGGCCTTGAGCATCCGCTCGGCCCAGGTGCTCGGCTCGGTGCGGCGGTCGAACTCGGCCAGGACGCCGGCGAACGGGTCCATCGTGACGTTCACCGCGCCGCCGAGCTCGACGATCCGCGCGTCGAGCCGCCGCACGTGGTCCAGGGCGTGGCCGGCGAAGCCCGCCAGGGCCAGCCGATCGGTGAGCGTGGGGGCGATCGCCGAGTCCGCCGCGAGCCTCGTGAACGCGGCGAGCTCGCCATAGGCGACCATGCCGAGCAGCGGGAGGGCACGATCCGCGGCGAGCTCCGATGGGGACGTCGGCAAGGCGGTCATCGCTCAAGGCTATAGGCTTGGCCCCGTTCATCGGCTGACCGGTCGTCCCGTTGCTCTCGGCGCATGTGCGTCTGTCCCTGTGCGATCGGCTGCCACATCACCCGTGGCCGGCCCCAAGACGCGGCCCCACGGATCCGAGAGGACGACATGACCGCCACCCCTGAGGCGGCGCCGAGCCACGACGCGCTCGCCGCCATGACCTTCGCCGACTTCGGCATCCGCCCCGAGATCACGACCGCGCTCGCGGACGCCGGGATCACCCACCCGTTCCCGATCCAGGCGATGACCCTCCCGGTGGCCCTGCAGCGCCACGACATCATCGGCCAGGCGAAGACCGGCACGGGCAAGACGCTGGGCTTCGGCCTGCCGCTGCTCGAGCACGTGGTCGCACCGGGCGAGGACGGGTTCGACCGGCTGCCGGCGCCGGGCAAGCCGCAGGCGCTCGTGGTCGCGCCGACCCGTGAGCTGGCGATCCAGGTCGCCGGCGACCTGGAGACCGCGTCGCGCAACCGCAAGGTTCGGATCGGTCTGCTGTACGGCGGCCGCGCCTACGAGCCGCAGATCGAGATGCTCACGAAGGGCATCGAGGTCGTGGTCGGTACGCCGGGCCGGATGGTGGACCTCATCAACCAGCGCCACCTCGACCTCGCGCGCGCCCAGACCGTGGTGCTCGACGAGGCCGACGAGATGCTCGACCTCGGCTTCCTGCCGGACGTCGAGAAGCTGCTGGCCAAGACGCCGGCGTCGCGGCACACGATGCTGTTCTCCGCGACGATGCCCGGTGCGGTCGTGGCGATGGCGCGGCGCTACATGACCCAGCCGACCCACATCCGCGCGGCGGACCCGGATGACGAGGGCGCCACGCTCAAGGCGATCACGCAGGTGGTCTACCGGGCGCACGCGCTCGACAAGGTCGAGATGCTCGCCCGGATGCTCCAGGCCCGTGGCCGTGGCCTGACCATCGTGTTCACCCGCACCAAGCGCACCGCCGCGAAGGTCTCGGACGAGCTGACCGAGCGCGGGTTCGCGGCCGGCGCGATCCACGGCGACCTGGGTCAGGGCGCGCGCGAACAGGCGCTCCGTGCGTTCCGTCACGGCAAGATCGACGTGCTGGTCGCGACGGACGTGGCGGCGCGCGGCATCGATGTCGACGACGTCACCCACGTGATCAACTACCAGTGCCCCGAGGACGAGAAGGTGTACCTGCACCGCACCGGGCGCACCGGCCGCGCGGGTCGCACGGGCACCGCCGTGACGTTCGTCGACTGGGATGACGTGCCGCGCTGGAGCCTGATCGACAAGGCTCTCGACCTCGGCTTCCCCGAGCCGATCGAGACGTACTCGTCCTCGCCGCACCTGTACACGGACCTGGACATCCCGGAGGGCACGAAGGGCCGGCTGCCGGCAGCCGCCCGGACCCGCGAGGGTCTTGCCGCCGAGGAGGTCGAGGACCTCGGCGAGACCGGCAAGCACCACGGCAAGGGCGGCGACGCCAAGAGCCACGGCCGGGGCAAGGGCAAGGGCCACGGGAAGGGCCACGGCCGCGACGAGGCCGGTCACGGCGAGCGTCGTGGTGGCTCCGGCCGCGACGGCTCGGGTCGCGGCCGGCACCGGAGCGCCGACGAAGCCCCCGGAGCGGGCGCGGACGACCAGGCCGGAGCACCCACCGGCGAGTCGGACGGCGCCCCCAAGCGCCGCCGTCGGCGCCGCCGTCGCGGCGGTGCGTCCGCGGACGCGCCGAGCTCGCCGCAGACCACCGAGGCCTGAGCACTCGGCGTTCTTCCCGGTCAGCGCCGCCCACCTGCAGCGCTGACCCAGGACTCGCAGGGGTCTCCGGTCGCCGTCACGCGCTCTGGGTCCCGCAACTCGCGGGCGCCTCGCGGCCATGTGCAGCCCGATGCGGACCGGACCGGGTCTGCGCTCCGGGAACCCGCATCGTCGGGTACGCCGGGGTGGCGGTGTGTCTGTCGGAGTCACCTGACGCGTGACGGGTGCGGCCGTAGGCCTCGAACCCCGCATCGTCGGGTACGCCGGGGTGGCGGTGTGTTTGTCGGAGTCGCGCATCACCTGACGCGTGACGGGCGCGGCCGCAGGCCTCGAACCCGCATCGTCGGGTACGCCGGGGTGGCGGTGTGCTTGTCGGAGTCGCGCATCACCCGACGCGGGACCGCGATGCCGGGTTCCGCGAGACCCCGCATCACCCTGCGCGGGCCGGGTCAGCCCTCGGGTCCGGAGACCAGGTACGCCGGGGCCTCGACCACCTCGAACGCCACCGGCTCACTGGTCGTGGTCGCCGTACCCACCACCGGCAACCACGGCCCACCACCACCGACCTGGAACTCCCCCGCCCACGTCGTGGTCAACCGCACCTCATACGCCCCCGAACGCTCATACGCCCGCGCCACCGTCTGATCCGGATACGGCCCACCCGGATCCGACGTCACCAACACCCCACCACCATCACCGAAGTCCCACGCGAACCCCTGAACCGCCCCGGGTTTCGTAGAGGCTCTCAATCCACGGAGGATGAGAGTCATGGCAGCACCGAGGAAGTACCCGGAGGAGCTCCGGGAGCGGGC
>NZ_JAOVZU010000018.1:0-944 GCF_025717005.1 Actinotalea endophytica
GGTGGGCAACGTGCAGGACGAGGACGTGGTCTACGACAACGCCGGGGTCTGGTCGGTGTACTTCGACGGCACCGCCCACGGGCTGACCGCCAACAACCTCGACATCGACGCCTTCGACCTGCCCTGACCCAGCAACGCCCACCGGCCCGCGCTGCGGGCCGGTGGGCACCCAGGGAGCTGACCATGAGCACTGAGACACTGCCCGAGGTGACGGCCCCGGAGCCGACGGGGCGCCGCGGGGGTACCCGCCCGCTGGTCACCCTGATGATCACGCTGCTGCTCGTGGGCCTGGTGGGCGGCGCGGCGCTCCTCGCGGGCTGGCCGCAGCACAAGGAGGACGTCCGGGCCGGGACCACCCTCGTCACGGCCGAGGGGATGGCCGCGCAGACCGGGATCGACGTGAACCTCATCGCGGTCACGGCGGCCGGCGGCCTCATCGAGTTCCGCTACCAGGTGGTGGACCCGGACAAGGCCGATCAGATGATCCACGAGACCGACCTGCTGCCCGTGCTGGTGGTGGAGGAGACCGGGGAGACCCTGGTCGTCGCCACGCCGCACCACCACACCGACCTCCAGCTCGGCGGCACCTACTACTTCCTGCTCGCGAACGCGCACAACGTCCTGCGCGACGGTTCGCTGGTGACCCTCGTGATGGGCGACGCGCGGCTCGAGCACCTCCGGGTCCGGGGATGAGCACTGCTCGAGGCCGGGCGCGGCGGGCCGCGGTCGCCCTCGCTGCGGCGGCCGCGCTGCTCGGCGGTGCGACGCCGGCTCTCGCCCACAGCGAGCTCGAGCACTCCGACCCGCCCGACGGCGGGATGGTCGCGGTGGGTCGGACGTCGCTCAGCCTGTGGTTCACCGAGGCCGTGATCAGCGACGCGACCACGGTCGAGCGGCGGCCCGCGGGGGGTGGGGGGGGGGGCGTCGGGGGGGCCGTGGCCGTG
>NZ_JAOVZU010000018.1:954-4455 GCF_025717005.1 Actinotalea endophytica
TTCCCCGGCGCGCCCCCCCCGGCCCCCCCCCCCCCCGCGTGGGTGGCGCGGGCCCACGTCGAGGTGACCGTCTCAGAGACCGAGGAAGGCCTGGTCGAGGTTGCGACCGCACCCCTCGCGGAGGGGGTCTACGAGCTCGACTGGACCGTGGTGGCGCTCGACGACGGGCACCCCTCGCGTGGTTCGGTCGCCTTCGGAGCCGGCGTGCGACCCGCGGTGTCCGCCTCGGGCGATCGGTCTCCGGGGACCGGTCGGGTCGTGCTCCGCTGGACGGACCTGGCGGCGATCATGCTCGCGATCGGCGCGGTTGCCGTGACGGGCCGGGTCCTCGGGGCGATGGGGCCGACGGGAGCCGGCGCCCAACGGCGGGCACGCCGGATCGGCGCGGGGGCGGCACTGGTCGCCGTCGTCACCGGCGCGCTCACGCCTGTGGTCGCCATCTACTCCGACGGCGCCGGTCTGGCCGCCTGGGCGGAGGCGAGCCGGGCGACGTTGCTCGGGAGCACCTGGGGACGCCTCTGGCTCACCCGCGAGGCGTTCGTGGTCCTGCTCGCCGGGGTGATGTGGAGCTGGGCCCGGCGCCGCGGTGCTCTGGCCGGGCACGCCCGGCTGCTGGCCGGGGTGTGCCTCGGTGGTGTCGCGTGGTTCGAGGCCGCGGCCGGGCACGCCGCGGCGCTCGCCGAGCGCTCCGTGCCCGCGGTCCTCGCGGCCGCCGTCCACCTGCTCGGGGCTGGTGTGTGGGTCGGCGGCCTGGCGGTGCTGAGCCTGAGCGTCGTGCACGCGACCCGAGGGGCCGACGACACACCGCGGCAGCTGCTGCTGCCGGTCTGGCGCGCCTTCAGCGCGATGGCGGCGGTCACGGTCGGCGTGGTCCTGGCGACCGGGATCTACGAGTCCGGGCGCCAGGTGCCCGACCTCGCGGCCGCGACCACGACCCGCTACGGGTCCACCCTGGCCGTCAAGATCGTTCTCGTGGCCGTCGCCCTGACCCTGGCCGGCGTCAACACGGCGCTGCTGCACCCGCGGGTCGCCGGCGTCGTGGTGCGCAGGCTGAGCCGCCGGGACCGCCTGTTCGTCGTGCGGCCGCGCCGCTTCCCGACCTTCGTCGTGGCCGTCGAGATCGGTGTGCTCGGGCTCGCGGTCGGGACGGCCGCCGTGCTGACGTCCGAACCGACGGCGCGCGAGGTCAGCATGGCCGCGGACCGCTCGGAGCTCAGCAGCAGCAACGTCGACGGGCTGCTGATCACGTTCCAGGCGGTCCCCGGAGGGTCGGACCGGACCCGCCTGGTCGTCCGCACCCGGTCCACCGTCCGGCCGGAACCCGCACCCGTGACCGGCGTCGCGGTCGACCTCGCCGCGGCGGCCGGTGCCCGCGCGACGGTCACCATGACGGCGGTCGAACCGGGCCACTACGAGGGGACCGCGGACCGGCTCGCACCGGGGGACTGGACCGCTCAGGTCTCCGTGCAGCGCGAGGGACTCCCACCGACGACGACCGAGGCGGTCTGGACGGTCGCTGACCGGGCCACCGGTCCCACCGCGGTGGAGATCGTCGCCACACTCATCGCCGTGCTCCTGCTGCTCGGCACGCTCGGCGCCCTCGCAGCGAGCCGTCGTGGCCGTGCCGTTGCGGAGCCCCCTGTTCTGATCGGCGCCGGAAGGATCTGATCATGCGCCTCGCGCTCGCGCTCACCGCGACGACCTCGTTGATGCTCGGCGGACTCACGGTGCCCGCCGTAGCGACCGTCCCGGCCGCGGCGGTCGCACCTGCCGTGCAGGCGACGCTCGGGTCGCTCGGTCCGGCCGAGACCACGACGGTCCTCGTCACTCTCCGCCAGCAGGCCGACCTCTCGACGGTGCGGGGCGGCACGCGAGCCGCGCGCGCAGCGGGCACCGTACGTGCGCTGCGCGCGACCGCGCAGGCCGGCCAGGCCGCCATCCGGGTGCGCCTCGGCACGCTGGCCGGCCTCGGCAAGGTCGTCGACGCCACCCCGCTGTGGGTCGTGGACGCGATCTCGGTGACCGCCACGGCCGACGTGATCGCTGAGCTGGCGACCCGCGCCGACGTGGCGAGCGTCACCGCCGACGACGTGGTGGTGCGGCCGGCCGCTGCGCCCGCCCAGCCCAACCTCGTCACGGTCGGGGCACCTGCGGTGTGGGACCTCGGCCAGACCGGGCAGGGTGTGGTGGTCGCGAGCCTGGACTCCGGGGTCGACGTGTCGCACCCGGACCTTGCGGGGCGGTGGCGCGGGGGAACGAACAGCTGGTTCGACCCGTACGGGCAGCACCCGGACGCGCCGGTCGACCTCAGTGGGCACGGGACGGCGACCATGGGCGTGATCGTCGGCGGCGACGCCGGCGGGACGTCCATCGGCATGGCGCCGGGCGCGCAGTGGATCGCCGCCCGGGTCTTCGACGACCGCGGTGCGGCCACGGCGACGGCCCTGCACCAGGCCTTCCAGTGGGTGCTCGACCCGGACGGCGACCCGGCGACCGGGGACGCGCCGCAGGTGGTCAACGCGTCGTGGTCGCTCGGGTCCGGCCCGGGGTGCGACCTGTCGCTCCAGCCGGACGTGCGGGCCCTGGTCGCTGCGGGAATCGCTCCGGTGTTCGCGGCCGGCAACTTCGGGCCGGGTGCGGGCACGAGCGTCAGCCCGGCGAACTACCCGGAGTCGCTGGCGGTCGGCGCCGTGAGCGGCACGGGCACGATCGCGTCGGCGAGCAGCCGTGGACCCAGCACCTGCGGCGGGCGCACCGGAGTGTTCCCCGACCTGGTGGCGCCCGGCGTGGACGTCCTGACGACCGACCGGTACGGGCTGTACCAGGTGGTCTCGGGCACGTCGATCGCCGCGCCGCACGTGACCGGGGCGTTGGCGCTGCTGCTGGGTGCGTTCCCGGGGACGTCCGTCACGCGGCAACGCGAGGCGGTCCTCGGCGCCGCGACCGATCTCGGGCCTGCGGGCGCCGACGACACCTACGGGCACGGCGAGCTCGACGTGCTCGCGGCCTACGCCTCGCTCGAGGCCGCCGGAGACAACGTCGGACCGGCGGTCGGCGGGCTGTCCGTGACCCCGGGCACGACGGACACGTCGTCCGCCGTGGCCGTGACGGCGGTCGCCGACGACTCGGCGGCGGGCGGCTCGGCGATCCAGGCGGCGGAGCTCTTCGTCGACGCCGTCGGGGCCGACGGTTCGGGGACGCCGATGACCGTGGCGTCGTCCGCCTCGGTGTCCCAGGTCACGGCGACGCTGCCGACCGGCGTGCTCGCGCTGCTGGCGGACGGGACGCACCCGGTGTTCGTCCACGCCGAGGACGCGGCCGGCAACTGGGGCCAGGTCGCCCAGACGCAGCTCGTGGTGAGCCGGCCGCACGGCTTGTGGTTCTCGACGGTGGGTGCGACGAACCCGCCTGGTGTGGGTGGGTCGGCTGATGCGGCTGATGTGTACCGGTGGGATGGTTCGGGGTTCTCGCGGGTGTGGGACGCGTCGGTGGCTGGTTTGC
>NZ_JAOVZU010000019.1 GCF_025717005.1 Actinotalea endophytica
TGAACCGCCCCGGGTTTCGTAGAGGCTCTCAATCCACGGAGGATGAGAGTCATGGCAGCACCGAGGAAGTACCCGGAGGAGCTCCGGGAGCGGGCGATCCGGATGGCGGTCGATCTGCGGCGTGACCCCGCGACGAGGCCGGGGGCGTTGGCGCGGGTTGCTGAGCAGCTGGGGATCAACCCCGAGACGCTGCGGAACTGGGTGACCCAGGCCGAGGTCGATGCCGGCGACCGGCCGGGCACCTCGACCAGCGATGCCCAGCGGATCGCCGAGCTGGAGCGGGAGAACCGGGAGCTGCGCCGGTCGAATGCGATCTTGCGGTCGGCGTCGGCTTTCTTCGCGGCGGAGCTCGACCGCCCGTCGACCAGGTAGTGGCGTTCATCGACGCCCACCGCGCCGAGTTCGGGGTCGAGCCGATCTGCAGGGATCTGCAGGTCGCCCCGAGCACCTACTACGCGGCCAAGACCCGCCCACCCTCGAGACGGGCGGTGTCCGACGCCGCGTTGAGCGAGGTGATCGTGACCGAGCACGCCGCGAACTACTCGGTCTACGGGGCGCGGAAGATGTGGAAGCACCTGCACCGGGCCGGGCACCCGGTCGCGCGCTGCACCGTCGAACGGCTCATGCGCTCGGCCGACCTGCACGGGGTCGTCCGCGGACGCGCGAAGCGGACCACGATCCCGGGCAAGGACGGGTGCCGGGCCACCGACCTGGTCAACCGGGCGTTCACCGCGACGGCGCCGAACCAGCTGTGGGTCGCGGACTTCACCTACGTCCGCACGTGGGCGGGGTTCAGCTACGTCGCGTTCGTCATCGACGTGTTCTCCCGGATGATCGTGGGCTGGAAGGCCGACACGACCATGCGCGCGGCACTGGTCACCGACACCCTGGAGATGGCCGTGTGGTCACGCGGCCGCGCCGGCGTCAGCGACCTCACCGGCCTGATCCACCACAGCGACGCCGGGTCCCAATACGTCAGCCTGGCGCTGACCGAGCGCCTCGCCGCGCTCGGTATGCGGGCCTCGATCGGGACCGTCGCCGACGCCTACGACAACGCCCTGGCCGAGTCGACCATCGGCCTGTTCAAGACCGAGCTCATCCGCCGCCGCGGCCCGTGGCGGACACTGGACGACGTCGAGATCGCGACCCTGGAGTGGGTCGACTGGTTCAACAACCGCCGCCTGCACACCGAGCTCGGCGACATCCCACCGAGCGAGCACGAGACCAACCACTACCGTCAGATCAGCACCTCGACGACCCTGGAAACCAAAGAACCGAGCCTCCACTGAACCCGGGGCGGTTCAC
>NZ_JAOVZU010000002.1:0-159469 GCF_025717005.1 Actinotalea endophytica
GCAAACCAGCCACCGACGCGTCCCACACCCGCGAGAACCCCGAACCATCCCACCGGTACACATCAGCCGCATCAGCCGACCCACCCACACCAGGCGGGTTCGTCGCACCCACCGTCGAGAACCACAACGGTGCGGTGACGGCGACGGTCACGGTGGAGGTCGTGCTCCAGTTGCCGGCCGCGTCCCGGGCCCGGACGGTCACGACGAACGAACCCTCCGGACGGCTGGACACGTCGATCGAACCGGTCGCGGTCGTCGGACCGGTGCCCGACAACGTCATCGCGGTGCCGTTGCCGGCGCCGGGGTCGGTCCCGACGAACCACTCGACCCGGCTGATCGCGCTGGCCGAGTCGCTGGCCGCCGCGGTCAGGGTCACGGTCCGCGCTCCCTGCGTCGGGTTCGGGCTGGCCGAGACCGAGTCGAGCGTCGGACGCGTCTTGTCGACCACGAGCTCGGTCGTGGCAGCCGCGCCCCAGTTCCCGGCGGAGTCCTTGGCGTGCACGTACACCGGGTGCGAGCCCTCGGAGAGCAGCACGACGGTCGACAGCGGGATGTCCGCGTACCCGGCTTCGGTGGCCGAGTCGAACCGGCCGTCGGAGGCGGACATCACGATCCCGGTGCCGTCGGCGCCGAGCGTGTCGAGGAAGATCTCGGCCGCACCGACCGTGCTGTTCACGCCCGCGTTCGGAACGTCCTCGAGCGTGCCCGCGCTGACCCGCACCACCGGCGTGCCGCCGTTGTACGCGAGCGTGCCGTTGTTCGGCGACGGCGCCACCGCGAGGTTCTGCGAGACCGGTCCGGTCACGTCGATCACCAGCGGGACCGTGGCGACGGCGCCCCAGCTGCCGCCGCTGTCCTGGGCGTGGATCGACACGGTGTGCGATCCCTCGCCGAGGGCGGCCACGTCGGCAGCGGGGATGCTCGCGGTGAGGCTCGCGACCGATCCGCTGCCGCTGACCGTCATCGCGGCGCCCGTGCCGTCGGCCCCGACCGCGTCGACGAAGTACTCGGCCGCCGCGATCGTCGAGCCACCCGAGGCGGAGTCGTCCGCCGTCGCGGTCACGGACACGCTCACGGTGCCGTTGGTCGGCGACGGCTGCACCGCTGCCGCCGAGGTGGTGGGCCCGCCGGCGTCGCCGCCGTTGACCAGGACGGAGCTGAACGCGCCCCAGACGCCGCCGTCGTCCTGACCGCGCACGTAGAGGGCATGGTTGCCCGCCGGCACCGTGACGGCCGCCTCGACCGCCTCGGTGGCCGAGTCGAACGCACCGTCCGTCGCCGTCATCGGGACCGGTGTGCCGGCCGTGGAGTCGACGTAGTACTCGGCGGCAGCCACGACCGCACCCGGCGTGAGCGCGGTGGCCGTCGCGGAGAGCGTGCCACCTGCGGAGAGCGCGACCGCAGACGTGACCGGACCGATCGGGTCGGCCGGGGCGCCGCTGCCGGTGACGGCCAGGAACGTGACCATGCCGCCTGCGCCGGCCAGGTTGCTGTTGTGCAGCAGCAGGCTGCCGTCGTAGACCGGCACCGTCGCGTCGTCGCTCGAGTTCGGTGCCAGGACGAGTGCGTCAGCGGTCTGTCCCGGACCGAACGTCTCGGCGACGTAGTCGTGCGCGTACGTCAGCGGGTTGCCGTCGAGCGCGATCACGCTCTGGTCCGCGCCGAGCACCGCCATCGAGTGGTACAGGCTGCCCGCGTTGACGTAGCGCAGCAGCACCGTGTGCCCGGCCTGCGTCGCGATGGCGTCGGTGTCCGGGTACGCCTTGCCGTTGACCAGGAAGTAGCGCGGCGCGTAGTTGCGCATGTCGAACGTCGCGGGGTCCGCGCGGTTGTTCAGCGCCGGGTCGATCTCGCTGAGGACCAGCACCGCCTCGTCGTCGTAGGCCGTGCTCGCCGCGTCGTAGGCCTGACCGGCGGTCGCGGGACGCACGATCAGCGCGCCGTACAACCCCATCGCGACCTGGTGCTCGGCGTTCGGCACCGGACCGGCCTCGTACAGGTAGGTCCCCGGCAGGTCCGCCGTGAAGCTGTAGGTCTTCGAGCCGGCCGGCGCGACACCGGTCCGGTCGGGGACCATGACCTGCCCGCCGACGTACAGCGCCGTCGGCTCGGTGAGCTCGTTGTAGAGCGTGATGTCGACCGTGTCGCCCTGGTCGACGACCAGCGTCGGCCCACCGGGCGCGGTCACGGCCGCGTTCGTCGTGCTGTAGCCCCAGACCGTGACCGACTGACCGCCGGCGGGCAGCGTGGTGCTGCCCGCGACCGCGTAGAGGTCGATGGGGACGGCTGCGGCCGCAGCCGCGCCGGCCGGCACGACGACCGCCATCATCACGAGTGCTCCCCCGGCGACGGCCGAGATCACCGTCGAGGCGAGGTTCCTGGTTCGAGTCATCGTTGCGCCCACCTCTCGTGCTAGCCGCAGTTGTTGGGCGTCGGCGGGTTGATCCGCATGTACGTGATGGGGCCGGTCATCGTCACGCCCCACGAGGTGATCTGATACAGCGCGTGGTTGTGCGAGATGATGTAGTACTCGCCGCACTGGTTCAGGCTCTGGGTCCCGGGTGGCAACGCCTCCTGGGTGCCGAGGTACGGGCTGCCGCTGTAGAACACCCCGATCACCTGGTTCGCGAGGCTCGGCACCGTCACCGGCACCGGGTTGGTCACCGGGTCGTAGCTCTCGGCGTCGTACCACTTGAAGAGCACGTCCCAGGTCTGGCCGGGGCCGATGTTGATCGCGAACTTCTCGAACGACAGGTCCTCCCCGCCGGGCCCCTCGAGCGGCCGCCCGTCACGGGCGATCACGGTGCCGTTGTTGCCGTGCGGGTGGAACGGGTAGTCCTCGGTGCCGACGTTGAGGTAGCGCGCCAGGCCCGGGTCCGGGTGGTCGGTCGCGTCGTAGGAGTAGACCGAGGCGAGCGCTCCGTACGGCTGGGTGGGCAACCAGGACGCACCGTTGTCGGCGATGCTGTCGGGGAACCCACGTCCGTTGATCAACCAGTACCGCGGGTGGTACGTGTTCATGTTGAAGCTCCGGCCCTCCTCGACCGCCTGGTGCTGGTAGGGGTCGATCTCGGAGAGCAGGACCATGAACTCCTCGGACGGTGTGAACTTGCTGTCCGCACGGTCGTAGGCGTAGTCGGCACCGAGCGTCGGACGGACGATCAGGGCGCCGAACAGGCCCATCCGCACCTGCTTCTCCGGGTTCGTCCCGGACTCGTACAGGTAGGTGCCGGGGTTCGCGGCCGTGAACGTGTACGTCACGGTGCCGCCGCCGGCCGGAGCCGTCGGGGTGAGCGAGGTCATCACACCGCTGCCGTCGAGCTCCGGAGCGGCCGGGACGCCGTCCGCCAGGACGCCCGTCTGGCCGGGGAACATGACCGAGACCGGTTCGGCGAACGTGTTGTGCAGGATCACCGTCACGACGTCGCCCTCGTTGACGCACAGCACCGGGCCGGGGTGCTGGAAGGAGTCGAAGCCGTTCGAGTAGCCCCACATGAACGCGGTGTTCCCGTCGGGCAGGCTGATGTAGCCGGTCGTCGTGGTCAGGTCGAACACCGGCTGCCCGGGCGAGCCGGCCGTCGAGGTGGTGCACACGATGCCGACGCGCGGCGGGGCGTCCGCTGCAGCGGGCGTCGCCACGGACGCGGCGGCGAGCAGTGCGGCGACAGCGGCCGTGACGATCCATGTGGCGCGCCGACCCCGTGGGGCGCGCGTCCGAGCCTGGTTGGCTCCGCCGTTGGTGATCATGGCGTCAGATCCCCCAGTCGTTCGGATAGGCCTGCGCGGGCACGCCGTTCGGGTACACGTGGATCTCGGTGGCCGCGCCGCCGAACCCGCCGGGTGCGAGGTTGTTCGCCCTCGCGAAGGCGCGGTTGTAGAGGAAGTAGGTGTCGTACTCCCCCGGCCCCTGGTACGCGGGTGCGGTGAACACCACGTCGTAGCTCTCGCCGGGGCCCACGTTGACCGTGTCGGTCCCGTAGGCGGTGTCCGTGCCGTCGCGGCCGCGCATCAACGTGGCGTCGCGACCCACGACCCGCATCCGGATCCCGGTGATCGTCATGGCCTGCTCGCGGAAGCCGAGGTTCGCGAACCGCAGCGCGACCCGCTCACCCGCGTTGCAGGTCACGAGCGACGAGTGCGGCTGGTACTGGAGCTGCTCGTGGCCGGCGGGCGCGACCAGGTCGCCGTTGGCGTCGTACTGCGGGTTGAACGGGTCGATCGAGCCGTTCGGCGCGATGGTGTCCGGGTAGACGCGGCCGTTGATCATGCTGAAGTCGGCCCGGTAGTCGCTCCACTCCGGGAGCTGGATGTGGGCGTCGGCCCAGTGCGCCTCGGCCCACACCTCGGAGAGGAACATCGCGAACTCGCGGTCGAAACCGGTGGAGCCGTCGCCGTCGTTGTAGAGGTACTTGCCGCTCGGGTAGAGGGTCGTGTTGCCGTCCTGCAGCGGGCGCACGAAGACGAGGCCGGTCATGCCCATGTGCACGTGCTCCACGTCCTCGACGTGGCAGTGGTACATGTACGTGCCCGGGTCTCGCGGCCGGTACACGTAGGTGAAGTTCCGCCCGGCCGGCACCGAGACCGACCCGGTCGGCTCGCCGTCGAAGAACGGGATCACGTTGCGGAACCCGTGCCAGTGCAACGTGTGCGCGTCGAAGAGGTCGGGGCGCAGCGCGAGCCCGAGGTTCGTGAGCTGGACGGTGAAGTCGACCGGGTGCGCCGGGTCGAACTGGTTCACCCAGAACAGCGGCGCGGAGTGCTGCGCCTTGTTCTTCTGGTTCTGCCTCTGGGTGTCCGTCATGCCGCTCACGTTGCGGAAGCCGAAGATGTACGTGGTGAACGGGTTCGGCGCCAGCACGTCCGGGTGGTACGGCGGGATCGTGGGCGTGGGCGGCAGGTAGATCCACCCGTCGGTGCCGGCGAAGTAGAGGTCCGGAGGCCCCGCGGCCGCCGACGCGGCGATCGGCTCGAGGACGCGCCCCGCCCACGCCATGCCCCCCGCGACCGCCACCACTCCGCCGGCGACCTTGAGGAACTGACGACGGTCGAACCCTGCACTTCCGCTCATGGTCGGGTCTCCCTCCGGTGCGCCCGGGCTGCTGCTGGCTGGGTGGCGCCGCTGGTCACGGGCCTGGTCACGGAACATCGAAGGCGTCCAGGTCCTGGGCGTCGGCGGTGAGGCCGTGGGCGGTGCCGTCGAAGAACACCGACCATGCGCCGCCCGAGAAGAGCAGGACGTCCTCGTCCTGGACGGCGCCGAGCGCGCCCACCGTGGTGGTGGAGGCACTGAACGAGAAGTACCCGGTGGTCGCGTCGACCCGGACGTAGCCGTCGACGTTGGCGGCGTTCGGCAGGGAGTACGGCGCCGCGCTGGCGTCGATCACCCTGGCGAACGTGCTGCCGTTCCAGCTGTAGATGTCGGCGTCGTCCGCGGCACCGGTCACGCCCGGCGGGTTCGCGTTGCCGAGGGTCGAGAAGTAGAGCGTCCCGCCGACCACGCTGATCGCGTCCAGGTCCTGGCTGTTGTTCGTCAGGCCGTGCGCGGTCCCGTCGAAGAAGACGGACCAGGTGCCGTTGTCGTAGTAGACGACGTCCTCGTCCTGGACGTTGCCGATCCCCGGCAGGGTGGTGTCGCCCGAGGCGAACGACGCGTAGAAGTGCGTGTCGTCGATCCGGTCGAACCCGTCGATGTTCGCGTTCGTCGGCAGTGACGCGGCCGCGGCCGAGAACACCCCGTGGAAGCCCACGCCGTCCCAGCTGTAGATGTTGGCGTTGCTGTACGGCCCGGCCACGCCCGGCATCGTGGCGTTGCCGACCGTCGAGAAGTACAGCTGCGGGCTGGTCGGCGGAGGCGCCAGGGCGCGTCCCGCGAACGAGATCGCATCGAGGTCCAGCGCCCCGGACGTGCCCATGCCGTGCGCGGTGCCGTCGAAGTACACGGACCACGCCGTGCCGTCGAAGTACAGGACGTCCTCGTCCTGGACCGCCCCGAGCACCGGCATCGTCGTCGTCGTGTTGCTGAACGACAGGTACAGGTGCGTCGGGTCGACGTAGATCAGGCCGTCGACGACGGGGTTCGTCGTGCCGGTCGAGGACCCGGAGGCGGGCAGGTTGTACGGCGCCTCGCTCGCGTCCACGACCCGGGTGTAGGTGTCGTCGCCCGGGTTCCACCGGTACACGTCGGCGTAGCCGCCGGTACCGCCCGCGCCCGGTGGGATGGCTGCGTTGTTCGTCGACAGGTACAGCGTGTTGCCGACCAGGCTCATCGCTCCGACGTCGATCGAGCCGCCGAGCCCGTGGACGCTGCCGTCGAACCACAGCGACCACGCCGAGCCGTCGAAGAAGACGACGTCCTCGTCGGCCACCGTGCCGATGCCCGGCAGCGTCGTGTTGCCGGTGAAGGAGACGTAGAACCGCCAGCCGTCCACGTTGGCGAACGCGTCGACGTTGGCCCCGCCCGGCACGCTGTACGGCGCCTGCGAGAGGTCGAGCGTCCGGTTGAAGGCGGACAGGTCCCACCGGTAGATGTCGGCGTCGTCCGGTGTTCCCGGCACGCCGGGCGGGTTGGCGTTGCCGGCCGTCGAGAAGAACAGGTCGGAGGCCACGGTGGCACCCCACTCGTCGGCGCCGGCGTCGAAGCCGGCACCGGCCGGACGGCTCTGCTCGTCGAAGTCCCGCATCGGGGCGCTCACGCCCGAGGCTGCCGGGACGCCGAGGTCGATCGCCGGCGAGCCGTCGGCGAGGTGGTAGTCGCCGAGGATGCTCGGCGGTGCGTCGAGCGTGACGAGCGTCGCGTCGACGAACGACGGGTTCTGCCGCCAGGTCGCGAAGGACACCGTCACGTCGTAGGACTTGACGACCGCGGGGTCGCTCGCACTGTTGGTGGCGCTGGTGGTGTAGCCGTGGGTCCCGGCGTCCTGCTGGATCACCGACCCGGTCGGTGCGAGCAGACCGGTGCCGTCGGCCACCCCGAGGTCCCAGTTGTCGATCGGGCTCGGGTCACCGGTCAGGCCGATACCCGTGACGGTGGTGCCGGCCCGCGTTCCGGCGCGGTTGTCCCACAGGATGTCGTTGAACATCAGCGGGCGGCTGAACGTGGGCGAACCGGCCGGCAGCGTCGCCTGGAGCTGGTCGCTGTTCGCCGAGGTCGAGACCCCCGCCGGGGCGGGCAGGCCGTTGGACGTGACCGCGGTGGCCGTCGTGAGGTTCTTCATGATCGTGTTGTTGAAGATCCGCACGTCCGGCGCGTCGTTGATGCCGATGCCGCCGCCCTCGTGGGTCGAGACGTTGTCGACGATCATGTTGTTGTAGACGGCCATCGGGAAGTTGCCGGCCATCAGGAAGCGCAGGCCACCGCCGTCGTCGTTCGCCATGTTCGACTGGATCTCGTTCGCGAAGATCGAGACCGGGCCGGTGCCGGGCGAGAGCGCACCCGCCGTCGCCGGGAGCTGGCCGGCGATCATGATGCCGCCGCCCTCGTCGTTCGACTGGTTGAGGTAGACCCGGTTGTGGTGGATCGACCCGTTCGGGCTCAGCCCGTAGACGGTCAGGCCGCCGCCGTACTCGACCGAGAAGTTGCCGCAGATGTCGTTGCGGGCGATCTCGTAGCCGTCCGAGCCGGCGAAGATCCCGATCGCACCCGCGAGGTTGGTGCCGGCGTTGTTGATGATCCGGTTGCGGGTGATCCGCAGGTTCTCGTTGTGCTGGTTCGTGTCGGGAGCAGCCAGGTCGGGCGTGCCGATCCGGATGGTGCCGTAGCCGGCGCCGTTGTTCTCGACCACGTTGTTGGTGACCTGCAGGTTGCGCACGTAGGCGTTGGCGAAGATCGCGCCGCCCTGCGTGGTGATGTTCGGCGGCAGGCCGTTCTGAGCGCCGGTGAGGGCGTCGATGTTCGCCGGGACGCCCTGCTCGACGCCGCCGCGGATGTCGAAGCCGTCGATCGACGCCTTGTACGTCGCGGTGAACTGGCGCGCGGTGCCCGCGGCCGTCGTCGCGTTCTGCGACGCGACCAGGTAGATCGCCTCACCGTCGTTGACGTTCTGGTTGCCGTCCCAGGTCAGACCGGCGATCTTGGTGCGCCAGGCGTCGGCCAGGGCGGTGTCCCCACCGAACGCGCTCGCGTCGATGATCGAACCGGGGACGAAGGTGCTGCCCTGGAAGCCGCCCGGGCCGACGCCCTGGAGCTTCACCGGCGACGCGACGATGAGGTTCTCGTAGTAGGCGCCGCGCGGGTTGTTCCGCGGGTTGGCCAGGTCGGGCGTGCCCGGGTAGACGACCACGAGGTCGTCGGCGTTCGCCGTGAAGGCGTCGTCGAGGGCGGCCTGGATGGTGGCGTAGGTCTTGCCGGGGCCGACCTCACGCACGGTCGGGGTGTAGCCCGCGCCGAGCACGTGGAAGGTCAGGCCATTGATCGTCGTCATGCCGTTGCCGGCGGTGATCTCGAGCTGGTGCGGGCCGACCGGGGTACCGGCCGGGACCGTCACGTCGATGCTCGTGTCACCCCAGGCCGCGACGGGCAGAGCGACACCGTCGAGGGTGACCTTGCCGTCACCCTGGCTCGTGCCGAACGCCGCGCCCGCGATGGTGAAGGCACCGCTGCCGTCGACGTAGGGCTGCGAGACCGCGAACAGCTGGGGTGCGTCGGGCTCGGCGGCGCAGGCCACGTTGTTGGTCACGCTGCTGCCCGGCGTGCCGATGGTCACGCCCACCTGGGTCGGGGCGAGGTCGGTCGGGATGATCAGGCCGGGCCACGCCTCGAACTCGGTCGAGATCGTCCGGTACCGCGGGTTGAAGTTCGGGTTGAGCCGGCCCGGGATGCCCGGGTCGTTGCCGACGAAGCGGTACATGTTCGCGCAGATGCCGGACGGGGTCGGGCAGCTGATGTGGTTCGTCGACGGCAGCAGCACGTCGTACATGCCGTTGAAGTCGGACTCGAGCGTGGTCACGAGCCGGTTGGTGAAGTCGTAGACGCCGACCGGCGCGAACGGCACGCCACCCTTCTCACCGAACAGCGTCGAGCGCGGGTCGGTGGAGAAGTTCAGGTCGTCCACCAGCAGGCCACGCAACCGCGTCGGGAGCGGGACCTTGGTGAAGATGTTGAACATCGGCACGATCGACTTGCCGTTGTTGACCCGCACGAGCTTGGTGTCGCACAGCGGCTTCGCAGTGCCCTCGAACGGCGAGCCGCCCATGTCGACGAACGGGTCGTTGGCGACCGGGGTCGAGGCCGGCACGGTCACGCCGACCGGGAGGTCGTTGGTGACCCCGCCGTCGCCGACGACCGGGTCGTAGCCGTCCGTGCCGTCACCGGCGACGTCGACCGTGTGCAGCGCACCGGCGCACGCGGGCGGCGGGACCTGCGGGATGATCTGGTCGCCGTAGGCGACGTTGATGTCCTCCTCGCGGGTCGCCTGGTACACCGGGCGGCCGAGCGCGTCGTCCGGGATGGCGACCTTGACCAGGTAGTCACGCGCCGTCAGCGGGGTGAACGACCCGCCGACGCACAACGGCGCGGAGGGGTCGGTCGCGTCGAGCGCGCCGTCGAAGCACCCGTCGCCGAAGCCGTAGTTGCCGTCCACCGCGACGCCGAAGTTGGCGTCCGGCGTGCCCTGGTCGGTCGCGTTCGGGCCGAACTGGACGCCCTGCATGAAGGACGAGAGGCACTCGCCGTCGGTCTCCTGGTTGCGCACGAGCACGTTCTCGTCGGTGCCGTGGATCAGCGGGTTGCCGTCGACGTCGCGCGCGGTGCACCCGGTCGGGCGCTGCCAGCTCTCGGTCACGTAGGTGTTGAGCAGCGTGCCGAGCGCGTACGAGCCGTCGGGCGCGAGCTCGTACTGGCCGCTCGGGTCGCAGGGTGCCGAGGTCGTGCCGCACAGGACGGGGAGGTAGAGCTCCACGGGCAGGTCGGAGACGCCGGGCTGCCAGTCCTCGGTCGTCGCGTACTGCGGGACGAGCTCGTTGCGGGTCGTGTCGTAGCTGACCGTGCCGACGATGCCGCCGTTGCGCGGGTCGATGCCGTTCTTGCCGGTCGGGTCGTAGGCGTGCACGCCCCAGTCGAGCGTGCCGCTCAGACCGATGATCGGCAGCACGCTCACGTCGACGCCCGCGCCCAGCACCGTGGTCGGCGTCGGCTGGTTGTCGGCCTGGTAGGTGATGCCCGTGGTGTAGAACGAGTCGCTGTACGCCTCCATCACGTTCCACTCACCCAGCGGGTAGGCCGAGGTGAACGAGTAGTACCCGAGGGCGTCGGTGGAGACCGTGGTCATGCCGCGGTCCATCAGCGAGTTCTCGCGGCGCCGCAGCGTGAGCGTGTAGTTGGGCACGCCGGGCTCGCCGGCGTCCCGCACGCCGTTGCGGTTGGTGTCGTTGAAGACGTGGCCCGTGTACGTGGTCCACCAGCCGTTCAGCGGCATCAGCCCCATGTCGACGATCTCGCCGTCGGCGATCGTGACGTTGATCGTGTTGAGGAAGTAGTCCTGCGGCTCGTCCCACCAGCTCAGCGTGTAGTTGCCGGCCGGCACGCCGTCGATCGTGAAGCTGCCGTCGGCGCCGCCCCGCCCGACCCACACCGCGGTGTCGCCGGCCTGGAGGTCGGCGAGCGCGATCCATGGGTTGACGATCGGCTTGTCGATCTTGCTGCCGGTCATGCCGAGCCAGAAGTTGACGTTGCCCCCACGCGGCGGGACGTACTGCTTGACGGCCTCGACGACGCCCTTGATCTGCCCGGTCGCGTTCGCGTCGAGCGGCTGGCCGTTCTTGATCGGCGGGACGAACCCGAAGATCGGCGTCGGGACGGGCTCGCCGGCGACGGCGAACTCGGTGTCGTACCCGGTCGCGCCTTCCATCAGCCAGGTGTCCCAGTCGTGGTTGCCCTCGAGGGTCGTGGTCTGGATCCAGGTCTGGCCGTCCGGCGGCGTGGCGGTGAGCGTGTACCGGTTGCTGCCCAGGTGCGGGATGGTCAGCAGGCCGTCGGCGTCGGACACGCAGGTGCCGCCGGTCACGTCGACCACCGGGAGCATCTCGGCGTCGAGGCTGGCTGCCGGGATCTCGTGGGTCACCGGGTCCTCGCCGACGTACGTGGTGCACAGCGGGTTGCCGTAGACGTCGGTGGTGACCTCGCCGAGCACGTCGTTGATGTGACCGACGAAGCCGGCCAGCCCCGGCTCGCCCTGGTCGATGGCGCCGTTGGTGAACGCGGTGTCCTCGAACACCTGCGCGCGCAGCGTCGAGTCGGGCAGCGGGTTGGGCTGCAGCTCCACGGTGACGAGCCCCGGGTCCTCGAGCGGCACGGTGAAGTGCGCGCCGTCGATCTTGTAGCCGTCGGCGAGCACCGAGATCAGGTAGCGGCCGTCCGGGAGCGTCAGGCCGGCGCCACCGGCGAAGTCCGCCTGGTCACCCTCCGCGACGATCGGGCTGGCGTGCGGCTCCTCGGAGATCGACGGCCACGCGCACGACCCGGGATAGCCCGGGTCGTCGGGGTTGCAGCCGGTGCCGAGGGCAGGGCTGCGCTGATCGGTGGTGCCAGCGGTGTCGACGTTGATCATGTACTCGAACGTGCCGATCGCGTCACCCTTGGCGACGCCCGCGCCCTGGAACGCACGTGGCTCCGTGCGGGCGCTGATCACCTGGAGCGTGAGGCTGTTGGTGGCGGCCTGTGCGGCTGCGATCGGCAGCGCGCCGACCATGGTCACCGCCAGGGCGACGGTGGCGAGCCACGACCCTGCCGCGCGCCATCGGCTGCGAGCCTCCTGCGGGGACCAGGCCATCACTGTCGCGGTCGTGCTCCACGCTCCACGCATGTGCCGCACCTTCCAGGCGAGCCGGACGCTTGGTCGCCATCGTGCGCGGATCCGTGGGTGCGGCCCCGGTTCTGTCAGGGCTGTCACCGAGCCGTCATGAACCGGTCATCTGCGGCGGGGCCGGCGCGGCCTCCTGCGCGACGTCGCGGGTGCGGGACCGACCGGAGCGGCCGGGCCGCCCGCCGGCAGCCTCAGCGCGTGCGCGCCACCTCGGCGACGAACCTGACCGAACGCTCACGCAGCCCGTCCACCCGACGCCGGACGATCCGCTCCCGCTCGTCGAGCGGCGCCGTGCCGGCCTCCGCACGGGTCGGCGCGCGTCGCACGTTGCCCGAGCAGCCGAAGTCGGTGCAGATCAGCGTGCCGATCGTGTCGCCGTGGCGTCCGGGCGCACCGGCGCGGCGCGCGACGTACAGCGACACGTCCTCGGTCACGACGACGTCCTCGCACCACGCGCACACCGCGCGTCGGGGTGAGCGCCGCCCGCCGCCCGCGCGCAGCAGCACGCCGACCGGCTCGTCGTCGATCTCCAGGACGACGTACGCGGACAGCGGGGCCTTGCGATCGCGCCAGCCGAGGTAGTCGAGCCGGTCCCAGCGGGTCGCGGTCAGGTCGGGCAGGGTCGCAACGGCGGCCTCGCGCCGGGATGCGTTCACGAGGGAGGCACGGATCTGCGCCTCGGTCAGGGGCTTCATGGTCGGTCTCCAGGGTCGGGCGCGGCCGGGCGACGGTACGCGGCGGCTGCGGGTCGGCGCACACCCATTTCCGGTGACGTAGCGTCCGGGCCGGGTGGTTCACTGCACGCGTGGAGATCCTGGTGCTCGGCGGCACGGTGTTCCTCGGCCGGGAGATCGCGCAGGTCGCCCTGCGGCGCGGCCACTCGGTGACGTGCCTGGCTCGCGGCACCGCTCCGGCGCCCGACGGAGCACGCTTCGTGCCCGGCGACCGCGACCAGGACGCGGGCCTGGCGGGCGTGACGAACCGGACCTGGGACGCCGTGATCGACGTGTCGCGGCACCCGGGCCAGGTCCGCCGCGCGGTCCGCGACCTGACCACCGGCCGGTGGGTGTTCGTCTCCACGGCCAGCGTCTACGCGGACGCCGCACGCGTCGAGCAGGGCGAGGACGCCGCGGTCCTCGAGCCCCTCGACGGCGACGTGATGACCGGCCCGGACGTCTACGGCAACGCGAAGGTCGCCTGCGAGGACGCGGTGCGGGCCGCGGCAGCGCCCGCCACGGTCGTGCGCCCTGGACTGATCGGCGGGCCCGGCGACAGGTCGGCGCGCAGCGGCTACTGGCCCTGGCGGTTCGCCCACCCCAGCGGGGACGACGTCATCGTCCCCGACGACCCCGACCAGCCCTGCGCGCTGATCGACGTGCGCGACCTCGCGGACTGGATCGTCACCACGGCCGAGGACCATCTCGACGGCACGTTCAACGTCACCGGGCCGACCCTGCCGTTGGCCGAGGCTCTCGCGACCGCGGCGCAGGTCGGCGCGAGCAGCGCTCGCACGAGGCCCGTCCCGCCACAGCGGCTGCGCGAGCTGGGCGTCGGCTCATGGATGGGTCCGAGGTCGCTGCCCCTGTGGATCGACGACCCCGACTCACGCGGCCTGGCGACCCTCGACACCACACGGGCGCGGGCGGCCGGCCTACGCACCCGGCCGCTCGCGGAGACGTTGCGGGACGCGCTCGCCTACGAGGAGCGCCGTATCGACGCCCGTCCCGCCGGGCTCACCGACGACGAGGAACGCCGCGTCCGAGCGGCCCTCGACGGCACGTAGCGGGGAGCCGCGCCACAGGACCTAACCGTCCGCCAGCGGGATGAAGACCCGCATCGTCGACGGCCCCCGCTCCGCCCAGTCGTGGTACGGCACGAGCGGCACCAGCAGCTCGTCGTCGAGCCCGTCCACGCGGTCGGCCCGGTAGGGCCAGGGATCCTCCGAGGTCCGCAGCCGGACCATCGGCACCAGCACCCGCCCGTCCGCCTCCACCGGGGCGGCACGCCCGTTCATGCGGACGTCCGCCACGTCGTCCACGACCCCACCGCTGACGGCGACCAGGTCGGTCGACTCCAGGCACAGCACCTCGGGCCCGCGCTCGACCACGGCGCAGCCGCGGACCGCGTCGATCCTGGGGTCCGGGGTCACCAGACGAGGCGCCATCGGCAGCTCGAGCTCGACCGCGTCGCCGACCCGGAACGCCCGCTCCACCACGACGGCACCGGGCTGCACGTCGCGGTCCGGTTCGACCGCCGAGCCGTCGGCGCCCAGCACACGCAGCACCGCCCCCGGCGCCCACCCGGGCACGCGCAGGGTCAGCGTCCACGGCGCCTCGTCGGTGTCCGTGACCAGCACCCGGACGGTACCGCCGGTCGGGTAGTCGGTCTGCACCTCGAGCCCCACCGGGCGGTCCCCTGCCAGGCGCGTGCCGATGGTGCACGGCGCGTACTGGTGCAGCTGGATGCCGTGCTGGTCGGCGCTCGCGAGGTAGGCGTCGAGGCTGGCCAGCGTGCGGGCGACGTTGGGCGGGCAGCAGGAGACGCCGAACCACGGCGCCCGGAGCGAGGCCCTCGCCCGGGGCGACGGCTCGTCGGGATCGGCCGGCTCGCCCGGCACACGCTGGTGCAGGGTGTTGGCGTAGTAGAAGGACGTGCCCTGCGACGAGGGCGACGTGGCGACGACGTTGAACAGCGTGCGCTCGATCAGGTCGGCGTGACGGGGGTCGCCGTCGGCGAGCAGCAGCCGCCAGCTGAACATGATCGACGCGATGCCGGCGCACGTCTCGGAGTACGCCCGGTCGGGTGGGAGCTCCCAGTCGTCCCCGAAGGCTTCGTCCTGGTGGCGGGAACCCACTCCTCCGGTGATGTAGACCCGCCGCGCGACGGTCGCCGACCACTGGCGGCGCAGGGCCTCGAGGAGATCCTGGTCGTCCGTCTCGGTGGCGACGTCGACGGCACCCGCGGACAGGTAGCCCGCGCGCACCGCGTGCCCGCGCAGCACGGTGGCCTGGCGCACCGGCACGTCGTCCTGGAAGTACGCGGGACCGAACTCGATCTCACCGAGCACGCCGTGGCCGTGACGCTCGACGAACAGCGCCGCCTGGTCCACGTACCGCTGCTCACCGGTGAGTCGGCCGAGCTCCGCCAGCGCGGGCTCGATCTCGGCGTGACCGCACATCCCCGGGTTGCCCTCGGGCCCGAACTCGACGCAGACCAGGTCCGCGGCCCGACGCGCGACGTCGAGGAGGCCGTCACCGGCGTCGGGCCGCGTCCTGGCGCGCGCCACCGCGGCCTGGAACAGGTGGCCGAGGCAGTAGAGCTCGTGCCCCCACTCCAGGTCGGACCACCGCGGCGGTTGACCGGCGTTGCCGAAGGCGGTGTTGAGGTAGCCGTCCGGCTCCTGGGCGGCCGCGACCCGGTCGACCACGGCCCGGAACCGCGCGTCGAGCGCCTCGTCGCCGGTCCGCCCGATCTCCCAGGCGAGCGCCTCGAGGTACTTGTAGACCTCGGAGTCGGAGAACTGCCGGCCGCGCCGGTGGTCCGCGATCGTGCCGTCGACGACCCGGTCGAAGTTGGGCAGCCAGCCCTCGCGCTCGAGCCAGTGGCCGATGTGCGGGAGCGTCGCGGCCGCGTTCACGGCCTGGCGCGCGCCCCAGAAACCACCCGTGAGGGTGACCTCGGGCCGGCCGAGCGGGCGCAGTCGTCCCCTGGTGGGGCTCACCGGGACGGCGGCGTGCGTGGCGCGGGTCGGTGCGGTGTTCATGGTCACCCCTTGAGTGCGCCGGACAGGAAGCCGCGCACGTAGTGCCGTTGCAGGACGAGGAAGAGCACGATGCAGGGCAGCGCGAGGATCACGACGCCCGCCTCGGTCGCGCCGTAGTCGACGACCCCCTGCACCTGGACCCGGAGGTTCGACACGGCGAGCGGGAGCGTGAACTTGCTCGAGTCGTTGATGAGGATCAGCGGCGCCATGAAGTCGTTCCACGCCGCCAGGAAGGCGAACAGACCGACGGTGATCATGCCCGGGCGCACGGCCGGGAGCAGCACACGCCACAGGACGCCCCAGCTCGAGCAGCCGTCGACGATGGCCGCCTCGTCGAGCTGTCTGGGCACCGACTCGAACGAGATGCGCATCATGAACGTCGAGAACGGCAGCTGGAACATCGTGAGCACCAGCGCGACGCCGAGCAGCGAGTTCTGCAGACCCACCTGGTTGAGCAGCACGTACAGCGGGATCAGGAGGGTGGCGTACGGGACCATGAGGATCGCCAGCGTCGCAAGGAACAGCACGTCCTTGCCGGGGAAGCTGAACCGGGCGAAGGCGTACCCGCCGAGCAGCGAGATGGTCAGCGTCAGCGCCACGGTGGTCAGCGAGACCACCGCCGAGTTGAGCAGGTACTGCCAGATGCCGGCCTGGTAGTGGGCGAGCGTGACGTAGTTGCCGAAGCCCCATCCGTCGGTCTGGTTGGTCCCGGGCAGCGGCGACACCGAGGACACCGCGGTCCACAGCAGCGGGTAGAGGAAGAGCAGTGCCAGGGCGCCGGTGAACACCCAGTACGGCATCCGCAGGATCACACCGGCCACCCGGGCGCGGGGCGCGGGAGGCCGCGGGGCCGTCGTTCGAGGCGCCTTCGCGCCGAGCGTCGTCGCCATCGTCACTCCTCGTCCGGCGCGCGGAACGCCCGCAGCTGGGCGGCGTTGAGGGCGACCAGCGCGAGCAGCACGATGACCGACAGGGCCGCGGCGACCCCGAGGTCGTTCTGGCCCTGGAAGGCGACCGAGTAGATGAGCTGCACCACCGTGATCGTGCTGTTGTCGGGACCGCCCTTGGTGAGGATGTAGAACTGCTCGAACGCGAGCAGCGAACCCGTGACGCACAGCACCGTGGTCAGCGCGAGCGTCGGGCGCAGCAGCGGGAGCGTGATCCGCCGGAAGGTCTGCCAGCGTGACGCACCGTCCACCCGGGCCGCCTCGAACACGTCGTCCGGGATGCCCTGCAGACCGACGAGCATCAGCAGCATGTAGAAGCCGGCGAACCGCCACACGATGAGGAAGGTGGTGGACAGCAGGGCCGCGGTGGGCGTGCCGAGGAAGCTGAGGCCGAGCCGGTCCATGAGGCCTGCGGCGGGACCCACCAGCGGTGAGTACAGCACGTAGAACAGCAGCGACGCGGACGCGAGCCCGAGGGCGCTGGGCACCAGGAACGCGGTTCGCAGCAAGCCCTTCCACCGGCTGCTCTCCTGGACCAGCAGGGCCAGGGCGAGGCCGAGGCCGATGAGCAGGACGGTGGCCAGAACGGTGTACTTCAGGGTGAAGACGACCGAGTCGGCGAAGAAGCGGTTCGAGACGGCCGCCGTGTAGTTGTCGGGGAAGTTCCACCCCTGGTTCCCCGAGAGCAGCGGCCATCGCGAGACCGACATCTGCAGCACCAGGAGCAGCGGCACCACGAACAGCACGAACACGAAGGCCGCGGTGGGTGCGGCGTACATCCAGCCGGTGCGCCGGTTGCCGCGGCTCGTGGCCCGGCGGATCAGCGGCCGGCGCGCAGCAGTCGTCGTCATCGAGCACCTTCCTCGCGTTCGGGCCGTGGGGTCACCTGACGAAGCCGGTCCCTCGTGCTGCCGGACCACCTGCCGGCAGCACGAGGGACCTGCGGCTCACTGACCGAGCACGGCGGTGACCTCGTCGTTGTCGGCCTGGAGCGTGCTCGCGTCACCCAGGATCTGGTCACGCACGAGCGTCAGCCACGGGCTGTTCGTGGCGTTGTAGGCCTGCTGGAAGTTCAGCGCGACAGGTGTCTGCCCGTTGCCGGCGACCTGGTTGATCGTGACCAGGCGCGGGTCGGCCGTCGAGTACTCGTTCTCGGCCAGGTCGGACCGCGAGACCACGTCGTTGTCCTTGGCCAGGACTCCGACCTGGGCGTCCTCGGACATCATCCAGTTGAGGAAGTTCCACGCCTGAGCGGCGTTCTGGGAGTCCTTCGACACGCCGATCCCGTCACCGCCGACGAAGGTCGAGGCACCGCCACCCGGGCCTGGGATGCCTGCCACGCCGACATCGAAGCCGGTGGTCGAGGACAGCAGCGTCGCCGGGTAGAACATCAGGCCGACCTTGCCCTCGGTGAAGCCCGCGGTCCAGGTCGGGCCGGCCTCGTCCTTGGAGGACGGCAGCACGGCGCCGGAGTCCCACAGGTCACGCCAGATGCTGAAGACCTCGGTGCTCGGCGACTCGGCGAACAGCGCCTCCGTGCCGTCGGCGTTCATGACGTCGCCGCCGGCGGCCCAGACGCTGGGGAACCAGGTGAACACCAGGCACCCGCCGCAGTTGAGGCCGGTCGCGGTGCCGTAGACGTCGGGCTTGTTCATCGCCTGGATCGCCTTGGCGTCGGCCGCGTACTCCTCGAGGGTCGTCGGGGGCTGCTCGGGGTCGAGCCCGGCCTCGGCGTAGAGGTCCTTGTTCCAGAAGAGCATGGACAGGTCGAGCACGAACGGCAGCACGTACTCCTTGCCGTCCAAGGTGCCGGCCGAGAGGTGGCCCTTGTTGATCTGGTCCTTGAAGGACAGCCCGTCGATGTTGGTCGTCAGGTCCTGGAACAGACCCTGCTCGACCCAGTTCGGCACGTACACGATGTCGGCCGCGAACAGGTCCGGCAGACCGTTCGACCCCGCTGCGGCGCCGACCTTGGCCACGTAGTCGTCGTTCGGCACGACGGTGAGCGTGACCTGGTTCTGGTGGCTCGCGTTGTAGGCGTCCACCAGCAGGTTCGCCTGCTTCTCGAGCGGCGCCCGCGTCCACAGCGTCAGCTCGGTGCCGTCGTCCACTCCCTCGGGCCCGGCACTCGCCGCATCACTGCCGCCGGACGAACCGCCACCGCACGCCGCCATGCCGAGCGCGAGACTCGCGGCCGCGAGCCCGGTCACGGCCCGGCGCCCAACCCTGCCAAGCCTGGTCTTCATACCGACTCCTCACGTCGAGGGGCCCGCCACGCCGCCTTCGGCTGACCGTCGCCCCTCCGAAACGAATTCCGGACCCTGCTTCGTCACTGCCCGGCAGCCATGGCCAGAACATCGATCACCTTGGTCGCCATTAACGCTGTGACCTGCACCATGAGATCTCGCTTTGATGTCGCGGCAACCTCGCCCGGCATCTCGAAACCCGTTTCGGAAACTACTTGATCTCGGCTCGCTCGTCAACACCCTTCACGCTAGAGTGCCTACCGGAAGAGGAGACCCATGCGCGCTCGGAAGATCGCTCGGCCGACCACTCTCAGCGATGTCGCTCGGCTCGCCGGGGTCTCCCCAGCGACCGCGTCGAAGGCCCTGAACGGCCGCGACGAGGTGGCCCCGGCCACCCGCCAGCGGGTGATCGACGCGGCGGAGCGACTGGCGTTCAGCCCGAACCAGCTGGCCAAGGGTCTCTTCGCCGGCCGCACCGGCACCGTCGGACTGCTGACCAGCGACCTCGAGGGCCGGTTCGTCATCCCGATCCTCATGGGGGCGGAGGACGCCTTCGGCGCCGGCCAGGTGAACGCGTTCCTGTGCGATGCGCGCGGCGACGAGATCCGCGAGCAGCACCACCTGCGCGCGCTGCTGAGCCGACGCATCGACGGCCTGATCGTGGTGGGCCGGCAGACGGACCCCCGCCCGTCGCTCGGGCACGACCTCGGCGTACCCGTGGTGTACGCCTACGCCCCGTCCGACGACGAGACGGATCTGTCGATCACGCCGGACAACGTCGAGGCGGGCCGGATGGCGGCCGAGCACCTGATCAGCCTCGGCCGCACGCGCATCGCCCAGATCTCCGGCGACCGGAGCTACGCGGCGGCCCGCGACCGCGTCACGGGCGCCAACCAGGCGTTCAAGGCCGCCGGGCTGACCCCGGTCGGCGACGTGATGTTCGGTGACTGGTCGGAGACCTGGGGGCGGGACGCGGCCGCGGCGATGCTCGCGCAGCACCCGGAGATCGACGCGGTCCTGTGCGGGTCCGACCAGATCTCCCGCGGCGTCCTGGACCACCTGCGTGACATCGGCCGGTCGGTCCCGCACGACGTGGCCGTCATGGGCTTCGACAACTGGCTCGTGCTGACCACCAACGCGCGCCCGCAGCTCTCGAGCATCGACGCCAACCTCAAGCAGCTGGGCCGCACGGCCGCCGAGCGGGTGTTCGCCGCGCTCGACGGCGAGGACATCGGTACCGGCATCGAGCTGACGCCACCGCGTCTCGTGATCCGCGGCTCGACCGTGGCACGCCTGGGCTAGCTCCCCCGCGCAGGTCAGTCGCGGATCGCACCCTCCACGGCCGCGAACGCGCCCCCGATCATCTCGGCGAGGTCGCCCCGGGCGCCGTCGGCGACCCAGCGTTCGAAGGAGACGCGCAGGGCGCCGCCCGCGACCACGGCCGTCATCTCGGGCGCGAGGTCGCGCTCGTCCGCTCCGGTGCGCCGACGCACGGCGTCGCGGACCGCGCCCTCCCAGCGGGAGTACTCGAGCATGTCGCGCGCGACCAGCGACGGCGTCGCGGCGACGATCCGCGCCCGGGTCAGGGCCGCGGTGGCGTCCATCCCGAGCGCACGGCCGAGCTCGATCATCGCGTTGCGGACCGACTCCAGCGGGTGCTCCACGGCGGGCCGCGCCTCGATCGTGGCCGCGAAGAGCGCGAGCTGCTCGCCGCTGTCCGGCCACAGGACGTCCTCCTTCGCGCCGAAGTAGCGGAAGAACGTGCGCTCCGAGACCCAGGCGCGCTCGGCGATCTCACCGACGGTGACCGCGTCGTAGCCGCGCTCGGCGAACAGCTCGGTCGCGGCGGCGACGAGCTGTTCGCGGGTACGGAGCTTCTTGCGGTCCCGCAGCGACTCGGTGGCGTCCATGCCGGACAGCGTAGCGCGTGCGGACAGACACCGCCATACGGCGCTCACCTGTTTTTGGCAGTCATTGACATCTGACAGAGTGCGACCTACGGTGGTGCCATGACCAAGGAGCAAGCCGTGACCCACCTCACCGCCACCCCCGCCCTCGTCGTCGCCTTCGCGATCATGGCCGTGACCGGTCTGCTGCTGATGCGCTCGGCGCCGTCGTACGGATCGCTGCTGATCAACCTGCACAAGGTCGGAGTGCTGCTGCTGATCGCCGCGGTCGTGCTGCGCGCCCGCGCGGCCCACCTCGACACCGGCCTGCCCGGCACCACCTGGGCCGTGCTCGTGGTGGTGGCCGTCGCCGTGGTGCTCGCGGTCGCCACCGGCGGACTGCTCAGCGCACTGTCCAGCCCGCCGGCTGCGGTCCTCGTGGCGCACCGGATCCTGCCGTTCGCGGTCCTCGCGACCACCGTCGTCGCCGCCGTGCTGGTGCCGGCCCCGGTCCGCTGAGCGCACGCGACCCACCCCGCGAAGGAGCAGAACCCCATGACCACGTACACCAGCGTCACGGTGACCCACCGGGGAGGCCTCGACGCCGTGGCAGTGCTCGACCGGCCGCTGCGCGACCCCGAGCCCGGCGAGGCCCGGATCCGCGTGATCACAGCACCGGTGTGCCAGGACGACGTCGCGATCCGGATCGGGAACCGCCCGTTCCTGCGCAAGCCCCCGTTCGTGCCGGGCTACGCCTTCATCGGCGTCGTGGACGCGGTCGGCGAGGGCGTCACGGACGTGTCGGTCGGCGACCGGGTCACGGCCCTGACCCAGTTCGACAGCCACGCCGAGGTGATCTACCGCCCCCAGGGCGAGCTCGCCCCCGTGCCTGATGAGCTCGATCCCGTCCGGGCCGCTCCCCTGGTGCTCAACTACCTCGTCGCGCAGCAGGTCCTGCACCGCGTTGCCCACGTCGAGCGCGGGCAGTCGGTCCTCGTGATCGGAGCCAGCGGCGGAGTCGGCACCGCGTTCCTCGACCTGGCTCGACTCGCCGGCCTACGCGCCTACGGCACCGCGTCGCCCCGCAAGCACCCGGTCGTGGCCGGCTACGGCGCCACGCCGATCGACTACCGTTCCGGCGACCTGGTCGCTGCCGTCCGCCGGCACGAGCCCGACGGCGTGGACCTCGTGGTCAACGGCATGGGCCCGGAGTACCTGAGCGACGGTCTGGCCGCGCTACGACGAGGCGGCAGGCTCGTCGCCTACGGCGCCCCGCAGGGCCTCGGCGCCCTGGCTGTCCTGATCGGCCGGCTCGTCGCCACGAACGTCACGCCGAACGGCAAGAGGATCATCGGCTACGGCACCCACCGCGAAGGCGTCACCTCGTTCAAGGAGGACTGGGCCACGCTGTTCGAGCTGCTCGGCCGGCGGCAGATCGAGCCTCTGGTCGCCGGGACCTACCCGCTGCGCCGGGCACGGGACGCCTACGCCCGGCTCGAGAGCGGGAGTGTGGCGGGCACCCTGGTGCTCACCGTGCCGTAGGCCGCTCGGCCGCGCGGACGGTGCACCGGGGCGGCGTCCGTTCTCGGCCGGCAGTGCCGCAGAGGACGGACACCGTGCGTGATCGATCTTGGACACCGATACCCTTCTCGCGCCAAACCGCCAGAACGCCGGAGGTGCCCCTCGTGACTGCCAGCGGACCTCGACCGTCGATCTGGGGCTACGCCGGGCGCGGCGTGGTCGTCGGGTTCGTGGTGTTCATCGTGTGGGGATTCGTGAGCCCGATCCTCATCGAGCGAGACAAGTACGAGTACTTCGGGTTCACCTGGATCAACCTCTTCGGGTGGGAGGCGATCGGCGTCATCGGTGGTCTCGCCCTCGGTGCCGTGGCGATCTCCAGGCACGACGCGCGGGTGCGGGCTGCCGCCGACACGCAGCGGGTGGCGGCCGGACGCCTGGAGCGTGAGCGGCACGCGGAGCAGCGACGTCAGCTCGAGGAGCGGATCTCCGGGTACGCCGCTCGGGCCGAACGTGAGTTCACCGGCCTTCCCACGACCCTCACCCAGGCGGCGGACCTGCACGACGAAGCCCTCGAGCACTTCCGCGAAGGTGCCTACTCGCCGTTCTGGTCGGCGATCGAGCGAGCGTTCGTCCTGCTGGGCACGTACAACGCAGCCCTGCGCACGATCCAGACGTGCGCTGACGACCATGCCAGGACCAGACAGTCCTACCTGGCCGGGGGCGGCTCCCCCGACGTCGTCGCACCCTTCCCGGTGACTCTGGTCGCCGCCGAGGCCACCGGGGCGGCCGAACCGGTGGCCGCTGCCCTGCGCACCCTGGCCTACCGCGCGCAGAAGGACCCCGTGTACGCCCAGATCTGGGAGCAGCGGCGCACGACCGCGGCTGTCGTCCAAGGGTTCACGAGCCTCGAGCACGCGGTCGGCAGCCTCGCCACCACGGTCCAGCAGAGCACGCTCGGCCTCGTCCACGAGCTCCGGTCGGTCGGAGCCGGCGTCGGACGCGCGACCGACGCGATCACCACCACGGCGACCGAAGCGGAGCGGTCGCGTGACGCCGCAGCCACCCAGCTCCGGACGACCGTGGAGCGGGCCGTCTGGCTGCTCGACGACCATCGTCAACGGGCGGCCGGCTGGCGCACGTGAACCCGGCCCGCTCCTGTCATCGGTCGACGCGGATCGCCCCGGACTCCAGGCCCTCCCGTGCCCGGTCGGCGGCGTCGCGCTGAGCGGAGATCTCCAGCTCGGCACCCGCGGTGCTACGGAGGTGAGCGATCGCGGCCTGCTGAGCGGCCGTCAGCGCCGCCGGGCGCTGCCACCACAGGTCGATCACCGACTCGACGCGTCCCTGCGCGCCGATCGGCACGGCCGTCACCGACCGCAGGCCACCCAGCAGGGCACGGACGCGCACCCCGGGATCACGGCGGTCGACGTGCCAGTCGGGGACGGTGAGGACCTGGCCGTAGGCCGCGGCGGTCACGGCCGGGCCCCGGCATGCCTGCTCCTGCCACTGCTCGGCCTCCCGAGCACGGGGCCCGGTGCAGTGCACCAGGCGGGGACCACCGTCGGCATCGAAGCCGAGGACACACGCCTCGTCGGCGCCGAGACCGAGCACCGCCACACGAGCCAGCCAGCGCAGAACCGCGTCGTGACGGGGTGCACTCACGTCCAGCAAGGGACCGTCTCCTTTGACCTGCCCTCACGCCCGGCTCTCCAGACGTAGCCCCATGGTCCTCTCGTTCAGCACGGCGCGCGTGGGACCTCGACGCCGAGATGCTGCCTGACCCGGGAGGTGAGTCTCGTCACATCGGTGTCGGCAGTGCGTGCCGGCGGATGCCCAACCGGACCCGTGAGGAGCTAGCATCGAGCTCCCGGTACCAGCGGCGCCTCGGGTACAGCCGAGGACGCGCGGACCGAGATCCGGCCGTCGCCCCGTACGCACCCTTGCGGCCCACCACGATCCCCGGATCCCACTTCGACGCCGGCCGGCGACCGCTCGGCGGGTTCGTCCCGAGGGACGACCCACCGGCCCCCTCCTCGACCCTCCGACCACCTGTGAGGCTTCGATGACCCCGCACCTGACATTCACCCTCGAAGGCACCCGCTACGCGCTCCCGACCACGGCCATCGCCGCCGTCCTGCCGGCGATGCCGTGGGCCGGTGGCCCCCTGGCCGCACCCACCACCCTGCGCCCCGTCGACGTGCGACCTGCCCTGGCGGGTGTGGCGACCCAGGCCGGCGCCGCCTGCCCGCTCGTCACGATCCGCAACGCGCTGCCGGTGGTGTTCCCGGTCGACAGCCTCGACCAGGTGACCGACCTCGGCGATCCCTCCGTCACGAGCGTCCACGGCGCCGACCTCGTCTCCGGGATGCACGGCGGTGCCGATCAGGTCCTCATCCTGAACCCGGTCGCCATCGTGCGGCTCGCCGACAACACCGTGACACCCTCACCCGAGGCCTGAGTCGCCAGGCGTCACCGGCGACGACCCGGCCGCACGCCCTCGGCTTCATGGACGCCGAGCCCGCGAGCGGGGACGTCCGGGCGCCGGATCGCGTGTCGCGGAAGTTCCGGTATGGCCCGGCGCTCGCGCTGACGCGGAGGAGTCGCCTCCTGACAACGGGCACCTGCCGACGGGCCGCTCGGCGTCACGGCTCCGGCGCCACCTTGTCTCGCCAGACCGTGTAGCGCGGCGGGAAGACCCCGCGCGGTTCGTAGTTCGCCCACATCACCCGGTCCAGCAGGAGCTCGACGAGAACGGTGTCCGGCCCCGGGATGAAGGGGCAGGCGGCGGCGACCTCGTCCCGCAGCGCGACGTCCGCGCTGATCCGGGCGCGGCCGACGACCATCAGCTCGTCGTCAACGTCCTCCGACCCGGTCGAGTGCAACGCGTAGCGTCCGTCACGTTCGAGGTCCTTCAGCTTGGGTGACGGTTCGATGAAGGCGAACATCGAGCCGACGGCCCAGACCGGCATGATCGGGTGGATCCTCGGTGCGCCGCCGCGATCGACCGTGGCGAGGTAGCCGAAGCCGGTTCCCGGGACGGTGAGCAGGGAGGTCGCCACCTCCGCCACATCTGGTGCCTGCCGTGCGAACTGCGCCCACGTGGCCATGGCGCCGATCCTGACACGGCGAGCGCGTGGGAGCTGGCCGTTGACGCGATGTCTCCGGGCCGGGACCAACGGCTCTCGCTCCCTCGGCGCGGGTCGGGCATCACTGAGATGTGCCGGAGCGATCGGGCGAGCCCGCGATGCAGGACTTCTACCGTCGCTTCTACGAGCGCGTGCCGACCTCGCCGGCCTACCGACGGCTCTGCGAGCTGAGCCTCGGGGGCGACCTGGGCCAGCACGGGTTCGCCGACCTCGCGCAGATCGACGACCTGATCGAAGCACTCCGGCCGCGCGCCGGGCACCGCGTCCTGGACCTGGGCTGCGGGACCGGACAGATCAGCGAGCGCGTCGCCGTGCGGACGGGCGCGGCGGTGACGGGTGTGGACTTGTCGCCCCTGGCGATCGCGGCCGCCAAGGCCAGGACCGCCGACCGCCCCGCGCTGGAGTTCGTCTGCGCCGATCTGAACACCCTCCGGCCCGAGCCGGCGAGCCTCGATGCCGTGATGGCGATCGACAGCCTCTACTTCGCCGACGACCTGCCCGACCTGGCAGCCCGGTTGCTCACAGCGCTGCGGCCGGGGGGACGGATGTCGTTCCTGCACAGCCACGGCCGGCTGCCGTGGATCCCCGAGGATGAGTTCGACCGATCGACGCTCGACCCGCAGCGGACCCCCGTCGGCGCGGCGCTGGTCGCCGCAGGCGCCGACCCGGTGGCCACCGACCTCACCGCCGAGGACGTACGGCTCGCCGAGCTGCGCCTGGAGGTGCTCCGCGCCCTGCACGACGATTTCGCCACCGAGGACCTGCTCGACGTGTGGGACAACCGGCGCGCCGAGGCCGACGGCACCCTCCGCGCCGCCCGAGCCGGCCTGCACCGCCGCTATCGGCTCGATGCGCAACGACGCTAGGCGTCACCCGCGGGCGCCCGTCGATCTACGCGACGGTCCACGTTGCCCGGTCGACCTCGGTGTGATCGGTCATCGCCCCGGACGCACGACGGGCCGTGACCCACATCTCTGCAGGTCACGGCCCGTCGGCTCGCTGTCTCAACGAGTGTCCGGAGGGGGACTTGAACCCCCACGCCCTATACGGGCACTAGCACCTCAAGCTAGCGCGTCTGCCATTCCGCCACCCGGACGAGGTGGACCCGACTCCTCGTGTCGAGGGGCCGAGCGCGGCGATAAAGATAACACGGAGTGGCGGGAGGCCAGGACGCCACCCCTGCGGCAGACTGGCGAGCATGGCGCCCGCCACCGGTCGGGTGCGCGGGGAGGTGCGGTGTCCGAGCACGACCAGTCCGGCGGAGCCGAACGCCCTCACCCGTCGGCCCAGCTCCCGGGCGGCAGCCGCGTGATCGGACGCGTCGCGGGTTCGCGTCGCAACGCGCCCACCGAGGTCGCGCCGTTGTGGCTGCGGGCGGCGGCCGCATGGTCCTGGCGGATCATCATCGTGATCGCCGCCGTGGCTCTGGCGTTCTACGCGACGACCCGGGTGCTGCTGCTGTTCATCGCCGTCTTCCTCGCGCTGGTCTTCACCGCGGTGCTGCGTCCCCTGGTCGGCGCGCTGAGCCGCTGGATCCCCCGCGGGCTGGCCACGACCCTGTCGATCATCCTGGCGTTCGCCGTGGTCGCCGGCCTGTTCACCTACATCGGGTTCTCCGTCGCCGGGCAGTGGAACAAGCTCGGCCAGCAGTTCAGCGACGGCATCCAGACGATCTTCGACTACCTCGCGGCGTCTCCGCTCCACCTCACGATCACCAGCGCCGACTTCGAGCAGTGGCTCACCCAGGCCCAGCAGTGGGTGCAGGACAACTCCGGTCAGGTCGCGAGCACGGCTCTGACCAGTGCGGGTTCGGTCGCGGAGGTGTTCGCCGCGCTGGCACTGGCGATCTTCCTCACGGTGTTCTTCCTGATCCGGGGCACCGAGATGTGGACCTGGTTCCTGAACCAGCTGCCGGCCAGCATGCGCGTGCCGTGGCACAGCGGTGGCCGCGTCGCGTGGGACACGTTCTCCGGGTACACCAGAGGAACGTTCCTGGTCGCCGCGTCCGACGGGTTCCTCGCCGGCATCGCACTACTGATCCTGCGCGTGCCGCTGGCGGCGCCGCTTGCCGTGCTCGTGTTCATCGGTGCCTTCATCCCGCTGATCGGCGCCCCGCTGGCCATGGTGATCGCGATGATCGTGGCGCTCGCCGCCAACGGGCCGATCACCGCGCTGATCGTGGGTCTGGTGATCGCCGGCATCGGCCAGCTCGAGGGGCACGTCCTGCAGCCGCTGATCATGGGCAAGCAGGTGTCGCTGCACCCGGTCGCCGTCGCGCTCTCGGTCACCGCCGGCACCTTGGTCGCGGGCATCCTCGGAGCGGTGATCGCCGTGCCACTCGTCGCGGTCGCCTGGGCGGTGTTCGCCCGGCTCCGCCATGTCGACCCACCGATCACGCTGGCCGAGCTCGACGCAGCGACAGCCGGACCACCTGGCGAGGACGACACCGACGACGACCAGGACGAGAACGCCGAAGACGACTGACCCCACCCGGCAGTCGGCCGGTCGCCGGGTGCGAGGCGGGCGACGCGCGCAGGGTTCAGCGGTAGTCGCGTGACGTGCTCGGGATGCGCAGCGACAGCGCCGACATGTGCTCGGCGAGCAGGTTCGTCGCGCCGTCGGCCCGTTCCAGGCGACCACGCACCACCAGTGCAGCCGAGGTGCGTGCGGCCGTGCGGAACCGTTGCCACACGCCGGCGGTGCAGATCACGTTGAGCAGGCCGGTCTCGTCCTCCAACGACAGGAACGTCACGCCGCCCGCAGTGCCTGGCCGCTGGCGGTGGGTCACCACGCCCGCGACGGCGACCCGGCGACCGGGCTCGTGGCGGTGCGCGTCGGCCACGGTGAGCACCCCGGCATCGGTCAGCCCGTTGCGCACGTACTGCGTCGGGTAGGAGTCCACCGACACCCCGGTGGCCCACACGTCGGCCATCGCGACCTCGACCTCGTCCATGCCCGGAAGCATCGGCGCCTCGACCCCGACCGAGACCCCCGGCAGGGTGTCCGGACCCTCCTGCGCCAGAGCGCCGGCAGCCCACAGCCCTTCGCGTCGCTCGACCCCGAAGCAGGACAGCGCTCCCGCCGTGGCCAGCGCCTCGAGCTGGGCGGTGGACAGCCGCACCCGGCGCACCAGGTCGCGCAGGTCGGCGAACGGACCTCCGGTGCCGCGCTCGTCGACCAGAGCCTGGGACACGTCGGTACCCATCCCCCGCACGGATGCCAGCCCGAGCCGCACGGCGAGCGTGCCGTCCACCACGAGGGAGACCTGCCCGGGGCGGACCTCGGTACAGGGCGGCTGGTCCGGCGCCGGCGTCCAGCGACCGTCGGTGTCGCTGCGCTCGGCGCACCGTTCCAGCCCCGCCTGCACGTCCGAGTGCTGCACGTCGGGCCGCAGCACCGGCACACCGTGCCGGCGTGCGTCTGCCACCAGGGACTGCGGTGAGTAGAAGCCCATCGGCTGGGCGGCGAGCAGCCCGGCGAAGAACGCTGCCGGGTGGTGCATCTTCAACCACGAGCTCGCATAGACCAGGTAGGCGAACGAGTACGCGTGCGACTCGGGGAAACCGAAGTCCGCGAACGCCTTGAGCTTGTCGAAGATCTGCTCTCGAACGTCCGGGCCGACACCGCGTTCGGCCATCCCGTCCATCAGTCGCGCCCGCAGCGCGTCCATCCGTTCCATCGAGCGCTTGGACCCCATCGCGCGCCGCAGCTGGTCGGCCTCGGCACCGGTGAACCCGGCGACGTCGATCGCCATCTGCATGAGCTGCTCCTGGAACAGCGGCACGCCCTTGGTCTTGGCCAGCGACGACTCGAGCAGCGGGTGCAGATAGGTCACCGGCTGTCGTCCCCTGACCCGGTCGATGTAGGGGTGCACCGACCCGCCCTGGATCGGGCCCGGCCGGATCAGCGCGACCTCGACGACGATGTCGTAGAACCTCCGTGGTCGCAGCCGCGGCAGGGTGGCCATCTGCGCGCGGGACTCGACCTGGAACACGCCGACGGTGTCCGCGGCGCACAGCAGGTCGTAGACCGCCGGGTCCTCCTGCGGCAAGGTGTGCAGGCCGAGCTCGACGTCCTCGTGCTCGGCGATCAGCTCGAACGCGATCCGCAGCGCGGACAGCATGCCGAGCCCGAGCAGGTCGAACTTCACCAGCCCGGCGTCGGCGCAGTCCTCCTTGTCCCACTGCAGCACCGTCCGGCCGGGCATCCGTGCCCACTCCACCGGGCAGACCTCGATGACCGGCCGGTCGCACATGACCATCCCGCCGGAGTGGATGCCGAGGTGCCGCGGCAGCCTCAGGAACCGTTCGGCGAGATCGATGACGTCGGCCGGGATGAGCCCTTCCTCGGTGGCCGCCGGGGGCCGGTGCGGCGGGACGACGTCGTGGCCGTCGTCGGTGACGGTGCCCGGCGGGGCCTCCCGGGAGCCCGGGTGCCCGAGCGTCGGGGTCCAGGTCGCCTCGCTGCGGCCGATCGCGCGTCCCACACCGGTGACGTCCGGGCCGCTCCCGGGGGGAGGTCCGGTGTGGTCGACGTGCGGGCGGTCGGGGCGGCCCGCCGGCGCGGCACGCTGTGGTTGCTCCGGCTTGCCGTAGGTGCCGTGCGGGCCGAACCAGGACGGCAACCCGTCCACCGCCGGCGGGCCGACCGGGCCGGACTTGTGCATGGTCCACCAGCTGCTGGCCGGCTCCGGGCCTTTGAGCGAGCCCCAGCGCTCCACCGACTTGCTCCAGGCGTCCTGCTGGCCGACGTCGTAGCCCAGCGCCCGGGCGGCGTCGCGCACCGCTGACCGCGGCCGGTAGGAGATCACGTTGGCGACCTGCGCCGCGTGCCGTCGACCGAACCGCTCGTAGACGTACTGGATGACCTCCTCGCGCCGGGTGGACTCGATGTCCACGTCGATGTCCGGAGGCCCGTCGCGCTCCGGGGCGAGGAAACGCTCGAACAGCAGGCCGTGGCGCACCGCATCCACCGCGGTGACCCCGAGCGCGTAGCAGACCGCCGAGTTGGCGGCCGAGCCGCGGCCCTGGCACAGGATCCCGCGCTGCCGGCAGAAGTCGGTCAGGTCGTGGACGATCAGGAAGTACCCCGGGAAGCCGAGCACCTCGATGACGTCCAGCTCGTGCGCGAGCTGAGCCCACGCGCCAGGGACCCGCTCGGCGTCCGGCGGCCCGTACCGTTCCAGGGCACCACGCCGGACGAGCTCCCGCAGCCAGCTGGCCTCGTCGTGCCCGGGCGGCACCGGGTAGGGCGGAAGGCTCGGCGCGACCAGCGCCAGGTCGAAGGCGCACTCGTCGGCGAGGGCCGCGGCCGTCACGACGGCCTGCGGGTGCCGCCGGTGCCGGTCGAGCATCTCGGCGGCCGAGCGCAGGTGCCGCCCGGTCCCCCCGGGCAACCAGCCGTCCACCTCCTCCATGCTCGACCTGGCCCGCACCGCGGCCAGCGCCGCGGCGAGGTCGGCGTCGGCCGGCCCGGCGTGGTGCGCGTTGGTGGTCGCGACCACCGGCAGCCCTGCGTCGACCGCGAGCGCGGCGAGGGCGTCGTTGCGCTCGGTGTCCCAGGGGTCGGCGTTGTCGGTCAGCTCGACGGCGACGTTGTCCGAGCCGAACAGTGTGACCAGCCGGTCCAGCTCGGCCCGTGCGGCGTCGAGGTCGAGGCGCGAACCGTCCCGGTACGTCCGTCTGGCCCGCCCGGTGCCCTCCAACGCCTGACGCACCGCGCCCTTGCGACACCCGGTCAGCACGAGCCACTGACCGTCGGCGGCGGCCGCGAGCTCCTCGAGCCGGTAGCGCGCCACCCCCTTGGCACCGGTGACGAGGTGCCCGTCGGCGATCGCCGAGGACAACGACCGGTACCCGTCAGGACCACGGGCCAGCACCAGCAGGTGGGTCGCACGCGGGTCCGGTGTGCCGGTCGGCTCGTCCAGCACACCGTCCACGGTGGCCAGGTGCAGCTCGGCACCGAACACCGTGGGCAGGCCGACGTCACGCGCCGCCTGAGCGAACCGCACCACGCCGTACAGGCCGTCGTGGTCGGTCAGGGCGAGGCCGGACAGACCCAGCCGAGCCGCCTCGGCGACCAGGTCCTCGGGCTGGCTCGCGCCGTCGAGGAAGCTGAACGCGGAGTGCGCATGCAGCTCGGCGTACCGCGGCGGAGACGCGGGTCGCGCGCCGGTCAGGGGCCGCTCACCGGACATGGGCAGGTCAGTCATAGCGCGCCTCGAGCGACCAGACCCCGTCGCGCAGGGCCAGCAGCACAGCACGGCCGTCCGCCAGGGTGACCTGCAGGTACACCGCTCGCCGAGGGTCGTTCGACCACCACCGCTGCACCACCGGCCACGGTCCCGCCCATCCGGTGACCGAGGTCTGCGAGGTGCCGTCCGGCCACCACACCGTCGCCGGGTCGGCGCTCATGATCAGCCGGGCGTCGATCTCGACCCGCCGGCCGTCGGTCCCGCACAGCTGGACCGGCTGCGGTACCGGGAGCACCGTGGCGGGGGCCGGCGGCGGCAGCCTGCCGGGCCAGGGTGCATCCGCCCGACGCCCCGGTGGCACGGCGTCGCCCCAGGGCACCAGCTGGACCTGGTCCCGCACCTCGCGCCCGCCCTGGACCCGGGCGGACAGCACTGCCTCGGCACCGAGCAGACCCTGGACGCGATGCACCGCCCGATGTGCGCGGAGGTCCGACCCGGCCGCCTGGCCCCACAGCCGGCCCTGCTCGGCGCCGACCGCGACGACCTCCTCGGCCCGCAGCGCGAGCCTGGTCAGCGGTGCCGGCGGCGGGTCGCCGTCGCCCCTGCGCAGCTGCTGGGCGGTCAACCAGCCGTCGAGCTGCCAACGCACCCGGTCGGTCAACCTGGCCACCGACAGCCCGCCGAGCGCGGTGTCGGTGCGCCAGGTGCGCACGAGCTCGTTGCCCTCGGCCGTGGTCGCGGAGATCTGGACCCGTCCGCACCCGGCTCCGGCCTCGACCATCACGGTGTGCAGCCGACCGGCGAGCCGTCGGGCCACGAACGCCGCCTGCTCGACGGTCTCCACCGGCGGGTCGAGGTCGAGGTCGACCGCGACGTCGGCCTCGGGACGGCGCAACGCGGTGGGGCGGTCGTCCTGCCCCGAGGCGACCTGGTGCGCCCACTGCCCCCACGGCCCGAACCGGGCGAGCACGTCACGCCGAGGCAGGGCTGCCAGGTCTCCCAGGGTGCGCACACCGAGCCGGACCAACAGGTCGACGAGCTCGTCGACCTCGGCGACACCGTCGGGTGCCACCACGTGACGCAGCTCGCCGACACCCCGCCCGGCGAGGAACGACGCCGTACCCCCGGAGGGCACCATGGCGTGCGCCCGGGCGGCGATCACCGCGGCCCCCACACCGTCGGCCATGCCCACCTGAGCCTCGCACCCGGCCTCGGCCACCGCCTCGACAAGCAGCTGCGCGAGCGCCTGCTCCGAGCCGTGGTACCGCCCGGCGCCCGCAGCAGGCAGCAGCACGAGACCCGGCCGGGTGACCTCGAGCCCGGCGACCACCGTCTCGGCGGCGAGGACCACGGGCTCGAACTCGCGCACGTCCCGCCCGGGGTCGGCGGGCAGCAGGACGAGGTCGGGGCACACCTGCTGCGCGGCCCTGCGTCGCATGCCGCGCCGCACCCCCAGACGTCGGGCCGGTGCGGAGGCGGCGACCAGGCGGTGCCCGTCGTGCACGGCTGCCGGCAGGTGTGCGGGCACCTGCTCGACCTGCATCGCGGCGATCACCGGCCAGTCCGGTACCCACAGCGCTGCGGTCCGTCGTGGCCGCGACGTGCCGGCCGGCAGGTCCAGACTCGGCGGGCCACCCGGCGACGGGGTCTCGGTCGCAGTCATCCGACCCGCTCCAGCCCGACCACGACACCGTCGCGCACACCGCCGTGCGGGACGGTGTCGACCTCACCGCCGTGCAGCCGCACCTCACCCCGCCACCCGCGCGCCGCCGAGCCCCGGCCGGCCCGGCTCACCGTGAGCACCCGGTCACGCAGCCGCCCGTTCCCGCGCCCGACCCCCGACCATCGGGTCCTCTCGACGGTGAGCTGCACCGAGGCTCCTGGCCACGGGGTCGTGGCGACCAGGACCGCGGACCGTTCCCTGGCCCGTGCGCTGAGCCGACGCCGGTCGGCGTCGGCGAGCGCGACATCACCGACGACCACCGCATCCACGCCGTCCACGAGCGCCGCGATCACGCGTGGCCCGTCCGGACCGGGGTCCGGCACCAGGACCACACGGTCCAGCGCGAGCCCGAGCTGGTGGGCAGCGAGCATGCCGACCGCAGGCATGCCGACCACGGCGACCCAGCTGCCGGCAGCGGAGGCGGCGCCGAGCATCGTCAGGACGAGGGAGGTCGACCCGGTCACGGTCACGGTGGCGCCACGGGTCAGCCCGCCGGGCAGCAGCGGTGCCAACGCCGGGGCGATCGGCAGCACCGTGTGGTCGTCGGCGGACCTGCGGACCTCGCCGGAACGCCACGGCTTGCGACGCGTACCGGTGCGCTCCTCGGCACTGGCCAGCACGGCGCGTGCAGCCGCTGCCCTGGCGGCACGGTCGGCATGCTCGGCCGGACGCACCGTCACCGCAGTCATGCCGCACCTCGATCCACGATCGTTCGACCACCGGTCGATCTGTTCGAACACCTGTTCGAGTATCGCACTCTGGTCCGACACGATGTCAATCGCGCTCACCCCTGCTCTCCCCTCCGCTCGAACGCCACCCGAACGCCACCCCGACACCGAGCGCCCCGCCCGCACCGGGAGCAGGATGGGGACGAGACCACCGTCGAGGAGGCACACGTGGACCTCAGCCGACCTGTCGCACCCGAGCCCTACGAGCTGCTGCCGAGCGTCCCTGCCTTCGAGGTGACGAGCACCGACGTCGTCGACGGCGGTGCCTGCGACCACGTCTTCACCGCTGCGGGCGGCTCCACCTCACCGCAGCTGGCCTGGTCCGGGTTCCCGGCCGGCACCCGGAGCTTCGTGGTGAGCTGCTTCGACCCGGACGCACCGACCCCCGCCGGGTTCTGGCACTGGACAGTGGTGGACATCCCGGCCGGGGTGACCTCCCTGGCCACCGGAGCCGGGGCGCCGGACGGCAGCGGCCTGCCCGCCGGCGCGTTCCAGGTGCGCCACGACGGCGGCGGTCCGGGCTACATGGGGATGGCCCCGCCGGTCGGCGACCACGTGCATCGCTACGTCTTCGCCGTCCACGCCCTCGACGTCGACAAGCTCGGCGTCGGCCCGGACGCCACACCGACCGCGGTCGCGTTCAACACGCTCTTCCACACCCTGGCGCGCGGCACCCTGACTGCGACCTACCAGCGCTGACCTACCAGCGCTGACCGGCCGGCCGCGAGCCACCCGGCATGATGGCCCGGTGGACCTCGTCACCGTGCCTGCCCTGACCCGCCCGGACCTGCTCGCCGCTCCGACGCTCGCGGCGTTGCAGGACGTCGCCGAGCGCGACCCGGCCACGGCCGAACGCGTCCTGGTCACCGAGATCGACCCGGACCTGGCCGACACCGCCGCGCTGACCGAGGCCTACGGGCTCGACCTGCACGCCTCGGCGAACTGCGTGCTGGTGGTCGGCAGGCGCGCCGGCGAGGAACGGTTCGCCGCCTGCGTGGTGCGCGCGACCACCCGCGCCGACGTCAACAACCTGGTGCGCCGCCTGATCGACGCGCGCAAGGCCACGTTCCTGCCCACCGACCGTGCCGTGGAGCTGTCCGGCATGGAGTACGGCGGGATCACCCCGATCGGGCTGCCGGCCGACTGGCGCGTCCTGGTGGACGCGGACGTGCTCGCCGACGACGCGAACGTGATCGTCGGGTCCGGGGTGCGCCGCTCGAAGGTCCTGCTGCCCGGCCGCGACCTCGCGGCGTTCGGCGTCGAGGCGGTCGACGGGCTCGGCATGCCGGTCGGCTGAGGCCGCCGAGCACTCGGGCAGCACTCGGGCTGCACTCTGGCAGCACTCGGCAGCGCTCGGCCCACCGTTCAGGCCGGCACTGCCTCACCTTCGTCGACGAACCACCCGGAGGTTCCGATCCGGGACCCGTAGCGCGGCTGGTACTGCTCGAGGACGACCTTCGCGATCAGCTCGCGACGGCTGCCGACCCCGGCCTTGTCGAAGATCACCTTGAGGTGGTCCTGCACCGTGTACGGCGACAGGTGCAGGCTGCGCGCGATCTCCTGGGTGCTCGCACCGTGCACGACGGCCGCCAGCACGTCGCGCTCGCGACCGGTGAGCCCGAGCGCGGCCACCACTAGCGGCACGACGTCGGCCGGCCCCGCCTCCTCGATGGTCACCGCGACCTGGGCCGCCGGGCCGCCGTCCGGCGAGGCCAGCGGCGAGGCGTGCACCACGAGCCACTGCCCCGTCCGGCTGCGGACCCGCAGCCGCGGCACCAGGTCCGAGCGGCCGGCAGCCATCGCGCGAGCGACCGCGACGATCGACCCCACGGCGGTGGGCAGCCGCTCCCAGACCGAGCCACCCAGCTCGGCGACCCGCTCCTGCGCGGCCGTGCTCGCCTGGACCACACGGTCGTCGCTGCCGACCACGAGCACGGCCGGGCCCGACCCGGGCGCGGCCAGACCGGCGTCGGCCGCCTCGGCGACGAGGCCCACCCGCACCCCGCGCGCGATGCTCGGGGCGATGCCCGCCAGGAACTCGGCCTCGGCGGGGCTGAAGCCACCCGCACCGGAGGCCCGGTACAGCGAGAACCCCGCCCACGGCCGACCCTCGAGCACCGCGGCCGCGCGCACCTCGTGGCCCAGGTCCCACTCGGGCACGAAGAGCTCGCGGTAGCGCGAGACGACCTCCGGATGACCGTCGGTGTCGTCCACCAGGATCGCGACCGGGAAGTCACGCTTGGCCAGGTCCGAGAAGAGGTTGACCGAGTCGTCCAGGTACTCGTGGCGGAGGAACTCGAAGTCCTTCTCGTTGTGCAGCCCGATCTTGGCCGAGCCGGTGAGCAGCGCCGTGCGAGGGTCCGCCGGGCCGACGCAGGCGGCGTCGAAGGGGACGGCGCGTCGCAGGAGCTCCAGTGCTCCGATGGCGAAGGCCTCCCACGGCAGCCCGGTGCGGGCGAGCGCGTCGAGGCCCTGCCGCACCGGGTCGGTGCGCATGGTTGTCACACCCATATGGTGACCTTGGTCCCTTGCCTTGGGTACCCCCAGTTTTCTGGGTAGTCCGACGGTCCACCGCCCTGGGCCACGGATCCCCCAGGAAAATGGGATGGTCGCGGCCCGCCGGGACCGGGCACCTTTGCCGCCATGACAACCGCGAACGAGGCCCTCACCCCGTCCCACGACGGCGGGGCAGGCCACCCCGAGCACCACCACTCCCCCGACCGACCCGGCGACCACCCCCTCGCCGGGCTCCACCTCACCGGCCGCATCGTGCGCCCGTCCGACCCGGACTGGGACGCGGTCCGCATGCCCTGGAACGTCGCGATCGACCAGCGTCCCGTCGCCGTGGTCCTGGCCGCCGACGCCGAGGACGTCACGCAGGCGGTCCGGCACGCCGCGCACCACGGCCTGACCGTCACCGCGCAGCCACGCGGCCACGGTGCGTCCTCCGACCTCGCCGACGTCGTGCTGATCCGCACCACGGCCCTCGACGACATCTGGATCGACGCCGAGACCCGCGTCGCCCGGGTCGGTGCGGGCGTCCGGATGGGCGCCCTGCAGGCGGCTCTCGACGGCACCGGCCTCACCGCGCTCAGCGGCTCGAGCGGTGACGTGAGCGTCGTCGGCATCGCCCTCGGCGCCGGCCTGTCCTGGTTCAGCCGGGCGCACGGCAACGCCGCCCAGACGCTGCGCGCCGTCGAGCTCGTCGACCCGCACGGCCGCCGCCGATGGGTCACCGACGAGTCCGACCCCGAGCTGATGTGGGCGCTGCGCGGAGGCGGCGGCGACTTCGGCATCGTCACGGCCGCGGAGATCGGCCTGGTCCCCGCACCCGAGCTGCACGGCGGCACGATCGCCTTCCCGATCGACGCCGCACCGGTGGTCCTTCGCGCCTGGCGGGACGCCACCGAGCGGGCCACCCGGGACACCAGCCTCTGGGCCGCGCTGCTGCACCTGCCGGACATCCCCGAGATCCCCGAGCCCATGCGCGGGCAGTCCTTCGCGCTGGTCCAGGCGATGCACCTGGGCGACAGCGCCGGGCTGGACGCCCTGCTCGCCGAGGTGCGGGCGGCAGGTCCGGTGCTGCGCGACAGCATCCACCCGGTCGCGATCGCCGAGGTCGGCACGGTCGCGGAGGACCCGGAGGACCCCAGCCCGTCCATGCTGGCCGCGACCCGCCTCACCGGGCTGACCGACGAGGCGATCGACGCCCTGGTCGCCGTGGCCGGCGGCGGAAGCGGCACGCCGATCCTCCAGGTTCAGCTCCGTCACCTCGGTGGCGCGCTGGCCGACCCCGGCAGCCCGGCGGTCGCGGGTCCGGAAGCGGCGCCGTACCTCATGTCCGGCCTGGCCATGGTGCCCGCACCGCCACTGGCACCGGTGATGTCGGCCGGTCTCGACGCGGTCCTCGACGCCATGGCGCCGTGGGCCACCGGGACCGCGCCGCTGACGTTCCTGGACCGGGCCGACACCATTGCGCGCAGCTACCCGGACGATGCCGTGGTGCGCCTCCAGCTGCTCAAGGAGCTGGTCGACCCGGCGGGAGTCGTGCGCAGCAACCGCCCGGTCCTCGACGCGGCGATCGGGGCCAGGACGCCCGAGGCGCTGGTCAGCGAGATCTGACCCGGCGATCGAGCCGGAGACCCGACCAGGGGATCCGGCTCCGGAACCCGACACGGCCTGACGGGTCCGGCGACGCGTTCGCCGGGCCCGTCAGAGCGTCTTGGCGAACCAGTGGGTCGCGTTCGGGTTCTCGTTGTACCGCTCGACCTCGCGATAGCCGGCGGACCGGTACAGCGACTGCGCGGCCGGCAGGGTGTCGTTCGTGTCCAGGACGACGGTCACCGCACCGAGCGACACCGCCTCGGCCTCGAGGGCGGCGAGCAGCGCGCGGCCCCATCCGCGGCCGCGCTGCTCCGCGCGCAGGTAGAGGTGCTTCACCTCCGCGCGCTCCGGGTCGAGCATCCGGACCCCGCCGCAGCCGATCGGGTCGCCGCCCACCTCCGCGAGCAGGAACGCACCGCGCGGCGGCACGAACGCCGAGGGCACGGGCGGTGCGACATCCCAGGTCCCGCGCTCCACGGGCCATGCAGCGCGGCGCATCGCGAAGTACTCCGCGAGCACGGCGGCCGCCGTCGGATCGGTCAGCGGCACGCGGCGGGTCAGCACCGGGACAGCCTAGGTCGGTGCTGATCGCGAACCCCAACCGCGGCCGGAGAGCCGGGGCTACGCTGACAACGCGGACGACCGCACCCACCTGTGAGCGGAGGTTCCCATGGCGCTCGGCCCCATCGAGGTTCTCGAGATCGCGTTCCCCGGCAATCACTTCAACGGCCAGATCCTCCCCGAGCTGCAACGTCTGGTGGACACCGACGTCATCTCGGTCATCGACGGCATCTTCGTCCTCAAGGACGAGGCCGGGGAGGTCACCTTCCTCGAGTTCGACCAGCTCGACGCGAACGAGGACGCCGCCCGGCTCGCAGCCGTGGTCGACCACCTCGACGACCTGATCTCCGACGAGGACGTCGAGACGCTCGCCGAGGGTCTCGCGCCGGACAGCTCCGCGGCGATCCTCGTCATCGAGCACACCTGGGCCAAGGCGTTCCGCGACGCGATCCTCGACTCCGGAGGCATGCTCGTGGCCAACGTCCGGATCCCCGGTCTCGTCGTCGACGAGGTCCTCGACTCGCTCGCCGCCGCGGAGTGACGGCAACCCCCTCTCTCGTTGGAAGGACATGACATGCCTCGACGCATCGGCCGACCCGGTCTGATCGGGACGATGGCCCGGACCGCGGTGATCACCGGCACCGCCTCGGCGACCGCTGGAGCGATGAACCGGCGCCAGCAGGCCAAGTACTCCGCCGCGCAGCAGGAGCAGGCCGCCCAGCAGGCAGCCTTCGAGTCGCAGGCGCAGATGGCCGAGATGCAGTCCCAGCTCGCCGCGATGCAGGCCCAGCAGCAGCTGCCTCCCGCGCCGCCCGCCCCGGCACCGGCGCCCGCGGCAGCGTCCGGCGGCGACGACCTGATGGCCAAGCTCCAGCAGCTCGCCGAGCTCAAGGCCGCAGGCGTGCTCGACGACGCCGAGTTCGCGGCGGCGAAGGCGAAGCTGCTCTCCTGACCGAGCGGCTCAGCGGGTCGCCCAGAACGCCACGGCCGACGCTGCCGCGACGTTGAGCGAGTCGACCCCACCGGCCATCGGGATCCGGACCACGAGGTCGGCCGCGGCGACGGTCGCGGGCTTCAGCCCGTCGCCCTCCGCGCCGAGCACGAGGGCCAGGCGCTCCGGCGGCTCGGCGGCGAGCTCGTCGAGGCTGACCGAGTCGTCGTCGAGCGCCAGCGCGGCCACCGTGAACCCGAGCTGGTGCAACAGGTCGACGCCGCCCGGCCACGGGTCGATGCGGGTCCACGGGACTTGGAACACGGTGCCCATGCTGACCCGCACGGCACGCCGGTAGAGCGGGTCGGCGCACCGCGGGGTGACCAGCACGGCGTCGACCCCGAGGGCTGCCGCGCTGCGCACGATCGCCCCGACGTTGGTGTGGTCGACGATGTCCTCGAGCACGGCGACCCGGCGCGCGCCCGCTCCGGCCCGCGCACCGGTGACCAGGGCTTCGACGGTGGGCAGCTCGGGGCGCTGCATCGCCGCGAGCGCACCGCGGTGCACGTGGAACCCGGTGATCGCCTCGAGCACGTCGGTCTCGGCGAGGTACACCGGCACCTCGGCGCCGTCCGGGACGTCGGCGAGCATCGCCTCGACGTCGGGCAGCCAGCGCGGCGAGCACAGCACCGACCGCGCTCGGTGACCCGCCTCGAGCGCCCGGCCGAGGACGGTCGACGACTCCGCCATGTACAGCCCTCGCTCGGGCTCGATCCGCCGTCGCAGTGCGACGTCGGTCAGGGAGACGTAGTCGGTGAGCCGCTCGTCGGCGGGGTCATCGATCGGTACCACGGGCACGCCGGGCATTCTGCCGCGCCCGAGCTACCGCTGGTGGCTCACCACCAGAGCCCGGGCCCGGACACGGGGCGCCAGCCGTCCGGCGGGTCCTCCCCGACCCGGCCGTCCACCACCTCGCGCAGCAGGTCCGCGTGCCCGGTGTGGCGGCCGTACTCCTCGATGAGGTCGCAGACCAGGCGGCGCAGGCTGAGGTGCTGCCCGTCCGGCCAGCTCAGGTGGACCTCCTGGTCGAGCCCGCCGTCGGCGACCGCGATGGCCATCCGGGCCCGGCTGCGCGCCACGGCACCGTCCCAGATCGCGTAGAGCTCCTCGGGGCTGTCCGCGGCGGCGGAGACGAACTCCCAGTTCGGCACGTCGGGGTCGTACGGGCGCCAGACCGCGGGGTACGGCGCTCCGTCGAGGCGGTTCGTCGAGACGTCGTCCTCGCACAGCGCGAGGTGCTTGAGCAGCGCCCCGAGGGTGAGCGCCGACGCGCCGACGTGGGTGTCGAGCGCGGCGGCGTCCAGCCCGTCGGCCTTCCACCGGAACGTCGCGCGCAACCGGTCGAGCGCGCCGAAGAGGTGCTCGGCCTCGGTGCCGGCCACCGGCGGCTCCCACGGGGGGACGGTCGCGTCCTGACTCATCGCTCCTCCTGGTGACCTCGGTCGCCGTGCCGGCCCGCTGGGGCGGTTCCGCCATCCTCCGCGCCCAGGTCGATCCCGGCACGTCGGGCCAGGACCGCCAGGTCCCGCTCGGCGAACCGCCGGTGCCACCACTCCTCGTTGAGCAGGACGTGCAGCGGCTCGGTCACCGGGAAAGCCCGGACCGGTGGCCAGCCCGGGCCTTCGACCGGGACGGTGCTGCCGGCGAGCTGCTCGTCGGTCAGCGTCGCCAGGTAGTCCCGCACGCCGGCCTGCCGGTCCGCCCGTACCGCGAGCACGTCGTCCAGGCCCGGCCGCACCGCACGGTCCCGCGGCACGCCCGGGGTGTCCGGCATCTGGTCCCAGGGCAGGTCCAGCGCGTGCCACGGACGTGGGTCGCCGAGCAGGCCGCGGCGGACCCACGAGTCGGTGACGAACAGCATGTGCCGGAGCGTCTCGATGAACGACCACTCGCCGTCCACGGACTCGTGCAGCAGGTCCGGGTCGTGCGCAGCGAGCGTCCTGGCGCGTGCGACGGTGCGGTCCCACTGCTCCTCGAGCACCGGCCAGACGGCCCGGAGACCCGCCGCCGTGGTGGGTCTCAGGAGTCCGTACTCGGGGTACCGGCGGGCCAGCTCGGCGTCCACCAGCGGCCCGATCTCCACCCCGTTGACCGTGACGTTCTCGAGCTCGCCGGTGATCTCCACGTCGAGCATCTCCACGCCACGGATCCGGCCGCCGCGCCACAGCACGTCACGCAGCTCGACACCCGAGAGGTTCGCGTCGGTGATCCGCGCGTCCCGCAGCCGGACGTCGGTGAAGGCGCTGCCGGTCAGGTCGACCCGCTCGAACCTGCTGCCGCTGAGGTCCTCGTCCCGGTGCTCGATGGCCATGGCGGCACGGTAGACGCCACCTGTGACAACGGTTCGCGATCTCTGTCACCGCGGGGACGCCACGGGCTACGCTCGATGAATGGTGGTCTTCCTCATCCGCACCGGGATCTACCTCGGCTCTGCCGCGCTCGGGATCTGGGTGGCGTCGCTCCTTCTCGACGGCATGTCCGTCACGGCGACCGGTTTCGTGGTCGCGGTCCTCGTCTTCGTCGTCGCCCAGTGGATCCTGTCACCGCTGATCCTCAAGCTGACGCACAAGTACGCCAACGCCTTCATCGGCGGCGTCGGGCTCGTCTCGACGTTCGTCGCGCTGCTCGTCGCCACGCTCATCGCGAACGGCCTGACCATCGACGGTGCCGACACCTGGGTGATCGGGACGCTCGTCGTCTGGCTCGTGACGGCGCTGGCGACGCTCGTGCTCCCGATGATCTTCCTGAAGAACCGGATCGAGGAGCGCCGCGACTCGAAGTGACCGACTCGAGCTCGCCGGCCCGGGCCTGACCCGGGCCGACCGAGCCACGACCTCCGACACCCGAGCCACGAGCACCTGAGCCGCCGCAGCGCGCGAACCGGTCGCGCCCGTCGGCAGGCGGACGTCACGAGTGGGGCCGACCCCACGGGCCGGCCCCACTCGACGTCCACGCTCACTCGACCGGCGCGACGGCCTCCTCGAACTGCGAGCGGTAGAGCCGCGCGTACGCGCCGTCGGCCTCGAGCAGCTGGGCGTGCGAGCCCTGCTCGACGATCTGCCCGTGCTCCATCACCAGGATCACGTCGGCATCGCGGATCGTGGAGAGCCGGTGCGCGATCACGAACGACGTCCGCCCGTGCCGCAGCGCGTTCATCGCCTCCTGCACGAGCACCTCGGTGCGGGTGTCCACCGACGACGTCGCCTCGTCGAGGATCAGGATCGCCGGGTCGGCGAGGAACGCCCGCGCGATGGTCAGGAGCTGCTTCTCCCCCGCGCTGACGTTCGACCCCTCCTCGTCGATCACGGTGTCGTACCCGTCGGGCAGGTGGTGCACGAACCGGTCGACGTAGGCGGCGCGCGCGGCTGCCTCGACCTCCTCCTGCGTCGCGTCGACCCGCCCGTAGGCGATGTTGGCCGCGATCGTCCCGCCGAACAGCCAGGTGTCCTGCAGCACCATGCCGATCCGGGAACGCAGGTCCTCGCGGTCCATGGCCCGGGTGTCGACGCCGTCCAGCGTGATCCGCCCGGAGTCGACGTCGTAGAACCGCATGATGAGGTTCACCAGCGTGGTCTTGCCGGCCCCGGTCGGCCCGACGATGGCGATCGTCTGACCGGGCTCGGCGACCAGGTCGAGGTCCTCGATCAGCGGCGCGTCCTCGACGTACCGGAACGAGACGTCCTCGAACGCCACCCGGCCGGCGACCTTCTCGATCCGGGCGGGCTCGGCGGGCTCGGGGCTCTGCTCGTCCTCGTCGAGCAGCTCGAACACCCGCTCGGCGGAGGCGACCCCGGACTGCAGCAGGTTCATCATCGACGCGACCTGCGCGATCGGCTGGGTGAACTGCCGCGAGTACTGGATGAACGCCTGGACGTCACCGATCGAGATCGCGCCCGAGGCCACCCGCAGGCCGCCGACCACGGCGATCCCGACGTAGCTGAGGTTGGACAGGAAGATCATCGACGGCTGGATCAGCCCGGAGATGAACTGCGCGCGGAACGACGCCTCGTAGAGCTTCTCGTTCTCCTCGGCGAAGGTCTTGGCGGCGGCCTGCTGGCGCCCGAAGACGGTCACCAACGAGTGGCCCGTGTACATCTCCTCGATGTGCGCGTTGAGCGTCCCGGTGTAGCGCCACTGGTCGACGAAGCGCGGCTGGGACCGCTTGGCGATCTGCGCGGTGACGATCGCCGACAGCGGGATCACCACGAGCGCGATGAGCGCGAGGATCCAGGAGATCCAGAACATCATCACCAGCGTGCCGACGAGCATGAGCACCGACTGCACGAGCTGGCTCAGCGTCTGCTGCATGGTCTGGGCCAGGTTGTCGATGTCGTTGGTGACCCTGGACAGCACCTCGCCACGGGTCTGCTTGTCGAAGTACGACAGCGGCAGGTTGCCGAGCTTGACCTCGACCCGCTGGCGCAGCCGGTACACGGTGCGCTGGACGAGCGCGGTGGTCAGCCAGCCCTGGGCGTACATGAAGATCGATGCCCCGACGTACAGCGCGAGCACGCCGACCAGCACCGAGCCGAGGGCGGAGAAGTCGATCCCCTGGCCCACCGTGATGTCCATCGACGAGACGAGGTCGGCGAACTGGTTCTCCCCGGCTGCGCGCAGGGCCGCGACCACCTGGTCGGTGGTGGCGCCGTCCGGCAGGTTGCCGGCGAGCATCTTGCCGACGACGCCCTGCACGATCACGTCGGTGGCGTGCCCCAGGACCCGCGGGCCCATCACGTTCAGCGTCACGCCGATCGCGGTGAGCAGCAGGACGACCACGATCACCGGACGTTCGGGCTTCAGCTCACCGAGCAGGCGGCGCAGGGAGCCGCCGAAGTTCATCGCCTTGGCGGTCGGCATGCCGAGGCCACCCATCGGACCGTGCCCCATCGGACCGCGGCCACGCTGCTGCTGACCGGCACCGCCGGTCGCCGGCTGACCGCCGGCAGGTCGCTCCGCGCTCATGCTGCCTCGCTCTCGCTGATCTGGGACAGGACGATCTCGCGGTAGGTCTCGTTGCTCGCCATGAGCTCGGCGTGGGTCCCGGTCCCGACCACCCGGCCCTCCTCGAGCACCACGATCCGCTCCGCGTGCCGGATCGTGCTGACCCGCTGGGCGACGACCAGCACGGTCGCGTCCCGGGTCTCGGGCGCCAGCGCCCGACGCAGCGCGGCGTCGGTCGCGTAGTCGAGGGCCGAGAACGAGTCGTCGAACAGGTAGATCTCGGGCTTGCGGACCAGGGCCCGGGCGATCGCCAGCCGCTGGCGCTGCCCGCCCGAGACGTTCGTGCCGCCCTGGGCGATCGGCGCCTCCAGGCCGCCCATCTCCAGCACGAAGGTCTTCGCCTGGGCGATCTCCAGCGCGTGCCACAGGTCCTCGTCGGTGGCGTCCTCGTCCCCGTAGCGCAGGTTGGACGCCACGGTGCCGCTGAACAGGAACGGCTTCTGCGGCACCAGGCCGATCCGGGTCCACAGGGCCTCGGGCGCGAGGTCCCGCACGTCGACGCCGTCCACCAGCACGCTGCCGCCGGTCACGTCGAACAGCCGGGGCACGAGGTTGACCAGCGTGGTCTTGCCGGAGCCGGTCGACCCGATGATCGCGGTCGTCTGGCCCGGCTCGGCGACCAGCGAGACGCCGTGCAGCACGTCCTCGTCGGCTCCCGGGTAGCCGAAGCCGACGTCCCGCAGCTCGAGGTGACCGCGCCCGGTGACCTCGGTGACGGGGGCCATCGGCGGCACCACCGAGGACTCGGTGTCCAGGACGGCGCCGATCCGCTCGGCGCTCACCTCGGCGCGGGGCACGATCATGAACATCATCGTGGCCATCATCACGGCCATCAGGATCTGCATGATGTACTGCAGGAACGCGGTGAGCTCACCGACCTGCATGACGCCGGAGTCGATCCGGTGCCCGCCGAACCAGAGCACACCGACGCTGGTCACGTTCATGATCAGCATGACCATCGGGAACATCAGCGCCATCAGGCGACCCACCTGGATGCCGACCTGGCGCAGGTCCGCGTTGGCGACGTCGAAACGCTCCCGCTCGTGGTCGTCGCGCACGAATGCGCGGATCACCCGGATGCCGGTGATCTGCTCACGCATGATGCGGTTGATCCCGTCGATCTTGATCTGCAGCGAGCGGAACAGCGGGCGCATCCGGCTGATCGCGAAGCCGAGGGTCAGCAGCAGCACCGGGATCACCAGGAGCAGCAGACCGGACAGCTGGACGTCCTCCCGCAGCGCCATGATCACGCCGCCGACCGCCATCACCGGCGCGGCGACCATCAGGGTCAGCGCGAGCAGCACGACCATCTGGACCTGCTGGACGTCGTTGGTGCTTCGCGTGATCAGGGACGGTGCGCCGAACTTGGCCATCTCCCGCGCGGAGAACTCCTGCACCCGGCCGAACACGCCCGCGCGCAGGTCGCGGCCCACCGACATCGCGATCTGGGCACCGAAGTAGACGGCGACCATCGTCGCGACCACCTGGCCGAGCGTCACGGCGAGCATGACGCCGCCGATCCGCAGGATGTAGCCGGTGTCGCCCTGCAGCACGCCGTTGTCGATGATGTCGGCGTTGAGGCTGGGCAGGAACAGGTTCGCGATCGCCTGGAGCAGCTGGAGGACCAGCACGAGCGACAGCGGCCCGGCGTAGGGGCGCAGATAGCTGCGCAGGAGACGGATCAGCACGGTGCCTCCGGGGTGTCCGGTGAGAGGGTCTGGGTGGCGGGCCGGGCACGCATGCCGTCGAGGAAGACCTCGACGACCTCGCGTCCGGTGAGCTGCTCGGTGGCGCTGAGCGGCTCGTGGAAGGACGAGGTGACGATCGAGAAGAGGATGCGCGCGCACACCTCGGGGTCGCGACGCAATTCGGCGCGGTGCGGCGTGAGCGCGTCGGCGAGCGCTCCGACGATCCGCTCGGGCGCCCGACCCGCCCGGGAGCGCAGCTGGTGAGCAGCGTGCGCGAGGCTGCCCGGGCGGTCGACGTCCTCGTGCCGGCTGAGGGCGTCGGGATCACGGATCAGCCCGGTGTGCGGGTCCTCGGCCGAGGCGCGCCGCAGCTCGTGCGCCACGCCCATCACGCTGCGGATGCCGGCGCTGCGGGTGGCGAGCACGTCGACGAGCTCGGCGAGCACGTCGTCCAGCGCGCGCTCGCCGTCCACCGCGCCGAGGGCGGCGATCACGGGGTCCGGGTCCATCGCCCGCGCGATCGCCGCGATGACCAGGGCCTTCTTGTCGTCGAAGACGCGGAAGAGGGTGCCTTCGGCCACGCCGGCGGCGTCGGCGATCTGGCGGGTCGTCAGGCCGAGCCCGTGCTCGACGAGCAGCGGGATGGTCGCGTCGATCACCGCGGCGCGTCGGTCCTCCGGGCTGAGCCTGGTCCGGGCGACGGGATCGGCACCGCCGGCGCCCTCCGGCGCCTCCGTGCTCCCGGCGCCGACGTCATCCAGTGTTGTCACGGGCGCCGACGCTACCACAGCGGAGTGAGTGCTCACTCATTAGCGCCACGCGGTTTCACTTCTGGCGAACTGATCCCCGTGTCGGCAGGACGAATCGGTTCGACAGCGGTTGGCTGGGAACCATGACCACTCGCGTTCCCCTCGTGACCCTGTCCGGCTCCGCCACCATCCCGCAGCTCGGGTACGGGGTGTTCCAGATCCCGCCGGACGAGACCGCCGCCGCCGTCGCCGAGGCCCTCGCGACCGGCTACCGGCACATCGACACCGCCCAGATGTACCGCAACGAGCGCGGCGTCGGCGAGGGCGTGCGCGCCTCCGGTCTCCCCCGCGAGGACGTCTGGATCACCAGCAAGCTCAGCAACGCGGCCCACCGGCCGGACGACGCACGCCGCGCCATCGACGCGACGCTCACCGAGCTCGGCACGGACCACGTGGACCTCTACCTGATCCACTGGCCGCTGCCGACCCGCTTCGACGGGGACTTCGTCTCGACCTGGCGGGTGCTCGGCGAGGCGCTCGCCGACGGCCGCGCGCGCACCATCGGCGTCTCGAACTTCACGCCCGCCCACCTGGACCGGATCGTCGAGGAGACGGGCATCGCGCCGGCGGTCAACCAGATCGAGGTGCACCCCTACTTCGCCAACGACGAGACCCGCGCGGCGACCCAGCGGCACGGCGCGGTCGTCGAGGCCTGGTCGCCGATCGCCCAGGGCGCCGTGCTGGGCGACCCCGTGATCACGGCGATCGCCGAGCGCCTCGGCGCCACCGCCTCGCAGGTCGTGCTGGCGTGGCACCTCGGCCGGGGCGACATCGTGTTCCCCAAGACGACGCACGCCGACCGCATGGCGGAGAACCTCGCGGCGGTCGACGTACGGCTCTCCGGCGAGGACGTCGCCGCGATCTCCGCCCTCGACAAGGGCGAGGCGGGCCGCACCGGTCCGAACCCCGACGCGTTCGACTACATCCCCGGCTGAGGGGCCTGGGAGACACGGCGCACGCGCCACGGCCCTACGGACCGTCCGCGAGGCCGGCCGTCAGGTGACCGGCGGGTCGGCCAACGCCCGACCCCAGGCCTCGAGCAGCGCGGCCAGTGCGCGGCGCTGCCCGGGGTCGAGGCCCGCAACCAGGCGGTGCTCGTTCGCGACGTGCCGTTCGACGAGGCGGTCCACGGTCTCCAGGCCGGTTGCCGTGAGGCGGGCCAGCCGACCGCGCGCGTCCTGCGGATCGACCCGCCGCGCCACGAGCCCGGCGGCCTCGAGACGGTCCAGGCGCTTGGTCACCGCACCCGAGGTGACCATCGTGGTCGCGCCGAGGCGGCCCGGCGAGAGCTCGTACGGCTCCCCGGCCCGCCGCAGCGCCGCGAGCACGTCGAAGTCACCGTCGGACAGCCCCGCGGCCGCGAACACCGGCCGCAGCTCGGCGTCCAGCGCAGGTGCGAGCCGGTGCAGGCGTCCGATCAACCCCATCGGCGAGACGTCCAGGTCCGGGCGCTCGTGCGCCCACTGCTCGATGATCCGCGCGACGTGGTCGGGTGCCATGCCGGAGAGACTATCTTCCGCGGAAGGGAATTATCTTCCGCGGAAGATAGTTGCCTCGGGCATGGAGCACCACGACACGTCGCTGCGCACCGTCGCGATCACCGCCATCGCCCCGCTCGCATGGGGCACGACCTACATCGTCACCGCCGAGCTGCTGCCGCCCGACCGTCCGCTGTTCGCCGCCGCCGCGCGCGCACTGCCGGCCGGCCTCGCCCTGCTCGCCTGGCGCCGCACCCTTCCGCACGGAGGGTGGTGGTGGCGCGCCGGCCTCCTCGGACTGGTCAACATCGGGCTCTTCTTCCCGCTGCTCTTCATCGGGGCCTACCACCTGCCGGGAGGCCTCGCCGCGACCATCCAGGCAACCTCGCCGCTCGCGGTGATCGTCCTGGCCTGGCTGCTGCTGAGGGAACGACCGGGTACCGCGCGCATCCTCGGCTCGGTGATCGGCCTCACCGGCGTCGGGCTCCTCGTCCTGCGGGCCGGGGCCGGCGCGGACCTCGTGGGCCTGCTGGGTGCCTTCGGCTCGGTCGCGATCTCCGCGCTGGGCTTCGTCCTGGTCAAGCGTTGGGCGCCGCCGGTGGACATGGTGACCTTGGTCTCCTGGCAGCTCGTCGCCGGCGGGCTGGTGCTCGTCCCGGTGGCGGCCGTGGTCGAGGGCCCGCCACCGGCCCTCGACGTGCCCGCTGCGCTCGGCTTCACCTGGCTCGTGGTGGCCGGCACGGCCGTGGCCTACGTCGCGTGGTTCCACGGGCTCAACCGCATGCCGGCCGGCGCCACCGCCCTCGTCGGCCTGCTCAACCCGGTCGTCGGCACCGCGCTCGGCGTGGCGGTCGCAGGAGAGGCGTTCGGCTGGCCTCAGGCCATCGGCACCGCCCTCGTGCTGGGCGGCGTGCTCGCCGGGCAGCCCGCCGTCGCCGCGCGGTTCCGGGCAGGACGAGGGCCCCGGACCGAGACGGTCCGGGGCCCTCGTGAGGTCACGAGTCCTGCGGGGAAGGCGGCGTGACCGGCGGCTCGGTGGGACGCTGGCCGATCTCGACGTCCGGGTCGAACGGCCGCCCCGACAGCGTGCCCGAACGCGTCGCGTCGGCCGTCGCTGCCGTGGACTCCTTGCGCGCCTCGGCGAGCGCCGTCGCGGCGTCGCCGGGCGCGCTCGGCCCCAGGTCGTCCGTCGTCAACGGCGAGGCGCCCGCGGGCCGGGCCGGCGCGAAGGCGTCGCCGCTGTCCGGGCCGGGACCACCGCCGAAGCCCTTGGTGATCGCACCCAGCGCAGCCGTGAACTCGGTCGGCACGAACCAGACCTTGTTCGACTGCGTACGGGCGATCTCCGGCAGCACCTGGAGGTACTGGTAGGCCAGCAGCTTCGGGTCGGCGTCGCCGCGGTGGATCGCGTCGAACACCTGCAGGATCGCCCGCGCCTCACCTTCCGCCTTGAGGATGGCCGACTGGGCGGCGCCCTCGGCCCGGAGGATCGCCGACTGCTTCTCGCCCTCGGCGGTGAGGATCTGCGACTGCTTGACACCCTCGGCCGTGAGGATCGCGGCGCGGCGATCACGCTCGGCGCGCATCTGCTGCTCCATCGAGCCCTGGATGCTCGCGGGCGGGTCGATCGCCTTGAGCTCGACACGGTTCACCCGGATGCCCCAGCGGCCGGTCGCCTCGTCCAGCACCCCGCGCAGCTGGCCGTTGATCTGGTCGCGGCTGGTCAGGGTCTGCTCGAGGTCCATCGAGCCGATCACGTTACGCAGCGTCGTCACGGTCAGCTGCTCGATGCCGGCGATGTAGTTGGCGATCTCGTACACCGCGGCCTTGGGGTCGGTCACCTGGAAGTAGATGACGGTGTCGATGCTCACCACGAGGTTGTCGGAGGTGATCACCGGCTGCGGCGGGAAGGACACCACCTGCTCGCGCAGGTCGACCCGGGCACGAGGACGGTCGAACCACGGGATCAGCAGGTGCAGGCCGGCGTCCAGGGTGCGCGAGTAGCGCCCGAGCCGCTCGACCAGCACCGCCTCGGCCTGCGGCACGATCCGCACCGACTTGACCAGAGCCGTCACCACGAGGATGACGACGAGCAGCAATATGACGAGGCCCGCGATCTGGGACGCGTTCACGTTCACGAGGTGGTCTCCTGCGACTTGTCGTTGGGCGACGGCGGAGTGCCGGGGCCCGGGGGCTGGGGGCTGTCGACGTGCCGGGTGACGAGCGCGGTGGCGCCCATGATCCGGAGCACCCGGACCTCGTCACCGACCGTGACGACCTCGTCGTTCTCGGTGCGGGCGGACCACACCTCGCCGGAGAGCTTGATCCGGCCGGCCCGCTCGGTCACCTCGGACAGGACGACACCGATCTTGCCGACCAGCGCCGCGGCGTTCGTCTCGACGAGCGGCACGCGGTTGCGCAGGTGGCGCAACAGCCACGGACGCAGCGCGAGCAGCATGAGGGTCGATGCGACGGCGAAGCCGACGATCTGCCCCCACAGCGGTACGCCGAGCAGCGCGAGCACCATGCCGAACAGCGCACCGCCGGCCAGCATCATCAGGAACAGGTCGAGCGAGAGGAACTCCGCGACCCCGAGCAGCAGCGCTGCCCCCAACCACCACAGCCAGGCCATCAGCGGCTCCTTTCCAGCCGAGGCCAGCGTAGCGACGCCAATCTTGTCAATCCGGGACGACCGGGAGCCGGGCGGCGCACGTCCGGCTCCCGGGCACCGCAGGTCCGGGAGCCGGGCACCTGCCGGCGGGGGACCGCCGGGCCGCTCAGCGCGCCGACCGCGCGGACCAGCGCGCGCCGTGGCGGTCGACCACCAGGGGCAGGCCGAACGTCTCGGACAGCTGCTGACCCGTGAGGACCTCCTCGATCGGCCCGGCGGCGTGCACCCGGCCGTCGCGCAGCAGGAGCAGGTGGGTGAACCCCTCGGGGATCTCCTCCACGTGATGGGTGACGAGCACCAGCACGGGAGAGCCGGCGTCACGCGCCAGCTCGCTCAGTGCCGCCACGAGCTCCTCCCGGCCACCGAGGTCCAGGCCGGCCGCCGGCTCGTCGAGCAGCAGCAGCTCCGGGTCGGCCATCAGCGACCGGGCGATCTGGGTGCGCTTGCGCTCCCCCTCGGACAGCGTGCCCCACGTGCGATCGGCGAAGCGTCCCACCTCGAACGCGTCCAGCAGCGCCCGGGCACGCTCGTGATCGAGCGCCTCGTACGCCTCGCGCCACCGGCCGGTCATGCCGTAGGCCGCGGTCAGGACGACGTCGAGCACCTTCTCGTCCGCGGAGATCCGGTCCGCGAGCGCGGCCGAGGCGACACCGACCCGCTGGCGGAGCTCGAACACGTCGACGGCGCCGAGCCGCGAGCCCAGCACCCGCGCCGCCCCCGAGGTCGGGTGCATGCGACCCGCAGCGATCTGCAGGAGCGTCGTCTTGCCCGCTCCGTTGCGGCCCAGGATCACCCAGCGCTCGCCGTCCCGGACCGTCCAGCTGATCCCGTCGAGGATCTGGGTGGTGCCGCGCCGCAGCGTCACGTCGTCCAGCTGCAGCACGAGGTCGCTCGGCTCCGGAGGGGTCGTGCTCATGGCGACCGACCCTACCTGCGCCGTGCTGCTCGCGGCGGTCGCCAGGCCGTAGGTTGGACGGCGTGGACGTCCCGCAGCGCATCCTGCCCCGCTCGGTGCTGCTCGCGCTGTGGCTCGCGTACGTACCGAGCGGTCGCGGGGACCTGCGCCGCGCCGTGCAGCTCCTGCAGGGCGACGACGAGCCGCACGTGGTCGAGGGCCTCGCCGCCGAACCGGTGGACCTCGGACGGCTGCTGACCATGCTCGGCGGGAAGCGTGAGATCGCCGCGGTGCTGCCGGTACCGGGCGACCTCGGTGTGCCGCCCGAGGTGGCCGGCCTCGCGGCCGACGCCGGCGAGGCGGTCATCGTCCTCGGAGACGACCAGGGCTGGGCCTTGGTGCCGAACGTCCAGGAGTTCGGCAGCGCGCGGGAGACCGGGCACCTGGTCACCTGGCGCGCCGTCGCCCTGCCGAGCGGGCGCCGGTCGCTGACCGGCTCGCTCGGGACCCTGGCCGAGGCGCAGCAGGACCTACGCGCCACGCTGCAGCGGGCGGTCCAGGCCCTGGACGACCTCGATGTCGCACGCTGGCGCCCGGAGGCGGCCGAGGCTCTCGCCGAGCTGCGCACGGACCCCGGCCTCACCGCGGTACCGGACCAGGTGGACCGCCGGGTGGTCGGCACGCTCGTCGAGGCGGTCCGGCTGCTCCGGATCGTCGAGCTGGCGGAGGCGAACGAGGGTGGGGCCGTCAACGTGTGGCAGGCCGACCAGCGCTCGACCGCGTTGCGCGAGGTCGGCCGGGCCGCGCGACGTGCCATCGCGGCCGCGACCCTCACCGCGAGCGGGCCCGCGCCGGGGAGCCCGCGCCTGACCGGCACCTGACCGGTCGCTCAGCGCCCGGGCGGCACCGATCCGTTCGGCACCGACGTCAGCCCAGGACCGACCGGTACACCTCGAGCGTCCGCTCGCCGATCGCATCCCACGCGAAGTGGTCCTCGACGCGCTGCCGCGAGGCGACACCCATCGCCGCCGCCCGGGTCGGGTCGGTGGCCAGGGTCGTCAGGGCCTCGGCGAGGTCGGCGACGAACGCGTCCGGGTGGACCGGCGTCCCGGTCCCGTCGCTCACCTGCTCGATCGGCACCAGCAGCCCCGTGGCGCCGTCGTCGACGACCTCGGGGATGCCCCCGGTCGCGGTGCCCACGACCGGGAGCCCGCAGGCCATCGCCTCGAGATTGACGATCCCCAGCGGCTCGTAGACCGACGGGCAGGCGAAGACCGTGCCGGTCGAGAGCACCGAGACCAGCTCGCGGCGCGGCAGCATCTCCTCGATCCACACGACGCCGTCGCGGTGCCTGCGCAGGTCCTCGACCAGGCCCGTCACCTCGGTCATGATCTCCGGGGTGTCCGGCGCCCCTGCGCACAGCACGAGCTGGACGTCCGCCGGCAGCCGCTCCGCCGCGCGCAGCAGGTACGGCAGACCCTTCTGCCTCGTGATCCGGCCGACGAACACCACCGAGGGCCGGTCCGGGTCGATGCCGCGAGCACGCGCCACGGCACGAGCGGCCTCGACCTGCTCGTCACCGACCGGTCGCTGCCAGCCGTCCAGGTCGATGCCGTTGTGCACCACCGTGACGCGGTCGGGGTCCAGCGCCGGGTAGGACCGCAGGATGTCCGCTCGCATGCCGGCCGACACCGCGATGACCCGGGCCGCCGACTCGTACGCGGTCTTCTCCGCCCAGGACGACACCGCGTAGCCCCCGCCGAGCTGCTCGGCCTTCCACGGGCGCAGCGGCTCCAGGCTGTGGGCGCTGACGACGTGCGGCACGTCGTGCAGCAGGCTCGCCAGGTGCCCGGCCATGTTCGCGTACCAGGTGTGGGAGTGCGCGAGGTCGGCACCCGCGACGTCGTTGGCCATCTGCAGGTCGACCCCGAGGGTGGCGAGCGCCGGGTTGGCCCCGGCGAGCTCGGCCGGGACGTCGTAGCCGGTCACCCCCTCGACGTCGCGAGGCCCGTCGAAGCAGCGCACCCGGACGTCGACGTGCCGTCGCAGCACCGCGGCGAGCTCCGTCACGTGCACGCCGGCGCCACCGTAGACGTGCGGGGGATATTCCCTGGTCAGCATGTCGACTCGCACGGTCTCACCCTAGCCACGCGGGCCGCCGGCGTGACCCCCCGGCCGGACATCCGCCCGATCGGGCCGTGGTGTCCGGATCTTGGTCGGGCGTGCGTCCGGAGATGGCGCGTGCGGTGGCCGCCCGACACCATGCGCCCCTAGGGTGGGGCCATGGCAGCGCCGCGTGTTCTTGCGATCGTCCTCGCCGGGGGCGAGGGCAAGAGGCTGATGCCACTGACGGCGCAGCGAGCCAAGCCCGCGGTCCCGTTCGGCGGCATGTACCGACTCGTCGACTTCGCCCTGTCGAACCTGGTCAACTCGCGATATCTGCAGATCGTCGTGCTGACCCAGTACAAGTCCCACAGCCTGGACAGGCACGTCGCCAAGACCTGGCGGATGTCGCCGCTGCTCGGCAACTACGTCGCGCCGGTGCCCGCCCAGCAACGGGTCGGCAAGCACTGGTACCTGGGCAGCGCCGACGCGATCTACCAGTGCCTCAACATCATCACCGACGAGCGCCCGGACGTCCTGGTCGTGGTCGGCGCGGACCACGTGTACCGGATGGACTTCTCGCAGATGGTCGAGTCGCACCTGGAGTCGGGCGCGGAGTTCACCGTCGCGGGGATCCGCCAGCCGATCGCGCTGGCCGACCAGTTCGGCGTGATCGAGACCGCTCCCGACGACCCGAAGAAGATCGCCGCCTTCCGCGAGAAGCCGAGCGACCCCGTGGGCCTCATCGACTCGCCGCACGAGATCCTCGCCTCGATGGGCAACTACGTCGCGAACGTCAGCGCGCTCATCGACGCGGTGACGCTCGACGCCGAGAACCCGACCTCGCGCCACGACATGGGCGGCGACATCGTCCCGTGGTTCGTCGAGCGCGGTGAGGCGGGGGTGTACGACTTCGTCGAGAACGACGTGGCGGGGTCGACCCCGCGGGACCGCGACTACTGGCGCGACGTGGGGACCCTGGACGCCTACTACGAGGCGAACATGGACCTGATCTCGGTCAACCCGGTGTTCAACCTCTACAACCAGGCCTGGCCGCTGTTCGGTGGCTACCAGAACCTCCCGCCGGCCAAGTTCGTGCACGCCGGACCGGGGCGGCTCGGGCACGCGTCCGACTCCGTCGTGTCCTCGGGCGTGCTCGTCTCGGGCGCGACCGTCTCGGGCTCGGTGCTCTCCCCCAACGTCCACCTGCACTCGTGGTCGTCGGTGAGCGACTCGGTGCTGCTCGACGGCACTGAGGTCGGCCGGCACGCCCAGGTGCACCGCGCGATCCTCGACAAGAACGTCGTGGTGCGCGAACGCGCCAGGGTCGGCCTGGACCACGAGCACGACCTCGCACGCGGGTTCACCGTCACCGACGCAGGCGTCACGGTGGTGCCCAAGGGCGTGGTCATCGACGGCTGAGCGCCGTCGCTCCGAGCCCGGCCCGCCGGGTCGGGCGTGCCGCGCGGCCGCCGGCGGCGGCGCGGCTCAGGCGAACGGGTGCACGAACAGGCCCGAGCGCAGCTTCGGCTCGAACCACGTCGACTTCGGCGGCATGACCTCCCCCAGGTCGGCGACGTCCATGACGTCGACCGTCGACGTCGCATGCAGGGCGAACGCCACCGAGCCCGGCACCGCATCCACCCGCCGGACCAGCTCGTCGGTACCGCGGATCCCGCCGACGAACGAGATCCGGGCGTCGGTGCGCTGGTCGGCGATGCCCAGGATCGGCTCGAGAACACGCTCCGCGAGCACGGCGACATCGAGCCGTGCGATCACGTCGGACTCGTCGACCGTGCCGGGTCGCGTGTCGAGCAGGTACCACCGCCGGTCGAGGTAGACACCGAACTGATGACGGGCCGGCTCGGGCGCGGCGGGCACCGGCGTCACCGTGAACGACGCCTCGAGCGCCGCGAGGAACGACGCGGTGTCGTGCCCGGCGAGGTCGCGCACCACGCGGTTGTACGCCATCACCGTCAGCTCGTCGGCGGCCAGCACGGTCGCCGGGAACACCGAGGCCTCGGCCTCGTCCCGCAGCTGGGAGACCCGGGACGCCGCCGCGCACCGGTGGTGCCCGTCGGCCACGTACAGGCGCGAGACCCGACCGAACGCCTCCACGAGGCGCGTGACGAGGGACGGCTCGCTGACGTCCCAGAGAGTGTGCCGCACACCGTCGGCGGAGAAGTCGTACTCCGGCTCGGTCGACGTGACCGCGGCGAGCACGTCGGCGACATCGGCCGCGCCCGGCTCGTCGGTGCGATACATCAGCATCACCGGCTCGTCGTGTGCGCCGAGGGTGTCGATGTGCCTGGTCCGGTCGTCCTCCTTGTCCGGCCGAGTGAACTCGTGGGTCGCGATGACCCCCTCGCGGTACTCCCGCGCGCTCACGCAGCCGACCACGCCCGTCTGCACGGCGGGACCCATCTGCTGCCGGTAGACCAGCAGAGCCGGCTCGTGGCGCACCAACGATCCGCGCCGCACCGCGTCGTCGAGCGCGGACCGGGCCTGCTCGTAGGCGGCGTCCGAGTGCGGGTCGGGCTCGGCCAGGTCGATCTCCGGCCGGGTCACGTGCAGGAAGCTGTCCGGGTTGCCCTCGGCCAGGGCCGCCGCCTCGGGCGTGTCGACCACGTCGTAGGGCGGAGCAGCCACCGCCTCGACGAGCTCGCGAGGGGGACGCAGGGCGGCGAAGGGTCGGAATGTGGCCACGCAGCCATGCTGCCACGGCACCCGACCGGGCGGTCCGGGCGTCCGGCCCTCGGCCGACCGGCGCGGGCGAGGCCGGAACCGGGCCGGCGCCGGCACAGCCGCCGCGCCACGGGCCGGGTCAGCGCGGGGGTCGAGCCACCTCGAGCAGGCGCAGGGCGGCGCGGTCTGCCTCGGCCCACGCCGGGCCCTCGAGCACGGCGTAGCCGGCCGTGGGCAGTCCGACGTGCAGCTGACCGAGGTCCCCGACCGGAGGGGTCGGGTCCGCGAGCAGTGCGGCGGTCACGGACATGGTGGGCTCGTGGCCCACGACGAGCACCGTCGTGATCCGCTCGTCGAGCAAGCGCAGCAGCGCCAGGACGTCCCGAGGGCCCGCGTCGTAGAGCTCGTCGGTGAACAGCACCTCGGGCTCGGGCACGTCGCCCATCGCCGAGCGCACCAGGTCCCAGGTCTGCCTCGTCCGCACCGCCGTCGAGACCAGCACGTGCTCCGGCACCAGACCGGAGGTCGACAGCCGCTGCCCGACGTCGCCGCACTGGCGCCGACCGACCACGGCGAGCGGTCGGAGCTGGTCCGGTACGTTCCCGGCGGGCTCCGCCTTGGCGTGCCGCAGGAGCACGAGGCGTCGACGCCGCACCGAGGTCATCGGCTCACTGGCCCATCGCGTGCACGCCGCCGTCGACGTGCACGATCTCGCCGGTCGTGGCCGGGAACCAGTCGGACAGCAGGGCCGCGACGGCGCGGGCCGTCGGGACCGGGTCGGACACGTCCCAGCCGAGCGGTGCCCGCTCGGGCCAGCCCCCCTCCATCACCTCGAACCCGGGGATCGACTTCGCCGCCGTGGTGCGGATCGGCCCCGCCGAGACCAGGTTGACCCGGACACCGTCCGGTCCGAGGTCGCGCGCGAGGTAGCGCGCCGTCGACTCGAACGCCGCCTTCGCGACACCCATCCAGTCGTAGACCGGCCAGGCGAACGACGCGTCGAAGGTCAGACCGACGATCGAGCCCCCGTGGCGCAGCAGCGGCCGGGCCGCGACCGCGAGGGACTTCAGCGAGAAGGCCGAGATCTGCATCGCGGTCGCCACGTCCGGCCACTCGCCGGCCAGGAAGTTGCCGCCCATCACCGACTGGGGGGCGAAGCCGATCGAGTGCACCACGCCGTCCAGGTGGTCCGCGTGCTCCCCCACCCGCTCGGCCAGGGCCGCGAGGTCGTCGTCGTCGGTCACGTCGAGCTGCACGACGGGTGCCTCGGTCGGCAGGCGCTTGGCGATCGCCGCGGTCAGACGCGCCTGGCGCCCGAACGAGCTGAGCACGACCTGAGCACCCTCGAGCTGGGCCAGGCGTGCCACGTGGAAGGCGATCGAGCCCTCCGTGAGCACGCCGGTGACCAGCACCGTCTTTCCGTCCAGCAGAGCCACGTCGGGTCCTTCCTCGCAGTGCCGGTGGTCCGACCGTACCCGTCGGGGGGCGGTCCGGGTCAGGGGGGTGGCGCCGGTACGCGGTCGCGCGACGCCCGGGCGGGCGTCAGTGCCCCATGCCGAGGCCGCCGTCGACCGGTACGACCGCACCGCTGATGTAGCCGGCGCCGGCCGAGGCCAGGAACTCGACGACGGAGGCGACCTCGTCGGGCTCGGCGAACCGGCCCGCCGGGATAGCCGCCCGGTAGGCGGCCTGCCGCTCCTCGGGCAGCGCCGCGGTCATGTCTGTGTTGATGAAGCCCGGCGCGACGACGTTGGCGGTGATCCCTCGTGACCCGACCTCACGGGTCAACGACCGCGCGATGCCGACCAGGGCTGCCTTCGACGCGGCGTAGTTCACCTGGCCCTGGCCGCCGTACAGCCCGACCACCGAGGAGATCAGGACGATGCGGCCGCGCTTCATCCGTAGCATCGGCGTGGTCGCGCGTCGCACGCAGCGGAAGACGCCCGTGAGGTTGACGTCGATCACCTGGTCGAAGTCCTCGTCGGTCATCCGGATCAGGAGCTGGTCGCGGGTCATGCCGGCGTTCGCGACGAGCACCTCCACCGGGCCGTGCGCGGCCTCGGCCGCAGCGAACGCGGCGTCGACCGATGCCGTGTCCGTCACGTCGCCGCGGACCGACAGCACACCCTCGGGCACGTTCCCGGTGCGGTCCAGCGACGCGACCTTGTCCCCGGCGGCGACGAACCTCTCGGCGATCGCACGACCGATCCCTCTGCTGCCGCCCGTGATGAGCACGCTGCGCTGCGCGGTCACGCGGCACCTCCTCCGTTCCCGACGGGCGTCGGGTCAGTGCCAGACCGTACCGGACCGGGCACGGACGGCACGTCGAGGCCCACGAGGTCGACGGCCGAGCCGGGGCCACCGTGCCTGCGGGGGCGGTGCGACCAGCCCGGACGTAGCCTGTGGCGGTGACGAGGACCGGCTCCGACCGGGACCGGCGCACCGAGGAGGTGCACCGGATCACGGACGCGCGCGAGCCCCTCACCGACGACCTCGCACGGCGCACGCACCGCTACCTGCTGCAGATGTCGATCCGCATCGTGTGCTTCCTCGGCGCCGCCTTCATCGACCACTGGACGCGGTGGCTGCTGCTGGTCGGCGCGGTGGTCCTGCCCTACGTCGCGGTCGTGCTCGCCAACGCGGGTCGTGGGCCCGGCGAGGATCCCGGTACGTTCGTGGAGCCGCGGCACCTCGAGGCACCGCCCGAGCACCGCTGATCGCCGCGGAACGCACCGAAAGGCACACGATGGACGACGGGGACCTGATCTGCAGCGCGAAGGGCTGCCGCGCGCCGGCCGTCTGGGGGGTGCGCTGGAACAACCCCGCGCTGCACACGCCCGAGCGCCGCAAGGTCTGGCTCGCGTGCGACGACCATCGCCCGCACCTGGAGCGGCACCTCGAGGCCCGCTCCTTCTGGCGGGACACCGTGCCGGTCGGCGACCTGGGCGAGGGTGACGGGTGAGCGCACGGTGAGCGACTGGCGGCGGGTCGTCGCGACGCTCGGTGTCGCGAGCCTGGTCGCTGCCGCGTGCACGATGCTCGGTCTGTGGCAGTGGCACCGGCACGTGGCACGCAGCGCCGCGGTCGCCGTGCTCCTGTCCTGGACGGACGCGACGCCCGTGCCGATCGACGAGGCCCTGCCCGACGGCGGCCCGGTGCCCGACGACCAGGTCTGGCGACCGGTCGGCGTGGAGGGGCGGTACCTGCCCGACGCCGAGGTGCTGCTGCGCAACCGTCCGGTCGACGGACAGGTCGGGTTCCACGTGCTGAGCCCGTTCGAGATCAGCACCGGACCGCTCGCGGGTCAGGTGCTGCTCGTGGACCGCGGGTGGCTGGCGTCCGGCGGGGAGGCGTCCGTGGTGCCCGACGTCCCCGAGGCTCCCACCGGCACGGTCGACCTCGTGGTGCGGCTACGGCAGGCCGAGGGGCTCTCCGGCAGGGACGCACCGATCGGACAGGTGCAGTCGATCGACCCGGAGGAGGCCCGGGCCGCGGCCGTACAGCCGTGGCGGGGCGACGCGGTCGACGCGTACGGCCAGGCCGTGACCGAGAACGGCGCGGCCCCGGCCGGTCTCGGCCCGCTCGAGCGGCCGAGCACCGACCTGGGACCCCATCTCTCCTACGCCTTCCAGTGGTGGGTCTTCGCCGCCGGCGCCCTCGTCGGTGCGGTGATCCTCCTGCGGCGCGGAGAGGACTCGCCGCGTCCGGCCCGCGTCCGCAGCAGCGCGGAGCAGGAGGAGGACGCGATCCTCGACGCGCAGGAGCGCGCGGCGAGGGGCACCCTCAGCTGACGGTGCCCGTCGCCGGCGCCCCCTGCACCCTCTGTTCAGCCCTTCTTCAGCGCGGCGCGACGTTCCTCGGCGGCCTTGCCTCGGGTCGCGCCACCGCGGCTACGCATCGTCACGCCGGACTCCGCGAGCAGGCCGTGGACGAAGCCGTACGAACGCCCGATGTCGTCGGCGATCGAACGGATCGACTCCCCCTTCGAGTAGCGCTGCACGAGGGAGCCGGCCAGGTCCGTGCGCCCGGTACCGGTGATGCGCGATCCCTTCGGGAGCTTCGAGCTCATCTGGTCCTCCTGGCACAACAGGTGGCCCCGGGGCGATCGACCCCGGGAGCGACTCACGCGAGCGCGATGAGGTCCGCGTAGTCGTCGCTCCATAGATCTTCGTCCCCATCGGGCAGGAGCACCACCCGTTCCGGACCAAGAGCGGAAACGGCTCCTTCGTCGTGGGTGACCATGACCACCGCGCCGGTGTACTGGTGCAGCGCGCCGAGCACCTCGGCACGGCTCGCGGGGTCGAGGTTGTTCGTCGGTTCGTCGAGCAGCAGCACGTTCGCCGAGGAGACGACGAGCGTTGCCAGGGCGAGACGAGTCTTCTCACCACCCGAGAGCACCGACGTCGGCTTGTCGGCGTCGTCGCCGGAGAACAGGAACGAGCCGAGCACGGAACGCACCTGGGTGTCGGTGAGGTCGGGCGCGGCATGGCGGAGGTTCTCCACCACCGTCACCGAGCTGTCCAGCGTCTCGTGCTCCTGCGCGTAGTAGCCGAGCTTGAGCCCGTGCCCCGGCTGCACCTCGCCGGTGTCCGGCCGCTCGATCCCGGCGAGCAGGCGCAGCAGCGTCGTCTTGCCGGCACCGTTCAGCCCGAGCACGACGACCCGGCTCCCCCGGTCCACCGCGAGGTCCACGTCGGTGAAGACCTCGAGCGACCCGTACGACTTGCTCAGCCCGGTCGCCGTCAGCGGGGTGCGCCCGCACGCCGCCGGCTCCGGGAAGCGCAGGTGGGCGACCTTGTCGGACTGGCGCTCCGACTCCAGGCCCGACAGCAGCCGCTCGGCGCGGCGCGCCATGTTCTGGGCCGCGACGGCCTTGGTGGCCTTGGCGCGCATCTTGTCCGCCTGGGCCATCAGGGCAGCGGCCTTCTTCTCCGCGTTCGCGCGTTCCCGCTTGCGGCGCCGCTCGTCGGTCTCCCGCTGCAGGAGGTACGCGTCCCAGCCCAGGTTGTACTGGTCGAGCTCGGCCCGGTTCGCATCGAGGTGGAAGACCTTGTTCACGACCGTGCGCACCAGACCCACGTCGTGGCTGATCACCAGCAGGCCACCGGGGTAGACCGCGAGGAAGTCGCGGAGCCACGCGATCGAGTCGGCGTCCAGGTGGTTCGTCGGCTCGTCGAGCAGCAGCGTCTGGGCACCGGAGAACAGGATCCGGGCCAGCTCCACGCGTCGGCGCTGGCCGCCGGAGAGGGTGCCGAGCTGCTGGGCGAGGACCCGCTCGGGCAGGCCGAGGTTCGCGGCGATCCGGCTCGCCTCGCTCTCCGCCGCGTAGCCACCGGCGGCCGTGAACCGAGCCTCGAGGCGGGCGTACCGGGCCATCGCCTCGTCGCGGGTCCCGTCGTCGGCCGAGGCCATCCGGCCCTCGGTCTCGCGCATCGACCGGACGATGTGGTCCAGGCCCCGCACCGAGAGGATCCGGTCCAGCGCGGTGACCTGGAGGTCCCCGGTGCGGGGGTCCTGGGGCAGGTAGCCGACGTCGCCCCCGAGGACCACGCGGCCCGCGGTGACCTGCCCCTGCCCGGCCAGGGCCTTGGTCAGCGTGGTCTTGCCGGCGCCGTTGCGTCCGACCAGACCGATCCGGTCTCCCGCGGCGATGCGGAACGAGGAGGCGTGCAGCAGCACGCGGGCGCCGACCCGGAGCTCCACGTCGTGGGCGGTGATCACTGCGGTTTCCTCCGAGCGGCACGATGGCGTTCTGTCGCCCGGCACAGGCGACGCTCATCCTACGACCGGCTAGCCTCACGGGGACCAACCCGAGGTTGCCACGGTGATCCGGCCCCGGGCCACCGGATAGTCCAGCGCCCTCGACCGACGTCCCCGCACCGCACCGGCGCCCGCCGACAGGAGGCCACGTGACCGACGACGCCGCACCGACCCCTCGCGCCCTGGCAGCGACCGACCTCGCCCTCATCGGGACGGGCGCCGCCCTCGTGGCGGTGTGCTCGCTGCTCGCCATCCCGGTCGGCCCGGCCGGCGCGCCGATCACGCTGCAGACCTTCGCGGTCCTGCTCGTGGGGGCTGTGCTCGGCGCGCGCCGGGGCATGCTCGCCGTGGCGCTCTACCTGCTCGTGGGGTTCGCCGGCCTGCCGATCTTCGCCGAGGGCACCGGTGGGCTCGCCACGTTCGGCAAGGTGACGCTCGGCTACCTGCTGGCCTTCCCGTTCGCGGCGGCGGTGACCGGCCTCGTCGTGGAGCGCGCGGTGCGCTCGCGCCGGAGCTCCGCCGCACGAGACGGACGTCGCCCGGCGTGGCTCCGCAGCAGCGCCCCCGCCTTCGTCGGGTCGCTGCTCGGCGGGCTGCTCGGCACGCTGCTGATCTACCTCGTCGGCGTGCCCGTGCTCGCCGCCAGGATCGGTGTCTCGCTGGCCGAGGGCATCGCCATCAACGCGGTGTTCATCCCGTTCGACCTGGTCAAGCTGGTGCTCGCAGCCGTCGTGGCGAGCGCGGTGCACCGCGCCTTCCCAGACCTCCTTCGGCGGTGATCGAGCTCGACGCCGCCGGGGTCACCGTCCGGTCCGGCGATGCCGACCGGGTGCTCCTGCACCCCACGACGTGCACCCTCACCGAACGACGCGTCGCGTTGATCGGCGCCAACGGCTCCGGGAAGTCGACCCTCGCCCGGCTCGTGAACGGGCTGCGCCCGGTGACCAGCGGGCGGGTGCGCACGCTCGGCCTCGACGTGGCCACGCACGGCCCGCAGGTCCGAGCCCGGGTCGGCTTCGTCTTCACCGATCCCGACGCGCAGCTGGTCATGCCGACCGCGGTGGAGGACGTCGCGCTCTCGCTGCGGGCATCGGTGCGAGACGCACGTGAGCGGGACGCCCGGGCCCGCGCCGTGCTGGCCCGGATCGGCCTCGCCGGCCACGCCGAGACACCGGTGCACGCCCTGTCCGGTGGGCAGAAGCAGCTGCTCGCGCTCGCCGGGGTGCTCGCCACCGAACCCGAGATCCTGGTCTGCGACGAGCCGACCACGCTGCTCGACCTGCGGTGGCGTCGCGTGGTCGACGGCCTGCTGGACGAGGTGGACGCCCAGGTCCTGCTCGTCACGCACGACCTCGACGCGGCGGCGCGAGCCGACCGGGTGCTCGTGGTCGACGGTGGCCGGGTCGTGGTCGACGGCCCTCCGCTGGACGCCGTGGCGGAGTACCGCGACCGGATGGCCGCGCCGTGAGCTGGCTCGACCCGGCCGGGCTCTACCGACCGGGCACCTCGCTGGTGCATCGCGCCCCGCTGTGGCTGAGGCTGGGCGGTCTCGCCGCGCTCGGGGTGGCACTCGTCGTGCTGCGCGGACCGTGGTCGGCGCTCGCCGTGCTCGCCGCCGTGATCGGGCTGGCCGCGCTCGCCCGGCTGCCGTGGCGCGCGACCCTGCGGGGCGTGCTGCCCGCCCTCGTCACGGCCGTGCTGGTCGCCGCCTACCAGACCTGGCAGCGGGGGTGGGAGGTCGGCGTCGAGGTCGGCGCGGACCTGCTCTCGCTCGTGCTCGCTGCGACCGTGGTCACCGCGACCACCCGGGCCGACGTGCTGCTCGACGCGGCGGTGCGGACACTGCGCCCGCTGCGCCGCGTCGGGGTGGACCCGGAGGCCGTCTCGCTGGCGATCTCGCTCATGCTGCGCACCATGCCTGCCCTCGCCACGCTCGCCGGCGAGACCCGGGACGCCGCGCGGGCACGGGGGCTCGAGCGGTCGCCCCGCGCCCTGCTCGTGCCGCTCGCGGTGCGCACGGTCGGCCGCGCGCGGGCCACCGGAGAGGCCCTCGCGGCGCGAGGCCTCGGCGAGACGCCGGCCGACCGGCCGGTCAGGAGCTGACGGGTCGGCCGGTCAGACGTTGAAGCCGAGCGCGCGCAGCTGCTCGCGGCCCTCGTCGGTGATCTTGTCGGGCCCCCACGGCGGCATCCACACCCAGTTGATCCGGAAGCCGTCGACCAGACCCTCGAGCACTGCCGCCGACTGGTCCTCGATGACGTCCGTCAGCGGGCACGCCGCCGAGGTCAGCGTCATGTCGATCACCGCGTGGTTGTTCTGGTCGACGACCACGCCGTAGACCAGGCCGAGGTCCACCACGTTGATGCCGAGCTCGGGGTCGATGACGTCGCGCATCGCCTCCTCGACGTCGGCCACCGAAACCGGGCTCATGCATCCTCCTCGTTCGTCGCGACGCCGGCCTGGGCCAACGCGTCGCGCAGCGCCGCCCAGCCGAGCAGCGCGCACTTGATCCGGGCCGGGAACTGCGCGACGCCGGTGAAGGCCGTCGCGTCGCCGAGCTGATCCTCCAGCTCGTCCGACAACCCCTCACCACGCGAGCGCATCAAGGCCCGGAAGGTCTCACCGAGCTGCTCGGCCTCGTCCACCGACGTGCCCTCGACCAGCTCGGACATCACCGAGATCGACGCCTGCGAGATGGAGCACCCCTGCCCCTCCCAGGACACCCTCTCGAGCGTGCCGTCGTCCAGGTGCACCCGCAGCGTGACCTCGTCGCCGCAGGTCGTGTTGACCTGGTGCGACTCCGCCGCCGCGCCGTCCACCAGCCCCTTGGCGTGCGGGTGCTTCGCGTGGTCGAGGATGAGCTGCTGGTACAGCTGCTCCATCGCCGAGCTCATGCGGCACCTCCCAGGCCGAAGAAGGGTCGGACGTGCGCAAGGGCCTCGCCGAACGCCGCCACCTCGTCGATCGTCGTGTACACCGACGCCGAGGCGCGAGCCGTGGCCGCGACGCCGAACCGGCGGTGCAGCGGCTGCGCGCAGTGGTGGCCGACCCGCACCGCGACACCCGCGTCGTCGAGCACCTGACCGACGTCGTGAGCGTGCACGCCGTCGACCACGAACGAGACCACCGCGAGGCGGTCGGTCGGGTCGGTCGGACCGATCACGCGCACCCCGGGCACCGCGGCGACCGTGTCGAGCAGCGCCCGGGTCAGGGTGGCCTCGTGCTCGGCGACCGCAGCCATCCCGAGCTCGCGCAGGTACCGGGCGGCGGCGCCCATCCCGACCGCCTGCGCAACCATCTGCGTGCCCGCCTCGAACCGCTGCGGCGGAGCGGCGTAGGTGGTGGTCTCCATCGTGACGACCTCGACCATCGAGCCACCGGTCAGGAACGGCGGCATGGCCTCCAGCAGCGACCGCCTCGCCCACAGCGCACCGACGCCGGTGGGACCGAGCATCTTGTGCCCGGAGAAGGCCGCAGCGTCCACCCCGAGGGAGGGCAGGTCCACCGGCAGGTGCGGTACCGACTGGCACGCGTCCAGGAACACGAAGGCTCCGACCTCACGCGCCCGGGCCACGACGGTCCGCACGTCCGTGACGGCACCGGTGACGTTCGAGGCGTGCGACACGGCGACCACGCGTGTGCGGTCGCCCACCACAGTGGCCAGCTCGTCCAGCCGGAGGCGACCGTCGTCGTCGACGCCGATCCATCGCAGCGTCGCGCCCGTCCGTGCGCACAGCTCCTGCCAGGGCACGAGGTTCGCGTGGTGCTCGGCCTCCGTCACGACGATCTCGTCACCGGGACCGAGCGCGAGCGCCCGGGCCGCCTCGCCGCCGCGGCCCAGCGAGGCGTTGGACATCGCGTAGGCGAGGAGGTTGATCCCGGCCGTCGCTCCCGAGGTCCAGACGAGCTCGCGGGCCGGCACGCCGACCAGGGCGGCCACCTCGGCGCGCGCCTGCTCGTAGGCCTCGGTCGCCTCCTCGGCCAGCTGGTGGGCGCCGCGGTGCACCGCGGCGTTGCGCTGGCTGTAGAAGTCGAGCTCGGCGTCGATCACCACCTCGGGCTTCTGCGAGGTCGCCGCCGAGTCGAGGTAGACCAGCGGGCGACCGCCGCGCAGCCCGCGACCGAGCAGCGGGAAGTCCGCGCGGACCGCCGCGAGCTCACCGGCGCTCAGTGCTGCCGTCGTCATCAGGGCCTCCGGGGGATGCGGGGTGTGTGCGGTGCGAGAGGCTCAGGCCTTCGCGAGGAAGCGGTCGTAGCCTTCGGCCTCGAGCTGCTCGGCGAGCTCCGGGCCACCCTCTTCGGCGATCCGGCCGTCGACGAACACGTGCACGAAGTCCGGCTGCACGTAGCGCAGGATCCGGGTGTAGTGGGTGATCAGCATGACGCCCACGTCACCGCTCTCCCGGACGCGGTTGATGCCCTCCGACACGATCCGGAGCGCATCGACGTCCAGACCGGAGTCGGTCTCGTCGAGGATCGCGATCTTCGGCGCGAGGAGCTCCATCTGGAGGATCTCGTGGCGCTTCTTCTCGCCACCGGAGAAGCCCTCGTTGACGTTGCGGTCGGCGAACGCGGGGTCCATCCGCAGCTGCTCCATGGCGGTCTTGACGTCCTTGACCCAGTGGCGCAGGGCCGGCGCCTGGCCGTCCAGCGCGGTCTTGGCGGTGCGCAGGAAGTTCGAGACCGTCACGCCAGGCACCTCGACCGGGTACTGCATGGCCAGGAACATGCCGGCGCGGGCACGCTCGTCGACCGTCATCGCAAGGACGTCCTCGCCGTCGAGCAGCACGGTGCCGCCGGTGATCTGGTACTTCGGGTGGCCGGCGAGCGAGTACGCCAGCGTGGACTTGCCGGAGCCGTTCGGGCCCATGATCGCGTGCGTCTGGCCGGCGCTGATCGTCAGGTCGACGCCGCGCAGGATCGGCTTGGCGCCTTCCTTGGTCTCGACGCTGACGTGCAGGTCGCGGATCTCCAGGGTGGACATGCGGTTCCTCTCGGGTCTGTCTGGGATGTCAGGGGACCTCGACGAGCACACGCTCGCCGTCGACGGTCACGGGGTAGACGGGGACGGGCTTGGTGGCGGGCAGGGCCTGCGGAGCGCCGGTGCGCAGGTCGAACATCGACCCGTGCAGCCAGCACTCGATGTGGTGGCCCTCGACCTCGCCGTCGGACAGCGAGACCTGCCCGTGGGAGCAGATGTCGGAGATCGCGTACACCGAACCGTCGTCGGCGCGGACCACCGCGACCTCGACCGTGCCGGAGTCACCCGCCACCTCGACCCGCAGCGCGCTGCCCGGCGCGAGGTCGGCGAGACGGCACGCCTCGTGACTGCTCACGAGGCCGCCTCGATGAGCTTCATGCTGGTCTCCAGCTCGCGCTCGATGCCGGCGAGCAGGCGCTCCTCGACCTCGGGCACGCCGATCTGCTGGACGAGCTCGGCGAAGAAGCCGCGGACCACGAGCCGGCGGGCGTCGACCTCGTGGATGCCACGGGCCATCAGGTAGAAGAGCTGCTCGTCGTCGAACCGGCCGGTCGCGCTCGCGTGCCCGGCGCCCTCGATCTCGCCGGTCTCGATCTCGAGGTTCGGCACCGAGTCGGCACGGGCACCGTCGGTGAGCACCAGGTTGCGGTTCAGCTCGTAGGTGTCGGTGCCCTCGGCGTGGGCCTGGATGAGCACGTCGCCCACCCACACGGTGCGGGCCGACTCGCCCTGCAGCGCACCCTTGTAGGTCACCCGGGACCGGCACTGCGGCACGTTGTGGTCGATGAAGAGCCGGTGCTCCTGGTGCTGGTTCGCGTCGGCGAAGTACAGCCCGAGCGACTCGATGTTGCCGCCCTCGCCGGAGAACTCCGCGTCCGGCGTGATCCGTACGACGTCGCCGCCGAGCGTCACCACGACGTGCTTGAGGGTGGCGTCCCGGCCGACCACCGTGCGGTGCGCGGACGCGTGGACCGAACCGGTGTCCCAGTCCTGGATGGACACCACGGTCAGGTGGGCGCCGTCCTCGACGCGGATCTCCACGGTCTCGGCGAGCGTCGCCGCGCCCACGTGGTCGAGCACCACGACGGCCTCGCTGAGCTCGCGCGCGTGGATCAGCAGGTGCGCGGCCGAGGCGTCGCTGGTCACGCCCTCGATCCGGATGCTGGTCGCGGCCGAGGCGACGGCCTGCGGCGGCACGGTCACGACGGTCGCCTCGGCGAAGGACGACCACGCGGTCGCGGCGGTCCGGTCTCCCGGCCGGCCGACGGTACCCAGGCGGCGGTCCTCGCGGCCGACGATCTCGACCGTGACCTCGGGCGGGTTCACGACGGTGACCAGGACGCCGCCCGCGGCGAGCTTCTCGTTCGTGGCGTCGAACAGGGGGTTGAGCCGGTCCAGCGGGCTGAACCGCCACTCCTCCTCGCGGCCGGTCGGGACGGGGAAGTCCGCCGGGTCGAAGGAGGTACGCCGCTCGGCGCGCGAGGACTCCGGGACGGTGCTCGGCCGCAGGCCGTGGCTGTGCGCGCCGTCGGCCGACGCACGGCTGTGGTCGGTGGTCAGTCCGGCGGGCGTCCCGGCGGGCGTTCCGGCAGGCATGGAGGTGTCGGTCGTCATCACGTCTCTCTCGTGGGTGTCCGGTGGGGAGTCTCGGTCAGCCGACCGAGCCCTCCATCTGCAGCTCGATCAGGCGGTTCAGCTCGAGCGCGTACTCCATCGGGAGCTCGCGCGCGATCGGCTCGACGAACCCGCGCACGATCATCGCCATCGCCTCGGTCTCCGGCATGCCTCGCGACATGAGGTAGAACAGCTGGTCCTCGCTCACCTTCGACACGGTGGCCTCGTGCCCCATGGACACGTCGTCCTCACGCACGTCGACGTAGGGGTAGGTGTCCGACCGGGAGATCTGGTCGACCAGCAGGGCGTCGCACAGCACGTTCGACGCGGAGCGCTCGGCGCCCTCGAGCACCTGGACGAGCCCGCGGTACGAGGTCCGGCCACCGCCGCGGGCGACCGACTTCGACACGATCGAGCTCGAGGTGTTCGGGGCGGCGTGCACCATCTTCGCGCCGGCGTCCTGGTGCTGGCCCGTGCCGGAGAACGCGATGGACAGCGTCTCGCCCTTGGCGTGCTCGCCCATGAGGTAGATCGCCGGGTACTTCATGGTGACCTTGGAGCCGATGTTGCCGTCGACCCACTCCATGGTGGCGCCCTCGGCGGCGGTCGCCCGCTTGGTCACCAGGTTGTACACGTTGGTCGACCAGTTCTGGATCGTCGTGTACCGGACGCGCGCGTTCTTCTTGACGATGATCTCGACGACGGCCGAGTGCAGCGAGTCGCTCGAGTAGATCGGCGCCGTGCAGCCCTCGACGTAGTGCACGTAGGAGCCCTCGTCGGCGATGATCAGCGTCCGCTCGAACTGGCCCATGTTCTCGGTGTTGATCCGGAAGTAGGCCTGCAGCGGGATGTCCACGTGGACGCCCGGCGGGACGTAGATGAACGACCCGCCCGACCACACGGCGGAGTTCAGCGCGGCGAACTTGTTGTCGCCGGGCGGCACCACGGTGCCGAAGTACTCCCGGAACAGCTCGGGGTGCTCCTTCAGCGCGGTGTCGGTGTCCAGGAAGATGACGCCCTGCTGCTCGAGGTCCTCACGGATCTGGTGGTAGACCACCTCGGACTCGTACTGCGCGGCGACGCCGGCCACCAGGCGCTGCTTCTCCGCCTCCGGGATGCCGAGCTTGTCGTAGGTGCGCTTGATGTCCTCGGGCAGGTCCTCCCAGGAGGTGGCCTGCTTCTCGGTCGAGCGGACGTAGTACTTGATGTGGTCGAAGTCGATGCCCGACAGGTCGGCACCCCAGTGCGGCATCGGCTTCTTGCCGAACAGCCGCAGCGACTTCAGCCGGAAGTCGAGCATCCACTGGGGCTCGCCCTTGATGCCGGAGATGTACCGGACCACGTCCTCGTCGAGGCCGCGGCGCGCTGCCGCGCCGGCCGCGTCGGAGTCGTGCCAGCCGTAGCCGTACGAGCCGATCGACTCGATGATCTCCTGGTCGGACGTGGGGGCGGCGGGCGTGGTGGCCGGCTCGGTCGATGCGCTCATCGCTCTCCTTCCGCGACCACGTGCGGGCCGCTGGGGTCGGCGGGCCGGAGGGCCGCGCCGGTCGAGTTCCCGGGGACGTGCACCGGGACGTGGGTCGTGCAGACGTGCCCGCCGGTGGCGAGCGTGGACAGCCGCTGGACGTGCACGCCCAGCAACCGGGAGATCATCCGGGTCTCGGCCTCGCAGAGAGCCGGGTAGGTGGCCGCGACGTCACGGACCGGGCAGTGCCCCTGGCACAGCTGGACCGCGCGCCCGCCGGGGACCGAGCGGACCGAGGCCGCGTAGCCCTGGTCCGAGAACGCGTGGGCCAGGCTCGCGGTGCGCTCGCGGAGGTCGGCGCCGACGAGCGCCGGGCGGAGCACCTGCTCGAGGTCGGCCGCGCGCCGCTCCGCGAAGTCGTCGACCGCCTGCTCGCCGGCGACCTCGGCGAGCTGGGCGAGCGCCTGCCCGGCGAGCTCGGCATAGGTGCAGTCGAGCGTCGCCTGGGCACGCTGGGTCGCGATGTAGCGGCGGGCCGGGCGACCGCGGCCGCCCGGCCCGGGGGGGCGGGCGGGGGGCGCGGGGGCCGGGCCGGCCGCCGCGCGCGCCGCGATGTGCCGGCGCACCCCGGCCGAGGTGAGGTTCAGGTCGTGCGCGAGGTCCAGCACCGAGACCGGTCCGGCCTCCACGACGAGGTGCAGGATCCGCTCACGGGTGGAGCTCTCGCTCTCCGTCGTCTCGGTCATCTCACCCCCGTGCTGATCAAGCCTGGCCGATATTGGCAACAGTGTCGTTGCCGAAATCATTCCACGCAACGAAGGCAAACCTCACATGGCGCCGGGCGCTGCGCACTCGGGGTCCGTCCGACGGGCCTACACTCGGCGCACGTGAGCCTCGTCGCATCCGGGCTGGTGGTCCGCTACGGCCAGCACGAGGCGCTCGCCGGTGTGGACCTCGCCCTCGAACCGGGCCGTCTGACCGCACTGCTCGGGCCGAACGGGGCGGGCAAGACCACCCTCGTGGAGTGTGCGGTCGCGCTCCGCCGGCCGGACGCAGGCACGCTGCGCGTGCTGGACCGCTCCCCCGACGACCCCGCCCTACGCACCCGGGTCGGCGTCATGCTCCAGGACGGGGGGCTCCCGCTCGCAGCGCCGGCGGGCCAGGTGCTGCGGCACCTGGCGGCCCTCCACGCGCGGCCGCGCGACCTCGGCGAGCTGACCGAGCGCCTCGGCCTGACCCGGGTCCTACGCACCTCCGTGCGACGGCTGTCCGGCGGCGAGCGCCAACGCGTGGCGCTGGCCGCAGCGCTGGTCGGCCGACCCGAGGTCCTGCTGCTCGACGAACCGACCGCCGGCCTGGACCCGCAGGCCCGGCTCGCCGTACGCGAGCTCGTCGGCGAGCTGCGCGCCGACGGCACCACGATCCTGCTCACGACGCATCTCACGGAGGAGGCGGCCGCGCTGGCCGACCACGTCGTGGTCCTCGACTCCGGGCTGGTGCGGGCGGCGGGCAGCCCGGCGTCGCTCATGGGCGCCGAACAGGGACTGCGGATCGGCATCGCCGGGAACGCGGAGGTGCTCCGCGCAGACCTGCAGCGGCTGCTCAAGGTTCCGGTGCTCGCATCGGCCGGTCTGCTCGAGCTCCGCGCCACCCCGACGCCGGCGCTGCTGCACAAGGTCACCGGCTGGGCGTTGCAGCACGACGTGCAGATCCTCGAGGTCGCCGTCGGACATCGCACCCTCGAGGAGGTCGTGCTCACGCTGACCGGACGGAGCCTGCGATGACCGCATCCTCCGGCGCGGCCTCCCCGGTGGACCACGCTCCCGCCCCGACCTGGCGTCGGGTGCTCTCGCACGCCGACTTCGAGATCCGCGGCCTGGTGCGCAACGGGGAGCAGCTGCTGCTCACCCTGGTGCTCCCGATGCTCGTGCTGGTGGTCCTCGGCCGGACGAGCCTGGTGGACCTCGGGCCCGACCGCATGGCCGTCGTGGCCCCGGGCGTGCTGGCGCTCGCGGTGATGTCGACGTCCTTCACGTCGCAGGCGATCAGCACCGCGTTCGACCGACGCGCCGGGGTCCTGCGGCTGCTCGCGACCACACCACTCGGCCGATCCGGACTGGTCGCCGGGAAGGTGGTCGCCGTCCTGGCGGTCGAGGCGGCCCAGGTGCTCCTGCTCGCGGGCGTGGCCGTGGCGCTGGGCTGGCGGCCCACCGGCGTGGCCGGCGCCGCCCTCGTGCTCGTGCTCGGGACGGCCGCGTTCGTCGCGCTCGCGCTGCTGCTGGCCGGGACGGTGCGCGCCGAGGCGGTGCTGGCCGGGGCGAACCTGCTGTGGGTGCTGCTCCTGGTCGGCGGCGGGATCGTGGTGCCGGTCGACCTCCTCCCCGGCCCGCTCGCGGCGCTCGCCGGCCTGCTGCCGTCCGGTGCCCTCGGGGAAGGCCTCCGCGCGGCGTTCGACGGCCAGGGGATCGCCTGGGGCCCGGTGCTGGTGCTGGTGATCTGGACGGGCGCGGCCTCGACGCTGGTGGCCCGGACGTTCCGCTGGACGTGAGCGCCGACCAGACGTGAGCGCCGAGGACCGGATGCGACCGACGACACGCGCCCGGACGGCCGACCGGCGACACGCAGGTCTCAGCCGGGCGGGCCGAGCGCACCGGCGCGTCACACCCTCGGCCAAGTAGGTTGACCACGTGAGCCTCCTCGCCTCGTTGTCCCGGCCGTCGCCCGCGTGGACCAGCCGCGTGCTGTGGGCCAACCTCGTCGGACAGGTCGGGATCATCGTGACCGGAGGAGCAGTTCGGCTCACCGGGTCGGGCCTGGGGTGCTCGGACTGGCCCCAGTGCGAGCCCGGGCAGTTCACGCCGGTGCGCCACGAGGCCACCTCGTTCCACCCGTACATCGAGTTCGGGAACCGCACGCTCACCGGTGTGCTCGTGCTGCTCGCGGTGGCGGCGCTGTGGGTCGTGTGGCGACGGCCGGGCACGTCGGTGTGGCTGCGGTTCCTGGCCGTGGTGCCGCTGCTCGGGGTCCTCGTGCAGGCCGTGATCGGCGGGCTGACGGTGCTGGTGGACCTGCACCCCGCCCTGGTCGGTTCGCACCTGCTGATCTCGATGCTGCTGGTCGCCGCGTCCACGGTCCTGGCGCTGCGTTCGCGCGTGCCCGACGGGCGCGCCCGCTGGGCCGTGACCGGCCGGACCCGCGCCCTCGTGCTCGCCCTGATCCCGCTCTCGGCGGTCGTCCTGACCCTGGGCACGGTGGTGACCGGCTCTGGCCCGCACTCGGGCGACGCCGACGCCCCGTACCGGTACGCGGTCGACCCGCTCCTCGTCACCCGGGCGCACTCGCTCGCGGTGTGGCTCTACCTCGCCGCTCTCGTCGCGCTGGCGCTCGACCTTCGCCGGCTGGCCAGGCGCGACGCCGACCCGGCGGTCGTGGGTGGGCTGCGACGGACGACCGACCTGCTCGTGCTGGCCTTCGCGCAGGGCGCGGTCGGCTACCTGCAGTACTTCCTCGGCCTGCCCGAGGTGCTCGTGGGCCTGCACATGCTCGGTGCGGCCCTCACCGTGGTGCTGCAGAGCGCCCAGGTCGTGTCGCTGCGGCCCACTGCCCCGGCCACGGCTGACACCCCGCTCCCGCCGGCCCCGGCCGCCGCGGCCGCCTAGGACCCGACCGCGCCGAGCGCCCTACCGGGCTCCGGACGGGTCCACGGGCTCCAGGCCGGACCAGCCGGCCCCGCGAGCCACGTGCGCCGCCAGCAGCCCGGCGACCGCCGCGGGGTTGCTCACCCGACGGCCCAGGACCGCCGCCACGGCCTCGTCGAGCGGGACCCAGACCGCGACCATGTCGAGCTCCTCGGCGTGCCGTTGGTGCCGGTCCTCCTCGGGCACCGGACGCAGGCCACGAGCGAGGAACACCTCGACCCGCTCGTTGGAGCACCCGGGACTGGCCAGGTAGTCCACCAGGTGCCACCAGCGGTCGGCCGTGACGTCGGCCTCCTCGGCCAGCTCGCGCGCCGCGGTCAGCACCGCCGGCTCGCCCGGCTCGTCGCGCAGGCCCGCCGGCAGCTCCCACAGCTCGCCGCGCACCGGGTGGCGGTACTGGCGCAGCAGCAGCACCCGCTCCGCCTCGTCGAGCGCGAGCACCGCCACCGAACCCGGGTGGTCGAGGTACTCCCGCGTCACGACCCCGCCGTCACCCAGGTCGACGACGTCCACCGCGAGGCCGAACTTCCGCCCCTGGTACACGTTCTCGCTGCGCCGGACGGGACGGGAGGCCGCCCGGTCCGCGAGCGCCGACTCGGCGTCGCCGAGGTCGGCCGACGGCTCGGGGCTCACGCCTCCGCCTGGCGGGCCAGCGCGGCCGCGACCAGTCCGGCGAACAGCGGGTGGGCACGGGTCGGCCGGCTCTGGAACTCCGGGTGTGCCTGGGTCCCGACGTAGTACGGGTGGACCTCGGCGGGCAGCTCGACGAACTCGACCAGCGACGAGTCCGGGGACACGCCCGAGACGACCAGGCCGGCCTCCTCGAGGCGACCGCGGTAGCCGTTGTTCACCTCGTAGCGGTGGCGGTGGCGCTCGTGGACGCGCTCGACCCCGTAGGCCTTCGCGGTCACCGAACCCGGCGTGAGGATCGCCTCGTACGCGCCGAGCCGCATGGTGCCGCCCATGTCGCCCGAACCGTCGACGATCGCCTGCTGCTCCGCCATGGTCGCGATCACCGGGTGCTCCGGGTTCGCGTCGAACTCCGACGAGGACGCACCGTCGAGGCCGAGCACTGAGCGCGCGTACTCCATCACCATGACCTGCATGCCCAGGCACAGGCCCAGGGTCGGGACGCCGCGGGTCCGCGCCCAGCGCGCCGCACCGATCTTGCCCTCGATGCCACGCACACCGAACCCGCCGGGGATGCACACGGCGTCGACCCCGGCCAGCGCGCGCTCCGCCCCTTCGGGGGTGGCGCAGGTGTCCGAGGGCACCCACCGGACCTGCACCTTGGCCGCGTTCGCGAAGCCGCCCGCGCGGAGCGCCTCGGTCACCGACAGGTACGCGTCAGGCAGGTCGACGTACTTGCCCACCAGCGCGACCGTCACCTGGTGGGACGGCCGCTGCACGGCGTTCGTGACCTTGTCCCACGCCGTCCAGTCGACGTCGCGGAACGGCAGGTCGAGACGCCGGACGACGTAGGCGTCCAGGCCCTCCCGGTGCAGCACCCGCGGGATCTCGTAGATGCTCGGCGCGTCCGCCGCAGTCACCACCGCTTCCACGTCCACGTCGGTGAACAGCGCGATCTTGCGCTTGGTCGACTCGGGCACGTCGCGGTCGCAGCGCAGCACGAGCGCGTCGGGCTGGATACCGATCGAGCGCAGCGCGGCGACGGAGTGCTGGGTCGGCTTGGTCTTCAGCTCGCCGCTCGGCCCGATGTAGGGCACCAGCGACACGTGCAGGAAGAACACGTTCTCGCGACCGAGGTCGTGGCGCACCTGGCGGGCCGCCTCGAGGAACGGCTGGGACTCGATGTCGCCGACCGTGCCGCCGATCTCGGTGATGATCACGTCCACGTCGGAGCCCGCCTGAGCGCGCATCCGGGACTTGATCTCGTCGGTGATGTGCGGGATCACCTGCACCGTGTCGCCGAGGTACTCCCCGCGCCGCTCCTTGGCGATCACCGAGGAGTAGATCTGCCCGGTGGTCACGTTCGCCTGGGCGGACAGCGGCACGTCGAGGAACCGCTCGTAGTGCCCGATGTCGAGGTCGGTCTCGGCCCCGTCGTCGGTGACGAAGACCTCACCGTGCTGGAACGGGTTCATCGTTCCGGGGTCGACGTTGAGGTAGGGATCGAGCTTCTGCATCGTGACTCGAAGGCCACGGGAGCGGAGAAGACGACCGAGGCTCGAAGCCGTCAGTCCCTTGCCCAGTGAGGAGGCAACGCCCCCGGTGACGAAGATGTGCCGCGTCGTAGTGTCCGACCGGCCGAAGATCGCGCGCTCTGCCACGGGATTCCAGCCTACCTGACGCCGGGACCCGCTCCCGCACCGGGCGGTGCGTCGTCGGGCGTGTCGGGCGCGTCGGCGGGCGCGTCGTCGCGCGTGCCGGGCGCGTCGTCGCGCGTGCCGGGTGCGTCGGCGGGCGCGTCGGGTGTGCCGGCGGGCGCGTCGAGGGGTGCGTCCAGGGGCGCGTCCAGGGGCGCGGTCGCGCCCGGATCGAACCCCGCCGGCGACCCCTCCTGCGGCTCGCCCGTCACCCGGCCGAGCGGTGGGTCGACCGCCGGATCGACCGGCGCGTCGGCCTGTGCGGAGCGCAGCCCCAGCAGCGTGCCACGGTCGCCGAGGACGACGGCGACCACCGTCACGGCAGCGGCGACGATCCCCCCTGCGGCCGCCGCGGCCAGCGCCCGCACGAGACCGACCGCGAGGTAGGCGTCCAGGGACGGCACGACGGCAACGGGCGACCCCGGTGTCGGCAGTCCTGCGGCCTTCAACGTGACGAGGTAACCGGCACCCGCGCCGACACCCGCACCGACCACCAGCACGGCCGCGGTCCGCCCCAGCCCGGCCAGGGCCCCGGGTCCCGCTGCCCGGCGCAGCAGCCAGAGCAGCGCGACCGCACCGACCAACATGCCGAGGCTCATCGCCGCGCCGAGGGCCAGCAGCGTGTGCTGCGAGCCGGACTCCCCGGTGTTCGCGAGCACGACGGCCGCGACCGACACCGTCAGCCAGCCGAGGCCGATCCCGGCCACCGCGCTGCGCGACCGCTCGAGGGCGAACAGCGCACGTGAGGCGTGGAACAGAAGCCCGTACCCGACCACCCCGGGCGCCATCCAGACCAGCGTCGTCGCCATCCAGACGACCGTGCTGGTGCCGTCGTGGGGCGGCCGGATGGTCAGGAAGACGATCATCACCGCCGGAGCCACCGCGACCAGCACCGCGGCGCCGAGACCACCCGCCACGAGCACGGCCCGCGTGGTGATCGCGGTGAGGGACGCGAACCTCACCCGGTCGTGCGCGGCGGCGGCCAGCCGAGGGAAGGTCGAGGTCGCGAGCGGCACGACGAGCACGGCGTACGGCAGCAGGTACACGGCCTGGGTCCAGGCGTACACCGTGTAGGTGCCGTCGCCCCCGCGCGCGTTGGCGACCAGCATCGCGACGAAGTAGGCGAGCTGCTGCGCGACGAGCCCGCCGACGCCGGACGCCGCGAGCCGCAGCACACGCCGCCCGGCCCCGTCGGGGAACCGCAGCGACAGCCGCAGGTGCACCCCGGCCGCGCGCACCGGGCCGAGCAGCGGGACGACCATCGCGGCCACCCCCGCCGTGGTCCCCCACGCGAGCCACTCGAGCGCACCGGGCGCGAGCGCGGCGGGGTCGTTGATCTCACCACCCGCGAGCCGGCCGTAGACCAGGTAGGCGACGATCGTCACGATCGAGGCGAGGGCGGGGGCGAAGGCCGGCCAGAAGAACCGGTGGTGTGCCTGGAGCACGCCGTAGAGGAGCACCGCTGTGCCGTACAGCGGCACCTGCACCGAGAACACCAGGAGGAAGTACGCGACCACGGGCTCGAGCCCGTCGGTTCCCGGGATCGCCTGGGCGATCGGCCCGGAGAACGCGGCCAGCAGTCCCCCGAGCGGGACGAGCACGAGCAACGTCCAGCCGAGCGTCGCGGCGACCATCCGGTCGATCTCGTCGCGGGCGCCACGCTGGACCAGCCCGGCGAGGACCGGGACGACCGCTCCTGCGAGCGCGCCACCCGCGGCGATCTCGAAGAGCACGTTGGGCAGCAGGTTCGCCGAGTTGTAGGCGTCGCCGATCGCACCGTCGCCGACGCTGGCGGCCTGCGCCAACCACCGCCCGAACCCGAGCAACCGGGACAGCACGGTCACCCCGGCGATGAGGGCGGCCGCTCCCAGGAGCCCGGAGCCGCGACCGCGCGCGACGGCCTGCGAGGTCACGCCCGCCGACCCCACGCGTCCAGCTCCCGCAACCCCGGCGTGCGCGCGATCACCTCCGAGAAGCTCACCTTCTCGCTCGCCACCGTGAGGGCCACTGCCCCGGCCAGCAGCGCGAGCCTGGCCCGCGGCCCGGTGCTCGCGAGGACCGCGACCCCGAGACCGGCGCCCAACGCGTTCGCTCCCCCGTCACCCAGCATGTCGCGCTCGGCGAGGTCGCGCGGCAGCGCGGCCGCCGCGGCGCCCAGCACCGCCGCGCCTGCGGGTGCCCCCGCTCCGAGCAGGGTCGGTGCCGCGGCGATCCCGACGGCCTTGAGCGCACGGCCGGGGCGCAGGTCGAGGAGGTTGACCAGGTTCGCGGTGGCGGCCACGAGCGCGCCACCGGTCAGCACCTCGACGACCCACCGGACGGTTCCCCGACTCGGGCGGCCGGTCAGGACGGCGGACGCCAGCGTCGCACTGGCTCCGATACCGAGCACCTTGAGGCCGCCGGTGGTCAGCTCGCCGTGCACGAGCGCCCCCAGGTGGCCTCTGAGGCCCTTGCGAGCCCGGCGGGTGTCCTCGGCGAGGTCGTCGACCAGGCCGAACGCGAGCCCGCCGGCGCCTGCCAGCGCCGTCGCGGCCGCCAGCCGGCCCGGGCACGCCACGGCGCCCGCCAGCAGCCCCACGCCGACCGCGGGACCCTCGAGCAGGCTGATGGGTGCCCCGCGGTGGTTGGTCCGCGTCCAGCGGCCGTCAGCCGCGTCCGAGGGGCGCACCACGACATCGGCACCGCGCCGGGCGAGTGCGGTGCCCCCGGCCGCGAGCAGCCCGGAGAGCAGCGCGCGAGCCATCAGCCCTGCCCGGTGGACGCGTCCGCGCCCTCGGTGGGCTGCGTGTCGGACGGCGTCGGCTCCTCCACGACCTCAGGGGTCCGCTCGATCGGCGGAAGCTCGACGCGAGGCGGGATCGGGTCGCTCGCGTCCGGGCCGAAGCCGTACTGCCCGACGGTGCCCGAGATCCGGTTGGTGAGCGCCAGCGGGACCGCGATCCCACCGGCCGGCGTGAGGACGCTGTCCACCGTGGACAGCTGCCCGGAGAGGTCCGCATCGGTGCGGATCGACAGCACCAGCCCCGGGTCCGAGACGGTCCCGGTGACGACCACCGCTCCGTCGCTGCGACGCTGCGACGCGAGCGCGATCTCGCTCCACGCGGCGACCTGCGCCTCGACCTCCGTATCACTCGCCGACTCGCTGGCCGTCGCAGTCGCCTCGGCCGTCGCGGTGGCACTGGCGCTGGTCCCGTCCTGCGGGACGTCGGACGTGGCCGTCGAGTCCGGGGTCGGCGTCGCCACGGGCTCGTCCGCGCTGATCGGGCCGGCCACGACGACGATCGCGTCGGCGGGCGCCGTCACGGTGTCGGAGAACGTGACCAGGCCGGAGTCGCCGCCGAACAGGTCCAGGAGCACCTGGGCGTGCTCCGACAGCACGTCGGGGTCGGTCGGCTCAGGCGTGGTCAGCGCCTGCGCGAGCGCCTCGGCTAGCTCGGTGTCGGTACCCGCGTCGGCGGGTGGCACGGTGTCGAGGTAGGTGACCATCGTCGCGGCGAGCGACTGCCGGAAGGTCGAGCGGGTCGGGTCGGTCCACGCCTGCGTGACTGTCGCCACCGCGCTGACCGTGCCGCCTGCCTGCCCGACCGAACGGCTGATCTGCTCGACCACGGACTGGTCGACCTCGTCCAGGACGACGAGCGCCACCCGTCGCCCGCCGAGCGTGCCGTCGAGCACGCTCGGCCCGAGCGCGGTGAGTGCGGCCTCGGAGTCGTCGAGCTCTCCGGACAGCTGCTCGACCTGCGCACGCAGGTCGTCCTTCTCGGCGCGCAGCTGGTCGACCTGCCCGGTCAAGGTGTCGCCGATGGACTCCTCGAGCGGACCGGCGCCCAGGGCGATGCCCACCGCGAGCGCGAGGAACACCGAGATGAGCGAGACGAGGTGATAGCGGAAGTCGATCATGCGTTGCTCTCCGGGTCAGCAGCGGTGCGGGTCATCCCGCGCCACCGAACAGGCCGCCCAGGGACGACCACACGTCGTCGAACCAGGCGCCCACGAGGCCGAACAGGGTCTGCCCGGCGGTGGTCGAGGCGAGCGCGACGCCGAGCGCGAGCAGGCCCGCGATGATCAGCAGGCCGAGCTGCCAGGTGGCGATGCGCTGGCGGTACAGCTGTGACACGCCCTTGGCGTCGACGAGCTTGCCACCCACTCGCAGCCTGGTGAGGAACGTGCTCGCCATGCCGGCCCGTCCCTTGTCGAGGAACTCCACGAGGGTCGCGTGCGTGCCGACCGCGACGATCAGCTCGGCGCCCTTGTCGTCGGCGAGCAGCATCGCGACGTCCTCGCTGGTCCCGGTCGCCGGGAAGACGACCGGGTCGACCCCGAGCTTCTCGACCCGCTCCACGCCGGGCGCCCGCCCGTCGCGGTACGCGTGCACGACGATCTCGGCACCGCAGGTCAGCGCCTTGTCCGAGACCGAGTCCATGTCGCCGACGATCATGTCCGGTGTCCAGCCCGCCTCGAGGATCGCGTCGGCGCCGCCGTCCACCCCGATGAGCACCGGCCGGTACTCCCGGATGTACGGACGCAGCACCACGAGGTCCTCCCGGTAGTGGTAGCCGCGGACCACGATCAGCGCCTGCCGACCCTGGAGCACGGTCCGCACGTCCGGGACGCCCACGCCGTCCAGCAGGAGCTCGCGCTCCTTGCGCAGGTAGTCCATGGTGTTGGCGGCGAACGACTCGAGCTGCACGGCGAGCCCGGCACGCGCGTCCTCCATCGCCGCGGCGACCGAGCCCGCGTCCTGCACGACACCCTCGGCGACGAGGCGATCGCCGTCGTAGACGGACCCGCCCTCGACGCGGACCTGGTGCCCCTCGACGAGCGTGAGGACGTCGGCGCCGAGGTCGTCGATCAGCGTGATGCCTGCCTGCAGCAGGATCTCGGGGCCGAGGTTCGGGTAGCGGCCGCTCGTCGAGCGGGCCGCGTTGAGCACGGCCACCGGTCGGCAGGTCGCGAGCGCCTCCGCGGAGACCCGGTCGAGATCGAGGTGGTCGATGACGGCGATCTCGCCGGCCTTGAGCCGCTTGGTGAGGTTCTTGGTGCGCGGGTCGACCCGAACGGTGCCGGTCAGTCCGGGGCGTTCGGGCAGGCTCTCACGGGAACGGAATCGCAGTCTCATCGCGGGTCATCGTCCCACGACGGAGCGCTCGAGGAGCTCGGCGGCGTGCTCGAGCGCCGTGGCCGAGTCCGTGCCGGACAGCATCCGTGCCAGCTCGGCGACCCGATCGGCGCCGTCGACCCGGCGCACGTCGGACGCGGTCACGACGTCGACACCCTGCTTGCTGGAGCGGCTGACCACGAGGTGCTGGTCCGCGTAGGCGGCGACCTGCGCGAGGTGGGTCACCACGACGACCTGGCTGTGCCGGGCGAGCTCCGCGAGCCGTCGCCCGACCTCGACCGCCGCGCGACCGCCGACGCCCGCGTCGACCTCGTCGAAGACGAACGTCGAGGGGCGCTGCGCGTCGGGCGCGGTGGCGAGAGCGACCTCGACCGCGAGCATGACCCGGGAGAGCTCACCCCCGGACGCGCCCTGCCCGAGGGGCCTCGGCGGAGCGCCCGCATGACCGACGAGGGTCATCTCGACGTCTTCGGCGCCCCACGGCCCGATCTCGGGCAGCTCTCGCAGCACGACCCCGAACGTGGCGTCCGCCATGGCCAGGCCGGCCAGCTCGTCGGTCACGGTCGCCGCGAGCCGCCCCGCGGCATCGGCGCGGCCGGCCGTCACCCTGGCGGCGGTCGCGGCGAGCGTCGCGTCGAGGTCGGCCAGCTCCGCTGCGAGAGCGGCCCGCCGGTCGTCGCCCTGGTCGAGCTCGAGGAGCCGCGGACCGGCCGCCTCGACCCAGGTGAGGACGTCGTCCACGGTCCCGCCGTGCGCGCGGGCCAGGGTGGAGAGCTCGGCGCGCCGTGCCTGGACCTGGTCGAGGCGGCCGGGATCTGCTTCGAGCGTGTCGGCGTACCCGGACAGCTCGGCCGCGAGGTCGTCGAGCAGGTAGCCCACCTCGGCGAGGCGCTCGGTGAGGCCGGCCAAGGTCACGTCGTGCGACGCAACCGCGTCCGCGGCCCGCCGGGCCTGGTCCACCAACCCGGATGCGCCGGGCTCGTCCGGTCCGTCGCCACCGCTCAGCGCACCGTGCGCACGGGCCGCGGCGGCCCGCACGTCCTCGAGGTGCGCGAGGCGCTCGGCCTCCGCTGCGAGCTCGGTGTCCTCGCCCGGCTGCGGGTTCACCCGCTCCACCTCGGCCAGCCCGACCCGGAGCAGCTCCGCCTCGCGACGACGTTCGGCCATCGTGCGGTCGAGCTCGGCGAGCTCGGACGCGGCGTCCTGCCGCCTGGCCCAGGCGGAGCGGTGCTCCTCGAGCGCGACGAGGTGCGGTGCGCCCGCGAAGGCGTCGAGCGCGGCACGCTGGTGGCGCGGCGAACGCAAGCGCGCCTGATCGGCCTGTCCGTGCACCGTGACCAGGGTGTCCGCGAGCCCGGCAAGGACCGCGACGGGGACCCCGACTCCACCGAGCACGGTGCGCGACCTGCCCTGGGCGACGGTCCTCAGCACCACGAGCGTGCCGTCCTCGTCGAGCTCGGCACCGGCCTCCCTCGCGCGTTCGGCGACCTCGGACGCCGGGTCGACCAGGAACCGCCCCTCGGCACGCGCTCGGTCGGCGCCCGACCGCACCACCGAGGCGTCGGCCCGGCCGCCGAGAATGAGCGAGAGGCCGGACAGCACCATCGTCTTCCCGGCGCCGGTCTCGCCGGTGATCACGGTCAAGCCGGGAGACAGCGGGATCGTGGCCTCTTCGATGACTCCGAGATCGCCGATCCGCAGTTCGGAGATCACGTGGTGACCCCGTGCTCCCCGGCCCAGCCCCTCCAACCCTGGACCGGCAGCGAGAACCGGGACACCAGCCGATCGGTGAACGGCGCGGGACTCAGCCTGGCGAGCCGGACCGGGTCGGCTCCCCGCCGCACCTCGACCCGGGATCCGACCGGCAGGTCGATCCGACGGTGCCCGTCGGTGCACAGCAGCCCCGCACTGGACGACCGCCGGACGATCTCGACCGCCAGGACGGACTGCGGTCCCACGACGAGCGGACGCGCGAACAGCGCATGGGCCGAGACCGGGACCAGCACCATCGCGTCCACGTCGGGCCACACGACCGGCCCGCCGGCGGAGAACGCGTGCGCGGTCGATCCGGTCGAGGTCGACATGATGACCCCGTCGCAGCCGAACGAGGACAGCGGACGGCCGTCGACCTCGATGGCCACGGCGACCATCCGGGTCCGATCGGACTTCTCCACGGCTGCCTCGTTGAGCGCCCAGTCGGTGACCGGTGGGGCTCCGGGCCGGTGCACCGTGATCTCGATCGTGCCGCGCTCCTCGACCTCGTAGTCCCCGGTCGCGACGCGACGTACGACGTCGTCGACCTGCTCGCGCTCGGTCTCGGCGAGGAATCCCACGTGGCCGAAGTTCACCCCGACGAGCGGCGCCCCGCTGCCGCGCGCGAGCTCCGCCGCACGGAGGATCGTGCCGTCGCCACCGAGCACGAGCACCGCTTCGAGCGGGCTGCCGTACTCGAACTCGTCCTCGGTGACGGCACGCATGCCGACCTCTTCGAGCGTCCGCACCGCGAGCTCGGTGGCCGCGACGGCCTCCGGGTGGTGCAGGTGCGCGACGACGAGCACCGATCGAGTCATGAGTCCCTCCTGGGCGTACGCATCGGGCGCACGAGTGCTGCACGGCCGGCCACGGCCGCGTCGACGGCGGCCACGAGCTGGTCGCGCGGGTCGCGCGAGGCGTCGTCGGTGACGACGAGGTGCAGGAAGTACTCGCGGTTCCCGGCCGGTCCGGGCAGCCGGCTCGGCAGGACGGCGTCGATGCGGACGTGCTGGGGAACCGCGTCGGCCACGGCGAGAACGGCCTCGGCCCGCAGCGCGTCGGACGTGACCACACCGTCCGCTCCGAGTCGTTCGCGACCGACCTCGAACTGCGGCTTGACCAGCACGAGCAGGTGGGCCCCGGGCGCGGTGACCCCGATCAGGGCGTCGAGGACGAGGGTGAGGGAGATGAACGAGAGATCGGCCACGACCAGGTCCGGAGGACCCGTGAGATCTGCGGGGACGAGGTGGCGAACGTTGACGCCCTCGCGCACCGTGACCCTCGGGTCGGCGGCGATCTCGGGCGCGGCCTGCCCGTGCCCCACGTCGACGGCGTCGACGTGCGCCGCGCCGGCCTCGAGCAGGACCTGGGTGAACCCGCCGGTCGACGCTCCTGCGTCCAGGCACCTCGCGGAGGCGACCACGACGGGGGTCCCGAGCGCGGCCAGATCATCGAACGCGCCAAGCAGCTTGTGGGCGCCACGCGAGACGTACTCGTCGCCCGGGGCGACAGTGAGCTCTGCCGTGGGCGCGACAGCGCGGGCCGGCTTGGCAGCCGGGCTGCCGTCGACCAGCACCCGTCCGGCTTCGACCAGCTCGGCGGCGCGACGCCGCGAGCGAGCCAGTCCACGCCGGACGAGCTCGGCGTCCAGCCTGGTCACGCCTCGCGCTCGCTCAACCGGTCGGTGAGGGTGGTGTGCACCTGCTCGAAGACGACGACCTGCTCGCGCAACGGTAGGTCGCGTACGCCCTCGAGCAGCACCTCGATGTCATCGACCGCGCTCGGCGCGGGCTCCTTCGCCGAGGCGTCGGCCACGGACGGCGCGCCCGCGCCCGTGGTCTCGTCGTGCTCCACGCCGGTCCCTCCTGCTCGTGTCCGGGACCACGCTACCTTCCGCGGGGGCGAGTCACGCCTCGTCCACCGCCAGGTCGGGCACCGTGTCGGGGTCGAACGGCGCGCCCGTGTCGGCGGCGTCCCATCCCGCGGCGCACGCGGCGCGGGCCCGGTCGATCAGGGTGCCCCGGTCGGCCAGTTCCAGTCGACCGTCGGTGACCCGCGCGGCAGCGGAGCCGCATCGCCACCACTCGCCGTCACGCAGCGGTGCGGGATGCGTGGTGAGCAGGCCGCGCAGGTCCGCCGCAAGGTAGTGGGGTCGTTCGGCGGGCCGGGCCAGCACGGCGTCCCGCGCCGAGCTCACACCGGTGATGACGTGCAGCCCGGGATAGTCCGCGGCCCGCGCACCGGCGAGGTCGGTGTCCAGACGATCGCCGACCACGAGCGGGTTGCGGGCACCGTGGCGCCGCGCAGCGAGCTGGTACATCGTGGGTTCCGGCTTGCCGCAGTTGGTCGGGACGACGTCGGTCGCCGTCTGCACCGCCGCGACCAACGAACCGTTGCCCGGAGCGAAGCCGTGCTCGGTCGGGAGCGTCCGGTCGAGGTTGCTCGCGACGAACCACGCTCCGGCCCGGATCGCGTAGGTGGCCTCGGCGAGCTGCGGCCAGCCGACGTCCGCTGCGTACCCCTGCACGACCGCAGCCGGCCGGGCGTCAGCGCGGCTGACGACCTCGAAGCCCGCCTCCCGCACGGCCGTCGCGAGCCCTGCGCCGCCGACCACGAGCACACGGCTCCCCAGGTCGAGTCGGTCGGCGAGCACAGCGGCCGCCGCCTGTGCGGCGGTCATCACGTCGATGGGGTCGCACGGGATGTCCAGGCCGGTGAGCTGCTCGGCCACCGATCCGGGCTCGCGCGACGAGTTGTTCGTCACGAAGACGAGGTGCATGCCCAGCCCGCGCGCGCCTGCCAGACCCTCGGCGGCGTACGGGATCGGGTTCTTCCCTCGGTAGGCGACCCCGTCGAGGTCGACCAGGGCAAGGTCGTGCAGCTCGGCAAGGGGTCGATCCGCGCCGAGCAGCCCGACGCTCACTTCGCGCTCTCCGCCCCGGCTCCGCCGCCGGTTGGGTCCGCACCGTCCGGATCCGGCTCCTCGTCGTCGTCGTCGAGGTCCACGAGAACCAGCTCGTCCTCGTCGACCGGGAGCGACGACCGGAGCTCGGCGGCGTCGTCCGGTCGCCCAGCGGCCTCGAGCGCGTCGACCCGGACCTGGGCGACCCGCACGGCGAGCTCGCCCTTCGCGGAGCGAGCCTCCGGGGTGTTGAGTGCGACCAGGGCCCCTTCGGGGTCCTTCAGATCGAGCCTGGCTCCGGCGACCACCATCGCGAGCTCGACCTTCGCCGTACGGTCCAGGGTCGCGACGCCTTCGTCCTTCGCGAGCGCGATCGCGCGCTCCGGCCGGCCCAGGCCGCGCTCGCAGTCGGCCATCACCGGCAGGTGCTCAGCCGACCCGCTCAGCCGACGCACGGTCCTGAGCTCGCGGAGCGCCTCCGCGTACCGACCCGTGTGGTACGCGGCGATGCCCGCAGCCTCACGAACGACGTCGACTCTTCCCGCGCGCCGGACGGCGGCCTGGGCATGCTGATACGCGAGCTCCGGGTCTTCGTCCAGGAGACGACCGGCCATCACGAGGTGCCGCGCGACACCCTCGGCATTGTCCTTGCTCAGCGTCCGCAGGCGAGAACGCGCCGCCCGATCGAGATCCGACGCCTCGACCTCCCGCGGAATCTCAGGCGCTCGCGGCCGCAGCGAGTCTGCTGCGGCTCCGTCGCGGGCAGTCGGTCGCCGGCCCGGCTCGACACCCGAACGCCCACCGCGATCACGACGCACCTGCCCCGAACGACCACCGCGCTCATCACGCACCTGCCCCGAACGACCGCCGCGCTCGTCGCTCACCTGTCCAGAACGCCCACTCGGGCGCCCGGGTCGGGAACCGCCCCGCTCCCGGGTGCCTTCTCCACCGGACGCCTCGCCCGGCGCGCGCCCGCGCCGTTCCGAACCACCCGGCCGCCCGCGCCCGTCCCCGGACCCACCGCGCGAACCGGCGCCGGAGCCACGCACACCGGTGCCGCGCTCACCCCGCGTGCCACTCGAGCCGGCCGTCGAGCGTTGACCTGACGCCCCGTTGCTCCGCCCGCTCGAACTCTGTCCGCGGCCGACACCACGCGCACCAGCCTGGCGGTCCTGGCGGTCCTGGCGATCAGCGCTGCTCCGGTCCCGACCGGTACCGCGTTCGCCCGCGTCGCGCGACGTGCCACCGGCGGACCAAGACCGTCCCGCAGATCCGCCTCCGCGTGCAGAGCCTCCGCCACGCTGGCCGGCGCCGGAACCGTCACTCGGACCACGGCCCCGGCCACCGCCGGACCCCTCGCGTGCACCCCTGCCGCCCCTGGGTCGCTCGTCGCCGGCCACCGCTCACCATCCTCTCAGCGCAGCCGCCATGGTCTCACGCGCACGTACCGTGTGCCGCGTCGCCAGCTGGACGCGGTCAGAAAGCAGAAAAGGCCACCCCAGCGGGGTGGCCTTTTCTGAAGAAATGTTCGGCGGCGACCTACTCTCCCACACCGTCACCAGTGCAGTACCATCGGCGCAGAGGGGCTTAGCTTCCGGGTTCGGAATGGAGCCGGGCGTTTCCCCCTCGCTATGACCGCCGAAACTCTATGGAGATGTCAATCGGGTTCCCGACCGTATCTCGGGAACCGCACAGTGGACGCGTAGCAATGTAAGTGTGTGTCAAGTCATCGGCTTATTAGTACCGGTCAGCTGCATGTGTCGTTAGTCCACACTTCCACATCCGGCCTATTAACCCAGTGTTCTAGCTGGGAGCCTCTCGGGGCGAACCCCATGGAAACCTCATCTTGAAGCAGGCTTCCCGCTTAGATGCTTTCAGCGGTTATCCCTTCCGAACGTAGCTAACCAGCCGTGCTCCTGGCGGAACAACTGGCACACCAGAGGTTCGTCCGTCCCGGTCCTCTCGTACTAGGGACAGCCCTTCTCAAGTTTCCTGCGCGCGCAGCGGATAGGGACCGAACTGTCTCACGACGTTCTAAACCCAGCTCGCGTACCGCTTTAATGGGCGAACAGCCCAACCCTTGGGACCTACTCCAGCCCCAGGATGCGACGAGCCGACATCGAGGTGCCAAACCATGCCGTCGATATGGACTCTTGGGCAAGATCAGCCTGTTATCCCCGGGGTACCTTTTATCCGTTGAGCGACGGCGCTTCCACAAGCCACCGCCGGATCACTAGTTCCGACTTTCGTCCCTGCTCGACCTGTCAGTCTCACAGTCAAGCTCCCTTGTGCACTTGCACTCGCCACCTGATTGCCAACCAGGCTGAGGGAACCTTTGAGCGCCTCCGTTACATTTTGGGAGGCAACCGCCCCAGTTAAACTACCCACCAGGCACTGTCCCTGATCCGGATTACGGACCGAGGTTAGATATCCAGAACGACCAGAGTGGTATTTCAACGTTGACTCCACCGACACTGGCGTGCCGGCTTCACAGTCTCCCACCTATCCTACACAAGCCGTACCGAACACCAATACCAAGCTATAGTAAAGGTCCCGGGGTCTTTCCGTCCTGCTGCGCGTAACGAGCATCTTTACTCGTAGTGCAATTTCGCCGAGTTCGCGGTTGAGACAGCGGAGAAGTCGTTACGCCATTCGTGCAGGTCGGAACTTACCCGACAAGGAATTTCGCTACCTTAGGATGGTTATAGTTACCACCGCCGTTTACTGGGGCTTAAATTCTGAGCTTCGCTCCGAAGAGCTGACCCGTCCTCTTAACCTTCCAGCACCGGGCAGGCGTCAGTCCGTATACATCGTTTTGCAACTTCGCACGGACCTGTGTTTTTAGTAAACAGTCGCTTCTCCCTGGTCTCTGCGGCCCTCAAGCGCTCCGGCAGCAAGTGCCTTCACGCCTCAGGCCCCCCTTCTCCCGAAGTTACGGGGGCATTTTGCCGAGTTCCTTAACCACGATTCTCTCGATCGCCTTGGTATTCTCTACCTGACCACCTGAGTCGGTTTGGGGTACGGGCGGCTAGAACCTCGCGTCGAGGCTTTTCTTGGCAGCATAGGATCATCCACTACCCGCATATGCGGTCCGCGTCGGTTCTCAGGCACAGGAGGTGCGGATTTGCCTACACCTCGCCCTACAACCTTGCCCGTCGTCAACCATCGCGACGGCTGGACTACCTTCCTGCGTCACCCCTGTTAATACGCTTACCTACTACCGGTTCGGGTCGCGCGCTCCACCACGACGTCCCCGAAGGGATCTACGTGGCTTTGGGCGCTTAGCATCACCGGGTTCGGTATGGGCGGTTCTTCGCCGGTACGGGAATATCAACCCGTTGTCCATCGACTACGCCTGTCGGCCTCGCCTTAGGTCCCGACTTACCCAGGGCGGATTAACCTGGCCCTGGAACCCTTGGTCATTCGGCGGACGGGTTTCTCACCCGTCTTTCGCTACTCATGCCTGCATTCTCACTCGTGTGGCGTCCACCGCTGGGTTCCCCCGCGACTTCACTCGCCACACGACGCTCCCCTACCCATCCACACGCCTGGATCACGAAGACCTGGCTGTTGTGTGAATGCCACAGCTTCGGCGGTATACTTGAGCCCCGCTACATTGTCGGCGCGGAATCACTTGACCAGTGAGCTATTACGCACTCTTTCAAGGGTGGCTGCTTCTAAGCCAACCTCCTGGTTGTCTGTGCAACTCCACATCCTTTCCCACTTAGCATACGCTTAGGGGCCTTAGCTGGTGGTCTGGGCTGTTTCCCTCTCGACTACGGAGCTTATCCCCCGCAGTCTCACTGCCACGTTCTCACTTACCGGCATTCGGAGTTTGGCTGACGTCAGTAACCTTTTGGGGCCCATTGGCCATCCAGTAGCTCTACCTCCGGCAAGAAACACGTGACGCTGCACCTAAATGCATTTCGGGGAGAACCAGCTATCACGAAGTTTGATTGGCCTTTCACCCCTAACCACAGGTCATCCCCCCGGTTTTCAACCCAGGTGGGTTCGGTCCTCCACGCGGTCTTACCCGCGCTTCAACCTGCCCATGGCTAGATCACTTCGCTTCGGGTCTAGAGCACGCGACTGAATCGCCCTATTCGGACTCGCTTTCGCTACGGCTTCCCCACACGGGTTAACCTCGCCACGTACCACTAACTCGCAGGCTCATTCTTCAAAAGGCACGCCGTCACCCCTGCTAGGGAGGCTCCGACGGATTGTAGGCGACCGGTTTCAGGTACTATTTCACTCCCCTCCCGGGGTACTTTTCACCTTTCCCTCACGGTACTGGTCCGCTATCGGTCACTAGGTAGTATTTAGGCTTACAGAGTGGTCTCTGCAGATTCACACGGGATTTCTCGGGCCCCGTGCTACTTGGGATGACTCTCGGGAGATCGCACGATTTCGTCTACGGGGGTTGCACCCTCTGTGCCGGGCCTTTCAATGCCCTTCGACTATCACGCGATTTTCTGACTCCCTGGAAGTTCGGCAGAACTTCCCAAGAGGTCCCACAACCCCGCTGATGCAACGCCTGCCGGCTATCACACACCAACGGTTTGGCCTCTTCCGCTTTCGCTCGCCACTACTAACGGAATATCTCTTCCTGTGGGTACTGAGATGTTTCACTTCCCCACGTTCCCTCCACACGCCCTATATATTCAGACGTGGGTAACTGGACATGACTCCAGCTGGGTTCCCCCATTCGGAAATCCTCGGATCACGGTTCGCTTGCCAACTCCCCGAGGCTTATCGCAGGCTGCTACGTCCTTCTTCGGCTCCTAGTGCCAAGGCATCCACCAATCGCCCTTGAAGACTTGCCACAAAGACTTACAAAGATGCTCGCGTCCACTGTGCAGTTCTCAAGCTACGGGCGGGCCCGTCATCTCCCGGCGCCTGCCCCGACGAGTCGAGGCGGTTCATCCGTTCATGACGGTCCGACGTACCGGCCACCCGGCCGGCCCGAGGTCAGGCTCTCGCCCGTTCCCTCAGGACCCAACAGCGTGCCGGCACCGCGCCCTCGTCGCCAGGTTCCGCTCCCGAAGGAGGTACTGAGGCAGTAGGTGCGCGGTGCCAATAGTCGATGTTCCACCCTTGAGCTACCCACCTCGGAACGATCGTCCGAGTAGTAGGCCCTGGACGCCTCGAGGGCGCCAGATGCTCCTTAGAAAGGAGGTGATCCAGCCGCACCTTCCGGTACGGCTACCTTGTTACGACTTAGTCCCAATCGCTGGTCCCACCTTCGACGGCTCCCTCCACAAGGGTTGGGCCACCGGCTTCGGGTGTTACCGACTTTCGTGACTTGACGGGCGGTGTGTACAAGGCCCGGGAACGTATTCACCGCAGCGTTGCTGATCTGCGATTACTAGCGACTCCGACTTCATGGGGTCGAGTTGCAGACCCCAATCCGAACTGAGACCGGCTTTTTGGGATTCGCTCCACCTTGCGGTATCGCAGCCCTTTGTACCGGCCATTGTAGCATGCGTGAAGCCCAAGACATAAGGGGCATGATGATTTGACGTCATCCCCACCTTCCTCCGAGTTGACCCCGGCAGTCTCCTATGAGTCCCCACCATGATGTGCTGGCAACATAGGACGAGGGTTGCGCTCGTTGCGGGACTTAACCCAACATCTCACGACACGAGCTGACGACAACCATGCACCACCTGTATACCGCCCGTAAGGACCCCATGTCTCCATGAGTTTTCGGTATATGTCAAGCCTTGGTAAGGTTCTTCGCGTTGCATCGAATTAATCCGCATGCTCCGCCGCTTGTGCGGGCCCCCGTCAATTCCTTTGAGTTTTAGCCTTGCGGCCGTACTCCCCAGGCGGGGCACTTAATGCGTTTGCTGCGGCACGGAACTCGTGGAATGAGCCCCACACCTAGTGCCCAACGTTTACGGCGTGGACTACCAGGGTATCTAATCCTGTTCGCTCCCCACGCTTTCGCTCCTCAGCGTCAGTTGCGGCCCAGAGACCTGCCTTCGCCATCGGTGTTCCTCCTGATATCTGCGCATTCCACCGCTACACCAGGAATTCCAGTCTCCCCTACCGCACTCTAGTCTGCCCGTACCCACTGCAGGCCCGAGGTTGAGCCTCGGGTTTTCACAGCAGACGCGACAGACCGCCTACGAGCTCTTTACGCCCAATAATTCCGGACAACGCTTGCGCCCTACGTATTACCGCGGCTGCTGGCACGTAGTTAGCCGGCGCTTCTTCTGCAGGTACCGTCACTTGCGCTTCTTCCCTGCTGAAAGAGGTTTACAACCCGAAGGCCGTCATCCCTCACGCGGCGTCGCTGCATCAGGCTTGCGCCCATTGTGCAATATTCCCCACTGCTGCCTCCCGTAGGAGTCTGGGCCGTGTCTCAGTCCCAGTGTGGCCGGTCGCCCTCTCAGGCCGGCTACCCGTCGTCGCCTTGGTAGGCCTTTACCCCACCAACTAGCTGATAGGCCGCGACCCCATCCCCGACCGAAATTCTTTCCAGACGCCCAGATGCCTGTGCGCCTCATATCCGGTATTAGCTCCGATTTCCCGGGGTTATCCCAGAGTCGGGGGCAGGTTGGTCACGTGTTACTCACCCGTTCGCCACTGATCACCCGGAGCAAGCTCCGAGGTCACCGTTCGACTTGCATGTGTTAAGCACGCCGCCAGCGTTCGTCCTGAGCCAGGATCAAACTCTCCGTGAATGTCTGTTGGTCACCCGCGTCGAGACGCGGGGCTAACCGACTGGAGAAAGGCCCCGAGGGGCCAGATGATCTGGCATCGATCAAATAACAAAACTGACGTTTGTCACTTGTCGCTACCACGTCGACCGGGGGTTTCAGTCAGGGACCGTCGGTCCCATTCCTTGCCCTCCGCCGACAGTTGGCATCGACTTTTGGCACGCTGTTGAGTTCTCAAGGAGCGGACGCGCATCGTTCCGGGCCCTTCGACCCGTTCCCGAGGCAACCTCTCTAATCTATCTGCTCGGTTTGCCTCTGTCAAACCGCGTTCGCGGCTCGTCTCGGGCTTCCCGATCCCTGGCGCGACCGTTCGGACGCATCAGCGCCAGGACAGATCCTACCGGGGTTTTCGCCCTGCGGGACCGGCCGGCGAGCGGTGATCCGCTCTGCTGTCCGTTCCTCCCGTCTGGGCGACGGGGAGAAACATTACGCACCCCCAGGGACGTCGTCAAATCGGCTGACGCCCGGGCGTGTCGCGCCGCGGAAACGCCGTCTGACCTGCGAAGACGCTCGGTGGTGCCGATCCCGCCCGGACCACTACCCGGAGACGGCTTCGGCGACGGCCAAGGTCCGCTTGCCTCGGCGCAGCACCGCCCAACGACCGTGCAGCAGCTGCGAGGCGTCCAGCAGTGCATCCGGGTCGGTCACCCGCACGTTGTTGATCGACACCCCACCTTCGGCGACGGCCCGTCGGCCGGCGCCCCGGCCCGCCACGAGTCCCGCTTCGGCGAGCAGGTCGATGACCTGGACCGGCTCCTCCGGCACGACCGCGCGAGGCAGCTCCGCAACTGCGGCCGCGAGAGTCGACTCGTCCAGCTCGGCCAGGTCTCCCCGGCCGAACAGTGCCTGGCTCGCCGCGACCACTGCGTCGGTCGCGGCGCGGCCGTGCACCAGGGTCGTCACGTCGCCGGCCAGTACCCGCTGGGCCTCACGCGCATGCGGGCGTTCGACGACCGCACGCTCGAGCTCCTCGACCTCCTCGCGGGTACGGAAGGTGAACGTCTTGAGGTAGCCGACCACGTCCGCGTCGTCCGTGTTGATCCAGAACTGGTAGAAGGCGTACGGGGTCATCATGTCCGGGGCGAGCCACACGGCCCCACCCTCGGTCTTGCCGAACTTCGTGCCGTCGGACTTCGTGATCAACGGTGTCGTGAGCGCGTGCACGCCGGTCTGCTCGGCCTTCCGGATGAGCTCGACCCCGGAGAGCAGGTTCCCCCACTGGTCGTTGCCGCCGGTCTGCAGCGTGCAGCCGTACCGCCGGTTCAGCTCGAGGTAGTCCAGGCCCTGCAGGATCTGGTAGCTGAACTCGGTGAAGCTGATGCCCTCGTCGCTCGCGAGGCGCCGGGCAACCGTGTCCTTCGCGAGCATGGTGCCGAGCCGGTAGTGCTTGCCGATGTCCCGCAGGAAGTCGATCGCGGACAGCTCGGCGGTCCAGTCGAGGTTGTTCACCATCCGCGCCGGGTTGTCGCCGTCGAAGTCGAGGAAGCGCGAGATCTGAGCACGCAGCCGCTCGACCCACTCGGCGACCGTCTCCTTGCTGTTGAGCACACGTTCGCCGGACATCCGCGGATCGCCGATCATGCCGGTCGCGCCGCCGACCAGTGCGAGCACGCGGTGCCCCGACCGTTGCAGGTGGCGCAGCAGCACCAGCTGGACGAGATGACCGTGGTGCAGGCTCGGAGCCGTGGGGTCGAACCCGCAGTAGACGGTGACCGGCCCCGACTCGAGCGCGTCGCGCAGGGCCTGCTCGTCGGTGGACTGCGCGACCAGACCGCGCCAGCGCAGCTCGTCCAGGATGTGCACCACATGCTCCTTCGTCGTCACGACCGCCCCCTAGTGTGCCGTGCCCGCGACGGCGCTCGCCTCACCCGTCCGGCGTGCGGCGACGCCGGACGCCCGGACGGAACGCCGAGACCGTCGGATCGTCGGGGACCCACAGGCGCCACGGGAACCGCTCCGGGTCGCCACCCGGGCCGGCGACGCCGACCCGAGGGCCGCTGCGGAACCCTGTCACACGCGTCGGGGCCAGCTCGATCCCTTTTCCGAGCAGGTCCGAGCCGTCGTCGGCGAGCACCAGGCCCAGCGCGACCGCGAGCCGGGCGGGGCCGCGCGCAAGGTCCACCTCCCGCCGCACCACGCCCTCGGCGGACCGACGCGCCGTCGCCGCGTCGACGCCCTCCACCACCTGCCCGGCACGGAGCAGCACGGCGGACGCCTGCCCGGCCGGCCCGGTCACCACGTTGACGCACCGGTGCAGGCCGAGATGGCGGTAGACGTACAGGTGGCCCGGCTCGCCGAACATCACGGCGTTGCGTGCCGATCGCCCCCGGAACGCGTGCGAGCCCGGGTCGTCGGCGCCGCCGTAGGCCTCGACCTCAGTCAGCCGGACCGCGACCACGCCGTCCCCCCGCACGACCCGCAGCACGGCCCCGAGCAGGTCCGCCGCGACCTCGAGGACCGGCCGGTCGAACCACGCCCGTTCGGTCACCCGGGCCGACGGACCGCTCATGGTTGGACCGGTGCCGTGCCGTCGAGGACCAGGTCGGCACGCTCTCGCGTGCGCTCGGTCGCGAAGTGCGCGGCCTCGTGCACCTGCCAGCGCACCCACTCGGCGCGCAGCTGCTCGCCGTCGCGCGCCACGCCGCGGCGCAGCCGGAGCCGGGGCGGTGCCTCGACGAAGAGGCGGAGCGCTGCGCGGGGGTCGACCGCCGCGGGGGCTGCCCCGCAGCCCTCGAGCACGAGCACCTCGGGCACCGGCAGGTCGTGCCACTCCGCGAAGGCACCGGTCCCCCAGTCGTAGCGCTGCCACCGCCCCGCTGCGCCCTCCCGGAGAGGCCCGAGGACCTGGGACTCCACCCGGTCCCACACACCGCCCAGCCCGGACCAACCCTCGTACAGGTCGTCGAGGTGCAGCACCGCGACGACCCAGCCGTCCGCGCGCAGCCGTTCGGCGAGCCGCTCGGCGAGCGTCGTCTTGCCGGAACCGGCGGGACCGTCGACGCACACCAGCCGGACCGCGCCCAGGCCGGGCTCGGCGTCGCGCACCCGAGCCGCGATCGCGCCGAGGCGAGCCGGCTCCGAGGGCCGCCCGCCGTCGCACGTCACGCGGTGCGCCCCGCCGCCACCCAGGCACGCAGCCGGCCGGCCTCCGCGCGTGCGGCGACCAGCTGCTCGGCGACCCGCGACGGCGCCGTGCCACCGACCGAGGACCGGGAGGCGAGCGATCCGCCGACACTGAGCACCTCGCGCACGGCGGGCGTCAGGTGCGGCGAGATCGCGGCCAGGTCGGCATCGGACAGGTCCCACAGCTCGATCGGCGGGTCGTGCTGCTCACAGGCCCGGACGCAGGCACCTGCCACCTCGTGCGCGACCCGGAACGGCACGCCCTGCCGCACGAGCCACTCCGCGACGTCGGTCGCCAGCGCGAAGCCCTGCGGAGCCAGGTCGGCCATCCGCACCGTGTCGAAGCGCAGCGTCGCGACCATCCCGGCGAAGGCCGGGAGCAGCACGTCGAGGGTGTCGACCTGGTCGAACACCGGCTCCTTGTCCTCCTGGAGGTCGCGGTTGTACGCCAGCGGGAGCCCCTTGAGCGTGCCGAGGAGACCGGTGAGGTCGCCGAGCAACCGGCCCGCCTTGCCGCGAGCGAGCTCGGCGACATCGGGGTTCTTCTTCTGCGGCATGATGCTCGACCCCGTCGAGTAGGCGTCGTCGAGAGTGACGAAGCCGAACTCCTTGGTCGCCCAGAGGATGACCTCCTCGGCCAAGCGGGACAGGTCGATCCCGACCATCGTCGCCACGAAGGCGAACTCCGCGACCACGTCGCGTGACGCCGTCCCGTCGATCGAGTTGGCCACGGGCGCGTCGAAGCCGAGCTCCGCCGCCACCGCGGACGGGTCGAGCCCGAGTGACGAACCCGCCAGCGCACCCGACCCGTACGGCGAGACCGCCGCCCGGGCGTCCCAGTCGACCCAGCGCGCGACGTCCCGCAGCAACGGCCAGGCGTGCGCGAGCAGGTGGTGGGCGAGCAGGACGGGCTGCGCATGCTGCAGGTGCGTGCGGCCGGGCATCGGCGCGTCGCCCGCGGCGTCGGCCTGCGCGACCAGCGCGTCGACCACGTCGAGCACCCGACCGGCCAGGAGCCTGGCCTGCTCGCGCAGGTACATCCGGATCAAGGTCGCGATCTGGTCGTTGCGCGAGCGACCGGCCCGCAACCGACCGCCCAGGTCCGGCCCGGCACGCTCGATCAGGCCACGCTCGAGAGCGCTGTGCACGTCCTCGTCGTCGGGACCGGCGACGAAGGCACCCGAGGCCACGTCCGCGTCCAGCGCCCCGAGGGCCGACAGCATCCCCGCGAGCTGGCCGTCGTCCAGCAGACCCGCACCGTGCAGCACCCGCGCGTGCGCGCGCGACCCGGCCAGGTCGTGGCGGGCCAACCGCCAGTCGAAGTGTGTCGAGCGGGACAGCTCGGCCAAGGCATCCGCCGGGCCGCCGGCGAACCGGCCGCCCCACAACGCACCGGACGATCCCGCCACGTCAGTCCGTCCCGACTTCCATCGCGGCACTGTCCAGCGCGGCCTCCTCGTCGCCGGCCACCGACGGGTTGTCCGTGATGACGTCGGCCCCGCCCGCAGGCAGCGCACCGAACAGGGTGCCGTGCTCGACCAGCACCTGGCCCTGGTCGACCGGCTGCTTCGCGTACATCTCGAGCTTGTCCCGCGAGTCGGCGATGTCGAGGTTGCGCATCGTGAGCTGACCGATGCGATCGGTCGGGCCGAACGCGGCCGACTCCGTGCGCTCCATCGACAGCTTCTCCGGGTGGTACGAGAACGCCGGGCCGTCGGTGCGCAGGATCGTGTAGTCCTCGCCACGGCGCAGCCGCAGCGTCACCTCACCCGTGACGACCGAGGCGATCCACCGCTGGATCGACTCGCGCATCATCAGCGCCTGCGGGTCGAGCCAGCGCCCCTCGTACAGCAGCCGACCGAGTCGGCGCCCCTCGGCGTGGTAGTTGGCGATCGTGTCCTCGTTGTGGATCGCGTTGACCAGCCGCTCGTACGCGATGAACAGCAGAGCCATCCCCGGCGCCTCGTAGATCCCGCGCGACTTGGCCTCGATGATCCGGTTCTCGATCTGGTCCGACATGCCCAGGCCGTGCCGGCCACCGATCGCGTTCGCCTCGTGGACGAGCGCGACCGGGTCGTCGAAACGAACGCCGTTGATCGTGACCGGACGCCCGCCCTCGAAGGCGACCGTCACGTCCTCGGTGTCGATGGCGACCCCCGGGTCCCAGAACCGCACACCCATGATCGGCTCGACCGTCTCGAGCGACACGTCCAGGTGCTCCAGCGTCTTGGCCTCGTGCGTGGCGCCCCAGATGTTCGCATCGGTCGAGTACGCCTTCTCGGCGCTGTCGCGGTACGGCAGGCCGCGTTCGGTGAGGAACTGGCTCATCTCCGCGCGGCCGCCGAGCTCGGCGACGAAGTCCTTGTCGAGCCACGGCTTGTAGATCCGCAGCGACGGGTTGGCGAGCAGCCCGTACCGGTAGAAGCGCTCGATGTCGTTGCCCTTGAAGGTGGACCCGTCGCCCCAGATCTCCACGTCGTCGGCCTGCATCGCGCGGACCAGCAGCGTTCCGGTGACCGCGCGCCCGATCGGCGTGGTGTTGAAGTACGAGCGGCCACCGCTGCGGATGTGGAACGCCCCGCAGACCAGCGCCGCGAGCCCCTCCTCCACGAGCGCGGACTTGCAGTCGACGGCACGCGACAGCTCGGCGCCGTACTCCATCGCGCGGCCGGGCACCTTGTCGATCTCGGGCTCGTCGTACTGCCCGATGTCCGCGGTGTAGGTGCACGGGATCGCGCCCTTGGCCCGCATCCAGGCCACCGCGACCGAGGTGTCCAGCCCTCCCGAGAACGCGATGCCCACCCGCTCGCCGACCGGCAGCTCCGTCAGAACCTTGCTCACGTCTCGTCCTTCGTCTCTCGTCCGTACTCGCGGCCACCCGCGAGATCGAGGAATCGTTGTGCCACGACCGACCCGCCGTCGGGGTCGGAGCTGATCACGAGCACCGTGTCGTCGCCGGCGATCGTGCCCATCACGCCCGGGAGCACCGAGTGGTCGATCGCCGAGGCGAGGAACTGCGCCGCCCCCGGTGGCGTGCGCAGCACCACGAGGTTGCCCGACGACTCGGCGGTGACCAGGAGCTCGGCGCACAACCGGGCCAGTCGCGCGGCGAGCTGCTCGTCGGTCTCGGCCGCGACCGGGGTGCGGTCGCCGCCCTCGCCGGGCACCGCGTAGGTGAGCGTCCCGTCGGAGGCCCGGATCCGCACCGCGCCGAGCTCGACCAGGTCCCGGGACAGGGTCGCCTGGGTCACCTGGACGCCCTCGTCGGCCAGGGCCGCCGCGAGCTCGCCCTGCGAACGGATCGGCGCGTGGGTGAGCAGCCGCGTGATCAGCGCGTGCCGCGCGGCCTTCGTGGTGGGGACGCCGACCGTGCTCACCGTTGCTCCATGAGCCAGGTGAGCACGGCCTTCTGGGCGTGCAGCCGGTTCTCCGCCTCGTCGAAGACCACCGATTGCGGACCCTCGATGACCTCGTCGGTGATCTCCTTGCCGCGGTACGCGGGCAGGCAGTGCAGCACGATCGCGTGCTCGGCGGCGCCCGCCAGGCGGTCGGCGTCGAGCCGGTAGGGGCCGAACATCGCCTCGGCCTCGGCCGCGGAACGTTCGTCGCCCATCGAGACCCAGGTGTCGGTCGCGACCACGTCGGCGCCGGCGACCGCGGCGGCCGGGTCGTCCGTGACCACGACCGAGCCTCCGGTCCGGGCGGCGATCCGCTGGGCCGTCGCGACCACGACCGGGTCCGGCGGGCGAGCGGCCGGGGTGCCGATCCGCACGTGCATGCCGGCCGTCGCGCCACCGAGGAGGTATGACGCCGCCATGTTGTTCGCGCCGTCCCCGAGGTAGCCCAGAGTGAGGCCGGGCAACGCGTCCACTCCGCCGTGCCGCTCCGCGACGGTCAGCAGGTCGGCGAGCACCTGGCACGGGTGGAACTGGTCGGTCAGGGCGTTCACCACCGGGACACCGGCGTACGCCGCCATCTCGTCGATGCGCCTCTGGTCGAAGGTCCGCCACACGATCGCCGCGGCCTGCCGGCCCAGCACGCGCGCGGTGTCCGCGATCGACTCGCGGACCCCGATCTGGGCGAGGTTGCCGTCGACGACCATCGGGTAGCCGCCGAGCTCGACCACCCCGAGCGTGAACGAGAGCTGGGTCCGCAGCGTGGGCTTGTCGAACACCACGGCGACCGAGCGCGGCCCGGCGAACGGGTGCACGCCGAAGCGGTTCTCCTTGAGCCGCACCGCGAGCTCCAGGACGGACCGCTGCTCGTCCGGGGTCAGGTCGTCGTCACGCAGGAAGTGGCGCACCTCAGGAGTCCTCCAGGTCGGCGGGCGTGAGCCCGGTCAGGAAGTCGACGAACGGGCTCACCTGGTCCCAGGTGAGGATCAGCGGCGGCGCGAGGCGCACGGTGTCCGGCGTCACCGGGTTGACCACGAAGCCCGCGCCCAACGCCAGCTCGGCCACCCGGGCCGCCGCGGGGGCGACCAGCTGCGCACCGAGCAGCAGACCGGTGCCGCGGACCTCGGCGACCACGGGTGCCTGGGCGAGGGCGGCGGTGAGCCGGGCACCGAGCTCACGGACGTTCGCCAGCAGGCCGTCGCGCTCGATCACGCCGAGCGTCGCGAGCCCGGCGGCCGCGGCGACCGGGTTGCCGCCGAAGGTCGTGCCGTGCTGCCCCGGGTTGAGCAGGCTCCCGGCCGCACCGAACCCGACGACCGCACCGATCGGGAACCCGCCCCCGAGCCCCTTGGCCAGGGTCATCACGTCGGGTCGCACGCCCGCGCCGACGTCGGGGTGCTGGAAGGCGAACCACGACCCGGTGCGACCGATCCCGGTCTGCACCTCGTCGAACGCGAGCAGCGCGCCGTACTCGTCCGCGAGCGCGCGCGCCCGCGCGAGGTAGCCGCGCGGCAACGGGCGGACTCCCGCCTCGCCCTGGATGGGCTCCAGCACGATCGCGGCGACGTCGTCACCCATCGCGTCCTCGAGAGCACCCACGTCACCGAACGGCAGGAACTCCACCCCACCCGGGAGCGGCTCGAACGGTTCGCGGTAGGCGGCCTTGTGCGTCAGGGCGAGCGCACCCATCGTCCGGCCGTGGAACGCCCCCTCCTGGGCGAGGATCCTCGGCCGGCCGGTCCGCCGCGCGATCTTCACCAGGCCCTCGACCGCCTCGGTGCCGGAGTTGGTGAAGAAGACCCGTGAGCCGTCCGGGGCCTCGCTCAACGCGAGCAGGCGTTCGGCGAGCGCCACCTGGGTCGGCGTCGCGAAGAAGTTCGAGACGTGCCCGAGCGTGCCGAGCTGCGCGCTGATCGCCGCGGTGAGGGTCGGGTGGGCGTGACCGAGCACGTTCACGGCGATGCCGCCGAGCAGGTCGAGGTACCGCCGGCCGTCGGCGTCCCACACGTAGGGGCCTTCACCGCGGACGAGCACCAGACGCGGTGGGCCGAACGTGTTCATGAGTGCTGCGCCGTAGCGCTGCTTCCACTGCTCGGAGGTCGCCGGGGCGCCGGCCGTGGTCCGTGCGAGGTCGCCGCTCATCCGACCGGTCCGATCTGCCGCCGGACCACCGGGGTCGAGCCCGTGAGGTCGTCCGGCAGCACCATCGTCCCCACCCCGAGGGTGGTGAAGACCTCCATCAGGACCGAGTGCGCCTGGCGGCCGTCGACGACGTGCGCCTGAGGCACGCCACCGCGGACCGCGCGCAGGCAGGCCTCCATCTTCGGCACCATCCCGGACTCGAGCGACGGCAGCAGGCGTTCGAGCGCGGACACCCGGATCTGCTTGAGCAGCGACGACCGGTCGGGCCAGTCGGTGTAGAGGCCCTCGACGTCCGTGAGCACGATGAGCTTGCGGGCCCGCAGCGCGACCGCGAGGGCCGCCGCCGCGGTGTCGGCGTTCACGTTCAGGACCTGGGTGGGGTCGTCGATGTCCGGCGCGACGGTGGACACCACCGGGATGCGGCCCGCGTCGAGCAGGTCGCGCACCGCCCGCGGGTCCACGTCGACCACGTCGCCGACGTGCCCCACGTCCACCGGCTCGCCGTCGACGATCGCCGATCGACGCTGCGCCTTGAGCAGGCCGCCGTCCTCACCGGACAGCCCGACCGCGTACGGGCCGTGCGCGTTCAGCAGCCCGACGAGCTCGCGGGAGACCTGGCCGGTGAGCACCATCCGCACGACGTCCATGGACTCGGCCGTCGTGACCCGCAGCCCGCCGCGGAACTCCGACGGGATGCTGAGCCGGTCGAGCATCGCGGTGATCTGCGGACCGCCGCCGTGCACGACGACCGGGTGCAGGCCGACCTGCCGCAGGAACACCATGTCCTGCGCGAAGGCCCGCTTGAGCTCGTCGTCGATCATCGCGTTGCCGCCGTACTTGATGACGAGCAGCGCACCGTTGAACTCCTGCAGCCACGGGAGCGCCTCGATGAGCACCTCGGCCTTCTGGTCGGGGCGCAGGTCGGTGCGGGTGTTGAAGACGAAGTCGTCCGGCACCGGGGGCAGGTCAGGGTCGAGGGTCATCGTCCGCTCATGTCGAGTAGGCACTGTTCTCATGGACGTAGGCGTGCGTGAGGTCGTTGGTCCACACCGTGGCCTCCGCATCGCCGGCGTGCAGGTCGATGTCGATCCGCACCTCGCGGGCCGAGGCGAGGTCGACGAGCTCTCGCGGCTCGCCGACGCCGCCCGCACGGCAGACCATCACACCGTTGATCGCCACGTCCACCGTCTCGGCGTCGAACTCCGCGACCTCGACGGGGACCGTACCGACCTGGGCGAGCACGCGGCCCCAGTTCGGGTCGTTGCCGAAGACGGCGGCCTTGAGCAGGTTCGAGCGGGTCACCGCGCGCCCCACCGCGACCGCCGCGGTCTCGCTCTGCGCCCCGGCCACGTGCACCGCGATGTCGTGCGTCGCGCCCTCCGCGTCGGCGACCAGCTGACGGGCCAGCGACGCGCAGACCTCGGTGACCGCGCCGGTCAGCGCCGGGAGGTCCGCCGCGACGCCGGACGCGCCCGAGGCGAGCAGCACCACGGTGTCGGACGTCGACATGCAGCCGTCGGAGTCGATCCGGTCGAACGTGACCCGAGTGGCCTCGCGCAGCGCCGCATCGGCGTCGGCCCGGTCGACGACCGCGTCCGTGGTGAGGACGACGAGCATGGTCGCCAGGGCCGGAGCGAGCATGCCCGCACCCTTGGCCATCCCGCCGACGGTCCAGCCGTCGCGGGCGGCGACCGCCTGCTTCACGACCGTGTCGGTCGTCATGATCGCCTCGGCCGCCGCGACGCCGCCGTCGGCGCTCAGGCCGGCCGCGGCGACCTCGACCCCGGCCAGCAGGGCGTCGATCGGCAGCCGCTCACCGATCAGGCCGGTCGAGCAGACCACGACGTCACCGGGCGACACGTCGAGCGCCGCGGCCACCGTCTCGGCGGTGCGGTGCGTGTCGAGGAAGCCCTCCGGGCCGGTGCACACGTTCGCGCCACCCGAGTTCAGCACCACGGCGTGCACGACCCCGTCGGCGACCACCTGACGTGACCACGTGACCGGGTGACCCACGACACGGTTCGAGGTGAACACGGCGACGCCGACGTGCTCGGGACCGTCGTTGACCACGAGCGCGAGGTCCGGGCGACCGGACGCCTTCAGACCGGCCGTGACGCCGGTGGCGCGGAAGCCCTGCGGGGTGGTGACGCTCACGGGGCGACTCCCTCGACGGTGAGCCCGGTGGCCTCCGGAAGGCCGAGGGCGAGGTTCATGGACTGCACCACGGCGCCCGCGGTGCCCTTGGCCAGGTTGTCGAGTGCGGCCACGGCCACGACGGCGCCGGCGCGCTCGTCGACCGTCACCTGGACCAGGGCCGTGTTGGCTCCCACGGTGGCTGCGGTGCCCGGCCACTGGCCCTCGGGGAGGAGCTGGACGAACAGCTCGCCCGCATAGGCGTCCTGCCACGCGGCGCGGACCGCCGCAGCGTCCGCGCCGGGTGCGAGCGGCGCGGTGACGGTCGCCAGGACACCGCGGGACATCGGCACGAGGACCGGGGTGAAGGTCAGCCGGACGTCGGCCGCGCCGGCCACCCGCAGGTTCTGCTCGATCTCCGGGATGTGCCGGTGGGTGCCACCGACCGCGTACGGCACGGCCGTGCCGAGCCCCTCCGAGGCGAGCAGATGCGTCTTCAGCGTCCGGCCGGCGCCCGAGTAGCCGACGGCGAGCGTCGCCGAGAGCGCGGTCGGGTCCACCAGGCCGGCCGCGACGCCGGGCTGGATCGCGAAGGTCACCGCCGAGGCGTTGCAGCCGGGGGCCGCGACCCGACGTGCACCGCGGAGCACGTCGCGCTGCCGTGAGCCGTCCGCGTGGATCAGCTCGGGCACCCCGTACGGCCAGGTGCCGGCGTGGTCGCTGTGGTAGTAGGCCCGCCAGGCTTCCGGGTCCACGAGGCGGTGGTCGGCTCCGCAGTCCAGCACGAGGGGGTCGGCGCCCGACGCGGCGAGCTCCGCCGCCACGGCACCCGACGCACCGTGCGGGAGCGCCAGGACCACCACGTCGTGCCCCGAGAGCACCTCCGCAGTGGTCGGCTCGAGCACGCGGTCGGCCAGCGAGCGCAGCTGGGGCTGGTGGGCACCGAGGAGGTCACCCGCGTTGGAGTGCGCGGTCACGGCGCCGATCTCGATCTCGGGGTGCGCGACGAGCAGGCGCAGCACCTCGCCGCCTGCGTATCCACTGGCCCCGGAGACCGCCACCCGCACCGTCATGTGCATGACTATACACACGGATGCATACCGCGTGCTCCGGCCGGCTGATCCCATCGCGCGGCGTGTCGGCGCGCGGTTGACTGGACCCATGCGCGCTGTCCAGGCCACCGCCCCCGGCGGTCCCGAGGTCCTGTCCGTCGTCGAGCTGCCGGAGCCCCAGCCGGGTGCCGGCCAGGTCGTCGTCCGACTCGCCGCGGCCGGCCTGAACTTCATCGACACGTACCGCCGCGAAGGTCGGTACCCGATGCCGTTCCCGCACACCGTGGGCAGCGAGGGCGCCGGAACGGTGGTCGCGGTCGGCCCGGACGCGGGCGACGTGGCCGTGGGCGACCGGGTCGCCTGGCTGGACGGCAACGACGGCTCGTACGCCGAGCTCGTGACCGTGCGCGCCGAGCGAACCGTGCCCGTGCCGGACGACGTCGGGCTCGACCTCGCCGCTGCGGTCATGCTCCAGGGCTCGACCGCGCACTACCTCGCGAACGACACCGCACCGGTCCGGCCCGGCCAGGACGTCCTCGTGCACGCCGGGGCGGGTGGGGTCGGGCTGCTGCTCACACAGCTCGCCACCGCGATGGGCGCACGCGTGCTCACCACGGTCTCCACCGACGAGAAGGCCGAGCTGTCCCGCGACGCCGGGGCCGCCGAGGTGCTGCGCTACGACCTGCTCGGCGACCTCGCCACCGAGCTGCCCGCCTGGGTGCGCGGGCACACCGCGGGCGCGGGCGTGCACACGGTGTTCGACGGCGTCGGCAGGGCGACGTTCGACGCCTCGCTCGCAAGCCTGCGCACGCGCGGCATGCTCGTGCTGTTCGGCGGGTCCAGCGGCGCGGTGCCACCGTTCGACCCGATGCGCCTGCAGCATGCCGGCTCGGTCTTCCTCACGCGGCCCACGCTCGGCGCATACGTGCGCGACCGCGACGAGCTCCGCGCCCGCACCGACGACCTGTTCGCGCACGTGGGCGCAGGCACGCTCGACGTACGGATCGGGGTGCGCTTCCCGCTGGAGAGTGCCGCCGACGCGCACCGCGCGCTCGAGGGACGGATGACCACCGGCAAGGTCCTGCTCGTTCCCTGAAACGTTCACCGGGCAGCGGGCCCGCGACGCTAGGGTTTCGGCACGCAGGCCGCCGGGTCTCGCCGGTCGGCCGTCATCGCTGACGCGCGCGCCGTCGCGCCGAGCCGGAGGGCACCCATGACCGACTCCCCCGCCCCCTCGACCGCTCCCGAACCGCTGGGTTCGGTGGTGCCGTCCGCGGTGCCGACCCACTGGTACAACCTCTCGGCGGACCTGCCCGAGCCCGTGCCGCCGGCGCTGAACCCCGGTACCAGGGAGCCGCTCGGGCCCGCCGACCTCGCGCCGCTGTTCCCGATGGCGCTGATCATGCAGGAGGTCGCGACCGAGCGGTACATCGAGATCCCGCAGGCCGTCCGCGAGGTCTACGCGCTGTGGCGGCCGTCGCCGCTGATCCGGGCGATGCGGCTCGAGCGGGCGCTCGGCACCCCGGCGCGGATCTACTACAAGTACGAGGGCGTCTCGCCGGCGGGGTCGCACAAGCCGAACACCGCGGTCGCGCAGGCGTACTACAACGCCGCCGAGGGCGTCACGAAGCTCACCACCGAGACCGGAGCCGGCCAGTGGGGCGCGTCGCTGTCGATGGCGTGCGCGCTGATGGGGATGGAGTGCGAGGTCTGGCAGGTCCGCGCGTCCTACGACCAGAAGCCGTACCGGCGCATGCAGATGGAGACCTACGGCGGGGTGTGCCATCCCTCGCCGTCGGAGCTCACCGAGGCCGGGCGCGCGATGCTCGCGAAGGACCCGGAGACCACGGGGTCGCTCGGCATGGCGATCAGCGAGGCGGTCGAGGTCGCGGCGAAGGACCCGAAGGCGCACTACTCGCTGGGCAGCGTGCTCAACCACGTGCTGCTGCACCAGACGGTGATCGGCCAGGAGGCGCTCGCCCAGCTCGACGAGATCGGCGAGACCGCCGACATCGTGTTCGGCTGCGCCGGCGGCGGGTCCAACCTCGCGGGGCTGTCCTTCCCGTTCCTCGGCCGCAACCTGCGCGACGGGGCGACGACCAAGGTGGTCGCGTGCGAGCCGGCGTCCTGCCCGTCGCTCACCCAGGGCGAGTACCGCTACGACTTCGGTGACGTCGCGGGCCTGACGCCGCTGCTCAAGATGCACACGCTCGGCAAGGACTTCGTGCCGCCGCCGATCCACGCGGGCGGGCTGCGGTACCACGGGATGGCGCCGATGGTCTCGCACGCCAAGGAGCTCGGGCTGCTCGACGCGATCGCGATCGACCAGGACACCGCGTTCGCCGCCGGTCTGGAGTTCGCGCGGGCCGAGGGCATCATCCCGGCGCCGGAGTCGACCCACGCGGTGGCCGGCGCCGTCGCCCACGCACGGCGGGCCACCACCGACGAGGTGATCGTCATCGGCCTGTCCGGCAACGGAGTCCTCGACCTGCCGGCCTACGCCGACTACGTCTGAGCCGATGAACGCGACGGCCGGGGCCCACCGGGTCCTGGCCGTCGCGTCGCCAGGGTGCCCACGTCACCCCAGACCGACGACCTCCTCGCCGGTCGACGCCACGAGGTGGTGGTCGACGACCGTGAGCTCGACCGTGCTCGGCGGCAACGCCGCCCGCCACACCTGCGTGCCGTCGAGAACCCTGCGCGCGACCAGCTCCTCCCCGCCGCCGTCCGCGAGCACCGGCAGCAGCACGACCTGACCGTCGGTCAGCGCCGGGTGGGTCACGTGCGTGTCCACCGGCACCCACCAGAGCACGTCGCCCGTCGCCACGTCGAGCGCGGTCACGGTGGCGCCGTCGTCGAGCAGGAGCACACCGTTGACGAGTGCCTGGGCAGTCACCGTCGGCGCCCCCGCGTACGGTCGGGACCAGCGGCTCCGGCCGCTGCGCAGGTCCAGACCGCGCAACCGTTCCCCGTCGGCGGTCATCACGACGAGGACGTCGTCGTCCGAGCCGTCGGTGATGGCCGGGACGAGCGGTGGACCCGGCAGGCTGAACGGGTAGCTGCGGTCCCCCCGGCTCACCCGACCGAGTCCGTAGGCCCGGTCCGGGGACCACGACCAGGTCGCCTCAGCAGCGCCCGGCAGGGCGTACCCCTCATGTCGGACCAGATCGTCACTGGCGGTCGCGAGGTCGACCGGCTCACCGGTCGCCAGGCTGACGCCGACGTCGCCGACGACGAGCGAGTGCTCCATCAGGTCGACGGCAGGCTGGGTCCGGCCGACGGCCACCGGCCACCGACTCGTGTACTCCCACCGCGGGCTCCCGTCCGCCACGTCCCAGCGGGCCGCGCCGAGCCTCCCGTCCGGGTGTATCGCCGCGACCAGCAGGTCGCGGTCCAGAGGCACCACGGTCAGGAGCGTGCCGTCGACGGCGATCGTCCGGGCCACGACACCCGTGCCCGGGTCCACGATGAGCACACGGACCTGGGTCGAGGGGGCAGAACCTGAGATCAGCGAGCCGTCGATGCCCGCAACGCAGGCGACCGGGACCTCGCGGGCGGACTCGTCGACCGGCGTGCCCCCGGGGCGAAGCCCTTCGTCGACCGTGCGGCACCGCAGCACGACGTCGTCCCCGGCCGACGGCGTCATCCACACGGCCTCACCGGTCGCCGGGTCCACCCGCTGGAGCGAGCCGTGCGGCGCACCCGCCAGCAGCAAGGCGTCGGCCCGGTCGCTGACCAGCTGTCCGGACGCGCGCCACTGCTCGACGGGGGGCTCCGCCGTCGAGGCGACGAAGCCCGGTGTCGCCTCGACGGCCGCGAGCCGTGCCGCCTCGTGCCTGGCGTCCATGACCTTCGCCGCGATCACCGACCCGAGGATCACCACGCCGGCGACCACCGCCGACGTCACCAGACGACGCCGGCCGACCCGGCGCAGGAGCCTGGCGGCTGCGCCCCCGTCGTCCTGCGGCGGCGGGCCGGGCGGTTCGGACTCGACCTTCGGGTCGCCCGGTGAGCCGGCCCGCAGTGCGATCGCCTCGAGCGCGATCTCGTGCAGGAGCGCCAGGAACTCGTCCGGGGGCTCCTCGGCGAGGTCGTCCTCCAGGAAGATGACGTCGATCGTGTCGACGTCGTCGTCGAGCTGCGACCGGTGCCGGCGCATGCCGCCAGACTAGAACGGCCTCAGGAACGCAGCACCGCTCCGCACCGACGGGCCGCCTCGGCCACGGCGGACTCGCGCACGGCGACGATCTCGTCGTTCGTGAGCGTGCGGTCCGCGGCCCGCAGACGCAGCGCGAAGGCGAGCGACTTCGTGCCCGTGCCGAGCTGGGCGCCGGTGTAGACGTCGAACAGCCGCAGGTCCTCGAGCACGTCGCCCGCGACCGACGTCGTCGCGCCGGTCCGCACCGCCTCGGTGAGCTCGGCAGCTGTCACCGACGCATCGACGACGAAGGCGAGGTCCTCCTTGGCGAGCGGGAACGTCGACACGGGTACCGCCTGGCGCGGCGCGTCCGGCGCGGCGTCGATCAGTGCGTCGAGGTCCACCTCGAAGGCGACCGCACGCGGCGGCAGGTCCAGGGCGCCGACCACGCTCGGGTGCAGCTCGCCGGCGTGGCCGATCACCCGGCCGTCGACCAGCACCTCCGCGCACCGGCCCGGGTGCCACGGCATCGCGTCGGCGGCGCGCACCTCGACGGCGGCGCCGACGGTGCGGGCCACCAGCCGCACGGCCTCGATCGCATCGGTGTGGTCGGCCGGCCGACCGGCCCCCCACCACCCGGCCGGCTCGCGCCGGCCGGCGAGCACGCCCGCGACGTGCCGGGGCTGGGTGGGCACCGCGGCGCGGATCTTCGCCACGACGTCGTCGCCCGGGTAGACCCCACCGGTCGGGGCCTCGGCCGCTGCGCCGTCGGCCACGGTCACCAGGCCGACCTCGAAGATGGCCAGGTCCGACTGACCGCGCGAGACGTTGCGTCGCGCCGTCTGCCCGAGGGTCAGCAGCACCGCGGTGCGCAGCTCCGGCTGGGTCTCGGCGAGCGGGTTGACCAGACGCACGGTCCGCCGCCGCGGGTCCTCGGCCGGCCAGCCCAGGGCGTCCATCTCAGCGGCACCCACGAACGGGTACGACAGGGTCTCGACCAGCCCGGCGTCGGCGAGCGCGTCGGCCACCCGACGCCGCATCCGCTGCGCGTGGGTGAACCCGCGCCCGGCCGGCGCGGTCGGCAGCACCGAGCCGATCCGGTCGTAGCCGGTCAGCCGCGCGACCTCCTCGACCAGGTCCACCGGCATCTGCAGGTCCGGGCGCCAGGACGGCACCGTGGCGTCGACCACGTCGCGGCCGCCCTCGGCCCGCACCTCCCCGAGGCCGCAGCCCAGGGCCCGCAGGGTGCCCAGGACCTCGTCGGCGGTGTAGGCGACGCCGACGACCCGCTCGGGCAGGTCGAGCGGCAGGGTGATCGTCACCTGCTCCACGGGCGAACCGACGTCGGTGAGCTCGTCGGTGATCTGCCCGCCGCCGTAGGTGGTGATGAGCTCGGCGCACCGGCGCACGGCGACCCGCTGCAGCTGGGGGTCGACCCCCCGCTCGAACCGCTTGGCCGCCTCCGACGGCAGCTTGTGCCGCCGCGAGGTGCGCGCCACCGTGATCGGGTCGAAGTGCGCGCCCTCGATGAGCAGGTCGGTCGTGACGGCCGTCACCTCGGTCTCGGCGCCACCCATCACACCGGCGAGACCCAGGATCCGCGAACCGTGGCCGCCCGCCGAGTCCGTGATGAGCAGGTCCTCGGGGTCCAGTCGCCGGGTCACGTCGTCCAGCGTGGTGAGCGTCTCCCCCGGGGCTGCACGGCGCACCACGATCGGTGCGACGAGCGAGGCGAGGTCGTAGGCGTGCAGCGGCTGGCCCAGGTCGAGCATGACGTAGTTCGTCACGTCCACCGCGAGCGAGATCGGCCGCATGCCCGCCTGGGTCAGGCGACGTTGCATCCAGCCCGGCGAGGGGCGCGTCGGGTCCACGCCGCGGACCACCTGGGCGACGAACCGGTCGCAGCCCGGCACGCCGTGGATCGGCGCCTCGTCGGCCGGCTCGACCGCGAACCCGCCCGGCGCCGGCGCGAGGTCCGCCGCGGTGGGCAGCGCGGGGTCGGTGAACTCCGCGCCGGTGGAGTGCGAGTACTCGCGGGCCACGCCACGCATCGAGAAGCAGTAGCCGCGGTCCGGCGTGACGTTGATCTCGAGCACCTCGTCGGCCAGGCCGAGCAGGGTGCGCGCGTCGGCACCGGGAACGACGGCCGCGGGGTCCATGCCGTAGCGCGCCATCACGTCGTCGTCGAGCACGAGGATCCCGGTGTGGTCGTCGCCGATGCCGAGCTCGCGGACCGAGCAGATCATGCCGTCGGACACGTGCCCGTAGGTCTTGCGCGCGGTGATGTGGAAGCCGCCCGGCAGCGTGGTGCCCGGCAGCGCGACCACCACGAGATCGCCGGCACCGAAGTTGTGCGCGCCGCAGATGATCCCGCGTGACGGGGGGCCGGCGGGGTCGACCGGGTTCGCCTCGTTGTGCTGCGGACCGACGTCCACGGTGCACCAGTGGATCGTCTTGCCGTTCTTCTGCGGCTCGCCCACCTCGGTGAGGACACGACCGACCACGAGCGGCCCGGTCACCTGGGCGCCGTGGATCTCCTCCTCCTCGAGGCCGACCTTCACCAGGTCGGCGGCGAGCGTCTCGGCCGTGGTGCCGGGGCGGAGCGCGACGTGCTCGCCCAGCCAGGTCAGCGGGATGCGCGGCATCAGATCGTCCCCTCGAGCTGGAGGGAGAACCGCACGTCGCCCTCGACGATGTCGTACATGTCGGCGATGCCGTGGCGCAGCATCAGCGTGCGCTCGATGCCCATGCCGAACGCGAACCCCTGGTAGAGGTCGGGGTCGACACCGACCGACCGGAGCACGTTCGGGTTGACCATCCCGCAGCCACCCCACTCGATCCAGCCCGGGCCGCCCTTCTTCTGCGGGAACCACAGGTCCATCTCGGCGCTCGGCTCGGTGAACGGGAAGAACGAGGGCCGCAACCGGGTGCGCGCCTCGGGCCCGAACATCGCGCGGGCGAAGTGGTCCAACGTGCCCTGCAGGTGCGCCATCGTCAGGCCCTTGTCGATCGCGAGGCCCTCGACCTGGTGGAACACCGGGCTGTGCGACGCGTCGAGCTCGTCGGTGCGGAAGGTGCGGCCCGGGCACGCCACGTAGACCGGCAGCTCACGCTCGAGCAGCGACCGTGCCTGGACCGGGGACGTGTGGGTGCGCAGCACGAGCCCCGACGCGCCGGCGTCCGGACCCTCGGGGTGCTCGACGAAGAACGTGTCCTGCATCTGCCGCGCAGGGTGGTCGACGCCGAAGTTCAAGGCGTCGAAGTTGAACCACTCGGCCTCGAGCTCAGGTCCCTCGGCGATCTCCCAGCCCATCCCGACGAAGAAGTCGGCGATCCGCTCCTGGATCCAGGAGATCGGGTGCCGGGCACCGGTCGCGCCGCGGTCGCTCGGGAGCGTGACGTCGACCGACTCCTCGCGCAGCACCCGCGCGTCGCGGTCCGCCTCGAGCTCGACGGTGCGGGCGGCGAGCGCCTGGTTCACGCGGCCACGGGCCGCGCCGACGCGCTTGCCGGCCTCGGCCTTGTCGGTGTGGGCCAGACCGCCGATCCCGCGGTTGGCCAGCGCGAGCGGGCTCCGGTCGCCCGCGTGGGCGATCCGGGCCTCCTTGAGAGCGTCCAGGTCTTCGGCGGCCGCGAACGCCGCGAGCGCGGCGTCGACGGCCGCCTGGACGCCCTCCGCATCGAGCGGCGACAGGGCTGGGACAGGGGTCTGGTCGGACATGACTGCCTTCCGGGCGGGTCGGGTGTGGTCGGAGCGGGCCCGCCGTGGGCACTCGGGATTCCCGGGCGCGGCTCAGCCGCGCGGCCCACCTGCGGGCCTGGTAAATCGGCGATCGCGCGCCACGCTGTCCACCACGGCCCACATCCTGCCACAGCGGGCCGTGCCGTCCTGGCCCGTCTCGCATCGCGCGAGCATGACTCACTGGCCCGGCCGGGACCGGGACTTTCCGCCCTCTCGGGTGAGGTAAGGCTGCACTAACTTCGTGCCATCCGCCCCGCTCGACGCCGAGGAGAACCGATGACGAGCACCGCCGCGGCCGAACGTTCGCTCGCCGGGCTGCGCACCGGCGACGCCGCCACCGTCGCGGCGATCTGCGAGACCTGCGACCCCGCGCTGCGCTGCCGGCTGCGCGACCTGGGCTTCACCGCTGGCACACCGGTGAGCTGCGTCCGGCGCGCACCGTTCGGCTCACCGATGGTCTACCGGATCGGCGAGACCGACCTGTGCCTGCGCCGCGGCCTCGCCGAGCTGGTGCTCGTCCGGTGACCGCCACCTGCCACGACCCGGCCCCGCACGCCGGCGCACCGGCCGGGACGGCGGACATCGCGCTCGTCGGGCCACCGAACACCGGCAAGTCGAGCGTCTTCAACCACCTCACCGGGATGCGGGTGAAGACCGCGAACTACCCGGGGGTCACGGTCACCCGCGCATCGGGCCGCGTCGAGGGCCGCGACGGGCTGCCCGACGTCATCCTGACCGACCTGCCCGGCACCTACGGCCTGACCCCGGTCAGCCCCGACGAGCAGGTGGTGGCGGACCACGTCGCCGGGCGGCTCGACGGCGCGGCCGCCCCGGACGCCCTCGTGCTCGTCGTCGACTCGACGACCCTGCGGCGCTCGATGCCCCTGATCGCGGCGGCGCTCGCGACCGGACGGCCCTGCGCGGTCGCCCTCACGATGACCGACGAGCTGCGCGGCCGGGCCGGCGACCTCGACCCCGTGGCCCTCGGCACCGCGCTCGGCGTACCCGTGCAGGAGGTCGTCGGGCACCGCGGACGCGGCGTCCCCGCGCTGCGCGCGACCATCCTCGGCTGGCGCTCGTGGGACCTGCCGGTCCTGCCGCCGCCGGTCGACGACGACCAGCAGCTCGAGGCCTGGACCTCGTCCGTGCTCGGCGCGGCCGCGTACCGGGCCCCGTCGCTGCCGGCACGCTCACGCGGGATCGACCGCGTGCTGCTCCACCCCGTCGGCGGGCTGGTCGCGTTCCTGCTCGTGATGGCCGCGTTCTTCCAGACGATCTTCACCGTGGCAGCGCCGCTGCAGGGACTCATCGAGACCGCGTTCGCGTGGCTGGCCGACCTCGCAGCGGCGTCGATCACCCAGCCCCTGCTGGCGGACCTGGTCGGCACCGCACTGATCGGCGGCGTCGGTGGGGTGCTCGTCTTCCTGCCCCAGATCGCTCTGCTCTTCCTGCTGCTCGCCGTGCTCGAGGGCTCGGGCTACCTGGCGCGGGCGGCCGTGCTGATGGACCGCGTGATGGCCCTCACCGGCCTCGACGGGCGAGCGTTCGTGTCGATGCTCTCCTCCGTGGCGTGCGCCGTGCCGGGGATCATGTCGACCCGCACCATGCCGTCGTCGCGGGACCGGCTCGCGACGATGCTCACCGCGCCCCTGATGCCGTGCGCCGCACGGCTTCCGGTGTACCTCCTGCTGGTCGTGATGCTCGTTCCCGGCACGGCGACCTGGGGCCCGTTCGGCGTGCAGGGCCTCGTGCTGCTCGGGCTGTACCTGCTCGGCGGTCTGTCCGCCCTCGTCGCCGCCGCGGTGCTGACCCGGACCACGCTGCGCGGCGGCGGGCTGCCGTTCTACCTGGAGCTGCCGCCCTACCGCGTCCCGTCATGGCGCACCGTGGCCCGCACGGTCGGCGGTGCGGTGGGCGCCTTCCTGCGCAAGATGGCCACCGTCATCCTGGTCTCGTCGCTCGTGCTGTGGGCTCTGATGTCGTTCCCGCTGCGCTCCGCGGAGACCGCCCAGATGCCCGAGGCCGAGGCGTCCGCCTACGTCCTCGACCACAGCTGGGCCGCGTCGCTGGGGCGCGCCGTCGAACCGGTCTTCGCCCCCCTCGGGTTCGACTGGCGCACCGACGTCGGCCTGATCGGCGCCATGGCGGCGCGCGAGGTGTTCGTCTCCACGATGGGGCAGGTCGCCGCGGCGGAGGATCCCGACAACCCGGCGGACGCACTGGCCGGTCTCACCTGGAGCGACGGACCGCGCGCCGGGGAACCCCTGTTCACGCCGCCGACCATCGCGGCCCTGCTCGTGTTCTTCGTGTACGCCCTGCAGTGCTTCGCGACCATCGCGGTGATGCGCCGGGAGTCGAACTCGTGGCGGTGGCCACTGCTCGCGTTCGTCGGGATGGGCGCCGCGGCGTGGATCATGGCGTGGCTCGCCCGCACGGTCGTGGCGGCGGTGGCCGGATGACCGCCGGTCCGATCGCCGTCCACCCGGAGCGCACCACGGACGAGGCGACGCTGCTCTGGCGCTTCGGCGCCGGCGGGCCACCCCAGGGCGCCGCCTGGACCGCCGCGATCGAGCACGCCCTGGCCCCGCTGCAGGCGAGCGGCGTCGTCAGCACCACGGTGTGCCGGGCCGACGCCGTCGCCGTGACGCTCACCCCGGGGCTCCCCTGGATCGCCCACGCGGCCGCGGTTCGTGGCGCGCTGCAGGCCGCCGCCGAAGCCCTCGCCGGTGCGCCCGACGACCCCGGGCTCCGGCGAGAGCTCCTCGCCGACGCGGCACGTGACGCCGTCGACCGCGTGGTCGGCCCCTATGCGGCGGGCCACGGCGGCGCGGTCGAGATCGTGGAGGTGACGACGGAGGTCGTCCGGCTGACCCTGTCGGGCGCGTGCCACGGCTGCCCGGCCGCGGCCCTGACGGTGCACGCGCGACTCGAGCACCTGATCCGCTCACGTGCCCCGTGGCTCGACCACGTCGAGGTGGCCGGCCTTCAGCCGAGCCTCGCGCTGGCCCGCACCGCGTAGCGAGGTCCGCCACCGCGGCCCTGACCCGGCCAGGACTCCTCGACGAGCAGCTCGCCCACCCGCCACGACGGCCCCTCGTACAACGCCAACGCGTGGACCAGGTGGTCGACCGGACCGGGGAGCCGGGACCGGTCGCGCGCGCACGCCCGGCGCGCGGCCGAGCCGTCGTCGACCACCCGTCCCACGGTGAGGTGCGGACGCATCCGCTCGCGCGTGTCGCGGAACGAGCTGACCAGCTCCCCGGCCTGCCGCAGTGCGGCGGCGAGCGTCGCCATGGCCTCGGTCTGCCCCGAGGTGCCGATCCACATCGTCCGCCCGGAGAACACGCCCGCGCCGCGCAGTCGCAGCTCGAAGGGCGTCGTGCGTGCGGCGACCTCCGCGACGGCCCCGAGCAGGTCCGGTACGGCGCCCTCCGGCACCTCGCCGAAGAAGGCCACCGTGAGGTGCCAGTTCTCCTCGGCGGTCCACCGCACCGGGGCGTCGACGCCCGCCGTGGTCAGGGCGAGGGCGTCGCGCAGGTGATCGAGCACGGGCACGGGCGGGCGGACCGAGGCGAACAGGCGCACGACGCTCAGGATGCCAGGCGTCCTCGCCCCCGGTCCCCCGACGCCGATCCCCGCTCCGGAGTGCGCGGGGTCAGGCAGGGGTCAGCCAGGGGTCAGCCAGGGATCAGGCACGGATCAGGGACGGATCAGGGACGGATCAGGGGCTGCCCCCGATGCCGACGGGGTCCCGCGGGCGGGATCGTGGAGCAGCGCCGGACAGCCCGGCGCGTCGAGAGGAGCCCCACCGATCATGATCCACGACCAGATGGCCCACCAGGGCCTCGTCCGCCCCGAGCGGGACCGCGTCCTGGCCGGCGTGTGTGCCGGCCTCGGTCGGCGGTTCGGCCTGGACCCGTGGCCCGCACGCCTGCTCTTCGTGCTGGTGCTGATGCTGATCCCGGGCAGCCAGATCCTCGTGTACCCGATCCTGTGGATCCTGATGCCCTCGGAGCGGTCGCTCTACCAGCCGCAGCCCTACCCCGCTCCGCCCGCACCGGCCAACCAGGTCTGACCGACCGGCAGCGCCCGCGTCACAGCGCTCAGCGCTGGGCGCGGGCGCTCGCGTACAGGCAGACCGCTGCAGCAGTCGCGAGGTTCAGCGACTCGGCCGCGCCACGCAGCGGGATCCGCACGACCGCATCGGCCTTCGCGAGATCCTCGGCCGGCAACCCCCAGGCCTCGTTGCCGAACAGCCATGCGGTGGGCGCGCGCAGGTCGGGACGATCCTCGGCGTCGTCGGCAGCGGCGGCGTCCAGGAGGTCGTCGAGGTCGTGCTCGCCGGCACCGTCCGCGGCCAGCACCTGCAGACCGGTCCCGCGCAGCCGCATCAGCGCCTCGTCGAGGTGGCCGGCCCGTAGCACCGGCAGGTGGAAGAGCGACCCGGCGGTCGCACGCACGACCTTCGGGTTGAAGACGTCGACCGCGTGCCCGGCGAGCACCACGGCCGAGGCGCCCGCGGCGTCGGCGGCCCGGATCACCGTCCCGGCGTTGCCCGGGTCGCGCACCTCGGCGAGCACGGCGACCAGTCGCGACTGACCCAGCTGGTCCAGGGTGAGCGCCCACGTGCGCGCCACCGCGAGCACACCCTGCGCGTCACGTGACATCGCGTCGAGCACCTCGGCGGTGCCCACCTCCACCGTCAGGTCGCCGAGCCGCGCCGCGGCGACGATCTCCGGGTAGCGGTCGATCGCGGCGGCGGTCATCACCAGGTCGAGGACACGGTCCGGCATGTGCCGGACCAGCTCTCGTACCGGTTGCGGCCCCTCGACGAGGAACCGGCCCCGCCGCTCACGCACCGGACGCCCGGCCAGTGCCCGCACCGCCTTGACCCGCTCGGCGCGGGGGTTGGTCAGCTCGGGCACGACCGGGCGTCCAGGTGAGATGCGGTGCTCAGGCCGCCGACGGCGCGTTGACGTCGGCCGGCAGCGCCTGCTTGGCGACCTCGACCAGTGCGGCGAACGCCTGGTCGTCGCTCACGGCGAGCTCGGCGAGAACGCGACGGTCGACCTCCACACCCGCGAGCTTCAGGCCCTGGATGAGGCGGTTGTAGGTCAGGCCGTGCGCGCGCGAGGCCGCGTTGATGCGCTGGATCCACAGCCGGCGGAAGTCACCCTTGCGCGCCTTGCGGTCGCGGTAGGAGTAGACCAGCGAGTGGGTGACCTGCTCCTTCGCCTTGCGGTAGAGGCGCGAGCGCTGGCCGCGGTAGCCGCTGGCGCGCTCGAGGGTCGTACGACGCTTCTTCTGGGCGTTGACCGCCCGCTTCACGCGTGCCACGTGATGCTCCTTTCAGGGCTCACAGGTGAGTCCGGGGCGCACGGCCCGCGGCGGTCACTTGCCGAGCAGCTTCTTGATCTTGGGGACGTCGGCAGAGGCAACCGGCTGGTCAGAGGCCAGGCGGCGGGTCAGGCGGCTGGACTTGCGCTCGAACAGGTGGCGGGCACCGGCCTGCTCGCGCATGAGCTTGCCGCTCCCGGTCACCCGGAAACGCTTCTTCGCACCGCTGTGCGTCTTGTTCTTCGGCACGGGTGTGCCCTTTCTGGTCAGGCCGCCCGGCTGGGCGGCACGTGTGCGGGGATCAGCTCTTGGGTGCTCGCGGACGTGGCGCCGGCTTGGGGGCCGGCTTCGGCGTGGCCGGGGCCGCGGGCTTCGGTGCGGCGGAGGCCGCCGGCTTCGGGGCCGCGGAGGAAGCGGGCTTCGGCGCCGCAGGACGCGGCGACGGGGCCGGCTTCGGGGCCGCGGACGACGACGGCTTCGCGGCAGACGCAGGCTTCGCGGCAGACGCAGGCTTCGGCTCGCTCGCGGGCTTCGGCTCGCTCGCGGGCTTCGGCTCGCTCGCGGGCTTCGGCTCGCTCGCGGGCTCGGGCGCGCTCGCGACCTCCGCAGTGGCCTCGGGTGCCGGTGCGGCCGGCGCCACGGGTGCTTCGGTCTGCTCGACCACGGGCTCCACGGAAGCGGACACCTCGACCGGCGCGGCAGGCTCCTCGACGCGGGACGAGTCCTTGGCCGCCTCGGCCTCGCGGGCCTTGCGTCGCTGCTCGTTCTTGACGTCGGCCTTCTTCTTGGTCGGGCCGAGCACCATGATCATGTTGCGCCCGTCCTGGCGGGGCATGCTCTCGATGGTGCCGAGCTCGGCCACGTCGTCGGCGAGGCGCTGGAGCAGCCGGACGCCCATCTCCGGGCGGGACTGCTCACGACCGCGGAACATGATCATGACCTTGACCTTGTCGCCCGCCTTGAGGAAGCGCTCGACGTGGCCCTTCTTCGTGCCGTAGTCGTGCGGGTCGATCTTGAGCCGGAAGCGGATCTCCTTCAGGACCGTGTTGGCCTGGTTCCGCCGGGCCTCGCGGGCCTTCATGTCCGCCTCGTACTTGTACTTGCCGTAGTCCATGAGCTTGCAGACCGGCGGACGGGCGTCCGGAGCAACCTCGACCAGGTCGAGGTCGGCCTCCTGGGCCAGGCGCAGGGCGTCCTCCACGCGGACGATGCCGACCTGCTCGCCGTTGGGGCCGACCAGGCGGACCTCGGCGACGCGGATCCGATCGTTGATGCGGGGCTCGCTGATGTCTGGACTCCTCATGCTTCGTCGGGAGACCACCGACGACGAAGAAGGCCTCCGACGCCGAGCGCGAGCGGAGGCCTGAGTCCGTGCCGCGAGTACGGCACACACGACCGCGCAGGGCGCGGCCGCCGGACCATGAACCCGGTACCTGTCGATCCGAGGATCAGTCGGCGCCTGGGTGGGAAGGACTCCACTTGTGCACCGGCCCCGACGTGCAGGCACGCTGGATGGGACCGGTTGGTCGTCGACCATGGTAGCACCTGCGAGGATCGGACCATGAGCGAGCCCGAGCAGCCCGAGTCCACCGCAGCACGCGACATCGCCGAGGTCCCCGCGGTCGAGGTGATCACCACCGCGGCCGTGCACCTGATGAGCGCGGCCGCCGTCAAGTGCGGCCTCGCGCCCGACACGGCCGGGCAGAGCGGCGCCGAGCTCACCGACCTCGACGAGGCGCGCAAGCTCATCGTCGCACTCGCCGGGCTCATCACCGCGGCGGCCCCCGACCTCGGCAGCCAGCACGCACGGTCGCTGCGCGACGGGCTGCGTTCGCTCCAGCTCGCCTTCCGGGAGGCGTCGCCCTACCCCGACCCCGTCGGCGAGGGTCCCGGCGAGGACCTCACCGGCCCGGTGAGCTGAAGGGCCCCGATCCGACCGGCCCCCGACGTGACCGAGACCACCCCGGGGTCCGCGGCCTCGCCACCTATCCTGAGACCGTGACCGAGCCGAGCGACGCCACCGTCCGCGCCGCCGGCCCCACGGGGCCGGATGCGCCCACGCAGGTGCCCGCGCCGCGGCACATCTCCACCTCGCCCTTCCCCGCGGCGCCCAGGATCCCGCCGCCCGAGCCGAACCGTCAGAGCCCCGCCGCGCACGCCGCCCTGCCCCCGGCCGCGGTGGTGCCCGCTCGGCGGCGCACGCCCCGCCGCTGGCAGGTCGCGACCGGACTCCTGCTGCTGTGCACGGCGGTGCTCGCCGCGAGCACCACCTACCTGTGGCGCACGTCGGACGCGTGGGAGGAGCGCGCCGGCGACTACGAGGCCGTCTCGCGCGACCTCGGTGCGCAGCTCGCGGACACCAAGCAGGAGCTCGACAGCACCATGGGCGAGCTCGACGCGGTCAGCGCACAGCTGCAGACCGCCCAGACCCGGATCATCGAGCTCGCCGACGAGAAGGCCCAGATCGGCGACGACCGCGAGGCGCAGCGACTGCTCGCCGACTACCAGGAGCGCGTCACGGAGGCCGCCGGGCGGGTCGCGCTGGCGCTCGACCAGTGCGTCCAGGGGCAGAACCAGCTGATCGGCTACCTGGAGAACGCCGACCTCTACGACCCGGCCGACCTGGACGCCTACGCCACCGACGTCCAGGACCTGTGCCAGGCGGCCACCGACGCCAACACGGCCCTGCAGAGCGAGCTGGCCCGGTGAGTCGATGAGCCGGCCCGCGACGTCGCGACCGGCCCGGGCTCTCCTCGCCGTGCTCGCGGTGTCGGCGCTGACAGCCTGCGCCGCGATCCAGGACGTGGCCGACCAGGTGCCGACCCCGCCCGGCCCGGCGATCACCGACTGGGTGCCGTCCGTCACCGCCGACCCCACCGACTCGGGGCTCGGCAACCTCTCCCCCGACGGGTTCGCCGTCGCGCAGCGCATGGCCGTACGGATCCGGAACGTCGGCTGCGGCACGCTGTCGACCGGCTCGGGCTTCGCGATCGACGCACGCACCCTGATCACCAACCGCCACGTGGTCGCCGACTCGGCCGAGCTCCAGGTCTCCACCTACGACGGCCGGGACATCCAGGTCAGCGGCGCGGCGACCGCCTCGCTCGCCGACCTCGCGGTCGTCCGCACCGAGCAGGACCTGCCGGACCACCCCGAGCTCGCCGAGTCGGACCCGATCCTCGGCGACCCGGTCACCGTGGTCGGCTACCCCCTCGGCGGCGCGCTCACCGTCACCAGCGGACGCGTGATCGGCACCACGACCGACCCGCTCAACGAGAGCCTCGGTGAGGTGCTCGTGACGGACGCCGAGGTCGAGCCCGGCAGCTCCGGGTCGGCAGCCCTCAACTCCGACGGCCAGGTCATCGGCGTCGTGTACGCGAAGAACGCCGCCGACCAGAGCTTCATCGTCCCGGTGAGCACGCTGCGGGACCTGCTCGCCGACGACGGGGCCTTCAGCCCGATCGCGAGCTGCGACTGACCTCAGGCCACGCTGACCGGCCTGAGCTCGAGCGAGTCCACCTGGGCGACCATCGGATCGCTCGCGAGCCGCGCGTTCACCCTGCCGAGGACCACCTCCAGGCCGGCCCGGTCCAGCCCGGCCGACAGCCCGACCAGGACGGCGACCTCGGCACGCCGACCCGGCTCGACCTCGACCGACCGCACCTCCGGCAGGTCCGCGAGGACGCGCTCGACCGCCGCCCGAACGTCCGCACGGACCCGGCCGTCGCGCACCGCGGGCTGCCACGGCAGCCCCGCGGCCAAGGCCTGCACGGCAGGCCGCGGGATCACCACGGTCACGGGCCCGCCCGGGTCGAGGACCACGAGCGGCCAACCCTCGGCCAGGGCCGACGCGGCGGCACGTGCGGCCGATGCGGGCATCGGACGTGCCCGCGGGCGCCACGCGGCAAGCGCAACGACACTGCTGAAGACCGGAAGGGCGGTACGTCCGTCGGGCGCCTGGAGCGCGACCACCGCGGTCTCGACCTCACGCTCCGCACCGAAACCCGCCGGCCCGTGGGCGCCGGGGCCGGCGCCGTCGGGCACCTCGTGCGCCAGCACGGGCACGAGCACCCTGGTCGGGGCGAGCGCCGCGACCACGTCGGCGAGGTCGGCGCGCCCGGCGGCGTGGTCGGCGAGCACCGCGGCGAGCACCGCGTCCGCCGAACCGTCGTCCGCCGCGAACGCCGAGACCGGAGGCAGCTCCCGGGGTCGGGTGCCGTCCTCACCGGGAAGCCCGCACCCCACTACGGCCGCCCCGCGACGTCCAGCGCCTCGGGAAGAGTGAACGCTCCGGCGTACAACGCCTTGCCGACGATCGCTCCCTCGACCCCGAGCGGGACGAGCTCACGCAGCGCAGCGAGATCCGCCAGCGTCGACACGCCACCCGAGGCGACGACCGGCGCACCGGTCCGGGCGCAGACCTCGCGCAGCAGGTCGAGGTTCGGCCCGCGCAGGGTGCCGTCCTTGGTCACGTCGGTGACCACGTAGCGCGAGCAGCCGGCTTCGTCCAGGCGTGCGAGGACCTCCCACAGGTCGCCGCCCTCCCTGGTCCAGCCGCGGGCCGCGAGCGTGGTGCCGCGCACGTCGAGCCCCACCGCGATCCGGTCACCGTGCTCGGCGATCGCACGCGCGGTCCAGTCCGGGTTCTCGAGCGCGGCGGTGCCGAGGTTCACCCGGGTGCACCCGGTACCCAGGGCCCTGGCCAGCGACGCGTCGTCCCGGATGCCCCCCGACAGCTCGACCTTGACGTCGAGGGCACCGACCACCGCGGCGAGCAGGTCGGCGTTCGACCCGCGGCCGAACGCGGCGTCGAGGTCCACGAGGTGGATCCACTCCGCACCGTCGGTCTGCCACTGCTGCGCGGCGGCGCGCGGGTCGCCGTAGGACGTCTCCGAGCCCGCCTCACCCTGCACCAGGCGAACCGCCTGGCCGTCGGCCACGTCGACCGCCGGCAGCAGCTCCAGTCGCGACATCGTCATCCCTTCAGACCACGGACCCAGGCGGACAGCAGCTCCGCGCCGACGTCACCGGACTTCTCCGGGTGGAACTGGGTCGCGGCGAGCGGCCCGTTCTCGACCGCGGCGACGAACCGCTCGCCGTGCTCGGACCAGGTCACCTTCGGCTCGGCGAACCGGCCGCCACCCAGCGGCGAGAACGAGCGGGCCGCGTACGAGTGCACGAAGTAGAAGCGTTCGCCGGCCAGGCCGTCGAAGAGCACCGAGTCGGCCGGCGGGTCGACCGGGGACCAACCCATGTGCGGCACGACCGGTGCGTCCAGACGGTCGACGACACCGGGCCACTCCCCCAGGCCCTCGGTCCGCTCGCCGTGCTCGACGCCCGCGTCGAACATGATCTGCATCCCGACGCAGATGCCGAGCACCGGACGCCCACCGGCCAGTCGCCGGTCGACGATCTGGTCGCCCCGCACCGCACGCAGACCGGACATCACCGCGGCGAACGCGCCGACGCCGGGGACCACCAGGCCGTCGGCCGCCATGGCCGCGTCATGGTCGGCGGTGAGCTCCACGTCGGCCCCCACGCGCGCGAGCGCGCGCTGCGCGGAGCGGACGTTGCCGAAGCCGTAGTCCAGCACGACGACACGGGGAGCAGGCACCGCGCGAGTCTATCCGCGGGCCCATGGACGGGCCGGACCGTCCGCGCTCCGGGCGCCGACGGTGGTCTCAGCGCGCCTTGCGGGCCGCACGGGCCGCCGAGGCGAGCATGCGCGTCGCCTTCCAGCGCCCGAGCCCGGCCGAGCTGACCACGCCGCCCAGGTCGGCCACGGCGACCGTACCGAGCAACAGACCCTCGAGCTCGGGCGGTGCCCCGTCCAGAAGCAGGCCGGGGGCGACCTCCGTGGTCGCCGAACCGCCGGACCAGCGGGTCGCGACCAGCGCGCCGTCGCGGCGCACGACGAGCAGCACCGGCGTGTTCGACAGCAGTCTCGAGATCGCCTCGGCGGCCTGCTCGGGCTCGCCCGGCTCGGTCCGACGGCACACCGCGAGCGCCCCGACCGGCGTTGGCGCCGCGTCGACCTCGACGCCGGCGAGCGCGCACGCCGCCGCGAGCGGGGCCGGGTCGGCCACCTGCGTGACGACGACCGCGACCACCCCGGCCGTCGGGTCGGCGGGACCGTCGGTCACAGGCTGCCCTTCGTGGACGGCACGCCCTGGACGCGTGGGTCGAGCGCGACCGCCTGGCGCAGGGCTCGGGCGAGCGCCTTGAACTGCGCCTCGACGATGTGGTGCGGGTCGCGCCCGGACAGCACTCGCACGTGCAGGCAGATCGCCGCGTGGTGCGCGATCGACTCCAGCACGTGGCCGGTCAACGAGCCGGTGAAGTGCCCGCCGATGAGGTGGTACGCCTGGCCCTCCGGCTCACCGGTGTGCACGCAGTACGGCCGCCCGGACACGTCCACGACCGCCTGCGCGAGCGCCTCGTCGAGCGGCACGAGCGCGTCCCCGAACCGGGCGATGCCGGCCTTGTCGCCGAGCGCGACCCGCAGCGCCTCGCCGAGCGCGATCGCGACGTCCTCGACCGTGTGGTGGGCGTCGATGTGGGTGTCGCCGGTGGCCCGCACCACCAGGTCGATCAGCGAGTGCTTGCCCAGCGCCGTGAGCATGTGGTCGTAGAACGGCACGCTCGTGGAGATGTCGGTGCGGCCCGTGCCGTCGAGGTCCATCTCGACGTGCACGCTCGACTCCGAGGTCGAACGGTCGATCACCGCGGTGCGAGTCCCGCTCACAGTCCAGCCACCTCCACCAGCGCGGCCTTGAAGGCCGCGGTCTCCTCGGGCGTGCCCACGCTCACCCGCAACCAGCCGTGCGGGCCGGTCTCCCGGATCAGCACACCCCGGTCCAGCAGACCCTGCCAGATCGAGTGCCGGTCGTCGAACACCCCGAACAGCACGAAGTTCGCGTCCGAGTCCGCCACCTGCAGGCCACGGCCCTGGAGCCAGGTCACGAGCGCGTCGCGCTCGCGACGCAACCCCTCGACCTGGGCCATCAGCTCGGTCGCGTGGCCGAGCGCCGCCCGAGCCACGGCCTGCGTCACCGCGGACAGGTGGTACGGCAGCCGCACCACGCGCAGGGCATCGACCAGCGGCGTCCCCGCAGCGAGGTAGCCGAGCCGGGCGCCCGCCATGCCGAACGCCTTGGACATCGTCCGGCTGACCGCGAGGTGCGGGTGGTCCGCGAGCAGCGTCAGGGCCGACGGCGTGCCGACCCGGCGGAACTCGGCGTAGGCCTCGTCGACGACCACGACGCAGCCGCCCGGGACCTGGGCGGCTGCGGCCAGCACCCCGGTCACGACCTCGAGCGGCAGGGCGGTCCCGGTCGGATTGTTGGGGCTCGCCAGCAGCACGACGCTCGGCCGGACCTGGGCGATCATCGCCGTCGCGTGGTCGACGTCGAGCGAGAAGTCCGTCTCGCGCCGTCCGGTGACCCACTCGGTCGAGGTGTCCCGCGCGTACTCCGGGTACATCGAGTAGGTGGGTGCGAACGACAGTGCGGTCCGGCCCGGTCCGCCGAACGCCTGCAGCAGGTGCAGCATGACCTCGTTCGAGCCGTTCGCAGCCCAGAGCTGCGCGGGGTCGAGCCGCACCGCCGACTCGCGGTGCAGGTAGTCCGCGAGGTCCGCGCGGAGCTCGGCGAAGTCGCGGTCGGGGTACCGGTTCAGGCCGTGCGCGGCCGCCTCGACGGCGGACGCGATGTCGGCGACCACGGAGGCGGACGGCGGGTACGGGTTCTCGTTGACGTTGAGCCGCACCGGGACGTCGAGCTGCGGCGCGCCGTACGGCTCCAGACCGGCGAGCTCGGGACGCAGCGGCAGGCGGGGCTGGCTGTCGGGCACGGCCACGATCATAGGGAGGGTGCGAGGTCGAGCACGCGCCGCCCGTCGCGCTCGACGAAGCCGACCGCTCGCAGATAGCTCTCGGACGACGCCATGCCCGGCGACGCGACGACCGTGGTCGTGCCGAGTGCGGCGAACGGGCCGTCGGCCCGGAACACGAACTCGCCGGGGGTGAAGTCGCGGTACGCCGGGAGCACGTAGTCGAGGAGCACCTGCTGCTCGCCCGCGTCGTCCCCGACCGCGCTGAGCACCACCCCGACGACGTGGTCCGACGTGGAGACCACGAAGGCGTGGTCCGCACGCGCTGCGAGGTCGGCGGCCGGCACCTCGGCCAGGTCGGGGTTGAACCGTCGGATGTCGCCCTCGTGCCGCTCGAGCAGGTGGTGCAGGAAGGGCTCGTCGAGCTGCATCGTGACGGCGTCGTACACCCGGGCGTCGTGCCGTTCGCGCAGCAGCCGGGCGATCGCCCAGAGGTTGATGGCGACCAGCACGACGTTCATCGCGACCATCGGCCAGACACCGAGCACGGCGTTGTACCCGATCAGCACCACGCAGGCGACCGAGTTGAGCACGCGCAGACGCATCAGGCGGGTCTGCAGCAACGACAGCACGAGCAGGGCCGAACCGGCCCAGCCGATGATCTCCAGCCAGGGCATCGTGGCTCCTCAGAGAAGGACGGCCGCGTGTCCGCGACCGGGCAGGGTCAGCGGAAGCGGGCCTCGACGGCCTCGCCGTGCGCCGGCAGGTCCTCGGCCGCGGCGATCGCCACGATCCGCTCACGGAGTTCCGCGAGCCCGCCCTCGTCGTACTCGACCTGCTGCACGGCGCGCATGAAGCTGTGCACGCCGAGCCCGCTCGCGTAGTGCGCGCAGCCCCCGGTCGGCAGCACGTGGTTGGAGCCCGCCATGTAGTCGCCGAGCGACACCGGCGCGTACGGGCCGACGAAGATCGCGCCGGCGCTGGTGACCTGCTCGGCCACCTCCGAGGCGTCGGCGGTCTGGATCTCGAGGTGCTCGGCGCCGTAGGCGTTGACCACCGCGAGGCCGGCAGCGAGGTCGTCGACGAGCACGATCGCGGACTGCGGGCCGCCCAGGGCCGTGGTGACGCGGTCGGAGTGCTTGGTCGCGGCGACCACGTCCGGGAGCAGCGCCTCCACCCGGTCGGCCAGGCCGATGTCCGGCGTGACCAGGACGGATGCCGAGGTCGGGCCGTGCTCGGCCTGGGAGACCAGGTCGGCCGCGACGTGCTGCGGGTCCGCGGTGCCGTCCGCCAGGATCGCGATCTCGGTCGGCCCCGCCTCGGAGTCGATCCCGACCGCGCCGCGCACCAGGCGCTTGGCGGCCGTCACGTACTGGTTGCCCGGGCCGGTGATCACGTCGACCGGCTCGCAGAGCACCTCACCGTCCTGCGGCAGCTCACCGGCAGCGCCGTAGGCGAGCATCGCGATCGCCTGCGCGCCCCCGACCGCGTACACCTCCTCGACGCCGAGCAGCCGGCACGCCGCGAGGATCGTCGGGTGCGGCAGCCCGTCGGCCTGCGGCGGGCTGGTCACCACGAGCGAGGCGACCCCGGCCTCCTGCGCAGGAACGACGTTCATCACCACGGACGACGGGTACACCGCCAGCCCGCCCGGGACGTACAGGCCGACCCGCCGGACCGGCATCCAGCGCTGCCGCACGACCGCACCGGGTGCGAACTCGATCCGGAACCCGGCCGGCCGCTGCTGGGCGTGCACCGCGCGGCTGCGGCGGATCGACATCTCCAGGGCCGAGCGGACCCGCGGCGCGAGCGCCTCGAGCGCGTCGGCGAGCGCCTGCTCGGGGACCCGCAGGTTCTCCGGCCGGACGCCGTCGAAACGCTCGGACACGTCCCGCAGCGCCGCCGCACCACGCGCGCGCACGTCGGCGATCACCGGGGCGACCTGGTCGGCGACGTGGGCGACGTCCACCTCCGGACGCGGCAGCACGCCGGCGAGGGCACGGGCGGACAGGGGACGGCCACGGAGGTCGATGCGGGAGATCACCCGCCCGAGTCTAGGAGGGTCGGGGGTGCTCAGCGCACCATGTAGTCCGACCCGATCACCCGGTCCACGGTGACCGCGAGCACCACCCGACGGGGGTCGGCCTCCAGGGTGTGGTGCCGGCGCGCGTGGCGACGTTCCGCGTCGGCCACGTCGGCGGGGTCCCGCGAGACGGTGGCGACGCCCTCGAGCGTGAGCCAGCGCCCGCCCGAGACCTGGCACACCGCGGCGCGGGCCTCGATCCCCGACACGCCGGCCGACTCGACGTTGCGCACCTTGGCCGACCCGTCCCGTGTGGTGACCAGCACGCGGCCGGTCGACGGGTCCCAGGTCGGCGCGACGGGGACGACGTGCGGCGTGCCGTCCGGGCGGATCGTGGTGAGCGTCGCCAGGTGTCGTTCGGTGAGGAACACGAGCTGCTCGGGCGTGAGGCGGATCACCGTCCGAGCCTGCCATCCCGGCGCGCGCCGGGCAGCCGCACCGCGACCGTCACGCGAGGCAGTTCGGGCCGAGCAGCGCCTTGAGGTCGCCGTACAGCGCGGGGCTCCGCTCGATCCGCAGGCCGTGGTCGAGCCGCATGACGGTCGACCGACCCGGCTGGGTCAGGCGCAGGTGCACGTCGGTGACACCCGGGTGGTCGGCGAGGATCTCCCGGAGCTTCTCCACGATCGGCGGCGTGCACCGGGTGACCGGAATCGAGATGGTCACCGGGCGCTCGTCGACGGCGGTGACGTCCGGCAGCGACACCTCCATCGCCTGGAGCTGGATCGTGTCGTCCCGGCGACGCACCCGGCCGCGCACGGTGAGCACGGCGTCCTCGAGCAAGGTCGTGGTGTACGCGAGGTACGTCTCGCCGAAGAACAGCACCTCGACCGAGCCGTCCAGGTCCTCGAGGCTGAGCGACGCCCACGGGTTCCCGTTCTTGCTCATCCGTCGCTGCAGGTTGGTGACGAGCCCGCAGACGGTGACCGTGGAGTTCTCGGCGCGCGTCTCGTCCGCGTGCAGCGCGGCCAGCGAGCAGTCCGCCGCCTGCGCGAGCACGTGCTCGAGCCCGGAGAGCGGGTGGTCGGACACGTAGAGCCCGAGCATCTCCCGCTCGAACGCGAGGAGCTGCTTCTTGTCCCACTCGGGCACGTCGGGGACGCTGACCGAGAAGCCCTCGTCCGGCGTGGCGCCGAGGTCGGCGAACAGGTCGAACTGCCCCTCGGCCTCCTTGCGCTTGACCCCGATCACCGAGTCCACCGCCTGCTCGTGGACGAGCATGAGCGAGCGCCTGCGGTGGCCGAGCGAGTCGAACGCACCGGCCTTGACCAGCGACTCGATGGTGCGCTTGTTGCAGACCACGGCGGGGACCTTGTCCAGGAAGTCCTGGAACGAGGTGAACCGGCCCTTGGTCTCGCGGGCCCGGACGATCTCCTCCACGACGTTGGCGCCGACGTTGCGGACCGCGGTGAGGCCGAAGCGGATGTCCGCCCGGACGGCGGTGAAGTTCGCCGACGAGGAGTTCACGTCCGGCGGCAGCACCGTGATGCCCATCCGGCGGCACTCGGCGAGGTACAGCGCGGACTTGTCCTTGTCGTCCCGGACCGAGGTGAGCAGACCTGCCATGTACTCGGTCGGGTAGTTCGCCTTGAGGAAGGCCGTCCAGTAGGAGATCACCCCGTACGCGGCCGAGTGGGCCTTGTTGAACGCGTAGCCCGCGAACGGCACGAGCACGTCCCAGACCGCCTGGATCGCGCCGTCGGTGTAGCCGCGCTCACGCATGCCGGCCTGGAACGGCACGAACTCCTTGTCGAGGATCTCCTTCTTCTTCTTGCCCATCGCGCGACGCAGCAGGTCGGCCTGGCCGAGCGAGTAGCCCGCGAGCACCTGGGCGGCCTTCTGCACCTGCTCCTGGTAGACCACCAGGCCGTAGGTCTCGTCGAGCACGTCGGCGAGCGGCTCGACCAGCTCGGGGTGGATCGGCTCGACCTGCTGCAGACCGTTCTTGCGCAGCGCGTAGTTGGTGTGCGAGTTCATCCCCATCGGGCCCGGCCGGTACAGCGCGATGACCGCGGAGATGTCGTCGAAGTTGTCCGGCCGCATCTGCCGCAGCAGGGCACGCATCGGCCCGCCGTCGAGCTGGAACACCCCGAGGGTGTCGCCGCGGCCGAGCAGGTCGTAGGTCGGCGGGTCGTCGAGCGGGACGTCCTCGATGACGAGCTCGGGCTTGCCGTTGGCGCGGATGTTGTCCAGCGCGTCGTCGAGGATCGTCAGGTTGCGCAGCCCGAGGAAGTCCATCTTGATCAGCCCGAGCGCCTCGGCACCGGGCTGGTCGAACTGCGTGATGATCGCGCCGTCCTGCGGGCGCTTCATGATCGGGATGATGTCGATCAGCGGCTCGCTGGACATGATGACGCCCGCCGCGTGCACGCCCCACTGACGCTTGAGGCCTTCGAGGCCACGCGCCGTCTCGAGGACCTTCTGCGCGTCCGGGTCCGCGGCGACGACCTGCCGGAACTCCTCCGCCTCGGCGTACCGCTCGTGCTTCTGGTCGTACATCCCGCTGAGCGGGATGTCCTTGCCCATCACCGGGGGCGGCATCGCCTTGGTGAGCTTCTCACCCATCGCGAACGGGTAGCCGAGCACGCGCGACGCGTCCTTGAGCGCCTGCTTGGCCTTGATCGTGCCGTAGGTGACGATCTGGGCCACCCGGTCGTCGCCGTACTTCTCGGTGACGTACCGGATCACCTCACCACGGCGGCGCTCGTCGAAGTCCACGTCGACGTCGGGCCACGACACGCGCTCCGGGTTCAGGAACCGCTCGAAGATCAGGCCGTGGGCCAGCGGGTCGAGCTCGGTGATGCCCATCGCGTAGGCGACCATCGAGCCCGCGGCCGACCCACGCCCCGGACCGACCCGGATGCCCTGCGCCTTCGCCCAGTTGATGAAGTCCGCGACGACGAGGAAGTACCCCGCGAAGCCGAGCTGCGTGATGACCCCGGTCTCGTAGTCCGCCTGGGCGCGCACCGCGTCGGACACGCCGGCCGGGTACCGCCGGCGCAGCCCGGTCTCGATCTCCTTGACGAACCAGGACTGCTCGTCCTCGCCGGCCGGGACCGGGAACTTCGGCATGTAGTTCGCCGAGGTGTTGAACGCGACGTCGCACCGCTCGGCGATCAGCAGGGTGTTGTCGCACGCCTCCGGGTACTCGCTCCAGAGGTCGCGCATCTCCCGCGCGGTCCACAGGTAGAACGAGTCGCTCGAGAACGCGAACCGCGTGCCGCCCTGGTCGTAGGTCGGCTCGAGCAGCGTCGAGCCGGACTGCACCGCGAGCAGCGCCTCGTGGGCGTGCGCGTCCTCCTTGCGCGTGTAGTGCGAGTCGTTGCTCGCGACCAGCGGGGCGCCGATGTGCTTGGCGAGCCTGAGCAGGTCCGGCATCGCCCGCCGCTCGATGTCGATCCCGTGGTCCATCAGCTCGACGTAGAAGTTGTCCCTGCCGAAGATGTCCTGGAGCTCGGTGGCCGTGCGCACCGCCTCGTCCCACTGACCGAGGCGGAGGCGGGTCTGGATCTCACCCGAGGCGCAGCCGCTGAACGCGATGAGGCCCTCGCTGTAGCGCGAGAGCAGCTCGCGGTCCATCCGCGGCCACTTGCCCATCTGGCCCTCGAGCGAGGCCATCGAGCCGAGCCGGAACAGGTTGTGCATCCCGGCCGTCGTCTCCGAGACGATCGTCAGGTGCGTGTAGGCACCGCGCGCCGAGACGTCGTCGCCGGACTGCGAGTCGTCGCCGAACCGGACCCGCGTCTGGTCGAACCGGCTCGTGCCCGGCGTGAGATAGGCCTCGACCCCGATGATCGGCTTGATGCCGTGGTTCCGAGCGCGCTGCCAGAAGTCGAAGGCGCCGAACAGGTACCCGTGGTCGGTGATCGCGATGGCCTTCTGGCCGAGCTCCTCGGCGTAGGTCAACAGCTCCTCGACGCGGGCCGCGCCGTCCAGCATCGAGTAGTCGGTGTGAACGTGCAGGTGGGCGAAGTCCTCTCCGGGTCGCCACCCGGGATCGCCCAACGCCATGCGGGCCATCCTAGGTCGGACCACCGACGGGCCCGTGCGACGTCCGGGGCGCGTCGGCTCGCATCGCAGATCGCGTCACAGATCGCGGCGAGCGCTGTGAGACAGGTCACCCCGGCCGTCTCACGACACGCGTCTCACGTCTCGCGCAGCAGCCCCCACGCGTGCGCCAGATCGGCCGGGTACGGGCTCTCCAGGACCGTGCGTTCACCGGTCACGGGGTGGTCGAAGCCGAGCCGGTGCGCGTGCAGCCACTGGCGGGTCAGTCCGAGCCGCGACGCCAGCTGCGGGTCCGCGCCGTAGGTCAGGTCGCCGACGCACGGATGGCGCACCGCGGCCATGTGGACCCGGATCTGATGGGTCCGGCCGGTCTCCAGGTGCACCTCGACCAGGGAGGCCGCGGGCACCATCTCGAGCACCTCGTAGTGCGTGATCGACGGCTTGCCGGCTGCGGTGACGGCGAACTTCCAGTCCTGCGTGGGGTGTCGCCCGATCGGTGCGTCGATCGTGCCGGACGTCGGTTCGGGGTGCCCCTGGACGACCGCGTGGTAGACCTTCTCGACCGTCCGCTCCTTGAAGGCGCGCTTGAGCACGGTGTAGGCGCGCTCGCTCTTCGCCACGACCATGAGCCCCGACGTGCCGACGTCCAGCCGGTGCACCACGCCCTGACGTTCGGCGGCCCCCGACGTGGACACGCGGTGCCCGGCGGCCGCGAGCGCCCCGACGACGGTCGGCCCGGTCCAGCCCGGCGACGGGTGGGCGGCCACCCCGACCGGCTTGTCCACGACGACGACGTCGTCGTCCTCCATCACGATCCGCATCCCGGGGACCGGCTCCGGCGGTGCCACGTCCACCGGACCGTCCAGCACACCGGTGTCGACCTCGAGCCACGCCCCGGCCGGCAGCCGGTCCGACTTGCCGACCGGCCGGCCGTCCACGAGCACGGCGCCCTGGGCCACCAGGTCCGCGACCCGGGTGCGCGAGACCCCGAGCAGACGGGCGAGGGCGGCGTCGACCCGCTCGCCGGCCAGGCCGTCGGGCACCGGGAGGCTGCGGCTGCTCACGCCGACGGCACGTCCCGTCCGTCGGCCGCACCGGTGTCGTGGGGCGCCGGCTGCGTCGGGGGCTCCGACCCGCCCGACTCGGCGTGAGCACCCCGGTGCCCCTCACGCGTGCCGTCCACCGCGATGCCGAGCATCGTGAGCAGGACGATCGCGACCGCCGCGACCACGATCGCGATGTCCGCGACGTTCCCGATGAACCAGTTGCCGTAGGCGAGGAAGTCGACCACGTGCCCGCGGGCGAAGCCCGGCGGGCGGAACAGCCGGTCGATGAGGTTGCCGACCGCACCACCGAGGAGCAGCCCGAGCGAGACGGCCCAGGCTCGTGAGCCGAGCCGGTCCGCGACCCGCACGATGACGACCGACACACCCACGGCGGCGACGGTGAAGATCCAGGTCATCCCGGTCGCGAGGCTCAGCGCCGCTCCGGGGTTGTGCATGAGCTGGAGCCCGAACAGGTCGCCGAGCAGCGGGATCCGCTCGCCCTCCACCAGCCGGGCGACCGCGAGCGCCTTCGTCGCCTGGTCGAGCACGAGGACGACGACCGCGACCACGGCCAGGACCGTGACGAGGTGTCTACGTCGGGGCACGTTCAGCGACGCTCCTGGCGCGCCTTGCAGGTCACGCAGAGGCTCGCTCGCGGGAAGGCCTGCACGCGGGCCTTGCCGATCGGGCCGCCGCACGACTCGCACGTGCCGAAGCCCGGCTGGCCCACCCGGGCCAGGGCGTGCCGGTTCTGGTCGAGCAGGTCCCTGGTGTTGTTCACCATGGTCAGCTCCTGCTCACGCTCGAGCGCGGAGGCGCCGGAGTCGGCCTGGTCGTCTCCCGCCCCATCACCCGAGTACCGGAGGAGGCTGGTGAGCTCGGCGTCCGCCTCGGAGAGCTCGACCTCGAGCCGGACGATCTCCGCAGCGAGCTCGTCGGCGACCTCCTCGACCTCCGCGACCGTCCACGGGTCCTCACCGTCGCGGACCGGGAAGGTCTCGACGAGGGACACGAGGTCGGACCTCGAAGGACGCGCGCCGCCCGACGCGCTGACCGGGTCCTGGATGGTCATGTCTCTCCTTGATGACGAATCGTGCCGAGAGGGTAGATCCCCCCGGGGTAAAGCACAACGCACCACACCGGGCCGTCCCGGTGCGGTGCGTCGTGACGAGGGTCAGCCGTTCAGCTGCTCTCCACCTACCCGGGGAGAGACGGACGCGCCCCGCGCGTCGAGGTCTCCGAGCAGGTTCTCGAGGTAGCTCTTCAGGCGCGTGCGGTAGTCGCGCTCGAAGACCCGCAGCTCGTCGATCTTGCGCTCCAGGAGGCTGCGCTCCTGCTCGAGCTGGGCCAGGGTGCGGTTCGAGGTGTCCTCCGCCTCGCGCACGATCCGCGCGCCCTGGGTCTTGGCCTCGGTGATGATCCGCTCGCCCTCCTCCTGACCGGAGCGCACGTAGTCGTCGTGCAGCTTCTGGGCCAGCTGGAGCATGCCGGTCGCGGACTCGGGCTCGCTCATCGAACCCATGGCGACCGACGCTGCGACCGGGGCCGCAGCCATGACCGGTGCGGGTGCGGGCTCGGGAGCCGGCTGGGGCTCGGGCGCGGCGACCGGCTCGGGTGCCGGCGGCTCCTCGGCGGCCATCGGCGCGCCGCCGCCGCGGCTCAGCTCGGCGATCCGGCGCTCGGCCGCCGCGAGCTTCGACTTGAGGTCCTCGCTCTCCGAGTACACCTCACGGAGGGTGTTCACGACCTCGTCCAGGAAGTCGTCGACTTCGTCCTGGTCGTACCCCTCACGGAACTTCGTCGCCTGGAACTTCTTGTTCAGGACGTCGTCTGCGGTGAGCAGAGCCATCGTGTCACCTCAATATGTCGTGCGGGCAGACCCCGGCAGCACAGCGACCGCCTGTCCTCACCGTAGCGGACAACACGCCGCATGGGCCTACCGGAACGGCAGCGGTCACCGGCGTGTCTCACGCCGCGAGGAACGAGAACACCCAGAGCAGGACGGAGCAGGCGAGCATCACGATCAGGAACGCCAGGTCGAGTCTGATCTGCCCGAGGTTCAGCGGCGGAACCACCCGCCGGACCGCCTTCAGCGGCGGGTCGGTGATCGTGTAGGTGATCTCCGCGACGACGAGGGCGGCCCCGCGGGGCCGCCAGTCGCGCGCGAAGACCTGGACCCAGTCCAGCACCAGCCGGACGAACATCAGCAGGAAGAACGCGAGGACGACGAAGTACGCGACAGTCGCCAGGAGTCGGATGGCGGGCCTCAGCTCTGGTTGTAGAAGCCGACGCGGTCGCTGCCCACACTCTGCTCCTCGCCGGCGATCTCGACGTGCTCGGGCGAGAGCAGGAACACCTTGGAGGTCACCCGCTCGATCGCACCGTGCAGACCGAAGATCAGTCCGGCCGAGAAGTCGACCAGGCGCTTCGCGTCGGCGTCAGTCATCTCGGACAGGTTCATGATGACAGGTGTTCCCGAGCGGAACGCCTCGCCGATCGAACGCGCGTCGTTGTAGGAGCGCGGGTGGATCGTCGTGATCCGGCGGAGGTCGCCCGGTGCCGGCGCGGGACGCGGGGCCGGGCGGTGCAGCGGGGTGACGTCGGCACGGTGCTCGCTGCGCGCGTCGGCGACCTGGTCGCCGTGGTGGTCGATCATGTCGACGTACTCCTCGACGTACTCGTCACCGACCTCGTGGTCGTCCTCGGCGAGGCCGAGATACAGCATGGTCTTGCGGAGTGCTCCGGCCATGTCGGCCTCCCCTTCGTCCACGGGCCGCCGTCGTGCGGTTCTGGGTCCGGCACCACGCTAAGACACCGCCTGCGGCCCACCGCGCAGACACGCCCGGATGCCGACGAGTTGCCCGTCCGCTCAGGTCAGACGCACGACACCGGCGATCCGGCCGGCCGGACCCGCGCCCTGGCCCGCGCCGCGGTGCGAGTAGAAGCGCGGGTCGGTCCTGGTGCACAGCCCGACGTCGTCGACCGCCACGCCTCGGGCCGCGAGCAAGGCGACGACCGCACCGGGCAGGTCGAGCGCCGGCGTGCCCCAGGAGGTGGTCGACGAGGTCCCCGGCACCGCCGCCTCGACCTCGTCCCGCAGCTCGGCCGGCACCTCGTAGCACGCGCCGCAGATCGCCGGGCCGACCACGGCCCGGATCCGGGTCGCGCCCGCCGCGTGCATCGCACGCACCGCGGCGTCCACCACTCCGGCGACCAGGCCACGCCGCCCCGCGTGTGCCGCACCGACCACCCCGGCGGCGGCGTCCGCGAGCAGCACCGGCACGCAGTCCGCGACCTGGACGGCCAGCCCCACCGGGCCGGTCCCGACCAGCGCATCGCAGGACGCGACGTCGTCACCCCCGGCGAGGGCCAGGTGCACGGCCGTGCCGTGCACCTGGTGCGCCCAGGCCACCGGTCCACCGGCCCACTGCGCCACCAGCCGTCGGCGGCGTGCGACCGCATCCGGGTCGTCACCGACGGCGAGCCCGAGGTTGCCGAGCTCGACGGTCGAGAACCCCGCCCGCACGCCGGGCCCGAGGTCGACCTCGAGCCACGGCGCGACGGTCACCGACGGCTCACTGCGGGTGCTTGAGGAAGTCGGGCAGGTCGAGGTCGTCGGTGCCGCGCCGGGGCCGGTCCTCGAAGACCCGCGGCACGTCGACGCCGCCGTCGGCGAGGAAGCCCGGGACGTCCGGCTCCGCGCGAGCCTGCTCCGGCACGGCGTCGATCACCTCGGGCTCCGGCTCCGGCTCGATCGGGGTGGGCGCTGCGGTCGGCGGCGCCACGGCGGGGGGCGCGACCTGCCCGAGCGCCCGGGAGTCGCGGCGCACGGTGGGGGTCCCGCTGTCGAACCCGGCCGCGATCACGGTCACCCGGACCTCGTCGCCCAGGGCGTCGTCGATCACCGCACCGAAGATGATGTTCGCCTCGGGGTGGGCCGCCTCCTGGACGAGGCGGGCGGCCTCGTTGATCTCGAACAGGCCGAGGTCGGAACCGCCCTGGATGGACAGCAGCACGCCGTGCGCGCCGTCGATGCTCGCCTCGAGGAGCGGCGAGGAGATGGCGAGCTCGGCGGCCTGGACGGCGCGGTCGTCGCCCCGCGCCGAGCCGATCCCCATCAGCGCGGAGCCGGCCCCCTGCATGACCGACTTCACGTCGGCGAAGTCGAGGTTGATCAGGCCCGGCGTGGTGATGAGGTCGGTGATGCCCTGGACACCGGAGAGCAGCACCTGGTCGGCGGAACGGAACGCGTCCAGCACCGAGACCGACCGGTCGGAGATCGACAGCAGGCGGTCGTTGGGGATGACGATGAGGGTGTCGACCTCGGACCGCAGACCGTCGATGCCGGTCTCCGCCTGGACCGAGCGCCGCCGGCCCTCGAAGGTGAACGGCCGGGTCACCACGCCGATGGTCAGCGCGCCGAGCGCCCGGGCGATCCGGGCGACCACGGGCGCGCCACCGGTGCCCGTGCCACCACCCTCGCCCGCGGTGACGAAGACCATGTCCGCGCCGCGGAGCACGTCCTCGATCTCCTCGGCGTGATCCTCGGCGGCCTTGCGTCCGACCTCCGGGTCGGCGCCGGCGCCCAGTCCCCTGGTGAGCTCGCGGCCGACGTCGAGCTTGACGTCCGCGTCGGACATCAGCAGGGCCTGCGCGTCGGTGTTGATCGCGATGAACTCGACGCCCTTGAGCCCGACCTCGATCATCCGGTTGACGGCGTTGACGCCGCCGCCACCGATGCCGACCACCTTGATGACGGCCAGGTAGTTCTGCGGAGCTGCCACGGCGTTTCCTCCGAGTCTCACGTTCAGGTTGAACGTTAGAGTTATGTCAGATGCTGTTGGCACGACGGTAGGTGCCGTGCGACCGGCCTTCAATCACCCTGCGCGTGTGTCGCGGCACGGGTTCAGGACCGCGTGATCGGCAAGGTCGGTGCCGACACGTCGTAGACCCGGACGCCCGCCGACTGCGGCGACGAGCGCAGCGTGGTCAGCACGGCGACCTTCAGCGCGGACTGGTCGGCGCTCCCCCACTCGACCTCCGCGCCGTCCGCCAGCGTGAGCTGCACCGCGTCCTGGTTCTGGGCCGACGCCCCCACCACCTGGGCCGCCAGCTCGTCCGGCAAGGATTGCAGCACCAGCAGCACCGCGGTCAGGCTGAGCGCGTCGCCGACCGGAACGTCGACCACCGGGAGGCCCTCCGGCGCCGCGTCCGAGCGGCCGACCTGCACGCCGTCGGCGTCCAGCAGGGCGAACCCACCGTTCTCGGGGACCGCTGCGACGGGATCCCGGGCGACCACCGTGACGAGCAGCCCGTGCGGCCACGCGCGGGTCACCGACGCGGCGCGGACCCCCGGCACGTCGAGCACCTCCCGGCGCAGGCCGACGGTGTCCAGCCGAGGCAGCGGCGTACCCGCCTGGTCGGTGAGCAGAGCCTCGACGGCAGCGGCGTCGACGACCGCCTGGTCACCCTCGACGCGCACGGTGACCTCACCCGCGTCGAGTGCGAAGACCGGCGACCACAGCAGGAGCCACCCGAGGACCACGACGGCGAGCGCGACGCCCGACCAGACCAGCGCGCGGTCCCGCCGGATCCGGCGTCGCATCGCGATCCGCTCGGCGAACCGGGCGGCCGAACCGGTCGAGACCACGGCCGGACGACGCGGCGTCCATCGGCGCGCGCGCTCGAGACCCCGCTCGCTCTCGGCCGGCCGCGGGTCCGCGGACGGGGGCCGGCCGGGGGCGCGATCGCGCGCGTCGGGCTTAGACGGCGTCACCCGACGCGGCGGAACCGTGGGGGGGCGGGGTGTGAGGAGGTCCGCGCCGTCGGGGACGCGCGGCCTGGCCGGCGGCCTCACCGCTCCCCCAGAGCCTTCAGCACGACGGGTGCCAGCGCCGTCACGTCGCCGGCCCCCACCGTCAGGACCAGGTCCCCGGGCTCGGCGAGCGCCGCGATCACGCCCGCGGCCTCGGTGCGGTCGGCGACGAAGCGCGCCTGCGGACCCATCCGATCGGTGATCAGCGCCCCCGTGACCGCAGGGTCCGGGTCCTCGCGCGCCGCGTACACGTCCGTCACGACGACGGCGTCGGCGAGCGCGAGGGCCTCGGCGAACTGCGCGGCGAACGTCGCGGTGCGCGAGAACAGGTGCGGTTGGAAGAGCACCAGGACCCGCCCGTCGCCGGCCACGGGGCGCGCGGCACGCAGCAGCGCGGCGATCTCGGTCGGGTGATGGGCGTAGTCGTCGACCACGCGCACCCCACCCGCGGTGCCGCGGTCCTCGAACCGTCGGCCCGTCCCGACGAACGCGGCCAGCCCGTCGGCCGCTGCACCTGCGCTCACGCCGAGCAGGCGAGCGACCGACCACGCGGCCGCCGCGTTGAGTGCGTTGTGCGCACCCGGGACGGCCAGCCGCACCACCACCGGTGCCTCACCGGGCCAGGTGAGCTCGACCACGCCACCGTCGCCGACCGCGTGCCACGACTCGACCCGTACGTCCGCCGTGCCCCGACCGTAGGTCAGCGCGGCCGTGCCGGACGCGCGCGCGGCACCCGCCAGCCGCGCCGCCCCGGGGTCGTCCGCACACACGACGAGCGTGCCGGAGACGCGCGCCGCGAAGTCCACGAACGCCTGCTCGAACGCCTCGCGGCTGCCGTAGTGGTCGAGGTGGTCGGGCTCGACGTTCGTCACCACCGCGATCTCGGGACGGTAGGCGAGGAACGAGCCGTCCGACTCGTCCGCCTCGACGACCATGACGTCGCCGGTCCCGGCGTGGGCGCCGCCGACCGGGTCGACGTGCTCGCCGACCGGGTGTCGCACGGTGCCGCCGATCGCCCAGGACGGGTCGAGGCCCGCGTGCGCGAGCACCACCGCGACCATCGCCGAGGTCGTGGTCTTGCCGTGCGCGCCGGCGACCGCGACGCCGCGGCGACCCGCCATCAGCGCCGCGAGCGCGACCGAGCGGTGCAGCACCGGCACGCCGAGCTGCCCGGCCCGCGCGACCTCCGGGTTGGTCGGACGGATGGCGCTGGAGACGACGAGCGTCCCCGCCCCGTCGACCAGGGATCCGTCGTGGCCCTGGTGCGCGGTCACCCCCGCCGCCCGGACCGCGTCGAGCGCACCGGAGGCGTCCGAGCCGGACACCTCGAGACCCCGCGCCGCGAGCAGCGCGCCGACCGCCGACATGCCCGCGCCGGCGACCCCGACCAGGTGCACGCGGCCGCGAGCCGCCAGCTCGTCGAGACCCGGCGCGGCGCCGCCCGGCACGTCCTCGGCGCTCACCGCCTCTCCCCGGCCGCGTCGAGCACGAGGTCGGCGACCCGCGCGGCACCGTCGGTCGCACCGACGGTGCGCGCGGCCGCGCTCATCGCCGAGAGCCGGTCCCGGTCGGCGAGCAGCGGCACCACCGTCGCACGGAGCCAGGCGGGATCGAGGTCGGCGTCCGCGACCAGGAGACCACCACCCGCCGCGACCACCGGCGCCGCGTTCAGCCGCTGCTCCCCGTTGCCGACCGGGAGCGGGACGAACACCGACGGCACCCCGGCGGCCGCGAGCTCGACCACCGTGCCGGCCCCTGCCCGGCACACCGCGAGGTCTGCGACCGCGAGACCGTGCTGCATCGTGTCGAGGTACTCGAGCACGTGGTAGCGGTCCGCTCCGGGCACGTCGTCGACGACCGCGTGCACCGCGTCCGCCTTGCCGGCACCCGTCAGGTGGAGCACCTGCGCTCCGGCGCCCAGCAGGTCGGCCGCTGCGCCGGCGACCGCGCGGTTGAGGCTGAGCGCGCCCGACGACGCCCCCGTGACCAGCAGCGTCGGGAGGTCGGGGTCGAGCCCGAGCACCCCGGCCGCGGCCGCCCGCACCCCGCGCGGGTCCGCAGCCAGGTCCGCGACCAGCGCCGCGATCTCGGGCCGCAGTGGCAGCCCGGTGAGCCGGGCACCCCGCAGCGGTGTGCCCGGGAACGTCACCGCGACGCTGTGCGCCCACCGGGCACCGAGGCGGTTCGCCAGGCCGGGACGGGCGTTCTGCTCGTGGATGACCACCGGGACGCCCCGACGGCGCGCCGCCAGGTAGGCCGGGGTCGAGACGTAGCCCCCGAACCCGACGACCACCTGCACACCCCGCGCGTCGATCGCGTCGCCCGCGGCGCGCACGGCCGCGCGCAGCCTCCCCGGCAGCCGGAACAGGTCCGCACTCGGCCGGCGCGGCAGCGGCACCCGAGGGATCTCGGTCAACCGGTACCCGCGCTCGGGGACGAGCCGGGCCTCGAGCCCGCTCGCAGTGCCGAGCACCGTGATCCCGGTCTCGGGGTCACGACCGCGCAGCTCGTCGGCGACCGCGAGCAGCGGGTTCACGTGACCGGCGGTCCCACCGCCGGCGAGCAGCACCTCAACCATGCGAACGCCTCCGCCCCAGGACCGCGAGCGATCGGCGTACGGCGCCGGGCCTCGCGGTCAACGCCTCCGCGGCACCGGGCTCGCTCCGGGCGAACGAGACGACCACTCCCAGGGCGACGAGCGTCGTCACGAGCGCGGACCCGCCTGCGGACACCAGCGGGAGCGGCAGCCCGATGACCGGGAGCACACCGATCACCACGCCGATGTTGACCAGCGCCTGCCCGAGGATCCAGGTGGCGATGCCCGCCGTCGCGACCTGGACCATGGGGTCGGGGTGCCGCCGGATCACCCGGATCATCGCGACCGCCAGCACCGCGAACAGCAGGATGACGAGGACCGTGCCGAGCAGACCGAGCTCCTCACCGATGACCGCGAAGATGAAGTCGTTGTGCGCCTCGGGCAGGTACGACCACTTCTCACGGCCCTGACCCAGCCCGACCCCCGTCCAGCCGCCCGACGCGAGCGCGTACAGACCCCGCTGGGTCTGGTAGCACGTGCTCGCGGTGTCGCAGTCCGGGGAGAAGAACGCGGTGATCCGGGTGACGCGGTTGCTGCTGGACTGCGCGAGCTGGACGACGGCCACGGCCGCCACGGCCCCGGCCACGACGAACATCCGCATCGGCACACCGGCGACGAACAGCGCCCCGGCGACCAGCGCGATGATGACCAGGGCCGTGCCCAGGTCGTCGCCGAGCAGCACGAGCCCGATCGCACCGATCGCGACGACCACCCCCGGGACGAGCACGTGCAGCCACTGGTGCAGCAGCGCTCGCTTGGTCGCCAGCACCGTGCCCAGCCACACCGCGAGGGCCAGCTTGAGCACCTCGGAAGGCTGCGCGGTGAAGCCCCCGATCGCGATCCAGTTCCGGTTGCCGCCGTGGTCGAGCCCCAGCGGCGTGAAGACCAGGAGCTGCAGCATCACGGCCACGCCGAGCGCGGGCCAGGCGATCGCCCGGTAGAACCGCAGGGGCATCCGGCTGGCCAGCCAGGCGACCGGCAGACCGATCAGCGCGTACCGCGCCTGGTTCACGAAGATCGAGTACGGCGTCGCGCCCTGCGTCGCGGACAACGAGTCCACCGTGGAGCTCGAGAGCACCATGACCAGGCCGATGGACAGCAGCAGGCCGGCCGAGCCGACCAGCAGGTAGTAGCTGGTCACCGGGCCGTTCCACGCCGTCGCCCGGGGCGCGGCCACCGGGCGGGCGATCGCCGTCATGAGCCGAGGGGGGCCCGGGCCGCTGCCGTGAACGCCTCACCGCGGTGGGCGTAGGACGTGAACTGGTCCATCGACGCGCAAGCGGGAGCGAGCAGCACGGTGTCGCCCGGCCGGGCCAGCCGACGGGCCGCGGTCACGGCACGGGACATCACCGTCCCAGTCTCCGTGGCATCGACGACCTCGACCGGGATTGACGGCGCGTGTCGGGCAAGTGCACCCGCGAGGGGCTCCGGGTCGACCCCGATCAGCACGGCCGCGCGCAACCGGTCGGCGCGGTCACGCACCAGCTGGTCGAACTCCGCGCCCTTCGCCAGGCCGCCCGCGATCCACACCACGGTGCCCGGCGCGAAGGCGGCGAGCGACGCCGCGGCGGCATGGGCGTTGGTGGCCTTCGAGTCGTCGACGTAGGCCACGCCGTCCGTGGTGGCGACCAGCTCGACCCGGTGCGCTCCGGCACGGTAGGCGCGCAACCCGTCGCGGACCGCGGCGGCGGGCACGCCGTGCGCGCGGGCCAGGGCGGCGGCGGCGAGCGCGTTGCCGACCACGTGCGGTGCGAGCCGACCATCCGGGCCGGCGAGGTGCGCGAGGTCGGCGAGCGTGCCCAGCTCGGCGGCCTGCTGCAGGCGGGCCGGGTGGTCGAACGGCAGGTGGAAGGCCCGGTCCACGAGCACGTCGTCGACCAGTCCCAGCTGGCCGGGCCCGGGCGCACCGAGCGTGACGCCGACGGCGAGTGCACCCTCGGCGACGTCGGCCGCACGGACGAGGGGCTCGAGCCGAGGATCCCGTGTGTCGTAGACCGCGGCGACCTCGACACCGCGATAGATCCGGGCCTTGGCCCGGGCGTACTCCTCGATCGAGCCGTGCCAGTCCAGGTGGTCAGGGGCGACGTTGAGGACGGCCGCGGCCTGCGCGGCCATCGAGTGGGTGAAGTGCAGCTGGAAGCTGGACAGCTCCACGGCGAACGCGTCGTGCCGCGGGTCCGCCACGGCCTCCACGACCGGCGTGCCGACGTTGCCGACCTCGGGCATGTCCAGGCCCGCTGCGGCGCCGATCGCGGCGAGCATCCCGACCGTGGTCGTCTTGCCGTTCGTGCCGGTCACCGCGAGCCACGGGGCCGGGCCGCGCGGACCGTCGGGGCCCTCCGGCCGATCGACCCGGAGCCGCCAGGCGAGCTCGACCTCGCTCCACACCGGGACGCCACGTCGCACCGCACCCGCCAGCACCGGTGCGGTCGGCCGCCAGCCGGGCGAGGCGACGACCAGGTCGGTCGCGCCCAGGTCGGCCTCGGCCTCGTCGTGCAGGTCGGCGTCGGGTGCGGCCGAGTCGAGCGTCGTGACCAGCGCGTCGCGGGACAGCAGCGCCGCCGCGGCGGCCCGCCCGGACACGCCGAGGCCGGCCACCAGCACCCGTGCGCCGGCGAGCGGACGCGCGCCGGGCTCGCTCCTCGGGTCGGGCACTAGCCGGCCACCCACTCGCCGTAGAAGATGCCGACGCCGAGCGCCACGAACAGCCCGGCGATGATCCAGAACCGGATCACGATGGTGACCTCGCCCCAGCCGGACAGCTCGAAGTGATGGTGCAGCGGGGCCATCTTGAACACGCGTTTACCGGTCAGCTTGAAGAAGCCGATCTGGATGACGTCGCTCAGCACGATGAGCACGAACATCCCGCCGATGATCGCACCCAGGATCTCGGTGCGGCTCAGGATCGTCAGCGCGGCCAGGGCACCGCCGAGCGCGAGCGAACCGGTGTCGCCCATGAAGATCTTGGCCGGCGAGGCGTTCCACCAGAGGAAGCCGAACAGCGCGCCGGTGAGCGCTGCCGCGACGATCGCGAGGTCGAGGGCGTCCCGCGTCTCGTAGCAGCGCGGCCCGGCGGTGGCGAGCGTCTGGCACGACTGGTTGTTCTGCCAGATGCCCACCACCACGTAGGCGCCGAACACGATCAGCGAGATGCCGGTCGCCAGGCCGTCGAGCCCGTCGGTGAGGTTCACCGCGTTGGACCACGCGGTGATCAGGAAGTTCGCCCACACCACGAAGAGGATGAGCCCGAGCGTCGCCCCCCGGAACGCGAGGTCGATGTTCGTGTCCCGGATGAACGAGATCTGGGTCGAGGCGGGCGTGCGGAAGTGCTCGTTGGGGAACTGCAGGGCGAGCACCGAGAACGCGATGCCCACGACACCCTGACCGACGATCTTCCACCGCGCCTTGAGCCCGAGGCTGCGCTGCCGGGAGATCTTGATGTAGTCGTCCAGGAAGCCGACCACGCCGAGGCCGGTCATCAGGAACAGCGCGAGGACGGCCGAGGCGGTCGCACTGGTCCCGGTGATCAGCTTCGCCCCGGCGTAGCCGAGCAGGCTCGCGGCGATGATCACCACGCCGCCCATCGTGGGGGTGCCGCGCTTGGTGAAGTGCGCCGTCGGTCCGTCCTGACGGATGAACTGCCCGTACTGCTTGCGGACCAGGAACCGGATGAACAGCGGCGTGCCGAGCAGCGCCACGACCATCGCGAGACCACCGGCGATGAGGACTGCCTTCACGGGGCGACCACCCCCGCGCGCACGTCGGCCACCAGCTCGGCCAGCTCGGCGCCGGCCCCGGCGACGAGCAGCACATCACCGTCGCTGAGCTCGTCCGCGAGCCACTCACGCACGCTGGCGACGTCGGGCAGGTGCACCGACTCGGCGTCCCACGAACCCTCCTGGTACGCCCCGGTGTGCACCGCACGCGCTGCCCGGCCGACGGCCGCCAGCCGCTGCACGTCGAGCCGCACCGCGAGCCGGCCGAGTCCGTCCAGCTCGGTCACGGTCGCGGGCCCGGTCGGGACGCCGATCACCGCGATCCGGCGCCGCTGGACCGCGGTGCGGCGCAGCGCACGGATGGCGTCCTCGATGTCCCCGGCCGTGTGCGCGGACGTCGCGTCCAGCAGGGTGAGGCTGCCCACGTCGACCACCGGCGAGGCCGGCACGGCCCGCTCGCCGAGCAGCTCGGCGGGGTCGATCGGACCCCGTCGCCCGTCGGCGTGCACCGCTCGGTAGACGTCCCGGTCGTTGTAGCGGTGGAAGACCCCGGCGATCTCCTGGGTCGGCTCGTGGCCCTTCCCGGTCACGATCACCGTGTCGAGCGGGCCGGCCAGCAGTGTGCCGAACCGGAGCGCCTCGGCGCGCGGCGCGACCTCGAACACGTCGCGCAGGTCGGGGCGGGCCTCGCGGGCACCGTCGAGGATGGCGGCGCGGATCGTCTCCGGAGGTTCGGATCTCGGGTTCTCGTCGGTCACCACGACCACGTCCGCGAGCTCGGCGGCGATCCGGCCCATGATCGGTCGCTTGCCCCGGTCGCGGTCGCCGTCGGAGCCGAGCACGAGCACGAGCCGGCCCGGCGTGATCGGCCGGACGGCCTGGAGGGCGAGTACCAACGCATCCGGGGTGTGCGCGTAGTCCACCAGGCACAGCGGCCAGCCGTCGGTGCGCTCGACGACGCGCTCCATGCGTCCGGGGATCGCGGTCGCGGCGGCGACCCCGGCGACCGCGTCGTCGAGCGAGACGCCTGCCCGGTGCGCGAGCACGATCGCGACCGCGGCGTTGGACACGTTCACCAGCCCGGGCAGCGGGCTGCTCGCGGCGACGTCCTCGCCGTCCGGACCGGTCAGCCGGAACGTCGACCCCACGCCGTCCAGGCCGACGTCGGCGTCGCTGACCCGCCACCCGGCGGTGGCCCGGCCCGCCGAGTCGTCGCGGGTCGCGACCGTGTCGACCGGGATCCGGGCCTCCGCCGCGAGCCGCACGCCCCACTCGTCGTCCACGCACACCACAGCGCGCGCGGCCCGCTCGGGGGCGAACAGCCGCGCCTTGTCGCGGAAGTACCCGTCCATGTCGCCGTGGAAGTCGAGGTGGTCGCGCTGCAGGTTCGTGAAGCCGGCGACGTCGACCTTGAGGCCGGCCACCCGCTCCAGCGCGAGCGCGTGGGAGGAGACCTCCATGGCGCAGGCCGTCACGCCCCGCTCGCGCATCAGGGCGAAGAGCCCGTGCAGCACGGGCGCCTCGACCGTCGTGCGCGGGCTCTCGATCGCCTCGTCGGCGACCTTGAGCTCCACGGTGCCGATCACCGCCGTCCGCTCGTGCACGCGTCGCAGCGCAGCGTCGACGAAGTACGTCGTGGTGGTCTTGCCGTTGGTACCGGTCACGCCCACCGTGACGACGCCGTCCGCGGGCTCGCCGTACAGCCAGGCGGACAGCGCGCCGACGAGGGGCCGCATGTCCCGGTCGGTGACCAGGACCGGCACGTCGAGCCCGGTCGCGGCGATCCGTTCCGCGCCGGCGGCGTCGGTCAGCACGGCGGCCGCACCGGCCGCCACGGCCTGGCCGGCGTAGTCGGCACCGTGCGCACGCAACCCACCGACCGCTGCGAACAGGTCGCCCGGCGCCACGTCGGCCGAGCCGATGGCGATCCCGGTGATCTCGCGGTCGACGGGTGTGGTCACGCCGAGCCATGCGGCGATCTCCGACAGCCGGCGGGTCGGGCGATGAGCGGGACGCATCCGGCCCTGTGGGGACGTCACGGGCCCGAATCTACCGGCAGCGGCAGCGCTCGCCACGACCGGGCGTGCGCTCACTCCCACGTCGTCGGGTACGGATCGGCCGGGACACCGCTCGGCGGGATGCCGAGGTACTGCAGCGCGTAGGCGGTCACCTCGCTGAACACCGGACCGGCCGCCGAGCCGCCGTAGATCGTCGCGCGCGGGTGGTACAGCGTGACGTTCACCACGATCCGCGGGTCGTCGGCCGGCGCGATGCCGATGAACGACGCGACGGTCTTCTGCACCCCGTTGCCCTCAAAGGCCTGCGCGGTGCCGGTCTTGCCTGCGATCCGGTAGCCGGGCACGGCCGCCTGGGCACCCGTGCCGTCGGTGACCACGCTCTCCAGCATGCGCACCAGCGTGTCGGCGGTCTCCGTGGAGATCACCTGGGTCGGCTCGTCGAGCGTGACCGGCTGCATCGTGCCGTCGGCGTCCTCGACCGCGGCCACCAGGTGCGGCTGGACCCGCACACCGTGGTTCGCGATCGTCGCGTAGACCTGGGTGGCCTGCAGCGTCGTCACCGAGACCGACTGACCGAACAGCACGGTGTACGGCGAGCGTCCGTCGCCGTTCCACTCGTCGAGGGTGCGCAGCAGACCCGCCGACTCGCCGGGCAGGCCCGAGTTCGTCGAGGTGCCGAACCCGAACTTCGCCAGGTAGTCCAGGCGGACCTGCGCGGGCAGGTTCTGGCCGATCATCACGGTCCCGACGTTCGAGGACTCGGCGAGGATCCCGTTGAGCGTGAGGTTGAGCGTCGGGTGCTCGTGGGAGTCGTGGAAGGTCTCGCCGTTCGGCACCGTGTAGCTGTAGGGAACGCTGAACTGGGAGGTCGGGGTCGCCAGGCCGTTCTCGAGCACGGCGGCCATCGTGATGACCTTGGCGGTCGAGCCCGGCTCGTACACCGAGGCGGCCGCCCGGCTCGGGTTGGCGTTCGCCGGGTCGTTCGGGTCGATCGAGCCGGAGTCCGCGAGCGCGAGGATCTCGCCGGTCTTGATGTCGAGCACCTCGACCGTGCCCCACTCGGCGCCCATCTCGCGGACCCGCTGGTCGAGCGCCGCCTGCGTGACGTACTGCAGGTCGCGGTCGATGGTCAGCTGCACGTCGCGGCCGGGCACCGCCGGGACCAGCTCGTCGCGCCCGCTCGGGATCCGTTGGCCCTTGCGGCCCTGCTCGTAGGTCTCCGACCCCGCGGTGCCGGACAGCACGCTGTCGTAGGTCTGCTCGAGGCCGGCGAGGCCGGTGCCGTCGGTGCCGACGAACCCCAGCAGCGTGCCGGCCGTGGTGCCGGACGGGTAGACCCGCTCGGTCGTGCGTTCGCCCGAGATGCCGGCGATCCCCAGGCTCATCACCTCGCGGTACACGTCGGGCGCGACGTCCTTGGCGAGGTAGACGAAGCCGCGGTCGCCGAGCAGGCTCGCGCCGAGCTCGGTGGCCGGGATGCCGAGCAGCGGCGAGAGCAGCGCGGCCGCCTCGGCGACCGAGTCACGACCGTCCTTCCATGCGGCGACCTGAGGCTGGTTCGCGACGATGTTGTACCGCTCGACCGAGGTCGCCAGCACGACTCCGCTCGCGTCGAGGATCTCGCCCCGGTCCCCGGGGATCGCCACCGTGACGGTCCGGAAGTCGAGCGCCTCCTGCGCGAGCGAGGCAGGGTCCAGGCCCTGGACGTACACCAGGCGCCCGATGAAGCCGGCGAGCACGACGAGCACGCCGGCGAGCAGCCACGCGTGCCGACGCCGGGGCCCGGTCGCCGTGACGGCGCGGGCCGGCACCACGAGGCGTGCGTTCGCGCGGCGTCCGGCACGGGCCGCGGTGCCTGGGGTGCGTGTGGTCCGTGCGGTCGCCGCGGCACGACCCGGCTCGCCCGCGGCGGCCCGCCGGGTCGGCGAGTCGATCCGCTGGCCGGGGGCCGCGGTGCGCTGCGTCTGCGGGCGTGCCTGCGAGCGGGCCTGGGAGCGCGCAGGCGTGCGCGGGGTCGCGGGCCGCGCCGTCCGGCGCTGGCCCGCCCCCTGGTCCGTCCCCGGCGTCCGGGTGCTCATCCGCCGGCCGCCGGGGTCGGGTCGCCGAGCACGGCGCCGTCGGACAGCCGCAGGTACCCGCCGGTCGTCGAGGGGACCATCCCGAGCGCGCGCGCCCGGGCGGCGAGCTTCGCCGGTGCGGCGGCCTCGTCGAGCTCGGTCACCAGCTCCTGCTGGCGCTGCGCGGACTGGGCGAGGCGGGTCGCGAGCCCGTACCGCTCGTACTCCCCCTGGGCCATCGCCGTGTTGAGCAGCAGCACCGTCAGCAGGGCCGCGGCGAGCACCGCCATGCAGAGCGCGACGAACGGCACCCGGGTGCGGGCCCGCGCCGGCGGCGGCACGAGGTGCAGGCGCGACGTCGGAGGCGCCGCCGGGGCGCCCGGAGCCGACCGCGGAGCGGACCCTGGTGCGGACCCCGGGGCAGACCGCGGTGCACGGACCGCCGAGGACTGTGCCGCGCTCATGCCACCCACCTCGCCGTCGTCGTCCGCATGTGGTCCGGGGTCGGGCGGAGCCGCTCCGCGGCCCGCAGTCGCACGGACTGCGATCGCGGGTTGCGCGCCACCTCGTCGGCGCTCGCGGTCTGCGCACCGCGGGTCAGCAAGGACAGATAGGGGCGGTGGGTCTCCGGCTCCACCGGCAGCCCGGCCGGTGCGCTCGAGGTGGCACCTCGCGCGAACGCCCGCTTCACCAGGCGGTCCTCGAGCGAGTGGTACGCCAGGACGACGATCCGGCCGCCGACGCCCAGAGCCTCGAGCGACGCGGGCAGCGCCCGCTCGAGGACCTCGAGCTCCGCGTTGACCTGGATCCGCAGCGCCTGGAAGGTCCGCTTGGCGGGGTGACCTCCGGTCTGCCGGGCGGCCGCGGGGATGGCCGCCCGCACGATGTCGACCAGCTCACCGGTGCGCCGCACGGGTGCGCGACGTCGGGCCGCCACGATGCCCGCGGCGATCCGGGCGGCGAACCGCTCCTCGCCGTAGGTCCGGATGATCCGGGTCAGCTCAGACTCGTCGACCGTCGCCAGGAGCTCGGCCGCGCTGATCCCGGTCGTCGGGTCCATCCGCATGTCCAGCGGCGCGTCCTGGGCGTAGGCGAACCCGCGCTCGGCCTCGTCGAGCTGGAGCGAGGACACGCCGAGGTCGGCGAGCAGACCCTGGACGGGTCGGCCGACGACGTCCTCGACGACCTCGAGCACGTCGTCGTACACCGCGTGCACCGCGGTGAACCGATCGGCGAACCGGGACAGCCGCGCGGTCGCGAGCTCGAGCGCCTGAGGGTCCCGGTCCAGGCCCACGACCTGCAGGTCGGGGAGCCGCTCGAGCATCGCCTCGGTGTGACCGCCCATGCCGAGCGTGATGTCCACGAGCACAGCGCCCGGCTCGACGAGCGCGGGCGTGAGGAGCTCGACGCAGCGGTCGAGAAGCACGGGTACGTGCCGCTGCTCCATCGGTTCTCCTGGTCATGGTCGGTGCTGGTGGTGGTCGGTGCTGGCGATGGTCGGTGCTGGCGATGGTCGGTGCTGGCGATGGTCGGTGCTGGCGGTGGTCGGGTCTCAGGTGTCCGTGGCGGGTCCGGGCGGGTGTGCGGCCGGGCGGCCCTCCACCGCCCGACCAGGACTCCCTCCGCTGTCTGGCGTCGGGGAAGTACGTCAGACCTGGCGGGGAGAGACCTCGTCGTGCGGTCTCGGGCGGCGGGCTCACTCAGAAGGCACCCGGGAACACCTCCTCCTCGGTGTCGGAGTACGCGTCGACCCGATCGGCCAGGTAGGCCTCCCAGGCCGCCGCGTCCCAGATCTCGGCCCGGGCGCCCGTGCCGATCACCGCGACGTCGCGGTCCAGGCCCGCGTACCGGCGCAGCTCGGCGGGGATGTTCAGCCGGCCCTGCTTGTCGGGCACGTCGTCGTGCGCGCCGGAGAGCAGCACGCGGAGGTAGTCACGGGCCTGCTTGTTCGAGACGGGAGCGACCTGGGCGCGCTCGTGCAGGCGCTGGAACTCGGCCATCGGGAACACGTAGAGGCAGCGCTCCTGACCCCGGGTGAGCACGAGGCCGTCGGCGAGCTGCGGGCGGAACTTCGCGGGGAGGATCAGCCGGCCCTTGTCATCCAGGCGGGGGGTGTACGTGCCGAGGAACAAGCCCATCGCCCGCTCCTCCCGATCCCGAGGAGGACCACCCTCCTCCCGGTGGCCCCACGGTACTCCACTTCCCTCCACAAACAAGGATATGAACCACGTACGAACGGGTGAAAGACGGCATCTACGCAGGTCATCACGGTGGAGCGAAATGGAGGGATATCGCAGCCCTGCACCAGGGAGAGTGGCGCGATCGGGGCGATCTGCGCAGAACGGACACCGGCCGTGCACCGGGTGGCGCCGGCCCGTCCGCCGGGCCACCGCCCGACCTGCGTCCCGACCCCGCGTCCTGCCCCACCCGGGCGACCGCGCCGCTGCCGGTGGAGGGAAGTGGGGCGGCCCCGCCGCGCGCTCGGGGATGTCGCGTCGCGCAGGCTCACGTAGGCTCTGCGCACCGGGAGGAAGGACTCCGATGGCGCACGTGCCCCCGACGCCGCAAGAGGTCGCCGAGCTCGAGTCGACCGCAGACCGGATCCGGGCCGCGATGGAGACCGTCGTGACCGGACGCCCCGAGCTCGTCCGACACACCGTCGCCGTCCTGCTCGCCGAAGGCCACCTCCTCATCGAGGACGTGCCGGGGGTCGGCAAGACCACGCTCGCCAAGGCGCTGGCGCATGCCATCGACGGGACCGTCGGCCGGATCCAGTTCACCCCGGACCTGCTGCCCAGCGACCTGACCGGAGTCGCGATCTACCGGCAGGCCGAGCAGCGCTTCGAGTTCCACCCGGGACCGGTGTTCGCGAACGTCGTGATCGGCGACGAGATCAACCGCGCCTCGCCCAAGACCCAGTCGGCCCTGCTGGAGTGCATGCAGGAGGCCCAGGTCACGGTCGACGGCGTGAGCCACGCACTCCCCCGGCCGTTCCTCGTCGTCGCGACGCAGAACCCCGTCGAGATGGAGGGCACCTACGCGCTCCCCGAGGCGCAGCGGGACCGCTTCATGGCGCGCCTGCACGTCGGCTACCCCGAGGCGGACGCCGAGCTCGAGATGCTCGACCGGCAGGAGGAGGCCGACCCGCTCACCGGCCTGCACCCGGTCACCGATGTCGCCGACCTCGAGCGCCTGATCGGCGTCGCGCGTCGACTGCACGCGTCGCCGGCCGTCAAGCGCTACATCGTCGCCCTCGCCGACGCGACCCGTGCGGACTCGATGCTGCGGCTCGGCGCCTCGCCGCGCGCCTCGATCCAGCTGCTCCGCGCGGCCAAGTCGCTCGCCGCGATGCGCGGCCGCGACCACGTGCTGCCGGACGACGTCCAGGAGCTCGCCGTGCCGGTGCTCGCGCACCGGCTGGTGCCGAGCACGGACGCCCGGCTGTCCGGCCACTCCGTCGTCGAGACGCTGCGCGAGGTCCTGGCCGCGACGCCGATCCCGACCGGCGCCGCCGCCCGAGGCTGACCGTGCGCACCTGGGCGTCGGGGCCGCGGCACCTGCGGACGCGGGTGGCACGGTTCCTCGTGGCCCGCGGTTCGCGGCTCGGGCGGCTGCGACCGACGACCCGCGGCCTGGCGCTGCTCGGCGGCGGCGTGGTCACGGCCGCCTCGGGCGTCGCGCTCGGCGTCCCTGCACTCGTGCTGGCCGGGCTGGTCGCCACGCTGGCCGTGGTCGCCGGCGCAGCGGCCGTCGTGGTCGACGTCACGGGTCTCGACCGGCACGGGCTCAGCGTGCACCGCACCGTGGTGCCGCACCCGGTCACCGTCGGCGAGCGCGCGACCGTCGGGGTCGAGGTGCGCGGGCGCGCGGGGCTCGACCACGCGCGGCTGAGCGAGCGGGCCGCACGCGAGCTGTCCGGGGGACGCCCGCTGCGGGCCAAGGTCTCCCGGTCGGCGGGCCGGGTGGAGCTGCGGTACACGATCGACCCGACGCGCCGCGGACGTTGGCCGGCCGGGCCGCTCGAGGTGCACCTCGCCGACGTGCTCGGGACGGTGCGCTGGTCGGGGAAGCTCGGACCGGCCCGACGCGTCGCGGTCCGGCCGAGGGTGACTGCCCTCAGCACACCGGGCGGCGCAGCCGCGCTCGACACCAGGGCGGCGACCGGAGCGCGCTCGCCTGCGCCCGACGACCTGTCGTTGCGCGACTACCGACCCGGCGACGACCCCCGACGCGTCCACTGGCGTTCGACCGCGCGGCTCGGCGACCTCGTGGTACGCCAGGACGAGCGCGCCGGACGCCGCCCCGCGACCGTCCTGCTCGACCTGCCGACGCAGGACGAGCCGCTCGAGTGGACGATCTCGGTCGGCGTCTCCATCGCGATCGCCCTGGTGGACACCGGTCACCGAGTCCGCATGCTCGCGGGCGAGGCGCCGCCGACCCGCCACCGCACCGACGCCCTGGCCGTGGAGTCGCTGCTCGACCAGGCCGTCGACCTGGTGGCGCCGCCGGACGCGGTGACCGCACGGTCCTGGCTGCTCGGCGGCCTCGACGACCTGACCGCCCACGGCTCGGGCACCGAGCTGGTGATCGCGGTGGTCGGCGCCCTGGACACCCGGACGCGCGCGGACCTGGCACGGATCGGCGCGGTGCACGAGGCCTGGGCGATGGTGCGCACCGGACCCCGGCCGACACCGGTCGAGGCCGACACCCTGGCGTCGCTGCGCCGCGCCGGATGGCACGCCTGCCGCGTCACCACCGGCGAGCCGGCGACCTTGGCCTGGCACCGGCTGCTGGAGACCGCGGCCCCAGGCGTCGGAGCGTCGCGATGATCCACGAGTGGTTGGCCGGACGGACCGCGGTGACCGGGGTCCGGGCCTGGCTGGGCGCCCTGGTGATGCTCGTCGGCCTGCGCATCGGGCTCTCCTCCCTCGGCTCGCTGATCGCACCGGGGCCGTGGCTCGCGACGGCGACGGTCGCGGTCGCCGTGGTGCTGCTCGCGGCGGCCGTGGTCCGCTGGATCGGCCCGGCCGAGTGGGCCCCGGTCGGGGCACTCGCCGCCGGGGTCCTCGTGATCGTGATCGGCTACGGCGGCGACGACGGGCCCGGCCTGTCCGGATGGTCGACACCCGCCACGCTCACCGCGCTGGTGCGCGACGGCGCCGCGACCATCAACGACGGACACATCCCGGTCGTGGCCGGGCGCGGCCTGGAGCTTCTCGTCGTGATCGGGGCCGTGGCCGCCGCGGTGGTCGTCGACGCCCTCGCGATCGGCCTTCGGCTCGCCGGCGCGGCCGGCATCGCCATGGCCGCGATGTGGGCCCCGACACTCGTCTTCGAGCGGCCGCCCGGCACCCTGGGCCTGATCGGCGGCGCGGTGTGCTGGCTGCTGCTCGTCTGGATCACCCGCCCGCCACGGGGCCGCGAACCGGAGCCGTGGCGCGAGCTGCCCGTCGCGGCCGTCGTCGCCGCCGCCGTGGCGGTCGGTGCCGTGCTGCTCACGCCCCTGGTCACCTCGCTCCCGGGCTACGGCAGGCTCGTGCTGCCGGCGACCTGGGGCCCCGGTCTGTACGGCGCGGGATCGGTCGCGTTGTCCGACGACCTCGACATGCGCGCCGACCTCGGCGGCCGGTCCGGCTTCGAGGCGCTGCGGTACACGACCGACATCGCCGACGTCGGACCGCTGCGAACCCAGACCCTGACCGTCTTCGACGGGACCCGATGGACGCCGGGCGACCGAGGTGTCGGGGTGCCGGCGGACGGGCAGCTCTGGCCGTCCGCCGTCGCGTCACAGACCACCGGGACCATCACGGTGACGCTGAGCAGGATCGAGCAGGGCACGCTGCCGATCCCGCTCGAGCCGCGCATCCTGTCCCTCGGCGGCGGCTGGTCCTACGACCCGGTGCGTGACGAGGTGTCCGGCCCGGTCAGCGAAGGGCTCGTCTACCAGGCCGAGATCGCCCCCCGGGATCTCACGCCCGAGGCGCTTCGAGCCGACTCCGTCGGCACGGTGCCGGAGGGGTCTGCCGAGCTCACCGTGCCCGACACGGCGTACGCCGACCAGATCGGGGCGCTCGCGCACGACGTCGTCGGCGACGCCCCGACCACGTACGACGAGGCACTGGCGCTGCAGTCCTGGTTCCGCGGCACGGACTTCACCTACCAGACCCAGCTGGCCCCGGCCCAGACCTCCGATGCGGTCTGGGACTTCCTGCAGTCCAAGACCGGCTACTGCGTGCAGTACGCCACTGCCATGGCCGTGATGGCCCGCGACCTGGGCATCCCGGCGCGGGTCGGCGTCGGGTTCCTGCCCGGCGAACGCGACGCCGCTGGTGTCGTCTCGGTCAGCTGGGCCCGGGCGCACGCCTGGCCGGAGCTCTACTTCGCCGGAGCCGGCTGGGTCCGGTTCGAGCCGACCCCCGGCGTGCAGACCGGAGCGCCTCCGGCCTATGCGGACCCGGCGATCGAGAGCCTCGGTGAGGACCCGTCGCTCGTCCCGGACACCCAGCAGACCGACGCGCCGGAGTCCTCGGGGGCTCCGCAGCAGAACGAGGGCGGGACGAACGCCGGCGGCGCCACGGACGGCTCCTCGTCCTGGTGGCCCTGGCTGGCCGGCGCGGGACTGCTCGTGGTCGCCGGCGTGGGGTGGTGGGCGGTGCGACGGCGCCGGGAGCAGGTGTGGGGTCCCGAGGAGGCCTGGGCGCTGCTGCGACGGGACGCGGCCGAACGCGGCGTCGAGTGGAGCGACGCGACCACACCCCGCCAGGCCGGAGCCGTGCTGCGCGCGGCGCTGCGAGACCCGGGCTCACCCGGCGAGCAGGCGATCGACGAGATGGTCGCGATCCTCGAGGCGCACCGCTACGCGCCCGCGCCGCAGCCGGTTGACGGAGTGGACCTGCTGGCCCTGGTGGAACGGACGACCGCGGCGCTCAGCGCTGCTCGCGGCGCCGCTCCCAGCGCTCCTCGAAACGGTTGAGGAGGCTCGTCTTCTTCTTCGCCGGGCTGCTCGTGGTGCCTGCCGCCTGGCCCGCTGCCGCTCGGCGCGGGGCCGAGAACACCAGGAGCACGGCACCGAACATGGCGACGAACCCGAGCAGGCCGAGCCACCACATCCCGCTCGCGACACCGCCGATCAGGAGTCCCAGCCCGGCGAGTCCGCCGACGGCGCCGAGAACCCAACGACGCACCGGACTTCCGGTACGTCCGTGCAGCGTGGAGGCCAGCTTCGGGTCGTCCGAGCGCAGCTGGCGCTCCATCTGCTCAAGTACGCGCTGCTCGTACTCGGACAGAGGCATCGCTACCTCCGTATGCCGTGGTCGATGTTCCCTCCTCAGGATAGATCGGCGCGGCGGGGTGCGGTAGTTGAGGAGGTCACCTCACCGCCGATCGAGGTACCCGGTCCGAGCGCTCCGGGCCCGAAACGACGTCGAACCTCGTCCATCGCCTGCTCCGCGCCACGCCGCCCGGGCCCGTCGACGGCCTCGTCGAGGGTCGGCTGGCGCACCTGGGCCGAGCTCAGCTGGTCAGCGCGAACACCGATCAGCCGAACGGCGCGGCCCGCGAGATCCACGCCGGCGAGCAGCTCGCGGGCCGCGAGGAAGATCTCGTGCGCGACGTCGGTCGGCGCCCCGAGCGTGCGCGACCGGGTCAGCGTCTGCCAGTCCGCCGTTCGGACCTTCAGGCTCACGGTGCGCGCCTGGAGGCCCCTGCGGCGCAGCTGCCGGGCACACGTGTCGGCGAGCTCGAGCAGTCGCGCCTCGAGGAACGCCAGATCGGTGGTGTCCGTGTCGAACGTGGTCTCGGCTCCGACGCTCTTCTCCTGGCGGACAGGGACCACCGGTCGCGGGTCCCGGCCCCAGGCGAGGTCGTGCAGGTGGCGGCCGAGCGCCTGGCCCACGATCCGCTGGAGCTGCGCGACATCGGTCCGAGCGAGCTCCGCCACGGAGAGGATGCCCCAGCGGGCGAGCCGTTCCCTCGTCGACTCACCGACACCCCACAACGCCTCGACCGGCAGGGAGTGCAGCAGCTCGACCGTGGCGCCGCGTGGCACGAGGAGCAGCCCATCGGGCTTGGCCATGCCCGAGGCGAGCTTGGCGACCGACTTCGTCGAGGCCACTCCGACCGAGCATGCCAGGTCGAGCTCAGCCCGGACGCGCGCCCGGATGCCTGCGGCGATCCGGGTCGGCGACCCGAGCCGCCGCCGTGCACCCGACACATCGAGGAACGCCTCGTCGACACTGACCTGCTCGACGATCGCCGTGACGTCGCCGAGCACGGCCATCACCCGTGCCGACGTCTGCGTGTAGGCGCTCCGGTCAGGCGGCACGACGACCGCCTGCGGGCACAACCGTCGCGCCCTGGCCATCGGCATCGCGGCATGCACGCCGAAGGCCCGGGCCTCGTAGGTCGCCGCGAGCACCACCGAGCGGCCGTCGCCGCCGACGATCACCGGGAGCCCGCGAAGGTCCGGACGCCGGGCGACCTCCACGGACGCGAAGAAGGCGTCCATGTCCACGTGCAGGATGCCGCAGCCCTCGTCGTCCTCGCCCCAGTCACGACGCACCGAGGCGGGAACCGCGGAGCGGCTCACGAGACACGCAGCTCGGCCACGCCGCCCTGCAGGTGTGCCCGGACCGCGTCGGCGAACGCGGCCGCGTCCTCGGCCGCCCGGTCCGCCCGTGCGTGGTCGACACCGCCGCGGCCGGTCTCGATGGACGCTCGCACCGGCGCCGCGGCCGCGAAGTGCGCGCACCACCCGGCGAGCTCGGGCGCCGCCGCAGCGACGAGCTCCCAGACCGCACGGGGAGCCCGGCGCCGAGTCGGGTTCACGGTGAGCACCGCTGCCCCGGCTCGCAGGGCCGCGAGGTGCGCGTGGACGAACCGCTCGTCAGGATCGCTCGCCAGGTCGGCCGCCACGAGCTCGGCATCGCTGCGCTCGAGCAGCGCCTCCGCCGCCTTCGCGAGCCGCCCCGCGCGATCGGGCGGGCTCCCGTCGCCGCGTGCTCCTCCCGCCGGTGCAGTACGCATGACACCTCCCGGCATCAGTCTCGAACATCTGTTCGAGCCCGTCAAGCCCTACGGTGGCTCGGTGGCCAGTCGCGCGAGGAGCCGGGACGCCGACCTGCCGCACGGGCCGGTGAGCATCGCCACGGGCACCGCCGAGCTCGTCGCCGCACCGGAACGTCCCGCGCTCGTCACGCTCATGGTCAACGGCGTGCCCAGCTCGTGCCTCGACCTCGAGCACGCCGAGCACCTCGAGTTCGAGTACCACCAGCAGATGGCAGCGGTGATCGACGGCCTGCCGCCGGGACCGCTCGCGGCAGTGCACCTGGGAGCCGGTGCGTGCTCGCTGCCCCGATGGCTCGACGCAGTGCGCCCGGGCTCGCGTCAGCTCGCGGTCGACGTCGACGCGGTGCTCGTCGAGCGGGTGCGCCAGTGGTTCGACCTGCCGCGCTCGCCCCGGCTGAGGCTGCGTGCGGCCGACGCCCGCGAAGCACTGACGACGCTGCGCGACCAGAGTGCGGACGTCGTGGTGCGGGACGTGTTCGCGGGCGACACCACGCCGGCCGACCTGGTGACCAGGGAGGTCGCGAACGAGGTGCGTCGGGTGCTCCGCCCGTCCGGGCTGTACCTGGTGAACTGCGCCGACCGGCCCCCGCTGACGACCGCGCGGGCAGAGGTCGCGACCCTCGCGGCGGAGCTCGGCGCGGTGCTGGTCGTCGCCGAACCCGCCGTCCTGCGCGGACGGCGGTACGCCAACGTCGTCCTCGTCGCAGGCGGCGGTACGTCCATGATCGACCTGGCCGGGCTCGGCCGCCGGCTCCGCGCGCTCGCGGTGCCGGCGAGGCTGCTCGACCCGGACGAGGCTGCCGACTTCTCGCGCTCGGCGCGCCCCCTCACGGACGCAGGCGTGCGGCGGGGGGGGGCGCCCGGGGGGGGGGGCCCCCCCGGGGGGGGGGGG
>NZ_JAOVZU010000002.1:159479-498938 GCF_025717005.1 Actinotalea endophytica
CCCCCCCCCCCCCCCCCCCCCGCGCCCAGGGGGGGCGGGGCGCCGCGGCGGGGGGCCCCCCCCCCCGCCGTAGGGGTCAGAGCGGGCGGACCTTCTCCGCCTGCGGGCCCTTCGGGCCCTGGGTGATCTCGAACTCGACCCGCTGGGCCTCGTCGAGGGTCCGGTAGCCCTGGGTCTCGATCGCGGTGTAGTGCACGAAGACGTCAGCGCCGCCGCCATCCTGCGCGATGAAGCCGTAGCCCTTCTCCGCGTTGAACCACTTCACAGTTCCCTGCGCCATGCTGTTCCTTGTCCTTCTGTCCATCCTGGGACTCGCCGAGCGGGTGCCCGACAACCTGCCGCAATGCTGTCCCACGCCCTGGTCCCAAGGAACAGGCGACGCTGCCGGACCGGGGTCCCGGCAGCGCTCCATACGTGTGCCGTCACTGCAACGCGCTTACTGTCCCACGGCTCGCGCCGCGCACGCCAGCATCATCGAGCGGCGTAGCGAAGTCGTGATCTTCAGTCGCCGGACCGGCTCAAACCGTCCACGGCACGGGCCCCACGACGGCGCGCGAGAACCTCGCGGACGGGCGGGACGACGACGCCCTGCACCGCCATCTCACGCCGCGTGGCGCGCCGGGCGAGCAGCAGACCCGCGAGCGTGACGACCCAGAACACGGCCTGCACGGTGAAGGCCGCGCGGAACGCCTCCAACGAGAGGGCAGGCCCCGGGTGCGCGTCCAGGGCGATGCCCACCGCGAGGAGCGCCAGCACGGCGGTGACGAAGCCACCGCCGTTCACCAGGCCGGTCGCGGTGCCGAGCTGCGCCGGAGGGTTGAAGGTGCGCGCGAAGTCGAAGCCGACCAGCGATGCCGGCCCGCCCACGCCGAGGACCGCCGCGAGAACCATCAGCAGCCACATCGGCGCGCGCCCCGGCACCAGCAGGACCACGATCCACACGGTCGCCGTCGCGGTCGCCGACGTCAGGACGATCCACGACCGACGCAGCGGGTGCCGCGCGGTGAGCTCGCCGATCACGGGACCGGAGACCGCGGTGGCCACCACCGCGACCGTGAGGACACCGCCGGCCGCCGCCGTTGACAGACCCTCGGCGAGGAGGAAGGGGAAGCCCCACAGGAGCATGAAGACGTTCAGCGGGAACTGCGCGATCGCATGGCTGAAGAACCCGAGCCACGTTCCCGGCCGCCCGACCGCGGCGCGCACCGGCGCCAGGAGGCGGGTCGCCGCGGCCCGCGGCACGCGGCCGCTCGGGGCGTCGCGCACCGCGAGCAGCGTGAGCGCCGCGGCGAGGACGCCGACGGCGGCCAGCCCGACGAACGCGGCCGACCAGCCTCGCGAGTGCAGCACCGCGACCAGCGGGAACGCGGACAGGATCTGGCCGGTCTGGCCCAGGACGCCGCTGAGCTGCGTGAGGAGCGGCACGCGTCGCACCGGGAACCAGAGCGCGACGAGCCTGATCACCGCGATGAAGGTCGCCGCGTCGCCCGCGCCGATCAGGACCCGCGCGAGGTACGCCACCGGCAGGTCGTGCGTGACGGCGAGCAGAAGCTGTCCTGCGGCCATCAGGGCTGCGCCCGAGGCGATCATGGTGCGCGAGCCGAACCTGTCCAGCAGCAGTCCGGACGGCACCTGCCCGAGCGCATAGACGACGAGCTGCACCATGACGAAGGTCGACAGGACGGTGGCGCTCACGCCGAAGCGCTCGGCGGCCTCCACCCCCGCGACCCCGAACGACGTCCGGTGCAGGACTGCGACCGCGTAGGCCACCAGGGCTGCTGCCCAGACCAGCCACGCGCGCCGACCGCCACGCACCTCCGTCACGCGCGGCAGGCTAGCGGCTCAGGACTCGTCGCCGTCCTGCTGTGCCAGGAATCGCTCGAACTCCGCGCCGATCTCGTCGGCCGTCGGGATGTCGGTCATCACGCTCGGGCCGTCGATCGCCCGCACCGCGTCGTCGTACTGGCGCTCCAGGGCGGCCACCACCTCCGCGACCTCCTGCGAACCGGCGACCTGGCGGTCGATCTGGGCCGCGGCCTCCCGGGCGGCAGGCTCGAGGCCGCCGGACGCGAGATCGAGACCGGTGAGCTTCTCGACCTGGCCGAGGCCGGACATCGCCGCCTGCGGGTAGCTGGACTGCGCGAGGTAGTGCGGCACGTGCACCGCGAAGCCGATCGCGTCGTGGCCCCAACGCCCGAGCCGGTGCTCGAGCAGCGCGCTCGCGCTCGCCGGGACCCGGACCGAGCCGAACCAGGACGGGTGGTCCGCGACCAGCTCGGCGCGCGTCGCGTGCGCCGTGAAGCCGAGCGGCCGGGTGTGCGGCACCCCCATCGGGATCCCGTGCACGCCCACCACCAGCTTGACGCCGAAGCGCTCGACGATCTGGTGCACCGCGGCGATCCAGGCCTCCCACCGGATGTCCGGCTCCATGCCGTGCAGGAGCAGGAACGGGGTGCCGTGCCGGTCGTGCAGCAGGTCCACGACGAGGCGGGGCTCGTCGTAGTCGGCCCACGTGGTCGAGTCGAACGTCATCGCCGGACGGCGCGAGCGGTAGTCGAGCAGCTCGTCGACGTCGAACGTGACCAGCCGCTGCGCGTCGAAGCGCTCGGTCAGGTGCTGGGCCGCGACCTCCCCCGCACCGCCGGCGTCCACGAAGCCCTCCACGAGGTGCAGGAGGACGGCGACGTCCCCGGTCTCGCTCGCCAGGTCCTCGTCCACCGTGTACAGCTGCTCGGGGTCGCGCATCTCGCCTCCTCCTCGGCTCTCGACGGGGTCAACGTCCCGGAGCAGCGAGGCATTCCGCGCCTCAGCGCAGCGGGTCCCAGCCCAGCACCACGATCGCGGTGTCGTCGACGAGGTTCCCGCCGTGGCGCAGCGAGACGGCCTCCATGATCCGGTCGACGATGGTGGCCGGGTCGCCGTCCACGCGGTGCCGGGCCTGCTCCGCCCGGACCTGGCCGGCCATGAGCTCGGCGAGGCCTTCCTCGCCCAGCCGCTGGTCGGTCCCGTCGATCGTGGTCTCGAGCATGCCGTCGGTGAACAGCACGACCCGCCAGGACTCCCCGAGCTCGACCTGTTGCGGACGCCAGCCACCGAGCGCAGGGATGCCCAGGGCCCGTCCGCGCAGGTCGGACGGAAGGGGGTGGGTCTCGCGGCCGAGCGCGAACGGCGTCGGGTGACCGCACAGGTAGAGGTCGAGCGAGGCCCGATCGGGCGAGACGACGACCATCACGGCGGTCGCGAAGATCTCAGGGCGCCCGCGCTCGGCGGCGAGGATCTGCTCGACCACGTCCAGGACACGGGCGGGTGGCAGGTCGGCGAGCATCGCGGTCCGCCACGCGGTACGCAGCGTCGCGCCGAGGGCGGCCTCGTCCGGTCCGTGCCCGGCGACGTCGCCGACCACCGCGGCGATCGACCCGTCGGCGCGCTCGACGACGTCGTAGAAGTCGCCGCCGAGCAGGCCGTCGCGCCCCGCCCGGTACCCGACCAGGACCTCCATCGAGCCGTCGCCGACCAGCGGGCTGGGCAGCAGGGCTCGCTCGAGCCGGGACGCCTCGTAGTCGCGGACCTGCGCGCGGTAGAGCTCGCGCTCCTGCACCTCGGCCTGGCGGCGCTGGACCGCGTAGCGCAGCACCCGGTACAGCGTGGCTCCGCCCATCTCGCCCTTGACCAGGAGGTCCTGGGCACCCGCGGCGATCACCCGCAGGCCGAGCTCAGGGTCGGCCTGGGTCGTGCGCACCACGACCGCATGCGTGCCCGGCTGGCGCAGCAGCCAGAGCAGGCCGGAGAGGTCCTCGGTCCCGGTGGCCGGAAGGTCGAGCAGCACGCAGTCGACATCCAGCGCGCCCAGCGCCTCGTCCACCGAGCGCGCCCGGCGCAGCACCACGGGCGCGTCCGCGAGCTGCACCTGCAGCAGGGCCGCGTCGTCGTCATCGTCCCCCACCAGCAGGACGCTGATCGGGGCGGGGGCGGTCGGGGTCACGTCCTCACCTCGCGGTCGATCCTAGGCGCCCGCGTCCGGCCGCGGGTCGGCGTCCCGGCGACCGGGCACCCGTCCGGGTGAGGCGGACGAGGTCCGGCGACGGTGCGCGCCGCACGGGCGACCCCCCCCGCGACGGACGCGTGACGGCCATTCCTCGGACACTCGTCCCGCGGGCCACGCGGGACGGCGGATAATGGACGGCCGATTCGCAGCCGAGGGGGGTCCGTGGGACGCACCAGCGAGGTGGACGCCGAGCAGCAGGCCGTGGACGTCCGCTACGCGCGCCTGGACGCGCTGCGCGACCAGACCGCGGCACGGCTCGCGGAGGTGCGCCGCAGCGGCCCCTCCGGCTCGCCGCAGAACCGCTCCGAGCGGGACGCGTTCGCGACCCTCTACGAGGACCGGCTCGCCCAGCTGGACGGGGTGGAGCAGCGCCTGACGTTCGGCCGCCTCGACCTGGTGGACGGCGTCACGCGGTACATCGGCCGGATCGGCCTGACCGACGACGAGCACAGTCAGCTGCTCACCGACTGGCGGGCCCCGGCGGCCCAGGCGTTCTACCGGGCGACCGCCGCCCACCCCGATGACGTCGTCCGCCGCCGGCACCTGGTGACCCGGGGTCGCGAGGTGACCGGGGTCGAGGACGAGGTGCTCGACCTCGCCGCGCTCGACGACCACGACCTCGAGGCGCTCTCCGGCGAGGGCGCCCTGCTCGCGGCGCTCGGCGCCGCTCGGACCGGCCGGATGAGCGACATCGTCGCGACCATCCAGGCCGAGCAGGACGCGATCATCCGGGCCCCGATGACGGGAGCGCTCGTGGTGCAGGGCGGCCCGGGCACCGGGAAGACCGCCGTGGCGCTGCACCGCGCGGCCTACCTCCTCTATGCCCACCGCCGGGTGCTGGAGCGGTCCGGTGTGCTGCTGCTCGGGCCGAACCGGGTCTTCCTGCGGTACATCGACCAGGTCCTGCCCTCGCTGGGCGAGACCGGCGTGGTCACCGCGACGATCGGGGAGCTGATGCCGGGCGTCGTGGCGGAAGCCGCTGAGCCCGACGAGGTCGCGCTGATCAAGGGCCGCCGCGAGATGGCCTCGGTGATCGCGACCGCGGTCGGCGCTCGCCAGCGGGTCCCGGCCGAGCCCGTCGAGTTCCGCCTGGACGGCCGCCGGCTCGTGGTGAAGCCGTCCGACATCCGTGCCGCGATCGCGCGGGCCCGGCGCACCGGCAAGCCGCACAACGCCGCCAGGGTCACGTTCGTGCGCGAGATGCTGCAGCGGCTCGCCGACCAGTACGTGGCGACGCTCGACGCGACGGTGGCGCCCGAGGACCGGGCCGAGATCCTCGAGGACCTGCGGACCACGCGCGAGGTACGGGTCGCCCTCAACCTCGCCTGGATGCCGCTGACGCCGCAGAAGCTGGTCGAGGACCTGTGGGCCAAGCCGTGGCGGCTCGCGCAGGCCGCGCCGCAGCTCACCGAGGCGCAGCGCGCCCGGCTCGCCCGCGAGCCCGGGAGCGGCTGGACCCCGGCCGACGTGCCGCTGCTCGACGAGGCGGCGGAGCTGCTCGGCGAGGACGACCAGGCCGCACGCGCACAGGCCGTGCTCGACTCGAAGCGACGCTCCGAGGAGCTCGAGTACGCCCGCCAGGTCATCTCGGGCTCCGGCGCCGGCGGCGGACTGGTCAGCGCGGAGCTGCTCGCCGAACGGTTCGCCGAGTCGGGTCCCCGCCTGTCGACCGCCGAACGCGCCGCCGCCGACCGCACCTGGACGTACGGCCACGTCGTGATCGACGAGGCGCAGGAGCTGTCCCCGATGGCCTGGCGGATGGTGCTGCGCCGGGTGCCGACCCGGTCGCTCACGATCGTCGGCGACGTGGCCCAGACGGCGGCCGCCGGTGGCGCGCACGCCTGGGCGCAGGCGCTCGACCCGGTGCTGCGCGGCTCGTGGCAGCTCGCCGAGCTGACCGTGAACTACCGCACCCCGGCCGAGGTGGCCGACGCCGCCGGCGACGTGGCGCGGGCCGCCGGCCTGCCGCTCGGCGCGCTCACCTCGGCGCGCGAGGTCCCCGGGTCGCTGCGGGTCCGGGTCGGCGACCTGCTGGCCGAGGTGGTCGAGGCGAGCCGGGCCGCCCTGGCCGGCCTGCCCGAGGACAGCGGCCGCGCCGTGGTGATCGCACCCCCGCAGCGGGCGGCCGAGGTCGCGGCGGCTCTGCGGGCCACCGAGCTCGCGCCACACCTCCCGGCCGACGCGCGCAGCACGCTCGACGCCCGGCTCGCCGTGCTCGAGCCCCGCGCGACCAAGGGCCTCGAGTTCGACGCCGTCGTGCTGGTCGCACCGACCGAGCTCGCGCCCGCCGACCTGTACGTCGCGATGACCCGTCCGACCCGCTCGCTCGACCTGATCACCACGGGGTCGCTGCCCGAGGGCCTCCCGGCCGCACCACCGGTGGTCTGACCGCCGCTGCGCGCCTACTGGCAGTCCACCTGGCCGACCAGGGCGAGGCCGGCGCGGTCGCCCGGCCCGAAGTCGAGGATCCCGGACATCATCGGGTTCATCAGCTCGGTGACCGAGTTGACGTGGTCGAGGCCGACCACGTGGCCGAGCTCGTGCATGATGATCGCGCGTGCCGAGTCACCCTGACCCGCCGCGATCATCGCGCCGAGGTCCTCGCTGTCCAGCACCAGGCGGCCCGCCGCGAGCCACTGACCCGCACCGTCGGCGCCCGGGACGGCCGCCGAACCACCGATGCCCGCGACGTCACCGACCAGTGCCGGGACCTCCTCCGAGGTGGCCCACGCGACCAGGACCGGGGCCCAGTCCGTGCCGTAGCGGTCGGGCTGGATGATCGCCCGGTCCACGTCGGGTGCCTCGTCGGTGGTCCCGGCGTACTCCAGCTGCAGCCCCGTCGCGGCGCTGACCTCGGCCACCGCCTGCTCGACCAGCTGCTCGCCACCGTCCGGCATCCCGGTGGTCCGCAGCACCCAGCGGACCGGACGGCACGGGTCGTAGCCGACCGGTGCACCGTCGGCGTCCTGGCGCAGGAACGCGTAGGTGCCTCCGGTCGTCACGGGGACTTCCGGAAGCAGCCGCCCGGAGGCCGGCGCGGGGCGGGGTACGGCGAGCGCCTCGCCGTCGACCTCGACGTAGACCCGCTGGTGGAACAGCTCGCCGAGGCCTGCCGGCAGGTCCACCCCGACTCCGCGGGCACCGAGGGCGAACGCGAGGGCGGCGACGACCGCGGCCAGGCCCAGCACGGGCAACGCGGGCGACCGGCGACGCTCCGGGCCCGCCGGGCCGTCGGTGCGGCGCGCGTCCCGCTCCATCGCGCGGAGCACGCGGCGCGACCGATGATCCTGCCACCGCGTGCCCATCGGATCAGTCTCCCAGGGGCTCGCGCCGACCCGCATGATCCGACCGGGCGACACGTCCGCCTGGCGGTCCCGGTTTTGTCGAGGGGTGAGACCGCGCGACGATGGCCCCGTGCTGCACGCCCTCCTGCTCGAGAACCTCCACCCGCTCGCCACCACGCTGCTGGCCTCCGACGGCATCGACGTCACCGCCCGATCCGGTGCGATGGACGAGGACGAGCTGATCGCCGCGCTGGAGGGTGTCGAGCTGCTGGGCATCCGGTCCAAGACCGACGTGACCAGGCGGGTCATCGAGAACGCCCCCGACCTCATCGCGATCGGCACGTTCTCGATCGGCACCAACCAGATCGACCTGCGGGCCGCGGCCGAGCACGGCGTCGCGGTGTTCAACGCGCCGTTCTCCAACACGCGATCGGTGGTCGAGCTCGCGGTCGCGGAGATCATCGCCCTGACCCGGCGGCTGACCGAGCGGGACAAGGCCCTGCACGCGGGCGTGTGGGACAAGTCCGCCGAGGGTGCCCACGAGGTCCGCGGCCGCACGCTCGGGATCATCGGCTACGGGAACATCGGCACCCAGCTGTCGGTGCTGGCCGAGTCGCTCGGCATGTCCGTGGTCTTCTACGACACCGCCGAGCGCCTGTCGCTGGGCAACGCGCGCCGCCTGACCAGCATGGACGAGCTCCTCGAGCAGGCCGATGTGGTCACGCTGCACGTCGACGGCCGGGCCGGCAACGCCGGCATGTTCGGCGCGAAGCAGTTCGGCGCGATGCGTCCCGGCGCGCTGTTCCTGAACCTCTCGCGGGGCTTCGTGGTCGACTACGCCGCTCTGGGCGAGGCGATCACCAGCGGCCGGCTCGGGGGTGCCGCGATCGACGTGTTCCCGAGCGAGCCGAAGCGCCGGGGGGACGCCTTCGACTCGGACCTGCGCGGCCTGCCGAACGTGATCCTGACACCGCACATCGGCGGTTCCACCGAGGAGGCGCAGGAGGCGATCGGCGCGTTCGTCGCGAACAAGCTGCGTGACTACGTCCGCCACGGCTCGACGATGCTGAGCGTCAACGTCCCGAACCTCGCCCTGGACGAGCGCACCGGTGCGCACCGCCTGACCCACCTGCACCGCAACACGCCCGGTGTGCTGGCCGCGGTCAACCAGACCTTCGCCGACCACGGGGTCAACATCGACGGCCAGCTCCTCGCCACCCGGGGCGAGCTCGGCTACGTGGTCACCGATGTCGCGGCGAACCTCACCCCGAACGTGGTCCGCGTCCTGGAGTCGATGGAGTCGACGATCCGGCTGCGCGTCCTGTCCTGACCCGCGCCGCCGGTCCTGCGGCGGGACCGACGCCGGTCAGCCGGTCTTGCGGCGGAACGAGCGTCGGCCCTGGCCGGCGACCTCGGGACCGTGCACGCTGCCCTCGTTGCGGGCGACGTCCGAGCTGCGACGCGCTGCTGCGTTCTTGCGCTCCAGCGCCTCGCGGAACTTCTCCTTGGCCGCGGTGGGCACCTCGGGCTTGTCGGTCATGATCGCTCCTCCCGCGAGCTCTCCGGGCCACCGCAGCGCGGGCCGCGCGGGCTCCCTGACCACAGCCTGTCCCCCTCGCCACCGCGGCGCCAGCGCATTGCCCCGGCCCGACGTTACGGTTCCGTAAGTTACGGCTCCGTAGGTTATCGTGGTGCCGTGACCGACCCCCGGCCCTGGCTCGCCTCCTACGCCCCCGGCGTGCCCTCCGACGTCGACGTCGACGTCCCCATGACCCGCGTGCTCGAGGACAGTGCCCGCCGCTTCCCCTCGAGGGTCGCGACCGAGTTCCTCGGCGCCGTGACCACCTACGACACGCTCGCCCGGCGGGTGTCCCGGGCGGCGGGTGCGCTGCACGGCCTCGGCGTGCGCGAGGGCGATCGGGTGTCGCTGGCCCTGCCGAACTCCGCCACGCACGTGGTCCTCTTCTACGCCGTCCTTCGGCTGGGTGCGGTGGTGGTCGAGCACAACCCGACGTACAGCAGCGCCGAGCTCGGCCGCCAGCTCGCGGACTCGGGTGCCACCGTCGCCCTGGTGTGGGAGAACGCCGTCGAGCGCGTCCTCGCCGTTCGCGCCGAGACCGCGGTGCGCACCGTCGTGGCGGTCAACCTCGCGGCCGACCTGCCGAGCGTGAAGCGCGCCGCGCTGCACCTTCCGGTGCCGAGCGCTCGGCGCACCCGCGCGTCGATGCGCGCGACCGTGCCGCCCGGCGTGCCCTCGTGGCACAAGCTGGTGCGCCGGGCGAACCCGCTGCCGGCCGACCACCCGCACCCCGAGCTCGACGCGCCCGCCCTGCTGCTCTACACCGGCGGCACCACCGGCGACCCGAAGGGCGCCGTCCTCACCCATCGCAACCTCGCGATCAACCCCGCCCAGGGCCAGGCGTGGACGCAGCACGAGAACGGCACGGAGACCGTGCTCGCGGCGCTGCCCTTCTTCCACGCATTCGGCATGACCTTGTGCCTGACCTACGCGATGCGGATCGCGGCGACGCTCGTGATCGTGCCCCGGTTCGACGTCGACCTCGTGCTCGCTGCGCAGCGTCGCCACCCCTTGTCCTTCGTGCCGGGCGTGCCACCGATCTTCGAGCGGCTCGCCGCGGCCGCGCGGGAGCGCGGCGCCGACCTCACGTCCGTGCGGTACGGCATCTCCGGGGCGATGGCCCTACCGGCCGAGACTGCGCAGGCCTGGGAGTCGGTGACCGGCGGGCTCCTGATCGAGGGCTACGGGATGACCGAGACCTCACCGGTCGCCGTCGGCAACCCGCTGTCCGACGAGCGCCGGCCCGGGGTCCTCGGCGTGCCGTTCCCGTCGACCTGGGCGAGGGTCGCCGACCCCGAGGACCCGACGCGTGTCGTGCCGACCGGTGAGCGAGGCGAGCTCCAGCTGTCCGGCCCGCAGGTGTTCGCCGGCTACTGGCAGCGCCCGGAGGAGACTGCCGCGGTGCTCGTCGAGGACGACGGACGCACCTGGCTCCGCACGGGCGACGTGGTCGTGGAGGAGGAGGGCGGCTTCCTCCGGCTCGTGGACCGGATCAAGGAGGTCATCATCACGGGCGGGTACAACGTCTACCCGTCCCAGGTGGAGGAGCACCTGCGCCGCATGCCGGAGATCGCCGACGTCGCCGTGGTCGGGATCCCCGGTGGCGACCTCGGCGAACGGGTGGTCGCCGCGATCGTGCTCGCTGAGGGCACCACGCGGGTCGAGCTGTCCGCCGTCCGGGCCTGGAGCGAGCACGCCTTGGCGCGCTACGCCCACCCGAGGGACCTCATCGTGCTGCCGGAGCTTCCGCGGTCACCGATCGGGAAGGTGATGCGGCGCACCGTGCGGGAGCAGCTCATCGAGCGGGGCTGACGCCCGCCGGTCACCGGTCCGCCGCGACCTCAGGCTCACTCGCCACCGGGTCGGCGTCACCGCTCGTGGCATGCTCCGCGCGCAGCGCGGTGATCGCCGCCTCGAAGTCGTCGAGCGAGTCGAAGGCCTGGTAGACGCTCGCGAAGCGCAGGTACGCGACCTCGTCGAGCTCACGCAGGGGACCCAGGATCGCCAGGCCGATCTCATGCGCGTCGAACTCGGCGGAGCCGGTCGCGCGCAGGGTCTCCTCGACCCCCTGGGCGAGGAGGGCGAGGTCGTCCTCGCTCACCGGCCTGCCCTGGCACGCCTTGCGGACGCCGTTGACGATCTTCTCGCGACTGAACGGCTCGCTCGCACCCGACCGCTTCAGCACCGCGAGACTCGCGGTCTCTGTTGTCGTGAACCGGCGGCCGCACTCCGGGCACTGCCGCCGGCGCCGGATCGAAGAACCATCGTCAGCAGTGCGGGAGTCGACCACGCGCGAGTCCCCGTGCCGACAGAACGGACAGTGCACCGGTGCTCCCTTCGTCGGGCGCCCCCTGACGCCCCGGGTCACCGTACGGCTGCCCTCACGCACGAGCAAGAATGTCCGGGGCGCAGCATCGCCCGGCTCGGGCCTCAGTCCTGCGGAACGAGCAGCTGCTGCCCCGCCTGGAGGTCGGCGCCGGCCAGACCGTTGAGCGCGATCAGCTCGTCGACGACATCTCGCACGTCCTCACCGGGCTCGGTGATGGTCGAGGCGATCTGCCACAGGGTCTGCCCCGGGGCGACCGTCACCGCCGACACCGTCACTGCCGCCGGCGCCGTACCCGCGTGCGCACCCGAGCCGTGGAACGTCCACGCCGCCGCGACGAGCAGGACGAGTGCGATGAGCACGGCACGACCGCGCGCAGTGAGCCGCATCGACGGTGCATCCGCCCGGCGCGGGGACACGCGAGACACGACCCGGGGTGCGACCTCGACGGGATAGGTCATCGCGGACATCTCGGCTCCTCCATCTCGAACACCTGTTCGTCGTACGTCTGTACGATGTCTATCACGTGACTCCGACACGTGTCGAGACACGCTCGAACAGATGTTTGATCGACGTTCGTCGCCGCCCTAGGCTGGCGGCACGAGGAAAGACCACCACCGACCACCGACACGACCTGTGCCGGACCGGGCCGGCGGGGCCAGAGCGGAGGAGACCGTGGCACCGAGCACCATCCCGCCCGAGGGGCAGCCGGAGGAGCTGGCGACCGTGCACGCGCTCCCGGACGGCCCGACCGACGGCGACGGCCTCACCGCGCGCCAGCGTCTCGTGCTCGACACCATCCGCTCGAGCGTCGAGCAGCGCGGCTACCCACCGAGCATGCGCGAGATCGGCGACGCGGTCGGCCTGACCAGCCCGTCGTCGGTCAAGCACCAGCTCATGGCGCTCGAGCGCAAGGGCTACCTGCGCCGCGACCCGCACCGGCCGCGCGCGATCGAGATCGTGCACCCGGACGACGCCCGGACCATCGGCCTGGCCGGCCCGGTCGAGGCGGACGTCGACGAGCGGCCGACCCCGTCGTACGTCCCGGTGGTCGGTCGGATCGCCGCCGGCGGACCGATCCTCGCCGAGCAGGTGATCGAGGACGTCTTCCCGCTACCACGCCAGCTGGTCGGCGACGGTGAGCTCTTCCTGCTGCGCGTCGTCGGGGACTCGATGATCGACGCCGCGATCTGCGACGGCGACTGGGTCGTGGTCCGCCGTCAGCCGGTCGCCGAGAACGGCGAGATCGTCGCGGCGATGCTGGACGGCGAGGCCACGGTCAAGACCTTCAAGCGGACCGACGGTCACGTGTGGCTGCTGCCGCAGAACGCGGCCTACTCCCCCATCGACGGCAACGAGGCGACGGTGCTGGGCCGGGTCGTCAGCGTGCTGCGCAGCCTCTGACCGTCGACGCCGGCCCCCGGCTCACCGGCTGAGCTGGAGCGACACCTCGCGCAGCGCCGCGGCGGAGCGCCGCAGGCCGGCGAGCTCGTCCTCGGCCATCGGCACCTCGAGCCGCGCCTCGACCCCGCCGCGTCCGAGCACGGACGGCACCGACAGGCACACGTCGGAGATGCCGTAGAAGTCGGACAGCCGTGAGGAGACCGGCAGCACGCGCTTCTCGTCCTTGAGCACGGCCTCGATGATCCGCGTGGCGGCCTGGGCCACCGCGTAGTTCGTCGCACCCTTGCCCTCGATGATCCGGTAGGCGGAGCCGACGACCTCCTGGGCGATCCTGGCCCGTACGGCCTCGTCGAACGGACCGTTGCCGGTCTTGTTGCCGCGCCACTCGAGCAGTGGGACGCCACCGACCGACGCCGAGCTCCACAGCGGGATCTCCGAGTCGCCGTGCTCCCCGGCGATGTAGGCGTGCACGTTCTGCACCGCGACGTTGCAGTGCTGCGCGATGAGCCAGCGCAGACGGCTCGAGTCGAGCACCGTGCCCGAGCCGAAGAGCCGACCGCCGTCGAGGCCGGACACTCGGATCGCCGCGTCCGTGACGATGTCCACCGGGTTCGTGACCATGATGTAGACGGCGTCCGGTGCCACCTCGACCAGGCGTGGCATGAGAGTCGTCACCAGCCCGACGGTCGCCTCGGCCAGGTCCAGACGCGTCTGACCGGGCTTCTGCTTCGCACCGGCGGTGACGACGACGATGTCGGCGTCCGCGCAGACCGCGAGGTCGTCGGAGCCGATCACCTGGGCCATCGGCATGAACTGGATGCCGTGGCCGAGGTCGAGGACCTCGGCCTCCACCTTGGCCCGGTTGATGTCGAACAGGGCGACGGTGCGGGCCACACCGCGCATCAGTGCGGCGTAGGCGATGGTCGCTCCCACGCTGCCGGCGCCGACGATCGCGAGCTTGGTGGTGCGCCGGTCGACACCGGGCCTGACCTCGGACATCTCCGCCCCTTCCCTGCAGGTGTGCACCACCCTAGGCATCGGGAGTCCGGCCGTCGCGGCCAGCGACGGCCTCGAGCAGCGGACGGGTGCGCAGGGCGAGCGGTTCGGCCAGGGACACCGACGTGGAGGTGCGCTGCACACCCGTGACGGCCGCGATGTCGGACGTCACCCGGAAGAGGTCCGCCGTGTCCCGCGCCACGACACGGACGAGCACGTCGAAGTCGCCGGTCGTCGCGTGCAGCTCGACCACCTCGGGGATCGCGCCGATCCCCTCGATGGCGGTCGAGCTGGCGCGCTGCTCGATCGCGAGCCGCACGAAGGCCGTGAGCGGGTACCCGAGCGCCGCCGGATCGACCCGGCGGCTCCACGGCAGCAGGAGCCCCTGCCGGTCGAGCCGCGCCAGCCGAGCGTGCACGGTGTTGCGTGACACTCCCAACGTCCTGGCCAGGGCCAGGGTCGTCGCCTCGGGGTCGTCGTCCAGGGCGACCATGATCCGGGCATCAAGGCTGTCGATCGACGTCATGCTTGGCATTCTGACACCGATGTCCCTCTACATGTCACATCTTGCACACCTGGATCGGGCTCGCTTGTGCAGGATCCCGGATCTCTCCATCCTTGCCGGGTGACCGCGACCCTGCCCGACACCAGCACCGCGCCCGCCGCCCCGCCGCACGGCCGGATCGAGGACGTCCTCGGTCTGCTGACCGGCACCTGGCTGGCCTCGATCGGCCTCTACCTCCTGCAGTCCGCGCATGCCGTCACCGGTGGCACGGCGGGCCTGTCGTTGCTGCTGCACTACGCGACCGGAGTCCCGGTCGGGGTCCTGCTCCTCGTGGTGAACGCGCCGTTCTTCGCCCTGGCCGCGCGCCGCAAGGGACTCCAGTTCACCGTGCGCAGCCTGATCTGCACCGTCGGCCTGTCGGTGCTGACCAGCCTGCAACCGGCGATGCTCGGACCGCTGAACCCGTCACCGCTCGCCGCGGTGGTGAGCGGCAACCTGCTGGCCGGCGTCGGGATCCTCATCCTGTTCCGGCACCGGTCGAGCCTCGGCGGGTTCTCGATCGTGGCGCTGATCGCCCAGGAGCGACTCGGCTGGCGTGCGGGCTACGTGCAGATGTCCTTGGACGTCACCGTCGTGCTCGCCTCGTTCACGGTCGCGGCCGCGCCGGTCGTGCTGATCTCCGCGGTCGGGGCCGTGGTGCTCAACCTCGTCCTCGCGCTCAACCACCGCCCCGGTCGCTACCTCGCCTGAGCTCCTCGCCCGGTGGCAGGCCGGCCCCGGCGACCGCGAGGCGCTCGAGCGCCGCGAGCACGGTGTCCCGATCCGTCGTGCGCCAGAACGGCGGCAGCGACCTCACCAGGAACGTGCCGTAGCGCGCGGTGACCAGGCGCGGGTCGAGCACCGCGACCACACCGCGGTCGTCCATCGTGCGCAGCAGCCGCCCGGCCCCCTGCGCGAGCATCAGGGCGGCGTGCGTCGCGGACACCGCCATGAACCCGTTGCCGCCCGCGGCCTGGACCGCCTCGGTGCGGGCGGCGCGCACCGGGTCGTCCGGGCGCGGGAACGGGATCCGGTCGATCAGCACCAGGCGGCACGCCCGACCCGGGACGTCGACGCCCTGCCACAGCGACAGCGTGCCGAACAGACAGGTCGGCTCGTCCGCGGCGAACTGCGCGACGAGCGTCGGCAGCTGGTCGTCCCCCTGGCACAGCACCGGAACGTCGAGCCGCTCCCGCATCGCCTCCGCCGCCGCGGCCGCGGCACGGCGTGAGGAGAAGAGCCCGAGCGTCGCACCGCCGGCCGCCTCGACGAGCGCGGCGATCTCGTCGAGCTGGCTCGGCGTCGCGGGTTCCCGTCCGGGGGGTGGCAGATGCCTCGCGACGTACAGGATGCCCGAGCGCGGATGGTCGAACGGGCTGCCCACGTCGATCCCGCGCCACGGCTGTCGGGCCGGCGCGTCCTGAGCGGGTGCGTCCTGAGCCGGTGCGTCCTGAGCCGGTGCATCCTGGGCCGGGGTGCCCTCGGGGCCGGTGACCGGCGGCCCCGGCGTGTCCTCGCCCGCCCGCACCTCGTCGGAGGGCGACAGCCCGACGGCGAGCGCGAGCGGCGTGAAGGACCCCCCGAGCGTGAGCGTGGCGGACGTCAGCACGGTGCTGCGCCCCGCGACGAGGTTCGTGCGGACCAGGCCCGCGACGTCCAGAGGCGCTGCGAGCAGCCGCGGGCCGCCGGCGCCGCCGGGCCGGTCCTCGTCGCGCGTGCACCACAGGACGTCGCGGTCACTCTCCGCCGCCATCCGTTCGGCGACCTCGAGCAGCACCGTCGCGGTGGACGACGCCATGGCCAGGCCTCCGTCGGGCTGGGCGCCCGCAGCCGGCCGCAGCGCGGTCAGCAGCGAGCGCGTCGCGTCCCGCACCGTCTGCACCGCGGTGACCAGCGAGCCCGGCAGACCGTCCACGAACCGCCCGTCCGGCAGCTCGGACAACGTGGCCGCCAGCGCACGTCCGGCTCCCTCGAGCGCCTCGGTGTCGGCCTTGCCGAACCGCCTGGCCAGCCCGGCAGCGTGCAGCACCACGCCCGCGGACAGCTCGACCGTCGCCTGCGTCGTGACCCGATCCGCCAGCTCGTGCGCCTCGTCGACCACGAGCACCTGGTGCTCGGGGAGCACACCGGGCGAGCCGCTCGCCGCGATGCCGAGCATCGCGTGGTTCGTCACGACCACGTCGGCCTCGTGCGCCCGGGTCCGGGCGGCCTCCGCGAAGCACTCGTCGACCATCGGGCACCGCTGCCCGAGGCACTCCATCGCGGTGACCGAGACCTGGCGCCAAGCGCGGTCGCTGACGCCGGGCACGAGGTCGTCCCGATCGCCCGTCTCGGTCTCCTCGGCCCAACGACGCACCGCGAGCACCTGGCGGCCGAGGGCCGACGCCTGCGCCTCGGGGTGCTCCTCCGCACCGGGCACGTCGCCCAGGTCGAACAGGGCGACGGGCTCGTCGGCCGGGTAACCGCCGGCGAGCTTGTGCCGGCACGCGTAGTTGTGCCAACCCTTGAGCAGCGCGACCTGGGGCGCCCGCGCGAGCCGCGGCGCGACCGACGATGCGACGAGCGGGAGGTCGCGGGTGAGCACCTGGCGCTGCAGCGCGAGCGTCGCGGTGGAGATCACGACCCGCTCGTTCTCCCGGACGGCGTGGCGCACGGCGGGCACGAGGTACGCCAGCGACTTCCCGGTGCCCGTCCCGGCCTGGACGAGCAGGTGCTCACCGCGGTCGATCGTCGCGGCGACCGCGTGGGCCATGGCGTGCTGCCCTTCGCGGCGCGCCCCGCCGAGTGCCCGCACGGCGTCGTCGAGCATCTCGTCGAGCGCCTCGTCGGGCTCGGCGTGCGACGCCGCATCGCGAGGTCCGGGGTCGTCCGACGGCACGGTGCTCGGCTCGGACGTCACCCCGGCAGCCTAGGCGCCTCGGCAGGCCTGCCGCGCACCGTCCGCGCTAGGCCATGCCGGCGATCTCGGCCAGCCTGGCCATGCCTGGGCGCAGGCTCGCGCGCAGCCGTTCCAGAGCGCGCTCGAGCTCGGCGGAACGGGGCACGCCCGGCGGGATCGCGGCGGGGTTGAGCGGGACCGTCGCGGCCCACGCCCGGATGCCCGGGTCCGAGAGGAACGATGTCGTCGCACGGTCGCCGAGCACCTGCATCCGCGCCCAGTCGGTCGGCGTGTCGGAGTACGGCGACGGCGGGCACAGCCGGTTCTTCTCCTCGTCGCCGTCGATCGTCGCCTCGACGAACCCCGCGAGCGCCGCACCGAAGCACGGGAAGCCGGTCCGGATCGGCTGGAGGGTGATCGCGTCGCGACCCCAGATCGGTACCAGCGGGCTGTAGCGCAGCCCGGCCGCAGCGCAGTGCACGACCACCGCGTCCGGCGCGATCCGAACCTCGCCGCCGCTCAACGCCAGACGGGTCGGACCGACCCGCCGTACGTGCCCGAGACGTACGACGTTCTCGATCGTCCGGAGGCGGTCGAGCTCCCACTGCGCCAGGGTCGGGGTCTTCGCCATCGTCGGGGTCACCGAGCGGTCGATCCGGAGCATCACCCCGGCGTCCTCGAGGCGAAGGAACAGGTCGTCGGCGGAGGTCGCCGCCCGGGCCGCCTCGACGGTGTCCGCCGCCATCGTGAGGAAGACCGCGGGGTCCGGCTGGACGACGGCGCGGTTGAGCATCCATGGCTCGCGTGGCCGCACCCAGCAGATGGCCCCGGGGTCGACCCCGTTCTCCAGGAGCCAGATGCACGCGTCGGTCGCGGTCTTCCCGGACCCCACCACGACCACCTGCGAGGGCGCACCGCCGAGATCGACCAGCGCGTTCACCGGCAGGACGCTCACGCCGTCGTCCACCTCGAAGGGGGGCGGCACCTCGGCCGGGATGAGCGGCGCGAGGTAGCGGGCGTCGACCACCCGTCGGGCGCGCACCTCGATCTGCTTCCCGGAGACCCGCGACACCAGCCGACCGTCGCCGACGTGCTCGTACCCGGGATAGAACTCCACCCGGCCCGAGCCGACCATGCGGTCGCGCAGCACGCGTCCGTAGTAGGCGCAGATCTCCGGGGCCGTGGCACGCTCGTGCAGACCTGCCTCCGGCCCGCGCTGCTGCACCCGGCCGTCGCCGAGCAGGGTCGACGCGACGCCGTAGAAGCGAGAGGCCTGGTGCAGGCGGACGAACGGGTAGGCGTCCAGCCAGTGCCCACCCACCGAGTGCCGGCGGTCGACCATGACGACCCGGACGTCCGCGTGGTCGATCAACGCGTCCGTGAACGCCATGCCCGCCGCGCCGGCGCCGACCACCAGGTAGTCGGCAGCGACGACGGTGCCCACGGGCTCATGCTCACCCAGGCCCGAGCGAGGGTCAACGGCGCGAGCGCGCCGTCGTGCGGTCCCCAGGCGCCGACGCCGACCGCCCGGCCCGGCCTGGTCCCCTCTCAGGCCGACAGCGCCGCCGCGCGCAGCTGGGCGGCGAGCTCACCGTCGACGCGGCCCCGGACGACGGTGCCGTCGGCGGTGTGCTCGACGACGACCTCGCCCTCGTCGTGCGCCCGGCTGACCAGGTCTCCCCTCGTGTACGGCACGGTGACCTCGACGGTCTCGCGCGGCCGCGGCAGGGCCTGGGAGATGCGGTCCCGCAGCTCGGCCATGCCGGCGCCGGTGTGCGCGGAGACGACCACCGCCTCCGGCTCGCGGCGCAGCATCCGCGCGACGGTCTCCGGGTCGGCGACGTCGGCCTTGTTCAGCACGACGATCTCGTGGACCTCGTCGATCCCGTCGATCTCGGCGAGCACCTCGCGCACCGCCGCGACCTGGCCCTCGGGGTCGGGGTGGGAGACGTCGACCACGTGCAGCAGCACATCGGCCTCACCGACCTCCTCGAGGGTGGACCGGAACGCCTCCACCAGCTGGTGCGGAAGGGCCCGGACGAACCCGACGGTGTCCGACAGCGTGTACGTGCGACCGTCCGGGGTCTGGGTGCGCCGCACGGTCGGGTCGAGCGTGGCGAACAGGGCGTTCTCCACCAGGACGCCGGCCCCGGTGAGGCGGTTGAGCAGGCTCGACTTGCCGGCGTTGGTGTAACCCGCGATGGCGACCGCGGGGACGTGGTGACGACGGCGGCCCGAGCGCCGCGTGGCCCGGGCCGGGGCCATGTGCGCGATCTCACGGCGAAGCTTGGCCATCCGCGCACGGATCCGGCGCCGGTCCAGCTCGATCTTCGTCTCGCCGGGACCGCGCGACCCGATGCCCTCACCGCCGGCGACCCGGCCACCGGCCTGACGGGACATCGAGTCGCCCCAGCCGCGCAGGCGCGGGAGCAGGTACTCGAGCTGGGCGAGCTCGACCTGAGCCTTGCCCTCCTTGGACTTGGCGTGCTGGGCGAAGATGTCCAGGATCAGCGCCGTCCGGTCGATGACCTTGACCTTGACGATGTCCTCCAGGGCGCGCCGCTGGGACGGAGCGAGGTCCCCGTCCACGATCACGGTGTCCGCGCCGCTCGCGGCGACCACGCCCGCGAGCTCCTCGGCCTTGCCGGAGCCCAGGAACGTGCCCGGGTCGGGCTTGGGCCGCCGCTGGAGCAGGCCGTCGAGGACCTCCGAGCCGGCGGTCTCGGCGAGTGCGGCGAGCTCGCGCAGCGAGATCTCGGCCTCGGCCACGTCGCCCCCGGTCTGCAGACCGACGAGCACGACTCGCTCGAGGCGCAGCTGCCGGTACTCCACCTCGGAGATGTCGGCGAGCTCGGTCGAGAGCCCCGCGACGCGGCGCAGCGCCGCCCGCTCCTCGCGATCCAGCTGGTCGCCGTCGTGGTCCTGGATCCGGGTGTCGCCCTCGTCCACCGCGGTGCGCCCGGCCCGGGCGAGAACCCGGGCCACGACGTCCTCGGCGAGGCCGGTGGCGTCGAGGTCGGCCCGCAGGTCGCTGCGGTCGGAGGTGGGGCTGGGAGAGGTCATGCGTTCCTTTCGTCTCTCTCAAGAGTGACACCTGACCGCGGGCGCGGCGAGGCATTTCACCACGGGCGCAGCGCCCGTGCCGAACTCGGGTGGGTAGGGTGCGCGCGTGGTCGACCACTACTTCACCGCGGAGCCGGCCTCGGCCGACGAGCGCGGCACCATGACCGTGCCGCTCGCCGGACGCGACGTGGTGGTGCACACGGCGCCCGGGGTGTTCTCCGCGGGGCGCCTGGACCTCGGCACCCGCGTGCTGCTCCGGTCGGTGCCGCAACCGCCCGCCGGCGGCCACCTGCTCGACCTCGGCTGCGGCTGGGGGCCGATCGCGCTGAGCCTCGCCATGGCCTCGCCCGACGCGACGGTCTGGGCCGTGGACGTGAACCGGCGCGCCCTGGACCTGGTGCGACGCACCGCCACCGACCTCGCCCTGGACAACGTCCGGGTCGCCGAACCGGACGAGGTGCCCGAGGACGTGCGGTTCGCGGCGATCTGGTCCAACCCGCCGATCCGGGTCGGCAAGGCCGAGCTGCACGCGATGCTCCGTCAGTGGCTGGGCAGGCTGGAGACCGGCGGCGAGGCGTGGCTGGTCGTGCAGCGCAGCCTCGGGTCGGACTCGCTGGCGGACTGGCTGCGCACCGAGGGTTTCGCGACCGTCAAGGCCGCGAGCGCCAAGGGGTTCCGGGTGCTTCGCGTCGAGGGTCGATAGGTCCCGTCGCGGGCCGGCAGGTGAGGCCGCGGGTCGGCAGCGCGCGTTGCCGGTCGGCGGGTGAGGTCTGCGGCTACGGGTCAGCGCGACGCGAGCGCGGCCAGGTCGACCTCGGCCTCGGCGACGAGCACGGCCGGCCCCGCGAGCTCGACCCGTCCGCCGTGCACGGTCACGCGGACCACACCGCCCGGCACCTCGACCCGCCAGACGTCGGGGGCGCCGGCTCCCGCCCACGCCCGCACCGCGAGCGCGGCCGCACACGCCCCGGTGCCGCACGAGCGCGTCTCCCCCACGCCGCGCTCGTGCACCCGCATGCGCACCGCGCCGACGGCCCCGTCGGCCGTCCGCCGCTCGCCGAGCGGCACCACGAGCTCGACGTTCGTGCCGGTCGGCGGCACCGGGTCGACCTGGGGCGCGGCCGTCAGGTCGGCGGCGGCGAGCTCCTCCAGACCGGCCAGCGCGAGCACGGTGTGCGGGTTCCCGACGTCGACGCTGAGCCCGGCGCGGGCAACCGGAAGGCCCCGGACCTCGACCTCGGCGTCGGCCCCCTCGGCCGCCGCGGCGGCACCGCCCGGCAGGTGCCAGGCCCCCATCTCCACGCTGTACCAGGCGACCGGCCCGCCGTCCGGGTCGGGCACCCGTCGCACTCGGCGGACCCCGGCACGTGTGCCGAGGGCCAGCTCACCCCGCCCGTCCCACAGACCGATCCGCTCGGCGAAGGCAGCGACCACGCGCACCCCGTTGCCGCACATCTCGGCCACCGAGCCGTCGGCGTTGCGGTAGTCCATGAACCAGCGCGCCTGCGGGTCCTCCGCGAGCGCCGCGGCTCCCTCGGGAAGGCGGTCCGACGCGATCAGCCGGATCACGCCGTCGCCACCGACGCCCGCGCGGCGATCGGCCAGCGCCCGGACCAGCTCGGGTCCGAGCTCGAGCTCGCCGGTCCGGTCGTCGAGCAGCACGAAGTCGTTCTCCGTGCCGTGACCCTTGGTCACCGCGAGCAGGCCCGTGCCGGTCATGACCCGAGGGTACGGCGTGCGCCGTCGGGTTCGGGCAGCCGTCCGGCGTCGGCAGCCTCGACCAGGTCGAGGGCGCGGGCCAGCAGGTCCGGGTCGTCGGCGGAGAGCCAGTGGACGCGAGGGTCGCGCCCGAACCACCCCATCTGGCGCCGTGCGAGGCGGCGCGTGGCGATCACGGTCGCCTCGCGCGCGCTTGCCTCGTCGGTCTCGCCGCGCAGCAGCGCGAGCACCTGGGCGTAGCCGACCGCACGCGCCGCGGTCCGGCCCATCCTGCTCGCGAGCGCAGCGACCTCGTCGACGAGCCCGAGCGACCACATCCGCTGCACGCGTGCCTCGATCCGGACGTCGAGCACCGGACGGGCGCAGTCCAGACCGATCTGCACCGCAGGCACCTCGTACTCGGGCGCCGGGAGGGCCGTGCGCGGGCCGGAGCCGGTGAGCTCGAGCACCTCGAGGGCGCGCACGATCCGGCGGGTGTTGGTCCGGGCGATCGCCGCCGCGGCCACCGGGTCGCGCCGCGCGAGCTCGTCGTGCATCGCGCCCGGACCGCGCTCGGCGGCCTCGGCCTCGAACCGCGCACGCACCGCCGGGTCGGTCGGCGCGAGCTCCATGCGGTCGAGCAGCGCACGCAGGTACAGCCCGGACCCGCCTGCAGCGATCGCGCGCGCGCCCCGCGCCTCGATCGCCCCCAGGTCGGATCGGGCGTGCAGCTGGTACGCCGCGACCGACGCGTCCTCGTCGACCTCGATCACGTCGAGCTGGTGGTGCGGCACACCCCGCCGCTCGGCCGCGGTCAGCTTGGCGGTGCCGATGTCCATGCCTCGGTAGAGCTGCATCGCGTCGGCGTTGACGATCTCCCCGCCGAGCGCGAGCGCGAGCCCCACCGCGAGGTCCGACTTGCCGGTCGCGGTCGGGCCCACCACGGCGATCCTCATGGTTCGTCCACCCCACCCGCCGAGGCCGTCGCGCGCCACGAGGCGACCAGGTAAGTCGCGCCGAAGGGTGCGGTGGCCGTCACACCGGCGAACCCGAGTCCGCTACCGGGCAGCGCGGCCGCGAGCACCCGCGCGGGTGCCACGGCGTCGAGGTGGTGGTGAGCGACGAGCGCACCGTCGGGCACCGGCGGGTGCGGACCCCCGGTGAGTCCGTGCAGCCAGTCGACGAGGGCGCCGTCCACGTCGGTCGCCTCGGGGTCGCCTGCGAGCGGTGCGTCCGCGCCGTGCCGCACGCTGCCACCGCCGACCACCACGGCGGCGACCCGACCGGGACCCCGCAGCGGCGCGGCGAGCACCTCGGGGTCGGCGCCCGCGACGCCGATCACCTCCACCGGCCCGCCCCAGCCGGCCTGCGCGAGGAGCCAGAGGGCCACCGAGGCAGGGACGTCGGTGACCACCGGTCCCTGGTTCTCCGATCCCACCGACCACCGGTCGCCCACGCCCGCCGCACTCAACGACGGTCGCAGATCCGTCCCCGCGAGCCGCGTCGCACCGGGCACCACGACGACCACCGCCTCCGGCCCGGCCGCGACCAGACCGGCGACGGCTTCCCGGGCGACGCGTCGCTCCTCGACCAGGACGTCGGCTCGCCCCGCCGCCCCCGGGACCAGGAGTGCGGTCGGCGGGATCAGGACGGCGGCGACGAGCACGGCACGACGGTAGCCGGACTTCGGTTCGCGGACCGTCCGGCCCGGCTCGCTAGGCTGGGCGTGATGGGTTGGTTCTCCTGGACTCGGCGGCGCGATGTCGCGCGTCCGGTGGCGCCCGCGGACCCGTCACGCACCGCGCCGCTGAGCGCCGACCGGATCCGCGAGTGGCTCCGCACGCAGCACTACGCGTGGTTCGTCGACCTCGACGGCGACACCGGCGGGCTGTGGCGTGGTCGGCTCTTCTACTTCTTCACCCTCGGCGAGCACGAGGAGATCCTCCAGGTCCGGGGCCAGTGGAACCGCTCGTTCGCGATCGAGCGGCTCACCGAGGTGCTCGACATCTGCAACGAGTGGAACACCGACCGGGTGTGGCCCAAGGCGTACCTGCGGGTCCGCGACGACGGCTCGGTGCACGCGATCTGCGAGGTGGCGACCGACCTCGGTGCGGGTGTGACCGACGCCCAGCTGGGCCAGCTGCTGACCATCGGGTTGCGCTCCGCCGGCGCGTTCTTCGACCTGCTCGACGAGAAGTACCCCGACCCGGCGGGGCTGGCACCGTGAACGGCACCGGACCACGCCCACCCGCGGGGGCCACTCCCGACCAGCCCACACCGCTCACCCGCGATCGGATCGCCGCGTACCTGCGCAGCGAGGGGTACGACATCTCCTTCGACGACGACGGCGACGTCGCCGGGGTCTGGAACACGCACCGGTTCTGGTTCATCGTGCTCGGCGACCAGGACGAGGTGCTCCAGGTGCGCGGCCGCGCCTCGGTCGAGCTGCCCGCCGAGCGCCGACCCGCCGCACTCCTCGCCGTGAACGACTGGAACCGCGACCGGATCTGGCCGAAGGCGTACCTCCGCGAGGAGGAGGACGGCATCGCGCTGTACGGCGAGGTCTCCGCGGACCTCGAGCACGGCGTCACGGACGACCAGCTCGCCCGGCTGCTGGACTGCGGCCTGGCCACCTGCATCCAGCTGTTCGAGGCGATGGCCCGGGCTCAGCCGTCCTGACCCGGCGGGTCGTCGCGCCGGCAGGCCACCGGGCCCGATCGACGTCGGGCCCGGCACGTCCCGCTGTCCGGCCCTACCGCGGCTGGGGCATGCCGAGCAGGATCGGTCCGTCCGCCGCGGGTTCGCCGTGATCGTGCCCGCCATCGCGGCGCGCCTGCCACGCGTCCCCGGACCGGGTACGACGCACCTGGAACGTGCCACCGTCGAGAGCCGAGTCCGCGACCAGGTGGTGCGGCGCACCGTGGGTGACCCGGACCGTGACGAGGTCGCCGGGACGCGGCACGCCGTCCTGCCCGGGTACCGCGCCGGTGAGGCCGGGCGGCAGGGACAGGTGCACGAGCCGGTTGTCCGCGGCCCGACCGCTGATCCGACGCGTCGCGTCGTCCTTGCGACCCTCCCCCTCGGCGACCAGCACCTCGACGGTGCGCCCGACGAGGGCCACGTTCTCCTCCTCCGAGACCCGCTCCTGGAGGGCCACGAGGCGGTCGTAGCGTTCCTGCACGACCGCCTTGGGCACCTGGTCCGGCAGGACCGCTGCCGGCGTGCCCGGCCGCGGAGAGTACTGGAACGTGAACGCCGACGAGAACCGGGCGGCCTCGACCACCCGGAGGGTCTCCGCGAAGTCCTCCTCGGTCTCGCCCGGGAAGCCCACGATCACGTCGGTCGTGATCGCGGCGTGCGGGATCGCCGCACGAACCCGGTCGAGGATGCCGAGGTACTTCTCCGACCGGTACGAGCGGCGCATGGCCCGCAGCATCCGGTCCGAGCCGGACTGCAACGGCATGTGCAGCGACGGCATGACCGTGGGCGTCTGCGCCATCGCCGCGATGACGTCGTCGGTGAAGGCCGCGGGGTGCGGTGAGGTGAACCGGACGCGCTCGATCCCGGGCACGGCGCCCACGGCGCGCAGCAGGTCGGCGAACGCTCCGCGGTCGCCGAACTCGACGCCGTAGGTGTTCACGTTCTGCCCGAGCAGGGTGACCTCGATCGCCCCGGACGCGACCAACGCCTCGACCTCGGCCAGGATCTCCCCCGGCCGACGGTCGCGCTCCTTGCCACGAAGCGACGGCACGATGCAGAACGTGCAGGTGTTGTTGCAGCCGACGCTGATCGACACCCACCCCGCGTAGACCGACTCCCGCCGGGTGGGCAGCGTCGACGGGAAGACCTGGAGCGACTCGGCGATCTCGACCTGCGCGGCCGCGTTGTGCCTCGCACGGTCCAGCAGCCGTGGCAGCACGTCGATGTTGTGGGTGCCGAACACGACGTCGACCCACGGCGCCCGCTGGACGATCTCGCCGCGGTCCTTCTGCGCGAGGCACCCGCCGACGGCGATCTGCATCCCGGGGCGCGCCGCCTTGAGCGCGGCCAGCTGCCCCAGGTTGCCGTAGAGCCGGGTCGAGGCGTTCTCCCGAACCGCACACGTGTTGAGCACGACGACGTCCGCCGCCCACGCCGCGGACTCCTCGGGGCCGGCCGGCACCAGACCGGCCTCCTCGAGCAGCCCGGCCATGTGCTCGGAGTCGTGCACGTTCATCTGGCAGCCGAGCGTGCGCACCAGGTAGGTACGGGGCTCAGCGGCTGGCGCGGACAGGGTCTCGTTCATCGCGGACCAGGGTAAGCCGCCGCACGCCGGGCCCAGAACCGTGGACTGCCGCTGCCGGCGCATGGCCGGCCCTTGGTCCGCGCATGACGATTGTTGATGTTGCACAGACTTAACCGAGCGTGCTGGCCCAACGGGTCGCACACCCGTACGGTCAACGGATGGCAGACGTCGACGGTCCGACGGCGGGCATGGAACCGCTCGTGGTGCTCACCGGAGTCAACAAGCACTTCGGGTCGTTGCACGTGCTGCAGGACATCGACCTGACGGTGCACCGCGGCGAGGTCGTGGTGGTGATCGGCCCGTCCGGGTCGGGCAAGTCGACGCTGTGCCGCACGATCAACCGGCTCGAGACCATCGACAGTGGCTCCATCACGATCGACGGCGTGCCGCTGCCGGACGAGGGCAGGGCCCTGGCGCGACTGCGCGCCGACGTCGGGATGGTGTTCCAGTCGTTCAACCTCTTCGCGCACAAGACCGTGCTGGAGAACGTCACGCTCGGCCCGGTCAAGGCCAAGGGCATGCGCAAGGCCGAGGCGACCGAGCTGGCCACACACCTGCTCGAACGGGTCGGCGTCGCGGACCAGGCGCACAAGATGCCGGCGCAGCTCTCGGGCGGCCAGCAGCAGCGGGTCGCCATCGCCCGGGCGCTCGCGATGCGACCCAAGGTCATCCTGTTCGACGAGCCGACCTCCGCGCTCGACCCCGAGATGATCAACGAGGTGCTCGACGTGATGGTCGCGCTCGCCAAGGACGGCATGACGATGGTCGTCGTCACCCACGAGATGGGCTTCGCGCGCAAGGCCGCGAACCGGGTGATCTTCATGGCCGACGGTCGGATCGTCGAGGAGGCCGAGCCCGAGACCTTCTTCACCGCACCGCGCAGCGAACGGGCGAAGGACTTCCTCTCCAAGATCCTCACCCACTGACCCCGAACCGTCCGGGCCGGGGCCGAACCGAAGGGAACCGCACCATGCGCACACGACTCACGGTCGCGACACTCGCTGCCGCGACCCTGCTGCTCAGTGCCTGCAGCAGCGGCAGCACCGACGACAGCTCGTCCGACGCCGGGTCGGGAGACGGCATCACGATCGGGATCAAGTTCGACCAGCCGGGTCTCGGCCTCAAGGAGGGCAACACCTACAGCGGCTTCGACGTCGACGTGGCCCGCTACGTCGCGGACAAGCTCGGGTACAGCGAGGACCAGATCACCTGGATGGAGTCGCCGTCCTCGCAGCGCGAGACGCTGCTGGAGAACGGCCAGGTCGACATGATCTTCGCGACGTACTCGATCACCGACGAGCGTGACCAGAAGGTCGACTTCGCCGGGCCGTACTTCGTCGCAGGCCAGGACCTGCTGGTCGCGGTCGACAACACCGACATCACCGGACCGGACACCCTGGGCGGCAAGCTGCTGTGCTCGGTGACCGGTTCGACGTCCGCGACGCGGATCAAGGACAACTACGCCGAGGACGTCCAGCTGCAGGAGTTCGACGGCTACTCCGAGTGCGTCGAGGCGCTCGCGGCGGGCTCGATCGACGCCGTGACGACCGACGACATCATCCTCGCCGGGTTCGCCGCCCAGCCGGCGTTCGCGGGCTCGCTGAAGGTGGTCGGCAACCCGTTCTCGGAGGAGAACTACGGGGTCGGCATCCCGACCGGCTCCGAGCTGTGCCAGCCGATCCAGGACGCGCTGACCGAGATGTTCGACGACGGCACCTGGCAGGAGCTGCTGGACAAGAACGTCGGGGACGCGGACTACACGCCGAACGCGGACCTGAACCCGCCGACCCTGCGCGAGTGCGCCTGAGCTGAGTCCGCCTGCGGGGCCCGCACCAGTGTCGGCGGGCCCCGCAGCGGTGGGAGGTGGTTGTGGACATCGGGCAGTACATCGACGACTTCACGTCCTTGTTCAGCCAGTACGACGTGCTCGCGGCGTTCCGCATGACGATCGCGCTGACGCTGGCGTCCGCGGTCGGGTCGCTGCTCATCGGCACGGTCGTCGCGATCATGCGGGTGTCCCCGATCGACAGCCTGCGCGGCGCCGGGGCGCTCTACGTCAACATCGTCCGCAACACACCGCTCACGCTCATCATCGTGTTCTGCAGCCTCGGCCTCTTCTACTCGATGGGGCTCCAGCTCGCCGATCGTGAGTCGCCGACGTTCCTGGCGGACCAGAACTTCCGCCTCGCCGTGCTCGGGCTGTCCGTGTACCACGCAGCATTCGCCGCCGAGGCGCTGCGCAGCGGCATCAACACCGTCCCGAAGGGGCAGGTGGAGGCGGCGAGGTCGATCGGCCTCGGCTTCCTGCAGAGCATGCGGATCGTGGTGCTCCCCCAGGCGTTCCGTGGGGCGATCGCACCGCTCGGCAACACGCTGATCGCCCTGACCAAGAACACGACGGTGGCCTCGGCGATCGGGGTGGCCGAGGCGGCTGCGCTGATGAAGGTGATGATCGAGTTCCGGCCGGACGTGATCATCGCGATCTTCCTGCTGTTCGCCCTCGGGTTCGTGGTGATCGTGCTGCCGACCGGCGTGCTGTTCACCTGGCTGTCGCGGCGTCTGGCGGTGGTCCGGTGAACGAGCAGGAGGTGCTGTTCGACGCGCCGGGCCCGCGCACGAAGCGCCTCGTCGCGATCGGCAACGTGGTGGCGGTCCTCGTCCTGGCGGGGGTGGCCTGGCTCGTCGTGACCGCGCTCGCTCAGCAGGGTCAGCTCACGGCCCAGAAGTGGCAGCCGTTCACGACCTCGGACGTGTGGCTCTACAACATCCTTCCCGGCCTGCGCGGGACGCTGGTCGCGGCCGCGATCTCGATCGTCACCTCGCTGGCCTTCGGCCTGGTGTTCGGCATCGGCCGGCTGAGCCAGCACCGCTGGGGTCGCGCGATCAGCACGACGGTGGTCGAGTTCTTCCGTTCGGTTCCCGTGCTGCTGATGATGGTGTTCTTCTGGGAGTTCCTCGGACCGCTGCACATCGTGCCCGGCGACCAGCTCCCCCTCGTCGCCGTGGTTCTCGGCCTGACCCTCTACAACGGCTCCGTGGTGGCCGAGCTGGTCCGCTCCGGCGTGCACGGTCTGCCCCGGGGCCAGCGGGAGGCGGGGCTTGCGGTCGGGCTCACCGAGTCGACGACGTTGCGCACGATCCTGCTGCCGCAGGCTCTCGTCGCGATGCTGCCGTCGCTGATCAGCCAGCTGGTCGTGATCCTCAAGGACAGCGCGCTCGGCTACATCATCAGCTACTTCGAGCTGTTGCGGCAGGGACGGCAGATCGGCACCACGTATCAGAACCTGATCCCCGCCCTGATCGTGGTCGGGGCGATCTTCATCGTCCTGAACTACACGCTCTCGAGGGTGGCCGAGACCGTCGCGCACCGGTTGCGTAGACGCGCGGCGGGCGGGGCTCCGGCGCCGGTGCCCGGGCCGGTGCCTGCGGCTGTCGCGGCGCCCGCCCCGACGGACCGAGGCCCCGAACGTACCGACTGAGCGGGGGCCGTCAGCCTGCGGTAGCGCTGGCGCGCAGCTCGCGCACCACGGTGACGACGATCTCGCCGGGGAAGGACAGGTCCTTCTCGATGTGACTCGCGATGGCGCGGGCGAGCTCGGGCAGCTCGGCGTCGCCGACGGCGGACGGTTCCACGACGACGCGGACCTCGCGGCCCGCGGACATCGCCAGCGCCTTGCGCACACCCGCGTGCTGGACGACGAGCGACTCGAGGTTCTCCATCCGCTCCACGTACTGGTCGAGCTCCTCGCGCCGCGCGCCCGGACGCGACGCCGACAGCGCGTCCGCGACCTGGACCAGCACTGCCTCGACCGACTGCTTCGGGACCTCGTCGTGGTGGGCGGCGACGGCATTCACGACGAGGTCGGACTCACCGCACCGCTCGAGGAGCGCGGCACCGACCGAGGCGTGCGTGCCGCCGAGCTCGGCGGTGAGCGCCTTGCCCACGTCGTGCAGGAACGCGGCCCGGCGAGCCAGGTCTGCGTCCGCACCCAGCTCGGCCGCGAGCACGCCGGCCGCCTGCGCGCACTCGACCAGGTGCTCGAGCACGTTCTGGCCGTAGCTGGTGCGCAGCCGAAGCTTGCCGAGCGTCTCGACGACCTCCGGGTGCAGACCGCGCACACCGGCGCGCTCCGCGGCATCGTGACCCGCCGCGCGGGTCCGTTCCGCCGCGCCCTCGAGTGCCTCCGCATGCGCGATCTCGATCCGCTGCGGGTGGATCCGGCCGTCCGCGATGAGCGCACCGAGCGCGACGGCGGCAACCTCGCGTCGCTCCGGGTCGAAGCACGAGAGGGTGACCGAGTCGGGGGTGTCGTCGATGATGACGTTCACGCCGGTGAGGGCCTCGAACGCCCGGATGTTGCGGCCTTCCTTGCCGATGATCCGGCCCTTCATCTCCTCGGCGGGCAGCGGCACCACCGTCACGGTGGTCTGCGCGCTGGTGGCCTGCGCGAGGCGCTGGGCGGTCGCCGCCAGGATCCGCCGGGCGTTCCGCTCCGCAGAGGCGCGCGCCGAGGCCTCGGCCCGGCGTTCGAGCGCCGCCGCCTCGTGCGCGGCGCTCTGGGCGGCGAGCTCGAGCTGACGCTCCCTGGCCTGCGCCGCGGTCAGACCGGACAACGACGCGAGCAGCTCGGCCGCCTTGGTGTTCGCGTTCTCGGCGGAGACCCGCGCCGCGCGCTCCTGCTCGGCCGCGACGGCGAGCAGGCCGGCGGCCTCGGCCCGCATCGTCTTGGCCTCCTGGCGCTCGGCGCGTGTCTCGGCCTCCCGGTCGGCTGCCCGTGCCTCACGGCGCTGGACCTCGACGAGCGCCTCGGCGGCCTCGGCACGGATCTGCGCCACGTCGGCTTCGGCCTTGGCCCGTGCCTCCGCTGCCTCGCGACGCGCCAGCATCACGAGCACGAGAGCCACCAGGCTCGCGACCAGGAGCACGAGAACCGTGCCTGCCTCGCCCCACCCCATCGCAGGTTCCTCCGCGGGTCTCAGTCCTGCTCGGGACCCGATGGGTCCCACGACTGGGCCCTATCGTCCACCATCTCGCGAACGAGACGCGCCGCCAGGCCGGAGGAGTAGCCCTTCCGGCCGAGCATCGCGAGGATGCGGCGACCCTGCACCACGGGGTCGCCGTCGTCGCGCCAGCGCCGCTGGATCAGGGCGCGCGCGGCTACTTCCTCGTCGGCCTCGTCGATCGAGGCGAGCGCCTCGCGCGCATCCTCGTCCGAGACACCCTTGCGCCTGAGCTCCATGGCCAGGGCGGGGCGCGCCAGCCCGCGGGACTGGTGCTTGCTTCGGACGAGAGACTCCGCGTACGCAGCGTCGTCGATGAGGCCGACGTCGACGAACCGGTCGAGCACCCGCTCGGCCACGTCGTCCGGCACGTCCTTGCGCGCCAGCGCGTCGGCCAGCTGCCGACGCGTCCGCGGCGCACCGGTGAGCAGGCGCAGGGCGATGGCACGCGCCACCTGCTCCTGATCCGGCTCGGCGTCGACGGAGGCGGCCCCCGTGGTGGGGGGCTCGGGGGCCGACCGTCGTCCGCCACGTGGCGTGCGGGAGGTCACCTCAGAAGTCGACCTCCGTCGCCGGGTCGGCCGGCGCGTCGACCCGGGCACCGATGCCCAGCTTCTCCTTGATCTTCTTCTCCAGCTCGTCGGAGAGGTCCGGGTTGTCCCGCAGGAAGCCGCGGGCGTTCTCCTTGCCCTGGCCGAGCTGATCGCCCTCGTAGGTGTACCAAGCACCCGACTTGCGAACGAATCCCTGCTCGACGCCGAGATCGATCAGGCTGCCCTCACGCGAGATGCCGTGGCCGTAGAGGATGTCGAACTCGGCCTGCTTGAACGGCGGAGCCATCTTGTTCTTGACGACCTTCACCCTGGTCCGGTTGCCGACCGGCTCCGAGCCCTCCTTGAGGGTCTCGATCCGACGGATGTCCATCCGCACGGACGCGTAGAACTTCAGGGCCTTGCCACCGGTGGTGGTCTCGGGAGAACCGAAGAAGACGCCGATCTTCTCGCGCAGCTGGTTGATGAAGATCGCCGTGGTGCCGGACTGGTTCAGCGCACCGGCCACCTTGCGCAGCGCCTGGGACATCAGCCGGGCCTGCAGACCCACGTGCGAGTCGCCCATCTCGCCCTCGATCTCGGCCTTGGGCACCAGGGCGGCCACCGAGTCGATCACCACGATGTCGATCGCGCCGGAGCGGATCAGCATGTCCATGATCTCCAGCGCCTGCTCACCGGTGTCCGGCTGGGACACCAGCAGCGCGTCGGTGTCCACGCCGAGCTTCTTGGCGTACTCCGGGTCGAGCGCGTGCTCGGCGTCGATGAAGGCCGCGATACCACCGGCTCGCTGGGCGTTGGCCACCGCGTGCAGCGCGACGGTCGTCTTGCCCGAGGACTCCGGGCCGTAGATCTCGATGATCCGGCCCCGCGGAAGACCGCCGATGCCGAGCGCGACGTCGAGGGCGATCGACCCGGTCGGGATCACCTCGACCGGGGCGCGGCCCTCGTCGCCCAGCCGCATGATCGAGCCCTTGCCGAACTGTCGGTCGATCTGCGCGAGCGCGGCCTCCAGGGCCTTGTTGCGGTCCTCGGGAGCTGGCATCGGGTCACCTCGTCGTCGCGGGGGTGGCGGTCCACCCGTGGTGCGGTCTCTGTCTCGTCGGGAACGCTACGACCCACCTCCGACATCGCCGGGGGCGACCCGGCGGTGTGTGGACGGACGGTTCGTCCCTCGACCTGGGGACAGCATAGGCGAACAGGTGTTCGAGGGATGCGACACGCCCACGGTGTGTCGCACCGGATCCCGCGGACCGACCGCGCCGGCGGCACCGCCGGGAGGGAGGCTCAACGCGGCAGGTCGGGCCCCCAGCGCCGCGCCTCGGGCACGTCCATCGCGTCGCACAGGGCCCACAGCACCGCGCGTGGCTCCTCCCCCGCCTCGAGCGCCTGGGCCGCGGTCCGGTCGTCGAGGCCGGACAGGACCTGCTCGTCGACGAGCACGCGGCCCATCCGGTCGCCGAACAGGTCGACCACCGCGTCCCAGAACTCCGAGTACTTCACCGCGCAAGCGTGCCACGGGCGCGGGGGGGGGCGGGGGGGGGGGGGGGCCGCGGGGGGGGGGCCCCCCCCCCCCCCCCCCCCCCCCCCCCCCCGCGGCCCCCGCGGCGGCCCGCCCCCCCCCCCCCCCCCCCCCCCCCGCGACCACCTGCCCGTCCGGAACCGACGTGTCGGAGGGGCCCCACGCGTCGTCCTCGCGCAGCCAGGCGTGGTCGGCCACACGCACCTCGGTGACGTCGAGGGTCCCGGCGACGGAGACGGCCCACTGGGCGACGGCCCAGGCCAGCCGGTCCGGCTCGGACCCGGCCCCGGGCAGGGACGTCACGTCGAGGGTCACGGCGCCCTCCGCCGCCGCGGCCGAGATCCCCAGGTCGCGGTCGACCCGGGCCAGGACGGCGTCCGCGTCGGCTGTGCCCGGCTCGGTCAGCGTGCACGTGACGACGGCGGTGGAGTAGCCGCTCAGCCCGGACGCCCAGGCCCGTGCGCGCGCCTCGTGGCGGCCGTACGCCTCCGGGTACGCCGAGCGCTGCACGGCCTGTGCGGCCTCGGTGATCGACATCTCCTGGTAGTCGGGCACCGCGACGAGTGCGTCGTAGAACGCGTTCGTCGCGTACACCGGGTCGCTGACCTGCGACGCGTCACCCCAACCCTGCGACGGACGCTGCTGGAACAGGCCGAGCGAGTCGCGGTCGCCGTGATCGAGGTTGCGCAGGCCGGACTCCTGCAGGGCCGTGGCGATCGCGATGGTCGCCGCCCGCGCGGGCAGGCCGCGGCGCAGCGCGGTCGCCGACAGCAGGGCCGCGTTGTCCGCCTGCTCCGGGTCGAGGAACCAGTGCGTGCCGTCCAGCTCGGCCGCGCACTGCGGGATCGTGACCGGGGTGTCCTGGCTGCGCAGCCAGCCGACCACGCCGACCGTCGCGCCCACGAGGACCACGGCGACCAGCAGAGCGCCGGCCCAGGCACCACGCCGTCGCCGGCCCCGTCCGTCCGGCCGTCTCCGAGCCGCCACCTCAGGCGTGCAGGTCGGGGTTCAGCGCGACCCCGGCGCCGCGGCGCACCAGCGCCTCGACCGCTCCGGTGAGCGAGTTCCTGCGGAACAGCAGGCCGTCCCGGCCGGCGAGCTCGCGGGCCGCGACCACCTCGCCGTCCAGCGTGACCTTGGTGCCGGCGGTCAGGTACAGGCCGGCCTCGACCACGCAGTCGTCCCCGAGTGGGATGCCCAGGCCGGAGTTGGCGCCGAGCAGGCAGCGGCGCCCGATCGAGATGACCTGCCGCCCGCCGCCGGAGAGCGTGCCCATGATCGACGCGCCGCCGCCGACATCGCTGCCGTCGCCGACGACGACGCCCGCCGAGATCCGGCCTTCGACCATCGACGTGCCCAGGGTCCCGGCGTTGAAGTTGACGAAGCCCTCGTGCATCACGGTGGTCCCCGGAGCGAGGTGGGCGCCGAGCCGCACCCGGTCGGCGTCGGCGATCCGCACGCCCTCGGGCACCACGTAGTCGACCATCCGCGGGAACTTGTCGACGCCGAGCACGGTCGGCGCGTGCCCCGTCGCGACGCGCAGGCGCAGCCTCGTCTCCTCGAAGCCCTCCACCGCACAGGGCCCCGCGTCGGTCCACACCACGATCGGCAGCACGCCGAAGATCCCGTCGACGTTCAGACCGCGCGGCGCGACCAGCCGGTGGGAGAGCAGGTGCAGCCGGAGGTACGCGTCCGGCGTGTCGGCCGGCGCGGTGTCGAGGTCGATCTCGACCGTCATCGCGACGGTGCGCACGCCGCGGGCCGCGTCCTCGCCGGCGGCTGCGGCGAACGAGTCCGGCAGGGCGGTCTCCGCCGGCCGCGGGCCGAGGGCCGGCGTCGGGTACCAGACGTCCAGGACGGTGTCGCCGGCCACGGTGGCCAGCCCGTGCCCCCAGGCCGAGCGTGTCATGGCCCGCAGCCTAGTCAGCCTGCGACGTACCGGCGTCGCTAGGGTCGTCCCGTGACCCTCGACCTCACCACCGACCTCGTCACCCTCACCCGCGCGCTGTGCGACATCCCGTCCGTGAGCGGCGACGAGCGCGCCCTCGCCGACACCGTCGAGGAGACCCTGCGGCAGCTGCCCCACCTCGAGGTGCTGCGCGACGGCGACGCCGTGGTCGCGCGGACGCACCTGGGCCGCTCCCGGCGCGTGGTGCTGGCCGGCCACCTCGACACCGTGCCGGTGGCCGGGAACCTGCCGAGCGAGCTGCGGGCCGGCCCGGACGGGCCGGTCGTGTGGGGCCGCGGCACCGTGGACATGAAGGCGGGCGTCGCCGTGCTGCTCGCGCTCGCGGCCGCGGTGCGCGAGCCGACCGTGGACCTCACCTACGTCTTCTACGACCACGAAGAGGTCGAGGCCACGCTCAACGGGCTCGGCCGGCTGGTCGAGCTGCACCCCGACTGGGTGCGTGGGGACATGGCCGTCCTGGGGGAGCCGACCTCGGCCGCGATCGAGGGCGGCTGCAACGGCACGCTGCGGGTCGAGGTCGTCGTGACCGGCACCGCCGCACACTCCGCCCGGTCGTGGCTCGGGGTGAACGCGGTGCACGGGGCCGCGCCGGTGCTGCAGCGCCTGGTCGACCACGTCGCCGAGGAGGTCGAGGTCGACGGCCTGGTCTACCGCGAGGGCCTGAACGCGGTCGGGATCCGTGGTGGCATCGCGGGCAACGTCATCCCCGACGAGTGCGTCGTGACCGTGAACTACCGGTTCGCGCCGTCCCGCACGCCGGACGAGGCGTTCGCCCTCGTGCGTGATCTGTTCGCCGGGTACCAGGTCCGGCTCACCGACTCCGCACCCGGGTCGCGGCCCGGCCTGGACCGGCCGGAGGCCGTCGAGCTCGCCGAGGTCGTGGCACGGCGCACCGGTCGCCCGCCGCGGGCCAAGCAGGGCTGGACCGACGTGGCGCGCTTCTCCGCGCTGGGGGTGCCGGCGGTGAACTTCGGTCCCGGCGACCCGTCGCTCGCGCACGCGGACGACGAGGCGACCCCCGTCGCAGACCTGGACGCCTGCTACGGCGCGCTGCACGAGTGGCTCACCTAGGCTGCGGTCCATGACCGACGTCTCCGTGCCCGAGGGGTATCGCAAGGGCCCGGTGCTGCTGCGCCGCGGACAGGTACCGTCCACCACCACCGACCAGCGGCTGCTGGCCCGCGGCGAGGGCGCTGAGTGGGTGCACTCCGACCCGTGGCGCGTGATGCGGATCCAGTCGGAGTTCGTCGAGGGGTTCGGGGCGCTCGCGGAGGTCGGGCCCGCGGTCAGCGTCTTCGGTTCGGCGCGGACCCCGCGGGACACCCCGGAGTACGCGATGGGCCGCGAGATCGGTCGAGGTCTGGTCGAGGCGGGCTACGCGGTGATGACGGGTGGCGGACCGGGGATCATGGAGGCCGCGAACCGTGGCGCCTCGGAGGCCGGCGGCCTGTCGGTGGGGCTCGGCATCGAGCTCCCGCACGAGCAGAGCATGAACGCGTGGGTCGACCTGGGGGTCAACTTCCGGTACTTCTTCGCCCGGAAGACGATGTTCGTGAAGTACGCCCAGGGCTTCGTGGTGCTGCCCGGCGGCTTCGGCACGTTCGACGAGCTCTTCGAGTCGGTGACGCTGGTGCAGACCCAGAAGGTCACCGAGTTCCCGATCGTGCTGGTCGGCTCGTCCTACTGGCGTGGCCTGCTCGACTGGCTGTCCGGCCCCGTGCTCGACGCGGGCACCATCTCGCCGCACGACCTCAAGCTGCTGCACGTCGTCGACGATCCGGCGGAGGCGGTCCACCTCGTCCGCGAGAAGGACGCGCAGCTGCAGGCCGCCGAGGAGGCGGCACGCACGGCGATCCCGGTCGACCCGGCCTGAGGCGCACGGTGCAGGTTCCGCTGCGGAGCCCCGACCTGTGGTTGCGGGGGCGTGCGGTGTGCCCGGGGCGCGCCGCGGTGATGGCCGTCGTCAACCGGACGGCCGACTCGTTCTACCCCGCCGCGCGCGCAGCGGACACGGCCGCGGCCGTGGCGGCGGTCGAGGTGGCCGTGCGGGACGGCGCGGACCTCGTCGACATCGGCGGCGTGCGCGCGGGACGTGGCGAACCGGTCGGCGTCACCGAGGAGATCGACCGGGTGCGGCCCGTGGTCGTCGCGGTCCGGGAGCGGTTCGCCGACCTGCCGATCAGCGTGGACACCTGGCGGGCCGAGGTCGCCGAGGCGGTCGCCGGCGTCGGGGTCGACCTGATCAACGACACCTGGGCGGGTCACGACCCCGACCTGGTCGGCGTTGCCGGACGCCACGGCCTGGGCGTGGTCGTCTCGCACACCGGCGGCGCCGAGCCGCGCACCGACCCGCTGCGCGTGGTCTACCCCGACGGCGTGCTCGCCGATGTCCTGGCGACGTTGCGGTCCGGCGCCGAGCGAGCCGTGGCGGCGGGGGTCGACCCGCGCTCGGTCCTCGTGGACCCGACCCACGACTTCGGCAAGACGACGTGGCACTCCCTCGAGCTGCTCCGCGCCACCGACGAGATCGCCGGGCTCGGGTACCCCACGCTGATGGCGCTGTCCCGCAAGGACTTCGTGGGGGAGTCGCTCGGCCTGCCGGTGGACGAACGGCTCGAGGGCACCCTCGCCGCGTCCGCGGTCGCGCTGTGGCTCGGAGCCGGGGTCCTGCGGGCGCACGACGTGCGGGCGACCCGGCGGGTGTCCGAGATGGTCGCCGTGCTGCGCGGGGACCTGCCGCCCGCTCGAGCGGTCCGGGGGCTCGCGTGACCGACCCGTCGGCTCCCCCGAGCACGGCCTCGGCCGCCCGGACACCGGCCGTGGCGGACTCCGACGTGCCCGGCCGGTGGCAGCACCTGCTCGGCCGGTGGTGGGTGCGCGTGCTGCTGGTGACCTTGGCGGCCAGGCTGGTCAGCGCGGTGATCTTCGTGCTGGTCGCCCGGACCCAGGCGGCGAACCCGTGGACCGACGCGGCCCCGGGCTACTGGCAGTACACCGGGTTGATGTGGGACGCGTCCTGGTACCGGGAGATCGCCGAGCAGGGCTACCCGGCGGACCTTCCGGTCGGTGCCGACGGCCAGGTCCTGCAGAACGCGTGGGCGTTCTTCCCGCTCTTCCCGGCGCTGGTGCGCGGTCTGATGGCCCTGACCGGCGGCTCCTGGACGCTCCTCGCGCCGTTGACCTCGCTCGTGCTCGGCACCGTGGCGATGCTGGTGGTGCACCAGGTGGTGGCGGATGCCGTCGGCGCCCCGCACGCCGAGCCGCTGCCCGAGCGGGTACGTCGGGGCGCGCCACTGCTCACGGTGGCGCTGCTCAGCACATCCGCCTCGGCGCCCGTGCTGCAGGTCGGGTACACCGAGGCCCTCGCGCTGCTCGGCGTCGCCGTCGCGCTGTGGGCGCTGCAACGCGAGCAGTACCTGGTCGCGGCGACGGCCGTGGCGGCCCTCGGGTTCACGCGTGCGGTCGCGCTGCCGCTCGCGGTGGTCGCGCTGGCGCACGGGATCGCCCGGTGGCGTTCCGGGCGGGCCTTCCCGTGGCGCTCGAGGCTCGCGGTCGCCGGTGTGGCCGGTGTCGCCGTCGTGTCGGGGTTCGCCTGGCCGGCGATCGTCGGTCGGGCCACCGGGGTCGCCGACGCGTATCTCCTGACCCAGGGTGCCTGGCGCGGCCGCGGCGAGGTGGTGCCGCTGCTGCCCTGGGTCGACGTCGCGCAGTGGTGGCTCGGCTCGTGGGGTGTGCCGGTGCTCGGTCTGACCACCGCTCTGCTCGTGATCGGGCTGGCCTCGCGCCCGCTGCGCAGGCTCGGTGTGGTGGCCTGGGGCTGGACGGTCGCCTACTCCGGGTACCTGATCGGGGTGCTCGAACCGGGGACCAGCCTGGTGCGGTTCGCGCTGCTCGCCTTCCCCGCGTGGGGCGCGCTGGCGTGCGTGGTGCTCCCGTCGCGGCGACCCCGCGCGTGGTCGGTCGTGCTGGTCGTCGCCGGGCTGGTCGGGCAGGTGGCGTGGATCGCTCTGCTGTGGCGTCTGGTGCCGCCCAGCGGGTGGCCCCCGTGAGCGGCGCGGGTGGCGGGTGAACTAGACTCTGCGACGGACATCCGCCCCGATGTGAGACCTCGCGTCCGCCGGGGTCGGGCAGGACTCACCTAGGAGGTTCCTTTGGCCGCGATGAAGCCCAGGACGGGCGACGGGCCGCTCGAGGTCACGAAGGAGGGCCGCGGCATCGTGATGCGCGTGCCGCTCGAGGGCGGCGGGCGTCTGGTCGTCGAGCTGAACGCGGCGGAGGCGAGCGAGCTCGGTGAGGCCCTGACCTCCGTCGCGGGCTGAGCACCCCGGTGCCTCCTCGGCGCCGGGAGACGGCGGTCGTGCCGCCGCTCCCTGGGGTTCTGGTGCGGCCCGGATCGGTCGCGGACGACCCGTTCGACGGTGTCGCCGCGCTCGTTCTGCCGCTCGCCCCGGGCGAGGACGGTGTGGAGCCCCGTGAGGGCGTGGTCGACGCGGCCGTCCGCTACGGCATCGACCTCGGCGACCTTGCGGACCGCAACGGCGCCGGCGGTGCTGCGGGCGACGTGGCGGCCGTGGACCTCCCGCGGCCGCACGGTGCCCGGACGCTGCCCTGGGACGCGCTGCCGCTGAGGCTCGTGTTCGTGGGTGTCGGCGACGGTGGCGTGACCGCCCTGCGACGTGCGGGCGCCGCGGTCGCCAGGTCCACCCGCGGCTTGGGCGAGGTCGTCGCCTCCGTGGTCCGCGGCGCGTCGGCCGCGCACCAGCAGGCGTTCGTCGAGGGCTACCTGCTCGCCTCCTATCGCCACCCGCCGGCCAAGGGGCCGAGCGCCGCGCAGCGACTCGTGCTGCTCGACGGTGACGACGAGGCGGTCGCTCGCGCGCAGGTCGTGTCGAAGGCCTCGTGGACCGCGCGGGTGCTCGCCGTCACGCCGTCCAGCACGAAGAACCCGGCGTGGGTCGCCGCTCGTGCGCAGGAGCTGGCCCGCGACGCCGGCCTCGAGTACGAGGTCCTGGACGAGAAGGACCTCGCCGCGCAGGGTTTCGGTGGCCTGCTCGCGGTCGGTAGCGGGTCGGCGACCGGCCCGAGGCTCGTCCGGGTCACGTACCGGCCGGCCCAGCCGCTGTCGCACGTGGTGGTGGTCGGCAAGGGGATCACGTTCGACACCGGCGGCCTGTCGCTCAAGCCCCGCGAGTCGATGGCGTCGATGAAGACCGACATGACCGGCTCGGCCGTCGCGCTCGCCACCGTGCTCGGTGCCGCCGAGGCCGGCGTTCGGCATGAGGTCACCGCAGTGCTCGCGCTCGCCGAGAACGCGATCGGTGCCGCGTCCTACCGGCCCGGCGACGTCGTGACGGTGCGTGGCGGACGGACGGTCGAGGTGTCCAACACCGACGCCGAGGGCCGCATGGTGCTCGCCGACGCCCTGGTGCACGCGGACCTCACGCTCGACCCCGACGTGCTGATCGACGTCGCGACGCTCACCGGTGCCGCGACGTTGGCGCTCGGCCGGACGCACGGCGCGCTGTTCACCCCGGACGACGTTCTCGCCGCCGAGCTCACCGCGGCCGGCGAAGCCTCGGGGGAGCGGTTGTGGCGGCTGCCGCTCGTCGCTGACTACCGCGGCGCGATCGACTCGGACATCGCCGACCTGCACCACGTCAACGGGCCGGGCTGGACCGGTGGAGGCGCGATCACCGCGGCCCTGTTCCTGCGCGAGTTCACCGGGGGTCGGCGCTGGGCGCACCTCGACGTCGCGGGTCCCGCTCGCGCCCCGAAGGCTGCCCACGAGGTGCCCGAGGGTGCGACGGGGTTCGGCGTGCGCGCGCTCCTGGCCTGGCTCTCGGCCGAGCACTGAGCCGGCCGGCAGCGTGACGGTGCTCGGCTCAGCGCCGCGCGGCCACCAGCACGCCGTCGCCGGTCGGCACCATCGCCGCGACCAGTCGCTCGTCGCTGCGCACGTGCTTGCCGAGCTCGCGCATCGCCGTGGTGAGCTCGTCCCGGCGGGCCGGGTCGGGGACACGGTCCTCGGCCATCGCGTGCGGCACGACCAGCAGACCCCCGGGGCGCAGCAGCCGGACCGCCTGCTCGACGTAGTCGGCGGCCTCGAGGGGGTCGCCGTCGACCACCACCATGTCGTAGGCACCGTCGGCCAGCCGGGGCAGCACCTCGAGGGCACGTCCGGTGATGGTGCGCGTGCGGGTCGGGCGCACCTGCTCGTCGGCGAAGGCCTGCTTGGCGGCGCGCTGATGCTCTGCCTCGGAGTCGATCGTGGTCAGCACACCGTCGGGTGCCATGCCGCGCAGCAGCCAGAGCCCGGAGACGCCGGCTCCGGTGCCGACCTCGGCGACCGCGGTGGCGCGGGTTGCGGCGGCGAGCACCGACAGCAGCGCACCGGTGCCGGGCGAGACCGCGCCGCAGCCCAGCTCGGCTGCGCGCTCGCTCGCGTGCAGCAGCACGTCGTCCGGGGTCCGGTAGTCCTCGCTGTGAGCCCAGCTCGCGGCCTTGTCGCTGATGGCATCCTCCTCCCGGCGCCTCGATGCTAGCCCCGCGGGAGGGCGCTTCCCGGGCGGCGCACCGGTCGGGAAGCACGAGGCCACCGGATCGGGAACACCGGGAGGCACCCGGACGTTGTGACGATCAGCAGCCCGGAGGAGGACACGTGGACGTCGCGCACGACGCCCGCTCCGGCGTGCCCGGATGGGAGCAGATCGTCGCGGAGCACTCCGCGCGCGTGTACCGGCTCGCCTACCGACTCACCGGCAACCAGCACGACGCCGAGGACCTGACCCAGGAGACCTTCGTCCGGGTGTTCCGCTCGCTGTCCGGCTACCAGCCCGGCTCGTTCGAGGGCTGGCTCCACCGGATCACGGTCAACCTCTTCCTCGACGGTGCGCGCCGACGGACCCGGATCCGGATGGAGCCGCTCGGTGAGGACGCCGACCGGCTGCCGTCGCAGTCCGCGGCCGACACCCCCGAACGCGGGTTCGAGCACGCCAACCTCGACACCGACGTGCAGCGCGCCCTCGACCGGCTCTCGCCGGAGTTCCGGGCGGCGGTCGTGCTGTGCGACATCGAGGGGCTCTCCTACGAGGAGATCGCCGTCACGCTCGGGATCAAGATGGGCACGGTCCGGTCCCGGATCCACCGTGCCCGCGCACAGCTGCGGGCCGAGCTCGCGCACCGTGCGCCCGCCGGTGCCACGCCGTCGACCGAGGCGGTGGGCCAGGAGGTCGGCGGGTGAGCCACCTCGGTCCGGAGATCAGCGGCCTGCTCGACGGCCGGCTCGCGCCCGACGAGGCCGAGCGCGTGCTCGCCCACCTCGCGGTGTGCGACGACTGCGCGGCCGAGGTCGCGGCGGCACGGGCGACCCGCGCGGCGCTCGCCGGGGCCGGTGACGTCACCCCGGACCCGCGGCTGACCGCGCGTCTGCTCGCCCTCGGTTCGGTGACACCGCCGGGCCCGCCGCGGCGCACGCCGCCGCTCGGCGCAGGGTCGCTGCCGATGCCGGGCTCCGGCCTGCCACACGGCACCGTCCGGGGCGACCTCGCGCCGCGTCGGCGCCCGCTGGTCCCGCTGCTCGCCGGGGTGGCCGGAGCGGGTCTGCTGGTCACCTGCTTCAGCCTCGGGAACGAGCCACAGGTCACCGTGGACGCCCGGCCGGCCCAGGCGCTGACCGCGCTCCAGATCGCGTCGGTGGCGACCGGCAGCCCGATCGACCTCGACGCGTGGTTCGCCGCCCACCCGTGGGCCGTCCCGGTCACGGTGCCGGCCGGGCACCAGGTCGCGGCGGTGCGCACGGACGCCGACGAGCTCGAGATCGACCTGATCGGGCCGGACGGTCTCGTCGTGGTGCGCCAGACCCGCGGGCGGCTCGGCGAGGTCGGGACGGCGATCGAGGTCGGCGGCCACGAGGTGCGCCAGCTCGCCAGCTCGCCACCGTGCGTCGCCTGGCAGGCGGGCGACGCCGTGGTCGCGGTCGTCGCCTCGGGGTCGCAGCAGGCCGTGGAGCCGGTCGTCGCCGCCTATCCTGTCGAGGCGTACGACGACGGCGCCTCGGCTCGGCTCGGGCGCGGTTGGCACGTTCTCCTGACAGCCTGGAGCAGCTCGTGACGACGACCCCGGACGGTGACCCGCAGGCCGGGCGTGACCCGCAGGCCGGGCGTGACCCGCAGGCCGGGCCGCCGACCTGGCCCACCAGCGCCTTCGGCGACCACCCCGACCCGACCCGTCCGGCGCCGGAGCAGGCTGCTGCCCCGGGCATGGGCGGGGACCAGGGCGTCGCGCAGGCCGCCGGCGGGGACCAGGGCGCGGCGCAGGCCGCGGGCCCGGGGGTGCAGTGGGTGGGCCCGACGGCGACCTACGAAGGGACGCCCCAGTCGTGGCCGGACGGCGCCGCCGAGGCGCCGCTGGACGCGACGAACTGGGCGACCGACTCATGGGGGCGGGCGCAGGTCGAGCGGCCCCGCCGCTCGCGCGCCGGCTGGCTCCTCGTCCCGATGCTCGTGCTCGCGCTGGTCGCCGGTGCGGTGGGCGGGGCGCTCGCCGAGCGCTACTGGCGCTCGCCCGACGCCGACCTCCCGCCGGCCGCCACCGCCCGCCCGGACGGTGGGGAGCTGACCGGGGTGGCCGCGATCGCCGCCCAGGTGCTGCCGAGCGTCGTGCTCATCGAGGTACGCGGGTCGACCGGCGAAGGCACCGGGTCGGGCTTCGTGCTGCGTGAGGACGGCTACCTGCTGACCAACGCCCACGTCGCGAACGCCGACGTCGGCGACGGCCGGACGACGACCGTGGTCTTCTCGGACGGCAGCCAGGTGGCGGCGGAGGTCGTCGGCTACACCACGGACTACGACCTGGCCGTGCTCAAGGTGGACCGGTCCGGCCTCGTCCCGCTCGTGCTCGGCGACTCGGACCAGGTGGTGGTCGGCGACCCCGTGGTCGCGGTGGGTGCGCCGCTCGGCCTTCAGGGGACCGTGACCACCGGGATCGTCAGCGCGCTGAACCGCCCCGTGACCGCGGGTGACACGGCGGCCACAGCGTTCATCAACGCGATCCAGACCGACGCGGCGATCAACCCCGGCAACTCGGGCGGACCGCTGGTCAACGCCGCCGGTGAGGTGATCGGGATCAACTCCGCGATCGCCCAGCCGCCGGGCGGTGCGCTCACCGGGACCGCGGGCAGCATCGGCCTGGGCTTCTCGATCCCGTCGAACCAGGCGCGGTACACCGCCGAGCAGCTCATCGAGACCGGCAGCGCGACGTACCCGATCATCGGCGTGCTGGTCGACTCCCGGTACACCGGCGAGGGCGTGATGGTGGCCGAGGAGGCGGTGGACGGGCAGGAGCCGGTGGTGCCGGACGGCCCCGCCGACCGTGCGGGCATCCAGCCCGGCGACATCATCCTGGCGATCGACGGGCGACCGGTGACCCAGCCGGACGAGCTCATCGTCGCGATCCGCGCCAAGCAGCCGGGGGACACGGTGACGTTGCGGGTGCGCACCGGTGACCAGGAGCGCGACGTGCGCGTCGTGCTCTCGGAGACGGCGAGCAGCTAGCCTGACGCGATGGGTATCGGCGGGCCGGAGCTCCTGGTGCTCCTCGTCGTCGCTCTGGTCCTGGTCGGCCCGGAGCGGCTGCCGCACTACGCCGAGCGGCTCGGCCGCTGGGCCCGTGATGCCCGCGCCTTCGTCCGCACCGCCCGGCAGCGGGTGACCGACGAGACCGGCATGGACTGGGAGGAGCTGGACCCGAGGCGGTACGACCCGCGTCGGATCGTGCGCGAGGCCCTCCTCGACGAGGACGACCCGCAGCCGGCCAAGCCCGCCTCGCCCGGGCCGAGGGCCGTCGCCGGGGGGCCGGCACCGTTCGACGACGAGGCGACCTGACCCGTCCGGACCGGCCGGGCGCCGAGTTCGGACCCGGCGCGACGACCTGCCAGAATGCACACCATGCCTGATGCGCCTCGACCCCGGATCTTCTCCGGGATGCAGCCGACCGCCGACTCCCTCCACCTGGGCAACTACCTCGGAGCGTTGTTGCAGTGGGTCGCGCTGCAGGACTCCCACGAGGCGATCTACGCGGTCGTCGACCTGCACGCCCTCACGGTCAACCCGGACCCGTCGGTGCTGCGCGAGCGCAGCCGGCGCACCGCGGCGCAGTACCTGGCTGCGGGGATCGACCCCGAGCGCTCGATCCTGTTCCTGCAGTCCCACGTCGCCGAGCACGCCGAGCTCGCCTGGATCCTGTCCTGCCAGACCGGTTTCGGCGAGGCGTCCCGGATGACCCAGTTCAAGGACAAGGCCGCCCGTCAGGGCACCGAGGGCGCGAACGTCGGGCTCTTCACCTACCCGATCCTGATGGCCGCCGACATCCTGCTGTACGACGCCGCGCTCGTCCCGGTCGGCGAGGACCAGCGCCAGCACCTGGAGATCACCCGCGACCTCGCGCAGCGGTTCAACGTGCGGTTCGGCGAGACCTTCGTGGTGCCCGAGCCGTACATCGTCAAGGCCACCGCCAAGATCTACGACCTGCAGGACCCGACCGCCAAGATGGGCAAGTCGACCTCGACCGCGACCGGGCTGGTGGACCTGCTCGCCGAGCCCTCGGTGGTCGCCAAGCGGATCCGGTCGGCGGTGACCGACGCGGAGCGGGAGATCCGGTTCGACCCGGAGGCCAAGGCCGGTGTCTCGAACCTGCTGACCATCCACTCAGCGCTGTCGGGCCGGTCGGTCGACGACCTCGTGGCGTCGTTCGAGGGTCGCGGCTACGGGGACCTCAAGAAGGAGCTGGCCGAGGTGGTGCTGGGCGTCATCACGCCCTTCCAGGAGACGGTCCGCGGCTACCTGGACGACCCTGCGGAGCTCGACCGGGTGCTCGCCGGCGGCGCCGCCCGGGCGCGGGAGATCGCTGCGCCGCGTCTGGCGACCGTCTACGAGCGGATCGGCCTGCTTCCCAGGGTGGTCTGAGTGCGTCTGCCCGAGCGCGCCGACGACCAGGTCCGCCTGGGCGTCGCGATCGCGCTCCCCGAGCCCCTGCGCAGTGACCTGCAGCGCGCGCGGGCCGGCTTCGGTGACCCGCTGGCCTGGAGCATCGTGCCGCACGTCACCCTGATCGGGCCGACCGTGGTGGACGTCGACGCGCTCCCGGAGGTGGACGCACACCTCGCCCGGATCGCCGCGTCACACGCCCCGTTCGCGCTGCACCTGCGTGGCACGGGCAGCTTCCGGCCGGTCTCCGACGTGGTCTTCGTGCAGGTGGTCGAGGGGATCGCGGCGTGCGAGGACCTCGAGCGGGATCTGCGCACCGGGCCGCTCGCGCAGCCGCTGCGGTTCCACTACCACCCGCACGTGACCGTCGCGCACGACGTGCCGGCCGATGCCCTCGACCGCGCGTTCGACGAGCTCGCGGGCTTCGATGCCAGGTTCGACGCCGCCGAGGTCCAGGTCTTCGACGGTGATGACACCGGGGTGTGGCGGATCGTCGACGCGTTGCCGCTCGGCGGCTGACCGGCCCCGCATGCCTCGCCCGCCGAGGCGACCTAGGGTCGACGGATGCGACCTGACCCGACGCCGCTGCTGGAGCGAGCCAAGGCCCTGCTCGACCGGGTGAAGCGCACCCGCGCGCTCCGCGCCAACGCGCGGTTCGGGCGCGCCGGTGGGGGGGGTGCTGACCGGGGGCATCGCCTACTCGGCGCTGTTCAGCGTGTTCGCCGGGCTGACGCTCGGCTGGAGCCTGTTCATGGCGGTGCTCGGTGGCGACGCACAGCTCCGGCAGCAGGTGCTCGACGCCATCGACGCCTCGTTGCCCGGCCTGGTCGACACCGGCAGCGGCGGTGTGATCCAGCCCGACGACCTCCGGCTCAGCCCAGCGCTCACCGTGGCCGGGGTCGTGGCCCTGGTGGTCCTCCTGGTCAGCGCGATGACCGCGATGGCGGCGTTGCGCACCGGGGTGCGTGCGATGTTCGGGGAGCAGCCGACGGCCGGCAACGCCCTGCTCGCTCAGGCCCGGGCCCTGGCGGGGTTCCTCGGCATGGCCCTGGCGATCCTGCTCTCTGCGGTGCTCTCGATCGCGACGACCTCGGCCGCCGACTGGATGCTCGGGGTGATCGGCGCAGGAGCGGGCGCCGACGTCGCCGTCCGGGTGATCGGGCTCGCGGTGGCCTTCGTCGTCGACGCGGCGGTCTTCGTGATGGTGCTCGTGGTGCTCGCCGACCAGCGCCCGCCACGCAGGGAGCTGCTCGCGGGCGCAGCGATCGCAGCGTTCGGCATCGGGGTCGTGCGCTACCTCGGCACCGCCGTGGTGGCGGGCTCGGTGACCAGCAACCGGCTGCTCGCACCGTTCGCGGTGATCGTCACGCTGCTGATCTGGATCAACCTGATCTCGCGCATCGTGCTGCTGGCCTCGGCCTGGGTGGCCGACCCGCCGCTCGAGGACGACGACGTCAGCGCCGAGGGGGAGGACGTCAGAACGCGCGCGTGATCATCGCCTTCTTGACCTCGGCGATGGCCTTGGTCACCTCGATGCCGCGCGGGCACGCGTCGGTGCAGTTGAAGGTCGTGCGGCAGCGCCACACGCCTTCCTTGTCGTTGAGGATCTCGAGGCGCTGTGCGGCCCCCTCGTCCCGGCTGTCGAAGATGAACCGGTGCGCGTTGACGATCGCTGCCGGCCCGAAGTACTGCCCGTCGGTCCAGAACACCGGGCACGAGGTCGTGCAGGCGGCGCACAGGATGCACTTGGTGGTGTCGTCGAACCGCGCTCGCTCCTCGGCGGACTGCAGGCGCTCCTTGGTGGGCGCGTTCTTCCCGGCGATGAGGAACGGCATCACCTCGCGGTAGGAGGCGAAGAACGGCTCCATGTCCACGACCAGGTCCTTGACCACCGGAAGGCCCTTGATCGGCTCGATCGTGATGGGCTTGCTGGGGTCGAGGTCCTTGAGGAGGGTCTTGCAGGCCAGCCGGTTGCGGCCGTTGATCCGCATCGCGTCCGAGCCGCAGATGCCGTGCGCGCAGGAGCGGCGGAAGGTGAGCGACCCGTCGAGGTCCCACTTCACCTTGTGCATCGCGTCGAGCACGCGGTCGGTGCCGTGCGCGCTGACCGTGAACTCCTCCCAGAACGCCTCCGGGGTGGCGGCGTCCGGGTCGTAGCGTCGGATCCGCAGCGTGACGTCGAAGCTCGGCACCTCGCCGACGGCGGCTGGGGACGTGGTCGTCGCGGTCATCAGTACTTGCGCTCCATCGGCTGGTAGCGGGTGACCGTCACCGGCTTCTTGTCGAGCCGGATCGCGGTGTCACCGTCCTTGGTCGCGACGGCGTAGGCCATCGTGTGGTGCATGAAGCCCTCGTCGTCCCGGGTGGGGAAGTCCTCGCGGAAGTGCCCGCCGCGGGACTCCTCGCGGGCCAGCGCGCCGACCACCACGACCCGTGCGAGGTCGAGCAGGAAGCCGAGCTCGACGGCCTCGAGGAGGTCGGTGTTGAACGAGCGGCCCTTGTCCTGGACGCTGATCGACTGGTAGCGCGCCCGCAGGTCGTCGATCACGTCGAGCGCTCGCTGCAGCGACTCCGCCGTGCGGAACACCTGGGCGTTCGCGTCCATGGTCTCCTGCAGGGCCTTGCGGAGGTCGCCGACCTTCTCGCCCGCGGGCGCGGTCCGGATGCGCTCGAGCTCGTCGACGACGTACGCCGCCGCGTCCTGCGGCATCTCGACCCAGTCCGCGCCGGTCGCGTACTCGGCCGCGGCGATGCCGGCCCGCCGACCGAAGACGTTGATGTCGAGCAGCGAGTTGGTGCCGAGCCGGTTCGAGCCGTGCACCGACACGCACGCCACCTCGCCGGCGGCGAACAGGCCCTGCACCACGTCCGTGTTGGACCGGAGCACCTCGGTGGAGATGGTGGTCGGCACGCCGCCCATCGCGTAGTGCGCGGTCGGGTACACCGGCACCGGCTCGGTGAACGGCTCGATGCCGAGGTACGTGCGGGCGAACTCGGTGATGTCGGGCAGCTTCGCCTCGATGTGCTCGGGCTCGAGGTGCGTGAGGTCGAGCAGCACGTAGTCCTTGTGCGGTCCGGCGCCGCGGCCCTCCCGCACCTCGTTGGCCATCGAGCGGGCCACGATGTCGCGTGGTGCGAGGTCCTTGATGGTCGGCGCGTAGCGCTCCATGAAGCGCTCGCCCTCGCCGTTGCGCAGGATGCCGCCCTCGCCGCGCGCCGCCTCGGAGAGCAGGATGCCGAGGCCCGCGAGGCCGGTCGGGTGGAACTGGAAGAACTCCATGTCCTCCAGGGGGATGCCACGTCGCAGCGCGAGGGCCATCCCGTCGCCGGTCAGCGTGTGGGCGTTGGAGGTGGTCTTGAAGATCTTGCCCGAGCCACCCGTCGCGAGCACGACCGACTTGGCGTGGAACACGTGGATCTCGCCGGTCGCGAGGTCGTAGGCGACGACGCCGGAGCACCGCACGGGCGCGCCCTTGCGCGGCTTCTTGGCCGCCGTGAGGTCGGTGTCCAGGAGCAGGTCGAGCACGTAGTACTCGTTGAAGAACTGCACGTCGTTCTTCACGCACTGCTGGTAGAGGGTCTGCAGGATCATGTGACCGGTGCGGTCCGCGGCGTAGCAGGCGCGGCGCACCGCGGCCTCGCCGTGGTTGCGGGTGTGGCCGCCGAACCGGCGCTGGTCGATCTTGCCCTCGGGCGTCCGGTTGAACGGCAGGCCCATCTTCTCGAGGTCCAGGACGGCGTCGATGGCTTCCTTGGCCATGATCTCCGCGGCGTCCTGGTCGACCAGGTAGTCACCGCCCTTGACGGTGTCGAAGGTGTGCCACTCCCAGTTGTCCTCCTCGACGTTGGCCAGCGCGGCGCACATGCCGCCCTGGGCCGCGCCGGTGTGGGAGCGGGTGGGGTACAGCTTCGAGATGACCGCTGTGCGGGTCCGCTGGGAGGACTCGAGGGCCGCGCGCATCCCGGCGCCCCCGGCGCCGACGATCACGACGTCGTACTGATGGATCTGCATGTCCTCGGTTCTCTCTCAGCCGGCGGTGCAGAAGCTGGCCAGCACGTCGGCAGGCGCGCCCGGCGGGCAGGGGTCGAAGGTGAAGATCACCAGGGTGCCGAGCACCACGATGACCGTGAACGCCAGGTAGAGCAGTCCGGTGAGGGTCAGCCGGGTACCGGTCCTGGTGGCGTAGTCGTTGATGATCGTGCGCATCCCGTTGGTGCCGTGGATCATCGCGAGCCAGAGGATCAGCAGGTCCCAGACCTGCCAGACCGGGTCGGCCCACTTGCCGGCGACGAAGCCGAAGTCGATCGCCTTGACGCCGTCACCGACCACCAGGTTCATGAACAGGTGCGTGAACACCAGCACGATCAGCAGCGCGCCGGACACCCGCATGAAGACCCAGCCGTAGAGCTCGAGGTTGCCCCGCGTGGTGCCGCGGCCCGAGCGGCGCGGGCTGCGCGGTGCGGCCAGGGTCGGGCTCGTCGTCGCCATCACTCACCTCCGAAGATGTGGCCGAGCTGGACGGGCAGGAACCCGGCCATGAGGATGACGAACACCACGATCACGCCCCACAACAGCTGGCGCTGGTAGCGGGTGCCCTTGGACCAGAAGTCCACGAGCATCACCCGCACACCGTTGAGCGCGTGGAAGACGATGGCCGCGACCAGGCCCGCCTCGCCGAGGCCCATGATCGGGTTCTTGTAGGTCCCGATCACGGCGTTGTACGCCTCCGGATCGACCCGGACCAGCGAGGTGTCGAGGACATGGACGAGCAGGAAGAAGAAGATGAGGAACCCGGTCACGCGGTGCGCGACCCAGGTCCACATCCCCTCGCGACCGCGGTAGAGCGTGCCGGCCGGCGCCTCGGGCACGGGGACCTCCAGTGGACGACTGCCCCTGCGTTGGGGTCGCACGGCTGGCATGCCGCGCACCGCCACTCTAGTGGCCCGTCCGGAAGGGCGCCGCCTCGGCACGAGCAGCGCCGGGTGGCGTTCTCGAACCCTCCGCGGTCTGTCAGGATCGTCCCGTGACCCAGCCTCGACCCATCCCCGGATTCCGTGCCGTGGTGCCCGCCGGCGGTGCCGGCACCCGCCTGTGGCCCCTCTCCCGCGCGTCGTCGCCGAAGTTCCTGCACGACCTCGGCGGCTCCGGCCGCAGCCTGCTCCAGGCGACGGTCGACCGCCTCGAGCCGCTCGCCGGCCCGGACGGCGTGGTCGTGGTCACCGGCGCGGCCCACGAGGCCGCAGTGCGTGCCCAGCTGCCGCAGCTGGGCGCCGGCGCGGTGCTCGCCGAGCCGTCGCCGCGCGACTCGATGGCGGCGATCGGCCTCGCGGCCGCGGTCCTCGCCCGGCGCGAGGGCGACGTGGTGATCGGCTCGTTCGCGGCGGACCACGTGATCAGCGGCGACGGCTTCGCGCGCGCCGTCGAGACCGGCGTCGCGGCGGCCCGCGAAGGGTTCGTCACGACCATCGGCATCGCGCCGACCGAGCCGTCGACCGCGTTCGGCTACATCGAGACCGGCGACCCGCTGCCCGCGGTGGACGGTGCCCACGGGGTCCGCGCGTTCACCGAGAAGCCGGACGCCGAGACCGCTGCCCAGTGGCTCGCGACGGGTCGGTACCGGTGGAACGCCGGCATGTTCCTGGTCCGGGCGGAGGTCCTGCTCGACCACCTCGCCCAGCTGCTGCCGGCGCTGCACGACGGCCTGCGGGAGATCGCGGGCGCGTGGGACACCGACCGCCGCGGCGAGGTCCTCGGCACCGTCTGGCCGGGGCTGCAGCGGATCGCGATCGACCACGCGATCGCCGAGCCGGTCGCGGCGCGCGGCGGCGTGGCCGTGGTGCCCGGCGAGTTCTCCTGGGACGACGTCGGCGACGCCGCGGCGGTGCGCGACCTGCTGCCCGGCGACCCGCACGTGCTCGGCGCGGCCGAGGACGTGCTGGCGATCGACGCCCCCGGTGCGCTGGTCGCACCGCGCTCGGGGCGGCTCGTGGCGGTCCTCGGCGTGCCCGACGTGGTGGTGCTCGACACCCCGGACGCGGTGCTGGTCACCACGCGCGCGCACGCCCAGCAGGTGAAGCAGGTCGTCGACGCGGTGCGCGAGCGCGGGCGGGACGACCTGCTCTGAGCGCGCCCTAGGATCGTTTCGTGCCCGAGCCCACGCGTGTTCCCGCCGACCGGATCGTCGAGCGGCTCGCGGCGCTGGACGACGAGCTCGTGGCGTTCCGGCGCGACCTGCACGCACACCCGGAGATCGGGCACTCCGAACGACGCAGCACCGCGCTGGTCGCCGATCGTCTGCGGGCCGCGGGCCTCGAGCCGTCGCTGCTCCCCGGCACCGGGCTGACCTGCGACCTCGGCCCCGCCGACGGACCGCTCGTGATGCTGCGCGCCGATCTCGACGCGCTGCCGCTGCCGGACACCTGCGCCCACCCGTGGCGCTCGCAGGTCGCCGGGGTGTGCCACGCGTGCGGGCACGACGTGCACACCACTGTCGTGCTGGGTGCCGGGCTCGTGCTCGCGGAGCTCGCCGAGGAGGGGTTGCTCCCGCTCGGGGTGCGCCTGCTGTTCCAGGCGGCCGAGGAGGTCCAGCCGGGCGGCGCGATCGACGCGATCGCGGCCGGTGCGATGGACCGGGTCGCCCAGGTCTACGGCGTGCACTGCGACCCGAAGCTCGACGTCGGCCGGATCGGTTCGCGGATCGGCCCGATCACCTCGGCGAGCGACCCGGTGACCGTGACGATCACGTCCGCGGGCGGCCACACCTCGCGGCCGCACCTGACCGGTGACGTGGTCTTCGCGCTCGGCCAGGTCATCACGCAGGTGCCGGCCGTGCTCGGCCGGCGCCTCGACCCGAGGTCCGGGGTGAACCTCACCTGGGGCCTGGTGCACGCGGGGACCGTGCACAACGCGATCCCGGCGGCCGGGCAGGTCAAGGGCAGCCTGCGCTGCCTCGACTCGGGTGCGTGGGAGCAGGCCGCCGCGGTGCTCCGGGAGGCCGTCGAGCACGTCACGGCCCCGTACGGGGTCAAGGTGGAGGTGCACCACGAGCGTGGCGTGCCGCCGGTGGTCAACGACGAGCACGCGACCCGCCTGATGGACGCGGCGGTGCGCGACGTGCTGGGGGAGGACGCCGTGGTGCTCACCGAGCAGTCGCTGGGCGGCGAGGACTTCGGCTGGCTGCTCACCGAGGTGCCCGGGGCGATGGCCCGGCTGGGCACGCGCGTCCCGGGCGGGCACACCTACGACCTGCACCAGGGTGACCTGGACCCCGACGAGCGTGCGATCGGTGCGGGCGCCGCCGTCCTCGTCCGGCTCGCGCTGCTGGCCGGGAGCGAGCTCCGGGCCGGCTCCTGACCCGAACGGCCCAGCGCCGCACGCGTCCGCCCTGCCGCTAGATTCCGGTTGCGTAACGACGCCGGGCTGGTACGCGCTAGTAACCCAGCCGCTACCGCGGGGCCGTTACTGTTCGCTCTACAGCAGCCGACCGGTCGGATGCTGACCCGTGGCACGAGCGCGGTGAGGTGACCGGCACCGGCACAGTGCACAACCACTCAGGAGAACACGTGAAGACTGTGATGCGAGGTGTGGCGCTGGCCGCCGCGACCGCTCTGGCCCTGGCGGCGTGTGCCGCTGCACCCGAGGAGTCCGACACCAGCTCGGCAGGCGACACCGCCACCGACTCCACCACCGCTGAGTCGATCGACTACACCGCCTGCATCGTCTCCGACGCCGGTGGCTTCGACGACAAGTCCTTCAACCAGCTGTCGTACGAGGGTGCCAAGAAGGCGGCTGAGGAGCTCGGTGCCCAGTTCCGCGAGGCGCAGTCCGACTCCGAGACCGACTTCCAGCCCAACCTCGAGGCCATGGTCTCCGAGGGCTGCAACACCATCGTGGCGGTCGGCTTCGCGCTGTCGGCCGCAACCGTCGAGTCGGCCCTGGCCAACCCGGAGATCGGCTACGTGCTGGTCGACGACGCCGCGGACAACGACTTCAACGGTGAGAAGGACGCCGAGAACATCAAGCCGCTGCTGTACGACACGGCGCAGGCCGCGTTCCTGGCCGGCTACCTCTCGGCCGGCTACTCGCAGACCGGCAAGGTCGGCACCTTCGGCGGTCAGCCCTACCCGACCGTGACGATCTTCATGGACGGCTTCAAGCAGGGCGTCGACTACTACAACTCGGTCAAGGGCACGAGCGTCGAGGTCGTCGGCTGGGACGGCAAGGACGGTTCGTTCACCGGTGGCTTCGAGGCCAACGACGAGGCCAAGTCGATCGCCGCGGGCATCATCGACCAGGGCGTCGACGTGCTGCTCCCCGTGGGCGGCCCGATCTACCAGTCCGCACGTGACGCGATCGCCGACTCCGGCAAGGACATCGCGATGCTCGGTGTGGACGCCGACGTGTACAACACCGACCCGTCGGTCGCCTCCCTGCTGCTCACCTCGATCATGAAGAACATGGACGTCTCGACCTACGAGGCGATCATGGCTGCGGGCGAGGGCAACTTCGACCCGACCGCCTACGTCGGCACGCTCGCGAACGACGGCGTCGGCATCGCCCCGCTGCACGACTTCGAGTCGAAGGTGGACCCGGCCCTGATGACCGAGGTCGACCAGCTGAAGCAGGACATCATCGACGGCAACGTGACGGTCACCTCGTACCTCAGCGGCAGCTGAGCACCCAGGTGGCGTGACACCGATGGCGTGATCTGACACGCTCCGGGAGGGTCGGCAACGGCCCTCCCGGGGCGTGTCCTCGCGTCGCCCCCCAGACAAGTCGATGAGGAACTCGTGAAGCTCGAGCTACGCGGCATTACCAAGCGCTTCGGGACCCTGGTCGCCAACGACCAGATCAGCCTGACCGTCGAACCCGGTGAGATCCACTGCCTCCTCGGTGAGAACGGCGCCGGCAAGTCCACGCTGATGAACGTCCTGTACGGCCTCTACACCGCCGACGAGGGCGAGGTGCTCCTCGACGGTGAGGTGCAGCACTTCCGCGGCCCCGGCGACGCGATGGCCGCCGGGATCGGCATGGTGCACCAGCACTTCATGCTCATCCCGGTCTTCACGGTCGCCGAGAACGTCATGCTCGGCCACGAGACCACGCTCCCCGGCGGCCGGCTCGACCTCGACGCCGCCCGGACCAAGGTGAACGAGATCGCGCGGCGGTTCGGCTTCCAGGTGGACCCGGACGCGCTCATCGAGGACCTGCCGGTGGGCGTCCAGCAGCGGGTCGAGATCATCAAGGCGCTGTCCCGCGACGCGAAGATCCTGGTGTTCGACGAGCCCACCGCGGTGCTCACGCCCCAGGAGACCGACGAGTTCATGCAGATCATGCGGCAGCTGCGCGACGAGGGCGCCGCGATCGTGTTCATCACCCACAAGCTGCGCGAGGTGCGTGAGGTCGCCGACCGGATCACGGTGATCCGCCGCGGCCAGGTGGTCGGCGAGGCCACCGCGGACCAGCCGGACACCGAGCTGGCCGCGATGATGGTCGGCCGCGCGGTCGAGCTGACGGTGCAGAAGTCCGCTCCGAAGTACGGGGCCAACTCCTTGGTGGTGCAGGACCTCGAGGTGACCGACCCCTCGGGCATCGTCGTCGTGGACGGCGTGAGCTTCACGGTCCGCGGCGGCGAGGTCCTCGTGGTCGCCGGGGTGCAGGGCAACGGCCAGACCGAGCTGACCGAGGCTCTCGTCGGGCTGCAGAAGGCGTCCGGCGGCAGCGTCGTCCTCGACGGGCAGGAGATGGTCGGGCGCCCGGTCGCCGAGGTGCTCGGCGCCGGTGTCGGCTTCGTCCCCGAGGACCGCAGCACCGACGGGCTGGTCGGCGAGTTCACCGTGGCCGAGAACCTCATGCTGGACCGGCGAGGCGGACCGCCGTTCGTCAAGGCCGGGATGCTCCAGCTCGGCCCGCGCGACAGCTTCGCGCGGGACGCCGTCGAGGAGTTCGACATCCGCACCCAGGGGATCGGCGAGCAGGTCAGCCGGCTGTCCGGCGGCAACCAGCAGAAGGTCGTGCTGGCCAGGGAGCTGTCCCGGGAGCTGAGGCTGCTGGTCGCGGCCCAGCCGACCCGCGGCGTGGACGTCGGCTCGATCGAGTTCATCCACAAGCGGATCGTCGAGACGCGGGACGCCGGCGTGCCGGTGGTCGTGGTCTCCACCGAGCTCGACGAGGCCGTCGCGCTCGGTGACCGGATCCTCGTCATGTACCGCGGCCGGGTGGTCGGGATCGTCCCGTCCACCACCCCCCGCGACGAGCTCGGCCTCATGATGGCCGGCATCACCCCCCAGAAGGGGAGTGACGTCGCATGAGCGCCGAGTCCCCCGAGCCCAAGGAGCAGGCCGTGGCGGCCTCTGACGACACGACGGCCGCGAGCACCGAGCCGGCATCCTCCGGCGGCGACCGCTGGCGTGAGGCGTACTTCCGGATCATCTCGGGCGGCTGGGCGGTGAGCCTGGGCGCGGTGATCCTCGCGGTGCTGGCCGGCTCGCTGATGATCATGGTGACCGACCAGGGCGTGCAGGCGGCGCTGCCGTACTTCTTCGCCCGCCCGGGCGACACCTTCGCGGCGATCGGCAGTGCGGTCGGCGGTGCGTACGCGGCGCTGTTCCGCGGCGCGGTCTGGGACTTCCGCGCGGACGACTTCGCGGGCGCCATCCGACCGTTCACGCAGAGCCTGACGATGGCCACCCCGTTGATCGCCGCCGGTCTGGGTGTGGCACTCGGCTTCCGCGCCGGCCTGTTCAACATCGGTGGCAAGGGCCAGATGCTCGTGGCCGCCGCGGCCGGTGGCTGGGTGGGCTTCGGCGTGAGCATGCCGTTCCCGCTGCACATGATCGTCGCGATCGTCGCCGGCGTGGCCGCGGGTGCCGTCTGGGCCGGCATCGCGGGCGTGCTCAAGGCGTTCACCGGGGCCCACGAGGTGATCACCACGATCATGCTCAACTACGTGGCCTTCTACCTCGTCAGCTACATGCTGGCGACGCCGGGCCTGCTCCAGGCGCCGGGGTCGTCCAACCCGAAGACCCCGCCGATGCAGGACACGGCGGTCATGCCGGACCTCCTCGGGCCGCGGTACAACCTGCACTGGGGCTTCGTCTTCGCACTCATCGCCGTGGCGTTCGTCTGGTGGCTGCTCAACCGCTCCAAGGTGGGCTTCGAGTACCGCGCCGTCGGCGAGAACCCGGACGCGGCGCGGGTCGCCGGCATCAACGTGCCGCGCACGACCGTGTCCGTGATGCTCGTCGCCGGTGGTCTGGTCGGCCTGGCCGGGGTCACCCAGGTGCTCGGCACCGTGACCACCGGGTTCAGCTACGACATCGACGCCGGCATCGGCTTCGACGCGATCACCGTCGCCCTGCTCGGCGGGTCCCAGCCGATCGGCGTGCTGTTCGCCGCGATCCTGTTCGGCGCGTTCAAGGCCGGCGGGTCCGTCATGCAGGCCGCCGAGAACGTGCCGATCGAGATCGTGACCGTCGTCCAGGCGCTCATCGTCCTGTTCATCGCGGCGCCGCCGCTGGTCCGGGCCGTGTTCCGGCTGCCCCAGCCCGGTGCCCGATGGACCCGCTCCAGCCGGAAGGAGGTGGCGGCATGACCGCCACGACGAACGCCCCGGCTGCACCTGTCGAGGTCCGGCACGTCACGGTCGTCTCGCGCAAGGCGCCGATCGCGCTCGCGTCGTTCACCGCGCTGTTCGCACTGCTGATCGCCCTCGCGCCGCGCGAGGGGAGCACGAACTTCCGGCTCGCCTCGGACGGCGACTTCGTCACGCTGCCGGCGCTCGTGGTGCCCGGCACCGCGACGGCCTGGGTGTGCGTGGTCGTCGCGGCGGTGCTGACCGCTGTGGCCTTCGCCTACGTCCGGGCCCAGCGGAAGGTCCCGCTGTGGGTGTCCGCGGTCTTCGCGTTCGCCCTCCTGTTCGGCTTCCTGGCCTGGGCCGGCGCCGGCAGCGCGCGTGACTTCCCGGTCTCGACGCTGATCTTCAACACGGTGCTGCTCGCCGTGCCGCTCGTGTTCGGTTCGCTCGGCGGTGTGATCGGTGAGCGGGCAGGCGTGGTGAACATCGCCATCGAGGGGCAGCTGCTCGCCGGGGCGTTCACCGCGGCGATCGCGAGCTCGCTCACCGACAGCGCGTGGGCCGGGCTGTTCGCGGCGATGGTCGCGGGCGTCACCGTCGCGGCCGTCCTCGGTGTCTTCGCGATCACCTACAAGGTGGACCAGATCATCGTCGGTGTCGTGCTCAACGTGCTGGTGATCGGCCTGACGAGCTTCTTCTACTCCGAGGTGCTGGTGCCGAGCGCCGAGCGGCTCAACTCGACGACGCGCTTCGGCCCCACGCCGATCCCGGTGCTGTCGGGGATCCCGATCATCGGTCCGGCGCTGTTCAACCAGACCGTCGTCGTCTACATCATGTACCTCGCGGTCCCCGCGGTGTGGTTCGCGCTGTTCCGCACCCGGTGGGGCCTGCGCCTGCGTGCCGTCGGTGAGCACCCCCAGGCTGCGGACACCGTCGGCATCAAGGTCGAGCGGATGCGGTACGCGGGCGTGCTCGTGGCGGGCGCCGTGGTCGGCATCGGTGGCGCGTTCTACACGATCGTGTCGGTCTCCTCGTTCAACAAGGAGATGACGGCGGGAGCGGGCTTCATCGCGCTGGCCGCGGTGATCTTCGGCAAGTGGCACCCGGTCCGGGCCGCGCTCGCCGGTCTGCTCTTCGGTGGGGCGTCGGCGCTGCGCAACGCGTTGGACATCGTGGGTGCGCCGGTGCCGAGCCAGTTCATGCTGATGCTGCCGTACGTGGTGACGATCCTCGCCGTGGCCGGGTTCGTCGGTCAGTCGCGGGCGCCCGCGGCCGACGGCCAGCCGTACATCAAGGAGTGAGCGTGCCCGAGGTCGACTGGGACGGCCTGCGAGCAGCGGCGATCGAGGTCAGCGCGCGTGCCTACGTGCCGTACTCGCACTTCCCGGTCGGAGCCGCGGCGCTGGTCGACGACGGCCGCATGGTGGTCGGCTGCAACGTCGAGAACGCGTCCTACGGGCTCACGCTGTGCGCCGAGTGCGCGCTCGTCTCGGCGCTGCACGTCTCCGGCGGCGGCCGCCTGGTGGCGTTCGTCTGCGTCGACCAGCACGGGGACGCCCTGATGCCGTGCGGTCGCTGTCGCCAGCTGCTGTGGGAGCACGGGGGAGCGGACCTGCAGGTGGCCACGGTGTCCGGGATCCGGCCGATGACCGACGTCCTGCCGGACGCCTTCGGCCCGGACGACCTCGTCGCGAGAGGATGAGGGGTGGTCGCCCACCGGCGACCAGTGGACTCGGCACCGCCCGACCGGCGGTCAAGCAGGCAAGGACGGAGACGCGATGAGCGGTCCTGAGGCGTTCGACGCGGTCGACGTGATCCGCACCAAGCGGGACGGCGGCAGGCTGTCGGACGGGCAGATCGACTGGGTGATCGACGCCTACACGCGCGGAGCCGTCGCCGACGAGCAGATGTCCGCGCTCGCGATGGCGATCCTGCTGAACGGCATGGGGCGCGCCGAGATCGCCCGCTGGACGGCAGCGATGATCGCCTCGGGCGAGCGGATGGACTTCTCGGGGCTGAGCCGCCCGACGGCCGACAAGCACTCCACCGGTGGCGTCGGGGACAAGATCACCCTGCCGCTCGCGCCCCTGGTCGCCGCGTGCGGGCTCGCCGTGCCCCAGCTCTCCGGGCGGGGCCTCGGCCACACCGGCGGCACGCTGGACAAGCTCGAGTCGATCCCTGGCTGGCGGGCCGCGCTGTCGAACGACGAGATGATGCGCCAGCTCGACGAGATCGGCGCGGTGATCTGCCAGGCGGGGTCCGGCCTGGCGCCCGCCGACCGCAAGCTCTACGCGCTGCGCGACGTGACCGGAACCGTCGAGTCGATCCCGCTGATCGCGAGCTCGATCATGTCCAAGAAGATCGCCGAGGGCACCGGTGCGCTCGTGCTGGACGTCAAGGTCGGCAGCGGTGCGTTCATGAAGGACGCCGACCGCGCGCTCGACCTGGCCCGCACGATGGTCGAGCTCGGGACCGACGCGGGCGTGCGGACGTCCGCGCTGATCACCGACATGTCCACGCCGCTGGGCCTGACCGCGGGCAACGCGCTCGAGGTGCGCGAGTCGATCGAGGTCCTGGCGGGCGGCGGCCCCGCGGACGTCGTCGAGCTGACCCTGGCACTCGCGCGGGAGATGCTCGAGCTCGGTGCCCGGCCCGGTACCGCCACGGTCGACCCCGCCGACGTGCTCGCCTCGGGCCGTGCGATGGACGCCTGGCGCGCGATGATCGCGGCCCAGGGCGGCGACCCGGACGCGGTGCTGCCGGTGGCCCGGCACACCGAGACGGTCCTGGCCCCCGCCGACGGCGTGCTGGTCGAGCTCGACGCGCTCGCGGTCGGCATCGCGGCCTGGCGGCTCGGTGCCGGACGTGCGCGCAAGGAGGATGCGGTGCAGGCTGGTGCCGGCGTCGAGCTGCACGCGAAGCCCGGTGCCGTGGTCCGCGCGGGGGAGCCGCTCATGACGCTGCACACCGACACGCCGGAGCGGTTCGAGCGCGCCAAGGACGCGCTCGCGCACGCCGTGGTCGTCGCGCCCGAAGGTTCCCGGCCGCCGGAGCGGCCGCTGGTGCTCGACCGGGTCGGCGGAGCCTGAGATGGCCTGGCAGCTCACCAGCATCGTGCGCCGCGTGCAGCGGCTCTTCGGCGCGGGTGGGCCGAGCGCCCCGGCGCCACTGGTCGCCACCGACCCGGCGGTGCTGCGGGCGGCGCAGGTCCGGGACGGGCTGCGCCCGGACGAGCGGCGCGCGTACGACACCTGGGTCGCGGACCGCCCCGAGGCCTCGCTCGTGCTCGCCCGCGTGCTCGCCGGGACCGGGCGGCTCGCGCCGGTCGCCGAGATCGCGACGGCCTGGGGAGGCTGGGACGCCGACGTGCAGGCCGCCGTCGCCGACCCGGTCCACCACCTCACGAAGGCCGGTACCCAGACCGACCAGACCACGTGCGGGTCGTCGTCGCTGCTGATGCTCGCCGCGGCGGGCGACCCCGTCCTGGCGGCGTGGCTCGCCGCCGGCTGGCTCGGCGAGCACCGGCCCCCCGAGCTCTCCGGCGCGGACGACCGGGCGCTCGCCGTGCTCGCCGAACGGCCGCCGGCCGCGCGGTTCGGCGTGCTGCAGAAGGTCCTGCACCGGCGGAGCAACCGTGGTGCCCTCGGCCCGCTGGCCTGGCCGCAGTCACTGGGCACGCCGCCGTGGGGCGTGGCGCGGCTCGCGCGCTACCCCGGAGTGACCTACGGCCACCACATGGTGGACGACTCCGACCGTCTCGAGCTCGCCGACGTGCTGGCCTCGGTCGCCGGCTGGGTCGGGCGCGGCGTGCCGGTCCCGCTGTTCGCGGGTGGTGACACCGGTGGCGGCCTGCAGGCCGCCGTGCCGCGTCACGTGGTGCTCGCGGTCGGCACGACCTCCGCCGGGCTCGAGGTGTTCGAGCCCTCGTCCGGCCGCGTGCTCACCCTCGCGGGCGGCTCGACCGGTCCACGCCCTGCGCTCGGTGGCTGGAGCCACCTCGTCTGGGCGGTGCTGCCCCGCTGAACCCTGGCGCCCACGCCCGCCGGGGGCCACGATGGAAGCGAGGGAAGGGAGCTGCCATGAGCACGATCCCTGGCGACGAGACCTGGGTGGACGCCGGTCTGGTCCCGCAGGACCCGGACGCGGTCCGGGAGGCCGCCGACGACGTGCGCGCCGCCGAGCACCTGCCCAGTGCCGCCCGTCCCGACCTGGCCGACGAGGCGTCGGAGTCCGACGTCGTCGAGCAGTCCCTCGAGGCGGGCGACGAGGACGAGGACGACTACCAGGAGGCCTGAGACCCGGTGGGCCCGGCAGCGCCAGTCGGTCCGGTGGGCGCCTGCGGCAGCTCGACCAGGAACGCCGCGCCGCCCTCGGGTGCGGGCCGGGCCGACACGCGGCCACCGAGCCGGACCACCAGGCCCGCCGCGAGCGAGAGCCCGATGCCCGACCCGCCGGCGCCGCGGTCCCGGTGGCGCTCGTGCAGCACGCCACGCTCGAACGCCACCGGGTAGTCCTCGGGCGCCAGGCCCGGGCCACCGTCGCGCACCTCGAGGGTCGCGACGCCCGACCCGGCAGCGACCTCGATCACCAGGGGCCGTCCCGCCGGCGTGGCCCGCAGCGCGTTGTCCGCCAGCAGGTCCAGCACCTGACGGACCCGCCGCGGGTCGGTGCGTACCGGCACGGGAGTGGCGGCGTGCACCGTGACCGGCACGCCGGCCGACTCCCCGCGCGGTCCCCAGACGTCCGCCGCGGCACGGGCGACGGCGGCCAGGTCCACGTCGGTCACGTCGAGGGAGAAGTCGTCCGCGCCGAGCCTCGCCAGGTCCAGCAGGTCGCCGACCAGCTGCTCGAGGCGCTCGGCCTCCGCCAGGATCGTGCCCGCGGCCCGTTGCGCCTGCTCGCCCGTCGTGACGCCGTCCGCGATCGACTCCGCGAAACCCCGGACCGCCGTCAGCGGCGTCCGTAGCTCGTGCGAGACCGAGTGCAGGAACGCGCGCTGCCGACCCTCGCTGTGGGCCAGGGAGTCGGCCAGCGCGTTCACGCTCGCGGCCACGTCGGCGACCTCCGTCGGTCCCTCGACGGGTGCGCGCAGGTCCCGCCTGCCCTCCCGCATGCGGTGCGCGACGTCCGCGACCCGCCGCAGCGGACGGCTGATCACACCGGACAGGGCTGCGCCGGCGATGCCCGCGCCGAGCAGGCCGACGAGGGCGGAGATCGTCACGGCGCGCGCGATCGAGGTGCGCAGGCCCGGCGCGTACGTCTGGACCAGGGCGAAGCCCGACGGGCCGACCGCGCGGCCCTCGACCAGCACGGTACGGCGGTCGACGACCACCGTCCGGGAGAGGTCCTCGGCACCGTCGGCGAGGCCCGTCCGGCGCACCACGGCCAGGGCCTCGGCCGGCCCGGTCAGCTCACCGTCGGCAGCGACGGCGACGACCGCGACGCCCTGCACGGTGAGGCTGGGACCGAGCTCGTCGACGAGGGTGCCCCAGCGATCGGTGGGCCGGTCGGCGAGGGCGAGGGCGAGCGCGTCGGCCTCGGCCGCGAGCGCAGCGTGCGCGGCCGTCCGACCGGCCTGGTTGAGGATCCTGGTCGCGACGAGGGCTGCGACCAGGGCGGCGACCAGAGCCACGACGAGGGAGGCGGCGGCGATCCGGCCGGCCAGCGTGCCGCGAACGCCGCCGCGCGGCGCGGCCGGGGCGCTCACGACCGGCCGGCCCAGCCCGCGTAGCCCACGCCGCGCACCGTCCGGATCGGTGCGTCCTCGCCGAGCTTCGAGCGGAGCTGGGCGACGTGCACGTCGACGGTGCGGGTACCGGCTGCCGCGGCGTAGCCCCAGACCGTGGAGAGCAGCTCCTCCCGGGTGAAGACCCGGTCGGGGTGGGCGACGAGGTGGGCCAGCAGGTCGAACTCGGTGGGGGTGAGGTCGACCGGACGGTCGCAGACGCGCACCCGTCGGGTCTCCCGGTCCAGGCTCACCGCGCCGAGCTGCACGGCCGCCCGCGCGGGACCTGCGGCGCGGCGCAGCACGGTGCGCACGCGGGCGACCAGCTCGCGTGGGCTGAACGGCTTGGTGATGTAGTCGTCGGCGCCGAGCTCGAGGCCGAGAACGCGGTCCACCTCGTCGTCCCGCGCCGTGACGAACAGCACCGGTGTCCAGTCGTCCTCGCCGCGCAGGGTCCGGCAGACCTCGACGCCGTCCATCCCCGGCAGCCCGATGTCGAGCACGAGAGCGACCGGCCGGTGCGTGCGCACGGCCCGGAGCGCGTCGCGGCCGTCGCGGACCAGGTGCACGCCGAAGCCGTCCCGGCTCAGGTACAGCCGGATCAGCTCGGCGATCGCCTGGTCGTCCTCGGCGACCACCACCCAGCCGCGTGCCGGTTCGTCCATCTCAGCCCTCGTTCTCGGCGATCTCCTGGTCGACAGCGTCCAGGAACTGCTCGGCCTCGTCCAGCACCGCCTCGGCCTCGTCCAGCGTGGCGCCGTCGACGGTGCCCGGGTCGGTCGTGGTGGTCCGGTCGGTCGTCGTGGCGGCCGAGGGATCCGTGGTCGTGGCGGCCGTGGCCGCGCTGGTGGTCGAGGGCCGGCTCCCGGAACCGTCGCCGGTCGTCGTCACGCGGGCGCCGCAGCCGCTCACCAGGACCGCCACGAGCACGGCGGGCACGGCCAGCGCGGCGGCCGCTCGCCCTGGCGCCCTCATCCCTCGACCTGGCTGCAGATCGTCGCGTCGAACCCCTCGAGGCGGTCGATCAGCGCCTCGATCTCGTCGACGTGGCCGAGCCGCTGGTCGGCGCGGAACTCCAGCCGCCGGGCGAGGTCGTCGTGCCCCTCGTCGGCGGCCTGCGCGGCGCGGTCGCGCACCCACGCCGCCGACCCGACCGTGTCGGCGTCGCCCTGGATGCGGTCGAGGGTGGCCTGCGCCCGCTGCAGCACGTGCGGCAGGGTCTCGTCGCACAGGTGCTGCACGCGCGCGGCGTCGACCTCGATGGTCACGGTGCCGGAGTCGGTGCCCGAACCGCTCGGGTCGGACCCGTCCGTGGCGAGCGTGGTCAGGGTCGTGGGTGCGCTGCCCAGCGCGACGGCGAGGAGCGTCGCGGTGGCGGTCGTGGTGAGGCTCAGCATGTCGTCCCTCCGTCTTCCGGCACCCGGTCGGGCACCTGGTGACCACGCTGGACCAGGTGTGTCAGGCCGATGCGCGGAGAGTGTTCGGGGAATGTCAGGGCCTGGGCGGCGCTCGACTAGGCTCGAGGGGTGGAGCCCACCCGCGACGACCTCGCGGCGCTGCCCAAGGTCCTGCTGCACGATCACCTCGACGGCGGGCTGCGCCCGACCACGGTCCTGGAGCTGGCGGACCGGATCGGTCATCGCCTGCCCGCCGGCGAGCCGGCCGCCCTGGGTGACTGGTTCCTCGCGGCGGCGTCCGACGGTGTGCTCGAGGACTACCTGGAGACCTTCGAGCACACCATGGCCGTCATGCAGCAGGCGGACCACCTGAGCCGGGTCGCGGCCGAGGCGGTCGAGGACCTGGCGGCCGACGGTGTGGTGCACGCCGAGCTGAGGTACGCGCCCGAGCAGCACCAGCGCGACGGCCTGACCGGCGACGAGGTGGTCGGCGCCGTGTCCGACGGGATCGTCGAGGGGATCGCGCGGGCGGCTGCCGCCGGGCGGCCGATCCGGGTGGTGCAGATCCTCACGATCAAGCGCAACGCCGACAACGGCGGCGCCACGGCCGAGCTCGCGCTGCGCTGGCGGCACGCCGGTGTGGCCGGCGCGGACCTCGCAGGCCCCGAGGCGGGCTACCCGGTCGGCCGGCACCAGTACGCGCTGCGCCGCCTGCGGCGGGCGAGCTTCCCGGTCACCATCCACGCCGGCGAAGGGGCGGGGACGGACTCGATCGCCGAGGCGCTGCACGTCGGTGGCGCGGTGCGGATCGGGCACGGTGCGCGCCTGGTCGAGGACGTGACGTTCGGTGCCGCGACGCCCGACGACCCGTGGGGGCTCGCGGGTGCGCGGCTCGGCGAGCTGGCGCACTGGGTGCGTGACCAGCGCGTCCCGCTCGAGCTCTGCCCGACCTCGAACCTGCACACCGGTCTCGTGCCCGACCTCGCGGCGCACCCGGTCACCGCCCTGCATCGCCTCGGCCTCGCCGTGACGATCTCGACCGACAACCGCCTGATGTCGCGTACCTCGCTCACCGACGAGCTGTGGAACCTCGTGACGCAGGCCCGCTGGACCATGGACGACCTGCTCGCGGTGACCATGACCGCCGCACGCAGCGCGTTCGTGCACGCCGACGAGCGTGAGGCCCTCGTCGCCGATGTTCTCGAACCCGCCTGGAACCCCACCCCGAAGGGACGGCACAGCGCATGACTCCCGATCGTGCATCCGTGGCCCGGATGATCGACCACACCCTGCTCAAGCCCGAGGCGACGCCTGCGGACGTGGCCGCGCTGGTCGCGGAGGCGCGCCGGCTCGGCACCTACTCGGTGTGCGTGTCGCCGTCGATGCTGCCGATCGACCCGGCGACGCTCGGCGACGTCAAGGTCGCGACGGTCTGCGGCTTCCCGTCCGGCAAGCACCACAGCGAGATCAAGGCGGCCGAGGCCGCCCGCGCGGTGGCCGACGGTGCGGACGAAGTCGACATGGTGATCGACGTCGGAGCCGCCACCGAGGGCCGGTTCGACGACGTGCAGGCGGACATCGCCGCGGTCCGCGCCGCGATCCCGGCGCCCACCGTGCTCAAGGTGATCATCGAGTCGGCGGCGCTGAGCGACGATGCGATCGTCGGCTGCTGCCGGGCCGCCGAGGCGGCCGGTGCGGACTTCGTCAAGACCTCGACCGGCTTCCACCCGTCCGGTGGCGCGAGCGAGCACGCGGTGCAGCTGATGGCGGCGACCGTCGGCGGCCGGCTCGGCGTCAAGGCGTCCGGCGGGATCCGGACCGGTGCCGCCGCGGCGGCGATGATCGCGGCGGGCGCGACCCGGCTCGGGGTCTCGGGCAGCGCCGCGGTCCTGGACACCCTGGACGCGCCCGCGGCCGAGCAGACCGACTCCGGCGGCTACTGACCGACCTGAGGAGGAAGGCGAGCCCGATGGCCTACCTGGAGCGGTCGGGGCCGATCGCGCTCGCGCACCGGGGCTTCTCGCGCAGCGGCCTGGAGAACTCCATGGCGGCGTTCCAGGCCGCCGTTGACCTCGGCTTCCGCTACGTCGAGACCGACGTGCACGCGACCGCCGACGGCGTCGCGATCGCGTTCCACGACGCGAGCCTGGACCGGGTGACGGACCGCACCGGCCGGGTCGCCGAGCTCACCTGGTCGCAGGTGCGCCGCGCCCGGATCGGCGGGGCCGAGCCCGTCCCGACCCTCGCCGAGGTGCTGCACTCCTGGCCCGACCTGCGGGTCAACATCGACGTCAAGTCGCCGTCGGCGATCGCTCCGACCGTCGCGGTGATCGAGCGCGAGAAGGCGCACGACCGGGTGCTGATCGGGTCGTTCTCCGACGCGCGGCGCCGGGCGGTGCTCGCGGACCTGTCCCGGCCGGTGGCCACCTCGGCCGGGACCGGCTCGGTGGTGCGGTTCGTGCTCGGCACGCGGCTGGGCCTGCGCGGCGTGGTCGACCGCGTCGCGGGGCCGATCGACTGCCTGCAGGTCCCCGTCGCACAGTCCGGGATCACGGTGGTCGACCGGCGCACCGTGGACGCCGCGCACGAGCGGGGTCTGCAGGTGCACGTGTGGACGGTGAACGAGCCCGCCGAGATGCGCCGCCTGCTCGACCTCGGTGTCGACGGTCTGGTCAGCGACCGGGCCGATCTGCTGCGCGACGTCCTGGTCGAGCGCGGCGACTGGACGGACTGATCACGGGGTGCCCGGGTTCCGGTAGCGTCCGCCCGTGATCAACGGCCGACCGAGGGGTTCTCGCGGGCTGCGGCCCGTCCTGGTGGCGATCGCCGTCGGCGGCGTGAGCGTCGGGGTGCTGGCCTCGTGCTCCACCGACGACGGCGCGGGCGGCATGAGCCCGACCACGGGTGCCATCGCCGCGTGCCTGACGGCGGCCGAGGAGCAGCTCGGCCTGGAGGTCGCGTCGGGGGTCGACGTCGGCGTCGAGGTCGACGAGCAGGGCTGGTGGGCGGTACGAGCCACCACGCACAGCGGTGCGGCGACGCAGACCCTGACCTGTACGGCGGTGCCGGACCCCGGACCGCTCGGCGCGCGCGCCGCATCGTTCTCGGTCGACGAGGGCTGACGCCTCCGCCTGAGCCACCCGCCCCGCTCAGCCCAGCCCGAGCGCAGCGGCGACGTCGGCGCGGACGGAGTCCAGCCGCTGCCGTGCAGCCCGACGCGCCTGGCCGACCGTCGCTTGAGGTGCGTCCTGCTCGACGGGCACGACGACCTCGAGGTAGCACTTGACCTTCGGCTCGGTGCCGGACGGCCGGATCACCACGCGGGTGCCGTCCGCGGCGAGCAGGCGCAGGCCGTCGGTCGGCGGCACCGGCGACGCCGGGTCGGGCTGGGCGAGATCGGTCACCTCGGTCACCGGTGAGCCGGCGAGCGAGGCCGGCGGCGCGGAGCGGACCCGCGCCATCGTCGCGGGGATCTGCTCGAGGTCGGCGAACCGCGCGGACAGCTGGTCGGTCAGGTGCAGCCCGTGCCGGCGGGCCAGGTCGTCGAGCAGGTCGACCAGGGTGCGGCCCTCGGCCTTGACCCCGGCGGCGAGCTGGGCCAGCAGGAGCGCGGCGGACAGCCCGTCCTTGTCCCGGACGTGCGGCGGGTCGCAGCAGTAGCCGAGGGCCTCTTCGTAGCCGAACACCAGCCCGTCGACGCGGGAGATCCACTTGAACCCGGTGAGGGTCCAGCGGTGGTCGAGGCCGTGGGCGGCGGCGATCCGGGCGAGCAGCCGGGAGGACACGATCGAGCACGCCAGCACGCCCTCGCCGCCCTCGTGCCTCGCGGCGGCCTGCGATCCCAGCAGCGCGCCGACCTCGTCGCCGTGCAGCATTCGCCAGGCCGCCGTGTGCGGGTCGCGCACCGCAGCGGCGCAACGGTCGGCGTCCGGGTCGTTCGCGATCACCAGGTCGGCGTCGACCCGGTCGGCGAGGGCGAGCGCGAGGTCGATCGCGCCGGCCTCCTCCGGGTTCGGGAAGGACACGGTCGGGAAGTCGGGGTCCGGCTCGGCCTGCTCCGCCACGACGTGCAGGTCGGTGAACCCCGCACCGCGCAGCACCTGCTCGACCAGGGCGCCGCCGACGCCGTGCAGCGGCGTGAGCACCACCCGCAGGTCGCGCGGACCGGAGTCGCGCAGCCCCGCGACGCCGTCGAGGTACGCGTCCACGACGTCCTCGCCGAGGACGGTCCAGCCCTCGGTGGCGCGGGACACGTCGGCGACCGCGCCGATCGCGGCGATCCGCCGGGCGATCTCCGCGTCGTACGGCGGCACGATCTGGGCGCCCTGCCCGGCGTCGGTGACGACCCGCCCGCCGAGGTAGACCTTGTAGCCGTTGTCCTGCGGCGGGTTGTGGCTCGCGGTGACCATGACGCCGGCGTCGGCGCCCAGGTGCCGCACCGCGAACGCGAGCACCGGGGTCGGCAGGAGGCGCGGCATGAGATAGGCCGAGCCGCCGGCCGCGGTGACGACGGCGGCGGTGTCCTGCGCGAACTGGTGCGACCCGTACCGGGCGTCGAAGCCGATCACGACCCGCGGTCCCGGCCGGTCTCCGCCGGGACCGGTCAGCACGCCGCCGAGCTGCTCGGTGAGCGTGTCGAGCAGGTAGCGGGTCAGGCCCGCGGCGGCCCGGATGACCACGGCGCGGTTCATCCGGTTGGGTCCGCCGCCCAACGCCCCGCGCAGGCCGGCGGTGCCGAACTCGAGGGTGCCCGCGAACCGGTCGGCCAGGTCCTCGACCGCCTCGGCGTCGGCCGCGTCGGCGCGGTCGAGCAGCGCCTGCAGCTCGGCGGCCGTCGCCGGGTCGGGGTCGTCGGCGATCCAGGCCCGGACCTGGTCGGCGAGCGCGGCGTCCAGGACGGCGGCCATCAGATCCGCCCCACGATCTCGGCGAGCAGCGCGCTGATCCGCGGCCCCGCCTCCCGGCCGGCCTCGATGACCTCCTCGTGGGACAGCGGCACCGGGCTGATCCCGGCGGCCTGGTTCGTGACCAGCGAGATCGCCAGCACCTCCAGACCCGCGTGGCGCGCGGCGATCGCCTCGAGCGTGGTCGACATGCCGACCAGGTCAGCGCCGAGCACGCCGGCCATCCGGACCTCGGCGGGGGTCTCGTAGTGCGGCCCGCGGAACTGCGCGTAGACGCCCTCCGGGAGCGTCGCGTCGACCTCGTGGGCGACGTCGCGCAGCCGCTGCGCGTACAGGTCGGTGAGGTCGACGAACGTCGCGCCCTCGAGCGGGGACGTCGCGGTGAGGTTGAGGTGGTCCCGGATCAGGACCGGCTGCCCGGGCGCCCAGTCGGGCTGGAGCCCGCCGCAGCCGTTGGTGAGCACGATGGCGCGGGCACCGGTCGCGGCGGCGGTCCGCACGCCGTGCACCACGCGCCGCACGCCCTTGCCCTCGTACAGGTGGGTGCGCGAGCCGAGCACGAGGGCGTGCCGGTCGGTCCCGGCGAGCCGGATCGAGCGCGTCGTGGTGCCGTGGCCGGCGACCGCCGGGGCGCTGAACCCGGGGATCTCGGCCGACGGGATCTCGGCGACCACCTCACCGAGCCGGTCGGCCGCGCCGTCCCAGCCGGAGCCGAGGACGAGTGCGAGGTCGTGGCGCGCCACCCCGGTGCGTTCCGCGATCACCGCGGCGGCGCGGGCCGCCACGTCGAAGGGGTCGGTGGTGGGGTCGTCGAGGTCTGCGGCGGTGCGGTCGGTCATGACTCGCAGGCTAGTGCTCCGTGGGGGCCGGCGGTGCCTCGGGCCGGGTCGAGCGCGGGCCGGGTGCGGGTGCCCCCTGTCCGCGACGCCGCAGGGCGGGCACAATGTCCGTATGACTGCACCAACGCCGGAGGCCGCCGCGACGCCGAGCCCGTCGGGCGACGCGCGACCGCCGCAGCGGGTCGTCGTCCTCGGCGGCGGCCCGGGGGGCTACGAGGCGGCCCTCGCGGCGCGCCGGGCCGGTGCCGACGTGACGCTGATCGAACGGCGCGGCGTCGGGGGCTCGGCGGTGCTCACCGACGTGGTGCCGTCCAAGACCCTGATCGCGACCGCGGAGTGGATGACCATCGCGGAGCGGGCGGGTGAGCTCGGCATCCACGTCGGCGACGGCACGTCGGCCCAGCAGGGGCTGCGGGTCGACCTGGCGCGGGTGAACGAGCGCGTGGTGGAGCTCGCCCGCGCCCAGTCCACCGACATCGCCGACCGGCTCGAGCGCGACGGCGTGCGGGTCGTCGAGGGGACCGGTCGCCTCGACGGTGCCGACCGGGTCCTGGTCGACGGGGGACCGGTGTTCGAGGCGGACGCGATCGTCGTCGCGGTGGGTGCCTCGCCGCGCGTCCTGCCCGAGGCGAAGCCGGACGGCGAGCGGGTCTTCCTGTGGACCCAGCTGTACCGGCTCACCGCGCTGCCCGAGCGGATGATCGTGGTCGGCTCGGGTGTGACGGGTGCGGAGTTCGCCGGGGCCTACAACGCGCTCGGCGCGGACGTCGTGCTGGTCTCCTCGCGCGAGCACGTGCTGCCCGGTGAGGACGCCGACGCCGCCGCCGTGCTCGAGAAGGTGTTCCGTTCCCGCGGGATGACCGTGCTGAACAAGTCCCGCGCGGTCGCGGCCCGGAACGTCGGTGACGGGGTCGAGGTCACCCTCGAGGACGGCCGCGTGGTCGAGGGCTCGCACGTGCTGATGGCGGTCGGCTCGATCCCGAACACCGACGGCATCGGCCTGGCCGAGGCCGGCGTGCGGCTGACCCGCTCGGGCCACGTCGAGGTCGACCGGGTCTCCCGGACCAACGTGCGCGGCATCTACGCGGCCGGGGACTGCACGGGCGTGCTGCCGCTCGCCTCGGTCGCCGCCGTGCAGGGACGGATCGCGATCGCGCACGCGCTGGGTGATGCGGTCCAGCCGTTCGACCGCAGCGTGATCGCGGCGAACATCTTCACCGCACCGGAGATCGCCACCGTCGGGCTCTCCGAGCGCGAGCTGCAGGAGGGCGGCCACCGCTACGTGGTGAGCCACATGCCGCTGAACCGCAACCCGCGGGCCAAGATGCTCGGCATCTCCGACGGGTTCGTGAAGGTGTTCGCACGCGAGGCGACCGGCATCGTCGTCGGCGGTGTCGTGGTGGCACCACGCGCCGGGGAGCTGGTCTTCCCGCTGTCGCTGGCGGTGACCCAGCGACTCACGGCGGACCAGGTCGCCCAGGCGCTCTCGGTGTACCCGTCGCTGTCCGGCACCTTGTCCGAGACCGCCCGGCTGGCGCACTCCCAGCGGTCCTGGGGCGCCTGAGCGGGCGCGCCGGTCCGTCGCCGGCGGGTCTCAGCCGAGCAGCGTCGACCCGAGGAACTCCCCGCCGGACAGCGCGGCGTCGGTGCCGATCCGGGCCACGCCGGGTGGCACGGCGAACAGCGCGGACCCGGTGTGCTTGAGGTACTCCGACAGCCGGTCCGCCGAGGCCAGGCGCTGCTGGACCGGGACGAAGCCGGTCCGCGGGTCGCGCACGTAGGCGATGAAGTACAGCCCGGCGTCCAGGTGCCCCTGCGCGTCGTTGCCGTCGGTGAACGTGTACCCGCGGCGCAGCATCCGCACGCCGTCGTTGGCGGACGGGTGGGCCAGGTGCACGTGGGAGGTGGCGTCGATGAGGGGTCGCCCGTCGCCGCCGGCCGCGGCGAAGTCGGGAGCGGTGTGCTCGGTGCCGCCGGACAGCGGCGCGCCCTCGCGCTTCGAGCGGCCGATCGTCGTCTCCTGCTCGCGCAGCGACGTCCGGTCCCACGTCTCCATGAGCATCCGGATCCGGCGTCCGACGAAGTACGTGCCGCCGGTCATCCAGGCGGAGTCGCCCGCGTGCGCCTCGGCGTCGGAGGGCTGCACCCAGACGTGGTCCTCGAGTGCGGCGGCCTCCTCGGCCTTGACGTTGGCGGTGCCGTCCTTGAAGCCGAAGAGGTTGCGCGGTGTGGACTGCGCCGTGCTGGTGGCCGACGTCCGGCCGAAGCCGAGCTGGGTCCAGCGCACCCGGGCGGTGCCGAACGCGGCCCGGGACAGCGTGTGGATCGCGTGCACGGCGACCTGGGGGTCGTCGGCGCACGCCTGGACCAGCAGGTCGCCGTCGCAGATCGCGGCGTCGAGCTGGTCGCCGGGGAAGTGCGGGAGCGCGGCCAGCGCGTCCGGCAGGTGCCCGGCGAGACCGAAGCGGTCGGTCCGCCCGTCCGTCCCGACGAACAGCGACCGGCCGAACCCGACCGTCACCGTGAGTCCGGACGCCGGCAGGTCGGCCGCCTCGCCGGTGTCCTCCGGCGGTGCGTCGTACGGCCCGGAGGCGAAACCCGTCGCGGTGGCGAACAGCCCCTGGGTGAGCCGCGCTGCGGTCGTCGTCCAGCGCCGGAGCAGGTCCACGAGTGCCGCGCGGTCGTCGGTGGTCAGGTCGAACGCCGCGAGGTACATCCGGTCCTGCTGCGGCGTGACGATGCCGGCCTGGTGGGTCCCGGCGAACGGGTACGTGCGCTGCTCGGTCGCCAGGCCGGGGTCGGGCGCGCTCGCCCGGCCGCCGGCGAACCCCCCTGCGGCGAGCAGCCCGCCGAGGGCCAGTCCACCCGCGAGGGCACCGCGGCGGGAGACGCCCTGGTTGGCGACGTCCGGGCGGGTCGGCTCGTCGGTCACCGTCAGGCCCCCGTGACCACCGCGGTCAGCCCGGACAGCGGCTCGGCCAGCGCGTCCACGGCGGCGGCGAGCGCCTGGACCTCGTCGGTCGTGAGCTCGTCGTAGGCGCTGAAGCCGTTCTGGTACGAGCCGTGCTCGGCGAGCACCGCGTCGAGGGCGGCGAACCGGTCGTCGAGCTCGGCGACCAGGTCCGGGTCGGCCTGCTCGGCGACCGGGCGCAGCACGCCCAGCGCGACCTCGGCTCCGTCCACGTTCGCGGCGAGGTCCCACAGGTCGGTGTGCGACCAGATCTCCTCCTCGCCGGTGACCTTGCCGGTCGCGACCTCGTCGAGGAGCTCCTTGGCGCCGTTGGAGATCTGGAAGGCCTCGAACGTGAAGTCCGTGGCGGTGACCCGAGCGTGGAGCTCCTCGGTCTGCGCGACCAGGTCGTCGGCGGCCGCGGTGCGCTCGGCGTCGGTGAGCGCGACGTAGTCCTCGCCGCCGTTGGCCTCCGGGGCCGGCTGCCACAGATCCTTCTCGATCAGGTGCCAACCGCTCCAGGTCTCGCCCTCGGCCAGGTCCGCCTCGCGCGCGTCGAGCAGCGGGTCGAGGTCGCCGAACGACTCCGCGACCGGCTCGATGCGCTCCCAGTGCACCCGAACGGTGGGGTAGAGCTCGCGCGCGCGGTCGTCGTCCCCGGCGGTGTAGGCCGCGGCGAACTCCTGGGTGCCGGCCAGCAGCGAGCCGACCTGGTCCTTGACGTACGCCAGGTAGTCCGCCTCGGCGGTCGCGAGCTGGTCGGCGACCGCGCCGGTGGGGCCGACCTGCTCGCCGGAGTCGGTCACGGTGAACGCCGCCTGGATCCCGTCGCCGACCATCCCGGGCTTGCACGCGGTGAAGTACTCGCCCGGAGCGACCTGCGCGACGAGGTCACGGGTCAGGCCCGGCCCGATGTTCTCGACCTCGGCGACGATCCGCAGCGCGTCGTCGGCGAGCAGGTAGAACTCGGTGGTCTCGTCGCCGGTGTTGGTCACCGAGAAGGTCAGCGTCCCGGACGGTGCCTCGGTTGCCGAGAGCTCGCACGCCGAGGCCGAGGAGTCGACGGTCAGCGCCCGGCCTTCGCCGGCGGGCGTGTTGGCCACGCACCCGGACAGCAGGACGGCGGCGGGGACGGCGAGGGCGAGCAGGCGTGCGCGGGGCATGGGTGTCTCCGTGGGCGTGCACGAGCGCACGGTGGCGCTCGGGGCGGGTGTGGTGGTGGGGGCCGGCTCGGCCGGGGTCGTCAGACGGTCGCAGGCTGCGTGCGAGCGGCCGGGGTGGGGGCCGGGGCGCCGAACCAGACGCGGCGCACGTAGAGCCAGCCGACCGGGAGCACGTAGGCCAGCCAGGCGATGGCCTGGAGCCAGGTGGTCTGCGGGGTGAAGTTGACCGTGCCGCGCAGCACGGTGCCGTACCAGCTGTCGGGCGGGATCGCTGCCGAGACGTCGAAGGCGAGCGACTCGCCGCCGGGCAGCAGTCCGGCCTCCTGGAGGTCGTGCACGCCGTACGCCAGCACGCCGCCCGCGACGACGACGAGGGCGAGACCGGTCCAGGCGAAGAAGCGTCGCAGGTCGACCCGCAGCGCACCGCGGTACAGGGCCCAGCTGATCGCGACCGCGACGGCGAGGCCGAGCGCCGCGCCGAGCAGCGGGTCCGTGGTCGAGCCGGTGGCGCGGGCCGCCGCCCAGAGGAACAGCGCGGTCTCGAGGCCCTCTCGCCCGACGGCGAGCAGCGTCACGGTCAGGACGGCCGCGCCGCCGGCGGCCATCGCGGCGTCCAGGCGTCCGTGCAGCTCCGCCTTGAGGAAGCGCGCGGTGCGGGCCATCCAGAAGATCATCCAGGTGAGCAGGCCGACCGCGAGGATCGACAGCGTGCCGCCGATCGCCTCCTGGGCCTCGAAGGTGAGCCCGCGGGGCCCGAACGTCAGTGCCGCGCCGACCGCGAGGGAGACGCCGACGGCGAGCGCCACGCCGAGCCAGACCTGGCGCAGTGCGGCCCGGTGACCGGAACGCACCAGGTAGGCGACGAGGATGCTCACCACGAGGGCGGCCTCGAGGCCTTCACGCAGTCCGATCAGGAAGTTGGCCAGCATCGGGCTCCAGACGGTCGGCGGGTGGGCGCACCCGGTGAGGTATGCCTAACTTCTTTACGCAAGACTAGCGTTGCGAATATCGGGCGTGTCAAACCTGGGCGCAGATCGGCCCCTCCGGGCTCCCGCTCGCCGGTCGGCTCAGCGTTCGACGAGGCGGCGCAGCTCCGGCCAGGACGCCGCGAACGCGCTGTGCAGCGGCCGCTCGGTCACGGAGTCCAGACCGACCCAGGCGATCGCCTCGCTCTCCGGGTCGGTCGGGCGAGGGTCCTGCGGTCCGGTCGTGCGAGCCACCACGGTCGTGTAGGCCCAGTCCACGTGGTCGAGCACGCGCGTCGTGAGGACCTCGAGCGCGGCCGCGTCGATGCCGGCCTCCTCGACGGCCTCCCGGATCGCACCGGTCACCGGGTCCTCACCCGGAGCGAGGGCGCCCCCGGGGATGCCCCAGGTGTCGCCCTGGTCGCTCCACGCGACCCGGTGCTGGAGCACCACCTCGACTCCGGCCTCGCCGTCGGCGCGGGCCAGCAGCAGGCCCGCAGCGCCGTGCAGACCCCAGTGACGGCGTCCGCAGCGACACTCGACCCACGCGTCGCCGGCCTGCCGGTGCAGGCCCGGCCGGCCCGACATCAGTCGACGATCTCGCAGATCGCGGTCCCCGCGCTGACCCCGCCGCCGACCTCGGCGGCCAGCGCGGTGACCGTCCCGGCGCGGTGCGCGACCAGCGGTTGCTCCATCTTCATCGCCTCGAGCACCACCACCAGGTCGCCCTCGGCGACCACGGTGCCCTCGGCGACGGCGACCTTGACGATCGTCCCCTGCATCGGGGAGGCGAGCGTCGTCCCGCTCACCGCGGCCCGCGCGGGTGCTCGCCGCGTGCGGCGCTGCGCGCCCGGGCGGACGCTGCCGCGGCCCCGGCCCGGGACCAGCCCGAGGCCGGCCGGGAGCACGACCTCGATCCGCTTGCCACCGACCTCGACCACGACGCGTTCGGTGGCGTCGTCCGCCTCCGCCTCGGCGGACGCCGCGGCGTCCGGGGCCGGCCCGTCGGGTCGCAGGTCGCTCAGGCGCTCCGCGAACGCCGTCTCGATCCACCGGGTGTGCACCGAGAACGGTCCGCCGTCGGTCGGCACGAACGCGGCGTCCTCGAGCACGGCGCGGTGGAACGGGATCACGGTCGGGATCCCCTCGACCACGAGCTCGGCGAGCGCGCGCCGCGCCCGCTCGACCGCCTGGGTCCGGTCCGCGCCGGTCACGATGAGCTTCGCGATCATCGAGTCGAACGCACCCGAGACGGCGTCGCCCTCGACCACGCCGCTGTCCCAGCGCACGCCGGGCCCGGACGGCACGCGAAGCCGGGCGATCTTGCCGGGCATCGGCAGGAACCCGGCCGCCGGGTCCTCGCCGTTGATCCGGAACTCGATCGAGTGACCACGGGTCGGGACCTCGCTGTAGCCGAGCGGCTCGCCGGACGCGATCCGCAGCTGCTCGCGGACCAGGTCCACCCCGGTGACCTCCTCGGTGACCGGGTGCTCGACCTGGAGCCGGGTGTTGACCTCGAGGAACGACACCGTGCCGTCGCGGCCGACCAGGAACTCGCAGGTCCCGGCGCCGACGTAGCCCGCCTCGAGCAGGATCGCCTTCGACGCCCGGTGGAGGGTCGCGACCTGCTCGTCGGACAGGTACGGCGCCGGCGCCTCCTCGACGAGCTTCTGGTGCCTGCGCTGCAACGAGCAGTCGCGGGTCGAGACCACCACGACCGTGCCGTGCTCGTCCGCGAGGCACTGGGTCTCGACGTGCCGCGGCGAGTCGAGGTAGCGCTCGACGAAGCACTCGCCGCGCCCGAACGCCGCGGTCGCCTCGCGGACCGCGGACTCGTACAGCTCGGCGATCTCGTCGGCCGTGCGGGCCACCTTGAGGCCGCGGCCGCCACCGCCGAACGCGGCCTTGATGGCGATCGGCAGCCCGTGCTCGGCCGCGAAGGCCGCGACCTCGTCCGCACCCGACACCGGGTCCGGCGTCCCGGCCACGAGGGGCGCGCCGGCGCGCTGGGCGATGTGCCGGGCGCTGACCTTGTCGCCGAGGCTCTCGATCGCGGCGGGCGGCGGGCCGATCCAGGTCAGCCCGGCGTCGATGACCCGGGCAGCGAACTCGGCGTTCTCGGCGAGGAAGCCGTAGCCCGGGTGCACCGCGTCGGCCCCGGAACGTCGCGCGACGTCGAGCAGCTTGTCGATGTCGAGGTAGGTCTCCTGGGCACGGGCACCACCGAGGGCGAACGCCTCGTCGGCCAGCCGGACGTGCAGCGCCTCGCGGTCGGGGTCGGCGTAGACGGCGACGGAGGCCACGCGTGCGTCGGCGCACGCCCTGGCGATGCGAACGGCGATCTCACCGCGGTTGGCGATGAGCACCTTGCGGATCTCGGGCACGGCTCACCGTAACGTGCGGGTCTCGCTGCGCCCCTCCACGAGCCCGGGGCGCGGGCAAGACTGTGGGCTTCGACAAGGGCCGTGCGGGCGGGTTTGTCGCCTTCCGACCAGGGGTCACCGGGCCGTTCCATGGCAGGCGACGGCGGTGCCGCTCGGGCCCTCCTCCCGTGCGGCACCTCCGGCGCGTCGCTCCGCGGACCTCAGGCCGCGGGTGTCACGAGCCGTGCCTCACTTCGCGTGCCCGGCCATCGCGATCTCGGCGGCGTGCGCGAGCGACTCCTCGACCAGCTCGCCGACCCCCCGGCCGTCGACCGACGCGAGCCGGCTCGCGAGGGCCTCGGCGTCGTCGAGCGACGCGAGCAGCCTGACGGCCCAGTCCGGCGGCGGGTCCGGGATCGGGTGCTTGATGAGGTGACCCTCGATCGCGAGGTACTTGTCGAGCAGCTCGCGGATGATGTCCGCGAGCGTCGGCGCCTTCGTCAAGTAGATCCCCGCGCCGCACCCCGACGGGGCGTCGCCGTACTGCGGGTCGTCGTAGTACGTGTCGTAGTCGTAGGCGTCGGAGTAGTCGAACGCCTCGCGTGCGCTCACCCGGCCGTTGCCGTTCGCGTCCGGCTGGTGGGCCAGGCTCGCGCCGTAGGCGGTCGAGCCGTTGACCGACTCGAACCAGGCCCGGGCCCACTGGTCGAAGTGGGAGTCCCCGGCGCTCACCTTGTCGGCGGGGACCGCGCTCGCGAAGGAGGTCCGGTCGGCCCGGCTGTGGTCGAGCGTCGGCTGCAGGAACGCGCCCGAGTAGCACTGCTCCATGGTCACCACGAGGGTGCCGAACGGATCCATGCCGTCGAGCATCGTGGACCACTCGGCCGGCGTGAGCACCGAGGTCGAGTCGATGCACAGGCCGGACGGTGCGCCGTGGTTGTTGGTGTGCACGAAGAGCAGGCTGTCGGCGTTCATCCGGCCGCCGATCGTGGTCAGCGTCGACTGCAGGCTCGCCTTGGTCGCGGCGCTGGAGACGTTCATCTGGTACGGCGTCCCGTCGCCGACCCAGGTGGCCATGTCGGGGCCGTGGTAGTCGGTCGAGTCGATCGTGCCGTCGAAGCACAGCACGTAGACGTTCGACGCCGGGAAGCCGAACCGGTGGCACAGCACGCGGTAGGCGAACTCGATGTCCTCGACGTGGCGCCGGTTGCTGATCTGGCTGGTGAACAGCAGCGCGAACCGGTTGTCGTCGACGAGCCACGGGTGCTGCGGGACCGTCGACCAGTCGAACCTGCTGTAGAGGCTCGCCCGCGACTCCGCCATCGCCAGCGGCTCGTGGAAGTACTCGGGCCGCAGTCGTGGGTCGGCGACCTCCGGCGGGAACAGCGCCTCGGCGGTATGGACGATCGCGCCGTCGGCCGGGGAGTGGAACAGGTACCGGCACGGGTGGCCGAAGTTCGCTCCCGGCATCTGGTCCTCGAAGACCAGGATCGAGTCCTGCGGGACCTCGATCCGCCGGTCGACGAGGCTGAGCACGTCGCCCTTGCGCATCATCCGGGGCACGACGCCCAGGTGGTGGGTGGCGGCGTCATCGGGGGTGAGGGCCGCGAAGGCGTTCGCGCGTGCGCGTTCGAGGGTGTGTTCGTTGAGCTTCCTGCGGGGGTCCTTCATGAGCTCCTCCTCGGAGCCTCAGGGCGGTGCGAGGTCCGCCCGCCCTTCCGGATCGACCGCGACGACCCACGTCTCCGGCAGGCGGCCGAACACGGGCGGGCGGTCGGCTGGGACGGTGAGCACCAGCTCACCGGACTGCGCATCGACCAGCGCATATGTGCACGGGTGCAGCCAGTTGGCACCCGGCATCTCGTCCCGGAACACCAGGAGTGCAGGGCTGGTGAGGGAGTGCGTACGGGGGCCGACGACCACGTCGCCGGGCTCGCGCACCTCACGGTCCACGTAGACGACAGCCGGGCCTGACGGCCCCAGCGTCCGAGTGCCGAGGTCGACCGCTCTTCCTGCGTCGACGAGCATCGCGTGCTCCTTACGGCTCTGCACCGCCAGGATCACTCGCGGGAGGGTCGGCGGCAAGGCGTGGGCCTGGTTTTTTCCTGCGAATGTCGTGGGAAATGCCTGCTACGTGTCGTGCCGCCACTCGTCCCGCAGCACGGCGTACACGTACTCGTCGGTCCACTCGCCCTTCCAGAACGCCGCGGAGCGGTGCTCCGCCTCGCGGCGCATGCCGACCCGCTCGAGCAGCCGCGCCGAGGCCGTGTTCCGGGCGTCGCAGTCGGCGACCACCCGGTGCAGGCCGGCGCTGAACAGGTGGTCGACGAGCGCGTCGAGCGCCTCGGTGGCGTAGCCGCGGCCCTGCGCCGCACCCGCGAACGTCACGCCGACCCGCGCCTGCTCGCCGTCCGGGTCGACCCGCACCGCGAGGTCGCCGACGTGCTCGCCGTCCGCCTCGACCGCGAGCTGGACCCAACGCCCCGGGCTCACCGGGTCGCGGCCGGCCACCTCGGCGACGAACGCGCGTGCCTGTGCGAGCGTGAACGGCGCGTCCCAGCTCTGGTACCTGGCGACCTCGGGCTCGGAGCGGTAGGCCGCGAGCGTCCGGGCGTGCTCGGCCGTCATCGAGCGGATCACCAGGCGCGGGGTCCGCAGCACGAAGCCCGTCCGGCCGGCGGCCGTGGTGGCGCCCGCGGTGGCACCGGGGCTGCCGGCCCACAGCGACGGCACCGTGACGTCGAGCCGGCCGAGGAGGTCGCGCAGCAGCGGCAGGCTCAGCCCGACGACGGTGTGGTGGTCGCCCTCGAGGCCCGTGACGAACGGCCCGCCGATCCCGTCGATCGTGAAGGCCCCGGCCACCGCCAGCGGCTCGCCGGTCGCGACGTACGCCTCGATCTCGGCGTCGGAGAGGTCGGCGAAGTGCACCACCGTCGACGCCGTCGCGCCGACCTCACCGGTCGCCCCGTCGCGCTCGTCGACCAGCCAGTGGCCGGTGTGCAGCACACCGCTGCGCCCGCGCATCCGCCGCCAGCGCGCGATCGCGTCCGCGGGGTCCGCCGGTTTGCCGAGTGCCTCGCCGTCGAGCTCGAGCAGCGAGTCGCAACCGAGCACCACGAGGTCGTCCGGCAGCTCGGTCCCGTGGTCGTCGTGCGGGACGTGCTCGAGCGTCGGCAGCACCGCGTGCGCCTTGGCGCGGGCCAGGGCGAGCACCGCGTCGGCCGGCGGGAGGGCCGCGCCGGCCTGCTCGGCCGCCGCGGCCAGCACCGCGTCCTCGTCCACGCCCGAGACCCGCACCACGGGCTCGATGCCCGCCGAACGCAAGGTCGACAGGCGTGCGGGCGAGGCGGAGGCGAGCAGCAGCGTCGTCACGGGCCCAGGCTAGGTCGTCACGCGGTAGGTGCCGCGGCCGGTGCGAGCGCGTCGCGCAGCACGTCCAGACCGACCGACCCGAGGGCCAGCGCCGTGGCGTGGAACTCCTTGAGGTCCGGCTCGAGGCCCTGAGCGCGCCGTGCCGCGGCGGTCTCGTCCCGGATCGTCTCCCACAGCCGCTGGCCGATCTTGTAGGACGGCGCCTGGCCACCCCAACCGAGGTACCGGTTCCACTCGAACCGCACGAAGCCCTCGGGCATGTTGACGTTGGACTTGAGGAACTCGTACGCCTTGTCCGCGTCCCAGGTCCCGCCGCCCCAGCGCTCCGGGCACGGCTTGCCGAGGTGCACGCCGATGTCGAACACCACACGCGCCGCCCGCATCCGCTGACCGTCGAGCATGCCGAGCCGGTCGCCCGGGTCGTCCAGGAAGCCCAGCTCGGCCATCAGGCGCTCGGCGTACAGCGCCCAGCCCTCGCCGTGCCCGCTGACCCAGCACGCCAGCCGGCGCCACGAGTTGAGCGTGTCGCGCAGGTAGACCGCCTGGGCCACCTGCAGGTGATGGCCCGGCACGCCCTCGTGGTAGACGGTGGTCTTCTCGCGCCACGTGTTGAACGTCGTGACCTCCGGCGGCACGGACCACCACATCCGACCCGGCCGGGAGAAGTCGTCCGACGGGCCGCTGTAGTAGATGCCACCTACCTGGGTCGGCGCGATCCGGCACTCCAGGGTGTGCAACGGCTCGGCGATGTCGAAGTGCGCGCCGTCGAGCGCGTCGATCGCCGCGTCCGCGGTCTCCTGCATCCAGGCCTGCAGCGCCTCGGTGCCCCGGAGCGTGCGCGTCGGGTCGGCGTCCAGCACGGCGATCGCCTGCTCGACGCTCGCTCCGGGCCCGGCGATCTCGGCCGCGACGGCCTCCTGCTCGGCCACCACCCGGTCGAGCTCGGCCAGGCCCCACTCGTACGTCTCGTCGAGGTCGACCGTGGCGCCGAGGAACAGGCGCGACCAGAGCTGGTAGCGCTCGCGGCCGAACGCGTCCTCGGCCGGGGCGAGCGGCGTGAGCTCGTCGCGCAGGTACGCGGCGAGCTCACCGTAGGCGGCGCGCGCCGCGGCAGCACCGGCCTCGAGCCGGGACGCCAGCCCGGCCGGGTCGTCGGACTGGGCGAGCGCCTGCTCGGCTGCCGCGCCGCGCACCAGCTTGGTGAAGAAGGACTCGGACCCGGCGAGCTCGTCGGCCTGGCGCGCGCACTCCCGGACCTGGCGGATCGCCGCGACCCGGCCACGCGAGGCGGCCAGCTGCAGCGACGAGACCACCCCGGCCATCGTGGTCGGCAGCGCCTCGAGCCGGGACGCGACGTTGCCCCACTGCTCGGCCGTGTCGGTCGGCATGAGGTCGAAGACGTCCCGCAGGTCCTGGACCGGCGACGCGATGTTGTTGAGCAGGCCGAGGAGCTCGTCCGCCTCGTGCAGCTCGAGCATCAGGCCGAGGCGCTCGCGCATCGCGGCGACCGTGACCCGGTCCGTGTCGTCGACCGGCTCGGCGTCCTCGAGCTGGGCCAGCGTCTCGCGCGCGGCGCGGGCGCCCGCCTCGTGGCCCGCGGGCGACAGGTCCGGCATGAGGTGGTCGTAGCCGGACAGGCCCATCACCGTCGCGCCGAGCGGGTTGAGCTCGGCGAGGGTGAGCACGTACTGGTCGGCGATCGCGTCGATCGCGCTGGGGGTCCTGGTGGGACGGGCGTCGTCAGTCATGGCCACGACCCTAGGGCCGCGCGGCCGGCCGGTCGTCCGGTTTGATCAGCGCAGGCTCCAGCGCCACGCGTCGCCCCCGCGCGGGGGCGTGCCGGACAACCGGTGCACGGCGTCCCGCCAGCGGCGCCGGGCGTCGGTCTCGGACTCGTCGAGGTCGGCCACCGCGCGCACCGCGGCTCCCGCGCTCGCACCCGCCGCCAGGCCTGCGACCAGCGCGGCCAGCTCGAGCTCGTCCGGGGCCCCGCGGACCACCCTCACCTCGGGCGTCACAGCGGGATGTTCCCGTGCTTCTTGGCGGGCAGCGCGGCCCGCTTGGTGCGCAGCGTGCGCAGCGCCCGGACCACCTGCGTGCGGGTCTGCGACGGCGCGATCACCGCGTCGACGTACCCGCGCTCGGCCGCGTCGTAGGGGTTCACCAGGGCCTCCTCGTAGTCCGCGACGAGCCGCGCCCGCTCGGCGTCGACGTCGCCGCCCGCGTCGGCCACGGACTTCAGCGCGGCCCGCTGGAGGATGTTCACCGCTCCGGACGCGCCCATCACGGCGATCTGTGCGGTGGGCCAGGCGAGGTTGACGTCCGCGCCCAGCTGCTTGGAGCCCATCACGATGTACGCGCCGCCGTAGGCCTTGCGCGTGATGATCGTGACCAGCGGCACGGTCGCCTCGGCGTAGGCGAAGATCAGCTTCGCGCCGCGGCGGATGATGCCGTTCCACTCCTGGTCGGTGCCCGGCAGGAAGCCCGGCACGTCGACGAAGGTGAGCACCGGGATGCCGAACGCGTCGCAGGTCCGCACGAACCGCGCGGCCTTCTCCGCCGCGTTGATGTCGAGCGTGCCGGCCATCTGCAGCGGCTGGTTCGCCACCACCCCGACGGTGTGGCCCTCGACGTGGCCGAAGCCGATGATCACGTTCTGCGCGTACAGGGGCTGGACCTCGAACAGGTCACCGTGGTCGAGCACGTGCTCCACGACCGTGCGCATGTCGTACGGCTGGCTGTCGGAGTCCGGGACGAGGGTGTCGAGCTCGAGATCCTCCTCGGAGACGTCCAGCGCCTCGGGGCGCTCGACGTCCTCGGGCCAGACCGGTGCGTCCGAGAGGTTGTTGGACGGGAGGTAGCCGAGCAGCGTGCGCACGTAGTCGATCGCGTCGTCCTCGTCCGTGCCGAGGTAGTGCGCGACGCCCGAGCGGGAGTTGTGCGTCTGGCCGCCGCCGAGCTCCTCGAAGCCGACGTCCTCGCCGGTGACCGCCCGGATCACGTCCGGACCGGTGATGAACATGTTCGAGGTGCCGTCGGCCATGACGATGAAGTCGGTCAGGGCGGGGGAGTAGACGGCGCCGCCCGCGCTGGGTCCGAGGATGAGCGAGATCTGCGGGATCACGCCGGAGGCCGCGACGTTGCGCCGGAAGATCTCGGCGAACTGGGTGAGGGCGGCCACGCCCTCCTGGATCCGCGCGCCGCCGCCGTCCAGGATGCCGATCACCGGCATGCCGGTGCGCAGCGCGAGGTCCATGACCTTGGTGATCTTCTGGCCGTGCACCTCGCCGAGCGAACCGCCGAACACCGTGAAGTCCTGGCTGTAGACGGCGACCGGACGGCCGTCGACCGTCCCGTGGCCGGTGATGACGCCGTCGCCGGAGATGCGCCGTGCGTCCAGGCCGAAGTTCGTCGAGCGGTGCCGGACCAGCGCGTCGAGCTCGGTGAAGCTGCCCTCGTCGAGCAGGGTCTCGATCCGCTCGCGGGCGGTCTTCTTGCCCCTCGCGTGCTGCTTGGGAGCGGTGGCCTCCTCGGTCGCGGCGATCTCGGCGGTGCGGCGTTCGAGGTCGGCGAGGCGGTCGGCGGTCGTGGTCGTGGCGCGCACGGACTGGTCGGTCACTCGCAGCAGGCTAGTTGTCGGGACCCGACATCCTGAGTGTGAATCCCGACCGTGTCGTCCTGGTCCGTTGTGCTGGATCGTACAAACCGGCATCGAACGGTGCTGCGCGGCTCCGAGCGTGCCGGGCAGCCCGACGGGCTAGCGTGGCGACATGGATCTCGGTGCGCGGGACCTCGTGGAGCGGCTGGTCGCGGTCGGGGCCGGTCGGGTCGAGGTGCGGGGCGCGGTGGGCTCGACCAACACCGAGCTCGCCGAGGCGGTGCGGGCCGACCCGGAGGCGTGGCCGGACCGGTCGGTCCTGGTGGCGGCCCACCAGCAGGCGGGCCGGGGGCGTTCCGGGCGGACCTGGACCACACCACCGGGCGTCGCGCTCACCGCGTCGGTGCTGCTGCGTCCGGACGTCCCGGCCGAGCTGCTCGGCTGGCTGCCGCTGATCGGTGGGCTGGCGGTCGCGGCCGGGCTGCGTGACCTCGGCGCGGCCGCCGAGGTGAAGTGGCCGAACGACGTCCTGCTGCCGGCCGAGGGCGAGCTCGCGGGCTGGGGTGCCTACCGCAAGGTCGCCGGGGTGCTCGCGGACGTGGTGGCGGGCGACCGGGTCGCGGCCGACCAGCAGGTGCGTTCGGTGGTGCTCGGGTTCGGCGTGAACGTCTCCCAGGAGGCCGACCAGCTCCCGGTGGACAGTGCCACGTCGCTGCTGCTCGCTGGGGTCGCGGTCCGCCGGGACGACGTCCTCGCCGCGGTGCTGAGCCACCTGGTCGCGATGGACGAGGCCTGGCAGGCGGCCGGCGGCGACGCGACGGCCGCCGGGCTGACCGAGGCGTGGCGGGCGATGTCCGCCGCTCCGGGGGAGGTCGCCGTCGAGCTCCCGGGGGGCGAGCGGCTGGTCGGCGTGGTCGCAGGGCTCGCGCCGGACGGAGCGCTCCTGGTCGAGGCCGCCGGGCAGGTGCGGGCGGTCCACGCGGGGGACGTCCGGATACGCCGGACGTGACCCACCTCACACGGCTCGCTCCGCCGGGGGCTAGCCTGACGGGGTGGCCGAATCGCACGACGCCGGGCTACCCCCCGACCTGGTCGCCGCGCTGGCGGCGCTCGACGACGCGCTCCTCGGCGGCCCGCGTGACCTGACCGTCGAGGACGTGGCGCGGCTCGCGCACGTCCGCGAGGACGAGGTGCGGACCTTCTGGCACGCACTCGGCCTGCACCTGCCGGGCGCGGGCGAGGCCGGGTTCACCGCGGCGGATGCCGAGGTCATCGGCGCGTTCGTCGGTGCCAGCCGGGAGTTCGACCTGCGTCCCGACGCCGGGGTGTCGCTGGTCCGGGCGATGGGTCACTCGGTCGAGCGGCTCGTCGCGTGGCAGTCCGAGACGATCATCGAGCACCTGGTCGGCAGGTACGGGATCCGGGACAGCGAGGCCCGTCGGCTGCTGCTCGACCGGATGCTCGTGGTCAGCGGTCTGCTGGAGAAGGGACTGGTGCACGCCTGGCGCCGGCACGTCGCGGCGATCGCGCTGCGCACGGCCGCCAACGCGGACCTCGCCGCCCCGGACGACGACGAGCTGCCGCTCACCCGGGCGGTCGGGCTCGCCGACGTCGTCGGCTTCACCACCCGCACGGCGCACCTGGGCGCGGCGGCGCTCGCGGAGTACGTGCAGGGGTTCGAGGCTCGTGCGCGCGACGTGGTCACCGAGCACGGGGGACGGGTGATCAAGACGGTGGGCGACGCGATCCTCTTCGTCGCGGACGACCCGGCGACCGGTGCCGAGGTCGCGCTCGGTCTGGTCAGGGCGTTCGGTCCGGAGACGGACGCACCGCTGCGCGCCGGGCTGGTGTGGGGGCGCGTGCTCTCCCGGTTCGGCGACATCTTCGGGCCGTCGGTCTCGCTCGCGTCGCGGCTGTGCGACGAGGCGGGCCCGGGCCGCGTGCTCGTCGACGAGGTGACCGCGGCCAACCTCGCCGGACGGTTCCTCCTCGAGCCGCTCGAGGCCCGTGAGGTCGCCGGGATCGGAGAGCTGCGACCCAGCCTGCTCATCGCCGAGGGGTGACGGACCGGGCCGCTCGGCGTCAGACCGGCTCGATCAGGTGGGGGCCGTCGTTGCGCACCGAGCTCACGTCGGTCGACACGGGCACCGCGGTCAGACCGGTCGGGGCGTCGCCGAGCAGCGCGAGCGCGTCCTGCGGGGTCCGGTCCGGGTCGAGCCACGCGGACCAACGGTCCGGCGTGACCAGCACCGGCTGGCGGTCGTGCAGCGGTCCGATCACGGGGTCGTCCGCGGGCGCACCGCCGGTGACGATCGTCATCGACACGAGCCAACGGTGCGGGTCGTCGTCCGCGCGGGTCGGGTCGCGCCAGAACTCGTAGAGGCCGGCGAACGCCAGGAGGCCGCCGTCCGCCGGGTGGATCCAGTGCGGGGTCTTGCGGGTGCTCTTCGGCGCGCCCGCCGGCGGGTCGGTCCACTCGTAGTAGCCCTCGGCCGGGACGAGGCAGCGGCGTGCGGCGAGCGCCTTGCGGAAGGCGGGCTTCTCGGCGAGCGTCTCGATCCGCGCGTTGATCATCCGGGAGCCGACCGACGGGTCCTTGGCCCAGCCGGGGACCAGGCCCCAGCGGGCGAGGCGCAACGACCTGACCAGGTCGCCGTGCGTGCCGTCGGGGAGCTTCTCGGGCCGTTCGACGACGATCCGGACCGGGTCGGTCGGGGCGAGGTTCCAGGACGGCGGGAGGCCTGCGGCGTCCTCCGCGACGTCCTCGGGGTCGACTCCGAACGCGTCGGCCAGGTCCTGCGCCGCGCGGAACGAGGCGTAGCGCCCGCACATGGCCCCAGCATGGCGCGCGGCACCGACGCGCGCCGCGCCGGATCGTGGGATTGCGATGTCGAATCGATACGACGCGGGCCATACTTGTCCCCGTGCCCCATGAACCCGCCGGCTCGGCCGTGCCCGCGCGCGGTCGCACGGCCGTGACGGGCGCGGCGCCTCGCGGCGGGACCGCGCTCTTCGTCTTCCTCACCGGGACGCTCGCGATGCTCCCGGCCGTGTCGATCGACATCTACCTCCCGTCGCTGCCGCGGGTCGCCGAGGACCTCGGCACGACGGTGGCCGGCGCGCAGTTCACCGTCACCGGGCTCGTGATGGGCCTCGCGGTCGGCCAGCTCGTGATGGGCCCGTGGTCGGATCGAGTGGGCCGCCGCACGCCGGCGATCACCGGCCTCGCGGCTCAGCTGGTCCTGTCGCTGCTGTGCGCGATCGCGCCGTCGATCGCGGTCCTCTCGGCGCTCCGGGTGCTCCAGGGGTTCACCGCGGCGGCCGCGAACGTCGTGTCGATGGCCACCATCCGGGACCGGTTCACCGGTGCCGACGCTGCCCGGTTGATGTCCCGGCTCATGCTCGTGATCGTCGCGGCGCCGCTGTTCGCGCCGACGATCGGCTCGTTGGTCGCTGCGCACTGGGGCTGGCGTGCCGTCTTCGTCGTCGTCGCCGGGGTCGCCGCGGTCGTGCTCGTGATCGTGATCGTCGCGCTGCCCGAGACCCTGCCGCCCGAGCGTCGGCGCCGGCAGCGCCCGCTCGCCCTCGCTCGCGGCTACCTGGCCCTGCTGCAGGACCGACGGTTCATGGCGTTCGCGATCATCCCGGGCCTGGCCCAGGCGGTGATCATGGCGTACGTCTCGGGCTCCTCGTTCGTGCTGCAGGAGCAGTTCGGGCTGAGCGCGCAGTCGTTCGCGTTCGTCTTCGCGCTCGGCGGCATCGCGATCGTGATCGGCACGCAGACCAACGCGGCCCTGGTGCGCAGGGCCGGACCCGCGCGGCTGCTGCGCTCCGCCGCGCCGCTCGCGGTGCTCGGGGCCGGCGCGATGCTGCTGGTCGCGCTCGCCGACCTCGGCCGGGTGGCCGCGCTGCTGACCCCGCTCTGGCTGACCCTGATGATGCTCGGGTTCGTCACGGCGAACGCCTCGGCGCTCGCCCTGAGCCGGCACGGCGAGCGTGCCGGGACGGCCGCCGCGACGATCGGCTTCCTGCAGGGCGGGGTCGCCGGCGCGATCGGCTCGACCGTCGGGCTGCTCGGCGGCGACGCGGTCGCGATGTCGTCCGTGATCCTCGCCAGCACGTTGCTCGTGACCGGGGTGCTGGCGTTCGCGACGCCCGCCTACCGGCGGGACGGTTGGATCGCGATGGGCGCGGACCCCGAGGCGCTCGCGGACTGAGCCGGGACCGATCCGGGACCGATCCGGGACTGAGCCGGGACGGAGCCGGGACTGGCCCGGGACTGAGCCGGGACGGAGCCGGGACTGAGCCGGGACTGAGCCGAGGCGGACGGGCGCGGGGCCGTTGGCCTGCTCGGCGCGCATGGTCGCCCGGGCCGGCCGCCCTACCCTGTGCGCATGGAGCGCTGGCAGCAGGTTGCCCGAGCCGCGGGGCTGGTCGGTGCCGACGGGGTCGTGCGGCCGACGGTGTTCGCCGAGATGAGCGCGCTCGCCGTGGCCACCGGCGCGATCAACCTCGGGCAGGGCTTCCCCGACACGGACGGCCCGGCACACGTGCGCGAGGCGGCCGTCGACGCCCTGCGCAGCGGCCGCAACCAGTACCCGCCGGGCGGCGGCGAACCGCTGCTCCGTGCGGCCATCGCGACCCACCAGGCGCGCTACTACGGCACGGACCTCGACCCGGCCACCCAGGTGCTGGTCACCACAGGAGCGACCGAGGCGATCGCGGCGAGCCTGCTGGCGCTGGTCGGGCCCGGCGAGGAGGTGCTCACGCTCGAGCCGTTCTACGACGCGTACGCCGGCGTGCTCGCGATGACCGGCGCCCGGCACGTCACGGTGCCGCTGCTGCCGCAGGAGGGTCGGTTCGCCCTGGACGTCGAGCGGCTGCGCTCGGCCGTCGGTCCGGCCACCCGGATGATCCTGCTGAACACCCCGCACAACCCGACCGGGACGGTGCTCACCGACGACGAGCTCGCCGCGGTCGCCGCGCTCGCCGTCGAGCGGGACCTGCTCGTGGTCACGGACGAGGTCTACGAGCACCTCGTGTTCGACGGTGTGCGACATGTCCCGGTCGCGACGCTGCCCGGCATGGCCGGGCGCACCCTGACGGTCTCGTCGGCAGGCAAGTCCCTGTCCCTGACCGGGTGGAAGGTCGGCTGGGTCACCGGGCCCGCGGCGCTGGTGAGCGCGGTCCGCACCGTGCAGCAGTACCTCACCTACGCGTCCGGTGCGCCGTTCCAGCCGGCCGTCGCAGCGGCGCTCGCGGACGACGACGGCCGCACCGAGCTGTGGTTGCGCGACCTCGCGGCCTCGCTCGCGCAGCGGCGCGACCTGCTGGTCGGGGGCCTGCGGTCGGCCGGGTTCGACGTGGTCGTGCCCCAGGGCACCTACTTCGTCGTGGCCGACGGTGCACCGCTCGGCTTCGACGAGGGCGTCGAGCTGTGCCGGCGGTTGCCCGAGCTCGCCGGCGTGGTGGCGGTGCCGGTGAGCGCGTTCTGCCGGGCGGGCTCGACCGCGGACCGTGCGCTGAGGTCGCGCGTGCGCTTCACCTTCGTCAAGCGCGCCGAGCTGCTCGCGGAGGCCGCCGACCGGCTGGGCCGGCTAGCGGGCTGACGCAGTCCGGCGACGCGCCGCGGCGATCGCGGTCACCAGGCCCGCGGCCAGCAGCAGGCCGACGAGCGCGGTGAGCGCCGCGACCGGCGGTGGCGAGGACGCGGAGAGCAGGGCGCCCGGCGCGGGGCTCGGGGTCGTCGCGCCGGAGGCCCGCAGGTCGGCCGCGTAGGAGCTGGTCGGGTAGGACGACGCGAGCGGGACGCCGTCCTCGCCGTCGCCGGCGAGCGTCACCAGGGTGGTGCCCTGCAACGCGAACCAGCGGGCGCGCTGGGGTTCCTCGACCAGGTCTCCCTGCCCGTCCCAGCTGACCAGGGCGCCGGCGACGACCGGGTCGCGCTCGGCACCGGTGATGGTGGGCGAGCCCGCGACCAGCTCGATCCGTAGCAGCCCGGCGGGGAGTCCGTTGTCCGTCCACGGGACGACCCAGCCGGTCGTCGGGGTGATCACGGCGGCGTCTTCTGCGCCGTCGATCCACGCGTCGTCGAACTCGTGCACCGCGTGCGCCGCGGTGAGCCCGAGCCGGCTGGGCTCGAGGGCCTCAGCGCCGGAGAGGGACTTCGCGAGGTACGGCAGGCCGTTGACCCGGGCGAGCGCGCTGACCTCGGGCGGGACCTGCTCCTCGGCGTGCGCGGGCGCGGCGACGAGGAGGGTGAGCAAGGTCGCCAACGCGACCAGCACCGTCCGCACCCCGCACCTCCTGGGCGCAGGGACGGCCCTCGCCCCTGCCCGACGACGGTACGAGGCCGCCCGGCTCGATCGCGAGCGCCGTGACCGTCCTGGTGCCGGGTCGTGACCGAACTGTCATCCCATGTCTGAGACGGCGCGTGCGGCGGCCTCGACCCGCGCGACATGAGCGGCCCAGCCGGCCGCATCGCGGTCCGGGAGGTTCGGCGCCGACGGGAGGTATCCGATCGCGCCGTCGAGCCCCTCGCGCAGGATGTCCGCCTGACCGGCGTGCCGCGCCATGTCGACCAGGAGGTGCACGGCGACGGCGTGGAGCGTCGGGTGCCGCCGCTCGGGCGACCACCACGGGACGGTGCCCACCGTGTCCAGCGGCAGCGCCGCGAGGGTCGCGTCCGCGTGCTCGGCCGACCGCCGGAACAGGTCCAGCACGTCGTCGGTCGACTCCTCGGCCGGGACCCACAGGTCCGCGTCCGGGTCGTCCGGGTGGAGGTCCCACGGCATCGGGATGCCGGACGGCCGGTCGAAGCAGTCCCCGAGGTAGCCGAGCTGGATGCAGGCGACGTGCTTGACCAGCCCGAGCAGGTTCGTGCCGGTGCCGACCAGCGGGCGGCGGGTGTCGTACCCGGAGAGTCCGTCGAGCTTGGCCAGCAGGACCTCGCGCTGGCCGGTGAGGTAGCGGTGCAGGGTGTCGGAGGCGTCCATGGGCCCAGCCTCGCCCGAGGCGCCGACACGCGTCGACGACAATCTCCGCGGCGCGGCTCGCGGCGCTGCGGGCGGGGTCTCGGTGGGACCGCGTGGGGGTTCGGTCCCGGGTGCGCGGGACTACGGTGGAGCCGACCTACAGGAGGCACCGTGACCCGCACGCCCGTCGACCCGACGACCACCCCGGCCTGGCAGGCCCTCGCCGCGCACCACGCTGCGCTCTCGCCGGACCTGCGGGGCTGGTTCGCAGCGGACCCCGCCCGTGCTGACCGCTTCACGCACACCGTCGCCGACCTGCACGTCGACCTGTCGAAGAACCTCATCACCGACGAGACGCTCGACCTGCTCGTGCAGCTCGCCGAGCAGGTCGGTCTGGCCGAGCGGGTCGAGGCGATGCTCACCGGCGAGCGGATCAACATCACCGAGAACCGTGCGGTGCTGCACACCGCACTCCGCCGGCCTGCGGGCGCCACGCCGGGCCTCGTGGTCGACGGCCAGGACGTCGACGGCGACGTGCAGGCCGTGCTCGACAAGGTCTACGAGTTCGCCGAGAAGGTTCGCTCGGGCGCGTGGACCGGTGTCACGGACAAGCCCGTCGCCACCGTCGTCAACATCGGTATCGGCGGTTCCGACCTCGGTCCGGTGATGGCGTACGAGGCGCTCAAGCCGTACGTCCAGCCCGGTCTGGAGGTGCGCTTCGTCTCGAACATCGACCCGACCGACCTGGCCGAGACCGTCGAGGACCTGGACCCGACCACGACGCTGTTCATCGTCGCGTCGAAGACCTTCACGACCCTCGAGACGCTGACCAACGCGCGCCTGGCGCGCGCGTGGCTGTGGCGGCGGCTGGTCGAGGTCGGTGCGATCGAGGACACCGACGAAGCCCGCACGGACGCGGTCGCGCAGCACTTCGTCGCGGTGTCCACGGCGCTGGACAAGGTCGCCGAGTTCGGCATCGACCCGTCCAACGCGTTCGGCTTCTGGGACTGGGTCGGCGGGCGCTACTCGATGGACTCGGCGATCGGCACGTCGCTCGCGATCGCGATCGGCCCGGACGCGTTCGGGCAGATGCTCGCCGGTTTCCACGCGGTCGACGAGCACCTGCGCTCGACGCCGTTCGCCCGGAACGTGCCCGTGCTGATGGGCCTGCTCAACGTCTGGTACACGAACTTCTTCGGCGCGCACACCCACGCCGTGCTGCCCTACGACCAGCACCTGCACCGGTTCGCGGCCTACCTCCAGCAGCTCACCATGGAGTCCAACGGCAAGTCCGTGCGGTGGGACGGCACCCCGGTGACCACCCAGACCGGCGAGGTCTTCTGGGGTGAGCCGGGTACGAACGGCCAGCACGCGTTCTACCAGCTCATCCACCAGGGCACCAGGCTGATCCCGGCCGACTTCATCGCGATGGCGCACCCTGCGCACCCGCTGGTCGACGTCGACGCGCCGGGCCGTCCCGACGTGCACGAGCTGTTCCTGTCCAACTTCTTCGCGCAGACCAAGGCGCTCGCCTTCGGCAAGACCGCCGACGAGGTGCGGGCCGAGGGCACCGCCGAGGCGATCGTGCCTGCTCGGGTGTTCTCCGGGAACCGTCCGACCACGTCGATCATGGGCCCGTCGCTCACGCCGTCGGTGCTCGGTCAGCTCGTCGCCCTGTACGAGCACATCACCTTCGTGCAGGGGATCGTCTGGGGGATCGACTCGTTCGACCAGTGGGGGGTCGAGCTGGGCAAGAAGCTCGCGCTCGAGATCGCTCCCGCGGTCGCGGGGGACCGGGCGGCACTCGACGCGCAGGACCCGTCGACGCAGGCGCTCATCCGGTACTACCTCGCGCACCGGCGCGCCGTGCCCGACCTCGAGGACTGAACGGGCCGGGCGGGACCAGCCGTCGCCGGGCGGGGCGCGCGGGGCGGCCCCGCCCGAGCGGGATGGTCAGGTGCTGGGCCGGGTGACGGCTCGGCTCAGTACTCGAGCATGCGCCGGCGGCGCCGCCCGCCGACAGCCGCCGTGAGCACCGCCTCGATCGCGAAGGCGGAGGCGTAGGCGAGGTCGACCGCCTCGGGGTCGAGCAGCCACTGCACCTGCAGGCCGTCCATCACCGCCAGGACGGCCGCGGCTGCCGCGTCGACCATGGCGTCGTCCGGCGGGTCGTCCGGGTCGCACACCTCGTGCAGCGCCTCGCGGATGTCCGAGCGCAGCTGGGTGTAGCGGCCGCGGAAGTACTCCTTGGCCGGGTGGTCGTCGGTCACCGAGTCGGCGGAGAGCACCGCGAAGGTCTGCACGATGCCGGGTCGCTCGGCGTTGCGGCGCGCCGTCGTCACGAGGTGGCGGAACAGGTCGAGCCCGCCGGGGATGTGCTGGTCCGCGAGGTGCTCGACGTCGGTGCGGTCGCGGTAGTCGAGCATCTCGAGCAGCAGCTGGTCCTTGGACCCGAAGTGGTGCAGCACGCCCGCGTGGGTCATGCCGACCTGATCGGCGATCTCGGCGAGCGAGCCGTTCTTGTAACCGCGGGTGCCGAACGTGCTCATCGCGGCCCGCAGGATGTCCTCGCGGCGGCGGGCGGTCTCCTCGCGGGGCTTCTTCGCCCGCTGCGTCCCCGACGTGGCCATGGCCGAGATCATATCGTGATCCGACTTGGTTACTGACCTGTAAGCAAGTGTGGTTGACTGTCGCTCGCGACATCGACGTCCGACCTCAGAGGAGCCCTTGGTGACCACCGCTGCGCCGACCACGGCCGGCCCGGACCTGGCCGATCTCGTGGCGCGGCTCGACCTCGAGACGAAGGTCGGGCTGCTCACCGGGGTCACGGCATGGCGACTGCGGGCGGTCGAGGAGATCGGGCTCCGGTCGCTCGTGATGTCCGACGGCCCCGCCGGCGTGCGCGGGACCGGCGAGGACCCCTCGGAGACCTCCGTGTCACTCCCGTCGCCGACCGCGCTCGCGGCCACCTGGGACCTCGACCTCGCCCGGCGTGTCGGTGCGCTCTTCGCTGCCGAGGCGCGGCGGCACGGCGTGGACGTGGTGCTCGCACCGCAGGTCAACATCCAGCGCACGCCGGTCGCCGGGCGCCACTTCGAGTGCTACTCCGAGGACCCGCTGCTCACGTCCTCGATGGGTGGTGCGGTGGTGCGCGGCATGCAGGACGGGGGCGTGGCCGCCTGCCTCAAGCACTTCGTCGCGAACGACTCCGAGACCGACCGCACGACGTACCTGGCGACCGTGGACGAGCGGACCCTGCGCGAGGTGTACCTCGCGCCGTTCGAGCACGCGGTGCGCGAGGTCGGGGTCTGGTCGGTGATGGCCGCGTACAACCAGGTCGACGACGGCGTGCTCGCCGCTCCGGCGACCGAGCACACCCGTCTGCTGCGTGACGTGCTGAAGGACGAGTGGGGCTTCGACGGGGTCGTGGTGAGCGACTGGATGGCCGCCCGGCGCACCGTCGAGGCGGCGAACGGCGGCCTCGACGTGGTCATGCCCGGTCCGGGTGGTCCGTGGGAGCAGCGGCTCGTCGCGGCCGTGCGCGCCGGTGAGGTGCCCGAGCGCGAGATCGACGACAAGGTCGCCCGGGTGCTGCGGCTGGCGCGCCGCACGGGCGCGCTCGACCTCCCGCCGCGGCCCGTTCCCGTCGCGCACCCGGACCTGCCGCGTGAGCTCGCGGCGCAGGCCACCGTGGTGCTGCGCGACGCCGGTGCGCAGCTGCCGCTGGACCCGAGTGCGCTGCGGACGGTGCTGCTCGTCGGGCCCAACGCGGTGGACGCCTTCGTGCAGGGCGGCGGCAGCGCCCACGTCACGCCCGACCACGTCGTCACACCGGGCGACGGGCTGCGTGCGGCCCTTCCGGACGCCGACGTCACGGTGCTGCGTGGCGGAGCCGCGCGACGCCACGCACCCGAGCTCGACCTCGCCCGCTGCGCGGACCCCGGTACCGGGGCGCCAGGGATCCGCGTCACACGGCTCGGCCGCGGCGGGGTCGAGCTCGGGACCTCCGTGGTCACCTCCTGGGACGGCTGGGACCGGGACCCCGGGCCCGGGGTCGAGGACGTCCGGGTCGAGGCCGTGGTGCGCCTTCCTGAACCGGGCGACCACCTGCTCGAGGTCGGCACCGTGGGCCGGCACCGCGTCCTGGCCGACGGTGTGCTCGTGACCGCCGACGACCGGCCGGTCGGGGCCGAGGTGGTGCTCGACTCGAGCATCAACAGCCCGGACGGCTGCCCGATCACGGTGGTCGGCCCGGCCGAGGTCCGCCTGACGGCCACCGCACAGGTCGTGTCCAGCGGGTTCGGGTCCGCGGCCCGGGCAGCGCTGCGGCACCGCCGCCCCGACGAGGACGTGGATGCGGAGATCGCCGCCGCGGTCGAGGCGGCCGCCACGGTCGACTCCGGGGCGGTCGTCGTGGTGGTGGGCACCAACGACGAGGTCGAGTCGGAGGGCTGGGACCGGACCTCGCTCGCGCTGCCGGGGCGGCAGGACGAGCTCGTCGAGCGGATCCTCGACGTCGCTCCGGACGCGGTCGTGGTGGTCAACGCGGGCGCACCCGTGCTGCTGCCGTGGCTCGACCGGGCCCGCACGGTGCTGTGGACCTGGTTCCCGGGCCAGGACTGCGGGCAGGCGCTCGCGGACGTGCTGCTGGGCGTCACCGAGCCGGCCGGACGCCTGCCGTGGACGCTGCCCGCACGCGACGCGGACGTGCCCGTTCCCGACGCGGTCCCGGTGCACGGCGTCGTCGCCTACGACGAGGGTGTGCACGTCGGCTACCGCGGCTGGCTGCGGGCCGGCACCCGGCCGGCCGCCCCCTTCGGTCACGGGCTCGGCTGGACGACCTGGGAGCACCGCGACGTGGCGGTCGGCCGGAGCGACGGGGGACTCGACGTCACCGTCCGGGTGGCGAACACCGGCGAGCGTTCGGGCAGCGAGGTCGTCCAGGTCTACCTCGAGCCGCCCGCCGGGCCGCACGGCGACCGACCGGTTCGCTGGCTCGGGGGGTTCGCTCGGATCGGCCTCGCGCCGGGGACCGAGCGGGACGTCGTGGTGCGGGTGCCCGAGCGCGCGCTGCAGGTCTGGGACGTGGCGGCGCACGCCTGGCGCACGCCCCCGGGCGACTACCGGGTGCTCACCGGCCGATCCGTGGCCGACGTGCGCCTGGTGACCACCGTCCACCTCGACCACGAGGAGGTGGGCCGGGGCTGAGCGGGCGGCCGGGGCACCCGGCCGGGGCAGGACGCTCGGCCCGCACGGGGCGAGCGAGGCGGTCACCCACGGGGACCGCTGACCGGATGAGCAGGGTCGGAATGTGCGAGGAGGCACAGAGATGAACCGCAGAGCAGCGGGGATCGTGGCCGGGCTGGCCGCAGTGGCGCTCGTCGCCGGGTGCAGCAGCAGCACCGGCGGGGACGACGCGACGCAGGGGGGCACCACCAGCGGTGGCGGCAGCGACGCCGTCCTGACCATCGGCATGCCCAACGGCACGTTGTCGGAGAACCAGAACCCGCTCGCCCCCACCGGGTCGGCGGCCAAGTCGCTCGGCTACGCCTGGGTGATCTACGAGTCCCTCATGCAGGTCAACGACCTGCACCCGTTGGACGACCCGACCCCGTGGCTGGCCACGGCGGTGGACTGGAACGACGACTACACCGTCGCCACCGTGACCGCGCGGGACGGCGTCAGCTGGAGCGACGGCGAGCCGTTCACGGCCGAGGACATCGCCTTCACGTTCAACCTGCTCATCGACTTCCCGGCGCTCAACGCCGACTTCCCCGAGCAGCTGGTCAGTGCGACCGCGGACGGCAGCACCGCGACCATCACGTTCAGCCGGTCCGAGTACGTGAACCAGGTGAAGCTCGACAAGACCGTGATCGTGCCCGAGCACATCTGGGCCGACGTCGAGGACCCGGTCACCTACACCGACACCGAGCCGGTGGGCACCGGGCCGTACCTGCTCGACTCCTGGACGCCGCAGGCGGCCACGCTCGTGCCGAACCCCGACTACTGGGGTGGCGAGCCGCAGGTGGCCAAGCTCCAGTACTCCTCGTACAACGACAACAACGCTCTCATCACGGCGCTGACCACGGGCGAGGCGCAGTGGGGCTGGACCTTCATCGCCGACTACGAGAACGTCTACATCGCCCAGGACCCCGAGCACTTCCACCAGGCGGCCGGCGGTGGCTTCGGCGTCGACGTGCTCTTCCTCAACAACGAGACCAAGCCGTTCAACGACGTGGCCTTCCGCAAGGCGCTGAACATGGTCGTGGACCGTGCCCAGATCAGCCAGCTCGCCGGCTCCGGCGTCTGGCCGGGGATCACGAGCGTGACCGGCATGCCGATGCCGTCCGGTGAGGACTACCTCGCCTCGGAGTACGCCGGCGAGGAGTACACGGTCGACGTCGACGGTGCCAAGCAGCTGCTCACCGACGCCGGGTACACCTGGGACGGCTCGGGCGCGCTGCTCGACCCGGACGGCGAGAAGGTCTCGTTCGAGCTGACCAACCCGGCCGGCTGGAACGACTACCTCACGGCGCTCGACCTGATCCGCCAGGCCGCCGAGCAGCTCGGGGCCGAGGCAAGCGTGGTGCCGGCGAACCAGGACGCCTGGTTCAACGACATCATCCCGCTCGGCAACTTCCAGGCCTCGCTGCACTGGACCGACGGCGGCGCCACGCCGTGGAACATGTACTCGAACATGATGGACGGCGCGCAGTACGTGCCGCTCGGCGAGACGGCGTCGTGGAACTTCGGCCGGTACTCGAACGACGAGGTCACCCAGGCGCTCGCCGAGTTCGCCGGCGCCTCGGACGACGCGTCGCGTCAGGCGGCCATCGAGGTCGTGCAGAAGCACTACGTCGAGGACGTGCCGGCCATGGTGATCTGGGCCAGGCCGTCGGTCGCGCAGTACTCGACCCAGAACTACACCGGGTTCCCCAGTGACGAGGACCCGTACGCCAACCCGCAGCCGACCGGCCCGCAGGCGGCGCAGATCGTGATGAAGCTGACCCCGACGCAGGACTGAACCAGGCCATGATCCGGTGCGGTGGGCGCACGACCTGCGCCCACCGCACCACCCTGCGACCCGAGGTGACCCGATGACAGACGTCTCCGCCCCCTCGCCCGTGCCGGGGCGCACACCCGCGGCCCGGCCGGAGGTGGGCTCTCCGGCACCGCTCGTGCTGAGCGCCGTCGGCCTGCGCAAGCACTTCCCGGTGCGCGGGATGCGCACCTCGGCCGTGGTGCACGCGGTGGACGACGTGGACCTCGACCTGCACCGAGGCGAGGTCGTGGCCCTGGTCGGGGAGTCCGGCTCGGGCAAGTCGACGATCGCCCGCGTGCTGGCCCACCTGATGCCGGCCACGGGAGGGGAGATCCGCCTGCACGGCGAGCCGGTCGTCGCCCGGCGCCGGCGCGACTTCCGGCGCTACGTGCACCGCGTCCAGATGATCTTCCAGGACCCGTTCGCGTCCCTGAACCCGATCCACCCGGTGCGCTACACGCTCTCCCGGAGCCTGCGGCTGCATCGCGGCCGGATGCCGCGCGACGAGCACGAACGCGCCCTGCACGAGCTCCTCGCACGGGTACAGCTCACGCCACCGGAGCTCTACGTGGACAAGTACCCGCACGAGCTGTCCGGCGGTCAGCGCCAGCGGGTGGCGATCGCACGCGCTCTCGCGGCGGACCCCGAGGTGCTGCTCGCCGACGAGCCGATCTCGATGCTCGACGTCTCGATCCGGTTGGGGATCCTCAACCTGCTGCGGGACCTGCGCGACCGGCTGGACATCGCGATCCTCTACATCACCCACGACATCGCCTCGGCCCGGTACTTCGCGGACCGGACCGTGGTGCTCTACGCCGGGCGGGTCGTCGAGTCGGGCGACTCGGAGTCGGTCACCCAGGACCCGAAGCATCCCTACACCCAGCTGCTGATCGGCTCGGCACCGGACCCCGACGACCTGCAGGCCCGGGCGCGGGGTGCCCGCGGCGAGGCGCCGAGTCTCGTGACGCCCCCGCCGGGCTGCCGGTTCCACCCACGGTGCCCGTTCGCGGTCGAGCTGTGCCGCACGGCCGTCCCGCCGTTGACCGAGGTCGCCTCGGGACGGCGGGCCGCGTGCTGGGGCTACCCGGGTGACGACGCCGACGTCCCCGACGGGCTGGCCCGTCCGACGCTGGGCTCGATGCTCGACACCTACGGCGCGCGTCCCGGTCGCGAGGAGGGAGCGGACCGATGAGATTCGTCGTCCGTCGAGGCATCTTCTACCTGATCACCGCGTGGGCCGCGGTCACGATCAACTTCGTGCTGCCGCGCCTGATGCCGGGCGACCCGGTCGCCGCGCTCCTCGCCAAGAGCCAGGGTCAGATCGACTCGAGCGCCGAGGACGCGATCCGGTTGCTGTTCGGGCTGGACCAGGACGCCTCGATCTGGCAGCAGTACGTCGACTACTGGGGTCTCCTGCTGCACGGCAACCTCGGGGTGTCGTTCATGAACTTCCCCACGCCGGTGACCGAGGTCATCGCCCAGTCGCTGCCGTGGACGGTCGGGCTGGTCGGCATCGCGACGGTGATCAGCTTCACGCTCGGCACGCTGGTCGGGATGGGCATCGGGTGGCGGCGTGGTACCTGGGCGGACGGGCTGCTGCCGGCCACGACGTTCTTCTCCGCCGTGCCGTACTTCTGGCTCGGCCTGATCGCGATCGCGCTGTTCTCCGTCACCCTCGGCTGGTTCCCGGCCAGCGGCAGCTACGACCGTTCGATGATCCCGGCGCTGACGCCCGAGTTCGCCGGCTCGGTGATCCGCTACGGGACGCTGCCGGCGTTCACCATCGTGCTCTCGTCGGTCTCCGGCTGGATCCTCGGGATGCGCAACATGATGGTGACCGTCTCCTCCGAGGACTACGTGACGGTCGCGCAGGCCAAGGGCCTGCCGGAGCGGTCCGTCGTGGTCGGGTACGCGGCGCGCAACGCGATCCTGCCGCAGATGTCGAGCTTCACCCTCGCCCTCGGCTTCATCGTCGGCGGGACCCTGATCATGGAGATGGTGTTCTCGTACCAGGGCATCGGCTTCCTGCTCTACCAGGCGGTCGGCAACCACGACTACCCGCTGATGCAGGGCTGCTTCCTGGTCATCACGCTCGCCGTCCTGGTGGCGAACATGGCCGCGGACGTGATCTACGCCGTACTCGACCCGCGCACCCGGCAGGAGGGCTGACATGGCCACCACCACGACGACCGCCGTCACGACCACGCCGACCCCCGACGGTGCGGGCACGCCGGCCATTCGTCGGCGTCAGCGGCTGCTCTTCCTTCGCAACGCCAAGGCCATGACCGGCCTGGTGATCATCGGTGTCTTCGCCGTGCTCGCGGTGATCGGGCCGTGGATCGCGCCGATGGACCCGGACGCGCTGTCCAGCGACGTGCTCTCGCCGCCATCGGCCGCGCACTGGCTCGGGACCGACCACCTGGGCAAGGACATCCTGTCGCAGATCATGGTCGGCACCCGGGGCGTGATGATCGTCGGGTTCACGGCCGGGATCCTCGCGACGGTCATCGGTGTGCTGGTCGGGGTGACCGCCGGGTACATCGGCGGCGCGGGTGACGAGGCGCTCTCCGCGCTGTCGAACGTCTTCCTGGTCATCCCGCAGCTGCCGCTGATCATCGTGATCGCCGGCCAGCTGCCCAGCGCGGGCGGGCTCACGGTGGCCGCGGTGATCGCGGTGACGGGGTGGGCGTGGGGTGCGCGTGTGCTCCGCGCGCAGACCCTCTCGTTGCGCAGACGCGACTTCGTCGAGGCGGCCCGCGCGAACGGCGAGCGCACCTGGCGGATCCTCACGGCGGAGATCCTGCCGAACCTGACCGCGATCATCGCGGCCGGGTTCGTCGGGACCGTGACGTTCGCGGTGATCTCGCAGATCACGCTGGCCTTCATCGGCGTGACGTCGGTGAGCGACTGGAACTGGGGCACGATCCTCTTCTGGGCCCAGCAGAACCAGGCGCTCGCCCGCGGTGCGTGGTGGTGGTTCGCGCCGGCCGGGCTGTGCATCGCGCTGCTGGGCATGGGACTGACGCTGGTCAACTTCGGCATCGACGAGTTCGTCAACCCGCGGCTGCGCAGCACCGGCCTGCACGCCCGGGAGCTGCGCCGGCGCGGCATCCGCCCGCGGATCGGCTTCACGCCCGTGGTGCACGAGGCCGAGGAGGGCCGCCGATGACCGCCACCGTCTCCGACCGCCGGCCACCGGCGGTGCCCGAGCGCACGCCGGTGCTCGAGATCGAGAACCTGTCCGTCGACTACGGCTACGACGACGACCCCGCTCACGTGCTGCGCGGAGTCTCGCTCACCCTGCACCGCGGCGAGGTGCTCGGCCTCGCCGGGGAGTCCGGGTGCGGCAAGTCGACCCTGGCCTACGCGGCGACCCGCCTGCTGCCCCCGCCGGGCCTGGTGACCGGCGGCCGGGTGATGTTCACCGACCGGGACGGTTCCCGGTCGGACGTGCTGGCACTGTCCGACGCCGAGCTGCGGGCCGCGCGGTGGCAGGACGTCGCGATCGTGTTCCAGGGCGCGATGAACTCGCTCAACCCGGTGTTCCGGGTCGGCCGGCAGATCGCCGACGGGATCCGTGCGCACCGGTCGGTGGGCCGCCGGGAGGCGCTGGACCGGGCCGCCGAGCTCCTGGAGATGGTCGGCATCTCACCGGACCGGCTGCGCGACTACCCGCACCAGCTCTCCGGCGGCATGCGCCAGCGTGTGATGATCGCGATGGCCCTGGCCCTGGAGCCGCAGGTCCTGCTCATGGACGAGCCGACCACCGCGCTCGACGTGGTGATGCAGCGCCAGATCGTCGAGCAGATCGCCGAGCTGCGCGAACGGCTCGGCTTCGCGGTCGTGTTCATCACTCACGACGTGTCCCTGCTGATCGAGATGGCCGACCGGATCGCGATCATGTACGCGGGGGAGATCGTGGAGGACGCGCCCGCGCGGGAGATCTACCAGCGCCCGCGCCACCCGTACTCCAGCGCACTGCTGCACTCGTTCCCGCCGTTGCGCGGGGCGCGTCGCGAGCTCAGCGGGATCCCGGGGGCGCCGCCGAACATGGCGCACCTGCCCACCGGTTGCCCGTTCGTGCCGCGCTGCCCGCACGCGGCGGACGCGTGTCGCGCGGGGAGACCGACGCTCGGCCCGACCGCGTTCGCCGAGGCGGGACGGTCGGTCGCGTGCACGCTGCACGACGGTGCGCGGGAGGTGCCGCAGGAGCTCGCACAGCGCTGACGGCGCGGGCGCTCAGGCCTCGGCGACGTAGCCGGTGCCGACGCGGCGGAACCCGAGCCGGCGGTAGAGGGTCGCGACGCGCTCGTCCTCGGCGGTGAGGAACAGGGTGCCGATGCCGAGTGCCTCTGCGTCGGCGACCAGGGCGGAGGTGACGGCGCTGCCGAGGCCGTGACCCTGCAACGACGGCAGCACGGCGACCCCGACGACCTCGGACACCCCGTCGACCGGGATGTGCCGGCCCGCTGCCACGACGCCGTGCTCGACGTGCTCGGCCACCACCACCCGCGACGTGCCCGCCCTCAGCAGCGCCACGGCGTCGGCCGAGGGTTCGCGTGCGGCGGAGTCCCGGTCGGACGGCCCGGCCGGCGGGGTGCGCGGAGAACCGAACGCGACGGCCTGGACGCCGCCGACCGCGCGCAGCAGGTGGGCGTCGCCCGGCCCGAGGACCCGCACCGTCACGCCGTCCGGCGCACCGCCGTCAGGAGCACCGACGTCCGGAGCGCCGTGGTCCGGCCCGGGCTCGGTGCGGACCATCAGAGGCAGCTCCTCGATCGTGGCCAGGGTGCCCTCCTCCCGGACGGCGGCCAGGAGTCCCGGTGCGGTGTCCGCGACCCACTCGAGGGCGAGCGGCACGTCCAGCGCGCGCATCCGGCGCAGCAGGTCGCCGACGGCCCGGGCGTCGATCGCTCCCGTGCCGCCCGGACGCGGTCGTGCGGAGAACTGCCAGCCTCCGGCGCGTCCCACGAACACGGTGAACGGTCCGACCTGCTCGACGGAGGCGAACGGGCGGGGCGCGGCGTCGTAGTAGCGCTCGACGGGCGTGAGGTCCACGACGCGCATCGTGTCGGATCGCACGATGCCCGGCCATCCGATTTTCGCCGCGGCGACAGCACGTCGCCGCCGGAGCCGTCGTGCCCCCATGACACGGATCCGGCCGTGCGATACGACACCTGTCGGACATCCGGTGTCGCTAGGTTCGGGCCGTGCGCATCGTCTACCCGAGCCTTGACGGCGGTTTCGCGCAGTTCTTCTCCAGCGAGCCTTTGCGCTCGCGGCTCGAGGCGCTCGGCGAGCTCGAGGTCGCCGACGACGTCCCCGACCACGACGAGCTGCTGCGCAGGGTCGCCGGGTCTGACGTCGTGCTGCTGGCCACCCACCTCCCGGACGACGTGCTGCGGGCGGCGGCCGGCCGGCTGAAGCTGGTGTCGTTCACCGGGACCGGGGCGGCGTCGTACGTGTCGCTCTCCCTGGCCCGAGAGCTCGGCATCACGGTGACCAACGTGACGCACTACGGCGACCAGGCGGTCGCCGAGCTGACGCTGGGGCTGATCTTCGCCGCTGCCCGGGACCTGCCGGCCGGCGACCGCGCCGTGCGCACGGGCGAGTGGGACGGCTGGCTGGGCCGCGAGCTCGCGGGCGCGCGGCTCGCGGTGGTCGGGTTCGGCGGGATCGGCAGGCAGGTCGCGCGGCTCGGTGCAGCCCTGGGCATGGACGTGCTGGTGCACGGCAGGCGCGTCGACCGGACGCTGCTCGGGGAGATCCCGGCGCGCGAGGTCGGTCTGGCCGAGGCGTTCGAGCTCGGTGACGTCGTGAGCCTCCACCTGCCGCTGACCGAGGAGACCAGGCACGTGATCGGGCCGGACCTGCTCGAACGACTTCAACCAGGGTCAATCCTGGTGAACACCGCACGTGGGGAGCTTCTGGCGCCAGGCGCCCTTGCCGCGCGGCTCGCTCGCGGCGACATCCGGGCCGCCCTGGACGTGTTCGACCCCGAGCCTCTCGCAGCCGACGACCCGCTCCTGAGCGTGCCGGGGACGGTTCTTGCGCCGCATCTCGGCTTCCGGACGCCCGGTGCGATCCGCCGCATGGCAGAGGGGGCGGTTGCGAGCGTCGAGGCGTTCGCGGCCGGCGCGGCGGTCAATGTGCTGACCTGAGCGGACGGGTGGCTGTGTCGCGACCTGGCCGTACCGGTGGCGGGCTGACCTGAGGTCGCGCGGCGGGGCTCGGCGTCCGGCGGCCGGCCGGGCCACCGACCTAGGCTGTGAGCATGGCGGTGGGCGAGCTGACCTCTGCGCGGGTGGACGCCTGGGTGTGGGCTGTCCGTCTCGCGCCGAGCCGAACCGCGGCATCGACGGCGTGCCGGGGCGGCCACGTGCGGGTCAACGGGGATCGCGCAAAGCCCGCCACCATGGTGAAGCCTGGTGACGAGGTGCGCGTTCGGCTCAGCCGAGGCCGGGGCGAGCTCAGCGACGAGCGGATCGTCGTGGTGCGCCGACTGCTGGTGAAGCGGGTGTCGGCATCGGTCGCCGTCGAGGCGTACGAGGACCGGACGCCACCGCCTCCGCCTCGGGAGGAACGGCCCGCGGCCGTCGCGGTCCGCGAGCGGGGGATGGGCCGACCCACCAAGCGCGACCGCCGCGCGATCGAGCGCCTCCGCGGTCACTGAGGACCGGGCGCACGAGCGCGACCGGCCGCGCTCGCCGGCGTTCGGCTGCGGCGTGCGGGCAGCTCGCGCGTTCGGCGCCGCGTCGGGACCGGACCCGCGGTAGGGCGGCGCGTCAGGGCCGGACCTGCGGCGAAGGGCCGCGTCCGGACGGGACCCGCGGTAATGCGGCGCGTGGGCCCAGAACCGCGTACGGCGCTATGTGGTGAGCAGTCGGCGGAACTTCGAGACTTCTGCGCCGGCCGTCGTGCCGTTCGGTGTCCGGATCCTCCACGTTCGGGGCAGGTTGCGTCGCCCGTATACAAGGAAATCCTTGTTCAAGGGTTATCTTGAATACGTGACGGACGAGCTCGATGGTGTCTTCCGGGCCCTGGCGGACCCCACCAGGCGGGCGATCCTTGACCGGTTGGCCGGGAGCGACCTGACGGTCGGCGAGCTGGCAGAGCCGTTCGCGATGAGCACGCAGGCCGTCTCTCAGCACCTGGCCGTGCTCGAGCGCGCCGGCCTCGTGGTGCGGGGCCGGGAGGCGCAGTGGCGCACGGCGAGCCTCGACCCGCGCCCGCTTCGCGTCGCCCAGGGCTGGATCGCCGAGTTCGGCCGCTTCTGGGCGTGACCGACGCCCGGACGGGACCGACGGGCGCACAATGGGGACCCGTCGTCGAAGGGATCAGCGTGACCGAGCACCCACGCCGCAACGTCGAGTCGTTCAACCTTGACCACCGGGCGGTCGCCGCCCCGTACCTGAGGGTCGCGGACCGGAAGGTGCTCCCGGAAGGCGACGAGCTGACGAAGATCGACGTGCGGTTCTGCCAGCCGAACGTCGAGCACCTCGAGATGCCCGTGGTGCACTCGCTCGAGCACCTCGTCGCCGAGCACTCCCGCGACCACACCGACGCGGTGATCGACTTCTCGCCGATGGGCTGCCAGACCGGGTTCTACCTGCTGCTCCAGGGGCACTGGGAGGTGCCGGCGGTCGCCGAGCTGCTCGCGGCGACCCTGTCGGACGTGCTCACGGCCGAGGAGGTACCTGCGGCCAACGAGGTGCAGTGCGGCTGGGGCGCCAACCACACGCTCAGCGGGGCGCAGGACGCGGCACGGCGATTCCTCTCGCGCCGCGACGAGTGGGAGCAGGTCATGGCGTGACCGACGCGCTCGTGATCGTCGCGATGGGGGCCGAGGCCGAGCCGTTCCGGCAGCGGGCGAGCAGCGCCGGGCCGGTCCGGGAGGTGGGCCACGCCGAGCACAGCGACCTGGTGCTCGCCGGCCGGGAGGTGCGGCTGGTCGCGAGTGGCATCGGGCTGGTCCGGGCCGCCGTGGCTCTGACGCTCGCGTTGCAGGAGGTCGGGCCGGTCGTGGTGATCAGCGCCGGGAGCGCCGGCGGGGTCGGGATGAACGTGCACGTCGGCGACGTGGTCGTCGGTGACGCCTACACGTTCCACAGCGCGGACGCGACGGCGTTCGGCTACGAGCGGGGACAGGTCCCCGGCATGCCTGTGGTGTTCCCCGCATCGGCCGCGCACGTCGAGGCCGCGCGTGCTCTCACGCTGCCGGACGGGACGGTGCGCACCGGGCTGATGCTGTCCGGCGACTCGTTCGTCGACGCGCGGACGGTCGACGAGGTGCGTGGGGCCTTCCCCGGCGCGCTGTCGACCGACATGGAGACCACAGCGCTGGCGCAGGCGAGCTACCTCGCCGGGGTGCCGTTCGTCTCCGTGCGTGGGGTCTCCGACCTGTGCGGGCCGATCGCGGGCGACGACTTCCGTACCCACGTCGACGACGCGGCCGACCGCTCCGCGCGGATCGTGGAGGCCCTGCTCGACGCGGTCTGACGGCGCCCGTCGTCCGAGCGCGCCTTCCCGGTGCCGGCGGGTGGGGGATCGCCGGACGCTTCGCGCGGCCACCTCGGCCGTCAGGGCTCGATGTCGAAGATCACCGCCCCGATCGGCTGGGCGTCGTCGACCTCGACGTGCGTCACGCGCGCGAACCTGGGGCCTTCGTGCGACCAGGCGACCAGCGCCTCGATCGCGGCCGTGTCCCCCTCGGCGTGGGCCTCCACGGATCCGTCGGAGCGGTTCCGGACCCAGCCGACGAGGCCCAGGCTGCGTGCCTCGTGGGCCATCGACCAGCGGAAGCCCACGCCCTGGACGAGTCCGTGCACCCGGATGCGTCGTGCGATCACCCCTCCAGTGTGACGAATCCCGGCGCGAGCGGTATACCTGGGGGGGTATATGGAGCGCCAGCGGCGCCGAGCCGACGAGCGCTGGACCGAGACACCTGGAGACGTCATGACCGCCAACATGGGCACCACCGACCGCATCGTCCGCGCCGTTGCTGGGGTCGCGCTGGTCGTCGCTGCCTTCGTCGCCGGGATCGGGAGCGTGCTGGGCATCGTGCTGGCGGTGCTCGCCGTCGTGATGCTCGCGACGTCGGCCGTCTCGTTCTGCCCGCTCTACAAGGTGTTCGGCCTGAGCACCCGCCCGGCGGCGTCGAAGCAGGCCTGAACCCCGTCATGCCGCGGCCCTAGGCTTCGGCCATGACGATCCTGGAGCACCCCGCCGTCGCGCGGGTGAGGTCGACGTTGGCGGCCGCCGGTGCGGGCGGTGAGGTCGTGGTGCTCGACGAGCACGCGAGGACCGCGGTGGCCGCGGCCGAACAGCTCGGGGTGGGGGTGGCCCAGATCGCCAACTCCCTGGTGTTCGCGGTGCCCCAGGACGACGGCGGCCGGGACGCGGTCCTCGTGCTCACCTCGGGCGCCCACCGCGTCGACACCGACGCGGTGGCGAGCTTCCTCGGAGTGGCGCGCCTCGACCGCGCCGACGCCGACCTGGTTCGCGAGCGGACCGGCTTCGCGATCGGCGGGGTCGCCCCGGTCGGTCACGCGACGCCGCTGCGCACGCTCGTGGACGTGGCGCTCGCCGAGCACGACGAGGTCTGGGCCGCCGCAGGGCACCCGCGCACCGTGTTCCCGACCACCTTCGACGAGCTGGTCCGGATCACGGGCGGGACACCCGCGACGGTGACCTGAGAGGCCCGTGGCCGGAGCCGCCCGGCGCGGGCCGGTTCCCGGGCCCGGGTCTGCCCGCACCGGTCCGCGGCGCGTGGGTCCGGGCCCACCTGGCGCGGCTCAGGAGCTGACGTCGGCCGTGCTGAACCGGGCCCAGGCGGCTGCGGCGAAGACGGCCGTGTAGGCGGCCGCGGACGCGACGCCGGGGCCGAGGTCGCCGAGGTTGACCGGGTCCCGCAGCACGGCCGCGTAGTCGAGCCAGTAGTGCGTGGGCAGGAAGCGGTGGATCGCGGCGAGCTGGGAGAGCTGGTCCAGGATCTGGCTCACGACCGTGACCACGAGCACCGTGATGCCCGCCGCGATCGGCTGCTCGGTCATCGTCGAGACGAAGAGGCCGATCGCGCCGAGCGCCACGAGGCAGATCGTCAGGTAGCAGCAGACCAGAGCGAGTCGCGCGAGCCCCGCCCAGAACCCCAGGCTCGAGCCGGACAGCGTGACGAAGTCGCCCGCGCCGAACAGCGCGAGACCGATCAGGGCGCCGACGCCGGCGACGACCGCCACCGCGGCGAAGGTGAACACCGCGATCCCACCGAGCTTCACGGCGAGCAGCCGGGCGCGGTCCACCGGTGTGACGAGCAGGTACCGCAGGGTGCCCAGGTTGGCCTCCCCGGCCACCGCGTCGCCGGCGATCGCCGACACCGCGATCGGCAGGAAGAACGGCAGCTCGACCGTCAGCGCGGCCAACGCGACGAACAGGCCGTTGTCGGTGATCTGACCGAAGACGAACGAGTCTCCCTCGCCCGCTCCCGAGGTCTTGATCACCACCGCGATCAGCACCGGGACGCTCGCGAGGATCAGGCCGCCGACCCAGTTGCGCCGCCGGCCGAAGATCAGCCACAGCTCGGAGCGGAACAGCCGACCGAAGGCGCCCGCCGCGCGCGCGGTGCGGGCCGGGCCGGCCTCCGCGGTGGGCTCGAGCTCAACCGCTGACATCGAAGCCCTCCCCGGTGAGGTGCACGAAGAGCTCCTCGAGGTCCGTCCCGGTGGTGCCGAAGCCGGTCACCGGGACGCCTGCGTGGACCAGCGCCGCGACCAGCGCCGCGGGGTCCTGGTCACCGAGCAGCGCACCCGCGCCGTCCGCGGAGACGAGGACCTCGGTCATGCCGAGCCTGGTCAGGACCGACGCCGCCTCGTGCCGGGCGGTCGTGGTGACGATCGCCCGGGCGGCGCCCTGGCGGCGCAGCGCGCCGAGGCTGTCCTGAGCGACCAGACGCCCCCGGTGCATCACCCCGACGTGTGTGCAGACCTGCTCGACCTCGCTCAGCAGGTGGGTGGACAGCACGACCGTGGTCCCACCCGAGGCGAGCTCGGCGAGCAGGGTGCGCACCTCGCGGGTGCCCTGCGGGTCCAGGCCGTTGGTGGGCTCGTCGAGCACGAGCAGCTCGCGTGGGCGCAGCAGAGCGGCGGCGATGCCGAGCCGCTGCCGCATGCCCAACGAGTAGTGCCGGTATCGCTTGGCCGCGGCCGCGGTCAGACCCACCCGGTCGAGTGCCGCGAGCACGCGATCCTTCGCCGTGGCGGCCGGTGCGGTGCGGTCGGCGGCGTCGAGCCGCATCAGGTTGTCCCAGCCGGACAGGTACGGGTGGAACGCGGGCCCCTCGACCAGCGCGCCGATCCGGGGGAGGACCTCGCCCGCCGCCGCCGGCATGGTCCGGCCGAGGAGGTCCGCACTGCCGGCCGTGGGCCGCAGCAGCCCGAGCAGCATCCGGATGGTCGTGGTCTTGCCGGACCCGTTCGGCCCGAGGAACCCGTAGACGGCGCCGGTCGGCACGTGCAGGTCGATGCCGTCCACCGCGAGCTGCCCCGAGCGGAAGCGCTTGGTCAGGCCGGACGTCGAGACGGCCGCTGTGCCGTGGTGGGACATGCCATCTGCCGGAACGCCGATGGCCTGCTCGGCGGGGGCCGGGGCTGGACCCGCGCCGTCGGTGACGCTCACCGGGTGCTGGAGGCCGCGACCTCGAGAGTCGCCCGGTCGACGGCGCCGACGATCGTGCGTCCGTCGTCGGTGAGCAGCACGGAGAGCAGGTTCGTGGTGAGCAGCCGGCCGCTGCCCCAGTCGCCGCTCACCTGCGGCATCGCAGTGAGCAGGGCCGAGAGCGTCGGGTCGGCCGAGTCGGCCGCCTGGGCCTCGGCGCCCGCGAGGTCCGTGGCGGACCCGCTCAGCACGAGCACGCTCGCCCAGCCCTCACCGACCACCTGCGGCGTGGCCCGGGAGGCGGGGTCCTCGCCGGTGCCGGCGCCGGTGCCGGCGCCGGACTTGCCGGCTCCGGAGAGCAGGTCGGGCTCGGTGACGGTGGCGCCCGCGGGCGGCGTGAAGGTGAAGACCGACGGGTCGGGCGCGGTGAACGACACGGAGGTGTAGCCGACCGTCAGAGCCGGCTCACCGGTCACCGTGGACGTGACGGTCAGCTGGGTCGGGACGCGCTCGGCGGCGTCGATCGCGATCGTGACCGAGGCGATCAGCGTCCCGGGGTCGGTCGGGGTGAGCACGAGCTGGTAGGCCGGTCGCCCGGCGACGCGCGTCGCGGGCCCCGTGGTCACCTGAGTCGTGGGCTCGAGCGCGGCGAGGACCAGCGTGCTGAGCTGGTCGGGTGTGAGATTCGCGAGCGCTGCGCGGGGGTCGGTCGCTGCGGCGCCGTCGAGCACGGAGGGCGTGTCCTCGCCCGTCGCGCCGGGGTGGGCCGCGGCCAGGGCGTCGCGCGCTGCGGCGAGCTCGGCGTCGGTCGGCGGCACGACGTGCGTGACGGTGCTGTCGTCGCTGGACCAGACCCAGAGCTGGGTCCCGTCGGTGACCACGTCGGTCTCGCCGAGCGAGCCGAGCGCGGCGACCCGCAGGCCGTCGTGCGAGGCCCACACCCGCAGGGTCGTGGTGCCGTCGAGGAGGTCGGCGACGCCGAGACCGGAGCCGTGCGGCCCGGCGACCGAAGGCAGCGACGGGAGGCCGAGGTCGGCGTCGACCACGACGGTGCCCTGGACCGCGGTGACGTCGGCGCCCTGCAGATCGGTGAGCAGCTGCTCCGCGGTCTTGTCGGGCAGGTCGACGCTCGCGGCCACCGCCGGCGCCAGCAGCGTCGTCCCGATCACTGCGCCGGCCACCGCGACGGGCAGCAACCAGCGGACGGAGCGTGCGTGAGCGAACCCTGCTCGACCGGACATGGCTCGATTCTCCCTCCGGTTCTCGCGGGCCGTCGACGCTTCGGTGGGGAGGCCTCGTGAAGGTGACGAGGGCTCAGCAGCCCTGCATGTCCTCCGCGGCGGGCTCGACCGGCGTGACGTCACCCGTCACCCGGCCGGCCACCTCGACGACGGCGTCCTCGGCCGACCCCTGGGCGCCGAGCGCGACGACCAGCCCCATCTTGCCGAGCATGTTGACCATCGGCGGGCCCATGTGCGACGCGGCCACGGCCTGGGCGCCCTTGCCGAGCAGGAAGCGCGCGATGCGGCCGTGGTGGCTGCCGTGCGGGCCCTCGTCGTGCAGCACGTCCCAGCCGACCGCGTCCTCGGTCCACGAGACGACGGCACCGTCCCGCACGGTCGCCGTGGCGACCACGGTGGCCTTGCCCCAGCTGTGGTCGACCTGGCGGTCACCGGTCACCGGGACGCAGACCACGACCCCGCCCTGCTCGCTCATCCGTTCCTCCTTGCGGTACCCGGAACACCTCCGGGGGTATCACCAGGGTGCCACCACGAGCCGGGGGTGCACGCGCCACAGGTCCTGCCGCGGCAAGGGCCGGACACGGAGTGGGTCGGAGGACGGAGCGGGTCGGAGGACGGGGCAGCCGGCACCGCCGACCGCGCGGGCCGGCCGCCTGAGGTGCGCCGTCGTCCGTCAGCCCGCGGGTTCGAGCAGCAGGCCGTCGTCCTGGAGCGTCCGGGCGCCGCACGTCACGCCGTACGCCGCTTGCGCCATCGGGTCGTCCTTGGGGTAGGTCGTGGTCGTGGTCGCCCCGTTGGTGGCCGTCAGACCGTCGATCAGGATCCGGGTTGACGCCACCGTCGTGGTGTTGCCCGACGTGGTCGCGAGCAGACCGAGCAGGCCGGTCGGGGTCGAGCCGTCGGTCGAGCAACCGACACCCGTGCCGTAGCCGGTGAAGCCCAACGAGAACTCGTACTGGCTCCCCTGGGCGTTCAGCACCGGCCGGACCTGGCAGTCGAGCACGCGGAAGAGCAGCACCGTCCGCCCGTCGGTGGCGAGCGCCACGACCGTCGTGCTGTCGACCGGGGTGATGAGTACCTCGCGACCCTCGGCACCGCCGGCCAGCGCGAACGTCGTACCGAACGAACCGCCGGCGGCGGTGCTCACGCCGAAGACGACCTGATCGCCTCCCGCTGCGATCCACCCGGTGTCCGGCCGGCCGTCGCCGTCCACGTCGGGGACCTCGCGGGTGGTCGCGCCCGAGGGCTCGGCCATGGTGGTGTCCGCGCACCCCGCGGCGGCGGTCGCGGTGGCGGAGCCGCTCCCGCTCGAGGCGGCCGAGCTCGAGGCCGTCGCCGACGTCGTGCCTGACGCCTCGGTCGACGTGTCGGACGTGCTGCTCGTCGCAGCGCCGCTCGTGGTCGGAGAGGCTGCGCCCGACGCGCTGCACGCCCCGAGCGTGACGGCGAGGACAGCGGCGAGGGCGGACGCCCCCGCGAACGCGCGGGTGCGGCGGGGCCGTGGCCCGGACGCAACGGGGCGGGACCGGTCGATCATGGTGCTCCTCTCCGGACGCGGGAGGTCTGGCCGCGCCCGTTACGGCCTACACCCGCGTCGGAGGGCGCGCGAACGCGATCGTCCAGCCGGCCCCCAGCGGACGCCCAGGCGGGTCGCGGTCTCGCGTGGTGCCCGGTGGACCGTGGGTCGCGGCTCGGCGCGGCGCCTCAGTCGAGGAACAGCGCGCGCAGGCGGCGGGTCGTCAGGATCACGCCCAACCCGGCCATCGCGACGAAGTAGCCGACGTGCAGGGCAGTGCCGGAGTCGAGCGCCCCGATCGTGAGGTTGCGGACCAGCTCGACGGCGTGCCACAGCGGCATCGCCTGGATCAGCCACTGCAGCGGCACCGGGTACACGGTGAGCGGGTAGAAGGTGGCCGAGAACAGGAACATCGGAAGCATCACGATGTTGATCCAGTCCATCTGCTGGAAGGTCGACATGTAGCTCGTGATGGCCATGCCAAGGCTCGCGAAGCCGAAGGCGATGAGCAGCACGGCGGGCAGCGTGAGCACCGCCGTCCAGGACTGGTTCAGGCCCATGACCTGCATCACCGTGAGGAACCCGGCGGCATAGAGCACCCCGCGCAGCAGCGCGTAGGAGATCTCGCCGAGGGCCACGTCGAGCGGCCCGAGCGAGGTCGACATCATCGCCTGGTACAGCTTGCCGAAGTGCATCTTGAAGAAGACGTTCCAGGTCGAGTCGTACACCGCGCCGTTCATCGCGGAGACCGCGAGCAGCGCTGGGGCGATGTACGCCGGGTAGGAGATCTGCTGCCCGGTGTCCAGCGTGATGTCGCCCACGAAGGTGCCGAGCCCGTAGCCCATGGCGAGCAGGAAGAACACCGGCTCGAAGAACCCGGAGACCACGACGACCCACGTGCTCGACCTGGCGGCGAGCAGACCGCGGGACAGGACCGACCCGGCGTTACCGGCGTAGAGCGCGCGCAGCCCGCCGCGATTCTCGCGGGTGCCTTCGGTGCGTTCGGTCGTGGTGCTCATCCGCGCATCCTCGCCACGAAGGTGCGCCGGGCGAGCACCCAGCCGGCAGCTGTCATCCCCGCGAGGATGCCGAGGTGGGCCGCGATGGTCGCGCCGGACATGGGCGCGCCGTAGGACACCCACCGACCGAGCTCGGAGGCGTGCCACAGCGGGGAGATCCAGCCGATCCAGGCGAGCCACTGCGGCAGCGTGTCGAGCGGGTAGAACGTGCCGGAGAACAGGAACATCGGCGTGAAGACGAACCGCTGGACCGCGGCGAACTGGCCCGCGTCGTCCTTGAGCGAGGCCGAGAAGGCGAGCAACGGGAGCCCGAACGCGAGGCCGCCGAGCACACCGACGAACGGCAGCACCGCGGCGGCCCAGGGGCGCCCGACCGCGCCGAACGCCAGCATGAGGCCCGCGTAGGCGACCGCCGTGAAGAGCATCCGTGCCATCGCGGCGAGCACGAGGCCGCCGACGATCTGGTGCGGTGCGAGCGGCGAGGCGTTCATCCCCCAGAAGATCCGGCGCCACTTGAAGCCCGCCATCACCGTGTACGTGAACTCCTCGGTGGGCACGGTGGTCGCGGCGGTCGCCAGCAGCGCCGGGGCGACGAACACGAGGTAGCGAACCGGACCGTCGGGTCCGTCGGCCACGGGAGCGTCGAGGAACGCGGCCAGCCCGAGGCCGATGCCGAGCAGGTACACCAGAGGTGAACCCACCCCGCCGATCACGATCGTCCAGCCGTAGGCCCGCATCGCGCGGATCTGGTGCTCGGCGACGTACAGCGCGCCGAACCGGCGCGGGCGCCTGGCGGCCTCGATCGCCGAGGCGGCCGCAGGGGAGACGACGTCGGTGGCGCTCACTCGATCAGGCTCCGTCCGGTGAGCCGGAGGAAGACGTCCTCCAGGCTGGACCGGCGCACCAGGCTGGTGGTCGGGTGCAGCCCGAGACGGCTGACCTGCTCGAGCACCGCCTCGCCGTCCGCCGCGTAGACCAGCACGCGGTCGGGCAGGATCTCGATCCGGTCGCCGAGCCCGGCGATCTGCTCGGCGGCGGACTCGTTGCGCGACGCGCCGAAGCGCAGCTCGACCACCTCGCGCGAGGAGTACTGCCGGATCAGCTCGGCGGGCGAGCCCTCGGCCATGATCCGGCCGTGGTCGACCACGACGAGGCGGTCGCACAGCTGCTCGGCCTCGTCCATGTAGTGCGTGGTGAGCACGAGGGTCGTCCCGCGCTCCTTGAGACGGAACAGGCGGTCCCACAGCACGTGCCGTGCCTGCGGGTCGAGCCCGGTGGTCGGCTCGTCGAGCATGAGCACGAGCGGGTCGTTGACCAGGGCGCGGGCGATCGTGAGGCGGCGCTTCATGCCGCCGGACAGGTCGTCCACCTTGACCTTGGCCTTCTCCTCGAGCTGGGCGAAGGTGAGCAGCTCGTCGGCCCGCTGCGCGCAGACGGCGCGCGGGATCCCGAAGTAACGGCCGTAGACGATGAGGTTGTCCCGGACCCGCAGCTCGGTGTCGAGGTTGTCCTCCTGGGGCACGACGCCGAGCCGGGCCCGGATCTCCGGACCGTGGGTGTCCGGGTCCAGCCCGAGCACGCGCAGCTCGCCCGCGGTGCGGGTCGAGACGGCGCCGACCATCCGCATGGTGGTGGACTTGCCGGCCCCGTTGGGCCCGAGCAGGCCGAACGACTCGCCCGGGGCGACCTCGATGTCGATGCCGTCGACCGCGACGAGATCGCCGTAGTGCTTGGTCAGGCCGGTGGCGGAGATGACGGGTTCGGGCACGAGCGAGAACGGTACCGACGGGGTGTGACACGAGGCGAACGGATATGCGGTCCGAGCCCCCGCCCGAGCGGGTACCCGCGTCGTCCGCCCGGGCGACCCCGAGCCACCGGTCGCGGACTAGGGTTGCGCTCGTGCCCCCAGCCGCTCGCCCGCCCCGCACCGAGGCCGCCCGATGAGCCACCACTCGCACGGCAGTGAGCCGCTGGTCCGGCTGCCGGACGGCACCGTCAAGCAGGTGTCGCCGCTGACCGGGACCGTGGTCTGGACGGTGCCCGGCCGCGGCCGGCGACCGATCGCGACCCGGCAGGACGCCCGGGTCCGGCTCGAGCCCGACGAGGCGGGCCGGCTCTGCTCGTTCTGCGAGGAGCGCTACCTCGACACGCCGCCGGAGAAGGCCCGGCTGGTGCTCGCCGACGACGGGCCCCGGGTGGTCGAGCACGTGCCCGCGCCCGCCCTGTTCGACACGGTCGCCGAGCTCCGCCGGGTGCCGAACCTGTACGAGATCCTGTCGGTCGAGTACTGGCGCGCGAACCACGGGTACACCCCACCGCCCGACGTGCTGGCCCGCGCGACGGCCTACACGGCCGATCCGGTGGGGCGGGCGCACGTGCTCGACATGCTCGGCCGGCGTGCCGCCGACACCGGTCTGGCCACGGTGTGGGCCACCGAGCCGGAGGTCGAGCGCCTCTCCCAGGCCGTCGACCTGTTCGCCGGGTCGCACGACGTGGTGGTCGCCCGGCGGCACGTGGTCGAGGGAGCGCGCTACCTGGACGAGCTCGCCGCCGCCGGGACGCTCACGCCGGACGAGCACGAGCGGTACCTCGCGTTCACGGTGGACGCCATGCGGTCGCTCTACGCGTCGCAGCCCTCGGCCCGCTACGTCGCGGTGTTCCAGAACTGGCTGCGGCCGGCCGGTGCGTCGTTCGACCACCTGCACAAGCAGCTCGTCGCGATCGACGAGTACGGCCCGCAGACCGAGCGGGAGCTCGCCCGGCTCGCGGTCGAGCCCGACGTCTACACCACGGCGATCCTCGACCACGCGGCCGCGCACAAGCTCGTCGTCGCGGAGAACGCGCACGCCGTCGCGGTGGCCGGGGTCGGGCACCGGTACCCGGCGCTCGAGGTCTACTCATGCAGTGACCGGCACCTGCCGTGGGACCACAGCGCGGCCGAGCTGCGGGGCTTCTCCGACCTGCTGCACGCACTGCACGCGGCGACCGGCTCGGACGTGCCGACCAACGAGGAGTGGCACTACCGTCCGCCGGCGGCCGTCGAGCCGATGCCATGGCACGTCGTGCTGAAGTGGCGGGTCTCCACCCTGGCCGGCTTCGAGGGCGGCACGAAGATCAACGTGAACACGATCGACCCGTTCACGCTGCGGGACCGGACGGTCGCGGCGCTGCAGCGGCTGCGCGACGCCGGCAAGGTCGCTCGGATGGCGCTCGGCGACGAGTGCTCGCACGAGCTCGGCGTGCTCCGCTACGCGGACTGAGCCCCGCGCGCGGCACCTGCCCGGTGCGTCCTGAGTCGCCGCCCCCGTTCAGGCCCCGTCGAGCTCCGCGAGTCGCGGCACCACGGGTGCGACGCGCTCACGGATCCACTCCGACGGCGCGGTCTTCGGCGGTCGCACGATCATGGTGTCCACGCCGAGGTCGGCGAACGGTCCCACCCGGGCGACGAACCCGTCGAGGTCCCCGGAGTCCAGCTCGGGGGCGGACGTGAGCGCCGTGACCCGGATCTCGGCCGGGTCGCGACCCACGTCCGCGCAGTGGCCGCGCAGCACCGCGAGCTTGTGCGCCATCTCCTCCCGGTCGGACACGAACAGGTTGCACGCGTCCGCGTACTGCGCGACGAGCCGCAGCGTCTTGCGCTCGCCGGAGCCGCCGACCATCACGGTGGGGTGGTGCAGCGGGAGCGGCCGGCACACCGTCTCGGCGAGGCGGTAGTGGGTGCCCTCGTACGGCCCCTCGTCGGCGGGGTCGAACATCTGCGCGCAGATCTGCAGCGTCTCCTCGAGGCGCTCGAACCGCTCCGCGAGCGGGGGGAACGGCACGCCGAGCGCGTCGTGCTCGCGCTCGTACCAGGCGGCGCCGAGGCCGAGCGCCGCGCGTCCGCCGGACAGCACGTCGAGGGTCGCGACCGTCTTCGCCAGCAGGCCGGGGTACCGGTAGGTCACCCCCGTGACGAGCACGCCGAGCTCGACCGTCTCGGTTCGCCCCGCGAGGTAGCCGAGCGTCGTGTAGGCCTCGAGCATCGGGTCGGTGTGCGGGAACCCGGCGCGCTCCATCTGGAAGAAGTGGTCCATCACCGACAGCCACGCGACGCCGGCGCGTTCCACCTCCTCGCCGACCCGCGCGAGCTCGTCGCGCAGCTGGGGCGGCTCGACACCGTCGAACCGCATGGCGTGGACCCCGACCTTCATCGACCGCTCCGTCCCCTGTCGCCTCGGCCGACCTCCCGCGGGGGTGCAGGACCGCCCCGGGACCGGCCGCTCCGCGCAGCGTCTCACCGTGCCGGTCGAGCCGCGACCGCGGGCCTCGGCCAGCAGTGGTGGTGCGCCGAGGCCGGTGGTGTCATGGAGGTGGTCGAGGAGGCGACGATGGTCCGGACCCGGCTCAGTGCGACGGTGCTCGACTCGCGCGAGCCCGAGCGGCTCGCGGGCTTCTACCAGGCCCTGCTGGGCTGGGAGGTCTCCGCGCAGGACCCGACGTGGGTCATGCTGCGTGCCCCGGGCGGGGGACCGGGTCTGTCCTTCCAGCTCGAGCCGATCCACGAGCAGCCCACCTGGCCGGCCGAGCCGGGAGCCGGGCAGATGCAGATGCACCTCGACATCGGGGTCGACGACGTCGCCGCGGGCGTGGCGCTCGCCGAGAGCCTCGGTGCGCGCCTCGCGGACTGGCAGCCCCAGGAGGAGGTCCGGGTGATGCTCGACCCCGAGGGCCACCCGTTCTGCCTGTTCCCGCTCGCGACGCCGAGCTGAGCCGACGAACGCTGCGCCCTCGGCGGAATCCGGTCGACGCGTGTCGGTGGTCGCGGTCATGCTTGACCCGGACCCGAGCGGGGGAATGCACGACGGCGCGCTTCGGTCCTCCACTCCGCGACCGAAGGGCGCCACCATGACCGAACGCACCGAGCAGACCGAGCTGGTGGCGAGTCCCGTCGGCGGGCCGGCCGACGCCGCACCGGTGGGCGGCCGGACGGCCACGTCCGGTCCCGCGCCCACCGCACCCGAACGCATGGGCCGGCGCGAGCGCACCGCCGTCGCCGTGCTGCTGACCAGCACCTTCGTGGTGATCCTCAACGAGACGATCATGGGTGTGGCGCTGCCGCGCCTGATGACCGACCTCGCGATCACGGCCGCGACCGCGCAGTGGCTGTCCACGGCGTTCATGCTCACCATGGCGGTCGTCATCCCGGTGACCGGCTTCGTGCTCCAGCGCACCACCACACGGGCCGCGTTCCTCACCGCGATGGGCCTGTTCAGCCTCGGCACCCTGGCCTGCGCGCTCGCGCCCGGGTTCGAGGTCCTCGTGGTCGGGCGCGTGGTCCAGGCCTCCGGCACCGCGATCATGCTGCCGCTGCTCATGACGACCGTGATGACCGTCACGCCCCCCGCCTCGCGTGGCCGGACGATGGGCAACATCTCGGTGGTCATCTCGGTCGCGCCGGCGATCGGGCCGACCCTGTCCGGGCTGATCCTGTCGGTGCTGCCGTGGCGCGCGATGTTCTGGCTGGTGCTGCCGATCGCGCTGGTCGCGCTCGCGGTCGGGGCGTGGCGGCTCCCGGTGCTCAACGAACCGCGGTACGCCCGCGTGGACGTGGTCTCGGTGGTGCTCTCCGCGCTCGGGTTCGGCGGCGTGGTGCTCGGGCTGAGCCGGTTCGGCGAGTCCGCGACGGCCGGCCTTGGCGCCGCCGTGGTGCCGCTGGTGGTCGGGCTGATCGCGGTGTCGCTGTTCGTCGCGCGGCAGGTGTGGCTGCAGCGGACCGACGGCGCCCTGCTCGACCTGCGGGTCTTCGCCTCGGGGACCTTCACGGTCGCCGTGGTCGTGATGGCGCTGAGCATGCTCGCGCTTTTCGGCACGATCATCCTGCTGCCGATCTACACCCAGCAGGTGCTCGGGCTCGACGTGCTCGCGACCGGGCTGATGCTGCTGCCCGGCGGCCTGCTCATGGGGCTGCTCGCCCCGCTGGTGGGACGGGCCTACGACCGGGTGGGTCCGCGGCCCCTGCTGGTACCCGCGTCCGTGCTGGTGAGCCTCTCGCTGTGGGGCTTCGCGACGGTCGGTGAGGAGACCGCGTGGTGGTTCGTGCTGGCCTGCCACGTGGTGCTGAGCCTCGGCCTCGCACTGATGTTCACCCCGTTGTTCACGGCGGCGCTCGGCGCGGTCCCCGCGCCGCTGTACTCGCACGGGAGCGCCATGGTCGCCACGATCCAGCAGGTGGCCGGGGCGGCGGGCACCGCATTGTTCGTCACGGTGCTCACTGCGACGGCGACCGGGGCGGCGGGCGACGGAGCGGTCGGGGCGACCGCGGCCGGGGTGCACGCGGCCTTCCTGGTCGGCGCGGGGCTGAGCCTCCTCGCGATCCCGGCGACCATGCTCGTGCGCGTGGCGGAGTCCGACGGAAGCGGCGCCGGGGCGTCGGTGCACTGACGCGCGGGCGCCGCGGCCGGGTCCCGGTCGCGACGGATGCGCCGGCGGGTTCGGCGCCGCGCCGGGCCGAGTCGGCCAGGGGGCGCTGCCGACGGTCAGTGGCTGTGCGGCACGCCCTGCTCGTGCAGGCGCTCGTGCTCCTCGCGAGCGGCCTGGCGGGCGGCGATGCGAGCGGCGACCTCCTCGCGGCGCAGCGGCGGCACCGTCGAGGGCGGGTTGCGGCGCTCGGGCAGGTCGGCGAGGGCCTGGGCGGTCGCGGCCGCGACCGCGGTGACGGCGGCGTCGAACGCCTCGCGAGTCACGTCGGTGACCTTCGTGATGCCCGTGACCTTGCGGACGTACTGGACCGCCGCGGCGTCGATCTCGTCACGCGTGGCGGGCGGCTCGAGCCCGCGCAGGGTGGTGATGTTGCGGCACATGCCACGACGCTACGCGGGCCTGGTCGAAGGGGCCTGCGGTCAACGCCTGCGCCGGCGTGGTCGGCTCGGCCTCGGGACAGGGGTTTCGGGTCGAGACAGGGGTTTCGGGTCGAGACAGGGGTTTCGGGTCGAGACAGGGGCCCAGACACCCCTGCCTCGGCGCCGAGCCCCGGTCTGGGCGCAGAGCCCCTGCCTCGGCGCCGAGACGGCTGCCCCGATGGCCCGGCAGCGGCCCTCGCACCCCACCCGGGTGTGCTCGTCGGGATGTGGGGACACCGACGGCGGAGGAACGCCCGCCGTCGGTGTCCCCACGCACCTCGGCGTTGCCGTCAACGGCAAGGCCTCACCGCTGCGTCAGTAGCTGACTGCTGTCCCCGTCAGAACCGCGTGGCCGCCTGCGTCAGAGCCGCACGGTCGCCGGCGTCGGAACCGCACGGTCGCCTGCGTCGGAACCGCGCGGCCGCCTGCGTCGGAACCGCGCGGTCGCCTGCGTCAGAGCCGCGCGAGGGACTCGATGTCCTCGAGGAACTCGCGCTGCACCTCGTCCGAGACCGTCGCCTTGGTGCCGCCGATCGCCTCGAGGTAGTCGGCGGTGGTCGGTCCCGCGTCGGACTCGGCCGCTCCGGCGTCGAGCGAGCGCTCGAGCGCATGCTGGGAGGCCTTGCGGGCGGCGAACTCGATGTCGGCGGGGGAGAAGCCCTGGCTCGCCTGCACCAGGGCCGTGAGGTCGACACCTTCCGCGGCCTGCGGCACCATCGCGCGCCAGATCGCCTCGCGGGCGTCGGCGTCCGGCAGCCCGATCGGGATGACGTAGTCGAACCGGCCGTGCCGCAGGAAGGCAGGGTCCAGCGCCCGGATGAAGTTGGTCGCGACCACGAGCAGGCGGTCCGACTGCTCGCGGAACGCAGGGATGATCTTCAGGAGCTCGTTCGTGACGCCCTGCAGCGGCGACGGCGGCTCACCGCCGCGCTTCGCGGCGATCTCCTCGACCTCGTCGATGAAGACCACCGCGTGCTCGAGCTCGGCGACCTTGTCGAACGTGGTCCGCAGCGCGCCGGCCAGGCCCTGGGGATCGCCGGCCAGCCGGGACGGGAACACCTCGACGAAGCTCCACTCCAGCCGCGACGCGATCGCCTTCGCGAACGTGGTCTTGCCGGTCCCAGGCGGGCCGAACAGCACGACGGCGCGCGGCGGCACGATGCCGTACCGCTCGGCCAGGTCCGGCCGGGCCAGCGGGAGCACCAGACGACGCTCGATCAGCTCCTTCTCGTGCCGCATGCCGCCCACGGCCTCCCAGCGGCCGCGCGGCAGCACCCGGCCGCCGAGCTCGGCGAGCGCACCGAGCTCCTCGCGCTGCACCGGGATGCGGCGCTCGAGGTAGCGGCGGGTCGCCCGGATCTCGTAGCCCTGGGACAGGAACGGCTCGGTGCGCTCGCTCGACTCGTTGAGCAGCACCGACATCTTGCTCAGCCCGTGCGGCGCCATGGCCTTCTCGACCGCGGCGAGCATCGCCGAACCGATGCCCTTGCCACGCCAGTCCGCGCGCGTCGTGTGGAACACGATCCAGCCCTGCTCGTGCGCAGCGCGGCCCACCGAGACGCCGACGATCTCGTCACCGGCCACGGCCACCACGGCCTGGTCCATCCGGCACGAGGCCAGGACCTCCGCCAAGGAGTAGACCGGGGCCTCCCCGTCGCGGTGCACCGCCTCCCAGAGCTGGAGCACGCCGTCCAGGTCGTCGGAGTGGAACTCACGCAGCCGCCAGCCGGGCATCGATCCTCCTCGGGATCAGTCTGGGTCGGTCTCGTCGGTCTCGGTCGACTCGTCGGTCACGCCCGACTCATCGGTCGGCTCGGCGTCGGCCTCGTCGGCCTCGTCAGGTTCGTCAGCCTCCGGCATCGCCACGGTGTCGACCGGCGGCTCGACCCAGTCCGGGTCCGCCGCGCCGACGACCCGCGTCTCGACCGGCTCCCAGTCGGCGACCACGTCGCAGACCACGACCGTCACGTTGTCGTGCGTGTCCGCGTCCAGCGCGGCGGCGACCAGCGCGTCCGCGACCGCCTCGACGTCGGGGTCGGAGCGCAGCAGGTCGAGCACCTCGTCCTCGAGCAGGTAGTCGGTCAGGCCGTCGCTGCACAGCAGCCAGCGGTCGCCCTCGCGGCAGTCCTGGTGCAGCACCGCCAGGTGCGTCGCGTCGTCGGCGGCGCCCGCCAGGGACTGCAGGATCAGGTTGCGCTGCGGGTGCAGCCACGCGTCCTCGGGCTCGAGCAGGCCCGAGTCGACCAGCAGCTGGACGTAGGAGTCGTCGTGCGTCACGCGGGTGCCGGCACCGTCGCGCACCAGGTACGCGCGGGAGTCGCCGATGTGGGCGACCCGAACCGCGTCGGCACCGCAGAACAGGCCGGTGAAGGTGGTCGCCATCCCGGTCAGGCGAGGGTCGCGGGCGCGCTGCGCGAGCTCCTCGTTCGCGTCGGCGACCAGGCCCTGCAGAGCGTCGTCGTCGACGTCGTGCAGGTCCCGGCCGGTCAGGCCCGCGATCAGCACCTCGCTCACGGCCCGGGAGGCGACATCGCCACCGGCGTGCCCGCCCACGCCGTCCGCGACGAACGCGAAGCCCTCACCGACGCCGGCGGAGTCCTGGTTCGAGGCTCGGTGCGGCCCGGTGATCGACCGCAGCGCGACCCGCAGGCCGAGCGCCGGGGCAGCGGCGTCCGGCGTCGCGGGCAGCTCCTGGCGCGCGGTCACGGGGGCCATCCTGCCAAGCGCACGGGCCCGTCGGGTAACCCGCGCGTGTCGGGCTCCGGGTCACAGGTCCCGGGTCTGCCCTCGTCAGCGGGTTTGTGCGGACAAGAGCGCGGTCATCGGGCCCAAGGTCACCCCTCGCGGTCGCACGACGCGCCTAGCGTGCGAGACGACACCGTTGTCGAGCCCACCCTGGGGTGACTGTGATCCGCGCGCAGAACCCGGAGGACGCCGTTCAAGGCGTTCCGACCGATCGTCCCCACACCCGTCCCGGCCTCCGCCGGTGGCCGGTCGTCGTACTCGGCGCCCTCGGCGCCCTGACGTTGGCCGGCTGCTCCTCGGAGGGTGGGGGTGGCACCGGTGAGGTGCACGGTGAGGCCAGCCTCGTGCTGCCGGACCTGTCCGTCGTGAGCGCCGGTGGCGTGTCCGGCACGGTGCTGCTGACCATCGGGCTCGGCGTGACGCTGCTCGGCATGCTGTTCGGCGTCGTCGTGTTCAACCAGATGCGCACGCTGCCGGTGCACGCGTCGATGCGTGAGGTCAGCGAGCTGATCTACGCGACCTCGAAGGCCTACCTCATCCAGCAGGGCAAGTTCCTCATGCTGCTGTGGGCCTTCATCGCGACCGTGATCATCATCTACTACGGCTTCCTGGTGAACTTCCCGTGGAGCCGGGTGGCGATCGTCATCCTGTTCAGCCTGATCGGCATGGGCGGCTCGTACTCGGTCGCCTGGTTCGGCATCCGGGTCAACACCTATGCGAACTCCCGCACGTCGTTCGCCGCGCTCGAGGGCAAGCCGCTGCCGGTGCACCGGATCCCGATGAAGTCCGGCATGAGCATCGGCATGGTGCTGATCAGCCTCGAGCTGTTCATGATGCTGATCATCCTGCTGTTCCTGCCGCGTGACCTGGCCGGTGCGTGCTTCATCGGCTTCGCGATCGGCGAGTCGCTCGGCGCCGCGGCGCTGCGCATCGCGGGCGGCATCTTCACCAAGATCGCCGACATCGGCTCCGACCTGATGAAGATCGCGTTCAAGATCAAGGAGGACGACGCCCGCAACCCCGGTGTGATCGCCGACTGCGTGGGCGACAACGCCGGCGACTCGGTGGGCCCGAGCGCGGACGGCTTCGAGACCTACGGCGTGACCGGTGTCGCGCTCATCACGTTCCTGCTCCTCGCGGTCCACGACCCGATGGTCCAGGCGCAGCTGCTGGTGTGGATCTTCGTGGTCCGCGCGGTGATGCTGATCGCCTCGGTGGGCAGCTACCTGATCAACGACCTGTGGGTGCGCGGCAAGTACGCCAATGCCCGCAAGATGAACTTCGAGCACCCGCTGACCACGCTGGTGTGGCTGACCTCGGTCGTGTCGATCGCGGCGACGTACCTCACGACGTACTTCGTGGTCGGCGAGATCGGCGACGGGCTGTGGTGGAAGCTCGCCACGATCGTCTCCTGCGGCACCCTGGCCGGCGCGCTCATCCCCGAGTTGGTCAAGGTCTTCACCTCGACCACGAGCCGGCACGTGCGCGAGGTCGTGAAGAGCTCGCGCGAGGGCGGCCCGTCGCTGAACATCCTGTCCGGCCTGGTCGCCGGCAACTTCTCCGGCTACTGGCTGGGCATCGCGATCGTCGGGCTGATGGGTGCGGCGTTCCTGATCGGCGAGCAGGGCCTGGACGCGTTCATGCTGGCCCCGGCGGTGTTCTCGTTCGGTCTGGTCGCGTTCGGCTTCCTCGGCATGGGGCCGGTGACCATCGCGGTCGACTCCTACGGCCCGGTGACCGACAACGCGCAGAGCGTCTACGAGCTGTCCGTGATCGAGGAGATCGACGGCGTCAGCGACGAGATCAAGCGCGACTTCGGCTTCGACGTCCAGTGGGACGTGGCCAAGCAGATGCTCGAGGAGAACGACGGCGCGGGCAACACGTTCAAGGCGACCGCCAAGCCGGTGCTGATCGGCACCGCGGTGGTCGGCGCGACCACGATGATCTTCTCGATCATCATCGCCCTGACCGACGGCCTCGAGACGAACCTCGACATGCTGTCGCTGCTGCACCCGCCGTTCCTGCTCGGCCTGATCACCGGCGGCGCGATGATCTACTGGTTCACCGGCGCCTCGATGCAGGCCGTGACCACCGGGTCCTACCGCGCGGTGGAGTACATCAAGGACACCATCAAGCTGGACGGCGTCACGAAGGCCTCGACCGAGGACTCCAGGCGTGTGGTCCAGATCTGCACCCAGTACGCCCAGCAGGGCATGCTGAACATCTTCCTGGCGGTGTTCTTCGCGACCCTCGCGTTCTCGTTCATCGAGCCGTACTTCTTCATCGGCTACCTGGTGTCGATCGCGGTGTTCGGGCTCTACCAGGCGATCTTCATGGCCAACGCCGGTGGCGCGTGGGACAACGCCAAGAAGATCGTCGAGGTCGACCTGCACGCCAAGGGCACCGCGCTGCACGACGCGACGGTGATCGGCGACACGGTCGGCGACCCGTTCAAGGACACCTCGTCGGTCGCGCTCAACCCGGTGATCAAGTTCACGACGCTGTTCGGCCTGCTCGCGGTCGAGCTCGCCGTGAGCCTGACCTCGGACGGCGCCGGTGTGCTGGTGGGCGTCCTGGCCGCCGTGTTCTTCCTGATCTCGGCGTTCTTCGTCTACCGGTCCTTCTACGGCATGCGGATCAAGACCCAGATGGCCGCCGACGACGACTCGGGGGCAGCCCCGCAGAGCGGCAGCACGTCCACGAGCTTCGTCGAGCAGGGAGCAGGTGACCAGCGATGACCATCGCGATCAAGTACGCCGCCTCGTTCGTCGAGGACGGGCACGTCGGCGGGCACGAGGCGGGCGCCACGCTGGTCCGCCGTCTGATGCGGGTGTTCCCGGGCGCCAAGCTGGTCGGCGGCCGGGCCCGGCACGCGGAGGGCTTCGACGTGGTGCCGCTGGAGTACCTCGACCCGGCCGACACCGTCGTGATCAACATGGACGTCGTGGACTCGATCGCCGTGTGGCGAACGCTGTCCGCCTCGGGCAGCGACCCCAAGGTGATGAACTTCGTGTGGTGGAACACCTCACAGTTCACCCATGAGGTGCAGCGGGCCGCGCTCGCGCTGTCCTGCGCGCTGTTCCCGACGTTCGCGAACTCCGAGCGCACCGCGACCGAGATCAAGGAGATCGTCTCCGCCCTCACGGTCCCGACGCTCGCGGAGAAGGCGCAGATCTCCTGGGTGAACCTCGGCATCCGGCTCGAGCACGTGCAGCCGCGCGAGGAGCCGACCGTGCCGATCGTCCTCTACCCGGCGATCTACCTGTCCGACCGCAAGCAGCCGCAGCTCTTCCTCGACGTCGTCGAGCGGGTCCACCGCCGCACGCCGATCAACGTCGAGATGCGTCTGCACGAGTCGCACCTGATCAGCGAGAAGGCCATGTGGCTGTCCCGCAAGGACTGGGCGTGGGTCGGCCCGCTGACCGCGACGCGCGAGGACTACTACCACCACCTGGCCCGGACGACCGCGTTCCTGGCCACGGCGGTCGAGGAGTCCTACGGCCTGGAGTACGTCGAGGCCATGGTCGCCGGCGCGGTCGGTGTCTTCCCGGACCGGCCGTGGGCGCGGGCGCTGCTGCCCCAGGGATACCCGTTCCTGTACTCCGACGCCGCCGGCGCCGAGGCGCTGCTCTACCGCGCGGTGACGGACACGGCGGCGTGCCGGGCCGAGCTCGACCAGCTGGCGGGCGGCGACTTCGTCGGCTGGCTGCGTCAGCGGCACGACGACGACGAGTTCGAGAAGGCCATCGCCGACAAGGTGCACGACTGGTTCGGCGCGGTCTGACGACCCGTCCGACCTGACACCGGAGCCGGTCCCGCGATCGTCGCGGGACCGGCTCCGTCGTGTGCGGGGCGCGGAGGCGTCAGTCGCGGACGAGGTCCCCGGAGCCGTCGATCCGCGAGCTGACCTCCGGGTCGCCGCTGTAGACGACGTCGCCGCTGCCGGCGATGTGCACCGAGAGCGAGCCGCTCACGTCGGTGCGGACCGTGCCGGAGCCGTCGAGCTCGACGGTGGCCTGCTGGGCGGCGAGGTCCTCGCTGCGCACGTCGCCCGAGCCCGCCACGGTGACCACGAGCTCGCGCGTGGTGCCGGCCAGGTGCACGCTCCCGGAGCCGTCGATCCGGACCTCGACCCGGTCGGCCTTCACACCGTCGAGCGTCACGTCGCCGGACCCCGCGATGTGCACCTCGAGGTCCGTCCCCGTCACACCCGAGCCGTCGACGCTCCCGGACCCGGACACCGTCACGGCGTCGAGGTGGTCGGTCTCCAGCAGGTAGGCGATCTCGCCGGCGATCATCACCGCGCCCGACGTGCCGAGCACGAGCGTCCCGTCGTCCACCTCACTCGTCAGGTGCTTCATCGCCGAGTCAGGTGCGGTCAGGGTGAGCATGGGCCGGTCGCCGCGAAGCGCCACGAGGTCACCGCTCGTGCGGACGTCCACCGCGGTCACCTGCCCGACCTCGCGGTCCTCGTTCACCGAGGTCCCGCCCACGATGGAGCACCCGGCAAGCGCCACCGCTCCACCGATCACCAGCCCGGCCCCGAGCGCCGTTCGTCGCATCATTCCTCCGTCGTCACCTCTGCTGTCACCTCAACGCTGCCACCGGGGGTGCGGCGCCGACCATCGGGTGACCCCCTGAGCCGTCCCTGGTCGCGGGCCGCTCGTCATCAGGGTTTCGTGGCGCCGATCACCGGCCCGGCCTCCGGCGGGCGTGCAGGAACGTGGGGGGAACGCCGACGGCCGGGCGGGGGATCACCCCACCCGGCCGTCGGCCGCCCCCCGGCGCGGGGCCGGGTACCCCGGGCCCCCCCGCGGGCCCCGCCGCCCGGGGGGCCCCCCCCCCCGGGGGGGGGGGCCCCCCCCCCCCCCCGGCCGCCCCCCGCCACCCGGCGCGGGGCCGGGTACCCGGGTCAGTGCCGGTCGTGGGCCCAGGAGCGCCCGGACCCGACCGTCAGGGTCAGGAGCTGACCCTTCTGCACCACGGCCGGGTCTGCGACCGGGGTGTGGTTCTGGGCGTCGAACAGGTACACGCCGCGCCCCAGGAACGGTGCCGGGATGATGCCCGAGGACTCCTCGTCGACGGTGTCGAAGACCGAACCGCCCGGCAGGAACCGCTCCGGGTCGAAGTCGGCGACCCGGCGCACCGTGCCCGAACGGATGTCGTACTGCCAGATCCCGGCGAGGTACTCGTTGTTGCCGGGGTCCTCCTGGATCAGCACGCTGCCGGCGTTCACCGTGATGTTGTCCATCATCTTCGGGCCGGTCGTCGGGTCGGCCGGGCCCTCGAGGAGCATCTCGACGGTGCCGCCGAGCTCAGGCTGCGCGGCGTCGACGAACCGGAGCCGCCACAGGCGCGACTGCTTGGTCATGCTCGCGGTCGTGACGAAGTAGAAGTCGTCCGGGTGCTGCGGGTCCCAGGAGCCGTCCTCGGGACGGTCCCACCCGGTGCCCGCGCCCGCTGCGGTGAGCTCGAACGGCAGCGGCCCGGACGGCACCGGTGCGGCGCCCGACTCGGTCGGCAGGTCGGGAACCGAGATCGCCCAGGAGGTCCCGTCGGCGAGACCGGCCTTCTCGACCGGGTTGCCGGTGCGCTGCTTGGTCCCGGCGTACACGTACACCTCGCCGCCGCCGGTGTCCGACGTGCCGACCACGACGGTCGAGCGTCCGGTCGACGGGTTCGCGACCACGTTCTCCCAGGCGGCGTTGCCGAGCGCGGGCAGCTCGTAGCTGTCGCCGGTGTCGACGACGTGGGCGAAGGCGCGTCCGCCGGAGGTCTCCTCGCCGTTCATGAAGATCCGGCCCTGGTACCCGGTCCGGGTGGCCCGGTCGTAGAACGCCGAGGCGGCGGGCAGGTCGGCCGAGCACATCCGGGTGATCGGGTCGGTCGACGCGACCCAGCCGCCCGCGCCGTCGGAGACCAGCAGCTGCTGGATCTGGTCGGTGCCCGAGACGACCTCGAGCGTCCGCTTGTCGATCACCCAGCGCGAGACGAAGGCGCCGGTCGCGCCGTGCGCGCGCACCAGGCCCTCACCGGCCGAGAGCTCCTGGTTGGCCAGCAGGGTGAATGTGCCGTCCTTGTTGTCCCACGCGCCGAGCCCGTCCGGCAGGCCGGACATGACATAGCCGCCGACGGAGTCCCCGGCGGTGAGGATCGAGGTGGTGCGCACGTCGCGGGCGGCGGGCACGACGTAGGGCGCGTCACTGCTCGACGGCCCCGTCGCGGTCGGCCTGCCGTGGTCGTGCGCGAGAGCGGGTGCGGCCGCCGTGGCCGCGAGCGCCCCGGCGAGCGTGACCGCGGTGACGCTGCGTGCGGTGCGGGTCATGTCTCCTCCAGAAGGGACTGCGCGGGAAGGTCCACGCGCACAGCGCACGCTAAGGAAGCGGGACCAAGGTCCCACCAACGGTCGATGGCGGGTCGGTGAACGATGCATGGCGGTGCGTGGCCGACCCCCGGTCGTACGCCCGGTGGACGCCCGTGTGCCAAGCGCCAGGAAGGGACCACATTCCCACCCTCGATGATCGTCACGGCCCTAGGCTCGGTACGACGGAGGCGTCACATGGCGTGGCAGAGCATCCTCGACAGGTTCCGTCCGGTGGGTGCTCCCGGGCCCGCTGCTGCGGCCGGGGTGCCCTCGCAGGACGTGACCGGGCCGGCGGCGGAGCTGGCACCGGTGATGGCCGCGCTGCGCCCCGACATGGAGGCCGCCGCTGCACGCCTCGCGGCCGCCGAGGCCGAGGCCGAGCAGATCGTCGCGCGGGCCCGTGAGCGGGCCGCCACCACCCTGGCCACCGCGCGCTCGCGCGCACCCGGGGCACGCGCGAAGGCCGCGGCCGCCGCCGAGCGGGACGCGGTCGAGCAACGCGCCCGGTGGATGGCCGACGCTCGGGTTCGTGCCGACGCCATGACCGCGCGGGCCGAGCAGGTCACGCCGCGGCTCGTCGCGCGCGCACTGGACCGCGTCCTGGACGAGATGCTCGGCGAACCGGGAGCCGGGCGGCGATCGGGATGACCGCCGAGTGGGTCGCCGCCTCCGTGCGGGCCCGGGCCATGGCCCGCCGGCGCGCCGGAGCCGGTGCGTGCCGCGCGGCCGCGCTGTGCACCGACCTCCAGGCGGCGCTCGACGTCCTCTCCACGACACCGGTCTCCGCCTGGCTGGACGGCGTGACCACGCCGGCCGACGCCGACCGCCACGCGCGGGCCGACCTGCTGTGGACGATGCGCGTGCTCGCGGGCTGGGTGCCCGCACGAGGGACGCGCGTCCTGCGTGCGCTGGCCGCCGGCGTCGAGCGTGCCGAGATCCTGGTGCGAGCCGCCGCGCTCGACCAGGCCGCAGGCGCCGCGGCCGGCACCGCCTCCCGATCCGGACTCATCGCGCCCGCAGCCGAGGTGCCGGTCGCGAACGGGCTCGAGCTGGGCGCGCTCGCGACAGCCTGGCCGCGGCTCCGCCGGGCGCGCTCGGCCGACGAGCTCGACGCGGCGCTGCGCCACTCGCCGTGGGGTGCGATGGGTGACGCGACCGAGCGCGCGGACGTCCTGACCGCGGTGTGGCTGCGCCGCGTGGCGCGCGAGGCCACCCCGGCCCGGCCGTGGGCGACCGGGGCGGCCGCGCTGCTCGTCGCGCGCCTCGTGCTGCTCGGCCAGCCGGTGCCGACCCGGCTGCCCGGGCTGGTGCGCGGACTGGTCGGTGACGGGTGGACCCGCGCGCGCGACGCGGACGGCCTGCGCGACAGCCTGCCGCACGCGCTGCGCCCGATGCTCGACGACGTCGACGGCCCGCAGGACCTGTGGCGGGCCGAGGCGAGGTTCCGGGAGCGGGTGCACACCGACGGCCTGACGATGCTGCGCGGTGCGCTGCCCGGGCCGCCCGTGGTGGTCGGTGCCGTCGCGGTGCTCGCCGTGGACGCCTGGCGGGTCCGCGCCGCACTCACCTCCGCCTGGTCCGGTGGACCCGACCGGGCACCCGCAGGGCTGGAGGTGCTCGATGCCGTGGCGTGAGGCCCTGAGCCCCGTGCGGATGGAACGCGTCGCGCTGGTCGCGCCGGTCCAGCGGTGCCGGGCGATGCTGCTCGCCGTCTCGGCCCGGGGCACGGTCGAGCTCGACGTGCCCGGCCCCGCCCTCGAGGGGCAGGCCGAGGTCGACCGGGTCGCGGACGCCGCCGTGGTCGACGGGCCGGTGGCCGCCCTGGTCGGCTGGAGCCCATCGCACGAGCTGGCCGGTCTGGCCGAGGACCTCGCGGAGATCGACGCCGCCGTCGTCCCGCTGGCCCGCCCCGCGGGGATCGACCCGCCGACCCTGCTCATCGGCCAGCACGCCTCGCGAACCCTGGTGGACACCTACGGCACCGTGCCGTACCAGGACGTCGACCCCGCACGGCTGGCCGGACCGGCCTACGTGCTCATGTTCGGGATGATGTTCGGCGACGTGGGCCACGGTGCGGTGCTCGTGCTCGCCGGTCTCGCGCTGCGCGCCCGCCGGTGGGCGCGGCTCGCCCCGCTGTCGAGGCTGTGGGGCTTCGTCACCGCGGCCGGCGTGATGTCCATGGTCTTCGGCGCACTGTACGGCGAGTTCTTCGGGCCCACCGGCGTGCTGCCCGTGCTCTGGTTGGACCCGCTCAGCGAACCGGTGCCGCTGCTCGCCGCGGCGGTCGGCATGGGTGGCGTGCTGCTGGCCGCGGCCTCCGTGCTCGGCACCGTCAACCGCGTGCGGGAGGGCGGCTGGGGGTACGCGCTGTACGCCCGGACCGGCCTCGCGGGGACTGCGCTCTTCGCCGCCGTGGGCCTCGGGGTCTGGGGTCTGGTGTCCGGTCTCGGCGCGCTCGTCGTGGGCGCCGCGGTGCTCGGTGTGGTGGCGCTCGTGCTGGTCGGCATCGGCCTGCTCGCCGAGACCGGCGGGGGGTTCGCCGGCGCGATGCAGACCGGCGTCGAGCTGGTCGACACCGTGGTCCGGCTCGGGTCCAACATCATCTCCTTCGCCCGGCTCGCGGCGTTCGGGCTCACGCACGCCGCACTGCTCTCGCTGGTCTGGCAGGGCACGACCGCGCTGTGGGGACCGGGGTGGCGCGCCGTCGCCGCGATCGCCCTGTTCCTGGTCGGCAACGTCGTGACCTTCGGCCTCGAGGCGCTGGTCGCCGGCGTGCAGGCCCTCCGCCTGGAGTACTACGAGCTGTTCTCCCGCATCTTCACCGCCGAGGGGCGCGCGTTCCGGCCGTGGTCGCCGGTGCCCGCCGGCGGCGTCGCACCCGTCGAGGAAGGGACCCGGTCATGACCCCGTGGTTGCTCACCGTTCCCGTCGCCGTCCTGGTCGGCGTGGCGGCCGTCGCACTGCTGCGACGGCGGACCGCCGTGGGGTGGCGGCTGCTGGTGGCCGTCGACGCCGTGGTGCTGGTCGGTGCGCTCGTGCTGGTCGTGCTCGCGCTGTCGGCAGCGCCGGCCTCGGCCGGTGCGGAGCTCGCCGCCGACACCACGACGACCGCGGGCATCGGCGGCTCGGCGCTGTTCGCCGCGGCGATCGCGGTGGCCGGCTCGTCGATCGGCGCCGCGTTCGCGGTCGCGTACACCGGCTCGGCCGCGCTGGCGGCGATGAGCGAGCGTCCGGAGATCTTCGGCCGGGCGATGGTGGTCGTCGGGCTCGCCGAAGGCATCGCGATCTACGGGCTGGTGATCGCGATGATCATGATCGGTCGGGCGTGATGGAGGTCGCCGTGCTCGGCGAGGCGAGTCGCGTCGCGCCCTGGGCGCTGAGCGGCGCGACGGTGCTGCCCGCCGAGAGCCGCGCGGAGGTCCTGGACGGCTGGGCGCGGGTCGCCGACGTCGCGGTCGTGCTGCTCACACCGGCCGCAGCCCGGTTGCTCGACGAGGAGCTCGACGACTCGCCCGGCGAGCCCGGACGGCCAGGGCGGCCGCTCGAACGGTCGTCGGGGCCGATGACGGTGGTGCTGCCGTGAGACGCTCCGACGCCGCGCTGGCACCGGTGCGCCGAGCACTGGCGTCGGACGCCGCGCGGGCTGCCGACTCGGTGCTGGCCGACGCGACCGCACGGGCCGAAGAGCTCGACGCGGCCGCGCGCGGCGAGTCCGACGCGATCCTCGCGCGGGCCGTCGCCGACGGGACCGCCGCCGGCCGGGCCGCTGCCGCGCTCGCCGACGCGCGGGCCCGGCGTGAGGCCCACGGCCACGTGCTCGCGACCGCGCAGCGGCTGCGGGCCGAGACCGTGGCGCGCACCGTGTCCGCGGCGACCGCGCTGCGCGACGACCCGCGCTACCCGGCGCTGCTCGAGGCGTGGACGGCCCGGTGCCGGACCGTGCTCGGCGCCGACGCCGAGGTGCGGCCGGTGCCCGAGGGCGGGGTCGTCGGTGAGCTCGGCAGCAGGCGGCTCGACCTGCGCCTGACCACGCTGGCCGAACGCGCCGCGGAGGACGTGCTCGTCGAGGAGGGTGACCCGTGGAGCTGAGCACCGGCCGGGTCAGCCGGGTCAACGGGCCGTTGGTCGAGGTCCTCGGCCTCGACGGCGTGGCCATGGCCGAGGTCGTCCGGCTCGGGCCGCAGCGGATCGCGGCCGAGGTGGTCGGCCTCGCGGGCGCCCGCGCGACGCTCCAGGCCTACGAGTACACCGGCGGGCTGCGGCCCGGCGACCACGCGGAGGCCACCGGGGACCGGCTTGCCGGCCTGCTCGGCCCGGGTCTGCTGGGCCAGGCGTTCGACGGCCTGCTCCGGCCGCTCTCGGGTGCTCCGGTGTGGCTCTCGCCGGACCGCCCGGACATCGTCTCGGACCGGCGCTGGCACCTGGAGCCCGCGGTCGAGGTCGGTGCCGAGGTGCGCCCGGGCGACCTGCTCGGCACGGTGCCGGAGGCCGGTCCGGTGGTGCACCGGTTCCTGGTCCCGGCAGCGGTGAGCGGCACGGTCACCTGGCTCACCGCGGACCCGGTGCTGCTCAGCGAGCCCGCGGTGCGGGTCGGTGACGTGGCGGTCCCGCTCGGGGAGCGCTGGCCGGTGCGGGTGCCCAGGCCGTTCACCGAGCGGCTCGGCGACGTCGTGCCGCTGCACACCGGGCAGCGCGTGCTCGACCTGGTGTACCCGATCGCCCGGGGCGCGGCCGCGGCGGTGCCGGGCGGGTTCGGCACCGGCAAGACCCTGCTGCTCCAGCAGATCGCGAAGTGGTCCGAGGCGGACGTCATCGTGTACGTCGGGTGCGGTGAGCGCGGCAACGAGATGGCCGAGGTGCTGACCGAGCTCGCGCAGGTCCCCGACGAACGGACCGGCGGGCGGCTGGTGGACCGGACCGTGATCATCGCGAACACCTCGAACATGCCGATGATGGCCCGCGAGGCATCGATCCACAGCGGCATCGCGGTCGCCGAGTACTACCGCGACATGGGCTACGACACGGTGGTCATCGCGGACTCGACGTCGCGGTGGGCCGAGGCGCTGCGCGAGTTCGCGAACCGCACCGGCGAGCTGCCCGCCGAGGAGGGGTACCCGGCGACGCTCGCGTCCGAGCTCGCCGCGTTCTACGAGCGGGCGGGCCTGGTCACCACGCTCGGCGGGCGCACGGCCTCGACCACCGTGATCGGCGCGGTCTCCCCGCCCGGAGGCGACATGTCGGAACCGGTGACCACGGCCACCCAGCGCTTCATCCGGTCGCTGTGGCTGCTGGACCGCGACCTCGCGTACGCCCGGCACTACCCGGCGGTGAGCTGGGCGGGGTCGTTCGCGCGGGACGCCGACGCGATCGGGGCGTGGCACGCCGCCCAGGGCGACCCCGGGTGGGCGGCCCGGCGGGCCTCCGCGACGGCGATCCTCGCCGAGGCCGACCGGCTCGCGTCGCTCGCCGAGGTCATCGGCACCGCGTCGCTGCCCGCACACGAGCGGATGGTGCTGCTCGGCGGGCGGCTGCTGCGGGAGACGGTGCTGCAGCAGAACGCGCTCTCACCGGAGGACGGCCGGTGCTCTCCGGCCAAGGGTGCGGCGCTGCTCACGGCGGTGCTCGACGTGATCGACGCCTGCCAGCGCCTGGTCGCGCGGGGCGTCGCCGCGACCACCGTCGAGGAGACCGACCTCGCCGACCTGATCCGGGTGCGCGAGGAGGTCGGGCCCGCCGACGCGGACGGGGTGTCCCGGCGTCGCGACGAGGTGCTGGCCAGGTTGGAGGCGCTGCGATGAGCGTGGCCTACTCCGACGTGCGCGAGCTCAAGGGCCCGCTGCTGGTTGTCGGTGACGTCGACCGGGTCGGGTGGGACGAGTTCGCGACCCTCGAGGTCGCCGGCGCGCCGGACCGGCACGGCCTGGTGCTCGAGGTCGACGAGGACCTCGCGGTGGTCCAGGTGCTCGAGGGCACCGACGGGCTGTCCCCGGGCGGGGTCTGGGTGCGGTTCGAGGGGCGCCCGCTGCACGTGCGGGTGGGCACCGACTGGTACGGCAGGGTCTGCAACGGCCGCGGCGAGCCGCTGGACGGCGGACCTCCGGTGGCCGGGGTGGCCCGGCCGGTGTCCGGCTGGCCGCTCAACCCGACGCACCGCGAGCCGCCGCGTGAGCCCGTGCTCACCGGGGTGTCCGTGCTCGACACGCTCACCACGCTGGTCCGCGGGCAGAAGCTGCCGATCTTCTCGGTCCCAGGACTGCCGCACCTCGCGCTGGCGACCCAGGTGGCCGGGCGGGCTACCACGGCGGGCGAGGGGTTCCGGGTGGTCTTCGCGGGGATGGGCCTCACCCATGCCGACATCGGCTACGTGCGGGACCGGCTCGAGGAGCGCTCCGCGGCGGGCGAGCTCGTGCTGCTGCTGAACGCGGCGGACGACCCGGTGATCGAGCGGATCCTCACCCCGCGGATCGCGTTGAGCGTCGCCGAGGAGCTCGCGTTCGGCCACGGCGACGACGTGCTCGTCGTGATGTCGGACATGACGAGCTACGCGGAGGCGGTGCGCGAGGTCGCTGCGGCCCGCCGTGAGATCCCGGCCCGACGCGGCTACCCGGGCTACCTCTACTCGGACCTCGCGTCGCTGTACGAACGCTGCGGGCGGATCCACGGCCGGGCGGGCTCGGTCACCGTCGTCCCGGTCCTCACGATGCCCGGTGGCGACCTCACCCACCCCGTCCCGGACCTCACCGGGTACATCACCGAGGGCCAGGTGGTGCTCGCACCCGAGGTGCACGCCCGCGGCGTGTACCCCCCGGTCGACGTGCTGTCCTCGCTGTCCCGCCTGATGCGGTCCGGCGCAGGGCCGGGCCGCACCCGGGACGACCACCTCCCGGTCGCTGCGCAGGTGCTCGCGGCGCTGGCCCGTGCACGCGAGGCGGCCGAGCTCGGCGAGCTGGTCGGGGTGTCGGCGCTGAGCGACACCGACCGCGCGTACCTGGCGTTCCGCGGCGTCGTCGAGCGGGACCTGTTCGCGCAGACCGACGACGAGGGCAGGTCCCTGGTGGACTCGCTGACCCGCGCGTGGTCGGCGCTCGCGGTGCTGCCTCGTCGGGAGCTCACCATGCTCTCGGCAGCGATGGTCGCCGAGCACCTGCCGGCGGCGACCGCTCCGCCGGACGACCCGGACGACCCGGACGACCCGGACGGCCCGGACGACCCGGACGACACGGACGACGACCGCGCCGGTGACGCCGAGGACGGGCCATGACCACCGGCCGTGCTGCACGCGTCCGGCTGCAGCGCCGGCTCGCGGTCGCGCGCCACGGCGCAGAGCTGCTCGATCGTAAGCGCCGGATCCTCGCCGAGGAGGTCGAGCGGCTCGAGCTGGTCGCGGAGCGCACCGAGCTGGCCTGGCTGTCCGCCGAGCGTGTCGCACGTACCTGGGGCGACCGCGCCATGGCGCTGGACGGTCCGGTCGGCGTGCGGGCCGCGGCTCCGGTGCCACCCGCCCAGGTGGAGGTCGACGTCGCCGCGGCGATGGGCGTGGCGTACCCGGTCGACACGCGGTGCGAGTCGCCGCCCCCACGGGCCACGGGTGGTTCCTCCGCGGTCGCGATCGCAGCGGGTGCCTACGCCGACGCGCTGGACGCGGCGGTCGCGCACGCCGCAGCCCTGCGCGCGGTCGCCGCGGTCCGGGCCGAGCTGGTCGCCACCCGGACCAGGCAGCGCGCGGTGGAGCGGCACTGGGTGCCGCGCCTGGAGGGAGAGCTGGCGGACATCGAGCGTGCGCTCGAGGAGCTCGAGATGGCCGAGGGACTGCGGCTGCGCTGGGCGATGGGTGCCACCGCGGGTGCGTCGGCCGGAGCGTCGTCGGGTGCGCCGCCGGGCCGACCGTCCGGTTCGCCGGTGCGCGCTGCGGAGGGTGCCCCGGCAGGTGCACCGCCGAACCGACGAGGGGAGGCCAGATGAACGCCGACCGGCCACCTAGCGTGATGCTCGTCGCGGTCAACGACTCCGAGGCCGCGTTCGCCGCGGCGGAGGTCGCCGTCTCCTGGGCCGCGGTGCTGGGCGCACGTGTGCACGTCCTCACGGTGATCGAGCCGTGGGAGCGTGCGCACCACGCCTACGCGACCGACGAGGTGAGCCATCGCGAGGTCCAGCAGCAGGCCGCCCACGCGGCGCTGCACCACGTCACCGCGCTCGGCGAGGGGGCGGGCGTGCCGGTGACCGGAGCGGTGCGGCACGGCGCGGTGGGCTCGCAGGTGCTCGCGGAGGCGGCGGCCTGCGGGGCCGACCTCGTGGTGATGGCCCGGGTGTCCCGGCCGGGGCACGCGATGCCCACGGTCGGCTCGGCGACCCTGCGGGTCCTCGAGTTCGCGACCGTCCCGGTCCTCGTGGTGCCCACCGAGGTGCCGCCGGGCCGGCCGCACCTGCCGGCATGAGGACCCGGATGAGATCCGGCGCGAGAGCCGGCACGAGAACCGGCGCGAGATTCGGCACGAGAACCGGCACGAGAGCCGGCACGGCCCGCCGAGTGCGGACCGGTCTGCGGCCGGGAGTGCGGCACCGCACCCCGGGCTACAGTGACGCGGATCGCGCCCGCACCGCCGCGGGCACAGCAGGGAGCGAGAGGGAGCCATGACCGTCACGCCTGGACCGCGCCCGTACCCCCTCGCCGACCGGGTGCGTCCCGCAGTCCGGGGACTGCGCGCCAGGGTCGGCGAGGAGCACCTCGAGATCGACGCCTGGCGGCACGACGTGGTCCGGGTGCGGTTGAGCCGGGGTGGGGCGTTCGACGAGCAGCCCAGCCACGCCGTGGTCGCCGAACCGCTCGACGTCGAGGTCGGCACCGAGATCGACGACGCCGGCGCGACCCTCACCACGGCGGCGCTGGTGGTCCGGCTCGACCTCGACCCGTTCGCGATCACGGTCACCCGGACCGACGGGAGCGTCGTGCTGCGCACCGAGCCGGGGTCGACCTACGCGAGCCGGAACGACGAGTGGACGAGCCGCAGGGTGCTCGCGCCCGGCGAGGTCTACGGGTTCGGTGAGCGCACCGGGGGCGTCGACCGCCGCGGCCGGGACCTGGTCGACTGGAACCTCGACGTGCTCAGCCCGGACCGGGCCGAGGAGTTCGAGGCGCGCTGGCCCGCCGACGACCCACGCGCGGACCGGACGTCGACCGCGTTCGACCCGTACTACGCAGGGATCCCGTTCTGGCAGCACCGCGACTCGGTCACCGGGGCGGTCGCCGGCTCGTTCCTGGACAACCCGTACCGCGTGCGCTTCGACCTCACCGGTGCGCGCGCGGGCCTCGAGGTCTCCGCGGACGGCGGGCAGTGGTGCGAGTACGTCCTCGCCGGGCCCGCGATGGCCGACGTGATCGAGGCGTACACCTGGCTGACCGGCCGGTGCGGCCTCCCGCCGGTCTGGGCGCTCGGGCACCACCAGTGCCGCTGGAAGGCCTACACGCAGGACGAGGTCGTCGCGCTCGCGGACCGGATGCGCGAGGCCGACGTGCCGTGCGACGTGTTCTGGCTGGACATCGACCACATGCGTGGGTACCGCGTCTTCACCTGGGACCCCGTCGCGTTCCCCGACCCGAAGGCCCTGTCCGCGGACCTCGCCGCCCGTGGTGCGCGGCTGATCACGATCGTCGACCCGGGCATCAAGCACGACCCGGACTGGGAGGTCTACGTCGACGCGCTCTCCCGTGACCTGCTCTGCCGCACCGAGGGCGGCGACGTGTACCTCGGTGAGGTCTGGCCGGGCGAGACCGCGTTCCCGGACTTCGCCACCCCCGAGGCTCGTGCCTGGTGGGGCGAGCTCAACGCCGCGCACGTCGCGTCCGGGATCGCCGGGATCTGGAACGACATGAACGAGCCGGCGACCGGTGTGGTGCCGCCGGACCGGATGCGGTTCGACCACGCGCGCGCCTCGCACGAGCGCTTCCACAACCAGTACGCGCTGCTGATGGCGATGGGCACCGTCGAGGGGTTGCGCACCACCCACCCCGACCTGCGCACGTTCGTGCTGACCCGTTCGGGGTTCGCCGGCATCCAGCGCTACGCCGCCACGTGGACCGGCGACAACTTCGCGACCTGGGACTTCCTGGCCCAGTCCATCCCGATGTCGACCGGGCTTGGGCTGTCCGGCCAGCCGTTCGTCGGCTCGGACATCGGCGGCTTCATGGGGGAGACCACACCCGAGCTGTTCACCCGGTGGATGCAGTACGGCATGCTCACGCCGTTCGCGCGGAACCACCAGATGACCGGGCAGCCCGACCAGTACCCCTGGTCGTTCGGGCCGGACGTGCTCGACCGGGTCCGCGCTGCGGTGCGGTTGCGCTACCGGCTGCTGCCCTACCTCTACGCGGCGTTCGTGGAGGCGTCGCTGACCGGGATGCCGGTGCAGCGGGCGATGGTGCTCGCCGACCAGTCCGACCCGTCGCTCGCCGCGGTCGACGACGCCTACCTGCTCGGCCCGAACCTGCTGGTGGCTCCCGTGGTCGCGCCGGGCGTGACCGAGCGTGAGGTTCGGCTCCCGGCCGGCCGGTGGTACGACTGGCACACGCACGACTGGTACGAGGGTGGGCGCTCCGTCGTGGTGCCGGCACCGGCCGACCACATCCCACTGCTGGTGCGCGCGGGCGCGGTGATCCCGATGTGGGCCGAGGCGCCGGCCTCCGCAGACGGGCACCAGCCGAAGGCCGTCGAGCTGCACCTCGTGGTGCCGGGCTCCGAGCCCGGCGCGCCCGCCGTGGTCTCGATGCTCCAGGAGGACGACGGTGTCTCCACGGCGGCGCTCGGTGGTGCGCTGGTGCGCACGACGTTCACCACGACCCGCGACGCCGGGCTCGTCACCGTCGCGGCCGCCGTGGACGGCGAGGGCTACCCGGAGCACCGCCGCACCACGTTCCGACTCGTCGTGCACGGCGCAGACCCGGTCGCGGTGCGATGCGACCGGCTACCGGTCGAGCGCGACGGCGACGGCTGGCTGCTACCCACCGGAACCGAGCCGTTCGAGGTCGAGGTGCTGCTCGGCTGACCGGCCGCGATCGAGGCGCGCGCGGGATCGGGGACCGCAGGCCCTTGCGCCGGATCACCCGAACGGGTGAGGCTGTCATCCGTCAGCGACAAGAGCACACCTGCCGCAAGGCAGGGCCGCAAAGCCATGGAGCCCTCAGGGGCCCGCCAGGCTGCCGAACGACGGGGGCACATCGTGCGTCATCTCTCCTTCTCCGCACGCCGGGCGCGCACCGCGCGGCGTGCGCGTCCCGACACCGGTCCCGCGCCCGCACTCCGGCGCGCGGGCGGCCTGGTGATCGGGCTCGTGACCGCGCTCGTGGCCGGGCTCGTGCCCGCGGCCGGAGCGGCCGCCGCCACGGGCACGGGCGCCGCGCGGACCACGGTGCCGTCGGCCGTCACCGCCGCGGCCGCCGACAACGCGTGGGCGGTGGACGCACTCACTCCCGACCAGGGAGTCCTGGTCGGCGCGTCGGTGAGCCGGCAGGGCTTCGCCACCACCTCCGACGCGGTCGACGCGTTCGAGCAGAGCATCGGGCGCAAGCTCGACCTGCAGCGCTGGTACGCGCTGTGGGACCAGGACCTCACCACCAGCCCGGTCGCCGAGGCCGTGCGCCGCGGCCGCACCCCGGTGCTGTCGATCTCGACCAAGCGGGTCTCCGGCAGCGCGCTCGGCTGGGCCGACGTGGCGTCGGGGTCGCAGGACGCGCGGATCCGCGAGATCGCGGCCCAGGTCGCCTCGTTCGACGTGCCGATCTTCCTGACCTTCTCCCACGAGCCGGACTACACGGTGCGGGGGACGCCCGCGGAGTTCCGGGCGGCCTGGCGCCGGTTCGTGCAGGTGTTCGCCGAGCAGCAGGTGACGAACGTGGTGTGGACCTGGATCGTCGCGCCGACGCCGTTCGCCCCGAACCCGTCGACCGCGAGCGCCGACGAGCTGTGGCCCGGCGACGACGTGGTCGACTGGGTCGGCGTCGACGCGTACAACTGGGCCGGTTGCCGGGGCTCGTCCGGGCCGCAGTCCTGGCGGTCGCTGGCCGACGGTGCGGCCGGGGCGCGGGACTTCGCGCGTGCGCACGGCAAGCCGCTGATGCTCGCCGAGTACGGCTCGGTCGAGGACGCCGAGCAGCCCGGGCGGAAGGCCACCTGGCTGACCGAGGCGATGGACACCGCTCTGGCCTGGCCCGAGCTCAAGGCGGTCCTGTACTTCCACCACGACGGCAGCTGCCCGTGGTGGGTCGACTCCTCGACCTCGGCGTTGAGCGCGTTCAAGGGCGCCGCCGCGCAGCCGGGCGCCCACACCCGGACCACGGCGCTGCTCACGGCGGACCACACCTCCGGCGCCGGATCGCTCGCCGTGACGTTCAACGGTGAGCTCAGCGCCGGCGTCGGCGGCACCGCGGGCGGCGCCGTGGGCTCCTGGACGCTCGAGTTCGGCGACGGCCGGAGCTACACGAGCACCGGCCACCTGCCGCACGCCTGGGTGCACACCTACGGCGCCGGCGAGTACACCGCGACGCTCACCGTGCGCGGCACGGACGGCTCGACCGCCGAGGACCGGCGCACCATCACGGTGGCGGACCTGCCGGACACCCGGATCGAGGTGAAGGACGTCACCACGTCGACGGCCGAGCTCTACGCGTACGCCGACCTGCACGGTGTGCCCGGGACGGTGCGCTTCGAGTGGGGGACGACGCCGAACTACGGGAACTGGGGTGACGTGCTCGACGTCCCCGCGGTCTCCTACGAGAAGACCGTGAGCCAGCACGCGAGCGGTCTGCGGACGGGCACGGTGTACTACGTCCGGGCGACGACCCGCTCCGCGGCGGGTACGACGGTCACCACCGGCACGTTCGAGACCGCCGGACCGCCGACGATCTCCCGCCAGTACACCGCGTCGTCGACCTCGACCGGCACGACGTTCAAGGGGCAGGTGCACCCGCACCGCCTGGCGACCACGGCCTGGGTGGAGTGGGGCACGACCCCGCAGCTCGGCCGGCGGTCCCCGGTCACCGAGCTCCCCGGGGTGACCTACGAGAAGACCGTCTCGAGCGGCCGCATCGACGGGCTCACGCCACGTGGCACCTACTACTACCGGGTGGTCGCCACGAACTCGGCCGGGACCGTGTACGGCCCGATCCAGTCCAAGACGCTGCCGGGCTGAGCCCCGCGGGGGTGTGCGTCCGGACGGCCCGCGGAGCCCGGGCCGTCCGGCTCAGCCCAGGAGAGTGCCGACGTCGAGCAGTCGGTCGCAGCTGCGGTGCCCCTCCGGCGCGGAGACGCGGACGCGCGCGGTGTGCTCGGAGAGGTCGGCGTCCAGCTCGGCGCTGTGCTCGCCCGCACGCCAGGTCAGCACGAGCCGCGAGCCCTCGCCGGCGACCGAGCAGGCACCGGTGAACGCCCGGTGCGAGCGCAGCCGGAGCAGCGCGAGCTGGGCGGCGACCACGGGCCGGTCGAGGGCGGCGCTGACCTCCTCGTCGGTGTAGTGGTGGCGGTTGATGTCCCGGCCCACCCCGGTGCGGTCCAGCAGCTCCATGTCGTTCGCGCCCGCGAGCAGCCCGACGTAGTAGACCTGCGCGATGCCGGGCGTGAAGACCTGGATCGCGCGGGCCAGCAGGTACGCGTCGTCGTCGCAGCCCAGCGCCGAGTAGTACGTGCAGTTGACCTGGTAGATGTCGAGGTTGGACGCCGCCCACCCGCTCGCCCGGCGAGACTCGTCACCCGAGCGGGTGTGGATGCCTTCGACGAGCGCGTCGACCTGGTCGGGTTCGAGCAGGCCGGGCGCGTGGTCACCCATCTGGTCCGCGCCGACGTCGATCACGCCGATGCCGTCGTGGGTGTCCAGCACCGTGACCGCGTTGGCCGGCCGGATCTCCAGCCAGTGCCGCAGCGCGTCGCCGTCGCCGGTGTACAGGGCGTGCAGGACCAGCGGCGGCAGCGCGAAGTCGTAGACCAGGTCCACCCGCTCGGCGACCGCGATCTGGCGCCGGTAGTGGGCGTGGATCTCGACCAGGACGTCGGCGCCGCGCTCGCGGGCCTGGGCGGTGAGCCGGTCGATGAACGCGAAGGTGTGCTCGGTCATGAAGGAGGACGTGCCGGCGTGCTTCACCGCGTAGCCGACGGCGTCGAGGCGCAGCATCCGCACCCCACCGCCGACGAGGGCGTCCAGCACGTGGTCGAGGTGTTCGCGCCCCGCGGGGGAGTCGACGTTCACGTCGATCTGCTGCGGTGTGAACGTGGTCCAGACCAGTCGCTTGGCGCCGCCGAGGGTCATCGGCGTGAACGGCAGCCCGGGCCGTGGCCGGTAGATGCCGACGAGCTCGTGCTCGTCGGCGCCGTCGGGGTAGACGTCCGACATGGTGAGGAACATCCCGGCGTAGGGCGACGCGTCCCCGCGGGCCACGACGTCGCGGAACTCCGCGGAGTCGGCCGACACGTGGTTGACGATCAGGTCCGCCATCACGGTGTGCGTCGAGGCGAGGTCCCGCACGTCGTCCCAGGTGCCGAGCCGTGGGTCGACCGCGGCGTGGTCCACCGGGTCGAACCCCGCGTCGGCGCCGTCGAAGGGCGTGAAGAAGGGCAGCACGTGCACGCCGTCCACCACGCCCGCGAGCGGGCCGCGCAGGAGTCGTGCGAGCCCGGGGATCGAGCCCCCGAGACGGTCGGCGTAGGCGATCAGCTGGACCGCCGTCGGGCTGCTGGCTCGCGTCATCGGGACCACTCCTCGTGCTGCCTGGTTCTCACGATGCCACCGGGAGGCCCGGGTCGGGGTCGAGAGGGCAGGATGGATCCATGTGGCGCTCCCGGGTACGCGTGCTCGGGGACGTGCGCGCCGCGGAGTGGGTGACCCGGCGGCTCCCGCCGACCGGCCTGTGGCGTGACGACCCCGCGGTCGGGGACGTCGTGCCCTCGGGCTTCCCGGCCTACACCCGGCTGCTGCACCCGGTCGAGCGCGGCGGAGCGACCTCGACCTGGGCCGACGCCGCTCGCGAGGTGGGCTGTGACCTGCACGCGTTGACCCGGTGGGCCGAGCTGGCGGCGAGCGGTGCGTCCGGCGCGCCGAGCACCGGGACGCTCCCGGTCGAGCAGCTCGCCGCGCTGTGCGACCTGCTCGGCACGCACACGCAGCGCCCGGACGAGTGCACGTACGCGCTGTGGGAGGGCTGGCCCGGGTGGCGTGCGATCGACCCGCCCGCCTTGCTCGCACCGCGTGCCGGGGCCCCGCCGGACGTCCGCTCGGCGCCTCGGGTGTTCTTCGGCGGGCGCGCGCACGTGCTGGTCGCCGGCCCGCTCTCGGCCGCGCTCGAGCTGTCGTACCACGACGCCCCGGGGCAGTGGTGGGCGCAGTCGCCCACCGCGTTCTGGCCGGTCGACCGCGCCTGGTGCGTGGTGACCGAGCCGGCGAGGGAGTGCACCCTGGTCGGCGGCAGCGTCGCCCTGCGGGAGGACCTGCTCGCCGCCGCCGACCTGGAGTGCTGGCCCGTGCGGGTCGTCGACCGGATGACCGGCCAGGCGTCCTGACGGTACCTACTGCTGCTCGAGCGCGACCTCGCGCAGGGTCCCGTCGGCGACGTCGAACACGAAGCCGCGGATCGCTCCGCGACGGGGCACCGAGGTGTCGGCGCGGATCCGGGCCGCCGACTGGCGCACGTCGGTGTCGAGGTCGGCGAACGCCTCGGCGGCCCAGGCCGGCTTGATGCCCGTCTCGGCCTGGATCGAGGCCTTGAGCTCGTCGTCGGCGAAGGTGAGCATCCCGCAGTCCGTGTGGTGCACCAGGACGATCTCCTCGGTGCCGAGCAGGCGCTGGCTGATCGCCAGCGAGCGGAGGACGTCGGCGGTGACCACGCCACCCGCGTTGCGGATCACGTGTGCCTCGCCCTCGGACAGGCCCAGCACGCGGTAGACGTCCAGCCGCGCGTCCATGCACGCGACCACCGCCACCTTGCGGGCGGGCGGCAGCGGCAGCGGGCCGCCGGAGAAGGCGGCGGCGTAGGACGTCGCGGCCTGCACGAGCTCATCGGTCGTGGACATGGTGCTCCTTCCGGGGTGGGGTGACCCGGTGCCGGGGTGGCCGCGGGTCGGTGAGGTAGCGGGGGTCGGCGTCCGGAGCGGGCGTTCCGAGCCGCACGTCGGTGCGGGTGGGCGCGTCGGGCGCGAGGTCGCGGGCGAGGGAGTGCAGGGTGCCGGCGAGCTCGACCAGCACGGCGGTCGGCACGTCGGGCAGGTCGAGGCTCACGGTCACGCCGCGGGTCGGGGAGCCCGGGGCTGCCGGGGCGGCCGACGGCGCGCCGGGGTGCAGCAGGGGTGCGGGGTCGTGGGCCATGACGGCCTTCCTGGTGCGTGCCGCAGGGCGCGGCGGGGTCGATGGGTGCTCGGGCCGGTCAGAACCGGCAGCAGCACATTCGACACACCAGGGCAGCAGCGAGCGCACCGTGGCAGGTGTGGGTCGCTCGCATGGGGGTGGACATTGTCACGGCGATGCCCGTGTACCAACCCGGTGACCACATCGTGGAAGGTTCGAGGGGTCGGCGGTGCGGGGAAGACCGGCGGCCGAGCCGCGCCGGTGGGTGGCCCGCCGCGCCGGTAGCGTCGAGGCCATGACGCCGGACGCGACCCAGACCCCCGCCGAGACCCCGACCCGCACCGCACGGCAGGTCGCCGACCGCTGGGTCGAGACCCTCACCGACCTCGACCCGTCGGTGGGGACCGCGCTCGGCACCCGACCCGGCGACACCCGCATGCCGGACCTCTCGCCGGCGGCTCTGGACGAGCGGGCCGACGCCGCGCGGGCGGCCCTGGCCGAGCTCGACGGCGCCGAGCAGCGCGACGACGACGACCGGCGCTGTGCGACGCTGCTCCGCGAGCGGCTGTCCACCGCGCTCGCGATGCACGACGCCGGCGAGGACCTCGTGTCGCTGCGTCCGATCGCGTCCCCGGTCCACCAGCTGCAGAGCATCTTCCTGATGATGCCCACGGCCGACGCCGCGGACTGGGAGGTCGTCGCGGCCCGGATGGCGCAGGTCCCGACGGCCGCCGCCGGCTACCGCACGTCGCTCAGGCACGGGCTTGCGACCGGGCGGCGCAGCGCCCCGCGTCAGGCCCTGGCGGTCGCCGAGCAGCTCGAGACGGTGGCGGCCGACGGGTGGTTCGCGGGGTTCGTCGCCGACTCGCCCGTGCCGGCCGACGCCGCCGCCGAGCAGGCCACGAGGGCGGTCGCCGGGCTCGCGGCCTGGCTGCGCTCGGACTACCTCCCGGCGGTCGCCGACGTCCCGGACGGTGTGGGCCGGGACCGCTACCTGCTCTCCGCGCGGCAGTTCCTCGGCGCCGTGGTCGACCCGCAGGACGCGTACGAGTTCGGCTGGGACGAGCTCGCGCGGATCGAGGAGGAGATGGCCGTCGAGGCCGGTCGTGTGCTCCCTGGTGCCGACCCTGCCGCCGCGTTCGCCCACCTCGACCGCGAGGGGCCCGCCGTCGAGGGCGTGGACGAGGTGCGGCAGTGGCTGCAGGACATGATGGACCGGGCGATCGAGGACCTCGACGGCACGGCGTTCGACATCGCCGAGCCGGTGCGCCGGGTCGAGGCGCGGATCGCACCGCCCGGGGCGGCTGCCGCGCCGTACTACACCCGTCCCTCGCTCGACTTCTCGCGCCCGGGCCGCACCTGGCTGCCGACCCTCGGCCGGACCCGCTTCCCCTTGCACGACCTGGTGAGCACCTGGTACCACGAGGGCGTCCCGGGCCACCACCTGCAGCTCGGCGAGTGGGCGTACCGCGCGAGCGCGCTGTCTCGCTACCAGGTGAGCCTCGGCTCGATCTCGGCGACCACCGAGGGCTGGGCCCTGTACGCCGAGCGCCTGGTCGACGAGCTCGGCTACCTCGACGACCCGGGCGTGCGCCTCGGGTACCTCGACAACCAGCGGATGCGGGCCGTGCGCGTCGTGATCGACCTCGGCATGCACCTGGGCCTGACGATCCCGGACGGCCAGGCGTTCCACGGCGGCGAGCGGTGGACGCCGGAGCTCGGCCGGGAGTTCTTCGCGGCGCGCAGCGGCTCGCCTGCGGCGTTCGTCGACTCGGAGATCGTGCGGTACCTGGGGTGGCCAGGGCAGGCGATCAGCTACAAGCTCGGCGAGCGTGCCTGGCTGTCCGGCCGGGAGGCGGCCCGGGAGCGGGCCCGTGCGGCCGGACGTGAGCTCGACCTGCGGGTCTGGCACACCGCGGCACTCGGCCTCGGCTCGCTCGGTCTGGACGACCTCGCCCGCGAGCTCGCCGTGCTCGGCTGAGCCGGGCTCTACCAGCAGGAGGTCGAGGATTGGTCGCCGGACGGGCACACCGTCGACGCGAACGACGTCTTCGTGAGCGTCGACGGCGCGCCCGTCGCGACCCAGAGGTTGGCACGGTCGAGGACGGCCCGGGTGAGGTCGGCGCGGTCGACGTCGGCGCCGACGAGCAGTGCCCCGGCCAGGTCGGTCCGGCTGAGCGTGGCACCGGTGAGCCACGCGCCGGTCAGGTCGGAGCCCGCCAGCTCGGCGCCGCTGAGGTCCGCATGCGTGAGGTCCGCGCCGGACAGCTGGGCTCCGGTGAGGTCGGCCTCGCCGAGGTCGGCGCCGACGAGCACGGCGGTGTCGTGCGCGATCCGGTCGAGGAGCGTCGCGTCGCGCAGCACCGCCTGGCCGGACACCGCACCCGCGACCCGCGCGCCGGCGAGGGTCGCGTTGGTCAGTTTCGCGCCGCTGAGGTCGACGCCGTCGAGCACGACCTTGGTCAGGTCGGCGCCCTGCAGGCTCGCGCCGTCCAGCCGGGCTCCGCGGAGCGTCGCGCCGGCCAGGGAGGCACCGTTGAGCTGGGCGCCCGACAGGTTCGTGCCGTCGAGCAGCGCCCCGGTCAGGTCCTCGCCGTCGAGCCGCACGCCCGACCAGTCGCCGACCAGCGTCGCGCCGGCCAGGGTGCACTGGTCGCGCTCGGACGCCTCGACCTGGGTGCACGAGACGCTCGGCGTGGTCGACGCCGCCGGGGTCGCGCCGGGCGCAGCCGTGGACGCGGTCTTCGTCGTCGTGACCGGGCCGGCCGTGGCGTCCGTGCCCGGCGCCGCCGGGGTGCTCGTCGTGGCGTCGGGGGGATCGTCGTCGGCTGCCTCCAGCGGGTCGTCCGCCGGCAGGTCGGTCGGCTTGGCCGTGGTGGGCCTGTTCGCATCGCCCTCGGCGGGCGCCCCGGCCGGGCCCGCATCCACGGCCGCAGCGGCGGGCTCCGGCACGATGCCGAGCGCGGCCGCCGGTGCGGCGATGGCGCCGACCAGCAGGCCGAGGGCAGCGGTGGCCACGGCGGACCCGCTCGTCAGCACGGTGCTGATCCCGGAGGCGGCGGACCCGAGGTCGGGCAGCGGGATGCTCCGGATCCCGGGCAGGCCGGTGATCGCCGAGAGGGGGCCCGCGTTGAGGCGCAGCCGGCCGAGCCCGATCGCGAGGAACGCCCGCACGACCTCCGGGTCGAACTGCGTCCCGGAGCATCTCGCGAGCTCGGCCCGCGCCTGGGACGCCGGCATCGCGGTCTTGTAGGACCGCGCCGAGGTGATCACGTCGTAGGTGTCCGCGACCGCGATGATCCGGGCGCCGCGATGGATCTCGTCACGCGCCAGGCCGAGCGGGTAGCCGGCACCGTCCCAGCGCTCGTGGTGCTGGCTGATCGCGTCCATCCAGTCGCCGAGGAAGTCGGCCAACGGGGCGGCGAGGTCGAGACCGGCGTGCGGGTGGGTCGCGAGGACCTTCCACTCGGCCTCGGTCGGTTGACCGCTCTTGGCGAGGATCTCGGCCGGCACCGTGAGCTTGCCGATGTCGTGCAGCAACGCCGCCCAGCGCAGCCGGGCCGCGTCGCGGTCGTCGAGCCCGAGCTCGTCGGCGAGCAGCGACGCGTACCCCTGCACGCGCTCGGAGTGCCCGCGCGTGGCGTGGTCGTGCAACGAGAGCGCGGCGACCAGACCGAGCAGCTCGGCGGCGTGCGCCTCCTCACCGTCCGGGGCGACGGTGCCGGTGCGCTGCGCCTCCTCGGCGCGTCGGCGCAGGGCGGCCGGTGAGTGCGTACGGACGGCGAGGGACAGCCGGGACGGCGCCCGGTCGGGGAACACCAGGGCCATGCTGAGCATCGTCGACAGAGGCAGCAGCCGCTTCGTGAGGCGGGTGACCAGGATGACGACCGCGGTCGCCAGGGTGACCTCGGCGACCAGCCAGACCCACGGGTTGAGGCCCAGCCGGCTCGCCGGGAACCAGCGGGCGGCCGACCAGCCGAGCGCGACGGCGAGCAGCGGCGGCGCCAGGTACACCGACGCGCGAAGGCCCCACGCCAGGATCGGGTGAGGGCGCCACCGGTCGAGGCGCGGGTCCGCGTAGTTCTGGGTCGGCCCCGACGTCACGACGGATCATCGGCCGGGTACGCGTCGCCTTGATCGCCCGGACGGATGACGCGTGCGCGGATGACCCGGTTCGTCCGGGAACGTCGCGTGCTCCCGGAACCGGCGCCCGAGGTCTGGCGATCACGCGACGAGCGGCGCAGACTGGTTGTCGGGGGCACGGTCCCGCGACCCGACGGGAGGGACCATGGAGCGGTTGGTCGCGAGCTACCACATCGGGATCCACGACGTCGACGTGCTCGAGACGCTCGACGACCAGGAGTCCTGGTACCACCTGGTCGTCGACGGACTCGAGCGCGACACGGTGCTGTCCGCGCCGCCGGACCTCGACGAGGCCCGCGAGCTCATACTGCTCCCCGCACGCGGCGAGTGACGCTCACGGCACAGGGCGCTCGACGCTCACAGCGCGCGCACAAGGTCATCTCAGGCCCGGTGGAGGCCGGGTGTCGATCCTCGGTGCAGACCGAGAGGAGACACCATGACCAGCACGACCGACGGCACCACCGCCGCCCCCGCCACCGAGCCCACGCCCGACGAGCAGCCCGGGTCGGCCGGCACGACGACGGACGCTGCGTCGCCGGCCGCGGCTGAGCCCTCGCCCGCGGAGCCGAGCCCGACCGAGCCGATCTTCGCGGGGCCGGCCGAGGCTGAGCCCATGTCGTCCGAGCCCGACCTGCCGGTCGCGCCGTCCCCGTGGGCGGAGGTCGGCCAGGCCGAGCCCCCGTCGCGTTCCGGGGCCCGCGCCACGATGGCGTCGCACCCGGTCGTGACCGGTGGCATCGCCGTGGTGCTCGCCGCCGGGGTCGCCTTCGGTGGCGGCTTCTGGGCAGGCAGCGCCAGCGCCGGCTCGAGCGCCGTGGTCGGTGGCACCACGATCGACGGCGGCGTGCTGCCCCAGGACGGTGACTTCGGCGGCGACGGCCGCGGCGGGCCGCCCGGGATGCAGGACGGCCAGCTCCCCGGCGCGCCCGGCGACGGCACCGTCCCCGGCGACGGCTCGGGCACCGGCGACGGTACGACCGACGGCGGTGTGACCAACGGGTCGGACACCTCGAACCTCTAGCGAGCAGCCCCACCCACCAAGCTCCGCCGGCCCCCCCCGGTACCCCGACGGCGCGGGCCCGCGGGGGCGGGGCGGCCTGGGGACCCGGCACGGCCGACGCAGCATGGAAGGAGCCGGCTTCACGCCGTGCTCCTGCCCTCGCTGAGCAGCCCCGGCATCGGCCGGCTCCGCACATCGAGGGAGGTTCCCATGTCGCGTGACGACGTAGCGCTCGCCGACCGGGAGGTCGCCGAGCCGTTGGTCGAGACCTGGCCGTGGGCCAGGGCGCTGTTCGCCGAGCGCACCACACTCTCCGGGGTCGTCTGGCTCCTGGTGCGCGTGCTGCTCGGCTGGCAGTGGCTGAGCGCCGGGATCGGCAAGCTCGGCAGCTATGACGCGTGGCGCACCGGCGCCGCGGTGAAGGGGTTCGCCACCAGCGCGCTGGCCGAGACCACGGGCGACCACCCCGCGGTGATCAGCGGCACGTTCGGCTGGAACAAGGCCTGGCTGACCTGGGTCGCGGACAGCGGCTACCGGTTGATCGGCCCGGTCATCCCGTTCCTCGAGATCACGGTCGGGGCGTTGCTGGTGCTCGGGCTGTTCACCGGGATCGCAGCCGCCTTCGGGCTGCTGCTCAACCTCAGCTTCCTGTTCGCGGGGAGCCTCGGGGTGAACCCGGTCTTCGCGATCACCGCCGTGCTCCTGGTGGTCGCCTGGCGCGTGGCCGGCTACTGCGGCCTGGACCGCTGGGTGCTGCCCCTGGTCGGCGTCCCCTGGGCGCGACCCGCGAGCGAGCACCGTACGAGGGAGCCCGCTGCGGCGAACGCCGGGTGATCGACCGCCGTCAGCCGGGAGGCTCGGCCGCGCCGATCAGCGCGACCAGGGCCCCGGCGGCGGCCCGGGCCGACTCGCGCCGGGTGGTCCAGTCGTCGACCGCCGACCCGGCGTAGGCCTCGCCGGCGAGCTCCAGCAGTGCGCTGTGCCCACCCAGCCGCGGAGCCACCAGGCCGGCCGCCACGTCCTTGGGCACGATCTCGCCCGTCTCCAGCGTCACGACGATGCGCGCCAAGGTGAGCAGCACGTTCCGCTCGTCCCCGCGCAGGTCGTCCAGGAGCCCGGGCACGCCGGTGAGCATCGCGCGCCGGAGGTCACCGGGCGGTACCGGGTCGAGCACCTGCTCGGCGGACGGGCCGTGCAGCGCGGAGCCGCTGCGCCGGGCGACCGTGATCTGCACGGCGAGGTCAGGGGCCTGGTGGCGTGCGGGCAGGCGGCCGCCGACGATCTGCGCACGCAGCCACTCGCCGTAGGCGAGGTCGCACACCGGTGGATACCGCCACGGGAGCACGTCCGGGAGCGAGACCACGCTGAGCTCGACCGGCCGGCGGCCGTCACGCGGGGGATAGGGGCCCGAGACCCGCAGCAGCCCGTCGACGAGCGCGACGCGCGCGGTGTCGCCCAACGGTCGTTCGACCAGTGCCAGGAGGTCGACGTCGCTCGTCGGCCGCAGCGTGCCCGTCACCGCCGAGCCGTGCAGCCACAGCCCGACCGGCCCGTCGCCGAGGATGTCGTGCAGCAGGTCCCGCACGGCGAGGGCCTCGGTCGGCGAGGGCATGCGGGCACGGTAGACGGGTGCGTCGCGGTCGGCCCAGGCAATTGCGTGCGCCCCGGCGGCACCGCCGCAGTCCGTAGACGGGGAGCGACGTCGTGGGGCCGGTCAGGCGCCCGTCGCCCGGGGCGGTGCCGTGCTGCCTCGCGGTACGAGCACGGTCGGCACCTGGGTGGCCGACTCCACCGGCTCGGACCTGACCGAGCGCACCATGGCGGGCGCGCTGCAGGACTTCGTCGGGCAGTGCACCACCGACGTCGTCCTGCTCAACGCCGGTTCGTTGCTGATCATGGCGCCGACGATCGTCGTGTTCCTGTTCTTCCGGCGGCACTTCGTCAAGGCGGTCATCGCCGGCGCGGTCGAGGGATGACTCGGGGGGCCTGGGAAGGACCGGGTGCTCCGTGCGGTCGCCCGCCGTCGCGGAGCGCACGGGGCACCGACTCACACCGTCGTGAGGTCCCCATCAGGTACCTGGTGATCGTCGGGCCACCGCGGCCGCGATCCGGTCCGCGGGGGAACCCATTGTGCACGGGATTGGCCGGTGATAAACATGAGACTGTGTCTGGATCGGCACCAGGGTGGGTGCCGATCGGACGTACTCCCTGAGTAGATGCAGGTCCTGCAGGCGGGGAGGGCGCGCCGCACCCACGAGCCCCCTCCGCCGCGCATGCGAGCCGCGGTCTGCTGCACGCGGACGGTCCGCCAGCACGTGCCACACGTAGCCCCAGGGGGTCCTCCGGGACATGAACACGATCATCGCCGCCTTGGCAGCGGTACCCAGAATCGTCGTCCGAGGCATCGTCGCCCTGTCAGCGCTGTGCGCGATCGCGGCGCTCGCCGTCGCGATCGATCCCACCTGGATCGAGTCCGTCCTCGGCGCCTCCCCGGACGGCGGCAGCGGCGAGGCCGAGTGGGCACTCGTGCTCGGGCTCGCCGCCGCCTCCCTGACCCTCGCGGTCATGGCGCTGGCGGCCATCCGATCCCGCCGCTCGGTCGCCATCGCGCGCTGAGCCGCGGCCAAGTCCACACTCCCAGGACGGTCTCCCATGTCTCCCGAGCGCGCCAGCGGCCTCGACGCCGCCACCATCCTCTGCATCGCCGAAGCCCTGGCGAACACGCAGTGCCGCACCGAGAAGGAACTTCATCGGCAGGCTGCCGACATCCGCGCGTTGCGGGAGTCCGTGGAGCAGCTGGTCGAGCTGCAGCGCTCGGCCCACCCCGCCGCTGCGCTGGAGTACGACCGCTTCGCCGCGCTCCGCGCCCGCATCGATGAGTGCTGCGCCGTCGAGGAGCCGCCGGACGACGAGTGCAACGTGCTGGACCGCTGCCGGCACGGGAGCCATGGGGAGCTCCGCCAGGGCTGGTCGGCGAAGTCCCGGGCCCGCGCCGAGCTCGCCGAGGTCAGCGAGCGACACCACGCGTGGGACGTCCCGGACCGGCCGCGGCACGACTCCGACGAGAACCTCCCCGGCGTGCCCCAGGGCTCGCTCTTCGGCCTGCTCGAACCGGTCGCGCAGACCTACCCGCCGCAGGACTTCCGGTCGGGTGGCGGTCCCACGCCAGGGGGCGCGCAGGGCCCGGTGTCCTTCCGGACCTGGACGGAAGGCGGGTTCAGCGGAGCCTGGCCCCCGGACAGCTCAGGGGCCAAGTCGGGCGACGTGGTGCTGATGTCGGGCAATCTCTGGCTCAAGCTCTCGGTCGACGGCGGCACGACGTTCACCGACCTCGACTTCACGAAGATCTTCGACGCCGACACGACCTACGGCGGCTGGGCCGGGGACCAGGTCATCCACTACGTCCCGGCCATCGACTGCTTCGTCCTCTACGTCCAGAGCTACCGCTCGAAGAAGTCCGACTCGACCCAGGGCAAGAACGTCGTGAAGGTCGCCCTCGCCAGTCCCACCGACCTCAAGACGCACAAGGGCGGGAAGCCGGCGTGGCGGCGCCAGTGGAACCTCACCTCCGACACGTTCGGCCTGGGCGCGGCGTGGATGGACTTCCCCGACCTCAGCCCCGGCGCTGCGTTCCTGCACGTCAACACGAACGTCTTCGCGGGGGACTCCTTCCACGGGAAGCTGTTCTACGAGCTGCCGCTCGCCGACATGGCCGCCGGCCGCGGCTTCGGGTTCCAGTTCGCCGAGGTCCGTGACAGCACCTCCGGCGCAGGCTCGCCGATCCAGAACATCGACGGTGACACCAACCACTGGGCGTCCCACGTGGACAACTCGACGATGCGGATCTACACCTCCGTCGGTGGCGCAGCGACCTACAGCTGGCGAGACCGGAAGGTGCGCAACTGGCCGCGCGTGTCGAGCAACGACGTCGTGTCGCTGGCCCCGGACGGCTACGACTGGATCAGTGAGGACCACCGCATCATCGGCGCCACCAGAGTGGGCGCACAGGTCTGGTTCGCCTGGACTGCCGCGACAGGTGACGGCGGGGGCGGCGGCTTCTCGTTCCCCCGCGCGCACATCCAGATCGCACGGTTCGACATCGCCGACGACTACCGGCTGATCGACCAGATGCAGGTCTGGAACCCGGACTACGCGTTCGCGTACCCGTCGCTGATGACCAACTCGGACGGCGAGGTCGGTATCTCGCTCGGCTACGGCGGCCCGAGCAACTTCGGGAGCCACGCCGTCGGGATCCTCGGCGACTTCGTCGTCTGGTACGGCGACGCCAGCGACCTCACCTCGTTGCGCCAGCAGGTCGACGCCGCCGGGAACCCCGTCACCAACCCCGACGGCACGCCGAAGCTGTACAGCAGGTGGGGTGACTACGTGCACGTCCGCCTCGCGCACCCGGACACCCGATGGTTCAGCGGCTTCGGCTACGCCGTGAACAAGACCGCGAGCGGCAGCGAGAAGCTGGACGCCATCTACGTCGAGTTCGGGCGTCAGATCCCGCAACCGCCCACCATCCGCTGACGTCAGCTCACCGCGGAACCCGCCCGGCCGCCGCCCGGGGCACAGACTCACACCGTCGTGAGGTCCCCCACCAGGTAGCGGGTGATGGTCGGGCCCACCGCGGCCGCGATCCGGTCCGCGTCGGCCTCGACCAGTGCGGGGACGCGCAGCGCGACCCGGCCGATGATGAGCCCGGCCATCTGCGAGCCGGCCAGCGCTGCACGCAGTGGGGCGTCGTCACCGGAGGCGACCCGTTGCACCACGCTCAGCACGGCACGTGAGATCAGTGCGCTGAGCGCCTCGGCGGCACGCTCGTGCGAGAGCCCGGTGCGGATGAGGCTGAGGATCGCGTCGCGGGTGCGTGGCTCCTCCCAGGCGCGGAGCGCTCGCCGCACGAGCTCGGTACCGAGATCGCCGTGCTCACGTGCACCGGACAGCACGAGCTCCACGTCGAGCGGCACCTCCAGGCACGCCTCGAGCAGGCCGTCCTTGCTGCCGAAGTACTGGATCACGAGCGCCGGGTCGACCCCGGCGTCGCGGGCGATCCGGCGGATCGTCGCGCCCTGGTAGCCGACCTCGCCGAACAGCCGGCGCGCGGCGTCGAGGATCGCCTGGCGACTCTCGCCGGGCGCGCGCCGAGGGCTCATGCCTTGGCCTGGGCGAGGACCGCCATGCGCTCCTCGATGGTTGCGGGGACCTGGACGAGCTCGGCGGTCACGCCGGCGTCGCGCAGCACGCGGTCGAGCAGCGTCGGATCGCCGTCGGCGACCCGCACGGAACGCCCGGCCAGGGTGACGGCCTGGCCCGCGCTCTGCAGCGCGGCGAAGGCGTCGCCCCAGCGGTCCGTGCGGACCTCGACGGCGCGCACGCCGCCGACCACGTCCGTCTCGCTGCCTTCGCCGACCACCCGCCCGGCGGCCATCAGCACGAGCCGGTCGCACTGCTGGGCCTCGGCCATGTAGTGCGTCGTGACCAGCACCCCGACGCCGCGCTCGGCGTGCTCGCGCACGGTGTCCCACAGCCGGGCGCGGGCCAGCGGGTCGACGCCCGAGGTCGGCTCGTCGAGCACGAGCACGTCGGGGGAGTGCAGCAGGGCGCAGACGAACGCCAGCCGGCGCTGGGACCCGAGCGCGAGCGCACCGACCAGGGTGTCGGCGTGGTCGGCGAGGTCCTCCGGAAGCGACGGCACCGTCGCGCGGTAGGCCTGGGCGACGAACTCGACGTTCTCCTGGACGGTCAGGTCGTCGTACAGCCCGAGGCCCTGCGGGACGTACCCCACCCGGCGCCGCGCGTCGCGGGTCGGGGGCCCGCCGAGCAACCGGATCTCGCCGTCGCGGGTCGGCAGCAGGCCGAGCAGCGCACGGATCAGGGTCGTCTTGCCGGCGCCGTTCGCACCGAGCAGACCGACGACCTCACCGGGCTCCACCCGGAGCGACACGTCGTCGACGGCGAGCAGGTCGCCGAACCGGTGGCTGTACCCGCGGGCCTCCAGCAGCGCGCTCATGCCTCGACCCTCCGGGCCAGGGACGCCGCGATCACGACGTCCTCGAGGTCGGGGGTCACCGGGGTCCCGACCGGTTGCTCACCGGGCGGGAACCACTCGTGGTGCTCGCGGCCCCGCCGCCAGGCACGCTCGGGGTGGGTCGGCGTGGCCACCCGCACCACGGTGCCGACCATCGCCTGCAGCGCGTCGGCGGGCGGGCCGGAGACCAGGGTGTGGCCCTCGTCGAGCACCACGAGCTCGCCGCAGCGTTCCGCCTCGTCGAGGTAGGTGGTCGACATCACCACGGCGGTCCCGGCCGCGGCCGCCTCGGACACCATCCGCCACAGCTCGACCCGGCTGACCGGGTCGACCCCGGTGCTGGGCTCGTCGAGCACCAGCAGGTCGGGGCCGGCGAGCATCGCCAGGCAGAAGCCGAGCTTGCGCCGCATCCCGCCGGACAGCTGGCGGGCGAGCCGGTTGCGGGCGGCGTCCAGCCCCGCGCGCTCGAGCAGCCGGTCGGCGCGCTCGCCGAGGTCGGTGCGGGACAGCCCGAAGGACTGGCCGACGAAGTCGACGTTCTCCTGCACGGACAGCTCGGCCCAGGAGCCCGCGCTCGCCGGCAGGTAGCCGATCCGGTGCGCGTCGGGCGCGCGGACCGTGCCGGACGCGGGGACCACCTCGCCGACGAGGGTGCGCAGCACGGTCGTCTTGCCGGCGCCGTCCCCGCCGACCAACCCGATCACGTGGCCGGGCACGGCCTCGACCGACACCTGGTCGAGCGCGACCTGGTGGCCGAACCGGACGGTGACCTCGTGCAGACCCCAGCTCACCGGGCACCTGCCGCGTGCTCGCCGTGCTGGTCACTGTGCTGATCGCTGTGCTGATCACTGTGCGCCGCGTGCTCGCCGTGCGCGGTGTGGCGCCGGGCCGGTGCGAGGTCGCGGCGGAACCGCAGCACCGCGCCGCTGAAGATCAGCAGGGCCATCAGGGTCAGGGCGCCGAACGGTAGCCACAGCGAGTCCAGCGGGGCGTCCCGCAGCATGACGCCCTGGGAGATCATCGTGAAGTACGTCAACGGGAGGCCGTAGGCGATCCAGCGCACCCCGGCGGCCATCGCGTCGAGCGGGAAGATCACGCCGGAGAGCAGGATCTGCGGGAGCATCAGCATGAACGCGGCCTGGATGGCCTGCCCGGCGTTCTGCGACACGGTCGAGATGAACACCCCGATGCCGAGCACCACGAACAGGAAGATCGCGGCGCCGAGCGCGAACACCGCGACGTTGCCGTTGAAGGGCACGTCGAACAGCCACACGCCGAGCACCGTGACCACGGTCATGTCGAACGCGGCGAGCAGGAAGTACGGGGCGATCTTGCCGAGGATGACGGTGCTCGCCCGGATCGGCATGACGGCGAGCTGCTCGAGCGTGCCGGTCTGACGTTCCCGGACCAGCCCGATGCTCGTGACGATCGTGCCGATGAAGGTCAGGATCAGGCCGATGATCGCGGGGACCATCACCCACGAGGTCTCCAGGTCGGGGTTGAACAGCACGTCGGTGGTGACCGTGTCGGCGCCGACCCGGTTGAGCACCGAGACCGTGGCCTGCGCGGCGAACAGGTTCGACCCGTCGACGTAGGCCGTGGCGGGCAGCGCGTCCGCGATGATCACGACGTCGGCGTCGCGCCGGCTCAGCAGGTCGTGGGCGTCGTCGGCGGTGAGGCTCGCATCGACGGCGGTGACGTCGAAGTAGTCCGGCAGCATCGCCGCGACCTGGTCGGCCTGGCCGCCCCCGACCTCCGTCTTCGCGGTGTCGATCGAGAAGTTGGCTGCATAGCCGAAGATCACCAGCAGCAGCAACGGCATGAAGACGATCATCGCCAGCGTGCGCTTGTCGCGACGCAGCTCACGGAACTCCTTGACCACCATGGCTCGCATGGGGCCGACGTTACGCGCCTGACCAGCAATTATCAACGAGCGTTGAGAAAGTTCCTCCGAGTGCTCGGCGAGACCGGCGTGTCCAGGCGGCTGAGCAGCCCGGCGAGCGACGCCGAGATCGGCAGCCCGGTGGCGTACTCCACGAACAGCCACTGGCCGGCCGGGTTGATCTCCAGGAACACGTAGTCCTCGCCGGTGAACCGCAGGTCGATCGCGCCGTACCACAGGCCGAGCCGGCGCATCAGCTCCTGCAGCTTCTCCACGACCGGTTCGGGCAGGCGGTGCACCGAGGTGGGGCAGTGCGCGGTGTCCATCCGGAAGTCGTACGCGTAGCCGGACTCCTCGGCGCGGAACTCGGCGGCGAACACGTCCGTCCCGACCACGGTCACCCGGATGTCCGCGCCGCGGACCATCTCCTGGAAGATCACCGGCGCATACCGGACGCTGTCCAGCAGCCCCAGGTCGACCTCGCGCACCGGGCGGGTCTCGCGCCAGGTCTGCGGGGTCGCCGAGAACGACTTGAACACCACGCCCTCCGGTTCGGCCTCGACGAACTGCCGCGCGCGGTCGGGGTCGTTGGTCATGCACGTCCGGGGTACCCGGAGCCCGATCTCCGAGGCGAGCTTCAGCTGCCACATCTTGCGGGACGCCGCCTCGTCGCGGTCCGGGTCGTTGACCCACCGGGCCGACAGGCACGCCCACAACCCGCCGACCGCGGCGGCGCACTCGCCGTGCGCGAACGCGCGGTCCACGCCGGAGCGAACGTCGTCGTGCAACGTGAACGGCTGCGGGCGGCGCCACCACATGGCGTGCAGCTCGTCGGTGTCGAGCGAGAGCGCGCCGGACGGTCCGCCGACCTCCACCCAGGCGGCGCGCCAGCGCTCGCCGGTCTGGGTGGAGGTCAGCGACACCTCTCGGGGGAGCCGGCCCGTGTCGACGAGGACCCAGGGCGCGCCGAGCGCGTCCAGGTGCCCGGTGACCTCGCGTGCGTGCAGGTCGTCGGTGTGCGAGACGATGCCGATCACCCGGGTCTCCTCAGATCTCGTCGGAGGTCAGTGCCTGGTGGATCGCCTCGAGCGAGGCGAGGACGGCCTGCCCGGCCGCGATCGCGTTCTCGAGCTCCCCGACGATGGCCGCGAGCGGCGAGACCTCCTCGCCGACCGGGGTGTACGGCCCCGCCTGCACGAACGGACGTGCTCCACCCAGCACCCCGCCCAGGAGCCCGCCGAGTGCGCCGAGCGCGCCGAGAGCGGGGTTCGCGAAGATCGAACCTGGGTCGATCACGCCCTCGACCAGGGTGTTCGGGTCGCCGCCGGCGCCGGTGCCCACGTCGCCCGCCAGGCCGGTCGCCACGTCGCCGGCCCACACCGTGTGCGGCTGGTCGGCCGAGACGGTGGTGTCCGCGGCGAGCAGGGTGTCTGCGCCGAGGTGGGTGTCGAGCGCGAGCGAGGTGCCCAGCATGTCGGCGACCGTGTGCGAGTCGGCGGCCTTGAGGGTCGTCGGGGTGTCCAGCGCCTTGAGCGTCACGCCGCCCTGGTCGAACGCCTTGAGGGTGTGCAGCTGGTCGGCCGCGGAGGTGGTGTCCGCCGCGAGGATGGTCGCGAAGTCGTCGCCGAGTGCGGTGTGCGACCCGTGCGGCAGGGCCTGGAGGGTCGGTGAGGCGGCGATGATCGCCGCGATCGCCACACCGGAGTTCGAGCCCGTGCCGGCCGAGTTGCAGCCGCCGTTGGTGTGCACCCCGACGACGTCGCCGGTGGACGCCTGGAGGATGCCGGAGCCGGAGTTGCCGCCCAGCGTGTCGATGTCGTTGTAGCGGATGGTCGACCCGGTCAGCTGGGTGGCGGGGCCGGCCTCGATCCGCTTGGGCTGTCCGGCCGGGTGGCCGATGATCGCGAGCATGTCGCCGACCGCCGCGTTGGTGGGCGAGACCGCGGTCCAGCCATAGGTCGATCCGGGGTTGCCGGAGACCCGCACGATCGCCATGTCGAGCCCGCCGAGGCGGTACTCGACCAGCTGCACGATCGGGAACGACACCTCGGTGCGCAGCGTGCCGCTCGGGTCCACCTGGTACAGCACGTTGATGTGCATGTTCGTGGCGATCTCCGAGGGCGGGATCGCGTTGGCGGAGCCGTTCTGCCGCGGCACCGTCCACCCGTTGACGTCCTGGTCGAACAGGTGGCCGCAGGTGAGCACCAGGTCGGGGGAGATCAGCGTGGCACTGCCCCAGCGGACCCCGGACACGTCGCCGGGGTTCGTGTAGGTCGCGCCGAGGTTGTTGTTCCACTGGACCTGGACCGCGGGCTTCTGGTGCGCTCCGACGAACTGCGTGGTGACGCCCAGCGTGCCGTCGTACTGCTCGACCGGCTGGGAGTCGTCGGTGGTGCCGCAGATGGACTCGAGGATCATCGAGTACTCGGGGCCGGCACCGGTGAGCGCCGCCTCCGGCAGCGCGAGCCTGTCGAGGCGCGGGGGGAAGAGCGCGTCGACGGTGTCAGGGGTCTCGACGGGAGTGGCCGTCTTCTTCGACCGGCTGGTTGCCATGAGGGCCTCCTCGTTCAGGGCGGCGTACGCCGCTGACACCGAAGAGGGAGCACCGGGTGGTGGGCTTGTGACATGTGGGCGGGACGCGTTCCGCGCCTCTGCTCTTCCAGATGATGTACTAACGCTGATATAGTACTTGATGTGCCCAGCCATCCTGCGTCCGACCCGTTCGCCGCCGATCTGCTGCGCGGGCACACCGACACGATCGTGCTCGGCACCCTGCGCCGCTCGGACCGGTACGGCTACGAGGTCCACAAGGCGATCCGCGACGCCACCGGCGGCGAGTACGAGATCAAGGAGGCGACCCTGTACGCGAGCTTCCGCCGCCTCGAGCGCGACGGGCTCGTCGAGTCCTACTGGGGTGACGAGACCCAGGGGGGTCGCCGGAAGTACTACCGGATCACCGACGCCGGGCAGGCCGTCTATCGACGCAACGTCGCGGACTGGCGCACCACCAAGCAGATCATCGACACCCTTCTCGACCACGAAGGCGGACGACCGTGACCGAGCCCAGCGTCCACCGCATCCTGGACCAGGCATTCGCCGGCATCGAGCTGACGCCGGAGCTCCAGGACCTCAAGGAGGAGATGCGCACCAACCTGCTCGCGCGAGTCGCCGAGCTCGAGTCCCTCGGCCGGTCGCCCGACGACGCTGCCCGGGTCGCGGCCGAGGAGATCGGCGACCTCCGAGCGGTCGTCGTCGACGCGGCCGACGGTGCGACAGAGCCACCTGCCGGTTCCTGGGCCGCCCAGGCGCGCCTCGCCTCGATGCACAAGGTGCGTCCGCGGCCTGCGGCGGTCGCCGCCCTCGTCGTGCTCTCGTCGGCCCTCACCGCCACGGTCACCCTGATCGCGCTCGGTGCGACCGGTGCGGTGGTGATGTCGACGGTGTCCGCGACGCTGGTCGGCCTGGCCGGGGCGCTGCTGACCTGCGCGATCGTCGTCGTCGCCCTGCGCCAGGAGACGACAGCCCACTACCCGGTGCCGCCGGCGCGCGCGGTCGGATGGGGCGCAGCAGCCGCAGCCGGCGTTCTCGCGGTGGCGCTCGGGGCCACCTACGCCGGCGACCGAACCCAGGACGGCCTGCTGGCGGCCACGGTGGGCCTCGCGGTCGTCTCGATCGCAGGGTTGGTCACGCTCGGCGTGACCCAGACCAACCGTACGAAGGGCTGGGTCCGGGACGCTGCCGTGCAGTCGCAGGACCGCTTCTCCCGCGACCCGGCGGCGGCGGCACGGTTCGGCATCTACTCGGGGGTCGTCTGGCTCGCGGCGCTCGCCGCGGCGGTCGCGATCGGGCTGGGCCTCGGCTGGCTCTGGTCCTGGACACCCCTGGTGGTCGCCGTGCTCGTCGAGATGGTGCTGCTGGCGAGGATGCAGTTCCCGAGCGAGACCCGAGGGGAGTGATCGCCGTGCGAACCGGACGGTGCGCCGGTGCCGGGAGGTGGTCGTCCAACCGCTGAACCGGCGGTGGCCCGGGCGCTGCCACGCCCGAGCCACCTGGCTCGAAGGACCTCCCGCTCACGCGGGCCCCAGTCACCCCGAGACCGCGCCCAGCCTAGTGCGGGTGCTCTCCCGGGCGACTCGACACCGAGGAGACACCATGCAGAACAGCCCCGCGCTCGACGCGCACGGCCTGGTCAAGACCTACCCCGGCGGCCGCGGCCGACCACCCGTGACCGCCCTGGCCGGACTGAGCCTCACCGCCCGGACCGGCTCCGTGCTCGCCCTGCTCGGCCCCAACGGGGCCGGGAAGTCGACCACCGTCAAGATCCTGTCCACGCTCTCCCGCGCGGACGCCGGCACGGCCACCGTGGCCGGCCACGACGTGGCGCACCGGCCGGACCAGGTCCGCCGGGCGATCGGCCTGGTCGCCCAGCGCTCGGTCGTGGACCCGATGGACACCGGGACGGAGAACCTCGTCCTCGCCGGCCGGCTCCACGGCCTGTCGGCGGGCGAAGCCCGCACGAGGGCCGCCGAGCTGCTCGACGTGTTCGGCCTGGCCGATGCGGCACACCGCCGGGCCGGAACGTGGTCCGGGGGGATGGTGCGCAAGCTCGACGTGGCCGTCGGGCTGGTGCACCGGCCCCAGGTCCTGTTCCTGGACGAGCCCACGACCGGGCTCGACCCGGAGGCCCGGGCCGAGCTCTGGGCGCAGATCGAGCGTCTCGTCCGCCTGGAGCAGGTCACGGTGCTGCTGACCACGCACTACCTGGACGAGGCCGATCGCCTGGCCGACCAGGTGGTCATCGTCGACCACGGCCGAGTGGTCGCCGAGGGCACGCCGGACGAGCTCAAGTCGGCGCTGGCCGGCGACGGGCTCGCGGTCGAGCTCGGCCTCGGGCACGACGCCGGGCGAGCGGTGGACGCAGCCCGACGCGTGGCGGGGCTCGCGGACGTCACGGTGGACGGTGCGACGTTGCGGGCCAGGGCCGCACGCGGTGCGGCGTTGCTCCCGCCGCTCATCGCCGCCCTCGAGGAGGCCGGGGTGCGCGTCGAGGCCGCCTCGGTCGCCCGACCCGGCCTGGACGACGTGTACCTGCGGCACACCGGCCGGTCCATGGCCGCCATGGCGGAGCGTGCGGCATGAGCGCGGTCGTGCACACCGCCGCGCTCACCGCGCGCCAGCTGCGTGCCTTCCTCCGGGTGCCCGCGTTCTTCGCGATGAACCTGGTGCAGCCGTTGATCTGGCTGCTCCTGTTCGGCCAGCTGTTCCGCTCGGTCGCTCAGATCCCCGGCTTCACCGGTGGGGACTACCTGACCTTCCTCACACCAGGGGTGGTCATGATGATGGCGATGTTCGGGGCCGCGTGGACCGGGGCCGGCTACATCCAGGACATGGAGCGTGGCGTCATGGACCGGCTGCTCACCTCGCCGACGAGCCGAACCGCGATGATCGTCTCGACCCTCGCGTACCAGTCGGTGCTGACCGTGCTCCAGACCGCGGTCCTGCTCGTGGTCGCGTGGACGGCGGGGGTGCGCTTCGACGGCGGCGCGGTCGGGGTGGGCGTGCTCGTGCTCGCAGCCGTGCTGCTGACCGTGGTGTTCGGGGCGCTGTCCGACGCGGTCGCCCTCGTCACTCGGCAGCACAATGCGCTGATCGGGATCTCGCAGCTGCTGGCATTCCCCGTGATGTTCCTCAGCTCGGCGATCATGGACGTCTCGCTCGCACCCTCCTGGGTGGGCGCGGTCGCACGACTGAACCCGTTCGAGTGGGCGGTGGTCGCCGGGCGCGAGGCCGTGTCAGCGAGCACCGACTGGGGTTCGGTCCTGGTGCACCTCGGTCTGCTCGCCGCAGCGGGCGCGCTCGGGGTGGTCGCGGCCACCGCGGCGTTCCGCGTCTACCGGCGTTCGGCGTGACCGCTGGGCCTCCGGCGCGCGAGGATGAGTGCCATGACGTTGGACCACGAACCCGATCCCTGCGTCGGTGACTGGCTCGTCGGGCGACTCGGGTCGCAGGGCGCTCGGATCGGCTCGCTCGTGCCGTCCGGGTTCGAGGCCTACGCGCGCGTCCTGCACCCCGGCGTCGGCCGGTGGCCCGGCGAGCCACCGCCGGTCGGGACCCTCGGCGGCGCCTCGCTACGAGGCGTCGTCGAGGCGATCGCGGGCCATGACGGCACGGACGCCGAGGTGGTGGCCGCGTTGTGGGACGGCTACGGCTGGATCGGCGGGGGCGGCGTGAGCATGCTCTGGGCGCGGGACGGGGAGTGGACGCCCGACGAGCGCGCCGCGGCGGAGCAGCACGCGGCCGAGCGCGAAGCGACGCTCGCGCGCGGTCCGTTCGCGCCGGACGTGCTCGCCGCGCCGCGGCTCGAGCTGCCCGGCCGTTCGTACCTGCTGTTCCGCGGCACGATCGCCGATGTGCCCGCGGTGCTCGACCCGGACGGCCCCTGGTCGACCCCCGGCTTCGGCTCGTGGGGCCAGACCCCGAACCTGCTCTGGCCGGTCGACCGGTCGTGGTGCCTGGCCACCGAGATCGACCTCGACTCCACCGTGATCGGCGGGCCTGCGCGGTTGATCGAGGCGGTGCTCGCGCACCCGGCGCTGGAGGCGCTCCCGTTGCCCCCGGACGCGTCGCTCACGTTCGACGCCGGCGCCGCGAACTGACGGGTCCCCCGCGGCTCGACCGCGCGGACGAGCCGCGGGCGGCCGCCGGGCGCGGTGGGGCCCTACTGGAGCACGACCGACCCCGCGTCAGCCCGGACCCGGGCGATCGCGCGGTCCCCGACCTCCCAGCCGTCCGCCTCCGGTCCGATCAGGTCGGCGACCAGCGGACCCTCGTCCGGGTGGTCGAGCGTCAGCCGGGTCAGCGCGCCGAGGAACGAGACCCCGGTGACCGTGGCGAACACCCCCGGTGTGCCGTTGGCGCGCTGCACCGCGAGCTGTTCCGGGCGCACGACGGCCGTGCCGGTGACGGCCTCCCCGACGGCCGGCACGTGGGCGCCCAAGACCCGCCAGCCGTCCGGCTCGGGTCGGGCGCCGACCCGGTTGACCGTGCCCACGAACCCGGCGACGAACGCCGACGCGGGCCGCGAGTACAGCGTGCGCGGCGGGTCGATCTGCTCGAGCACGCCGTCGCGCATCACCGCGACCCGGTCCGCGACCGCCATCGCCTCGTGCTGGTCGTGGGTGACGAACACCGTGGTGACGCCGACCTGCTGCTGCAGCCGCCGGATCTCCTCGCGCAGGTGTTCACGGACCTGGGCGTCCAGCGCGGACAGCGGCTCGTCGAGCAGGAGCAGCCGCGGTTGCGTCGCGATCGCCCGGGCAAGCGCGACCCGCTGCTTCTGCCCGCCGGACATCTGGTGCGGGAACTTCGAGGCGTGCTTCTCCAGCCGGGTCATGGTGAGCAGCCGCTCCACCGTCGCGGCCGTCTCGGCCTTCCCGGCCCGGCGCACCTTCAGGCCGAACTCGATGTTCTGCCGCGCCGTGAGGTTGGGGAAGAGGCTGTACTCCTGGAAGACCATGCCGAAGCCCCGGCGCCGGGGCGGCACGGTCGTGATGTCGTCCCCGTCGACCAGGATCGCGCCCGCGTCCGGGGTCTCGAAGCCGGCGAGGAGCCGCAGCGCGGTGGTCTTGCCGCACCCGGAGGGGCCGAGCAGGCAGACCAGCTCGCCCGAGCCGATGCTCAGGTGCAGGTCCGCGAGCGCCACCGTCGCGCCGAACTCCTTGCGGACGCCGATCATCTCGATGGTTGCCATGTCGTTGTGCTGTCCGTCCGTTCGCTGGTTCGTGGAGGTCCGGGTCACACGCCCACGGTGCTGACGCCCAGCCCGCGACGGCGCAGCAGGTGCACGACCCCCGCCATGCCGACGGCCGTGAACACCATCACCGTGAGCGCCAGCGCCATGCCCGCCTGGGGTGCGCCGCGTTGGTAGTTGACGAGGTAGGTGGGCAACGTGTTCTTCAGCAGCAGCGACGCGAACGCGAACTCGCCGAGCACGAGCGCCCCGGTCAGTCCCGCGCTCGCGACGATCGCGGCGCTCATCGCGGGTGCGAGCACCCGGACGAGCACGGTGGGCAGCGACGCGCCGAGGCTGCGGGCGGCCTCGACCAGGGTTCGCGCGTTGACCGCGCGGAGCCCGGCGTCCAGGGCGCGGTAGGTGAACGGCATCGCCCACAGTGCGTAGAACGGCACCAGGCTCAGCGGGCTGGCCAGGAACCACGGCGCGACCTGGCGGAACGTCGCGGCGACCCCGACCACGAGCGCGATCGGCGGGACGACCCACGGCAGCAGCGTCACCGCGGTGACCAGCGGCCGCAGGCGCGGCCGGTACACCTCGACGAGCACCGCGAGCGGCATCAGCAGCGCGAGGTTCAGGGCGATGGCCAGCGCGGCGAGCACCACGCTGGTGCGCGCCGAGACCCACAGCTCCGGCTCGGCCAGGGCCTCGATCAGGCGGTGCGCCGACCAGCCCTGGAGGACGGTGCTCGAGTCGAGCATCACGACCGGGACGTTCTGGAACGCGAAGCGGGCCATCGCGAGCTGCGGCACCACGAAGAACAGCGCCAGCAACCCGAGGAACGTCCACCGCGCGACCGCACCGCCGCGGCTGCGCCGGACCGCCGGGGCGCTCACGCCTGCGCCCAACGGGCCGCGCGACGCTGGAGGAGCGTCATCACCGCCAGGCCCACGGCGAGCAGCGCGACGGTCCAGGTGACCAGTGCGTACCCGAGGTCCTGCTCGCCGGTGATCACGTTGCCCTGCAGCACGAACCGGATCTGCAGCGGCACGAGCTGGCCGCTCGAGTCCAGCACGTACGCCGTGGCGTACGCGCTGAAGGCGTTGATGAACAGCAGCAGCACGCCACCGAGCACCGGTGGCACGAGCAGTGGCGCGGCGACCGACCGCCAGTACCGCCACGGTGAGGCGCCCATCAACGTCGCCGCCTCGCGCCACGTCTCGCGCAGGCCCGCGACGGCGGGCATCACGACCAGGAACATCAGCGGGATCGAGAAGTACAGGTACACGACCACGAGGCCGGCGAGGCTGGACAGCGAGAAGCCGGTGCCGAGCAGGTCGATCCCGATGGCGTCGAGGGCCTTGGTGACCACCCCCTGGGTGCCCAGCGCGGCGACGAACGCGAACGCGAGCGGCACGCCGCCGAGCTGCGACGCGACCGAGCACCACGCGTCGATGCCGGGGCGCAGCCAGCGTGGCCGGGTCAGGTCCTTGACCGCGAGAGCGAGCAGCAGCCCGAGTGCGCCGCCGATCACCGCGGTCACGGCGGACAGCACGATCGAGTTGCGGAACGGGCTGCGGAACGGTCCGGACACCGCCTCGGACATCGCGCCGAGTCCGGGCACACCGTTGGGCGCGAACGCGTGACCGATCACCACCACGGTGGGCCACAGCAGGAAGATCCCGACGAACGCCAGGAAGACCAGCAGGGCGGTCGTGGTGCCGTCGGGCCGCCACAGCCGCAGCCGGGCGGCGAACGGGCGGCGTGGCGCGATGGCCGGCCGCGCCTCGTCGACGGGCGCCGGCCCGGACCCCCGCGGGCCCGGGCCGGGGGCGGCGGGGGGGGGCGCGCGCGGCCCGCCCGGGGGCCCGGCCCGCCGCCGACGGTGACGGTCACGAGCGACCCGCCATCGCTCGTGTCGGCGTGCTCGTCACTTGTCCGCGACCATCGGGCCCCAGTTGTCGGCCAGGGCCTGCTTCGCCTGGTCGACCTGCTCCTGGGTCGGGAACGAGATCTGCGCGATCGTGTCGGCGTCGGGCAGGTTCTTGGCCAGGTCGGCGCTCACCTTGCCTTCCTCCAGGAGGGTCGCGTACCGGGCCGGGATCGCGCCGCCCTCGAGGTAGCCCAGGGCGCCGTCGTCACCGACGATGTGCTCCAGCCAGAGCCGCGCGGCGCAGGGGTGCGCGCTCTCGGTCACGACGGACTGGGCGTAGAAGCCGCCGTAGACCCCGTCGGACGGGACGGTGACCTGCATGTCGAAGCCGGCGTCGGACATCTCCTGGGTGATCGCCGGGAAGTTGTAGGTCCAGTCCAGCGCGATCGGGACCTCGCCGGACAGCAGGTTGGCCTCGTTGACGTCGATGGTCTGCAGGTTGCCCGACTCCTTGAGCCCGGCGAAGTACTCGATGCCGGGCATGATGTCGTCGAAGCTGCCGCCGTTCGCGAGGGACGCGGCCATCACCGCCGCGAACGCGGCGCCGGCCTCGCGCGGGTCACCGTTGAGCGTGACCATGCCCTGGTACTTCGGGTCCTCCAGGTCGGCCCAGCTGGTCGGGGCGTCGGGGACCAAGGTGGTGTTGGTCGCTATCGACATCACGCCGTAGTAGGCGGCGACCCAGTGGCCCTCGGGGTCCTTGAGCGCGTCCGGAATCTCGTCCCAGACCGTCGGCTCGTACACGTCCGCGTAGCCCTCGTCGATCAGCTGCTGGGTGAACGACGGACCGACGTCGACCGCGTCGGGCATGTCCGGCTGGCCGCGCAGGGTCTGGATCGCGGTCACCTCGTCGGCGGACGACGCGTCCGGGTTCGCGACCGGGGCGTCGATCCCGTAGGTCGACGTGAACGAGGCGAGGATGCCCTGGTAGTTGGCCCAGGTGTCCGGCAGGGCGATCAGGTTGACCGTGCCCTCGGCAGCGGCCGCGGCGGCGATCTCGTCGACGGTGGTGCCGCACGAGGTGGCGTCCGCGGCGGCCGACGAGCTCGAGCCGGACGTGTCGGAGCTCGAGCTGTCGGCGGAGGACGCCGTGGCGGGCGCGCACGCGGTCAGCGTGAGCGCGGCCAGCGTCAGGGGGGCGAGCAGGGGGTGCTTGCGCATCGATGTCCCTCGGTCGGTCGACGGTGCAGGCGAGCGCCGAGCACCAGACCGAGGTGTAGCGAGCCAGAGCGAGCGCGCTGAGGCCGGCCGGTGAACGGGCGGTGGCACGACTGTGAATCTCGCGCGCCGCAGGCCGGCCGGGTGTCGTCCGCGCGCTCGGCGGTACGGTCACCGAGTACTTCCAGGTGCTGCCGCACCTGCTGACCAGGGCACCGGGGCGAGCGTGAGGGGGCGCATGTGGGAGACCTGATCGTGGTGGCCGGTCCACCGGGCGTGGGCAAGTCGACCGTCGCGGAGCTCGTGGCGGACCAGCTCGAGGTCAGCGCACTGGTCCGCGGCGACGACTTCTTCGCGTTCCTGCGGCAGGGCGCCATCTCACCCTGGCTGCCGGAGTCCCACGTGCAGAACGACGCGGTGACGCAGGCCGCGGCCGCGGCGACGGGGCGACTCGCGCGGCACTGTGACGTCGTCTACGACGGGGTGATCGGGCCCTGGTTCCTCGCGACGTTCCTCGAGCAGTCGGGTCTCGAGGAGCTCAGCTACGCCGTCCTGCTCCCGCCGCTCGAGGAGTGCCACCGGCGCGTGGCGGCGCGCACCGGCCACGGCTTCACCGACCGCGACGCCACCGAGCACATGTGGCACGAGTTCGACGACGCGGGCATCGACGCTCGGTACCTGCTGCGTGACGTCGCACCGGCGCGGGACATCGCGCAAGCGGTCATCGACCGGGCCCGATCGGGCTCCCTCCGGTACCCGCCGCGCGGATCTGGTCCAGCGAACGGACCTGCACACCGGTCGCGCTGACGTTCTCGGGAGCGAGCCAGGCCTCGAGCGCCGCGCGGGCAGCGGGCCACTCGCTGTCGAGCAGCGAGAACCAGCAGGTGTCGCGGTTGCGGCCCTTGACGATCATGTGCTGCCGGAAGGTCCCCTCCTCGGTGAACCCGAGCCGCGTCGCCGCGCGTCGGGACCGGGCGTTCGCGGCGTCGCACTTCCACTCCGCGCGTCGATAGCCCGCGCTGAAGATCGCGCTCAGCAGCAGGTAGGCCACCTCGGTGGACATCGGCGTGCGCTGCATCGCGGGGGAGTACGCGAGGTGACCGATCTCGGCGACCCCGTGCTCCGGGACGACCCGCAGGATGGCCGCCCAGCCGAGCGCCCGGCCGGTCACGGCGTCGATGCAGGCGAACAGGAAGGGGTCGGTCGTCCGGGTCGCGCCGGCGATCCAGGCGCGCAGGTCGCCCTCGTCGGCGAAGGGCCCGTAGCCGAGGTAGTCCCACAGGCTCGGGTCGGCGTCCGCGAACGCGCGCCAGAGGTCCGCTGCGTGTCGCTCGGTGAGCGGCTCGAGGCGCACCTGACGACCCACCAACGGCAACGCCGTGGCGGCCGGATGCCGCCGGCCACCCGCGCTCTGCTCGATCACGCTGCTCCCTTCGCCGCGCCGGGGCTACCCGCCTACCAGTCGGCGCAGGTGGCTCTCCGCCGAGGACAGCCATCCGGTCGGGTCGGGTCCGGACGGCACCATCGCGAACGCCTGCCAGAGCACCAGCAGGTCCCACCATCGTTCCTCGTCCGCGGTCAGTGCGTGAACCGAGCAGTAGCCGGCGAGGAAGGCTGCGTGCACCGCCGGAGGGACAGGTCCCCACTCGCGGTAGCGCGTCCCGAGCAGCACCGCCGAGCGGGCCAGCTCCACGACCCGGTGGTCCCACCTGGCCTCCTCGAAGTCGAGGACGGCGACGACCTCGTCCGCCACGCACAACACGTTGGCCGAGCGGACGTCGCCGTGCACGAGCTGGATCGGGAGCGGGTCGGCGGGTGCCGTCGCGACGAGACGTCGTACAGCCCGCCGATCAGCCGCGGGCAGGTGCTCGGCCCGGGGTGAGCCGAGCCAGGCGACGATCCGCTCGGCGAGCGGCCGCTCCGGCCCGGGATGTGGCACGACCACGGTGGCGTCGGGATAGGTCGCCAGCGCACCGTGCAGCCGTGCCAGAGCCTGGCCGGCGGCCCGCACCTGCGTCGGAACAGTGGTGTCCAGGAGCCGTCCCCGGACCTCACGCTGCACGCCCACCGACGCCGCACCGTCCACCGCGACCTGGAGGCTCCCGTCCAGTGCCGCGACGGGTGCCGACACGGGCAGCCCAAGGCCGTCCAGCCAGGCAGTGAGGCGCGCGATCTCGGCGAGGGTCCCGAAGCGCTCGGGTGCGACGGACCACTTCGCGACGATGCGACCGGACGCCGTCGTGACCCACGCCAAGGCGTTGCGGTCGCTCATCACGACCCGCTCGCAGACGCCGGCCAGACCCCAGTGGGTGTCCAGCAGCTCGGCGACCCAGCGTGCCGCCTCGGCCGGAGCCGCGAACCCGAACCTCTCCCGGAGGGCGCTGTGGGGCTCGTGCGTCTCCCAGAGCATCTCCACGCTCGGTGCGTCCGGCCCGGTCATGTCCCGCATCCCATCACGGATGCCGTCCAGCGCCGTGAGCGGAGCGTGATCGAGGCGCGCGGACCCCGTGCCGGGCCGGCTCGCGGCGACGGCTCGCTCCGAGACTGCGGGTACTCGGATGAGTGCAGCAAGGGGGCAGCGATGGCGGACCCGCAAGCGACGGGGACCGATCGCCGAGCTAGGGCTCGCCGTTCGCGTGGGTGGTTCAGGAGTCCACGCTCGACCGGCCGGCGTTCCCGGTCAGCGTCCCGGTCGGCGACCCGTCTCCCGCGTCACGGCCCGGCGCGTCGTCGCACCCGCGTGGCCAGGTCACCCCGTGGACAGCTCGGTCAGCGCCGCGCGGACCCGCTCGGCGACCCGGTCGCCCTCCGGCACGACGGCCGGGTCGCTCACCACGGTCACGCCGAGCCGGCCCGCGTAGGACAGCGCCGCGAAAGCGACGGTGACGTTGCCCGCGAGGATCCCGATCGGCACGAGCGCACGGACCCGCACGCCGCCGAGGTGCACCTCGGCCGGCCCGCGGAGGTTGGTGAGGAACGTGGTCACCATCCGCTGGCGGTCCACGAACCACTGGAAGAGCCCGGTCGCCGCGAGCAGCCGGAACGCCGGGCCGAGCAGCGCTGCGGACGCGCCGCGCGCGGACGTCTTGCGCCGCCGGCTGTCGGCGGCCACGGAGTGCAGCCGGTCGCCGAGGTCGCCGGTCAGCGGGACCCGGACCGTCATCACCCCGACCCGGTTGCCGAGCTCGGCGCGCGTGGTGGACCGGCGGGCGGACACGGCGACCGAGACCACCACGTCGTCGAGGTGCTCGCCGCGCTCGGCGAGGGTGCGGCCGAGCGCGTCGCCGGCCGCAACAAGGAGCGCGTCGTTGATCGTGCCGCCGCGCGCCCGCGCACCGGTGCGGACGGGGTCGAGCGGGACCTCGACGTGGTGGGCGGCCCGGTCCGGACCGCTCGGCGCGTTGAGCGAGCAGCGGGGTGCCGTCCGGGGGCCGGAGAGCTCGGCGAATGCGGACCGGAGCCGGTGCAGGCGTCCAGGGCGGGTGCGGGTGGCCACGGCGGGGGCGGACGCGGCGGGTGCCGAGGCGCCCGACGCGGAGGCGGTGGGTGCGCCGACGGACGGTCCCGGACCCGAGGGCCCGGGTGCGGGGCCTTCGTCGGCGAGGTCGGCGAGCACGGCGAGCCCACCGATCCCGTCGGCGAGGACGTGGTGCATCACCAGCGTCACTGCGACCGCAGCGCCGGCGTGCTCGTGCACGACGGCACGCCACAGGGGCGCCGCGGGGTCGAGTCGTTCGACCATCACCGTGGCGGCTGCGGCGACCAGGTCCGGGTCGGCGCCGCTCGGCGCTCCCTGGCGGCGGACGAGGTTCGCCGTGCCCGCCGCATCGACCCAGTAGGGCCGCCCGAACCGCGGGACCACGAGGCGTCGCCGGAACGCGGGCACGCCGGCCAGCCGTTCGTGGACGGTCTCGGCGACCGCGGCGGGGTCGCCGCCGTCGAGCAGCAGCACGACGCCGACGTTCCGTGGCGCCGGGCCGACGTCGGTCGCCAGCTCGACGGCGTCGGCCGCGCTGATCCGGTCCTTGGGGGGCACCCGCCGAGCATGGCAGCGAGCGGGGGAGGAGCGCCCCGGACCGTCGTCCCGGTCGCTGCGTGCGTCGCGGGACTCGGCCCGGTTGCGTCGGCCTCGGTCTGACCCAGGCTCAGCCGGCCGCGGCGGCGGCCTTGGCCAGCGCGTCGACGGTGTCGTCGAGGCCCCACGGCAGCGACAGCGCCGTCGGCGGCGAGACCGACGCGATCAGCGACGTACCCACCAGCCCGGCCACGGCACCGTCGCTCACCTGCCCCATCACCTGGGCGTAGGGCGCGTCGAGGAAGGACTGCAGGCTCTCGTCGGAGTCGGCGTAGGCGACCAGCACGTCGCTGGTCAGCTCGTCCAGGCGCTCGTAGGAGAGCGTGAAGTAGAACGTCGACTCGTCGGTGTCGAGCGCGGTGACCGAGGGCGCCGGGTCGAATCCGAGGTCGAGCATGAACTCCACCCGCGGGTCGGCGTCGGAGTACACGTAGAACGTCGTGCCGACGTCCCAGACGGCTGCGAGGGTCTTGCCCTGGAACTCGGGGTGGGCCGCGGCGGCGGTGGCGATCTGCTCGTCGATGCCGGTGAGCACCTGCTCCGCCTCGGCGGTCCTGCCGAGGGCCTCACCGGTGATCGTCACGATGTCGCGCCAGGGAGTGGCCCACGGCTGGTCCGGGTAGGCGACGACGGGCGCGATCGCGCTGAGGGTGTCGTACTGCTCCTGGGTGAGGCCCGAGTAGGGCGCGAGCACCAGGTCGGGGTCGGCCGCCGAGATCGCCTCGTACGGCACGTCGTCGCCGGAGTCGGGCAGCACGGTGGGCAGCTCGGCGCCGAGCTCGTCCACGGCCTCGCGCACCCAGGGCAGCACGCCGTCGGCGTCGCCGCCGTAGCCCTGGTAGGGCATGGCGACCGGGACGACGCCGAGTGCGATCGCGGCATCGGTCGAACCCCAGCCCCAGGTCACGACGCGCTGCGGCGCGGCGTCGATCGTGGTCTCACCGAAGGCGTCGGTGATGGTCACCGGGAACGCATCGCCGGCCGAGTCCGCCTCCGTGTCCGCCGACGTGCCGGTGCTCGACCCGGTGTCACCGGACGTGGCGCCGTCGTCACCGGCCGCGCAACCCGCGAGCGTGAGGCTTGCGGCAGTGGCGGCGACGAGCAGCGCCCGGGCGCGCAGCACGCGGCGCATGCGGGCCGACCGTTCCGCGCGGGCGGTCGAGCTGGACCACCGGACCACGGAACGGCCGAGCGTGCGACGACGGGGGGCCATGGAACCTCCTGGACTTAGGTAAGGCTTACCTAAGCCTACGCGACGCGACCGTGCAGCGCGGTCCGTCATCCGGACGCAGGTCGGGGGAGCACCACCGGCCGCCCGGTGTCGGGGTCCGCGAGCAGGCGCGGTCGCACGCCGAACGCGTGCTCGACCACCTCCTCGCTGAGCGTCGCCACCGGGTCGCCCTGAGCCACTACCCGCCCGTCGGCCAGCACCACGAGCTCGTCGGCGTACCGTGCACCGAGCGTCAGGTCGTGACTCACCAGCACCACGGTGCGGCCCTGGCGGACCTGGTCGCGCAGCACGTCGAGCACCTCGACCTGGTGCGCGACGTCGAGCGCACTCGTCGGCTCGTCGAGCAGCAGCACGTCGGGATCCTGGGCGAGGACCATCGAGATCCAGACCCGCTGGCGCTGCCCGCCGCTGAGCTCGTCGACCCGGCGAGCGGCGAGGTCGGCCGTGCCGGTCGCCTCGAGCGCGGCACCGACGACGGCGTCGTCGTCGCTGCGGTGACCGAGGAACAGCCCCTGGTGCGGGTAGCGGCCGTGCGCGACGAGCTCGGCCACCCGGATCCCCTCCGGCGCGAGCGGCTCCTGCGGCAGCACCCCGATCCGGCGGGCGAGACGGCGCGGTGGGATCTGGCGCAGGTCGGTGCCCTCCAGGGTGACCCGGCCCGACCGCGGCTCGAGCAGCCGTGCCAGCCCGCGCAGCAGCGTCGACTTGCCGCTCGCGTTCGCCCCGACGAGCACGGTGAGCGCACCGGCCCGCACGTCGAGACTCACGCCCCGCACCACGTCCGGGCCGTGGTAGCCCAGCACGACGTCCTCGGCCCGAAGGCTCATGCTTCCCTCCACAGGACCCACAGCAGGAACGGCGCCCCCAGGGCGCCGGTGACCAGGCCGACCGGCGGCTGGAGCGAGCCGGGCAGGTGCTGCGCGACGAGGTCCGCGGTGACCACCGCGGTCGCGCCCACCAGCGCGGCCGTCGCCAGGGCTGGGCCGTGGCCGCGCAGCCGCCGCGCCAGCGGTCCCGAGACGAACGCCACGAACGCGACCGGCCCCGCCGCAGCCACGGCCGCAGCGGCGAGCACCGCCGAGCCGGCCACGGCCGCGGTCCGGACCCGCTCGGGCTGCAGACCCAGACCCCGGGCGGCCGCGTCGTCCAGGCGCAGTGCGGCAAGTGGTCGCCGAGCGATGGCCAGGAGCAGCGAGACCGCCGCGAGCACCGCGGCCAGCCGCGCGACGTCGGACCAGGCCGCGGTGCCCACCGAGCCCACCAGCCACCGGTACGCGCTGCGCGCAGCCGTGAGGTTCGCGCGCGTGAGCGCGTAGCCGAGCACCGCGGTCGCTGCGAACGCGACCGCGACCCCGACCACGACGAACCGGGTGCCGAGCACCCCGCGCCCGGAGAGTGCGACGACGAGCGCCGCGGCCCCGAGCGCGCCGCCCAGCGCCGCGACGTCGACGCCCGCACCGACCGCCCCGGCGCCGATCGCGAGCACGGCGGCGGCGCTCGCACCGCCGGTGACCCCCACCACGTCGGGGCTCGCGAGCGGGTTGCGGACCACCGACTGCAGCAGCGCCCCGGACATCCCCAGCAGCGCACCGACCACCGCGCCGAGCATCGCTCGCGGCAGGCGGAGCCCGGTCACGATGAACGCGGCGGGTCCGGGCTCGCCACGCAACGCAGACAGCACGTCGGCGACCGGCACGCGCACGTCCCCGAGCAGCAGGCTCGCGCCGACCAGCACGACCAGCACGGCGCCGAGCCCCGCGACCGCGAGCACCCCGCGTCGGGTGTCCACCGCGCGGAGCCGTCGCACCACCTCGCCGGCGCTCACGCGTGCGGCGCCGTCCGGCGAGGGCTGCGCGGTCGCCGTCGTCCCGGCCGCGGTCATCGCACGCTCCCGCTGCGCACCAGGCCGATCAGCACCGGCGCGCCGATCGCCGCGACCACGAGCCCCGCCTCCAGCTCGCCGGGTGGGGCGACCACCCGGCCGACGACATCCGCGGCGACCAGCAGGGCCGCACCCGCGAGCACGGCGACCGGCACCATGCGCGCGTGCCGTGCGCCCACCAGCCGATGCGCCGTGTGCACCGCGACCAGGCCGACGAACACCAGGGGGCCGGCCAGCGCGGTGGCCGCGCCCGCGAGCGCGACCACGACGGCCACCGAGGCGGCCCGGACCGCGCCGAGCCGGTAGCCGAGCCCGCGCGCGACGTCGTCGCCGAGGGCGAGCGCGTCGAGCGGGCGGGAGAGCGCGACCGCCCCGACCAGCCCGGCCAGCACGAGCGGCGCGACGCCGGCGGCGGCGTCCAGGCCTCGACCGGTGAGCGCGCCGACGGTCCAGAACCGGTACCGGTCCAGCGCCGTGGGGTCCTGGAGCAGCAGGAGCGTGGTCACGGAGGTCAGCCCTGCGGTGATCGCGGCGCCCGCGACCACCAGCCGCGCCGGGCTCCCGGTGCGGGCGGCGACGGCCGCGACGACGGCGGCCGCGGCGAGGGCGCCCAGCAGCGCGGCGACCACCGTCGTGGCCAGGTCGGTGCGGCCGAGGCCGAGCGCGACGACCACCCCGAGGGCGGCCCCGGCGTTCACCCCGAGCAGCCCGGGGTCGGCGACCGGGTTCCGGGTCACCCCGCGCATCACGACCCCGGCGGCGCCGAGCGCAGCCCCGGCGAGGAGCCCGAGGACTGTGCGCGGCACCCGCAGGTCGCGCACCACCACGACGGTGGTCGGGTCGGCGTCCGCGGGTCTGAGCAGCGCCGCGACCACGTCGCCGAGCGGCGTGCTGCGCGCGCCCACTGCGAGGCTCACCACCACGAGCAGTGCGAGCACGCCGGCGCCGATCGCGAGCGTCCGGGCGAGGGCGGCTCCGCCCGGTCGGACGCCTCGCGCGGGAGGATGCCCTGCGGGCGCGGGATCGAGGGCCGACGCGGGCGGGCTCACCGCCGCGTCCCCGACGTGGTCCGTGTCGCCGTCGGGTGTGTCACTGCGGCTCGGCACGGCCGGCGCGCCAGTAGCCGAGGAACGCCGCGTTGCCCGGCCCGATCGCACCGCGCAGCAGGCGTCTGAGGTCCCGCACCATCGCGGCCTCGCCGGCGATCCAGGCGTAGAAGTCGCCGCCGGCGGGGTCGGGCGGGCTCTCCCACAGGAGCTCGGCGTCGATGTCGACGTCGTCCGGCTCGGTCGGGGTGCCGAGCGCTCCGGCGAGCAGCGTGGTGTGCCGGGTGAGCCAGGTCCGCACGGTCTGGGTGAGCAGGAGCCCGTGCGGGGCGACGTCGCGCACGCCCTCGGCCGTGGTGCACCCGCCGTCCCGGGCCAGCCAGGTGATCCGGGACCGTCCGCGCGGGTAGACGCTGAGGATGTCGTCGGCGCTGGGCACCTCGATGATCGCCTGCGCGGTCGGCCCGTCGAGGCTCTCCACGATCGAGCAGATCGCCGGTGCGGCGGTCTCGTCGCCGGCGAGCAGGAGGTGCTGTGCGTGGCCGGGGCGCCAGTCGATCCCGGTCACCTCGGCGGAGCGGGCATCCGGGCCGACCACGACGAGCTCGTCGCCGACCCTGGCGGCCGCGAGCCACGACGCCGCGGGGCCGCCCCCGTCGGCGTGGCGGACCATGTCGACGTCGAGCTCGCCGACGTCGGGCCGTACCTGGCGCACCGTGTACGTGCGCAGCGGGCAGCGCTCGTCGTCCGGGAGGGCTCGCCATCGCGCGTACCAGGCGCCCTCGCGGATGGTGGTCTCGTCGTCCGCGCCGATCTCGCAGAGTCGGCCGCGCAGCGGGAACATCAGCTTGACGCGCTGGTCGAGACCCGTGGTGCCGAAGACCGCGAGGTCGGGCCCGGTGACGGTGACGCGGACCAGGTGCGGGCTGAGTGGCAGGAGGCGCCGGACCGTGACCCGGAAGGGGCGGTAGGCGGGGTAGGCCGGGCGCGCGACAGGGCTCAGGTGCGTCCGACTTAGCATAGCCTTACCTTACATAAGGCCTGCTCCGAGGCTCTCGCGGGAGTCGTCAGACGCCGCGCCGCTGTGCCCGCACCGCCCGCACCGAGAGCTGCGCGGCCGTGACGAGCACCAGCAGCGCGAACAGCACGCTCGACAGCCGGGCCGGCAGCAGGAATGCCAGCGCGACCCCGAGGAACGAGGCGGCCGACGCCGACGCGCCGACCACGATGCCGACTCGGACGTCCACGAGGCCCCGGCGGGCGTTCGCGACGGTGCCGGTGATCGAGGTCAGGATCATCACGACCAGCGACGTGCCCTTGGCCAGGAGATCGCTGACCCCGAGCAGCAGGATCAGGGCCGGGACCACGATCACGCCGCCGCCGATCCCGAACAGGCCGGCGGCGATCCCGGCGACCAGGCCGACCGCGACGAGGCCGAGGACGATGCCGACGTTCCACTCGACCTCGTGCCCGCGAACGGGTTGCGCAGTCAGCATCCGCAGCGCCACGGCGAGCAGGAGCACGATGAACATCCAGCGCAGCGCCGCCATCGGCAGCCGGCGCAGCAGCCACGTCCCGATCAGCGAGCCGACGATGCCGCCGATCGCGACCAGCGCGCCGATCCGCAGGTCCGCCTCACCACGCGCCAGGTAGCTGATCGACCCGACGATCGACGTCGGCAGGACCGCGACCAGCGAGGTCGACGCCGCCTGACGCTGGTCCATGCCCCCGAACGAGAGCAGCAGCGGCACCATGATGATCCCGCCGCCGACACCGAACATCCCGGACAGCACGCCACCGGCGGCACCGATCAGGATGAGCGCGACCCATCGACGAAGAGACGGCGAGACGGGCACGGCCCCACCCTACGGGCCGCCCTCGTTCAGCGCTGGAGCATGACCAGGGTCTCGTGGTGCTCGGTGTGCGGGAACATGTCGTACACCCGCGCCTTGACCGGCCGCAGCGACGGCATCGCCCGCAGGTCGCGTCCCAGCGACCCGACGTGGCAGCTCGAGTACAGCACGTGCGCCACCCCGGACGCCTCGAGCAGGCCCGCGAGCTCGCCGAGCCCGCGGCGCGGAGGGTTCACCACGACGAGGTCCGGCACGGCCTCGACGTCCCGCACGAACGCGGCCGCGTCGCCGGCCTGGAACCGCGCCGTGAGGCCGAGCTCGTCCCGGCTGGTCAGGGCGGAGGCGACGGCCTCGCCGCTGAGCTCGACCCCGAGGACGTCCCGGCCCGGCGCGAGGTGCAGCGCGAACCCGCCGACCCCGCAGTACAGGTCCCACGCGGTCCGGACCGCGAGCTCGTCGACCCAGGCCGCCGCGTCGCGGTACAGCGCACCGGCCACGGCGGTGTTGGTCTGGAAGAAGCTCTGCGGGCGCAGGTGCAGCGTCACGTCCCCGACCGGCATGCGCAGCGTCCCGGCCTCGGTGAGGACGATCTCCCGCTCGCCCTCGAGCACGGCCTTGTGCTCGGGCTGGACGTTGACCGACACGACGGTCCGGTCGCCGAGCTCGGCCACGAGTGGCGGCAGGTGCTTGCGGATCCGGGCGAGGGCCTCGGTCGAGCGCAGCACGAACCGCACCATGAGCGCGGTCCCGGAGTCGGTGACCAGGACGTGCTTGAGCTCACCGCGCCGGGTCGCGACGTCGTAGGGCGTGAGCGAGGCCTCCGTGACGAAGGCCGCGAGGACGGGCAGCGCCGCGGTGATGCCGGGCGTGTGCAGCGCGCACCCGCGCAGGTCGACGCCGCGGGCGCCGTCCAGGATGCCGAGCGTCGGCGCCTCGACGGTGCCGGCGACGACCATCTTCGCCTTGTTGCGGAAGCCGCTCTCGGCGCTCGCGACGGGAAGCTCCCAGCGCACCCCCTCGCCGAGCGCTGCGCGCGCCCCGGCCACCTTCCGGGCGAGCTGGTCGTCGTACGGCTGCTCGAGCAGCGTGCACGACCGGCACAGGGCGGCGTCGTAGTAGTCGCACTGCACGTCGCGAGCCTAAGCCCGGTCGGTCAGGCTGCCGGGTCGGGAGGGCCGCCGACCGCGCGAGCGACGCGGGTCTCCCGACCGCTCAGGTGAGGCTCGCCGAGTAGATCGACTCGATCGACTCGTCGAGGACGCGGTCGAACTCCTCGTCCGTCTGGTGCACGTCCAACCCCTCGGTGAGCGCACGGGAGAAGCTCGCGATCACGCCGAGGTTGCGGGCCAGCCGGGCGGTCGCCTCGGCGCGCGTGTAGCCGCCGGACAGCGCTGCGACGCGGGCGACCCGCGGGTGCGCCACCAGGGGCTCCCACAGGCCGGGCTCCTCGGGGAGCGTCAGCTTGAGGAACACCTGCTGCTCGGGCCGGAAGTCGTCGAGACGCTGCAGCAGCGCGTGCCGCAGCATGTCCTCGGCCTGGGCCTTCTCGGGCGAGTGGATGTCCACCTCGGGCTCGACGATCGGCACGAGGCCGGCGTCCAGGATCCGGCGGGCGACGGTGAGCTGCTGGTCGACCGCGGCGACGATCCCGTCCTTGTGCGCGAGCGTGACGAGCGAGCGCATCTTCGTGCCGAACACACCGTGGCCGATCGCCCGCTCGAGCATGTCGTCCAGGTCGGGGATCGGCTTCATCAGCCGCACGCCGTCGGACTCGTCCTCGAGCCCCTTGTCGACCTTGAGGAACGGCACGACGTGCTTGACCTGCCACAGGTACTCGGCCGCCCCTGTGCCGTCGATGGTGGACTCCATCGTGCGGTCGAACAGGATCGCGCCGATCACCCGGTTCCCGCCGAACACGGGGCTCGTGATGATCCGGGTCCGCATCCGGTGGACGAGCTCGAACATCTCCACCTCGTCCGCCCACGACTCGATGCCGTAGGCGCGCAGGGCCCTCGGGGTGGAGCCGCCGCTCTGGTCGAGGGCTGCGATGAAGCCCCGTCCGGTCGCCATCTGGTGGAACTGCTCGCTCATGACCCCTCCTCCCGTGGAGGGCGATCGACCCGCGGGTCGGGCGGCGGGACGACCGCCACTCCCATCATCGCGCGTCGGCGTCGCGCGCGGCAGGGACCGCGGTGCACGTTCGACCACGACGCGCGTGCAGCATGCGGTGCGTCGAGCCCGGTCCACCGGCCCGAATCCGCCCCGACGCCCGGCGTCGCCGGGTAGCGTCGCGACATGCCCAGCCCGTTCGCGCCGGTCGCTCCCGGGGTCCTGGTGGCCACGAGCCGCCGGATGCAGACCACCACCACGCTGGTGGTGCACGGCGACCGGGGCCTGCTGGTCGACCCGGCCTGGTTGCCGGACGAGCTCGAGGCGATCGCCGACGACCTCACCGCGCTCGGGATCCGCGTCACCTCGGGGCTCTCGACCCATCCGCACCACGACCACCTGCTGTGGCACCCGCGGTTCGGCGACGGGCACCGCTGGGCGTCCTCCCGCGCGGTCGAGGTGGTGCGCGAGCACGCGGACGAGCTGCGGGCCGAGCTGACCGACCCGTTCCCCCCTGGCGTGCTGCGTCTGTTCGGCCGGCTCGAGCCGCTGCCCGGCGCCGATGCGGTCGGCGACGTCGCCGAGATCCCCGACCCGTTCAGCACGGACCTCACCAGCGACCCGCTGCTCGCCATCACGCACGACGCCCACGCGCCCGGTCACACCGCGCTCTGGGCGCCGCACCGCGGTGTCCTGGTGGTGGGCGACATGCTGAGCGACGTCGAGCTCCCGCTGCCGGCGACCGGCCTGGACGCCTACCTCGCCGGGCTGGACGTGCTCGCGCCGTACGTGGGGCGCGCCTCCGTGCTCGTACCCGGTCACGGGACGCCGACGGCCGACCCCGGTGCCCGGCTGGACGCCGACCGCCACTACCTCGAGGCCGTGCTCGCCGGCCGCACCCCGGACGATCCTCGCCTGGCCAACGAGGGGATGCGCGACGAGCACGCACGCACCGTCGCCATGGTCGGTTGAGCCGTTCGTAGGTGGTCCCGGGCTGGTCCCTGCCGGACCCCCTCACGCGACGGCTATCGTTCGCGTGGGGGTGGTGACGTGTCCCGCGACGAGCAGCGCGGCGAGGCGTCGGGACCGGACGCTCCCGACGCCGACCTCGTGCTGGACGAGGTCGAGCAGAAGTACCGGCAGGTCTTCGACGGCGCCGCGATCGGCATGGCGCTCGTCGCGGTGGGCCCGGAGCCGGCGCCCGGCACGCTCCTCGACGTGAACCGCGCCATGTGCGAGATGCTCGGCCGCTCCGCCGACCAGCTCGTGGGGATGCCGGCCGACACGATCACCCACCCCGACGACGTCGCGGTCGGTGCTGTCGCCGCCGAGCGCGTCCGCAGCGGCGAGCTCGACCGCGGAGTCGTCGAGAAGCGATACCTGCGGGCCGACGGGGCCGAGGTGTGGGTCCGGGTCACGATGTCCGCGATCCACGGCCCGGACGGCGACCCGCTCCACCTGGTCGCCCAGGTGGAGGACATCACCGCCCGCAAGGACGCCGAGAACGAGCTGATCTACCGGGCCATGCACGACCCGCTCACCGGCATGCCGAACCGGTCGCACGCGATGGAGCACCTCGAGCGGGCCCTCGCCCGGGCGAGCCGAGCCGGCGGCCTGGTCGGCGTGCTGTACCTCGATCTCGACGACTTCAAGGAGATCAACGACAGCCTCGGGCACGCCGCGGGCGACGAGCTGCTCGTCGCGGTCGGGCAACGGGTCCGCAGCGTGCTGCGCGCCGGTGACCTCGCCGCGCGCCTGGGCGGCGACGAGATCGCGGTGGTCTGTGACGGGCTCACCACCCCGGGGGAGGTCGCGCCGATCGCGCAGCGAGTCATCAACACCCTCAGCGCGCCGATCGAGATCGCCGACCGCGTCCTGCACGTGTCCGCGAGCATCGGGGCGGCGACGGGTGGCGTGGGCGCCACGGCCGACGGCCTGGTGCGCGAGGCGGACGCCGCGATGTACCGGGCCAAGGGCGCGGGCAAGGGGCGCTACATCGTCGGTGACGAGTCCCTCGCGGCGCTCGCGGCCCGGCAGCTCGAGGTGGAGGAGACGCTGCGCGGAGCGCTCGAGGACGACGGACTTCGACTGGTGTACCAGCCGATCGTGGACCTCGGCAGCGGACGGGTCGTCGCGGTCGAGGCGCTGCTGCGCATGGTGCACCCCGAGCGCGGTGAGCTCGTGCCGGCGGAGTTCGTCGACGTCGCGGAGAGCCGCGGGCTGATCGTGCCGATCGGTCGGTGGGTCGTGGAGGAGGCGGTGCGCCAGGCCGCGCAGTGGCACGCGGCCCTCGGCGACCGCGCGCCGCAGGTCTGGGTCAACGCGTCCGACCGTCAGCTCGGCCGGCACGACCTGGCGGGCGTGGTGAGCGACGCGCTGGCGGCCCACGGCCTGCCGGCCGACCTCCTCGGGATCGAGATCGCCGAGCGTCGGCTGGTCCGGCTCGACCATTTCGAGCGCGACGACCTCGCCGCGATCCGCGAGCTGGGCGTCGGCATCGGGATCGACGACTTCGGCACCGGTCGCAGCGGGCTCGACTATCTCCGCGACCTCCCGGTCACCGACCTGAAGGTCGACGACAGCCTCACCGCCCGGCTCGGCACCGACACGGCGAGCACCGCCATCGCCGAGTCCCTCGTGACGCTCGGCCACGGCCTCGGCCTCACCGTCACGGTCGAGGGCGTGGAGACCGCGGCGCAGCTCGGCTGGCTGCGGGGCTGGGCGTGCGACCGGGCCCAGGGCTACCTGCTCGGCCGGCCGCACGGCGCGGACGAGGTCGGCGCCGTGCTCACCGAGCCGGACGGCCCCGTCGCGCAGGACTGATCGCGCGGCGCGCTCGCGGACCGGGGAACGGTGGTCCGGCCACCGGTCCCCGGTCGTGACCGAGGCGGCTCGTGCGCGCCGTCGTGGTCACACGGTCGCGCTGGCGTCGACCTGCTCGAGGTTCCGTTCGCGCGACTTGAGGGCGATGACGATCGCCGCCGTGATGAGGGTCCCGACCGCGAGGGCGACCAGGAACAGCAGGAAGTTGCCGATCAGCGGCAGCACCCAGATCCCGCCGTGCGGGGCACGCAGCGTCGTCCCGAAGACCATCGCGAGCGCGCCGGTGGCCGAGGAGCCGACGACCGAGGCCACGATGATCCGGACCGGGTCCGCGGCGGCGAACGGGATCGCGCCCTCGGAGATGAACGAGGCCCCGAGCAGCCAGGCGGCCTTGCCGTTCTCGCGCTCCGGCTCCGAGAAGAGCTTCGGCCGGACCGCCGTCGCGAGCGCCATCGCGAGCGGGGCCACCATGCCGCCGGCCATCACCGCGGCCATGATCTTCAGCTGCGGTGCGTCGGAGGCCGCCCCAGCGGTGGCCAGGCCGGTCGTCGCGAACGTGTAGGCGACCTTGTTGACCGGGCCGCCGAGGTCGAAGCCCATCATCGCGCCGAGGATCGCGCCGAGGATGAACGCGCTCGCGCCGGTCAGGCCGGTCAGCCAGTTGTTCAGGCCGTCGGACATCGCCTTGATCGGGCTGCCGAGCACGATGATGAACAGGCCCGCCGTGATGAGGGTCGACAGCAGTGGGATCACGACCACGGGCATGACGCCCCGGACGCCCTTGTGGACCCTCCAGCGCGAGATCCACAGTGCCGAGAAGCCGCCGAGGAAGCCGGTGGCGATGCCGCCGAGGAACCCGGCACCCATGGTCGCGGCGATCGACCCGCCGACGATCCCGGGGACGAGCCCCGGCCGGTCGGCGATCGCGAAGGCGATGAACCCGGACAGGATCGGCACCAGGAACCCGAACGACGCGTGCCCGATGACGAAGAGCAGAGCAGCCCACGAGGTCAGGTCGGCCACGCTGAAGTTCTGGGCGATGTTGTACTGATCGGTGCCGGTCAGGGTGTAGTTCGTGATCTCGATGGCGCCCTGCTCGCCGAGTGCGGCCTGCGCCAGCATGAACGACAGGGCGATGAGGATGCCGCCGGCGGCGACGAACGGGATCATGTACGACACGCCGGTCATCAGCCACTGCCGGATCTTCGTGCCGATGCCGACGCCCTCCTCGACCTTGCTCGTGAGCCCGCCGGAGCCACCCGCGGCCGGGGCGGCGGCCGCAGCCCGGCTCGGGTCGGCCTCCCACACGGCGACGAGCTCCTCGGCCTGGGCCACGAGTGCGGGTCCGTCGGAGATGCCGCGCTTGACGCCGACGTCGATGGTCGGCTTGCCGGCGAACCGACCCGCGTCCTTGACCGGGAGGTCGTGGGCGAAGATCACGGCGTCGGCCGCCGCGATCTCGGCCGCGCTGAGCGGCTTCGCGCCGGCCGAGCCCTGGGTCTCGACCTTCATCGTGTGGCCCGCGGCCTTCGCCGCGTTCTCCAGGCCCTCCGCAGCCATGTAGGTGTGCGCGATGCCGGTCGGGCACGAGGTGACGCCGACGAACGTGAGCGAGCGCTTGGGCTGCGTCTCGGCCGGGGCAGCCGGCGTGGCGGCGGACGTGCCGGCTGCGGGGGGCGCCGCTTCAGGTGCAGCGGCCTCCGGCTCGTCGAGCGCGACCTCGTCGCTGACGATGCGGACGACCTCGGCCTCGGTGGTCGCGCTCATCAGCGCCGCCGTGAACTCCGGCTTGACCAGTGCGCGGGCCAGCTTGGGCAGCATCTGCATGTGCGCCTCGCCGCCCTCCTCGGGCGCGGCGATGAGGAAGATCAGGGTCGCCGGTCCGTCCGGTGCACCCCAGTCGATCCCGGCGGTCGAGCGCCCGAACACGAGCGACGGCTCGGTGATCGCCGCACTGCGGGCGTGCGGGATCCCGATGCCGCCGGGCAGGCCGGTGGCCATCGTCTCCTCGCGCTTGCGCACGTCGGCGATGAACGTGTCGAGGTCGGTGCACCGCCCGGTCTCGACGAGTCGCTCGCCCAGGGTGCGGGTCGCCTCGTGTCGGTCGGCACCGGTGAGCTCGAGGATGACCTGCCGTTCGGTGATCAGGGACATGAGGGCTCCTTTCGGCATCAGGTGAGGCGGTAGGTGAAGTCCGGGCTGGTGGTGATCTCGAGGGGGATGCCGAGCAGGTCGTCGGGGGCGGGGACGCTGCTGCCCGGGAGCGTGACGGCGGCCGCGCCCCACAGGACGCCGGTGGCGAGCGCGTCGGCGGTCGGCTGCCCGGTGGACAGGCCGTGCAGCAGGCCGGCGAGCATGCAGTCGCCGGCGCCCACGGTGGACAGCGGGGCGGTGATCGTCGCGGCCGCGTGCACCGCGTCCTGCGCCGTGACCAGCAGTGCGCCGTCCTTGCCGAGGCTCACCGCCACGACCTCGATGCCGTCGGCCACCAGGTCCCGGGCCGCGTCGCGGACGTCGCCGAGCGTGGGCAGGTCGTGGTCGACGAGCTCGGCGAGCTCCTCGTGATTGGGCTTGATGAGGGTCGGGCGGGCCGCGACGGCGGCCACCATCGGCGCGCCCGACGAGTCGACCGCGACGTGGACACCGCGGTCCCGGACCTGGCCGACGAGCGTCGCGTACAGGTCGGCGGGAGCGCCCGGCGGAAGGCTGCCGCAGCCGACGACCCAGTCGGCGCCGGCGGCGAGCGTGACGGTGGCGTCCAGCAGCAGACCGGCCTCGTCGTCGGTCAGGGTCGGGCCCGGCTCGTTGAGCTTGGTCGTGGTCCCGTCGGGCTCGAGGACGCTGATGTTCATCCGGACCGTGCCGGCGACGGAGACGCTGTGGTGGGCCACGCCGGCCGCGTCGAGCAGCTCCTCGAGCAGGTGCCCCTCGGGCCCACCGATCGGGAGCACGGCGACGGTCGCCGCGGACTGTGCGGCGAGCACGCGGGACACGTTGACGCCCTTGCCGCCCGGGTCGATCCGGCTCTCGCTGGCCCGGTGCACCTCGCCGCGGCGCAGGTCGTCGATCATCACGGACCGGTCGACGCTCGGGTTGGGCGTGAGGGTCACGATCATGCGGGCACCACCTCGGGTCCGGCGGATGCCGGCCCGGTGGTGTCGACGCGTCCTGGTCGACGCCGCTGCGCCGTGATCCGCTGCTGCCGCTCCGTTGCGTACACCGTGGACTCCCGCGTCCCGGGGTCTCGCACCGCGCGCGACGGTCCGGGTCGCTCCTCACATGGAACCACTCGCGCGTCGCGGGGGCGACGGCTCGCTGCGTTTCGACGTCAGACGTCGACGAGCCGGAGCCAGACGTGGGTCGTGTCGCCGAGCTCGAGCTGCTCGGCCCGGCGCACGGCCCGCTTGAGCGGCAGCACGAAGGTCTGCGCGGACGCCGACGGGAAGATCGACGTCCGCCACGTCGTCAGCCCGATCCGGACCTCGACGCGCAGCGAGCCGAAGCCCCGCTCGGCGTGCGCGCCGGCGTCCAGGATCTCGTCCGCGACGTCGGTCGGGAGGTTCACGAACACCCAGGAGTCGGCCTGCCGGGCGTCCCACTCGTACAGCTGCGCGTCGAACTCGACCTCCACGCCGCAGACGCTAGCCCCCGCCACCGACGCCGCCGGCCCCGCCCGTCGGCCGTTGCCCGGCCGTCGACCGGCCGCCGACCGGCCGCTGCCCGGCCGTCGACCGGCCGGTCGCCGGACTAGACGCCCGGCTCCGCGTCGGGGGAGTCGACCGGGTGCAGGTCGACCGACACCTCGAGCCTCGACTGCGAGCCGTCGGTGAAGATCACCCCGCGCAGTGGCGGCACGTCGCCGTAGTCCCGGCCCCAGCCGAGAACCACGTACCGCGAGTCGACGAAGCAGTCGTTGGTCGGGTCCACCTCGAGCCACCCCGCCCCGGGAACCCACGCGGAGGCCCAGGCGTGCGAGGCGTCGGCGCCACGCAGCTTGGGCCGGCCCGGCGGTGGCTGGGTCTCGATGTAGCCGCTGGCGTAGCGGGCCGGGACGCCGTAGGTGCGCAGCGCCGCGATCATCAGGTGCGCGAAGTCCTGGCAGACCCCGGCACGCAGGTCGAGCAGCTCGACCTGCGTGGTCGAGACCGTCGTCGACCCCGGCCGGTAGGCCATCTCGGTGCGGATCCGGTGCGCGAGGTCGACGAGCACCTCCACGACGGGCCGGCCGGGCACGAACGACGGCGCGGCCCACTCCCGCACCTCGGCGCTCGGTGCGACGTGCCGGGACGGCAGCAACGCCTCACGCAGCTGCACCAGACCGATCCCGTCGGTGCTGTCCACCCCCTCGCCCCGGTCCGCCTCGACGGTGCCGCCCGGCCGCGCCATCCGTGCGACGTCGCTCCAGGTCGCGCGGGGCAGGGCTGAGATGTCGAGCTCCGGCCGGTCCACCGTGACCCGGGAGCGAGCGGTGACCTCGAGCTCGGCGTGCGGGCGCGTGATCGCGAAGTAGCTGGTGGTGTTGCCGAAGTAGTCGAGCTGCTCGGCGGTGTCGGCCGGCTCCGGCGCGACGACGACGGACGCGGTGTGCCGCGTCTGCTCGGGAAGGTCGCGCGGGAGCAGCACGGCGCGCCCGTAGGACGTGGTGACCGGCTGGTCGTACGTGTACCGCGTGTGGTGCACGAGCTCGTAGGTGCGCCTCATGACAGCCCCCACGGGTCGCCGAGCGCACGCGCGGAGGGCCGGTGCGCGAAGTGGGCGCGGGCGATCTCGTCGCCGAGCGTGCGCAGCCGCCAGCGGAGCGACTCGAGGTGCTCGACGAGCTGGTCCCGACGCCCGCCCACCACGGCGGCCGCCGAGCGGGGGTCGAGCTCGCGCACCAGGTCCACCAGGTCCTGCGCGACACGGTCGCGGTCGGTCGGCACGTGCGACGGCACGGCGGCGAGATCGGAGCGCAACCGGTCGAGCTGGAAGGCGAGCGAGCGCGGGTTGGCCTCGTCGGTCACGAGGAGGTCGAGGACGTTCGCCACGTCGGGATGCGCGGTGTGCCGGCGCCGGTAGGTGATCGAGGACTCGTGGGCGATGAGCAGCGACTCGAGCACGAAGGTCTCGATCTCGTCCGGCAGATCCGCGGTGACCGTCGCCTCGAGGCTCTCCACGAGGTACAGCGCGCGCTCGAGGCGCCGCCCGGCGTCCATGAGGTGCCAGCCCGGGTCGCGCAGCATGCCCTCCCACGCCACACCGGCGACGGCCAGCAGCGCCTCGAGTAGCCGGTCCAGCACCGGCACCAGGCCCGTGGTCGAGCCGGGTGCGCGCTGGGCCGCCCGTTCGGACTCCAGGACCCGCTCCATGCTCGCGATCGGCAGCCAGAAGTCGTTCGACATCTGGTCACGGACGGCCGCGGCCGCGTCCGCGAGGCGTTGCACCGACCAGCCGACCGCGCCCGGCTCGGTCCCGAGCAGCAGCTCGCGGACCGGGCGTCGTTCGCGCCGGCCGGAGATCGCCGCGGCGAGCGGGTCGGGCTCGGGCCAGCCGCCCGGGTAGCTGGCGCCGAGCGCGTCGAGCAGCACCCCGAGCGCGCGCCCGCCGGGTGTCGCGGGCCGGCGCGCGTGGTCGTACCAGCGGTCCACGGTCGCCCTCATCAGCCGCACCGTGTCCCCGGTGCGCTCGGCGTAGCGGGCTAGCCAGAACATGTTCTCCGCGGTGCGCGGCGGCAGCGCGACGGCGCGGCGCGGCGCGAGCTCGTCGCCGGCGCCGAGCGCCCACGGGTCCGGACCGGTCTCCGGCTCGACGGCGATCACCCAGACGTCGTGCGCGACGGCTCCACGTTCCGCGGACACCAGCGCCTCACCGGGCGGGGCGACGAGCGCGAGGCCGCCGGCCAGCACCTGGTACGCCTCGCCGTCGGCCACCGCGAACGTCCGCAGCGCCGATGCGGGCTCTGCGACGGCCGCGCCGGTGACCAGCTCCTGTGCGGTCCAGTGCAGGGGTTCGGCGCCGATCCGCGCGGCGAGCTGCTCGCGTGCCGTGGTGTCCAGGGTCCAGCCGAGGATCCGGGACCGTCGCCCCGGACCGGTGTAGGTGAGGACGAGCCGGTCCAGGTGCGCCAGGGCGTGCCCGCGTGCCGTGCTGTCGCCGCACCACCACGTCGCCGGGCCCGGCAGGGCGAGGTCCTCGTCGAGCACCGCGCGCGCGACCCGGGGGAGGTAGGCGCTCAGGCCCGGGTGCTCGAGCACGCCGCTGCCCAGCGGGTTCAGCACCGACACCGTGCCCGCGCGCACGGCGCGGACCAGCCCGGGCAGGCCGAGCGTCGAGTCCGCACGCAGGTCGAGCGGGTCGCACCACTCGCCGTCGACCCGCCGCAGGATGACGTCCACCGGTTCGAGCCCCGCCATGCCCTCGAGCCACACCTGCCCGTCGCGCACGAGCAGGTCGGTGCCCTCGACCAGCGGGACGCCGAGCATCGTGGCCAGGTACGCCTGGTCGAACGCGGTCTCCGAGTGCGGGCCGGGCGTCAGCAGCACCGTCTGGGGCTGCTCGACGCCGGCCGGCGCCGCTGCGTCCAGGGCGCGTCGCAGCGCGTGGAAGAAGGGCCCGATCCGGCGGATCGACGTCCGGCGGTACAGCCGTGCGAGGCTCTGCGCGACGACCCGGCGGTCGACCATCGCGTAGGCGGCCCCGGACGGCGCGTCGGCGCGGTCCTGCACGGCGACCCACGCGCCCGACGGGTCCTTCGACAGGTCGACCGCGTGCAGCACGAGCCCGTGCCTCGCGGGCACCAGCCCGTCCGCCGTGCGCAGGAACATCGGGTCGGCGAGCACCAGCTCGGGCGGGAGGGTGCCGTCGCGCAGCAGCCGCCGCGGGCCGTAGAGGTCGGCCAGCACCGCGTCGAGCACGGCCGCGCGTTGGGCGACCGCGGGTTCCAGGTCCGACCAGGTCGCCTCGTCGATGACGTGCGGCACCGGGTCGAGCCGCCAGTTCCGTGCGACCTGCCGGGCGCCCGGGACGCCGTAGGTCACGCCGCGGTCGACCAGCGCGGTGATCGTCTGCCGGCGCGCGTCCGCGAGCTGGCCGGCGTCCGGCGGTGCGGTGTCCTCGGGCAGCCAGGACCAGTCGGGTCCGGCGGGCAGCTCCGGTTGCGCAGGCGTGGCCACGTCGGTCATCGCCGCGACCACCTCCCTCACCCGTGCTGCGGGAACGCTACCTGTCCCGAACCCGGTGAGGGTGGGCGCGACGCACACGAGGGGGTGAATCCGCCCCGTGCCCGCCCCGCCCGCGCTCGGACTGGACGCCCCTCGGGCTCGGGCCCTGCCCTCGAGCCGGGGTGCGCTCGCTCCGAATACCGCCCGCGCGCCGTGCGCCGACCCGGGGCAGGCGTCGCGAACCGGGCCTCATGAACGAATACCCGCGCGCGGTCGGCCGGTACAGGGGACGATGGGGGAGTCGCGACGAAGGAGGCGAAACGATGGCGCGAGAGAAGCGCAAGGGGCCGAGCATCGTCCAGCTGGTGATGTTCGGGCTCGCCGTGGCCGCGGTGGTCAAGGAGCTCCGGTTGCCCGAGGACGAACGGACCTGGAGCGGGACCGTCGCCGGGTTCGTGCCCTACGACTTCCGGATGCCCACGGTCGAGAAGATCAAGGAACGGGTGTGGGACCCGGAGGGCGCGATCGTCAACCCGCACGTGTTCGGGGTCGGCTGGACCCTCAACGTGGGCCGGGTGGTCGAGCTGGTCCGCGAGAAGGTCGGCGAGAAGGCCTGACCTGACGCGCCGGGGCGCCGGTCAGCCCACCGGCACCAGGGTCTCGGTCGCCGGCACCGGGTCGGTCGCGCGTCGGACCACGACGCTGCCGACCTCGACCCCGAGGTCGCGTCCGATCACCGGGCACTTCACCTGGAGCAGGCAGAACACCCGGTCGCCCGCCTCGCTGAGCGACTCGTAGTTCGCCTGGCCCTTGGCGAGCACGAGGGGCGCCGAGGCGAACGAGCGCCGGAAGTCCGCCGAGCTGCGCTCGAGGTCGACGCCCGGTGCGTCGTACCCGGTGTCGATCACCCGGGCCACCCGGGCGAGCCCGGCGGCCTCGGCGTCGGCGCGGGTCGCGTCGTTGAGCGTCGGGCCGCCCTTGACGGCGTAGTCGACCGGCACGCGCAGGGTCTCGACCAGCACCCGGTCGAAGACGGTCTCGCCGGCGTTGTCGGCCACGTAGAGCACCCAGGGCGCCCGTGCGAGCTCGGTGCGAAGCTCCGTGAGGTCGCCGACGAGCGGCGCCGCGAGGACGCGCTCGACGGTTGCGCGGAGGTCCGCGATGGTGTCCGACGGACCGACGTCGATGATGTTCCCGGCGATGGCGACTCGCACGGCGGTCTCGACCGGGTCGGCAGCCTCGGCGACGAGCGTGGTGAGCCACGGGTACAGGTCGAGGGCCGCGCGTGTGCTCTGCGCCTTCAGGTCCGCGTACGGGTCGCCGTCCCCGATCTCGGCGCGCACGCAGCGGTGCACGTCGTCGGCGATCCGTGGCGGTGCGGCGTCCGCGGGCACGTCTTCCAGCAGCTCGAGCGTCGCGCGCACGACGGAGCGCTGGGTGGCCGCGTCGGCGCCGGCGAACCGGGCCGCGGCGAGGGCCTGGCGGACGAAGCACGGGTAGCAGTCGAGGTAGGTCTGCATGCGTCCATCGTCCTTGGCGCGCCACGCCCCGCCGCGGGGCCGAGGTCCTGCCTGCGGTCAGCCCTCGCTGGCCGGGGCGCCCTCGTACAGACCGATCGTGTTGCCGTCCGGGTCGACGACGGCCGCCCACGAGCTGTTCGCGTCGATCGCCATCTTCTCGTGCGCGACGCTGCCGCCGAGCGCGACGACCTTGGCCAGCAGCTCGTCGATCGAGTCGACCTCGACGTAGCTGACCGGCTGGGTGTTCTCCGCCGTGCGGTCGACCAGGCCGCCGCCGCTCAGCTTGTTCGGCGCCTGCCACATCGGGTAGCCCTCGAAGCCGGGTGCCTCCTGGATGTTCCAGCCGAACATCGCGCCGTAGAAGGACGCGGCCTTCGCCTTGTCGGTCACCGGGATCTCGATGTGCGTGATGTCTCCGTGTGCCATGGGTGGCCCCTTCCGGTCGTGGCCGCCTCCGCCGGCGGCCGACCAGGGCACGGTAGGTCGTCCCTCCGACACGCACGCGCCGCGCGCCCCGCCGCCGTCGTGCCTATCCTCGCGACATGTTCACGGGCTTCGACGACGAGGCACTGATGTTCTTCGAGGGCCTCGAGGCGGACAACACGAAGGCGTACTGGCTCGCCCACAAGGACACCTACGACGCCCGGGTCCGCGGTGCGATGGAGGCCCTGCTCGCCGAGATCGGCCCGCGCTGGGGCGAGGGCAAGCCGTTCCGCCCCTACCGCGACGTGCGGTTCAGCGCGGACAAGACGCCGTACAAGACCCACATCGGTGCACGGGTCGGCGACGACCGGTACGTGCAGCTGTCCGCGGACGGCCTGGCCGCTGCCGCCGGCATGTGGGCGATGGCGCGGGACCAGCTCGCGCGCTACCGCGAGGCGGTCGCCGACGACGCGCGGGGCGAGCGCCTCACCGCGATCGTCGCGGCGCTGCCGGGCGAGGTGATGGCGCACGACAGCCTCGCCACGGCGCCTCGCGGGTACCCGCGCGACCACCCGAGGGTCGAGCTCCTCCGGCTCAAGGGGCTCGCCGCCTGGCACGCGTGGGGCGCGCCGGACTGGCTCGCCACACCGGCCGCTCGCGAGCATCTCGAGGAGTTCTACTCGGCCGCCGAGCCGCTGGTCGACTGGTTGCACGAGCACGTCGGACCCAGCGAGCTGCCGCCCGAGCGGCGGCGGTAGCCGGCCCGGCGACCTGCCGGCGGGGTGGCGGCGTCAGCCGAGCGGCGACCTGCCGGCCGAGCGGCGGCGTCGGCCGCGGAGCCAGGTCGCGCGGTAGCCCGGGTCCCCGGCGTCGAGCACGGCCACCCGCCCACGAACGCCGAGAGCAGCGCAACCTGTCTCCCAGTCCGCGACCCAGCTGCCGAGCGGCGATCGGCGCGTCTCGGCCTCCTGGCGACCGCCGTCGGGGACGGCTCGTCACCAGCGACGCCAGCTGCCGCGGAACCTGTTTGCAAGTAGATACTTGCACAACGGTATGGACGCCCTAGGATCGTCGCGAGGAGGCTCGAGTGCCCAAGGTCATCGACACCGACGCCGTGTTCCGAGCGGCCGTCGACGTGTTCGTCGAACGCGGCTACGACGGCACGACCACGCAGGAGATCGCGCGCCGCGCCGGCGTGAACGAGGTCACGTTGTTCCGCCGTTGGGGCACGAAGTCGGCGTTGGTCTCCGCTGCGCTCACGCACGCGCTGAGCACCACGCCCTTCGCGTCGCTGTCCGTCGGACCGGACGTCGGTGCCGACCTGCGCGCGATGCTCGACGCGTTCGGCGCGACGACCTCCGCGCTCGGCGGTGCGGTCGCCACGCTGCTCACCGAGGTCGCGCGCCACCCCGAGCTCCGGGACGCGACCGCGCCCCTGCTGGTGAACCTCCGCGGGGCGGTGCGCGTCATCGAGGCACACCAGGAAGGTGGTGCGCTGGGTGGCGGCGACCCGTGGGAGCTCCTCGTGCTGCTGGCCGGTCCGGTGATGGCGGCCGGCCTGTGGTCACGCTCCGGCGTGCCCATGCCCGTCACGATCGACCCGGACCGGGTCGTCAGCGCCTTCCTCGACGGACACCGCGGCGCCGCGGCTGCGGCGCCGGGCCGATCGGCCACGCCGGGACGCTGACCGGCCGCGACCCGTGGCCGAACCGTGCCCTGGGGCCCTCGCGCCGGCCCGGTGGCCGGAGGACGATCGAGGTATGCGCATCGAGAGTGATCCCGGAACCGTGATCCCGTCGGTCCACCTGTGGCTCTCGCGCAACGAGGCCGCCGAGGTGCGTGACCGGCTCGACGAGATGCTCGCCCAGGAGGACCCGCCCGGCACCTGGCACGCCCACGTGTCCTCGGCGGACTTCCGCAGCGAGCTCTCGATCTCCGCCGAGGGCGGCGTGCGGGTGCCGTAGCCGGGCGCCGGCGGGGACGAACGTCACTTGCCGGTGCGCGGCGGCGTGATGCCCTGGGAGTGGCACCCGGAGGTGCGCCATGGCAACCCTGCACACGACCCCGTCCCACCACCTCGAGCCGGAGCTCCACGTCACCCGTTGGGTGCTGATCATCGTGGGCGCCGTCGCGGGCCTGCTGGGCCTGGTCATCCTGGTCGGAGGCGAGGACCAGTACATCGGCCTCGGGGGCGACTGGTCCGCCCGGGTCGGCGACATCGCACCGGGCTGGGGCTGGGGGCTGCTGGTCGCGGGCGGCGCGGCCCTCGCGGCCGGCGTGACCGTCATGATCACGGGACGCTCGCGGGAGGGGGCGGAGCACTCGGCGCGCTCCGACCTCGTGGGGCACGCGATCGTGTTCGTCCTGGTCAACGGCTTCCTGTGGGCCCAGGACCTGGCACTCGGTGACGGCGTGAACTACGCCTGGTGGGTCACCGTCCCGTGGGCGGTCGGGCTCGGCGTGCACGCCACGACCGTCCTGCGTCGCACCTAGTCGGTCCGGCCGGGCCCGACGGCGAGTTCCGTCTCGGCTGGCTGTGGGTCGGCTTGCGCCGTGTCGGCGAGTTCCGTCTCGGCGGGCTCCGGGTCGGCTTGCGCCCTGTCGGCGAGCTCCGTTCCGGCGGGCTCCGGATCGGCGGGCTGTGCGTCGGCGGGCTCCGGGCCGGGCTGCGGAGCGCCGGCCGGGTCGCTCGGCCCATCGCCCACGGGCACGCCGGGGACCGGCCGGCTCGCACGGCGGCGGCGCAGCAGCACCATGGTGACCGCGCCCGCCACGAGCAGCGCGACGGCGCCGAGCGCGATCCCGCCGACCCGGGTCGCGGTCCCCAGCCCGTCGTCGACCTGCGCCGCTGCCGACGCCAGGGCTGGCCAGTCGCCTGCCTCGAGCGCGGCCGTCGCGTCCTCGAGATCCCCGGCGACCGGTGCGGCGAGCAGGCCGAGCCGGGTGATCGCGTTCGCGTCGGCCGCCGCGGAGGCGGCCTGGACGTACGCGTCCACCGCGTCCGCGGCGCTCGACATCCGCTCGTCGAGCGCGGTCAGGTCGGTGGCTGCCTCGAACTGGCGCTGCAGCGACGTCGGTACGTCCGCGTCGACGGTCGACAGCGCCGCGGCGATCCCGTCCCGCACGTCGAGCAGCTCGCGCACCGGGGGCATCAGCTCAGCCGCCTGGACGAAGCGCCACTCGGTCATCGCGTCACGCACCGCGGCCGGCGGCGCCCAGCCGTCGCCTGCGTCGATCAGCTCCGCGTAGCTGTCCCGGGCCGTCGCGCGCGCGTCGAGGACGGCCGCGTCCGACGGGCCGACCACGTACGTCCGGAACAGCTCGTCGGCCTGCTCGGAGCCGCCCACCTCCTCGAGCAGGTCCAGGTACGAGCGCCAGCCGGGTGTGGCCGGCAGCCGGTCGTCGCTCGTGCTCGCGGGGTACGGCGACAGCGAGTCGGCGCCGGCCAGGACGACCTTGCTCATGGCCTCCTCGCCGATCTCGTCGACGAGAGCGTGGGCGATCAGCCAGGACGCCCCGTAGCCGTACTCCTCGATCGCCTCGGCATCCGGGTCCGTGGGGTCGGGCACGGCCCAGTCGAGCAGCGGCACGGCCACCGCGCTCCCGGTGTCGACCGGGTCCGGGACCGGTGCGTCCGCGCCGAGCGCGGTCATCGCGAGGCTCGCGTACTCGCTTGCGAGCCCCTCCAGCACCCAGCGGTCGCCGAACGTCTCGCCGTTGAGCCAGGCGTGCGCGATCTCGTGCAGGGCGACGTCGAGGTCGAGCTCGTCGCCGATCTCGATGAGCGACGCGTCGAGCTGGTACCACCCGGCGTAGCCGTACAGGTACGGCGTCGACGTCTCGACGATGTCGAGCCGGGGGCGGACGCCCCAGGAACGGCCGAACGCCTCGGTCAGCGCCGGGATGCCGCGCTCGGCCGCGTCGGTCGTGAAGTCGAGCCACTCGGTGTCACCGGGCCAGGCGTAGACGTGCACCTCCTTGTCGCCCGCGGTGACGACGTTCTCGACGAGCGCGTCGTCGTCCCTCGCCACGACGGTCGTGTACCACGCGCCGGGGTCGGCGATGTCCGTGGCGGTGCACGTGGTGGTCTCGGTGCCGTGCGTGCAGGCCATCTGCTCGCCGACGAGCTCCTCCTCGGCGCTGCGCGGCAGGACGACGGTGACGTCCGCCAGTCCGGGGTCGGCGGAGGTGAACGCGGGGAAGGTCGCGAACGCTCCGTTGACCTGCGACATCGAGCCGGAGCGCAGCGGCTGGGGCGGGACGTCGTAGGTGATCTGGATGGTCTGGCTCTGGCGGTAGTACAGCCGCGGGGACAGCTGCACGAGAGCGGACGGGAGGTACCCCTCCTGTTCCTCGACCGAGACGCCCAGCGCGCCGCCGCCGCTCCGGCTCGCGGTCACGCCGGTCGCTCCCTCGAGGACCGGCGCCGCGTAGGTCGTGAAGTAGTACTGCGTCCGGTACGACTGCGTGTAGCTGTCCGGCGTGGTGTTGGTGAGCGTCGCGACGTACACCACGTGGATGGTCGGGCCGTCGAGATCCACCGTGAACGTGGTGCTCGCCTCGACGCGCAGGCCGTCGGTGTAGTCGGTGGCCGTGGGCACCGCGCGCGCCGCGGCTGCGGCCGCCCCGGTGGCGGACCCGGCGGCGCTACGGGGAGCGGCGCTCTCGACGGCCGCTGCGGCGGCCGGCGCAGGGACGACGACGGCCGCTGCGGCCGGGGAGGCAGGAGTCGCGACGGCCGCTGCGGTGCCCGGGGCGGCGACCCCGGCGGCCGCGAGGGCGCAGACGGCGGCGGTCAGCGCGGCGGTACCGCGCGCCGCGCGCCGCTGCCAGGACCTCGGTGGGGCGGTGGCCGTCTCCCGGTCGATGGACACGGTCGAGTCGCGGCGCCGCCCACGTCGATTCACGCGAGCGATCGTGGCATCGCTCGCGCGTCCGATCATGGGCCATGCGTGTGATGTCGCGGCACCGGTCGGCGGTCGAGGGGTCGCGGACCGCCTGGGCGGGACTTCGGTCCGGGGGGACCTGCTCGACGGCGGCGGTCAGAGCACCGTGAACCCCGGTGGCAACCCGCGACGTCCGGTGGTCGCGAGCAGGATCGTCGCGGCGGTGCCGTCGTGCACAGCGAGATCGGCGACGAGCCGCATGGCTTCGCGGGCCGCGTCCGGTGGGGGTTGCGCGGCCACGTCCAGCGCGGCGGCGAGATCGAGGGTGTGCACCGTGAGCTCGAACGAGCGGGTCGGCAGGTAGTCGGCGAGCCGCATGCCGCCGGCGATCGTGGTGAGCAGCTCCGTGCCGTCGGCGGCGGCGACCACCGGCAGCACCCGCGCGGCGATCTCGCGCACGCCCGCGACCGGGTCCTCGCCGAGGGCGGTCCCGGCGTCGCGCCCCCGCTGCGCGACGCCCGGCCCGGCGGCGATGGCGCGCGTCGCGACGTAGTACGCGGACGTCGACGCCACGTCCACCGTGTCGGTGGGTCGGGCGAGGTACTCCTCGACGGTGAGCAGCGAGCGGCTGGTGTGCCCCACGAGCGCGCGCACGTCCCACTCGCCCAGTCCCGGTTCGGCCCACCGGTCGCCGACCCGGTCCGCCATGTCCACGAACCATCCCGCGGCTGCGGCGAAGACCCGCTGCGCGGCGCGCCACTCCTCGTTCATGACGCCACGGTAGGCGGCCCGTCCACCCCGGTCACGGCCGGCGCCGCGGCGACTCCTCGACTGCCACCTCCTGCGGGGGTCACGCCACCCCGAGCACGGCGAGGACCGCGATCAGCGCCACCGAGACGGCCGTCGAGAGCGTCAGCACACCGCCGAGGAATGCCGCGTTGCGCCGGTAGTACACCGGGATGACGAACGGGGCCGGCAGCACGAAGAGCATGATCGCCGCCCTGGTGTGCCAGGCGTCGAAGCCGAGCGCCGGCACCACGACCAGCCCGAAGAGCAGCCCCAGGCCGAGCCCCACGGCCGTGCGGAGCACCACGATCCGCACGATCGCCGGGTCTCGCGGGATGCCGCCGGCCAGCGACGCCCCGATCACGAGGCACACGAGCGGGGTGGTCAGCCCGCCGATCGTGTCGAAGATCGCCGCGGCGAACCCGGCCGGTGCGGTGATCGTCTCGGCCACGCCGGGTGCCAGCAGCGAGATCGCCACGCCGCCGACGATCGCCCACAGCACCTTCGACATCACGATGTCCCGCCAGGGTAAGCGGAAGCCCGTCCCGACGGCGCTCGCGCCGGCCGTCGCGCCACTCGTCCCGGCCGTCGCGTCATTCGTCCCGGCCGCCGCGACGCCCACGGGGGAGGCCTCGCGCACCCGCTGCTGCTCGAGCACGCTCATCTGCACCATCAGCACCGTGAACACGTAGACGACCTGTCCCATGTCGAGCGCGGCGAACGCGGGCAGCAGGTCGGTGCTGTGCAGCGCGGCGTACAGCGCGTACCCGAGCATGCCGGCCTCGAACCCCTGGAACAGCAGGCGAGTCTCGGGCCGGGGAAGGCGCATCGTGCGGGCGAGCACCGTGCCGATCACGCCCATCACCGCGCACGCGGCGAACACGGCGACGGCCAGGACCGCGTTGCGCCCCTCGGGTGCGAGCTGCAGGAACGCCCGGAACAGCAGCAGCGGCAGGGTGAGCTGGGTGATCAGGGTCTTGAGCCCGTCGACCGCGCGGTCGTCGAGGAGCCGGTGCCGGGTGAGCAGCGTGCCGGCGCCGATCAGGATCGCGATCGCCACCAGGGAGCCAGCAGCCTGCAGCACCGCGCCCGCCTCACCCTCGATCCGACGACCCGGCGGCCACGCTATCGGTCACGGGAGCCCGGCGAGGAACTCCTCGGTCGCCGTCGCGATCCGGGTTCGTGCGTCCGCGCCGTCGAGCGTGGGCGTGCCGTCGCCGGGCTGCGGTCCGTAGTCGGCGAAGGAGGCGTGCGAAGCCCCGTCGACGACCACGAACTCGGTGTCGGCGGGCAGGTTCGCGCGCGAGGCGTCGATGTCGGCGGGCGTCGCGAGCCCGTCCTGCGAGCCCGAGACGGACAGCACGGGGACGTCGAGCGTGCTCTCGTCGCCGGCGGGGTACGACGCCCACAGCACCAGCCCGACGATGTCGTCGCCGGACTCGGCCGTCATCGCGGCGACCGTGCCGCCGAGGCTGTGGCCGCCGACCACCCAGCCGGGCGCCTCGACCGCCGTCCGGGCGCCGTCGTAGGCGCCGAGCGCGAAGAACGCGATGCCGAACGGCTGCTTGGCGATGACCACCGGCGTTCCGGCCTCCGCGATCGGCCGCAACGTCGCGACGTACGCGCGAGCGTCGACCCGGGCGCCGGGCTGGAAGAACAGGGCGGGGCCGTCACCGCCGTCCGCGGGCGTGAGGATGATCTGGGTCGCCGACTCGGAGACCGTCACGGCCGGGTCCGACTCCATCGCCTCGAGCGCGGCCTGCTGCGCGCCGAACGGCCGCAACCACGCGGCGGCGACCACCCAGGCCGCGGCGGCCAGCACGGCCGCCGCGCGCCCCACCGCGCGGAGCGTCGGGTGCCGTCGGGGCTCGTCGTCCACGCTCGACACGCCGATCTCGGTCACGTCGAGGTTCTGGCGGACCCACAGCACGAGCACGAGCAGGGCGCCGAGCGCGGTGAGCACGAGCAGCGCCGGGTACGTGGGGTGGGCGTGCCACACGGCACCCCACGCCGTGAGCAGCACCCAGCCGACGACCCCCAGGGCCGCGAGCGCGACGATGCGTCCCGCCCAGACGAGCCCCCTGGCCGCACGCATGGACCCATCCTGGCCCGTTCGCGCCGGATCGGTGTGTCATTCTCGTTACGCCGCCTCCCAGCGGTAGCCCAGCCCCCAGACCGTGACGAGGCGAACGGGGTGGCTGGGGTCGGCCTCGACCTTCCCGCGCAGCCGCCTCACGTGCACCGTCACGGTCGAGTCGTCGCCGAACTCCCAGCCCCACACGTCGCGCAGCAGGTCGCGCCGGGACCACACGCTCCCGGGGTGGGTCATCAGGAACCGCAGCAGGTCGAACTCGCGGCCGGTGAGCGCGAGCGGCCGCCCGGCCACCCGGACCTCGTGCCGCTCCAGGTCGACCTCGAGGTCACGGTCGCTGAGCACCTGCCCGTCGCGGGGCAGGCGGAGCACGGCCACGACCAGGTCCACCGGCTCTGCGGTGTCCCGCAGCCCGGCTCCGGCGTCCGCGACGGCTCGCACCGCGTGCCCGGCACCGACGAGGGTCGCGGCGACCCGCTCTCGCGTGGTCGTGTCGTGCCCGGCGACCAGGATCTGCGCCACCTCGTGCCTCCTCGCTGTGGTGCCCGCACGTCGACGGGCCGCACCACCTGTTCGTGGTGGTACGGCCCGTCGGATGGGTCCGACCTCGGCTGACCTCAGGTCAGCTCAGGTCGCGTCAGGTCGCAGCGATGCCCTCCATTCCGGTGGTCGTGAACGCGGGCAGCCCGGTGACGGTCTGGATCCGGGTGAGGGACCCGTCGTGCGCCACGGAGTAGACGCCGATCGTGCCGTCGACCGCCTCCTGCACGTACAGGAACCGGCCGTCCCGGGACGACGCGAGGTCGATCGGACCCGCACCCGTCGTGGCCGCGACCGGGGCCGTCAGCACCGCGGCGCCGTGGCGCGGCGCGACCCAGGCGGACAGCGATGCCGAGCCGGCGTTGGCCCCGTAGATCGTGCGGCCGACCTGGATGTTCCAGCACAGTGCTGCGCCGCCGCCGCTCGCCGACGAGCCGAGCAGTCGCAGGCTGTGGCCGCGGGTGACCGCGTACGTGCTCGTCGCGCCGGTACCGGCCTCGGTCACCTGCACGAGCCCGTGGGTGTCGACCACGAACGAGAACGGCACTGCGCCGGCCGACGCGGTCGTCGTCGGGCTCGCCGACGGGCGGCCGTGGCGGTCGACGCCGAAGGCGAGCAGCTCGTTGTGGCTCTTGGTGGTCACGATGAGCGTCCCGCCGTCCTTCGAGAAGCCCACCTGCGCGGGGGAGTCGATGAACACCGGAGGGTTGGTCCCGCCCAGGCCCAGGGACCGCGTCGAGTCCGCGATCGGCTCGAGTCGACCGTGCGCGAGGCGGAAGCCGGAGATGCTCCCGTCGCCGCCCGCGTTGAGCACGTAGACGAGGTCCCCGTGCACCGCGATGCTGGACGGGAAGCTTCCGCCCGACGCCACGGTCTGCGGGTCGCCGAGCGACGCGCCGTGCACCGGGAAGGCGGTGACCGTGTCGCTCCCGGCGTTGACCGCGAGCAGCACGTGGTTCCGCTGCGCGAGCACGAGGCCGCCCTGGGACGCGAGCGCGTCGAGCGGGGCGCCGACCTGCGTGCCGCCGAGGCCTCCGGTCGGGTACGTCGCGACGGGGGAGAGCGTGCCGTCGGCGGCGCGCGCGTAGGCCGCGATCTCGTTGCCGGCCTCCCCGTTGAGCTGGACGAACACGGCGCCGGGTGGGCGCGCCGAGGTCTCGTGGGCACTCGCCGAGAGCGCCGCGAGCGGGACCAGCAGTGCGCCGAGAGCGAGGCTCGCGACCCTGCGGAGCGAGCGGCGCGTGGTGGGTGATGTCATGTCGGGCCTCCCGAGGGCATGACGGATCGACCGGCGGGTCGATCGATGGGTCGATCGGTGGGTTGGAGCGATCCGGGCGCGGCGGCGTGGGCCGCCCGGCTCGGGATCGTGGGTCGTGGACCGGCGTCAGCTGGCCGCCCGTCCACTGCGGTGGAGCCGCGACGTCGGTCGGCTCCGTTCCTCCACTGTGCGCACCGGCTCGCGCGGGATCAAGATCGATGACCTTACGGAACTGTGACGCCGCTCCCTGCGGGTTCTCGATCTCCCCGATCTCGGCGACCGTTCGGGCCGCGCGCCGCCCGCGTCAGCCGTGCAGCTCGAGCGCCACCATCGGGAGGTCCGCGCCGCGCTCGACGGGGTGACCGAGGGTGTCCTCGAGCACCGGGCGGAGCTTCTCCCAGGTCGGGGCGTGATGGGTGCGGTAGTCGGCCAGCACGGCGTCGGCTTCCGTGTCGCTCAGGTGGCGTGCGGTGGCCGGGACCGCGCGGCGCGCGCCCACCCAGACCCGGGCCGACGGGTTGGCGCGCAGGTTGCGGTACCACTGGGCCTTCTCGCCGAAGCCGGACGCGATCACGTACGTGGCCGGGTCGGGCCGGGTGAGGACCTCGAGAACGACGTACCGCCGCGCGCCCGAGGTGCGTCCGATGTGCTCGACCATCAGCAGCCGCGACCCGAGCAGGAACCCGAGGCCTGCGCGGTACAGGCCGATCGGCGCCCGTACGAGCCGGCGGTTGCGCAGCACCCGCCCACCGATCCGTGCGGTCCTCGACGCGCTCGCGCTCATGTCCGTCCTCCCTGCGGCCCTGTCCCGCCGAGCCCGGCGGTGTAGACGGTCAGCACCTCCCGGCCCCAGCGGGCCATGCCCGGGGCGGAGAGCGGGTCGTACCCGAGAGCGCGGGCCAGGTGCGGTCGCAGCACGAGCACGGCCAGGTCGTTCGCGAGCAGGAACGCCGCGCGGGTCTCGGGATCGGGACCGGGGTCGGCGGTGCCTGCGGTGACCATCGAGGCGAGCGCCGCCCGGGCGACCTCGTAGAGCCGCGCGAAGAGTGCCGTCCCGGCTTCGCCGCTGCCGAGCAGCATCCGGCCCAGGTAGGCCGGCACCGCCGAGTCCGCCGGGACGTGCTGTGCCACCGCGACCGCCAGGCCGGTCGGCTCGGCCCGTGCGGTCGGCGTCGCGGCCGGTCCGGTGACCTCGCGGAGCATCCCCTCGAACGTCGTGACCGCATGCGCGTCGACGGCGTCGAGCAGGCCTTCCTTCGAGCCGTAGTGCTTGAGCACCAGCGCGGGGGAGACCTCTGCGGCGCGGGCGACATCGCGGATGCTGACCCCGTCCGGGCCGGCCTCAGCGAGCAGGCGCAGCGCCTCGTCGCGGATGCGGGCGCGGGCCGTCCGATCGTCGGGTGAACGCACGGTCACCAGAGTAAACGAATGTTCACCGGCGCGCGAGTCGGGGCTACGCCCCCACGTACGCCGCGAGGTGCTCGCCGGTCAGCCCGTGCTTCCCGGCGACCAGCTCGGCCGGCGTCCCCTCGAACACCACGCGCCCGCCGTCGTGCCCGGCGCCCGGCCCGAGGTCGACGATCCAGTCGGCGTGCGCCATCACGGCCTGGTGGTGCTCGATGACGATCACGGTCCGGCCGGCGTCGACCAGCCGGTCCAGCAGACCGAGCAGCTGCTCGACGTCGGCGAGGTGCAGGCCGTTGGTGGGCTCGTCGAGCACGAGCACCCCGCCCTTCTCGCCCATGTGCGTGGCGAGCTTCAGCCGCTGGCGCTCGCCGCCGGACAGCGTGGTGAGCGGCTGGCCGAGCGTGAGGTACCCGAGCCCGACGTCGGCGAGCCGCTCGAGGATCGTGCTGGCGGCGGCGACGCCCTGCTCGGTGAAGAACGGCAACGCCTCGTGCACCGGCATGGCGAGCACCTCGGTGATGTCCCGCCCGCCGAGGTGGTAGCCCAGCACGGACGAGTCGAACCGCTTGCCCTCGCACTCCTCGCAGGTCGAGCTCACGGTCGCCATGAAGCCGAGGTCGGTGAACACCACGCCCGCGCCGTTGCAGACCGGGCAGGCGCCCTCGGAGTTGGCGCTGAACAGCGCGGGCTTGACCCCGTTGGCCTTCGCGAACGCCTTGCGGATCGGGTCGAGCAGCCCGGTGTAGGTCGCCGGGTTGGACCGGCGCGAGCCGCGGATCGCGGTCTGGTCGATCGCGACCACGCCCTCGCGGCCGGCGACCGAGCCGTGCACCAGCGAGCTCTTGCCGGACCCGGCGACCCCGGTGACGACGACGAGCACCCCGAGCGGCACGTCGACGTCGACGTCGCGCAGGTTGTGCGTGCTCGCACCGCGCACCTCGAGCACGCCGGTCCGCTCGCGCACCCCGTCCTTGACCCGCGCACGGTCGTCGAGGTGCCGGCCGGTGAGGGTGCCGCTCGCCCGGAGCTCGTCGACCGTGCCCTGGAAGACGACCTCGCCGCCGGCCGTGCCGGCCCGGGGGCCGAGGTCGATCACATGGTCGGCGATCGCGATCGCCTCAGGCTTGTGCTCGACGACCAGCACGGTGTTGCCCTTGTCGCGCAGCTCGCGCAGCAGTGCGTTCATCCGCTGGATGTCGTGCGGGTGCATGCCGATGGTCGGCTCGTCGAAGACGTAGGTCACGTCGGTGAGCGAGGACCCCAGGTGCCGGATCATCTTGGTCCGCTGCGCCTCGCCGCCGGACAGCGTGCCGGACGGGCGGTCGAGCGAGAGGTAGCCGAGCCCGATCGTGACGAACGAGTCGAGCAGCGCGCCGAGGCTGCGCAGCAGGGGGGCCATGCTCGGCTCGGCGAGCCCCCGCACCCACTCGGCGAGGTCGCTGATCTGCATGGCGCACGCGTCCGCGATGGAGATCCCGTTCACCTTCGAGGACCGCGCCGGTGCGGCCAGCCGTGTCCCGTCGCACTCGGGACAGGTCTGGAAGGTCACCGCGCGTTCGACGAACGCCCGGATGTGCGGCTGCATGGTGTCGACGTCCTTGGAGAGCATCGACTTCTGGATCTTGGGGACCAGTCCCTCGTAGGTGAGGTTGATGTTCTCCAGCTTGACCTTGCGCGGTGCGCCGTAGAGGAACTCCTGGCGCTGCTTCGCCGTGAAGTCGGCCACGGGCACGTCGGTCGGCACCACGGCGCCGAACACCCGCACGTACCAGCCGTCCGGGGTGTAGCCCGGGACCGTGATCGCACCGTCGGCGAGCGACTTCGCCTCGTCGACGAGCTGGCCCAGGTCGATGTCGGACACCGAGCCCATGCCCTCGCACCGCGGGCACATGCCGCCGAGCACCGAGTACTCGCGCTTCTCCGCCTGGGTCTTCTCGCCGCGTTGCACCTTGATGGCGCCGACGCCGGTCACCGACGGCACGTTGAACGAGAACGCCTGCGGGGACCCGATGTGCGGCTGCCCGAGCCGGCTGAACAGGATCCGCAGCAGCGCGTTCGCGTCGGTGACGGTGCCGACGGTCGAGCGGACGTTCGCGCCCATCCGCTCCTGGTCGACCAGGATCGCCGTGGTCAGGCCGTCGAGGACGTCCACGTCGGGCCGGGTGAGCGTGGGCATGAAGCCCTGCACGAACGCGCTGTAGGTCTCGTTGATCATCCGCTGGGACTCGGCCGCGATGGTGTCGAACACCAGCGAGCTCTTGCCGGACCCGGACACGCCGGTGAAGACGGTCAGCCGGCGCTTGGGGATGTCGACGCTGACGTCCTTGAGGTTGTTCTCGCGTGCGCCCTCGACCCGGATCAGGTCGTGCGCGTCTGCCGGGTGCTTGTCGTCGGTGGTCATCGATCTCTCTCGGTCGGGTCCTGGCTCGTCGGTCGGGGCGTGGTCGGCGGCGTCAGGCGCGCAGTGCGTAGGTGAGCACGGCGTTGCCGAGCGACGTGATCCGGCTGTCCACGAGTCGCAGCCGGGTCAGGGGCGTGGTCTCGTCGAACAGCCGCCGGCCCGCACCGGTGACCACCGGGTGCACGGTGAGCGTCAGCGCGTCGACGACCCCGGCGAGGAACAGCGAGCGGACGGTCTCCACACCGCCGACGACCGAGATCGTGCCCCCGTCACCGGCCTTGAGGGCGCGGACGTGCTCGACCGGGTCGCCCTGGACCAGCGTGCTGTTCCACGGCAGGTCGCCGGAGAGCGTGCTGCTGATGACGTGCTTGCGCACCGGGTTGATGAACGCCCCGAACGGGTCCTCGGCTCCGGGCCAGTACTCCGACCACTCCTGCCAGAGCTTGCGGCCGATCACCACCTCGGTCACCTGGGAGATGGTCGCGCCCATCAGCGCACCCTCCTCCTGGCCGAAGGCGTCGAACTGGAAGAGGTTGGGACTCTCGCTGACGCCGTTCAACGAGGAGAACAGGTGCGCGATCACGGTCCTGGTCATCGAGGCCCTCTCTGTCGGTGCTCCTTCGGTGCCTGTTACGCCGGCGCCGACGATGCGTCACGGGCGCCGGCGGCCGGTCACTGCTGCTGGATCCGGATCATGTTGCCCGCGGGGTCGCGCACGGCGCAGTCGCGCAGGCCGTAGTCCTGGTCGATCGGCTCCTGGACCACCTCGGCACCGGCTGCCTCGAGTGCGGCGAACGTCGTGTCGAGGTCGGGTGCCGAGAGGTTGACGCCGAAGTAGCTGCCCTTGGCGATCATCTCGAGCAGCGCGGTGCGCTCCTCGTCGGTGAGCCCCGGCGTGGCGGCCGGCGGGTGGAGCACGATCGCGGTGTCCTGCCCGGGCGGGCCCACGGTGATCCAGCGGTAGACACCCTGGCCGACGTCGAGTCGGACCTCGAAGCCCAGCACGTCGCGGTAGAACGCGAGCGACGCCTCCGGGTCGGTGTGCGGGAGGAAGCTCGAGTGGATGGTGAGGTTCATGCCGGTCACGCTAGGTGGACCTCCAGCGCCGGGGCTTCTCGATTCCTGACGGGTCGGGTGACCTGCTTGACGACGCAGGACGGCAGCCCGGCGGCCCGGTCCGTGGCCCGGGCCTTGTAGACGCTCGGCGGCATGCCGACCAGCTCGGCGAACCGGGTGCTGAACGTGCCGAGCGACTGGCAGCCGACCTCGAAGCACACCTCGGTCACGCTCAGGTCGCCCCGCCGCAGGAGGGTCATGGCGCGCTCGATCCGCCGGGTCATCAGGTAGCTGTAGGGCGACTCGCCGTAGGCCGCCTTGAACTGCCGGCTGAGGTGCCCGGCGGACATGTGCACACCGCGGGCGAGGGCCTCGACGTCGAGCGGCTGCGCGTAGTCCCGGTCGATCCGGTCGCGCACGCGCCGGAGCTGCGCGAGGTCGCGCAGGCGCTGCGTCTCCGCCGGGGTGCCCACATCCGGGATCGTGTCACGCCGGACCCACATTGCCCAGGGCCCGCCCGGCGCTAACGCCGTCACGCCGCGAGCTCCTCCAGATCCGGCGGCGAGTTCACCACGCCGGACGTCCCGCGCCTGCGAAAGACGTACCTGATCGGCTCACCGATCAGCGGCGGTGGCCCGATCTCGCCGCCCGGATCCGACGGTGGCTGCGTCGGTCGCTCCAGCCGGCCGATGGTGAGGTCGTTCCGGTGGACCGCGTGATGGTGGTGTGAGCAGAGCAGGACTCCGTTCGCGACGTCGGTCGCTCCGTCGTCGCGGTCCCACCACCGGATGTGGTGGACCTCGCAGAACGCCGCCGGGACGTCGCAGCCGTTCCAGGCGCACCCGCGATCCCGCACGATGACCGCCCGCCTTTGGGCACCGGTGAACACGCGGCGGGTGCGACCGACGTCGAGTGGCAGCCCGTCGGCGGACACCACGACCCTGCCGATCTCGCAGTCGCACAACATGCGTGCGAGCTGAGACATCGCGAGCGGCGTCCCGTCCTCGAGCGCCGCGGGCTCAACGGGCCGCAACGGCGCGTCGGCCGACTCGCGCCCGGCCCCGCGCCCGGACGCGTCCTCGCTCCCGCGCACGTGTCCCTCCTGCTGCTCCGACCGGCGAAGCTCGACGCGGCGAAGCTCGGCGAAGGTCTCCGCGGGCACCAGAACCGACACCGAGGGTCGGTTGGCGACCCCGGTGACCTGCGCGTCGGCAACGTCCTGCTCGGCGCCGGGCGACCCGCCGTCGGTCCCGTCGTCCCGCCTCTGGCGCACGCCCGCCATGCCGGACAACGCACGTTCGGCGAGTGCGACAAGGGCGTCTGCGTCGGCCTGCGTCTTGTCGCGATCCTCGCCGGGCGCCTGCCGCACGGACGCGAGTGCGACCCGCAGCACCTCGCCCGAGAGTCGGTCGAGACGCCCGCGCACGAAGGTGCCGTCCGGCTGGTGCGACAGGACCAGGTAGCGCTCGCGCCGCTGCGCCTCGACGCCACGCTCGAGACAGCTCGGGTCGGCCGTGGCGAGCAGACGGGCGGCGGAGGTCGAGAACTCGCGGACGGTGAGCCGCCGGGCCATGCCGACCAACCGGTCGGCGACGTCGGGACGGTGGAGTACCTGACTGGCCTGGCCGCCCGCGGTGGCCGCGATCCTGGCGAGGGCGTCTACGTGGGGGAGCGGCACCTGGCCCCGGGAGACCGCCTCGGCCATCGCAGGCAGCGCGACGAGCGTCTCGGCCCGCCGGACGTCCCTGCGCGCGTCACCGAGCCCCGTGCGTGTCGTACGTGCGCGCGCCGCGGTGAAGTCGCGGTCCCCGGGCCGCAGCGAGGTCTCGGCACGCTGCTCGGCGACGAGGAGTCCGGAACGCACCGTCGCCAGGACGCCGGTGAGACGGTCCAGGGCCCGCAGGGCGCGGGCGCGCTCGGCGCCGGACCAGGCGCCCGCGTCCCGACGTGGATCGCAGAGCGCGCCGGCCGCCGCCAGCAGCGCGTCGAGGCGGGCGAGCGTGCCGCTCGCGGCGGTGTCGTCAACGGCCGCGACGCCCCCTGTCTCGAACATGTGTTCGATCCTACCGTTTGGCCTCGAGATGATCAAGCCTCTGACCTGCGGCTTCGTCCACAGTCGCCCTCCGGGCCGCTCCGTCCACACCTTCCCGCGAGCGCAGTCTCGAGCGCACTCTCGAACGCCCGCAGGCGCCCGACCGGGTGAAGTCCTCCCATGAATCATGGACATCGCCGCGATCTCCGATTACGATGGAACCGCCAGCGTCGGCTGGCACCTGCGCCGGCCCTCCTGGCATCTCCCCGAAGAAGCGACCCTTGGAGGGCTCATGCCCGCGCGTGCCCGTCTGTTCGGACGAAGCACCGACTTCGACACCCTGTGGGGTGTCTCCACCCAGCTGCCCGTCGCCACCATCAACGGTGCCGGCTGGGCCACCGCGGCTACCGACCGTGCGCAGCGACGTGTTCTCGTCGCCGCCGGTGAGGCGCTCGCGACCCTTCGCTCCCTCAAGGTCGCCGGCACGGCGCACCTGTGGACGCTGCCTGTCGAGCGCACCGCTCCGGAGCCCACGATCATCGACACCGCCCTCGACATCCGCGTCGAGCTGGCCGGCGACCTGGTCCTGCACGTCATGCCGCACCGCGCCGGGGGCACCGCCGCGGTGTTCTTCGACGCGACCCCCCAGCGCTGCTGGGTGATCGAGCTCGACGACCTCGCCGCGGCCGCGACGACCCTGCTCACGATGACCGCCGAGCGTGTCGGCAGCGCGGCCTGGGCCGCCGAGCACGGCGTGCCCGCCACGTCGGCCCGCCTGGTGCCGACCGCGGACGGCCAGTGGCGCCTCGGTCTGGCGACCGACGCCGGCTTCGTCATGTCGGAGCCGAACGGGACCCTGGTCGACGAGGGCCGCCCCGTCGCGCTGACCAGCGCGTCGACTCCCTCGCAGGACGACCTGGCCCAGGTCGCGACGGATCTCACCTGGGACGCTGCGTCCCTGCTCGTCGCGGCCTGAGGTCACCTCGGCCGGGGTTCGCCTCTCCTCGGCCAGAGGGCGTGCTGGTGCTCTGACCGACGCGTCGGAGCACCAGCACCTCTGCTCCGCCCAGACGGAGCCGGTGGCGTCGCTCACCGACTCCGCGGCGTAGCCGTGTCGTCTGCGACGGCACCGCGCAGCGCGTTGGCGCGGAGACGATCGGACAGGGCGAGGACCTCGTCGCGCAGGGCGTCCGGGGTGATCACGTCGAAGTCCCAGCCGAGCCCGGCCAGCATGCGGGCCATGCCGTCGAGGCGGTCGGCGCGCGTCTCGAGGAGCACGCCGTCCGCGTGCTCGCTGAGCCGCCCCGCGCTCGCCGGCAGTCGCTCGCCCGCATCTGCAAGGGTGGTCCGCAGCACGACGCAGACCTCGTGCGACCACCTGACCGCCGCGATGCCCGACACGACCTGCGTCCTGGCGTCGAAGTCGGCGGGCGCGACGTAGGAGCCGTCGCCCTGCTCGACCGAGGCGATGCGGTCCAGGCGGAACGTCCGCACGCCGTCACGGCCGTGGTCGTGCCCGGTGACGTACCACCGGCCCGAGTGGAAGACCAGGCCGTAGACGTCGAGCGTGCGCTGCGACGTCCGCCCGTCCCAGGCGGTGTACGCGACCACGACGGTGTGCCCCTGCTGCGCGGCCGAGGCGAGTCCGAGCAGCGTGTCGGCGCCGGCGGGAGCGCTGGCGCGCACCGCGCTCGTGAACTGTGCGGTCGACAGCAGGCTGTCGAGTCGCCGGCCCAACGCTCGAGGCAGCACCCGCGACACCTTGGCCAGCGCGCTCGCCGTCGCCGCCGGGTCGGTGGTGGCGAGCCCCGCGCGCTCCGCGACCTTGAGGCCGAGGGCGACGGCGACGGCCTCGTCGTCGGTGAGCATCAGCGGGGGAAGCTTGTAGCCCGGTGCGAGCCGGTATCCGCCGTACCTGCCGCGCTGCGCCTGGACGGGGATGCCGAGATCGGCGAGGTGCTCGGCATAGCGCCGGACCGTGCGCTCGTCGACCCCGAGACGAACGGCGAGCTCGCGGACAGTGTGCTGCCCGCCCGTCTGGAGCAGCTCCAGCATGGCCAGGACGCGAGCGGTCGGGCGAGTCATGGCCCTCCTCGGCGCTGCTTGCGGAAGACCTCGAGACCGGTCGTGAATACCGGGCGGAACCTGTCCACAATTCACTCTAGCGTCGTCGCCATGAACACTGCTACCTACGTCCTCGTCCCCGGTTTCTGGCTCGGCGCCTGGGTCTGGCGCCCCGTCGCAGACATGCTGAGAGCGCGCGGCCACGTCGTGCACGCCGTCGACCTGTCCGGCATGGGCGAGCGCGCCCATCTCGCCTCGCCCGAGACCGACCTCACGACCCACGTCGACGACGTCGTGCACCTGCTCGAGCAGCAGGACCTGCACGACGTGGTGCTCGTCGGCCACAGCTACGGCGCCCTCGTGACCACCGGTGCAGCGGACCGCGTGCCCGGGCGCATCGCGAGACTGGTCTACATCGACTCGGGGCCCCTGCCGGACGGCATGGCACAGGCCGACTTCGAGGGACCCGACGCGCGCGCGGCCAACGACGACCTCGTGATGACGCACGGCCAGGGCTGGCAGCTGCCGCCGCCGCCCTGGTCCGCCCTCGCCGCCGAGGTGTCCGAGGTCGACGGCACCGCCGTCGCCGCACTCGTCGAAGGCTCGCGACCCCAGCCCTGGCGCACCGCCACCCAACCGGTCGCGCTCACCGGCGCCTGGGAGCGGCTGCCACGCACGGGCGTGCTGTGCAGCTTCGGCCTCGAGCAGCTGCAGCAGATGGCACCGCACGCACCGGCGTTCACGCACCTGGTCGACGGCGACTGGACCTACGTCGAGCTTCCGACCTGGCACTGGCCGATGGTGAGCAGACCGGCTCAGCTCGCCGAGGTGCTCGAGTCGGTCGGCCGGTAGGCGGGCGCCCTCACTCATCGCCCTGCCGCGACGGGTTCGTGCACGAGTGGACGGCCGAGCGCTGTGCCGGGCCTCTAGCCTCGTCCCATGAGCGAGGAGGCCGACGCCGTCCGCCGGCACTACGAGACGGAGACCGACGAGGACACCCGGCTGCGCGGTGGTCTGGGTCGGATCGAGCTCTGGCGCGTCCAGGACATGGTGCGCCGGTATCTCGGTGCGGGGTCTCGGCGGGTGCTCGACGTGGGCGGCGCAAGCGGTGTGCACAGCGAGTGGTTGCTCGGCGACTCGCACACCGTGCACCTGGTGGACCTGGTCGAGCGGCACGTCGCCGCCGCTCGCGACCGGCTCGAGGGCGTGCCGGGGTTCTCCGCGAGCGTCGGCGACGCGCGTCAGCTGCCCGTGGCCGATGCGTCCCAGGACGCCGTCCTGCTGCTCGGTCCGCTCTACCACGTGCAGGACCGCGAGGACCGGGTCGCCATCTGGCGCGAGGCGGCGCGCGTCCTGTCGCCCGGCGGCGTGGTCGTCGCGATGGCGATCTCCCGCTTCGCCTCGCTGTTCGACGGGCTCACCCACGGGTATCTCTTCGACCCCGAGTTCCGCGCCGTCGTCGACGCGGACCTGACCGACGGGCGCCACGAGAATGCGCACGGGCGTCCCGGATGGTTCACGACCGCCTACTTCCACCGCCCCGAGGAGCTGGCCGTCGAGGCCGCCGACGCCGGCCTCGACGTGCTCGAGACCCTCGGTGTCGAGGGCATCGCGGGCTGGATCGACCACCTGGCGCCCCGCCTCGACGACGCCGCCGACCGCGAGGTCGTCCTGGAAGCCGCCCGACGGGTGGAGGCCGAGCCGTCGTTGCTCGGGTTGAGCCCGCACCTCCTGTGCGTCGCGCGGCGACCGGACTGAGCCGGTCGTCGCGGTCCGGGACCGGCCTGCAGGTGGGCCGCTGCCGATGTCGCTACGCCACGCCGAGCTGCCGCATCAGGACGGGCATCTCGAAGTAGACGCGGGCTCGCTGGATCCGGTCGTCCTCCAGGTCGTAGGACACGCAGATGGGCACCCGGATGTCCTTCCCGGTGGCGGGGATCCCGGCGAACTCGCCGATGTGCTTGCCGATGACGTGGCCCTCCACCATCGCGTGCCCGTCGCCGATGATGGTGTTCTCCGTCGACGCGGTGGCGTCGAAGGCCACGTGGTAGAAGTAGTTGAGGAGGCCGAGAACGCCCTCGCGTGTCTTGGTCTCTTCCCCGGTGGGCATCATGGTGAAAACCACATCGTCGGCCATCATGCTGGCGTCGGAATGCTCCGAGTCCCAATACTTCGTCATCACGTCGCGAGTGCTCTCGACCGACATTGTCGTCCCCAAGCTACGTTGCAGGTTCGGTGAGCCGACCAGCAACGATGATGCTGGTCGAGTGTCGGGGCGACGCCTCGCGGGCGTCACCCACATGGAACGGGGCACCGGGCCACCTCCGCGTGGCCGAACGTTCTGTTCCGAACGCCCCTCAACCCTGACGCTAGGACGGCCACGAACCTCGGCAAGGGACCTCCGGGCCACGTGACGCCACCGCTCCGCAGCCATGCGGGACGGCGTCGAAAGGCGTGCACGTCGGCGGTCGGCGTTACCGTGCGGGATGCCCGACTTCACCATCAAGGCGCTCACGCCGGCGACGTTCGACGACTTCGCGGCACTCGTCGAGCGGAACGGCGGGATGTTCGCCGGCTGCTGGTGCACGAAGTTCCATCCCGACTGCGCGGAGAAGGGCGTGACCGCAGCCGGGAACCGGGCGCTCAAGCGGCGACTGGTGGACGAGGGGATCGCGCATGCGGCGCTGGTCTACGACGGTGACCGGGCGGTGGCCTGGGCGGAGTACGGGTCGCCCGACGAGCTGCCCAGCATCCACCACCGCAAGGAGTACCTCGCGACCGCCGGGCGGCTGCCCGACTACCGGGTCACCTGCATCCTGGTCGAGCGCGGCCGGCGCGGTCAGGGTCTGGCGGCGGCCGCCCTGCGCGGAGCCCTCGAGCTGATCGCGCAGGCCGGCGGCGGTCTGGTCGAGGGCTATCCGCACGACACGGGCGGGGTTCGCAAGAAGAACTCCTCGTTCCTGTACAACGGCACCCGCACGATGTACGAGCGCGAGGGGTTCACCTACGACCGGCCCAAGGGCCAGGGCAACTGCGTGATGGTGCGCGAGGTCGCCCCGAGCGCGGGGGCTGCGCGTTGAGTGGCGCGCTGAGGCCCAACCGGTCGATCCCGCAGGCGACCGTCATCCCGGTGCTGAGCTACCCCCGCGTGCCCGACGCGGTGGCGTGGCTGGCGGCCGCGCTCGGGTTCGTCGAGCGGGTCCGGATCGGTGAGGGCCACCGCGCACAGCTGTCGGTGGGTGACGGAGCGGTGATCGTGACGGACACCGGCGGTAGCCGCAGGCAACCCGACGCGGAGAGAGTCACGCACACGGTGATGATCCGGGTGGCCGACGTCGTGGGGCTGTGCGCGCAGGCCCTGCGGGAGGGAGCGACCCTCGTCATGGTGCCGACGGAGTTCCCCTTCGGCGAGCGCCAGTGCACGGTCCAGGACCCCTGGGGGCACCGGTGGACCCTCTCGGAGACGATCGCCGACGTCGCCCCGGAGGACTGGGGCGGGCAGACGATCGCTCCGCGGTAGCGCCAGCGCCGCGACACGCAGGCCGCGGGCAAGCGGCGCGGGTCACACGCCGTCGATCACCGCAGGAGCCACCTGACCTCCCGTTCGGAGCTGGATCAGCAGGGCCGGCCACCGCCGAGGCAGATCGCGGGGGCCGAAGAGGATCCCGCTGCGGGCCGCGTCGCTCATCGCGTCCGCGGACCACCAGCGCACCCCGCCGACACCTTCACCCGAGGGGTGCCCCGGCTCCTCCGGGTTGACCCCGGGGGACGGCTCGAAGCGCTCGACCCGAGCCGCGTAGACGTGGTTCACCACCGCGGACCAGCCGTCGACCGCGAACTCCGGCAGGTCGAGACGTTGGGTCCACACGAGGTGGAAGCCCGGGCCCTCACCGGTCAGCCCCACCTCCTCGAACAGCTCGCGGCGCACTGCCGCGACCGGGTCCTCGCCCGGTTCGATGCCGCCGCCCGGCGCGGTCCACACCGGCCCGGAGGCCGTCGCGTGCTCGACCAGCAGGACGTCGCCCGCGTCGTCGAAGAGGAGTGCGCGGGCGGAGTGGCGGACGGGCAGGTCGATCGTCACCAGCGCGAGCCTAGGGGCGATTCGACGACGCCGACGTCGGGTCGCCACCGAGGCCGTCAACCGGTGCACGTCGTGAGCGGTTCGCTCCCGGTGAGCATTCGGAAACCCTCGGCGCGCAGCCCGCATCGGGGTTCGTCGCCGAGGAACAAGAGCTGGTCCCGCCGACCGCTGAGGCCCCAGGCGAGGAACTGGGCCGCCCACTCGATGCCACGTTCCGCCCAGGGGGCGTGGGAGTCGTTCCAGCTGTCGACACCGACGAGTGCCATGAACTCGGCCTCGGTCTCCGCGTCGGCATGCGCGGCCATCCAGGCGTGGGCGAGCTCGTGGAGCAGCAGCAGTCCGTGGTTCCGGGCGGCGGCAGTCTCGTCGACGTCGGTTGGGCCGTCCCGCTCGGGTGCCTCGGCCGCGGCCCGCGACGTGGACTCGGCCGATGTGGCGTCGCCTGCCGCGGCCAGGGACGAGGTGGCCTGCTGCAGGTCGATCCCGGCGGAGTCGTAGCAGATCAGGATCCTGGAGATGTCGCCGGCCCAGTCGGTGTACCCGGTCGCAGGCCCGCCACAGCGATCATCCAGGGGGTCGAAGGTGATCGACGACACCGCGGGTGGGGTGAGGCCCGCCTGGGAGAAGCGGTCCAGCGCCCAGGTGATGAGCTGCTCGGCGGCCGGTGTGCCGTTGCGGAGCTCGATCGACCCGCTGTCGGTGACCAGGTGCCCGGTGACCCGGTCGGCGAACGCCTCCGGCAGGGCTCGGGCGGTCCACCACCCGTCAGGCAACGTGGCGGGGTCGGCGCAGGCACGCACCGAGGCGATGTCGTAGAAGCGTTCCTCGGCCACGACACGATGCTCGGCGTCCAGGTCCAGGCCCACTGCCCACGACCCGGGGCACGGCGCCTCCGAGCGGAGCAGCAACCACACCTGATCTACCGGCCCGGCGGTGGACGTGTACGCCACCACAGGGGCGTCGGGACTCAGGTCGGGCTCTGCGGACAGGGCGGACGTCGGGAACGTCTCGGCCGCGGTCGCCACCGCCGGCATGGCGGACTGCTCGCAGGCCAGGTCGACGACGGCGTCCGCGCCGACCGCTCGAACACCGCCGAGCGAACCGGTCACCGTGGCCGTGGTCGCGTAGAGCTCCCGGATCGCTTCGGGGTCACCAGTCCGCCACGCGGCGACGTAGTCGGCGGCGACCTGTTCCGCGACGGCCGGCTTCGGCGGGCGCCGCGGTGGCGTCCCGATGCTCGGGTCCGTCCAGGTCAGGCGCGGGTACACGAGGGCGTCGAACCCGTCGGCGCCGATCCGCGCCACCTGGAGCAGCCCGATCGTGTCGGCGTCGGTGCACAGCGGCGAGACGCAGACCAGGGTGAGCGGCATCACGGCCCCATCGGTGCTCAGGTACACCGAGCCGGGCACGTGCCCCAGCACGCCGTAGTGCTCGGCCGCGAGCGGCGCGAGCGCGGCGCGGTCGGGTGCCAGCGGGAACCCGAGCATCCGGACGTCGACGGTCGTGTCGGCGGCGTAGTACAGCAGGTCCTCGCCGGTACCCGCGTCCCAGGCCGAGAGCCATGCCTGCAGCCACGTCTCCGCGTCCGCAGCCCACGCACCGGACGTCGCGGACGTCGGTGGACCCACCGACGTCGAGGAGGTCCCTGGCGGGTCCGTACGACTACCGGCGGCCGGTGAGCATGCAAGAAGAGTCAGCACGGCGAGAGCCACCGTGCCGGCACCTGCCCATCGCGATGCGTGCACAGGACCGCTCCGACACTCGGACGACTTCACTCTCGTCCGCTGATCGGATCAGCGCGCGGGGCGAACGGCCCACCGCCCGTCGAGAGTCAGAGCACCAGCACCTCCGCCCCGGTCACCAGGTCGGCGCGCAGGTCGTCCAGTGCTCGGTCTGCCTCGTCGAACGGCACCCGGGCGACCGTCGCACGGAGCCCGATCCGGCCGGCGAGCTCGAGCAGCTCGCGCCCGTCGTCGCGCGTGTTCGCCTCGACCGAGCGCAGCTGCTTCTCGTGGAAGACGTGCCGCTGGTAGTCCAGCGGCGGGATCTCGGACAGGTGGATCCCGGCGACGGCGAGCGTCCCACCGGGTGCGAGCGCTTCGAGCGCGACCGGCACCAGCTCACCGGCCGGCGCGAACAGGATCGCGGCGTCGAGCGGTTCCGGCGGGGGATCGGCCGCGCCCTGCGCCGAGGCGCAGCCCAGCTCGAGCGCGAGGCGCTGCGAGTCGACCGCCCGGGTCATCGCGTGCACGCGGATCCCCCGGGCCAGTGCCACCTGGGCGGTCAGGTGCGCCGACCCGCCGAACCCGTAGATGCCGAGCGTCCCGCCGTCGGGCACCTCGGCGCGCCGCAACGCGCGGTAGCCGATGATCCCCGCGCACAGCAGCGGTGCGGACTCGACGGGGTCCAGCCCGGCGGGCCACGGGTACGCGTAGTCGGCGGGCACGGTGAGCAGCTCGGCGTAGCCGCCGTCGGCGTCCCAGCCGGTGTACCTCGAGCGGCGGCACAGGTTCTCCCGGCCCGCGCGGCAGTCGCGGCACACGCCGCACGTGTGCCGCAGCCACGGCACCCCGACGACGTCGCCCTCGGCGTGAATGCTGCTCGGGGGAGCGGCCTCCACGACGCCGACCGCCTCGTGGCCTGGCACCACGTGCGAACGGTGCACCGGCAGGTCGTGGTCCAGCACGTGCAGGTCGGTGCGGCACACGCCGCATGCCTGCACCCGGACCAGCAGCTCGCCCTCGCCGGGCACCGGGTCCGGGACCTCGGCGAGCTCGAGCCTTTGCTTGTCGATGACCTGCCAAGCCCGCATCGTCGGCCTCCTTCGCGCTCCGCTCACCGCCCCGCCGCAGCCACGGCAGGCAGCAGTGCGTCGTCGAGCTCGTCGCACACCATCGTGCGCCACCCGGCAGGGTCTGCGGACAGCGCACCGGTGTGCGGGACCTCCGGCAGCGAGACGACCTGAACGGATGCGGGCGCCGCGTCCCGGTACCAGCCGACCTGCTCCGCCTCGCCGCTGCCCGCGATCAGCAGCACCGGTCGCGGCGCGATCGCTCCGACGGTGTCCCGCAGCGGAACCGGCGGGTGCGCGGCCGAGAGCGCGTCGGCGACACCCATGTCGAGCGCGGTGACCGTCCACTCGAGCCAGCCGTGCCAGCCGGTGCGCGTCGCCAACGCGTCGGCGGCGGTGCGCCGACCGACACCCTCGGCGACCACGACGCGCACACGCTCGTCGCCGGCAGCCGCGGTCAATGCCGCCTCGCCGCCCATCGACAGACCCAGCAGGCCGATCGCCGCGACGTCGGGCTGTGCGGCGAGCGCGTCGATGGCGGCCGTGACGTCCTCGGTCCCGTACCAGCCGAGCTCCATCGGGAGGCCCGCGCTGTCGCCGTGGCCGCGCGCGTCGAGCAGCAGCACCCCGAAGCCGCACCCGGCGAGGACCTCGGCGTGCGGCAGGGTCGAGGCCCGCGTCGAGCCGGCGCCGTGGAGCAGCACCACGGCGGCGCCGTTCTGCGACGGCACGTACCAGGCCGCGAGGTCCACGCCGTCGGACGTCGTGAGGGTGAGGTCCTGGTAGGACAGGGCGGCGTCCCCGGGGTCGCGCCCGGTCGGCTCGATCGGGAGGCGTGCCGAGGCCATCACACCGGCGAGCACCGGGAGCACCACGAACTGGGCGAGCACGACGACGACCACCGTGCCGAGGAGCGCCCTGGCGGGGACCACGAGCCATCCGGAGCCGCGCCGCTCGCGCCGCAGCAACGTCCTCCCGCCCGACCAGACCAGCACGAGGCCCGCCATCAGCCCGACGCCGGCGACGGCGACCTCGCGCCACAGGTTGCCGCGCGACAGGGCGTCGCCGGCCAGGGCACCGGTGCCGGTCATCCCGACCACTCCGGTGAGCAGGGCGATCCACCCGGCTGTCCGGGTCGCACCGCGGCGACGAGCCGTGATCAGGACGGCGACCAGCACCGCGGTGGTCACGAGCGCGACGAGCACCCGGGTCGTGAGAGTCGGCGACGGCCGGCTGAGGACCAGTCCGGCGCCCGAGGCCCCGAGGAGCAGCACGAGCGTCGCCTCGACGGACCACCGGCCGGCCCTCCGACCACCCGGCCGCGTGCCCGCACCCGCACTCGCGCCGCCACGTCCCGCCTGCGCGGCCTCGCCGGCCGGCTCCGCCGCGTTCGCCATCAGACGAGCGTCGTGGCGAGCAGCACGAAGATCGCCACGTCGCTGAGCCAGTGGATCCACCAGCTCCAGAAGAGGCCGCGGGTCTCCAGGATCCCCTTCGCCAGGATCCAGCCCATGAAGATCGACAGGACGACGCCCGCGGGCCCGCCCGGGGTGCCGTAGAAGTGCGCGATGCCGAAGTACCCCGCCGCCTGCCACAGCGCGGTGCGACCGCCGAGCGTCGGCTCGCCGGTCGCCAGCAGCGGCACGCGGTAGGTGACCTCCTCGGTGATCGCGTTGAACGCTGCGTAGACGAGGATCCCGGGCAGCATCGGGACCACGCCCTCGAGCTCAGCCGTGGTGGGGCGAAGACTCAGGTACTGGGCCACTGCCACGGCCACGGCGATGTAGGCGCCCCACTGCAGCGCGAACCTCGACCAGGGGACCGGGCGTGGGAAGCCCAACCAGCGCACCGGCCGCAGAGGGGTACGCAGGTCGCCGAGCCGGAGGAACATCGAGCGCCGTCGGTAGCCCATCGCGAGCAGGACGCCGACGAGCGCGGCCGCGACCAGGAGCTTGCCGGTCTGCTCGGACTGCATGCGCGCGTCGAAGGCCGTGCCGCCGAGGAGCTGCTGTGCGGGCGCCCACGTCAGGTCCAGGCGCGGCCGGAGCTCGAGCAGCGCCGCGATCGACGCGAGCGCCACCGCGAGGTGCCTGACCGGGCGCAAGGTGGCGGAGGCCGTGCTCGCGACCAGCGTCGCGCCGAGGAGCCCGATCTGAGCCCAGGCGAGCCAGGTGGGCACGGGTGCGCCCACCACGTCGAGCACGACGCGCGGCGCGGCGCTGCCGAGGAGCACGACCACCCAGCTCGCGACCTGGGTCCGTCTGCCGGTCGCTGCGGCCGACGGCGCGCTGACCTCCGTCACGGTGACGCCGGTGCTGCGCCGGTCTCGCGGCTCGCCTCGGCGCGCTCTCGGATCCCGAGGAGCATGCGGCGCATCATCGGGAAGTCGGCGACCTCCATCAGCAGGAGCGTGACCGGCAGGAACGGGCCGAGGTCGTACCGCGCCTTGAGGCGCGTGAGGAGCCGGGTGCGTCCCGGCAGCTCCTCGGTGAGCATCCAGGACCAGGTCGAGTCGGGTTTGGCCCAGACCAGCACGTGCGGCGGCTCGATGCGCTGCACCGTGAACGCGGTGCGTTCGTCGGGCGGGCTGGCCATCGGGGCCGCGAGGTCGCCCACACCGAGTTCCTGGAACTCGGGCAGGATCTCGCGTGCGCTCCGCCGGCCGAGGTTGTCCAGCAGGTCGTAGGAGTAGAAGCCGGCTCGTCGGAACCCGACCTGGACAAGCCACGGCCACACCTCGTCGGGCGGGGCGGCGATCGAGATTGCGCGGGTAGCGACGAACTCGGCCCGCGCGAGCAGGTCGTCACCCGGCATCGCGCCGGTCACCTCGTCGGGCCGGGCACCCCACCGCAGGTGCCGTCGCCGGTAGACGCACGCGCCGAGGGTGCCGAGCGCCACGCCGAGCCCGACACCGAGCGCCGCCGTGGCAGCTCGCATGCGCTGAGACAAGCAGCGGCGTGCGGCCACGCGCATCGGACCAAGGTCTCCCCGGGGCGCGCCCGACCGGCCGGGGCTAGCCTCGACGACGACCGACGCACGCGAGGAGGCGGGCATGGGTGGGAGCTGGCTGGCGGACGCCGTCCTGTACGAGGTGTACCCGCAGTCCTACGCGGACTCGAACGGCGACGGGATCGGCGACCTGCGTGGCGTGATCGACCACCTGGACCACATCGCCTCGCTCGGGGTGGACGCGATCTGGTTCAACCCGTGCTTCGCGTCGCCGTTCGTCGACGCCGGGTACGACGTGTCCGACTACCTGCGGATCGCACCGCGGTACGGCACCAACGACGACCTGGTCGAGCTCGTGGAGCGTGCGGGGGAGCGCGGCATCCGCGTGATCCTCGACCTGGTCGTGGGGCACACGTCGATCGAGCACCCGTGGTTCCAGCGCGAGCTGCACGCCGACGGGCCCGACCCCGACGGCGACCGGTACATCTGGCGTGAGGACCGGCCCACCACCGGTTGGGCCTCGGACATCCCGGGGACGCCGGCGTGGGTGCCGTCGCCGGGCCCGCGCCGCGGGTGGTACCTGAAGAACTTCTATGACGAGCAGCCCGCCCTCAACTTCGGCTGGACGTCCCTCGACCCCGACGAGCCGTGGCGCGATGCGATCGACGCGCCGGGCCCGCGCCGCAACCGTGCGGCGCTGCGGGAGATCATCGACTTCTGGTTGTCGAAAGGCGTGGCCGGCTTCCGGGTGGACATGGCGTTCTCCCTGGTCAAGGACTACGGCGTGCACCCCGGCGTCGCCGCGTCGGTGGAGATCTGGCAGGAGATCCGCGCGTGGCTCGACGACGCGCACCCGGACGCCGTGCTCATCCCGGAGGGCACCGAGCCGCGCACCGACGGACCGCTCGCGTTCGACGCCGACTTCGCCCTGGTGATCCACGAGGCGCACGGCAGCCTGTTCGACAACCGCGGGGCCGGGGTCCTGCCGTTCCACCCGCCGCACGAGCCGTTCTTCGAGGAGTCCGGTCGCGGCAGCACGAGGTTCTTCCTGGACGCCTGGGCCGCCGACCGCGAGGTCGACCCGCAGCGGCCGGTCCTGATGGCCACGGCCGACCACGACTACACCCGGCTGCGTTCCGGGACCCGCACCGTCGAGCAGCTCGGGGCGGCGTTGACCTTCCTGATGACCTGGGGCAACGTGCCGTGCCTGTACTACGGCGACGAGATCGGGATGCGTTACCTGCCCGGGATGCCCGACGTCGAGGGCGCGATCTGCAACCCCGACTACAACCGCGCGGGCTGCCGGACCCCGATGCAGTGGGACGCGTCGCCGAACGCGGGGTTCTCGACCGCGGACGCCGCGGACCTGTACCTGCCGATCGATCCGGACCCCGACCGGCCCACGGTTGCCGCCCAGCGGGACGACCCGGGCTCGACGCTGACCCTGGTCCGCGAGCTCATCGCGCTTCGCCGGGCGACGCCGGCGCTCCAGGGGCGCGCCTCGATCCGCGTGGTCCACGAGGACTACCCGTTCGCCTGGGTGCGCGGCGAGAGCCACCTCGTCGTGGTCAACCCGCGCCGCCAGGTCGCGCGGGTGGCCGTGCCGGAGGCGCAGCGCGCCGAGCCGATCTGGGGTTCGGGTGTGCGGGTGACCGACGGAGCCCTGGTCGTCGAGGGGTTCGGGTACGGAGTCCTCACGCTCGACGCCGGCGCGTGAGTCGCCCTGAGCGCTCGGCGAGGACCTAGGTGCCTGGCGTGACCCACGCGTGAGGCGAAGGGTCGAAGGTGACGGCACCCCCACGGGAGGGTGATCCCGATGTCGTCGACCTCATCGCCGGATGTCAACGCCGCATCGCCCGCGGAGGAGATCGCGCGACTCCAGGCGGCGATCGACCTCGCGGTCCGCAACGTCGCGGACGGCGGCGGTCCGTTCGGTGCCGTGATCGTGCACGACGGCGCGGTGGTCGGCACCGGCCAGAACCGGGTCACGCGGGACAACGACCCCACCGCGCACGCCGAGGTGATGGCGATCCGCGCGGCGTGCCGGCGACTGGGCTCGTTCTCGCTCGCCGGGTCGGTGCTGTACAGCTCGTGCGAGCCGTGCCCGCTGTGCCTCGCCGCCGCGCTGTGGGCACGGATCGACCGGGTGGTCTTCGCGGCCGACCGTGACGACGCCGCTCGCGCCGGGTTCGACGACCGCGCGTTCTACGAGCTCCAGGGCCAGGACCCGGCGGCGTGGCCGATGCCCGTGGTTCAGCGTCGGGTGCACGGCTCGGCGGACCCGATGGACGCATGGCTCGCCTTCGAGGGGCGCGTCGCGTACTGACGGTCCACGGCCCATCATGACCTCCCGGCCGGGCGCCCGCCCGGAGACGAGCGAGCCCGTGCTCTCAGGCCGGGGTTCGGGCGACCATGACCGGCTGGAAGTAGCCGCTCTCGGCCGGCTCCCACCAGCGCACGTCGTCCAGGCCGGCGACGCGGGCGAGCGCGCCGAGATGGTCGCGACGGTACGCACGGTAGGTCGCCTCGCGCCGCGTCCCGGTCCAGTCGGTCGGTGAGACCTCGGTGAGCTGGAGGTGCTCGAGGTCGTAGACGTCGCTGTCGCCACGCCAGGCCCACAGCTGCACCGTCACGACCCTCGGACCGTCGCCCCGGTCGTACACCTGCGCCGGGGTGCTCCGAGGACGCTCGGCGAGGACCTTGTCGTAGTCGCGCGTCGTGACCACGACGGCGCCGCCGGGCCGCGTGACGCGGGCCATCTCGGCCAGGGCCGCGACGGCGTCCTCGTCGGTCAGGAGGTGCGGGAGCGCGTTGTCCGCGCACACCACCGCGTCGACGCCGCGGTCGACCCACGGGAGGGCGCGCATGTCGGCCACGGCGAGGGCCGCGCGGACGCCCGCGACGGCGCACTCCCGCCGCGCGCGCCGCACCGCGGCCTCGCTGAGGTCGCTCCCGAGCACCCGGTGCCCGCGGCGGGCGAGGCCGACGAGCTGGGTGCCGATCCCGCACGCGACGTCCGCGAGGTCGAGCGGACCGGTGGCGCCGATCACCCGCTCGAGCGCCGCGGCCTGGGTGGCGGTCTCGGCCGACCAGTCCGGGTAGAGCGTGTGGTAGGTGTCCGCGAGCCCGTCGTAGAAGTCCTTGGTGGACACCTCGCCAGAGTAGGACGGGCCCTCGGCCGGCCCGGTTCGTGCGCGGGCGCCGGCCGGCGGGCCGGGTGCTGCGACCGCGCCCCGATCGCTGATCAGAGGGCGAGGTCGTCGACGACCCGTTCGGCGGCGAGCCGCCCGGAGACCAGCGCGGTCGGGACGCCGGTCCCGGGGTGGGTGCTGGCCCCCGCGAAGTAGAGGTTCCGATAGCGGGCGTGCCGGTTGTGCGGCCGCAGGTAGGCGAGCTGGGGGAGGGTGTGGGCCAGCCCGTGGGTCGCGCCCCAGGCGAGGTTGTGGTGGGTTCGCCAGGTGATCGGTGTCGCGGAGGCCTCGACCGTGATGTGGTCGGCGACGTCGTCGAGCCCGAGCTGCGCGAGCCGGGCGAGCACGCCGCGACGCGCCCGGTCGCGCTCGACGGCCCAGGCCTCGGCCTCCTGCGCGCGACGGTCGGGGTCGTCGCCGTCGTAGGTGAGGTGGCCGGTGGGGACCACCGCGATCAGGGTGTCCCGACCGTCCGGTGCCGTGGTCGGGTCGAGAGCGGTCGGGGCGTGCAGGTAGACGCTCGGCACATCAGGCAGCGGCTCGTTGCGCTCGATCCGGTCGAAGTTCTCGCGGTAGGCGTCGCTGAGGAACAGGGTGTGCGGGCGCAGCTGCGGGTAGCGGCGGTCCAGGCCCCAGAAGAAGCTGATCGTCGAGCCCGAGAAGGTCTTGCGGGCGAGCGCGTCGGCGGCGCCCCGGTCTGGCAGCAGGTACCGGTAGACGTAGGGCAGGTCGGCGTTGGCGACCACGAGGTCCGCAGTCAGCCTGCGGCCGTCCGCCAGGACGACGCCCGACGCTCGGTCGCCCTCGATCTCGATGAGCTGCACCTCCTCGCCGGGCACCATCCGGACACCGGCCTCGGCCGCGCGCTCGGCGAGCGCCTCGGTGATCCGGTACATCCCGCTGCGCGGTGACCACACGCCGTGGGTCAGCTCGCTGTACGGCGTGAGGGAGAACGTCGACGGCGCGCTGAACGGGCTGAGGCCCATGTAGACGTCCTGGCAGGTGAACGCCGCCTTGAGCTGCGGCGAGTCGAAGAACGAGCGCATGTGGCCGTAGTGCCGCTGCAGCGCCCGCACCCGCAGCGCGAGCGCCAGGGTGGCCGGGGTGAAGAAGTCGCCTGCGTTCCGGAAGTCGCGCTCCACGAGGCCGGGCAGGCCGAGGTGGTAGTGCCGGCGGCCCTCGTCGAGGTACCGGAGCAGGCCGCCGAACGAGCCCGGCTCGAAGGCCTCCAGCTGGTCGCGCATCGCGACCATGTCTGAGGTCATCGCGAGGCGTCGGCCGTCGTCGAAGACCATGTCGTAGGTCGGGTCCACCCGGATCGGGTCGAGCGCCTGGTCGTAGTCGATGCCGAGGTGCGCCAGCTCGCTGCGGTAGAGCAGCGGCATGATCAGCAGCGTCGGGCCGGTCGAGAACGTGTGGCCGTCCCGCGTGAAGCGGCCGAGCCGCCCGCCGGGCTGCTGGTTCTTGTCGACCAGGGTGACCTGGACGCCACGGCCGGCCAGATGGATCGCCGCGGAGAGCCCGCCGACGCCTGCGCCGATCACGATCGCCGTGGTCATCGGGTGCCGCTCCGGGCCGGGCTCGAGGCGGCGGGGCTCGGGTGGACGACCGCGCCCAGGGCCGACCTCGCCGTGCGTCCGGCGATCGACAGGCCACCGCGCAGCGTCGCGCGCTCCGGGTAGCCCGGGCGCAGCCGGTAGCCGTCAGCCTCGATCACGTCGAGGACCCACTCGAACCGTGCGGTGTACGCGTGGCCGGCGAACCGGCACCGTGCGTTGTCGACCCGGGCCAGGTACCCCCGGCCGGTGGCGAAGCACTCACGCGCCAGCTCGACCCGCTCGTGAACCCAGTCCCGGACGGCGGGCGTGTGCAGCGCGGCGAGCAGAGCCGGGTCGTCCGGAGTCGTCGCGTGGGGCACGCCGTCGGCGAGCAGCTCGGCGGGCAGGTTGAGGTAGCCGGCGACCAGGTCCTCGGCGAGGTCGCGCAGCATGTGCGCGACGTGCGCGCCGGTGACCGCGACGTAGCGGGTCTCGTCGTGCGGGCTCCGGCAGTCGTGGCCGATGCAGTGGTGCAGGGACTCCGTGACGGCGACGGCCAGGTCGTGGGTGTAGGCGTCGAGCTGGTCGGCCGTGATGGTGCGCCCGCGGCGCCGCGCGTCGACGTCCATCACGTCGAGCATCGAGCGCAGGGCGAGCACGAGGCACTCGGACGGACCGTCCGGCCCGCGACCGGGTCGCGATGCGTCGCGCCGGAGCAGGTCGACCAGCAAGGTCTCCTCCGGGGCGAGCCCGGCACGCAGGTCGCCGGTCGGGGACGCCGCCGAGGCGCTCGCCTGCGCGACGGCGCGCGCGAGGAGGTCGCGCTGCTGCGCCACGAACCGCACCCGCGCGTCCGGGGTCGCGAGGTGCTCGTCCACGGCGTCGTCGAGCCAGCGGAACCAGGCGTAGAGCGCGAACGCGTCCGGCCGGTACGTCCGGTCGGCGAGCCATCGGATCGTCAGGTAGGACTGCAGGCTGGCGCGCCGCGTGATCGCGGCCGCCAGCTCGTCACCAGACCGCTCGGACATCCCTCATCCCCGCGTTCGGCAGCCGTCGCCTGCGAGGGTAGCCACGCAGGTGGTGGTGCTGCGCGGGCCTTGAGGCCCATGCCGGGAGCCGCCCGCGGTCGGGGCGTGGGCGACGGCCTCGGGACCGCGGCCTCGTCCCACTCCGGGCGCGGATCCGCGGACGCGGACGTAGCCTCGCGATCATGGGCATCCGACTCGGCTACCAGATCCCGAACTTCACCTACCCGGGGCGCAACCCCGCGGACATCGGGCCCACCGTGGTCCGGCAGGCGCGTGAAGCCGACGCGGCCGGCGCGGACGCCGTGTTCGTGATGGACCACTTCTACCAGCTGCCCAGCATCGGCAACCCGGACGAGCCGATGCTCGAGTCGTACACCCTGCTCGGCGCGCTGGCGACGGCCACCGAGCGCGTGCAGCTGTCCACGCTGGTCACCGGGAACACCTACCGGAACCCGACGCTGCTGGCGAAGGCCGTGACGACGCTCGACGTGATGAGCGGCGGCCGGGCCGTGCTGGGGCTCGGCGCCGGCTGGTTCGAGCTGGAGCACGACCAGCTGGGCTTCGAGTTCGGCACGTTCACCGACCGGTTCCACCGGTTGGAGGAGGCGCTCGCGATCGTGCTGCCGATGCTGCGCGGTGAGCGCCCGACGTTCTCCGGTGACTGGTACCGCGCCGACCACGCGATGAACGAGCCACGGATGCGCGACGACCTGCCGCTGCTGCTCGGTGGCGCGGGGGAGAAGAAGACGTTCCGGTACGCGGCCCGGCACGCCGACCACCTCAACATCATCTGCAACGCGTCCGACCTGCCGCGCAAGCTCGAGGCCCTCGAGGAACGCTGCGCCGAGGAAGGTCGGGACCGTTCGACGCTCGAGACCAGCTTCCTCGGCTTCGTGGTGGTGGACGAGGACGGCGACGCGGCCCGCCGGATGGCCAAGGAGATGCTCGCGTCGCGCGGCATGGACCTCGACACGATGGACGAGGCGACCCGCCGGATGGCCACCGACCGCCTGTTCATCGGGGCGCCGGAGGACGTGGCCGAGCAGGTCAAGACCCGCGTGCTCGACCAGGGCATCGACGGCTTCGTGTTCAACATGGTGGCCAACGGGCACGTGACGGGTGCGGTCGCGATGGCCTGCGAGGCGCTGCGGCCGTTGGTCAAGGGCTGACGTCGCGCCCCGGTCGGGCAGATCTGCCTCGCCGGAACGGCCACCGCCCCGACGAGGGTCCCGCCCCGGCGGCGGCCGGGAGGTGGACGATGGGCGGGTCAGTGCGTGGTCGACCGCGGAGGAACCATGTCCACGAATCCCATGCCCGGCCCGCAGGACTACGACGAGGCGCGGAAGCTGGCGTTCGAGCGGGTGAAGGCGCGGCGCGACTTCGTCGCGCACCTGGTCACCTACCTCGTGGTCAACGCCTTCCTGGTCGTGGTCTGGTACGTGACGAACAGCGACGGCTACTTCTGGCCGATCTGGGTGATCGCCGGCTGGGGCGTCGGCCTGGCGCTCAACGCGTGGAGCGTGTACGGGCGCCGGGCGATCACCGAGGAGGACGTCGACCGCGAGATGCGGCGCGGTCGACCGATCGGTTGAGCAGACCTTGATCAGTGCCTGAACGGGCGATTTGGGTCCTTTGACCTGTGGACCCCCGGGTGCGTCGGCCGCTAACGTGGCCGCGGGCCGTGGTTGTCGGCAACGTCGCCGTCGCCGCGGTTCCTAGTGCTGAGCGGTGATGACCCGGCACCCGTACGATTCCCACTCCTCCCGCGGTCCTCTCGTGGTCCTCTCGTGCGCTCGCGGGCGTGACGTCCCTCCCCGCTTCCTCTGGCCACCCGATCAACACGGGTTCACCATGGTGAGGTCTGCAACGGAGCGGCGAGAGGTCGTCATGAGCGTGTACCGAGTGATCGACGTCATCGGGACCAGCCCCTCCTCCTGGGAGGACGCGGCCGCCGAGGCCATCCACACCGCCGCGGGCTCGGTGCGGGACCTCCGGATCGCGGAGGTGGCCAAGCAAGACATCGTCGTCGGAGACGACGGCACGCTGGTGTACCGGGTCCGGCTGCAGCTGTCGTTCAAGTACCAGGCCGAGCACTGATCGAACCTTGGGCCTGAGGCAGATCGACGGCCTCAGGCCAGGGCGGGCGCCGCGGTGCGTTCGGGCGCCGGCTCCTCGGCGAACCCGCGCACGAGCAGCCACCCGGCGAGCACCATCTCCTGCACCGCGATCGGCAGCGCCAGGACGACGTACCCGGTGACCGGGCGGTCGGCGACGAGCGCGAGCGCGCACGCGGTGAGCATCGAGAGTGCCCCGAGCGCGCCCCATGCGGACAGCCAGCGCGGCAGCAGCGTCGAGCGGTAGAAGGCCAGGTAGTACAGCAGTGCGCCGGTGCAGAACGCGATCACGCCGACCATGACCGCGTGGTCGCGCTGGCCGACCATGGTCTCGGCGATCGCGCTGATCGTCGCCTGCTGGTCGGTGGGTGCGGCGGCGAGCTCGCGGGACAGCGGCAGGACGGCGACCAGGCTGACCGCGCCGACGGCGTAGAACACCGCCTCGATCGTGCGGAACACGACCGAGCCGATCGCGAGCGTGGCGTGCGCCGCGCGGATCACGGGGTACAGCGCGATGGCGATGCCCACGCTCGTGCCCGCGGCGGCCAGGTGCAGCAGGGTGGCGAGCAGGAACGCCGGGGAGCTTCCGGGCAGTGCTGCGAGCGCTGCGGTGCCGCTGACCTCGGGCTCCACGGCGCTCGCGGCGAGCGCGGTGGTGGTGGCCAGGACGAACAGCACCCCCGCCGTGAGCGAGGTTCGTCGGGTCGGGGTCATGAGTGGGTCTCCTGGTGTCGAACGCGAGTCGGACGTGGCCATACGGTGTATGTCTACGATGTACGAACCTAGGGCATACGGCGTATGGGAGCAAGTACCATCGGCCCATGGCGCGACGTCCCGACCCGGATCGACCCACCCGGAGCACCGCGCGGCTCAGCCGTGAGGCGATCGTGGACACCGGCATCGCCGTCGCGGACCGCGAGGGCCTGGACGCGGTGAGCATGCGACGCCTCGGCGCGGAGCTGGACGCCAACCCGATGTCGCTCTACCACCACGTCGGCGACAAGGACGGCCTGCTCGGTGCGATGGTCGAGACCGTCGTGGCCCGGATCGCGCCCGACTGGCCCGGCCCGGGCGACCCGGAGCGGTGGACCCAGGAGCTGCGGTCGCTGATCCTGGCGGCCCGCGGTGTCATGGTCGCCCATCCCTGGGCGGTGGACGTGATCCAGCAGCACCCGGCGACCGGATCCGTGCTGGTGCACATCGAGCGGCTGCTGGCGATCCTGCGCGGTGCGGGGTGCGACGTCGACCTCGCCCACCACGCGCTGCACCTGCTCGGCAGTCGCATGCTCGGCTTCAGCCAGGACCCGTTCACCGTGCCGGCCGGCGGCGGCGCCTCGCCCGAGCAGGTCGTGCTGTACCGGTCGTGGGCCGAGACCCTGCCGCACGTGGTGGAGCTGGCCACCGCCGCCGCGCACGACGGTGGCCTGGGCGGCTGCGACGACGAGGAGGAGTTCGGCTTCGCGCTCGACGTGCTGCTCGACGGCCTCGAGCGGCGCCGGCTCGCGGACGCCGCCCGCACCTGACGGGTCGATGGTCCCGCGCCCGTCCGGGGCGGCGGGACCACAGTGGGGCGGCGCGTCGCTCGCGACCGTGCTCGGTCGCGCGCCGATCGGCCCTCACCCACACCTGCGGAGGCGACCAGTGGTCGTGTCACCCGGCCGGTCCTCGGCCGCCCCGGCCGAGACGTCGCGGCGCCTGCCCGGGCGCCGGCCGGTGCTGGCAGTCATGCTCGTCTGGGCCGTGTACGCAGTCGGTCTCGCGGTGTGGTTCGTGCTGCCGTTGCAGCGGGGGGCCGGGACGGCCGGGGGCTGGGTCGTCGAGCTCGGCGTGGACCTGACGAGGATCGCGGTCACCGTCGGGTTCCTCACCGCCTGGGGGCTGTGGCGGCCGTCGGGGTTCGCCACCGCGCCGACCTGGCGGCGGTGGGTGCCGGCTCTCCCGCTGCTCGTGCTCGCGATGCTGCCGGCGCTGTTCGGCCCGGGGCTCGTGGACCGGCCTGCGTGGCGGACGGCGGTGCTCGTGCTCGGTCTCGCCACCGTGGCGTTCGGTGAGGAGGGTGTGTTCCGGGGGGTCGTGCTGCGGGTGCTGCTGGCCCGCGGGGTGCGAGCCGCCGTGCTCGGGTCCGCCGCGCTGTTCGGCGTGATGCACGTGGTGAACCTGCTGCTGGGCAGCGACCCGATCACGGTGGGCGGTCAGGTGCTCATGGCCGCCGGTCTCGGGATCGCGTTCGGTGCGGTGGTGCTGGCCACGGGAACGATCTGGCCGGTGATGGTGATCCATCTGGTGATCGACCTGGTCAACGGGGTGCAGGCAGCCGTACCGATCGTGGCCACCGAGGCAGGGCCGGCCGCGACGGTCGACCTGCTCGTGAACGCAGGGATCAACGTGGCGCTCGGCGGGGTCGCCGCGGCCTACGGTCTGTGGCTGCTGCACCGCCGCGTCGGTCTGCTGCGCGAGCTCGACGCCGGACCGGGTGGGCGGCTGCCCGACTGATCGCGCCCGCACGGCTGCTCCCGACGGGGTCGTCCGGGCCCCTTGCGCACTCGGTACTCAGTGTTACTATCTACCGGTAGTCAGCGTTACTGAGTAGTCAGGAGCGGCCCGGTGGGCAAGCAGATGACGGAGATGCTCAAGGGCATCCTCGAAGGCGTCGTCCTCGCGATCCTCGCGGTCCGGCCCGCGTACGGCTACGAGATCACCGCCTGGCTGCGTGAGCACGGGTTCGCCGACATCGCCGAGGGCACGGTCTACGCGCTCCTCGTGCGGGTCGAGCAGAAGGGCCTCGTGGACGTGGAGAAGGTCCCGTCCGAGAAGGGGCCACCACGCAAGGTCTACTCGCTCAACGCGCAGGGTCAGGCCTACCTCGACGAGTTCTGGGGGACGTGGAGCTTCCTCGCAGAACGTATCGACCAGCTCCGCGACGGAGGCAGATGACGATGGGCATCGCGAGTCTCATCTCGACGTTGATCGGCGACAAGCGCCGGTGGTGGGCGTACAAGGCGCGGACCCGTCGCCTGCCCGAGGACTACCGCACGGCGGTCGGGGCCATCGAGCGGTACCTCATGTACCTCGGGCCGACCGACGGCGACAGCGCCACGACGATGTTCGAGGACCTCGCCGACCTCTTCGAGCAGGCGGCGGCCGACGGCACGAGCATCCGCGCCGTCGTCGGCGAGGACCCGGTGGAGTTCGTCGAGGCGTTCTCCCGCAACTACTTCGCGGCCGGCTGGGTGGCCCGCGAGCAGAAGCGGCTGACCGACGCGATCGACCGCGCGACCGGCGAGGGGCCGCAGTGAGCGCGGGCCCCGGCGCCGCCCCGGCGATCCAGGTCCGCGGCCTGGCGAAGTCCTTCAAGGACCTGGACGTGCTGCGTGGCGTGGACCTCGACGTCGCGCGCGGCAGCATCGTCGCCCTGCTCGGCTCGAACGGCGCCGGGAAGACCACGATCGTGCGGATCATCGCGACCCTGCTGCGGCCCGACGCGGGCACGGCGACCGTGGCCGGCCACGACGCGGTGACCGAGGCTGGTGCCGTGCGGGAGGCGATCAGCCTCACCGGGCAGTTCACCGCGGTCGACGAGGTGCTCACCGGCCGGGAGAACCTCGTCCTCGTCGGCCGGCTGCGGCACGTGCCCGATCCGTCGGCCACCGCGGACGCCCTGCTCGAGCGGTTCTCGCTGACCGACGCCGCCGGGCGCCGGGTGGGGACCTACTCCGGCGGCATGCGGCGTCGGCTGGACATCGCGATGAGCCTGGTCGGCGACCCGCAGGTGATCGTGCTCGACGAGCCGACCACCGGCCTGGACCCCCAGGGACGCAACGAGGTGTGGCAGGCGGTCCGCGCGCTCGCCGCGCAGGGCACCACGGTGCTCCTCACCACGCAGTACCTCGAGGAGGCCGAGGCCCTGGCCGACCGGATCGCGATCCTGCACGGCGGCCAGATCATCGTCGACGGCACGCTGGCCGAGCTCAAGCAGCTCCTGCCGCCCGCGACCGTCGAGTACGTCGAGAAGCAGCCGACCCTCGAGGAGGTCTTCCTCGCGGTGGTGGGGGAGGAACGAGCATGACCACGCACGCCATCGGTGACACCACGACCCTGCTCGGCCGCTCGCTGCGGCACGTCTCGCGCAGCCCGGACACCATCATCACGACCGCGGTCATGCCGATCGCGTTCCTGCTGCTGTTCGTCTACGTGTTCGGTGGGGCGATCGACTCCGGCTCGGACAGCTACGTGACCTACCTGCTGCCCGGGATCCTGCTGATCACGATCGCGTCCGGGGTCTCGTACACCGCGTACCGGCTGTTCCTCGACATGCAGGGCGGCTTGTTCGAGCGGTTCCACTCGATGCCGATCACCCGGTCGTCCGTGCTCTGGGCGCACGTGCTCACCTCGCTGGTCGCGAACCTGGTCTCGCTCGTACTCGTGGTGGCCGTCGCGACGCTGATGGGGTTCCGCTCCAGCGCGACACCGGCCGACTGGCTCGCGGTGCTCGGGATCCTCGTGCTGTTCACCCTGGCACTGACCTGGCTCGCCGTGGTCGCCGGGCTGTCCGCGACGTCGGTCGACGGCGCGAGCGCGTTCTCCTACCCGCTGATCCTGCTTCCGTTCGTCAGCTCGGCCTTCGTGCCGACCGACACGATGCCCGGCCCGGTGCGCTGGTTCGCCGAGCACCAGCCGGTGACCTCGATCGTCGACGCGCTGCGGAACCTGCTCACCGGGGTGCCGGTCGGGCCGGAGATCTGGGTCGCGCTCGCGTGGTGCGTCGGCATCCTCGCCGTGGCGTACCTCGTCGCGCGGATCACCTACCGGCGGAGGATCGCCGGGTAGGCCGGGGTGCCGTCCGGGCCGCCAACCGGCGGGGCATCGCGGGGGCCCCGGGCAGCGTCCGGGGCCGACCAGGTCCGCCGGGTCGGTGCGTCCGCGGCGACCGGTCAGCGGGCCCGAGCGAGCGCCGGCCGGGGCGTGATGCCCAGCGTGGTGGCCACCACGATCGCCACGACGGACGCCGACGTCGTCCAGGGCACGCCCATCCCACGGCTGAGGTCCACGACCAACGCTGCGACGAGCTGGCCGCCCACCACGGTGAGCGTCAGGGCGAACGTGCCGAGCCGGCGCACCGCCCAGGCTGCTGCGACCACGATGCCGGCGCCGAGCGGGCCGCCGAGGTAGAGGTACCAGGACCCTGCGTCGGTCGGGACGCTCGTCGACGCGAGCGCACCGGTGAGCATCCCGACGACCACCAACGCGGAGATCCCCACGGTGCCGCCGGTCGCCGACGCGAGGCCCGCGATGGACGAGTCGCCGGAGTCGCGGGCCACGGCGCCGTTGCCGGCGCTCTGCACCGCGAGCGCCGCGCCCCCGACGAACAGCAGGGCGCCGATCGCGACGGCCTGAGCGGCACCGACGCCCGACCCCGCCACCATCGCCAGACCGAGCCCGCCCAGGGCGGTGAGCGCAGCCGCGGCGCGTCGTCCGGTCAGCGGGAGCCGCACGGGCACGCCCACGCCGCGCGCGTCCAGGACGAGTCCCGCAACGGTCTGGCCTGCCACGGAGGCGACCGAGGCGATCGCGACCCCGACGATCGGGACGCCGTAGGCGGACCCCAGCACGATGGGGATGCCGCACAGCCCGATCGCGTACCACCACCATCGGCCGCGCTCGCGCATCGTGCGGGCGGTCCGCGCCGTGCGGCCGCGAACCGCGATGAGCACCGCGATCGTGGCGAGTGTGCCGAGGTACGAGATCCAGCCGGCCAGGAGAGTCCCGGCACCCGCGACCGCAAGGTCTCCGTTCAGTCGAGTCTGCGCCGCGATCAGCACGCCGATGAGCGCCGCGACGACGACGCCGGGCGCGACCTGAGAGGTCGTCGGCCGGCCGGATGTCACGTGCGAATGCTACCGATCCTGCGGTGGCGCCCTTGCGTCGTCCGTCAGCGGACCACGGGCCCGGTCGGCCCCGACAGGTCAGCGGTCCACCGGCTCACGGCCCGCCTCGGCGAAGAGCAGGACATGCCGCACGTTCATGGCAGCCTCCCTCGGCTCAGCCGTCGACGCTTCGGAGGAATGACGTGATGGCCGCGGTGCCGGCCGCCGGCTGCTCGACGAGCACCATGTGCCCCGCGCCTTGGATCGTGACCAGGCGCGCGTCGGGCATGACGCGCGCAGCCTGCAGCGGGTCGTTGTCGATGTCGCTGACGTGGGCGAGCTCGTCCGCACCGCTGATCAACAGGGTGGGTGCCTGGACCTGGGCGAGCATCTCAGGCGGGTTGCCGGGGTGGCCGAAGACCTGCTTGAGCATCGGGACGGCCTCGGGTGCCACGGTCTCGCCGAAGCGGCGCCGCCACAGGTCACGGTCGGCCGCGCGGGTCGGATCGGACATGAAGGTCTCGCCGAACATGTTGCGCATGACGGTCTCGGTCGCGCGGCGATGCACTGCTGCGCCGATCGGGCCGAGCGGCCGGGTCGCTCGGATCAGCCCGCCGAGCATGCCGATCTGTCGAAGGTTCGACGCGGGCACCCGGCGCGAGCTGAAGCCGATCAGCACGAGCGAGAGGATGCGATCCGGGTGACGGGCCGCGAGTCGCACGCCGACGAACCCGCCGATCGACGCCCCGACCCAGTGGCAGGCCTCGACACCGAGCTGGTCGAGGAGCGCGAGCGCATCCGCGTAGAGACCCTCACAGCCCAGCGACTCCACCGTGGGCTGGGGTGCGCCGAGCCCACTGTCGCCCTGACCGCGGTGGTCGTACCGGATGCAGCGGTGGTCGACGCCCAGCGCGGCCACCGGGGCGTCGAACAGGGCGCGGTTGGTGAACAGCGCCGGCGAGAACACCACGGTCCGGGGCCCGGTCCCCACCTCCTCGACGCGGAGTGCAGCGCCGTTGACCTGGGCGGTCCACTCGCGACCTTCCTTGCCTGCTCGTGCCTGTGCCGTCATCGGGATCATCTCCTCGGAGCGATGCCGGCGCCACGGCATGACGGCAAGCGCGACGGACGTCGGCGGGGGATGGTGAGTGGGTGGCGGGCGTCGCACCGTGGGATGCGACGCGGTCCGATGCTGCGACCGCGTGGCAGAACGAGCGACGCCGCACTGCGTCCACCGCATCAGTCTCGCAGCGGCCGGTGGGCGCCGCATGAGCCGCACGTCCTCGCGTGCCCACGGCCGTTGGCGCAGTCGCCCGCGGAGCGCCCGCAGCCCGGTAGGGCATACTGGTCCCGAGCGATGCGCGTACCGCGCGTCCCCTCCGTCGTGGAGCACCGGCGGGCGAGAGCCCCGAACTTGCCGCCGCGAGCCCCGACTTCCATCGCCGGAAAGGCACCCCCGCATGTCTTCGTTCAGCTCTCTCGGTGTGCCCGAGAACCTCGTCCGCGTCCTGGCCGACCAGGGCATCACCGCACCGTTCCCGATCCAGACCGCGACCCTGCCCAGCACGCTCGCCGGCAAGGACGTCCTCGGCCGCGGCCGTACCGGGTCGGGCAAGACCCTCGCTTTCGTGCTGCCGGTGGTCGCGCGGCTGGCCGGCCGGCGCGCCGCGGCCCGACGCCCGCGTGCGCTCGTGCTGGCCCCGACCCGCGAGCTCGCGAACCAGATCGCGGCGACCGCCGAGCCGTTGGCGACGGCGGCCGGCCTGCGCCTGACCACCGTCTTCGGCGGCGTGTCCCAGCACCGCCAGGAGCAGGCGCTCGCCGCGGGGGTCGACATCCTGGTCGCCACGCCCGGGCGCCTGGAGGACCTGCTCGGGCAGAAGGTGCTGACCCTCGACGCCATCGAGATCACCGTGCTGGACGAGGCCGACCACATGGCCGACCTCGGCTTCCTGCCCGGGGTGCGGCGGCTGATGTCCGCGACGCCCACCAAGGGCCAGCGGCTGCTCTTCTCCGCGACCCTGGATAACGGGGTCGACCAGCTCGTCCGGCAGTTCCTGCACGCGCCGGTGACCCACTCGGTCGACCCCGAGGAGTCGCCGGTCGCGGCGATGACCCACCACCTCTTCACGGTGCGCGACGCCGAGGCCAAGCGTGGCGTCGTCGAGCACCTCGCCTCCGGCACCGGCCGGCGGCTGCTGTTCACCCGCACCAAGCACCAGGCCAAGAAGCTCGCGAAGCAGCTCACGGCGGCGGGGATCCCGGCCGTCGACCTGCACGGCAACCTGAGCCAGGCGGCTCGGGAGCGGAACCTCGAGGCGTTCTCGTCGGGCGCGGTCCGCGTGCTGGTCGCGACCGACATCGCGGCCCGCGGCATCCACGTCGACGCCGTCGAGCTCGTGGTGCACGTGGACCCTCCGGCCGAGCACAAGGCCTACCTGCACCGTTCGGGCCGCACGGCGCGCGCGGGCTCCGGCGGTGACGTGGTCACCGTGGTGCTGCCCGAGCAGATGGCCGACGTCCGGGTGCTGACCCGGGCGGCGAAGATCACCGCCAAGCCCACCGCGGTGTCCGCGGGTTCGGACGTGCTGGTGCGCCTGGTCGGTGAGCGTGCCGAGCGCGTCGCGCCCACCGCGCCGCCTGCGGGGCCCGGCCGGGTCGGGAAGGCGACGCCGCCGGCGGGCGGGACCGGGGGCGGCGGTGGCCGCTCGCGCGGGCGCCGACGCCGTGGCGGGCGCGGGCGCGGCGAGGCAGGGTCGGCGGGCGCGGCGCGTGCGGCGGCCCCGGGTGCGTCGCAGACCACCCGCGGCGCGAACGGTCATGCTGCTCCGGCCGCACGCCGGACCTCCGCGGTCGAGGTCTCGATGCGCGGCGCCGCCGGGCGCCGCAGGGGGCGCTGAGCGGGCCTCGGCCCAGCGGTCGTGCGGCTGAGCGGGCCTCTCGGCCTAGCTGTCGTGCGGCCCGTCGCCGGGCTCCGCGCCCGGGTCGGTGATCGCCTCGGCGGCCGTGCCCAGGTCGAGGCCCGGGATCGGCACGCCCGCGTAGATGCTGCGGTCCTGGGCGCGGCGGTTGCTGCCGCTCATCCACGCCGGGCGGTGGACCCTCGGCAGGATCTTGACCACGGCGAGCGTGACGTACATCAGCGTGTTGAGGGCGACGAAGGTCGCGAGGACCTTCACGGCGTCGCTGTGCAGGACCGACTCGGGCAGCACCAGGCCGGTGCGCACCGCGCCGCCGACCAGCGCGTGGGCGAGGAGAGTCATCAGCCGATCACCACCGGTTCGGCGGCGTCCGTCGCGGGGTCCTCGCCCGGCGGGCGGGTCACGTGCTTCCAGCCGGCGGCCCGGCCGCGCAGGATGTCCAGCACGCCCTTGACGTAGACGACGTCGAGGAAGGTCGCGTACACGAGCTCGGGGATCAGCAGCGCGCCGACGACCCTGGCCCGCCAGCCGCCGTCCCACACCGAGACCACGCGCTCGACGGCGAACAGCCCGCCGATGCCCATCCAGAACGGGAACCAGATCCACGAGTCCACGGCGAGCGCCGTGATCAGGATCAGCAGGAAGTACGACGCGAGCGCGACGACCCCGTAGCCGATGCCCAGCTGCTGGGCCCAGTAGCGGAAGGTCTTGGGCGTCAGGCCGTACGCGGCGAGGTTCTCCAGGGCGCCGCGCTGCCAGCGCAGCCGCTGGTTCCACAGGGCGCGCCAGGTGGGCATCATCTCGGTGACGACGGTGCACTGGCTGGGGGAGATCATCAGCGCCCCGAGCGACTTCAGGGCGATCGTGAGCTCGTTGTCCTCGGTGAGGGCGGCCGTGTCGTACACGTCGCCGGGCACGCCCGGAAGCGCCGAGCCGCGGGACTCCGCCACGGCGCGCAGGGCCGCGGGGCGGAACACCGAGGCCGTGCCGGTCAGCACGAACACCCGGCCGCGCCGGCGTCGGATGTCGCGGCTGTACCGGCTGTACTCGTTGCGCTGGAACTGGCCCAGCAGCCCGGCGCCCTCCTCGCCGTAGAACAGCCCGCCGATCGCCATCAGCGCGCGGTCGGCGGTGAGCCGGGCGACCGCGACCTCGAGGAAGCCGTCGTCGAGCCGCGTGTCGGCGTCCATGACCATCACGGCGTCGTTGTCGCCCTGGGCCGGGAGCACCTCGCGCAGCGCCTGGTTGAGCGCGCCGGCCTTCTTGTGGGTGTTGCCGACGGTCTCGATCACGTCGACCCCGGCGGCGCGGGCGATCTCCACGGTCCGGTCGGTGCAGTTGTCCGCGACCACCACGATCCGCTCGGGTGCGTGCGACTGGCCGACCAGGGAGGCGATCGTCCCGGGCAGGGACGCCTCCTCGTTGTGCGCGGGGATCAGCACGGTGATGGTGACCTCGCCGGCGAAGTGACCGGCGGTGCGGGCCATGACGAGCTTCGGGCCCAGCGGGTCGGTGCTGTGGTCGGTCGAGCGCCGGGACCGGTTGGAGATCCGCAGCTCGAGGACCGCGACCCCGGCGCCGAGGGCGACGGCGAGGGCCATCGCGGAGATCGCGACGTGGGCGGTCGGCGCCTCGGTCGCGTAGAGCACGCTCCAGACCCCGAAGAACAGACCCTCGGTGGGGGCGACGTCGACGCGCGGGCCGATCGCGCTCGCGGCGAGGACCAGCGCGGCGGCGGCCACGGCGACGAGCCCGAAGATGACCAGTCCGATCGCCCGGGAGAAGCTGCCGGGTTCGGTGCCGGTGGGCTCGGGGGTCGAGGCGGAGCGGCGGGCCGGACGGGGAACGCCGTGGTGCGTGTGGTGCGGTGTGCGGCCACCGGCCGCCACGGTCTTGGCGGCGCGCAGGGCGACGTCGTGGGGGACGCCGTCGGTGTCGCTCGCGCGCCGCTCGTCCAGCTCGTGTGCCATCGAGTCCTGTCCAGGGGGTGTCAGATTCCTGGGACTAATCGGCAGAAATGGACGCCGGGTGAGTGCGGAGGCGCCGGATGCGGCCGTGGGGGCGGGTGAAATCGCGGTGCTCGCGACGCCGCCGGCGAGGCTGGACGGGCGCCGGCCGGCGGTGAGCCCCGCATGTGAACCGCTACCGGCAAGGTCTGGGCTGCGGGCTGATCCCGTGCCAGACTCGTGCGGACCGACGACGTGCAGGGGCGCTCATGGTCGCGACGGGCAGCATGCTTCGCCGACGGGGGACGGCGTTCCTCGCCGCCCTGGCACCCGTCGTCCTGCTCGGGATCGTCGGCGCGCCGGCGGCGTCCGCGGCCCTCGGCGGCCTCACCGCGTTCGCGATCGACGGGGACACCACCGGACCGGACGACTGGGACGACCCGCCGTCCGCCGTGCTCGACCTGTCCGTCGTCGACGACGCGTGCGGCAACGGGGTGCTCGACCCGGACCAGCTCGACGGCAAGCTCGACGACCTGGACCTCGATGCGCCCGAGGTGACCCCCGGCAACGTCGTGTCCAAGGGCGACCTGTGCCGCGTCTGGACCGCGACGCAGGCCGTGCCCGACGGCGCGGCCGGCTTCCACGTGATCCTGTACGGGGCCTGGCAGCGGTTCTCGTCCAACGGTGAGGCGTCGATGTACTGGCCGCTGCTGGGCCCGGCGCCCGGCAAGGCGGACGACGTCCTGGTCAAGTTCGACGACGGCTCCGTCACGATCCTGCAGTGGGACGGCGACACCTGGGTCACCACGTCGACGCCGGGGCCCGGCGTCGTCGACGCCGCCGTGGACGTGCCGGGCGACGCGACGTTCGGCGAGTTCGCCCTCGACGTCACCGCGCTCGGGCTGCCCGGACTCGCCGACTGCCCGGGGTACACCTCCGGGGAGGTCCTCAGCCAGACCGGTAACGACGCGAACGCCGAGCTGCAGGACTACGTGGGTACGGGCCCGGTCGAGGTCGGCGCGTGCGGGTCGCTGCTGCTCACCAAGGTCACCGTGCCCGCCGACCCCGGTCCGTCGGTGACGTTCGGGTACGAGGTGTCCCGTGACGGCGGCCTCGACGTCCGGCCGGGCGACGTGAGCGTGGTCGGCGACCTCACCGTGCCGGACGCGCCGGAGGTTGAGGTCGACGGGCTTCTCGGCGGCTCCGACTACACGCTCTCCGAACCGAGCCTGTCCGCCGGCTGGACCAACGCATCGATGGTCTGCCAGGTCGTCGATCCTGCGACGGGCGTGCCCGCCACTGTGGACGTGAGCGCGGGAGCCACGTTCAGCCTGGTGCCGGCTCAGCGCACCACCTGCACCCTGACCAACGTCGCCCCGCCCACCTTGACCATCGTCAAGCAGGCCGAGCCCGAGGACGGCACGACGTTCACGTTCGACGCGACCCGGGCACCGGCGGACGTGCTGCCGTCCTTCACCCTCACCTCGGGCCAGAGCACCACCATCCCGGTTGCCGCCGACGACGAGGTGACCGTCACCGAGCAGGCCACGGCCGGCTGGAGCACCGAGGTCAGCTGCGTCGGCGACGACGAGGCGGTGACGGGCGGTGCGTCGGCGACGGTCCAGGTCGACCCCGGTGAGCAGATCGTGTGCCTGTTCGTGAACTCGGGCGCAGTGGACCCGACGAGGGCGGCGCTCGTGGTCGCCAAGGCCGCACCGCGCGCCGCCGGCGCGACGTTCGACGTCACGGTCGCCGGACCCGGCGCCGACCCGGGGACCGTCACGCTCGCGCCGGACGACGTCGACGTGCAGGCGGTCGTCACGACGCCGGACGCCGGTGGCTCGACCTACACGGTCACCGAGGCCTCGCGGAGCGGCTGGCAGCTCGGCGCCCTGGTCTGCGTGGGCCCCGGCGCGACCACGACGGACCTCGCCACGGCGACGGCCACCGTGGTGCTCGAGCCCGGGCAGGTGGCGGCCTGCCTGTACCGGAACGACCGGGTCGCGCCCGCGCCGATCCCACCCGCGTCGCTCACCGTCACCAAGCACACCGACCCCGGCGGCGGGCCGTCGTTCGCGTTCCTCGGGTCGGGCCTGAGCCCGCGTGCCTTCGCGCTCACCGACGGTGAGTCCCAGGCGTTCACGGGCCTGAGCCCGGGCACCTACCGGGTCGCCGAGATCCCGGTGCCCGGCTGGGTGGCCGAGGGGAGCTGCTCGAACGGCGACACCGTGGCGGGCGGCCGCGTCGAGGTCACGCTCCGGCCGGGGGAGCAGGTCACGTGCGACATCACGAACACGAAGCAGGCGAGCCTGACGCTGACCAAGGTTGCCGACCCGCAGACCGATCAGGACTTCGCCTTCGTGGTCCGGCACGCCGACGCGGCGCCGGGCACGGTGCTGCTCGACGACGACGGTGATCCGACCGACGACCCGGAGAACGAGCACCTGCCCGCGTCGCTCACCGCACCGGCCGCGCCGCCAGGGGTGTGGACCGTGACCGAGACGGCTGTACCCGGCTGGTCGGTCAGCGACCTCACCTGCACCGGCGGCACCGTCCTGGTCGTCGACCCCGCGAGCCGGACGGCCACCGTGAGCGTCGCACCGGGGGAGAGCGCGTCCTGCGTCGTCACGAACACTGCTGTCGCCGGCGGCCCCACGACCGGCCCGGCGACCGGCCCGACGACCGGTGGGTCGACGGGTGGCGTGCTGGCGAGCTCGGGTTTCGCGGGCTGGCCCTTGGGGCTGCTGAGCGTGCTGCTCATCAGTGTGGGTGCCGTGCTGAAGGTCGTCTGGGGTCCACGGTCGGTGCGGTAGCAGGACGCCGCAGTCGCTCGGCCTGGACCGCGGGACCGGTCCCGTCGCGCACCGGCGGGCCCGCGCAGGATCCCCCTCTTGACCGACGCCCGCTGCCGGTGCAATTGTCACGGAAGAACGCGGGACAAAGAGGTCTAGCGTGAATCCGCTCGCATCGATCGGTCGACGGCCCCCCAGACGTCGGGTCGGCCTCGGCCGCGAGCGCGGTGAAGCCTCCGCACCGGTGTCCCGCCCGCCCCTTCCGCACGCTCCTGGCTTGCTCAACGCGCCCGCGGCGAGTGTCCCGCCGCGCCCGCCGACGGCGGGGTCGCACCGATGCGGCTCCGCTCACCGACCCGGATCCCCCGGGGTCGGAGACCAAGGAGGCGGCAATGCGACGAAAGCCACGCACCGGCATCGCGCTCGTGACGCTCGTGGTGGGAGCTCTGATGGTCCCCGTCGGCGCAGCCGGCGCAGCAGGGGGCTCGCTCTGGACCTCCGCCGGGGGTGACCGGCAGAACACGCGGTACCAGTCGTCCGAGAGCAAGATCGGACCTGCCACCGTGGCGGACCTCGAGGTCGCCTGGACCTACGAGGCCGCCGGTGACGTCTCCGCGACGCCGGCGGTCGACGCGGACACCGTGTACTTCCCGGACTGGGGCGGGAACCTGAACGCCGTCGACCGGCTCACCGGCGCCCCGCTGTGGGTCGCCAGCATCCCGGCGATCACCGGCATCCCCGGTGACAAGGCGCGCGCGACGCCGGCCGTCACCGACGACAAGGTGATCGTCGGCACCCTCGGACCACTGGGCGGCGGCGGCCAGGTGATCGCCTTCGACAAGTTCACCGGCCAGGTGCTGTGGGTGACGGTCGCCGACTCGCACGCCGCCGCGATGATCACCCAGTCCGCGACGGTGTTCGACGGCGTCGTGTACGTCGGCGTGTCCTCCGCGGAGGAGGCGCTGGCGGCGCTGATCCCGAACTACGAGTGCTGCTCGTTCCGCGGCAGCATGCTGGCCCTCGACGAGCAGACCGGCGCGATCCTGTGGCGGACCTACACGGTCCCCGCCGGGTACAGCGGCGGCTCGGTGTGGGGCAGCTCGCCGGCGATCGACACCAAGCGTGGGCAGGTCTACATCGCGACCGGCAACAACTACTCGGTTCCCGACGACGTCCAGGCGTGTGTCGCCGCCGCCGGTGGTGACCCCGGAGCCATGCAGGCGTGCCTCTCGCCGAACGACCTGTTCGACTCGGTCCTCGCGCTCGACATGAAGACCGGCGCGATCAGGTGGGCCACCAAGGCCGTTCCGTTCGACGCCTGGAACGTCGACTGCATCCCGTTCTTCGGATCGGGTGCCAACTGCCCCGACCCCGCAGGACCGGACTACGACTTCGGCCAGGCGCCGGCGCTGTTCAGCGTGAAGGTCGACGGTACGGGCAAGCCGAGGGACGTCGTGGGCGTCGGTCAGAAGAGCGGTCAGTACTGGGCCCTCGACCCCGACAGCGGTCAGGTCGTCTGGGAGACCCAGACCGGACCCGGCGGGATCAACGGCGGGCTGCAGTGGGGCTCCGCGGTCGACGGCACGCGGGTCTACACCGCGAACGCCAACAGCAACGTCGTGTCGTGGGTCCTGCCGGACGGCACGAGCACGAGCAGTGGCATCTGGAGCGCGCTCGACGCGGCGAGCGGTCAGATCCTCTGGCAGAAGGCCTCGCCGACCGGCGGTGCGTCAGGGGCCGTGACCACGGCGAACGGCGTGGTGTTCAGCTGCACCCTGGACCCGCAGGGCCACATGTACGCGCTGGATGCCGCGACCGGTGAGGTGCTGTGGAGCTTCGCCTCCGGCGGGACCTGCAACTCCGGCGCGTCCGTCTCACGCGGGATGGTCTACTGGGGCTCGGGGTACTCGATCTTCGCGGGCACCCCGAACCACACCTTCTACGCCTTCACGCTGCCCGACTGACGAGAGCGGCTGACCGTCGCGGAGACCAGTGGGCCGAGCATCGTCCAGGCCCGCTCGAGGCACCGGGGCCCACTCCTCGGGGGTGGGCCCCGGTGCCGCCTGCCGAGCCGGCCCCTCCGGGCGGCGCGGGGACCTCGGCCTCAGGCGTGGTCCACCACGTCGGAGCACAGTGGACGTGTGGGCGCGCAGCGTGGTGCGACTCTGAGCGAACGGTTCGACGTCTGGACCGTCCTGCATCCCCACCTCCCCGGCCTGCGGCAGGCGCTCGCACTGCCGTCGCTGGCCTGGCGGATGGGTGTCGGTCGGCTCGTCTCGCGGATCGACACCCGCGGCAGCCGCCTCGTGATGCTCACGGTCACCGGCCGCAAGAGCGGGGCCCCGCACCACATGCCGGTCGCGCTGCACGAGCTCGACGGCCGGCCGTACCTCTGGTGCCCGTACGGCAGCCGTGCCCAGTGGTACCGGAACCTGGTGGCTCGCCCCGTGGTGACCATCCAGTCCGACCGGACGCGGGTCATGCGCGCGCTCCCGGTCGAGGACGCGGACGACGTGCTCGCGCTCGCGGCGGACCTGCGGCGGTTCGACGAGACGTTCTGGCGCAGCTACCTCACCTCGGAGGGCATCGAGGACACCGAGGAGGACCTCCTCCGCAACGCCGACCGGCTGCACCTGCGACTCCTGGAGCGGACGGCGGACGAGGGGCCACCGCCGCTCAAGGCCGACCTCGCGTGGATCTGGGCCGTCAAGGCTGCGGCGGCCGCGGTGGTGCTCGCGCTCGCGTGGCGCAGGATCAGGCGCTCGCCATGCACGCAACATCTTGTGACTCCAACTGCGACATGCACTAGATGTTGTGGCGCTGAGGTGTGAGTGGCCGTAGAGTCGTCCGCGCCGACGGTTCACCCGGCAGCGCTTCGGTGCGGTCGGGTGGCGCAAGAGGGAACCCGGTGCGAGTCCGGGACTGCCCAGCAGCGGTGAGTGGGAACGACAGTCGTCAGACGCACTGGGCGTGAGCCTGGGAAGCGGCGGCCGGTAGGAGAACGCGCGCTCCAGCGCGACGCGCCCACGAGTCCGAAGACCTGCCGACGGTACGTGCGCCGCCGGCGTGCGTGGTTCCGGAGCCTCTCGGGTGGGCTCGGCGGACGGGTGCGTCGCACCCCTCGTCGTCCCTGGGCGCCGGTGCCTCCGGCTCGACCAGGAGCACGACATGACCCTCACCGCACCCAGCCGCCCGTCACCGGCCGGCACCCGCCTGCACGTCGTCAAGCGGGACGGCTCCCGCGAGCCCTACGACGCCGACCGGATCAACCGCGCGATCGAGCGCGTGACCTACGGCCTGACCGACCCGATCGCCAAGGTGACCCAGATCGCCTCCGAGCTGACCATCACGCTCTTCGACGGGATCACGTCGGAGCAGCTGGACGAGGCCGCGATCGGCGTCGCCGTGCAGAACGTCAAGGACGACCCGGACTTCGACACGATCGCTGCGCGGCTGCTGCGGAAGGTGATCTACAAGCGGGTCCTCGGCGGGTACCGGACCGACGTCGAGCTCGCGCTCCTGCACCGTGCGCGGTTCCCGGGGTACGTCCGCGACGCCGTCGACGACGGGGTCCTGGACGCCCGGCTCGCCCGCCTGTTCGACCTGGACGCCCTGGCGGCGGCGCTCGACCCCACCAGGGACGAGGTGCTGCGGTACGTGGGCACCGCCACCATGCGGAACCGCTACATGGTCCACGACCACGCCAAGCAGCCGCTGGAGGTGCCGCAGTACTTCTGGATGCGCGTCGCGATGGGGCTCGCGCTCAACGAGGCCGACCCGACGGCGACCGCGCTCGCCTTCTACGACGCGATCTCGCGCCTGGAGTACCTGCCGGCCGGTTCGACGCTGGTCAACGCCGGGACGTCCTACCCGCAGCTGTCGAACTGCTTCGTGGTGCAGATGGAGGACGAGATCGAGCACATCGCCACGACCGTCCGCAACGTCATGTGGCTGACCAAGGGCACCGGTGGCATCGGCCTCGCGGTCACCAAGCTCCGCGCCGAGGGCTCGCCGATCCACTCGAACAACACCTCCTCGACCGGACCGATCCCGTTCATGCACACCGTCGACTCGACGTTGCGGGCCGTGTCCCGGGGCGGCAAGAAGTTCGGCGCGCTGTGCTTCTACCTGGAGAACTGGCACCTGGACTTCGGCCAGTTCCTGGACCTGAAGCAGAACTCCGGCGACCCCTACCGTCGGACCCGGACGGCGAACACCGCGGTGTGGATCTCCGACGAGTTCATGAAGCGCGTCGACGCCGACGCCGACTGGTACCTGTTCGACCCGGCCGAGACGCCGGACCTCGTCGAGCTCACCGGCGCCGCGTTCTCGGCGCGCTACCGCGAGTACGTGGCGATGGCCGAGGCCGGCGAGCTGCGCACGTTCTCCCGGGTGCGCGCCCGCGAGCAGTACCGGCAGATCCTGGTGACCCTGCAGACCACCTCCCACCCGTGGCTGACCTGGAAGGACACGATCAACAACCGGGCCCTGAACACCAACACCGGGACGATCCACCTGTCCAACCTGTGCACCGAGATCTGCCTGCCGCAGGACCGCGACACGATCTCCGTGTGCAACCTCGCGTCGGTGAACCTCGCGACGCACCTGGTGGACGGCGAGCTGGACTGGGACCGGATGGCCCGCACGGTGCGCCTGGCGGTGCGCCAGCTGGACAACCTGATCGACGTCACCATCTCCTCGGTGCCCGAGTCGGAGGCGGCGAACCGCGACAGCCGTGCGATCGGGCTCGGCGTGATGGGTTTCACCGACGTCGCCGAGCGACTGGGACTCGCCTACGAGACCGCCGAGGCCGCCGACCTCATCGACCGGATCGTGGAGTTCGTGTCCTGGCACGCGATCGACGCCTCGGCCGACCTCGCCCGCGAGCGCGGTGCCTACCCGGCGTTCGCCGGGTCGGGCTGGTCGCAGGGCAAGGTTCCGTTCGACACCCTCGCCGAGGTCGAGGCCGATCGCGGGGTCCCGGTGGACGTCGACCGGACGACCCGGATGGACTGGGAGGCCCTGCGCGTCAAGGTCCGGGGCGGCATCCGGAACTCGACGCTCATGGCGATCGCTCCGACCGCGTCGATCGGCCTGGTGGCGGGCACCACGCCGGGAATCGACCCGCAGTTCTCGCAGATCTTCTCCCGCGCCACCTCGTCGGGGAAGTTCCTGGAGGTGAACCGCAACCTCGTGGCCGACCTGCAGCGCCTGGGACTGTGGGAGGCGGTCCGGGACCGGCTGCTCGCCGCCCAGGGGGACCTGTCCGTGATCGAGGAGGTGCCCGATGCGCTCAAGGAGGTCTACAAGACGTCGTTCACGCTCTCGCCCTACGCGTTCCTCGAGGTCGCCGCTCGGGCCCAGAAGTGGATCGACCAGGCCATCTCCCGCAACATCTACCTCGCGGACCGCTCGATCGACGCGATGACGGAGCTGTACGCCACGGCCTGGCGCAAGGGCGTCAAGACCACGTACTACCTGCACATGAAGCCGCGGCACACGGCCGAGCAGTCGACCGTGCGGGTCAACAAGACGGAGAACCTGAACACCACCGGGACGGCCTCGGGCCGGGGCAGCGCCGTCGCCGACGGTCCGGCGCGAACGGGCTTCGCGGCGGCGCGGAAGGGGCTCAGCACGCCCGGCCCGGCCGCGGCCGCCTCGGCGCCACCGCAGGCCGCGGCTCCGCCGGTGCTCGACGTGATCGAGACCGTGGACGGCGTCGCGTGCCCCGTCGACCCGATGGAACGCCTGCAGTGCGAGTCCTGCCAGTGACCGGCTGACCTGCCGCTCCACCGCTCCACCGCTCATGCGCCGGGCCCGTCGCTCGGCCCGCGGATCACCCTGGGCGCCGTCCGACCGACGGCGCCCGTCACCAACCCTTCCGACCCTCAAGGAGACACCCATGCCCATCCTCGGTTCCGGCATCCAGGACGGACTGCTGCTCAAGCCCGTGACCTACCAGTGGGCGATGGACCTGTACGACCAGGCCGTCGCGAACACCTGGTTCCCCAACGAGATCCAGCTGGGTGAGGACCTGGCCGACTTCGCGAGGATGACCGATGACGAGAAGCACGCCCTCGTCCACCTGGTCTCGTACTTCAACCCGAACGAGCTGCTGGTGAACAAGGCGCTCGCCTTCGGCGTCTACCCCTACGTCAACGCGCCCGAGGGTCACCTGTACCTGGCCAAGCAGATGTGGGAGGAGGCGAACCACACCATGGCGTTCGAGTACGTCCTGGAGACCTTCCCGATCGACCGCGAGGCCGCCTACTCCAACCACGTCACGGTGCCGTCGATGGCGGCCAAGGAGGAGTTCGAGACCCGGTTCATCCAGCGGATGGCCACCGACACGCTCGACATCTCGACCACCGAGGGCAAGAAGGACTTCGTCCGGAACCTGATCGCTTACAACATCATCCTCGAGGGGATCTGGTTCTACTCCGGCTTCATGGTCGCGCTGTCCTTCCGGCAGCGGAACCTGCTGCGCAACTTCGGCTCGTTGATGGACTGGATCATCCGTGACGAGTCGTTGCACCTGCAGTTCGGCATCAACCTCATCCTCACCGTGCTCGCCGAGAACGACGACCTGCAGACCCCGGAATTCGCCGAGGAAGTTCGTCAGATGATCCTGTCCGCGGTCGAGATGGAGGAGGCGTACAACCGCGACATGTTCCCGCGCGGCATCCTCGGGCTGAACGCCGAGTACGTGAACCAGTACGTCAGGTACCTCACCGACCGGCGCCTCGAGGAGCTCGGCTTCGACGCCGAGTTCGGTGCGACGAACCCGGCCAAGTGGATGGCCACGGCCAACGACACCCTTCAGCTGGTCAACTTCTTCGAGGCGACCAACACCTCGTACGAGGTCAACGCGCGTGCGACGTCCTCGTGACCACCCGAACGTCCGCCGCGCGCTCCGGCGAACTTCCTGAGAGAAATGTTCGTGACGCTGTCGGATCGCGGCAGGTCCGTTCGTTGCATGGGTGAGAGGCGGCCGACCGGGCCGCCCGGACCGAGGAGTCAGACGTGGCGCTGTACCTGATCTCGTTCGACCGCGGGTGGATGACCTTCCCCGAGGAGGACCTGCCCGCCGTCGCCGACGCGGCTCGTGCGGTGTGCCGGGAGGCCATCGATGCCGGGGCGCTCGTCTTCACGGGCGGCATCGGCGACGACGACCCGACCACGCTGGTCGGCGTCGACGGGTCGGTGACCGACGGCCCGTACCCGGAGACCAAGGAGATGGTCGGCGGCGTCATGGTGGTCGACGTCCCCTCCCGGGACGAGGCCGTCGAGTGGGCGAAGAAGGTCGCGGTCGCCTGCCGGTGCGCGCAGGAGGTCCGCGAGTTCCTGCCCGACCCGATGGTCACCGAGTTCCTGAACCGCTGAGCGCCACGGCGACCGACGAAGGAGACGACATGCCCAAGTACCTGCTGTCCGTGTACGGACCGGCCGAGCGCAACCAGTTCGGCGACTACCCCTCCAAGGAGGCCATGCTCCAGGCGTTCGAGGACACCGGGGCGTTCAACGACAAGCTCGTGGCCGACGGCTACTTCGTGTTCGCCGACGGGCTCGAGCAGGCGACCACCGCCACGGTGGTCGACGGCCAGGGCGACGAGCCGGTGTTCACCGACGGACCGTACCTGGAGGCCAAGGAGCACATCGGCGGCTTCTGGGTGATCGAGGCGCCGGACCTGGACGTCGCGCTGAAGCTCGCCGCCGAGGGCTCGAAGGCCTGCCGCGGCAAGGTCGAGGTGCGGCCCTTCCACACCGAGGACTCCATCAAGGCGATGCTCGAGGCGTGACCGACGCCGTCGAGGAGGCGATCACCCGGGCCCACCGTGAGGAGTGGGCCCGGGTGGTCGCCGCCGTGGCTCGGCGCTTCGGCGACCTCGACACCGCAGAGGACGCCGCGGCGGAGGCGTTCGCGACAGCCGTCGAGCGCTGGCCCCGCGACGGCGTCCCGCCGAACCCGGGCGCGTGGCTCACCACCACGGCGACCCGCAAGGCGATCGACCGGCTGCGGCGGGAGTCGCGCCGCGACGAGAAGCACCAGGAGGCGCAGGTGCTGTTCGACGACGAGCCCGCCGCGCCGACGGGAGCGATCGACGACGACCGGCTGCGGCTGATCTTCACGTGCTGCCATCCCGCACTCGCGCCCGACGCCCGGATCGCGCTGACGCTGCGCATGGTCGGCGGTCTGACCGTGCCGGAGATCGCCCGCGCCTTCCTGGTGCAGGAAGCGACGATGGGCCAGCGGATCACCCGCGCGAAGGCGAAGATCAAGGCCGCCCACGTCCCGTACCGGGTGCCGGAGGCAGCGGATCTCCCGGCCCGGCTGGGCGGCGTGCTCGCGGTGCTGTTCCTGGTGTTCAACGAGGGCTACCTCGCCACCGGGCCCGACTCGGACCCCGTCCGCGAGGACCTGACCGCCGAGGCGATCCGGCTCACCCGGCTGGTGCGCGAACTCGTCGACGACGACGGCGTCGGGCGGGGTGAGGTGACTGGTCTGCTGGCCCTCATGCTGCTGACCGAGGCGCGCCGCCCGGCCCGGCTCTCGGCGACCGGCGAGCTGGTCACGCTGGACGAGCAGGTCCGCAGCGCGTGGGACCGTGACCTGGTCGACGAAGGGCACAGGTTGGTGCGGGAGCGGGTCGTCGCCGTCGCCGCCGGCGGCCCGCCGCCCGGCCGGTACCAGCTCCTCGCGGCGATCAACGCGGTCCACACGGCGGCGCCGGACGTGCGCGACACCGACTGGTCGCAGATCGTCGCGCTGTACGACCGGCTGGCGCGGATCGACCCGTCCCCGGTGGTCGCGCTGAACCGAGCGGTCGCGGTCGCCGAGGTCGACGGCCCGGACGTGGCGCTCGCGATCGTCGAGAAGCTGCCGCTCGACGGGTACCACGCGTGGCACGCGACCCGGGCCGAGCTGCTGCGGCGGCTCGGGCGCCGCGGGGAGGCTCGGGAGGCCTACGACCGGGCGATCGAGCTCGCCGGGAACACGGCCGAGGCGGCGTACCTGACGCGGCGTCGGGGGCAGTTGGGGGTCACCGAAGGGGGATAGGGCGACGCCCGACATCGGGGCTAGAGTCCGCAGCATGGACGGGCGTCCGAGCGTCTTTCTCGCGTATTCCACAGAAGCGCGCGATATCGCCAGCATGTTCAAGCTCGCTGCCCACCACCGGCTCGACATCCGGTCGTGGGAGGAGACGGGGACCATCGGTCGCTCCGTGCTCGAGAACATCGAGAAGTCGATCGATGGCTCCGATTTCGCCATCGTCCTGCTGACGCCCGATGACCGCCTCGAGTCGCGTGGTGACGCGTACATGGCCCCGCGTGACAACCTTCTGTTCGAACTCGGCTTCGCGAGAGGCATTCTGGGCGGCGACCGTGTCTTCGTCCTCACGGAGAGCAACGAAGCCGTCAAGCTTCCCGGCGACCTGGACGGCGTCGTCCATGCCCTCTACTCGCCGCCAGCGAGCGCGACACCTCACGGCGACGAGTGGAAGAGCGAGATGGCCAACGCCTTCGCGCTGGTCATGGGTGGGATCGAGAAGGCCGGCCCGCGGCGCCGTGCCGCGGCCCCGACCGTCGAGGCGAGCCTGGACACCGGTCTCGCGAGCCAAATCATCGTTGCCGCGCAGGCGGGGCTCCTCCCGAGATTGGTGTCGGCAAACCTCGGTGAGATCGCCGTCCATCCCATTCACGGCGCTGGGCGGATCGTCGGGTACGACCCGCCCACGGCCGAGAATCAACTGATCCGGGTGCAGTTCTCCGCCGGGAGCGCCATCGTCTGGAAGTCCGAGCTGTTCACGGTGTTGCGCACCGAGACCTGAGAGCTCATCGATGGGCTCGGAAGTGCTCGTCGAGGGTCCGGAAGACCGTGTCCGAGCCGCCTTCCCACACCGGCAGGGGGTCGGGCTGGCCGGGTGAGGGTTGGTAGAGCCACCACAGGGTGCCCCACGGGTCCAGGATCCGCGCGAGTGTCACCGAGCCGTAGAACTGCGTGGCCGGCGTGACCAGGTCGGCGCCACGCTCGACGGCCCGCGCGAGCACGGCGTCGACGTCGGCGACCCAGACCTGGAACAGGCCCGGGTGGGTGCCCCAGCCCTCCTGCGGGTCGGCGAGGAGCAGCACCGAGTCGCCCACCCGCAGCTCGGCGTGGATGAGCCGACCCGCAGGTGTGGACGTCCGCGCCTCGGTGACCTCCACCGCGCCGAGGACCTGTTCGGCGAACGCGATGAAGCCGGCCGCATCCTCGACGATCGCGAACGGGTTGAGCGAACGGCCACGGCCGGTGATCGCCGGACCCTCGAGAGTGATGCGCTGCTGGGCCATGTCGTGAGGTCTACCAGCCGGCACCCACGTGGCCGCGCTGGTACGGGCCGGGAGGCTGTCGTCGGCGCCTCCCGACCCGCGCGCCGTGTCAGCGGTGCAGGTCGAACCGGTCGAGCTCCATGACCTTGACCCACGCCGCGACGAAGTCCGCGACGAACAGGTCCTCGGCGTCGTCGGACGCGTAGACCTCGGCGACGGCCCGCAGCTCGGCGTTGGAGCCGAACACCAGGTCGGCGCGGGTGCCGGTCCACGTGCGGCCGGTCGCCGCGACGGTGCCGACGAACCCGGTGGACCCCTCGTCGGCGGCGTGCCACTCGGTGCCGAGGTCGAGCAGGTTGACGAAGAAGTCGTTGGTCAGCACACCCGGCCGGTCGGTGAGCACGCCGGTGTCCGAGCCGTCCCAGGTCGCCCCCAGGGCGCGCAGACCGCCGACCAGCACGGTCATCTCCGGCGCACTGAGGCTGAGCAGATTCGCCTTGTCGACCAGCAGGTTCTCGGCCGGCAGCGTCGCACCGGCGGCGAGGTAGTTGCGGAAACCGTCGGCCCTCGGCTCCAGGTAGGAGAACGAGTGCACGTCGGTCTGCTCCTGGCTCGCGTCCACCCGGCCCGGCGTGAACGGCACCGTGACGTCGTGGCCGGCCGCCTTCGCCGCGGCCTCCACGGCTGCCGACCCGGCGAGCACGATGAGGTCTGCGAGGGAGATCGCGGTGGCGGAGGAGCCCGCGTTGAAGTCGGCGGCGATGAACTCGAGGCGGGCGAGCACCGGGGCCAGCCGCTCGGGGGCGTTGACCTCCCAGCCGGCCTGCGGGGCGAGTCGCAGCCTGGCACCGTTCGCGCCGCCGCGGCGGTCGCTGCCGCGGAACGACGACGCCGCGGCCCAGGCGGTCGTGACGAGCTGCTGGATGCTCAGCCCGGAGTCGAGCACGGCAGCCTTGAGCGCGGCGACGTCGTCGGCGTCGACCGGTTCGTGGTCGCGTGCGGGCAGCGGGTCCTGCCAGAGCAGCTGCTCGGTCGGGACCTCGGAGCCGACGTAGCGGGAGACCGGCCCGAGATCGCGGTGCGTGAGCTTGAACCAGGCCCGGGCGAACGCGTCGGCGAGCTCGTCGGGGTGCTCCAGGAAGCGGCGGGAGATCGCCTCGTAGACGGGGTCGGCGCGCAGCGCGAGGTCGGACGTCAGCATGCGTGGTTCGCGGGTGCCGTCGCCGAACGACTCGGGCACCGTGCCGGAGCCGCCGCCGTTCACCGGACGCCACTGCTTGCCGCCGGCGGGGGAGTCGAACACCTCCCACTCGTAGCCGAAGAGGATCTCGAGGAACTCGTTGTCCCAGCGGGTCGGGTGGTAGGTCCAGGTGACCTCGAGGCCGCTGGTGATCGCGTCGATCCCGGTGCCGGTGCCGTACGACGACACCCAGCCGAGGCCGAGCTGCTCCATCGGCGCCGCTTCGGGTTCGGGACCCAGCGCGTCGGCGGGCCCGGCGCCGTGGGTCTTGCCGAAGGTGTGGCCGCCGGCGATCAGGGCCACGGTCTCCTCGTCGTCCATCGCCATCCGGGCGAACGTGTCGCGGACGTCGCGCGCCGAGGCCAGCGGGTCCGGGTTGCCGTTGGGGCCTTCCGGGTTCACGTAGATGAGGCCCATCTGGACGGCGGCGAGCGGGCTGTCCAGCTCGCGGTCGCCGGTGTAGCGCTCGTCGCCGAGCCACTCGGACTCCGGGCCCCAGTACACGTCGTCGTCCGACTCCCAGGCGTCGACCCGGCCGCCGGAGAAGCCGAAGGTCGTGAAACCCATCTCCTCCAGGGCGACGTTGCCGGCGAGCACGATCAGGTCGGCCCAGCTGAGCGCCTTGCCGTACTTCTTCTTCACCGGCCACAGCAGCCGTCGCGCCTTGTCCAGACTCACGTTGTCCGGCCAGGAGTTCAGCGGGGCGAAGCGTTGCTGACCCGACCCGGCGCCGCCCCGGCCGTCCTGGACGCGGTACGTCCCGGCGCTGTGCCAGGCCATCCGGATCATGAACGGCCCGTAGTGGCCGAAGTCGGCCGGCCACCACTCCTTCGAGCCGGTCTGCACCGCGGCGATGTCCCGCTTGACCTCGGCGAGGTCGAGCGCGGCGAACGCGGCGGCGTAGTCGAAGTCGGCGCCCAGCGGGTTCGCCACGGCCGGGTTCTTGGCGAGGATCTTGAGGTTCAGGCGCTCGGGCCACCAGCGCTCGTTGGTGGGTCGTTCGCCGGTTCCGTGGACCACCGGGCAGCCGTCGGCGCCGGTCGACGTGCCGGTCGAGGTCGTGGTGGTGGTCGGGTGGTCGAGCTCGGTCATGATGCCCCCTGCGTGTCGTGCGTGGTGTCACTCTCGGAGTTCGTGGGGCGGCGCCCCGGTGCGGCGATCCGCGCAGTCCGGGCACGTCCCCCAGTAGATGACCTCGGCCTCGTCGATCGTGAAGCCGTGGCGGTTGGCCGGGGTCAGGCAGGGCGCGAGACCGACGGCGCAGTCGACGTCGCGGATCAGCCCACATCCGCGGCAGACGAGGTGATGGTGGTTGTCGCCGACCCGCGACTCGTAGCGGGCGACCGCACCGCGTGGCTGGATGCGGCGCAGCAGACCGCGCTCGGCGAACGTGTTCAGCGAGTCGTACACGGCCTGGTGGGAGACCCGCGGGGCGCTCTCGCGTACGGCGGCGATGATCTGGTCGGCCTCGGCGTGCGGATGGGTGCCGACCGCGTCGAGCACGGCCAGACGCGGTCCGGTCACCCGGAGCCCGGCGGTGCGGAGCAGGTGCTCGAGGTCGATCCTCGCGTGATCCACCCCATGACGGTAAGTCGCAAACTTGAATGACTCAAGAGAAGAGCTTCTGGTGGTCCGCCGTCACCGGCGTGCCCTAGGGTGGGCGACGCCATGCCGGGGAGCTCGAGGCAGTCGAGCTGAGAGGACGGCCGGGGATTCCGGCGCCGTCGACCCGCGAACCTGACCTGGGTAATGCCAGCGTAGGGATGCACTGTGGCCGACGCTCGGTGCCCATGGGGCTCGAGAGCCTCCGTGGGACTCCCGGATCGTGTCGTCGACATCGCGTCCCGTCGTCCGGGCGCCCGGGTCCGACATCCGGAGGACTCGATGCTCGCCGAGATCCAGGTGCAGCCCCGCCCCGCGGGGGTGCCCGACGCTCCCTACGCCCACGTCGACGCCGCGATCGCCGTGATCCAGGCGTCCGGACTGACCTACGAGGTGCACGCCCTGGGCACCGTGGTCGAGGGCCCGCCGGACCGGATCTGGCCGCTGCTGCGGCAGGTCCACGAGGCGACGCTCGCGGCCGGTGCGCAGGCCACGTCCAGCGTGATCAAGGTGTCCGAGGGCGCCGACGACGCAGGTCCGGGCATCGCGGACCTCGTCGCGAAGTTCCGCGGCTGAGCCGTGGCCGGCGACGCTGATGGCGCCTCGCGCCCCGCGGTGGTGAGCAGGGTGACACGCCGCGTGCTGCTTCCGGTGACGACGGTGCTCGGGCTGCTGCTCGCGTGGGAGGCAACGGTCCGGGTGCTCGACCTCGCGCCCTTCGTGCTGCCCGCACCGTCACGCGTGGCGCAGGCCGCGATCCGATCGGCTCCCGTGCTGCCCGGCCACGTGGCGACCACGCTGTCCGAAGCCGCCCTCGGGCTCGTGCTCGGCGCGGCGGCGGGGACGGTGCTCGCGCTCGGGGTGGTGCTCCGGCCGCGAGCGGGCGACGCCCTGGAGCCGCTCGTCCTGCTCACCCAGACGGTGCCGACGGTGGTCCTGGCGCCCCTGCTGATCCTGTGGGCGGGCTTCGGGTTGCTGCCGAAGGTGCTGCTGGTGGCGCTCACGGTCTTCTTCCCGGTGTTCGTCTCCGCCACGTCGGCGATGCGCTCGGCGGACACCGACCTGCTCGACGTGGTCGCGGGGCTGGGCGGAGGCGCCCGGGAACAGCTCCTGGTCGTCCGGCTGCCGGGGGCCGTGGCCGGCGCCGCGGCGGGTCTGCGGGTGGCCGCGACCTACACGGTCGGGGCCGCCGTCGTGGCCGAGTACCTCGCCGGGCAGTCCGGGCTCGGCGTGTACATCCAGCGGTCCCGCAAGGCCTACGCGGTCGACCAGGTGCTCGTCGGCGTGATCGTCGTGGCGCTCCTCACGGCACTGCTGGTGGGGGCCGTCGTGCTGCTCGAGCGCTCGGTGACGCCGTGGCGCCCGCGGGCGCGCGGGCGGATCCCGGCGGGTGCGCCCGGGTGACCTGCTGCGCCCGGACCGACGCGACCAACCCTCTCGACCCGACCCAGGAGATCCCGATGACTCTCACTCGTTCCTCCCTCGTCCCCGCCGCGGTCGCCGCGGCGGCGTTGGCCCTGCTGGCCGGGTGCGCCCCGGCCACGGCCCACCCCGGCGACGCCGGGGGCAAGCAGCCCGTGACGGTGGTGCTCGACTGGACCCCGAACACCAACCACAGCGGCCTGTACCTCGCCCAGTCGAACGGCTGGTTCGACGACGCCGGGCTCGACGTGACGATCGTCGAGCCGGGGGAGACCTCCGGCCTGCAGCTGCTCGCCACCGGCCACGCCGACTTCGCGTACTCGGTCGCCGAGTCCCTGGTGCCCGCGCGCGAGGAGGGCGTGGACGCGGTTTCCGTGGCGGCGATCATCGAGCACAACACGTCCAGCCTGATCTTCGAGGAATCCTCGGGCATCACCCGGCCCCGGGACCTCGCGGGCAAGGTGTACGGCACCTACGGCTCGGACCTGGAGAACGCGTTGATCTCGACGCTCATCGCGTGCGACGGCGGTGGTACCGAGCTGACCAGCGCTCCGCTGGCGAGCGACGACTTCCGGATCGGCCTGAGCGAGCACCAGTTCGACTACGCGTGGGTGTTCGACGCCTGGGACACGATCCGGCTGCGCGACATCGACGGCATGGACGTGGGCACGCTGCCGTTCGGTGACTACCAGCAGTGCATCCCGGACTGGTACACGCCGCTGCTCGCGACGACCGCCTCGACGCTGTCGTCGGACCCGGAGATGGTCCGGACCTTCCTCGAGGTCCTGACCCGCGGCTACCAGGCTGCGATGAACGATCCCGTGGCCGCGGCCGACGCGCTGCTCGCTGCGGCGCCGGAGCTCGACCCGGCGCTGGTCCGCGCGAGCGCCGACTACCTCGCTACCCGCTACGCCGACGACCCCGCCGACTGGGGCCGGCAGACCGCGGCGACGTGGGACGGGTTCGTCGGCTTCCTCGAGGACAACAGCCTCCTCGAGACCGGGTACGACACCGACGCGACGTGGACGAATGACTACCTTCCCGCGCGCTGAGCGGCGCGCCCCGAGCGACGTCCTCCTGGCCGCGGTCGACCGGCTGACCGTGGAGGTCCGCGGACCGTCCGGGCCCCGCATCCTCGAGGACGTCGGCCTGACCGTACGTGCGGGCGAGTTCGTGGCGGTCGTCGGGCCGTCCGGGTGCGGCAAGTCCACCTTGCTCCGCGCCGTCGCGGGGCTCCTCCCGCCGTCGCTCGTGGCAGCCGAGGGGTCGAGCGTCCAGGTCGCGACGGACCGCGGGCGGCGGGACGTCGCGTGGATGCCGCAGCGCGACGGCCTGCTCCCGTGGCGGCGCGCCTGGTCGAACGCGATGCTCGGCGCTCAGCTCGCCGGGCGGGACGTGGGGTTCGCCCGCACACGTGCGGCCGAGCTCTTCGAGCGGTTCGGGCTGGCCGGTTGCGAGCGTCGCTGGCCGCACGAGCTCTCCGGGGGCATGCGCCGGCGGCTCGCGCTGGTCCGCACGGTGCTCGCGGACCGGCGTCTGCTGCTCCTGGACGAACCGTTCTCCGGCCTGGACGCGCTGACCCGCCGCCGGATGAACGCCTGGCTGCGCAGCGTCGACCTGGTCGGGACGGGTTCGCGCGGTGGAGCGGTGGTGCTCGTGACGCACGACGTCGACGAGGCCGTGCTGCTCGCCGACCGGGTGCTGGTGATGGCCGGCCCGCCCGGCAGGGTGGTCGAGTGCGTCCCCACCGACGGGGCGGACGCCGAGGAGGCGCGCGCGAGGCTGCTGGCGCTGCTCGGCGGGTGACCCTCCGGTCGCGGTCCCGCCGACGTGCGACCGGCGAGACCGCGACCGATGGTTCGGGGGAGGGGGAACGTGGTCAGCCGCACCACGCGAACAGCTCAGGGTTCGTGGTGTGGAGCTTCACCACCTGGCCGAGGGAGAGGTAGGAGCCCTCGGGCAGGTCGGCGAAGATCGGCCCGCTCACGGGGTCGGCCAAGGTCGAGTAGTCGATCTTCTTCTGCGCAGCCGCCTGCAGCAGGCCCAGCTCCTTGAGCGTCCCGATGCCCGCCTGGACGCACGCCGCGCCTGAGTTGGCCGGTGCGGCAGCGGCCGGTGCTGCGCCGAGTCCCGCGCCCAGGGCGACGGCGGCGGTGACGATCGCGATCTTCTTCAACATGGGGCACTCCCGAGGTTGATCTCGCGGGCCCGGCTCGTTCCGGACCTCATCCCCGCTACGGCGGACGTGCGCTGGACGGATGCAGCCGTTTCGCATGGTGGACCGGTGGTCCGAGGCCGAGGCCGAGGCCGGGGGCGGGACCGGGACGTTCGCCTCTCGCCGCCCGCCCCAGCCGGCGCTACCCAGGAAGTGCGCCGGCCGTGCGCCGGCGGGCGAAGACGCCCGACCGGTCGGCCCCTGAGCTCGCGACGGCCGACGTCGGGGAGCTGGTCGACGATGACGACGCGACGACGGTTCGCGACCACCGGCCCACTGCTCGGGGCCATGGCCATGGCGCTCGCGGGGTGCGCCGGGGGTGGTGATCCCGAGCCCGGCGACGGCGCCGCGCCGCAGACCCGCCCCGCCAGGCCCTGGCGACCGAGTACTTCGCGGAGCAGTGGACGACCCCCGACGGGGAGTCGTGGGTGGTCGACGTCATCGCGCCCGCCGAGCCGGTGGACGGCGGCTGGCCGGTCCTGGTGACGTTCCACGGCGCCGCCGCGGGGACGAGCGCCGTCGACATGTCCGCGGTGGCGAGTGCCGGGGCGGTCGTGGTGGGCCCCCGGTGGATCGACCCGAGCTGGGACGAGTCCAACCTCGCCGTGCTGAGCGCGTCGGACTACGTCGAGGGCGCCTACTTCGACGTCGCGACGTGCGCGCTGGGCGCCGCGCAGGACGTGGCCGCGGCGCATGGCGGTGACCCGGGCCGCACCACCGTCGAGGGCTTCTCGGCCGGAGCTCACGCGGCCGCCTGGGTCGGGCTCGGTGTGGCACGTGCGGACCCGTGCCCCGAGCAGGAGGTGGTCGCGCCGGTCGCGATGGTGGTCGGTGACGGGCAGTGGGTCTTCGAGGGCTTCGCCGGTGAGTGGGACGCCGCGTTCGCCGGCGGCTCGTCCACCGCGGCCGACACGGTCGACCGGTTCCTCGGCGCGGACCGATGGGCGGTCCCCGACGGGTTCGTCGCCTACCTCTGGTCGAGCGAGTCCACCGACGTCGACCGGGACGTGGAGAACCCGCCGGCCGACGACTCGTGGATCCGGGCACGTGGTGGTGAGGACCTGGTCGACGACCTCGACGCGGTGGGTGCCTTCGACGACGGCTCGATCGGTTTCCTGGACAACGGGCTGCTCATGGAGCTCCGCATGCAGGACGCCGGTCTGTCCGTGCTGCACGAGCAGCTGGCCGGAGGGCACTCGCGCAAGCCCGAGATGGTCGAGCGGACCATCTCGGTGCTCTGGGGCGAGCCACCTGGCGCCTGAGGTCGATCGTGGGCGGTGCCGAGGGCTCCCGCCGCGTGGACACGCTCAGCGCACCAGCGCGATGCCCCGCACGCCCCGTCCTGCCCGTTGATCTGCGGGAGCCCGATCGGCAGCTACAGCGGCACGTTCCTCAGCACGCTGACGGGCGTCTTCACACACGCGATGGCGCGCCTCTGCTCAGGATGCCTACCTTGCAGACACGGACGTTCACCTGCCCGACGGGTGGCAACGGCACGTTCCCGTCGTTCGCGAGTTGAGGAGCACCGGTGACAGGCGATCGGTGGGCCCAGATCCTGGGCGCTGACGTGCCCGAGCGCGGCAACTGGGCCGTGCTGCCCGAGAACGACTGGGGTGCCCTGGTGGCGTACGGGGCTGGACCGGGTCGGGTGCGCCCGCACTTCGTCGCGCGCGAGCGGCGGTTCGTGACCCGGGAGTGCGTCGGCCCGGACGGTGAGGTCACGAGGTCGGTGGAGCCGATGACCGACGACGACCTCGCGAGTGTCCGGCAGATGATCGACGCCGCCCTGGTCGACGTGGGCGTGCCGGTGCCGCCGCACGGCTGGTGGGAGGTGTTGCTGCCGGACGGCATGACCTTCGACGATCTCGATCGAGGTGTGAACGACGCCGTCATGCATGACCCGGACGCGCCGCCGTCCGGTCTGGCGGCCGCCCGGCGGCAGGCCGAGGTGATCCGGCAGGTAGTACCGAGGATTCTCGGGGACTGACCGTGCGGCAGTCCGGCAGGCCACCACCTCCCGGTGACACCGGGGTCGATCCGGGTCACCTCCGCGTGGACGTAGCTCACCCGGACGGACACCCGGGTCACGTTCTGCACGACGATGGGGGTCGTCGACCGGGGGCGCCGATCTCGGTCGAGACGCGAACGCACCGGTTGCCGAACTCGTTGTTGACCACGGTCGCCGTCGCCGTCGCGCGCACGAGGTCGTGGTCCCGGATCTCGACCAGGTCGTCCTCCTCCACCGGTGGGTCGAGCAGAGCGGCCAGCGTGCCGTCGTCGGACACTGCGCGGTGCTGGTGGTCGACGCCCCACTGGAGTGGCGGCATCGCGACGTAGTCGGCGCACCACCGGTGCGGTCGGTCTCATCCCTGCCCCCTTCGACCATCAGAGGAATCGGCCCGTGCGTTGCCCGGCTCGAGGTCTGCACGGCTGCCGTCGAGCGGAGATGCCGGGGCGTCGGGGACGTCGGCCCCTCGCGGCGAGTCGGCCGAGGGCGGAGATTGATCACTGAGGTACGTCGGGAGGAGGCGGGCGATGGGTGCGCGGCGGCCACCGCTGGTGTGGCGCGGCATGCGCCGGATGAACGGGCGGGTGGCGCGGCTCGTCGCGAGCGGGCGCGGCCCGAGCAGGGTCGTCCTCGTGCTCACCACGACCGGTCGCCGCAGCGGTCTGCCGCGGGCCACGCCGCTGCAGTACGAGCGGACCGACGAGGGCTACGTGGTCGCGTCGGCGAGGGGCGAGCAGGCGGACTGGTTCCGCAACGCCGTGGCCGACCCGCACGTGACGGTGCAGGTGCGCGGGCGCGCGCAGAGCGGGATGGCGCGGCCCGTCGTGGAGACGGCCGAGGTCGCGGACGTGCTCGAGCTGCGCCGCCGACGGCACCCCGTGATGATCCCGCTGATCATGATGCTCGAGGGGGTCCCGCCGTGGGCGGACCGCGACCGTTTGGAGCGGTTCGCCCACGGCAAGACGGCCCTCGCGATCACGGTGGAGGACCGGTGAAGGCTCGACTGCTCGGGTTCGGTGAGATCGAGATCGACGGACAGGTCTACCCGCACGACGTCGTGATCGACGCCGGTGTGGTGCGCCGACGCAGCAAGAAGGCGTCGAAGCCGCTCAGGGCGCAGTACGGGCACACGCCGTTGTCTCCGGCTGAGGGCCTGCCCTGGGGCGGGACGACGCTGATCGTCGGGACCGGCGTGGACGGTGCGCTGCCGATCGTGCCGGAGGTGGTGGACGAGGCGGCGAGGCGGGGGGTGCGTGTCGTCGCGGTCCCGACCGAGGAGGCGTGCCGGTTGCTGGATGGGCTGGAGGACCCGGCCGTCAACGCGGTGCTGCACGTGACGTGCTGACGGTGCAGCCTGGCACCCATGAGATGGACAGCACTCCTCGGCAGCCGGTCGTTCGAGCTCGTGACCCGCGTGCCTGGGACGCCGGAGGCGGCGGTCGACTTCCTCGCCGACCTCGCCGCGCACCGCGGCCTGCACGCCTACCTCGAGTCGGCGGAAGTGGTGGGCCGAGGGTCGTCCGACGAGGGGCAGTGGGTCGACTGGCGCGTGGCCGAGCGTCCGCGGCTCGGGCCGTTCCGGTACCGCATCCGTTTCCCGGCCCGGATGATCCGCACCTCGCCGACGACGCTCGTGGGGCGGGTGGTGGCGGCGCCCGGGTGCACGCTCGAGACGAGCACGACGGCGACGGAGGCTGGCAGCTCGGACGGCGGAGCCAGCGCCCCGTCCGGCGTGGAGCTCCGGGAGGTCTGCGTCGTCTCGGCGCCATGGCCCCTGGTCGGCTACATGACCCGGCACGCCCGGATCGCGCACGAACGGACCTACGCCCGGATCGCGGGCGTGCTCTCCGGGGCGTAGCGCGCGCTGCGGCCGCGGTGGGCGTGGCACCGGGCGTGGGTCAAGGGCCGGCACCCCTCCCGCGGACGCCGGCCGGGTCGTTGTGCCCTGTCCGGGGCGTCGGGCGCGGGCCTACGTTCGAGCCGAGGGTCGGACGCTCGACCACTCGGGTCGACCACGTCACGGCCTGCGAGTGGGGAGGGTTCCATGGCACGACGGTGGGCGCTCGTCACCGCGATCGTCGCGGCTTTGCTGCTGGCGGCCTGCTCGGACACCCAGGGCACCACGGAGAGCTCGGACGACGCCTCGAGCGCGGCAGAAGGCACGTCGAGCACGGTCCACGTCGCGGACGCGACGACCACGGACCCGGCAGCGGGGCTGCCGGACGCCCCGATCACCTATGGCACGGGCGACGCCAAGGCCTACCTGGTCGCTGCCCGGGTCAGCTTCACCGTCGAGGAGGGGACCCTGACCACGGATGCCGACGGCACCCAGCACAGCCGCGGGGGGTCCTCCACCGCGACCTTCATGGGCAACGATCCGCGGCTCCAGGGCACCGAGACCGCGACCTGGAACACGGACCGCTGGGGGAGCGGCATCGAGAACGGCGCCCTCACCCAGTGGGGCACGTCGGTGATCGAGACGGCCGACGGGACCTGGGAGGGTACCTACGCCGGGGCGTTCTCCACCGAGACGGCCGACATGATCACGTGGTGGATGACCGGCACCGGCGCGTATGAGGGCCTGTCGATGTTCATGTGGGGCACCACCACCGTGGGAGTGCCGGTCGGCTGGAACTACGCGGTGATCGTGCCCGGGGAGATCCCCGTCCAGCTCGCCGTCGGCGAGTGACGGGGCCGGGGCTGCTCACCGAGCGGAGTCGATGGCATCGACGATCGCCTGGACCACCTGCTGCCCGGCCGGGTCGTCGGTCGGCAGCGGTGCCCAGGGATCCTGGCTGGGGTCGAGGAACAGCGGGGTCCCGTGCGTGCCACCCGGGATCGTGACCAGCGTGACGTCGTAGCCGGCCGCCCGGAGGGCATCGGCGGCGTCCTGGGACTGCCACACCGGGCTCGTCTCGTCGTTCTCGCCGGCCACCAGGGTCACCTGGGTGCCGGTCGCCGGCATGACGGTGAGGTCATCGCCTCGGGTGTCGTAGTAGGTCCCTTCCATCGCCACCACGACGTCCGGGTCGCGGTTGCCCTCGAAGCACGATTCCAGGACGCCCTCGGTGCCGCTGCGGGCGTCCGCGTCGGAGACCAGCGCGATGAGGGCTCCGAGGCTGTGGCCGACGAACGTGTACGGCTGGTCGAGGTCACCGCCGTAGTCGCCGGCAACGCTGCGGGCGTACTGCATGGCACAGACCAGGTCCGCCTTGATGTCGAGCTCGGTCGAGGTGGACCGGAACTCGGGGACGAAGACCACCACACCCTGCTTGGCGAGCTCGGTGGCGACGACGTCCCAGTCGCTCTGCACGCCGCCGTAGCCGTGGATCCCGATGACGACCGGCCAGCTGCCGTCGGCATCCGGCGCCCAGACCCCGATCTCCTGTGTCTCCTCTCCGGAGATCACGTCGGAGGTGACCTCGTAGGGCGGCCCGGCGTTGCCCCCGGCGCAGCCGGCCAGTCCGATCCCGCCGACGATCGTCGCCATCGCGACCATCGTGCGAGTCACCCGGGTCGCTCTCATCGCACACCGCCGACGTGCGGGGAGGGATCCCGGGGCCGCGGCGGCCCGCGGTGGGGCTCCCCGTCGCTCTCGACGGTACGCGCGGGCTCGTCGCGACACGCCGCGGGTGCCGCTCGGGGCCGACGAAGCATCGAGCGCGGCAGGCACGTCGAGGAATCGACATAGGCTCGTGCCGGCGTGGTGCTCATGCCGCCCGGCATCGGTCGGGTGCCACCGGACGGAAGGCGGAGCGTGGACACGGCCCTACGGAGCAGGGACGGCAGCGTCCACGTGACCGACGAGCGGTTCAACACGGTCTCGCACCTGTTCGCCGCCTGCTTCGCCCTGGTGGGCGCGGCGTTGTTGATCGCCCAGGCGAGCGCCCAGGGCGATCCGTGGAAGATCGTCGGGTTCTCCGTGTACGGGCTCTCGGTCGTCACACTGTTCGTCTCCAGCACGCTGCACCACGGGATCGACCGCGGCCCGCGGGTCAACGAGGTGCTGCGCACCCTGGACTACGACTCGGTGTTCCTGCTGATCGCCGGCACGGTCACCCCGCTGGTGCTCGTGCTGTTCCGCAACGTCTACGGCTGGACGGTGCTGGGCGCGGTGTGGGCGATCGCCGCGTTCGGCATCACGGTCCGCTCGTGGCACCGCCGGCTGCCCAAGTACGTCACCAACACCCTCTACATCGCGCTGGGCTGGATGCCGGTGCTCCTGGTCGGCGCCGGCGGCGACATCCCGGCCGGGGCCCTGGTGCTGATGGCCGCGGGCGGCCTGGTCTACAGCGCGGGCTTCGTGATCTTCGTGATCGAGAGGCCGAACCCGTGGCCGGGGGTGTTCGGCTTCCACGAGATCTGGCACCTGATGGTGGTGGTCGCGGCGGTGCTGCACTACCTGCTGATGTACGTCTACGTGCTGCCGGCGTAGGCCCGAGAGCGAGGCCCCGTCCCGGTCGATCGGGGCGGGTCGTGGCGCCGGGCCGCGCGACCACTAGCGTTGTCGGTGCCCGACGAGCGTGGGGCACCGATGCGACGGGAGACCTCATGACTCTGCTCGACGGCCGAAGCGTGCTGGTGACGGGAGTGCTGACGGAGGGCTCGATCGCCTTCCACACCGCCCGGATCGCGCAGGAGCAGGGTGCCCAGGTGGTGCTCACGTCGTTCGGGCGCCAGATGCGGCTCACCGAGGCGATCGCGCGTCGCCTGCCGGTCCCGGCGCCGGTGGTGCAGCTCGACGTCACCTCCGACGACGACCTCGCCGCCTTGGCCGAGCGGGTCGGCGAGCACGCCGAGCGGCTCGACGGCGTGGTCCACTCGATCGGGTTCGCGCCGCAGAGCGTCCTCGGCGGGCGGTTCCTCGAGGGCACCTGGCCGGACGTCGCGACGGCGCTGGAGGTCTCGGCGTACTCGCTGAAGTCGCTGGCGGTTGCGGCGCGGCCGCTGATGTCGCGCGGCGCCTCGGTGGTCGGCCTCACGTTCGACGCGAGCGTCGCGTGGCCGGTCTACGACTGGATGGGGGTCGCCAAGGCGGCCCTGGAGTCGACCTCGCGCTACCTGGCCCGCGACCTCGGCCCGGACGGCATCCGCGTCAACCTGGTCGCGGCAGGCCCGATCCGCACCACGGCGGCGAAGTCGATCCCCGGGTTCGAGCAGATCGAGGGCGACTGGGACCGACGCGCCCCGTTGGGCTGGGACGTCGCCGACGCCGAGCCCACCGCGCGGGCCGTCGTGGCGCTGCTGTCCGACTGGTTCCCGGCGACCACGGCCGAGATCATCCACGTGGACGGTGGCCTGCACGCGATGGGTTCCTGAGCCCGCCGCCTGCAGCTCTGCGGGAGCCCATGGGCCAAGGTCCTGGACTTCCCGGGGGCTGTCACCTACGGTTGCGTAACTTACGCCCCCGTAGGTACGAGAGGTGTCCCGTGCCCACCGCCCCCCACCGCCCGCTCCGCACCGCCCTGCCCCGGATCATCCAGGGCGGCATGGGCGTCGCGGTCTCCTCCTGGCGCCTCGCGTCGGCCGTCGCTCGTCGTGGCCAGCTCGGAGTCGTCTCCGGGACGGCGCTCGATCTTGTGCTGGCGCGCCGTCTGCAGGACGGCGACGTCGACGGTCATGTCCGGCGCGCGCTCGCGGCCTTCCCGGTGCCGGCGGTCGCCGCCCGGGTCCTCGCCCGCTACCTGCGACCCGGCGGCCGCGCCCCCGGCGCGTCCTACACCCCGGTGCCGCGCCTCGGCCTACGCCAGAGCCGGGCGGCGCAGGAGCTGACGATGCTCGCCAACTTCGTCGAGGTCTGGCTCGCCAAGGAGGGGCATCGCGGACCGGTGGGGATCAACTACCTGGAGAAGATCCAGATGGCGACCCCCGCCGCCGCCTACGGCGCGATCCTCGCCGGCGTCGATGCCGTGCTGATGGGCGCCGGGATCCCGCGCCACCTGCCCCGGCTGCTGGACGACCTCGCCGCGCACCGCCGCACCCGCCTGCCGATCGACGTGGCCGGTGACCCGTCCGGCGAGCACGCCGTGGAGATCGACCCGTCCGAGCTCCTGGGCCCGGACCTGCCGCCGGCGGAGCGCCCGATGTTCCTCGCCATCGTCTCCTCCGAGGCGCTCGCCGGGTACCTGTGCCGCGACGAGGCGATCCGCCCCGACGGCTTCGTCGTCGAAGGCCCACCGGCCGGCGGCCACAACGCGCCGCCCCGCGGACGCCCGGTGTTCGACGACCGGGGCCAGCCGGTGTTCGGACCGCGCGACGACGCCGACGTCGCCAAGATCGCGGCGCTCGGGCTGCCGTTCTGGCTCGCCGGGGCATTCGGTACACCCGAGGGCGTGGTGGCCGCGGCCGAGGGCGGTGCCGTGGGCGTTCAGGTCGGCACGGTGTTCGCGTTGAGCAGCGACTCCGGGATGACCGACGAGATCCGCGGCCGTCTGCTCGAGGGGGTACGTGACGGCACCCTCGAGGTGCTCACCGACGCCCAGGCGTCGCCGACCGGCTTCCCGTTCAAGGTCGCTCAGCTCGAGGGCACCCTGTCCGACCGGGAGGTCCGCGAGGCGCGCCCGCGGCTGTGCGACCTCGGCTACCTGCGCACGCCCTTCCTCAAGGACGACGGGAAGGTCGGCTACCGCTGCCCGGCGGAACCCGTCGCCGTGTGGGAACGCAAGGGCGGGGACGCCGCGGACACCGAGGGGCGGGTGTGCCTGTGCAACGCCCTGACGGCGACCATCGGGCTCGGGCAGATCCGACCCGACGGCACGCCCGAGGAGGTCGTGGTCACCTTGGGGGCCGACCTCACGAGTGCGCGTCGGCTCGCCGATCGGCACCCCGAGGGCTGGACGGCCGACCAGGTGCTCGACTGGATGCTCGGCGAAGGTGCCGGGGTCGCGGATCGTGACGTGGTCGCGGTGGCGTGAGGCCCGGGCCGCCCGCCTCGATCTCGGGCTCGACGGATCGAAGGAGAGCCTGGCCAGCTCGAGCCGCCAACCTGCGGCTCTGCTCGTGTGGGGTGGCCCAGGAGCTGATCCTGGGCCACCCCAACGTCACGTGGTCTAGCGCGGCGCTGCCGCGTCGCCACCTTTGAAGACCAGCGTTCCGCCCGAGCGCTCGACGGCAAGCAGCCCGCGCAGCTCGCGCAGGGCCGGGTTGCCGTCCAGCGTGCGCGCGGCGTTGGCCAGCGACCGCAGGGTCGCGGTCTCACCGCGCGCCCGCTCGAGCGCGGCCGCCGCCTCCTGGCGGGCGAGCGCGACCTGCGCGAACGACCGGCGCAGCTCGCCCGGGAAGGACAGGTCGCGCAGGTCGACCGCCTGCACGTCCGCACCGATGTCGCCTGCCTCGTCCCGGACACGCTCGGCCAGGCCCGCGCCCACCTCCGCCCGAGCGATGAGAAGGTCCTCAGCGGAACGGGTCGCCACGACGTCGCGGATGGCCAGCTGGGCGGCGAGGTAGAGCCGCTCGGCCGGGGCGGTCGTCGCATCGCTCGCGAGCACCCACGCCAGCGCGTCGACCACGGCGTAGCGGACCACGACGGCGGCCCGGACGCCCACCCCGTCGGCGGTGAGGATCTCCTGGCCGGTGACCTTCAGGAGCGTGGGGCGCAGGTCGACGAGAGTGAGCGCGCTGCGGCGCTTGCGGTACCGGTGCCGTCCTGGTCCGAGCACGACGGGAGCCGCGCCGGACTGGTGCAGCACGACGCGCTGGAACTCCTGGACGGTGACCCTGGCCATGGTCCTTCCTCACTATGAGAGTCGGCGCGACCGTCAGACCGGCGCGGGCCGGGCGCCGGGGCGTGAGCCGCAGGGGCGACCGGTCGGTCTGCGCCGGCCTGGCGGCCGGTTGCGGAGTTGCACCGCCGGCCCCGGGAACCGGGAGTCCGCTTCTGTACAGCGCTGCGCCGCCGACTGGGAAACCCTGGGCCTGACTGGCCCTCGGCCCCGGGAACGGCGCGCCGTGCGAGGGTAGCCGAGCACGTGCCGCGGCGTCTTGAGGATTGCCCCGCTCGGGTGACCCGTGGCGCCGGGTGGGTGGGCGACTGCGTTGGCGCCAGGTCGCCAACGGGTCGCCACGCGATTGGCGCCGTCAACAAGAGGATCCCGTCGGGCGCAACGGCACTAGGCGGGATCCCACGGGTGGAGGTGGCGGGAATCGAAGGCGCTCGGATCCATCGGGGTGTCGTGGTGCAGCGGTGTGAACTGCGGTGATGGGCGAGCGGGCGGCGGCGTGACGTCTGCTGGGCAGGCAACCGTGTAGACGTCGTCAACGGGGAGGGTCTTGCGCGAGCCCGAGTTCGTCGTTCAGAATTGACTCATGTTCACGCGGGATGAACGCGAGCATGAACTGAACGCCCTGCTCGCTCGGACGTCGGAAGTGCTCGCGAAGTGGGGCATCTCGGTGTCGGGTGAGCCGGCTCGCGCCGATGAGGCGAAAGCCGACCTCGTTCTGACTCTCGACGCCGGTGCCCGAGGGGTCACGCGCTACCCGGTGGTCGTCAAGCTGACTCGGCTGGATGGTCAGTACGCGACCGCGATGGCGCTCCCGGCGGAGCGGCCATTGCTCCTTCTCGCGCCGCACGTGCCCGATGCCGCCGCGGATGCGTTGAGTGCCCGTGACGTGCAGTTCGTCGACGGTGCGGGGAACGTGAGGTTGGGGTGGGACGGGATGTCGCTGGACGTCCGGGGATACCGGCCACGCGCCACAGAGGCGCGCAGGAAGGACCCGACTGCGTCGAGAGCGTTCACCCGCTCAGGGGTGATGGTCGTGTTCGCGCTGCTGAGCTGGCCGGGCATGGTGGCGAGGCCGGTCCGGGAGATCGCGTTCGCGAGTGGCACGGCTGTCGGCACCGTCCATGCGGTGATGAGTGCACTAATCGACGCGGGGTATGTCTACGAGTCCGATGCGGGCCTGGGGCTGAATCGCGCCGGCGAGCTCCTCGACAGGTGGGCCGAGGCCTACGCGGTCCGACTGGCTCGCAAGCTCGAGCTCGGCGCGTTCGCGATCACGGATCCCGAGCGGCTGAGTGATCTCGAGAGGTCCCTGCTCGGTGGCGGGGCTCTGGTCGGGGGTGAGCTCGCGGGATCGCGGATCGACGCCAACCTGCGGCCGGCCACGGCGACGTTCTACGTCGACGAGATTCCCGGCGAGCTCATCGCCCGATTCCGCCTGCGCCGCGACGACGCGGGCGGCACGATCCACTTCCGGCGGCGCTTCTGGAAACAGCAGTCGCCGGGCGCGGACGTCGTACCCTCGCCCCTCGTCTACGCCGACCTGGTGTCCTCGGGCGACCCCAGGCAACGCGAGCACGCGGAGAGGATCAGGCGCGTCGATGATCGACTTGTCGAGCTCGACCGATCCTAGGATCGGCGTCGCGAGCCACGTCCTCAGCGAGGTCGATGCCGTGGCGACACGCCACGGCATCCGGCTCATGGTCGTCGGCGCGACGGCGCGCGACATCTTGTCCGAGACCATCGTCGGCGCCCCGCCAGCGCGCGCGACGGCGGACGTCGACGTCGCCGTGGCGGTGCCGTCCTGGCAGGCATTCGAGGCTCTGACCGCCGACCTGACCCGGGTCGGGCGCAGCCGCCATCGCTTCCTGGTGGCCGGCGCGCAGGTCGACGTGGTGCCGTTCGGCGACGTGGAGACCGGCGATCGCCTGGTTGATTGGGGCGATGGAACCCGGATGAGCGCTCGTGGCCTCAACGAGGCATTCGCCCACGCGAGGCCTGTACGGCTTCCGGGCGGCGTCGAGGTGCTCGTGCCAACGGTTGCCGGTCTCGCGGTACTGAAGCTTGTCGCCTGGTCGGACCGGCGACTGGAGACGAAGCGCGACGCTGTCGACCTCCAGACGATCTTGGGCTGGTATGCGACCGGGACGTTTCTCGACGAGCTCTACGAGACCGAGCTCAGCCTGCTCAGCGCATACGACTTCGACCCCGCACCCGCGTCTGCGCATCGGCTCGGCAGGCACATGGCCGAGCTGCTCGGCTCGACCACCACCGACGTGGTCGCACTGGTCGACGACGAGAGCCTCGGAAAGCTCGCGGCAGACATGCCCAACTCGGTCGCTGACCAGGCGCTTGCGCTTCGGGCGCTCCGGGAAGGACTCCGGCACAGCGGGTTCGGGTAGATCGCGCAGACAGCGCGACCGGCGAAGCCCCGGCTCGCGCGCGAGACTGAGCATCCGGAGACGACATGGCCAGAGGTTCGCGACGCGATTGACGCCGTCAACGAGGGTCAGATCGTCGTCCACGCGTACGCGTCGGGATCCCACGTTCCGTTTGCGAGCCGACCTTCGAGCACGGGGTCGAGCATCGCGGCGGCCAGAGCGTGGCCACGGTCAACGTCCGGATCGAGGCCGACCGTGATCGCAAGGCGCCGGTAGGTGCCACGCCACTCGGCAGGGGGAGCAGGGAGCGAGCTCGGTGGCTCGTGGGTGGCGCGTCGTGCGAACACGGCGTCGATGTCCACGCGCAGTGCCCGGGCGTCGATCGTGAACGGGGAGGCGATGAGCGCGAGGTCCACGACGTCCTTGGTGCGGGTGCTGGGCCGGCCGCCCTCGTAGGTGCGGGTGTAGGCGTGCAGCTTCTCGGCGACCTGGGTCGCCAGGGGAAGCGTTGGCACGCTCACCGGTGGGATGCCGGCGAAGGCGAGCATGTCTGCAGTGGTGACCCGGTCCTCGCCGCCCGCGGGGCCTTCGTCGGTTCCCACGTCGAGGATGAACGACTCGAAAGGCCTCCCTGCCAGAGATGCGGTGACGCGGAACCGGTGTGTGCCACCCAGCAGGTCCGGGGTGCCTTCGGAGCGTTCGAGGCTGAACACAAAGTGGTCGTCGAGGTCTACGGCGGCGGCGTCGAAGAGTGTGTCGAGGAGATGGTCTCCGTCGTCGTGCCAGCTGAGGTCCACGTCCTTCGTGGAGCGGGCGCGGTCGGCGAGGTGTAGGTCGAGTGCGAACCCGCCCTTGAGGACCCACGCGCCTGGCGCCGCGACGAGGAGGCGCGCGAGCAGCCGATCGAAGGCGATGCGCTTGCGGAGTCGGGGGAGGCGTGACGGGTCGCCTGCGGTGAGTGCCTTCAGGCGGTCCTCGAGCGCACGCCGGAACGCTGCAGGGGTGTTGTACCTCACGTCTGGGCCCCCGTGGTGGCGGTCTGGATCAGCTCGCGCGTCCGGGATGATCGCGTGGCCGCAGCCTCGGTGAGCCGACGGTGTGTCGTCAGGCCGCGCTGGAGAGCCTGGCGGATCGCAAGCTCGATCTGCTCGGGCTGGGTGCCGGTCTCCGCGCAGTCGATGATGGTCCGCTCGGGAGTGGTTGTCGCGATGCCTGCCACGTCGCGGACCTCCCCGGCCCCCAGCGGCCGGGCGAGGGTGTGCAGCCTGACTCCGGCCCGCGGGCGCTGGCCGCGCTGGGAGCGCGGGAGCGAGACGTGCACGGCGTCGGGGATGACGTCGGCCAGGTCGTAGAGCTCGAGGGCGCTCTCGTGGGAGACCACTGCGTGGGCAGGGCGCAGCGGTAGCCAGGCCGCGACGACGTGTTCGAGCGGACTGCTGGGGAAGTGGCGTAGGCGGTAGATGCCGCGGCCCACGCGTTCGTATCGCCCGCCGGGGCGTGCGTGGTAGCGCAGGGTGCTGCGGTCCATGCCCGCCTCGATCGCCTGGCCGGCAGTGAAGTACCCGGCCTGGCTCTCCGCGACGTCATACAGCCGGTCGTGGTCAACGTCATGCATAAGGGGGAACCTATCCCCTCTTTGCATGACATCGCGGCATCTCCGAGCGCAACGAGCGGCGACGGGTCGCAACGGGATTGACGGCGTCAACATGCGGGTCCCGCCGGACGCAACGGCATCCGACGGGACCCAACAGGTGGAGGTGGCGGGAATCGAACCAGTTGGGAGCCTTGTGGAGCCGTTAGTGGAGGCGCGTGACCTGGGGTGATGCGAGGGGGTGTTGACGGGGATCGTGGCCCGATCGGCAGGGTTCGTTGACGGCGTCAACGGGCGCGAGTGATCTTGGAATAGTGACTCGCTCCCGCCACCGGCTGGGGCCCTGTCGCACCGTGCCTTGCAGGTCCAGTCCTGGGAGGACTCGCGCACTGGTGTCTGGCGCCGAGTCCGTGAAGGGCCATGGTCGGCCTACCGCCTAGTCTTCCGTCTCCTCGACGCGCAGTTCGCCCCGGAGGACCGCTTGGACTTCCGCCTCGAGCGCGAGGTATCCCTTTGCTCCCAACTCGTTCATGTACATCTCGGCTGCGTTTCTCAGGCCAGGGTCTCCACCAGACAGGGCGTTCGCAATGATGACGGGGACCGCGTTATCCACCAACTCGAGCGAGACGGCTCCGCTCTCTTCTGGGACGGCAAGCAGGAGTCTGAGGGCCGCGAGCGCGTCCGAAGGCGCGACCGAAGACGCTCGAGCGAGCTCTCGGCCAATCATGTATCTCTGGGTCCCGATTTCAGGCTCGAGCTCGAGCGCCTCCCTCAGTCTCGGCAGCCACCATTCAACCGCAAAAGTTCTGCCCTTGGCGAGCCAATAGAAACCCCTGAGTTCGGCTTTGTCATCTGGATGCTCCCGAACATGCCGAACGCGGTCGTCCCAGAGATTGGCGAATCGATCGCGTATCGAGTCATCGACCCTGTTGGCGCGGAACAGTGACCAAGCGACTCTGTCGAGGGCGCCACCCCGAACTGCCGCACTAGCATTCGCGAAGAAACTGTCGACCACGGCGTCTTCAAAGGTCGCGTCTCCGAATATCAGAGCGTTGATTGCCCACTCGCCAATTCGCTGCGCGGGAGCCGCCTCCGTCCGCCATCCGCTGACTAGTCGATCCCCAAGGCTGATTGCCGCGACGAGTGCACCGCTAAGGAGTTCGTACAACTCGCGGCGATAGTAGTGTGTCGCAATTGCAGTGGTAAGTGCGATTTGCTGATTTTCCGACAACCCGGCCTCGCCGCCGAAGAGGTCGCTTGATCGTCCCCTTACCCAGTCTGGATGGCTGCCAAGGAGCCGACCTAGGCTCTCTCCAACGACCGCACTTCCCGCGCCGTGACGATCGGGCCGGCGAAGTTCTCGCTCAATTGCGTCAAGCGCCCTCGCGGTCCAAGGCCGAATTCCCGCCCGTGTGGCGAGATGAATCAAGGCCCGAAGTCGCTTCGGCCACTGCCAGTTGAGAGAAACTGTGAGGGGATCCCAGCTCCCCTCCCCGGACTCGTATTGATCATATTCGACCCAGGCCTGCTCGTCAGCGGCGTCTTCGATGATCAAATCTGCAAACGCGATAAGGGCAGCTTCTGGAATCTCGGCGGCACCGACATCTTTAACAAGGTCCTCCAGGAGGCCAACTGCAGCGGTCTTCGCGCCGCGAAAGTCGCGGTCATCGTCCATATCTCCGCCCTCCGCAGGGAAGGGCGACTCATTGCTGTGATGTAGGACGTCCCGGACGAGGTCGGCGACCGGCGACCACTCAAGCGCAACGCCGGCCTTGAGGGCAGCCTGCCAACCTCGGAGGATCGCACGCAGGTAGGTCGGCCGGAGCCGCTGCACGAGGTCGCTCACGCCAGACAGTGCCAGCGGGTTGGTCGTCAGTAGAGCTGCCAGTTCGCGTCCCTGACCTTCATGGGAAGGTTCGGGGCCCCAGCCACGCCCGGTGTCGTGCCAGCTCGCGAGGTGCTCGACGAGTTCCGTTGGGCTCATCGCGGCCATCTGATCCTGAGTGCTGTGTGGATTGGGACCCGACCAAGTCGTGATCACCCCGAGCGGTGTTGGGGGCTCGCCGACTACTCCGAAGGTGGCATCCAGTTCGGCGAGTTCGGTCTGAAGCCGGGGCGGCAGGGCCTCAGCGCCGATCGCTGACAGCCATGTGTGCTTGCTTCGATCGGCGCCTTCCTTGGCCTCTGCCATGATCTCCTCAGCCGTTGCGTCTTCGTCGACCTGCCGCGCGGCCATCCACCTGAGGTCCTCGGCGTGGGCGTGGTCGATGACGTCACTGATGACAGCGAGCGCGTCTGTGTTGATGCGTGCTACCTGTTGCGCGAGTTCGGCGTACTCGATTAGCAGATGCTCGTCGGCCGACGACGGGTCGCCCAGGAGACGCTGGGCAACGTCGACGAGCCCGTGAGAGTCGGAGCCAGCGGCAACCTGCTGGCGGATTGCTTCCGCGACTGTGAACATCGCGATCTTCCGAAGTAGTTGTGTGCCTGAACCGAGGAGTGTTCGTGAGGTGCGCTCGGGATCGGCCACCATCGCCGTCACCCCAACGTCTCGCAGAGCATCTACGAGGGCATGCTCGGGGCTTGGATAGGTGTCGCCACGTGACTTGACCGATGGCCGAATCATGCCGCTGAAGTCATGACCGCTGTCGGCGTAGCCAGCGAGTTGAATGTACTTTGCGAGCCACCCAGTGAGCGCCTTCACGGCATCGTCGCCGAGCGCAGGGAGCAGCCGAGGCAACTCCGTCTGATACCAGTACTCGTCAAGCGCGAGCTCAGGCTTGCGCAGGTACGGATCGTCAGTGGTCGGGGGCATCGGTGTGAAGAGGTAGTTGGCCAACCATCGACCGGTCCTGGCTTCTCCGCCCTCAAGCAGCGTGATCGCGAAATCGACGAGCCGCCTCGGATCCGTGCGCCAACCAAAGCCCGTCTTCATCCACTGCTTGAGGACCGGCTTCAGGCGGGCGCCTGCGGATGGTGGGATTCTGGTTCCGATCTCGAATAGGGCTCGCTTCACCCAGGCGTTGTTTGTGTCGCCGAGCGTGAGTAGGACGTCGACGACGTCGTCAGGGGCCTCGGGCGCGACCCGGACAAGGTATGATATTTCGGGCCAGTACACGTCACGAATGTAGCCGTCGTCGGTGATCAGCGGTTCCGGCGGATTGGCGAAGGCTCCAAGTCCGAGCAGAGGTCGCACCCACTTGGGATTCTCAAGACCCTCATAGAACACCCTCCGCAATTGAAGAGTCGGGATCTGGACTAGCGCCGCCCGTACTTGATCGGTGCTCGGAGTCCTATAGCTAGCCACGGTCTTCCTCCACCGGTGCATTGATTTCCGCTAGCAAATCGTCAATCGTGTGACGGCGCTCGAAGAATACGGTAATAACGGCGTCGAACAGCTCGTCGAATATAGCCACATGCCCGCCGATGACGACATCGTCTGGTAGGTCCGATGGTTCGGCCGCATGGTCCTGGAGATGTGCCCAGCGGACGAAGAAGTCGCGCGCCTCGATCCAACGGGTCACGGCCACATGATCGCTGTTGCTGTCGTCAGTGAGCAGCGACGCGACGTCGTCTCGGCTTCGGCGCTTCTCCTGCGCCGCCGTACGGATGAGAGTATGAAACACTGCCGCGACTTCGCGAGGTACGGGAATAAACTCGCCGTCAGCGCTCAAGTCCAGATCAGGGAACCGGGAGAGTAGATCGGGCAGCGACTGGACCTGGCGCCCGCTCGACGGCTTGATCCGCGGTCCGGCGGTCGAACCCATCACTCCAAGGACCCGGTTCATGACTTCCCGCATTGAGTGGCAGATATGGGAGATTCGAGTTCGCTCGTCGCCACCTTCGGCGGGTTGGGACAATAGTCGGAGTGCCGATCGGTACATGCTGGCGAGATCGGAATGCCTCGCTGCGAGCGCTTGGTAGATTCGGAGTTGCCGTTCATCCATGAACGGATCCTCAGGCGTTGTGGCCATGCCACCCCGATCGCTGCCGCGGGCCGTGGCGCGGGTCCTGAGAGGCGACAGGGTGTTGCCGGCCGTTTGGCCCCACCGCTACCACGCAACGAAGGCTAGCGCGCGCGGGTTGGGTATCGCGGCATCGTGAGCCTCAGTGTCGAGCAGCGGCGGGGCGCGGTGCCCCGCAACGTCTGGCTCGGCTGAGCGCTGCCGAGAGCGCGCCCGGCTCGGGACGGGCTCCGCGTGCTGCAGCCGGTCAAGTGCGGGTGGTCAACTTCGTGAGCCAGCGGCTTCCCACCTTCGACTTGGTGCCAGAGGTGTCTGCCACTTCTTTGACAACCGCCGTTGTCGGTCAGGCGAGCGGGAGGAGCATCCACTCGAGCCATGCACTGAAGCGCTGCGGGTCGGAGATCAGCGCGCTCGAGACCAGGGCGTAGTCGTTCTCCTGGACCAGGATCTCGGGGCCCGCCGTACCGAGGACGTCGATGTCGACGTTGAACGGGTCGACGTCGCGGCCGAGGTTCCGCTCGATGCGCGTCACCGTCTCGTTCACGATGCCGGGGCCGGGGCTGGGGTGGATGAGGTCGACTAGCTCGCCCTTGAGGCCGGGGACGGAGAGTTGCCCCGCGGACCGCGGCCGGTCGGGCCCGCGATTCCACCAGCGGTGGAAGGGATGGAACGCCACCCGCGCGGCGCGCTGCAGCTCGGGGCGCTCGGCCAACGACGGGAAGTCGGGGGCGTCGACGATCGCATGGCGTTGCAGGGTGGCGCGTGCGTAGTCATCTGGCGGGGATCCCGGCAGCGGCTGGCGGCTTCGGGCAGCGCGATCGGCAGCAAGGACCTCCTGCCACCACGATGCCCAGTCGGCGAGGTCCGGAGTCGGCGCGCCGGGTTCGGTGCTCAGGTCGGGCACCCGCGGTAGGCGCCCCGGCATTGCGGGGGTCGGCGCGTCGGTGTGCTCGGCGAGGCGGTAGGCGTCGCGGACGAACACGGCAAGGTGCAGGTGCTGCGGCAGGTCGAGCGAGGCACGCCACGACGGTCGGCCGGCGAACCTCACCGGACCAGGCTGGACCTGCCGGGCACCCGGTGCAAGAAGCGTCGTCTGTGGCGGCAACCGGCGTTGTCGGTGTCCGGGGAGATCATGACGTCCTGGCATCGGGAGGGTCGCGATGGGCAAGGGACGCCGGCTGCGGGCAGAGCGGGTTGTCGAGCGGTCTGTGGCCGCCAGGCGCGCGGCGGAGTCGGTCGCGTGGTCGGACATCGAGGTGGCGCTTCCGCCCGGCTCGGGGCTGTTTCCGGCGCCGAGAGCCTTGCCTCGCGCCGAGGCAGGCACCCGGCGTGCCCCGAGGGCGCCGTCGGCGACTGCGGCGCGCACGAGGCGTGGGTCTCGTGGTCGCGCTTGCGCGGAGCTGACCCGGCTCGCGGGCGAGCGTGACGAGCTACGCGGCCGACTGGCCGAGGCTGAGGCGGCGATCGTGGCCGAGGTGCGTCGTGAGCGGCGCGCGGGTGCGAGCTGGGGCGACGTCGGCCGGGCGCTGGGCATGACCCGGCAGGGCGCACGGCAGCGGTTCGGGCCGGAGTAGTCCACAGGGCTCGTCGAAGCCGTTCGTTCACAGGCGCAGGGCCGCCAGCGCCCGGGGTTGGTCGCCGTCGCGCGCCCTTACCTCGTGAGAGGGACGCGTCGTGCCGGAGCCGCAACCGATCGCTGGCGGTCGCGGCGCTGGGCCCATCTCGGTCGTCCTCTCGCACACGTACATGCATGGGGCGCAACGAAGGGAGCCGGTGATGAGCGCGGAGGCGACGGGTCGCGGGACGCTAACGATGACGCCGAAGGAGGTCGCCGAGCGGCTGGGGATCTCCGAGTGGTGGGTGCGCGAGCAGATCCGACGCGGGCGGGTGCCGCACCTGCGGTTCGGGCGCCATCGGATCGCGCTGCTGCCCGAGCACGTGGACGCGATCATCGAGCTGGTGACCGTCGAGCCCGCGGGGTGGCAGGGGGACGGCCAGGCAGGTGGGGGAGCGTCGGGCTCCGCGCGGGGTGCGTCAGGCCCGAGCGAGTCTGCGTCAGGCAAGGCGGGTGCTGCGTCAGGCTCCCCGTCAGGCGACCTGACGTCGCTGCGCCCGACCGGGCGGTCCGCCCGCGCGCACCGCCGACGGCCACACGTCCAGGGCGACTGCCCCTCATAGCGCTTGAGGTGCGTGGGCGGCGCACTGCCGCCAACCGAGAGCGCGGCCAGCTGAGAAGCCTCCGGCTCCGCGAGTCTTGGGGGCATTCCTCCTAGCGCTGCCGGGCGTCGAGCTGATCGACAGAAGCGCCGTTCGCAGACGTGCCAGTGTCGGCTCTGGCAGCATGGTCGACTGGCACCTCTGGCAAGGGGGTCATCGATGGTGCGGGCGGAACAACTGTCGGGCTACCTCCTCGAGGAGGTCGTCGCACATCTCCTGCAGGGCAGCGGCTATCGCCTGCTTGCTGAGCGCGACGACCCCGTGGCCCTCGTCCAAAAGGGCAACGGGCTGCGCGTCAGGGGGCGCGGGGCGGAACACCAGGCTGATGCGCTTGGCCAGCTCAACATCACGATCCCGTTCTCCCTGCCCATTCGGCTGTTCGTTGAGGCGAAGAACCTCGGCCAGAAGGTCGGACTTGATGTTGTCCGGAACGCTCATGGGGTCGTTCACGACGTCAACGAGTTCATGCCCCCTCGGGCGGCGGGCCACGGCGCCCGTGGCCTTCGCCGGGTTCAGTACAGGTACTCGGTCTTCTCAACCAGCGGCTTCAGCGCCGACGCACAGGACTTCGCGCTTGCGCATCAGATCTCGCTCGTCGACCTCTCGGGCTCCGAGTGGGGTGACCTCGCTCGGTTGTTGAGGGCTGCTGCCGATGACGCCCTTCGCCAGTTCGGGCCGGACGTTGGGCCTTCAGCTCGGTCGGCGCTTCGCGGTGCCATTCGGTCGAGCGAGCCAGCCGAGTTGGATGACTTCTTCAGCGAGCAAGTCGACGCACCCCCGCTCGTTGCCGTCTGGGCGCGGGATCTGGCGAGACGCATCCTCCGCTCGAAATCGGGCTCTGAGGACATCTTCCTTGGCTTCGTGGACGCTCCGTTCCTGCTAGCACTGCGTGCCGATGACACGGATGCGTTCGTGCGACACGTTCACAGGCACCCAGGGAGCGTCAGGGTGCACATCAGTTACGAACGGAGCCCGCTCGGCGGTGACTGGGTGATCGAGGACGTGAAAAGACCAGACTCATTCCGGTTGACGTTCCCACTCCCCGGAGTGCTTGAACGTGTACTCCTCGCGACCCCACCCGACGAGCTTCGCCGCGAGGCTTCATTCGCGAAGAAGGCGCTGCTCTCGACGATCGTGGTCTACGTCGACGGCAGGCCCGTCCGCCTCATGTACGAACGCGTGGATGCGCGCACCGGCGAGCCGTGGGCGGACTCATTCGAGCCGGTCGCCGAAGACGCGCACGACCTCACGCCTCTCCGAGTCGCCGCCTCGCGCCCCTCGACCCGGCCGAAGCCGATGTTCGAAGACGAAGGCGGGGATCCTGGCGGACGGTGGGAGCCCGACCAGATACGCGAGTTCCTCGACCTTCTGCACGTTGCCGCGCCACTGCAGGAGCGCCTGATCAGGTCAGCTGCGAGCCGCGGTGGATACATCTCGCGAGGGGTGGTCTACGAAATTGCGCACTTCGAGCCAGACCGCACTCTGAGAGGTCTGACCCGCCCCACCAATCGCCTCCGCCGGATGATGATCGACGGTGGACGCCTCCATCCAGACGCCAGCTTCCCGCTCAAGACTCGGTACGACCGTGGCGTTCGCGCGTCTGGCTTCGAAGTGCCTCCCGAGTTCGTCGAGTTTCTCGAGTAGCCGTTGCACCGGGTTCGCCGCGCGCTTTCCAGCGCTTCCACTTGTCGCGTGCTGCCGGGTCCGGGGTTCCGGGCTAGAGGCGATTGAGCGGGGGCAGCCACTCCGCCCGAAGCCTTGCCTCGAGTTCGTGGGCGCCATCTGCGGTGTCGCACGTGACCCAACCGAGATCGCAGGAACGGAGCCAGCGGTTGACGGCCTCGACCTGGTCGGGCGTGACATGGCTCGGCCGGCTGCGAGCGTGCGCCCGCGAGATTCCCAACTCCTTGACAGCGACGCTTGCTCGGAGCGTGCTCCTGCTGAGATCGACTCCGGTCGCAAGGTGCGCTCGAAGCCTGCCCCGGAGACCTCCCGCACCGCGGGCTTCGCCGACGTAGACGGGTTCGCCTTCGCGGAACCAGACGTAGACGCCTGGGGCGTTGGGGATGTCCCGCGCTGACAAGCCTTCCACCGGACGGCGTGTGATTGCCCTGACCTCGTCCCAGCGCAGACTCGACATGGCCACGAGCGTGCCACCGATGCCTGACAGGCAGTGTCAGTGTGACGGATCGGTCGCCTTCGACGCCGCCCGAAGCTGATGCGCACTGCTTGTCGGCGCCGCGTGCGACGATCCGGCAATGCACGTCACTGACTGGATCGATGTTGGTGCCGAGTTGCTGCCCCGGTCCGTGAAGCGAGCAATCGGCCTTGCGCTTGCCCTCCTACTTGCCACGGGCGTGGGAACGCCGCTCGTGCGCTGGTATGTCGAGACGAAGTCGGCGGAGCTTGCCGAGGACCTGACGCCCGTGCTGACTCGTGTTGTCGACCCGTCGGCCCCGGAGATCCAGCCGTAGCACCACGGCTTGGGCGTCAGCGCGGACCCAGCCTGCTCAGCGACCTCCCGGCCGCATCCGCGGCCGCCCGTTGCTGGTCGGGCAACAGGCGCGCGTACGTCTCCGTCGTCGTCGTGATCGACTCGTGCCCCAACCTCCGCTGCAGCACGAACAGATCGGTCCCCGCGGCGATCATCCACGACGCGTGCGTGTGCCTCAGGTCGCGCACTCGCGGCCGCTTCGTCGGCCTGGGCGCGCCGGCGTCAGGCTCCCCGTCAGGCTGACGCGGGTTGCGCGCAGCGGCCAGCGCAGCCTTTGCCGGAGTCGACGTGCTGTGGCCGAAGTGGCTCGGCGAGCGGCTCGTGCCGAAGGTGCCGACGCTGGCGCCCGAACGGATCGACGCGGTCGTGCGAGCCCTTGCAGCCGCGCTCCCACCGGCCTGACGGGACGCCCGGGACCGGTCATCCGGCGGTGTCGCTGGTGATCTCCTTGCCGCTGCGTCGGTAGCCTGCACGCAAAGCGTTTCTCAAGGGGGAGATCGCATGCCGGTCGAGTCGTGGAACGAAGCCCGCCTCATCCCGACGTCGGGAATCAACGGCGCAGAGGAGCAGGAGCGGCGCGCGACGTCGGCGCTCCTCGCGGTGATGACCGCGGTGCGCGAGTACGGGCGGGCGCTGACCAAGCCGTTCGGCGCGCCGGCCGGGACCGTCGAGACGTACATCGAGGTGCCGTTCGAGCTCGCGGAGCGGCGGCTCTTCCCGGACGGCCTGATCCGGGTCTCGCGCGGGCAGACGGTCTGGACGGCGCTGGTGGAGGTCAAGACCGGGAGCAACGTGCTTGTCGCCGAGCAGCTCGAGAACTACCTCGACATCGCGCGCGAGCAGGGCTACGACGCCGTCATCACGATCTCGAACGAGATCCCTGCCGTCGCGGGCCAGCACCCGACCAAGGTCGACGGCCGCAAGCTCAAGAGGGTCGGGCTCTACCACCTCTCCTGGACTCAGGTGCTCGCCGAGGCAGTGATGCAGAAGGAATTCCGCGGCGTGGCCGACCCCGACCAGGCATGGATCCTCGGAGAGCTGATCCGGTACCTGGAGCACCCGCGCTCGGGCGCCATGGAGTTCGACGACATGAGCGACTCGTGGGTCGGCATCCGCGACGCCGTGAAGGCGGGCACCCTGCGGGCCAACGACAAGGGCCTGACGGAAGTGGCGTCGCGGTTCGACGCGCTGCTGCGCTTCGCGGGGCTCTCGCTGGGCCGCCAGCTCGGGGTCGAGGTCACGCCGCTGCTGTCCCGCAAGGAGTTGGCTGACCCGGCGCTGCGGACCCAGGCGCTCGTCGTGGAACTGGTCGAGCACGGCAGCATGTCGGGCCTGATCAAGGTGCCCGAGGCCATCGCCCCTTTGGCTGTCACCGCCGATCTCCGGGCTGGGACCGTCACGTGCTACGTCGACATCGATGCGCCGCGCGACGGGCGCCCGACCACTCGGGTCAACTGGCTGGTTCGCCAGCTCAAGGAGGCACCCGCGACCGTCGTGCTGGAGTCCCACGCCGCGCGTGCCCGGGGCCACGGCGCCGCCGAGCTGCTGCGGGTCGTGCGCGAGGACCCGTCGGTGCTGGTCGAGGATCCGTCGAAGGAGTTGCGGTCGTTCCGGGTGGCGCTGCAGCGGCCGATGGGTGCCAAGCGGGGCCGTGGCCGCGGGTCGTTCATCGACTCCGTCCTGGGCTCGATCGATACGTTCTACGACGAGGTCGCGGCGCATCTGAAGGCGTGGTCGGCGAAGCCGGCGAGGATGCGGTCGGACAGGGACGTGAGCGTCGAGGACGAGGTCGCGCCTGCGCTGACGTCGACGGCGATCTCGTCGCAGGACGAGGAGTAGGTCGTGCGGCGGCCACTCCTTCCCAGTCAAACGCCGGTCTGGAGATGCCTCGATAGTCGCCCACGCGCTGAGGGCCGCGTCGAAACACCGTCGATCTTGCGGCCTGCCGGGGCGGGCTCGGGAACCGTGTTGCCGTGACTGTCGCCGCCTTCATCGTGTCCTTGGTCGCCGTTGGTCTCTCGCTCTGGACCTACGTGACGAACCGTCTCGACGCCCGACGCGCCCACATACGGGCTGTTGTCGTTCATCAGACATCCGCCGTGGGTGAGATCACCGCTGAGAATCACTCGGAACTAGTCATTCGCAATGACGGCACACACTCTGTCGTAGTGACGATGCTCGGGTCGGCCTACGGGAGCGAGCGGATCAAGAGCCGCAACCGACCAGAAGCTTGGGCGACTGTCCAAGTAGCAGTCCCGGGCCTCCTGGGCCCAGGCGGAGAAGTTAGGGCGCCTGTTCCCATTGAGCCGACCGGTGTGGGAGTCCTGGGCCCGATCGCGAGAGTGACGGACAGTCTTGGCCAGACATGGCAAGTCACGGAGTCCCGGAGAGTGCGCATAGGCGAGGGGTCCGGTTGGCGCCCGCTCGGCAGGGCGCTCGACCGGTCCAAGTGGCTCCAGAGCCTCGACGAACGAGTTGGGAGCTGGCAGATCCGGAAGCGCGAGGTACGGCCGGGTGCACTCCCGGTTGTGCCGCTGATTGTGGACGCGCTCTGGGGATGGCGTGCTGGCAGGGGCGATCGCTCCGGAAAGCCGGCTGGTGCGCCGCTGGCCTGGCGCTACGCCAATGGTGCCCGATGGGAGATTCCTGATGTGCCCTCGACGCCGCGCTTCTTCTGGGATCGGGGCGAAGAAGCAGAAAAGTGACTCCTGCCGAGTCGCAGCTAGGGTCGAGGTGCACGAGGTGCGTGCGACGTTGTGCCAGCAAGGCCGTCGAGGGCCCTCCCTGCTGCATCGGCCGCCGCTCTTTGCTGGTCCGGCAGCAGGTGCGCGTACGTCTCCGTCGTCGTGGTGATCGACTCGTGCCCGAGCCTGCGCTGCAGCACGAACAGGTCCGTACCAGCCGCGATCATCCACGACGCATGCGTGTGCCTGAGGTCGTGCACCCTCGGCCGCTTCGTCAGCCTCGGCGCGTCCGCGTCAGGCTTCCCGTCAGCCTGACGCGGGTCGCACGCCGCATCCAACGCAGGCGTCCACGTCGTCGTCCAGAACCTCGAGGACGACAGCTGCGACCCGACGGTGTTGGTGAACAGCAGGTCGTCCGGCGCCTTGCCGGCCACCAGCGGCAGCAGCACGTCGACCAGGTCGTCGGGCAGCGACACCGTCCGCCGCGCCCGCTTCGTCTTCGGCGGCCCGACGTACCAGCGCCGATCCGCATCCCGCTTCCACGCCTTCGTCACGCGGATCGTCGCCGGTCGCACCGTCAGGTCCACGTCCCCGGCCGTCAGCGCCGTCGCTTCGCCCCAGCGCAGCCCGGTCGCCACGAGCGTGAGCACCAGCGGCTGGTAGAACGCCGGGATCTTCGCCAGCAGCAGCGCGAACTCGTCGCGCGTCAGCACGGTCATCTCGTCGCGCGTCGCCACCGACGTGGGCAGCTCGACGCCGACGCAGGGGTTGTCGGTCCGGTACCCGAGCTTCATCGCGGTCGACATCGACGCGGACAGCAGGCCGTGCACGTTCGCGATCGTCTTGGGGGACAGGCCCTTGTCGCCCATCGCCCGCACCCACCCGGCCACGTGCCGGTAGGTCAGCGCCGCGACCGGGTAGGGCCCCAGCACCCGTGCGATGTGCCGCGTGAGCTGCCCGCGGTAGTGCGCCCGCGTGTCCGGTCCGACACCGGTCAGCAGGTCGATGTGCTCGGCGATCGCCGACTCGACGGTCGGCCCGGGCGCCCGCACCGCCTCGGCGAACCGGGCCGCCTCCGCGGCGTGCCCGCCGGCCGCCTCGATGAGCTCCTTCGCAACGCGCGCCTCGCGCTCGTCGTCGTAGGTCAGCGACGTCTGGCGACCCGTCTCCGGGTCTCACCACTGCGCGGCGAACGACCGCGTCCCGTCGGTTCCCCGACGCCCCCGGATGCTCGCTACAAACAGCGAAGGCCGCCGTCCCGCATCAGCGGGCCAGCGGCCTTCCTGTCGACATGACCAGCGTCTCCGCAGGTCACAGGGGTGGAGGTGGCGGGAATCGAACCCGCGTCCGACGGCAGTGAAACAGGCCTTCTCCGGGTGCAGTCTGCTGCAGAGTTTCTTGGCCCCAGCGATCACGCAGACAAGTCGCTGACGGGCTCAGTCACGTGAGAGTCCCCGCAGCCCCCGTGACAAGGACTACGAGCATTGGCTCCCTAGATGACGCCAGGATCTGAGGCGGAAGCGACCTCAGGCTGACGGACTACGCAGCTCGCTCAGGCGGCGAGGGCGAAGTCGGTGCGCGTGTTGGTATCGGCACCTATTGGTTTGCGGGGAGCGTTAACGAGATAACCCCACATCCTCGACCCGCTTCTCCTGGAACGACGACCGTCGTCGAAACCGATCACCCCCTGTGCAGTTGTCAATCCCGTCCGCGCGTCCGGCCGCAGCCGGGCCCGCGATCGAGCCGTACCAGCGTAGATGACAACGCCGGGCACGGTCGCCCTCATTCCCGAGGGCGACCCGGCCGGCACCGTCGGGCGGCCGGCCGGCGCAGCTCCCGCAGGGCCCTCCATCCCCGCAGGAGCCGCGCCGTCCCGTGCGGACCTCAGAGGCTGATCCGGGGCAGCACGCGATCGAGCCACCTCGGGATCCACCAGTTCCACTTGCCGGCCAGCACCATCAGCGCCGGGCCCAGCACGGTCCGCACCAGCGTCGCGTCCACCAGGACGGCGACCGCGAGCCCCACACCGAAGACCTTGATCACCGGGTCGTCCACCAGCACGAACGACCCGAACACCGCGAGCATGATCAGCGCCGCGGCGGTGATGATCCGCCCGGTCGACGCCAGCCCGCGCCGCACCGCGAGCGTCGTGTCCCTGGTCTCCAGGTAGTGCTCACGCACCGAGGAGAGCAGGAACACCTCGTAGTCCATCGACAGCCCGAACAGCACCGCGAACAGCATCATCGGCACGTAGGAGTCGATCGAGATCGCCCCGTCCAGGCCGAACAGCCGCGCACCCCAGCCCCACTCGAACACCGCCGTGACCACGCCGTACGCGGCCGCGACCGAGATCAGGTCCAGCGCCGCGGCCTTGATCGGCAGCACGATCGAGCGGAACGCCATCACCAGCAGCAGCGCCGCGATGCCCACCGTGGTGACGATCAGCCACGGCAGCCGCTCGGCGATCCGGTCGGACAGGTCCAGCCGGGTCGCGGTCGCACCGCCGACGTGCGTCTCGGTGCCGTCGGGCGTGTCGATCGCGCGCAGGTCGCCGATCACCGCGCTGGTCGCGTCATCGGTCGGGCCGGTCTCCGGGACGACGCTCAGCATGGCCGCCGTGCCGTCCTCGGCCAGCCGGGGCATGCCGACCTTCACGACCCCCGGGACCGCCCCGGCCTCGGACGCGACCTGAGCAAGGCGCGGGTCGGTGGGCCCGGTCGCGGCCGGGTCGAGCGCGACGGCCAGCTGGATCGACGCGTTCGCACCCGCGCCGAAGTGCTCGGCGGTGATGTCGTACGCGGTGCGACGTTCGGTGCCCACCGGCCGGTCCAGGTCGGAGGACTGACCCAGCGTCAGCGTGGTGGCAGGGATCGCGAGCACCCCGAGCACCAGGGTCGCGGCGACCATCGACACCCACGGCCGGCCCGCCACCCGCGCGGCGAACGCCGACCAGCGGCTCGCGTCGAGCTCGGCGTGCGGGTCCGCCGGCGCGGCGTCGTCGGTCTCCTCGCCCGCGGCGGCGGCCTCGCCCGAGCCGGTGTCGAAGCCACCTGCGTCCGATCCGGCGCCCACGAGCGCCTCCTCGCGCACTCGCGCACGCGCCGGGTGGGCCCGGTGCCGGTCCCGCCTGCGCACCAGCGCCGGACCCATCACCGCGAGCAGCGCCGGCGTGAACGTCAGCGCACCGAGCAGCACGATCAGCACCACGATCGCCGTGCCGAACCCGAGCCACGTCACGAAGTCCACCCCGGTCACGGCGAGTGCGGAGATCGCCACCGCGACCGTCACACCCGCGAACGCCACCGCACTGCCCGACGTCGCCGCGGTCACCGCGGCCGCCTCTGCCCGGCTGCGACCGGCCCGCAGCTCGTTCTGGTGGCGGGCCACCTGGAACAGCGAGTAGTCGATGCCCACACCCAGGCCGATCATGATCGCGAGCGTCGGCACGATCGTCGGGATCGACACGGCGTGCCCGAGCAGCTGCAACGAGCCGAGGCCCGCGGCCACCCCGATCAGGGCCGACGCGATGGGTGCGGCGGTCGCGAGCGCGGTGCCGAGCGTCACGGCGAGCACCAGGATCGCTGCGGTGATGCCGATCACCTCGGACAGGTGCGACTCCAGGCCGGGTTCGAGGTCCCGCAGCAGCGGGTACCCGACGCCGACGTCCAGACCCTCGTCGCGCGCCTGGTCCACCGCGGCGGCGACCGCGTCGACGTCGGCGCCCTCGGCCTGCACCTGCAGGCGCACGGCCTGGCCGTCCGGCGAGACGGACGCTGCGGCGGTCGCGGGGTCGTCCAGCGGGTTGGTCACCGAGTCGACGCCGTCCACCGCGGCGAGCGCGTCCGCGAGATCGGCGACCTCGGCGGCGTGCTCGGTGATCGGCCCGTCGGACGCGACGGTCACCAGCGAGGTCGCGGGGCCCTCGGACGAGGCGGTGACCTCACCGGTCACGTCGCTGATGATCGCGGCGGCCTGGTCGCTGTCCGATCCGGGGACGCTGAGTGAGTCCTCGAGCGCGGAGCCGGCGACCCGCGACCCGATCAGCAGGCCGGCGGCGAGCACGACCCAGACGGCGATCACGAGCCACCCGCGACGGGCGCTGGCCCGGGCTAGGGCAATGACAGGGCGGGGCATGACGAACCTTTCGTGGAGAGGGGTACCGCTAGGGCACTCGGTCGAGGGGAGCGGTGAGGGTCAGCAGCACCCCGGTCGTGGTCACGGAGGCGCCGGTGAAGTCCACGCCCCCGGGCAGCCCGAGCGCGGTCGGGTCGACCCGGTGCGGGTCGAGCGCGGCGCCGAGCAGCCGCTGCGCGCGCTCGCCGAGCATCTCGACCGGAACCTGCAGGCCGGCGAGCTGCACCGAGACCGGCGTGACCACCAGCAGGCCGTCCTGCGTACCGACCTCGTGCGCGAGCCGCGGCCCGTCGGCCCCGACCTGCGCGACCAGCAGGCCGTTCTCACCGGACCACGTGATCAGCGGGTCGGAGGTGTCGGTGCCCACGCCGCCGGTGCCGGGTCCGCCGATGCCGGCGAGCGCGCTGAGGCCGTCGGCCGCCGCGTCGGACCCGGTCCCATCGGCGGTCGCGTCGGACCCGTCGGTCTGCACGGCTGCGCCGAGCGCCGGCAGCGCGGTGAACGGGACCTCGGTCGTCACGGACACGTCCAGCTCGCCGTTGAGCAGCTGGGGCGCCACCGGCCACCCGGCGACGTGCACGAGGACGGGCTCCAGGCCGGCGTCGGCCATGCGCGCGGCGACCCGGTGCTCGAGCAGCATCCGGGTGGCCTGGTCCGCCACGAGGGCGAGGACCACGACCACCAGGATCACGACGATCGAACGACGCACGAGCGGGCCTTCCCGGTTGGGTGCGCCTACTCCAGCGGCCTCGCCTGGACGTCCGACCCCACGCCCCTGACCGGAGGCTGACCGTTCGCCCCCGGAACGGTCAGGAAGCCCGCGCTACGCGAGCGGCAGCCCCGCGCCAGGTCACGCCCGCGCTGCCCACAGGTCCCGACGCGCTACGCGAGCGGCAGCGTCACGCGCACCGTCGTGCCCTCACCGGGCACCGACTCGAGCCCGACCCGGCCACCGTGCGCCTCGACCAGCCCGGCGACGATCGCCAGGCCGAGGCCCGAGCCGGTGCGCGGGTCGCCGGCCGCCCCGGTCTCGCCGCCGGGGGCGGACGTCTGGCGCACGAACCGCTCGAACACCCGCAGCGCGAGGTCGGCGGGGACGCCGGGGCCGTCGTCGTGCACCACCAGCACGGCCTCGCCATCCTCCGCGTTCAGCACGACCTCGAGCGCGGCGTCGTCCGGCGTGTGCCGCAGCACGTTGCCCACGAGGTTCGTCACCACCTGGTGCAGCCGAGCGCGGTCGCCGGACACGGTCACCGGCGCCTCGGGACGCCCCCAGGTCACCGGGCGGTCGGGGGCGAGCACGTCGAGGTCGGCGATCACGTCGTCCACCACGGTGCGCAGGTCGAGCGGTGCGAGGTCCAGGGGCAGGTCGGCGTCCAGGCGGGCGAGCAGCGACATCTGGTCCACCAGGTGCCGCATCCGGGTGCTCTCGGCCTCGATCCGCTCCATCGCATGGTCGACGCCGTCGGCGTCCAGCCCGCCCTGCAGGTACAGGTCGGCCCAGCCGTGCACGCTGGTCAGCGGCGTGCGCAGCTCGTGCGCGGCGTCGGCGACGAAGTCCCTGACCCGCTGCTCGGCGGTCGCGCGGGCGTCCAGGGCGCCGTCCACGGCCTTCGCCAGGCCGGCGGTCTCGGTCTGCGTGCCCAGCGGTGCGAGCCGCACGGTGTGGTCGCCGGCGGCGACCTGGTCGGCGCGTTCGGCCATCAGGCGCAGCGGCCGCAGCCCACGGCCGACCGCCCACCACACGGCGAGCAGGCTCACCGCGGCCACCGCGGTGCCGATCAGCAGGGTCGCGAGCGCGGTGCGCCGGATGGTGAGCCGGTCGTCGGAGATGTCCCGGGCCAGCAGCACGGCGTCCACCGGCCGGCTGGTGCCGTCGTCGAGGGTGATCGACAGACCCGGGGTGTCCACCCGGATCGCGCGGGTGTCGTGGTCCAGCGGACCCGGACCGGCGCCCAGGGCCGCGATCTGCGCCGCGTCGGGCGGTGTGAGGGCCGAGCCGTCGGCGGCCAGCGACGCGACGACCCGGTCGTCCTCGAGCAGGTGGACCTCGCCGTTGCGCACGCCGGAGGAGAGCAAGTCGCGCAGCAGCTGCTCACGCACCGTGTCCTGCTCGCGTCGCTCGAGTGCCGCGGTCACGGTGTCGCGCGCGGCGACCAGCTGGTCGTCGGTGCGCTGGAACAGGTACGAGCGCAGGGTCAGCACGCCCGTCACGCCGGCCACCAGGAGCCCGAGCAGCACCGTGACCCCGACCAGCAGCGCCGTCCGCGTCCGCAGCGAGGTCACGTGCGCTCCGCCCGCAGCGCGTAGCCGAAGCCGCGTACCGTCGCGAGCAGCGGTGGGCCGTCCGCGTCGAGCTTGCGGCGCAGGCGGGAGACGAGCTTCTCGACCACCGACGTGTCGCCGCCGTAGTCGTAGCCCCACACCCGATCCAGCAGCTGCGCCTTGGAGAGCACGCGCTCGGGGCTGGACGCGAGCGCGACCAGCAGTCGGAACTCGGCGGCGGACAGGTCGAGGGGGCGCTCGCCGCGGCGGGCCACGGCGCGGCCGGTGTCCACGACGAGGTCGAGGTAGGTGAGCACGCCGTCGTCCGCGGGGGAGACCGGGGCCGCGTCGCGAGCCGAGCCGCCGGTCGAGAGTTCGCCGGAAGCTCCGGCAGCACCGACCGCAGCGCCTGCGCCACCGGGCCAGGCGCCGACCCCGCTCGTGCCGGCCGCGTCGGCGCGGCGCAGGATCGCCTCGAGCCGCGCGACCACCTCGGACAGGTCGAACGGCTTGGTGACGTAGTCGTCGGCGCCGACCCCGAGCCCCGCGACCCGGTCGGCGACGGCGTCGCGCGACGACAGCATCAGCACCGGGGTCCGGTCGCCCGTGCTGCGGACCATGCGGAGCATCGCGAGGCCGTCGGCGTCCGGGAGCATCACGTCGAGGACCACGATCCGCGGTGGGCGGGCGCGCATCGCGTCGAGCGCTGCGGCGACGGTGCCGACGGCCTGCACGTCGTACCCGGTGAAGCCGAGCGCGGAGGTCAGCAGCTCGCGGATGCCCGGGTCGTCGTCGACGACCAGGACCGGCACGGGCTCGGCTGCGGGCGGCACGACGCCCATTGTGCCGGGGCGGGGCAGGGGCGTCCCTGCATGATCACCGGCCCGGCGCGGCGGGGGTTGCCCGGCGGCGCGCCGGGTCAGAGGGTCCGGTAGTGCAGGTGGACGACGCCGCCCTCGAGCTCGGTGGCGCTCGCGAGCTCGAGCTTCATCGGGACGTCGCGCGGAAGCCATGGCAGCCCGCCGCCCACGACCACGGGGAACACGAACTGGTGCAGGTCGTCCACGGCCCCGGCGCGCAGCACGGCCGCGGCGAGCGTCGGGCCGCCGACGGACAGGTCCTTCGCGGAGTCGCGGGCGAGCTGCACCATCGCGGCCGGGCTCAGCTCGCGCAGCAGCGTGGTGCGCGGGAGGTCGGCCTCCTCCTGGGGGAGCGAGCGCGAGACGACGAGCTTGTCGGTCTCGTGCCAGATCTCGGCGAACTCCCGCACGGCCTCGGAGGTCTCACCCGGCTCGGGCTGCGCGGCCCAGTACCGCATGATCTCGAACATCCGACGGCCGTAGACGGCGGTGCCGACCTCGCGCTCGATGTCGTTCGCGGCGCGGTGCACGGCCTCGTTCGGCATGGCGAAGTCGAAGTGGCCGGCCGGATCGGCGACGTACCCGTCCAGCGAGGTGAGCGCGGCGTAGCGCAACCGTCCCATGGGTCAGATCTTGCTACACCGCGGACCTCTCAGTAGCCGTCTGCGGCATCCAGGAGCCGCTGCGTCACGCCCGCGAACGAGTCGTCCGCGGCCTCGAGCAGCCGGCCGACGACGCCGACCGCGAGCCGCGCGACCGCGGCGTCCATCTCGTCGGTCGACGGCTGGACGCCGGGCGTCGTCGTGGCGGCCTTGCGGACCGCGGAGACGACGTCCTCGCCGAGGTAGCGGCGCATGGTGCGGGACCGTGCGACGGCGGCCAGGATCTCGAGGTCCAGCAGGGCCTGGAGCTCGCCCGCCGGACGTGCACCGCGGCGCGGTACGACGCGGCCCTCGCTCAGCTCCTCACGCGCGAGCGTGCGGAACAGGTCTTCCTTGGCGCCGAAGTTCGAGTAGAGCGCGCCCTTGGTGTAGCCGGCGGCCGACGCGAGGTCGCCCACCGAGGCGCCCTCGTAGCCGCGCTCGGCGAACACGCGTGCTGCGGCTTCGAGCAGCTGGTTGCGGGTCTCCTCGGCGCGGTCGCGCCGGCGGTCGGCCTTCTGGCCGGCCTTCGAGATGGACTCCGACGCGGTGTCCAGGCCACGCGAGGCCTCGCGGAGGCCTTCGGTCACGGCGCGGCCGACATCCTCGCTGACTGCGCCCATCTGGTGGCCGAGCAGTCGGGTGAGGGCCGCGGTCGCGTCGGCGAGGGCGCGGGCGGCCGAGGCGACGGTCTCGTCCTGGGCGCCGCCGGGGGCGCCACCGTTCGGGACGTCGTCCTGGGGGTTCGTGTCGCGGGGGGTCTGCCCGGAGGGGGCCTGCCAGTCAGGCGTGTCCTGGGGCTCTGGCGTCGAGTTCGTGAACTCAGTCATACCGGTAAGGATACATCGTCGAACCGTTCGGTACTAGAGGTGTCCGCGGGCGCAGTGCCGGGCGATGTCGTTCCAGGTCAGAGCAGAGTTGCCGGCAGATCAGCGGAGAACGCTTGCATACCGACCGGAACGAGGTCTAGCGTCAGTGCCATACCGAACGGTATTCCACATCTCTCACACACTCTCCGCTGGAGGAGTCGTGGCAACCGCCATGCTGAGCATTCGCGACCTGCACAAGACGTACCGAGGTCGCCGTCCGACCATCGCGAACGACGGGATCGACCTCGACGTCGAGCCCGGGACCGTGGTGGGGCTGCTGGGCCACAACGGCGCCGGCAAGACGACTTTGGTGAACCAGGTCGTCGGGATCGTCAAGCCCGATGCGGGCACCATCAGGGTCGACGGCGTGGACGCCGTGGCCGCACCGCACCTGGCCCGCGAGCGGGTCAGCATCCAGGCGCAGGCGAACGTCCCGATCACGGGTCTGACCCCGCGTCGCGCGATCGAGCTCGTGGGTCGCATCCGCGGCGGGAACCGGGCCGCGGTGCGCGCCCGGACGTCCGGGCTGCTCGAGCTGCTGGACCTGGAACCTTGGGCCGACACCCCGGCGCAGAAGGTGTCCGGGGGAGTGGCCCGCCTCGCGGCGTTCGCCATGACGACGGTGGTGCCGGGCCGTGTCGTGGTGCTGGACGAGCCGACGAACGACGTGGACCCCGTGCGCCGTCGGCTGCTGTGGTCGGAGATCCGCCGCTTGGCGGACGACGGCGCCGCGGTGCTGCTCGTGACCCACAACGTGCGCGAGGCGGAGCGTGTGGTCGACCACCTCGCGATCCTGGACCACGGCCGGGTGGTGGCAGCGGGTACGCCCGCGGACCTCGCGGCCGACGTGCGGGGGTCGTTGAGCGTGGAGCTGGACCTGGTGAACGGCTGGCGGGAGTTCCCGGCGTCGCTCGGCGAGGTCGAGGTCACTGGGCAGCGCGCGGTCGCGCAGGTCGCGGCGAAGAACGCCGCGGGTGTGGTCGCGTGGGCCCAGCAGCAGGTCGAGGCCGGACGGCTCGAGCGGTACGCGCTCGTCCCGGCCTCGCTGGAGGACGTGTACATCGGGCTGGTCGGGCCCGAGGCCAACCGCGAGGCCGAAGGGGGAGTGGCCGGGACCGCCGCGGACGCCCGCGCCGCCGGGACTGCCGCGTCCGCCTCCGCGGCCGCGGTGGCCGCCTCCGGTGCCGCCGCCACCGAACCGACTGCCGCGACCGTTGCTGACGAGGGGGATGCGAGATGAGCGTCATGACCGAGGAGATCGAGTCCCGGGAGGTGCTGCGTTCGAGCGGCATCGGCCCGGTGCGGGCGACGCTGCTGCTGGCTCAGTGGCAGCTGCGCCGTCAGGCCCAGATGATGCCGCTGATGGTGGTCGTCCAGGTGTTCATGGCGGTCACGACGGTGCTCGGCTACGGCCTGCTGGTCGGCGACCCGGACCCCTACACCGCGCTGTTCCTGGCGACCGGGGCGCCCACGATCACGCTCATCACGGTGGGCCTGGTGATGACACCGCAGCTGGTCGCGCAGTCGCGGATGGAGGGTTCGCTGGACTGGCTGCGGACCCTGCCGGTGCCACGCTGGTCGTTCCTGGCGGCCGACCTGACGGTGTGGACGTTGATCGCGCTGCCGGGGATGGTGCTCGGCGTGATCACCGGGATGGTGCGGTTCCACGTCGACCTGTCGCCTGCGCCGTGGTTGGTACCGGGTGCGCTGGTGGTGTCGCTGGTGGCCGCGGCGGTCGGCTATGCGATGGCGTCGCTGCTGCAGCCGCAGATCGCGCAGCTCATGACCCAGGCGCTGGTGTTCATCGTGCTGCTGTTCTCCCCGGTGAGCTACCCGGCCGAGCGCATGCCCGACTGGCTCCAGAGCGTGCACCACTGGCTCCCGATCGAGCCCATGGCGCAGCTGATCCGCTCCGGCCTCGCGCACGACACGTTCAGCATGCCGATGCGTTCGGTCGTGGTCCTCGCGGTGTGGGGCGTCGCCTCGGTCGCCGCCGCATCGGCGGCTCTCCGCAAGCGCGCCTGAGGCGCCGCGCGGTCGTGCGTGGGCCGGTCCCACGCACGACCGCGCGTTCGTCGCGCGTGTGCCCGCCTGGGCGTCACCACAACCGCGCGCGTGCCCGCCTGGGCGTCACCACGACCGCGCGTGTGCCCGCCTCGGCGTCACCACAACCACGCGCGAGCCCGCCTCGGCGTCACCACAACCGCGCGCGAGCCCGCCGCACGACTCCGGTCGCCAGCGCTTCGAGGAGCCGCGCGAGCTCGGTGCGGTCGTCGCCGGGCCATCGCCAGACGAGGTCGCGGACGAGCGCGGCCCTGGCGGCCTGCACTTCCGCGACGACCTCGCGCCCGGACGCCGTGAGTCGGAACACGACGTACCGCCCGTCCGAGTCCGAGTAGTCACGCTCGAGCAGGCCGTCCTTGATGGCTCGGCCGGCGAGAAGCCGCACGCGCGAAGCCGGCACCCCGAGCAGCTCGCCGAGCGCGGTCGCGAACCGGATCCCGGTGACATCGATCGCATCGAGCAGCTCGAGCACGGCGGGCTCCACGTCGAGTCCCGCGTCCCGCGCGAGCGTGCGCCGCCGTCCGGCGCACTGCAGGATCCGCACCGCCCGTGCCGCGCTCTCGGTGGCCAGCGCCAGCTCGTCGACCTGGTCCTCGGCAGCCTCGGTAGTCACGTGCTCGACCCTGTCCATCCTTCCCGCGGAGCGCCGGCCGGGCCGCGGTCGCGGTTGATGATCGCGGCCCGCACTTGCCTGTGGGCGACGCGCATCGTCCAGCACGCGGGGGAGGCGGTGTGTTCCTCGCAGTCCCGCATCGCCCGATGCGCTTCTCGCAGAGGTGCACCGGGTGGGCGGCGTATCGGTTGATGCGGGCGGGGGTGAGCGTGGGGGGGTGCGTATCGCCTGGTGCGGTTCTCGGGGAGGTACACCGGGTGGGTCGGGTTTCGGTTGATGCGGGCCTTTGGGTGAGTGCGGGTGGTGCGTATCGCCTGGTGCGGTTCTCGGGGAGGTACACCGGGTGGGTCGGGTTTCGGTTGATGCGGGCGTGAGGGTGAACGGTTGGTGGATCGTGTGTGCGGTGACGTGCGCCCGGACCACCGGGGTGGGTGGGAACACCTAGGATCGGCGGGTGGCCTCAGATCGGTCCGACGGGCACTTGACGCTCTACCTCGTGCGGCACGGACGCACCGTCTTCAACGACCAGCACCGGATCCAGGGGTGGGCGGACTCCGCGATCACCGACGAGGGGATGCGGATCGTCGAGGCCACCGCGGAGCACCTCGCGAGCATCGAGCTGCACGCCGCCTACGCGAGCCCCTCGGGTCGCACGCTCACCACGGCCGACGTGATCGCGTCCTACCACGCCGACCTCGAGGTGGTCGCGCACGACGGCTTGCGTGAGTTCTACTTCGGCGACTGGGAAGAGCGGCCCGAGCAGGAGATCGCCGAGCAGCTCGACTGGCTCGTGCTCTTCCAGGACGTCCTCGCCGGCACCTACCCCGGCTTCCCGAACGGCGAGTCCGCGCGGACCTACCTCGACCGGGTCACCGGTGCGTTCGACGAGATCGAGGAGCGGCACGGGGCCGGGGAGAACGTCCTCGTCGTCAGCCACGGCATGACCTTGATGACCTACCTCGCGTTGAACGGCCAGTTCCCGCGCCGGGCGCTCGGCAACGCGAGCGTGACGATCATGCGGATCTGGTCCGACGGCACCAGATCCATCGAGGTCGTCGGCCACGACCCGTCCGGCGAGGGAGTCGCCGAGCCCGAGATCCCTCGGCGGTGACGCCATCCCGCGACGGTGACGCCGGACCTCGCGTACGTGAGGGAAGACGTGGAGCGGGTCAGACGGATCGAGAGCGACCGCTCGATCGGTGGGGCGAGTCGTCTGGATCGATCGGGTCGCGCAGCCACCTAGACCGGTTCGGTGAGTGCACCGATCACATCGGCCACGGCGCGGTGCGCCGAGTCGAGCACCTGGTTGGGGTCGGTCGCTGAGCCGACCAGGGCCGCGTCGACCGACTCCTTGTAGTACGCCATCAGCAGCCGGCTCGTGGTCAGTGGGTCCAGGCGGAGCCGACGGCCGGCTCGCCGGACGCCCTCCTCCACGATCGGCGCGAGCGACCGCTCGAACTGAGCCCGGTGCGCCTCGTAGGCCTTGGCCAGCGCCGGGTCCCGCAGTGCCATCATGCGGAACTCGCTCTGCACGAGCCCCCAGAGCTTCAGGTCGTACGGGCCGCTCAGCACGCCCGCGACGAGACGGCCGATGACGTCCTCGTCGATGATCGTCGGCCCCGTCCCCGTGGAGTCCGGCAGCAGCTCCTCGACCTGCTCGGTCAGGCGGGCCACCCACACGGCGTTGCCGCGCGCGATGAGCGCGAGGAACAGCTCCTCCTTCGAGGAGAAGTTCGAGTAGAACGCCCCGCGGGTGAACCCCGCACGCTCGGTGATCTGCTCGACGCTCGAGGCCGCGACGCCGACCTCCGCGAACACCTCGAAGGCCGCGTCCATCAGCCGTTCCCGGGTGCGCGCGCGACGCGCGCTCTCGGCTGCGACGCTCGCCTGACTCACCCGTCCCCACCCCTTCGAAGCCGCGTTGGCAATCACGATCCTATCGGATACATTGGTGTATCGGATACAGCGGTGTATCCACACCAGATATCGGTTCTATACGGGGGAAACCTGTGTCCTCATCCCTCTACCGACTCGGGCTGTGGGCGTTCCACCGCCGCGTCCGGGTCGCGCTCGGCTGGCTGCTCGTCCTGCTCCTCGCAGGCGGCGCGGCTCTCGTGCTCAACCAGGGCACCGACAACACCTTCTCCATCCCCGGCACCGAGTCCGGTGAGGCGCTCCAGCAGCTCTCCCGGACGTTCCCGCAGGTCAGCGGCACGTCCGCGACCTACGTCGTGGTCGCGCCGGACGGTATGAACGTCACCGACCCCAGCATCCAGGGCCCGGTCGAGCAGGCCGTCTCGACGCTCGAAGGCGTCAAGGACGTCATCGCAGTCTCGGACCCGTACAGCGACACCGTCTCCGGCCTGATCTCCGACGACGGCTCCGCCGCGGTGATCACCGTGCAGATCGACGGCTCGTTCTCCACCGTGACCAGCGAGACCACCGACGCGCTCGACACCGAGCTCACGACCCTCCGCGACACCCTGCCCGACGGCTCCGAAGCCGCGCTCGGCGGTGACCTCTTCAGCCAGTCGGTGCCGCACATCAGCATCACCGAGGCGCTCGGTGTGCTCGTCGCGCTCGTCGTGCTCGTGGTGACCCTCGGCTCGTTCCTGGCCGCCGGCATGCCGATCCTCACCGCGCTGCTCGGCGTGGCCGTCTCGATGGCCGTGGTCTTCGCCGCGACCAGCGTCGCGACCATCTCCAGCACGACCCCGATGCTCGGCCTGATGCTCGGCCTCGCGGTCGGCATCGACTACGCGCTGTTCATCCTGTCCCGGCACCGGGACCAGCTGCGCGAGGGGCTGGATCCCGAAGAGTCCGCCGCGCGGGCCCTCGCCACCGCAGGCTCCGCCGTCGTGTTCGCGGGCCTGACCGTGATGATCGCCCTGCTCGGGCTCAGCGTCGCGAACATCCCGTTCCTGACCACCATGGGTGTCGCGGCTGCAGGCGCCGTCGGCGTCGCGGTGATCATCGCGCTCACGCTGCTGCCCGCCCTGCTCGGCTTCGCCGGCGAGCGGTTGCGCCCCAAGGTGCGGCGCGCCAAGGGGGCCGACCGGGCGAACGGTGCCGACGTCGCAACCGCACCGCACGGCCGTGCCGCCTACGCCTGGTGGGTGCGCACCGCGACGCGCTGGCCCGTGGTCACGATCCTCGCCGTCGTCGGCCTGCTCGGCCTGGTGGCCCTGCCCGCCACCCACCTGCAGCTTGCGCTCCCGGACGCCGGGTCACAGCCCAAGGACAGCGGGGCCCGGGTCACCTACGACCTGGTCACCGAGCACTTCGGGCCCGGCTGGAACGGCCCGCTGATCGTCACCGGCACGATCATCGGCTCGACCGACCCGCTGACCCTCATGCAGGACCTCGGCGACGACATCGCCGGCCTGCCGGGTGTCGCGGCCGTGCCGCTGGCCACCCCGAACATGACCGCCGACACCGGGATCGTGCAGGTCATCCCGGAGACCGGGCCGGACTCCACGGAGACCGCCGACCTGGTGCGCGAGATCCGCGCCCAGCACGACCGCTACCTCGACGAGTACGGGATCGACGTGTCGGTCACCGGCATCACCGCGATCGGGATCGACATCTCCTCGCGCCTCGGCGGCGCCCTGCTGCCGTTCGGGCTGATCGTCGTCGGTCTGTCGTTCGTGCTGCTCACGATGGTGTTCCGGTCGCTGTGGGTGCCGCTCAAGGCGACGCTCGGCTACCTGCTGACCATCGGTGCGTCGTTCGGGATCGTGGTCCTGGTGTTCCAGGACGGGTGGGGCGCCGACCTGCTCGGCGTCGACCGCACCGGACCGATCATCAGCTTCCTGCCGATCATCCTGATGGGCGTGCTGTTCGGCCTCGCGATGGACTACGAGGTGTTCCTGGTCTCCCGGATCCGTGAGGACTACGTGCACGGCGGCGACGCCCGCTCCGCGGTGCGGACCGGGTTCGTGCACTCCGCGACCGTCGTGACCGCTGCCGCCACGATCATGTTCGCGGTGTTCGCCGCCTTCGTGCCCGAGGGCGACATCAACATCAAGCCGATCGCGCTCGGCCTGGCCGTCGGGGTGTTCATCGACGCGTTCCTGGTCCGGATGACGCTCGTCCCGGCGGTGCTGCACCTGCTCGGCGAGCGCGCCTGGCGGTTCCCGCACCGGCTGGACCGCGCGCTGCCGCACTTCGACGTCGAGGGCGACGGCCTCGCCGCCGAGCTCGCCCTGGCGAGCTGGCCCGAGCCCGGAGCGACCGACGCGGTCGCGGCCGAAGGCCTGTGGCTCGACGGCCCGGACGGCCCGTTCTACCGCGACGTGTCCATGCGGGTCCCCACCGGCGGCACGCTCGTGATCACCGGCGAGCACCGCTCCGGGCGGACGCCGCTGCTGCTCACCCTCGCCGGCCGGGTGCATCCCGACGGCGGGCGGCTCAAGGTCGCCGGCCTGGTCTCGCCGGTCCGCGCCGCCGCTGTGCGCAGCCGGGTGGCCGTGGCACGGATGGCGCGCTCGGTCGACCCGCTGGTCGAGCTCGCCGACGCGATCAACTCGCGTGCCCCGATCGTCGCCATCGACGACCTCGACGTCGTCACCGACCCGGCGGTGCGCCGTGACGTCGCGGCCGGCCTCGCGGCCGCCCGCGCCCGCGGCGTGACGCTGCTGGTCACCTGCCTCGAACCCGCGGGCCTCCAAGGCCTGCTGCCCGCCGGTCCGGTCGTCCTCGTGGACGTCTCGGCCGCCGCCACCGTGGAGGTGCGCTGATGCTCATGCCCCTGTCGCAGGCCCAGCGGGCCCGCTTCGCCAACCGTGCCACCTGGCTCAGCGTGGTCGGGCTCCTGCTCGTCCCGCTCGTGGTGGGCGGGCTGCTCACCTGGGCGCTGTGGGACCCGACCAACCGGCTCGACCGGGTCACCGCCGCGATCGTCAACCTCGACGAGCCGGTCCAGGTGAACGGCCAGACCGTGCCGCTCGGCCGGCAGCTCTCCGCGGCCCTCGTCACCGGTGAGGGCACCGGCGACGTCGGGTCCGCCACATCCGGCAGCACGGGTAGCAGCACGTCCACCAGCACGGACAGCAGCACCGACTCGACCTCGGACACCGCCTCGGACACCCGCACCGACTCGGGCTCGGACAGCGTGCCGAACGTGTCCGGCACCGGCGTGAGCACGACCTTCGACTGGGTGCTCTCCGACGAGAGCGACGCCGCGTCGGGTCTCGCCGACGGTCGCTACGACGTCGTGCTCACCATCCCGGCGAACTTCTCCGCGTCGGCGACCAGCTTCTCCGGCGACGCGGCGAACGCCCAGGCGGCGACCTTCGACGTGACCACGAGCAACCAGGCGCGCCCGCTCGACGGCACCATCGCCCAGGTGCTCGCGACCACGGCCGCCGACGTGCTCGGCACGCAGCTCACCGAGAACTACCTGTCCACCGTGCTCGTCTCGTTCAGCACGATGCACGACCAGCTCGGCTCCGCGGCGGACGGCGCGACCTCGCTCGCCGACGGTGCCGACCAGCTGTCCTCCGGGACCGGGCAGATGGCCTCGGGAGCCAGGGACCTCTCGGGCGGCCTCACCCAGCTCTCCGACGGGACCTACCAGCTCTCCTCCGGCCTGGCCCAGCTCGCCGACGGCGCCGGGTCGCTGTCCTCCGGCCTGACGAAGCTGGCCTCGGGCAACACCGACCTGTCCGACGGGCTCGGCGCGCTCGACGGTGGGGCGGCGCAGCTCGCCGACGGGCTCGACCAGCTCGCCGCGCAGACCGCCGCTGCGGCGCAGACCGCCGCCGACGGCGTCCCGGACGCGCAGCAGTTCGCCGCCGGGCTCCAGGCAGCCGCCGACGGCGTGAGCGGCACGGGTGGGCTCGCCGACTCCGCCGAACAGCTCGCGGCCGGCGCGTCCGGCCTCTCGACCGGACTCGGCACGTTCCTGAGCCAGGCGGCCACGCTCGCGAGCGCGTGCTCGCCACCGACCTCCGACGCGACCGCCTGCGCCACGCTCGAGGGGCTCATCGCCAGCCAGCAGCGCACCGACGTCACGGCCGACCAGTCGCTGACCGTCGCCGCCGCCGGGCTCGCCTACGGCGCGCAGGCCATGTCCGACGGGATCTCGGTGGGCAACCCGCCGACGCAGCCCGGCCTCGCCGACAGCCTCGACCAGCTCGCGGCCGGTGGGCAGCAGCTCGCCGACGGCGCGCAGCAGTCGGCCGACGGCCTGAGCACGCTCGCGAGCTACCTCGCCCAGTCCGCCTCGGGCGCGGACCAGCTGGCCTCCGGCGCGGCCGACGCGGCCTCGGGCGCGGACCAGCTGGCCTCCGGCGCTGCCGACGCCGCGTCGGGTGCCGGCGCGCTCGCCAGCGGCGCCCAGCAGTCCGAGAACGGTGCCTACCAGCTCGCCGACGGACAGGCCGGCGCGGCCACCGGAGCCGGTGACCTCGCCGACGGGGCCGACCAGCTCGCCGACGGTGCGACCCAGGTCGCCGACGGCGCGGACCAGCTCGCGTCCGGCCTGACCGAGGCCGTCGACCAGATCCCGACCTACACCGACGCCGAGGCGACCTCGCTCGCCGCGGTCATCGCGACCCCGGTCACCGCGACCGAGTCGTCCTCGCCGCTCGGCAACGCCAGCGTCCCGATGCTCGTGGCGCTCGCGCTGTGGCTCGGCGCGATGGCCACCTACCTGGTGCTGACGCCGATCAGCCGTGAGGCGCTCGGCTCGCCGAGGTCCTCGGTCGCGCTCGCCTGGCGCGCGCTGTGGCCGGCCGCAGGGATCGGCGTCGGGCAGGCCGTGGCGCTCACCGTGGTGATGGGGATCGCACTCGACCTCGACCTCGGGCAGTGGTTCCAGTTCGGCGGCCTCGCGGTGCTGGCCGCGGTCGCGCTCACCGCGGTCAACCAGGGACTGTCCGCGCTGCTCGGCGGCGTCGGCCGGTTCATCGCCGTGGTGGTCGCGGTGGTCACGCTCGCCACCGGGGTGATCTCCACCGCGCCCGCGCTGCTCACCGGGCTCGCCGGGGTGCTCCCGACCGCCCCGGTGGTCGAGGGGTTGCGCGCCGTCGTGTTCAGCGAGACCGGCTTCGTCGCAGCCGCCGTGATGCTCGTGCTGTGGGGCGCCGTCGGGTTCGCCGCCGCGATCGCCGCGGTCGCCCGCAAGCGCGTCGTCGAGGTGGGTCAGCTGGCCCGCTGGGCCCGCACCGCCTGAGGTAGCGTCACCGGCCCGTGCGGGCGCCCCGTCGCGGGCGCACGCACGGGCCCGGACGCGGCCGGACCCGCCGACCGGGCACGGCCGCTCGTCCTACCAGGACCCGCCGCCGCCCCCGCCGACGCCGCCGCCGGAGAACCCGCCGCCGCTGGAGAACCCGGACGACCCGCTGGACCCCGGCGTCGGCGCCGAGATCGCGGTGTCCGCGACCGACGTGAAGCCGGACAGGTCCTGCTCGAACGCCCCCGCGTACGCCCAGAAGTACGCGTGGCCCCACGGGCCCACGTACCAGGTCGGCGTCGCGAGCGGCACGCCGCGCGCGGCCAGCTCGGCGAACAGCCGGGTCCAGCGCTCGGTGAGCCCGAACGCCACGGCGTACGGCAGGTACCGGCTGAACAGGTCCTCGCCCTCCTCGAACCGCAGCTGGTCCGCCTCGGCCGTGGCGAGGTAGCGGCGGAAGCCCTCGGTCTGCGCGAGCACCGCGCTGCCCGCCGCGGTCCGGGCCGGTGCGAACTTCGACAGGATCACCACCAGGAAGCCGACCAGCACCAGCGGCAGCGGGACCAGCCCCGCGTGGGTCGTCGCGGCGAGCAGCACCGTCAGCCCGAGCCCGAGCACCACGAGCCCGACGCCGGCCGCGATCCAGCGCATCCGCACCGTGCGCGGGTTCGCGGAGAACCAGCCGCGGTCGGTGACGTCCTCGTAGAGCAGGGCCTGGACGCGCTGGAGTGAGGACAGGAACGTCGTGCGCAGCTCGGACAGCTCGACCGAGGAACGTGTGCCGACCAGCGCGGACAGCAGCCGGTGCTCGTAGCCGACCAGGTCGGAGTCCGGCTTGTCCGTGCGGGTCAACCGCCAGTCCGCCTTGCGCGACCCCGGCTGCGGGTCGCCGATCCGCTCGATCACCAGGTACCCGCGCACCGCGAGGTCGATGATCGACGCCGTGACGTCGCGCACGTCGGCCTGCTCGTCGACCAGCGTGCCGAGCTGACCGGGGTGCAGGCCGGGCGGGGGAGTGAACTGCACGCTGATCGGGGTCGAGCGCCGCGGACCCGTGGCGTGCTCCTGCCCGGGCGCAGGTTCCAGGCCGGGCGTCAGGCCCAGGTACGCCTGGTCGCGCCCGCGTCGGCGCACCCGCCAGATCGCCAGGCCGCCGCCCACCAGGGCGACGAGCGCGGCGCCGAGCCCGCTGCCGGCGCTCAGCGCGAACGCGCGCTCCGGGGCCCAGCGCTCCTGCAGGATCGGCTCGGTGTGCACCGTGCCCGCGGGCATCGCCGCGACCACGCTGAGCTGCTCGCCCGGGCTCACCAGGCTCTGCCGCCAGGCCGCCTGCGAGCCCTTCGAGGTGGCGTCGTCGCACGGCGTGGCGGACCCGGTCGGGCCCGCGTAGCAGGCCACGTCGGTGATCTCGCCGGGCGCGTCCAGCGTGACGGTGACGTTCTCCAGCGGCACGGTCCAGTACTGGCCGATCACGTTGAGGTACAGCTCGTCCTGATCGAGCTCGCCGCTCGGGAACGGGTAGCCGGCCGGGTTCACCCAGCCGTCGACGTCGTAGGTGATCCGGTAGCTGTGCTCACCGGTGATCGTGGTGTCCTCGTCGCCGATCCGGATCACCAGCTCGTCGCCGTCCTCCTCGGTGGACACCGCATCCGGTGCGTCGTCGCTCGAGACCCGCAGCCGCGAGTAGCGGTACACCCGGTCCTGGGTGTCGTCGTAGTACTGCTTGACGACGTACGTGAGGTACGGGCCGTGGTTGGGGGACTGCCCGAAGTCCATCGTGAGGTCGAGCACCACGTGCGCGGTGCCGTCCTTGTCCAACGTGATCGCCTCGTCGTAGGACGTGATGACGTCCTCGGAGTCGGCCGCCGCCGGCCCGGCGAGCGCCAGCAGGGCGCCCAGCCCGACCCCCACGGCAGCGACGAGCCGACCGAACCTGCGTACCACCTGCACCGAACCAGCCCCCTGCGTCGCCGTCGTCACCGAACCCTGCACCGATCCGCCCGGTCTCAGTCGTGGCGACGCAGGCTCATGGCGGCCTGGGCCTCGCGGTTCTCCTGGCGCTCACGCAGCGCGTGGCGCTTGTCGTACTCCTTCTTGCCCCGCGCGAGCGCGATCTCGACCTTGGCGCGGCCGTCGACGAAGTACAGGCTCAGCGGCACCACGGTCACGCCCTTGGCCTGGGTCTCGTGCGCGATCTCGGCGATCTGGCGCCGGTGCAGCAGGAGCTTGCGCTTGCGGCGTGGGGCGTGGTTCGTCCAGGTGCCCTCGGAGTACTCCGGGATGTGCACGTTCTCCAGCCAGGCCTCGCCGTCGCGGTCCACCGCGACGAAGCCGTCCACGAGCGACGCGCGCCCCGCCCGCAGCGCCTTGACCTCGGTACCGGTCAGCACGAGACCTGCCTCGAAGGTCTCGTCGATGTGGTAGTCGTGCCGCGCCTTCTTGTTCGAGGCGACCAGCCGACGCCCGGTTTCCTTGGCCATGCCTCCAAGGTTAGGGGACCGGCCCGCACCGACCCGAGCCGATTGTCGAGGCCCGCACCGCCGGCCGCCTGCTACGAGCCGCCGCCGGCGACCCGATCGGCTGCTACTTCGCGATCAGCGGCCAGGGGTCGGTGGTCGCGCCGTTGATGTACACCTCGAAGTGCAGGTGGCACGCGGCCGACGTGCCGGTGTTCCCGGCGTAGGCGATCAGCTGGCCCTGGGACACCTTCTGGCCCGCGGACACCGCGAACGAGCTGAGGTGGTTGTAGCTCGACATCAGCGACTTGCCGTTCCAGTACCCGTTGTTCAGCATGACCTGGTTGCCGTAGCCGGCCCGGTACTGGGCCCACTCGACCGTGCCAGCGGCCGCCGCGTACACCGGGGTGTTGCACCAGGTGCGCAGGTCGACCCCGGCGTGCATCCGCCAGTAGTGCAGGATCGGGTGGAACCGCATGCCGTAGTCGGAGGTCTTGTAGATCGGGTTGACCGACGACGGGTTGATGAACGGCTGCGACGCCGTGGAGCCGATCGGGGTCTGGCCGGCCTTGCGGCGGGCCTCCTCCTGGGCCGCGACGATCTTCTTCAGGTCGGCCTCGAGCTGGGCCTGCTGCTTCTCGAGCTCGGCCTGCTGGTCCTGCAGGGACGCCTTCTGGCTCTCGATCTCGGCGGCCTTGGCCTTGGCCTCCTTCTCGAGCGCGACGAGGTCCGCCTTGCGGGCCTCGGCCTTCTGCCGGGCGACCTCGGCGTCGGCGACGTTCTGGTCGGCTTCCTTCTTCAGCTCGGTGATCTGCTCGCGGACCGCCACCAGGCGTGCCTCGCGGTTGCGGTTCACGCCGACGATCTGCTCGACCTCACGCAACGCCTGGGTCTGGGTGCGCAGCGCGACCGACGCCAGCTCGGACTGCTGCACGAACTCGTCGGTGCTCGAGGAGTCCAGCACGGCGGACATCGCCGAGGTGGTCATGTCGCCCTTGTAGGCGTCGCGCGCCATCCGGCCGATCGCGGCGCGCAGGTCGTCCGCGCGCTGGGTGTCCGTCTCGATCTTCGTGGTGATCTCGGACTCCAGCGTGGTCGCCGTCTCCAGGCGCTGCGCGATGATCGCGGCCTCGCGCTGCAGCGTGGCGAGGGTGTCCTCGGCTTCCTTGAGCTGCGCCTCGGCGACCGGGATCTGGGCCTGGATGCCCTGCAGCTCGGCGTACGCGTCGATCAGGGCCTGACCGGTCTCCTCCAGCTCGGCGCTCAGCTCGTCCAGCGCCTTGTTCACCGCGTCCTGGCGGGCCTGGTTCTGCGCCCGCTTGTCGTCCCACTCGTCGGCCTGCGACGGCACCGCGAAGCCGACGGTGACCAGAGCCACGCCGATGAGCGCGGCCATCAGGGCTCTCAGCTGGCGTCGCATCATCACACCTTCGTGTATCGGCTCAGGGAGACCAGAGATGACACCGCGGCCAGGCCTATGGCGATGACCAGGAGGATCGGCGCGATCGTCCACACCGCGTCGGTACCGATGTAGCGGATGAAGCTGACCGACCCGGCGAGCCAGTCCTCGACGAGGTACCGCACGCCGAACCAGAGCCCGGCGATCGCCAGTCCCGCGCCGAGCGTCGCGGCGATCGCGCCCTCGAGCATGAACGGCAGCTGGATGAACAGGTTGGACGCGCCGACCAGCCGCATGATCCCGGTCTCGCGGCGTCGGCTCATCGCGGACAACCGGATGGTCGTGGTGATCAGCAGCACGGCCGCGAGCAGCATCACCGCGGCGAGCGCGGCGGCCATCAGGGTGGCCCGGTTCAGCACCAGGATCAGCGGTTCGATGACCTCACGCTGGTCACGGACCTCCTCCACGCCCTGCCGGCCGGTGAAGTACTCGCTGACCACCTGGTACTGCTCGGGGTCCACCAGCGCGACGCGGTAGGACGCCTGCATCTGGTCCACCGTGACGCTCTGCGCCCACCACTCGTCGCCGAACCGGTTCTGGAACGACTCGAACGCCTGCTCCTTGGACTCGAAGTAGACCTTCTCCACGTACGGCGCGAGGGCGTCGGACTCGAGCTCGGCGCCGATCGCGTCGATCTGGTCCTGGCTGGCCTCGCCGCCCGCGCAGGTCGCCGCCTCGGAGTCGGCCGGGCACAGGAAGATCGAGACCTCGACCTTGTCGTACCACTCGTCCTTGAGCTGGTTGATCTGCAGCTGGAGCAGACCGGCCGCGCCGACGAAGGTCAGCGACACGAACGTGACGAGGATGACCGAGACCGCCATCGACATGTTCCGGCGCAGGCCGAGGAGCATCTCGGAGAGGATGAACTGGAGTCGCATCGCGGGGTCCCCTCAGCGGTCCGAGCCGTAGACGCCGCGGGACTGGTCGCGCACCACCTGGCCGGTGTCCAGCTCGACCACGCGCTTGCGCATCTGATCGACGATCTCGTCGTCGTGGGTCGCCATGACCACCGTGGTGCCGGTCCGGTTGATCCGGTCCAGCAGCCGCATGATGCCGACGCTCGTGGTCGGGTCGAGGTTCCCGGTGGGCTCGTCGGCGAGCAGGATGCTCGGCCGGTTGACGAAGGCGCGCGCGATCGCGACGCGCTGCTGCTCACCACCGGACAGCTCGTGCGGGCGGCGCTTCTCCTTGCCGCCGAGCCCGACCAGCTCGAGGGTCTCCGGGACGGTCGTCATGATGTGGTGCTTCGGCTTGCCGATCACCTGCAGCGCGAACGCGACGTTCTCGAACACCGTCTTGTTGGGCAGCAGCCGGAAGTCCTGGAACACGGTGCCGATCTGGCGACGCAGGTAGGGGACCTTCCAGGTGGACAGGGTCGACAGGTTCTTGCCCGCGACGAACACCAGACCTGCGGTGGGGCGCTCCTCGCGCAGCATCAGCCGCAGCATCGTGGACTTGCCCGATCCGGAGGCGCCGACGAGGAACACGAACTCGCCGCGCTCGATCTCCAGGTCCACCGCGTCCAGCGCCGGTCGGGCGCCGCGCGCGTAGACCTTGGTGACGTTCTCGAGTCGGATCACGGCGTCCCCACGTCGAATGGCAAGCGAACAAGCGCGCCACCTGGGCGTGCTCCGTTCGACTGTAAGCACGAGCGCCGCCGGTTCCGGACCCAACACGCCGCCCTGACCTGTGACGATGTCGTGCGATTCGGACATCTCGGGCGGGCGCGCGGCCCGGGCCGGGGGTGGATCAGCCGGTTGCGGTGAGCCCGTGGAGCCGGCCGAGCGTCTCGTGCATGACGGCGGTGAGCGAGGCCGTCGTGTCGTCGGTGGTCCAGCGGTCGAAGGCGGTCCGGAGCACGGCGAGGCCGGTCTCCGCGGCGAGTGCGGCGTCGAGCTCGGGAACGCCGCGGCTGCGCAGCACGCCGGCGAGGGCGGTGGACATCGAGGAGAGCTTGGCCAGCTCCCGCTCGAGCAGCTCGGGTGTGGCGTCGATCACCGCGCGGCGCCGGCTGGACCACTCCCGGTCCTCGCCGACCAGTGCGGCGAACTCGTCCAGCGCGGCGGTGACCACGGCGAGCGGGGGAGCGCCGGCCGGGGTGGCCTCGGCGGCGGCGACGAAGCGCCGGGTGAGCACGTCGTTCCCGCCGAACAGCACCTCGCGCTTGTCGGCGAAGTAGCGGAAGAACGTGCGGGCCGTGAGCCCGGCGCGCTCGGCGATGTCGGCGACCGTGGTGGCCTCGTACCCGCGCTCGGCGAACAGCTCGAGCGCGGCGAGCCGCAGCCGCGACTCGGCTCCCGGTGCCCACCGACCCATGGCAGCAGGGTAGCGGCCCGGAGCACGCGATGACACAGAGTGACATCGCGTGTTAGCGTCGATGTCATCACGTGACATCACGTCGCGGACGACCGACAGGAGAATCGCCATGCGCATCGTCGTCACCGGGGCCTCGGGCTGGATCGGCTCGCACACGGTCCCCGAGCTGCTCGCGGCCGGGCACGAGGTCATCGGCCTGGCCCGCTCCGATGCCTCGGCCGACCGGATCGCCGGCCTCGGGGCCGAGGTGCGCCGCGGGGACCTCGAGGACCTCGCCTCGCTGCGCGCCGCGGCCGGCGACGCCGACGGTGTGGTCCACCTCGGCTACGACCACGACTTCTCCGACATGGCTCACGCGCTCGAGACCGATCGCCTCGCCATCAGCACGCTCGGTGAGGCGCTCGAGGGGCGGGGCGGACCGCTGGTCGTGATCGGCGGAACGGGCGTGCGGCCCGGCCAGGTGTCCACCGAGACCGACACCCCGGCGCCCGCCGGCAACCCCCGTGCCGCCCACGGCGACCTGGCCTTCGGCTTCGCGGACCGTGGCGTGCGGCCGATGGTCGTCCGCTTCCCACCCACCGTCCACGGCCGCGGCGACCACGGCTTCGTGGCGCGGCTCGTGCGGATCGCCCGGGACGCCGGGTTCGCGGGCTACCCGGGCGACGGGACCAACCGCTGGCCCGCGGTGCACGTGCGCGACGCGGCCCGGGTCGTCGCGCTCGGGGTGGACCGCGCACCGGCGCGCACGGCGCTGCACGCGCTGGCCGAGGAGGGCATCACGACGCGACGGATCGCGGAGGCGATCGGCGCGCGCTACGACCTGCCCGTGCGCTCGGTCGCGCCGCAGGACGTCGAGGCGCACTTCGGCTGGCTCGCCATGTTCTTCGCCGCGGACCTGCCCGCCTCGAGCGGGCTCACCCGCGAGCTCCTCGGGTGGGCGCCCGATCAGCCGACCCTGGTCGAGGACCTCGCCGCGGGCGCCTACGACGGGGCGTGAGCGCTGAGCGTGAGGTCCACGAGCACCTCGCTCGCGATCTGCTCCAGGGTGGCGCGGAGCTCGGCCAGGTCGAACCCGTCGGGAACGGCGACCAAGGCCCGCGCCTCGAAGAGCCGGCCGCCGACCATCGGGGCCTCACGTGTGGAGGTCTCCAGCTCGGTGACGCTCAGCCCGTGCTCGGCGAGCGCGGCGGAGACCGCGTGGACGATGCCCGGGTGGTCGTTGCCGAGGACCTCGACCAGCACCTCGCGCCCGGCCGACCGGGCCTCGTCCGTGCCGGTCGGCCCGGCGGTGCCGGTCTGCACCTCGACGTCGAGCAGCCCGCTGAGCCGGCGCAGGGCTTCCTGGAGCTCGGCGGCGCGGGCCGGCGGCACGGACACCTCGACGATCCCGGCGAACTTGCCGGCCAGCTCGGCGAGGTGGCTGCGCTCCCAGTTCCCGTCGTGCGCGGAGACGACGTCGGCCAGGGCCTTGACGAGCCCGGCGCGGTCGTCGCCGATGACGGTGAGGACGAGCGTTGTCACGGCGTCGATGCTACCCAGGGTCGCCCGGAGATCGGCCGGGGCGCGACCCGGCGACCGACCCGCGTCGGCCGGGGCAGGATGGGGGCATGAAGGTCGCGCGTCGCTCGCTGGTCCCACCGTTCGCGGTGATGGAGGTGATCGCCGCGGCCAACGCGAGACGAACGCTCGGGCACCACGTGCTCAACCTGTGCGCCGGCGAGCCGTCGGCCGGGGCTCCCGCGGCCGTGCGGGCCCGCGCCCGCCAGGCGCTGGACGCGGGCGAGCTGGGCTACACCGAGGCGCTGGGCATGCCCGCGCTGCGGCACGAGATCGCCGGGCACTACCACCGCTGGTACGGCGTGGCGGTGGACCCCGGGCAGGTGGCCGTGACGACCGGGGCGTCGGGCGGCTTCGTGCTGGCGTTCCTCGCGGCCTTCGAGGCCGGCGACCGGGTCGCGGTGGTGCGCCCGGGCTATCCGGCCTACCGGAACCTGCTCGCGGCGCTCGGCTGCGAGGTGGTCGACGTGCCGTGCGGACCGGCCGAGCGCTACCAGCCGACCCCTGCGCTGCTCGACGCCGTGGTGGCCGGGTCCGGGCCGCTGGACGGCCTGATCCTGGCCGGGCCGGCCAACCCGACCGGGACGCTGATCGAGCCGGCGACCCTGGACGCGCTCGCGCAGTGGTGCGCCGAGCACGGCGTGCGCCTGGTCAGCGACGAGCTCTACCACGGCATCACGTACCGCGACGGTGCCGCCGACGCGATGCGCGACCTGCTGCCCGCCGGGTCGTCCGCCGGCGCGCCGACCGCCGCGACGAACCTCGACCAGGGAGTCGTGGTCGCGGGGTCGTTCTCGAAGTACTGGGCGATGACCGGGTGGCGGCTCGGCTGGCTGCTGCTGCCGCCGGACCTGCTGGCCCCGGTGGACGCGCTGGCCGGGAACCTCGCGCTGTGCCCGCCGACGTTGTCCCAGCAGGCGGCGACCGCGGCCTTCACGCCCGAGGCGTACGCCGAGGCGAACGCGAACGTGGCGACCTACGAGCGCTCGCGTGCGGTCGTGCTCGACCGGCTCGCCGACCTGGGCTGGCGGGACGCCGCACCCGCCGACGGCGCCTTCTACGTGTACGCCGACATCTCGGCCGCGGGTCTCGACTCGCGCACGTACTGCACCCGCCTGCTGGCCGAGGCCGACGTCGCGCTCACGCCGGGCACCGACTTCGACCCGGTCGACGGGACGCGGACGGTGCGGCTGTCGTTCGCGACGACGCCCGAGGTGGTCGGCGAGGCGGTCGACCGGATCGTCGCCTGGTCCCGGACGCTCTGACCGGGACGCTCTGACCGGGACGCTCTGACCGGGACGCGCTGGGCCCGCGGCGCGGGTCCGCCGCGAGGCGCGCGCTCTGCCGCGCCTAGGTCCAGGGCGTCTGCGCGACGCGCTCGAAGAGCAGGCCGAACTCGGGGCGCGCGCGGGCGGCGAGCGCGGCGTCCAGGTCGCCCGCGAGGATCGCGTCGACCACCGCGGTGGCGGCGGCGACGTGCTGGTCCACGACGGCGCGCCAGTCCGGGTCGACGTGCGTGTCGATGCGCCGCAGCAGGTCCAGCTGCACGCGCAGGATCGAGGCGACGACGGTGCGCAGGACGCCCGGCGGCGGGGTCGAGACGATCGTGGCGAAGAGCTCGAGGCTGGCGCGGACGACGTCCCGCAGGGAGTGGTCGGCGGCGGCCAGGGCGTCGGCGCGTCGACGCAGGACGGTGCGCGCGTCGTCGTCCAGGCCCCGGATCGCGTCGTCGATGACCAGAGGCGCGAGCGCGTCGAGCACCCGGGCGATCTCGGCGTAGTCGACGGGCGCCCCGGCCTGCCCGCGCACCGAGCGCACCAGGTCGGACAGCGCCGAGCTCTCGCCCTTGAACACCCCGCCGCCGGGACCGGTCCGCACGACGACCTCGCCGGTGGACTGGAGCAGGCGCAACGCCTCGTGCAGCGTGCCGACCGAGACGGCGCACGCCTCGCGCAGCTCGGCCCGGTTCCCGAGGCGTGCGCCCGGGTCGAGGTCCCTCGCGAGCCGGCCGATGGTCTCCGCCGCGACCTCCGCGCGGGACCGGGACGCCGTCGGTGCTCCGGTCATGTGCTCCTCCGTCCGGGTGCTCTGCGCCGCGGTGGGCCGCCGGGGCGGGCACGGGGCAGCTGCGTGAGGTATTCTTCATGAAGAATTATGGCCGATGTCGGTCCCCGGCGCCAGCGGCCGCTCCGAAGGCCGCCGGCGCAGCGGGCCGCACGTCGCCCCACCGGACACCCGAACGGAGACCCAATGGCGGACGACGCCGCAGCCCCCCGACCCCGCCGCACCCGCTCGCGGGGCGCGAAGGTCGGGATCGCGCTGGGGGCCACCGCGGGCGTGCTCGTGCTCGCCGGCCTGGTCGCGTTCGTCGTGGTCAAGCACAAGGTCGACACCTACGTGGACCCGTGGGCGCAGAAGGTCACCGACGCCGGGTACGTCGCCAAGCGTGCGCAGGTCAACCAGGTCGACTTCAGCTACGTCGAGGGTCCGGACAACGGCACGCCGTTGGTGCTGCTGCACGCCCAGCTCATGGACTGGTTCGACTACAGCCGGGTGATGCCGGCACTCGCCGAGAGCTACCACGTGTACGTCGTCGACTATCAGGGCCACGGCGAGACCACGTACCCCGACGACTACCCGATGACCGCGAACCAGATCGGCGCCGACCTGGGCGACTTCATCGCCCAGGTGGTCGGCGAGCCCGCCTACGTCTCCGGCAACTCCTCCGGCGGCCTGCTCACCGTCTGGCTCGCCGCCAACCGGCCCGAGCTGGTCGAGGCGATCGTGCTCGAGGACCCGCCGCTGTTCGCCGCCGAGTACCCGCGGATCAAGCAGACCATCGCCGACAAGGCGTTCGCGAGCAGCTACGCCGCCGCGACCGAGGGCGACGACGGCGACTTCCTCCTGTACTGGCTCGACTACAACACGAGGTTCTTCGACACCTACGTGTTCCCCGGCTCGTCCGGCGTGATCACGTACTTCGTCGGTTCCTACCGCGAGGCCAACCCCGGTGAGCCGGTCGAGCTCGGCATCATCCCCAACGAGACCGTGAAGCTGCTGATGCGCGGCCTGGAGGAGTACGACCCGCGGTTCGGCGCCGCGTTCTACGACGGCACCTGGAACGAGGGCTTCGACCACGCCGAGGCGCTCTCCGAGATCACCTGCCCGACCCTGCTGCTGCACGCGGACTTCTCCTGGACCGAGGACGGCATCCTCGACGGCGCGATGAGCCAGGAGGACGCCGACCGGGCCATGTCGCTGCTGTCCGACGGGACCTACCTGCGGGTCGACTCGAGCCACGTGATCCACCTCGAGGAGCCCGAGGAGTTCGTGCGGGTCGTCGACGACTTCCTGCTGGGGGAGCAGGGCTAGCCGCGGGACGGCGCGATGCGTCCGTGCGGACGCGGGCTCGGCGGGGAGCGCGGTCAGCTCTGCGCGCCGACGCCCTGGCGCCAGCGGATGCCGGCCTCGATGAACCCGTCGATGTCGCCGTCGAACACCGCGGCCGGGTTGCCGACCTCGTGCTCGGTGCGCAGGTCCTTGACCATCTGGTACGGCTGCAGCACGTAGGAACGCATCTGGTCGCCCCAGCTGGCCTTGATGTCGCCGGCCAGCTCCTTCTTGGTGGCGCGCTCCTCCTCCTGACGCAGCAGCAGCAGGCGGGACTGGAGCACGCGCAGCGCGGCTGCACGGTTCTGGATCTGCGACTTCTCGTTCTGCATCGACACGACGATGCCGGTCGGCAGGTGGGTCAGGCGCACCGCCGAGTCCGTCGTGTTCACGGACTGGCCGCCCGGACCCGACGAGCGGAACACGTCGACCTTGATCTCGTTCTCCGGGATGTCGATGTGGTCGGTCTGCTCGATCAGCGGGACCACCTCGACCGCGGCGAACGAGGTCTGCCGGCGGCCCTGGTTGTCGAACGGCGAGATCCGCACCAGGCGGTGCGTGCCGGCCTCCACCGAGAGGTTGCCGAACGCGTAGGGCACCTTGACCTCGAAGGTCGCGGACTTCAGCCCGGCTTCCTCCGCGTAAGAGGTGTCCAGGACCTGGGTCGGATACCCGTGCCGCTCGGCCCAGCGCAGGTACATCCGCAGCAGCATCTCGGCGAAGTCGGCCGCGTCCACGCCGCCGGCCCCGGACCGGATGGTCACCACGGCCTCGCGCGAGTCGTACTCGCCGGACAGCAGCGTGCGGACCTCCATGGCGTCGAGGTCCTTCTTCAGGGCGACGAGCTCGGCCTCGGCGTCGGCCATGGTCTCCGCGTCGTCCTCCTCCTCGGCCATCTCGACCAGGGTCTCGAGGTCCTCGAGGCGCTGGTGCATGCCGGTGACACGCTCGAGCTCGTTCTGCGCGTGCGAGAGGGCCGACGTGACCTGCTGCGCCTTCTCCTGGTCGTCCCACAGGTCCGGCGCTGCGGCCTGCTCGGACAGGTCGGCGATCTTGGCGCGCAGCCCGTCCGGATCGACGACGGCGCTGATCGTGCCGAGCGTGGTCCGCAGGGCGGAGATCTCGGTGGGGAAGTCGGTGGCAGCCACGACCGTCCAGGGTACCCGGGTGCGCGGCGCCGGTCGTCCCGGGTCGCGCCCGGGTCCAGGTCCGAGCCACGGGCCGGCTGAGACGGGACGGTTCGCGGAACGGAAGTCCGGCCCAATCCCTGGGCAAGGGTGCGTCGACCGGCCTAGCGTCATAGGTATGACGCACGTGATCCTCGTCCCGGGCTTCTGGCTTGACGGTGACTCGTGGGGGAAGGTGACCGCGGCCCTGCACGCGCACGGGTACGACGTCGAGCCGCTCACGCTGCCCGGCAAGGAGTCCCGCGACGCGGACCGCTCGAACGTGCGCCTCGCCGACCACGTGGCCGCCGTCGTGGCCCGGGTCGACCAGGCCCCGGAGAAGGTGGTGCTGGTGGGCCACTCGGGCGGCGGGTCGATCGTGGCCGGTGCGGCCGACGCGCGGCCGCACAAGGTGGAGCACGCGATCTACGTCGACTCCGGACCGTTCGCCGACGGGCAGATGATCAACGACGAGCTGCCGGTCGAGGAGGACGAGGTGCCGTTCCCGGGCTGGGACGCGTTCGAGGACGCCGAGCTGCGGGACATGACCCCGAAGGTGCGCGCCGAGCTCGAGCGGATCGCGATCCCCGAGCCGGCCGGCGTCGCCCGGGACCCGCTGCGCGTGCACCACGGCGACCGTTACTACGTGCCGACCACCGTGATCGCCTGCTCGATCCCGTCGGTCACGCTCGAGAAGCTGATGGGCGACGAGCACCCGTACGTGCGTGAGCTCTCCCGGATGCGGCACCGCAGGATCGTCGACCTGCCCACCGGTCACTGGCCGCAGCTGACCAAGCCGGCCGAGCTGGCGTTCGAGATCGTGGGGATCGTCGAAGGACGCGGGGGAGCGGGCGAGGTCGCGGTCGGCGGCTGAGCGCCTCGAGTGGCACCCCCGCACGGCAGGCAGCAGGGCAGGATGGCGCCATGAGCGACGACGCCCAGGGGCTGCGCGGGCCCGACCACATCGGCGCACTCTCCGACACCTATCCGGACCCACGGGTCCGCGCGGTCGATCCCGCTTTCCGTGCGATGGTGCCGCGCCTGACCTCGGTCGAGCGGATCGCGACGGGCCTGCGGTGGGCCGAGGGTCCGGTCTGGTTCGGTGACCACCGGTCGCTGATCTGGAGCGACGTCGCCGGCGACCGGATGTACCGGTGGGACGAGCGCACCGGCGCCGTCTCGGTGTTCCGTCAGCCGTCCGGCAACGCGAACGGCAACGTGCGCGACGCCCGGGGGCGGCTCGTCACGTGCGAGCACGGCGGCCGCCGGGTGGTCCGGACCGAGTACGACGGGACCCTCACCGTGCTCGCCGACTCGTGGGACGGCAAGCGCCTGAACAGCCCGAACGACGTCGCGGTCGCGCCGGACGGGGCGCTGTGGTTCACCGACCCGGTGTTCGGGATCGCCGGTGACTACGAGGGGCACCGCGCCGAGCCCGAGCTGAGCACGAACGTGTACCGGGTCGACCCCGTCTCAGGCGAGCTGACCGTGGTGTCCGACGAGTTCCGCAACCCGAACGGTCTGGCGTTCTCGCCGGACGGCCGGACGTTCTACCTCGTGGAGTCCTCGCGCGAGCCGCGTCCGGCGATCCACGCGATGGCCGTGGGCGAGGACCTGCGGTCGGTCGGCGAGGCGAGGGTCGTGATCGAGGGCGTCGACGGTGAGCCGGACGGTTTCGCGGTCGACGAGTCGGGGAACCTGTGGTGCGGGTGGATCGGCACCGAGCGGTCCGCCCACGGTGTCCGCGTGCACGCGGCCGACGGGGCGCTGCTCGGGGTCGTGGACCTGCCGGAGCCGTGCGCGAACGTCGTGTTCGGCGGCCGCGCCGCGAGCCGGCTGTTCATGACCGCGGGGATGTCGGTGTACTCGCTGGCGACGAACGTGCGGGGTGCCCGGGTCGGGTTCTGAGCCGCGGCGGAAGGCCGTGACCGGTGGGTCGCGGCGCCGGGACGGCCGACGGGCGGCCGCGGGAAGGCGGCCGGTGACCGGTCAGCGCCCGTACGCGCGGGCCGGGATCTGGGTCGCGAGCTTGCCGCCCGACACGTCGACCAAGGTGCCCGTGACGTAGGCCGAGGCGTCGCTCGCGAGGAAGATCAGCACGTTCGCGACGTCGTCCGGCGTCTCCCAGCGCCGCAGCGACAGGGTGTCGAGCAGGCGGTCCTGCGCCGCGGGCTCCATCTCGGCGAACCCGTTCATGGCGGTCGGCACCATGCCAGGGGCGTAGGCGTTGACGGTGATGCCCCACGGCCCGAGCTCGGACGCGAGTACCCGGGTGAGCTGCACCACGGCAGCCTTCGACGCCGCGTAGGCGGCGCTGCCGACGCTCGGCACGATGGCGGCGAACGACGCGGCGTTGAGGATCCGTCCGCGGCCGGCGTGCTGCATGACGGGTGCGACGGCCCGGCTCATCAGGAAGGTGCCGCCGACGTTCACGTCGAACGCCGCGCGCCACCGGTCCCAGGTCAGGTCGGTGACCAGACCTTCGACGTTGATGCCGGCGTTGTTGACGAGCACGTCGACGGTCCCGAACCGGCCGACGACGGCGTCGACGGCGGCCTGCACCGAGTCCGGGTCGGTGACGTCGCAGACGAACCGGGTGAGGCGCTCGGCAGCCGCGTCCGGCTCGGCCGGGAAGGCGAGGTCGAGCGCCGCGACCCACGCGCCCTCGGCCGCGAACCGCTCGGCGATCGTCGCGCCGATGCCGCGGCCGGCTCCCGTGACGACGACGACGCGGTCCCTCAGGTCGAGCTCCATCGCTCCGCCTCCTATTAGGCATACTATTAGTGATTGAGCATACTATTGCTCCTCGGCGGAGAAGGGAATCGCGATGACGCGACGCGTGCTGTGGATCACCGGCGGAGGCTCAGGCATGGGTCAGGCGGTGGCCCGCACCGCCGCGGCTGCCGGCTGGGCGGTCGCGATCAGCGGCCGGCGCCGCGAGCCCCTCGAACAGACCGTCGCCGAGATCGAGGCGTCGGGCGGACACGCGATCGCCGTCCCGCTCGACGCGAGGGACCGGGCCGCGACCGTCGCGGCCGAGCGCGCCGTGGTCGCCGAGCTCGGGAGGCTGGACGCCGTGGTGCTCGCCGCGGGGCGGAACTCGCCGCGCCGCCGCTGGGCGGACCAGGACCTCGCCGAGCTCGAGGACGTCGTCGCGACGAACCTCACGGCGGCCGCGAGCGCGATCGACGCGGCCCTGCCGGACCTGCGCGCGTCGGGCGGCGTGGTCGTGGTGATCTCGTCGTACGCCGGCTGGACGTTCCAGCCCGGTGCCGGCGTCGCCTACTCGGCGAGCAAGACCGCGCTGTCGTCGCTGACCCGCACCCTGAACCTCCAGGAGGCCGAGCACGGCGTGCGCGCGTGCCACCTGTGCCCGGGCGACGTGGCGACCGACTTCCTCGAGCAGCGCCCCGTGGTCCCCGACGCGGCTGCGCGCGCCGTCATGCTCACGCCGGACGACATCGCGCGCACGGTGCAGTTCGTGCTCGACTCGCCGCCGTACGTCCGCGTCGACGAGCTCGTGATCTCCCCGGTGTCGCAGCGGTGACGACGTTCGACCGCGTCCTCGGCGAGATCGGCCGCGGCATCGTCGGTGGCGAGCCGGCGCCGGGGGAGACCACCACCGTCGAGGAGCTCGTCGAACGCACCGGCGCGTCCCGGAGCATCGTCCGCGAGGCGACCCGCGTGCTGGCCAGCCTCGGCATGCTCACCGCGAGCCGCCGGGTCGGTCTACGGATCACGCCGCCGCAGCGGTGGGACGCGCTCGACCCGCTCGTGGTGCAGTGGCGCCTCGACGGACCGGACCGTGGCGCGCAGGTCGAGGAGCTCGGGGCTCTGCGCCTCGCCGTCGAGCCGGAGGCGGCAGCGGCTGCGGCGCGCGGCGTCGCGGCTGGGCGCATCGCCGCCGAGGATCTCGAACCGCTGCTCGGGGCTGCGCAGGACCTCGCGGCCGCCGCCGCTGGCGACCCGGCCCCCTTCCTCGAGGCGGACCGCGACCTGCACGCCGAGATGCTGCGGCTGTCCGGCAACGCGATGTTCGCCCGGCTGCAGGCCGTGGTGGACGTCGCGCTGCGCGAACGCGCCCTCGTCGAGCGGGCCGAGCTGCCGCCCGACGCGCACGACGTCGACCTGCACGTCCGGGCCGCGCAGGCGATCGCCGCGGGGGACCCGGCCGGCGCTGCGGCGGCCATGCGCGAGGTGGTCGAGCGGACCAGCGCGGGTCCCTGACGCGGGGCTTCCGGGGTCCCGCTACCCGGCCCGTGCGGACGACGTCACGACCATCGCGATCCCGTCGGACCAGGGCGCGGTGACCCAGGAGATCAGGGCGGGGCGGGCCACGGCGCGCAGGGTCACGGTGACGGTGCGGCCGTCGGTGGTCGCGGCCACCAGGGCGAGGTCGTCGAGGTCGGCGGGTGCGGCCTCGGTGAGGTAGGCGGTGACCTGCTCGGTCACCTCGTCCTCGCCGAGCACCACGAGGTCGTCGCCTGCGTCGCGGGAGAAGTAGGCGTCCTCGTCGAGCGCGTCGGCGGCGCTCAACGCTGCGAGGTCGGCCAGGGCGAGCAGGCGTTTGCGTTCCAGGTGGATGCTCGTCGCCGAGACCACGGCGGTGATCAGCAGCAGGGCGAGGACACCGTAGGCGAGCGCGAGCGGCAGGATCTGGCCGCTGTCGTCCTCGCGCAGCCGCGCGACGAGCCGACTCACGGGGCGTCCACGAGCTCGCCCACACGCCCCTGCGCGGTCGCCGCGACCGGGACCTCGAGCGGGACCTTGTCCTGCACGAAGGCCGGGACGAGCGGCAGCGGGACGTGCACCGAGACGTACGCGATCACGCTCGCGTCGGGGGTGTCGCACGTGGGGACGCAGGTGATCTGCAGCGGGTCGTCGGCGACGAGCTTCTGGTCGCCCAGCGCGATCTGGACGGCGGCCACGGCAGCGCTCTCCGGGTCGAACCCGCTGGTGGGTGCGGCGACCACGGCGCGCACGGCCTCCCGGGCGGCGCCGTCCACCGCGAACGACGCGGCCTGCAGGCGCCCGACCACGAGCACCAGGTAGACGGCGGGGACCAGCAGGAGGAGAGCCACGCCGAGGAACTCCACGATGGCGTTGCCGGCGTCGTCGCCGGCGCGCGTGCGGTGGGTCCTCAGCGCGCGGGTCATGGCAGCTCCGCGAGCGCGTGACCCGAGACGGTGAGGGTGGACGGGCCGAGCAGCCCCAGCACCGGCAGAGGGGCGGTGATGTCGACCTCGACGACGGCCAGGCCGTCCAGCTCGGCGCGGCGGGCGGAGACGTCGTGGGCGTAGGCGGCGTTGAGCGACATGGTGGCCAGCTCCGCCGCCCGCGCGGCCCCTTGCTCCGGGGAGCGGTCGGCCAGTGCGCCGTACCGGGCGCCCTCCGCGGCGCAGTCGACGAGCGTCGCGCGCACGTGCAGCGCGAGAGCGAGCTGGAGCACCGCCGCGAACAGGAGCGTGGTCAGCGCTCCGACGAGCACCATGTCGACGACCGCGGAGCCGCGTTCGCCGTCGAACCGGGACGCCACGCCCCGTGGAAGGGCGTTGCGCCCATCAACCGCCGAAGGCTCCGACACGTGTGATCGCCTGCTCGAACAGGTGGGTCAGTGCCGGACCGGCCACTGCCCACAAGGCGAGGACCAGCCCCGCGGTCATCAACGTGACGAGCACCCAGCCGGGCACGTCGCCCCGGTCGGTACTGGGGTCGAACTCCACGGAGAACTCCTTCACAGGTCGAGCCTCAGTGCACTGAGACCGGGGAACACGGCGAAGACCACGGTGACCGGCAGGATGAGGAACACGACCGGCACCATCATCGCGACCTCCTTGCGCCCGCCGAGCTCCATCAGCTCTCGGCGGGAGGTTTCACGGGCGTCGGTCGCCTGGGCGCGCAGCACGTCCGCCAGCGGCGTCCCGCGCTCGACCGCGACCACGATCGCCTCGGCGAACCTGGACAGCGCGGGGACCGCCGTCCGGTCGGCCATCTGCTCGAGCGCGACCACGAGCGGCGTGCCCGACCGGGCCTCGGCGACCACGCGCCGCAGCTCGCCGGTGAGCGCGCCGTCACTGACCTGGGCGACACGTTCGATCGCGCCGAGGGCCCCCTCGCCGGCGCCCACCGCGAGCGCGAGCAGCTCGGCGATCGTCGGCAGCTCGAGCAGGATCCGCTCCGAGCGGCGTCGCACCTGACGGGACAGTGCGACGTCGCGCAGCACGACCCCGCTCAGGCCGGCGACCAGCACGAGCAGTGCGCCGGCCACCGGTGCGACACCACGCCCGGCGGCCAGCGCCAACGTGAACGCGAGGCCGGCGCCGAGCCCCACGACTCCGGCCACCACCTGCTGGATGCGGAACTCCTCGACGCTCTGGCTGCGCCCGGCCCGGGCCAGCCGGTCCGCGACGTCGGGCGACCCGAGCCGCTCGACCAGGCGCACCGCGTCGGCCATCACGGGTGCGAGCAGGCGCTCGAGCGTGCCCAGCGGGGTCCGCGGCGCGGGCTGGTCCAGCAGGGCCGAGGTGCGCTGCGGCACGCGCAGGTACGGCGCGAGCCGCGCGTCGAGGGTCGGCCGTCGCGCGTCCACCCATGCGAGCACGAGCAACCCGCCGAGCCCGAGCACGAGCCCCGCGAGCGCCCCCTGCAGCACCGGCGTCATCGCAGCACCCGCGCATCCTCGGGGAGCCGGCCGAGTCGCAGCATGAGCTGGTAGGCGACCACCGAGCTCAACGCGCCGCCGCCCAGCACGAGCGCGCCGATCGGGCTGTCGTAGGCGGCCGTCGCCTCGGGTCGGGTGGCGAGCATCGCGAGGACCACCCACGGCGCCGCGACGGCCACCCTCGCGCCGGCGACCGTCCAGCTCTGCCGCGCCTCGAGCTCGCCGCGGGTGCGCTCGTCCGCGCGCAGGAACGCGCTGAGCGTGCGCAGCTGACGACCCAGGTCCGTGCCACCCACGTCCCGGGTCAGCCGGAGCGACTCGACGATCCGGTCCGCGACCGGGTCGGCCAGGCGGGCCTTGAGCGCGTCCAGGCACTCGGCGAACCGGCCGGTCACGCGGTAGTCCGCGGCGAACGCCGCGAAGGGTTCGCGCAGCTGTTCCGGACCGCGCTCGCCGACCTGTGCGAGCGCCTCAGGAAGGGACAGCCCGGCACGGATCCCGGAGACCAGGTGGTCCACGACGTCCGGCCACAGCGCGCGCAGCGCCGCGCGGCGCCGCCGGGCCCGTGCGCGGACGAGCGCCAGCGGCGCGTACCCCGCCATCGCCGCGAACGGTGCCGCGATCGGCGGGGACCCGGTCAGGGCTGCGGCGAGCACGAACACCACGCCGCCGGTCGCCGCGCACGCGCCGACCAGGGCCAGCGGCGTCACCTGCGGCGCGCCCGCCTGCACCAGCAGGTCGCCGAGGTGCTGCTGCCAGCGGGCCGGGCGGCGGTCGGTCGTGGGCTCGGAGGTCGCCGCCCACATCACCAGGCACAGTCCCGCACCGAGCAGCAGACCCGCGACGACCCCCATCGCTCAGGCGCCCTCGGCCAGCAGGCTGGTCACGTCCACGCCGATCCGGGCGAACCGCTCGGCGTGCGGCGGGAACCCGGTGCCGCGCTCGAGGCGCTCACCGCGCCGGTGGAAGAGGTCCGCCGTCTCGACCACGCCGTTCTCGACCCGGCCCGGGACGGCGACGATCTCGGCGGTGCGGCGCCGGCCCTGGTGGTCGACCTCGAGGTGGACCACCAGGTCGACCGCGGTCGCGACCGTGGGCACGACGAACGCCGCCGTGACGTTCTCACCGGCGAGCAGCGGCAGCGTGCAGATCTTGGTGAGCGCCTCGCGGGCGCTGTTCGCGTGCACGGTGCACATGCCCGGCACGCCCGAGTTCAGGGCGATGAGCATGTCGAGGCTCTCCGCCTCACGGACCTCGCCGATGATGATCCGGCTCGGTCGCATCCGCAGCGCCTCCTTGACCAGGCGGCGCAGCGTGATCTCGCCGGTGCCCTCCAGGCTGGGTTGCCGGGTCTGCAGCGCGACGGTGTCGCGGTGGTCGATGCGAAGCTCGAAGACCTCCTCGCAGCAGATCACGCGCTCGCGCGGCGGGATCGAGCCGGCCAGCGCGTTGAGCATGGTCGTCTTGCCGGCCTGGGTCGGCCCGGAGACGAGCACGTTGAGCCCGGCGGCGACCGCGGCGGCGAGGAACCGTGCGGCCTGGGGTGTGAGCGAGCCGAGGGCGACCAGGTCGTCGAGATGGGTGGCTCGCACGAGGTACTTGCGGATGTTGACGGCCCAGTGCGAGCGCGTCACGTCCGGGATCGCGACGTGCAGGCGCTCGCCGCCGGGCAGTGCGGCGTCGACGAACGGGCTGGACAGGTCCAGGCGCCGGCCGGACACCTTGAGCATCTGCTCGACGAGGTCGCGGACCTGCTGGTCGGCGAGGATCGTCGTGGTGAGCTCGGGCTCACCGCCGCGAGCGACGAACACCTGGTCCGGGGCGTTGATCCAGATCTCTTCGACGGTGGGGTCGTCGAGGTAGCCCTGCAGCGGGCCGAGGCCGCCGACGGCGTCCTCCAGCGCCCGGGTGGTCCAGGCGCGGTCGGCGAGCGGGGGGACGTGGCCGCGCAGCGCGCGGTCGTCGTAGTCGTCGAGAGCCTCGCTGACCAGGGCGCGCAGGCGCGGGCGATCGCGCACCGGGTCGATGCCCCGGCGCCGGACGAGCTCGCGGACCTCCAGCTCGAGCTGGTCCACAGCCTCCACGCATGCCCCCTTGCGGCCGCTCCGCGGCCGTGCCCCCTGTGCTGATCCTTCAGCGGTTCGTGATCATAGGGCTTCAAGCGGGTCAAAACGGGTGACTTGTGGACAAAATGTCCAGCCAAAGTCGGTCCGACGCCGGTGTAAGTGCCACCGCGGTCGGCGGCAGGATCGGCGCGGACCGGCAACCGCCGCGTCAGCCCTTGGCCTGGGCGCTCGCCGGGCGACGGAGGATCGGGGTCCAGGTGAGCGCCAGCACCGGCGCCCCCGAGGTGGGCGCATAGCTGCTGAAGAACTTCCCGCCCTTGCCGATCGGCAGCAGCGCCGAGGCATGGCGCAGCAGCCGGACGTGCGGCGTGTAGACGTGCACCGAGCAGCCGGCCCACGGGTCGGGCGCCTCGGCGTAGAGCCGGACCACCGCGCGCGGGCCGTCGCCCACCACGTCGAGCTGGGCGTGCAGCACGCCGTCCGTGTCGGCCACGAGGTGGGTCACGGGCTCGACCTCGCGGGGCGGGCCGAGGATCCAGGCGTCGTCGAGCGGGATGAACCGGGCCTGGACCTTCGCAGCCTCCGCCGGCGCCTTCCCGAACGACGGCCTGACCTCGACCGTCGTCCCCGCGTGAGCCGGGATGCAGATCGCGGAGAACGGCGCGGGCGAGCCGTAGCGCTGGTCGCGGTGCGCGCTGGTCGCAGCGACCGGCTTCCCGTCCACCCAGACCATGACCTCGCCGGCGACCCGCTCGGCCAGCGCCACGCCGACCGCCAGGAACCCGTCCAGGGTCACCTCGGCCGGCTCGCCGACGGGGAGCTGCGTCCAGTCGCCGAAGCCGAACTGGGTGCGCGCGAAGCCCAGGCGCGACCGGGCCGACCCACCCTTCTGGGCGACGTCGGCGGTCCAGACGCCGAAGTCCATGCCCTTCGCGATCGGCAGGCAGACGCTGTTCACGTCGTACCAGACGTCCCCGCCGTGGTGGGAGTACACCCCGGCTCCGGCGGAGGCCTCGTCCGCGGAGTCCGCGTCCCGTTCCTGGCTCCCGGAGGCGACCAGCACCAGACCCTGCTGAGGCATCGCGTCGCAGTCCCGCAGGCCGAGCAGGAAGCCCGCCGTGGTGGAGCGGGACGCCGTGTCCGGCTGGAGCGTGAGCGGTTCACCGATCGCCGGGAGCTCGGGGTACGCGGGCGCCGACCACCGAGCGAGCACGGCGCTGCGCCGCTCGTCGTCGAGCAGGTCGATCGTGGAGATCAGCCGGGCGTTGCCGATCACGGCCCACAGCCGCGGGTCGCGCACGGTGGGTGCCCAGTCGGCCGGGTTGCTGACCAGGGTCGTGTCCCCGCCGAGCCCGTCGAACGTGGTCTGCTCGGCGAGCTCGAGCGCCGAGCCGGACCGCGACGTCGACGAGCCCGTCGCGTAGCCGGCCGAGGCGCTCGCGCCCAGGTACTTGACCTCGACGGCGGCCTTGATCTCCTGCTCCACCTGGCGCTCGGAGGTCGTGGTGTCCTCGGTGCGCACGTGCTCGAAGTGCAGCTGGCCGCCGAGGGTCACCTCCATCGGGACCGCGTGGCCGTACTCGGCCAGCACCTGCTCCAGCCCGGCTCCCGTGTCCAGGTCGGTGGCGAGGGCGTGGTCGATGGCCTGGACGAACGCGTCGGAGACCCGCGTGCAGTCGTCCAGGAAGAGCGTCGCGCGTGGGTACTTCCACATCCCGACCTCGTGCAGCTCGCGATGTGCCGACGTGCTCGCGGTGCGCTCCTTGCGGCTGCGCTCGAACGAGGCGCTGCAGAACGCGTACCCCGCCGTGGCGGTCTCCTTGTCGAAGCCGGCTCGGACGTAGGACGCGGTGTCCTCGGTGTAGGTGACCGCGCTCTCCACCCGGGCCTGGAACATCTCCGACCTGGCGAAGTCGATCCGCTCCGGGACCACCCACTCGAGCACCGACCGCCGGGCGCGCACCGGCGCGGGGCCGTCCATCCGGAAGCCGTAGAGCAGCGCGGCGTTGCGGGCGATCACCACCCAGTCGGAGTTCTGCAGGGCCATCGGGGACTGGATCGCGTCCGAGCTGCGGCTCACGCTCAGCGCGGTGGGCACGGTGAACGTGACCCCGTCGGCCGAGGTGACCTGCGGCTTCGACAGGTCCAGGGCGGTGCCGGGCGGCAGGTCCGGCGGCACCATCGGCTCCGCGCGCCGGGCGAGGTCGGCCTTGAGACGGTTCGCGGTGCCCTTCTCGGTCACCAGGTGGTCGATCGCGGCCTCGTCGACGTCGGCGACGTCGAGGTAGCCCTGCTCGAAGAACGCCTCGGCGAAGGCGCTCGCGAAGCGGTCGGTGAGCCACGAGGTGACCGGGGTGGCGTCCACGGCCGGCGGTCGGGGTGTGGCGGGCGGTAGCGGTGTGGCGGGCTGAGGAGCGGTGGTCGACGTGGTGGCGCCGGCCGGGGCGCTCCCGGAAGGCGCGGCGCCGGCCGGGACGCTCGCTCGGCTGGGCTCTGCCGCGGTCGGTGTGGTGCCGGTCGGCTCGGCGGTCGAGCCCTTCGCGGTCGCAGCGTTCGCTGTCTTGGTGCTCATCACGGTCTCCCGACCCCGGGTCTCGGTTGCTGGGGTCGGGTCCGCCGACGGGTGGTGCCGGCGCGAGTCGCACGAGGGCTGGCCGCCCCCGAGAGCGGTGCGCGACCTCGCCTCCATGGTGCTCCGGCGGCCCGGGGGCGCGAGGGTCCTAGGGCCCGAGCCGGTGGCCGAGCCCGGCGACGCAGCCCGCCATCATCCGGTCGTGGTTCCAGCGCATCACAGGCGCGGCCACCCGGCTCGCCGCGCCGAGCCACCCCGAGGCCGTGACCTCCTGGTGGTAGTCCAGCCGCGACCCCGCGGGGACAGGTGTCAGGCGCCAGCGGGCTTCGCCCACGAGGTCCCCGTCCAGGCCCACGACCAGCTCCGGCAGGTCGCGACACACCGCGTGCAGCACCAGGTCGAGGTGGTGCGGCAAGGCCGAGCGGGCGATCACCCGGGCGTCGTCCGGCCCGAGCGACGCGACCGCCCGGATCTGCGGCCACCACACGACCCAGTGCTCGACGTCGAGGATCTCCGCGCACACCGCGGCCGGGTCGGCCGGCAGGTGCCACGTGGCCGCGAAGGTCAGCCGCGTCCTCATCGGGCCATCGTCGGCGTGGTCCCGCGCCGACGCACCTCGACGCGGCTCAGCCCTGCGGTGGGTCGTCCTCGGAGCCGTCGGCAGAGGTGTCCGGGCTCGGCGCCGCGTCCGCCGGCGCCATCGGGGCGGCGACGGGAGGTGCGGGTGGCGTCGACACGGGCGCCGTGGCGGGGGCCGTCGCCCACCCGAACGGCACCTGACCACGGGCCGCCTGTGCGGCCGCGCGCCGGTCCGCGGACTTCTGCCGGGCGCGCCGCACGAACGGCCACGCCACCAGGCCGACCACGGTCGCGACCACGAGCCACGGCAGCAGCACGCCGAGCACCGTGAGCAGCCACGCGCCGAACGCCATGAGCGCCTTCCACCCGGACTCCAGCCCGGTGAGGAACCCGCTCGGCGGCTCGTCCGGCACGGCCTCGTCGGTGTAGAGGTTCACGGTCACGGTCGACATCGCGACCTGGTCGGCCAGCGACGCGCGCTCCGACTCGAGCTGCTCGAGCTGGGACTGCCGGTCGGTGAGCACCTGCTCGGCCTGCACGATGTCGGACAGGTCGCCGGACCGCTGCAGCAGGTCCTCCAACCGTGCGATCGACAGCTCCATCGCCTTGATCCGTGCATCCAGGTCCCGCACCTGGCTGGTCACCTCGACGCTGTCCAGCTGCGCCTCCTGGACCTCGCCGAGGTCCTCGAGCTCGTCCAGCACGTCCTGCAGACGCTCGGCCGGGACGCGCGCGGTGAGCGAGGCGTACGCGCGGCGGTCCGAACCGGCGGACTGCTGGCTGCGCGCCGAGATGAAGCCGCCCTTGCTCTCCACCAGCGTGACGACCCGGGTGGCCTTCTCGATCGGGTCGTCCACCACCACGGTGACCCAGCCGGTGACGATCACCATGCGGTCGGCGTCCGCGGTCGACGCGGTCCCGTCCGACGCCGCGGCCCGCTCCTCGTCGACGGCGGCGCTGTCCTCGTACGCCATGTCGCCACCGGAGGCGGGCGCCATCGCCTCGCTGCCGGCGGAGTCGTTCGAGCTGCCGGCCGAGCAGCCGGCGACCAGCATCGCCGAGGTGGCCAGAGCGGCGGCCAGGGCCACGGCCCGGCGTGCACGTCGGGGAGCGCGACGGGAGGCAGGGAGTCGTTCGCTTCGCATGTGATCACGCTAGAGAGCCGACGGGACGCTTCGCCGGGACTCGCGGGAATCGTGATCAACTCGTCCGAGAACCGTGTCCCGACAGCAACGGCGCACCGCGCAAGATCGGCCGAGCGTCCGACAGGGCAGGCGGTCGGGGTGCGCCGTGCGGACGGCCCGGGCCCGTGGTCGGGGTGCGCCGTGCGGACGGCCTGGGCCCGTGTGACCATGCCGACATGTCGCTCGACGTCCGCGGTGCCGCCGCCGGTGCCGTGCTGCGCAAGGTGGCCGGGCCCGACCCGCACACCGCGCGCGCCGCGATCCACCAGGCGCCGGGTCCGCGCTGGTTCCCCGGTGACAGCGCGATCGCCCGGGTGCACGGCGACGCGTCGATGTTCGTCGGTGGCATCCGCGCACTGCTGCTCCAGTCGTTGCACCCGCGCGCGATGGCCGCGGTCGCCCAGCACTCGGGGTACCGCGGCGACCCGTGGGGACGGCTCCAGCGCACCGCGACGTTCCTCGCGCAGACCACGTTCGGCCCGGTCGACCAGGCCGAGCTCGCCGTCGCCGTCGTCCGGGCCGTGCACGACCGGATCTCCGGCCTCACCCCGGACGGCGAGCCGTACGCCGCGTCCGACCCGCACCTGCTCGCCTGGGTGCACCTGGCCGAGGTCGACTCCTTCCTGCTCGCGCACCAGCGCTACGGCCGCCGGCCGCTCGACGCGGCCGGGTGCGACGCCTACGTCGCCCAGACCGCCGAGGTCGGCGAACGGCTCGGCTCCCGCGACCTGCCGCGCACGCTCGACGGCCTGCACGCCGGGCTCGGCGCCTACCGTCCCGAGCTTCGTGGCACCCGCGAGGCGCGCGAGGCGGCCCAGTTCCTGCACCACGAGACGCCGCTGCCCGCCGCGGCGCGGCCGTTCTTCGGTGCGCTGTGGAACGCCGCGGTCGCGCTCATGCCGGCGTGGTCCCGCGGCGAGCTCGGGCTCACGCGGGTCCCCGCGCCTGCGGGACCCGTGGTGCGGGCCGGCGGGCAGGTGATGACCCGCGCGATCCGCTGGGCGCTGGACTCCGCCGACCCGGGCCGACCGCCGGCCTAGCGGACGGTCGCCCGGGACGCCTCGCCCGAGCGGCGAGGGCCGCCGCCGGCGGTCGGCTCGCCTCCGGCTCTCGTCACCAGTCGACGTCGGGCGTGCGGGTCCAGGCCAGGCCGTCGGCGGTCCAGCGTCGGGCGATGTCGGCGAGCCGCTCGCGTGCGTCGGCCCAGTCCCGCGAGTCGCGCGGCGACCACGCGACCTCGGCGACCGCGGCGAGCCGCGGCAGGGCGAGCGCCCACAGGTCGTCCGGGCAGGTCACGGTCTCGGTCCACAGGCACGCCTCGACGCCCTCGATCGCACCCGGGTCGAGCCCGGGGAGCACGTCCTCCGGGTCCCACTCGTACGCCTGGCGCAGCGGCACGTGCCCCGCCCACTCCAGGCCGAGCGGGAAGTCTGCGTCGTACTTGAGGTCGAGGTACGTGTGCGGGGCGGGTGACATCAGCACGCGCGCGCCGTCCCGCGCCGCCGTGAGCACGGCGTCGGTGCCGGACCGCAGGTCCCACACCTGCACGACGTCCACGGCGCCCGTGGTCGCGGCCTCCTGCCACCCGATCGGCGCGCGCTCTGCGGAGCGGATCGCATCCGCCGCGACGCGCACGAGCTGCGCGTACTCCGCGTGCGCCATGGTCGGGCACTCGTCGCCGCCGAGGTGCACCCACGGACCGCCCGTCAGGGTCGCGACCTCGGTGAGCACGTCCCGCAGGAACGGCTCGGTGGCCGGCAGGTCGGCGTGCAGGCCGCTGAAGCCCACCTCGATGCCGGTGTAGGCGTCGGTGGGCATGCCGTCGGGGTTGAGCTCTCCGACCGCGTGCAGCATCGCGTTGACGTGGCCCGGAACGTCGATCTCGGGCACCACGACGATGCCGAGGTCCGCCGCAGTCTCGACGATGGTCCGCAGCTCGGCGGCCGAGTAGCAGCCGCCGGGCCCGCCGCCCACCTCGGTGCCGGACGATCGCTCGGCGAGCTCGGGGTGCGACTCGAGCGCGACCCGCCAGCCCTGGTCGTCGGACAGGTGCAGGTGCAGGCGGTTGAGCCGCAGGTCGGCCATCACCTCGAGCACGGCGAGCACCGTCGGCACGTCCTGGAAGTGCCGGGCGACGTCGAGCATGAACCCGCGCCACGGGTAGCGAGGCGCGTCCTCGACCCTGACGCCGGGCAGGGTGATCGCGGCACCGTGGGTCGCGGACGCCTCGGCGAGCTGCAGCAGCGCGGTGGTCGCGTGCCGGAGCCCGGTGGTGCCGCTCGCGGTCGCCAGCACGCCGGCGTCGTCGACGGTGAGCGTGTACGCCTCGTCGTCGCCGTCGGCCGTGGCGTCGAGCACCAGGCGCACGTGCGTCGGCCCGCCCGGCGCCGCAGCCGGGCCGGCCGTGTCGGTGCGCACCGGCACCGGCGTACCGAGCGCCGCTCCGAGCCGCCGGGCGAGTCGGGCAGTGACGGGCTCGAGGCCCGCCGGCGCGATCACCGTGGTGCCCGGCCCGAGCACCGCGGAACCCGGCAGGCGCACCGCCGAGCGGGGGATCGGGAGCAGGGGGAGCGTGGTCATCGGACGGCCTCCGGGTCGCCCGCGACCCACACCCCGGCCCGCAGCACGGCGACCGGGCGCAGGTCGGCGTCGGTGACGACCACGTCGGCCCGTGACCCCGGTGCGAGGCGGCCCACGTCGTCGCGCCCGAGCACTCCGGCCGGCACCACCGAACCCATCCGCACCGCGGTGACCAGGCCCACCCCGGCCGCCACGGAGGCACGGACCTCGTCGAGCAGGTGGGCGGTCCCGCCGGCGATCGCGCCGTCGCTCGCCAGCCGGGCCACGCCGTCCTGCACGACCACGTCGGCGGTGCCGAGCCGGTACGCGCCGTCGGCCATGCCCGCGGCCGCCATCGCGTCCGTGACCAGGACGACCGCGTCGGCACGCGCGGCGACGTCGACCACGGCGCGCACCGTCTCCGGGTCGAGGTGCACCCCGTCGCCGACGAGCTCGACCACGGCCTCGCCGCGCGCCGCGGCGGCGAGCAGCGCGGCGACCGGTCCCGGGTCGCGGTGGTGCAGCGGGCGCATGCCGTTGAACAGGTGGGTCGCGGTCGGCCGCAGCGATCGCGCGCCGTGCCGGGCCAGCGCCTCGCGCGCCTCGACCACGGCGGCGCGGACCTGCTCGGCGCTCGCGTCGGTGTGGCCGAACGAGGGCAGCGCGCCGTGCCGGGCCAGCGCCTCGACCACGCCGTCCCGGCCGAGCACGCCGGGCACCTCGGGTGCCACGGTCATCGAGACCAGTCCGCCGTCCAGCAGCGCGGCGACCTCGTCCACCAGGGCCGGGTCGCCGTCGGTCATCAACGCGGGGTCCTGCGCGCCGCGGCGGGCGGGGGACAGGAACGGGCCCTCGAGGTGCAGGCCCGCGAGCTCGCCCGAGCGCACGAGCGGCGCGAGCGTGGCGGTGCGCTCCAACAGGGTCGAACGCGCTGCGGTGACCAGGGAGGCGACCAGCGTCGTCGTGCCGTGCGCGAGGTGCTCCCGCACGGCCGTGCGGGCCTCGCCGGCGGACGTCACGTCGGGGAATCCGGCACCGCCGCCGCCGTGGCAGTGCACGTCGACCAGGCCGGGCAGCAGCGTGCGGCCGCTGGGCGGGGGAGGGGGTACGGGGCTCGTCGCAGCGGGCCCGACGTGGGTAAGTACACCCCCCTGCGCAACCACGACCGCGTCGTCCAGCACGGCGTCGGGCGTCACCACGCGGCCGCGGAGCACCACCGTCTCGTGCTCAGGGTGCTCGTCCTGGTGACTCATGGGCCGGTCCTTCCGTGGTCGGGACGGTGCCCGCGGGCCGAACGTAACAAACACGTGACGACACCCGCCGACGCTTGACGAGATGATTGTAAGGAGGGTTCACTAACAAATGTGACGACATCGCTCCGGCCGACCGCGAAGGTGCTGCCCGAGCATGCCCGCGCCCAGCACCGCTCGATGGTGCTGCAGCGTCTCTTCCACGGCGGACCGGCCTCCCGGGCCGACCTCGCCCGCGCCACCGGCCTGACCCGCGTCACGGTCTCCGACCTGGTCATGGCCCTCCTCGAGGAGGGTCTGGTCGCCGAGGTCGGGTCGACCCCCAAGGGTCGGGTCGGCAAGCCCGCCACCCTCGTCGCCCTGCGCACCCGCGACCACCAGGTGGTCGCCGTCGACCTCACCGACGACGCCCAGCTGCACGGCGCCGTGCTGGACCTCGGTGGCGAGGTCGTCGTTCATCGCTCCGCACCGACCCACGGCCGCACCGGCGACGCCGCGGTCGACGCCGTCGCCGACCTGTGCCGCGAGCTCGTCGCCGCGGCCACCCGCCCCGTGCTGGGCGTCGGCGTCGCCTCGCCCGGCGTCGTCGACGAGCGCGGCCGCGTGCTCCAGGCGCCCAACCGCGGCTGGACCGACCTTCCGCTCGCCGACCTGCTCACCGAGCGCCTCGGGCTGCCGGTGCACGTCGCGAACGACGCCGACACCGCCTGCCTGGGCGAGCTGACCTACGGCGGCGCCGACGGTGCCGGCGTCCTCGTGCTCACCGTCGGAGAAGGTGTCGGCGCCGGGATCGTGCTGGACGGGGCGCTCGTGCGCGGCGTGCGGCACGCCGCGGGCGAGATCGGCCACGTCACCGCGGTCGACGACCGGGACACCGCGGACGGCGCGATCGGCGCCCCGCTGCTGTGCGCGTGCGGCCGTACCGGCTGCCTCGAGACCGTGCTGTCCGTGCCGGCGCTGCGCGAGCGTGCCTCGCAGGCCGACCCCGACGCGGCGCTCGCCGCGGTGGGTCGCCGCCTGGGCATCGTGCTGGCGCCCGTGGTCAGCGCCCTGAACCTCGCCGAGGTGGTCCTGTCCGGGCCCCCGGAGCTCCTCGACGGTCCGCTGCGCCTCGCGGCACGGCAGACCCTGCGGAGGCGCACCATGCCCGTCATCAGCGACGACCTGCAGCTGCGGATGACGGCACTCGGTGAGGACGGGGCGTTGCGCGGCGCAGCCGTGCTGGTCCTGTCCGGTCAGCTCGGAGTCACGTAACGACCCCGAGCCGACCGAACCTGCGTGTCGGAGAAGCGATCCCTCGGTGCCGCCAGCACCGTTTCACCAGGAAGGAACCCGACGTGAAGATTCTACGGAGTGCAGCATTCGCCCTCGCGGGCGTCACCCTGCTCGCCGCCTGCTCGTCCACGACGCCCGAGGCGAGTGACTCGACCTCCACCGACGGCGGCTCGTCCGCGGCCGAGGGTGCCGAGATCACCATGTGGGTCGCCGGCGGCGACACTCCTCAGGCGCTGCGCGACTACCTGATCAGCACGTTCGCCGAGGAGAACCCCGGCTCGACGCTGGTCATCGAGGAGCAGGCCTGGGGCGACCTGGTGACCAAGCTCACCACCGCGCTGCCCGACGCCGAGAACACCCCGGACGTCGTCGAGATCGGCAACACGCAGTCCCCGACGTTCACCACGGTGGGTGCGTTCGCCGACATCTCCGACATGTACGAGGAGCTCGGCGGCGACAAGCTGCTGCAGTCGTTCGTCGACGTCGGCATGGTCGACGGCAAGAACTACGCCCTGCCGTACTACTTCGGCTCGCGCTACATGTTCTACCGCAAGGACATCTGGGACGCCGCCGGCCTGACCGCGCCGACCACGCTGTCGGAGTTCAGCGACGACGTGAAGCAGCTGCGCACCGACTCGATGTCCGGCTTCGCGATGGGTGGCCAGGACTGGCGCAACGGGATCTCGTGGGTCTTCGCGAACGGCGGCGAGCTCGCCACCGAGGACGGCGGCACCTGGACCTCCACGCTCTCCGACCCGAACACCATCAAGGGTCTCGAGATGTGGCAGGACATCTACCAGAACGCCTCGAACCTGCCGAGCACCGAGCGTGACGTGGCGTACTGGGACTTCCTGAACGACGCCGCCGACGGCGGTGCGCCCGAGGCCGCGACGATCATGGCGCCGGGTTGGGCCCGCTGGTCGATCGGTGACCTCACCACGAACGACGCCGGCGACGAGGTCCGCGACGGCATGGCCGACGACAGCAAGTACGACATCTTCGCCCTGCCGGGCGTCGACGGCGGTGTGGCCCCGGTCTTCGCCGGTGGCTCGAACCTCGCCATCTCGGCCGCGTCCCAGCACCAGGATCTGGCCCGCAACCTGCTCACGATCATCTACTCGCCCGAGTACCAGCAGATGCTCGGCGAGAACGGGCTCGGCCCGGCCAACTCCGACTACGTGTCCTCGCTCGGTGACGACAAGTTCGCCCAGACGATGATCGAGACCGCCGCCGCCTCCAAGCTCACCCCGGCCGCGCCGGGCTGGGCCGCCATCGAGGCCGCGTTCGTCTACGAGGACCTGTTCCAGAAGATCGCCGAGGGTGGCGACGTGACCGCGCTCGCCGCGCAGTACGACGAGACCCTCACGCCGATGCTCAACGGCCAGGGCTGACCGCCCCGGCCGAACGCCCGGTCCGCCGGAACCATCCGGCGGACCGGGCACCCCGGGCCGGCGCGGAGCCCCGATCCGCGTGACCCCCCGGCGCGCGCCGCAGCGCGCCCCGGCACGCACACCCCCGTCGTGCCCGAGCCAGCCGAGGACCCCACCTCGCATCCACCACCGGGCGTGCCGCCTGGGAGGGACCATGAGCACCATGACTGAGACGCGCGCGCCCGCGCGCACCGGGGCCGAGCCCCGGAGAGGTCGGCGACCACGGCTGCCGTACCTGCTGCTGATCCCCGCCGTGGCCGTGCTGCTGCTGGGCATGGGCTACCCGGTCTACTGGCAGGTCATCACGAGCCTCCAGCAGTACGGGCTCGCCCAGCAGTTCGGCCAGCCGCCGGAGTTCGTCGGCCTGACCAACTACTCGGCGATCCTCACCGACGGCTACTTCTGGACCGTCGCGCTGCGCTCGGTGGTCTTCTGCCTGGTCAACGCCTTCGTCACGGTCGCGATCGGGGTCGGCGTCGCGCTGCTCATGCGGGCCGTGCCGACCGTGGTCCGGATCATCCTGCAGGTCGGCCTGCTGGTGGCCTGGGCGATGCCGCTGGTCGCCGCGGTGACGGTGTGGAAGTGGCTGTTCGACTGGCGCACCGGGGTCGTCAACTGGCTGCTGACCCAGCTCGGCGCGAGCGGGTTCGACGGCCACAACTGGCTGGCCCAGCCGCTGTCCTTCTTCCTCGTCGCCACCGTGATCATCGTCTGGATGTCGGTGCCGTTCGTCGCGCTGTCGGTCTACGCCGCGCTCACCCAGGTCCCGGACGAGGTGCTCGAGGCCGCGACCATCGACGGCGCCGGCCCCACCAAGATCTTCCGCTGGATCATCGTGCCGATGATCCGGCCGGTGCTGTCGATCGTGCTGCTCCTGCAGATCATCTGGGACCTGCGGGTGTTCGCCCAGATCCGCCTGCTTCAGGACTCCGGCGCTCCGGTGCGTGAGACCAACCTGCTCGGCAACTACATCTACGAGCTCGGCATCGGCCGCCAGGACTTCGCCTCGGCGGCGGCCGTCTCGATCCTCGTGCTCGCGCTGACGATCGCGGTCTCCTGGCCGTACGTGCGCAGCCTTCTCGCGGAGGACCGGTCATGAGCATCGCCACCCCGAGCGCCGTGGGCCGGTCGGCCCCCGCGCGCCCCGCGCCCCGGCCGAGCGCCGCGCGGGCCCGACGTGTCGCGGGCCGGGTCCTCGCGTCCGTGGTCGCCCTCGTGGTCGCCGCGCTGTGGGCCTTCCCGGTCTACTGGATGGTGCTGTCGGCGTTCACGCCGACCGCCCGCCTGCGCGTCACACCGCCCTCGTTCTGGCCCGAGTCGCCGACTACGTCGAACTTCTCCGGGGCGGTGACCGGCACGAACTTCGGCAGCGCGCTGAAGATGAGCCTCGCGGTCACCGGCCTCACGGTCGTCGCCGTGCTGCTGTTCGCGTTCCTCGCCGCGCTCGCGATCTCGCGGTTCCGGTTCCGTGGCCGCACCGCGTTCGTCATCACCGTGCTCGTCGTGCAGATGCTGCCGGCCGAGGGCCTGTTCATCGCGCAGTACAAGATGCTCGCGACCGCAGGCATGCTGAACACCGTCGTCGGTGTCTCGCTGTTCTACGTCGCGGCGATCGTGCCGTTCACCGTGTGGATGCTGCGCGGCTTCGTCGCGGGTGTACCGGCGGACCTCGAGGAGGCCGCGATGATCGACGGGCTGTCCCGGTCCCAGGCCTTCTTCCGGATCACCCTGCCGCTGCTCGCGCCGGGCCTGGTCGCCGCCGGGGTGTACGCGTTCCTGCAGGCCTGGAACGAGTTCACGGTGGCGCTGGTCGCCCTGCCCGCGGAGTCCGCCCAGACGCTGCCGCTGTGGCTGCGCGGCTTCCTCGCCGCCAGCGCGAACCGCGGCGTCGACTGGGGTGAGGTGATGGCGGCCTCGACCCTGATCGCCATCCCGGTGATCGTGTTCTTCGTGCTGGTGCAGAACCGGATGACGTCCGGTCTGGTGTCCGGGGCGGTGAAGGGATGAGGGTCGGCGTGGACGTCGGCGGCACCAAGGTCCTCGGGGTGCTGCTCGACGGTGACGTGGTGCTCGCGCGTGTCCGGGCGGCCTCGCGCCCGGGAGCTCCCGGTGTGGCCGGCGGCGTGGTCGCCGCGGTCACCGAGCTGTGCAGCCAGGTGGGTGTGACACCGGCCGAGCTCGAGGCCGTCGGGATCGGCGTGCCCGGCGTGGTCGACCCCGACGCGGGCACGGTCACCCACGCGGTCAACCTCGGGATCACCGAGCCGGTGGACCTCGCACGCCTGGTCAGCGACGGGCTGGGCGGCGTGCCGGTGCGGGTCGAGAACGACCTCAACGCGGCCGCACTCGGTGCGGCCAGCCTGATCCGGGCCGAGCACGGCGACCTCGCATTCCTCGCGATCGGCACCGGCCTCGCCGCCGGGCTGCTGCTCGACGGCCGGTTGCGGCGCGGTGCGAGCGGCGCCGCGGGGGAGATCGGGCACGTGACCTACCGCGCCGACGGGTCGCGCTGCGCGTGCGGCCAGCGCGGGTGCCTCGAGGAGTACGCCTCCGGCCGTGCGCTGGAGGCGGCGTGGGCGGCCCGACCCGACGGGACCGCCCCGGTGGGCGGCGACGCCGCCACG
>NZ_JAOVZU010000020.1 GCF_025717005.1 Actinotalea endophytica
CTAGCTGTAGTTCCCAGGGACGTTGTGATCAGCGTGGTGTGAGTGGGAAGGCGAGGACCTCCGGTATCGAAGGGGTTACCACACCATCCTCGATGACCCGGAGGTCCTCGTGACCCACGCTAACGCCCCGTTGACCCCGACCGGCAGGCTGCGCCTGGCGCGTGTGATCGTCGAGGAAGGCTGGCCGGTGCGCCGCGCGGCCGAGCGGTTCCAGTGCTCGCCGGCCACGGCGTCGAAGTGGGCGCGACGGTATCGGGCCGGTGAGCCGCTGACCGACCGGTCGTGTCGCCCGCGCCGGTCACCGCGTCGGTGCTCACCGCGCCTCGAGCGGCGGATCGTGGCGTTGCGGTTCACCCGCAGCTGGGGTCCGCACCGGATCGGCTACCACCTGCAGGTCCCGCGCTCGACGGTGGGCCGGATCCTGGCCAGGTACCGGATGCCGCTGCTGGTCCACGTCGATCAGGCCACCGGGCTGCCGGTGCGCCGGGTCAGGCCGGTCCGCTACGAGACCGCCACCCCCGGGGAACTGGTGCACGTGGACATCAAGAAGCTCGGGCGCATCCCCAACGGCGGTGGGCACCGCATGCTGGGTCGTCAGGCCGGCGCGAAGAACAACGACGGCCACGGCCGCGGCGGGCGCGGGTATGCCTACCTGCATCACGCCGTGGACGATCACTCCCGCGTCGCCTACTCCGAGATCCTGGCTGATGAGCGCAAGGAGACCGCGGCAGGGTTCTGGACCAGGGCCAACGCGTTCTTCGCCGGGATCGGGGTGACCGTGACCGCGGTGATGACCGACAACGGGTCCTGCTACCGCTCCCGCGACTTCGCCGCCGCCCTCGGGGACATCACCCACCGACGGACCCGGGCCTACCGGCCCCAGACCAACGGCAAGGTGGAGAGGTTCAACCGCACCCTGGCCACCGAGTGGGCCTACGCCGCCGCCTACACCAGCGACGAGACCCGCGCCGCGGCCTACCCTGCCTGGCTACACCACTACAACCACCACCGACCCCACACCGGCATCGGCGGCGCCGTCCCCTCAGACCGCGTTCACAACCTCACGAGGAACTACA
>NZ_JAOVZU010000003.1:0-174337 GCF_025717005.1 Actinotalea endophytica
ATGGTCACCGACCGACCGGGTCCGCATGCGGCGACGCGGCCGCCGAAGGACGCCGCGTCGCCGCCGGGCTGCCGGCAGACCGCCGCGACCGCAGCGCCCGGGTCGCCGATCAGGGCCGTACCCAGGGCGGCGAGCGCCGCCACGTCGTCGGCCCGCGCCGAGGGCGTGGGGTCCCGCCGACCGGGCTCACCCAGGTCCACCAGCACCGGCCCGTGCTCGGTGAGGACCACGGCGCCGGTGTCGAGAGCACCGTGCACCAGTCCTGCGTCGTGCAGGGCCGCGAGGGCGCCCGCGAGAGGCTCGAGCACACCGACGGCCTCCTCCGGGTCGAGCGGTTCCCGTGCAGCGAGCAGGACGTCGAGGTCGGTCCCCGGTTCGGCGGAGACGAGGACGGCGACGTCGCCGTCCGCCAGGTCCAGCACGGGCCCGGCCTGCGCGAGGTACGGGTGGTCGATCCGGCTCAGTCGGGTCGCGCGCTGCCGGGCCGCCTCGGCACGCACGGCCGGGACCTCGGTGACCGCCCACCGGCTCCCGTCCGGGGCCAGCGCGGTCCAGCGGGGTGCTCCCGTGCCTCGTCCGAGCGGTCCGGCGGGGCGCAGCCCGGCCTCCCGCAGGGCGGCGGCGACGCGGGGCGGCACGAGGTGGTCCACCGCGCCATCACAGCAGCGCGGCCGAGCGCAGGGCCGTCGTCCACAGGCCCGGTCGGACGACGCCACATCACGGCGCCGCCCGTCCCGGGCCCGTCAGTCGGCGATCCTGCGGTGCCACGGCCACCAGACCACCCGGCCCAGGTCGTGGACCACCCCGGGAACCAGGAGCGTGCGCACCACCAACGTGTCCAGCAGCACGCCGAACGCGACGATGAACGCGATCTGCGCGAGAAAGAGCAACGGGATGACGGCGAGCGCACCGAACGTCGAGGCGAGCACGAGCCCGGCGCTGGTGATCACGCCGCCGGTCACGGCAAGCCCCCGCCGGACCCCCTCGCGGGTGCCGTGCCGCAACGACTCCTCCCGGACCCGGGTCATCAGGAAGATCGAGTAGTCGATGCCGAGCGCGACGAGGAACACGAAGCCGTAGAGCGGAACGGTCGCGTCCGCTCCGGGGAAGCCGAGCACGTGGTTGAACACGAGCGCGCTGACCCCCAGCGTGGCGCCGAACGACAGCAGGTTGGCCACCACGATGAGCACCGGCGCGAGCACGGCGCGGAGCAGGAAGATCAGCACGACCAGGATCACCGCGAGGACCGACGGCACGATCACCCGCAGGTCGCGCGCGCTGGTCTGCTGGGTGTCCAGCCGCTGCGCCGCCGCGCCGCCGACCAAGGCGTCGGGTGCGACCTCGTGCACCGCGGTCCGCACCTCGGCGACGACGTCGGACGCCTCCTGGGTCTCCGCGGCCGCCTGCGTGACGACCTGAACGAGCACGCGACCGTCGACGACCACGGGGTCGGCCGTCTCTCCCCCACCCGCGCCCGGCGGACCCGACTGCGCACCGGTGTAGGGCGTGGCCGAGATGACGCCGGGCACCGACGCCGCCGCCGCGACCACGGCGTCGACCTCGCCCTCGGGCACGATGACCGTCGCGGGCTGCACGACACCGGCGTCGAAGTGCTGCGCGAGGACCTTCTCGCCGGCCACCGAGTCCACCGCGGTGAGGAACACGTCCGACTCCCCGGTGCCCTGCGCCTTGAAGGTGGGGACGAACGCGGAGGCGAGCAGCAGCGCGCCTGCTGTGACCACCCAGACCCGGCGCGGGTGACGCCCGATCAGCCCGGCGACCCGACCCCACACGCCTGAGCGGGCCTCGAGGTGCTCGAGCGGTTCGGCGCCCTCGACGTCGTCCGGGTCAGCGGTGTCCGCGGGGTGCGGCATGCGGGGCCAGAAGATCCACCGCGCGTAGCGTCCGCCGACCAGCAGCAGCGCGGGAAGCAGCGTGAGGGACGCGACGAACGATGCGGCGATGCCGATCGCGGCGACCGGCCCGAGGCTGGAGTTCGACCGCAGGTCCGACAGCAGCAGGCACAGCAGGCCGGCGATCACGGTCCCGGCGCTCGCCGCGATCGGCTCGATCGAGGCACGGATCGCACGACCCATCGCCCGGTGCGGTGCGGCGATCCAGCGGAGCTCCTCGCGGTACCGCGCGACGATGAGCAGCGAGTAGTCCGTGGCGGCACCCACCACGAGGATGAACAGGATCCCCTGGCTCTGCCCGTTCAGGACCAGCACGTCGTTGGCGGCGAGCTGGTAGACCACGAGTGCGGCACCGGCCAGGGCGAACAGCGAGGTGAAGAGGACCGTGAACGGCAGGCTCGGTGAGCGGTAGACGAGCACGAGGATCACGAACACCACGCCGAGGGCGACGAGCAGCAGCAGCGAGTCGATCCCGCCGAACGCGGAGACCAGGTCGGCGACCGCTCCGGCCGGGCCGGTCACGTGCACGGTGAGCCCGGCGTCGGCGAGCGGCGTCGCGGCGTCCCGGAGCTCGGCGACCACGAGGTTGACCACGCGTTCCTCGCCGATCTGCTCGGACGCGCTGGCAGCGTCGAGCACGACCGTGACGAGCGCCGCCTCGCCGTCCTGGGAGGGCACCACGACCACGGGCGCGGCGAGCACGTCGGACACCGTGCCGTCGCCGAGCGGGAGCGCCCCGACCCCGTCGGCGTAGGTCTGCATGGCGGCCAGCTGGTCGGCGGACATCGCGCCGTCCGCCTCGGCCACGACGAGTGCGGGCAGGGTCTCGGAGTCGGAGAAGGCTGCGGCGGCCTCGGCGGCGCGGGTCGACTCGGCACCGGAGGGCAGGAACGACGCCGCGTCGTTCTGCTGGACGTCGGACAGGCGCCCGATCGACATCCCTCCGACCGCCCCGATCCCGAGCCAGGCGGCGATGACGATCACGATGGCGAGGCCGCGCAGCAGGCCGCGTCGGGTTTCATTGCTAAGCATGCTGAGTATGATCGGGGACTAGCGTGAGCCGCACAACCGGAACCGCAGGGAAGGTGGCCGTGACCCCTCACGAGCAGCCGTCCTCGGGCACCGCGACCGCCCTGCCGTCCAGTGCGACGGAAGCGCACCGCCCGCCCGAGCAGTGGCCGACCGGGCGGCTCTTCTCTGCCGTGGCCCGGCGCATCGAGCGCGAGTGGAACAACCACCTCGCGCACTGGGACCTGAACCACGCGTCGTTCCCCGTGCTCGCACTGCTGTCCGGAGGCCCGCTCTCCCAGCGTCAGCTCGCGCTCGCCTCGGGGGTCACCGAGCAGACCATGAGCCGCGTGCTCGCCCGCCTGGAACGGCAGGGCTACGTCGAGCGGCACGCGCACGAGACCGATCGCAGGCGGCACGAGGTCCACCTCACCGAGTCCGGCTTCGCCGCGCTGCTCGACGCGGGCGACGCGGACGTGGCCGAGGCGATGACCGTCCGCGGCCTGGACGCGGCACAGATCCAGACGCTGCGCGGCGTGCTCCTGACGATGCTCGCCGAGCGGCCGCGGCCCGGAGCGCCCGGCGAGGACCAGCACGCCGCGGACTGCGAGGACGACGACGCCGATGGCTGAGCACCACGTCCGCGTCCTCGCGCTGCCGGACCGCCCGGTCGACTACCGGGCGGCCTGGGACCTGCAGCGCGAGGTGCACGAGCTCGTCGCCCGCGGTGCCGAGCCGGACACCGTGCTGCTCGTCGAGCACACCAGCGTCTACACGGCGGGCAAACGCACCGCGCGGTCGGACCGGCCGATCGACGGCACCCCGGTGGTGGACGTCGACCGGGGCGGACGGATCACCTGGCACGGACCCGGCCAGCTGGTCGCCTACCCGATCGTGCGCCTGGCCGAGCCGGTGGACGTCGTGGGCTACGTCCGTGCGCTCGAACAGGCCGTCATGGACACGTGCTCGGACCTCGGGGTGCCGACCGTCCGGGTCGAGGGACGGTCCGGCGTGTGGTGCCCGGCGACCGCGGACCGCCTCGAGCGGAAGGTCGCCGCGATCGGCGTCCGGGTCGCCCGAGGCGTGACGATGCACGGCCTGGCGCTCAACTGCGACCCCGACCTCGCGGCGTTCGACCGGATCGTGCCGTGCGGCATCAGCGACGCGGACGTCACGTCGCTCAGCGCCGAGCTCGGCCGCGACGTCACGATCGCCGAGGTCGAGCCCGTCCTCACCGGCCGGCTGCTCGCCGCGCTGGACGGCGTGCGGGCGGCCGCTCGGCCGACGGGCGGCGTCGCGGCGCTCACGTAGGCTTGGCCGGTGACTGTCGCACCCGAGGGACGCCGGATGCTGCGGGTCGAGGCCCGCAACGCCGAGACGCCGATCGAGAAGAAGCCCGAGTGGATCAAGACCCGGGCGACCATGGGCCCGGAGTACTCCGAGCTCAAGGGCCTGGTCCGCCGCGAGGGTCTGCACACGGTCTGCGAGGAGGCCGGCTGCCCGAACATCTTCGAGTGCTGGGAGGACCGCGAGGCGACCTTCCTCATCGGCGGGGACCAGTGCACCAGGCGGTGCGACTTCTGCCAGATCGACACAGGCAAGCCCGCGGCGTTCGACCGCGACGAGCCGCGCAGGGTGGCCGAGTCGGTCCAGGCGATGGGCCTGCGCTACTCGACCGTCACGGGCGTCGCACGCGACGACCTGCCCGACGGTGGCGCGTGGCTCTACGCCGAGACGGTCCGCCAGATCCACACGCTCAACCCGGGCACCGGCGTCGAGCTGCTCATCCCCGACTTCAACGCGGAGCCGGACGCCCTGGCCGAGGTGTTCTCGTCGCGGCCGGAGGTGCTCGCGCACAACCTCGAGACCGTGCCGCGGATCTTCAAGCAGATCCGCCCGGGCTTCCGGTACGAGCGGTCGCTCTCGGTGCTCACCGCCGCGCGTGACGCGGGCCTGGTCACCAAGTCGAACCTCATCCTCGGCATGGGCGAGACCGACGCCGAGGTGGTCGAGGCGCTCGCCGCACTGCGCGCCGCGGGCTGCGACCTGGTCACCATCACGCAGTACCTGCGCCCGTCGGTGCGCCACCACCCGATCGACCGCTGGGTGCGACCCGAGGTCTTCGTCGCCCTCGCGGACGAGGCCGAGCGGCTCGGCTTCGCGGGTGTGATGTCCGGACCGCTGGTGCGCTCGTCCTACCGCGCAGGCCGGCTGTGGGCCCAGGCCATGGCACGGTCCGGGCGGCCGATCCCGGCCCACCTGGCCCACCTGGCGGCTCCGTCGACCGCCCGCCAGGAGGCCGCGAGCCTGCTCGCCCGATGAAGGCCCGCGCCGCGTCGAGGTCCCGGTCCGTACGCCACTAGACTTGCGCCCCATGGCACGTGGCGAGTCGACCCCCAAGCCCCGCAAGCAGCGCTGGTACAACCAGCTCTGGCAGGTCTTCCAGTTCACGCGGCGGGTTGACCCCGCCGTCGTCTGGTGGATGCTGGCCACGTTCGCCGGCGTCATGGCGCTCGCACTGCTCATCGGCGTGCTCGTGCACCAGGTCGTCTACCTGCTCATCGTCGGGTTCCCGTTCGCGCTGCTCGGCGCGATGTACCTGCTCGCGCGGCGCGCCGAGACGGCGAGCTACCGCTCGATCGAGGGTCAGCCCGGCGCCGCCCTGGCCGCGCTCCGCTCGATCCGCAGCGGGTGGGAGTTCCCGGAGGAGCCCGTCGCCATCGACCCGCGCACGCAGGACATGGTGTTCCGCGGTGTGGGTCGCGCCGGCGTCGTGCTCGTCGGCGAGGGTCCCAGCGGACGGGTCGGCAAGCTGCTGGAGAACGAGCGCAAGAAGGTCGCCCGGGTCCTGCCGAACGTGCCGATCCACCTCCTCGAGGCGGGCAACGGCGAGGGCCAGGTCCCGCTGCGCAAGCTGCCGACGCGCGTGCGCAAGCTCAAGGCGACGCTGACCAAGGCGGAGACCGCCGAGGTCACCAAGCGGCTCAAGGCCCTCGGCGGCATGCGGATGCCGGTGCCGAAGGGGATCGACCCGATGCGCGCCCGCCCGGACCGCAAGGGCATCAAGGGCCGCTGAGGCGGGCCCCGGGCGCGGCGCCGGGTCAGCGCCGCACGATCGCGGTCGAGGCCGCCAGGTCGTGCAGGCCGCGGCCGTCGCGGTTCCACACCACGGGCGGGATCACCAGGCACAGCAGCGCGGTGCGCACCGCACCGGCGAGCAGCCCGGGCGGACCGGGCAGCGGGCGGCGGACACCCTCCGGGTCGACCGCCAGGCGCACGACCCGCAGTCCGAGCAGCCGGTGGCCGAGCGTGTGGCCGAGCAACGAGACGAACACCGCGGTGCTCCCGGCGAAGACCGCGAGCGTCGCCCAGCTCTGCGCGGCGAGCACGCCCGACTGACCGGGTTCGGGCCAGAAGATCGACGCCACCGCCATCGACAGCGCCCAGTCCACGACGAGCGCGACGACCCGGCGCCCGACCGGAGCGAGCGATCCCGACCCTTGGGACGGGAGTCCGAGGGTTGAACTCTCCCGAGGCTCACGGGTGCCGGGAGTACCCTCCAGCCAGGAGCCGAAGTCCTCGCGTCTCGGTGCCATCCGGCCAGCCTAGTGACAGGCTGGGGCGGCCGGTGTTCGACGGAAACCTCGCCGAAACAGGTGCCACACCGTGGGGTAACCCCGTGCCCCTAGCGTCGTGGCCGACGCGGTCCCCATCGTCTTGCCAAGGGAGAGAACCGGATGTTCAGTTCCGCCGACGAAGTCATGGCATTCATCAAGGAGGAGGACGTCAAGTTCGTCGACGTCCGCTTCTGCGACCTGCCTGGCGTCATGCAGCACTTCAACGTCCCCGCGGAGTCCGTGGACGCCACGTTCTTCTCCGAGGGCCAGATGTTCGACGGCTCGTCGATCCGCGGCTTCCAGGCGATCCACGAGTCGGACATGAAGCTCCTGCCCGACCTGACCACCGCCTACGTCGACCCGTTCCGCGTCGAGAAGACGCTCGTCGTGAACATGTCGATCGTCGACCCCTACACGGACGAGCCCTACAGCCGTGACCCGCGCCAGATCGCGGCCAAGGCCGAGGCCTACCTGAAGTCGACCGGCATCGCCGACACGGCCTTCTTCGCCCCCGAGGCCGAGTTCTACATCTTCGACGACATCCGCTTCTACACGAGCCAGTCGCAGAGCTTCTACTACATCGACTCCATCGAGGCCGCGTGGAACACCGGCCGCAAGGAGGAGGGCGGCAACCTCGGCCACAAGACGCCCTACAAGGGTGGCTACTTCCCCGTCCCGCCGGTCGACCACTTCGCCGACCTGCGCGACGAGATCGTGCTCGAGCTGAACAAGGTCGGCCTCGACGTCGAGCGCTCGCACCACGAGGTCGGCACCGCCGGCCAGGCCGAGATCAACTACCGCTTCGACACGCTGGCCAAGTCCGCGGACAAGGTCATGCTGTTCAAGTACCTCGTCAAGGGCGTCGCCGACCGTGCGGGCCGCACTGCGACCTTCATGCCGAAGCCGCTCTTCGGTGACAACGGCTCGGGCATGCACTGCCACCAGTCGCTGTGGAAGGACGGCGAGCCGCTGTTCTACGACGAGAAGGGCTACGGCGGCCTGTCCGACATCGCGCGCTGGTACATCGGCGGTCTGCTGAAGCACGCCCCGTCGCTGCTGGCGTTCACCAACCCGACCGTGAACTCGTACCACCGCCTGGTGCCGGGCTTCGAGGCCCCGGTCAACCTGGTCTACTCGGCCCGCAACCGGTCCGCGTGCATCCGCGTCCCCGTCACCGGGTCGAACCCGAAGGCCAAGCGCATCGAGTTCCGCGTGCCGGACCCGTCGTCGAACCCGTACCTGGCGTTCGCGGCGATGCTGATGGCCGGCATCGACGGCATCAAGAACAAGATCGAGCCGCCGGAGCCGGTCGACAAGGACCTGTACGAGCTGCCCCCGGAGGAGCACGCCAACATCGCCCAGGTCCCCGGCTCGCTCAACGAGGTGCTGGACAACCTGGAGAAGGACCACGACTGGCTGACCGAGGGCGGTGTCTTCACCGAGGACCTCATCGAGACGTGGATCGACTACAAGCGGGCCCACGAGATCGACGCGCTGCGCCTGCGGCCGCACCCGCACGAGTTCGAGCTGTACTACGACGTCTGAGCACCTCCGCTCAGCGGGCCGCGTGCTGGCCCGCTGACCCGGACGAACGGCGCCCCGGCCACCCTTGCGGTGACCGGGGCGCCGCACGTGTGCCCCGAGCCGATCAGGCTCCCATCCGGCGCAGCTCGAGCGTCGCCGGGTCGTCCGGCGGCAGCCACATCGGGGCCCGGGCCGCGGCGGCTGGTTCGAGCCAGGCGTTGTCCGCCGCCAGGGCTCGCGCCGTGCTGATCAGGTCGGCCGTCTCCTGGGACGGCTCCTCGTCGCGCCAGGCAAGGGACCAGGGGTAGTACGGCTGCGCCTCCTCCGGCCAGTAGACGGGGAGCCCGACCGCCGCGTAGCGCTCGGCGTAGCTCAGGAACTCGAGACATCGCGACCGGTCGGTGTCCCGCGTGAGCCGCGCGAGGCAGTGGCTGAACGCCCCGGGCGTGCCGAGCCACCGCAGTGAGATGTCGAGATCGCTCTCGAGCGCGGTGAGGTAGTCGCCGTGCACGTTGTAGCTGCCCGACTCGGGCGGGTCGCCGAAGACGTCGAGCGGACGGGCGCGCAGCGACGCACTGCCTTCCCGCTCGTCATCGGGGCGACCGACCAGGACGAGCGGCTCCAGTCGCAGGAGGCAGTGGGACCAGCCGACCGGATGCATCGCAACCATGCGGGAGGTGACACGCAGGATCGCGACGTCGAGACGACGCTGGAGCAGGGCGTCGAGCTGGGCGGCGCTGTCCAGGGCGTGCTCGCGCAGCTCGGCGTGCGGATGCGCGCGCAGATATGCGTCCGCGACCGCACGACTCGTCCCGAGCTCGAAGATGTGCGCCATGCGCACGACGTCGGGCTGCCCGGATCGCTGCATGCCCTGGGCGATCGCGAGCAGGCGGCGGGCGTCCCCCAGGAAGCTCTCGCCGCGGGGGGTGAGCCGGACGTGGCGGCTGTCGCGCACGAAGAGCGGTGCGCCGACCTGGTCCTCGAGCTTGCGGACCTGCTTGGAGAGCGCAGGCTGGCTGATGTACAGCCGCGCGGCGGCGCGCCCGAAGTGGAGCTCGTCGGCCACCGCGACGAAGTAGCGGACCAGCCGCAGGTCCAAGTCGTCCATCCGGGCCTCCGGCACGGTCCCCTGGGCGATGGGCACGGTGCCCGACGCGGCTCACGGTAACTCCGCGCGTGACGACGCCGACAGGGCGCTGCGGTTATCGATCACGACCGAACAGGTCTTGGACACCGCGCTCCGCGCGCCGGTTGGCTGAAGCACCGCCGAGGCTGTCGCCGCGGCACGCTCGCCACGACCGGAAGGAACGACGATGGACGCACCTGGAAGGCCGGTGGTGTTCATCCACGGCCTCTGGCTCCATGCCACCAGCTGGGAACCGTGGCTGGCCCTGTTCCGCGACGCGGGCTACGACCCCGTGGCACCCGGCTGGCCGGGCGAGCCCGCGACGGTGCAGGAGGCACGCGAGCAGCCCGACGCAGTCGCCGACCTGAGCATCGATGACGTGACCGGGCACTTCGCCGCGATCGTCGACGAGCTCCCCGCCGCCCCGGTGCTCGTCGGCCACTCGTTCGGCGGGCTCATCGTGGAGAAGCTTCTCGGCCAGGGGCGTGGCGCCGCCGGCGTCGCGATCGACCCTGCCCAGATCAAGGGTGTGCTCCCGCTCCCGCTCGCCCAGCTGCGGGCGGGCCTGCCGGGTCTGGGCAACCCCGCGAACCTGCACCGTGCCGTGTCGTTGACGCGGGCCGAGTTCCGGTTCGGGTTCGGGAACGCACTGAGCGAGGAGGAGTCGGACGCCCTGCACGAGCGGTGGACGATCCCCTCGCCGGCCCGGCCGCTGTTCCAGGCCGCCGTGGCCAACTTCGCGCTGCACTCGCAGGCGCAGGTCGACACCGACAACACCGCGCGCGGACCGCTCCTGCTGATCTCGGGCACCGCCGATCACACCGTTCCCGACGTCGTCACCAGGTCGACCCTCAAGCAGTACCGCGACAGCACCGCCGTCACCGAGCTCACCCAGTTCGAAGGACGGGGCCACTCCCTCACGATCGACCACGGCTGGCAGACCGTCGCCCAGGGCGTGCTGTCGTGGCTGTCGTCCCAGGGGCTCTGAGGTCATGGACCTCGGTCTCGCAGGAGCCGTCGCGGTGGTCACGGGCGCGAGCAAGGGCATCGGCCTTGCGGTCACGAGGGCGCTCGTCCAGGAGGGTGTCCGCGTGATCGCGGGCTCGCGCGGCACGAGCGACGAGCTCCGCGCTCTCGTTCGGGACGGTGCCGTCGAGCACGTCACGGTCGACCTGGCCACGGCGGCCGGGGCCGCGGCGCTGGTCGAGGCGGCGCTGCGTCACGGGAGGCTGGACGTCCTGGTCAACAACGTCGGCGCGGTCACACCGCGGTTGGCCGGCTTCCTCGCCGTCACCGACGACCAGTGGCTCGCCTCGCTGACCGCGAACCTGATGGCCGCCGTGCGGGTGACCCGGGCCGCGCTGCCGGCCATGATCGCGGCCGGTGACGGAGTGGTCCTGACGATCAGCTCGGTGAACGCGGTCCTGCCCGACCCCTCGGTGATCGACTACGGCGCCGCCAAGGCGGCGCTGACCAACGCCTTCAAGGCCCTGTCGAAGGAGGTGTCACCGCTCGGGATCCGGGTGAACACGGTCAGTCCCGGCCCCGTCGCGACCGACCTGTGGCTCGGCGACGGCGGCGTCGCGGCCGCCGTCGCGCACGCCACCGGCGACGAGCCCGAAGCCATCGCGGCTCGTGCCGCGGCCGAGAGCCCCACCGGACGGTTCACCCGGCCCGACGAGGTGGCCGACCTCGTGCTCTTCCTCGCGAGCCGGCGCGCGCAGAACATCACCGGTGCCGATGTGACGATCGACGGCGGGTTGATCACCACGACCTGAGCGTCGACCGTCGTCCGCTGACGTCACCGACCCGGCCGGGTGCGGCGCGGGGCCGGCCGGGCGGAGGCCGCGGCGTACCCTGGCGCCGTGAGGCTGCCGCTGCCCGATCCGGGCGATCTGGGCACCACCGACTGCGAGCAGCTTCGGGACGCAGTGCTGGCCCAGCCCGTCGGTGCCCTCACGAGCCTGGGCTACGTCGCCGGCGGTGGCTTCCTGCTGTGGCGCTGGCGGACCCTGCCGGCTCGGCAGCGCACGGCGGCCGTGACCTACGCGGGGCTGCTCGCCGCGGTGGGTGCCGGGAGCTTCGCGTTCCACGGACCGCAAGGCCCCGGGTCGAAGCTCGCGCACGACCTGCCGATCGCCCTGCTGCTCACCGAGGCCGCCGCGGTGCCGCTCGTCAGGCTCGCGGCCCGCCGTCGGGTCCTGCGGCCGGCGTCACCTGCGACGCGCGTCGCGCTGACCGGGCTGACCGGGCTCGCCGTGGCGGCGTACGCAGCAGGACGGACCGGCAGCCCGGTGTGCGATCCCGAGTCGCTGCTCCAGGCGCACGGGCTCTGGCACGTCACGGGGGCCGCGGTCCTGGCCCTGTGGGGGACGCTGCTCTGGCCGGCGCCGCAGGACGCGCCGCAGGGCGCGGGTGCCGCCGTGAGCGAGGACGCACCCGAGCGGACCTGACCGCATGCCGGGGCGACGCCGGACCGCTCAGCCGAGCAGCAGGTCGCGCTCGCGCGCGAACGCGTCGTCGTCCAGGTCGCCGTCGTCGTGCGCGGCGACCAGTCGTGCCAGCCGCACCTGCGGATCCCCGGGGTCGACCCGCCTCGCGGCTGCGGCCGCCGGGTCGCCGACGGGGCGTGCCAGGAGCCACAGTGAGGCTGCGGGGAGCCACACCGTCACCGCCACGAGCCAGAGGACCCGAACCGGCGCCCGCAGCCCGGGGCGTCGCACCACGTCGACGAGGACGTAGAGCCACACGAGCGCGGTCGGCACGACGATCCAGAAGATCGTGTCGGCGGGCACGCCCATCAGCATGGCGGCCTCACAGGGCAGCCCGCACGGCCGCGAGCACACCGTCACGCAGCGCCCTCGCCTCGTCCACCGGTCCGCCGCGGCGCCGGGAGAACCACCAGCGACGCCACGTGCGCCAGACCGTGATCGCGCGCTCCGCGAGCGCGACCGTCGCAGCCAGGAACGCCGGCGCGAGCAAGGCGACGACAGCGCCCTCCCACCGGCCCCAGCTGGTCCAGGTGGCGACCGAGACCCACACCCATTCGGCGACGAAGACGACGAACGCGACCAGCGGCATGATCGTCGCCCGCATCGCCGGTGCGGCCGGGATCAGCCGCGTCGCCTGTGTGAGGGCGTAGGGCACGAGCCCGAGCGCCGCACCGACGAGCGCGTAGGGCAGCAGGAGGAGCGCGATCACCAGATCGGCCACGGTGTCCCGGCCGGTGTGCTGCGGACCGGTCAAGGCGTAGTCGTCCGTGCGCAGACGGCTCAGGGCCGCGCGGTACAGCTCCGCCTGCTCCTGCAGGTGCGACCGCACCGGGTCGGGTCGTCCCGCGAGGCGTGATCCCAGCTCGTCGACCAGGGCGAGCGGGACGTCGTCAACGGGGTCGGCCGGGCTCGCGGCGCGGCGCAGCGCGACCTCGGCGCCCAGCTGCAGCGCACGGGCCTGCTCCCACGAGCCGTAGTCGGGCGCGGCGGCACGTAGGTGCGCCGAGATCCGCTCGGTCAGGTCTCCGACCGCTGCACGGTTGTCGGCGCCGAGCGGCTCACCCGCCGACTCCAGGTCTCCTCCCACGTCGTCGAGGTCGATCGGCTCGCCCCACACGACGAGCACGCGGCTGCGGAACGCCGCCTTGTCCGCGTAGTGGATCCCGACCGGCTGGATGACCAGTCCCTCGGCCCCCGCAGCCCGCGCGCCCAGCGCGATCCGAGCCGCACCCGTCTTGACCGGGGCGATGAAGGGGTCGTCCTGCGTGACGCCCTCGGGGAAGATCAGCACCGAGCCGCCCTCGCCGAGCGCGTCGTAGCACGAGCGGAACATGTCGTCGTTCGACGTGCGCCCGCCGCCCTTGTCGACCTTGCGGTGCACCGGGATCGCGCCGATCCACCGCATCAGCGACCCGACCACCGGGAACGTCCAGATCACGTCCCGGGCGACGATCCTCGGGAAGCGCTCGGCGAGGTAGATCAGCAGGATCGCGTCGGCGAAGCCGCCGAAGTGGTTGGCGACCGTGATCACCGGACCGGAGGGCGGAGCCGACCAGCCCGAGACCTCGACGTCGCGGTACACGAGCCGCGCGACGATCGCGGCGATCCGCCGTGCCACGCGGGGACCCCAGCCCGGCTTCACGAGGCGCTCCCGGCGCCGGCGGCGAACGTGCCCATCGCGGGTCATCCTGCCACCTCCCGACCTACCGCCGGCGGTCGGTCGGGCCGTGGGCGCCGTGAGACCGGACCCCGGGCCGAGGCGACGCCCGCCACGCATCCACCGCACCCACGACCGGCGTGCGCCCGAGCCCCTGTGGCTCGCCGTATGCTCCGTGCAGTCCCGGGGTCGATGGTCCCCGGTGGCAGGGGGGAACGATGGCGATCGGTGTGCCTGTGCGGGCGCGGGCGGTGCTGGGCTCGGGGGTACGCCGGGCGCGCCGGGAGTGGCAGTGGTGGCGCGCCGGTGGGCTGCAGCTGCGGCGAGCAGAACCGGATGGCTTCGGCCACCTCGTCGCGGAGCACGCGACCCCGCTCTTCCGCACGCTGTCCGGCCTGGACGACGACCTGCAGCGCGGCAAGGTGGTCAACCTGCGTCTGGCCACCGCCCGGCTGGACGGGCTGGTGCTCGAGCCCGGGCAGCGGCTGTCCTTCTGGTACCAGGTCCGCCGGCCCACGCGGCGTCGCGGCTTCGTCGACGGCCTGGTGCTCGACCACGGCCGCCTGACGGCCGGCACCGGCGGAGGCCTGTGCCAGGCCACCAACCTGCTGTACTGGCTGACCCTGCACACACCGCTCGAGATCGCCGAGCGATGGCGGCACAGCTACGACGTCTTCCCCGACTCGAACCGCACCCAGCCGTTCGGCAGCGGTGCCACCTGCGCCTGGCCGACCCTGGACCTGCAGGTGGTCAACCCGACGAGCGCACGGTTCCGCCTCGCGCTCCGGGTCACCGAGACCGAGCTGGTCGGCCAGTGGTGGTCGGACCGGCCGACCGGCCTGAGCTACCAGGTCTACGAGGCGGCCCACGTCATCGAGCCGCGCCCCGACGGCGCCTTCGTGCGCCGCAACCTGCTGCGACGCCGGACCTTCGACGCGCACGGCTCGGAGCTCGCCGACGAGGTCGTGGCCGCCAACGAGGCGCTGATGCGATACCGGCCCTACCTGCCGAGCCGCGCCGAGGCGGGACCGGGCACACCGGAGGATGTGGGCCGCGCATGACCAATCTCATCGCGGGCCTCCTGCTCGCCGTCACCGCCCTGGCGATGACGGCACTCGTCCTGACGCGTGCCGTTCGCGCGGAAGCCCGCGGACAGCGCTCGACCGTCGGCCGGGCCTCCGGCGTCGCACTGATCGCCGTCGTGCTCACCGGCGCCTGGTGGCTCCTCGTCCCGGCGACTGTGCGAGGCGGCGCCGTGTGCACGCTTCCGCCGCTCGCGGCGTTCTACCCCGACGCGATGAACGAGCTCACCACCGCGGACCCGTGCTTGGGCGCCGGGCTCCTGCGCGTCGCGGTCGTGGCCGTCCTGGTGCTCGCGGCATCGGCTGCGTGCTGGCTCGGGTACTCGGCGCGGGCGCGTGCAACGCGGAGCGGCGGGACCGCGACGACCTAGGGGGACGGGCCGGGTGGACCCATCCGCCGTGGGCTCGGCTGCGAACCACGGGTACGCCGACGTCGCTCCGGTCGACAACGAGCACGCCCGGCGGCACGCTCGATGCGACGGAGGTGTGGCCCATGGAGCAGGACCTGTCCCCCGGTTCCGACCCGGCACCCCGGCGGCGGGCTGCCGCGGCTCTCGCCGGCCTGCTCGCCGCGGTCGTCACGTTCGGCGTCGGCCACCTGGTCGCGGGCATCGTCGACCCGCCCGCCAGCCCGTTGGCCTCACTGGGCGACACGTTCATCGACCTGACGCCGGAGTGGCTCAAGGAAGCCGCGATCGCGGCGTTCGGCACGCACGACAAGCTCGCGCTCCTGGTCGGCATGGTGGTGGTCGTCGGGATCGCGGCGGCGCTCGTCGGGGTCCTCGCGCTGCGACACCTGGGGGTGGCGCAGGGGATCGTCGTGGTCCTCGGGGCGGTCGCCGGCATCGCCGCGCAGACCCGCCCGCAGACCGGCCAGCTCGCGCTCTTCCCGAGCCTCGTCGGGGCGGCCGCCGGCGCGTTCGCGCTGCGGTGGCTGATCCTGCGGCTCACCGGACCCGGGACCGAGCCCGCCGACGTCCGGGACACCGGACGACGCGCGTTCCTCGGGGCGGCCGCCGCCGTGGGCGTGGTGGGCGTGCTCAGCGCGATCGGCGGGACCGTGATCGCCGGGGCGCGCAGCACCGCCGCCGCCGTCAAGGCGCTGGTGCTGCCGGCCGCCGCGCGGCCCGCGCCGCCGGTCCCGGCGGACGCCCAGTCCCCCGTCGCCGGCGTCGTCGACGTCGTCACCCCGAACTCGACGTTCTACCGGATCGACACCGCCTTCACCGTCCCCCAGGTCGATCCCGACACGTGGCGGCTGCGGGTGCACGGCCTGGTCGACCGCGAGGTGACGCTGACCTTCGACGACCTGCTCGCGAGCGACCTGGTCGAGGCGTACGTCACGCTCACGTGCGTGTCGAACAGCGTCGGCGGCGACCTCGCGGGCAACGCGAAGTGGCTCGGCCTGCCGGTCCGGGAGGTCCTTGCGATGGCGGGTCCGCAGGCCGACGCGGACATGGTCCTGTCCCGCAGCGTCGACGGGTTCACCGCGTCCACCCCGCTCGAGGTGCTCACCGACGACCGCGACGCGCTGCTGGCGGTCGGGATGAACGGTCAGCCGTTGCCCGCCGAGCACGGTTTCCCGGTGCGCATGGTCGTCCCCGGCCTCTACGGCTACGTGTCCGCCACCAAGTGGGTGAGCGACCTCGAGGTCACGCGCTTCGCCGACGCGACCGCCTACTGGACCGTGCGGGGCTGGTCCGAGCGGGGCCCGGTCAAGCTGGCCTCCCGGATCGAGGTGCCGCGCAGCGGTTCGACCGTGGACGCCGGCCCGGTGGACGTCGGTGGCACCGCATGGGCCCAGCACACCGGAATCTCCGGCGTCGAGGTCCAGGTCGACGACGGACCGTGGCAGCCCGCGACGCTCGCCGGCGAGATCTCGGTGGACGCCTGGCGGCAGTGGTCCTGGCGGTGGGCGGACGCCACGTCCGGTCGTCACCTGCTGCGGGTCCGCGCCATCGACAACGACGGCATGACGCAGACCGGAGAACGGAGTCCGGCCATCCCGGACGGCGCGACGGGGTGGCACGAGATCTCGGTCTTCGTCGCGTGACAGGGTGGGGCGCGTGACAGACCACCATCACCCGGGAGGCCACTCCGCGGCCGGTTCGGCCGCGGAGCCGGCGCAGGCGGGGTCCGTGCACGCCGCCGTCGTGGTCGCCTCGGACCGGTGCGCAGCCGGCGAGGCGGTCGACGCCTCCGGACCGGTGGCCGTCGCTGGGCTGCGCGCCGCGGGTTTCGACGTCGCGGACGCGACCGTCGTGCCCGACGGTGTGCCCAGCGTGCGCGGCGCGATCGAGGACGCGGTGAGCGCCGGAGCGCGCGTCGTGCTCACCTCCGGGGGCACCGGCGTGGGGCCGCGCGACCGAACGCCCGAGGCCACCGCCGCGCTGCTCGAGCGCCAGCTGCCGGGCATCGCCGAGGCGCTGCGCCGCGCGGGCGCCGAGCAGACCCCCGCGGCGGTGCTCAGCCGCGGGGTCGCAGGGGTGACCGCGTCCGGCGCGGTCGTGGTGAACCTGCCGGGCAGCCCGCGCGCCGTGCAGCAGGGGCTGGAGATCGTCCTGCCACTGCTGCCGCACCTGCTGGACCAGCTGGCCGGAGGTGACCATTGAGCTGCGTCCGTGCCCGGATCGACCCGGCGCCGCTGGACGTCGCCGAGCACGTGGCGGCGGTCTCGCATCCCGCTGCCGGTGCCGTCGCGACCTTCGTCGGTCAGGTCCGTGACCACGACCCGGCCGTCGACGGTGAGGTGGTGGCGCTGGAGTACTCGGCTCACCCCGACGCCGAGGCGGTCCTGACCCGGATCGCGACCGAGTCCGCCCGCGACGGCGTGCTGGGGATCGCGGTCAGCCACCGGGTCGGGCGCCTCGCGGTCGGCGAGCTCGCGGTGGTCGCCGCCGTGGCGACCGCGCACCGGCAGCTCGCGTTCGAGGTCTGCGCGGACCTCGTCGAGCGCCTCAAGGCCGAGCTGCCCGCGTGGAAGCGCGAGGTGCTGGTCGACGGTCGTGCCGTGTGGGTGGGCCTGTGAGCGCCCTCGTCGACGGCTTCGGGCGGGCGCACCGCGACCTGCGGATCTCGCTCACCGACCGCTGCTCGCTGCGCTGCACCTACTGCATGCCCGAGCAGGGGCTGCCCTGGCTCCCCCGCCCGAGCATGCTCAGCACCGACGAGCTGGTCCGGGTCGCCGCCGTCCTGGTCGGCATGGGGGTCTCGGAGATCCGGCTGACCGGCGGCGAGCCGCTGCTCCGCGCCGACGTGGTGGACGTCGTCGCGCGGCTCGCGGCGCTCGAGGGTCCGCACGGGCGCCCCGAGCTCTCGATGACCACGAACGGCCTGCGCCTCGCGGAGCTGGCCGCTCCCTTGCGCGCGGCCGGGCTGAGCCGGGTGAACGTCAGCCTCGACACGCTCGACCCGGACCGGTTCGCACGGCTCACCCGACGCGACCGCCTGCCCGACGTGCTGACCGGGCTGGCCGCCGCCACCGAGGCCGGCTTCGCACCGGTCAAGGTCAACGCGGTCGTGATGCGCGAGGTCAACGACGACGAGGTCGTCGACCTGGTGCGGTTCGCACTGCGGCACGGGTACCAGATGCGGTTCATCGAGCAGATGCCACTGGACCCCGACCACCGGTGGGACGGTGCCGCGATGGTGACCCAGGCGGAGATCCTCGGGCGCCTGCGGTCGGCCTTCCGGCTCACGCCGCTCGACGGCCGCGGCGCCGCCCCCGCGCGGCTGTGGCAGGTCGACGACGGGCCCGGGACCGTCGGGGTCATCGCCTCGGTGACCGCGCCGTTCTGCGCGGCCTGCGACCGGCTCCGGCTCACCGCCGACGGACAGCTGCGCTCCTGCCTGTTCGCGCGCACCGAGACCGACCTGCGCTCGGCGGTCCGGGCGGGGGCCGACGACGACGCCATCGCCGGGGCGGTGGCCGCCTGCCTGGCCGGCAAGCGGGCCGGCCACGGGATCGGCGAGCCCGGGTTCGTCCAGCCGGAGCGCCCGATGAGCGCGATCGGCGGCTGATCAGCCCCCCGCGAAGGGCGGCAGCACGTCGACCACGGCGGCGGGCGCGACCGGGTCGTCGGCCGCGTCGAGGCGGCGGCCGTCGGCGAGCAGGGCGCACCGGTCGAGCACCCGCGCCAGCCCGCCACCGTGCCGGGCGACGAGCTCGGCGACCAGGAGGTCCCGCGTCGCGGCCTCGACCGTCTCCTCGGCGACGCCCGCCGCCTCCTGGGCGGCCGCGAAGTAGCGCACCCGGGTCACGGCTCACGCCGCCAGTCGCCCGAGCGGCCACCGGACTTCGACTCGAGCCGCACGTGCTCGATCCGTGCGTCCCGGTCCAGCCCCTTGACCATGTCGACGACCGCCAGGGCCGCGACCGCGACCGCGGTCAGGGCCTCCATCTCGACGCCGGTCCGGTCCGCGGTGCGCACGGTCGACCGGATCTGCACCCCGCTGTCCGTGACCTCCAGGTCCACCACCGCGCCGTGCACGCCGATCACGTGGGCCAGCGGCAGCAGGTCCGGGACACGCTTCGCGGCCGCGATCCCCGCCACCCGGGCGACCGCGAGCACGTCACCCTTCGGCACGTCACCCGCCCGGAGCGCCGCGACCACGTGCGGTGCACAGACCACGACCCCGCTCGCGGACGCCTCCCGCACGCTCGGCTGCTTGCCCGTGACATCCACCATCCGGGCCTGCCCGGCGGAGTCCAGGTGGCCGAAGGGCTGCTCGCTCATCCGTCGGTCCTCATCACCGGGACAGTCTGCCCCGCACGCACCTCGGCCACGTCCGCCGGCACCACCGCGAGCCCGTCGGCGCGCGCGAGCCCGGCCACCAGGTGCGAGGCCGAACCACCGGCCGAGGCGCGGCGAGCCGTCGTGCGACCGGCCTCCGTGCCGAGCGCCACCGGCATGTACTGGGCCCGGCCGGGCGGCGTCCGCCAACCGTCGAGCACCACCGCCGGTTCGGTCGGCCGGTCGCGGTCGGTCAGGCCGCGCAGTCGGCGGACCACGGGGCGCACCAGCACCTCGACGCCGACGAAGGCGCTGACCGGGTTGCCGGGCAGGCAGAGCACGGGCGTCCCGCCCGGCAGCCGCCCGGCGCCCTGCGGCTTGCCCGGCTGCATCGCGACCTCGACGAACTCCACCCCCGGTGCGAGCGCCAGCTTCACCACGTCGTGGTCGCCGACGCTCGCCCCGCCGGTCGTGACCACCAGGTCCACCTCGCCGTCGAGCCGGTCCAGCACCGCGCGCAGGGCCTCGACGTCGTCCGGGACGACGGCGACGTGCGGCACGTCCGCTCCCGCGGAGCGCAGCTGCGCGGCGAGCAGCACCGAGTTCGAGTCGTGGATCTGCCCGCGGCGCAACGGCTCGCCCGGCGGCACGAGCTCCGCGCCGGTCGACACCACGGCCAGGCGGGGCCGCCGATGCGCCCGGAGCGTGCCGACGCCGGCTGCGACCGCCGCGGCCAGGTGCCGCGCGCCGAGCTCGAGGCCGCGCTCGAGGACCATGTCACCGGCCGCGACGTCGTCGCCGCGGTGCCGGACGAAGTCTCCGGCCACGGCGGCGTGCCGGATCCCCACGACCGGCGCACCGCGGTCGGTGTCCTCCTGGCGCACCACGCTGTCCGCGCCGGGCGGCAACGGCGCGCCGGTCATGATGCGCACGGCGGTCCCGGGGTCGACCACCGGCGTCCGCGCACTCCCCGCGGCGACCTCGGCGACGACCCGCAGCGACACCGGTGCCGCGGCACTCGCCGCCGCCAGGTCGGCGCTGCGCACCGCGTAGCCGTCCATCGAGCTCGAGTCCCACGCAGGCCGCGGCTCCCCCGCCGTCACGTCCGCGGCGAGCACGAGCCCGGCGGCGTCCGAGACGGGCACGTCGACCACCGGCGTGCCCGCGACGAGAGAGAGCACGACGGCGCGGTGGTCGGTGACGGAACGCACTCAGACCCCCACCCGTCGCACGGCTCGGCTCACGCGTCTCCTTCGCTCAGTACCGCGGAACGGATGGGTCGACCTCGGTGCTCCAGGCGTCGATGCCACCGACCAGGTGCGACGCGTCCCAACCGGCCGCGGCGAGCGCGAGGCCCGCCTGGCGCGACCGCACACCGAGATGGCAGAAGACCACGACCGGGAGGTCGGTCGGGATCGCACCTCGCCCACGTGGGTCGAGGACGTCGCGCAGCGGCACCGCGATCGCTCCCTCGATGGACGCCGTGGCTCGCTCGTACGGCTCACGCACGTCGACGAGCGTCACCGACCCGGCGGCGAGCAGATCGGCCAGCTCGCGCGGCCGGACCTCGCCCAGCGACGCCGTGGGACCCACCCGCGTGGGGCGCGCCGGGTCCGCGCCACCCGCAGAGCCACCGGGCGGCCCCATGCCGGCCCACGGCGCGACCGGCACCTGCGTGGTGCGTCCGCTCAGCGCATCGACCACGAGCACCCTGCCGTACAGCGGCGTCGGGATCCCGGTGACGAGCTTCACGACCTCGACCGCCATCAGTGAGCCGACCTGCCCGCACAGGGCGCCGAGCACACCGGCCTCCGCGCACGACGGCACGTCGCCGGCCGGGGGCGGCTCGGGGAACACGTCGCGCAGCTGGACCGGCGGCACCCCGTCGGGTGGCCGGCCCCAGAAGTCCGAGACCTGGGCGTCGAACCGCAGCACGGTGCCCCAGACCTCGGGCACCCCGGCCCGAACGCACGCGTCGTTCACCAGGTAGCGGCTGACGAACCCGTCCGTCGCGTCGACCACCAGGTCGTAGTCCGCGAACAGGTCGGACGGGTCGTCGACCAGGCGCACCGGGTGGACGTCGATGCCGATCCCGGGGTCCAGCGCGGCGATCCGCTGCGCCGCGACCTCGGCCTTCGGCCGGCCCACGTCGGCCGTCGTGAACAGGACCTGTCGCTGGAGGTTGGACAGCTCGACCTCGTCCCCGTCGACGACGCCCAGCCGGCCCACACCGGCCGCGGCGAGGTACTGCAGCACCGGCGCGCCGAGGCCACCCGCACCCACGACGCAGACCCGCGCCGCGCGCAGTCGCCGCTGCCCGATCTCGCCGAGCTCCGGCATCAGCAGGTGCCGCGACCAGCGCCGCACCTGCTCACCGTCGAGCGGCGGTCCCGGCTCGACGAGCGCAGGCAGGCGCACGGCACCGGTCCCCGCCGCTTCGGTCATGCGTCCGAGGCTAGCCCGGTCGGGCCCGCGGGCGAACGGCCGGCCGCCACCCGCTGGGCCGCACCGTTGGGATCGGCGGGTGCAGACCGTAGTCTCGGCCCCGTGACGCGCCGCTCGACGATCCCCGCGGCGCTGGGCCTCGCGGCGATCGCGGCCCTCGCGGCGTGCAGCCCGGCCGGGCCGAACGACACCGTCACGGTGCTCGCCGCCGCCTCGCTCACCGACGTCTTCACCGAGCTCGCCGAGGACTTCGAGGCCGGTCATCCGGGCGTCGACGTGCAGCTCAGCCTCGCCGGCAGCTCGACCCTCGCCGCCCAGGTCGTCGCCGGAGCACCCGCGGACGTGCTCGCCACGGCCAGCGCCGCCACCATGCAGACCGTGCTCGACGCCGACGCGGCCACGGCGTCCACCGTGTTCGCCCGCAACACGCTGATGATCGCGGTGCCACCGGGCAACCCCGGCCACGTCCGGGGCCCGGCCGACCTCGCCGACCCCGGCCTCTCGATCGCCCTGTGCGCACCCGAGGTGCCCTGCGGTGCCGCGGCACTCGACACGTTCGAGGCGATCGGCGTCGACCCCGCGCCGGACACCCTCGAGCCGGACGTCCGGGCGGTCCTGACCAAGGTCGAGCTCGGCGAGGTGGACGCCGGCGTCGTCTACCGCACCGACGTCCGGGCGGCCGGTGACCGGGTGGAGGGCGTCGCGCTCCCGGGTGCCGTGTCGACCGACTACGACCTCGCGGTGCTGACCGAGGCGCCGCACCCCGAGCTCGGCGCGCAGTTCGTCGCGCTCGTCCTGTCCCCCACCGGCGCCGACGCGCTCGCCCGCGCCGGCTTCCTGGCGCCGTGACCCGCCGACCGCGCCGTCGCGCCCCGGTCGGCCTGGTGGTCCCGGCCCTGGTCGGTGCCGCGTTCCTCGTCCTGCCGCTGGTCGCGCTCCTGGTCCGGGCGCCATGGGGCTCGATGGGTGCGCTGCTGACCGACCCGGCCGCGCTCGACGCGCTGCGCCTGTCGTTGGTCTCGGCCGGCGCCGCCACGGCCATCAGCCTCGTCCTGGGCGTCCCGCTCGCCTGGGTGCTCGCCCGCTCGGGGCTGCCCGGGATGCGCGCCCTGCGGGCGGCTGTGACGGTGCCGCTCGTGCTGCCACCGGTCGTCGGCGGGGTCGCACTGCTCCTCCTGCTCGGCCGGCGCGGGCTGGTCGGCCAGCACCTCGAGGCGCTCGGCATCCAGGTGCCGTTCACCACCGCCGCCGTGGTGCTCGCCGAGGCGTTCGTCGCCATGCCGTTCCTCGTGGTCTCCGTCGACGGTGCCCTGCGTGCGGCCGACCGGCGGGCCGAGGAGCTCGCGGCGACCCTCGGCGCGGGCCCGTTCCTGGTCGCGCGGCGCATCACGCTGCCCACGATCGCTCCCGCCGTCGCCGCGGGCGCCGCTCTGGCCTTCGCCCGGGCGCTCGGCGAGTTCGGTGCCACGATCACGTTCGCGGGCAGCTTCCCGGGCACGACCCGGACCATGCCGCTGGCGATCTACCTCGCGATGCAGCAGGACCCGGCGACCGCCGTCGCACTCTCGGTGGTGCTGCTCGCGGTCTCGGTGGCCGTGCTCGGGCTCCTTCGCGACCCCTGGCTGGTGCGCCCATGACGCTCGACGCCGACCTCCACGTGACCCGGGGCGAGTTCCGGCTCGCCGTCGCGGTGCACGCCGCTCCGGGCGAGACGCTCGCCGTGGTGGGCCCGAACGGCGCCGGCAAGACGACGCTGCTGCGCACCCTCGCGGGGCTGGAGCCCCTCGACTCCGGGCACGTCGTGGTGGACGGTGTCGCGTGGGACCGTCCGGCCACCGGGGTCCTGCTGCCCCCCGAGCGGCGTTCGGTCGGGCTGGTGGTCTCCGACCACGTGCTCTTCCCGCGCATGTCGGCGCTCGAGAACGTCGCGTTCGGGCTGCGCGCGCGGGGGACGTCCCGGGCGGAGGCACGTCGGCGGGCCGCGGAGTGGCTCGAGCGGCTCGGGCTGGCCGGCCACGCCGACCGCAGCCCGGCCGGGCTCTCCGGTGGCCAGTCCCAGCGGGTCGCCCTCGCGCGGGCGCTGATCACCGAGCCCGCGGTGCTGCTGCTCGACGAGCCGCTCGCGGCCCTCGACGCCGCGACGCGCCTCGAGATCCGGCAGGTGCTCGCCGAGCACCTGGCCGACTGGTCGGGCGTGTGCCTGGTGGTCACGCACGACCCGGTCGATGCGACCGTGCTGGCCGACCGGATCCTGGTGCTCGAGGACGGGACGGTCGCCCAGGACGGCCCCGCGGCCGTGCTCGCCCGCGCCCCGCGCACGTCGTGGGCTGCGACGCTGCTCGGGCTGAACGTCTACCCGGGCGAGGCCGACGGCGCAGTCGCGACCCTCGACGGCGGGGGGCTGCTGCGTCCGGCGGTCTGCCCGGTCGGGCGGGTGGTCGTCACGGTGCCACCCCAGGCCGTCGCACTGCACCGGGAGCATCCGGAGGGGTCGCCACGCAACGTGTGGCGCGCCCAGGTCGCCGAGCTCACCCGGCTCGGGCCCGTGGTCCGCGTCCGGCTCACCGGACCGCCGGACGCACTGGCCGACCTCACGCCGGGCGCCGTCGCCGAGCTGGGTCTCGCGCCCGGCTCGCAGGTGTGGGCCTCGGTGAAGGCCAACGAGGTGCACGCCGAGCCGGGCTGACCTCCGGCCGCCGTTCCCCTACGGTCGACATCGACGGCAGAACAGAGAGGGCGTGGCATGGACCCGCAGACCGGCGGAACGGACCATCACCCGGTCGCTCGCGTCCTGGCCTGGGTGTTCGGCATCCTCACCGGTGCCGCGACCCTGTTCCTGGGCTACGTCGTGGTCAGGTTCGTCACGGAGTTCTCCGGCTACACCGGCGAGGAGATGTCCATCGCGCTGACCGCCCTCGGCTTCGTGACGTTCATGACCCTGGTGCTGTGGTTGCTCTTCCTCATCCCATGGAACCTGCAGCGTCCGCCACGCCGACGCCGCTGACCGTCCGGGTCCCCCGCGCGCTCTGTCGACACGGCCGCAGCCGCGCCCTAGGTTCGGGGCGTCGAGGTGAGGAGAGCCACGCATGTCCGTGCAGCGGATCGACGCAGACCTGCTGATCCCGGGCCGAGGCGCGCCGGTGCGCGACGCGACCGTGGTCCTCGACGGGAGCACCATCACCTACGCGGGGCCGCGCGCGTCGGCACCCGCGACCGAGACCGCACCGACCGTCGTCCGCACCGTCATGCCGGGCCTGTGGGACTGCCACGCGCACCTTCTCGGGATGCTCTCGACCGACTTCAGCATGCTCGTCCGCGAACCCGACGCGCTGCGCGCCGCACGCGGCGTGCGCCAGGCCGCGGACGCGCTGGGCGCGGGGTTCACCAGCATCCGCGAGGTCGGCGGCTACGGCGTCTACCTCGCGCGGGCGATCGACGAGGGCACGATCCCCGGGCCGACGATCTACGGCGCCGGCGCGATGCTCAGCCAGACCGGCGGCCACGGCGACCTGCACGACATGCCGCTGGAGACCGTCACCGAGCTCTCGGCGCACCACGGCCCGCTCCAGCTGTGCGACGGCGTTCCCGAGTGCCTCAAGGCCGTCCGACTCCAGCTGCGCAAGAACGCCCGGGTGATCAAGGTGCACGCGTCGGGCGGGGTGCTCAGCGACCTGGACCACCCGGTCCACCAGCAGTTCTCCGGACCCGAGCTGCGCGCGATCGTCGAGGAGGCGGACCGGGCGGACCGGGTCGTCGCGGCGCACTGTCACGGCAAGCCGGGCATCATGGCCGCGATCGAGGCCGGCGTGCGGACGATCGAGCACGGCAGCTTCCTGGACGAGGAGTCGGCCGCCGCGATGGTCGAGAACGGCGTGATCCTGGTGGCGACGCGGTCGATCGTGGCCCGCCTCCTGGCGATGCTCGACCGGCTCCCGGAGTCCACGGCCCGCAAGGCCCGCGAGATCGCGGACGCGCACCTCGAGGCGATGCACCTCGCTCGGGAGGCCGGCGTCGCGATCGCCGCCGGGACCGACTTCGCGACCGCAGGGCCCGGCACGATGGTTCCCTTCGGCCGGAACGGCGAGGAGCTGGGGCACCTCGTCGCGGCCGGGTACAGCCCGCTCGAGGCGATCGAGGCAGCGACCGCCGCGGCGCCTGCGACCCTGGGGCCCCAGGCACCGCGCTCCGGTCTGCTCGCCGAGGGCTTCGACGCGGACGTCATCGCGCTCGACGTCGACCCGCTGACCGACGTCTCGCTGCTCGCCGGGCCCACGCACGTCACCCACGTCTGGAAGGGCGGCCGGGTCGCCAAGGCGCCGGTCGGCTGACCCGCCTCGCTCCGCGCCGACCGCTCCCGCGGAGCGGCCCGCTTCATCAACTCTTCACGGTCCTCGCTCTGGAGCCCTCATCCGGGCCCGAGACGCTGGAGGCGTCAACCTGAGCAGCGATGCTCGACCAGAGAGGACGAACGATGAAGACCCGGACGATGCTCATGATCGGCGCGACCACCCTTGGGCTCGCGCTCACCGGAGCCACCGCCGCGAGCGCCGCGACCATCGACGACACCGCTGCCCGCACCATGGCCGGCGCGGGGTTCCACGGCGGCGACGGCGACTGGACCGGCGGCGGGATGACAGCCGACGAGGACTGGGCGGGCGGTTACCAGGCCGGTGACGGCCTGGGTGACCCGGCCGACTGCCCCTACCTCGAGGATGCCGACGCGGACCGCGACCAGGTGCGTGACCGCCTGCGCGACGCCGACGGCGACGGCACACCGGACCGGACGTACGACCGTGTCCAGCAGCGTCTGCACGACTGCGTCAACCTCGCCGTCTGACGCCGTGCACCCCTCGAGCGGCGCGGGCCGAGCTGCCCGCGCCGCTACGCTGCCCGCGGAAGGAGCCGCCATGCGCACCGTTCTCGTCGTGGACGACGAGCCGCACATCCGCCAGGTCCTGCGCGGCTACCTCGAGTCCGCCGGCCACCGCGTGCTCGAGGCGGACAGCGGCGAACGCGCGCTGGAGGTCCTGGGCAGCGACCAGGTCGACCTCGTGCTGCTGGACGTCATGCTGCCGGGGATCGACGGCATCGAGACCTTGCGACGGCTGCGCACCACGAGCGACGTCTTCGTGATCCTGGTCACGGCGCGGGCCGAGGAGGTCGACACGCTCGTCGGCCTCGCGGTCGGTGCCGACGACTACGTCACCAAGCCGTTCAGCCCGCGTGAGGTGGCCGCCCGCGTCGCCGCCGTGCTCCGCCGGGACCGCGGCGCCGCGGCGCCACCCGACGAGTCCGAGGTGATCCGCTTCCCGGGCTTCGTGCTGGACCTCGCCCGGCACGAGGTGCAGGTGGACGACGCCCCCGTCGAGCTGTCCAGCCTCGAGTTCGACCTGCTCGCGGTGCTCGCGGCAGCACCGGGCCGGGTGTTCTCCCGCGGGCAGCTCCTGCGCCAGGTGTGGGGTTCCGACTGGTACGGCGACGAGCGCGTCGTCGACGTGCACATCCGGTCGATCCGCGCGCGACTCGGTGACGACGTCTCCGCCCCGAGGTTCGTCGCGACCGTGCGCGGTGTCGGCTACAAGTTCGTCGGCGCCGCGGGCGGTGCACGGTGAGGCTGCGACTGCCGACCCGGCTGGTCGCGGCCTTCCTGTCGGTCCTCGCCATCGGCACGCTGGTCTCGCTCGTCACGGTGCGCCTGATCGCGCCGGGCATCTTCGAGCGCCGGATGGGCATGACCAACGGCCGCGGGATGGGCGGCGGCCAGGGCGTGAGCGCGACCCAGGACGCCTTCGTCGCGGCGCTGGACCAGTCGCTGCTGCTCGGCGCGCTCGTCTCGGCCCTCCTCGCGGGCGTCGCGGCCGTGCTCCTGGCCCGCAGCATGCTCCGGCCGCTCGACGCGGTGCGTGGCGCGACCCGGACCATCGCGGCGGGCCGGTACGACGTCCGGGTGCCCCGTTCCGGGGAGCCGGACGTCGACGCGCTCGCCGCCGACGTCAACACCCTGGCCGGCGCGCTCGCGGACACCGAGACCCGACGCCTGCGGCTGCTCGGTGAGGTCGCGCACGAGATGCGCACCCCGCTGACCGGCCTGAGCGGGTACGTCGAGGGCCTCGAGGACGGTGTCTTCGCGCCGGACGAGGCGACCCTCGGCGCGATGGACGAGGACCTGCGGCGGCTTCGCCGGCTCGCGGACGACCTGTCCGCGCTGTCCCGCAGCGAGGAGGGGCGCACCGAGCTCCGGACCGCACCGTGCGACCTCGCGGACCTGACCGCTCGCACGTGCGCGCGCCTCTCGGACGGGTTGGCCGGGACACCTGTGCGTCTGACGGTGGTGGCACCGCACCCGGTGCCGGTCGTCTGCGACGCCGACCGCGTCCAGCAGGTGCTCACCAACCTGGTCGGCAACGCGGCCCGCGCCGTGCGCAACGGACCCGGGCACGAGATCCGGGTGGTCGTTGACCGGGTGCCCGGCGCCGCGACCGGGACGACCTCGAGGGGCGGCCCGGGCGGCTCCGGCGGCATCGCCCGGGTCAGCGTGACCGACCAGGGTGTCGGCCTCACGCACGAGGACCTGGAGCGCGTCTTCGAACGCTTCTACCGGGTGCCTGGCGCCGAGCGCGGCGAAGGCTCGGGCATCGGCCTGACGATCAGCCGCAGCATCGCCCGCGCGCACGGCGGCGACCTGGTCGCGACGTCGCCCGGTCCCGGTCACGGGGCCACCTTCACCCTGACCCTTCCGGCGGCCGGCTGACCCGGCTCCCGCCTGCGCCGGGAACCCGGGGGGCCGTCCGGACGTCTGGGATGATCGTGAGGGCGCGTCCGGCGCCCTGTCCGAGGAGTCCCCCATGTCCTGGCTCGCGCGCGGCTCACTCGCCAACCGGTCGGTCGTCACCCTGCTCGCGCTCGGCATCGCCGTGTTCGGGGTGCTGAGCGCCGGCGCGCTCAAGCAGGAGCTGATCCCGTCCCTGCAGATCCCCACCGCGGTCGTGCTCTCGATCTACCCGGGTGCGTCGCCGCAGATCGTCGAGCAGCAGGTCACCGTGCCCGTCGAGGACGCCGTCGGCACCGTGACCGACGTCGAGACGGTGTCCGCCACGTCGAGCACCGGCCTGTCGGTCGTCACGGTCCAGCTGCGGTACGGGGTGGACCTCGACCAGACCGCGCAGGCGCTCCAGCAGGCCGTCACACGCTCGGCGGCCACGCTGCCGTCGTCGGTGTCCCCGACCGTCTTCACCGGCTCGATCGACCAGTTCCCGGTGATCCAGCTCGCGGTCAGCGGCGGCGAGGACGAGGCCGCGCTGTCGGCGCTGCTCGACGAGCAGGTCGTGCCCCGCCTCGCCGAGATCCCCGGTGTCCGGGACGTCGAGGTGACCGGCACGCAGGCCGACCAGGTGGTGCTCGAGACCGATCCGTTGCGGCTCGCCGCCGCAGGCGTCTCGCTCGCGTCCCTGTCCACCCTCCTGCAGGACAACGGGCTCGTGCTGCCCGGCGGCACGATCACCGAGGGCGACGTCAGCAAGCCGGTCCAGGTCGGCAGCCGGATCACGTCGCTCGACGAGCTGGCCGCGCTGCCTCTGACGACCACCGACGGCGGCGTGACCACCGTCGGAGCGGTGGCCGACGTCCAGATCCAGCCGACGACGCTGACGTCCTACTCGCGCCTCAACGGCCAGCCCTCGCTGGCGATCTCGGTGACCAAGACCCCGGACGGGAACACGGTCGAGATCTCCCACGGCGTGACGGACGTTCTCGACGAGGTCAGCGCCAGGCTCGGCGGGGACGTCGAGGTCGCTGTGGTCTTCGACCAGGCGCCGTACATCGAGGAGTCGATCAACGGCCTGGCGACCGAGGGCGGGCTCGGCCTCGCGTTCGCGGTGCTGGTGATCCTGCTGTTCCTCGCCTCGCTGCGCTCGACGCTGGTGTCCGCGATCTCGATCCCGATGTCGTTGCTGGTCACGTTCATCGCGCTGCGGGTCGGCGGCTACTCGCTGAACATCCTCACGCTCGGCGCCATGACCATCGCGATCGGCCGCGTGGTCGACGACTCGATCGTGGTGATCGAGAACATCAAGCGGCACCTGTCCTACGGCGAGCCGAAGACCAAGGCGATCCTGGGCGCCGTGCGCGAGGTGGCCGGTGCGATCACGTCGTCGACGGTCGCGACGGTCGCGGTGTTCCTGCCGATCGGCCTGGTGGGTGGCATGGTCGGCGAGCTGTTCCGGCCGTTCGCGTTCACCGTGGCGATCGCGATGGGCGCTTCGCTGCTGGTCGCGCTCACCCTCGTCCCGGTGCTCGCGTCCTGGTTCCTCAAGGCCCCGCCGGATCCCGACCCGGCGGCGACCCGCGCGGCCGCCGAGGCGAAGGAGCGCCGCTCGCTGCTCGCGCGCGCCTACCTGCCGACGCTGCGCTGGTCGGTCGCCCACCCGGTGATCACGCTGGTCCTCGCGCTCGGCGTGTTCGCCGGCACGCTCGCCCTCGTGCCGCGCCTGGAGACCACCTTCATCGGCGACTCGGGTCAGGACACCCTGACGGTGACCGAGACCTTCGCCCCCGGCACCTCGCTGGCCGCCCAGGACGCCGACGCCCGGGTCGTCGAGCAGGCGCTGATGGACACGGCGGGCGTCGCGACCGTGCAGTCCACGGTCGGCAGCGCGAGCGGCCTTCAGGCGGCGTTCGGCGGCAGCACCCCGACCGCCACGTTCGCGGTCACCCTCGCCGACGGGACGGACGTCGAGCAGGCGGACACCGACGTCCGGGCGGCGCTCGCCGACCTCGACGTGCTCGGCGAGGTCGCGCTGGCCGGCGGCGACAGCGGGTTCGGCAGCTCCACGGTCGACGTGCTCGTCACCGCCGCCGACGACACCGCGCTCACGACCGCCGCGGACCAGGTGACCGCAGCGGTCGCCGGGCTGAGCTCGGTCACCGACGTCACGAACAACCTGTCCGCCGACCAGCCGACCGTCGAGGTCGCGATCGACGGCGCGAGCGCTGCCGCCGCGGGCCTGAGCGAGGCCCAGCTCGCCGGCACGGTCGCGGCGCTGACCAACCCCCAGCCCATCGGCCAGGTGACGGTCGACGGGACCACGATGGACGTGCGGGTGGACGCCATCACCCCACCGCAGAGCGTCGCGGAGCTCCAGGCCTTCCCGCTGCCCACCGCGGCCGGTGCGGTCCCGCTGGGTCAGGTCGCCGAGGTCAGCTCGGTGGACTCCCCCACGTCGCTGTCCCGGGTGGACGGCTCACGCGCGGCGACCGTGTCGGCGACGCCCGTCGGGCAGGACCTCGGCGCGGTGACGCGCGAGATCTCCGACGCGATCGACGCGATCGACCTGCCCGCGGGCGTCGACGTCACCGTGGGCGGCGTCGCGGCCGACCAGCAGGACGCCTTCGCCGACCTCGGGCTGGCGCTGCTCGCCGCGATCGGGATCGTCTACCTCGTGATGGTGGCGACCTTCCGGAGCCTGGTGCAGCCGCTCGTGCTGCTCGTCTCGGTGCCGTTCGCCGCGACCGGCGCGCTGCTGATGCTGCTCGGCACCGGCACGCCGCTGGGCGTCGCCGCGCTGATCGGGCTGCTCATGCTGGTCGGCATCGTGGTCACCAACGCGATCGTGCTGATCGACCTGGTCAACCAGTACCGCGAGCAAGGGCGTGGTCTGGCCGAGGCGGTCACCGAGGGTGCGCGCAAGCGGCTGCGCCCGATCCTGATGACCGCGGCCGCGACGATCCTCGCGCTCACGCCGATGGCCCTCGGCCTGACCGGCGGCGGTGTGTTCATCTCCCGCCCGCTCGCGCTGGTCGTGATCGGTGGCCTGATCACCTCGACGCTGCTGACCCTGGTGATCGTCCCGGTGCTGTACACGCTCGTGGAGCGGCTGGCCGGGCGGTTCCGCCGCGGGCGGGAGCCCGAGCACCTCGGCGGCGCTCACACCGCCTGAGCAGGCGCGGGCCCGCGGGGCCGACTCACGCCGGTGCGCGTCGGGAAGGCAACGGGAGCGGAAGCACGAGGTGCACGTCGGCCGGCTCGCGGGCGAACCACGTGGGGTCGGGCGGGTCCGCCGGGACCGCTCCGAACCGGCGGTAGACGGCGACCGTGCGGGCCGTGCGCGTCGTCCCAGTCGGGTTCGGTCCAGGACACGGCCCGCTCGACGAGCTCGCCGTCGCGCGCCTCGACGATCGCGTCCACGGACTCCGAGCGTTCGAAGGCGCGAAGGTCGTCCGGGACGAGCCGCTCCAGACGCCGGAGCACGAGCCCCGCCCCGTCGCGCACACCGGCTCCGTCCGGACGCTGCCAGGAGCGCCCAGCATGACAGCGCCGCTCGTCGCGCCGGCGCCGAACGCGGTCACGCGTGCCGGTGCGTCCACTCCAGGAGACGATCCACCGGCCAGGTGGTCACCACACGCTCCGGGTCGATGCCGCGCGCCGCGAGCCGGTCGCACGCCTCGAGGAGCCAGTCGAGCTGTCCGGGTGCGTGCGCGTCGGAGTCGATCGCGAAGAGGCACCCGGCCTCGTCCGCCAGCGCGAGGAGGTCGTCCGGCGGGTCCTGGCGGTCCGGGCGGGCGTTGACCTCGACCGCGACGCGACGCTCGGCGCAGGCCGCGAACACGGCCTCGGCGTCGAACTCGCTGGGTGGGCGGATCCGCCCGCGGACGCGTCGGCCGGTGCAGTGCCCGAGCACGTCGGTGGCCGGGTCCCGCACGGCCGCGACCATCCGCCGGGTCATCGCTTCGCGCTCCATCCGGAGCTTGGAGTGCACCGAGGCGACCACCACGTCGAGCTCGGCGAGCAGGCCGGGCTCCTGGTCGAGCGTGCCGTCGTCGAGCACGTCCACCTCGATCCCGGTGAGCAGGCGGAGCGGCCGGTCACCCGTGTCGAGGACCGTGTTCATCGCCGCGATGCGCCGTACCTGGGTCCGCAGTCGCTGGGCCGAGAGCCCGTTGGCCACGGTGAGCCGCGGCGAGTGGTCGGTGATCGCCAGGTAGTCGTGCCCGATCGTGAACCCGGCGAGCGCCATGTCCTGGATCGGTGTCGCGCCGTCGCTGGCGTCCGTGTGGGCGTGCAGGTCCCCGCGAACGCGGTCCCGCAACGCGCGGCCGGCGACACTCGCGGTCGCGACGCGCGCCGCGAGGTCGTCCTCGAGCTCGGTCAGGGCGCCCGGTCGCTCTCCGCCGAGCACCTCCTCGACCACGGCCGCGGTGCTCCGTCCGACGCCGCTCAGCGCGGTCCAGTCCCCGGCCCGGCGGTGCCCGCGCCAGGAGTCGTCGTCGAGGTCGCGGATGAGGTCACCGGCCCTGCGGTACGCGGCCGACCGGTACTCGGACGCCTGGGAGCGCTCGAGCAGGAAGGCGATGCGGTGCAGCGCCGCGACGACGTCGTCCCGAGCGGGTCCGCCCACCGGTCAGGACGCCCGGCGCTTGCCGGCCTTCTTCGCGGGCTTCGCCTCGGACTCGTCAGGTTCCTCGGGCGACTCGCCGCGGGCCTGGCGGGCCTTCTCGACGCTGCGCTGCAGGGCGGAGAGCAGGTCGACGACGTCGCCGCCCTCCTCGTCGCCCTCGGTCGCGGCGTGCTCGACCACCGCCCCGGTCGAGACCTTCTCGGCGATCACGGCCTCGAGTGCCTCGGCGTAGTGGTCGGTGAACTGCGACGGGTCGAGGTCCATCGCCATCGACTCCACGAGCGAGGCCGCCATGGTCTGCTCCTGGGTCTTGAGCTGGACGTCGGCGTCGAGCACGTCGAACTCGGCGGCCCGGACCTCGTCGGGCCACAGCAGGGTCTGCAGGCAGATCACGTCGCCGCGCACCCGCAGCACCGCCATCGACTCGCGCTGGCGCAGCGCCACCGTGACCAACGCGACCCGCTCGGTGGTCTCCAGCGCCTCCCGCAGCAGGGTGTACGGCTTGATCGCCGCCGCGTCCGGCTCGAGGTAGTACGTGCGCCCGAGCATGATCGGGTCCACCTGGTCCTCGGGCACGAAACCCTCGACCGCGATCTCCCGGTCGGTGGACAGCGGCAGGTGCGCGAGATCGTCGTCGGTGAGGACGACCATCCGCCCGTCGTCGGTCTCGTAGCCCTTGACGATCTGGTCGGCCGGGACCTCCTCGCCGTCGATCGCGCACACCTTGCGGTAGCGGATCCGGCCGCCGTCCGTCTCGTGCACCTGGTGCAGCGCGACGCTGTGCTCCCCGGTCGCCGCGTACAACCGGACCGGCACGTTGACCAGGCCGAACGCCACCGCGCCCTTCCAGATCGCGCGCATCGCGTCGCCTCCTCGCTGACCACTCCGAGCGGCGAGGTGCCACCCGGCCCCTTGCTGGGCAGGATGGTGCACACGAGCCGTCCGCGCCACCCCTGGAGGCCCGATGACCTGCACGAAGGCCGCTCGCCGACCTGCCGCACCGCACCGCTGCCCGGCCTGGGCGACCCGTGGCTGAGGAGCAGTGGGTCGACGTCGAGGGGCGTCGGGTGCGGCTCAGCAACCTCAGCAAGGTGCTCTGGCCGGCGACCGGCACCACCAAGGGCGAGATGCTGCACTACTACAGCCAGGTCGCCCCGGCGATCCTGCGTCAGCTCGCCGACCGGCCGGTGACCCGGGTGCGCTACCCCGACGGGGTCGAGGCCGAGCGGTTCTTCGAGAAGAACGTCCCGGCCGGCACGCCGGACTGGGTACGCCACCACGCCCTGCCGGCCAGTCCGGGCGCGCCCGACGACCCCGGGACCGAGGGCACCGTCGTCGACCTGCCGGTGCTCGACGGCCTGCCCGCGCTGATCTGGGTCGCCAACCTCGGCGCCGTCGAGCTGCACACCCCGCAGTGGCGGGTCGGCCCGCGCGGCGGCGTGCACCCACCGGACCGCCTGGTCGTCGACCTCGACCCCGGTCCTGGTGCCGGCCTCGCGGACTGCGCGCGAGCGGCGCACCTGATCGCCGACCGGCTCGCCACGGACGGGCTCGACCAGACCGTGCCGGTCACCAGCGGCAGCAAGGGCATGCAGCTGTACGCGACGCTCGACGGTCGGCGCTCGGCCGCCGACGTGCACGGCTACGCCAAGGACCTCGCCCGCGAGCTGGCTCGCGCCCATCCGGACCTGCTGGTCGCCGACCAGAAGCGCACCCTGCGTCCCGGCAAGGTGCTGCTCGACTGGTCGCAGAACCACCCGGCGAAGACCACGATCACGCCGTACTCGATGCGCGGCCGCGAGCACCCGACGGTCGCAGCACCGCGCACCTGGGACGAGGTCGGCCCCGGGCTGCGCCAGCTGGAGTGGGACGAGGTGCTCGACCGCCTGGCCGACGTCGGCGACCTCATGCCGTGAGGTGGCGGGGCTGGGACCGGCACCGTGGGCGTGCTTGGCTGTGCCCATGGAGAACGACCGCAGCCTGATCGCCGACCTGCTCACCACGCCGGGCCGCTGGGCGGTCGTCGGACTGTCGACCAACAGGTCTCGTGCGGCCTACGGCGTCGCCGCGTACCTCGCCGAGCTCGGCCACACCGCGGTCCCGGTGCACCCGAAGGCGGAGACCGTGCACGGTCAGGTCGGCTACCCCGACCTCGCCTCGGTGCCGGGGCCGATCGACGTCGTGGACGTGTTCGTGAACTCCTCGCACGCCGGCGCCGTGATCGACGAGGCGATCGCCGTCGGCGCGAAGGCCGTGTGGCTGCAGCTCGGCGTCGCGGACCCCGACGCCGAGCAGCGCGCGCGGGAGGCGGGGCTCGGCGTGGTCGTCAACGCGTGCCCCCGCATCGAAGGCCCCCGGGTCGGCGCCCGGCCGCGCAGCTGACGTCAGGCGTAGAACACCCGGTCCACCACGGCGCGCGCCCGGCGGCCGACCCGCAGGTAGGTCTCCTCGAGCTCGCCACCCGAGCCCGGCGGGTAGCCCAGCACCCGCGACAGCCCCGCGAGCGACGGCCGGTCGTGCGGCAGCACGTCGGCCTGCCGCCCGCCGACCCGCCCGGTCCACAGCACGATCGCGTTCCGCAGCCTCGATGCGAGCAGCCACGCCTCGCGCAGCTGCCGGTAGTCGTCCGGCGAGAGCAGCTCGGCCCGTGCCGCGGCCGCGAGCGTGAGCAGCGTCGACGTGGTCCGCAGGGCCGGCACCTCGTGCGCGTGCTGCAAGGCCAGCAGCTGCGCGGTCCACTCGACGTCGGACAGCCCGCCGCGGCCGAGCTTGAGGTGCCGGGCCGGGTCGATGCCTCGCGGCAGCCGCTCGGCCTCCATCCGCGCCTTGAGCCGACGGACCTCGCGGACGACCGCCGGGTCGGCGCCCCCTGCCGGATACCGCAGCGGGTCCACCAGCGCCTCGAACCGCTGACCCAGGTCCCCGTCCCCCGCCACCGGCCGGGCACGCAGCAGCGCCTGGCTCTCCCACGGCGAGGACCAGCGCCCGTAGTACTCCGCGTAGGAGCCCAGGGTGCGCACGAGCGGGCCGTTGCGTCCCTCGGGACGCAGGTCCGCGTCGACCTCGAGCAGGGGCTCGTCGCCGACCTGGCCGAGCAGCGCCCTGACCCGCTGGGCGAGCACGTTCGCCTGAGCCTGCGCGCGCTCCTCGGGCACGTCGGGCAGCGGGTCGTGCACGAACAGCACGTCCGCGTCCGAGCCGTAGCCCATCTCCCGCCCGCCGAACCGGCCCATGCCGATGATCGCCATCCGGGTGAGCCTGCCCTCGTCGGAGTGCTCGGCCTCGTACTCGGCGATCCGCAGTGCCCCGCGCACCACGACGTCGGCGCTCGCGGTCAGGGCGTCGAACGCGGCCACCACGTCGGTGGACCCGAGCACCTCGCCCACCGCCGTGCGCGCGATCTCACGGCGGCGCAGCGCCCGGAGCAGCGTGGCGGCGGCCTCGGGGTCGTGCTGGCGGGTCAGCACCTTGTCGACCTCGGACCACAGCCGTTCGGCGTCCCGCGGGGCGAGCTCGCCGTCGTCGGCGAGCCAGGTGACCGACTCGGGCGACCGTGCGATGACGTCGGCCACGAAGCGCGACGTGGACATCAGGTGGGCGAGCCGCCGGGCGGCGATGCCCGAGTCGCGCAGCAGCTTGAGGTACCAGTGCGTCGTGCCGAGCACGTCGGACAGGGTCCGGAAGGCGAGCAGCCCGGCGTCCGGGTCGGCCCCGTCCGCGAACCAGCCGAGCAGCACGGGCAGCAGCTGGCGCTGGATCGCCGCCCGACGGCTGACGCCCTCGGTGAGCGCCTGGATGTGCCGCATCGCACCGACCGGGTCGCGGTAGCCGATCGCCGAGAGCCGGGCCTTGGCCGCCTCGGGCGACAACGAGACGTCCTCGACCGACAGCTTGGCCGTGGCCGGCAGCAGCGGGCGGTAGAAGAGCTCCTCGTGCAGGTGCCGGACGTCGCGGCGGACCGTGCGCCAACGCTCGTCGACCTCGGCGGCCGTGGCCATCCCGGACGCGCGCGCCAGCCGGCGCAGGTCCTGCTCCGCGGTCGGCATCAGGTGGGTGCGGCGCAGCCGGGTCAGCTGCACCCGGTGCTCGAGCACGCGCAGCTGGCGGTAGCAGACCGCGAGCCGTGCGGCGTGGTCGCGGCCGACGTACCCGCCGGCCGACAGCGCCTGCAGCGCGGACAGGGTGTGCGGGCTGCGGATCGTCGGGTCGCCGCGTCCGTGCACGAGCTGCAGCAGCTGGACGGTGAACTCGACGTCGCGCAGCCCGCCGCGGCCGAGCTTGATCTGCCGGTCGGCCTCGGCCGCCGGGACGTGGTCCTCGACCCGGCGACGCATCGCCTGGGAGTCCTCGACGAAGTTCTCCCGTTCGACGGCCTTCCAGACCAGCGGTGAGATCACGTCGGTGTACGCCTGGCCGACCTCGCGGTCGCCCGCGACGACCCGCGCCTTGAGCAGCGCCTGGAACTCCCAGGTCTTGGCCCAGCGCTCGTAGTACGCGAGGTGGCTGGCCACCGTCCGCACCAGCGGACCCTGCTTGCCCTCGGGTCGCAGCGCAGCGTCGACCGGCCAGAGCGCGGGTTCTCCGGACGGGGCCGAGCACGCCTTGGTCATGCCGGCCGCGAGCGCCGCCGCGGTCGCGAGCGCCTCCTGCTCGGATGCGCCCTCACCCGGCTCGGCGACGTAGATGACGTCCACGTCCGAGACGTAGTTGAGCTCACGCCCGCCGGTCTTGCCCATGCCGAGCACCGCGAGCCGGGCCGCGGCGTGGCCGGGCACGTCCGCCCGGGCCAGCGCCAGCCCGGTCTCCAGGGCGGCCGCGGCCAGGTCCGCGAGCGCCGACCCGACCGCGGGCAGCAAGGACAGCGGCTGGGGTGAGGTGAGGTCGGCCGCGGCGATCCGGAGCAGGCGGCGGCGGTAGGCGCGGCGCATGGCGTCGACGCCCTCGCCACCGCCGAGCGTCGCGACCGGTGCCGGGTCGGCCGGGTCGGCCCCCACGGCGCCGAGCAGCTCGGCTCGGACGTCGGCGCCGTCCGCGCCGATCGGGGTCGGCTCGGCGAGCGCAGGCAGGTCCTCGGGGTGCCGCACCAGGTGGTCCGCGAGGGCGGTCGAGAGGCCGAGCACCGCGACCAGCCGGTCCCGCGCGTCACCGTCCTCGTCGAGCATCCCGTGCAGCACGGTGCGGTACGGCTCGTTCACCGCGGCGAGACGGGTCAGCGCGAGCAGCGCGTCGTCCGGCGACGCGGCCACGGAGAGCACGTCCACCACCGGGTGGTCCCCGGCGACCTCGCCGAGCAGCGCGACGAGGTCGCGATCCGCCAGGAGCTGGATCGCGCGGTCGGGGTCGACGAACCCGGCCCGGGTGAGCAGCGCACGGCGGCTCGCCGGGGGTCGGGTGTCGGGCCCTGCGTCGGTCACGCCGCCCTCACAGGATCGGCAGGTACCGCTTCAGCTCGAACGGCGTGACCTGCGATCGGTAGGCGTCCCACTCGGCCCGCTTGTTGCGGAGCACGAAGTCGAAGACGTGCTCGCCGAGGGTCTCGGCGACCAGCTCCGACTTCTCCATCACCGCGATCGCCTGGTCGAGGGACGCGGGCAACGGGTCGATGCCGAGCGCACGGCGCTCCGCGTCGGTCAGCTCCCACACGTCGTCCTCGGCACCGTCGGGCAGCTCGTAGTTCTCCTCGACCCCCTTGAGCCCGGCCGCGAGCAGCATCGCGTAGGACAGGTACGGGTTCGCCGCGGAGTCGACCGCGCGGTACTCGACGCGGCTCGAGTTGCCCTTGCCCGGCTTGTACAGCGGGACCCGGACCAGGGCCGACCGGTTGTTGTGCCCCCAGCAGATGTAGCTGGGCGCCTCCGCACCGCCCCACAGCCGCTTGTAGGAGTTCACGAACTGGTTGGTGATCGCGGTGATCTCCGCCGAGTGGCGCAGCAGGCCGGCGATGAACTTGCGGGCCGTGGCGGACAGCTCCATGTCCGCGCCCGGCTCGTGGAACGCGTTGCGGTCGCCCTCGAACAGCGACAGGTGGCTGTGCATGCCCGACCCCGGCTGGTCGGCCATCGGCTTCGGCATGAACGACGCGTACAGCCCCTGCTCCAGCGCGACCTCCTTGACCACGGTCCGGAACGTCATGACGTTGTCCGCTGTGGTCAGGGCGTCGGCGTAGCGCAGGTCGATCTCGTTCTGGCCGGGCCCCGCCTCGTGGTGGGAGAACTCGACCGAGATGCCCATCGACTCGAGCATCGAGATCGCGGCGCGGCGGAAGTCGTGGCCGGTGCCGCGCGGGACGTGGTCGAAGTAGCCGCCCGAGTCCACCGGGACCAGCGGCAGGTCCGGCTCCGCCGGGCTCTCGAACAGGTAGAACTCGATCTCCGGGTGCACGTAGAAGGTGAAGCCCTGGTCGCTGGCCTTGGCGAGCGTCCGCTTGAGCACCCAGCGCGGGTCGGCCGGCGACGGCTCGCCGTCGGGGGTCTGGATGTCGCAGAACATGCGCGCCGTGCCGTGCCGGTCACCGCGCCAGGGAAGCACCTGGAACGTCGACGGGTCGGGCTTGGCGAGCATGTCCGACTCGACGACCCGGGTGAGTCCCTCGATCGCGCTGCCGTCGAAGCCGATGCCCTCGCCGAACGCCGCCTCGAGCTCGGCGGGGGCGATCGCGACCGACTTGAGGATGCCGAGCACGTCGGTGAACCACAACCGGATGAAGCGGATGTCCCGTTCCTCGACGGTGCGGAGCACGAAGTCCTGCTGCCTGTCCATGGACTCATCCTGCCGCACGTCGGGGCCCGCTCGGCACCCGGACGCGCGCACGGGACGGGCCCGGCTAGGGTGACGTCGTTCCGAGCACCTCCCGCGAGCTGGAGCGACCATGCCCACGACCGCCGACCGCCCCCGTCGCGTACGGGTGCACCACCTGCGCCAGGCGAAGGAGCGCGGTGAGCGGATCACCATGCTCACGGCGTACGACGCGATGGTCGCCGCGCTCTTCGACGAGGCGGGGATCGACGTGCTGCTGGTCGGCGACTCGCTCGCCAACGTGGTGCTCGGCCGCCCCGACACGCTGAGCGTCACGCTCGACGAGATGATCCACCACGCGCGTGCCGTGGCCGGCGCCGCGCAGCACGCGCTGGTCGTGACCGACCTGCCGTTCGGGTCGTACGAGGCCTCGCCCGAGCAGGCGTTCGCCTCGGCGACGCGGGTGATGAAGGAGTCCGGCTCGCAGGCGGTCAAGCTCGAGGGCGGCCGGCGTGTCGCCGAGCAGGTCCACCTGCTCACCTCGTCGGGCGTCCCGGTGATGGGGCACCTGGGCTTCACGCCGCAGTCCGAGCACGCGTTCGGCGGCAAGCGGGTCCAGGGTCGGGGTGACGCGGCCGCCGACGCGCTGTGCGACGACGCGCTCGCCCTGCAGGAGGCCGGGGCGTTCGCCGTGGTCCTCGAGATGGTTCCGGCTCCGCTGGCCGAGCGGGTGACCGAGATCCTCGAGATCCCGACGATCGGGATCGGTGCCGGCGCCGCGTGCGACGGCCAGGTGCTGGTGTGGCAGGACATGGCGGGGCTCGGATCCTGGTCGCCCCGCTTCGCGAAGCGCTTCGCGGACCTGCGTGGCGTGCTCGGTGACGCGGCCCGGGCCTACGGCGACGAGGTGCGCGCCGGGACGTTCCCGGACGCGGAGCACTCGTTCGACGCGTGACGGCCGCTGACGAACCCGCCGGTCGCGGGCCCGGGACCGAGGCCGGCGCAGGGAGCAGAGCCGGGCTGAACCTCGTCGCGGCGCTGGCAGCGCTGGCGGTCACGCTCGCGGGGCTCGCGCTCGTGGTGCCGGGGCCCTGGTCCGGGGTCACGCCGGTGGCGCAGCTCGTCGCGCTGCGCGGGCTGCTGGCGGCGGTCGGGCTGCTCGGCGCCGTGGTAGGCGCCGTCGTGTCGCTCCGTCTGCGCCGGCGCAGCCGCGCCGCGGCTCGGGCGTTCGCCGTCCTGGCGACCGGGCTCACGGTGTTCGCGGCCACCGAGGCCACCGTGCTCACCGCTCGCGGCACGACCGGGATGCTCGGCGCCGACCCGGCGCCGCTGGACGGCGACCTCGTCGTGCTCGTGCTCAACACGCAGGGTTCGCTCTCGCCCGAGCAGCTCGCCGCGTTCGTCGCCGCGCGCGGCGCGGACGTGGTCTCCCTGCCCGAGACCGACGAGCAGACGGCGCGCGGCGCCGCGGCCCTGCTCGACGCCGACGGCCGCGAGTACCAGGTGCTCGCGACCACCGGGACCGGCAGCCGGAACGGCACCACGTCCCTGCTCGTCGCAGCGAGCCTCGGTGCCTATCAGGTGACGGAGGCGGGGCCGGCGTCGAGCTTCACCGCGACGGGCAGCGGTCCGACCATCACCGCGGCGCACACCCTCGCCCCGGTGAACCCCGCCCTGACCGTGTGGCGCGCGTCGACGTCGTGGGTCGTCGACGCGTGCTCGGCCGCGCCGGGCGGCATCGCGGCCGGCGACCTGAACAGCACGCTCGACCACCCGATGCTCGCCGACCTGGGCGGCTGCGTGGACGTCGCGGCGCAGGCCGGCGTCGCGGGTGTCGGCACGTGGCCGGCGCAGCTCCCCAGGTCCCTGGCGAGCCCGATCGATCACATCCTCGTCGACCCGGACACCTGGGACGTGGTCCGCGCCGCGGTGCTCGAACCGCCGCCGGGCACCGACCACCGCGCGCTGGAGGCGGTCCTGGACCGACGGTGAGCGCGGGCCGGCAGGGGCCGGCAGGGTGAGCGCCGATCAGCGCCGATCTGCACGCGGCGCACTCACTCCTCGCGCCACTCCCGGTCGGCCTCGTCCCACGCGTCGCTGCGCTCGTGGGCCGTGCTGAGAGCCCGCTCGGCCGCCTCACGGGTCGGGTACGGGCCCATGAGCTTGTCCCAGGGACTCCGGTGGCCGACCTCGACCTGCCGCGTCTCGATGTTGAACCAGTACTCCGCCACGCGGACCTCCCGTCCCGTCGTGCGTCCACCCCGTATCCGTAGACTGCCAGCCATGCCAGCGCACGCATCCCGGGGCGCGCTCCAGCCGGGGACGGTCTCCCCCGTCCGTTCCGTTCCCGCGCGCATCCCCCGCCCGGAGTACGTGGGTCGCGACCACGAGACGATCACCGCGTCCGACGTCAAGGACGCCGAGACCGTGGAGCGGATCCGCGCCGCAGGGCGGATCGCGGCGCAGGCGATCGCCGAGGCGGGCCGGCACGTCGCGCCCGGCGTGACCACCGACGAGCTGGACCGGGTCGCGCACGAGTTCCTCTGCGACCACGGCGCGTACCCGTCGACGCTGCACTACCAGCCGCACCCGAACCAGGTCCCGTACCTGAAGTCGTCATGCACCTCGATCAACGAGGTGATCTGCCACGGCGTGCCGGACTCGACGGTGCTCGCCGACGGCGACCTCGTCAAGATCGACGTCACCGCCTACCTCGACGGCGTGCACGGCGACTCGTGCGTGACGTTCTTCGCCGGGGAGCCGTCGCAGGAGGCGCGGCTGCTGACCGAACGCACCCACGAGGCGCTGATGCGCGGTGTCAAGGCGGTCGCACCGGGCCGGGAGATCAACGTGATCGGCCGGGTGATCGAGAAGTACGCGAAGCGCTTCGGGTACGGCGTGGTGCGTGACTTCACCGGGCACGGCGTGGGCGAGGCGTTCCACTCCGGGCTCGTCGTGCCGCACTACGACGCGGCGCCCTACCACGACCGGGTGATGGAGCCCGGGATGGTGTTCACCATCGAGCCGATGCTCAACCTGGGTACGCCGGACTGGCAGATGTGGGACGACGGCTGGACCGTCGTGACCGCGGACGGGGCGTACAGCGCGCAGTTCGAGCACACCCTGGTGGTGACCGAGACCGGAGCGGAGATCCTGACCCTGCCATGAGCACCTCGAAGAAGCACCACACCGGCGCGTTCGGCATCGACATCGGCGGCAGCGGCATCAAGGGGGCGCCGGTCAACCTCAAGGCCGGCGAGTTCGCGGCGGACCGGGTCCGGGTACCGACGCCGCAGCCCTCGACCCCCGAGCAGGTCGCCACCGCGGTCGCCGAGGTCGTCGACTCGTTCGACCTGCCCAAGGACATCCCGGTGGGCGTGACGTTCCCGGCGGTCATCCAGCACGGGGTGGCCCGCAGCGCGGCGAACGTGGACGACTCGTGGATCGGCACGAACGTCGAGAAGGTCGTGGCCAAGACGACCGGCCGTTCGGTGCACGCGGTCAACGACGCAGACGCCGCCGGCTACGCCGAGACGCTGTACGGCGCGGCGCGCGGCGAGGCAGGCACCGTGCTGATCGCCACGCTCGGCACGGGGATCGGCACGTGCATGGTGGTCGACGGCACGCTGGTCCCGAACCTCGAGCTGGGCCACCTCGAGCTCGACGGGTTCGACGCCGAGTCCCGCGCCGCGGAGAGCGCGCGCGAGCGCGACGAGCTGTCCTGGGAGGGCTGGGCGGAACGCCTGCAGCGCTACTTCCGGCACCTGGAGGACCTGCTCTGGCCGGACCTCATCGTGGTCGGCGGCGGGGTGAGCAAGAAGCACGCGAAGTTCCTGCCGCTGCTCGACCTGCGCACGCCGATCGTCCCGGCCGAGCTCCGCAACGATGCCGGCATCATCGGCGCGGCCGCGCTGGCCGCGCACGCCGCGAAGGTCTGACGCTCCGCCGGTCCACACCCACGCCGCGGACGTCCGGCCCGAGGTAGCGCGCCCCCACAACGGGGGTCGGGAGCCTGTTCCCCGCACCTGCAACGGATTACGCTGGCCGCAACCGGGTTTACACCGGAGGTGTTCGGCGATGCCAGAACGCAACGACGCCCTCCCGCAACCGAGCAACCGGACTCCCGCCCACGCGTCCCCCTCGACCCCGACGCCCGGCGCAGCGCAGCCCGAGCCGGGTGCCGGACCGCCCCGGCCGCCGGGCGGACCACCGCTCCCGCCGGGGTTGCCGCCCCGTCCTCCCGGGGTGCCGTCAGGGACAGCCGCGCCACCCCCGACGGCGCCACCTGGGCGCCCGACCCCGCCGCCCGTGGACCTCCCGCCGTGGCCCCCGCTCCGGCCCGACTGGCCCCGCGCGAAGTCGCTCGTCCAGGGGATCCTGGCGTTCATCGGCGGCGGGACGGCTCTGCTCGCGATCGGCCTGATCCTCCTGATGGCGCGGTTCGACCTTCCCGCGGCGACGTTCATCGTGCTGCACTCCCAGCCGCTCAACATCGCTCTCGCCGCGCTCACCGCGATCGTCCCGGTCGGCCTCTACATCCTGCTCGTGATGTCTCCGCGGCTGTTCGCGCCGAAGGACGTCGAGCTCGAGCCCGACTCCATCGAGGCCCTGCGCCAGGCGGACTTCCGCCGCGCACTCGACATCGTCGGCGTCTCCGTCGCGTGGATCGCGCTCTACTTCGTCAACTACGTCTACAACTACGAGGCGCACGCCGCGGGCGACCGCGAGTTCCTGCTCTCCGCCGCCTACGCGGGCACCCTGCTGCTGTTCGCCGTCATCGGTGCCGGCGCAGCACTCGTCTTCCTGCGGCTCGCCACCGTGGTGCGGCGAGGTACCGCCCGCCCGATCACCGTGGCCCTGTTCCGCTTCGTGCGCGCAGGGTCCCGCGCAGCGCTCGTGCTCACGCTGGTCGCGCCGATCGGCCTGGCCGCAGCCCAGACGTACAGCGACTTCGCCGACCGCCCCGCACTCCTCGCGGTCTTCTTCAAGGACGAGAACGCCGCGGCGCTGGACCAGCACGACCCCACCCTGCTGACCGGGTACACCGTGCGCTGGATGGCAGCGGGCGACGGTGGGTACTACCTGCTTCCCGAGGACGCGCTCGGCATCGCCGTCGACGACGCGGGGGCGTACTCGATCGCGTGGGCCTCGACCACCCGGACCGGCCCCAGCGCGATCGTCTGGGTTCCGGGTGAACCGTTGAGCGTCGCCCGGTGCGACTTCGACCTCGCGACGTGCATCTGGACGCCGCGGGAGTTCGACGACCTGCTCGGCGGCCTCTGGGGCTTCGACCCTTCGACGTGAGCCCGGGCCGGCAGGGCCCGGGACGGACGACTGGTGGTGTGCATCGTGGACGACTCAGAGTTCCGTGCAGGGCTGGAATCGCTCGGCTCCCTGGCGACGGTCGAGTATCGCCAGAGCCTGGCCGACGTCGCGGACGCCCCCGACGCGGTCCACGCGGCGACCCGTCTCGGGCGCCTCGTGGGCGTGTCGCTCAAGGATCCGTTCGCAGAGTCCACCGTCGTGGACACGCCGTCGGCCCGGACAGGGGCGTACCGACGTTGGGACCTCGTCGCCAGCGAGCAGGAGTTCGACGAGCCCGAGCGAGCCGCCACCTGGCAGTACGCAGCACTCGAGGCGATCAAGGCCGAGGTGGCCGCCGAGGAGCCCCACGTGCGGGCGTGGTCCACGTACGAGTTCGCGGCCGACGCGGGGTGGGAGACCGGCTTCTTCGGGTACTTCGCTCGGGCGGTCCGCCGCTACATCTGCGGTGAGCCCGCGATCCGCGCGAAGGTCGAGGAGGCGATGTCGTCCGCCCGCAAGGGAGGTGTCGCCGTCGCCGAGCTCAGTCCCGAGATCGTCGTGGCGAGTGGCGGCGCCGCGCTCGCCACCTTCCTCGTCGCGAGCGTTCCGATCCTGGGTATTGTCGGGGTCCCCGTGATCGTGGCCCTCGTTCTCATCCTCTACCGGCTCGGGGTCGAGGGGTTCTGCGAGTGGTCCGACCACCTGCGGACCGACGAGGACGAGAAGAACTGAGGCGCAGCGGGGCCAAGCCCGGAGCGGCCGTGACTGCTGGCATCGACGTCGCCGAGTCGCTCTGACACATCGGATGCACGTCGTAGTTCTGTCACGTGAGTACCCAGACCCTGAGCGACGTACAGCGTTGGCCGGGCGTTGAGATCCAGGCCGGCCTACGGAGAGGCGCGTACGCGTGCTGAGGAGACGACACGTCGCACTCGCGGCCGTTGCCGCGTCTCTGGCCCTGAGTGCTTGTGTGCCGTCCGATCCCAGGGCCATGCCGGTAGGACTGCGGATGGAGTCCGGTGTCGCCGTGATGATCGTGGCCACGTTCTCGGCCGAGAAGCCCGAGTCGGCAGAGGTGTACAGCCTTTCCGACGGGTCGCACGGGGAGCCGCTCTGGAGTGGCTACGGATATACGGGCACGCCAGGGAACCTCGCCATCGTCAGATTCGATGAGCGCGACTGGGGCATCGCCACGGGCGACTACCGCGAAGCGGCGGAGTATGGGCTCGCGGTGCGGACAAATGCTCGCTCGTATGGCTCGGGCGTCGGCGGCGAGTTCTACGCGTCCCGCGACGATCTTGAAGCGTTGCCTGCCGACGCCTTCCTCGTTGACGGACAGCAGATGAGCGTGGAGGAGTATCTCGAGTACGTGGCGGCTGACAGAGCGTGTCCGTCGACGTTGCAGTCTTCCGGAGAACCGGGTCCCAACGGGTAGGTGGGATACACCACGGCCGCCACTGACCACACCGACGGTCGCGGTGATCTTCTGCCCACCGAGCAGGTGCACCGTGATCGCCCCGCCCTGGGTGCGCACCAACCGGTCCCTGCCCGCGCCGGCATGTCCCCCGACGTCGACGAACCACCCTCCCCGCGGCAAGTAGCCGAGAGCGTTCCTCCTACAGCACAAAGAGGAGACCTAGGAGGTGACCCACTCCGAGCAGGCTGCCAACGGATCCCACCGCAACGGCGACGGCCCCAAGTAGTCGCATCTGCCACGACTTCTCGCAGAACAGGATCAACCACACCCCGAGAGGAGCGCTGAGAAACGCCACTACAGGGTACGCGACGGCCAGCCACAGGTTGTGTGGGCTCGCCACCATCGACTGATGCAGGGCCAGCACCGCGACCGTGCCACAAACTACAATCGCGCGCAAAAGCCACGAGCCGCACGCTCGCACCATCCATGGCGGTCGGTCAGGGTTCATGAAGCAACTTCCTATGATTTGTATTGGCATTCACGTGGCTCATCCTCTCCACCGCTCACCAAGCGCTCCGGCGTTCGCGGCCTCATGAATAGCGGCCCTGTAGTCCTCGAGTGTCATGTCGGCTCCGAGGCTCTCGAACATGGAGTAGCCCAACACAATAGCGGGATCGTCGATGCTGCTCGTGTCATCACCGGCCCCTCTCGCGTGCGAAGCGGCGATCGCGTTGTCCTCGGAAAGTCCAAAACTGTCGCAGAGAAATCCGTGGGTGACATTGCCGAAGACGTCGTAGTTGACCTCGGACCCATCCTCCAACGCCAACCAGGACGACGCCTCATCGGTGACATCGAAAGTTTCGCCGAGTGGCACCTTGGCATCCCAGGGACCGCCCGGTCGGAAGTTGACACCCATCTTGGCGAGGCCAATCGTCATCTGTGCGCCGTCCCAGCTGGATGAGGCCCACCAATCGAGTTCTGCGATGTCGCCGACGTCGCCGCCAGCAGCTTTGATGGAGAGCTCTGCGGTGTAGTTCCAGGCCACTGGGCTCTCTTGACCGAAGTTGACGAAGCGTCGCGCGTCTGGCGTTCGGGCCCACCTCTGGAGGAGCGCGTAGGAAGCGGAGATCGCCCGCTCGCCGCTCCGGAACGATCGGAAGTCTGCCCGCTTGGACGGCCGCGGCGCGTCATCCGCCTGCGCCCCGCCAGTCGTCTCTGGCCCGGTGTATCCCTTGGAGTACCCGCCCCCGTCGAAGCGCATGTTCAGCAGCCCGGACGGGTCCCAGTTGGTGACGGGGTTGTTGTTGGCGTACGCGTACGCGGCCCACTGGTTCGGGTCGGCCAGGTTCATCACGGGGTCGACCGAGATGAACCGGGCGAAGAGCGGGTCGTAGTAGCGGGCGCCGACCGACACCAGCCCCGAGGCGTCGACCGGCTTGCCCAAGAACCCCTTGTCCGTGGGCCAGATCCCCCCGGTGGTGGTGCCGCGCTCGTTGCCCCACGGGTCCAGCCGGCGCACCACCACCGGCTCGGACGGGGTGGCCGCGTTGTTGATCGCCATCGTCGCGCTCTGATGGGGGTCGGACACCAACGACCACACCTGCGCCGGTGAGCCCCCGGTACGCACCGCGACCGCGACCCCGTTGAACGTGTACCTGCGCTGGACACTGACCACACCGTCGCTCGCGGTGATCTCCTGCCCACCGGGCAGGTACACCATGGTCGCCCCGCCCTGGGTACGCACCAACCGGTCCCCGCCCGCGGTGTACACGAACGACGCATCCACCCCGCCGCCCACCGCCGCGAGCTCGGAGATCTCGGTGAGCTTGCCTTCCGCGTCCCAGGTGAGGTTCTGGGTCGTCCCGTCGATCGTGCGGACCGTGAGGTTGCCGGCCTGGTCGTAGCTGAACGCGGCGCTGGCCGTGGCGGCGCCGGTCGTGGCCACGCCCGCGACCCCGTGCAGCGGCTCGCCGCTGGTGGTCGGGTCCCCGGTGGTCTCTCCACCGGCGGCGGGGTAGGTGTACGTCGAGGTGGCCACACCCGCGGCGGCGTGGTCCACGACCGTGGAACGATCACCGGACGCGGTGTAGGTGTAGTCCTGCCAGTACGGCGCCGGACCGCCCACATCCGACCACGACCCCGGCGCAGTGCACTCCGACCCGGCCGCGGTCCACGCCGAGGTCAACCGGCCCAACGCGTCATAGGCGTAGCACTGCCGGTCCCCGCTGACCGTGTCGGTCGCCGACGTCGGGTTGCCGAACTCGTCATAGGCGTAGGCCATCGTCAGATCGGTGGAGTACCCGCCCTCGGTCTGCCGGTTGACCGTGGTGGGGACTGCAGACTGCCGACCGCACCTCGCCGCCTGAACGCAGGCCAACACCCGGAGGGCGGATGAGTCGGCCGATACGCCGGGTTCTGTCCCTGCGCGGGGTTGCCCCCGCTCAGGTGGCGGCCATCCCTCTACGACGTACGTTGCCGCACGCCTCCAGCGGCCTACCCGGGAGCTCGGGCGAGCAGCCCTCGAACGCTCCCTGTCTGGCCTTGCTCCGGGTGGGGTTTACCGAGCCGCACCGGTCACCCGGCACGCTGGTGGTCTCTTACACCACCGTTTCACCCTTGCTCCCGACGCCGAGGCGTCGGGGGCGGTCTGTTCTCTGTGGCACTGTCCCGCGGGTCACCCCGGGTGGGCGTTACCCACCACCCTGCTCTGCGGAGCCCGGACGTTCCTCGGCGGAGTTACCTCCGACGCGACCGCCTGGCCGACTCATCCGCGGGTCAAGCGTACCCACCGGTCACAGGTCCGGCGGCACCCCGAGGCAGACGAGCTCACGGTCGCCGTCGGCCCAGAGCCGGAGGATCGTCACCGAGGCCGCAGGTATCCGCAGGCCGCCCCATGCCGGCGCGGGCATCGCCAGAGCACGCCCGACACCTGCCCGGATCGCCATGACGTGGGCCACCAGCACCACGCTGCGGCCGCGGTTAGCCGCACCGAGCTCGTCGAGCAGGTCGGTCATCCGGTCGCCGACATCCACGAGCGACTCGCCGCCCGGGGCCCGCAACACCGGGTCGGCGAACCAGGCGCGCATCGCCCCGGGGGTCGCGGCCTCGATCTCACCCGGCGTCCGGCCCTCCCAGTCGCCGAAGTCGCACTCCCGCGCTCGCGGGTCGTCGCGCAGGTTCGCGCCGAGCCGTCGCCCGATCGCGGTCGCGGTCTGCCGGGTCCTGGCCAGCGGCGAGCACACGACGGAGTCCGGGTGCGGCAGGTCCGTCCAGTGCTCGCGGCCGATCCGGAACACCAGGTCGGCCGCGCGCGCCGCCTGAACCCGCCCGGCAGAGCTCAGCGACGGTCCCGGTGCCGCCGAGCCCGACATGGTCCGTGCCACGGTCGCCTCGGTCTCGCCGTGCCGGACCAGGACGACGGTCGCCGGTTCCGCGTCGTCGAACCGCATGGCCGAGCCGGACGGCCGGCGTTCACGCAGAGGTGGCAGGGTCACCGTGCCGCGCCGCGCACGAGGATCCGGCCGCACTCCTCGCACCGCAGCACCTGGTCGTCCGGCGCGGCCGTGATCCGGGCGACGTCGCTCGGGTTGAGCTCCAGCCGGCACCCTTCACAGGTCCTGCCCCGCAGCGCCGCCACGCCGAGGCCACCGAGCTGTCCGCGGAGCCGGTCGTAGAGCGCCACGAGGCCGCTGTCCAGGCCGTCGGCCTTCTGCGCGCGCTGCGCGGTGACCTGCTGGGCCTCGTCGTCGAGCACCGCGATCGCGGCGTCGAGCTCACGCTGGGCCGACGCCAGCTCGGCGGCGAGCCGCTCGTGGGTGGCGCCGCGCTCGGCGAGCGTCGCCTCCTCGGCCTCGAGCCGCTCCATGACCTCGAGCTCGATCTCCTCGAGCGCCTCGGTGCGCTTCGCCAGGGCGTCGAGCTCGGCGGACAGCGCCTGGACGTCCTTCATGCTGCCGCCGGCCTGCATGCGGGCCTGGTCGCGCTCGGCCCGGGTGCGGACCTGCTCGACGTCCGCCTCGGCCTTCGCCAGCTCACGACGCACGTCGCCCACCGTGGTGCGGCCGGCCGCGAGCGCCTCGGCCGCCTCACCGACCTGCTGCTCGAGCTCCGCGATCCTGGCGCGCGTCGGGTGCGTGCGACGCGCGTGGTCGAGCTGCTGGAGTCGGGTGTCGAGCGCCTGCACCTCCAGGAGGCGGTGCTGGTCGGCCACGGGTGCAGTCGTCACTGGGGTTCTCCGGAAGGGTCGAGGCGGAACGTCCAGGGGTCGGTGCGCAGCGTGCTGACCCGGGTCTCCACCGTAGTGCCCCACCGCTCGGTCACGGCGGCCTCGAGCCGGCTCGCCGTGCCGGTGAGCCAGGGCCACTCGCTGGCCGCGTGCGAGACGTCGACGAGGTACGGCGTGCCGGTCGCGGGGTCGGAGCTGCCCGCCTCGAGCGCGGCGCGCTCGCGCAGCTCCGACGCCGGGTGGTGGCGCAGGTCGGCCGTCACGTAGACGTCCGCGCCGCTGGCGCGCACCGCGTCGAACAGCGAGTCACCTGCGCCTCCGACGACGGCGACGGTCCGCACCGTCGCGTCGGGGTCGCCGGCGACCCGGACACCGTGCTCCGTGTGCGGCAGGCCGTCGACGACCTTCTGGGCGAACGCGCGCAGGGTCGTCGGCCCGGCGAGCTCGCCGACCCGCCCCGTTCCGATCCCCGCGGGTGGCACGGCGAGCTCGATCACGTCGAACGCGACCTCCTCGTAGGGGTGCGCGGCGAGCATGGCCCGCAGGACGGCGGCCCGCGCCGAGCGCGGCGCGATCATCTCCAGCCGGTGCTCGGCGACGGACTCGATCGTCCCGGGCGTGCCGATCGCCGGCCGGGCGTCCGCCCCCGGCAGGAACGTGCCGGTGCCCTCGACCCGAAACGCCGCACGGGAGTACGCCCCCTGGTTGCCGGCCCCGGCGGCGGCCATCGCGTCCAGCACCGCCTCGGAGTGCGAGACCGGGACGAAGACCACGATCTTGTCCACCGCCGCTCCCGGCAGCGGGACCAGCGGGCGGGTACCGACCAGACCCATCAGGTCCGCGAGCGCGTCGGCCACGCCGCCCTCGGCGGCGTCCGCGTTGGTGTGCGCCGCGTGCAGCGCGCAGCCGCCGCGCACGAGGCGGTGCACGAGCGCACCCTTGTACGTGGTCGCGGCGACCGAGTGCACCGGCCGCAGGAACAGCGGGTGGTGGGTGAAGAGCAGGTCCGCACCCCAGTCGAGTGCCTCCTCGACCACGGCCGCGGTGGGGTCGACGGCGAGCATCACCTTGCGCACCGGGGCCGACGGGTCCCCGCAGACCGTCCCGGGCGCGTCCCACGACTCCGCGGTGGCGGGCGGGAACCAGGACTCGAGCAGGCCGACGACGTCGGCGAGGGTCGGGCTCACGGCCGCAACGCTACCCATCGGCGAGCCCTCGCTCTCCCGGCCCGGTTCAGCGACGGGCCCGGCCGGCCCGGATCAACGGGACCATGGCCCGTGCGCCGCGCACCGGGACGAAGTCGCGCGCGGCGTCGGCGAGCGCGCCGACCTCGTCCGGGGCGAGCACGATGTCGCCGGCCGCAGCGTTCGCCTCCACCTGAGCCTCGCTCGACGCCCCCGGGATCGCGACCACGCCGGGGTGGGCGACCAGGTAGGCGAGCGCGGCCTGCGACATCGTCACCTGGTGCGCGTCCGCCACCTCGCGCAGCACGGCCAGCAGGGCCGCAGCACGCTCGAGGTTCTCCGGCAGGAACAGCGGGTTGATCCGGCGGACCCGTCCCGGGGGCGGGTCCTGGGCGGAGTAGCGGCCGGAGAGCAGTCCCTGGGCGAGCGGGCTGTAGGCGATCACCAGCCGCCCGCGTTCCACGGCGTACGGCAGGAGGTCCTCCTCGGGCGCCCGCTGGGCGAGCGAGTACTGGACCTGGTTGGACAGCACGGGCCGCCCGAGGGCCGCCTCGGCGGCCTTCCACCGCTCGAGCGAGTAGTTGCTGACGCCGACCTGGTCGACCAGGCCGACGTCCTGCAGCGCGCGCATCCCGGGCATGGTGCGGTGGTCCCCGACCAGCGGGTTCGGCTGGTGGACCTGGTAGAGGTCGAGTCGCCGGACACCCAGACGCTGCGCGCTCGCGACACCGCGTTGCTCGACGACCGGCGCGATCGGCATCACCGGGAAGATCTTGGTGGCGAGGACGACCTCGTCGCGTCGTTCAACGATCGCCGCGCCGACCAGGTGCTCGCTGCGACCACGGCCGTAGATCTCGGCCGTGTCGATCAGGGTGACGCCCAGGTCGATCGCCCGATGCACCAGCGCAGCGGTGCGCCGTTCGTAGTCCACGCCGTAGCCCCACTCGGACGAGCCGAACTGCCAGGTGCCGAGGCCGATCACGGAGATCGGGACAGGAGTCGGGTCGCCGGGGCCGGTCGCGTAGCGCACCGCCCCAGTCAACCCCGCGTCGGGGCTGCCCGCGAGGGCTCGGGTGGGCCCGGCCGGTCTCGAACCGACGACCTCCGCGGTGTAAGCGCGGCGCTCTGACCAACTGAGCTACAGGCCCGTGCGGAGCCTACCGTCGCGGGCCACGCCGACCGGTGCCGACCAGCAGGTCAGGCCAGGTCAGCGGCCCTTGCGGGTCCCCAGGCGCGTGCCGGACCACTCCGCTCCGACGGCAACCGTGCTCATCGCGTGCAGGCCGGCCGTGGTGGCCGCCTCCTCGATCTCGGCGTGCGGCACGGCACCCGGGCGGCCGGCCTTGGGCGTGAACAGCCACACCAGCCCGCCGTCGTCCAGTGCCGTGAGCACGTCCAGCAGCATGTCGGTCAGGTCGCCGTCGTCGTCGCGCCACCACAGCACCACGCCGTCGACGACCTCGTCGAAGTCCTCGTCCTCGAGGGCCTGGCCGGTGGCGCCCGCGATGGTCGCGCGCACCTCCTCGTCCACGTCCTCGCCGTAGCCGAACTCCTGGACCACCTGGCCGGGCTCGAAGCCCAGCTGCTTGTGCGACTCGCCGTTCGGCGGGGTCGTTCCCACGGGTGCGCGTTCCTCTCGGTCTCCGGGCCGCGGCGCTCCCTGGTGGTGCACCGTTCCTGGGCCAAGCCCACAGCATCCCCCGTCGGCCTGGCAAGTGCCACGCTGTGTCCATGCCGACGCGTTCGGTGTGACACGACCCGCCCGCATGACGAGAATGGTCGGACGACCGCGAGGGCGCCGAACGCGTCCCGCGGGGCACAGAGACCGCGGGGCCGACCGGCAGCGCGCGGGACGCATGAGAGGTGAGGTGCCCTGGTGGCGAGGAACGAGATGACCGGGCCGCTGATCAATGGACTGCTCAGCCAGGTCCCGGACTTCGATCCCGAAGAGACCAACGAGTGGCTCGAGGCCCTCGACTCCCTGATCGACGAGCGGGGTGGTCCGCGAGCCCGCTACGTGCTGCTGTCGCTGCTGCGGCAGGCGCGGACGCGCAACGTCGCGATCCCGACCTCGCTGACCACGCCGTACGTCAACACGATCGGCGTGCACGAGGAGCCCTACTTCCCCGGGGACGAGCAGACCGAGCGGCTCTACCGCCGGCTGATCCGCTGGAACGCCGCCGTGATGGTGACCCGCGCGCAGCGCCCGGACATCGCGGTCGGTGGCCACATCTCGTCCTATGCGTCGGTGTCGACGCTGTACGAGGTCGGTCTCAACCACTTCTTCCGCGGCAAGGACCACCCCGGCGGTGGTGACCACGTCTACTTCCAGGGCCACGCCGCCCCGGGTGTGTACGCCCGGGCCTTCCTCGAGGGGCGGCTCACCGCCGACCAGCTCGACTCGTTCCGCCAGGAGGTCTCCTCGCCGCACGGTGGGCTGTCGTCGTACCCGCACCCGCGGCTGATGCCGGACCTGTGGGAGTTCCCGACGGTGTCGATGGGTCTCGGCCCGGCGTCCGCCGTCTACCAGGCGTGGTTCAACAAGTACCTGCAGATGCGCGGCATCAAGGACACCTCTCAGCAGCGCGTCTGGGCCTTCCTGGGCGATGGCGAGATGGACGAGCCGGAGAGCCGCGGCATGCTGCAGCTCGCGGCGCAGCAGGGCCTGGACAACCTGACCTTCGTCGTGAACGCCAACCTGCAGCGGCTGGACGGCCCGGTGCGTGGCAACGGGAAGATCATCCAGGAGCTCGAGGCCTACTTCCGTGGCGCCGGCTGGAACGTCATCAAGGTGGTCTGGGGGCGCGGCTGGGACGTGCTGCTCAACGCCGACAAGGACCGCGCGCTGGTCAACATCATGAACGAGACCCTGGACGGGGACTACCAGACGTTCCGGGCCAACGACGGCGCCTACATCCGCGAGCACTTCTTCGGGCGCGACCCGCGCACCAAGGCGCTCGTGGAGAAGATGACCGACGACGAGATCTGGGCGCTCAAGCGCGGTGGTCACGACTACCGGAAGATGTACGCCGCGTACGCCGCGGCCGTGGAGCACACCGGACAGCCCACCGTCGTGCTCGCGCACACGGTGAAGGGCTACGGCCTGGGTGAGTCGTTCGCGGGCCGCAACGCGACCCACCAGATGAAGAAGCTCAAGCAGGACGACCTCAAGCAGCTGCGCGACTTCCTGCACCTGCCGATCAGCGACGAGCAGCTCGCCGACCCGTTCAACGCGCCGTACTACCACCCGGGCATGGACTCCCCCGAGATCCAGTACATGCTCGCCCGGCGCAAGGTCCTCGGCGGCTTCGTGCCCGAGCGGAGAGTGCCCGTGAAGGCCGTCACGCTGCCCCCGGCGAGCTCGTACGACGTGCTCGCGAAGGGCTCGGGGAACCAGGCGGTCGCCACGACCATGGCCTTCGTCCGGCTCCTCAAGGACCTGATGAAGGACAAGGAGTTCGGCCACCGGATCGTGCCGATCATCCCGGACGAGGCCCGCACGTTCGGCCTGGACTCGATCTTCCCCACCGCGAAGATCTTCAACACGCTCGGCCAGAACTACGTCTCGGTCGACGCGGACCTGATGCTCTCCTACAAGGAGTCCCAGCAGGGTCAGGTGCTGCACACCGGCATCAACGAGGCGGGCTCGGCCGCGGCGTTCCAGGCCGTCGGCACCTCCTACGCCACGCACGGCGAGCCGATGGTGCCGTTCTACATCTTCTACTCGATGTTCGGCTTCCAGCGGACCGGCGACCAGTTCTGGGCGGCCGGCGACCAGATGACCCGCGGCTTCATCGTCGGCGCGACCGCCGGCCGCACCACGCTGACCGGCGAGGGCCTGCAGCACGCCGACGGGCACTCCCCGCTGATCGCGCAGACCAACCCCGCCGTCGTCCACTACGACCCGGCCTACGGCTACGAGATCCGGCACATCGTGCGCGACGGGCTCAACCGGATGTACGGCGACGACGGGCGCGACCCGAACGTCATGTACTACCTCACGGTCTACAACGAGCCGATGCTCCAGCCGGCCGAGCCCGCGGACGTGGACGTGGAGGGCATCCTGCGCGGCCTTCACCGGGTCCACCGCGCCCAGGGCGAAGGCCCGAAGGCGCAGCTGCTCGCCTCGGGCGTCGGTGTGCCGTGGGCCCTGGAGGCCGCCGAGCTGCTCGCGGCCGACTGGGGCGTGCAGGCCGACGTGTGGTCGGTGACGTCCTGGAACGAGCTGCGCCGCGACGGCGTCGCGACCGACCAGCACAACTTCCTGCACCCCGAGGCCGAGTCCCGCACGGCGTACCTGACCCAGAAGCTGCGCGACGCGCAGGGTCCGTTCGTCGCGACCTCGGACTACAACCACCTGGTCGCCGACCAGGTGCGCAAGTGGGTCCCGGGCGACTTCGAGGTGCTCGGCGCCGACGGCTTCGGCTTCTCCGACACGCGGGCCGCGGCGCGTCGCTTCTTCAAGATCGACGGGCCCTCGATGGTGGTCCGGACGCTCGAGATGCTGGCCGCGCGCGGCGAGGTCGGCGGCGACGTCCCGGCGCAGGCGATCGCGAAGTACGAGCTGCACGACGTCCGGGCGGGTCGCTCCGGCGCGGCCGGCGGCGACGCGTGAGTCGCTGAACGACCCCGACGGGGCGGTCATCCTGCGGGGTGGCCGCCCCGCGGCGTTGTCTCCCGGCGTGCGACGGCCGGGGGCGAGCGGCTACTCGGCCCGTCGCTCGGCGCGCTCGACGGCGGGACCGAGCTCGTCCTGGAGCGCGGCCACCGCGGCCTCGTTGGGGTGCAGACGCAACGCCTCGAGGTGGTGCCGCGCCTCGGCCGGCCGTTCGGCCTCGAGCGCAGCGAGCACGAGCTGGCGCCCGACGGCGGGATCCTGCTCGCGCACCCGCCAGTGGCCGACGCCGAGCCCGAGCGCCTCGACCGGCAGGCCCGACTCGCGGAGCACCTGCAGCCCCTCGGTCAGCGCCTTGCCCGACGGGTCGCGCTCGGCCGCGGTCGCGAGCCGGCGCAGTGCGCCTTCACGGTCGTCATCGACGGAGAGCCGGGCGAGCTCGATCAGCGGGTACCAGGCCTTCGGGTTGCCGGCCAGCTCCTCGGCGAGTGACCAGACCGCGAGGTCGGCCGCACGCTGGCGCTCCTCCGGCTCGGCCGGGGCGGTCAGCGGGTCCTCGGTCGTCGCCTCGGCGGCGTGCCGCCGCACGATCTCCGCCAGCGCGCCGAACGAGCGCGCATCGTTCGGGTCCGCCACGAGCCGGGCGCGCAGCCGGTCCTCCTGTGCCACTCCCGGCTTCGGCGCGGCCGTCGTGGGACGGCGGGTTCCGACGGTGGTGGCAGGGGGCGGGCCCAGGACGAGGCGACGCAGCCGTTCGAGCAGTGCCATGCCTCGACCATAGCCGCCGTGGGTGCGCACCACGCGGCGGCCAGGTTGCCGGGACGTTGCGGCGCGCCCGGCGGCCGCACCGTGCCGGTCGGGGGGGGGCGGGGGGGGGGGGGCGCCCCCCACCCGCCCCGGCGGGGGGGGGAGACCGCCCGCTGCGGCGCCCCCCCCCCCCCCCCCGCTCCCGTAGGTAGGCGATCCCGGCCTATGCTGCGCGCATGGCTACGACGGCGCAGCGGGACACGCACACGCTGCGTCGGCTGCACGACGGCACCGGGCTGCTGTCCGCGGCCGCGATGCGCAAGCTGGACGAGAGCCTCCCCTGGTACCGCGCCCTGCCCGCCGAGGACCGCTCGTGGGTCGGGCTCGTGGTGCAGGCCGGGATCTCGAGCTTCACGTCGTGGTTCTCCGACCCGGCCACTCCACCGCACGGCGCCGGCGAGATCTTCGCCGCGGCCCCGCCCGAGCTGACCCGCTCGATCTCGTTGCAGCAGACGCTCCAGCTGGTCCGGGTGATCGTCGAGGTGGTCGAGGACCACAGCGACCGGCTCGCCGCGCCGGGCTCGGAACGCGACCTGCGCGAAGCCGTCCTGCGCTACTCCCGCGAGGTCGCGTTCTCGGCGGCCGAGGTCTACGCCCGTGCCGCCGAGGTCCGCGGCGCCTGGGACGCACGCCTCGAGGCGCTCGTGGTCGACGCCCTGGTGCGCGGCGACGCCGATGACGCGTTGCGGTCCCGGGTCGCGGCGCTCGGGTGGACCGGCACCGGCTCGGTGCTCGTGATGGCCGGGACCTCGGGGCTCCTGGACGAGGCCCAGGTCGGCGAGCTGCGACGCACCGCGCGGCGCGCTGCCGGGGACGCGCTCGTCGGCATCCAGGGCGACCGGCTCGTGGTCGTGCTCGGTGGCGAGGGCGATCTGCGTGAGGCGGCCGCCGGGATCGTCGACCGCTTCGGTCCCGGGCCGGTGGTCCTCGGGCCCTCGGTCGGCAGCATCACCGACGCGGGCCGATCCGCGGCGGCGGCGCTCGCGGGCCTCTCGGCCGTGGCGGCCTGGCCCTCGGCCCCACGGCCGGTGCACGCCGACGACCTGCTGCCGGAACGCGTCCTGATCGGCGACGCCGCCGCCCGGCGCCGGCTCGTCGAGCAGGCCTACGAGCCGCTCGCCGCCGCCGGGGGCTCGCTCCTGGAGACCCTCGCCGCGCACGTCGAGCACGGCCGCTCGCTCGAGGCCGCGGCACGTGTGCTGTACGTGCACCCGAACACGGTCCGGTACCGGCTCCGCAAGGTCACCGAGGTGACCGGCTGGGACCCGCTCGACGCACGGGAGAGCTTCGTGCTCGCGATCGCGCTCGCCGTCGGACGGCTCGAAGCGGCACGGACGTTGTAGGTTCCGCACAAGCCTCGCGGGGTTTCTTGTGGCCGTCGTTGGCCGGAGATCCGGAGCGTTATGGGCAGAGTTGTCGGGTGCTTGCCATCGTGTGCCCCGGACAGGGCTCGCAGTCCCCGGGGATGCTCGCCCCGTGGCTCGAGCTGCCAGGCGTCGCCGACCTCGTCGGGGAGCTCTCCGAGGCGGCCGGCCTCGACCTCGTCGAGCACGGCACCCGGTCCGACGCGGACACCATCCGGGACACCGCCGTCGCGCAGCCGCTCATCGTCGCCAGCGGGCTCGTGGCGCTCACGGCGCTCCTGGACGGCCGCGACGCGGCGCCGCTGGTCGGCGCCACCGCCGGGCACTCGGTCGGCGAGCTGACGGCCGCGGCCGTCGCGGGCGTGCTGACCCCGGTCGACGCGGTCCGGCTGGTCGCGGCCCGGGCCAGGGCGATGGCCGGCGCGGCGGCCCTGGAGGAGACCGGGATGAGCGCCGTCGTCGGCGGCGACCCCGAGGAGGTGCTCGCGGCGATCGAGTCCGCCGGTGCGGCACCCGCGAACGTCAACGGTGGCGGCCAGGTGGTCGCCGCCGGGGACCTCGACTCGTTGCGCCGGCTCTCCGAGGCGCCGCCCGCCAAGGCGCGGGTCATCCCGTTGCAGGTCGCCGGTGCGTTCCACACCCGCTTCATGGCTCCCGCGGTCGACGAGTTCCGGTCGGCGACCCACGCCGTGACGGCCGCCGCCCCGAGCCTGCCGTGGCTGTCCGACCTCGACGGCGAGCCGATGCCCGCCGACGGGGAAGCGATCCTCGAGCGGCTGGTCGGCCAGGTGGTCGCACCCGTGCGCTGGGACCTCGTCCAGGACGGGCTGCGCGAGCGCGGCGTCACCGCCCTCGTCGAGCTCGCGCCGGCGGGGGTGCTCACCGGTCTGGCCCGGCGTACCCTGCCCGGCGTCACGACCATCGCCGTCAAGACGCCGGACGACCTCGACGCGGCGTACCAGATCCTCTCTCAGGAGCGCTCGTGAGTCTTCGTCAGGCCAGCGGCCCGCAGTACTCCCGGATCCTCGCCATCGCGGGCGTCCGCGGGGACAACGTCGTCACCAACGACGACGTCGCCGGTCCCATCGACTCCTCGGACGAGTGGATCCGCCAGCGCACGGGCATCGTCACGCGCCGTCGGGCCGGCTCGGACGTCGACGTGGTGGACCTGTCCGAGCGCGCCGCACGCAAGGCGCTCGAGGCAGCGGGCCTGGAGGGCAGCGACATCGACGTCGTGCTGCTGTCCACGGTGACCTACTTCCACCAGACCCCGGCTGCGGCCGCGATCGTGGCCGACCGGATCGGAGCGACGCCGGCCGCCGCCTACGACATCTCGGCGGCGTGCGCGGGCTACAGCTACGGCATCGGCCAGGCCGACGCGATGGTGCGGGCGGGCCTGGCCCGCAACGTGCTGGTGATCGGCGCCGAGAAGATGAGCGACTTCATCGACCCGACCGACCGGTCGATCAGCTTCCTGCTCGGCGACGGCGCCGGCGCCGCGATCGTCGGCGCGTCCGACTCCCCCGGCATCGGCCCCACCATCTGGGGCTCGGACGGTGGCCGCGCGTCGCTCATCACCCAGACCGCGTCGCTGCCGGAGGCGGTCTCGTCGGGGGTCATGCCGACGCTCCGCCAGGAGGGCGCGAGCGTGTTCAAGTGGGCCGTGTGGCAGATGGCGCCGATCGCGCAGCAGGCGATCGAGGCCGCGGGGCTCACGCCCGACGACATCGACGTGTTCGTGCCGCACCAGGCGAACATGCGGATCATCGACCAGCTGATCAAGCAGCTCAAGCTGCCCGAGCGGGTCGTGGTCGGCCGCGACATCGCCGAGACCGGCAACACCAGCGCGGCCTCCATCCCGCTCGCCACCGAACGGCTGCTGCGCGAGGGCCTGGCCAAGAGCGGGGACGTCGCGCTGCAGATCGGCTTCGGCGCGGGCCTCGTCTACGCGGCGCAGGTCGTCGTCCTCCCCTAGTTTCCCGGTGGCCGTCCGGTCACCGACCTTCCAGCACAAGGAGCGCACCATGGCGTACAGCGAGCAGGAGATCCTGGCCGGCCTTGCCGAGATCGTGAGCGAGGAGACCGGCCTGCCGACGGACTCCGTCTCGCCCGAGAAGTCCTTCACCGACGACCTCGACATCGACTCGCTGTCGATGATGACGATCGTCACGCTCGCCGAGGAGAAGTTCTCGGTCCGCATCCCCGACGACGAGGTCAAGAACCTCGCCACCGTGGGCGACGCGGTCTCGTTCATCAACGGCGCGCAGTCCTGACCCGCGTGGACGGCCGGTGCACGCCGGCCGTCCACGATCGCCGTCCACCATCCCCGTCCACCCATCCCTGGAGGTAGCTGTGACCGATGTCGTCGTCACCGGACTCGGCGCGACCACCCCGTTGGGTGGAGATGTCGCCTCGACCTGGAGCAGTGCGCTCGCAGGCGTCTCCGGCGCCCATACGCTCGACAACGACTGGGCCGACACGTACGAGATCCCGGTGCGGTTCGCCGCCCGGCTCGCCGTGCCGGCCGAGGACGTCCTGCCCCGCCCCGAGACCAAGCGGATGGACCCCTCGGCGCAGTACGCGATCATCGCGACGCGCGAGGCCTGGACGCACGCCGGCGCACCCGAGGTCGAGCCCGAGCGGCTCGGCGTCGTGGTGAGCTCCGGCATCGGCGGGATCTGGACGACCCTCGACGCCTGGGACACCCTTCAGGCCAAGGGCGCACGTCGAGTGCTCCCGATGACCGTCCCGATGCTGATGCCGAACTCCCCCGCCGCGTACGTCGAGCTCGAGGTCGGCGCCCGTGCGGGCGCCCACGCCCTGGTCTCGGCCTGCGCGTCGGGTGCCGAGGCGATCGGCTACGGCGTGGAGATGATCCGCTCCGGCCGGGCCGACGTGGTCGTCGCGGGCGGCACCGAGGCGGCGATCCACCCGATGCCGATCGCCGCGTTCGCCGCGTCGCGGACGTTGTCGACCCGGAACGACGACCCCGAGGGTGCGTCGCGTCCGTACGACACGGGCCGCGACGGGTTCGTGCTCGGCGAGGGCTCGGGCATCGTGGTGCTCGAGAGCGCCGAGCACGCGGCGGCGCGGGGCGCCACGGTCCACGCCAGGATCGCGGGCGTCGGCCTGTCCGCCGACGGCTACCACATGACCTCGCCGGAGCCGAGCGGCCGCGGGCAGATCGCGGCCATGCGGATGGCGTTGCGCGACGCCGACGTGGCGGCCGTCGACGTGCACCACGTCAACGCGCACGCGACCTCGACCGTGGTGGGCGACCTGATCGAGGCCCGCAGCGTGCGCGAGGTGCTCGGCTCCGACGCGGACCACGTCGCGCTCTCCGCGACCAAGTCGATGACCGGGCACCTGCTCGGCGGCGCGGGCGCGCTCGAGACGATCTTCACGATCCTCGCCCTGCGCGAGCGCCAGGCGCCGCCGACGATCAACGTCACGGACCCCGACCCCGAGCTCGTCCTGGACCTCGTGCGCGGGCAGTCGCGCGCGCTGCCGGGCGGGCCGCTCGCGGCCATCAACAACTCGTTCGGGTTCGGCGGGCACAACGTCGCGCTGGTGGTCACCACGGCGTGACCCCGGCGAGGCACTCTCGGCGGCGACGGGTAGCCTGAACCGTGAGGGAAGGTGGCTCGTGCTGCGCAACGTGATGGTCCTGGTCGGCCTGGGGTTGGCGATCTACGCCCTGGCGGACTGCGTCCAGGCGCGCCGGTACGTCCGGACGCTGCCGTGGGGTATGTGGGTCCTCGTCATCCTCGTGCCGTTCGTCGGTCCGATCGCCTATCTGATGGCCGGCCGACCCACCGCGGAGCAGGCCAGGCGGTCGGTTCCCTGGGCGGCCACCACCACGGCCGGGTTCCCCGAGCACGAGCGGCCGCGTGACGTGCCGCCTCGCGGCCCGGAGGACGACCCGGAGTTCCTCGCCAAGATCGCGGAGGAGCGCCGCCACGAGCAGATGCTCAAGGACTGGGAGGCGCAGCTCCGGGAACGCGAGGAGTCCCTCGATCGCGACGACAGCGCCCGCGAGGCCGACACCGAGGACGACCGGCACCTCGAGGACTGACCGAATCGGCACGGCCGCACCAGCGGGCCGCGCCACAGCACGACCCCGGAGGCATCGTTGCCCAAGATCGTGGCCCGGCCCGAGCGCCGCGAGCTCCTGATCGACGTCACCTGGAAGCTCATCGTCGCGGAGGGCCTGGACGCCGTCACCCTGCGGCGGGTCGCCGCCGACGCCGGCTTCGCCAACGGCGCGGTGAAGCCGTACTTCAGCTCGAAGGCCGCGCTGATGGAAGCGGCCTACCGTCGGGCCTTCGACCGGACCGTGGACCGCGCGGCCCTCAGCGTGGGCACACGCACCGGCCTGGACGCCATCCGACGGCTCTGCCTGGAGATCATGCCGCTGGACGACGAGCGCAGGGTCGAGGCGCGGGTCGTGATCGCGTTCTGGGAGGCGGCGATCGGCGAGCCGACGATGGCCAAGGTGTTCCGAGACACGGTGTCCTCGTTCTCCGACGATCTCGCGCGCTATCTCGCGCAGGCCCGCGAGGCCGGCGAGGTCACGGTTGCCGAGCCGAACAGCGCGATCGTCGACGAGCTGCTGTGGATGATGATGGGTCTCCAGTCGATGTGCTGGCTGATGCCCCAGCAGACCTCCGCGCGCCGTCAGCGGGCGGTGCTCGACCGGTTCCTCGAGAACCTCGGCGCGCCCGAGCCCGCCGTGCTCACGGGTGACGAACCGATGGGTAGTTAACTCCAGCGTCATCCGTACGGGCCGAACCTCAATCGAGTTGAAACGTCCGAGGACTTCCCCGGAAATTCTCCGACCGGAGAATTTCCGGCATGACTACCACACAAGGAACGGCCACCTCTGGTGGTGTGGCACCGTCCTCGTCCTCGGACGACATCGGTCGCACGCTGAGCGGGAACCTCGGCGTCGGCTCCATCGTGTTCATGGTCGTCGCGGCCGCGGCCCCCCTCACGGTCATCGGCGGCGCGGCACCGCTCGGCATCGCGCTGGGCAACGGCGTGGGCTTCCCGAGCCTGTACGCCATCTCCGGCGTCGTGCTGCTCCTGTTCTCGGTCGGGCTCGCCGCGATGGCCCGATCGGTCCCCCGGCCCGGCGCGTTCTTCACCTACGTCGGCTACGGCATGAACCGGGCGCTCGGCCTCGGCGCGGCCTGGCTGGCGCTCCTCACCTACACCGCCGTCCAGCTCGCCGTGTACTTCTACATCGGCTTCAGCCTCAACCTGTACCTCACGACGCTGCTCGGGGCGCCCGACATCCCGTGGTGGGCCTACAGCCTCGCGACGATCGCACTGGTCGGCTACCTCGGCTACCGGAACATCGAGCTGAGCTCGAAGGTCCTCGGTGTGCTCCTCGTCGCCGAGATCGGGATCACGCTCGTGCTGTCGTTCGCGGTGATGCTCCGCGGCGGAGCCGAGGGTCTGTCGCTCGAGCCGTTCGCCGTGTCGAACATCGTCTCCGGCTCGCCCGGCGTCGGCCTGATGCTGGCCTTCGCGGGCTTCATCGGGTTCGAGTCCACCGCGATCTTCCGTGACGAGGCCAAGAACCCGCAGAAGACCATCCCGAGGGCGACGTACCTCGCCGTGATCATCATCGGGGTCTTCTACACCTTCGCCGGCTGGGCGCTCGTGATGGCCTGGGGGCCGTCGCAGGTCCAGGCCTACGCGCTGGACAACGCCGGCAGCATGATCCACGACACTGCCGCGAACTACCTCGGCCCGGTCGGCGGCATCGCGATCGAGACGCTGCTGCTCACGTCGCTGTTCGCCTGCGTGCTGTCGTTCCACAACGTCCTGACCCGCTACCAGCACGTGATGGGCAAGGTTCAGGTCCTGCCCACGCCGTTGAGCCTGGTGCACACCAAGCACGCCTCGCCGCACGTGTCGTCCATCGCGCAGACCGCGGTCGCGGCGCTGCTCATCGTCACGTTCGCCGTGATCGGGCTCGACCCGGTGATGCAGGGCTTCACCTGGGCCTCGGGTCTGGCCACCATCGCCATCGTCGTGCTCATGGCGCTGACCTCGGTCGCGGTGGTGATGTACTTCCGCCGGTTCCCCAACGAGGAACGCAACGTCTGGAAGTCGACGATCGCGCCGATCCTGGCGACCATCGGGCTGATCGGCGTGTGCGCGACGATCGTCGCCTACTTCCCGATGCTCGTCGGCGGGGACGGCTGGGGACTGTCGATCATCATCCTCTCGCTGGTGCCCATCGCCCTGGCGATCGGTGTGGTGCAGGGCCTGCTGCTGCGGCAGTCCCGCCCGAGCACCTACGCCGGCATCATCGACGCGATCTCGGTCTGATGACGATCGCGGTCTGCGTCAAGCACGTGCCGGACCCCGCGGACCCTGCGGTCCTCGCGGCCGACCTCCGGGTCGACCGCGAGGCCGCGGCCGGGATGCTCTGCAGCCTGGACGAGTACGCCGTGGACCGGGCGGTGCAGCTGCGCCACCCCGGCGAACGGGTGGTCGCGGTCACGATGGGCCCGCGGGGTGCCAGAGCGGCCGTCACCCGGGCGCTCCAGATGGGCGCCGACGAGGGTCTCGTCATCACCGACCCGTCGCTCGCCGGCGCGGACGCCGTCACGACCGCGGCTGTGCTCGCGGCGGCGGTCAGGTCCCTGGGCGACGTGGACCTCGTGCTCTGCGGGATGTCCTCCACCGACGGCAGCACGGGAACCGTGCCCCCGATGGTCGCCGACCTGCTCGGCTGGGGGTGCGCGGGGCACGCCGTCGCGGTCGTCCGCGAGGCCGGGCACGTCACCATCGAGCGCGACGACCCTGACGCCCGTCGCACCCTGGTCGCCCCGTTGCCGGCCGTGGTCTCGGTGACCGACCTGAGCGGCGAGCCGAGCTACCCCTCGTTCAAGGCGATCCTCGCGGCCAAGCGCCGCCCGGTCCGCGAGGTGTCGCTCGCCGAGCTCCCGGTTCGGACGTCCGCGCGGGGCCTGCGAACGGTGGCCGCAACCGTCGCACCGCCCCGGGCCCCGGCCCGGATCGTCACCGACGTCGACGGCTCGGGCGCCCACGCACTCGTGCAGGTCCTCACCGATCGCTTCCCGATGGGGGTGTCATGATCCTCTGCCCGCTCGACCTCCTCGACACCACACCCGAGGCCGACGAGACGCTCGTCCGCATGGTCGCCGGTCTCGACCAGGTGACCTGCCTGCTCGGCTCGGAGCCCGACCGGGACCGAGTGGCCTCCCTGGGCGCCGCCGGCGCGGAGCGTCTGCTCTGGGCACCGATGGCCCCGGAGTCCCCCACCGGCCTGCGCGTGGACGCGCTCGCGTCCTGCGTCGGCCCGGAGGACCTGGTCGTGGCGCCGGCCACCCGACAGGGCACCGAGATCGCCGCCCGGCTGGCGCTCCGCCTGGGTCGCGCGATCAGCGTCAGCGCCGAGACCATCACGTCGACCGAGGGGCAGCTCGAGGTCACCGCGGGCGCCTTCAGCGGCACCTGGCGGCTGACCGCCGAGCTGCCGTACGCCTCCGTGGTCACCATGTCCACGGTCGGCGCAGATCCCGCCACCGGCGCCCCGCGGGCACCCGAGGTGCGTCGCCTCGACGTCGACCTGGTTCCCGATCCGCGCGAACCCGTCGTGATCGGGACCACCGCGAAGGACGCGGGCGACGGCCCGAGCCTCGCCCAGGCGTCGATCGTCGTCGCCGGGGGCCGTGGGACCGACGGCGACTTCTCCCTGCTGGAACAGCTGGCGACGTTGCTCGGTGGCGCGGTGGGCTCGTCCCGGGTGGCGGTCGACCTGGGGTGGGCCGGCCCGGAGCAGCAGGTCGGCCAGACCGGAGCCACGGTCGCACCCGACCTCTACATCGCCGCCGGGATCTCCGGCGCCGTCCAGCACCTCGCCGGCATGAGTGCGGCGAAGCACGTGGTGGCCATCAACACCGACCCCGACGCGCCCATCTTCCGCAGCTGCGACCTCGGCATCGTCGGCGACCTGCAGACCGTGCTCGCCGAGACCGTCACCACCGTGCGCTCGCACGCGCGCGCCATCCCTGCCTGACCCATCACCACTGAGGAGCACCCGATGTCCAGCACCATCACGTTCCGCTACCTGAGCGAGCCCGAGGCCGTGCAGGCCGGGGTCACCGACATGCCGGCCTGCATCGACGCGATGGAGGAGATGTTCGCCTGCCTGGGGGTCGGCGACTACCGGATGGCCGGCGCCGACGGCAACTCCCACGGCGCCATGGTCACGTTCCCGGAGACCTCACCGTTCCCGAACATGCCGGTCGACGGCCCGGACCGACGGTTCATGGCCATGCCGGCCTACCTCGGCGGCCCCTTCGACCTCGCGGGGATGAAGTGGTACGGGTCGAACGTCGCGAACCGCCAGAAGGGCCAGCCGCGCTCGATCCTGATGTTCACGCTCAACGACAAGGACACCGGCGCACCGCTCATGGTCATGTCGGCGAACCTGCTGTCCGCCTACCGCACCGGCGCCGTGCCCGGAGTCGGGGCGCGCTACCTCGCCAGCCCGGACTCGACCGTCGCCGGGATCATCGGCCCGGGCGTGATGGGCAGGACCGGCCTCGAGGCGTTCGTGGCCACCTGCCCGAAGCTGTCGACGGTCAAGGTGCTGGGCCGGGGCCAGGAGTCGCTCGACACGTTCCAGCGCTGGGCCAAGGAGACGTTCCCGCAGCTCGAGGTGTACGTCGTGGACAGCGTCGAGGAGTGCATCACGGGAGCCGACGTCATCAACGTCGGCACGTCCTCGCCTGCCGGGTCGCAGAACTACCCGTACCTGAAGGAGGAGTGGCTCAAGCCCGGTGCGTACGTCTCGGTGGTCGGGTTCTCGAAGTTCGACGAGGACTTCCTGCTGAAGCGCGCCTACAACGTCGTCGACAACAGCGGGCTGTACTCGACGTGGGCCGAGGAGTACCCGTACCCGACCTGGGAGCTGATCGGGCTCGCCGGGTGCCAGATGTGGGACCTCGTCACCGAGGGCAAGCTCGACCCGGCCACGGTCACCGACCTCGCCGACCTCGTGCTCGGGCGATCGGCCCGCACGCCCGCGCCCGACCAGGTGCGCATCCTCGGCGTGGGTGGCATGCCGATCGAGGACGTCGCCTGGGCGAGCCGCGTCTACGCCAACGCCGTCGAGAAGGGCATCGGCACCGAGCTGCTGCTCTGGGACACGCCGGCGCTGGCCTGAGGGCCGCTGGGTGGACGTGGACAGGAGCAGTGGAGAGGAGTGGTGATGACTCGTGATGTGGTGATCGTCGGCGCGGGCGTCGAAGGCTTGTCGACCGCCCACGCCCTGGCGACCAGCGGCGTGACGAACGTCGTGGTCGTCGATCGCGACGCGATCGCATCGGGGGGTACCGGACGTTCCGCGGGCATCGTGCGGTGCCACTACGGCGTGCCCGAGATCGCGGCCCTGGCCCGGGAGAGCCTCACCGTGTTCTCCGAGGCCGAGGAGCGGCTCGGCTCACCGGTGGGTTTCGAGCAGGTCGGCTACCTGGTGGGCATCGGCGAGGACAACCTCGCGGCGTTCCGGGCGAGCCTGGCCGCGCAGCAGGCGCTGGGGATCGACACGGGCGAGGTCGGCCACGACGTGGCCGCGGCGCTCTGGCCGGTCGCCGAGCTGGACGACTTCGCGTCGTTCGCGTTCGAGCCGCAGGGCGGCTACGCCGACGGCTACGCGACGGCCCACGCGTTTGCCGGCTCGGCCCGGAGCCTGGGCACCACCGTGACCCAGGGCACGGCCGTGGCGTCCATCGAGGTCCGTGGCGACGCGGTGACCGGGGTCCGGCTCGCGGACGGGACGGGCATCGCCACCGACGCGGTGGTGGTCGCGGCGAGCGCCTGGTCGGTGCCGCTGCTCAGCCCGCTCGGCATCGAGCTCCCGATCACGCCGTACCTGGTCCAGGAGGTGCTCATCGACCCGGGGGTGGACCTGGGCGCGCGGCCGGTGTTCTCCGACATGGTGAGCAAGCAGTACGTCCACCAGCGCGGCCACGAGCTGTTGTTCGGCGACAGCGGCGGCTTCGAACGCCCGATCCCGGACCCGGACCGATACCCGACCCACGCCGAGGACGCGGCGATCGAGCGGTGCGCCGAGAAGGCCCTGCACCGCTTCCCGGGCATCGCCGACCCGAGCGTGAAGACCACGTCGACCGGGATGATCGACGTCACGCCCGACTGGAACCCGATCATCTCGGCGACCGGCATCGACGGGCTCTTCGTCGCGGCGGGCTTCTCCGGCCACGGGTTCAAGATCGCACCGGCGGTCGGGCGCCTCATGGCGGACATCGTCCTCGGCCGCCCCAGCTCCGTCCCGGACGTCCCGACCGAGACCTTCCGGCTGTCCAGGTACGACGAGGGCGCGCCCGTGCTGTCGAAGTTCCCGTACGTCGGCGCGTCGAAGATCCGTTGACGGACACGCGGAAGGAGCTTGCCGTGGCCCAGACCCTCGATCGCTCACCGGTGGCGATCCCGCGCCCTGCCCGGCTGGCGCTCGCCGGCGCGGCAGGGTTGGGACTCCTCGTGGTCGCCGGCCGGCTGCTGTGGCGCCTGGACGCGATCCAGGACTTCGTCGCGCGCTACCCGGGCGTCGCGCCGGGTGCCGAGCAGGTCGGCACGCCGGGCTGGGTGGCGGTGCTGCACGCGGCGAACCTGCTGCTCATCACGCTCGCGGTGCGGTCCGGCCTTGCGATCCGGACGAGCCGGCGGCCCGCGGGCCACTGGACGCGCCGGCGCCGAGCGGGCTCGGGCAGGCCCACGACCGTGACGCTCGAGCAGTGGTTCCACGTCTCGGTCGACATGGCGTGGCTGGCCGTCGGCGCGGCGTACGTCCTGCTGCTCGCCACCTCGGGCCGATGGGTGCGACTGGTCCCGACCACGTGGGAGGTGGTGCCCAACGCGCTGTCGGTGGCACTGCAGTACCTGGCGCTGCACTGGCCGCAGGAGCACGGTTGGGTGGCCTACAACGCGCTGCAGATGCTCGGCTACGCGACGGTGGTGCTCGTGCTCGCCCCGCTCGCCGCCGTCACCGGCTTGCGGACCTCCGTGCTGTGGCCGTGGCCGAACGTCCCGGTGCTCACGCTCGATCGCGCCCGGGCGATCCACTTCCCGGTGATGGTCGCGTTCGTCGGCTTCGTCGTGCTCCACGTGAGCCTCGTGGCCGGCACCGGCGTGGTGCGCAACCTCAACCACATGTTCGGGCTGCGCGACGACGGCTCGGTCGTCGGTCCGCTCGTCGCGCTCGGGGTGCTGGCCCTCGCGGTGCTGGCCTGGCTGGCGGTCCGGCCCACGATCCTGCGTCCGCTCGGCGCCCTGGTGGGCAAGGTGACGCGCTGACGCGTGGGCCCCGTCCCGGGCCGGTCAGCCGACGCGGTGCAGCCACCGCACCGGCGCGCCCGCGCCCGCGTAGCGGAACGGTTCGAGCTCGTCGTCCCACGCCTGACCGAGGGCCAGGTCGAGCTCGCGGCGCAGCTCGGCCGGATCCTCGCGGTCGAGCGCCGCGCGGATCCGGTCCTCCGGGACGAGCGTGTTCCCGTGCACGTCGACCGGTGCGTGGAAGATCCCGAGCTCGGGGGTGTGCGACCAGCGCGCACCGTCGTTGCCGTGCGACGGCTCCTCGGTGACCTCGTAGCGCAGGTGCGCCCAGCCGCGCAGCGCCGAGGTCAACCTCGCCCCGGTTCCCGCGTCGCCCTGCCAGCTGAGCTCGGCCCGGTAGGTGCCGGGATCGGCGGGCTGCGGGGTCCAGTCGAAGGACACGCGTACGCCGATCACCCCGCCGGCCGCCCACTCGATGTGGGGGCACAGGGCGCGGGGTGCTGAGTGCACGAAAAGAACACCGCGCGTCATCTCGTCCTCCTGGGTCGGGGGTCGTCTTCCCCTACGCCCTCGTCCCCGAAGGTTGTGCGGTGTACCGCGGCCAGTATCACCGACGACACCGGCCGCGCGCCAGCAGGCGCGCTCAGGTCAGCCGAGCTGCTCGCGCATCGCCCGCATGGCCTTCTTCCGGACCGACCGCTCGAGGCGGTCGAGGTACAGCAGGCCGTCGAGGTGGTCGCACTCGTGCTGCAGGGCCCGCGCCATCAGCTCCGTGCCCTCGACGACCACCTTCTTGCCGTCGAGGTCGACACCCTCGACCCGCGCGTACCAGGCCCGCTTCGTCGGGTACCAGAGGCCGGGGACCGACAAGCAGCCCTCGTCACCGTCCTGGTACTCGTCCTCGGAGACCTCGACGAGCACCGGGTTCAGCACGTAGCCGATCTCGTCGTCGATGTTCCAGGAGAAGGCGCGGAGGCTCACCCCGATCTGGTTGGCGGCCAGACCCGCTCGCCCGTCGGCGTCGACCGTCTCCAGCAGGTCGTCGACCAGGCCGCGCACGCGGTCGTCGATGTCGCCGATCGGCTCGCAGGGTGTGCGCAGCACGGGGTCACCGACCACGCGGATCTCTCTCATCGCCATGGGGCCGATCCTCCCATGCCTCGTCCCCGCCCGGGGCGTCGGACACGGGTCGCGCCCGGCATCCCCGTACCCTGGTCGCCGGAGGTGGCTGATGCGAGCAAAGGCAGCATTCGTCCTGGGTGGCGTCGTCGGGTACGTGCTGGGCACCAGAGCCGGGCGCGAGCAGTTCGAACGGATCTCGGACCAGGCCAGGCGCGTCTGGGAGGACCCGAAGGTGCAGGAGGCCATCTCGGACGCCACGCAGCGCGCGAGCGCCTACCTCCAGGAGAAGGCTCCCGACCTGCAGGCCACGATCTCCGAAGCGGTGCGCAAGGCGCGATGATCTTCGTCGTGCTCGGCGCCGTCGGCACCATCGGCGGCGCCGGTCTGTTCGTGGCGGCGTTCCGGCGCGGCCAGGCCGGTGACCACGACACCGAGCGCCGGCTGTTCCGCGCCGCGGTGGCCGGCTTCGGCGTCGGGTCGGCCATGTTCGTCATCGCCCTGATGGCCGCCGGTGGGTCCGCCACGTAGCCTCACCAGATGGACCGCGACCTCGTCGAGGTCGAGCTCGACGAGACCCTGCCCGGGCGCGCGCCGCGACGCAGCCGCGTCCCGCTGGCCGCTGCGGTCGGGATCCTCGCGGTCGTGGCCGTCGTCCTGCAGGGCTCGGGGCACACACCCGCGCCCGACCCGCCGGCGCCGACCGAGACGAGCGCGCCGACCCGGCTCGCCGGAGCCACGATCGCGCCGTCGCTCGCCGAGCCGTGGCAGGTGCTCTGGGAGGTCCCGGGCACGGTGCTCGACGTCGGCGACACGGTCCTCGCCAGCACGCCGGACGGCACCGGCGTCGTGGGCCTCGCGGCGGACGGGCGCGCCGCCTTCGGCCCGGCCGCGGTCGGGACCCTCTGCTCCCCCAGCGGTCGAGGCGTCGTGTGCCTCCCCGGACCGGACGGCGAACGGGTCGTGCGCGCGATCTCCGGCACGGGCTCGGAGGTGACGTTCACGCCCGACGGAGTTCCGCAGGCGTGGTGGGTGCAGGACGGCGACGTCGTGACGGTGGCGAAGGACGGCGAGACCCTGGTCGTCCAACGGTGGACGCCACCGGGTCGACGCGGGGTGTCGTGGACCTACCGCAGCTCGGACCCGGTGGTCGCGCCCGCGAGCTACCCGTTCTCGGTGGAGCACTCCGACACCTGGGTCCGGGTGGGCGGCACCCACTCCGTGACGGTCGACCTGCTGACCGGGCGGGAGATCCCCGACGCGTCCGCGGCGAGCCCCGCTCGGGCGACCCTGCCCAAGGCCCTGCTCGGGCTCAACGACCGATCCGTGCCCGGGCTCGCCGTGATCTCCGACGGCGACACGGTGCTCGTCGACGGCCGCTGGCACTACCCGGCTCCGGCCCACCTGATCGTCGGCGGGATGATCCTCGTGGGTAGCGGATCGCTGGCGGCGTACGACGTGGCGTCCGGGATGCTGCGCTGGGAGACCGCCGGCTCGGGTGCGTTCTCGGACGGCGCCCTCATCGGGCTGGTCGAGTCGGGCACCCGCACCGACCTCGTGGCACGCGACCCCGAGTACGGCGACATCCTGTGGACCGTCCCGCTGCCGGACTGCGCCGTGTACCGGGGCATCACCTCGGCCGGAGCGGTGCTGGACGGGTGCGGCCGTGTGCTGCTCGTCGGCCCGGGTGGGGACGACCTCACCTCCCGTGCGCCGGGACCAGGCTGAACGCGCCCTCGTCCTCCTGCGCGTTGTGCAGCTTGAGCACCGCGTACAGCCCGTAGAGCATCCGGCGCAGCTCGATCACGTCCTCGACGGTCACCGCGTCCGCCGCGTCGGCCGCCACCGAGTCGAGCAGGCGGCGCAGCCGGGTCACCTGGTGCTCGATCTCGGCGTGCGTCCGGCTGAGCGCGGCGACGGCCTCGTGGCTGCCCAGCGCACGGGCCACCAACGGGACCAGGAGCTCCTCGTCGGCGCGCTCGTGCGGGAGCAGGTCCGTCTCGAGGTCCTCGAGCAGGGCACGCGCGTCGGTGAGGTCGGGCTCGCGGGTGGACAGGCCGTCGGCGACCCCGGCGACCCGTTCCACGAGCGGGGCCAAGCCGTCGTGGTCGTGGCGCAGCGCGGCCAGAGTGCGGCGGTCGTCCTCAGCGAGCTCGACGGTGTGCAACCGCGTGGGCAGCACCGCTCGAAGGGCCACGGCGATCGCGAGCAGGTCGATGACCTCCTGGAGCGCCGCACCGACCGCGGGTGACAGCCAGCCGACCGCCGCGGCGCACATCGCGATCAGCGACAGGCCCATGCCCAGGGCGACGGCTTCGAGCGCGATCCGCCGCGATCGGCGAGCGACCAGCATCGCGTCGGCCAGCGCGTCGACCCGGTCGATCGTGAGCACGACGTCCGCGGCCTCGGAGGACGCGGTGGCGCCCCGTGCGGCCAGCGCGACACCGACGTCGGCGGCGGCGAGGGCGGGTGCGTCGTTGATGCCGTCGCCGACCATGACGGTGGAACCGCGCCTGGCCTCGCGGCCCAACGCGGCGAGCTTGTCGGCCGGGTCGCAGTCGGCGAGCACCGTGTCCACACCGACGATCCGGCCGACCACGTCGGCCACGTCCGCCCGGTCGCCGGTGGCCAGGACGACCCGCTCGATGCCCGCGGTCCGCAGGGCGCGCACCATGCGCGGGGCGTCCGGCCGGATCGGGTCGTGCAGCAGGAGCGCCGCCGCGGGCCGGCCGTCGACCTCGACCAGCGCACTCATCGACCCGTCGAGATCGGCCCGCCGCCGAACCTGGCGGGTCCACGGGTCGCTGTGCGGCCCGGTGATCCAGTCCGGCCGTCCGACCCGCACTGCCACGCCCGCGACCACGCCGGCAACGCCCTGGCCCGGCACCTCCTCGACGGAGTCGGGCATCTCGAGGTCGAGCCCGCGGGCGAGGGCGGCCTCCACGATCGGTCCGGCGAGGACATGGGCCGAGACCTGGTCGACGCTCGCAGCGAGCCGCAACGCCTCGTCCGGGTCGGCCGCACCGCGGGCCACCACGTCGGTCAGTGCGGGGCGCCCGCGGGTGAGCGTCCCGGTCTTGTCGAACACGACGACCCGACCGCCCGCCAGCCGCTCGAGGGCCGCGCCGCCCTTGACCACGACGCCGAGCCGGGCCGCACGGGACAGCCCGGAGACGATCGCGATCGGCGCCGCGAGCAGCAGCGGGCACGGCGTCGCGACCACCAGCACGGCCACGGCCCGGACCGGGTCCCCTGCCGCCCACCACGCGGCGCCGGCCAGCAGGAGGGTCAGGGGCACGAACGCGACCGCCCACCGGTCGGCGATCCGGACGAACGGCGCCGACGTGGCCTGCGCCTCGGCCACCAACCGGACGAGTGCGGCGTAGGTCGACGTCTCGGCGGTGGTGGTCGTGACCAGCTCGACCGGTGGTCCGGCGTTCACGACGCCCGACCGCACGTCGTCCCCGGCGGGGCGCTCGACCGGGACCGGCTCGCCGGTCAGCGCCGACTCGTCGAAGGCTCCCGGGACGATCAGGCGGCCGTCGACCGGCACGACCTCGCCGGACGCGACGACGAGGTGCTCACCGATCCCGACCTCGTCGACCGGGACCTCGACCAGCCCGTCCGGCGTGCGGTGGCGCGCCTTGCGCGGGGCCCGCGCGGTGAGCAGGCTCAGCTCTCGCCTGGCCCGCGCCGCGGCCCGCTCGTCCAGCACCTGGCCGGTGGCGAGCATCGCCGTGATGATGGCGCCGGCCAACGGCTCGCCCACCCACAGCGCGCCGGCCAGGGCGAGGACGGCGATGACGTCCACGGTCGGGCGGCGCTCGCGCAACGCCTCGGCCATCGACGCCAGCGCGAACACCAGGCCCAGCACGGTGCCGGCGGCCCACAGCGCGTCGGCGGCATCGGTCGCGTCGCTCCACCATGCGAGGCCGCCGCCGGCGAGCAGCACGGCGGACAGGGCGAGCACGATCAGCTCGTGGTAACGGCGGAGCGCATTCATCATGCGTCAAGAATACCGCGGAGAACCTCGCACAGAATGCGTCGATCGACCCGACGAAGGGCTCGCGGCTCATCGTTGACGCAGGTCATGGCCCTGTACGTGCGGTCGACAAAACGACACCGGGTCCGCCGACAACAATTCGTGCGACCATTCTCTCGGAGTTCGGACATACGAATTCGTGGTCCCTTGCGCGCCGAGGTGGGCTTGCTACCGTCGGGACGTGACCGACCAGGACAGGCCGACCCCCACCGGCGAGGACTACCTCAAGGCCGTGTGGCGCGCGCAGGAGTGGTCGGACGATCCCGTCACGCCGTCCGAACTGGCAGCCGCACTCGGCGCCGCTCGGTCCACCGCGTCCGAGACGATCCGCCGCCTGGCCGCCCAGGGGTTGCTCACGCACCCCTCCTACGGCACGGTCGCGCTCACCGACGAAGGCCGGCGGCGAGCGGTCGACGTGGTCCGTCGACATCGCCTCGTGGAGGCCTTCCTCGTCCAGGCGCTCGGCTACTCGTGGGACGAGGTCCATCAGGACGCCGAGGTGATCGAGCACGCCGTGAGCGACCGGTTCGTCGAGCGGGTGGACGCCGCGCTCGGCCACCCCGCTCGCGACCCGCACGGCGACCCGATCCCGGCACCGGACGGCACCGTCGAGCGTCCCGCCGCGACCCGGCTCGACCAGGCGCCCATCGGCGTGCCGCTGCGGGTCGTCCGGGTCGCCGACGACGACCCCGACCTGCTCCGCCACCTCGTCGAGCTCGGCCTGCAGTTGGATGCGACGTTCTCGGTGGTCGAGCACCAGGCCTACGCCGGGCTCGTCCTGCTCGACGTGGACGGCGCGACCCAGCGGCTCGGGCTGTCCGCCACGCGGTCGATCTGGGTCGGTACCGCGTAGGACCCACGCCCCGGTCGCGCTAATATCTGCGCATGCACGCACATACGCACGGAGACCCGGCCGGCGCCGACAACGACGCGATCGCGCTCGCGGTCGAGGTGTTCGCGATGCTCGCCGATGCGACCCGGGTGCGGATCATCCTGGCCCTCGGCGACGGCGAGCTCGCCGTCGGTGAGCTCGCCGAGACGGTCGGCAAGGCGCAGGCCGCGGTGTCCCAGCACCTCGCCAAGCTTCGGATGGCCCGCATGGTCGCCACTCGCCACGACGGCAACCGGGTGTACTACCGACTGGCGGACGAGCACGCCAAGAGCCTCGTCGACAACGCGCTGCAGCAGGCCGAGCACGCGGTCGACGCCCGCCCCTCCCACCACGAGGCGACGCGATGACCGGGCACGCGCACGACCACGACCACGACCACGACCACCCGAGCGAGCACGGTCACCCGCACGATCACGACCACGGGCACGACCACCCGCACGGGCACGACCACGGGCACGACCACCCGGGCGGCCTGCGCGGCTGGCTGCACGAGGCCTTCGTGCCGCACTCGCACGACGCCGCCGACTCGATCGACGACGCGCTGCAGGCCAGCGCGGCCGGCATCCGAGCGGTCAAGATCAGCCTCGTCGCGCTCGGTGCCACCGCGACGGCACAGCTCCTCGTCGTCGCCGCCTCCGGTTCGGTCGCGCTCCTCGCCGACACGATCCACAACTTCTCCGACGCCCTGACCGCGGTGCCGCTGTGGATCGCCTTCGCGCTGGGCCGGCGCGCGGCGACCCGGCGCTACACCTGGGGGCTGCACCGCACGGAGGACCTCGCCGGCCTGTTCATCGTCGCGATGATCGCGCTCTCCGCGGTTCTCGCCGCCGCCCAGGCCATCGACCGCCTGCTGCATCCCCAGCCGCTGGAGAACCTCGGCTGGGTGCTCGCCGCGGGCGTCATCGGCTTCGCCGGGAACGAGGCGGTCGCGGTCTACCGGATCCGCACCGGCCGTCGGATCGGTTCCGCCGCCCTGGTCGCGGACGGCGTGCACGCCCGCACCGACGGCTTCACCTCGCTGGCCGTCGTGCTCGGCGTCGTCGGCGTCTGGCTCGGCTTCCCGCTCGCCGACCCGATCATCGGGCTGCTCATCGCGGGCGCGATCGCCGTGCTGCTGTGGTCCACCGCCCGCGACGTCGGGCGCCGGCTGCTCGACGGGGTCGAACCGGACCTCGTGGACGCCGCCGAGCACGCCCTCGCCCACGTCGACGCGATCGACTCCGTCACCGAGGTCCGGCTGCGCTGGGCGGGGCACCTCCTGCACGTCACGGCGTCGGTCACCGTCGCAGGTGGCACCACCGTCGCGCAGCTGCGCGAGCTCGAGCGTCACGCGACCGATCAGCTGCGCGCACACCTCCCCCGGCTCGGCACGCTCGACCTCGTGGTGCGCGCACCCGAGGCGGTCACCGCGCCGACCTGAACCACGTCACGCTCCGCCGCGACGCTCCCGCAGCACCCGCGCGTACTCGGGGCGCACCCCAGCGGTCCGGACCTGCTGGACCACGTGCTCACGCACGCCCGCGGCGACGAGCAGCGCGGTCAGCTCGGCGACGTCCTCGGGGCGCTGGACGGTGGGATCCACCGTGGTGCGGACCTGGAGGCCGACCCCCGAGTCGAGCGCGAGGCGCAGCGAGGCGAACGCACGCCCGGCCACGGCTGCACCGGTCTGCTCGCGGTAGAGCCGTGGTACCGCCTTGATGTCCAGTCCGACCCAGTCGACCCGCGGCAGCACCTGCGCCAGCCGGCCCGGGTACGTCCCGGCGGTGTGCAGACCGACCCCGAAGCCCCGCGCCCGCACCTGCCGCATCGCGTCGACGAGGCCGCGCTGACGCGTCGGCTCACCGCCGGAGAACACGACACCGTCGAGCTTCCCGACCCGTCGGGACAGCAGGTCGGTCACCGCCCACCAGGGCACCTGGCCCGGAGCACGTGAGTCGATCAGCGCGTGGTTGTGGCAGTAGGTGCAGGCGAGCGGGCAGCCCTGCAGGAAGACCGTAGCCACCAGGCGGTCCGGCCAGTCGCAGGTGGACAGCGGCGTCAGGCCGGCGATCGCCAGGTCGTCGGCGTCGCCGACCCCCCGGTGCGTCCCGAGCCCGGCGGCATCGGGTCGGTGGGCCTCGGTCTCAGCGCTCAGCACCGACGGGCTCCCGGTCCGCCGCGGCGGCCTCGACGAAGGGCGTCCGCTCGGCGTGCTCGCCCTGCTTGCCGACGTTGAACGACGACACCGGCCGGTGATAGCCCATCACGCGGGTCCAGACCTCGGTGGTCGACCCGCAGGACGGGCAGGCCGGCTGCTCACCGGCGAGGTAGCCGTGGGCGGAGCAGATCGAGAACGTCGGGGTCACCGTGATGTACGGCAGGCGGTGCTGCTCGAGGGCCCGGCGCACCAGGCTGCGGCACGCCGCCGCGGTCGAGACCCGCTCCGACATGTAGAGGTGCAGCACCGTGCCGCCGGTGTACCGGGTCTGCAGGTCGTCCTGACGGTCGAGCGCCTCGAACGGGTCGTCGGTGAACCCGACGGGCAGCTGCGAGGAGTTCGTGTAGTACGGGTTCTCGTCGGTCCCGGCCTGCAGGATGCCGGGATAGCGCCGCCGATCCTCCTTGGCGAACCGGTACGTCGTCCCCTCGGCGGGGGTCGCCTCGAGGTTGTACAGGTGGCCGGTGGCCTCCTGGAACTCGACCATCCGGGCCCGCACGTGGTCGAGCAGCCGCACCGCCATGGCGTGGCCGACCGGTGTGGTGATGTCGTGCTCGTCGGCGGTGAGGTTGCGGATCAGCTCGTTGATGCCGTTGACCCCGATCGTCGAGAAGTGGTTGTGCAGCCCCCGCCCGAGGTAGCGCTTGGTGTAGGGGTACAGGCCCTCGTCGATCAGCCGGCCGACGACCTTCCGCTTGATCTCGAGCGAGTCCTTCGCGAGCACCAGGAGCCGGTCGAGCTCGGCGTACAGGCCGTCCTCGTCGCCGCGATGCGTGTGGCCGAGCCGCGCGCAGTTGATCGTCACCACGCCCACCGAGCCGGTCTGCTCCGCCGACCCGAACAGGCCGTTGCCGCGCTTGAGCAGCTCGCGCAGGTCGAGCTGGAGCCGGCAGCACATCGAGCGGATCTGGTTCGGCTGCAGGTCGGAGTTGATGAAGTTCTGGAAGTACGGCAGGCCGTACTTCGCGGTCATCTCGAACAGCCGCTCGGCGTTCTCGGACTCCCACGGGAAGTCGGTCGTGATGTTGTACGTCGGGATCGGGAAGGTGAAGACCCGGCCGGACTCGTCGCCGGTGGTCATGACGTCGATGTACGCCCGGTTGATCAGGTCCATCTCGGCCTGCAGCTCGCCGTAGGTGAACGGCTGCTCGACGCCGCCGACGATCGGTGCCTGGTCGCGCAGGTCCTCGGGGCAGGTCCAGTCGAACGTGAGGTTCGTGAACGGCGTCTGGGTGCCCCAGCGCGACGGCACGTTGAGGTTGTAGACGAGCTCCTGGACACCCTGGCGCACCGCGTCGTAGCCCAGACCGTCCAGGCGCACGAACGGGGCCATGTACGTGTCGAACGAGCTGAACGCCTGGGCGCCGGCCCACTCGTTCTGCATGGTGCCGAGGAAGTTGACGATCTGCCCGATCGCCGAGGAGAAGTGCTTCGGCGGCGCGGCCTCGACCTTGCCGGGCACCCCGTTGAGGCCCTCGGTGAGCAGCGTGCGCAGCGACCACCCCGCGCAGTAGCCGGCGAGCATGTCGAGGTCGTGGATGTGGATCGCGCCGTCGCGGTGGGCGTGTCCGACCTCGGGCGGGTAGACGTGCGAGAGCCAGTAGTTGGCGGTGACCTTGCCGGCGGTGTTGAGGATCAGGCCGCCCAGCGAGTAACCCTGGTTCGCGTTGGCGTTGACCCGCCAGTCGCTGCGGTCCAGGTACTCGTTGATCGAGGCCTCGACCTCGACCACGGTGCGCGCATCGTCGCGCAGGCGGGCGTGCTGCTCGCGGTAGGCGATGTAGGCGCGCGCCGTGCCGGTGTGCCCCGCGTCGATCAGCGCCTGCTCCACGAGGTCCTGGACGTGCTCGACGTGCGGGTACGGCACGCCCTCCGCGGCGAGACGCTCGAGCACCTGCGCGGCGACCGGGGCGGCATAGGCCTCGGCGTGGTCGGTGTCGGTCGCACCTGTGGCGAGCCCGGCACGGGCGATCGCCGAGGCGATGAGCTCCGGCCGGAACGGCACGGCCGCCCCACTGCGCTTGATGACTCCGGTCGCCGTCATACCAGCCCCCTTCTGGGTCTCGATCGACCCAAGATGTGGTAGCCGGACTCGCTTCCGGCCACAAGATGCGGGAAGACGATCTTCCTCGTTCCGCCGATCCCCTAGGACCGACGTCCCGGTTGCCGACTCCTCGAACGGGGCGACACGCAGGAACGCCCGGCGTGTCGTCCTTGACGGGATCGAGCCACATCTTGTGTCCGACCTGGACATTCCACCCATATGTAGTGGTGGACGGCCGAGCCGACGAGCGGCCTCAGAAGCTCAGGTACGGCAGCTCCAGGGCAGGCACGAAGCCGAGCCGCATCGCGAGCCGGTACGAGCTCTCGTTGCCCCGCCGGCAGGCCCACAGCGGCACCGACCCCCGGTCGAGGACGTCGTCGATCATCGCCGCGGCGACGGCCGCGCCCAGCCCCTGGCGGCGCGCCCAGGGCACCGTCTCGATGCCGATCTCGACCCCGTCGTAGATCGGGAAGGACGAGAAGGCGAGCGCCCCGACCGAGCCGTCGCGTTCGGCGCGCCAGCCCCCGCCGTTGGCGAGGAGCTGCTCGGCGTCCCGCCAGAAGGCGGCCGGCACCACGCTGCCCGGGAAGTCGAACTCGGCGGCCTCGGCCGGGTGCAGGGTCCAGCCGGCGGCCGGTACGAACGCGGCCCGCCGCTCGGCGTACCGCTCGGCGTCGAACGCGAAGTTCACCCGACGGTCCACGGTCACCTCGAACCCCGGCGCGGCCCGCCGCAGCGTCTCCGCCCACGGCAGCCCGGCCCACCGCGGGTCGACCTGCAGCCACTCGCGACCGGGGGCACCGGCTCGCTCCGCGAGGTGCGCGACGACCTCGTCGAACGCGTCCGCGAGCCGGTCCCCCCAGATCAGCGACATCCCGTACCCGTGGCGCGCGTACGCGGCCCCGACGCCCACCGCCGAGGAGGTCCAGACCTCGCCGGCCACCGTGCCGTCCAGTACCGCGCGGACGAAGCCGGCGTTGATGCCGACCTCGTCGAGGGAGTCGATCAGGCGGCGCGCTCCGGCGGGAGGCGCGGTCGGGCTCATCATGATCACCATTCTGGCCCGCGTCGGCGCCGCCCAGGACCCGTGAGGTCCCGCGTGGGCTCTGGACACGTGCGCGATCCTCGCTGCCCCACTGGCAGGATTCGGCCATGATCGACCAGGCGATCCTCGACTTCTACGGCTCCTACGACGAGGACCGGCGACTCCGCGAGCGCCCGCACGGCCGGATCGAGCTGCTGCGGACCCAGGAGATCCTCCTGCGTCACCTGCCCACGCCACCGGCCCGCGTGCTCGACATCGGCGGCGGCACCGGCGTCCACGCCGAGTGGCTCGTCGCGGCCGGCTTCCAGGTCGAGCTGCTCGACCCCGTGCCCGCTCACGTGCACGCTGCCGTCGCGGCCGGCCTCGACGCGTCGCACGGCCACGCGGGCGACCTGCCGTGGGACGACGACACCGCGGACGCGACGCTGCTGCTCGGCCCGCTCTACCACCTGGTGGACCCGGCCGACCGCGCCGCCGCGCTCGCCGAGGCGGTCCGGGTCACCAGGCCCGGGGGTCTGGTGGCAGCCGCAGGGATCAGCCGGTACGCCGGGCTGCTGGAGCTGGTGGCCCTCGGCGCCGTGACCGGGTCAGAGGTCGACAGCCTGCGGGCCGCGATCCGGACCGGGGTGAACCCGCCAGGATCCGGCTTCACGACGGCCTACTTCCACCAGCCGGAGGAGCTGCGCGGCGAGCTGTCGGCAGCGGGGCTTCGCGACGTCCGGGTCGTCGGCGTCGAAGGCCCCGGAGCGCCGCACCTGCTGACGGTGAACACGGACGAGCTGGACCGTCACCTCGACAGCGCCCTGAACGCTGCCCGGATGCTCGAGGACGACCCTCGGATGATTCCCTCCAGCCCGCACCTGCTCGCCCTCGGACGAGTGGCCGACCGGGCCTGAGCCCGCGCGGGGTCCGCGTGGATCAGGCCCCTGGGCCCGGGAGCCGGAGCACCCCGGCGTCGAACCACGCGACCTCGTCGTCGTGGTGCGTGATGAGCACGGCGGTCCGACCGGCCAGGCGGTCCCGGACCCAGCCCATCGTGCGACGGCGCGCCTCGGTGTCGAGGCCGGTGAACGGTTCGTCGAGCACCACGAGCTCTGCGGGCGCGACGAGTCCCCGCACGACGGCGACCCGGCGCCGCTGCCCCCCGGACAGCTGCCGGACCGGCTGGGCCAGCGACTCGCCCGCGAGGCCGACACCACGCAGCGCGTCGACGACCTCCCCGCGGTCGACCGAGCCGTGCGCGGCCAGCCGGACGTTGTCCACGGCGCTGAGCTGCTCGCACAGCCGGTTCTGCTGGAACACCGCCGCACGCGGCCGACCGTCGACACCGCTGACCTCGCCGGCCGTGGGCCTCTCGAGCCCGAGGAGCAGCCGCCCGACGGTCGTCTTGCCGGAGCCGTTCGCACCGAGCAGTGCGGTCACCGAGCCTTCGGGGAAGGCTGCCGTCAGCCCGTCCAGCACCGTGAGCGTGCCGTACACCTTGCGCACGTACCGCAGCTCGATCATGCGGTACGCCCCCCGACCGGCAGCGGACCGGACGCGCCTGCCGAGAGCCGGTGCTCCAGCATCTCGAGCAGGCGCACGATCGCCTGCTCCACCAGGTAGGCGACGAGCACGACGACCACGGTCCAGGCCAGGACGTCGGCCGTCGCCAGGAAGATCTTGGCCTGGTAGAGCCGCTCGCCGATCGTGCCGCTCGGCAGACCGATCACCTCGGCCGCGATCCCGCTCTTCCAGGCGAGGCCCACACCGGTGCGGCACGCGGCGACGAAGTACGGCAGCACGGCCGGGACGTCCACCGCGAGCATCCGCCGCCACCGCGGCACCCGGAAGACGGCCGCCATCTCGAGCAGCTCCCGGGGCCGTTGCCGGATGCCCTGGTAGACGGTCGCGTGCACGATCGGCAGCGCCATCAGGAACGAGATGATCGTGGCCAGGCGGGCCGAGTCCACCCAGATCAGCACCAGGATGATGAAGCTCACGACCGGTGTGCTGCGGATCGCGACGACGGCCGGCCCGATCACGGCCTCGAGCCAGCGCGAGCGGGCCGAGGCCGCCGCGGTCAGGACGCCGAGCACCGCTGCGGCCGCGAACCCCAGGGTGATCCGACCGGTCGTGCGGCCGACCGTCGCCCAGAACTCCGCAGTCGGCACCAGCTCGGCGAGCCGGCGTGCCACCTCGACCGGGCCGACGAGCAGCACGCCGTGGCCGATCGCCATGGCAGCGACCTGCCAGACGGCCAGCCACCAGGCCAGGGCCACCAGCCGACGCGTCAGACGCCAGTGGCCCTGGTCCTCCGGAGCGTCAGGGGGTGTAGAAGAAGTCATCGCCCGGCAACGCCCCGCCGACCGAGGTCGGGTCGGCCTGGTGGAGCACCCCGAGGTACCCGCCGACCGCCGCCACCATCTCCTCCCCCGCGATGAACGTGATGTGGCTGCCGGGGATCGCCTTCACCGCGATCGGCGCGGCCGGGACGATCCCGGCGGCGGCGATCAGCTCGGCGGCGGCCTCGGGCTCGTCGTTGGTGAACGCGGTCGACGCGGCGACGTCCGCCATCAGGTTCGCCACGGCCTCGGGGTGCTCGGCCGAGAACGCCGTGGAGACGACGAGCACCGCGGTCGTGAGCTCGGAGTCGGGGTCGACCGCGGTCCACTCGTCGGTGAGGTCGAGGGCGACCCGCACGTCGGGGTTCTGGCTCTGCACCACCGACACGAACGGCTGCGGCAGCACCGCGACGGCGTCGTCCGAGGCGGCGAGAGCCGCAGCGGCCTCGGTCGCCTCCGACTTCCAGTCGAAGGTCACGTCGGTGTCGGGGTCGACCCCGTTGGCGGCGAGCAGGTGGCGCACGACGAACTCGGGCGTGGTGCCCTTGCCGGTCGCGATGATCGTGCGACCGGCCAGGTCGGCCATCGAGCCGATCGTGTCGCCGGTCTCCACGACCGAGAGCACCCCGAGCGCGGTCACCGCTGCGACCTGGATCGCCGGGCCGTCGGACATCGTCTTCTGGTACAGCACCGCGGCCAGGTTCGCGGGGATGACCGCCGCGTCGACCTCACCCTGCACGACCAGCGGGACGATCTCGTCCGCGGATCCGTACATCGTCACCTGGTAGTCCTCGGCGGCGGTGCCGGCGTCGGCCTCGTCCATCAGGCCGACCAGCCCCATCGTGGTCGGGCCCTTGAGCGAGGCGACCCGGACGGTGACCTTCTCGGCGACCTGCTCGGCGGAGGACGGCTCGGCGGTCGTCGAGGTCGTCGTGCTCGGGTCGGCGGGCGTGTCCGCCGATGCGGCGGCGCACCCGCTCAGGGCGCCCGCGAGCAGCACGGGCAGAGCGGCGCACAGGGCGCGCGACAGTCTCATCGGTGTCCTCCGGTGAGGGATCGTGCGGCCCCGCCGACGGGCGGGGCCGCGAGCGTGGCGCCGGTCAGGAACGGAACGGCGCGTAGGTGGTGTGCAGCAGGTCGTGCGCGAGGTGCGAGTTGGGCTCGCCGTAGAAGTCGGCGTAGAGGTCGAGGACGTCGGGGTTGTCCTGCGACTTGCGCAGCTCGGCGGAGCGGTCGATGTCGTACAGCACGCGCTCGCGCGCCTGGGCGACCTTCTCGGCCGCAGCGACCGGGTGACCGGCACCGTTGATGCAGCCGCCCGGGCAGGCCATGATCTCGATCATGTCCAGGCCGACGTCCTCGCCGGCGATGACCCGCCGGATCAGCGGCTCGGCGTTCGCCAGGCCGGAGATGACGCCGACCCGCACGTCCACCCCGCCCGCGGTGTAGCTCGCGGTCTTGACGCTCGTGGCGCCGCGCAGCTCGGTGAAGTCGACCGAGCCGGTGAGCGGCTCGCCGGCGAGCTTCTCGGCCGCCATCCGCATCGCGGCCTCTGCGACGCCGCCCGAGCTGCCGAAGATCACCCCGGCGCCCGAGGTCTTCGCGTAGGGCGCGTCGAACTCGCCGGGCGTGATGTCCGCCGGGTCGAGCCGGAGCATCTGGACCATCTCGAGGAACTCGGTGGTGGTCAGCACGGCGTCGACGTCGCGGAAGCCGTCCGAGGTGAACTCGGGCCGGGCCGCCTCGCCCTTCTTGGCGATGCACGGCATGAGCGAGACCACGTAGAGGTCCTCGGGTGCGATCCCGGCCCGGGTGGCGAAGTGGTTCCGCACCGTGGCACCCATCATCTGCTGGGGGCTCTTGCAGCTCGACAGGTGCGGGATCAGGTCGGGGTAGCGCTTCTCGACGAAGGTGACCCACCCGGGGCAGCACGAGGTGAACATCGGCATCACGCCGTCGTTGCCGACCCGGCCGAGGAACTCGGTGGCCTCCTCCAGGATCGTCAGGTCCGCGGCGAACGTGACGTCGAAGACCTTGTCGAACCCGACCGCGCGCATCATGCCCGCGACGAACGGCGTCACGTCCTGCGGCGCGATCCCGTACTCGGCGGCGATGACGGTGCGGACCGCGGGTGCGACGAACCCGACGACGGTCTTGGTGGGGTCGTTGATCGCGTCGAACACGCCGCACCGCTCGCGGACGTAGTCCAGCGCGCCGCACGGGCAGGCGCGCACGCACTGCCCGCACGAGACGCAGTCGGTCAGCTCCAGGGGCTCACCGTTGTGCGTGCCGACCCGCAGCAGACCGCCGGAGAACTGGTACGCGAGCACGCCCGGCCCCTCGACCTCGGCGCACGCCGCGACGCACCGCCCGCAGGAGATGCACTTGGAGTTGTCCCGCACGATGAACGGGTGGTCGCGCTCGATCCGCGTGGCGGGCCGGACGTGCAGCGGGGCGGCGAAGACCACGTCGTGCTCGGACGCCTCGGAGCGCAGCGAGCAGTCGTTCTGCTTCGCGCAGCCGCACTGCAGGCACCGCTCGGCCTCGGCCCGCGCCTGCTCCTCGGTGAAGCCGGTGGCGACCTCGACGAAGCTCGAGGTGCGCTCGGCGACGGCGAGCTCGGGCATCGACGCACGGGCCAGCTTGGGGACGAGCTCGAACTCGTCCCGGTCGAGGTCCTCCAGGGTCCCGCGGCTGCACGAGTAGTCCTCGTGCCCGGGCCGCACGTAGCCGAGGGACACGAAGTCGTCGATCGCCTCGGCGGCGCGCCGGCCGGCCGCCACCGCCTGGATCACGGTCGCCGGGCCGGTCGCGCAGTCGCCGCCGGCGAAGACCTTGGACTCCGAGGTGAGCTGGCTGCGGCCGTCGACGTCGATGTCGCCCCACTTGTTGAGGCGCACCGGCAGGTCGTTGTACAGGAATCCCGTGTCGGTGGCCTGGCCGATGGCCCCGATGATCGTGTCGGCCTCGACGACGAACTCGCTGCCCTCGATCGGCACCGGACGACGACGCCCGGACCGGTCCGGCTCGCCGAGCTCCATGCGCAGGCAGTGCAGCTGCTTCACGCCGCCGGGGCCGGTGGTGATCCGGCTCGGCGCGACGAGGTACTGCATCTCGACGCCCTCGTCGAGCGCCTCGTCGATCTCGTAGTGCTCCGCGGGCATCTCCTCGCGGGTACGGCGGTAGAGCAGGGTGACGCTGTCGGCGCCGTTGCGCAGCGCGGTACGGGTGCAGTCGATCGCGGTGTTGCCACCGCCGATGACGACCGTGCGGCCGAGCCGGATGTGCTCGCCCTTGGTGACCTGCTCGAGGTAGTTGATGCCCAGCCAGACGCCCTCGGCGTTGTCGCCGTCGACCCGCATCGGCGAGGCGCGCCACGAGCCGATCGCCAGGTAGACCGCGTCGAAGTCGCGGCGCAGGTCGGTCAGGTTGAGGTGGGTGCCGAGCTCCTTGCCGGTCACGATCCGGACCCCGAGCGCCTCGATCAGGCCGATCTCGGCGTCGAGCGTGGTCTTCGGCAGCCGGTACTCCGGGATGCCGTAGCGCATCATGCCGCCGGCGTTCGGCTGCTTCTCGAAGACGGTGACCTCGTGGCCGTTGATCGCGCTGTAGTACGCGGCCGAGAGCCCGGAGGGGCCGGCACCGATGACGGCGATCCGCTTGCCCGTCGGCGTGGCGACGCGCGGGAGCCAGGGCGTCTCGCGGGCCATGTCCCAGTCGGTCGCGAAGCGCTTGACGTGGTTGATGGCGACCGGCTCGTCCACCAGGTTGCGGCGGCAGGCCGACTCGCAGGGGTGCGGGCACACCCGGCCGCAGGCCGAGGGGAACGGGTTGCGGTCCTTGATCACCCGGATCGCGGCCTCGAAGTTCCCGACCGCCACGTGGCGCAGGTAGGTCTGGATGTCGATGTTCGCGGGACAGGTCTGCACGCAGGGTGCGACGCAGTCGGCGTTGTGGTCGCACAGCAGCTGCTGGAGGCGGACCTTGCGGTACTCCTCGAGGCGGTCGGTGTGGGTCCGGATGACCATCCCCTCGTGGACCGGGGTCAGGCAGGCCTTGACGTCGCGGGGGTCGGTGTCACCGACCTCGACCACGCACAGGCCGCAGTTCCCGTTGGAGCGTTCGAGCCTCGGGTCGTGGCACAGCGAGGGGACGTCGATCCCCTTCGCCTTGAGCGCGTGCAGGATCGTCTGGCCGTCGTCGACCTCGATCTCGCGACCGTTGACGGTGAGGGTCAGCAGGGACGAAGGAGCGGCCATGGTCTCTTCGGCGGAAGGCATGGGCGAGATCGTGCCGCCCGCGGGATTGATCTTTGGAGGGCATTGGTCCTACCACTTGCGGCGTACCCCGGATCGCCGTAAACCCCCACCCGTATAGGCCGCTGACCTGCGAACATGCTCGAGTCGGCGGCGCGCCTCAGCCACGGACCGACGTCCCGGACATGGGCGCCTGCGCCGGGTCGAAGGCCCGTCCCCGGGCCTCGGCGGCGCGACGTACGAGCGCCGTCGCCGCGACGAGATCGCCGCCGATCTCGGGGGCCAGAGCGGCCACCGCGGCCCGGCCGCTGCCCTGCCCCAGCCGCCAGGAGCGGCGAGCGCCGACCAGGTCCGGCGGGTACGGCTCGTAGGTCGCGGGGTCGGCCACGAGCCCGGCGAGGTGCAGCCCGGACTCGCAGGCGAAGATGTCGTCCCCGATTACCGGGGCGTGGCCGGGCACCGGGCGGCCGACCCGGGCGGAGAGCCGCGCCGCCGCCGTTCGCGCGGCCGGCAGGTCGTAGCTGCCGCCGCACCGCACGGCGAGCCACGCGGCGACCTCCTCGGTGCGCGAGATCCCGGCCCGCTCGCCCAGCCCGGTCAGGCTGACGTCCGCCCAGTGCGCGCCCGCCCGGAGCGCGGCGACCGCACCCGCGGTCGCCATGCCGAAGTCGTCGTGCACGTGGACGCCGACCTCCCCCGGGAACAGCGCCCGCACCCGCGCGACGAGGCGCGCGATCTCGCCGGGCTCCGCCACCCCCACCGTGTCGGCGAGCCGGACCCGGTCCGCCCCGGCCCGCGCAGCGGCCACGACGACGTCGTCGACGAACGCAGGGTCGGCACGCGTCGCGTCCTCGAGCCCGACGGACACGTAGCCGACGGCCGAGTGCGCCAGCGGGACGAGACACGCCAGCTGCTCCAGGGCCCACGCCCGGTCGACCCGCAACCGGGTCGTCAGGTGCAGGTCGGACACCGGAAGGGCGAAGGAGAGCACGTCCGGGCGCAGGGCCGCGGCCGCCTCGATGTCGTCCGGGCGGGCACGGCACCAGACCGCACGCCTCGCGCGTGGGGCCAGGTCCACCGCCGCGGCCAGCAGCTCGGCCAGCGGCGCGGGGTCGTACGCGACCTCGGCGACGGCGTGGCCCAGCTCGAGCTCCTCGACGCCGATCGCGCCCAGGTCGGCCACCAGGTCCAGGCGCTCGACCCTCGAGAGGTAGCGCACCGGAGCCTGGGAGCCCTCGCGCAGGGTCGAGTCGACCAGACCCACGGTCATGCCTCGGCGAGCCGGCTGTATCGGAGCCAGCGCTCGTCGACGGCTGCCTGAGCGCGGTCGAGCAGCTCCGCCGCACGTTCCGGGTCCGAGAGCGCGAGCCTGCGGTAGCGCGTCTCGGTCCCGTAGAAGGTCGCCAGCGGCGCCGAGGGCGCCTTGGAGTCCAGCTTGAACCTCGGCGCCGCCCCCGGGGCCGGCTCGGGGTGGTAGCGGTAGAGGAGCCAGTGCCCGGTGGCGACCGCAGCCCGTTGCTGGGCGACCGCCTGGGTCAGGTCCGCGCCCTGCTCCCGGCAGGGCGCGTAGGCGATCACCAGGGACGGGCCGTCGTAGGCCGCCGCCTCGTGCAGCGCGCGCACCGCCTGCGCCTCGTTCGCGTTGATCGCGATCTGCGCGACGTACACGTCCTGGTAGACCTGCGCCAGCCGGCCCAGGTCCTTCTTGCGGGTCTCCTTGCCCGAGGCGGCGAACTTCGCTGCGGCGCCGAGCGGCGTCGCCTTGGAGGCCTGGCCGCCGGTGTTCGAGTAGACCTCCGAGTCGAGCACCAGGACGTTGACGTTCTCCCCCGAGGCCAGCAGGTGGTCCAGGCCGCCGAAGCCGATGTCGTAGGCCCAGCCGTCGCCCCCGACGACCCACACGGACGTCGGCACGAGCGCGTCGGCGACCTCCCGCAGCGATCGCAGCTCCTCGTGGGTGCCGTCGGGGTCGCGCCGGTCCACGGCCTCGAGCAGGCGCGCGACGCGGTCCCGCTGGTCGGCCACGGCCTGCTCGTCGGTGACCGGGACCTCGCCCAGCAGGCCCGCGACCAGGTCGCCGTCCAGCGCGAGCTCGGACGCCGTGCGGCGCAGCAGGTCCCGGGCGAGCGCAGCCCGCTGGTCGGAGCCCCACGCCAGGCCCATGCCGAACTCCGCGTTGTCCTCGAACAGCGAGTTGTTCCAGGCCGGCCCACGCCCCGAGGCGTCGGTGGTCCACGGGGTCGTCGGCAGGTTGCCCCCGTAGATCGAGCTGCAGCCGGTCGCGTTCGCGACGACCATCCGGTCGCCGAGCAGCTGGCTGACCAGCTTCAGGTAGGGGGTCTCCCCGCAGCCGCTGCAGGCGCCGGAGAACTCGAACAGCGGCTGCAGGAGCTGCGAGCCGCGCACCGTGTTCGTGCGCACCGTGGTCCGATCCGTCTCCGGGATCGCGCGGAAGTGGTCGTAGCGGGCTCGTTCGGCCTCCCGCGACGCGGCGGCGGGCATCATCGTGAGCGCGGCCGACGGGCAGACCGCCTGGCACAGGGCGCACCCCGTGCAGTCGTCGGGTGCGACCTGGAGGGTCAGCTGCGCGTCGGTGTCCCGACCCGAGGCGTCCTTGGACAGGAACCCGTCGGGGGCCCCCGCCAGGTGCGAGGCGTCGTAGCTCTTCATCCGGATGGCGGCGTGCGGGCAGGCCAGGGTGCACTTGCCGCAGTCGATGCACATCATCGGGTCCCACACCGGCAGCTGCGTCGCGAGGCCACGCTTCTCGAGCGCCGCGGTCCCGGTCGGGAACGTCCCGTCCGGCGGCAGGGCGCTCACCGGCAACAGCTCACCCTCCCCCGCGATGAGGCGACGGATGGTCGCGTGCTCCGCGGGCCCACCACCGTCGGCTCCGGGCGCGCCCGGCTCACCGTCGTCCGCGCCTGGAGCCTCGGCCGCGGCGCCGTCCGGCACCACGACCTTCGTCATCGCCGCGACGGCCGCGTCGATGGCAGCCAGGTTGGCCGCGACGATGTCCGCGCCCCTCGACGCGTAGGTCGTGCGCGCGCTGGCCTTGATCAGCTCGATCGCCTCGTCGGTCGGCAGCACGTCGCTCAGTGCGAAGAAGCACGCCTGCATCACCGTGTTGATCCGGCCGCCCAGCCCGGCCCGGCGGGCGACCTTCGCGGCGTTGACCGTGTAGACCGTGAGGTCCTTGTCGATGACCGTGCTGCGCGCCGCGGCGGGCAGCTTCGACCAGGCGACGTCTCCGCGGTGCGGCGAGGCCAGCAGCACCGTCGCGCCCGGGCGCGCGACGTCCAGCACCGGGAGCCGGCTCAGCAGCGCGAGCTGGTGCACCCCGACGAAGTCCGCCTGCTCCACGAGGTACGGCGCGTCGATCGGCTCGGCGCCGAACCTCAGGTGGGAGACCGTGGTCGACCCCGACTTCTTCGAGTCGTAGACGAAGTAGCCCTGGGCCCACTGGCCGGCGTTCTCGCCGATCAGCGTGACCGACGCCTTGTTCGCGCCCACGGTCCCGTCGGATCCGAGGCCGAAGAAGACCGCCTGCTTGGACCGGGTCGGCAGGCGGAACTCGGGGTCGACGTCGAGGCTCAGGTGGGTCACGTCGTCGGTGATGCCGACCGTGAAGCGCCGCTTGACCGGGCGGCCGGCCGCGAGGAACGCGAGCTCGGCGAACACTGCGGCGGCGTGTCGCGGGGCGAACTCCTTCGAGCCGAGCCCGTAGCGTCCGCCGATCACGCGCGGGGGCCGCGGCGAGTGCTCGCTCAGCGCGGTGACGACGTCGAGGTGCAGCGGTTCCGCGGTCGCACCGGGCTCCTTGACCCGGTCGAGCACGGCGACGCTCGTGACGGTCCGGGGCAGGGCGGCCGCGAGCTCCATCGCGGGGAACGGCCGGTACAGGCGGACGTACAGCATGCCGACACGCTCCCCGGCGGCGTTGAGCGCGTCGACCGTGGCGCGCACCGTGCGGGCCGCGGAGCCCATCACCACCACGACCCGGTCGGCCTGCGGGTCGCCGTGGTACTCGACGAGGTCGTACCGCCGCCCCGTGAGGTCGGCGAACCTCGCCATCGCTGCCGTGACGTGCCCGGGCGCCGCGTCGTAGACCGGGTTGGCGGCCTCGCGGCCCTGGAAGAACACGTCCGGGTTCTGGGCGGTGCCCCGCAGCACCGGGCGCGTGGGCGTCATGGCCCGGCGCCGGTGGGCCAGCACGGCGTCGTCGTCGACCATGGCGCGCAGCTGGTCGTCGGACAGAATCGCGACCCGGTTGATCTCGTGCGACGTGCGGAACCCGTCGAAGAAGTGCAGGAACGGCAGCCCGGCGGTCAACGACGCGGCGTGCGTGATCGCGGCGATGTCGTGCGCCTCCTGCACCGTGCTCGACGACAGCATCCCCCACCCGGTGGAGCGGGCGGCCATCACGTCGGAGTGGTCACCGAAGATGCTCAGGGCGTGGGTCGCGACCGCACGCGCGGCCACGTGGAGCACCGCCGGCGTGAGCTCACCGGCGATCTTGAACATGTTCGGGAGCATCAGGAGCAGCCCTTGCGAGCTCGTGAAGCTGGTGGCCAGCGCACCGCTCTGCACGGCCCCGTGCAACGCACCGACGGCGCCGGCCTCGGACTGCATCTGCACGACCCTGGGCACCTGGCCCCAGATGTTCGTCCGCCCGCGAGCGCTCCAGGCGTCCGCAGCCTCGCCCATCGGGGACGCGGGGGTGATCGGGTAGAGCGCGCAGATGTCGCTCAGCCGGTGCGCGACCGACGCCGCGGCCTCGTTGCCGTCGATGCACGCCCAGGTGTCGCCGACGGGTTCCCGGGCGGCGCCCACCGGATCGGTGCGGGTGGTTGTCGTGGTCATGTCTCCTCCGGTGGATGTGGTCCGTCGCGTGCGGGACGCCTAGCAGCCGGTCCCGGAGCCTGAGCACGAGGTCGCGCAGTCCCGTGGCGCGAGCGCCCGCCGTGGTGTGCGCCCTGCGTAGACGTCGGTGACGACGTCGCTGATCAGCCCGTCGGACTCGTACACGCTGACGCCCGCGCCCTGGAGCACCATGCGCGGCGACTCGCCGAGCTGGTGGCAGATCAGCGCCCGGCAGTCGGACAGCAGGCCCGCGAGCCTCGCCCAGCGCGCGCCGCCGCCCCCCGGCGGCGGCGTGTCGCGGCACTCCACGAGTCGCGGCGTGATCCGCCCGTCGATGTCGGCGTTCTCGTAGATGCGCACCTGCTCCGCTCCCCCGAGGTGCTGGTTGACCAGGTACCCCTCCTGCGTGCAGACCGCGACGTAGGGCCGCGCCGTGGCCGGCCGCCGCGCGGCGAACAGCCGCGAGACGGCGTCCCCGTCGTAGTCGTCGTCGAGCATCCCGACCGCATCGGCCCGGCAGCGCTGGCAGTGCGTCATCTGCGGCAGGAAGGGCGCGGCGGCGAGCCGGGCGCCGGCCACCTCCGCGGTGGACGGGGCACCGAGCTCCCCGAACGGCGTCCCGTCCACCGGGTACAGGGGCATCGCGTTCATCGTGTCCGCGCCGAGCTCGGCGGCGACGCGCGCGACGTCGGCGACGCCCGCGAGCGTCACGCCGGGCACGAGGACCGTGTTGACCTTGACCGTGACGCCGCGCTCCTTGAGCCCACTGATGGCCTCGATCTGGCGCGAGATCAGCAGGTCGCCGGCCGGGACGCCACGGTAGACCTCGCCGCGCCCGTCCCGCACCCACCGGTACACCTGGGCGGCGACCTCGGGGTCCACGGTGCTCATCGTGATCGTCACGTGGCTGATCCCGAGCTCGGCGATCTCGTCCATGTGCGCCGGCACACCGAGACCGTTGCTGGACACGCACAGCAGCAGGTCCGGGTGACGTTCCTTGACCAGGCGCAGGGTCCGCAGCGTCTTGTCCGCGTTCGCGAACGGGTCACCGGGTCCGGCGATGCCGACGACGGCGAGGTTCGGCACCTCGCGGCGGACCTGGTCGACGTAGTCGGCGGCCTGCTCGGGCGACAGCACCGTGGACGACACGCCCGGACGGCTCTCCGAGACGCAGTCGAACTTGCGGTTGCAGTAGTTGCACGCGACGTTGCAGCGCGGCGCGACGGGGAGGTGGACGCGCGCGGTCCGGGCCCGGGCCGCCTCGTCGAAGCACGGGTGGTCCGTCATCGGCACCCGGTCCGGGGTCCGCTCGGCACCCGGCAGGGCCCCGAGCGCCGACCCGCCGGTCGGCGACGCGACGGTGGCGTCGTCGGCCGACGCGGCGTACGTCTGCGTGGTGGTCATGAGGTCTCCTCACATGTAGGCGTAGCCGACTGCGGACTCGTCCTGACGGCGTTCGATCAGGGCGTTGGTCACCCGGTCGAAGAGCTCCTGCGTGCCTCGGTACCCGAGGTGCCGGGTCCGGGCCGCGCCGACCCGGTCGTGGATCGGCAGCCCCACCCGCACCAGGGGCACGTCGAGTGCGCGGGACAGCGGGTAGCCCCTCGAGTGGCCGACGAGCAGGTCCGGTGAGAGCGCGCGGACGAGCTCCTCGACCTCGGCGAAGTCGCCGTCGTCGACCACGGTGACCCTGCCGTCGAGCTCCGGGGCGAGGCGTACGAGCTCGGCGGCCAGCCGGCCGGAGCGCCCACCGGTCACGCACGCCGCAGGGGTGACCCCGATCTCGGCGAGCCACACCGCGAGGCCGAGCACCAGGTCCTCGTCGCCGAACAGCACGGCGGTCCGCTCCGCGAGGTACTTGTGCCCGTCGACGTAGGCGTCCACCAGCCGGCCCCGCTCGGCGTCCAACCAGTGCGGGGCGGTGCCTCCGAGCCCCTCAAGGGTCTCGACCAAGGCGTCGGTGAGCCGGATGCCGATCGGCAGGGCGAGCCGGTGGTGCGCGACGCCGAACCGGTCCTCCAGCAGCTCACCGGCCAGCGCGGTGCCGGGTGACACCAGACCGCCCAGGGTCACCGCGGCGCGGGCCCGGCACGCGGCAGCGGCCTCGGCGAGCGGCGTGCCGCCCGGTGGGAGCCGCTGGTACTCCTCGGCCACCCCCGCGTCGAGGCGGTCGCTGATGTCCGGGACGAGCAGGTGGGACAGGCCGAAGCCGTCGACGACCTCGCGAAGGTGCCGCAGGTCGGCGGGCGAGACGAGGCCCGGCAGGACCACGACCTGCTCGGTGGGTGCGCCCGGCTCGGCGAGTGCCCCGACGGTGGCCGCGACCGCGGCCTGGTAGCCGTCGACGTGGGTGCCCGCGTAGGCCGGCGTCGAGACGTGCACGAGAGCCGGTGCGGCGCCGGTCGGTGACACCGATCCGTCCGCCGCCGGGTCGGCAGGTTCGGGGCGGCAGCCGTCGATCCGGGCCAGCGCACCGCCGACGTCCTCACCGATCGTCTCGGTCAGGCACGTGGTGGCGACCCCGATCATCGCGGGCCGGTACACCCGCGCGACGTTCGCGATCCCGTCGACGAGGGCGGACTCCCCGCCGAACACCGTCGAGGACTCCGCGATGCTCGACGAGGCGATGTCCATCGGCTCCCTGAAGTGGCTGATCAGGTAGCGCCGGATGTAGGTCGCGCAGCCCTGGGACCCGTGCAGGAACGGGACGGTGCCTTCGAACCCGGCGAGCGCGAGGCTCGCCCCGAGCGGCATGCACATCCGGCACGCGTTGGTCGTGGAGACCGAACGGACCGGGGTGGGCGCGGCGACCCGGGCGGTGTCGGCGAGGGCCATCAGCACATCACCTCGATCGCGGCGCCGGCCGCGGCGCGCCCGGTGTGCGCGGTCGTTCCGGACCGGCCGGCCCGGGCACGCCTCGGGGTGAACTGCCAGACCGGGCTGCACACCGAGGCACGTACCTCGCGAGCGAAGTTCGCCATCCCGACGAAGCCCTCGAGCGGGACCTTGCGCTCGTGGTTGTGGTCGCAGAACGCGACACCCATCTTGTAGGCCATCGGACGCTCCTTGACCCCGCCGATGAACAGGTCGACGTCCTCGGTCGCCATGAACTGGGAGAGCTCGGCCGGGTTGGAGTCGTCCACGATCACCGTGCCGGGGTCGCACAGCTCGGCGAGGTAGCGGTAGTCCTCGGCGGTGCCGGTCTGGCTGCCCACCAGCGCCGTGCGCACACCGAGCAGACGCAGCGCCTTGACCAGTGAGATCGCCTTGAAGGCACCGCCGACGTAGATGGCCGCGCGCTTGCCCTCGAGGTCGGCGCGGCACTCGTCGATCACCGGGAGCACCGTCGCGATCTCCTCGGCGACCAGCGCTCGGGTCCGGTCGAGCATCTCGGGGTCCTTGAAGTGCTCGGCGATGCCGTAGAGCGCGGCGGCCATGTCGTCCAGGCCGAAGTACGACACCTTCTGGAACGGCGTGCCGTAGGCCTGCCGGAGCTGCTGCGCGAGCCTCGTGGTGCTCCCCGAGCACTGCACCAGGTTCAGTCCTGCGCCGTGCGCGCGACGGATGTCGTCCACCCGGCCGTCGCCGGTCAGGTTCGCCACGACCGTGACGCCCATCCGGCGCAGGTACTCCTGGATGATCCAGATCTCCCCCGCGAGGTTGAAGTCGCCCAGCAGGTTCACGCTGTGCCGCGGGATGCCCGCGGTGTCGCCCGTGCCGACCAGGCTCATCAGGGCCTCGCACGCGGCGTCGTAGCCCTTGCGCTTCGACCCCTGGAAACCTTCCGAGCGCACCGGGATGACCGGGATCCCGGTGCGCTCGGACACGGCCCGGCACACCGCGTCGACGTCGTCGCCGATGACGCCGACGATGCAGGTCGCGTACACGAAGGCGGCTCGGGGCGAGTGGCGCGCGATCAGCTCGTCGAGGCTCTCCTCGAGCTGGCGCTCGCCGCCGAAGACCACGTGCCGTTCGCGCAGGTCGGTCGAGAAGCTGAGCCGGTGGAGCTCGGGGCCGCTGGACAGCGCCCCGCGGATGTCCCAGGTGTAGACCGCGCACCCGATCGGACCGTGCACCAGGTGGATCGCGTCCGCGATCGGGTAGAGCACCACACGGGACCCGCAGAACGTGCACGCGCGCTGGCTCACCGAACCGGACGTGGACTGCCGGTCGCAGTCCAGGTCGACGCCGCCCGTGCCGGCCCGGGCGACCTGGCGGGCTCGGGCGGCGAGGACCTCGGTCACGTCACATCACCAGCTCGAACTCGTGGTCCGGGGCGTCGCGGTCGCGCCGGTCGAGCAGCGCGTCGGTCATCCGGCTGACCAGCCGGATGGCTCCCGCGTAGCCCAGGGTCGGCAGCAGGCTGTGCCCAGCGCGGTCCAGGATCGGCCAGCCGACCCGGACGAACGGGATGTCCTCGGCGCGGGCGATGTGCTTGCCGTAGCTGTTGCCGAGCAGGAGGTCCACCGGCTCGTTCTTGATCCACTGGTGCAGCAGGAACAGGTCCTTCTCGCCGCCGATGTTCGAGTGCGGTGCCTTGTCGCCGAGGATGCGGGTCGCCTCGGCGACGAACCGCTTGCCCGGCGTGCCGGTCAGCACGTGGACCGGGTGCATGCCGAGGTCGCGGCAGAACTCGGTGAGCGCGAGCACGTGGTCGGGGTCACCGAAGATCGCGACCTTGACGCCGTGCAGGTGCTGCTGGACGTCCACGATGAGGTCGACCAGGCGACCGCGCTCGGCCTCGAGGTCCGCGCCGATCGCACCGCCGCGGCGGGCCAGGACCTGCAGGAAGCGGTCCGTCGCGGAGATCCCGATCGGCAGGTCCAGGAGCTCGCGGGGTACGCCGGACTTGTCCTCGACCGCGACCGCTGCGGGTCGCGACGCCCAGTAGCCGAGCCCGAGGGTGGCCTCGGCCCGCCCGAGGTTCTGCAGCTGCTCGATGGTGGTGCCGCCGTCCGGGTAGAACTGGTGGTGCCCGGTCTGCGGAGCGTCCATGACGCCCGAGGTGTCCGGGAAGAGCACCGGCCGAAGACCCGTGGCCTCGGCCAGGCGCCGCAGCTCGCGCATGTCGGACGGGTCCACGAAGCCCGGCACGATGTTGATCTGCGCGCGGTCGCCGCCGCGCTTCTTGGACTCGATCGGCGTGGCGAAGGCCTTGGCCATCGCGGCGGCCATGTTCGCGAAGCCCACGACGTGCGAGCCGGAGTAGCTGGGGGTGTTCGCGTGGATCACGTGCTTGCTCGCGGGGATGATCTCCTGGCGGCGGGCTTCCCCGACGATCTGCGGGATGTCGTCGCCGATGGTCTCCGACAGGCACGTGGTGTGCACCGCCACGATGTCCGGGTCGTAGGTGGTGAACACCGTGGCCAGGCCCTGGAGCAGGTTCGGCTGGCCGCCGAACACCGAGGCGCCCTCGGTGAACGAGCTGGTGGCCGCCATCACCGGCTCGCGGAAGTGCCGCGTGAGGTGGCTGCGGTGGTACGAGCAGCAGCCCTGGCTGCCGTGGCTGTACGGCAGGCAGCGGTGGATGCCGAGCGCGGCGTAGAGCGCGCCGATCGGCTGGCAGGTCTTGGCCGGGTTGATGCGGAGCGCGGTGCGCTCCATCACGGGCGTCGGGGTGTGGTCGAGCATGGCCGTCCTCGGGTCTCTGGGCGCGCGGCACCGACGCGCGTCGGCGCGACCGGTCTCGCTGGGGTGGGGTGTCGGGTGGGGTGTGGCGGCGCTCAGCCGACCGGTGCGGGCGCTGTGGCCCAGGGCGGTGTGACCAGCCGCCACACCTGCGCGTTCACCATGCGATCGATCTCGGTGTAGAAGTTGATCGCGCCCTTGAAGCCCGCGTAGGGGCCGCCGGAGTCGTAGTTGTGCAGCTGCTTGCAGGGCACGCCCATCTTCTCGATGACGTACTTGTCCTTGATCCCGGAGCAGACGACGGCCGGCTGGTACTCGGCGATGAGGCGCTCGAGCTCGGCGTGGCTGATGTCGTCGACCACCATGGCGCCCTTGGCCATCTGCGCCATCATCCCGTCGTACTCGCCGAGCCGGACGCCGCGCTCCGCGAGCTCGGCGATCTCGTCCGGGCTCTTGCGCTGCTCGTAGGCGTCCGGGTCGGCCGCGACGGTGAGCTCCTCGATGTTCTTCGAGTCGGCGTCGACGGTGATCGTCGGCATGACGACGCTGCCCTCGTAGTCGTCGCGGTGCGCGAACTCGTACCCCGCCGCGACCACCGGCATGCCGATGTCGGCGAACAGCGACTGGTAGTGGTGGGCTCGGGACCCGCCCACGTAGAGCATGACCGGCTTGCCGCCGACCCGGCTGAGCACCTCGGCCCGGACCGGCTCGAGGGCGGCCAGCTCCTCGGCGATCACCTGCTCGACCCGGTCGATCAGCACGGCGTCGTCGAAGTACCGCGCGATCTTCCGCAGCGACTTGGCGGTCGCCTCGGCGCCGATGAAGTTCACCTTGAGCCACGGGATGCCGTACTTGGTCTCCATCATCTCGGCCATGTAGTTGATCGAGCGGTGGCACATCACGAGGTTGAGGTTGGCGTCCGCCGAGCGCGCCAGGTCGGAGTACTGGGCGTTGCCGCTGAACGTCGAGACCAGCTCGATGCCGCACCGTGCGAAGACCCGCTCGAGCTCGAACGCGTCGCCGCCGATGTTGTACTCGCCGAGCAGGTTGACCCGGATCGGGTTGACCTTGAGCTCGTCGGGCAGCTGCTCGGTGCCGACCACGTGCTTGAACAGCCCGTTGTTGGCGATGTGGTGGCCGGCGCTCTGGCTGACGCCCTTGTAGCCCTCGCAGGAGAACCCGAACACGTTGATGCCGAGCTCCTCGCGGGCCTGGGCCGCGACGGCGTGCACGTCGTCGCCGATCAGGCCGACCGGGCAGGTCGCGAAGACGGCGATCGCCTTGGGGTGGAGCAGCTCGTAGGCCTCGCGGATCGCGGCGAGCAGCTTCTTCTCACCGCCGAAGATGATCTCGTTCTCGGTCATGTCGGTGGTGAACGTGTAGGGCAGGTAGTTCGCCTCGCCCTCGGGGACGATGGCCTGGTTGCGCCGCGTCATCCACGAGTAGTACGAGCAGCCGACCGGTCCGTGCACGATGTGCACGATGTCGGTCACCGGACCGAGGACCACGCCCTTGCAGCCCGCGTAGCAGCACCCTCGCTGGGTGATGATGCCCGGCACGGTGCGCGAGTTGGCCTCGATCGTCGGGATCGTGGACGGGTCGTTGACCCGGATGTGCTTGGACCGCTTGCGTCCCACCTTCGGCGGGTACGACTCGACGAGCGCGGTGGCGAGCGCGGCTCCGTCCGGGGTGTCCCGCGGCAGCGGGACGGCCAGCTCCGGGCCCAGCTCGCGGTTCGCCACCGCGAGCTGCGCCGCCGAGATCTGGTCCAGCTCGGTCATGGGATCAGGGTTCATGGATCGCTCCCGTCGAGGCCGTGCCGGTCAGGCCGCGAGCAGACCGTGCTCGAGCAGGAGCTCCTCGAGGCGATCGGTCTCCATCGGCTTGGGGATGACGAAGCTCTCGTTCGCCTCGATCGCCATCGCGAGCCGGCGGTACTCCTCGGCCTGGTTGCAGGCGGGGTTCCACTCGATGACGGTCTTCTTGTTGATCTCGGCGCGCTGGACGTCGTTGTCCCGCGGCACGAAGTGGATCATCTGGGTGCCGAGCTCGCGCGCGAAGTGGTCGATGAGCTCGTACTCGTTGTCGACGTTGCGGCTGTTGCAGATGATCCCGCCGACCCGCACCTTGCCGGTGTTGGCGAACTTCTGCACGCCCTTGCAGATGTTGTTGGCCGCGTACATGGCCATCATCTCGCCGGAGGCCACGATGTAGATCTCCTCGGCCTTGCCCTCCCGGATCGGCATCGCGAAGCCGCCGCAGACGACGTCGCCGAGGACGTCGTAGAAGACGTAGTCGAGCTGCTCGGAGTCGTCGTAGGCGCCGAGCTGCTCGAGCAGGTTGATCGAGGTGATGATGCCGCGGCCCGCGCAGCCCACGCCGGGCTCGGGGCCGCCGGACTCGACGCACTTGGACTCGGCGAAGCCGTCCGCTCGGACGTCGTCGAGCTCGACGTCCTCACCCTCGATGCGCAGGGTGTCCAGGACGCTGCGCTGGGCCAGGCCGCCGAGCAGCAGCCGGGTCGAGTCGGCCTTGGGGTCGCAGCCGACGACCATGACCTTGCGCCCCATCTCGCTCAGGCCGGCGACGGTGTTCTGCGTGGTGGTGGACTTGCCGATGCCGCCCTTGCCGTAGATCGCGATCTTGCGCATGTCGATGACCTCTCCCCTGGGTGCCGGTGTCGGGGACGGCCGGGTAGCGATCGGCGGTGGCTCGCCGCGGAACGGCGGGCGTCCGGGCCTGGGTTCCAGGTCCTTGCCGCTGAGGCTGCCTCGCCGTCTGAATGCCAGGTTCGTCGCCCGTTGTTGCCGTCGAAATGAATTGATGTAACTTCCGTGTGAATCGCGCCGACCGCAATTCGGGACGTAGGTCCCTCGATGATTCTTTGCCGGTGCTATTAGGCTCCGTTCCAGACGTTTTCTCGCATTTGCGGAACGTTCCTACGGCGCGGCGTCCGCACCTGCGGCGGACGTCCCGCGGCACGGCGAACCGAAGCTCAGCGACACGACCCGGTCCGCCAGCTCGCGTGCGTCCTGCGGGTCGTGCGTCACGAGCACCGTCGGGCGCGTGCCGTCCAGCACCTCCGAGCGCAGCAGGTCGCGGACGGCCGGTCGGCTCGCGAGGTCGAGAGCCGCGAACGGCTCGTCGAGCAGCACCACGTCGGGGGCGCACGCCAGCGACCTGGCGAGCGCGACCCGCTGCGCCTGCCCGCCGGACAGCTGCGCACCGCAGCGCCGGCCGCAGTCGGCCACACCGAGTCGATCGAGCCACCCTGCCGCTCGGCGTCGCGCCTCGCGCCGGCGCACGCCCGCGGCCCGCAGGCCGAACGCGACGTTCTCGAGGGCCGACAGGTGCGGGAAGACGAGGTGCTGCTGGAAGACCAGGCCGCAGCGGCGTCGTTCCGGCGGGACGTGCGTGCCGGCCCGCACGTCGCTCAGGACGCGGCCGCCCAGGCGCACGTGACCGTCGTCGAGCCGGACGAGCCCCGCAACGGCGTGCAGGAACGTGGTCTTGCCGGCGCCGTTGGACCCGACCAGCGCGACCGTCTCGCCCGGTTCGACCGCCAGCGCGAGGTCCAGGACGAAGTCGGCGCGCCGGACGACGACGTGCGCATCGAGACTCATGAGGGCCCTCCCGACGGCCTGAGCCAGCGCGACCGGAGCGCGACCAGGACGGCCACGGAGGTGACGATCAGGACCAGCGACAGCGCGACGGCGAGCTCCGGGTCGCTCTCCATGGCGAGGTAGATCGCGAGCGGCATGGTGCGGGTCACGCCGGGGAGGCTGCCCGCGAACGTCACGGTGGCGCCGAACTCGCCCATCGCGCGAGCGAAGCACAGCACCGCGCCGGCGACGACACCCGGCCCGACCAGCGGCAGGGTCACCCGGCGGAACACGTACCACCGCGACGCACCGAGCGTCGCCGCGGCCCGCTCGAGGCTGACGTCGGCGCTGCGCAGCGCACCGTCCACCGACAGGACCAGGAACGGCATCGCGACGAAGGCCTCGGCGATCACCACCGCGCCCGTCGTGAACGGGATGCTCACGCCGAGCCAGGCGTCGAGGTGCCGGCCGACCAGACCCCGCCGCCCGAGCAGCGCGAGCAGTGCGACACCACCGACCACGGGCGGGAGCACCATCGGCACGGTCACGACCGAGCGCACCACGCCCCGGCACGGCAGGGTCGTGCGGGCGAGCGCCCACGCCAGGGGGACGCCGAGCACCAGGCACAGCGCGGTGGCCGCGGTGGCCGTACGCAGCGAGAGCCACAGCGCCTCGAGCGCCGGTCCCGAGACGGCGAGGCCCAGCAGGCGGCCCCACGGCGCGCCGAGCAGCAGGGCGACGAAGGGGGCGACGACGAACACGAGTCCGGTCCCGGCGAGCAGGGCGAGCCCGACCGAGGTGCGCTCGCGTGGCCGACGCGCGGTCCCGACCGGCCGCGGCCCCGGGCTCCTGGCGACGCCGGTCTCAACCATCGACACCGGCGCTCTCCGGCGAGCCGAACCCGGCCGCCGCCAGCACCGCCTGGCCGGGTTCGGCCAGCACGTACTCGACGAAGGCACGAGCGAGGTCGGGCTCGTCGGTGCCCGTCACGACGGAGATCCAGTAGTCGTTGCGGACCACGTCGGCCCCGGCCACGTCGATGCCCTCGACGTCGTCACCGGCACTCGCGACGTCGGTGCGGTACACGAGGCCCGCGTCGACCTCGCCCAGGATCACCTTCGTCAGCACGGCCCGGACGTCCTGCTCGTAGGTGTCCGGCGCCGCGGTCACACCCGCGCCGGCGAGGACCGCGGCGGCGGCCGCCCCGCACGGCACCTCCTCGGCGCACAGCGCGACGGTCAGCCCGGGGTCGGCGAGGTCGGCGAGCCCGGTGACGCCGCCCGGGTTGCCCGCCGGCACCGCGATCTCGAGCGTGTTGGTGGTGAAGACCTCGGGCGGCCCGGTCATCGCCGCGGCGGTGTCCATGGTCGCGGTGCTCGCGGTCGCGAGCACGTCGGCCGGCGCCCCGGCGATCACCTGCTGGGCGAGCACCGCGGAGCCGGCGAAGCTGAACGACACCGTGACGCCCGGGTTGGCCGCCTCGAAGGCGTCGCCGATCTCGGCGAACACGTCGGTGAGCGACGCCGCGGCCAGCACGGTGAGCTCGCCGCCGTCCTCGGACCGCTCGTGCCCGTCCGGGCCGGAGCACGCCGTGATGCCCAGCACGAGGGCCCCGAGGGCCACCCCCACGGCCATCGAGCCACGAGCCGCTGCTGCCGGTCGCCTCAACGCCGGTTCCCGGGAGCGTCCACGATCACTCCGGTGGCCTTGACCCGTGCGACGGCCAGCACCCCCTGCTCGAGGCCCAGCTCGTCGGCGGCCTCGCGGCTCATCAGCGACACCACTCGGTGCGGACCCGCCTGGATCTCGACCTGGGCCATCACCCCGTCGCGCAGCACGCTCGTGACGAGCCCGGTGAACGAGTTCCGGGCCGAGGACGCGGCCCGGTAGTCCTCGGGAGGAGACGCGGCCAGCTCCTGCGCCAGACGTGCCAGGTCGCGCCCGTCGACCGTGATCGGACCGCCGCGATCGGACCGCCCCGCAACGAGGCGACCGGCGTCGATCCAGCGACGGATGGTGTCGTCACTGACACACAGGAGCCCTGCTGCTTCGGATACTCGATAGCTCGGCATGAAGCGAGGGTGCGGGCGAAGGAATGCCGCTGACGCGGGCCGTTGGTCCCGAATACGCCGCTGGATCAGGCCATTCTTGCCGTTCGACCCGCGGATGCGTCTCCATGGTCAACATGGTGTTTCGGCAATGTTTTGCAAACGCGTTCCATCAGTCCTCGATGACGTCGAGGCCCTGCTCGCGCAGCTGCGCCAGATGGTCGAGCATGCCCTTCAGCACCTCGGGCGCGTGCCCCTCCCAGTGCGCCACCTCGCCGACGACGCGCAGCGGGTGACGGGTCCGGTAGGACTGCGTGGGGTTGCCCGGGAACCGCTTGTCGGTGACGTTCGGGTCGTCCTCGAACGGACCGGTCGGCTCGACGACGTAGATGTGGCCGCGCCCGTCACTGCCGGCGAGCGCCGTGGCCAGCTCGGCGCCCCACGCGGCCGTCTCCACCAGCGCGGTGAAGTAGATGTTGTTCGACACCCTGCCCTGCTGGAAGTTCGACCCGCGGCCGGCGACGAGCTCGGCGCCGGTCCCCAGCGCGAACCGGGTGCCGTGGTAGAAGGGCCCGCCGACGTGGGCACAGTGGTCGTAGGTCACCGGCGTGCGCTCGGGTCCGTCCTGGCTCATGGAGGTCTCCCCCTCGATCGCTCGTCTCATCATGTCCCGTGCCACCCACGCGAGTCGCGGCGGGCACGAGCGGGTGAAATCGGCGCGGCGGGCCCCGCAGCCCCGCACGGCGCAGTACGTTCGTTCTCGCGAGGCCCGCTCCGTCCCCCTGCGAGCGCGGCCTCGCGCCATGTCCGGGGGTCGATCCGGAACCGGCGCCGTGGCTCGGCGCCACCAGTCGGCACCCGCTCGAGCCGGCCGCGCCGACGGCGGCCTCTCGAGCGTGCCACGCCGACGGCGCCATCTCGGACCGGCCGCGCCGACAGCGGCACCCGTCCGGCGCAGTGCTCCTTGACGCCGGGTACCTACTGAGTATCCTCGCCGCGTACTTACCGGGTAAAGGTTGGGAGCGTCGGGTGTCGATCCGGCACGGAATCATCGCGCTGCTCGCCGAGCAGGACATGCACGGCTACCAGCTGAAGGTCGAGTTCGAGCGGCGCACCGGCGGCACCTGGCCGGTCAACATCGGGCAGATCTACACCACCGTCCAGCGCCTGGTGCGCGACGGCCTGGTGCTGCCGGCGCCCGGCGAACGGTCCGACGACCGCGCCGACGTCGAGCGCTTCACGCTCACCGACGCCGGGCGTGCGCAGGCGACGGTCTGGTGGTCGACACCCGTCGAGCGAGGGGCCCCGGCGCGCGACGAGCTGGCCATCAAGCTCGCGCTCGCGGTGACGGCTCCGGGCGTGGACGTGCGCGACGTCGTGCAGGCCCAGCGCACCGAGTCGATGCGTGCCCTGCACGACTTCACCCGGCTCAAGGCGGCCCAGCCGCAGACCGACGACCTGGGTGCCGACCTGGCCTGGTCCCTGGTGCTCGACCATCTGGTGTTCGACGCCGAGGCCGAGGTGCGCTGGCTCGACCACGTCGAGGCACGCGTCGCGCGCGCCTCCCTGCACCCACGGCCGTCCCCCCGGCCCACGGACGACCCGGCGGCGGGGGGGGCGGGGGGCGGCCGCGCCCGGCGGCGGTCGGGGGCCCCCCCCCCCGGGGGGCGCCGACGATGATCGCCGCGCCGGACTCCCCCGGCCTGGTCGGGCCGGTGGTGCTGAGCATGAAGATGGCGCACCGGACGCACGGCGAGGGCGCCACCGCGGTGCACGCCCTGCGCGGGGTGGACCTCGAGGTCCGCCTCGGTGAGCTCGTCGCCGTGATGGGACCGTCCGGCTCGGGCAAGTCGACCCTGCTGAACCTCGCCGGCGGCCTCGACACCCCCACCCAGGGCACGGTGACCCTTGCGGGGGCGGAGCTGTCCGCGATGGACCCGCGCGCCCGCGCCCGGGTGCGCCGGCGCAGCGTCGGGTACGTGTTCCAGGACTTCAACCTGATCCCGGCGCTCACCGCGGCGGAGAACGTCTCGCTGCCTCGTGAGCTGGACGGGGTCGGTACCCGCCCGGCCCGCGAGGAGGCCCTGGTCGCGATGGCCGAGATCGGCATCGAGGACCTGGCCGACCGGTTCCCGGACGAGCTGTCCGGGGGCCAGCAGCAGCGGATCGCCATCGCCCGGGCGCTGGTCGGCCCGCGTCGGATGGTGCTCGCGGACGAACCGACCGGGGCGCTCGACTCGGCGGCCGGCGAGGACGTGATGCGCGTGCTCCGCGCCCGCGTCGACCGCGGGGCCGGCGGTCTCCTGGTGACCCACGAGCCGCGGTTCGCCGCGTGGGCGGACCGGACGGTCTTCCTGCGCGACGGCATGGTGGTGGACACCACCGGCGGCGCGTCGGGCCCGGAGTCGCTGCTGGCCGGTGGTGGTCGGCACCGGGGCGATCGGTGATCGGGGCGCTCTCGCGCTGGCGGGTGGCGGCCCGGATCGCGCGGCGCGACGCGCGACGCAACCGGGGCCGCACCGTCCTGGTGACGGCGATGGTCGGGCTCCCCGTGTTCCTCGCCGCCGCCGCCTCGGTGGTGATCCTCTCGGGCGGCCCGACGGACGCCACCTGGGGTCGCTGGACGCTCGGCGACGAGGCACAGGCGAGGATCTCCTCGCCGACGAGCGGGACGTTCCTGCAGAACGTCGCCGGACGCACCGGCGCCGCGTCGGGCGACTCGGCCGACGCCACGCTGACGGACGTCGAGGCGTCGCTCGCCGACATCCTGCCGGGCGACGACGCGCTGGTGCGGGTCGTGGAGACCGGGGCCACCCTGGCCACCGGGTCCCGCCGCCTGCCGTCGACCGTCGAGGTCACGATGCCCGGCGCCGGGCTCCCGGCCGACCTGGTCCCGCTGGCGGCGGGCACGCTGCCGGCCCGAGCGGGCGAGGTCGCCTTGTCGCAACACGACGCCGACACCCTCGGCGTGACGATCGGCGATCACGTCACCGTCACACCGGCCGGGCTCGATCCGGGCGAGGCGACCGTCACGGGGATCATGGCGGAGCGCCCGCCGACGTTCCTGATCATGGACGTCGTCGTCGGGCCCGGGACCGTCCCGGTACCCGAGCGCGCCGTGGACTTGTCCGACCCCTACGGCGCGGGCACCACGGTGGCCTGGTACGTCACCGGCCCCGGGCCGGTCACCTGGGACGACGTGCTGGCGATCAACGACCTCGGGTCGAGCGTCACGAGCCGGGCCGTGATCGCCGATCCGCCCCCGCACTCGCAGATGCCGCTCTACTCGGCGGACCTGCCCCCGACGTACGACTCGCAGACCGTCATGATGGCGGTCGCCCTGGGAGCACTCATCGTGCTCGAGGCCGTGCTGCTGATCGGGCCGGCGTTCGCCGTGGCGGCGCGGCGCTCGCAGCGCCAGCTGGCGATGCTCGCCGCAGTCGGAGCGGAGCGGTCCACGCTTCGCGCCTCGGTGCTGTGGGTCGGCGTGCTGACCGGGGCGGTCGCCGCCGTGGTCGGCGTCGCCGCCGGAGGCGCGGTCGGCGCGACGATCGTCTGGGCGGTGCACCGTGCGGGCCACCCGTACGCGTTGCCCAACCTGCAGGCGGACGGCCGACTGCTCGCAGGCTTCGCGGCCTTCGGTCTCGCGGTGACGACGCTCGCCGCCTGGCTGCCGTCCCGTCGGGCGTCTCGGGTGGATGTGCTCGCTGCCCTCGGCGGCCGCCGCGCGGAGGCCGCTCCGCGTCGTGGCGTGCCGGTGGTCGGTGCGCTGGGGGTCGGTGCCGGTGCAGCGGCCTGCGCGGTGGGCGCCTCGATCGCGAGCCCGCGCGTGCTCCTCGCGGGGGTGGCGGTCCTCACGGTGGGCATGGTCGCCGCGTCGGGTGGACTCGTCAGCCTGACCGCCCGCCTCGCGCCGTACCTGGGCCTGGGCGGCCGACTCGCGCTGCGTGACGCGGCCCGGCATCGCTCGCGCACCGCGCCGGCGGTCGCTGCCGTGCTCGCCGCGACGGCCGGTGCGCTGGCCGGGGCGGTCTACAGCGCGTCCACCGCCGCCTACACGGCGTCGACGTACGCGCCGGTCGCTGCAGCGGGCACCGTGCTCGTCTCGGTGGACGACCCCGCAGCGACGGCGAACCTCGAGGCGGGCGAGCTGGCCGACGCGGCGGACGCGGCCGGCGACGCGTTGCGGTCGACCCTGCCCATCACCGACGTCGAGGTGGTGCACGTGGCCGTGCCGACCGCCGGCGACGCGTGGACGATCCTGATCCAGGCCCTGACCCCTCCCGAGCAGCAGTGCACCTTGTGGGACAACGGCCCGCCCAGTGCCGCGCAGCTGCGGGACGCCGCCGACGACCCCCGCTGCGACGCCCTCCAGACGACGTCGGCGGCGGCACCGTGGTCGGGCGCCCTCGGGAGCGCGGTGCTCGTCGACGACGGCTCGGTGCTCCGCGCGACCGGACTTCCCGGCGCCCAGCAGGCGGCCGAAGCCCTGGCCGAGGGAAGGGTCGTGACCGCCCCGACCCAGGTCTTCGCGGACGGCACCGCACACGTCGAGGTCGTCGACTACCGCGGGACGGAGTCGGACGGCAGCACGCTGGCCACGGCCGAGCTGCCGGCGACGGCGGTGACGCTGCCGGGGTGGCAGTACGACCTCGTGCTCCCGCCCGCCGCCGCCGACCGGCTCGACCTGACCTCGCAGGTCGCCGGCCTGCTGGCGACGACCACCCGGATGCCGACCGACGCCGAGATCGCGACCGCCAACGCGGCCGTCGATGACCTGTTCTCGGTGAGCGTCGAGCCCGGCCACCCCGTCGGCGTCGACGCGAACGTAACCCTGATCGCGCTGGTGGCCGCAGCCGTGATCGCGGGGATCGTGGCGACCGGGATCGCCGTCGCGCTCGCCGGCGCCGACTCGGTGCCGGACCTCGCCACGCTCGCCGCCCTGGGCGCCGCGCCGCGGGTCCGTCGCCGCTTCGCCGCGGGGCAGGCCGGGGTGATCGCCGTGCTGGGCGGCTGGCTGGGCGTCATCGCCGGGGTCGCGATCGGCGAAGCCCTGGTGACCATGCAGGGCGCCACCTACCAGAGCTGGGGCCTGCGCGCGGTCGTCCCCTGGCCGGCGGTCGTCATCACCACGGTGGCGCTGCCCATGGCCGCGATGGCGCTCGGCTGGCTGACGACCCGCTCGCGCTTGCCGGTCGCACGTCGGCTAGCGAGCTGACGGCCGATCCTCCGCCCCCGTCACGCCCTCGAGCGTGTCGGCGAGCTCGGTGAGGGTCAGGTGCAGGCGCCGGGCTTCGTCGGGCGCCAGCCCGAAGCACGAGTACACCTGCTCCGGAACGCCTCGGGCCTGGTCCTGCATGGCCCACCCCTGCGGCGTCAGGTCGATCAGCACGCGTCGCTCGTCCTGGGGATCGCGGGTTCGGGTCACCAGACCGCTCTCCTCCATGCGCTTGAGCAGCGGCGTCAACGTGCTGGTCTCCAGGTGCAGGCGGGCGCCGACGGCACCCACCGCCAAGGGCGCGTCCTGCCAGAGGACCAGGAGCGCCAGGTACTGGACGTAGGTGATGCCCAGCTCGTCGAGAACCGGCCCGTAGGAGCGGATCACGGCACGGCTCGCCCGGTACAGCGCGAAGCACAGCTGGTTGTCCAGCTGGAGCTGCACGGGGACGTCGGGGGCGGGCACGGCCTCAGCATAGGTCTGAATTTGCATCGTGCACGATCTTATCGTGTACTCGTGATAAAGCGCCCGTGAGCCGCCCACGCAGCCGGCGGGCCATCGCCCCAGGGGGAGGACCCAGATGCCACAGCCCGCAGCGCAGGCCGCGACGCTCTTCGACCTGACGTTCACCGACAACCACGGCCAGGAGGTCGACCTCGCGCAGTACGCCGGGCGCCCCGTGCTCGTGGTCAACACGGCGAGCAGGTGCGGTTTCACGCCGCAGTACGACGGCCTGCAGGAGCTGCACGAGCGGTTCGCCGAGCAGGGACTCGTCGTCCTCGGCTTCCCGTGCGACCAGTTCGGCGGCCAGGAACCGGGTGACGACGAGCAGATCGACGAGTTCTGCCGCGTCAACCACGGCGTGACGTTCCCGCTGTCCACCAAGGTCGAGGTCAACGGCCCTGGGACCCACCCGGTGTTCCGGTTCGTCAAGGACCGTGCGGGCGGGGCGCTGGGCACGCGGGTCAAGTGGAACTTCACCAAGTTCCTCGTCTCGCCCGACGGCTCGACCGTCAAGCGCTACCCGCCGACCACCGTCCCCGAGCGGATGGCCGACGACATCCAGGGGCTGCTGCCGTCCGCGTGACGGCTCGGCCGTCTCCGGCCGGCGTCGGCGGGAGGGCTGCCGGCGCCACCCCCGGGAGGGCGATCTGTCGCGCCATCGGCCCGCCGAGCCGGGTACCGCGGACAGCGGTCAAGCGGGTGTGAACCCGAATGGATGAATACGCAAAGCCACTGCACAGAACTCGCACAACGGACACCTTGGTTCGGGCACACTCCGGAGCGCACACCACTACCTGAGAGGAACACCGTGCGTCCGCATCGATGGGTGATCCCGTTCCTGGTCGGCGGGCTTCTCGCCGCCACCGCCATGCCCGCGCAGGCCGCGGAGCCGGCCCCCGACCCGGCCCCCGAGCCGGTGACGGCCACGACCACCACCGCCGAGGGCGTGGTGTACGTCTACGCGCAAGACATGCTCGAGGCGTTGTGGATCGATGACGAGAACACCTCGACGTACAGCCGGTCGTCCTTCAACTACTGGATCGATGCCGACCGCGACGGATGCGACACACGCGCCGAGGTCCTGCTCGCCGAGTCCATGGGGGCGACATCGGGCGGGTGCCCGGTGAAGACCGGCTCCTGGTACTCCTACTACGACGGCGCCAGCTGGACCCTCGCCTCCGACGTCGACATCAACCACATGGTCCCGCCGGCTGAGGCATGGGACTCCGGGGCCTGGGCGTGGAGCGCGGCCCAGCGCGAGGCGTTCGCCAACGACCTGGCCTGGCCGGCGAGCCTGGTGGCCATCACCGACGACCTGAGCGCATCCAAGGGCGAGAAGGACCCGGCCGAGTGGATGCCGCCCAGCGCGGATGCCACGTGCCGGTACGTGTCCGAGTGGGTCAGCGTGAAGTACCGGTGGAACCTGACGATGGACTGGGACGAGTACGACGCCCTCGCCGACGAGCTCTACGGGGACTGCGCCGACTCGGTCATCGTGCTGCCCGCGATCGCGAACGTCCCGGAGCCGCTGATCGCGATCCACGCCTACATCAAGGCGGTCTACCACGACCTGTTCCACCGCTCTCCCGACTCGACGGGCCTTGCGACCTGGACCACGAAGCTGCAGACCGGCACGCCCTACGGTGAGGTCGCCAACGGCATCACCTACTCCGACGAGTACCGGTCCCGGCTGATCCAGGCGTCCTACCGGCGCTACCTCGGCCGGTCTGCCGACGCTTCGGGCCAGGCGTTCTGGCTGGACAAGATGCGCAACGGCTGGCACATCGAGCAGATGCAGTCCGGGTTCATCGCCTCCGACGAGTTCTACGCCCGCGGCGGCGGCACCGACGCCGGCTGGGTCCGCCTGCTGTACCGCACCGTGCTCGGCCGCTCCGCCGGATCCTCCGAGGTCGCCTACTGGGTCGGCGAGATCAACGGCGGACGTACCCGCCAGAGCGTCGCACTCGGCTTCCTGTACTCCACCGAGCACCTGACCGACGTCGTCGACGGCTACTACGTCGACCTGCTCGGCCGCCACATCGACCCGACCGGCCGCACCTTCTGGGTCACCCAGATCCAGCAGGGCGCCCGCGACGAGCAGATCATCGCCGGCATCGTCTCCTCCGACGAGTACCGCTGGCTCGCCTACATGGCCGTGTGAGCCCGGACCAGGAGCGACCCGACGCCCGTCCGCCGCTGCGCGGGCGGGCGTCGGCGCGTGCTGCGCAGTCGGCGGGCTGCACGACGGGCTGCAGTCGCTGCTGGGAGCCCGACCGCCAAGGACGTCAGGTCGGGTCATCACGGTGGGCCAGGCGGGGCTCGAACCCGCGACCGACGGATTATGAGTCCGCTGCTCTAACCGGCTGAGCTACTGGCCCGTGGCACCGTCCGCGCGACGACCCGGCGCACGACCCGGTTCCGGTCCCGACACGGGCCGGCGCGACCCGATCGGCGGCCGTCGCGCACAAGACGTCTCGCGGCACCGCGGCCAACCGTAGCGGTGCACACGCTCGTTCGGCGCACCCCTGGTCCGATCGGGCCGTGGGCGACGAAGATGTGACCAGGTCGGTCAGGGGCGCAGCAAGGGGGCATGCGTGAGCGAGGTGGGTCGGCGCCGCGTCGCCGGGCTCGCGTGGGTGGTCGCGGCCGGGTACGTGGTACTGCTCGTCGCGTCGGGGACCGTGCCGAGCCCGGCGGTGACGGCGCTCGGGCTGTCGATGGCGTGGCTGCCGCCCGCCGTCGCGTGGTTCGGCACCTGGCGAGCCCCGAGGTCACGCGGCCTGCGGGTGGTGGCGGCCGGCCTCACGTTCTTCGCAGCCGGGCTGGTGCTCAACGGCGCCACCTACGTGAGCCGCGGTGTGCTCCCGTTCCCGACCCCCGGGGAGCCCGCGTTCGTGGCGTTCTACGTCCTGATGGCCGTCGGCCTGGTGCTGCACCTGCGACCGCGCCTCCCCCGGATGGGTTTCGTCGTGGTGCTCGACGCCGCGATCACGGTGCTCGCGATCGCCACCGTCCTCTCGCTTCGACTGGCGACCGAGCTCGAGGCCGCGCACGGCCTGACCGTCGCGCTGCTGGCGACGCTCGCCTACCCGTTCGCCGACCTCGCCCTGCTGGCAGCCGTGCTCGGCCTGATCACCATCACGCCCGGCGCCCTGCGCGGCTGGGGTTGGCTCGCGGCAGGGCTCTCGCTCTACGCGGTGAGCGACATCGCCTACGTCCTGGTGACGGCCTCCACGCCGATCGCCTCCTGGCTGTTGCTCGGCTGGGCACTCGGCATGATGGCCGTCGCCCAGTGGGTCGTCCTCGCTGCCGGCGCCCCACCGCCTGTGCCCCGGGACCGGCATGCCGACGGCGGTGAGTCCCGGCGCGCGGCACGCAGCGCCGCGCTGTCCGGAGGCATCGCCGCGCTGGCCGTGCTCACGGTCGTGGTCAGCAGCACGACGGGGCCGATCGGCCCGCTCACCGCGGCACTCGCCGCCACCACGACCCTCGGTGCCGCCGCCCGGACACAGCTCGCCTTCCGCGGGCTGCTCGCGGTGCCACGCCTGCGGGCGCAAGCACGAACGGACGACCTCACCGGGCTCCCCAACCGGCGTGAGCTCACCGAGCGCGCCGCGCGCGTGCTGGGCGGCGACTCGGACCACCCGCACGCGGTGCTCGTGCTCGACCTCGACGGCTTCAAGCAGGTGAACGACACGCGCGGGCACCACGCCGGCGACGTCCTGCTCGCCGAGGCCGCACGTCGCATCTCTGCGAGCGTGCGGCTCACCGACGTCGTGGCGCGCACCGGCGGCGACGAGTTCGCCGTGCTCATGCCCGACGCGACCGCACACGTCGCGATCGAGGCAGCCCGCCGGATCCGCCTCCACTTCGCCGGCCCGGTGATGGTCGACGGCGCACCCGCAGAGCTGTCGACGAGCATCGGCATCGCACTGCACCCCGAGCACGGGTGGGACATGGCCACGCTGCTGCGCCGGGCGGACGAGGCGATGTACGCCGCGAAGGCGGCGCACGAGCCGTACCGGATGGCGAGCCCCGAGCCGTCCGCGAGCCCCTGAGGTGTCGGCGAGCGCCCGGAGGGCGATGAGCGGGGCTCAAGCCCCTGCGCCGGACCTCTCCTCGCGGCGCTCCCACATCCGGCGCAGCGCGCTGCCGAGCGAGCCGACGAGCATGAAGGCGGAGCCCACGACGAACAACGACACGGCGAGGCCGTAGTACTGGTCGAACGCCTTGTAGAAGAGCACGGAGCCGACGAGGAACAGCAGGTTCCCGACGATGCCGATCCCGATGTGGACGTGCTCGTAGTCCTGGACCAAGGTGCGGATCACGACAGAACCCTCCGTGCCTGGTGCTGGGGTCGGGCTCCCCACCATCCCAGTACGGTGAGGTCACCCGCACGCCGACAGAGTCGAAGGAGCAGACCATGGACGTCACGATCTCTTCCGGGCCGGCCTTCGCGATGGGCATCGTCACGATCCCGCCGGGCGGCGCGGTGCGCGTCGAGGCCGGGGCGATGGCGATGACGCGCGGCGACGTGACGATCGAGACCTCGACGCGCGGCGGGTTCATGAAGGGACTGCGGCGCAGCCTCGGTGGCGAGAGCTTCTTCGTCAACGACTTCCAGTCCGCGACCGGCGGCCAGGTCGGGGTCGCGGCGACCCTGCCGGGCGACATGGTGACGGTGCGCCTCGCCGGCCAGGCACTGCTGGTCCAGTCGGGGTCGTGGAGCGCGTCGGACCCGAGCGTCGACGTGGACTCGAAGTGGGGCGGCGGGAAGTCCTTCTTCAGCGGCGAGGGGCTGATCCTGCTGCGGTGCAGCGGCGCCGGCGACCTGCTGCTCTCGTCCTACGGCGCCATCCTCGCGTCCGAGCTGAGCCCCGGCGAGACGATGACCCTCGACACCGGGCACGTGGTCGCGTTCGACGAGTCCGTGACCTACCGGGTGCGCAAGGCAGGCAGCTGGAAGTCCACGCTCCTCGGCGGCGAGGGCCTGGTCACCGACTTCACCGGCCCGGGGCGCGTCTGGCTCCAGACCCGGTCGAGCAACGACCTGGTCGAGTGGATCAAGCGGGTGAACCCCCAGCGCAGCGGCTCCTGAGACGGTGCAGCTCCGGTGGCTCGGCCGCGGCGATCCGGACCGGGTCGACCTCGTGCCCCTCGCGCACGCGCGGTGCCCGGGCCCGGGTTAGCGTGGGCACCATGCGCCGCCCGCTCTTCGTGCCCGAGGACGTCCGGGACGCCCTCGGACTGACCGGCCACGCGCTCGCGTTCGCGCACCTCGTCGACGACGGCTGGGCCGCCGCCACCCGCACCGGCCTGCACGTGCTGCCGGTTCCCGGCGAGGACGTGATCGAGCGGGCGTGGACGGACGTGGACGGTGCGTCGCTCGACGAGGAGGGTGTGCTCACCGTCCGCTGGGTCGACGGCACCGCACCCACGACGATCGTCGTCGAGGGCCGCTCACGCCTCGCCCGCGTGGTCCACGAGCGCGTCCAGGCCTCCGTGGTCCTCGCCGAGAAGGTCCCCGTCCCGGGCGACCGGAACCTGCGCGTGGCGCTGCGCCGCTCCCCCGACGGCGCGCTGTTCACGCAGGTGATCGGCAACGGCCGGGTGGACCTGACCGACCCGCGGGTCACGGAGGCGATCGACGCCGCCGAGGGCCGCATCCGCGAGGCCGCCGGGCTGTAGCACTCATGTCCTGGGCAGGCCTCCCGATCCTGTAGAGTGCTGCACCGCGATCCCCTGTAGCTCAATTGGCAGAGCATCTGACTGTTAATCAGAGGGTTACTGGTTCGAGTCCAGTCGGGGGAGCAACACCGCGAGGGCCTGACCTGGACGATCGCTCCGGGCCAGGCCCTCGTCGCGTCCGCGGCCGGGCCCGGCGCGAAGGCTCCCCACCAACGCTGGGCTCGCTAGCTGGGGCCCAGCGATGGGTGGTGCGCAGCAACCACGTTCGGGTGAGCGCGCACCCGGCTCTTGAGTGCGTTGTGACCGAACTCGGCGCGGATCTCCTGGTCGTCGGCGTCTCGTCCGACGCCGCGAGCCCTCGTCGCGAGGTCCGAGGGCAGCTCGACGCGCCGGAAGACCGCGTCGAGGGCTGGGTTGTGGAAGTACGGGACCGAGATGCGGTCAGTCCCGGGGTCCGGTGCGAGAACCCGGTGCCGGGTGGCACGCAGGTAGCCGTCCGTGGCCCACTCGAGCATCTCGCCGATGTTCACGATGAGGGCGCCGTCCACCGGAGGTGCCGCCACCACCTCACCGTCGAGCTCGACCTGCAGACCGGGCCGGTCTCGCTCGACGAGGAGCAGGGTGAGCACGCCTGCGTCGTTGTGCCAGCCGACACCCTGATCCGTGCCTCCTTCCACACGACCGGGGTAGCGCACGACCTTCATGAGCATCGCCGGAGCGTCACCGAAGGCGGCGTCGAACACGTCCTCGCGTTGCCCCAGGGATCGCGCCCACGCGTGGAGCAGACGGTGCGAGACACGGGCCATCTCGGCGTTCCAGGCGTCGACCACGTCCCGGAGGCCGGGCAGGGCGGCGGGCCACAGGTTCGGCCCTTGGAGCACCCAGTAGGCGGGTCGCTCAGCGCTGACCGGCAGCGCAGGGAGCTCGGGCCCGACGTCGATCTGCTCTCGCCAGTCGACCTTGCCCTGGGTGCGCTCTCCACCGACGCGGGTGTACCCGCGGAAGTGGGGACTGCGAGTGTTCTCGATCTCCAGCTTCTGCGCCTCGGGCAGGGCGAAGAAGTCGCGTGCTACCGAGACGAGACGGTCGGCCAGGTCGGTCGGGACTCCGTGGCCGACCAGGTAGAAGAAGCCGTAGGTATGGGTGGCGTCCCGGAGCTCCGACTCGAACCGGGTCGCGGTCGTGGGGTCGTCCAGCAACGAGAGGTCGAGCACCGGTAGCCGGAGGGTGGTGGAGGTGGCGTGCTGCGGTGTGCCCGGGTCGGTCATGGCTGGTCCTCGCTTCGATCGGACGGATAGGTGGGTACGGCGTCCAGCGCGACGCTGAGGTCCTCGAGCAGGTCGTCGATGTCCTCCAGGCCCACGGAGAGGCGGATCAGGTCGTCAGGCACCGCCAGCTCGGAACCGGCGACCGATGCGTGGGTCATCGCGGCCGGCACCTCGATGAGCGACTCGACGCCTCCCAGCGACTCGGCAAGCGTGAACAGGCGTGTGCGGCCGGCGACCTCACGGGCCCGGCGCGCGTCGCCCACCCGGAACGAGACCATGCCGGACCACCCCGACATCTGCCGACGCGCCACGTCGTGGCCGGGGTGTCCGGGCAGGCCCGGGAAGAGCACCTGGGTGACGGACGGGTGCCGGGCCAGGTGACGGGCCACGGCCTCGGCGTTGATGCCGTGCTGTCGCATCCGCACGCCGAGGGTGCGCAGCCCGCGCAGGGTGAGCCAGGCGTCGAAAGGCCCGGCGACGGCTCCTGAGGCGTTCTGGCCGAACGCAACGGCGTCCGCGAGCGACCTGCTGCCGTCCGGTCCGACCGCGCCGTGCGGCAGGAGCGCGCCATGAGCCGTGACGACGGCGCCACCCACCACGTCGCTGTGCCCGCCGATGTACTTGGTCGTCGAGTGCACGACTGCGTCCGCTCCGAGCGCCAGCGGTTGCTGGAGCGCGGGGCTGGCGAACGTGTTGTCCACGACCAGGAGCGCGTCGGCGGCGTGAGCGACGTCGGAGAGGGCTCTGATGTCGGCGATCGTGAGCAGCGGGTTGGTCGGGGTCTCCACCCAGATGAGCGCGGTCCGGCCCGGCCGGACGGCCGCAGCGACCGCGTCGGGGTCGTCCATGGGCGCCACCGAGTGATCGACTCCCCATGGGGCCAGCGCGCGGGCGAAGAGCCGCCAGGTTCCTCCGTAGGCGTCGCTCGGCAGGACGACGTGCGAACCGGGTCGGAGCAGCGCACGCGCCAGGGTGTCCTCCGCCGCCAGGCCGGAGGCGAAGGCGAACCCGCGGTCGCCGCCCTCCAGGCTCGCGAGCGCGACCTGAAGGGCGTCGCGCGTCGGGTTCCCGGACCGGGAGTACTCGTACCCGGCACGCAGCGTTCCCACCCCGTCCTGGCGAAACGTCGACGTGAGGTAGATCGGTGGGACGACGGCTCCGGTGGCCGGGTCGGGCTCCTGGCCCGCATGGATCGCCCGCGTCGCGGGCCCACCCCCGGGGTGCGGCGACACGAACGACCCTGCGACGGCGTCGTCCACCTGACCCGCGGTCACGACGCACCCGCCGTGGCGAGCGTGCCCGCGGCCAGCGACAGCAGGTCGACCCTGGTCACGACCCCGACCGGTCTGCCCGCGTCCACCACCAGCAGCGCGTCGCTGGCGTCGAACGTCGATCGGGCCCGCTCGATCGACTCCCCCACGCCGACCAGCGGCAGCCGTTCGGTCATGTGTGCCGCGACCGGGTCGGAGAGGTCCGCACGCCCCGAGTAGACGGCCCGCGCGAGGGCCCGCTCGTCGACCGTCCCGACGACCTCGCCGAGCACGACGGGCGGTTCGGCAGCGACGACCGGCAGCTGGGAGACCCCGAACTCGCGCATGATGTCGATCGCGTCGCGCACCGTCTCCCCCGGGTGGGTGTGCACGAGCTCGGGCAGGGCGGTCCCCTTGGCCCGGAGCAGGTCGGCCACGGTGACCTGCGCGTCGTCGGTGAGGAACCCGTTGCTCCGCATCCAGGCGTCCGAGAACACCTTGTCGAGGTAGCCGCGGCCACCGTCCGGCAGGATCACCACGATGGTCGCCCGGGCCGCGGCGGACGGGTCGCTGCGCTCCAGCCGTTCAGCGAGCCGGACCGCCGCGACCACGGCCATCCCGGACGAGCCGCCGACCAGCAGCGCCTCCTCACGAGCGAGGCGACGGGTCATGGCGAACGCCTCGGCGTCCGTGACGGCGATGACCTCGTCGGTGACCGCGGGGTCGTAGGCGGCCGGCCAGAAGTCCTCCCCGACGCCCTCGACGAGGTACGGGCGCCCGGAGCCGCCCGAGTACACCGATCCTGCGGGATCGGCGCCGACCACCTGCACCCTGCCTTCGACGCGCCCCGCCGACTCCTCCCGCAGGTAGCGGCCGGCACCGGTGATCGTGCCGCCGGTGCCGACACCGGCCACCAGGTGCGTGACCCGACCGTCCGTGTCGCGCCAGATCTCGGGCCCGGTGGTCGCGTAGTGGCTCGCCGGGCCGGCCGGGTTCGCGTACTGGTCGGGCTTCCACGCCCCGGGGATGGCCGAGACGAGGCGATCGGCGACGCTGTAGTAGGAGTCGGGGTGGTCGGGCGGCACCGCGGTCGGCGTCACGACGACGTCGGCGCCGTAGGCGGCCATGGTGTCGCGCTTGGCCGTGCTGACCTTGTCCGGGACGACGAACACCAGCCGGTAGCCGCGGCGCTGACCCGCGAGGGCGAGCGCGACACCGGTGTTGCCCGAGGTCGGTTCGACGATCGTGCCGCCGGGGCGCAGGTCACCGCGCTCCTCGGCTTCGGCGATCATCCGTTCGGCGATGCGGTCCTTGGTGCTTCCGCCTGGGTTGAGGTACTCGACCTTGGCCAGCACGGTCGCTGAGACGTGCCTGGTGACGGAGCCGAGCCGAACGAGCGGCGTGCCTCCGACGAGTGCGGAGATGTGGTCGACGTAGTGCATGAGCGGGTGTCCTGTCCTGGGGTGCGGAGCCACGGTGGGTGGCGGGTCGTCAGCGCGCAGGACCCGGACAGTGCTCGGCGGTGCTCTCGGGTCGTCTCGTCATGGCACGAGACGAACGTTGGGGCGGGGCACGATCCGGTATCCGGTGCCGTGCACGGTGGCCACCAGCTCGGCCAGCGCGTGCGCCCTGCGCAGCCGCCTGATGTGCGCATCGATCGTTCGCGAAGCAGCGGCCAGGTGGCGGCCGGCCCAGACGGTGCGGTGCAGCTCGTCGCGGCTGACGACCCGGCCGCGGGCCGCCAACAGGTGCACGAGCAGGTCGAACTCCTTGGGTGGCAGGGCGAGGACGGCCCCGTTCACGGTCACCTGGCGCGCCGCCTGCGCGACGACCACCTCGTCGACATCTGGGATGGCGGCCAGGCTCGCGCCGAGGTAGGAGAGCGGACGCCCGCCACCATCGGGTTCCCGGACGTGGGTTCGGGCGGGTCGGTGGAGAGATGGTCGCTGCGCACGCTGGTGCTGGACGGTCATGGTGGGTCCTTGGAGCGGTCGGCCGAGAGATCGGCGCCGGCGAGCCGGCAGGTGTGAACGGGAAGGTTCAGACCCGACCGCGACACAGTCGCGCGCACGGCTCAGCACATGCGGGCGCCATCAGGCGCTGGCGGTGCTGGCTCATGCCGGAAGCATGCCCCAGACCCGCTGAGGACCGACAGCGCGCTTGTCGGAGTTCTCAGGATGCGGGCGCTTGTGAACCCTCGGGCGCGAGCTCCCCGGTGTTCATCAGCTGCAGGAGCGCGCTCGTGCTCAGCCCGTCGCCGCGCAGCTCCGCGCAGATCCGCCCCCGGTACAGCACGATCACCCGCTCGCACACCGCAACGAGCTCCTCGAGGTCGGTGGACCGCAGCACCACCACGGCACCGGCCGCCGCGAGGTCGCCCAGCAGCCCGTGGATCTCCGCCTTGGCCCCGATGTCGACGCCCCGGGTCGGGTCGTCCAGGACGATCGTCGACGGCGTGTTGTCGAGCCACTTGGCCAGCACGACCTTCTGCTGGTTGCCACCCGACAGCGACCCCGCGGTCGCCTCCGGCGAGGACGCCCGGATGTTGAGGCGGCTCATGTGCTCCCCCGCCCTGGTGACCAGGCCGGGCACCCGCAGGAAGGCGCCGTCCTTGCCCATCGCCATCGTGCGGACCTGCACGACGTTCTCCCAGACCGGCTTGTCCAGCATCAGCCCGAGGCGACGGCGGTCGCCGGACACGTAGGCGACGCCGGCGGCGATGTGGGCGCGCTGACCGTGCGGTGCCTTGATCCCGCCCGGCAACGAGATCGTGCCGCGGACCGGCGACTCGATGCCCGCGAGCGCGCGCAGCAGCTCTGCCGGCCCCGAGCCGGCCAACCCGGCGAGCCCGACGATCTCGCCGGGTTCGACCGCGAACGAGACGTCCTGCACGGTGCGGTGCAGCGTGACCCCGTCGACCCGCAGCCCGGACGTGGTCGTGGCGACCGCCTGCTCGGCGAGCGCCCGGCCGCTGGGCCGGACGACCACGCGCGGACGGTCGCCGATCATCGCCGAGACGACCGACTCGACCGTGTGCGCTCCGACGTCCTCGCCGGCCGTGACCACGACGCCGTCGCGCAGCACGGTGATCTCGTCGCACACGCTCATGACCTCTTCGAGGATGTGGCTGACGAAGACGACGGCGACGTCCTGGCTGCGCAGGACCCGCAGGATGTGCAGCAGGCGGTCGGTGGCACCGCTCTCGAGGGCGGACGTCGGCTCGTCGAGCAGGAGCACCCGGGGCTTGGTGACCAGTGCCTTGCCGATCTCCACGAGCTGGCGCTCGGCGAGCGGCAGCCTGCTGACCGGCACCATCGGGTCGACCTCGAGGCCGAGCTCGTCGAGGATCGGCACGGCGAGCCTGAGCATCTCGCGCCGGTCGACGAACGGCCCCCGCCGCGGTTCGCGCATCGGGAACATGTTGGCCAGCACCGACAGGTGCGGGAACAGGCTCAGCTCCTGGGAGACCACGCCGACGCCCTGCCGGAAGGCGTCGGCGGTGCTGGCGAACCTGACGTCGGCACCGTCGAGGCGCAGGACACCCGAGTCGGGCCGGATCGCCCCGGTCATGATCTTGACCAGGGTCGACTTGCCGGCACCGTTCTCGCCGAGCAGGGCGTGCACCGAACCCGGACGCACGGCGATGGCCGCGCGGTCCAGAGCCCGGACGCCGCCGTAGCTCTTGCTGATGTCCTGCGCCTCGAGGGTGTACATCGGGTCAGTTCGTCAGGTACGACGACGGGTCGGCGATCTGGGCGTCGCCCACCGGGCCGAGCGCCGCGAGCATGTTCTCGGGGCTGGACTGGCGGTCGATGATCTCGTCGATGTTGTCGGACGTGACGACGATGCCGCCGGTGTCCCAGGTGCCGGCCGGGATCTCCGCACCTTCCTCGGCGTGAGCGGCGAGGATCTTCGCGGCGATGTAGCCCTTCAGCCAGTGCTCGGGCGAGACCAGCGCGGCGATGTAGCCGTTCTTCACCGCGTCCATCGAACCGGGCTCGAGGTCCATGCCACCGGCGAGGAAGTGCGTGTCGTTGCGCTCCTGGACCAGGGCGAGCGAGACGGCGTCCTGTGCGCCGGGCGCGACGTAGGCGACGGCGTCCGGGTGCTGGTTGTAGATGCCCTCCCACGCGCTGTAGTTCTCCTGCGGGGAGCCCTGGGTGCCGTAGGTGGAGATCGGTCCGACGATCGTGATGCCCGGGCGCTCGGCCTGGAACGTCGCGATCATGCCGTCGACCCGCGCCATCAGCGGCGGCACGGACGGCCCGTTGGTGCCGACGACGATCTCACCCGTGGCGTCAGCGGGGATCTGCTTCAGGAGCTCCGTCGCGAGCATCGTGCCCAGCGCGGTGTTGTCGTTGGTGATCCACAGGTCCACGCCGGCGTCGGCGGGCGGCGGTGCGTCGATCGCGATGACCGGCGTCCCGGCCTCGGTGGTGTCCAGCACCGGCCGGTAGAACGGGTCGGCCGCGAGCGCCTGCAGGATCACGCCGTCGGTCTGGGTCTGGGCCATCGACTGGAACAGCGGCAACAGCTTGGCCGGGTCACCGGAGTTCGGCGCCGACGCGATGAGGTCGATGGCCGGGTCGGCGTCCGCGACCGCCTGGGCGCCCTCGGCCATGAGCTGGAAGCCCACGGTGATGGTGTCCCAGTACGCGATGCCGAGCTTGACCGAGCCGGGCTCGACGGTCGACGTCTCGGTGGCGCTCGAGCTCTCGGCCGACGACGACGTCGTCTCCTCGGCGGGCGTGCTCGACGAGCAGGCGGTCAGCAGGAGCGCAGCGGCGGCGAGAGCTGCCCCTGCCCCTACCAGCCCACGGCGGCGGGCGGGGGTGGTAACCGGATCCATGGAACTCCTCCTTGAGTGTGGATGTACCGCAGATGGATCGATCAGGCGTCCTGGGGCGAGCGTCGGTGACGGCGGATGCCGTCGACCGAGACCGCGCTGATGATGATCAGCCCGGTCGCGAACTGGCTCCAGACGGCGGGGATGTTGAAGTAGACGAGCGCGATGCTCACGGCGTTGAGCAGCACGGCACCGATCGCGGCGCCGAACACCGTCGCCCGCCCACCGGTGAGCGGGTTGCCGCCGATCACCGCTCCGGCGACCGCGAACAGCTCGAACCCGTTGCCGGACGTCGGGTCGCCGCTGGTGAAGAAGGCGAGCCCGAGCAGGCCGGCGATCCCGGCGATGAAGCCGGACATCAGGAAGGCGGTGGCCTTGGTGCGACGCACGGGGATGCCGGCGAACTGGGCGGCGTCCTCGTTGGAGCCGATCTCACGGACCCGGAACCCGAACGGCGTGGCACGCAGCACCACGGTGAGCACCGCGACGACGAGGACGAGGATCCACACCGACACGGCGACGTTGAGGATCTCCCCGCCGCCCAGGATGGTGAAGAACGGGTGGTCGATCGGCATGCCGATGATCTGGCGGCCCCCCGAGATGGCCGCGGACAGACCGCGTAGGACCCACCCCATGGCGAGCGTCGCGATCAGCGAGTTGATCCGGATGCCGAGCACGACGACCGAGTTGAGGGCGCCGACGGCGACCGCGAGCAGCAGCCCGCAGATCGCCGCGAGCCACGGGTCGAGGCCGTTCTGGATCAGGATCGCGGTGGCCACCGCGGACAGCACGTAGGTGCCGCCGACCGAGAGGTCGACCTCGCCCTGGGTGATCAGGAACGCCAGCCCGGACGCCATCAGTGCGACGTACACCGACTGCTGGGCGACGTTGGACAGCTGCGTGAAGGAGAGGAACTCCGGCCGCAGCAGCCCGACCACCACGATCAGCCCGACGAGGGCGATCGCCGCGCTCGACCAGTCCGCGCCGAAGACCTTGCGCACCACGGTGCCGACACCGGCCCGCCGGGGCGCCGCCTCCGGCCGCCGCTCGTCGATCTTCGTGCTCATGCATCGACCTCTCGTCGCTGAGAAGACCGCAGGCCTTCGTCGGGGGGCAGGTGCAGGCGCAGGAACCCGTCCACGAGGTCGAGCACGGGTTCCTGCCAGAACGGCGGCCCACCGTGGTCGGCGCCGCGCAGCTGGTAGAGCTCCACGGACCGGCCGGCGTCGACCAGCGCGTCGTGCAGCAGGACGCTCTGCCCGAACGGCACGAGCCGGTCCCGGCTCCCGTGGACCATGAGCACGGGCGGGACGTCCCGATCGGGGTGCAGGTGCCCGGCCAGGACCGTCGGGGCGACCAGGTCGGGCCGCGCGAGCACGTCGTGCCCGCCGATCAGCATGCCTTCCGGGCTGGTCGGCGAGACGTGGTCCTGGACGGACGGCTCCTCGTTCATCCGCGCGATGTCCGTCGGCCCGTAGTAGTCGACGACACAGCTCACGTGCAGCGGCTCGCCGTCGGGTTCGTCGGAGTACTCGGGGTCGCCCTCGGTGAGCGCGGTGAGCAGCGCGGTGTGCGCACCCGAGGAGTCCCCCCACAGCGCGACGCGGGACGGGTCGATGCGGTAGCGGTCCGCGTGGGTCCGCAGGAACCGGACCGCGGAGCGGGTGTCGCGCACCTGGGCCGGGAACGGCGCCACGTCGGACGGCCGGTACTCGACGACCGCCACGACGTACCCCCGGGCGGCGAAGTGCGCCAGGGCCGGGAGCTCCTGGCCGAGCATCTGCTCACCCCAGGCCGAACCCTGGACGAAGACCACCAGCGGGAAGCGCCGGCCGGACTCGGCGCCGGCCGCGTCGTCCGAGGGCGGCACGGGGGGCGCGACGATCTGCAGGTGCAGGCGGCGACCCGACTTCGCGGCGTACTCCACCGCGAGCCAGGCGGTCCCGTGCCGCGGCGTGTGGTCCGCGAGCAGCACGCTCATGCGCTCGGTGCTGTGCTCGCTCGGTGGGAAGTCGTCCAGCGGTACCGGGCGCGGTTCGACGAGCGGTGGGTCCCAGGTGCGCGGGACCTCCGTGCCCTCTCCGGCACGGAGCTCCTCGGGCAACGCGGGAGTGTTCGCCACCACGGTGTGGGTACCTCCTCGGTCGGCGCCGACCAGGTTCGCGGCTACCGCGTCGACCCCGTCGTCGACGCGCCGGACCAGCGCGGCATCTCGAACGTATCCGACTTCGGATCTTTTTGCTAGACCCTGACTTAAAGCAAGCGCGGAGCCCGCAACTCTGCCAAGATGCACAGCGTGAAGGGGCCGTCGGACGTCGCCGAGATTCGCCGAGCGAACCTCGCCCTGACCCTGCAGACCCTCGACGAGCTCGCCCCCTGCTCACGCACCGACCTGCGGCACGCGACCGGTCTGGTCAGCGGCTCGGTCTCCAGCCTGGTCGACGAGCTGGTCGCCCGGGGCCTGGTGGTCGAACCCGGCCAGACCACGTCCAACGGCCGTGGGCGGCCCCGTCGCGTCCTCGGGCTGAACCCGCTCAGGGTGGTCGGTGTCGCGGTCCAGCTGACCCCGCTCGAGGTGATCGCGGAGGTCCGCGACCTCGGCGGCGAGCTGAGGTGGCAGGTGCGCCAGCCGCACGGCATCAGGCACGGCGTCAGCGACGATCTCGTCGCCGCGCTCGTCGACGCCGCCCTCCAGGCGGAGGCCGCGGCCGCGCAGATCGCGGGCGCCTGGGTCTGCGGCACGGTGGTCGGGGTCCCCGGCCCCGTCGCCTCGGGTCGGGTGCTCGCCGACTCGATCGAGTTCGGCACCCCACGGACCGACCTGTTCGAGCCGCTCCGGGAGCGCCTTCCCGCCGGCCGCGACCTGGTCGTGATGAACGACGGCCGGCTCGGCGCGGTGGCCGAGTACTCCGCGATCCCGCCCCGCGAACGCCCGCGCTCGATGGCCTACCTGACCGGGGGCAAGGGCGTCAGCGGTGGGCTGATCGTCGCCGGGATGCCCCACCTCGGCGCCCACCTGATGGCCGGCGAGTGCGGACACATCAGCGTCGCCATGGACGGCCCGCCGTGCGACTGCGGAGCGCGCGGCTGCCTCACGCTCTACCTGGGCACCGACGCCCTCTTCGCGGCGACCGACCTCACCACCCTCGCGGCCGACCGCGGCCAGGACGTCGCACTCGTCCGGCTCGAGGAGCGCCTCGCCGCGGGTGACGCCGACGCCCGGACCGCCCTCGACCGGGCCGGACGGGCCCTCGCGAGCGCGATCGGCACGATGAGCAACTACACCGACATCGACCTCGTCGTCCTCGGCGGCGCGCTCCCCCGGCTCGAGCGCTGGTTGCTGGCCCCGGTCACCGAGCTGCTCGACGCGCGTCAGGAACGCATCCCCGAGTTCAACCCGGTCGTCGCGAGCGCCCGCCGCGGCGACGGGGCGACGCTGATCGGAGCGTGGCTCCTGGCGCGGCAACGCCTCATGGCGGACCCCAGCCGCGTTCCGCTCCTCGGCGGCTGAGCCGCCCGGCCCACCGCAGCGGAGTCGTAGTCTGCTCACGCGACCACGGCGCGTCCGGGTCCGCGACGAGGAGGCCCCGTGACGTTCGCCCGCCTGTTGCGGCGCCGCGCGGGCGCCCAGCTCGGGCTGCTCGCCCTGGCCGCTCTCCTCGCGGGACTGGTCTCGGCGACCCTCGTCACCGTGCTCGGGCACGTCGCGCTCGCCGCCCAGAACGGGCTCGTCACCGCGCTCGCCGACGCGGGGCCCACCGGCGCGGCGACCCAGTTCGCGACCCCGCTCGCGCACGACCCGGCGCAGCAGGTCGCCGCCGCCGAGGAGATCCTCGACGCGACGCTCGACGGCTTCCCCGTGGTCGTGCAACGCAGCGAGCTGTCGACACCGCTCACCGTGGACGGTCACGAGGTCGCCGTCGCAGCGGTGCCGAACCTCGACGCCCTGGTCACCGTCGTGGACGGGACTCTCGACGCCGGTGAGGCGGACCCGGGTGGGACCGACGGCGCCGAGCCCGTCGCCGCGTCGCTGTCCTCCGCCACCGCCGAGGCGCTGGGCGTCGAGGTCGGCGACCGGCTCAGCCTCGCCGGGGCCAACCCGGACGCGGCGCCGCTGGAGATCGAGGTCGCCGCGGTCTGGGAACCGGTCGACGCCGGCGACCCGCGCTGGTTCGGCGAGCAGGACGGCGCCGTCTGGATCGGCGAGGCGGACCTCGACGTCGTCCCGGCGACGCTGCGGGTCCGCTGGACCGTCGTACCGGACGGAGAGCTCCTCTCGCCCGGCCAGATCCCGGCGCTGCGCACCGCACTCGACGACACGCTCACCGCGCTCAAGGCCGACGACGCCGTCGACGAGCTCGGCGTGCTCGCGACCGACGGCCTGGACACCACGCTCGCGCAGATCGACCGCACGCTCAGCACGGTGCGTGCGCTGTCCGTCCCTGCGACCCTGCTCGCGGTCCTGGTCGGGATCGTGGTGCTGGCCCAGCTCGCCGCACTCCTCGCCGACGTGCGGCGCGGCGAGCTCGTGCTGCTGCGCTCCCGCGGTGCATCGCGGGCCCGGCTCGTCGGCGCGGCGGCCGTCGAAGGGCTCATCGTGGGAGCTGTGGGCGCCGCGCTCGGGTCGCTGCTCGCGGCCGTCGCGCTGCGCGGTCTCGGCACCGTGCCGGTCGACCTCGGGATCGGCGCCCCCGCCGCGGTGGCGGCCGGCGTCGGCGCCGTCCTCGCCGGGGCAACCTGGTGGCGCGTGCGCGGTCCGCTGCGCGAGGAGCGCGCCGACCGTCCGCTGCGTGGCTCGGCGGTCCTCGGCGTGGTCACGCTGGTGCTCGTGGCCGCGGGGATCGGGCTGTGGCGGCTGACCGACCTCGGGTCGCCGGTGCGCACCGTCGACGGGCGGGCCGCGCCCGAGCCGCTGGCCACCGCGGCACTCGCCCTCGGTCTGCTCGCCGTCGCCGTGGTGGTCGCAGCGGCCGTACCGCCTGCGGCGCGGGCCGCGTCCGGCCTGGCGGCCCGGCGGCGTGACCTCCGGGTGCTCGCGGTCCAGGAGATCGCCCGCCGCCCCACCGCGCACGGCGCCGCGGCGGCGCTCGTCGCCCTCGCCGTCGCGACCGCCGTCGTGGTCGCGTTCTTCCTCGGCTCGTGGCAGTCGCTGCGCACCGTGCGGACCGCCGTGAGCAACGGCGCCGACCTGCGCCTGGTGGCCGACTCCCGTGACGTGCCCGACGTGCTCGTGGCCGCGCGGACCGCGGACCCCACGGCCACCGTCGTCGTCGCGGACACCCGGACCGCGACGCTGGGCGGGGTCGACGCCCTCGTCGTCGCAGTCCCCCGGGCGGCCTGGCCCCTGCTGCACCGCTCGCCGGACGATCCCGCCCCGGCCGACGACGCGCCCGCCGCGTCCGACGCACCGGTGCCGCTGCCTGCCGGCACCGGCACGCTCGAGGTCGACCTGGCCGTGATCTCCGCCGCGGCCGAGGACCCGGCGCTCGGCTCGCCCCAGGTCGCCGCATGGGTCCGCACCGACGGGGTCGCCCGACGGGTCGAGCTCACCCCGGTCGCATCCGGGACCGCACCCGACCGCCGGACCGGCACGTGGCGCGCCGACGTGACCGGCGCGACCGACCTGGTGGCGCTCGACGTTCGGGTCGCCGCCGAGCAGCCGTACCGGGTCGAGCTCGACTCGGTCGAGGCCGACGGGACGCCGCTCACGATGCCCGGCCACGGTGCACTGGTCGGCCGTACCACCCGGACGCTGGTCGGCGAGTCCGGCACCACTCCCACGCTGCACGTCCCGGCCGAGGCGGTGGCCCCCGGCACCACCGTGCGGTTCGAGACGCTCACCGACGGGGCGCTCCCGGTCGTGGCGACCCGCGCGCTCGCGTCCGCGCTGTCGCTGTCGATCGGCGACCGGACCACGGCGACCATCCCCGGCCACACGCTGCAGATCGAGCTGACCCAGGTCGTCGAGGCCGTGCCCGGCTCCACCGACCCGCGCTCGATGCTCGTCGACCTCGACGCCTGGACCGCGACACAGCTGTGGACCGGCACGGACGTCGCCGCGCCGCACGAGATCTGGGCCTGGGCCGAGACAGCCGAGGGCACGGCAGCGCTCGCCGCGGCGCTGCCCGGCGCCACCTCCGCGACGCCGGGGCCCGCTCCGCTGCTCGACCCCGCCCTCACCGCCTTCCGCGTCGCGACCTGGGCCACCGTTGCCCTGGCGATCGGCGGGGTGCTGGCCGCAGCACGGGCCGGCGCCCGGGCGCGCCGCCCGGAGATCGGCGTGCTGCGCGGGATCGGTGTCGAGGGCGCGACCCAGGCCGGGATGCGGGTCGCCGAGCACGCCCGCGTGCTCGCGCCGGCCATTCTCGGCGGCGCCGCGGCCGGGACGGCGCTCGCGGTCGTGGTGACCCGACCGCTGGTCACCGCGCTCGACGCGGGCACCGTCCCGCTCCCGGTGGTCCTCGAGGTCGATGCCCGCGCCCTGGCCACGTGGACGGTCGTGGTGCTCGTCGCGGTCGTCACGATCGTCGCCGGGGTCGCGCGCGACACGGCTCGCCGCGCGCGCACCGCCTCCCCCCGCGAGGTGGTCCCGTGATCCGCGTGCTGCGCCGCCAGCTCGGCTGGGACCTCGTCCTGGTCGGGCTCGTCACCGCGGCCCTGGTCGCGCTGACCGTCGCCTGGCCGCGCGCGCTCGACCGGCTGCTCCGGGACGACCTGGTCTCCCGCACCGAGGCGCTACCCGCCACCCAGCGCGACCTGACGCTCACCGTGCCCAAGCGCGACCTCACGATCGCCGACCCGCCGGACGCCGACGCCGCGCAGGCGATGATGGCCCAGGCCGACGCGTGGACCGCCGCCCAGGTCGCCGACGCGGGCCCCGCGTTGACCTCGGTGCTCGGCGAGCCGCAGCACGAGATCACCCGGCCGTCGTACTACGTGGAGCGCGGTGACGACGCACCCGGCATCTCGTACATGACCGTCACGCTCTCCGCCGGGCCACGGCGCCAGGACCTCGACCTCGTCGAGGGGACGTGGCCCGCGCCGCTGGACACCGCCGGCTGGATCGAGGATTCCGCCGACGCGGGTCGGCTCGTCCCGGTCACGATGGACGTCGTGGTCTCGGTCGATGCCGCGCGCTGGATGGGCTGGAGCGTCGGCGACGTGAAGGCCTCGCGCGACCCGTCCTACCCGGTCGACCTGCGACTCTCCGGTCTGGTCGAGGCGACCGACCCGGACAGCGAGGTCTGGGACCACCTGCCGGGTGTGCTGGAACCCGTGGTCGACCGCGACGACAACACCGGCTGGACGGTTCACGGGATCGCATACATCGACCCGGACGGTGTCGGCGCCATGATGCCGACCCGAGGCGTCGAGCTCGACGCCTGGTACCCCGTCGACCCGGTCGCCGTCGGGGACGCCGACCGCGAGGAGCTCACTGCCGAGCTCGCCGGCCTGCGCGCCGCGACCGGCCTGCGCACCCAGCTCACCGGGGTGCTGGACACCGCGTCCGGCCGCGAGCGGACGGCCACCACCCTCCTGTCGGTGCTGGTCACCGGCCTGATCGGGGCGGCGACCGGCGTGCTGTGGCTCGCCGCCCGGCTCGCGATCGAGCGCCGGCGCGCCGCGCTCGTGCTGCTGCGGGCCCGCGGGGCGTCGTCCGTCCGGCTCGCGGCGCTGGTCGGCACGCAGGCGGCCGCGGCCGCACTGCCGGGCGCCGCCGTGGGGGTCGCGATCGCGATGCAGGTCCCCGGCCGCACCGACCCCACGGACCTGGTGCTGCCGGCCGCGGTGACGATCGGTGCCGTCGCGCTCATGGTGGTCGCCGGTGCGCGGGTGCACGCCGCCGCGGTCCGGCGCGCCCGGTGGCGGTGGGTCGCCGAGGTGGTCGTGCTCGCGATCGCAGCGGTCGCGCTCATGTCGCAGACGGCCTCCGACCCGCTCGTGACGACGCTCCCGGTGATCGTGGGCCTGGCAGCCGCGCTGGTCGCGATGCGGGTCTACCCGTGGCCCGCACGTGCCGCGCTGCACGCCCTGAGCCGGCGGGGGGATCTCGGGACGTTCCTCGGGGTCGCGCGCGCGGCCCGGGTTCCGGCCGCCGGGCTGATCACGGTGCTCGCGCTGACCCTCGGGGTCGCGACCGCGGGCCTCGCGGTCACGGCCGTCGCCACCGTGAACGCGGCCACCGAGCGCAGCGCGGTGCGGTACGTCGGCTCCGACGTCCGCGTCGACCTGGCGTGGTCGGCGCAGGGTGTGGGGCTCCCGGAGGACCAGGTGGCGGCCGTGCGGGAGCTGCCCGGTGTCGCGGAGCTGGCCGCGATCGCGGACGCCGGCACCGTCGAGCTCCGCCACGACCGGTCGAGCCAGACGATCCACCTGCTGGTGGCCGACGGTGCCGACCTGGCGCGCGTGCAGTCCGGGATCCCCGGCGGCGTGCAGGGGCTCGGCGGCACAGTCGCGCTCGTCGCCGAGGACGTCCCCACCGGGGAGGTCGTCCTCGAGGCCCCCCGCGGCGACCTGGCCCTCGAGGCGCAGGCGTCCGCGGACGTGCCCGGTGTCACGAGCGGGTCCGGCTGGGTCCTGCTCGACCGCTCCACCTGGGCGGAGGCGCGCGGCACTCCCCCGGTGACCCGGCTGCTCCTGCGCCTGGAACCCGGCGCCGAGCCCGACGCGGTCGTGGCCGCCGTGCGGGACGTGGTCGACGACCGGGTCACGGTCACCACGCTCGACCAGGCGATCGCCTCGATCGCCCAGGGCGTCCTGGTGACCGGCGTGCGCGACGCCATGCTCCTGGTCGCGGCGACCAGCCTGCTGCTCGTCGCCGTGCTCCTGGTGCTCCTGCTGATCGCCGACGCCCCGGCGCGCGGCCGGTCCGCGGCGATCCTCGCGACCCTGGGGGCGCCCGGGACGGTGCACCGCCGGCTCGTGGTCGCGGACGTGCTCGGCCCGGTGCTGGTGGGTGGGCTGGCCGGTGCGGCCGCAGGCGCGGTGCTCCCCTACGCGGTGCTGCGGGTCGCGGACCTGCGGCCGTTCACCGGCGCAGTCGAACGACCGCCGGTGGTGCTGGACCCGGCTCTGCTGCTCGCGGCGGGCGGCGGGCTCGTCCTCGTGGCGGCGGTGGGCGTGCTCATCGCGGTCCGGGTGGCGCGCCGGGTCTCCCCGGTCGAGGTGCTGCGGGAAGGAGCGGGAGGATGACCGTCATGGACGCGGAGATCCGGTGCGAGGACCTCGTGCGGATCTTCACGGCCGAGGGCGTCGAGGTCCAGGCCCTTCAGGGGCTGAACCTCACCGTCGAGGCCGGGGACCTGGTCGCCCTGGTCGGCGCCTCGGGCTCGGGCAAGTCGACCCTGCTGACCATCCTGTCCGGTCTCGACCGGCCGACGGCCGGGGCCGCGTCCGTCGCCGGCCACGACCTGGTCACCATGACGCCGGGCGAGCGCCAGGTGTTCCGGCGGGACACGGTCGGGTTCGTCTGGCAGCAGACCGCCCGCAACCTGCTCCCCTACCTCACCGCGGTCGAGAACGTCACGCTGCCCATGGTGCTGGGCCGGCGTCGCAGCGACCGGGCGGCCCGCCGGGCACGCGCCGCCGAGCTCCTCGACGTCCTCGGCGTGGCCGACGTCGCCGACCGCCGTCCCGCGGAGCTGTCCGGCGGCGAGCAGCAGCGGGTGGCGATCGCGACCGCGGTCGCCAACGGGCCCCGCGTGCTGCTCGCCGACGAACCGACCGGTGAGCTGGACGAGGCCACCAGCGCCGACGTCCTCGACGCGATCCGCCACGTCACCACCGAGCTGGGCATGACCACGCTGATCGTCACGCACGACCCCGCGGTGGCCACGCACGTGCGCCGCACCGTGCGGATCCGCGACGGGCGCACCGCCACCGAGACGCTGCGCCGCACGGCGCTCGACGAGCACGGCCACGAGCTGCACGTGCACGAGGAGTTCGCGGTGATCGACCGCGTCGGTCGCCTGCAGCTGCCGCGCGAGTTCGTCGACGCGCTCGACCTGCGCGACCGGGTGCGCCTCGGTCTGGAGACCGACCACGTGCGGGTCTCGTCGGGCACCCAGGTGGACGCCGGGACAGGTGCCGACCCGGGCGCGGCCCCGGAACGGCCCCCGGGCGCGGCCGCCGAGCCGAGCACGCCGGACGGCCTTGGCCCGACGGGCGACCACCGCGAGCCGGAGGAGGACGCGTGACCGGGGTGCTGCGCGCGACGGGGCTGCGCAAGGTCTACGGCACGGGCCGCCGCACCGTCGTCGCGCTCGACGGCGTCGACCTGACGGCCGAGCCGGGCCGGATCGTCGTGGTGCGCGGGCGCTCGGGCTCGGGCAAGACGACGTTGCTGCACCTGCTCGGCGGCCTGGACCGCGCCGACTCCGGCACCGTGCACCTCGACGACACCGAGCTGGGCTCGCTCCCCGAACGGGACCTGCTCGCCCTGCGCCGGGACCGGGTGTCGTTCGTCTTCCAGTCCTTCGGGCTGCTGCCGGTGCTGTCCGCGGCCGAGAACGTCGAGGTGCCCCTGCGCCTGCGCGGTACGCCGGTGGACGAGCGCACCGAGCGGGTCGACGCGGCCCTCGAGGCGGTCGGGCTCGCGCAGCACGCCCGGCAGCGGCCCGGAGAGCTGTCCGGCGGTCAGCAGCAGCGGGTCGCCATCGCCCGCGCGGTCGTCGCGCGCCCGGAGGTGCTGCTCGCCGACGAGCCCACGGCGCAGCTCGACTCCGAGACCGCGGTCGCCGTGATGGACCTGCTGGTCGGCTTCGTCCGCGAGCACCAGGCGGTCGCCGTGGTCTCCACGCACGACCCGCTGATCGCCGAGCGCGCCGACCGCGTCCTCGAGCTGCACTCCGGCCGCGTGATCGACGCGGCATGAGCGATCACCTCGGAGGGCCGCAGCCCGGACCCTGGGGCACGCCGTGACGGACCTGGTCGAGCGGCTCCGCGCCGCGGGGTGCGTGTTCGCCGAGGAGGAGGCCGCCCTGCTGGAGGCCGAGGCACCCGACGTCGCGACGCTCGACGCCTGGGCGGCGCGGCGGGTCGATGGTGAGCCGCTGGAGACGATCGTCGGCTGGGCCGAGCTCGACGGTGTGCGGGTGACCGTCGCCCCCGGGGTGTTCGTGCCGCGGCGTCGCAGCGCGCTGCTGGTCCGCGAGGCGGTCGCGCACCTGCGCCCGGGCGGGGTGCTCGTCGACCTGTGCTGCGGTTCGGGTGCGCTCGGCCTGGTCGCGGCGTTGCGCGTCCCGGGGGTGGTGCTGCACGCCGTGGACCTCGAACCCGCGGCGGTCGCGTGCGCCGCGGCGAACCTCGTGCAGGTCGGCGGCGTGGCGCACGAGGGTGATCTGGACGCGCCGTTGCCGGCCGACCTGCGCGGCCGGGTCGACGTCCTGGTGGCGAACGCTCCGTACGTGCCCAGCGACGCCATCGCGTCGATGCCCCCCGAGGCACGGGACCACGAGCCGCAGGTCGCCCTCGACGGCGGCGCCGACGGCCTGGACGTGCTGCGCCGCGTGCTCGCGGTGGCGCCGCGCTGGCTCGCGCCGACCGGGATCGTCGTCGTCGAGTGCTCGCGGTCCCAGGCCCCTCACCTGGTGGCGGCGGCCGTGGCGGAGGGGCTGCGGCCCCACCAGGTCGCGGACCCCGAGCTCGATGCGACGGCGGTCGTGGCGCGGCTCGGCTGAGCCGCGCGGTCAGTCGGACGCGCGCAGCGACTTGCGGCGCGTCTCCAGGCCGACGAGGTCGGCGAACGCGTCCGCGTAGCCCGGGTCGTCGGGCGACATCCGCTGCAGTCGTCCCCGCGCATCGGCGATCCGCCTGGTCAGGCCCAGGTCCACCATCCGGCTGACGATCCCGGCCACGTAGGCGTCGATCGCAGCGGGTCGGTCCTCGGGCAGCTCGGTGACCGCGAGCTGGGCGATCAGCGGCTCGACCGTGCCGGACGCCTCCTCGCGGACCGCCTCGATCCAGGCGGCCGGGTCGTGTGCGGTCGCCACCCCGCCCGCGGCGCGGATCGCGTCGTGCACCGCGCGCAGCGCCGGGACCGTGAACGCGTCGGCGCCGAGCTCGTCGAACGCCGCCGCGCCGGGCGTGTCCGGGTGCTGCAGCACGGCCGCGAGCGCCGTGCGCTCCTCCACGACCACCGGGTCGGTGCGGTCGGGCGGAGCCGGCCGCGGCGGCTCGTCGGGCTCGTGGCCCTCGTGCCGGGGCTCGTCACCACGCCGCGCCGTCGCCCGGCTCGCGGTCACCACGGCTCGCTCGACGGCCGGGCTCTCCATGCCCAGCCAGCCGGCCAGCAGGCGGGTGTACTCCGGGCGCAGCGCCGTGTCCCGGATCCCCGCGACCACGGGCGCGGCGGCACGCAGCGCGGCGACCCGGCCCTCGGCGGTGTCCAGGTCGTGCCGGCGCAGCGTGGACCGCAGCACGAACTCGAACAGCGGCTGGCGCGAGTCGACCAGCGCGGCGACGGCCTCCGGGCCGCGCTCCTGGCGCAGCTCGCACGGGTCCATGCCGCCCGGCGAGATCGCGACGAACGTCTGCGCGTAGAACCGCTGGTCCTCGCCGAACGCCCGCAGCGCGGCCTTCTGGCCCGCCTCGTCGCCGTCGAACGTGAAGATCACCTCGCCGCCCACCGAGCCGCCGCCGGTGAGCTGGACACCGCCCCCGGCGGCGGTGTCGCCGAGCAGCCGCCGGACGATCCGTGCGTGGTCCGAGCCGAATGCCGTGCCGCAGGTGGCGACCGCGGTGGGCACCCCGGACAGGTGCGCGGCCATCACGTCGGTGTACCCCTCGACCACCACGACCCGCTTCGCCTTGGCGATCTCCCGCTTGGCCAGGTCGATGCCGTACAGCACCTGGGCCTTCTTGTAGAGCGCGGTCTCCGGGCTGTTGAGGTACTTGGGCCCCTGGTCGTCCTCGTACAGGCGCCGCGCGCCGAACCCGACGGTGTCCCCCGTGACGTCCCGGATCGGCCAGATCAGCCGGCCGCGGAACCTGTCGTACACGCCGCGCTGGCCCTGGGACAGCATCCCCGAGGCGATCAGCTCGGCCTCGGTGTAGCCGCGCCCGCGCAGGTGCCGGAGCAGGTGGTCCCACCCCTTCGGCGCGTAGCCCACGCCGAAGTGCTCGGCGGCCGTGCGGTCGAAGCCGCGCTCGGCGAGGAACGCCCGGGCCGGTGCGGCCTCCGGGCTGGTCAGCTGCTCGGCGAACCAGCTCGCCGCGGCCCGGTGCGCCTCGATCAGGCGCTGGCGCCGCCCGGGCTCCTCACCGGGACGCGGCGCGCCGCCCTCCTCGTACCGCAGCTGCACGCCGACCCGACCCGCGAGGTGCTCGACCGCCTCGGTGAAGCCGAGCCCGTCGATCTTCTGCAGGAAGCTGATGACGTCGCCACCCTCGCCGCAGCCGAAGCAGTGCCACAGCCCGACCTGCGGCCGGACGTGGAACGACGGGGTCCGCTCGTCGTGGAACGGGCACAGGCCCTTCATGCTGCCGACGCCCGCGGGGCGCAGCGTGACGTGCTCGCCGACGATCTCCTCGATCCGGGCACGCTCCCGGACCGTCGCGACGTCCTCACGTCGGATCCGTCCGGGCACGTGCGGAGTCTAGGTCACCGGCCGCCGCACACGTGCCGACCGGCCGCTCACAACCAGAACGCGAGGACCGCCATGAGGCTGAACCCGGCAGCCGTGGCCAGCCACTTCTGGGCGTGGTGGCCGGGCCCGTCGAACTCGGTCTTGATGATGTCCAACGCCGCGATGTAGAGGAAGGTCCCCGCCCCGATCGCGTCGAACGCCGCCTCGAACACCTGCGCGGTGGTGCCGAGCAGGACGGCCCCGACGATCGTGCCCAGCACGATGCCGAGCGGTGTCATCGCCGAGAAGAACGCGAGCCGTGGCAGGGCCTCGCGGTGGCTCAGACCCGCCCGCCGGTAGCCCACACCGAGCGCGACCGCGGCGGCCCCCTTGTGCGTGAGGATCGCCACCAGGACCACCAGCACGCCGGCCCACGCGCTCTGCGCCCCGAGCGCGACGCCGAGGATCACCGAGTGCAGCGAGAGCACGACCAGCAGCACGAGCGCCCGGCTCCGGGGCCCCTCCGGGTGCCAGTCGAGCTCGTGCTGCAGGCCGGCGGACCCCGCCACGGCCGGCACGGCGTCGTGCCCGGGGTGGGCGGGCACCACGACCGCCTCGATCAGCAGGATGAGCAGGAAGCCCGCGCCCGCGAGCACGAGCGCGATCGGGTAGGAGACGTCCGGCAGCACGGTCCGGAACAGGTCGTTGGCGGATCCCAGCAGGTGGATCAGGCCCGCTCCGCCGAGCACGCCGGCGGCGAACGTGTCGCTCAACGCGAGGACGCGGTCGTCGGCGGCGCGGCGACCCAGCAGCCACGGCACCCAGGTGCCGACCAGGCCGACCGCCGCGACCAGCACGGCGAAGGCGAGCTTGACCAGGACCAGGTCGCCGCTGCTCATGCCGGGTGCGCCGCCGCCCAACGGTCGAGCGCCGCCAAGGCCGCCTCGACGTCGTCGCCGGCGTCCCGGTGCGCCTCGACGACGAGCACGTCGCTGCCCTGCGGCGGCTCGAGCGTCGCGAGCTGGGAGTCGAGCAGGCTGGCCGGCATGAAGTGGTCGGTTCGCCCGCGCAGCCGCCGCTCGAGCTCGTCGCGGGGCACGTCGAGCAGCACGAGCACCACCGTGCCCTCGGCGCCGCGCAGCACGTCCCGGTAGGCCCGCCTGAGCGCGGAGCATGCGACCACGGTCCGCTCACCCGCCCGGCACCGGTCGGTCATCCAGTCCCGCACGGCCTCGAGCCAGGGTGCCCGGTCCTCGTCGGTGAGCGGGACGCCGGCGCTCATCTTCGCGACGTTCGCGGGTGGGTGGAAGTCGTCCGCGTCGGCGGCCACCCGGCCGGTGCGCTCGGCGATGCCGGCGGCCACCGTGCTCTTGCCGCAGCCGGACACCCCGAAGACCACCACGTGACACGGCGCCGTCATCGGGCCGCCCAGCGCGGCGACAGGAGCCGCGCGTGCCACTCGGCCGCGGAGACGTCGGTGAGCGAGGCCACCTGGTCCACCACCACCCGCAACCGCGCGGCGTCGTCCGAGGCGGCACGCCAGTCCGCGGCGAACGGCGGCTCGAGGGCCACCGGGGCTCGCTCGCCGAGCACGTCGACCAGCTCGGCGACCAGCTCGCGCTGACGTCGGAACAGCGGTTCGGCCTCCCTGGGGGCCATGACGTAGGTCGCGGCGAGGCCCTTGAGCGCGAGGATCTCGGCGAGGGTCTCGTGCGGGACGACGAGCCGCGCGGCGTACCTGGTGAGCTCGCCGTCGCCGTGCACGGCCCGGGTCGCGGTGATCGCGGCGTCCGCGAACCGCCCGATCAGCTGGCTCGTCATGTCCTTCAGCGCCGCGAGGCCCGACCGGGAGCCGTCGACGTCCCGCACCCAGGTCTCCACGGTGGGCAGCCGGTGCATCGCGGCCGACAGCTCGTCCGCGGACACGTGCGTGCCGTACCAGGCGTGCACCTGGGCGATCACCGCGTCGCGCGCGTCGGCGTGGTCGAGCACGGCCAGCGAGAGCCGCCCGGAGACGATCGCGTCCTCCACGTCGTGCACCGAGTAGGCGATGTCGTCGGCGAGGTCCATCACCTCGGCCTCGAGGCAGCGCGCCCCGGCCGGCGCGCCCTCACGCAGCCAGCCGAACATCTCGAGGTCGTCGGGATAGACGCCGAACTTCCGCGGCGAGGACTCGGGCGCGTCGGCCGCCGGCCACGGGTACTTGGTCGCCGCGTCGAGGCTGGCCCGGGTGAGGTTGAGGCCCACGGAGCGCCCGTGCTCGTCGGTCACCTTCGGCTCGAGCCTGGTCAGCAGCCGCAGGGTCTGCGCGTTGCCCTCGAACCCGCCGATCTCCCGGGCGATCTCCGCGAGCGAACGTTCGCCGTTGTGCCCGAACGGCGGGTGCCCGAGGTCGTGCGCGAGGCACGCGGTGTCCACCACGTCCGGGTCGCAGCCGAGCGCCTTGCCGAGCTCACGGCCGACCTGGGCGACCTCCAGGGTGTGCGTGAGCCGGGTCCGCACGAAGTCGTCGCTCGCCGGCCCGAGCACCTGCGTCTTGGCGCCGAGGCGGCGCAGCGCCGAGCTGTGCACGACGCGTGCCCGGTCGCGCTCGAAGTCCGTTCGCATCTCGGACTTCGGGGGTTCGGCGACCCGGCGGGCGCGATCGTGGTCGCTGTACCCCATGGGTCTCACCCTAGTCTCGCCGAACCCGCCCGACCGCGGGGCGTGGCGTCGCGGACCACCCGCCCGGGCCTGAGAGGATTCCCGCTCGTGACCGTCACCCACCCGCCTGCCACCTCCGCCGAGTGGTGGCGCGATGCCGTCGTCTACCAGGTCTACCCACGCTCGTTCGCGGACGCGAACGGTGACGGGGTCGGCGACCTGCCGGGTGCGACGTCGCGCCTGACCCACCTGCGCGACCTCGGCGTGGACGCGGTGTGGCTGTCGCCGTTCTACGTCTCGCCGCAGAACGACGGCGGGTACGACGTGGCCGACTACCGGGACATCGACCCGGTCTTCGGCACGCTGCCGGACGCCGACGCGTTCGTCGCCGAGGCGCACCGGCTCGGCCTGCGGGTGCTGGTCGACCTGGTGCCGAACCACACGTCCTGGGAGCACCCGTGGTTCGTCGCTGCGCTCGCGGCCGCGCCCGGCAGCCCCGAGCGCGCGCGGTACCTGTTCCGGGACGGCCGAGGCCCGGGTGGGGACGAACCGCCGAACAACTGGCTCTCGACCTTCGGCGGTTCGGCGTGGACCCGGGTCACCGAGCCGGACGGTTCGCCGGGTCAGTGGTACCTGCACCTGTTCGACCACACCCAGCCGGACCTGGACTGGTCGAACCCGGAGGTCCGCACCGAGTTCGAGGCCGTCCTGCGGTTCTGGCTCGACCGGGACGTCGACGGCTTCCGGATCGACGTCGCGCACGGCATGGTCAAGCACCCGGACCTGCCCGACTGGACGGGCCGCTCCCGGATCATGGCGGCCGACGACGACGCCGGTGCGGACGACGGCTCCGAGGCCGCGGGCGCCGAGACCGGCGACCCGGGTGCCGACGACGGCATGCCCGAGGGACCGATGTGGGACCAGGACGGCGTGCACGACATCTACCGCTCGTGGCACCGGGTGCTCAGCGCGTACCCCGGCGAGCGGGCGATGGTCGCCGAGGCCTGGGTCGAGCCGCTGTCCCGGCTCGCCGCGTACGTCCGGCCGGACGAGCTGCAGCAGACCTTCAACTTCGCGTTCCTCATGTCGCGCTGGGAGGCGGGCGCGCTGCGCGACGTGATCTCGGGCTCGCTGGCCGCCATGGACTCGGTCGGCGCGACGACGACGTGGGTGCTGTCCAACCACGACGTCGTGCGGCACACCTCGCGGCTCGGCCTCGGCGGCGGCTTCCCGCCCGGCATCGGCGCCGACGACCCCCAGCCCGACGCCGTCGTCGGGCTGCGGCGGGCGCGGGCGGCGAGCCTGATGATGCTGGCCCTGCCCGGTTCGGCGTACCTCTACCAGGGTGAGGAGCTCGGCCTGCCCGAGCACACCACGCTCGACGACGACCTCCGCCAGGACCCGGTGTGGACCCGCACGGCTCACACGCAGCGGGGCCGGGACGGCTGCCGGGTGCCGCTGCCCTGGCACGCCGACGCCCCGGCCTACGGCTTCTCCCCCACCGGGGCGAGCTGGCTGCCCCAGCCGTCGTCCTTCGGACCGCTCGCCGTGGACCGGCAGACCGGCGTCCCCGGGTCGACGCTCGAGCTGTACCGCGCCGCCCTGCGGCTCCGGCGCGAGCGGCGCCTCGGCCTCGGACCGCTCGCCTGGGTGGACCTCGGTGAGGAGGTCACGGCGTTCCGCAACGCCGACCTGCTCGTGGTGACCAACCTCGGCGCGCCGATCGACCTTCCGGCCGGCTACGACGTGGTGCTGCGGTCCGACGACCGGGACGACCGTGTGGTCGGCACCGACAGCACGGTCTGGGCCCTCAGCGCAGCACGGTGACCGAGTCGGCGGCGCCGACCAGCAGGGCACCGTCGGGCAGCACGCCGTCCCACAGGGCACCGTCCGGCAGCTGGTCACGCCACCGCTCGGCGCCGTCCAGCAGCCCCCAGGCGACCAGGTCGGCTCCGTCGTCGCCCACCACGACGTGGCCGTCCGAGGTCAGGGCGGCGCCGGTCAGCTCGTGGCCCACCTCGTGCCGCCACAGCACCCCGCCGTCCGCGACCCGGAGCGCCAGGATCTCGCCGGACCCCTGCGCGACCACGACGCCGCCGACCAGCACCGCGGGCTGCACGGCCTCGACATAGCTCCAGAGCCGCTCCCCGGTGCGCACGTCGACGCCGAGGAGCACCCCACCGGACTGGACCAGGACGACCTCCGGGTCGCTGCCGTCGTCGCGGTCGGGCCGGACCAGCGCACCCGAGGACTGCCACCACTCCACGCCGTCCGGGCCGACCGCGACCACCTGGGGCAGGAGCCCTGGGCCGTCGCGCTGCTCCACGTCCCCACCACCGGGGATCGGCACCGACCTCGACACGGTCCGGCGTTCGGTCGTGCCGCCCGCCGCGGCGACCAGGGGGTCGACCTCCTGGCCGGTCGACAGGTCCAGCAGCAGCGTGCGCGTGCCGGTCACCCGCGCGTACGCGCCGCCGGACTCGAGCATCACGATCGGCATGACGGTCGCGGCCACCGGGTCCGGGGTGGTGGCCTCCCAGCGGAGCACGCCGTCCAGCGACCAGCGCGAGGCGTCGATCCGGCCGTCGTCGGTGACCTGCAGGCGCACGACGTCACCATCCAGGACGGTCGCGAGCACCGCCGTGCCCGTGACGGGACGTTCGCCGACCACGACACCGCCTCCCGGGTCGACGGACACGTCCCGGCCGTCGCCGGTGCGGCACCACAGCCGGGCCGGGTCGTCGCCGGCCGCTGCGACCCCGATGCCCACCCAGGCCTCACCCCCGACCACCGGGAGGCACGTGCCCTGGAGGTCGAGTGCCCAGACCCGCTCCCCGGAGACCAGGTCCCGGGACTCGAGGCCGTCGGCCGTCGCTACCACGAGCTGCTGCTGGTCGGCGAGGAGGGGCGTGGCGCCGGAGGCCGACCATGCCTGGGCCATCGGGCGGGTCAAGGAGGTCGCGAAGCCGCGCGCGGCGAGCTCGCGGGCCCGCTGCGCCTCGTGCACCTTGGCGACCACGAGCGCGACGCCCACCGACAGCACGAGGACGAGCAGCAGCGCGACCACGCCGCGCACCGGCACCCGCCTGCGCTCGGATCCGGGCCGGCCGTCCTCGACCAGCTCTACGTCGACCGCGTCGTCGCTCACGACGTCGCGCTCACGACCCCGCGGTGGCATCCGGCTCCAAGGCCACGGCGCCCAGCGTGTCCAGCGTGACGGTGGCCTCGCCTCCGCTCACCTCGACCGCGGTGCCGAGGCAGCCGTCCTCGCCCGCACCTCCCGTGAGCACGTCGCAGTAGGTGTCGTCGGGCAGCGATGTCGGGATGGTCACCGTGGTGGGGTCGCCCGCGTTGGCGGCGACGAAGCCGCGGCCGTCCCGGCTCCAGGCGACCGCGCCGCCGTCGGCCCAGGTGTCGGTGACCGGAGCGTCCCCGACCGTCGCGCGCCAACCCACCATCGCCTGGATCGCGGGCCAGCGGTGCTCGCACACCCAGCCGCCGTCAGCCACGTCGGCGCCGGGTCCCGCGTCCGCCGCGCAGGACGCGTCGAGCACGGCGCCGTCGGCGTCCTGGTCGGGCCCGGCGTCGCGGTCGTCGAAGGCGTAGCCGGAGTAGACCATCGGTGTCCCGTCGTCACCGGCGAGCATGAGCACGGTCGCCAGCTCGAACCGTGCGGCGTCGCGGTAGGAGAGGGTCTGCGCGTTGCGCTCGGTGTCGTGGTTCGTCACGAACAGCACCGACGACTCGGCCGGCAGCCCCGACGCGCGGGCCTCGAGCAGGCTCGCCAGGCGGCCGTTCCGCAGGATGCGCTCGAGGTCCCAGGCGTACTGGAAGTCGAACACCGAGCCGTTGCCGAGGTACTGCTCGGGCGTGATCGGTTCGCCGTCGCCGTAGATGACCTCCTGCAGGACGACGGTGTCGTCCGGGAGCGGCTCGAGGATCGCCGCGACGTCCTCGGCCGCCATGTGCTTCGCGGCGTCGATCCGGAACCCGTCCACCCCGAGGCTGCGCAGGTCGAGCAGGTACTCGCTCAGGCGTGCGCGCACCGGTTCGGTGTCGGTGGCGAGGTCGGCGAGGTTGACCAGCTCGCAGGTCTGCACCTGGGTCGCGTCGCGGTAGTCCGCGATGTCGCCGTCCGGGGCGTCGCAGTGGTGGAAGTCGTCGTAGGTCCACAGGCCCGGGTACTCGTAGTGCGTGAACGTGCTGCCCGCCCACCCGGTGCCGGACTCGCTGCCGGCCATGTGGTTGATCACGGCGTCGGCGATCACCTGCACCCCGGCGTCGTGGCACGCCCCGACCATCTGCTCGAACTCGTCGCGCGTGCCGAGCCGCGACTCGACCTGGTAGGACACCGGCTGGTACTGCGTCCACCACTGCGAGCCGAGCACGTGCTCCTGCGGCGGCGAGGTGAGCACCCAGCCGTAGCCGGCCTCGCCGAGGTGCGGGCACTCGGCGGCGATCGCGTCCCAGGTCCACTCGAACAGCTGCACCCCGACGTCGGACGCCGGCTCGGGAGCCGACGGCGTGCAGGCCGCCAAGGAGGCGACGACGGCGGCGGCGCCGACGACGGCCACGACGGTGGGACGCATGGGCCCTACTGTCTCACCGCCACCTCACGGGCCGAGAATCACGACCTCCGGGGTGACCCCTGCGTCGCTCGTGGCGGGCTGCGCCGACACGTCCGGCACCTGGGCGATCAGGCCGTCGTCCAGCGCGACGACGGCTGAGGGCCACGCACCCGGCAGCGGCCACGACGTCACCAGCTCACCGGTGCGGAGGTCTCGGACCGCAAGCTCCTCTTCGCCGTTCACCTGCTCGGCCACGCCGAGGCTGCGGCCGTCGCACAGCGGGCTCGACCCGGAGGTGGCCGCCCCACCGGGGACGGACCAGAGCGTCGCTCCGGTCGAGGCGTCGAGGACGTCCAACCGGGACGTGCCGTCCGGCTCGAGTCCGCCCACGACCAGCGTGTCGTCCAGCCCCAGCAGCGGGAAGGAGAGCTGGTCGCCGGACCACGCCTGCTCGCCGGTCCTGACGTCGACCGGGACGACCACACCCGAGGTCTCCTGGACAAGGACGACGTCGCCGGTGACCGGGACGCCGAGCGCGGGCGCGAGGTAGCTCCCGTCGATGGCCCAGCGCTGCCGGTCACCGTCGAGGACGACAGTGCGGATCGTGCCGTCGTCGTCGACCTGGGTGCGCAGCACACCGCCGTCCTCGAGCGTCACGGTCCTGAGCGCCCACGGTCCCGGGTCGTCGCTGACCTCGCCGGTGCGCAGGTCCAGCACCACCACGCCGCCCGGTCCGGGGAGGACCAGCCGGTCACCCGCGAGGACCTGCGTGTACACCGGCGCGTCGAGCGTCCGGGACCAGAGCTCGCCACCCCGGGTCGACACAGCCGTGACCGTCCGGGTCACACCCATGTCGAGATCGAGCAGGACGTCGCCGACCGTGACCAGCACGCTCGTCTGGGAGGACGCTGCATCCAGCCGGGCCACCTCGGAGCCGTCCGCGGCGTCGAGCGTCACGAGGGCACGCCCGTCCTCCTCCCCGACCTGGCAGACGAGCGAACGGTCCGCGCCCAGGCCCGCGGTCGGGTGGACGCTGAACGCCTGTGATGGCAGCGAGCCGTCGGTGACCCAGCACACGTGGTCCGAGCCGACCTGCCACAGCTGCTCGCCGGTGGCCAGGTCCAGCCCGACCGTGGTGCCGTCCAGGCGGTCGGCCACGAGGACGTCACCGACGATCCCGATGACCGACGCGGCCTCGGTGCGCCACAGCTCGTGCCGCGGCTGGGTGAGGTCCGTCACCAGGCCCACGGGTTGCGCCGCAGCCTGCCCACCCCTCAGGAACCAGAACAGGCCGGTCCCCACGACGACCACCACGAACGCCAGCGCGACCCACCGTGATCTCGGGCGACGACCCGCCGGCTCGGGCGCAGGTGCAGCAGTGTCATCCAGCTCGACGTCGACGGTGCCCCCCATGCCAGCAGGCTAGGGCCTCAGACCGGCGCGAACGTGACCACTTCGCCGTCCGTGACGACGGCCCACCGGCCCCCGGGAAGGCTCGCGATCGCCGTGGCGCCGTCGGGCAATGTCGAGGCAGCCACCAGGGCACCGGTGCGCAGCTCGCGCACCACGAGGCGCCCGGCCTCGAGAACGCCGACGTTCCGGCCGTCGCAGAGCAGACCGGTCGTGGCGGTCGACGTCCACAGCGTCGCGCCGGTCCGCGGGTCCACCGCCCGGACCGGGTAGCCGATGACGAGCACGCCCCCCAGGCTCGCGAGGGGACGGTAGGGCCGGCCGGCCAGCCGCCACAGGTCCTCGCCCGTGACCGCATCGACGCCGCTGAGCCGGTCACCGTCCCGGTAGAGCGTGAGGACGTCGCGTGCCAGCGGGTCGTCGACGGCGGGCCGTGCGTACGCCGCGTCGCGGATCACCGTGCGGCTGGCGCCGGACGGGCCGGAGAGCTCCACCTCGGTCCCGGCCGGCTCGACGACCGTGGTCGCCGTGCCGCCGTCGGGCAGTACGACCAGGGTCGCCTGCGCGACCTCGGCGGCCGTGACGACCACGGTGCCCGACTCGACGTCGAGAAGGATCCGGCCGCCCGCGGAGTCGATCCGGAGCCAGCCCTGGGCGTGGGCGAGGTCGGCCACGGGCACGGCGCCCGCCGAGCCCGTCCAGGTCCACACCCGGTCCCCCGTCACCATCGACCAGCCCTGCGCGACGACCCGGTCGCGCAGGTCCACGCCGACGCCCACGAGCATGTCCCGCCAGATGGTCACGAACGCGCCACCCGACGTCACGACGGACACCCGCGCGAGTGCCGCACCGCTCGCGCTGTCGAGCACCTCGGCGCCGAGGACTCCGCCGCTCGGCGAGCCCCGCCACTGCTGGCACAGGACTCGGGTCAGCGCGGCACGCCGCACGGTGACCGGTTCCCCGCCGAGGTCGACGAGCGAGCAGACCCCGGCGTCGTGGGCCCAGACCGGTTCGCCGTCGGCGATCGCCACGGCGGCCGCGCCGCCGGTCCCGCGGGTGAGCAGCACGAGGTCGTCGACCACGCCGAGCACGCCACTCGCCTCGGCCCGCCAGGCCTCGGACCGCTCTTGGGTGAGGTCCTGGTCGAGCCCGTCGACGGCGGCGAGGCGCTCGGTCGCACGCATCGCGGCCCGGTCCTGGACGCCGACCACGATCGCGACGGCGCCCACGACCACGGCCGCGAGGCCGGCCCAGACCCGCACTCGGCGGCGGACCCGCGGGGGCCTCCCGGACGGCGACTCGTCATCGAGCTCGACCTGGACCAGGTCCACGTCTCCAGGGTACGAACGTGCCCCGTGTCCGGCGAGGGTTTCTCCCGACCCCGACCCGGGCTCCGGCGTTCAGCCGCCCGAGACGCTCAGCTCGGCCTCGCGGAGCTCGGCCCGGAACTCCGCGTCGAGCTCGCGGGAGTCGAGCCACCGCTCGGGCAGGACGGGCCGCTTCGGGCTGCCGGCCCGTCCGCGCGGGCCTTCGGCCGGCTCGCCGGGGTACGGCTGGTCGAGGTCGAGCGCCGCGAGCCGCTCGTCGAGCTCCTCGAGAGTGCTGACCAGGCCGAGCATGCGCCGCTGCTCGCCGCCGACCACGTAGCCCTTGAGGTACCAGGCCATGTGCTTGCGCAGCTCGCGCATCCCACGGTCCTCGCCCAGGTCGGCGATCATCAGCTCGGCGTGCCGGCGGATCGTCGCCGCGACGTCGCGCAGCCCGGGGCGCTGGCGGGTGTCGTCGCCGGCGAAGGCCGCCGCGAGGTCGGCGAACAGCCAGGGCCGGCCTTGGCAGCCACGGCCGACCACCACGCCGTCGCACCCCGTGCTCTGCACCATCGCCACGGCGTCCTCCGCGGACCAGATGTCTCCGTTGCCGAGCACCGGGACGTCCAGGTGCTCCTTGAGCCGGGCGATCGCGCTCCAGTCCGCGGTCCCGGAGTAGTGCTGGGCCGCGGTGCGGGCGTGCAGCGAGACGGCCGCGACGCCCGCGTCCTGTGCGGTACGGCCCGCCTCGAGGTAGGTCAGGTGGTCGTCGTCGATGCCCATCCGCATCTTGACCGTGACCGGTATACGGCCGTCGGCGGCCCGGACGGCGGCCTGCACGATCGAGGCGAACAGGTCCCGCTTCCAGGGCAGCGCGGCACCGCCGCCCTTGCGGGTCACCTTGGGAACCGGGCACCCGAAGTTCAGGTCGACGTGGTCGGCGCGGTCCTCGTCGGCGATCATCCGCACGGCGGCGCCGACCGTCGTGGGGTCCACGCCGTACACCTGGACCGAGCGGGGGGTCTCGCCGGGGTCGTGGGCGATGATCCGCAACGACTCCGGGGTGCGCTCGACGAGCGCGCGAGAGGTCACCATCTCGGCGACGTACAGCCCGGCCCCGTGCTCGCGGCACAGCAGGCGGAACGCGCGGTTCGTGACGCCGGCCATCGGCGCGAGCACCACGGGGGTCTCGACGGCCAGGTCACCGATCTTCAGCGGCGGCAGCAGCGAGCGCTGCCCGGTCGGTGAGGTGGTCATCGACCCATTGTCGCCCAGCGGACGGCAGGGCCCGCTCAGGGGCCCGCCCGGCGCCCACGCAGCGGTCCGACCGGGCGGCCGCCCTCGCCCGGCGCGTTCGAGGACCCGGTGCGATGATCGAGCGGTGCGCTGGGACAGGACCACCGCGGTGCTCGCCGCGATCGTCTTTCCGTTCGTGATCGCGACGGTCGTCGGCCTGGTCGTGCTGCGGCCGACCGGGGCGGTGCACGACTCCGGGATCGTGGACACGGGAGCGGATTACCCGCTCGCCACGGTGACCGCGCTCGCGCCGCAGGAGTGCCAGGGCACCAACGAGGACCGCCTGCCCGACGGGACCGTGCCGGACACCGTCCCGTGCCTGCAGGTGACCGCCGAGCTCGCGTCGGGGACGAGCGTCGACGTCTGGGCACCGAGCACGGTGCCGGTGGCCGATGTGCACGTCGGGACCCGGATCGTGCTCCAGCACTTCCCCGCCGCGGACGGCGTCGAGGAGGTCTACGTCTGGTACGACTTCGACCGCGCGCTGCCGCTGTGGGGGCTGACCGCGGCGTTCGCGCTGGTCGTGGTGATGGTCGCCGGGTTCCGGGGCGTGCGGGCGCTGGTCGGGCTCGCCCTCGCGTTCGCCGTGATCGGGATGTTCATGCTGCCGGCGCTGCTGGACGGCCGGGACCCGCTCGCGGTGGGCCTGGTGGGTTCGGCGGCGATCATGATCGTGGTCCTCTACCTCGCCCACGGGTTCTCCCGGCGCACGACCACGGCCCTGCTCGGCACGATGGCCGGGCTCGGGGCGACCGCTGCGCTCGGCGCTCTCGGCGCCCGGCTCGCGCACCTCACCGGGGTGTCCACCGAGGACTCGTACCGGGTCGCGCAGATCACCGGGCAGCTCGACACCCAGGCCATGCGCGGGATCTTCCTGTGCGGCGTGGTGCTGGCCGGGCTCGGTGTGCTCAACGACGTCACCATCACGCAGGCCTCGGCCGTGTGGGAGCTTCGCGCGTCGGCGCCGTACGCGGACCGCCGGACACTGTTCTCGCGCGGGATGCGGATCGGCCGCGACCACATCGCCTCGACCGTGTACACGATCGCGTTCGCGTATGCGGGCGCTGCGCTCCCGGTGCTCATGCTGCTCGAGGTGTACCGGCTGCCGCTCGCGCAGACGATCTCCAGCGGGTCGTTCGCCGAGGAGATCGTGCGCACCCTGGTCGGGTCGATCGGCCTGGTGCTCGCCATCCCGCTGACCACGGCGATCGCGGCCGTGGTGGTCAGCACCTCCGCGGTGCGCGGCCGGCACAGTGCGCCGACCGGTCACACCCACGCGGGCACGCACGACTGAAGCCTCCCCCGCGACGCACCGTCGGTGTCAGACTCGCGGCATGGCAGACACCAGCGGCAAGCAGGAGAGCTCCGTCACGCCACGTCGGGTCCTCGCCGTGGTCCTCGCGGCGCTCGCCGTGGTCTTCATGATCCAGAACAGCGAGCGGGTCACGGTGAACGTGTTCGGCATCGAGGTGACCACGTGGCTGTGGCTCGTGCTCGCCGTGATGACCGCGATCGGGATCGGCGTGGGCCTGCTGCTCGCACGGCGGAAGAAGGGCTGACGCCCATCGCGGCGGCGCCCTACTCCCCCGAACCGGTCGACCCCGACGCCTACACGCGCGCCAACGACCGGCTCTACACGCGCTTCGCGCGGCTCTACGACGTCGTTGTCAAGGCGACCCCGGCCTGGCGGCGGTGGCTCGGGAGCGCGCTGCCGGAGATCCACGGCCCCCGGGTGCTCGAGGTGTCGTTCGGCACCGGTTGGCTGCTCACCCGGTACGCCGGCCGGTTCCGGACCGACGGCGTCGACCTCAACCCTGCGATGCTCGACGTCGCGCGCCGCAACCTCGACCGGGCCGGGCTGTTCGCGGACCTGCGCCAGGGCGACGTCGAGCACCTCCCCTACCCGGACGCCACGTTCGACACCGTCGTGAACACGATGGCCTTCACGGGATACCCCGATGCCGCCGCTGCCGCGTCGGAGCTCGCGCGGGTGCTCAAGCCCGGCGGCCGCCTGGTGCTTGTCGACATCGGCTACCCCGCCGACGGCAACCGCGTGGGCACCGCCCTGGTGAACCGGGTGTGGAAGCCCCTCGGCGATCTCGTCCGCGACATGCCCGTGGTGCTGTCCGGGGTCGGGTTGGAGGTCCGGGACGACGAGGTCGGCGGGTGGGGAAGCGTGCACCGCTACCTCGCCACCAAGCCCGCCCGGCTCGACGACGTCGTCGAGTCGGACCGCACGGTCGGACCTCGGCCGAAGGATGAGTGAGCGATGGCGATGAGCGCGAAGGGCACCGGGCACAGCTCGTCGTCGCGAGCTGCAACGGCGACCCCGAGGTCAGGTCGGGTCGCGCTCCTGGCAGGATGACGCGGTGCCCGACGCCGAGCTGTCCGAGACCGCCATGACCCTCCACGCGGTCCGCCTGCTGGGTTTCGCCGACACCGCGGCGGTGGCGCGACGCTACCTCCGCGCCACCTCGGAGGTCTCCGAGGTCCTGCTCGACCTCGAGGCGTTCGGGTGGGTCGTGCGCTCGGAGTTCGCCGGCTCGCACGGCTGGTCTCTGACCGAACGGGGCCGCGCCCGCGACGAGGAGCATCTCGCGGCGCAGCTCGACGCCACCGGCGCCCGTCCCGCCGTCGCCGATGCCTACGTTCGCTTCCTGCCCGCCAACGCGCGGTTCCTGGACGCCGTCACACGCTGGCAGATCCGCCCGCTGCCCGGGGACCCGGTGGCTGCGAACGACCACACCGACCACCACTGGGACGACCAGGTGTTGGACAGGCTGACGTCCCTCGGCCACCTGGTGGGTTCCTTGACGATCGAGCTGTCAGAGGCGCTGCCGCGGTTCGATGGCTACGGTCCGCGGTTCACAGCAGCGCTCACTCGGGCTCTCGCGGGCGAACGGCGGTGGGTCGACGGGGTAGACGTCGACTCCTGTCACACCGTGTGGATGCAGCTGCACGAGGACCTCCTGGCCACCCTCGGCCTGGACCGCGCCGACGAGTCCTGACCCAGGAGAACAGGACTCCGAAACAGCGCGGACCGCGGCGTGCCCGGCTCCGGCAGAACCGTCGATCGGGTCCAGGTCCGCGACGATCCGAAGCGTGGGGCGCGAACCGAAGAGTCCCCGCCGCTGTGTGACCTCGCCAGCCCTGTCGAGGTAGGCGAGGGCGACCTTCGCCAGGGCGCTGAGCGCGGCTTCCTTGTCCGGTCGTCCGCAGCCTGCCAGACGACGAGTCCTCAGAGCTGCCGTGCGCGCGGTCCGCAGCTGCGGACGACGCACCCGGAGGCAACGCGCTCAGCGCGGCCCGATGATGCCCGAGGAACAGGCGGCGAGGGCGCGCCTTCACGAGGCGCAATGCCGCGAGGTACCCCATCCCGAAGACGATCTCGCTGGCCGCCGACCAGGCGACAGGCGCGTTCAGAGACGATCCCTCAGGCCAGTGGGCCGCGACCCAGACGACCCCGAAGACGGCAAGCACAGCCGAGAAGGCGCCGATCGCACCGGCAACGGGCCCCACTTGGCGCCGCGCCGCCAGTAGTCCGGGGCGCCCAGGTGGAAGCTCTCAGTGCCGCGCCAAGCTAGCTGGCCGCCGGGGCATGTCGACTTCTCGGATGCCTAGGCTCGGAGCATGCACCGATTCGTCCTCCCCCTCGCCGCAGCCCTCGCCCTCTCGGCCTGCAGCTCAGGCGCCTCCGATTCCCCCGCCCCGGCCGCGGTGACCGACCGCATCGCAGCCATCAGTGCCGCAGTGGACCGCTGGGGGCAGGCGAAGACTCTTGCCGAGGCCAAGGCGGCCGCGGAAGAGGCAGCCAACCTGGTGACCGGTCCGGACGTGCCCGGCTACGGTGATCGGGATGGGAACGGCACCGTCGAAGGAGCTGTCACCGAAGGGCTCCTTCCGGGAGAGCAGGGAGAGCCCGGACTGACGACGGAGCCGGGGGTCGCACCCTTGGCCTGTCTCGAGCCGAACGTCCGTGGTGGATCGTGGGCGGACCCGCAGGAGCGCTGGGAGCAGCTGTTCACCGCGATCGACGGCTGGTCCGAGGCGAACAACACGTTCCCGGCGTTGCAGAGTCACGCCCAGCGAGTCGTCGGCTGGGCAACGCTGACGCTGCGCGGCGATGACCTCAGCACAGCGATCGAGTTCGCCGGTCACGCGAAACTCCACGCCGAGGTTCTGGCCCAGGACGCCGCGGACTGCTGAGGGCGGATCGGGCGCTCGGGTCTGTTCACGTCCTGCGCTCCTGGGAGTTCACGCAACCCACCTCCGAGTACCCCGAAACACTGAGCCCGCGGGAAGCCCCTAGGGAACTGCCAAGAAGTGCATCCGCACATCGGCAGACGCGCGCGGCCCGCGGCTATGAGCGGATGACGCCATGCCGCCATGCCGTCAGCGGCGTGAGCGTGCAGTCGTTCTGGGAGGCTGCGAGCATGCCCGAGCCACTGTTGATCGACCTTCGAACGCTGCGCACTGCGATCGTGGGTGCCCTGGACGCGTGCGAGAGACAGCTGGGCCGTCGCGTACAAGTCGAGATCGACTACTACTGGCACCTTCCGGTCGACGCCGCCTACGACATGACCAAGGAGCCGTCCGAACTCACGGTCGGCCAGCTCAGCGACGACCTCGAGGAGGTCTCCGTCGTGTCGGGGCAACCCGAGACCGCTTGGCATGACCTTGCGCACGCCATCGGGGTGCTCCGAGCGCTCGAAGCCGCGCTCCGTCCTTGATCGGCGCTCACCGGCGAGGCGAGTTGGCGCTCCGTCTGGGCCGCGGGCATCGCCCCTAGGCTCAGGCCGTGGAGAAGCGGATCGACTTGCGGGGACCGGATGATCGGCTCGACGACGTGGTCGTCCGAGACGTCTCGATGTTCCGAGCGGAGATGCTCGACGCGCGGACCCTCTGGCTCGCCTGCTACCTCAAGGACGCTGACGGCGAGTCCGGTCGCGTCGTGTTCGAGGTCACCAGCCACGGCGGCGCACTCACCCTTCGCGTCACCGAGGGCCCCGACGACTGACGCCGACGCTCACGACCGCACGGCGGCATGAGCCGATGGCAGCTGATCCGAGATGATCGATTCATGGACGACGCCACTTCGCTAGGCGGAGCGATCCGCGCCTTGGCGCCGCTTCGTATCCGCGAGGTGCAGTACAGCGATCCGATGCCCTCGCTGGTTGGGGACGACAGGGCAGCGTCCCTACTCGGCGGTTGGGCGTGGCGTCGTGGCGACCAGGTGGTGACCTCCTGGGGCGCCGCTGACGCCGGGGACGTTGTCTGGGACCTGTGCGGTCTGGACTTGGCTGCGGTGCTGTTCGCTGATCGGGGTTCGCTGGCGACGGTTCCTTCGTCCTCGCGGATGGACAGCTCGACGTCCGATCGGATGGAGCGGCTTCGAGACATGGATCTTCCGGCACGCTCAGCTCGACGTGGTCTACGTCGGGGCGTGAGTCGCCCGGCCCGTTGCATGCCGCTCCGCGGCATGAGCGGATGACCCGCCTGGGCTCAGGCGAGGACGGCGGCGAGGATGACCAGCACGGCGGCGAGCGCGAGGACCGTCACCCGAGGACCCCGGTTGGGATCCCGACTGATGCTGCGACGGGGCATCTGGCGGGAGTCGTCGGCGATCTTCTTGAGGTGCAGCCCAGCTCCTGACCCGACGGCGATGACGCCCGCGACAACGGCCACCCCGGTCGGCAGGCCACGGCCCGCGGACACGGCAACGTAGGCGGCCGCTGCGGTGACCAGTGCCGGGGGTACCCACCAGGTCCAGCGGTAGACCAGGTGGGGGCCGGGGCTTCCGACCGGGCCGGCCGCCCCCGCGGTCACGAGTTCCAGGCTCGCCGCGAAGCCGAGCAGCACGACCACAACCACGCCCGGCGACCCCCTTGGTTCCCAGACGCACGAGCGAACCATTTCTCGTCCCGCACGCCTACCGAAGCCTGCACCAGCGGTCACCGTAGCCGCCGCGGAGCCCGCCACGTCCGCGGCATGAGCGGATGATCGTTGCCTGCCGAACCGAGATCGTGAGTCGGCATCGCACACCCTGTCCCGGCGCTACCCTCCCCGCCATGGGAATGTTCGAACGCCTCGCCTTCATCGACGGACGGTGGGTCACTGTCGCCCATGGCGAGCCCGTCAGCGCGCCGCTTGTCGTCGACATCCACGACAGCAGCATTGCGACAGTGCAGTTCGAGAGCGAGGCCGGGCCGCGTGGGTACTTCTACCTCGGCTACGAGCCGCGCATCTACTTCGATGACCCGAAGCAGAACGCCCCCGTGGATCGACCGGCCGCGGCGGGCGCATTCTCGAGTTGGGCCCGAGCGGAGCTCGGGGTCGAGGTAGCGAGTGCGGCCGTGGAGTCGTTGTTGGCGAGCAACGACGCCGAAGCTGAACCAGAGGCGGTCTTCGTCGAGGAGACCGTCGAAGAACTGATCACGCTGTTGGGCCTGCCGCTGCCGGAGGCACTCCAAGCCGAGGCTTGACCAGGCTGCTTGAAGGAGCCGCAGCTGTGAACCGCCCGCGCTCAGTGCGGCATGAGCGGACGACGCTATGCCGCCATGCCATCAGCGGCATGAGCGGATGCTCGGCGGCTACCGTGGCCGCCGTGGATGCAGCGGGGCTACTGGACGATCTCTGTGTTCGGCTCGGCTACTGCCTGCCGCCTGAGGATCGGCAGCGCCTCATCGACGACCCGCCGACGTCGGTCGATGCGTTCACCGATGCCGTCGTCAGGGCCGAGGGGCTCGATCCGGTGCTGATGGCGACCACGCAGCGTCAAGAGGTCCGCCGCATGGTTGCCGCAGCTTTCGGCGAGCCAGTCCGTCCCGACGGGCACACGCGGCGCTCCCGCTGACGCTCGGTCTCTGACAGACACGAAGCGACCAGCGGCACAAGCGCGCGGCGGACGGCTACGCGCTTGGCTTGCGTCGAGCCTTCGATTCGAGGTGTCGCAGCCGCCGACGAAGTTGTCCGCGGAAGCGCCTCTGCTCGGTCTCCTGGTGAACGAACTGGGGGTCGTTGGCAGCCTCGAAGTAGCCGTTCTCTACGTCGTCGCGCCCACCGTCGCTCTCCACGAGTCGAGCGAGCTCCTCGCGCATCGGAGGTCCGGCGGGGAAGCGATCCGCCCACTCGGACTTCGGGGAGCTCGACGTCATGTACCCATTCTGACCGAAACGCCCCAACAGAGACGGCCGACCGCGCAGCGGCATGACCGCGTGTTCTTCACTGCCCCGGGCGCGAGGGGATGATGTCAGCGTGACCATGGGAGCCCAAGACCTTGTCGACGCGATCGTCGAGTTCTTCGCCCAGCGCGAGGTGGCGAGCCTGGAACTTCCGTCGGGTTGGTTCGGCCGCCCTCACGACAATCTGCATCGGCTCACCGGCGCCGCGACCTCGGGCGACGAGGTCCGGATCGAGCTGGACGGCACCCAACGGCTGAACATCAACCCCATCGGTGCGCGCGTGGATGGCCGCGTCCTCCGCATCGAGATCGCCAGAGGCACGTGGGTCTGGACTGAATACGGCGGCGACCGGAAGCACACCGAGGCCCTGACCGCCGGCACGGTGCAGTTCCACGCTGCCTGGGCGCCGGGGTAGCGACCACGCGGCGTGAGAGCGGACGGTGACCTCACGCGAACCCGTGGTGCGGGCGCTAGGTCGCCAGGCCCATCCGCCCGTAGGCCCTCCTGCGTCGCGCGTCCCGCAGACACTCGATCCTGCCGTCCCCGGCGAACCCGCTGGAGAGGTGCTCTTCCAGCCAACCGACCTGGGAGTCGAGCGACTCCAGGTCGAGGCTCACGTCGGTTCCGTTGAGGCACGCGGTCCACACGGCGGTGTCGAAGTACTCGTCGAGACCGGGTGGTGCCAGGTCCACGAACCACTGGCCGCCGTCAGCCAGCACTCGGACCGAGCCAACATCCAGGGTCGCTCCGAGGAGCTGATTCGTTGGTGAGTCGAACGCGCGGATCGTCAGCGGCGCTCCACGTTCGGCCAGGGTTTGGGCCAGCCGAAGAACGGCCGGTGGCGCGAGGGAGAGATCGGGCACCCATCACCTCCGGCCTCGGCTCGTCCGCAGGCTACATCTCGACCGGAACGCCCGGATGCACCCGGGGCGCGGCATGAGCGGACGACGCTATGCCGCCATGCCATCAGCGGCATGAGCGCGCGTTTCGCGGTCCTGCCAGTTGGGCGAGTTGGGGAACTGTGACGGGTGATCGGCGGCGGCTCACGTCTTCGCGCGCTGATGCCGATGCTGGTGTTGTGAGTGAGCAGGGGGCCAGGGTCGGCAGCGCGCCGTTTCCGGACTGGCTGGCTCGAGCCTGGCCGTGGGTCGTGGGCCTGTCGGCCGCTGCGGGCATCATCGTTGGGCGCGCCAGTCCCGAGACCGGCGTCGTCACCACCGTTGCGGTTGCGTGGTTCCTGGGCATCGCGATGGTGTACGCAACGCTGGCGGTGTGGTGGCGACGGGCCGTCGCGCGGGTGTGTCGGGCTCGACCTGCCTCGCTGGTCATCCCGGGCTGGGCAGCGGCGACGACGCTGTCACGAGTGCGCGACGTGCCCGGGACGGGCCCGAAGCTGCCCCGTCTGCGTGTCGCCTTCGTCGCGACCGAGCGTTCCCTGGAGCTGTGGCGCCTGGACACCATCACCGAGGTGATCACCCTCCCGTGGGCCCAGGTCGCCGGCGTCGAAGGCCGGTCACTCGTGCGCGGCCCGTTCACCTCGGGCATCCTGGCGGTCCGTCTCCCGGACGGCACCGAGCTGGGCCTCCAACCGCTCGAGCCCTGGGCCGGAGGCCCGCCGCGCGAGCCGGACGACGCTACCGAGCCGACCTACGCCGACCACCTCGCCGTCCGCCTCCGAGCTACGCAGGAGCGAACCGCCGAGACCTGACAGATTCCACGCCCCACGCGCACCGTCTGCGGCATGAGCGTGCGACGGTCGTGGTGCGGTGCCTTCAGGGGTGCGGGCCTCTCGTCGGCCCTGGCGGTGGGTGTTCGCCGTGGGGTGCGCGTTCGCTAGAGCCGGCGCCCGGAGCACGTCGAACTCGCAGCCAGGCGGTGCGGGGTCGAAGCCGTGCTCGATCAGCCACCGGGCCGCCTTCAGGCTTCGTAAGGACCACCACGCGCGGGTCACGTCGAGGTCGACAGCGGCGCCGTAACCCGCCACGACGTCGCCGAGGTGTTCTTCGTGCCCGAGGGTCAGGATCGCGAGGTCGTACAAGGCGTCGCCCTGTGCCGCCTCGGACCAGTCGATCACGCCGGTGACCTGGTCGTGCTGGACGAAGACGTGGGCGACCTGCAGGTCGCCGTGGGTGAACACCGGCGTCCACGGCCGCAGCGCGTCTTCGGCGACCTGGCGGTTGACGGTGACACCGTCGGGGGAAGTACCCCGTTCGCCAGGAGCCACTCGCACTCGCGGTCCAGGTTCGAGCTGAGCTCGTCCGAGCCAGTGCCAGGCCAAGGCGGCAGCGGCGCCTCGTGAAGCTGCCGTACGACCGCACCTGCCGCGGCCCATGCCGCTGGCGACGTGGTCGATGGCTGGCCGAGGTCACGACTCTGGGCCGGACCTTGAAGAAGCGATCAGCGGACGTGCTGGCCTACTTCGACCGACCCGGCACCTCCAACGGGCCCACCGAGGCGGTCAACGGGCGCCTCGAGCACCTCCGCGGCTCGGCCCTCGGGTTCCGCAACCTCACCCACTACATCGCCCGCAGCCTGCTCGAGACCGGCGGCTTCAGCCGACTACACCCTCACCTGTGATGAGCCACTCGTCCCCGCTCGCGGTTCGCGAATGCGGTTCTGGCGGCCTTGGACCCGAGCGGTGGATCCGAGGCCGCCAGCCCTGTCGGCGGCTAGTGCGATGCCTTCCAGACACAGTAGGAGATCGTTCCACCGGTGAATCCTGCCGCCGATGCGATGCACGGGGCGCACGCGGCGCCAGCGGTCCCTGCGCAGACGGCGGCGCAGACGATGCCAATTACCGTGATGATGGCCCAGGAGATACCTGCGCTCGAAAGGCAGCTGTTGAGCTTTGACCAGCTGAAAGAGGCGTCCTGAACGGTGAATCCATTGCCGACGGCCGGGCCCGTCAGCGAACTCTGATTCTGCGCAGTGACCAGTTCGCTGTGAATTGGCACGCCATCCTGCCAAATGGCTACGGCCACTGAGTTCTCGGAGACCATTTCCGCAGCAATTTCCACAACTGTCGTCTCGCGGCCTTGAGAAATGAAGGCAATCTTGCTAACCTCGGGGAGATTGGTGCCAACGAGCGGAATGTTGACAACGCGCTGACCGCCCGACCCCTGGTAGGCAGTCGCGGAGTCGACGTCTACCTTCAGCCCGCTCTGCGAGACGTAGCCGTCACGCAGAGCTGTCGCGACCGCTGCCCTGGAGGGGGCGTCTGCCATCTTGGTGAGCGAGGCACTCGCGCGAGCTACTTCTTCCGCAGTGGCCCTCACCGACTCATTCGTCACGAGGATGGACTCCGACCTCACCGGCAGTGCGTCCATGCCGCCCGCGGAGTTCAGAGCGCTTTCGGCTACCACAGTTGAACCGACGATGCGGTCATCCATCGCAGTGGAAGCGGAGTCCGTGGCGCTATTCGTTGCGAGAGCTACGGCGACTGCTGTGGCGAACCCCACGATCGCCGCGACCGTCGTCGGCCCGGCTCCGGCTTGCGCGGGCCCCGGCTTGCGCGACCTCCGGCGCCGATCGCGAACGAGGAAGGCAAGCGCCGTACCGAACAGGCATAGGGCCGCAAACCAGAAGATGGCGGCCGATGCCTTGAACGCGGGAACGAACGAGACCGATCCGACGGAAACTGCCGCCAGGCTTAGCGAAGCGACAGCACGATTGATTGACATAATGTGCCCCCATTGTTGTCGAGGACCCTCCGATCGGGCCCGACCCCGAGAATTTACTGTCGGCGATCCCAACGGCACGGGACCTTGGTCGTGCCTTGGTCGGGTCAAACGAGCCCATTGAACCTCTGCGTTCGCGGAACGGCATCACGAGGGGTCAGACTGGGCCACGTATGCCCAGGTCAAGTTAATTTCGGGTCGTAGGGCGATCATCTGGGATCACGCCGGGTCAGGTCAAACAGGGGAACAAAGAGGGGAACTGGGCGACAGCGGGGACAGCATCATCGGTCGACCACGATCACCGCCCAGCTGTCGAAGGTCGGGATGTCGACGGTGAGGTCGCCGCCCTCGATCGTGCCACTGAGGGCAGCGAGCTGTGGGCCGGCCGCGGGGTGGCCGAAGAGAGCGCGGTGGGTTCCGGGCTGCTGATGCGCCCGCATCGCCCGCGAACGCGACCCCAACGCCGCCCCGATCGACATCGCCATCCAACCCTACGACTCCGACCAGTGGGCCCGCGGAGCCGCCGCAGTCGCCATCCAGCAGTTCCTGCTCGGTGACGGCTCGGGTCGTTGAGGTCAGGACCGGAGGCGTCGAGCCCGGACCTCGGCGCCCGGGTGTCACCCAGGGGTCGGTGTCGGACCGTGCGAGCCTGATTGCCCGGTGCCAGATGCCCGATGCCCGATGCTCGTGAGGCGAGGGCTTTCAGTGGTCCAGATCTGGCGGAGCTTCAGCTACGCCGTGCCGGCATTCGTCGCGGCTGCGGCCCTCGCTGTGCTGATCGCGGGTGTCATCGGGCTCCGTCGACGCCGATCTGGCCGCGCGCCCTCGCGTTCCGTCGTGTGGGGGCTGGCGCTCGACACGCTAGTGGTGCTCTGGCTCGTCGGGCTGGGCCTGGTCACCCTCGGTCCGGGCCGGGTACTTCGAGTGCGGGTAGTCCATGAGCCACGGCCGCCCGGTCTCCGGGCACACGTACCGCACGGTCCACTGCGCTGTGTCGACCTCGAGCTTCTCAAGGTGTCTGTCGGCGTACTCGCGCGCGTCAGCGCCCTCCAGCTCGACTCGCTTGCCGCACTCACACTCCACGAGCGCGCGCCTCCCGTCCGATCCCCGAGGCGAGTCTGCCGCACGGGCACGCGCGCGGTGCGCGGCTATGAGCGGATGACGCTATGCCATCAGCGGCGGATGCGGACGTGGCGCCAGGGGATCTGAGACGCTCGGCGTCACGGACGTCAGGGCTATGGATCCGCGCGACGAGACCTGGGAGATCGAGAGGCCGAGCTACCGGGTCCACTTCCACGACGCTGACGGCGCACAGGTTGAGTACGAACTCCGGGGTGTCGACGTGGCCGAGGTGCTCGCCTGGGCGAAGGCCCAAGCGGCCGGACGAAGCTATGTCGCGTACGTCTGTGTCCCCCCATGACGGCCTCGGCCTCGTCCGGCTCGACGGAACCGACCCCAACGCACGCTGAGAGCGGCATGTCCGTGCGGGTTGGGCGGCCGACTTCGCTGATTGACGCCGAGTTCGCTGACCACACCCAGCGAACTCGCACACAGCCAGCGAACTCGCGGAGAGGGCGAGCGCTCATCGGCATGAGCGGGCGCCGGGCGCACGCGAGAGTGCCTCTCGCGTCGCGTCTGCTCAACCACCCACGCTGGGCGCGAGACACGGCGCATCACGCCGATCTCGCCACCGCGCCGCCCGGCCCCCTCGGACCTTGATCAGCCGCCGGCGGCGCTCAGGCCCCGATCAGCCGCTGCGCGAGGTACCCCGCGACCTGGTCCAGCGCGACGCGGTTCTGCGACATGGTGTCGCGCTCGCGGATCGTCACGGCCCGGTCCTCGAGCGAGTCGAAGTCGACGGTGATGCAGAACGGCGTGCCGACCTCGTCCTGGCGACGGTAGCGGCGACCGATGGCCCCGGCGTCGTCGAAGTCGACGTTCCACGCCTGACGCAGCTCGGCGGCGAGGTCCCGCGCGACCGGCGACAGGTCGGCGTGCCGGGACAGGGGCAGCACGGCCGCCTTGACCGGCGCGAGCCGCGGGTCGAGCCGGAGCACGGTGCGCACGTCCACGCCGCCCTTGGTGTTGGGCGCCTCGTCCTCGGCGTACGCCTCGATCAGGAAGGCCATCAGCGAGCGGGTCAGACCGGCCGCGGGCTCGATGACGTACGGGACCCAGCGCTCGTTCTTGTTCTGGTCGAAGTACGACAGGTCCTGACCCGAGTGCTCCTTGTGGGTCGTGAGGTCGAAGTCGGTGCGGTTCGCGATGCCCTCGAGCTCACCCCACTCGCTGCCCTGGAAGCCGAACCGGTACTCGATGTCGACGGTCCGCTTGGAGTAGTGCGAGAGCTTCTCCTGCGGGTGCTCGTACAGGCGCAGGTTGTCCCGGTCGATGCCGAGCCCGACGTACCAGTCGGTGCGGGTGTCGATCCAGTACTGGTGCCACTCCTCGTCGGTGCCCGGCTCGACGAAGAACTCCATCTCCATCTGCTCGAACTCGCGGGTGCGGAAGATGAAGTTGCCGGGCGTGATCTCGTTGCGGAACGACTTGCCGATCTGGCCGATGCCGAACGGCGGCTTCTTGCGGGCCGCGCTCATCACGTTGGCGAAGTTCACGAAGATGCCCTGCGCGGTCTCGGGCCGCAGGTAGTGCAGGCCGGACTCGTCCTCGACCGGGCCGAGGTACGTCTTGAGCATCATGTTGAAGTCGCGCGGCTCGGTCCACTGGCCGCGCGTGCCGCACGCCGGGCAGGCGATGTCGGCCAGACCGTTCTCGGCCGGCCGGCCCTTCCGCTCCTCGTACTCCTCGAGCATCTGGTCCTCGCGGAACCGCTTGTGGCAGGAGAGGCACTCGGTGAGCGGGTCGTGGAACGCCTTGAGGTGGCCGGAGGCGACCCAGACCTGGCGCGGCAGGATCACCGAGGAGTCCAGGCCGACGATGTCGTCACGGCTGGTGACCATCGTCTTCCACCACTGGCGCTTGATGTTCTCCTTGAGCTCGACGCCCAGTGGCCCGTAGTCCCACGCCGAGCGCGTGCCGCCGTAGATCTCCCCCGACGGGAAGACGAAGCCACGGCGCTTGGCGAGGTTGATGACCGAGTCGAGGCGAGAGGCCACGGGTGTCTCCAGACGTGCGCAGGCCCGCACGTGGCTCGCGCGGGCGGAAGGGACCCAGGCTACCGGGGTGCGGACGGTGCGGAGGCCGTGCCAACCCGGATCGGAACCGCCCGCCGGACGATGTTTTGACAATCGTTCTCAACTTACTTGAGAATGATCCTCATGAAGCGATCCTTCCTCGCCGTGCCGGCGGCCGCAGCCCTCGCCCTCCCCCTCACCGCCTGTGCCACGGACTCCGGTTCCGGCTCCGGCGTGACGGTCGTCGCGGAGCTGTACCCGTACGCCTGGATCGCCGAGCAGGTCGGCGGCGACCTCGTGAACGTCACCACGCTGGTGCCTGCCGGGACCGACGCGCACACCTTCGAGGTCTCGCCCAAGCAGGTCACCGAGATCGGCGGCGCCGACCTCGTCGTCCTCACCGGGGCCGTCGCGACCGCGGTCGACGACGCGGTCTCCCAGGCCGCTCCCGCGCACATCGTCGACGCCGCGACCATCGTCGACGTCCTGCCCGCGAGCGAGGACGAGCACGACGACGGGGACGCCGAGGAGGAGCACGCCGCGTACGACCCGCACACCTGGCTCGCCGTCGACCAGCTGCCCGCCGTGGTCGACGCCGTCGCGGAGGCGCTCGCCGCGATCGACCCCGACCACGCCGACGAGTTCACGACCAACGCCGGTGCCCTCGACAGCCGGCTCGCCGACCTGGACGCCGCGTACCGGACCGGCCTGGCGTCCTGCGAGCGCGACACCGTCGTGGTCACCCACCCCGCCTTCGGCTACCTGACCAGCGCCTACGGCCTGCAGCAGGTCGGCATCTCGGGCTTCGACGAGGACACCGAGCCGTCGCCCGCCCGGATCCAGGAGGTCGCCGACATCGCGTCGCAGACCGGTGCGACCACGATCTTCATGGCCAACACCTCGAGCCCGAAGGTCGCCGACGTCCTGGCGAGCGACCTCGACCTGGACACCCAGGTGCTGTCCACGATCACCGGTGCGGCCGACGGCGAGGACTACATCTCCCTGGCCCAGGACAACCTCACCGCACTCCAGCAGGGCCTCGGCTGCTCCTGAGCGGCGCCCAGGACGCGCCCCGGCGCGGCACGACGGTGAAAGAGGGAATCGTTCGCAGCATGAGAGGCTGGTGGACATGAGCCAGACGTCCGGCACGGTCCTGCGGACCGACGGGGTGGACGTCGTCCTGGGCGGGCGACGGATCCTCATGGACGTCGACCTCACGGTGCGCCCCGGCGAGGTCGTCGCGCTGCTCGGCGCGAACGGCTCGGGAAAGTCGACCCTCGTCCGGGCGGCGCTGGGCGTGATCCCGGTGGCGAAGGGCCAGGTGCGGCTGTTCGACCAGCCGCTGCGGACCGCCCCGTGGCACCGGGTCGGCTACGTGCCGCAGCGCATGCCCGCCAGCACCGGCGTCCCGACCACGGCGTGCGAGGTCGTCCGCGCCGGCCTGCTCTCGCGGCGCCGGCTGCGCCCCGGCTCGCGGGCCCAGGCGATCGCCGCGCTCGACGCGATGGGCATGGCCCACCGCGCGAACCACCCGGTCCAGGAGATGTCCGGAGGCCAGCAGCAGCGCGTCCTCATCGCGAGGGCCCTGGTCCGCGAGCCCGACCTGCTGGTGCTCGACGAGCCCACCACCGGGATCGACCTGGACACGATCTCGACGTTCGTCGCCACGATCGACCGGATGCGTCGCGCGGGCACGACCGTCGTCGTGGTGCTCCACGAGACCGAGGCCTTCGCCTCGATGCTGGACCGCGCGGTGGTGCTCCGGCACGGGCGCGTGGTGCACGACGGTCCCCCGCCCCCGGCCCGGGCCGAGCACGCCGGACCTCAGCACGAGCACGCGCACCCGCACGCCGAGCCGCCCCGCGACGACGGCCTCCTCGACCTCGAGGTGATCGGGGGCGACGGATGATCGAGATGCTCACCTCACCGCTCATGCAGCGCGCGCTGCTCGCGGCCGTCCTGGTCGGCGCCGCCGCGCCGGTGATCGGCACGTTCCTGGTGCAGCGACGCCTCGCCCTGCTCGGCGACGGCATCGGGCACATCGCGCTGACCGGCGTCGCCGCGGGCTGGCTGGCCGGCGCCCTCGCCGGGCTCACCCCGCCCGACGTGCTCGCGCTGCCCGGTGCGATGACCGTCGCGGTGCTCGGTGCGGTCGGCATCGAGTGGGTCCGCGCACGTGGCCGGATCACCGGCGACGTGGCGATGGCGATCCTGTTCTACGGCGGGATCGCGGGTGGCGTGCTGCTGATCAAGATCGCCGGTGGCACGAGCGCGAACCTGATGAGCTACCTCTTCGGCTCGATCGCGACGGTCTCGCGCACCGACCTGCTGTGGACCGCGCTGCTCGCCGGGATCGTGCTCGCCGTGGGCCTCGGGCTGCGCGGCGCATTGTTCGCGGTCAGCCACGACGAGGAGTTCGCGCGGGCCAGCGGCCTGCCGGTGCAGTTCCTCACGTCCCTGCTCGCCGCACTCGCGGCCCTCACGGTGACCGTCGCGATGCGCGTGGTCGGCCTGCTGCTGGTCTCGGCGCTGATGATCGTGCCGGTCGCGACGGCGCAGGTGGTCGCGCGGTCGTTCCAGCGGACCATGGCGCTGGCCAGCGGGATCGGCGCCGGCGTCAGCGTGGTCGGGCTCGCCGTGACGTACTGGTACGACCTACCGCCCGGTGCCACCATCGTGGTCCTCGCGATCGTGATCTACGCCGTCGTCACGATGGTGCAGAACGCCCGCCGCCACCCCGACCTCAGCATCGACCCGCACCCCGACCTGGCCGACGACGTCCGGGTCATCGAGGAGACCTGATGCAACGGATGACCCGGCAGCGCTCCGCCGTGACCGACGCGCTCGAAGGGCTCGACGAGTTCCGGTCCGCGCAACAGCTGCACGAGCTGCTGCGCGCCAACGGTGAGCAGATCGGTCTGGCGACCGTGTACCGGACCCTCGCCTCGCTCGCCGACGACGGCGTCGTCGACGTGCTGCGCACGACCGACGGCGAGCAGGTCTACCGCCGCTGCGCACGTCCCGGGCACCACCACCACCTGGTCTGCCGCGACTGCGGGCGCGCCGAGGAGATCGAGGGGCCGGGCGTCGAGGCCTGGGCGGACCAGGTCGGCGCGGCCTACGGCTTCGCGGCGATCGAGCACACCGTCGAGCTGACCGGTGTGTGCCCCGACTGCCGAGCCGCTCGGAGGTCCTGAGTGCCGGAGTGGGCCACCCAGTTCCTGGACGGGTGGCCGATGGTCTGGATCCTGCTGTTCTTCCTGCTCGGCGCCCTGCTCCGCTCGCAGGGGCTGTACTGGCTCGGCCGCGGGGTGGCCGGCGGGGTGCTGCGCACCCGGTGGAGCGACCGTCTCGACCACCCGCGCGTGCATCGCGCGACCGCGGTCCTCGAGCGCTGGGGCATGCCGATCGTCCCGGCCGCCTTCCTCACGGTGGGCTTCCAGTCAGCGGTGTTCTCGGCGACCGGCCTGCTGCGGGTCGGCTGGCTGCGCTTCACGGTGTGGTCGATCCCCGGCGCGCTCGTGTGGGCCGTGGTGTGGGGCGGGATCGGCACCACGCTGGTCGCCGGCGCCGTGGCCATGGCGCAGGAGTCGCCCTGGGTCCTGGCGATCGTCGTGCTCGCCGTGGCGTCGGTGGCGACGACATCGGTGCTGCTGGTGCGCCGCGCACGCCGCTCAGGCACCGCGTCCGGCGACCGTAGCGCTGCGGGAATTACCTAGTACTGCAGTTACCTGATACCACCAGGCTCGAATACACTCGACACGAACCGTAACTTCTGGCGGCGGCACGCCCAGCGGGGCCGCGGCAGGCGACGGAGAGTGATCGATGAAGATCGCAGTGCTCGTCAAGCACGTTCCCGACACCTATGGCGAACGACAGCTCGACCCGGCCACCGGGCGGACCGACCGCACTGCCGGCGACCAGGTGATCGACGAGATCAGCGAACGCGCCGTCGAGGTCGCCCTCGCCCACAAGGACCACGAGAAGTCCACCGAGGTCCTGGTCGTCACGATGGGCCCCGCCCAGGCGACCGACGCACTGCGCAAGGCGCTCGCAATGGGTGCGGACCGGGCGATCCACGTCGTCGATGACGCCCTGGCCGGGGCCGACCTCATGGTCACCGCGACCGTGCTGGCCGCGGCGCTCCGTCCGGAGGGCTGCGACCTGCTGATCGCGGGCAACGAGTCGACCGACGGCCGCGGCGGGGTGCTCCCGGCCCTGCTGGCCGAGCTTCTCGGGCTCCCCCTGCTGTCCGCCCTGCGCACGGTTCGGCTCACCGACGGCGAGGTGAGCGGGACCCGGATCACCGACGCGGCCTCGACCCAGGTCCGCGCTCCCCTCCCGGCGATCATCTCGATCACCGAGCAGCTGCCCGACGCCCGGTTCGCCGGGCTGCGCGGGATCATGGCCGCCAAGCGCAAGCCGACGGCGACGGTCGGCCTCGCCGAGCTGGGCCTCGCGACGCCCCGCTCGCGCACGCTCGTCACCTCGACCGCCGCCATGCCGCGGCGCACCGGCGGTCCCCGGATCGAGGACGACGGAACGGCCGCCCGGCAGCTCGCCCAGTTCCTCGCCGACCGGCACCTGATCTGAGAAGGGGGCGACCCGTGGCACCGATCCTCGTGCACGTCGAGCTCGACGCAGGAGGCCAGGTCGGACCGACGGCCGGCGAGCTGCTCGCCGCAGCGGCCCGACTGGGCGACCCGGTCGCCGTGGTCGTCACGGCCGGCGACCCTGCGCCGCTGGCCGCGCGGCTCGCCCGGTTGGGCGCGAGCCGCGTCATCACCTCGACCACGCCGGCCGCCACGTCCATGCTGTCCACCCCGGCGGCGGCCGCCCTGGTCGCCGCCGCGGCCGCCGAGGGGCCCGCGGCCGTCCTGCTGCCCCACACCGTCGAGGGCCGGGACGTCGCCGCGCGCGTCGCGGTACGGCTCGGTGGCGGCCTGCTCACCGATGCGGTGGACGTCTCCGCCGGCCCCGAGGGCCCGGTGACCGCGCACACCGCGTTCGGCGGCGCGTGGACCACGACCGCCACCGTGACCTCGGGCCCGGCGGTGATCACCCTGCGGCCCGGCTCGATCGCCGACCGCCTCGAGGCCACGGACCCGTCGGTGCGCACGATCGAGGTCGACCTCGACCCGGCACTCGACGGGCAGGTGACCGCGAGCGCGCCGTTGGTGGCCAGCACCTCACGCCCTGCGCTGCGCGGCGCGCAGGTCGTCGTCTCGGGTGGGCGAGGCCTCGGTTCCGCGGACGCGTTCACCCTGGTCGACCGGCTCGCCGACGCGCTCGGCGCAGCGGTCGGAGCCTCGCGCGCGGCCGTCGACGCGGGCTACGTCCCGCAGTCCTACCAGGTCGGCCAGACCGGCGTGACGGTCTCCCCCGAGCTCTACGTCGCGCTGGGGATCTCCGGAGCGATCCAGCACCAGGCCGGGATGTCGACGTCACGGACCGTGGTCGCGGTGAACACCGACCCCGACGCACCGATCTTCGACATCGCGGACTTCGGCGTCGTCGGCGACCTGTTCACGGTGGTCCCCGAGCTGATCCGCCAGATCGAGGCACGGCGAGCGGGTGCCGCGTGAGCGCGGCGCCCACCACCCGGCGGTTCGGCGGGCTCTCCGCCCGCACCCGCTGGGGACTGGGCGCAGGCGCGGCGCTCGTGGTGCTGGTCGTGCTGGTCGTCCTGGCCCGCTGGGCGTGGGGCCGACCGGGCGTGCAGGACTTCGTCGCTCGCTACCCGGGCGTGGCCACCGGGGCCGAGAGCGCCGGCACCCCGGCGTGGGTCGGCATCCTGCACTTCTTCAACCTGTTCCTGATGGCCCTGATGATCAAGTCGGGCCTGCTGATCCACAACACCCGGCGGCCGGCGGCGCACTGGACCCGACGTGGCAGGCCGTGGATCGCCAGGTCACGGACGAGGCCCGCGACCATCACCCTCGAGCAGTGGTTCCACGTGTCGTTGGACCTGACCTGGCTCGCGGTGGGCACGACGTTCTTCGTCCTGCTGCTCACCTCGGGTCGGTGGGTGCGCCTGGTCCCCACGAGCTGGGACGTCGTCCCCAACGCGCTCTCGGTGGTGCTGCAGTACCTGTCGCTGCACTGGCCGCACGAGAGCACCTGGATCGCCTACAACGCGCTGCAGATGCTCGCGTACTTCGCCACCGTGTTCATCCTCGCTCCGATCTCGGCGGCCACCGGTCTGCGGCTGTCCGAGCTCTGGCCGAAGAAGGCCGCGATCAACCGGTACTACCCGATCGAACGGGCCCGTGCGATCCACTTCCCGACGATGTGGCTCTTCGCGGCCTTCATCGTGGTGCACGTGGCGATGGTCCTGGCTACCGGCGCGATCGCCAACCTCAACCACATGTTCGGGGCCCGCGACGACGACTCGCTGGTCGGTGTGGTCGTCTGCGCCGTGGCCGTCGCGCTCGTCGCGGGCGCATGGTTCGCCGCCCGGCCCGTCCTGCTCCGCCCGCTGGCCGCTCTGACCGGGAAGGTCACCCGCTGACCGATCCACAGCCCACGCCTGCACCGGGCCCGCTCACCGAGGAGGAACAGTGCCGTTCTTCGACCAGGACCACGACGACTACCGCGCGACCGTCCGCGAGTACATCGCCGCGTACGTCGAGCCCGCCTACGACACCTGGGAGGCCGAGCGCCTCATCGACCGGTCGGTGTGGACGCCCGCGGCCGAGGCGGGCCTGATCGGACTGGACATCCCGGAGCAGTACGGCGGCCTGGAGCTGCACGACTGGCGGTTCCGGATGGTGGTGGCCGAGGAGCTCAACATGGCGGCCGCGCCCTCCCTGACGATCGCGTTCGCGGTGCACGACGACCTGGTGCTGCCCTACCTGCTGGACCTGGCGACCGACGAGCAGAAGGAACGCTGGCTGCCGAGGATGGCGTCCGGCGAGTGGATCGGCGCGATCGCGATGACCGAGCCCGGCGCGGGCTCGGACCTGCAGGCCATCCGGACCACGGCGGTACGCGACGGCCAGGACTGGGTGCTCAACGGGCAGAAGACCTTCATCTCGAACGGCGTGCACGCCGACCTGGTGATCGTCGTGGCGAAGACGGACCCCACCGCCGGCGCCCAGGGCTTCAGCCTGTTCGTCGTCGAGACCGGCATGGCCGGATTCGAGCGTGGCCGCAAGCTCGACAAGCTCGGCCTGCACTCGCAGGACACCGCCGAGCTGTTCTTCACCGACTGCCGGGTGCCGGGTGCGAACCTGCTGGGCGAGCCGGGCATGGGCTTCGTGTACCTCATGCAGCGCCTGCCCCGGGAGCGGCTGTCGATCGCCGTCGGCGCCTACGCCGGCGCCCGCGCCGTCGTGCGGTGGGCCGAGGACTACGTCTTCGAGCGCACCGCGTTCGGGCGGCGGATCGGCGACTTCCAGAACACCCGGTTCGTGCTCGCCGAGGCCGAGACCGAGGTCGACCTCACCCAGGCCTACATCGAGCGGTGCGTGACCAAGCTCAACGAGGGCACGCTCACCACGATCGAGGCGTCGAAGGCCAAGTGGTGGGCCACGGAGCTCGAGGGCAGCGTCACCACGCGGATGCTGCAGCTGTTCGGCGGGTACGGGTACATGGAGGAGTACCCGATCGCGCGGGCCTACCGGGACTGCCGCGTGCAGACGATCTACGGCGGCACGACCGAGATCATGAAGGAGATCATCGGCCGCGACATCGCCGGGCGGTACCGCTGAGCGCCCTCGGTGCCGTCACGCGGACCCGTCGGGCTCCTCGGCCGACGAACGATCCACAGCACCGCCGTAGCGCCGGTCGCGCCGCGCGTACGTCTCGACCGCACGCCACAGGTGCCGGCGGTCCACGTCCGGCCAGTACTCGTCGAGGAACACCAGCTCGGCGTAGGCGGCCTGCCAGATCATGAAGTTGCTGGTCCGCTGCTCCCCGGAGGTCCGCAGGAACAGGTCGACGTCCGGCAGGTCCGGCTCGTCGAGGTGGCGCTGGATCGTCGCCTCGGTGACCCGCGACGGGTCCAGCCGGCCGGCAGCCGCCTCCTGCGCGATCGCCCGGGCCGCGTCGGCGAGCTCGGCGCGTCCGCCGTAGTTCACGCACATCGTCAGCGTGCAGAGGTCGTTGTCCCGGGTGAGCTCCTCGGCGGTCTCCAGCTCGGCGATCACCGAGCGCCACAGCCGCGGCCGGCGACCCGCCCACCGGACCCGCACCCCCCACGCGTGCATGGTGTCGCGCTGCCGGCGCAGCACGTCCCGGTTGAACCCCATGAGGAAGCGCACCTCGTCGGGCGAGCGCTTCCAGTTCTCGGTGCTGAACGCGTACGCGGACACGTGCGTGACGCCGATCTCGATCGCCCCGGCGACCACGTCCAGCAGTGCGGCCTCGCCTGCGGCGTGCCCGGCGGTGCGCGGCAGGCCACGCTCGTTCGCCCAGCGGCCGTTGCCGTCCATCACGATCGCGACATGCTTCGGCACGAGCTCGCGCGGGATCGCCGGCGGTCGATCACCCGACGGGTGCGGCGGCGGAGCGATCACCGGTTCGGTGCGACGAGCCTTCACGCGCGCTCCACCAGCCGCAGCGACCGCAGCCCGCGCTCGAGGTGGAACTGGCTGTAGGCCGCGACCAGGCCGCTGGCCTCACGCCGGTGCCGGTCCTCGCTCGCGTCGGCCTCGGCCCAGTCACCGGTCTGCAGCGCGGCCAGCAGGGCGAGGGTCTGCGGCGCCGGCGACGCCGACCCGGGCGGACGGCAGCCCGGGCACACCGCACCGCCGGAGGCCACCGCGAAGGCCGCGTGCGGGCCGCCCCGGCCGCACCGCGCGCAGTCCGAGAACGAGGCGGCCCAGCCGGCGACCGCGAGCGCGCGCAGCAGGTAGGAGTCGAGCACGAGACCCGGCGCGTGCGCGCTCTCGGCCAGCGCCCGCACCGCGGCGATGAGCAGCAGGTACTGCTGGACCGACGGCTCGTGCTCGTCGACCAGGCGCTCAGCCGTCTCGAGCATCACCGCCCCTGCGGTGTAGCGCGCATAGTCCGTGCTGATCGCGGTGGCGTACGACCCGAGCGTCTCCACCTGGGTCACGGTGTCCAGGCTGCGGCCGGTGTACAGCTGCGCGTCGACCACCATGAACGGCTCCAGCCGCGAGCCGAACCGGGACGACGTGCGCCGCACGCCCTTGGCGACCGCGCGGACCTTGCCCCGCTCGCGGGTGAGCAGCGTGACGATGCGATCGGCTTCGCCCAGCTGATGGGTGCGCAGCACGATCGCCTCGTCGCGGTACAGGCTCACCCGACCATTCTCCCCCGAGCACCGACACTGGTCCGTGAGGCGCGACCCGGAAAACCCCGTGACGTCGCGGTACGGCCCGGTCTAGCGTCGCACCCAGCGCCGGCAAGCCGCCGGCAGGCCACCGGCAAGCACAGCCGGAGCGGCCACCGGACAGCGAGGAACGGGAGGAGGACGCCATGCCCCAGGTGAACGACGCCCTCACCCACCCCCGTCCGCCGCGACCCTGAGCCCCGCGGCGGGCCGACGAAAGGTCCTCCGTTGTCCCAGCTCGGCACTCCCCGCACCCCACCCCTTCGACCGCCGACCCGCACGCCCCGCCACCCCATGCACGCCGCACGACTCGGCTGGGACGCAGGCTGGCAGCACTCCCTCGACACCCTCGCCGCAGACGCCGGCGAGGGTGTCGTCGTCGCCCGGGTCTGCCGGGTCGACGCCGGCGCCTGCGACCTGATGCTGCCCGGCGAGACCGGAGTCGAGCGGGTCACGGCCCGCTGGTCGGCCCGCCTCCACCACGACGCGGCAGACGATCCGACCACCGTCCCGGCCACCGGCGACTGGGCGCTCATCGAACCGCACACCGGCGCCCAGCGGTCCGCCCCGTGGGCGGTGACCGCCCTGCTCCCCCGTCGCACGGCCCTCGAGCGGCTCGGGGTCTCCGGGACCTCGGACGGCCAGGTCCTGGCCGCCAACGCCGATGTCGTGGCCGTCGTCGAGGGCATGGTCCCCGACCTCGACCTCGGCCGGCTCGAGCGGCTGCTGACCCTGGCGTGGTCCTCCGGCGCACGACCGGCCGTGCTGCTCACCAAGGCCGACCTGCACCCCGACCCGGCCGAGGTGGTCGCCATGGTCACCGAGAGCGCCGCCGGGTGCGACGTGATCGCGGTCGCAGCTCCCGAAGGCCGCGGGCTCGACGAACCCCGCGGCTGGCTCGCCGAGGGCGCGACGGTCGCCCTGCTCGGCGCCTCCGGCGTCGGCAAGTCCACGTTGCTCAACGCGCTGGTCGGCGAGCAGGCGATGGCCACCCGCTCGCTCGGCGTCGAGGGCAAGGGCCGGCACACCACGGTGACCCGCGAGCTGCACCTCGCACCGGACGGCGGCGCCGTGCTGGACACTCCCGGCCTGCGCTCGGTCGGCCTGCGCGGCGACGAGGCGGTCGACGAGGTGTTCGCCGACGTCGTCGACCTCGCCGACCGGTGCCGGTTCAACGACTGCACGCACACCGTCGAACCCGGCTGCGCGGTGCTCGCCGCCGTGGACGACGGGTCCCTGCCGGAACGTCGCCTCGCGTCCTGGCGTGCGCTCGAGCGCGAGGCCGCCTTCCAGGCCCGCCGCAGCGACGCCCGGCTGCAGGCCGAGTACGCCCGGGTGTGGAAGGCGCGGGCCAAGGCCTACCGGGCCCGCCCGGACAAGAAGCGCTGACGCTGGTTCCCGCTCCCCGGGTCCACGGGGAGCGGGAACCGAGCTCAGCGGTGCGCGCGGTTGACCGCGGAGATGATCGCCTTGAACGAGGCCGTCGTGATCGACGGGTCGATCCCGACGCCCCAGAGCACCTGGTCGCCAACAGCGCACTCCACGTACGCGGCCGCGGTGGCGTCGCCGCCGGTGGACAGGGCGTGCTCGGCGTAGTCGAGAACCTCGACGGGCTGGCCGAGTGCGCCCAGCGCCTGGATGAACGCGTCGATCGGGCCGTTGCCGTACCCCTCGACGGTGACCTCCGCGCCCTGGTCGATGAGGTCGACCTCGAGGTGCTCCGGGACCTCCTCCGACGAGACCGACCGCGACCCGCGCAGCCGGAACCGGCCCCACGGCTCGAGGCCGCTGCCCGGCTCGGAGGGCAGGTACTCGTCGGTGAACACCCGCCACAGGTCGTCCGCGGTGACCTCGGTGCCCGCAGCGTCCGTGTAGACCTGCACGGCCCGGGAGAACTCGATCTGCAGGCGCCGCGGCAGGTCCAGGTGCCGTTCGGCCTTCATCAGGTAGGCCATGCCGCCCTTGCCGGACTGCGAGTTGACCCGGATGACGGCCTCGTAGGACCGCCCGACGTCCTTCGGGTCGATCGGCAGGTACGGGACGGCCCAGGTGAGCTGGTCGACCTCGACGCCCGCGGCGACGGCCTTCGTGGCCATGGCCTCGAAGCCCTTCTTGATCGCGTCCTGGTGCGAGCCGGAGAAGGCGGTGTAGACCAGGTCGCCGCCGTAGGGGTGCCGTTCGTGCACCGCGATCTGGTTGCAGTACTCGACCGTCCGGCGCACCTTGTCGATGTCCGAGAAGTCGATCTCCGGGTCGATTCCCTGGCTGGCCAGGTTCATGCCGAGGGTCACCAGGCACACGTTGCCGGTCCGCTCACCGTTGCCGAACAGGCACCCCTCGATCCGGTCCGCGCCGGCCAGGTAGCCCAGCTCGGCGGCGGCGACCGCAGTGCCGCGGTCGTTGTGCGGGTGCAGGGACAGCACGACGTTCTCGCGGTAGTGCAGGTGCCGGCTCATCCACTCGATCGAGTCGGCGTAGACGTTCGGGGTGATCATCTCGACGGTCGCGGGCAGGTTGATGATGACCGGGTGCTCCGCGGTCGGCTGGAAGACGTCGAGCACGGCGTTGCAGACCTTCACGGCGACCTCGAGCTCGGTGCCGGTGTAGGACTCGGGCGAGTACTCGTAGAACACATCGGTGTCCGGGATGAGCTCCTCGTACTTCTTGCACAGGTGCGCGCCGGACGTGGCGATCTCCAGGATGCCGTCGACGTCGGTGCGGAAGACGACCTCGCGCTGCAGCACGCTCGTGGAGTTGTACAGGTGGACGATCGCCTGCTTCGCTCCGGCGATGGCCTCGTAGGTGCGCTCGATCAGGTGCTCGCGGGACTGCGTCAGGACCTGGATCACCACGCCGTCGGGGATCCGGTCCTCCTCGATGAGCATCCGGACGAAGTCGAAGTCGGTCTGCGAGGCGGACGGGAACCCGACCTCGATCTCCTTGTAGCCCATCTCCACGAGCAGCTCGAACATCCGCAGCTTGCGCTCGGGGTTCATCGGCTCGATGAGGGCCTGGTTGCCGTCCCGCAGGTCGACCGCGCACCAGCGCGGGGCGGTCGTCATGCGCTTGGTCGGCCACGTGCGGTCGGGCAGGTCGACGGCGATCTGCTCGTGGAACGGCCGGTAGCGGTGCACCGGCATGCCGGAAGGTTGCTGGGCGTTGCGGACGCCCGGGGCGTCAGGGGTGATGGTCATCGGTTCCTCGTCAGGTGCGGCGGGCTGGCGGCCAGGGACGGCGAACCACCGCGGCGAGGTTCCGGCCTAGAGGGCCCCGCCGCGGCGACCAAGGAGGAGGGTCGTCCCGCGCATGGCCGACACCCTACCGCGCCCCGGACGAGTGACGAAGCGGGCGCCGGCACACGGACTTCTCCGTGGCCGGCGCCCGCCGCGCGCGCACCGGTGCACGTCCACGCAGGAGATGGCCGGGGTGGGCGCCGGGCGCCCCCC